>NZ_JAGEVL010000009.1 GCF_017583065.1 Staphylococcus shinii | reverse complement strand
CATTTTATGACTTAGGTGCTTTTATGCATGAGCTTTTGCTCAGGCGAACCTTTATTACCTTAGTCATTTTATGACTTTATAGACTTTACTATTCAGTGAAACTGGATTAGTAAGTCTTATGCATTTGCGTAGGCAAATGCATACCTTTATTTATAATAAACGAAGCACAAGGTTCAAATTGCGGCCTTGTGCTTTTCCTCTATTACCTTAGTCATTTTATGACTTTATAGACTTTACTATTCAATGAAACTGGATTAGTAAGTCTTATGCATTTGCATAGCCCAAATGTATACCTTTATATAATAAAAGAAGCACAAGGTTCAAATTGCGACCTTGTGCTTTTCCATAAATTGTATCAGTCCTCTTTGACAAAGAGCCAAAAAAAGCCTCCCGAAGGAGGCTTTAAAAATTCTATCAAAGATAGAAATCTATATTATTCGTTGATTACTGTAACAACGCCTGATCCAACAGTACGTCCACCTTCACGGATAGAGAAACGAGTACCGTCTTCAATAGCGATTGGAGAAATTAATTCAACATCCATTTCAACGTTATCGCCAGGCATAACCATTTCAGTACCTTCTGGTAAAGTAACAACACCTGTTACGTCAGTAGTACGGAAATAGAATTGTGGACGGTAGTTAGTGAAGAATGGTGTATGACGACCACCTTCATCTTTTGATAAAACGTAAACGTCCGCTTTGAATTTAGTGTGTGGTGTAATAGTACCAGGAGCAGCTAAAACTTGACCACGTTGGATGTCATCACGTGAAACGCCACGTAATAAAGCACCAATATTGTCACCAGCTTCAGCGTAGTCTAATAATTTACGGAACATTTCTACACCAGTAACTGTTGTTTTGCTTGACTCTTCTTGCATACCAATAATTTCAACTTCTGCACCAACTTTGATTTGACCACGTTCAACACGGCCTGTAGCAACAGTACCACGACCAGTGATTGAGAATACGTCCTCAACTGGCATCATGAATGGTTTGTCAGAATCACGTTCTGGAGTTGGGATGAAATCATCAACTGCTTGCATTAAGTCTAAGATTTTTTGCTCATAGTCAGCGTCGCCTTCAAGAGCTTTTAATGCTGAACCAGAGATTACAGGTACATCGTCACCTGGGAAGTCATATTCGCTTAATAAGTCACGAACTTCCATTTCTACTAATTCTAATAATTCTTCATCGTCAACCATGTCAACTTTGTTTAAGAATACAACTAATGCTGGAACACCAACATTACGTGATAAAAGAATGTGCTCACGAGTTTGTGGCATTGGGCCATCAGCAGCAGATACTACTAAGATAGCTCCGTCCATTTGTGCAGCACCAGTGATCATGTTTTTAACATAGTCAGCGTGACCTGGGCAGTCAACGTGCGCATAGTGACGTTTTTCAGTAGTGTACTCAATGTGAGAAGTATTGATAGTAATACCACGTTCTTTTTCTTCTGGAGCGTTGTCAATCATGTCATATGATTGTGCTACAGAGTCACCATTTTTTGCTAATACAGTTGCAATAGCAGCTGTTAAAGTAGTTTTACCATGGTCAACGTGACCAATAGTACCAATATTGGCATGTTCTTTTGAGCGGTCAAATTTTTCTTTAGCCATTATAAAATCTCTCCTATTCGTTAGAAAATTATTTTTAATTTATCTCTCATGACAGTTTCTCACCATCATGAGAAGATGGATTATAATTTGGAAATAAAGGTCCATACAGTACCTTTATAATGCATTTTTCCCAAAAAATCAATTGATAAAACAACAAGCTATATAATTAAGCTTTATGTGTATTGTACAGACAGTCGTCGTACAATACAAGTTTAATTATTCGGCTTTATTGCCAGTGTTTTTCTTAACAATTTCTTCAGCAATTGATTTTGGAACTTCAGCATAGTGATCAAAGTACATTGTATAAGTACCGCGACCTTGAGTGTTAGAACGTAATGAAGTTGCATAACCGAACATTTCTGAAAGTGGTACAAAAGCATTTACAACTTGTGCGTTACCACGAGGTTCCATACCATCAACACGTCCACGACGAGATGTTACGTCACCCATGATGTCACCCATGTACTCTTCAGGCATTTCGATTGTAACTTTCATCATTGGTTCTAAGATAACTGGATCACATTTTTTAGCTGCTTCTTTAAGCGCTAATGATGCAGCAATTTTGAAGGCCATTTCTGATGAATCGACATCATGGTATGAACCATCAAATAATCTAGCTTTAACATCAATTAAAGGATAACCAGCTAATACACCGTTTTCCATTGAATCTTTAAGACCTGCTTCAACTGATGGAATGTATTCACGAGGAACTACACCACCAACGATAGCGTTTTCGAATTCGAAACCGCCACCTGTTTCGTTAGGTGAGAATTCAATTTTAACGTCACCATATTGACCACGACCACCTGATTGACGAGCAAATTTACCTTGAACTTCAGCTGATGCTTTAAATGTTTCACGGTATGAAACCATTGGCGCACCAACATTACATTCAACGTTAAATTCTTTCTTCATACGGTCTACTAAGATATCTAAGTGAAGTTCACCCATACCACCGATAATAACTTGTCCAGTTTCATCGTCAGTGTGTGCATGGAATGTTGGATCTTCTTCTTGTAACTTAACTAAAGCTGTAGTCATTTTGTCTTGGTCTGCTTTAGATTTAGGTTCAACTGATAAGTGAATAACAGGTTCTGGGAAATCCATAGATTCCAAGATGATGTCATTCTTCTCACCACATAAAGTATCACCAGTACCAGTATCTTTAAGACCTACTGCAGCTGCGATATCTCCTGAATATACTGTGTTTAACTCTTGACGAGAGTTAGCGTGCATTTGTAGTAAACGACCTACACGTTCACGTTTGTTCTTCGTAGAGTTTTTAACGTAAGAACCTGATGTTAACGTACCTGAGTAAACACGGAAGAATGTTAATTTACCAACATAAGGGTCAGTCATTACTTTGAACGCTAAAGCAGCGAACTCAGCATTGTCATCAGCTCTTGCGATAACTTCTTCTTCTGGGTTGTCAGCACGGTGACCAACGATTGGTTTTACGTCTAACGGTGATGGTAAGTAATCAATTACTGCGTTAAGCATTAATTGAACACCTTTGTTTTTGAAAGCTGTACCAACAAGAACTGGATAGAATTCAATGTTGTTTGTAGCTTCACGGATAGCATCTTTTAATTCAGAGACAGAAATCTCTTCATCAGCAAGATATTTCTCCATTAATTCATCATTAGTTTCAGCTACTGCTTCAATTAATGTTGAACGAGCTTCTTCAGCTCTTTCTTTATGATCTTCAGGAATTTCAATTTCTTCAATTTCAGTTCCTAAGTCATTGTTGTATTTGAAACATTTCATTTCAACTAGGTCAATGATTGCTTCAAATTCGTCTTCTGCACCAATTGGTAATTGGATTGGTTGTGCATTTGCTTGTAAACGGTCATGGATAGTGCTTACTGCGTATTCGAAGTTAGCTCCTAATTTGTCCATTTTGTTAACGAAAACAATACGAGGTACGCTATAAGTTGTTGCCTGGCGCCAAACTGTTTCAGTTTGAGGTTCAACACCTGATTGAGCGTCTAATACTGTTACTGCGCCATCAAGTACACGTAATGAACGTTCAACTTCTACAGTGAAGTCTACGTGTCCAGGTGTATCGATGATGTTAACACGGTGGTCATCCCACTGTGCTGTTGTTGCTGCAGATGTGATAGTGATACCACGATCTTGCTCCTGTTCCATCCAGTCCATTTGTGAAGCACCTTCATGTGTTTCACCAATTTTATGGATACGTCCAGTATAGTAAAGAATACGTTCAGTCGTAGTTGTTTTACCAGCATCGATGTGAGCCATGATACCGATATTACGTGTTCTATCTAAACTAAAATCTCTAGCCATGTATTTTTCTCCTTCCAGTATAACTGCGAATAAATACTATAAATATGGCGATGCCCTAAACACGAACCTGTGATAGTAATCTATCAATATGGAACATGTTCAGGGAAACAGCTACTATCCTACCAGCGATAGTGAGCGAATGCTTTGTTAGCTTCAGCCATTTTGTGTGTGTCTTCACGTTTCTTAACTGCGCCACCAGTGTTGTTAGCAGCATCTAAGATTTCGTTAGCTAAACGTTCTTCCATAGTTTTTTCACCACGAAGACGTGAATAGTTAACTAACCAACGAAGACCTAATGTAGTACGACGTTCTGGACGAACTTCTACTGGTACTTGATAGTTAGAGCCACCAACACGGCGAGCTTTAACCTCTAATACTGGCATAATGTTATCGATAGCTTCTTCAAATACTTCAACTGCTTCACGACCACTACGTTCTTTAACTAAGTCGAATGCAGAATAAAGAATTCTTTGTGCTGTTCCACGTTTACCGTCTAACATAATTTTGTTGATCAATTTTGTAACTAATTTAGAGTTGTGAATTGGATCTGGTAATACGTCTCTTTTTGGTACTGATCCTTTACGAGGCATAATATAAATCCTCCCTTCCGATTATAATATAATTCTTTAGTTTATAGCGAAAATTTACGCAATCTTAAACTTATTTTTTAGGTTTTTTAGTTCCGTATAATGAACGGCCTTGTCTACGTCCATCAACACCTGAAGTATCAAGTGCACCACGTACAATATGGTAACGCACACCAGGTAAGTCTTTTACACGTCCACCACGTACAAGTACAACACTGTGTTCTTGTAAGTTATGTCCGATACCAGGAATGTACGCATTGATTTCAATGTTGTTAGACAAACGAACACGAGCATATTTACGTAACGCGGAGTTAGGTTTTTTAGGTGTCATTGTTCCTACACGAGTACAAACACCACGTTTTTGTGGAGAATTTAAGTCAGTAAATTTTTTCTTTTTACTGTTAAAGTTTCTATTTAATGCTGGTGAATCAGATTTTTTAGATTTACTTTGTCTAGGCTTACGTACCAATTGGTTAATAGTTGGCATTGAATGTTCCTCCTCTCTTCATTTATAATCCCACACATCCAGGTGGTTCATTTTAAGGGTAAATAAAATTTAGTAAGAATGGTTCTTACTAATCTCATTTTAATAATGCAACGATTGTTGCACTAACGTTTATACCTACATATTCTCCTAAAGCCTTTTGGCTTTTGAAAAATGAAACAGGCATGTGTTTGTGATTGATTTGGCTTAACACGCGAGTCATAAGATGAATCTCAACGTCTTCAGCGATAATCAATGATGTAACTTGATCTCTATTCAAAGCTTTGAGCGTTTGTTTAAGACCAATAACATGATGTTGTTTGTTAAAGCGTGCAACTTTTTCATTAGACATCAAAATATCCTCCAAAGTTCTGCTTGCATCAACCTTAATAATAATAACACTTTCAGTACTGCTGAGTCAACTTTTATTCGTACTTTTCAATAAAAATTTTAAAAACATCAGAAGTCGGATAGAAACCACAATTTCAAATGTGGGTTTCTAGTTCCACTTCTATAGTCAATAGCATTAAAGAGCCCGAGACATCTAATAACATCTCGGACTCTATGTTTATTGAATACTAAATATTATATTTCAGTAGTTTGAGCTTCTTCAATAATTTCAGTATCTGGTGTTGCTTTGTCGTATTCAACGTCTCTATAACGTCTCATACCTGTACCAGCTGGAATCAATTTACCGATAATAACGTTCTCTTTAAGTCCGAGTAAGTTATCACGTTTACCTTTGATTGCTGCATCTGTAAGCACACGAGTTGTTTCTTGGAATGAAGCTGCTGATAAGAAGCTTTCAGTTTCAAGTGAAGCTTTCGTGATACCTAGTAATACTGGTTTAGCTGTTGCAGGACGTTTACGTTCTTTGAACGCTTCACGGTTAGCATCAGTAAAGCTATGAATATCTACTAATGAACCAGGTAATAATTTAGTATCTCCTGCTTCAATGATACGTACTTTACGTAACATTTGTCTTACCATAACTTCAACGTGTTTATCATCGATTTCAACACCTTGCATACGGTAAACTTTTTGAACTTCTTTTAATAGATAACTTTCTGTTGCGTTTAGACCTGATACAGATAAATAGTTCTTAGGCTCAATTGAACCTTCAGTAAGTACTTCACCACGTTCAACACCTTGTCCAACTTCAACTTTCAATCTTGAAGTACCAGAAGCTAGATAAGATTTCGTTTCGTTAGCACCTTTAATTACGATTTCTTGTTGACGGTCTTTAGCAAGCTTAATGTCATCAACGACACCTTCGATTTCAGTAATCACGGCTTGTCCTTTAGGATTACGTGCTTCGAAAATCTCTTGGATACGAGGAAGACCTTGTGTGATATCGCTACCTGCTACACCACCTGTGTGGAATGTACGCATTGTAAGCTGTGTACCTGGTTCACCAATTGATTGGGCAGCAATTGTACCAACTGCTTCACCAACTTCAACTTTTTCACCAGTCGCAAGGTTTTTACCGTAACATTTTTCACATACACCATGACGTGTATTACATGTAAATGCTGAACGGATATACATTTCTTCGATACCTGCATCTGTAATTTTCTTAGCAATGTCTGGTGTAACTAATTGATCTGGGTTAACAATAACTTCATCTGTCTCTGGATGACGGATTGTTTCTTTAGAATAACGACCTTCAATACGTTCAATGAATGGTTCTATCATTTCTGTACCTTCTTTGATATCAGAAACAAGTAAGCCACGGTCAGTACCACAATCTTCTTCACGGACAATGACATCTTGAGCCACGTCAACAAGACGACGAGTAAGATAACCTGAATCGGCAGTCTTAAGTGCTGTATCGGCAAGACCTTTACGCGCACCGTGAGTAGAGATGAAGTATTCTAATACTGTTAAACCTTCACGGAATGATGAAGTGATTGGTAATTCAATAATCTCACCAGAAGGCGCGGCCATAAGTCCACGCATACCAGCTAACTGTGTAAAGTTAGATGCGTTACCACGGGCACCAGAGTCACTCATCATAAAGATTGGGTTTGTTTCTTCAAGTGATCCCATTAGTTCATTTTGAATTTGGTCTTTTGCATCAGTCCAAATTTCAATTACAGCATTGTAACGTTCGAAATCAGTAATTAAACCACGATTGAACTGTTTCGTTACTTTATCAACTAATTTTTCATGTTCATCAAGGATATCTTGTTTATCTGGTAATACCACGATATCAGACACACCAACAGTAATACCTGCTTTAGATGAGAACTTGAATCCTAAGTCTTTCATTCTGTCTAACATCATTGACGTATCAGTGATGCTGAAACGGTTAAACACTTCGGCAATAACATTTCCTAAGAAATTTTTATTGAACGGTTTAACTAATTCTTGCTCATCAAAGTAAGCTTTCAATCCACCTTCACCAATTTCTGTTGGTGCAATGAAATATCTTTCCGGTGTTTTATTTTCTAAATTTGTTTGTGTCGGCTCGTTAATATATGCGAATGAATCTGGAATGATTTCATTGAATATTACTTTACCAACAGAAGTTAACAAGATTTTTTTGTTTTGTTCTTCAGTAAACGTTGGATTATTGAATGATGATGCGTGTACGCCAATACGTGTATGCAAGTGAACATAGCCATTTGCATAAGCTTTGAGTACTTCATTTGTATCATTATAAATCGTACCAGTGTTCACAGCTTCTTTACGTTCAAGAGTTAAGTAATAGTTACCTAATACCATATCTTGTGATGGCGTAACAACTGGTTTACCATCTTTAGGATTCAAGATGTTTTGCGCAGCTAACATTAACATACGCGCTTCAGCTTGTGCCTCTTTAGATAATGGTACGTGAACAGCCATTTGGTCACCATCAAAGTCAGCATTGTAAGCTGTTGTAGCAAGTGGATGTAGACGAATGGCACGACCTTCAACTAATGTAGGTTCGAAGGCTTGGATACCTAATCTGTGAAGTGTAGGAGCACGGTTTAAAAGAACTGGATGTTCTTTAATTACGTCTTCCAATACATCCCATACTTCGTCATCCATACGCTCAATTTTACTTTTCGCGTTTTTGATGTTTGTTGCAATTTCACGCTGAACTAACTCTTTCATAATGAAAGGTTTGAATAACTC
This sequence comes from Staphylococcus shinii, assembly GCF_017583065.1. Taxonomy (GTDB): domain Bacteria; phylum Bacillota; class Bacilli; order Staphylococcales; family Staphylococcaceae; genus Staphylococcus; species Staphylococcus shinii. Next base: position 32,571 of record NZ_JAGEVL010000009.1, on the reverse strand, counting down.
TAATGCCATTTCTTTAGGTAGACCACATTGATACATCTTCAAGCTTGGTCCAACTGCGATAACTGAACGACCTGAGTAGTCAACACGTTTACCTAATAAGTTTTGACGGAAACGACCTTGTTTACCTTTTAACATATGTGAAAGTGATTTTAATGGACGGTTACCTGGTCCAGTAACTGGACGACCACGACGACCATTATCGATAAGTGCGTCAACAGCTTCTTGTAACATACGTTTTTCGTTTTGAACGATAATGCCAGGAGCACCTAAGTCTAATAAACGTTTCAAACGGTTATTACGGTTAATAACACGACGATATAAGTCATTTAAATCACTTGTTGCGAAACGGCCACCATCTAATTGAACCATTGGTCTGATTTCAGGTGGAATGATAGGAAGTACGTCTAAAATCATCCATGCTGGATTATTACCAGAATGTCTAAATGATTCAACAACTTCTAAACGTTTGATTGCACGTGTAAGTCTTTGACCAGTAGCTGATTCTAACTCATCACGTAAATGTTTAAGTTCAGCATCTAAGTCTATTTCTTCAAGTAATTCTTTAATACCTTCAGCGCCCATTTTAGCAGTGAATTTGCCTGGGAATTTATCGTAGTACTCTCTAAATTCAGCTTCAGATAATAATGTCTTCTTCTCTAACCCGGTTGGACCTGGATTAACAACAACGTATGAAGCAAAGTAAATAACTTCTTCTAACGCTCTTGGTGACATGTCTAATAATAGACCCATACGACTTGGAATACCTTTGAAGTACCAAATGTGAGATACAGGTGCAGCTAGTTCAATGTGCCCCATTCTTTCACGGCGCACTTTAGATTTAGTTACTTCTACGCCACATCTGTCACAAACCATACCTTTATAACGTACACGTTTGTATTTACCACAACTACATTCCCAGTCTTTTGTAGGTCCAAATATTCTTTCACAGAATAGACCATCTTTTTCTGGTTTTAAAGTACGATAGTTAATTGTTTCTGGCTTTTTAACCTCACCAAAAGACCATGAACGGATTTTTTCGGGTGAAGCAAGTCCTATTTTCATATAATGGAAATTATTTACATCAATCAAGGAGCCTACCTCCTTCAATTTAGATTAGCTGTGCAAATTGATTGATTGCTCTATATCAATAATAGAATAACCAATGTAGAGACTTAGTCCATTTCTAAACTTCATCTCTACAAGGCTATTCATTTATAAACTTAAATGCAATTAGTCTGTAACTTCTTTTTGTGATTGCGGTGCATCTTTTTGTTGAAGATCCACTTTACGCTCAACGACATCATCATCTTCATTGTCTTGCATGTCAATTTCATTGTCATGCTCATCCATGATTTTAACGTCTAGGCCTAAACTTTGTAATTCTTTCATCAATACTCGGAATGATTCTGGAACACCAGGTTTAGTGATGTTTTCACCTTTAACAATAGATTCGTATGTCTTAACACGTCCTACTGTATCATCTGATTTATAAGTTAAAATTTCTTGAAGTGTATATGCAGCACCGTAAGCTTCAAGTGCCCATACTTCCATCTCACCGAAACGTTGTCCACCGAATTGTGCTTTACCACCAAGTGGTTGTTGCGTTACTAATGAGTATGGTCCAGTTGAACGCGCATGTAATTTATCGTCAACCATGTGTGCAAGTTTCAACATGTACATTACGCCGACTGAAATTCTATTATCGAATGGTTCACCAGTACGTCCATCGTATAAGACGGTTTTACCATCACGTGCCATACCAGCTTCTTCGATTGTTGACCATACGTCTTCATCACTTGCACCATCAAATACTGGTGATGCAACATGGATACCTAAGTTTTTAGCAGCCATACCTAAGTGGAGCTCTAATACTTGTCCGATATTCATACGTGATGGTACACCTAGAGGGTTCAACATGATATCAATTGGTGTACCGTCTGGTAGATAAGGCATATCTTCTTCAGGAACAAGTTTAGAAATTACACCTTTGTTACCATGACGACCACACATCTTATCTCCTACGTGAATCTTACGTTTTTGAACGATATAAACACGAACTAATTGGTTAACACCTGGAGATAACGTATCGTCTCCTTCTTCACGGTTAAAGACTTTAACATCTAGAACAATACCACCTGCACCATGAGGTACGCGTAATGATGTATCGCGAACTTCACGTGCTTTTTCACCGAAGATTGCGTGTAATAAACGTTCTTCTGCAGTTAATTCTGTCACACCTTTAGGTGTTACTTTACCTACTAAGATATCTCCATCATTAACTTCAGCACCGACATATACAATACCACGGTCATCTAAGTTTTTAAGCGCACTATCTGAAACGTTTGGAATATCACGTGTGATTTCTTCAGGCCCTAGTTTTGTATCACGTGCTTCTGATTCATACTCTTCAATATGGATAGAAGTATACACGTCATCTTTAACTAGGCGTTCACTCATGATTACAGCATCCTCATAGTTATAACCGTCCCAAGTCATGAAACCAACAACTACGTTTCTACCTAATGCCATTTCACCAAGTTCCATAGAAGGACCATCAGCTAAAATTTCGCCTCTTGCCACTACGTCGCCAGAAGCAACGATAGGTCTTTGGTTATAACATGTACCAGTGTTTGAACGTTTAAACTTAGCTAATGGGTAGCGATCTAATTCGCCTTCGTATTCTTGGCCATCTTCTTCAATAAGTTGACGAACAAGGATTTCATTAGATTCAACGTGTTCAACACGGCCTTTACGTTTTGCAACAATTGCCGCACCAGAATCACGTGCTGCCACGTGCTCCATACCTGTACCAACAAATGGTGATTCAGGGTTCATCAATGGCACTGCTTGACGTTGCATGTTTGCACCCATCAATGCACGGTTAGAGTCATCGTTTTCTAAGAAAGGAATACATGCTGTCGCAGCAGAAACAACTTGTTTTGGTGAAACGTCCATGTAGTCCATTTTTTCTTTAGCCATAACTGTGTTATTACCACGGAAACGACAAACGACTTCATCATCTAGGAAACGACCATTTTCATCTAATTTAGAGTTGGCTTGTGCTACCACATAGCTATCCTCTTCATCAGCTGTTAAGTAATCGATTTGATCAGTAATGCTGTTTGTTTCAAGGTCTACTTTACGATACGGCGTTTCAATGAAACCAAATTCATTTACACGTGCATAACTAGACAATGAGTTGATAAGTCCAATATTTGGACCCTCAGGCGTTTCGATTGGACACATACGACCATAGTGAGAATAGTGAACGTCACGTACTTCCATTTGAGCACGTTCACGTGTTAAACCACCGGGTCCTAGAGCAGATAAACGACGTTTGTGCGTTAACTCTGCTAATGGATTAGCTTGGTCCATAAATTGTGATAATTGTGAACTACCAAAGAACTCTTTGATAGATGCAATAACAGGACGAATATTGATTAATTGTTGCGGTGTTACAGAATCTGTGTCTTGAATTGACATTCTTTCACGTACCACACGCTCCATTCTTGATAAACCAATACGGAATTGGTTTTGTAACAATTCACCTACTGAACGTAGACGACGGTTACCAAGGTGGTCAATATCATCTGTGAAACCAATACCACTTAATAAGTTAAAGAAGTATGACATTGATGAAATAATATCTGCTGGAGTAATACATTTCACTTCTGAATCAGGGAATGCATTACCAATCACTGTCGTTGTACGTCCTTCTTCATCATTAGGGACATAAACTTTAATTGATTGAATCTCAACAGGTTCATCAATCACTGTACCTTCTAATTCAAAGACTTCACTGTTAGCATTTGATTCTAGTACATCCATGATTTCATCTAAATTACGACGATCAAGTACTGTACCTTCTTCAGCTACGATTTCACCTGTTTCAGAATTAACAATTGGTTCTGCTAATTTTTGGTTAAACAAGCGATGTTTCAAGTGAAGTTTTTTGTTTGCTTTATAACGACCTACACTTGCTAAATCATAACGTTTCGGATCGAAGAAACGTGAGTATAAAAGACTCTTAGCATTTTCGACTGTAGGTGGTTCACCAGGGCGTAAACGCTCATAGATTTCTAATAGCGCTTGATCTGTATTTTCTGTACCATCTTTTTCTAACGTATTACGTAAATATTCGTTTTCACCTAAAAGATCAACGATTTCTTGATCAGTAGAGAAACCTAAAGCACGTAATAATACTGTTAATGGTAACTTTCTTGTTCTATCAATACGTACATATACTACATCTTTAGCATCAGTTTCATATTCTAACCATGCACCACGGTTTGGAATAATTGTTGCATCGAAGTTTGTACGGCCGTTTTTATCTAGTTTTTCATTGAAGTATACGGATGGTGAACGAACTAATTGTGATACGATAACACGTTCAGCACCGTTAATTACGAATGTACCTGTATCTGTCATTAATGGGAAATCACCCATAAACACTTCTTGTTCTTTTACTTCGCCAGTTTCTTTGATAATTAAACGCACTTTAACACGTAGAGGTGCAGAATACGTTGTATCACGGTTTTTTGATTCTTCTAAATCATATTTCGGTTCTCCGAGTCTATAATCTACAAACTCTAAAGATAGATTGCCTGTGAAATCTTCAATCGGTGAAATGTCTCTAAACATTTCTAATAAACCTTCTTCTAAGAACCAATCGTAAGACTTAGTTTGAATCTCAATTAAATTCGGTAATTCTAATACCTCTGAAATTCTCGCATAGTTTCTACGTTTACGATGTCTTCCATATTGGACAAATTGACCTGCCAAACAGATTCACCCCTCAAAAATTGCGTGTTTACTTTTAGTAAATCACCAAATATAATTAGACAAAAAGAAAACGGTAGCATACTTATGACACCATTTTCTATTTCACCTTATATACATTGTTAATTTATACGTAAAAGTACACACTTATTGAACATAATTTTTTACATTCTATTACTATATCAGAATACAGCTACTTAATCAACCTTTTACACTTCTTAAAATGTAATAGCCTTTGCTTTTTTCTAATACTTCAACGTTGTCGAATGTTTCTTGCATTTTTTTCTTTGCAGATGGCATACCTTGCTTTTTTTGAATTACTACAAAAAGTTCGCCATCAAGTTTTAATTTAACATAAGCGTCTTCCAAAATGCGATGTACAACTTCTTTTCCTGCTCTAATCGGCGGATTAGTAAGGACAAAGTCATACGTGTTGTCTTCTACTTGTGATAAACCATCACTTTCTTTAACTTCAACATTGTCTATACGGTTTCTTTTTTTATTTTTTCTTGATAAATTTAGCGCGCGTTGATTCACATCAACCATTGTCACTTCGTGGTGTGGGGAAACTTTCGCAATCATTAAACCGATAGGGCCATAGCCACAACCAACATCTATGATATTCTTTGTAGGACCAGGGGGATATGTTTTCAAAAAAGTTTTCACTAGTAAATCAGATCCAAAATCTATTTTCCCTTTTGAAAATACACCAGCATCTGTTACAAGTTCTAAATCATGGTTATCGTAGGAGTACGTAAAAAGCGATTCTTCACTTTCTACTTCAGGATTTTCATCATAATAATGACTCATGACTACACCTCTTTTAATCTAATTCGTCTTAGATTAATACTATACCCAAATATTTTAAATTTCGACTTCAAAGCCTTCATTTAAATATTAAAAATAGGTAATAGATAAAATAAGATAAAACCCCGTTATAGTAATAACGGGGTTTTCATTTCTCAAAGACTTCAGATAGTCCATGATACGCTTAATATCAACGTACCGAAGCAGTTAATGCATTAAGCTACACGAACCATCTTCCATATATAATTATCAACTGTTAACCAGCAGAAATTATTTTAATTCTACTGTTGCGCCAGCTTCTTCTAATGTTTCTTTAAGTTGTTCAGCTTCTTCTTTAGGTAAAGCTTCTTTAACTACTTTAGGAGCTCCGTCAACTAATTCTTTAGCATCTTTTAATCCTAAGCCAGTTGCTTCTTTAACAGCTTTAACGACTTTGATTTTTGATGATCCAGCTGAAGTTAATTCAACATCGAAATCAGTTTTTTCAGCTTCAGCGTCTCCGCCACCAGCTGCGCCTGCTGCTGCTACTGGAGCTGCTGCAGTTACACCAAATTCTTCTTCAATTGCTTTTACTAAGTCGTTTAATTCTAAAACTGACATTTCTTTAATCGCTTCAATGATTTGTTCTTGATTAGCCATTTTTAATATTCCTCCATTAATTTTAATTAGTTTATGCGCAATTACTCAGCGCTTTCTTCTTTAGATTCTTTCTCTTCTCCAACAGCTTTAACCGCATAAGCGAAGTTGCGTACTGGAGCTTGTAATACTGATAATAGCATAGAAACAAGACCGTCGTGTGATGGTAATGTACCAACAGTGTTAACTTCTTCTGCAGAAATAACGTTGCCTTCCATAACACCTGTTTTAATTTCTAATGCTTGATGTTCTTTTGCAAATCCTGCGATAACTTTTGCTGGAGCAACAACATCTTCTGTTGAAGTAGCAACTGCAGTAGGACCTACTAAGAATTCATCTAAACCGTCGATACCAGCTTTTTCTGCTGCACGGCGAACCATAGTGTTTTTGTAAACTTTGTACTCAACACCAGCTTCACGTAATTGTGAACGTAATTCAGTTACTTCAGCAACGCTTAGACCACGATAGTCAACGATAACTGTAGATACTGAGTTTTTGAGTTGTTCAGCAATGATATCAACTTCTTGTTTTTTTGCATCGATGATAGCAGACATTTAGACACCTCCATAGATTTTAGTTTGGTGCTTTTAATTTTGAAGTAATCATTAACGAATCGTATTCGCTTGGTATTACTCAATAAAAAAAGCACTTTCTACCCGTGGCAAAAAGTGCTTGAAAGATCTAAATTCTTCACGTTCAAGTCAATTTTAGCCTCGGTAGGATTTAATTTTAAGTTATTACTAACTCCTACTGTCTTAGGTAAAATAATACATTAACCAATATAACTAAATTAATGTACTATGTCAATATTTTTTTAAAGGCTGAAAGCATAAACTTTCAGCCTAAATAACTTTTATTTTAATAGGTTAAAGTTTGATGCTTGAAGTATCAACTTTAACTCCAGGACCCATTGTTGTAGTTACAGCAATAGATTTGAAGTACGTACCTTTAGCTGAAGCAGGTTTTGCTTTAGTTAATACGTCTTGTAAAGCTCTGAAGTTTTCAACAAGTTTGTCTGTATCAAATGATGTTTTACCAATTGATGCGTGAACAATACCTGATTTCTCAGCACGGTATTCTACTTTACCAGCTTTGATTTCTTCAACTGCTTTTTTAACGTCCATAGTTACTGTTCCAGTTTTAGGGTTTGGCATTAAACCTTTAGGTCCTAATACACGACCAAGTTTACCAACTTCACCCATCATGTCTGGTGTAGCTACTACTACGTCAAAATCAAACCAACCTTGTTGGATTTTTTCTACGTATTCGCCTTCGCCAACGAAATCTGCACCTGCTGCTTCTGCTTCAGCTGCTTTTTCTCCTTTAGCGAACACTAATACACGTTGTGATTTACCAGTACCGTTTGGTAGCACTACTGCTCCACGGATTTGTTGGTCATTTTTACGTGTATCAATACCTAAACGGAATGCTACTTCAACTGATGCGTCAAAGTTAGCAATGTTTGTTTCTTTAGCTAGTTCAACAGCTTCTTGTACATCGTAATGTTTTAAGCGATCGATTTTGCTAGCTGCTTCTTGATATCTTTTGCTTTTTTTAGCCATTTCATGTTCCTCCTTTAGTGGTTTTAGCGGAATTTCCTCCCACATTTACTTGCTTTCACAAGTTAAGAGCAGATAACAGAGAGGTATAAATTATGTTTTATCTTAGAATTAAATTCCTTAATAAATGACATTTTTCCTCATATTACGACAATATTGAACGCTGTCATCATGTTTGTCATTTCTGTCATCTGCTTCTATCGTCAATCTATATATTCATTAATGTTTTTATTATTGAACTGTGATTCCCATACTACGAGCAGTACCTTCAATGATACGAACTGCCGCTTCTTCGTCTGAAGCGTTTAAATCTTGCATTTTTTGGTTCGCAATTTCACGTACTTGATCTTTAGTTACTGTAGCAACTTTGTTTTTATTAGGTTCGCCTGAACCTTTTTCAACGCCTGCTGCTTTTTTAAGTAATACTGGAGCCGGTGGTGTTTTTGTAATAAATGTAAATGAACGGTCTTCATAAACACTGATTTCTACCGGAATGATTAAACCTGCGTCTTCTTGTGTACGTGCGTTGAATTCCTTACAGAATCCCATAATGTTCACACCCGCTTGACCTAATGCTGGACCAACTGGTGGTGCTGGATTTGCTTTCCCTGCAGGAATTTGTAATTTAACTACTTTTTCTACTTTTTTAGCCACGATGTGCACCTCCTTGATATCGTGATGTGGTCACAGGACTGAGTTTTGTCCTCCCACTCTTCTACATTTCGTGACGAAATGAACGCTCTATGAGCGCGACCACAGTATTATAACATTAATTCATTACGTAAAGCAATGGTAAAATGTAAGTTTTTTTTATAGAACCCCTTATCATTTTAATGATTAGGGGTTCTTAATGCATGTCATGTAAAGTAATATTTCTTGCTTTAGCAAGTTTAGCATTTCTTAATATAAGTACTATTGCACTTATATTCCCTTATAATTTTTCTACTTGGTCAAACTCCACTTCTACCGGTGTTTCTCTACCAAACATGTCTACAAGAACAGTAAGTTTGAATTTATCAGTTTCAATTTCTTGAATTTCTCCAACTTGGTTAGCAAATGGTCCTGATTTAATTCTCACTTGTTCACCTAATTCAACTTGGACATCAATCGTTTTCTCTTTCATGCCCATTTGTTTAAGAATGAAGCGTGCTTCTTCAGGAAGTAATGGATTAGGTTTTGATCCAGCACCAGCCGAACCAACAAATCCTGTTACACCAGGTGTGTTTCTTACTATATACCATGATTCATCAGTCATAACCAATTCAACTAACACATAACCAGGAAAAGTTTTTTTACTTAATGTTTTGGCTTTGCCATCTTTAACTTGTGTCTCTTCTTCTTCTGGTATAACAACTCTGAATATTTTTTCGGTCATATTCATAGATTCAACACGTTTTTCTAAATTCTTTTTAACTTTATTCTCATAACCAGAATAAGTATGCACAGCATACCAACGCTTTGCGCCGATTTCTTCAGACATGTCGTCACTCCTATCTATTTAATTAATTCTATAATTCTACCAATTCCTAAGTCTAAGGCATAGAAGAACACTAAGAAAAATACTACTGTAGCTACAACAATGACTGTGTATTTAAATAATTCTTCTTTCGTTGGCCAACTTGTCTTTTCCATTTCTGACTTTACGCCTTGGAAGAAATTTTCTTTTTTAGCCATTTATAAGACCTCCGTATATTTCGTTATTCCTTATTTGCTTATTCCATACAACAAATCAAGCAAATACAATACTCTCATCTTAATTTGGAAGGGCATGTTTACTCAATCGTGAACTTTCATATGTCGTTATATTATTTTGATTCCTTGTGCAACGTATGTGCATTACATCTCGAACAAAACTTTTTTAATGCTAATCTAGATGTTAGATTACTTTGTTTGGGAACGTTATAATTTCTACTACCACATACATCACAATTTAATGGTACTTTTTTCATTAGACTTCCCCTTACTCATTATAATACCAATCTACTATACATAACATCTGAGTCAATTGTCAATCGTCAAACGTGGACCTACACACGCAATACAACTCTTTTCACTAACAATCATAAACCTTTGAATTGTGCTAATCATCATTCATCTATATGATGTCTTAGTTTTATTTTACAACGATGTATCGCGTTGTAAACTACTTTCTTCTCTAACTTTAATAATTGAGCAATTTCTTTCGGCTTATAATCTTTTAACAAATAAATGATAACCATTCGTTCTAACTTAGTTAACTTCAACATACATTGTTGTATATGTTCGCCTACTTCTATAGCTAGGATGTGTTTGTCTATAGGGTGTTCCATCTTGTTATTATTGTAAGATACTATAAACTCATTAATCAATAAAGTTTGTATTTCATAACCATAAAACTTCTTGCGAATATAGTCATTTTTAACATTTTTAATGACACGATTCACATAATGTTCAATAGGTGTAGTATCCTTAAAGTCGAAATGTTTAAAAGCTTGATAAAGTTTAATAAGCACCTCTTGGCATAAATCCTCTTGATCATTCGGATGAATAGAGAAGTGTTTTAACCTTTTACGAATTAAAGGCATGAGCGTCGTAAATATTTTTGGTAATTCTTGTTTTTCAAAAGTGATTTGTGCTGAATTTTTCAAGGATGTAAAGTCATTGTTGTTTTGTTCTAACATAGCAGCTTCCTTTCTTAAAAAGTAAAGATAGGATACAGCGGCTATGGCAAAAAAATCAAGTAGACAATAATTTTATTGATGATTGTCTCCACGTCTAAGTTTTTCAAATTCTTCTAAAATTTCATTTGAAAGTTCTATCCTTGTTCGCGGCTTTTGTTCATTAAAGCCATCTAGTTTTTTAGACACAGACATTTCATTTTCTCTTAAGTCTCTCCACATTTCTCGTGAAGATACACGATATGCTCCAGCGCCAAATATTGCATGTTGTTCACTCATATCGCTCGTGACAACTGTAATGTGTCTAGTATGCTTATCATATAAGTCATACACATAGCGTTCAATATAGCTGTCTGCTGTTTCTTTTTCTTTGGTGAATATCGTTTTAACGCCATGATACATATATTCAGAATGGGCACCTGATTGCTCATAAGCATCAAAAACACAGACCACTTCATCAGCAATTACTGCATTGTAGTTTGCTATCGCTATAAGCAATTGTTCACGTGCTTCTTCAAGATTATCTTGCGCAATACGGCTCAATTCCTGCGAATGACCAATCATATTATATCCATCAATGATTAAGTACCTATCCTTCATGTCTTATCTCCAGTGTTGTTACGTTTACGAAATACCTCGTACATCATTAAACTCGCTGCTACAGAGGCGTTCAAGCTATTTACATGTCCAACCATCGGGATATTGATATAAAAGTCACATTTTTCTTTTACTAAACGACTCATACCTTGGCCTTCGCTACCAATAACGATTGCTAACGGCATCGCTACATCCATTTCTCTATAGTCCGTAGAGTTATCCGCTTCTGTACCCACAACCCAATAGCCATTGTCTTTTAATGTTTCAATTGTATTGGCTAAATTGGTCACTCTCATAACTGGTATATGTTGAATCGCACCAGTAGATGCTTTAGCTACAGTTTGTGTTAACGCTACTGACCGTCTCTTAGGTATGATGACGCCATCAACACCTGAAGCATCTGCAGTTCTCAAGATAGAACCTAAATTATGCGGATCCTCCAAACCATCTAATATTAATACCGTAGATAGTTTATCTTGTGCTTTTTGCTTTTCTAAAAACGCATCAAAATCTGCATATTCGTATGGCGCAATATAAGCTGCTATCCCTTGATGAGGAGAGTCAGATAATCCATCAATTTTTGATTTTGGCACTGATTGAACTATAATTTTTCTATTATTTGCCTTTTTTAAAATTTCATTAATTTGGCCTTTTTTGATAGTATCTTGAATTAAAATTTTATTAATTGTATGCCCTGAAACGATTGCTTCTTTCACAGCATGTCGCCCAACGATTACGATCTCTTCCATATTATCACTACCTTTCGTTTACATTTTGTACGACGCTTTCCAATAAAGCTGTCAAACGTTCTTGTTCTTTTTCTAAATATAAATAGCCAATGACTGCTTCTAAGCCTGAACTTTTTCTATATGTTTGTATATCTGTATTTTTAGCTTTAGTATAACTTTTAGCATTTCTACCTCGACGAACAATATCTAATTCATCTTCAGTGAACCAATCATTTCCCATTAAAAACTCAAGCGTCTGTGCCTGACTTTTAGCAGAGACATAACGTTTGGCTTCTTGATGTAACCTATTAGGTTTCGCTTTTAATTTTAGTACAATATATTCCCTTACGTGTTGATCTAAAACTGCATCGCCCATATAGGCAAGTGTTAGCGGATTTAATAATTTATTATCAATATTAGCCACGTTTAAATCTCACACCCTGAGCCGTGTCTTCAAGTATAATGTTTTGCGCTTTTAATTGGTCGCGAATTTCATCAGCGCGTGCAAAGTCTTTTTCTTTACGGGCATTGTTTCTTTCTTCTATTAAAGCTTCAACTTGCTCATCTAATAATTCGTCATTTGCCTTATCTTTTAACGGAACACCAAGGACATCGCTGAATATTTTGTACACTTCTTTAAAGCGCGCTAAAACTTTTACAGAAGTAGTATTTTCTAACACATATTTATTAGCCAATTTCGCTAAATCATACCAAGCTGTAATTGCATTAGCAGTATTAAAATCGTCGTTCATTACAGTTTCAAATTGTCTTAAAATATTATCGATTTCAGTAATATATGCAGATTGATCCTCTACATCTGTCGCAATTGCTTCGCGTTCTTCAATAGCTTGATAACTATTACGCACACGTTCTAAACCACTTTTCGCCGCTTCAACAAGTTCCATATTATAGTTGATTGGGCTTCTATAGTGTACGCTAATCATGAAAAAGCGTAGAACATCTGGGTCAATTTGTTTAATAATGTCATGTACTAATACAAAGTTACCTAATGACTTACTCATTTTTTCATTATCTATGTTTATAAATCCATTATGCATCCAATAATTAGCAAAAGGAGCATGGTTATGTGCTTCTGACTGCGCAATTTCATTTTCATGGTGTGGGAATTGTAAATCTGTACCACCTGCGTGAATATCAATTGTCGCACCAAGTTCATGGTATGCCATAACTGAACATTCAATATGCCAACCTGGTCTACCTTCTCCAAATGGACTCTCCCAGCTTATCTCGCCCGGTTTCGCTTTTTTCCATAATGTGAAATCTAATGCGTCTTCTTTTTGTTCACCCTGTTCAATACGTGCGCCTACTTTAAGGTCATTAAGTGATTGATGACTTAATTTGCCATAATCCTCAAATTTACGTGTTCTAAAATAAACATCGCCACCACTTTCATATGCATAGCCTTCGTCCACAAGCTCTTTTATAAACTTGATTATATCGCCCATGTGATTCATCACACGTGGATTAGATGTTGCTTTTTTTACATTTAAAGCACCTACGTCTTCATAAAACGCTTCGATGTAACGATCCGCAATTGTTTCAACTGATTCATCCAATTCTTTAGAACGTTTAATTAATTTATCATCAACATCAGTGAAGTTAGATACATAAATCACTTCATAACCTTGATACTCAAAATATCTTCTAACTACGTCATAGTTTATTGCTGGTCTTGCATTACCAATATGAATGTAATTATATACAGTTGGTCCACAAACATACATTCTCACTTTACCTGGTTCAATAGGTTCGAACGTCTCTTTTTGACGTGTTAATGTATTATATAATGTAATCATCTTGAATCTCTCCATTTCTTGTTTTCTCAAGTTGTTTTTCTAATTCTTTTAATTGCTCGTAAATTGGGTCAGGTAAATTACGATGATCAAACGTTTTCCCGATACGTCTACCATCTTGTTTCACGATATGTCCTGGTATTCCTACTACTGTTGAATAACTTGGCACTGAATTTAACACTACTGAATTAGCTCCAATATTCACGTTAGCATTAATTGTTATATTACCAAGCACTTTTGCTCCCGCAGCAATTAATACGTTATCACCAATATCTGGGTGGCGTTTTCCTTTTTCTTTACCCGTGCCGCCTAACGTTACGCCTTGATAAATCGTTACGTTATCACCAATACGACATGTTTCTCCAATGACTACGCCCATGCCATGATCGATAAACAAACGTCTACCAATTTGGGCACCTGGATGTATCTCAATGCCTGTAAAAAAACGTGTGACTTGAGAAATGAGTCTTGCCAATACGTACTTTTTCTTTTTGTACAGCTCATGTGCAATCAAATGGCTCCAAACTGCATGTACACCTGCATAAGATGTAACGACTTCTAACGTAGTACGCGCAGCTGGGTCTTGTTCAAACACCATATTCACATCATCTTTAATTCTTTTCAAAATTTTAAACAAGGTTGCTACCTCCTTATTAAAAAAGCGCCTCTAACTAAAATTGTTAGAGGCGCTTTTGCTTTAGCACGGTTCCACTCTTATTTTAAACACAGTCACTTGTTTAAATGCATTCGCAATTACCCAAAGTTAAACGACTTTTGTTTAATCTTTATAGTTTATTTAGTTTATTTGTACAAAGGTGCATTCCACAATTTCAGTGATGTGCTTGCAGCTACCGCACACTCTCTATACACTTCCATCACGTACTAATCCTTTGCCATTTTCAATGTTAATCATAGGTTGTTTGATGTAATTTTTCAAGTGTTATCTATTTAACACAATCTTTACATGTCACAACTTTACTTTAAACGTATTTTTTTAAGCGAGACAATACTTTTTCTCTACCTAAAACTTCAATAGTATTCGGAAGTTCAGGGCCATGCATTTGGCCAGTCACAGCTACACGGATAGGCATAAATAATTGTTTACCTTTAATACCTGTCTCTTTTTGAACTTCTTTGATTGTTTTTTTAATTTCAGCCGCTTCAAATGGCTCAAGTGCTTCTAATTTACCGTATAAATGGTTCATAAGTTCAGGTACTTGTTCACCATTAATCACTTCTTGCTCGTCGTCACCTAAAATTTGTTCGTCGCGGAAGAATAGTTCTGATAAAGGTACAATTTCTCCAGCATAACTCATTTCTTTTTGATAAAGCGCTACAAGTTTACGTCCCCAGTCTAAATCTTCTTCTGTTGGGTTTTCAGGAATTAACTCTGCTTTAATAAGGTGTGGTAACGCTAATTCAAATACCGTTTCACTGTCTTTTTGCTTCATATATTGGTTATTAACCCAAGCTAGTTTCTGTTTATCGAAAAATGCTGGCGACTTAGATAAACGTTTTTCATCAAAAATCTTAATAAATTCTTCTGGAGAATAGATTTCATCTTCACCTTCTGGTGACCAGCCTAACAATGTAATAAAGTTAAATAATGCTTCTGGTAGATAACCTAAATCACGATATTGTTCGATAAATTGTAAAATTTGTCCATCACGTTTACTTAATTTTTTACGTTCTTCATTAACGATAAGTGACATATGAGCAAACCTAGGCGCTTCCCACCCAAATGTTTCGAAAATCATCAACTGTTTTGGCGTGTTAGAGATATGGTCATCTCCACGAATAACATCAGAAATTTCCATATAATGATCATCTATTGCTACAGCAAAATTATACGTAGGAACGCCATCTTTCTTAACGATAACCCAATCACCCATATTATTTGAATCAAATGAAATTTCGCCTTTTACCATGTCATCAAATGAGAAGGTTGTATCTTTTGGTACACGGAAACGTATAGATGGTTGACGACCTTCAGCTTCGAACTGTTGACGTTCTTCTTCTGTCAAGTGCGCGTGTTTACCACCATAACGTGGCATTTCACCACGTGCGATTTGTTGTTCACGTTCTTCTTCTAATTCATCTTCTGTCATATAACATTTATAGGCTTTATCTTCATCTAATAATTGCTGAATTAACGGGTTATAAATTTCCTCCCGTTCTGACTGACGATAAGGACCATAACCCTTATCTTTATCTACAGACTCATCCCATTCTATGCCTAACCATTTTAAGTTATCAAATTGTGATGATTCTCCATCCGCTAAGTTACGTTTACTATCCGTATCTTCAATACGAATTACAAAATCTCCGTCATAATGTTTAGCAAATAAATAGTTAAATAATGCAGTTCTTGCGTTACCGATATGCAAATAACCTGTTGGACTTGGCGCATATCTCACTCTTACACGATCACTCATTATGTTCACTCCCGTTTTAAATGTTTATTTTTTATTGGTTAAGTTAATATTCAGATTACACAAATTCACACAGTAAATAGGCCGAACGTGTGTTAACTCGTCTATGCGTAGTTCACCAAGAAAATAACGCTCAACTATTAATAAGTTTATGATTTATCGCTTATTAATCATACCATAGCTTATAATTTTTTAAAGTATCCTATATGAAAAGCACTTTGCATAATTTTATACAAAAGAATAAACAATTCACCTTTATAGAAATACAATTTCGCTATCTATTGTAGCACTTTAACTAGTAATATGATATCTCTGTGCTTAAATTATCCTATAGTTCTACTTATTTTTTCAAGACGTTTATTTACAAAAAAATAAAGGTTTCATATGAAATTGTAACTGTAAGCGCTACAATTATATACGAAACCTTTACTTATGAATTAATTTATTTTTTTAGCAAAAATAATTCGACCCGAAGAAGTTTGTAACAAACTTATTACTTCTAAATCGATATGTTCACCAATATGTTTTTTAGCATTATCTACAACAACCATCGTACCATCGTCTAAATAACCTACTGCTTGACCAGACTCTTTACCCATTTTCGTAAGCAGTAGCTTAAAACGATCACCTTGATGTACTGAAGGTTTAATTGCTTCAGATAGATCATTAACATTTAACGCTTGAATACCTTGAACATGGCACACTTTATTAAGATTAAAATCTGTCGTTATAATATGTGCTCTATAATGTTGTGCTAATTTAATTAACATCGCGTCTATATCACTATGAGACTTAGTTGGATGAATGATTCTTGTTGGATGATTTGTATCATATAATTCATTTAGTATATCTAAACCTCTTTGGCCTTTTTCCCGCTTCACACTGTCATTCGCATCTGCAACGACTTGAAGCTCATTAATAACACCTTGAGGAATTAATATTTCTCCATCAATAAAGCCACACTCGATAATATCTAATATACGGCCGTCGATAATAGCACTTGTATCAATAATTTTAGGCACCGCGTTACGGGCATTAATTGACATTGAACGCGCCATATTTTCTGGTAAAAATAGTAACATTTCATCACGTTTTCGCAAACCAAATTGAAAGCCGAAATAACCTAAAATGATTGTAACTATAATTGGCACAAAATGATTAATGATATTATTGCCGATAATTTGAAAAATAAAAGATATCATAACAGAAATTAATAAACCGATCATTAGTCCAATTGTAGCAAATAATATTTCTACTGCACTTTGACGCATAATTGTTTGTTCTAATTCTTTTAAAGCATATGTTGCTTTTTTAATAAACCAACCAAAGATTAAAAAGAATATAATAATCCCTAGTAGCCCATTGAAATAAGTATTTGTTAATAGGGGTAAATGATTTAGACCAGCGTCATTGACTACCTCTGGTAACAGATACACACCTATACTTGCACCCAAGATAATATAGCACAAGATAACAATGAGTCTTATCATGTTCACAGGTTAACTCACCTTCCTTAAGAAAGTCATTTAGGCCAAATATATTTTATACTTAGCCTAAATAGCTTTGTGTTTTTAAATTAATGTTTGGTTAGTGCATATTTTAATGCTTCATGGACATTTTTAACACCTATGACCTTGATGTCATTTGGAAATTGCCATCCACCTATATTTGATTCCGGAATAATCACACGCTTAAACCCTAATTTTTCTGCTTCTTGTACACGTTGTTCTATACGTGAAACACGTCTAACTTCTCCTGTAAGCCCTACTTCTCCAATAAAACAGTCTAAACCGTCGACCGTTAAATCTTTGAAACTTGAAGCAGTCGCAACAACAATACCTAAATCTACAGCTGGTTCTGTTAAACGTACGCCTCCTGCCACTTTAATATAAGCATCTTGTTGTTGTAGTAAATAATTCTCTTTCTTTTCCAATACTGCCATCAGTAAGCTCAATCTATTATGATCGATGCCCGTGGCCATACGTCTTGGATTATTAAATGTAGTAGGTGTCACTAATGCTTGTACTTCTATAAGTAATGGTCTTGTACCTTCCATCGTAGAAACAATGGTCGAACCAGGCACATTAGTTGATCGTTCTTCAAGGAACATTTCTGAGGGGTTTTTCACGCCTTTTAGCCCAGTTTGTTTCATTTCGAAGATGCCCATCTCGTTTGTAGAACCAAAACGGTTTTTAACTGCTCTTAAAATACGATACGCGTGATGCTCATCACCTTCAAAGTATAGGACTGTATCTACCATATGTTCCAGTAAACGCGGGCCAGCTATTTGGCCTTCTTTCGTAACATGTCCCACAATAAATGTAGCTATATTTAATTGTTTCGCTATATTCATCAAACTTTGCGTACTTTCTCTAACTTGGGACACAGAACCTGGCGCAGAACTAATTTCTGGATGAAAAATAGTTTGAATTGAGTCTACTACAAGTAAATCTGGTTTAAGTTGTTTAACTGTTTCATGTATTACTTCTAAATCTGTTTCAGCAAACACATTTAATTCGCTTGAATCTTCGTCTAATCTTTCCGCTCTTAATTTCGTTTGATTTAATGATTCTTCACCAGTAATATACAGGACATTTTTAGATTGTGATAATGCTGCACAAATTTGTAAAAGTAATGTAGACTTACCGATACCCGGATCGCCACCTATCAATACAAGTGAGCCATTTACTATACCGCCACCAAGCACTCTATTAAATTCTTCAGAATTTGTTTTTACTCGTGGCGTTGTTTCATGTTTAATATTATTTAATTTTTGTACTTTAGAAATATTGTCTCGACTGCGTACGCCATGTTTTGGACTCGCGGCCTTTTGTTCGACTATTTCTTCCATTTGGTTCCAACCACCACAATTCGGGCATTTCCCCATCCACTTTGGAGACTGGTAACCACAGGCCATACATTCAAAAATTACTTTCTTTTTAGCCAAAACAGCACCTCCATCTTTCATTGAACAAATCTATTTTAAACCTCTGTCTGTTTAAAAACAAATTTTATTCATAATCAAACAATTCAATCGAATAATATTCGTATATAGTTATTTAAAAATCTTAATAATTTAAAGATTCTAATATTTAGCTAAAAGCTATTTTTATAAAATACCACGCTTGTGTTTATAGTAACACTGATATTATATTTTGACTTTTTAAATATTACTCGTTTATAAATATAAATACTACTTTATTGTTTATAAAACTCTAAAAAACAAAGCAGCACTCCCCAAATATGCACTTACATATTTGAGAAGTACTGCTTTAATTCATACTTAACTTTTAAGATTCAGTTGTTTCTTTATCTTTAGTTGTATCTTTTCTATCATGAATATCATACTTAAATTCTTTACCGTCATGATTAATTATAACTTCTTTACCTTCAACTTGATTACCTTCTAAAATTAATTCACTTAAGTTATCTTCAACTGTTTTTTGAATTGCACGGATTAATGGTCTAGCACCATATTCAGGGTCATAACCTTCTTCAGCAATTTTTTCTTTTGCCGCTTCTGTAACCTTAATATTAATATCTTGTTCAGAAAGGCGTTCTGTAAGTTTATCCACCATCATAGTTACAATTTCTTTCAATTCTTCTTTAGAAAGTTTGTGGAATACGATAATATCATCAACACGGTTTAAGAATTCTGGACGGAATGCGTTCTTCAATTCTTTCATCATTGTCTTACGGATTGTTTCGTAATCTTGGCCTTCAGACGCGCCTCCAAAACCAGCAAAACGTTGGTCTTGTAATTCTTGCGCGCCTACGTTAGATGTCATAATAATAACTGTATTACGGAAATCTACGCGGCGACCTTTTGTATCTGTTAAGTGACCATCATCTAATACTTGTAACAGAATATTGAACACATCAGGGTGTGCTTTTTCAATTTCATCAAATAAGATTACTGAGTAAGGTTTACGTCTTACTTTTTCAGTCAATTGGCCACCATCGTCATGACCTACATAACCTGGAGGGGCACCAACTAAACGACTGACAGCATGTTTTTCCATAAACTCACTCATATCAACTCGGATCATTGCATCATCTTCACCGAACATAGACTCAGCTAATGCACGTGCTAATTCAGTTTTACCTACACCTGTTGGTCCTAAGAAGATAAAGCTACCGATAGGACGTTTAGGATCTTTCAATCCAGCTCTAGCACGTCTAACTGCTTTACTAATAGATGTAACGGCATCTTTTTGACCAATCACTCTATTGTGAAGTGTGTCTTCTAAGTTAAGCAGACGGTCTGATTCTGTTTCATTAATTTTTGTTAATGGGATTCCTGTCCAACCAGCGATGACTTCACCAATATCTTCTTCTGATAGAGATGTGTTATCACCATTTTGAGAATTTTTCCAGTTGTTATTTGCTTCTTCATATTGTTTTTCTAATTTTGTTTGTTTATCGCGCAAGTTTGCTGCATTTTCAAACTCTTGAGCATGAACAGCTGCATCTTTTTCATTCTTAACTTGTTCTATTTGTTGTTCAATTTCTTTTAAGTTTGGTGGTGTTGTATGACTCTTAAGTCTTACTTTAGAACTTGCTTCATCAATTAAATCTATCGCTTTGTCTGGTAAGAAACGATCTGAAATATAACGGTGACTTAATTTAGCAGCTGATTCTAAAGCTTGATCTGAAATGTTAATACGATGATGCGCTTCATAACGGTCACGTAATCCTTTTAAAATTTCAATTGTATCTTCGACAGTTGGTTCACCAACTTGAACAGGTTGGAAACGACGTTCAAGCGCTGCATCTTTTTCAATGTTTTTACGGTATTCATCTAAAGTAGTTGCACCGATACATTGTAATTCGCCACGAGCTAATGCTGGTTTCAGAATATTAGATGCATCTATAGCACCTTCTGCACCACCTGCACCTACTAATGTGTGTAATTCATCAATGAATAATACTACATTACCTGCTTGATGGATTTCTTCCATTACTTTTTTCAAACGTTCTTCAAACTCGCCACGATATTTTGTTCCAGCAACAACTGTCCCCATATCTAGTGACATTACGCGCTTACCTTTAAGCGTTTCAGGTACTTCGTTATTAACAATGGCTTGAGCTAAGCCTTCAGCAATCGCAGTTTTACCAACACCCGGTTCACCAATTAATACAGGGTTGTTCTTAGTACGACGACTTAAAACTTCAATGACTCTTGTAATTTCTTTTTCTCTACCAATGACAGGGTCTAAAGTGCCATCTTTTGCGATAACTGTTAAGTCACGAGCAAGACTGTCTAGTGTTGGTGTATTATTAGATTTATTAGCTTGAGCATTTTTATTACTTGTTTCTGGACTGCCTAAAGCTTTAACAACTTGTGCGCGCGCTTTCGTAATATTTAAATCTAAGTTTGCAAACACACGAGCTGCCACTCCTTCATTTTCTCTGATTAATCCAAGTAAGATATGCTCTGTTCCTACGAAATTATGGTGTAATTTTCTAGCTTCATCCATTGATAATTCAATTACTTTTTTCGCACGAGGTGTATAGTGTAATGCGCCCATTTGTTCTTGACCATGGCCGATTAATTTTTCTACTTCTTCAACTACTTTTTCTTCAGTAATATCAAATGTTTCTAAAACTTTAGCAGCAATACCTTCCGGCTCTTTCATTAAACCTAAAAGTAAATGTTCAGTTCCAATATTTGAATGATTTAAGCGTATTGCTTCTTCTTGAGCATGTGCCAGTACGCGTTGAGCACGTTCTGTTAGTCTACCAAATAGCATATAGTATGACCTCCTAATTTATATGTTCTCTTAATATATCTGCTCTTTTTTCATTAACTGCTCTATCATCTTCTTCGTCTAATAAGAATGGCGATTGTATTGCAACCATTAACTCGTTAAACTTGAAGTCTTCTAATTCAATATAGCCTAAATCTAAACCAAGTTTCACTTCACTTAATCTTAGCGAAGCTTCCTCCATAGATATTAGTCTACTATATTTTAATATTCCTAACGAACGATATACTCTGTCTAGTGTTTCAATATGATTATGTCGGTTTAATCGTTCGCGAATTTGCATTTCTTCATTAATAATTTGTTGCACTACCTCTGATAAACTTTCAATGATTTCTTCTTCTGTTTTACCTAAAGTAAGTTGATTTGAAATTTGGTATATATGACCATAAACTTGGGATCCTTCTCCATAAATACCTCTAATTGTAAAACCGAAACGATTAATTGTTTGAGCAATACGATTCATACGTTTCATTATTGTCAAACCAGGCAAATGCAACATCACACTAGCACGCATGCCTGTTCCAATATTAGTAGGGCATGTTGTTAAATAACCTAAAGTTTCATCAAAACTTACATCTAATTCACTATCAAGTTGATCATCAATTTTAGAAGCTTTTTCATATAAAGATGATAGTGATAAATCGTTACCCATGGCTTGAATACGAATATGATCTTCTTCATTAATCATAATGCTTAAAGATTCATCTTCATTGAGTAATACGGCAGAAGCAGGTTGTCTTATTAATTCTGGACTTATAAGATGTTTCGCGACAAGCTTGTATTTGCTTTGTTGATCCATTGAATCTAAGCGCTGTACAGACAAGTCAGGAAGCGCATCTTGTACATCATTAATTATTCGAAAACCATCTTGTTCAGATAAAAACATTAATGGGTGCACATGATTTTCTAAATTTCTTGCCAATCGTATTCGCGAAGACATGACAATCGGGCTTTCTTCTCTATCACGCATCCATTCACTCATGTATGCACTAATATCATTTTTACTCATCATGCTTCACCTCGCCATCTTCTTTCAATGCTTTAATTTCATCACGAACAACGGCGGCTTCTTCAAAGTTCTGTTCTTCTATCAATTGTTTTAAATAGGAACTTTTTTCTTCTATTTGTTTTTTTAATGCTAACTTTCTATGTGAAGAATGTGGTGTTTTTCCTACATGTTCAATTTGACCACCTTGTACGCGTCGTACAATATCAACGATGTCCTCTTTGAATGTCGCATAGCAATCTGAACAACCAAATTTACCAACATGTGCGATATCTTTTAATGTCATATGACAAGTAGGACATCGTTTTTCTTCTTTAAAAGCAATTTCGTCAAAATCGATACCGTGCTTAGCAGCTAAGTGCTGTAAGATTTGCTTTACTACAAATGCGCCTTCAATATCATCTTGGGATTGTATTTGTTGATTTTGAGTCCACGGATTGCCACCTTGTGCACATGTAGAACAAACCCATTTTTCATTTATACCATCTTGACCTTTCACTGCCAATTTCACTTCTGCTTCATTCAAATGACAATTCTCGCATAGCACGACGAAACACCTCAATTTAATAATAATTTATAACATGCAATAACCGTTTTATAATATTTGCTCGAATGATATCTCTGGATAATACATCCATTTTTAATGTCTCTCTGTCTATAACGGCATGTATCATTTTTGCTTCACGTTCATTAATGTAATTTTTATCCAATAAGCCATCTACAATGTAATATGCTTGCTGTTGTGAAATAGATGGACCAACTAATTGAAGTAAATGATTAATGTAACCTGTCTCATCTCTGTTTTCAATTTTGGTGATTCGAATATATCCGCCACCACCTCTTTTACTCTCAATCTCATAGCCGTGCTCATTTGTAAAGCGTGTTTTGATTACATAATTAAGCTGGGAAGGCACACAGTCAAAGCGCTGTGCAATATTGGCACGTTGAATTTCTACAACGTCTTCATTGGTGTCTTCAAATAACTTTTTAATGTATTGTTCTATGATGTCAGACATGTTGTGCATGATTATCACCTCTTTTGACCTTCTTTGACTATATTATATGACCAACTTTGACCTTTTTCAACCAATATGTTTTAAAAATTTTTAATTAAAGATGTAAGTGCTATCTAATTTATTGTATTATAGAAGTTAAGAAAAATTAAAAGGGATGAATGACTTATGCATATTATTATTGGTTTAATTGGGATAGCAGTGTTTCTTGCATTGGCGTTTCTATTTAGCTCAGATAGAAAAAATATTCGTTGGCAATATGTCGGTTTATTACTTGTAATACAATTAGTATTCGCATTTATTTTACTCAAAACAAAATTTGGGATTACAGTTATTGGTGGCATATCAGACGGATTTAATTATTTATTAGCAAAAGCAGCAGAAGGTGTGAACTTTGTGTTTGGTGGATTTGAATTTGTAGATCCAGATAACCCGCCTTTCTTCTTTAATGTATTATTACCAATCGTGTTCATTTCAGCTTTGATTGGTATTTTACAATATACAAGAATCCTACCTTGGATTATTAATGTTTTAGGTTTAGCCATTTCGAAAATTAATGGTATGGGTCGTTTAGAATCATATAATGCTGTTGCAGCAGCAATTTTAGGACAATCTGAAGTATTTATTTCATTGAAAAAGGAATTAGCACATATTCCTAAACAACGTCTATATACTTTAACAGCTTCTGCAATGTCTACTGTATCAGCTTCAATTATCGGGGCTTATTTCACATTAATTGAACCACGTTTTGTAGTTACAGCCGTTGTACTAAATCTTTTTGGCGGTTTCATTATTGCTTCTATCATCAATCCTTATAAAGTTGATGCTAAAGAAGATAAACTTATCGTTGAAGAGAGTGAATCAGGAAAACAATCATTTTTCGAAATGTTAGGTGAATATATCCTAGATGGTTTTAAAGTCGCAGTCATCGTAGGAGCAATGTTAATTGGTTATATTGCCATCATCGCCTTACTTAATGGTGTTGTTAGTGCAATCTTTACTGGTTTATCTGGTGGCAGTATCACTTGGGACTTCCAAACACTAATTGGCTTTATCTTTGCACCGTTTGCATTCTTAATTGGTGTACCTTGGGACGATGCAGTACAAGCTGGATCCATTATGGCTACTAAATTACTATCAAATGAATTTGTTGCAATGCAAAGTTTAAGCGAAATTAAAAATATGAGCGCGCATGCTAAAGGCGTTATTTCAGTATTTGTAGTATCATTTGCAAACTTTAGCTCTATCGGAATTATTTCTGGGGCAATTAAATCACTTAATAATGAAAAAGGTGATATCGTAGCACGTTTTGGACTAAAATTATTATTCGGTGCCACACTTGTTTCATTCATTTCAGCAGCTATTGCCGGATTCTTTATTTAAAATGTAACTTAGACATAGTTATTGATAAATGTTAAATTGCTTGTTCGTTTGGTTTAAGAATTATTTAAATAAACTCAACTACTTTTGTTACAAAAATAAAATCTTGCTACATAACGCAAACAAACTATAAAAAGCACACTTCTTTTCAAATGGAAGTGTGCTTTTTAGATACTTAGTAAATCATCTCTTAATCTGTCCATAATTACTATTCAAACAACATAAATCAATAATTTAAACTCTTCCCTATACAAATCATTAAAATTTTAATACCTAATCACTAAGGCAAAATTTATTTAAACTAAAATGAGACACTTCGTCTTGTAAAATAATTGCTCATCATTTTATAACGAAGTGTCTTATTAATTAAATTCTTATACGATAATATATATTTTAGTGAAGTTTTATTTATTATACATTTTCTATCATCAAAGTAGGTTTTACGATTTCTTCTATAAAATACTGTGTCATTCTATAGTCATCAGTTAATTCTGGATGGAAGGATACTCCTAAGTACTGACCTTCTTGAACCGCTACAATTTTTTCACCCACTGTACTTAATACTGACACCTCACCATGTGTCGCTTCAATATGTGGCGCTCTAATAAAAACACCTTCAATATCTTCTGCGATACCTTGTACATTTAATTCACTTTCAAAACTATCCACTTGTCTACCAAATGAATTTCTTTGAACAGTGATGTCTAATTTATCTAAATAGCCTTCTTCACCAACAATATGCTTAGCCATAACTATTAATCCAGCACACGTTCCAAACATAGGTAATGTAGATTGTTGTAGTGCTTCTTTAAAGCCATATAAATTCATTAATCGACGTAATGTAGTAGATTCACCACCAGGTAAAATAAGACCATCAATGTCATCTAATTGTTCTGTACGCTTAATTGCAATACCTTCATGACCGCTAAGTTCAATATGACGTATATGTTCCCTTACTGCACCTTGAAGTGCTAGTACACCAATTTTCATACTACCATCCACGCTCTTGCATACGTTCTTCTAAAGTTAATTCATTGATGTCTAAACCTTTCATAGCTGTACCTAAGTCTTTAGCTAAACGTCCGATTAATTCATAATCTTGGTAGTGAGTTGTAGCTTGCACAATAGCTTTAGCGAATTTTTCTGGATCTTCTGATTTAAATATACCAGAACCAACGAATACACCATCTGCACCTAATTCCATCATTAGTGCTGCGTCTTGAGGCGTAGCCACACCACCAGCAGCAAAGTTAACAACAGGTAATTTACCATTTTCTTTAATATTTTTTAATACTTCAAATGGCGCTCCAATATTTTTAGCTTCAGTCATGATTTCATCATCATTCATCACTGTTAATCTTTTTACTTCTGCATTAACTTGACGCATGTGTCTAACAGCTTCTACAATGTTTCCTGTACCCGGCTCACCTTTTGTACGTAACATCGCCGCGCCTTCACCAATACGTCTTGCAGCTTCACCTAAGTTACGGCATCCACATACAAATGGCACTGTAAACGTGTCTTTTAATAGATGATACTCTTCATCTGCAGGCGTTAATACTTCTGATTCATCAATGTAGTCTACACCCATTGATTCAAGTACACGAGCTTCAGTAATATGGCCAATACGTCCTTTTGCCATTACAGGAATTGAAACAGCGTTCATAACTTCTTCTACAATTTTAGGATTAGCCATACGTGCAACACCACCAGCAGCCCTAATATCAGAAGGTACACGTTCTAATGCCATTACTGCAACTGCTCCTGCTTCCTCTGCTATTTTAGCTTGTTCAGCATTGACAACGTCCATAATTACGCCGCCTTTTTGCATTTCTGCCATTCCTCTTTTAACTCTCTCTGATCCAGTTACTTTAGACATTTGTTTTTCCCCTTTACTTAGTTGATTAAATTCATTTTAAGAGATAAACTGGTATTTAAAAAGGTTCAATTTCAATTTAATTTTGGGGGTCAGTTTTATGTCAAAATCACATCTTTATATCGATTTATATAAAAATTTAAAAACTCAAATCATTGAAGGTCAATATAAATCAGGAGATAAATTTCCTTCTAAACGCGCATTAGGGCAACACCTTTCAGTTAGTAATACAACAATTGAACATGCCTATCAATTTCTACTCGATGAAGGTTATATATACTCTAAACCACGTTCAGGTTATTTCGTTTCAGATATTGAAACATTACCTATAATCAATAGAAAAACACAATTCAATACAGATGAATATTTATCATCCCAAAATAATAATCATGATGCTTATTACAAATATGCATTCAATTTATCAGAAATTGATACTGATTACTTTCCAATTCAACAGTTTAGAAAATATGCCCGAGATGCTTTTGAAATAAATCAATTGCAGTTACTACAACATGCAAATCCCAAAGGTGAGTGGTCATTAAGACAAGAAATTGCTCACTATTTATTCAACAGCCGTGGTGTATCATGTCACCCTGAACAAATTATTATAGGATCATCAACTGAACAATTAATTAACCTGCTAACAGACATTTTAAATAAAGCACAATTCTTTATTGAAAATCCAAGTTATCCTCCAATTAAGCAAGTATTAGAAAAAAGACAAATACCTTATATGCAAGTCCCAGTAAATCAAACTGGCCTTGAGCTTAATTATTTAAAGACCGCAAATCACAATATTGCGTATGTGACGCCCTCACATCAATTTCCTACTGGTTATGTAATGAATTTAAAAAAGCGTACCCAGCTTATTACATGGGCACACGAATGTGATAATAGATATATTATTGAAGATGATTATGATTCTGAGTTTCGCTATTTTGGCAAACCGATTCCTGCGTTACAAAGTTTAGATACTAAGGATAAAGTAATTTATATTAGTACATTCTCTAAATCACTATTTCCCAGTTGCAGAATTGCCTATCTTGTTTTGCCCAAAAAGTTACTTAGTCAGTATAATAATTTGGCACATAAAGAAGGTAATACAGTACCAGCACACTTACAAAAAATTGTGGCAAGTTTCATGGAATCAGGGAGCTTTGAAAGACACTTAAACAAAATGAGAAAATTATATAGACGCAAATTAAAATTTATTATTGAAGCACTCAAGCCTTATGAAGATCAATTAGAAATTGAAGGTGCCTTAGCTGGTATGCATTTTAATTTAACAGTGAAAAATGGTCTTTCTATAAAAGAATGTCTAAAAAATGCAGAAATGAATAAATTAAAAATAACACCATTTAATCAATACGATGCTACGCAACAATCTGTAAAATTTATATTAGGATTTGGTGGCATCCCTTTTTCAGAACTTGAAGCACATACAAATGCATTAATTGATAGTTTATGCGTTTAAAGCTCATGTATTCCTTATAAATTCATAAATGCAGATAAATATAATTTTGATCCATTAATATTAGTAACTACTTTTTGATAAGGGCGATCCGTATTAAAACGTCGTTTTAATAAATGATTCGCTTATTTTAAATTCATATTTATAATGCTTACCCTTAAAAATGCATTCCATAAGTTAAATTTTTAGTCCAATTTTTGGGGTGCACATCATAATTGGCTGGCAACATCCTACTCTTGCGGAACGTAAGTCTGCTGCCTTCGGCGCTAAAGACCTTTCTTGTCGTGAGACAAGCGCTCGCATCTTTTCTCACTTGCACGCTTTCCTCACTCACTTACCACTCGTAAGCTCGTTTCGTCATTCGTTTAGTTCGTCAGCTTCTAAAGTCCCACTTTTATATTCTAACTTCTAATTTATTTAGATAAAACTTGTTGCTCTCTTATCAGATTATATTTCGTTGTATTAGTGGGACTTATGCATGAGCTTCTGCTCATGTATTCCGTTGCGACTGACAATTGTTTTACGTTGAAGTTAAGCTCTTCGCGCATAAAAAAAGACCCTATTGGGTCTTTAATTGCCTGGCAACGTCCTACTCTTGCGGAACGTAAGTCCGACTACCATCGGCGCTAAAGACCTTTCTTGTCGTGAGACAAGCGCTCGCATCTTTTCTCACTTGCACGCTTTCCTCACTCACTTACCACTCGTAAGCTCGTTTCGTCATTCGTTTAGTTCGTCAGCTTCAAACGCTTTCTCTCAACAATTGTTTTACGTTGAAGTTAAACTC
The DNA here is from genome assembly GCF_017583065.1 of Staphylococcus shinii. Classification (GTDB taxonomy): domain Bacteria; phylum Bacillota; class Bacilli; order Staphylococcales; family Staphylococcaceae; genus Staphylococcus; species Staphylococcus shinii. Next base: position 3,264 of record NZ_JAGEVL010000009.1, on the reverse strand, counting down.
TTCGCGCATAAAAAAAAGACCCTATTGGGTCTTTAATTGCCTGGCAACGTCCTACTCTTGCGGAACGTAAGTCCGACTACCATCGGCGCTAAAGAGCTTAACTTCTGTGTTCGGCATGGGAACAGGTGTGACCTCTTTGCCATTGTCACCAGACAATGAAATGTATGAAATTATACATTCAAAACTAGATAGTAAGTAAAATATGATTCAACCAAAACAAAACATTTAAAAATTGATTAAGTCTTCGATCGATTAGTATTCGTCAGCTCCACATATCGCTATGCTTCCACCTCGAACCTATTAACCTCATCATCTTTGAGGGATCTTATAACCGAAGTTGGGAAATCTCATCTTGAGGGGGGCTTCATGCTTAGATGCTTTCAGCACTTATCCCGTCCATACATAGCTACCCAGCGATGCCGTTGGCACGACAACTGGTACACCAGAGGTATGTCCATCCCGGTCCTCTCGTACTAAGGACAGCTCCTCTCAAATTTCCTACGCCCACGACGGATAGGGACCGAACTGTCTCACGACGTTCTGAACCCAGCTCGCGTACCGCTTTAATGGGCGAACAGCCCAACCCTTGGGACCGACTACAGCCCCAGGATGCGATGAGCCGACATCGAGGTGCCAAACCTCCCCGTCGATGTGAACTCTTGGGGGAGATAAGCCTGTTATCCCCGGGGTAGCTTTTATCCGTTGAGCGATGGCCCTTCCATGCGGAACCACCGGATCACTAAGTCCGTCTTTCGACCCTGCTCGACTTGTAAGTCTCGCAGTCAAGCTTCCTTATGCCTTTACACTCTATGAATGATTTCCAACCATTCTGAGGAAACCTTTGAGCGCCTCCGTTACTCTTTAGGAGGCGACCGCCCCAGTCAAACTGCCCATCTGACACTGTCTCCCACCATGATAAATGGTGCGGGTTAGAAATCCAACACAGCGAGGGTAGTATCCCACCAACGCCTCCACGTAAGCTAGCGCTCACGCATCTCAGGCTCCTACCTATCCTGTACAAGCTGTGCCGAATTTCAATATCAGACTACAGTAAAGCTCCACGGGGTCTTTCCGTCCTGTCGCGGGTAACCTGCATCTTCACAGGTACTATGATTTCACCGAGTCTCTCGTTGAGACAGTGCCCAAATCGTTACGCCTTTCGTGCGGGTCGGAACTTACCCGACAAGGAATTTCGCTACCTTAGGACCGTTATAGTTACGGCCGCCGTTTACTGGGGCTTCGATTCGTAGCTTCGCAGAAGCTAACCACTCCTCTTAACCTTCCAGCACCGGGCAGGCGTCAGCCCCTATACATCACCTTACGGTTTAGCAGAGACCTGTGTTTTTGATAAACAGTCGCTTGGGCCTATTCACTGCGGCTCTCCTGGGCGTTAACCCTAAAGAGCACCCCTTCTCCCGAAGTTACGGGGTCATTTTGCCGAGTTCCTTAACGAGAGTTCGCTCGCTCACCTTAGAATTCTCATCTTGACTACCTGTGTCGGTTTGCGGTACGGGCACCACAATTCTAGCTAGAGGCTTTTCTCGGCAGTGTGAAATCAACGACTCGAGGAAACAATTTCCTCTCCCCATCACAGCTTGACCTTAAGAGTGCCGGATTTGCCTAACACTCAGTCTTACTGCTTGGACGTACAATCCAATCGTACGCTTCGCCTATCCTACTGCGTCCCCCCATCGCTTAAAACGAATTATGGTGGTACAGGAATATCAACCTGTTATCCATCGCCTACGCCTATCGGCCTCAGCTTAGGACCCGACTAACCCAGAGCGGACGAGCCTTCCTCTGGAAACCTTAGTCAATCGGTGGACGGGATTCTCACCCGTCTTTCGCTACTCACACCGGCATTCTCACTTCTAAGCGCTCCACATGTCCTTGCGATCATGCTTCAACGCCCTTAGAACGCTCTCCTACCATTGTCCTTACGGACAATCCACAGCTTCGGTAATATGTTTAGCCCCGGTACATTTTCGGCGCAGTGTCACTCGACTAGTGAGCTATTACGCACTCTTTAAATGATGGCTGCTTCTAAGCCAACATCCTAGTTGTCTGGGCAACGCCACATCCTTTTCCACTTAACATATATTTTGGGACCTTAGCTGGTGGTCTGGGCTGTTTCCCTTTCGAACACGGACCTTATCACCCGCGTTCTAACTCCCAAGTTAAATTGATTGGCATTCGGAGTTTGTCTGAATTCGGTAACCCGATAAGGGCCCCTCGTCCAAACAGTGCTCTACCTCCAATAATCATCACTTGAGGCTAGCCCTAAAGCTATTTCGGAGAGAACCAGCTATCTCCAGGTTCGATTGGAATTTCTCCGCTACCCACAACTCATCCGCTCACTTTTCAACGTAAGTCGGTTCGGTCCTCCATTCAGTGTTACCTGAACTTCAACCTGGTCATGGGTAGATCACCTGGTTTCGGGTCTACGACCAAATACTCAACGCCCTATTCAGACTCGCTTTCGCTACGGCTCCACATTCACTGCTTAACCTTGCATCAAATCGTAACTCGCCGGTTCATTCTACAAAAGGCACGCCATCACCCATTAACGGGCTCTGACTACTTGTAAGCACACGGTTTCAAGTTCTATTTCACTCCCCTTCCGGGGTACTTTTCACCTTTCCCTCACGGTACTGGTTCACTATCGGTCACTAGAGAGTATTTAGCCTTGGGAGATGGTCCTCCCGGATTCCGACGGAATTTCTCGTGTTCCGTCGTACTCAGGATCCACTCAAGAGTGAACAAACTTTCGACTACAGGATTATTACCTTCTTTGATTCATCTTTCCAGATGATTCGTCTAGTTTATTCTTTTGTAACTCCGTATAGAGTGTCCTACAACCCCAACAAGCAAGCTCATTGGTTTGGGCTCTTCCCGTTTCGCTCGCCGCTACTCAGGGAATCGATTTTTCTTTCTCTTCCTGCGGGTACTAAGATGTTTCAGTTCTCCGCGTCTACCTTCAGATATGCTATGTATTCACATATCGATAACATGACATAACTCATGCTGGGTTTCCCCATTCGGAAATCTCTGGATCAAAGCTTACTTACAGCTCCCCAAAGCATATCGTCGTTAGTAACGTCCTTCATCGGCTTCTAGTGCCAAGGCATCCACCGTGCGCCCTTAATAACTTAATCTTTTTTGACTTTCAACACGAACAAGTCGGTTGAAAACCCAAAATGTTATTAATCTGTGAGTGTTCTTTCGAACACTAGCGATTATTTCTTTTTGAATTCAAAGCTTGTT
>NZ_JAGEVL010000014.1 GCF_017583065.1 Staphylococcus shinii | reverse complement strand
CAATGTACTTTAATATAGGACATTGCTTTTCTCATTTACTAGGTAAAATCATTCTCATATATCAAGTAAAGTAACACGTGGGTTCTGGAGGAAAATTATTAAGTGATCAAGAATAGTGTTTACGTTCTATCATTTAATATTAAAAAATAAATAAATAATACATTTCATAGATTTATCATTTCAAATATCTTATATAGAGTTAAAAAGGAACAAGCATAATTACACTATTATGCTTGTTCCTTTTTAATTCTATAAACAGTCTGTCTTGTAATATCTACTTCTTTCGCAATCTTACTAATAGAAATTCCTTGATCTAACATTTCTATAACTCGGTAATAGACCAAACGTTTTTGAGGATCTTTTGCATTTGGTGCATAAAGTACAGGTCTACCTTTATAGATGCCTTTTTCTTTCGCCACTTTAATACCCTGTGCTTGCCTACGCTTACTTTCATTTCTTTCTTGTTCTGAAATCATTGCTAAAATTTGAATAATTAAATCTTTCATGAACTTATCTAACAATGGATTTCCAATTGCTTCATTCATCATAGGCAAGCTTGTAATCATCAATTGGACTTCTTTTTCTTTTAAATAGTTAACAGTTTGAATAATCTCATCATAATTCCGGCCTAGACGATCAATAGACTCTACAATTAAACGATCTCCTATACGTACAAAACTTAGCGTTTCTTGAAAAGTAGGCCTATTTTCTATAGATTTACCTGATTGTTTTTCAGTAAATATTTTTTCAGCACCAAAGGACTGAAGATTTTCAATTTGTCTGTCTAAATTTTGATCAATAGTTGAAACTCTTGCATAACCAACAATCATTTTTACCCTCCTATTTTCATACACCCTAATCATACAAATAGAAACAGCATTTTACAAGCACTTTTCATTGTTCGGTTAGGGTAGACCTTAAACATACATAATTACACTTTCTTAATCAATTGAGAAAGTGTAATTTATAAACTAACGTTTTAAAATTTGGTATGAGTTATTGTATTTTAGTTATTAAGTTAGATTTTTAAAAAAGAAGACGTCTCCTTCATCTGTAAAATTATCAAAATTAACATCTCTTTTAAACTCTAATCTGTGAGCTAAATTTATAGAAGCTGAGTTATCTTTATCAGTTCTTATTACAAAAGGTAAAGTATTGTCTATTTCATAATGTAACCAATTTATAATTTTCATAATAGCTTCAATTGCATAGCCCTTTCCTGTTGCTTTGGGGTCCAATCTATAATACAAATTAAAGTATTCTTTATTCGCAAACTCCATTTTTTCTGCCCCGCCACTACCTATTACAGCATCACTTTCTTTTTCAATAAATATGAAATATCCATGATTATTATTGTCCCAATAATTTGCCCATGCATTCAACATTTTTTTAGTATCCTCTATTGTTTTATGCTTTCTCTTAGGAGTATATTGAGTTGCTAATTTATTAGAGTGAATCCTATATAATTCTTCAGAAAACGATAATTTCGGCTTACTCATAATTAATCTTTTACTTTCAAGCATTTCTCTGCACACACCCTTTATATCTACATTAATTAATAGCTATAAGTATAACAAAAAACACATACATATTATGTATGTGCTTTAATCGTTTCAAAATCAAAATGGATATCAATAACGAACGATTTTTCTAACTAGAATTTTAATTATAGACATAAATTTACACTCTTTGTAATTCTAGGCTAGTTATTTTTTATGAAAAACTTTAATGTACTTTTGTATATTTCGTTTTAGTTATTTTATGAATTAATCATGAAAATGTAGATTAGTATTCTTATAAAATAATTAACTCATAATCAATATTTAAAACAAGCTGAACTCTATTTTTTCTTTGTTAGTGTTAACTGAACAAGCAAGGTATCAACTAATGAGATGATATAAAAAATACGATTATTATAAGAAGCATTATCATATTTTATGATTAAAAAGCATTTTGTTAAAGAAAGGCCTTACTATTAACTATCTTATTTTTCATTCATTTTATTACTTTAAATAAACTGTAATTCATAAATGTTCTTATCTTCGTAGTTATTGAATGCATCTATATGCCCTTTTAAAAATATTTCTTGTTTTTTTCTACTCACATTATGATAATAGGATAACTTAATATTCATATTGGATTCGTAACCGTTATTTTTTATAGTATCTTCTAATTCATCAAATACTGTCTTATTTATAGGTAACATATAACCTTCTTTACTAGGTAACATATTAACATACTTTTTTTGAATAACTTTATCTTCACCTAATAAAACTTCAATGGTGATTTTTTTTGCTGCACCGCCTCCTAAATTATATAATTTCAAATAATCTTCATTTTCTTCCACATTGGAAGTGGTGTTTTTTAAAATTAATTTTTGGTCTTTATCTCTAATTAATAAAATCTGATTAAATCCTAATGCAGGAATAAAACTTATTTTCATTTGGTAAAGTTGAACTGATACTGATACAAAATAAAATAACGCCATAATAAATGTTCCAAGCGATCCTATCGCTGATATAATATTAATCATATTTAGCTCCTTTTCTTTTTTAGGAAATAGTAGTAGGAAATTAAACATAGCATAAAACAATTTATATTCAACAATCTATGAATATAAATTTCATATTAACTATATAAAAACGAGCATTGGATACCAATTTTTTAGTATTGGATAAGAACTTCCCTTAGCACTTATAATTAGTCCAGCTCTCAACGTAGTTACGGGCACACCATATGTTCCTAAAATGTCTTTACACTCTAAGCGACTTCTTAAACATGGTGGTAATTCATTCGTATTTGGAATTAGGTCACTCATAAACATGATATGTTTAACTTTATTAAAACCTTGATGCTTTAGCAAAATTATCTGCTAATATTTCATCCATATCTTCAAAACTTGCTTGTGTTAACTTAGCTGAAGGTATGATCGAATGAACAAGATATATAGCGATATCTACGTTTTTCATTACTTCTGTTATCTCATTTAAATCAAATAAATCTGAAGATTTCCATGTAACATTTTGCTCATTAGGCTTATTTTCTATATATCCTGAAGCACCTGTTAATAGAATTTTTTCGTAAATTTAGCCTCCAATTTTAAAATGAGCAGGCACATGCTTGCGTCAGCTCATCTTTTTCATAATAAGCTAAATTGCTCATTACAATTAAATTAATTTGATATAAGTGTGGCAAGAGTTCTACGTCTCTTAATAAATAATACCCAATTTTATTGATAAACGAACTTAAATTTAAAATTAAATTGATGAGTATCAGAAGTACGATTCACATAAAAAGGTACGACAAATTTATGAGCTTGTCGCACCTTTTTAATTACAATTAGTTACTAACAAACAAATCCAAAAGCCTTTTTCAGTTGTGTTTATTCACCTTTTTTCTTCCTGATGTTGATTAATATTTACAGCGTCTGTAGTATATGATGCTTCTTACACATCCACTTTTTATCTATCATTAGTAGGTGTATCAAAGGTATAATTAAGCAGCCTCTCTTCCTCTAATTGATTTTTGAATCTTTTTTATTACTCTCTAACGCCAAAACTTGCTGATTCTTAAGCAATCTTTGATCTTTCCTGCAACTCTTTTCTATTCTGGCTCATATATGCGTTTTAAGAAACAAATGTAATTGAATAGGTTAAAAATTATATATTTTTAAAGTTTCCTTTAAACCAACTGTTAAAATGTATAATAAGGATATGGGATTACCATATGTAAATTTGTTTTTAGCACGACGTTTTTTAGGTGTGTAAGTGTGCCTTTAGATATAAAAATAAAAGTCAAACTAGAAAAAGTAGATTGACTTTTTCTTTTGATGCAGTATCGTCAATGTAAATCTAAAAATTCTGGCTATAAATCTACATCACTTTTCAAAAATGTAGTAGTGATATTCAATACTAATTAGTTTTTATAACTACTAGGAAATATCTCAAGGCGTTTCTTTAAATTAAAAATACCCCACAAATAAATGTGGAGTATTAAAGTGAATCATCTTTTGTAGGTTTTATTCCAGATTAGCATGATTTTGCTGCATTGTTTCTTCATCAACGTTTATCTCAGTCATTAAATCTAAAACAATACTATCTAAAAACACTTGTGATGCTTGTTCAAATAAGCTACCTAGAGGTTGTGCTGAACCTTCAGCATCATATTTCGTTCCCGCCGGTAATTCAATCACTGCATTTGCAAGTTCACCAATCTTTGACGTTGAATTTGTTGACAATAATACAACTTCTGCACCTACAGCTTTAGCTTTATCTGCTAATAATCTTAAATGCTCTGTCGAACCTGAGCCAGAAAGGATAACAAACAAATCTTTTTCGGTAATGGAAGGTGTAGTGGACTCACCAACTACATGTGCACCCTTCCCAAGCTGATTCAATCTCATCGCAAAACTATTTGCTACAAAACCCGAACGTCCTTTTCCAGATACAAAAACTTGCTCTGCTTTAATAATTTGCTTTAAAAACGTTTCGGCTTCACTGTCTTTCACATGTGATAATGTGTTGTCTATTTCATCTAGTATTAAACGATAATTTGTGATTTCTGTCATCATTATTTTCCTTCAATCGCAGCTCTACATTGTTTAGCAGCTTCTACAGGGTCATCAGCATTTGCAATGCCGCCACCAACAATAATTAAATCAGGATTTTCTGAAACAATATCTTTAATTGTATCTGGTTTAATACCACCTGCAACTGCTACTTTAGAATTACTAATTACAGATTTAACTTTACGTAAACTTTCTAAAGGAGATTGACCTTCAGCTTGTAAGTCATAACCAGTATGCACAGCGATATAGTCTGCGCCTAAATCGTCTAATTCTTTAGCACGTTTTTCTAAATCTTGGACTGCAATCATATCTACTAACAGTTCTTTACCACTTTTATGTGCTTCTTCAACTGCTGCTTTAATTGATGCATCTTCAGCAACACCTAAAATTGTTATTACGTCTGCACCAAATTTAACTGCTTGGCTTACTTCATAGTCTGCAGCATCCATAATTTTTAAGTCTGCAAGTACTTTTACGCCTTCTATATTATCATTTAAATGTTGAACCGCTGGTAAACCTTCATTAATAACGATTGGTGTACCAATTTCTACGATATCTACATAATCTTTAACTTTATTCGCAAGTTTTGTCGCTTCCTCTTTATTCAATAAATCAATTGCTAGTTGTAATTCCATATGTTATTACCTCCTATATATTATGTATTCATTATGGTATAATAAATTCGAAAATACAATACTGACAAATATGTCACTGAGGAGAAGAAATTGTTAATAGAATACAATAATAAATTATTTTACACTTCTAAAGATTTAGCTTTATCAGTAATTGGTGGTAGGTGGAAAATCCCTATTATTTACCATTTATTACAATCAGAAGTACTTAGGTTGAGTGAATTAGAAAAAAAATTACCAGATATTAATCAAAGAATGTTAATTAGACAATTAAGAGAGCTTGAAAAGGATATGATAATAAAAAGAACTATATATCCAGTAGTCCCTCCAAAAGTTGAATATCGATTAACTAGTGTTGGTTTGTCTCTCGACAATGTGGTCTATGGTATTTGTGAATGGGGAGATGAATATTTGAAATTAATTAACAATGAAAATTAGTTAATTTTTTTAAAAGAAGAAAAATTGAACCGAACTTTATATAATCTCTTTCAGGAATATTGATATGTTTTTATATGGACTAGTAGATCGATATAAATAGAGAACGACTCAAAGACATAGAAATACGCTCTAAACATACAAAATATTTTTTCTGATATTAATAGTGTATATAGGGTCATTAGATTATATATTTAAAAAGGCGAAGTATAATTATACTTCGCTTTAAGTTAATCTTTATAATAAAATTAATATTAAAAATAATGGAATATTAGTATAAATACTAACCTTGCTATCGAAACTATTGTTGATATCACAGTATGAGTAACAAAAGTCTCTTTTAGCATCATTCTTATATACAATACTTTGTATATACTTACCTTTAGAGTCATTAATGAAAAAGAAAATCTTAATAATAATTACTTGTATCTTTTTCAAACCATGCTTTTTCAAGCAGTTTAACTGCTGCTTTTATTTGTTCTATGGATAGTACTGCAAAGCCAAGTAGGACGGTTTGGCCATCATTTTCCCCGTATTCAGAAACAGAATTTACTTTTACACCAAATTTTGCTGCTTGATTAATAGCCTCTTGTTCTGTCATACCATTATTTAAACGTAGGGTTAAATGCAAACCAGAGTCTTCGCCTATAACTTCAACACTTTCTGGGAAATGTTTTGAAATAGCTGTAATTAAAACATCTCTTTTTTTTCGATAAACTACTTTCATTTTTTGAATATGTTTTTCCCAATATCCTCTATTTAAAAATTCTTTTAAGATATTTTGGTCTATGCGAGAGACTGTTTGAGCATAAAAGAAAAAGTCTTCTTGGTAGATATTGATTAGAGAAATTGGTAAAACCATATAACTAATACGCAGAGAAGGTAATAGTAATTTGGAGAAAGTACCCATATAAATTACATTTTCTCCGGTATCTAACCCTTGAAGCGCAGGTACTGGTTTACCACTATATCGAAATTCACTATCATAATCATCTTCAATAATATAACGGTCTTTTTGTTCTTTTGCCCATTTCAATATTTGTAAGCGTTTTGAAACCGGCATAATCATACCACTAGGAAACTGATGGGACGGCGTCACAATCGCTACATTTGCATCAGATTTAATTAAATGAGAAACAAGCATACCTTCTGAATCGATTGGAATGAATTCTACTTGATTTGCTTCTTTTTCAAATAACATCATTTTCCTATGATATCCAGGGTCTTCAACAGCAAATTTGCTCTTTGGTAATAATAGAAAAAGTATCTTCATTAAAGTTTGTGTGCCAGATCCGATAACAATTTGACTTGGATAACATTTTACTCCTCTTGCTTCGTATATATAATCCGCAATCGCTCTTCGTAAATATACCTCTCCTTGAGGATGGCCTAACTGTAATATTTGTTTGTTATCATTTTGAAATATTTCATTTACCAACTTTCTATAAAGGTTAAAAGGAAAAGATTCTGGATCAACACCAGTGTATGCAAAATCATAGGTATAACCATCGTTGTTATCTAATTTTTCCTCTACATACTGGGGATTTTGATAATTTATATTAAAATCCTCTTCTTCAATATCGCAAACATAATATCCTTTTCTAGGAAGCGTTTTTAAGTAGCCTTCAGCAACTAATTGCCCATAGGCAGATTCAACAGTATTTTGACTAACGCAAAGATGCTGAGAAAGTTTTCGTTTTGAAGGCAACTTCATTTCAGGTAATAATCTTTTTTTCTTTATCTCTTGTTTAATATACGAATATAACTGGATATAAATCGGATCTTTGCCTTGAATATCAAAATTCGGTGTTAACTGTAACATTAAATCTGGTCCCCTCTACTAATAAAATACTGGCACTTATAAAAGAGTCAGATATTCACTATAATACCTTAAGAGTACAATTTTTACATCATAGCAATAAAAATACTAACAATGGAGGGTTAAAATGAATCAGCAAAATCAACATATAGGATATATTATGATTATTAGTGGAGCAACTCTTTGGGGCCTATCGGGTCCGATGATACAGTGGCTTTTCCAACATTCCAGCATTTCATCCATAGATTTTCTTGTTTTTCGCTTACTATTAGCTGGAATTTTTCTTCTCTTGTATCTTTCTTTTTCAAAAAAACAAATCTTTGAAATTTGGAAGTACCCAGGTCACAGATTTCAACTCATATTATTTGGCGCTATTGGTATGCTCGGTGCTCAATACTTTTTTATCGAGACAATCAATGTAAGCAATGCTGTCACGGCTATGTTGTTTCAGTTTTTTGCTCCAATCCTTATTACAATTTATGTATCCATACAAATCAAGCAGCTACCAACTGCCAGACAATTTATCTCTATAGTTATAGCTTTAATTGGTCTCTATTTTTTAATCACAAATGGTTCGTATCAAAACATTCTTCTAACCAAACAGGGTATTATTTTTGGACTTCTTACAATGCTAGGTTTTACATTTTACACTATACAACCGGTTTCTTTAATCAAAAAATGGGGCGTCATTCTTGTAGTTGGGTGGGGGATGTTAATCGCAGGTGTATTTTCCTTTTTATTAAATTTAAATTTAAGTATTCAAAGTTTTATTGAAAGCTTAACAATCACAACAACTGTTATGTTATTAGGTGTGATTATAAGTGGAACTCTTTCATTTCTTCTTTATATCGGAAGTTTAAAGTATTTATCCCCATCTGAAACAAGCATTTTATCCAGTATAGAACCTCTTGTTGCAATCATCATTTCAATTACTTGGTTAAATGAATCCTTTGGATACTATCAACTAGTAGGCGGACTATTTATTATTATAGCTGTCGTAGCTTTAACTACACCGAAAAAAAGTAAGTATGAAAATTAAACAAATTTTTCAAAATTTTTAAGCTATAAAGTAGTATAAAAAAGATACTTCTTTATAAAGAGTGTCTTAACCATTTCAAAACATGCTCGTTAACGAATATATCTTGATCTATACATTTTTTATCTCTCTTTTCTTAAGAGGTACTTTATATTTTCGAGAATCTTGCCATAGTTTGTAAGTAACTTAATTTCCCAAAAAGTAGCAATAACATAATGTGCATTTAAATTATCAGCTTTTAAAAGCAATAAACATTAAAATCCTTCGCTTTTCAGATTTTTATTTCGGTTTAAGAAAACACACAAATTCTTCTTTAAAATCAGCAATTACTTATAAATGGTTCAAAACTGTATAGTTACTTTTAGGTAAATCTTTAATTTTATTCTAGTATAGTATATTGCTTACGTGTATTAAACTTATCTATAATTACTTTTTAATTAATTTTGGCTAAATAAATACGATGTTTGGCATTTTGCTACATATGAACTAACAATTTTCTGAAAAGAGTAATAAATCAATTTATTCCTCTGAGTTTACATTATAATACCAAGGGTAAAATCTTTAGAGGAGGATGGTACAAATGAAAGCAGTTACTTATCAAGGTCATAAAAATATGGAAGTGCGTGAAGTACATGATCCAATAATAGAAGAATCAACGGATGCAATTATAAAAATAACAGCTTCAGGTATATGTGGTTCTGATTTACATCTTTACCATCAAGGTGATTTATTTATGGATCCTGATTTTGTTATTGGACATGAGCCAATGGGAATTGTAGAAGAAGTAGGAAAAGAGGTTAAAACCTTAAAAAAGGGAGATAGAGTAGTTATACCTTTTAACATAGGTTGTGGCGATTGTTTCTATTGTAATAATGAAATGGAGTCTCAGTGTGATAATTCTAATCCATCACCGGCAAGTTGGAAAATGAATAATGGTGGACTCTTCGGTTTTGGTGGCATGCACGGAAACCACTGGGGAGGTCAAGCAGAGTATTTGAGAGTCCCATTTGCCGATTTCTCCTCTTTCAAAGTTCCAGATAGTGATTTGAAAGACGAACAAGTATTATTTTTATCTGATGTGGTCCCAACAGCTTATTGGAGTGTTGAACATGCAGGCGTAAAATCTGGAGATACCGTTATTGTTCTCGGTTGTGGCCCAATCGGTTTAATGGCACAAAAATTTGCTAAATTAAAAGGCGCTGAACGTGTTATTGCCATTGACAATGTAGAACATAGATTAAACCATGCCAAAAAATCCAATGGCGCTGAAGTATATAATTTTTCTAAAGAAGATAATATAGGAAAATTACTTCATGAAAGCACACGCGGTGGTGCAGATGTCGTTATAGATTGTGTTGGAATGGATGGCCAAGTTGCTCAAGATGATTTAGAGATAAGTTCAAATTCAGCGCAACGAGGTAACATTAGTCCCATTATTACAGCAGCTGAATCAGTAAGAAAATTTGGAACGATTCAATTAACTGGTATTTACGGTACACCTGCAGACAATTTTCCAATAGATTTAATTTTCAATAGAGATGTCCAAGTAAAAAGTGGACAAGCGCCAGTTATTCATCAAATGCCAAAATTATATGAAATGATTAAAAATGAGGTTTTTGATCCAACAGAAATTATAACTCATACCATGCCTTTAGAAGATGCAAAACAAGCGTATGATATTTTCGATCAGAAAAAAGATAATAATATTAAAGTAATTCTAAAACCATAATAATAAATATATAAAGAAGTCTATATACTGGTTATAATCTGTATATAGACTTCTTTATTAATTTCATGTGATAATTTTCAGAACCGCTAAGTTTCAAAATTTCTAAATCTAACCAATGCTCTATGAAAATATGAAACAATTTTAATCATTTGCTATATAAAGTTTCAAATGCTTAGATGTTAATGTTTTATTCTCTTTAACAAAGTTTATAGGATAGCCACTAAATTGTACTTTACCTCCATCTAGACCAGGACCTGGTCCTACATCTATAATCCAATCAGCATCACACATAATTGATAAATTGTGTTCAATTAAAATAACAGTGTTATTTTGTTCAATAAGATCATTAAAACAGTTTATCAATATAGGAATATCAGCTTCATGTAAACCTGTCGTAGGTTCATCAAATATAAAAATACTATCTGTAACAGCATCATTTAAATATTGGCCTAATTTAACGCGTTGAATTTCACCACCTGATAATGTAGATAGAGGTTGGCCAAGGGTTACGTAATTTAATCCAGTTTTACTTATAGCTTGTAACTTAGACTGAATTTCATTTTCTTTATCAAAAAATCTTATACCTTCGTCAACAGTCAATTCAAGGAAATCAGCAATGGAATAGCCATCTATAGTTGCATTCAACACTTCTGGCTTATAACGTTTACCGTGACACACTTCACATGTTTGTGAAAATTCACCCATAAATGCAAGTTCTGTTTCAATATAACCTTTACCACCACAATTGGGACAAGCTCCTTTCGAATTATAACTAAACATAGATTTATTTAATCCAGTTTCTTTGCTGAAAAAATTTCTGACTCTATCAAAAACACCTAAATAAGTTAGTAAATTAGACCGATCGGAACCTTGTATCGCTTTTTGATCCATAAATACTGCATTATCATTTTTTGCAAAACCTGCCTTAACAAGTGAACTTTTCCCAGAACCTGCTACTCCAGTTAATACTGTCAAAACATGCTTGGGTATATCAACTGTCACATTATTCAAATTGTTTTGGGTCACTGGTCCAAGATGATAAAAACTCTTTGCTTCACGTATCTCATTTTTTAAGTGATGTTTGATACGTAGTGCTTCCCCAGTAGATGTATCTGAAGACAATAATTCTTTGTATGTTCCCTTAAACGTTATCTCTCCACCTTGCGCCCCTGAACTTGGCCCCATATCAATAATATAATCTGCTTCTTTAATTACATCAGGATCATGTTCTACAATTAATACTGTATTACCTTTATGTTTTAAAGATTTCAAAATTTCATTTATTTTTGCAATATCCTCTGGATGTAAACCAACACTTGGTTCATCAATGATATAAACCAAATCAGATAGCGAACTATTTAAATGTCGTATTAATTTAAGCCGTTGTGCTTCTCCACCTGATAAAGAAGTGGTTACACGGTCAAGAGTTAAATAACTTAATCCTATATAATCAAGTGCTTCTAATTGTTTTCGGAGTGGTTCAATAATAAACTGGGCTGTTGAATTATTTAATTTATTAAGAAATGCTAAATTTTCTTTTACAGTCATTTGTGTGAAATCTGAAATATTTTTCCCCATAATTTTACAACTCAAAATTTTCGAATTTAAACGTTGACCGTTACAAGTTGGACAAATTTTATTTTCCACAACATTTTTAAGATGTTTAGCATAACGTTTTTTGTTAAATTCTTTATCTCCCAAGAATATTCTTCTAAACCTAGGTATAAGTCCCACATATTTTGCTGATTTCCGCCATTCTTCAGGTGGTTTTTTTAATTTTATTGGCTCCTGATACAAAAACAAATCTAATTCTTCTTTTGTATATGCTTTTAATTTTTTATCATTATCAAACAGACCACTATCACGATAAGCTTTCCCTCTTTCTTTATCAGGTCCAAAAGATGGAAAATTAATAGCACCTTCATTTAAAGATTTGTTCCAATCTAAGAGCTCATTTAAATTAATGTCTTCAATGTAACCTAATCCTTCACATGTTTCACACATACCATTGGGACTGTTAAATGAAAAGGCATCTGAATAACCGACAAAAGGTTCACCTATCCTTGACCATAATAATCTAACAGAGGCGTATATATCAGATACTGTACCTACAGTAGATCGAGAATTACCATTAAATCTTTTTTGACTAATCGTCATTGCTACAGGAAGATTTTTAATTGCTTTTACTTTTGGTTTAGGTTGCTTATTTAAATGAAATTGAATGTAGCTAGAATAACTTTCATTTAAAAGTTGTTCAGATTCAGCAGCTATTGTTCTGAAAACCAGTGATGATTTACCTGAACCAGAACGACCTGTAAATACTGTAACTAAATGTTTAGGTATAGTTATATTTATATTTTTCAAATTATTTTGTGAAGCTCCTATAATGGTAATATCATTCATAAATTAAATTGCCCTCCATTGTAATTTTTAACAATTAATAGTATAGATGAAGTTAAAAGATTAGTAGAATTTCGAAATAGGTTACATTACAAAAACAGTATGTAGAATATCTAATATTTTATCGTAGATTATAAGTTATCTTAATGAAGTTAAGTTCATTTTATTTTTATAAAAACCTAACAATAAGAGACTAACAGCAAAGTTTATAAACTTTGCTGTTAGTCTCTTAGATAATAAATACTGATTGATATTATAAAATTATGCTTTTAATTTTTTAATAATTTCTCTATTGAAATCATCTAAGTCATCTGGGACACGACTCGTTACAATATTGTCATCTATTACAACTGATTCATCAACAACGTGTGCACCAGCATTAGATAAATCTTTACGTACATTGATAACGCCAGTTATTGTGCGGCCCTTTAAATCATCAGTATCAACTAGTAGAAGTGGACCATGACAAATCGCAAATGTAGGCACATCATTTTGAGTAAAATACTTAGTAAATGTACCATAGCGACCTTCTTCATCACCACGTAAATGATCGGGTGAGAATCCGCCAGGAATTAATAATGCATCATAATTTTCTGGTTTCGCATCTGCAATGCTAACATCTACAGTTACTTTCTCCCCATGTTTGCCAACAAGTTCATGTTTTGCTGTATCTCCAATAACTTCAGTCTCAAATCCAGCATTTTCTAATGCTTCTTTTGGACTAGTCAATTCTATATCTTCAAATTCATCTGCTAAAATGATTGCTACTTTTTTAGTCATAATACAACCTACCTTTCAATTATATTTTAAAACCTAAGTACTATATACACTAGAAAAAGGAAGTTTAAACATAAAATGTTTTCTAATTTTTTCACCAACTACATGTGCATTTTTATCTATTTAGTTTAATCTTATTTAATATTAATTGTAACTGATTATGCATTTGTATGGGCATCTACAATATCACGACATTGTTTAGCAGCTTCTACAGGGTCATCAGCATTTGCAATGCCGCCACCAACAATAATTAAATCAGGATTTTCTGCAATAATATCTTTAATTGTATCTGGTTTAATACCACCTGCAACTGCTACTTTAGAATTACTAATTACAGATTTAACTTTACGTAAACTTTCTAAAGGAGATTGACCTTCAGCTTGTAAGTCATAACCAGTATGAACAGCGATATAATGTGCGTCTAAATCAACTAAATCTTTCGCACGTTTTTCTAAATCTTGTACTGCAATCATAGCTACTAATTTAGAAAAGTAATCGTTTAAGATTAAGTAAATTACAAAATACACTACCTTATATCAATCAACGTATGTTAATAAGAAAACTTCGAGAATTAGAGCAAGACAAAATCATTGAAAGAACTGTCTAACCAGTAGTTCCCCCTAAAGTAGGTGGTAAATTGAATGAAATAGAATTAAATCTTGATAAACTAGTTTCTTCAATTTGTAGTTAGAGCATTGACTTTCTAGATACAATTAAAAGTAATAATCATAGGTATTAACATAAGTAATCGTTATTAGAAATTATTATGCCTTTTTATTAAATTTAGTTACTAAAGAAGCGACTTCAAATATTAAGTGAAATCATACTCATATACCAAGTAAAGTGACAAATAAACATTGAAATTTCATTTTTCAAATATCTAAATTAATTTACTCTAGTAGTACTTTTTTTAAAATGTGTTTTCAAAATTCATGAGCTGATACATAAATTTTTCAAAATCTTCTCTAACAAAACAGCTTAATAAAAGTAATTTTATTTCTTTTGTTAAGTTGTTTTTTATTTCTTTTAATAAGCGTTCTCCATTATGCGTCAAACTAACTAATTTAATACGTTTATCATTAGAATAAACTCGTTGCACATAACCTTTGTATTCTAACTTCTTAACACGTTTTGATATAGCTGTCTTATAAATACATTGCTTATTTGCTAAGTCGTTAATCGATATTTTTTCATTATGGTGAATAAAATGCATTGTTTCTATTTGTTCATAAGATAAGTAGCGACCTGGTTCCAATTCTTTAACCATGTTAGTAATTGATTTATTAATATTCGCTGTAGCATCATAGAATTGGTTAATCATTATTTCTAAGTTTCCCTCTTTATGCTCCATATTAACCTTCCTTACTAAACTATCATTTATTCCATTACATCACTTTCTTCAGCTTTTTCAGTTGCTTTTCTCATCAGTGGATCAGTAATTGGTTTAAAGATAACACCAATTAATAAAAATCCTATACCAAATAATGAAAGGATCACTAATTTTTTAGTTAAAATTTCAGGTACAGGTCCTCCAACTGCTTCTCTTAAAGCATCTATTGAATAAGAGAAAGGTAAATAAGGGTGAATGACTTGGAAGAACTCTGGTGTAACTTGGATAGGGAAGGTTCCTCCACCACCTGCTATTTGTAGTACAAGGAAGATGATTGCAATTGCTTTCCCTGGATTTCCTAACAATGACACTAAAGTATATACAATTGAAATAAATACAAGTGATGAGAATACTGCTATAGCAATAAACCATACAACAGATTCAACTTGCGCTTTCAGTATCACTATATCTCCAATCGATACGATGAGTGCTTGGATAATACCCAACGTGTAAAACAACCCACTCTTTCCTAGATAAATTTCTCTTGTCGTTAGATGTGGCTCTAATGATTTATGTTTATTATCTGTCGTTAATAAACTTACTAGTAATAAAGCTCCTACCCATATTGCTAATGCTGTGTAAAATGGTGTGCTTGCTGAACCGTAGTCTTTAACAGGAAATATGTCTTTTTGATCTATATTAATTGGATTTGCGATTACATTAGCTTGTTTTTTCAAATCATTTTTCAATAAGTCTACCATTTTATCCACTGCATCGTCGTCTTCAATCTCGTCAAATAGTTTGTTCGCTTTAGCCAGATCTTTTTCAACATCTGGTAATTGATTACGTGCAAAATCTGCCAAATTGTGCAAGCTTTCTTTTGCACGTGGTTGATTTGTATCTAAAATATCTACCAAATTATCATACCGATTAAACAGTGTAGGTATTGTATTGTTCACAGTTGCTGTTGTATCAGATAACTGTTGTTCTAAACCTGGCAAGTCATTTTCAATAAATGATGCTGCGTTAGACACACTTTGTTTAAATTGTGGATAATAATTTTGAGCAATGGACATTGCATCCATATATCTTTGCTCAATGACTGGTAGTGCACTTTGAATCGTCTCAATTCTATCCTTACCAGTAGTTAAAATACTTTCTCCTGAATTTATAACTTGATCAATTGTGTTTAATTTCGATTGAACAGTTGATAGTTTTATATCGCCGTCATCTAATAATGACATCACATCATTAGATACATCTAATAATTTTTGGTTTAGTTCTGACTTAATATAGTTTCTTAAATCATCTAAGCTACTATTCACGCGTGGAATTTCTTTAAGTAATTCTACTGCTTCTTCTTTACCAGAACTTCCATTAGAAAGTGCTTCACTAAGTTGATTTTGTGTCTTAATTAAATTATTAATTCTATTATTTGCTGATTCTAATTCCTTAATCTCATCAGAAAGATCTACCTTTTCTCTATCTTCAAGCTCTGATAATATATCTATAAACTTTTGATTGGACTTACTTGTTACTTCAAGTCTAGATTTAATATTATCTAAAGTTTCTTTGAAATCTTTTGGCTTATCTGTAGATATAATACCGTAAGTGACATTTTTTAGCGCATTAATATCTTCTTGACTACTTTCCGCTTGTTTGTCGGTATAATTGGATAAAGATAATAATGATTTTGATAGTGAAGATTCCATTGCGCTTACATCTTCACTACTTATTGCTGTTCCATTTTGATTATTCCCAGCATTGTCGCTATTACCATTACTTATTTGCGAAGTTTTAATATTTGAATAACTATCTGACCCTTTAGAACTTTGCTGCTCAGTTTCAACATTTTCTTGTAATCGATTATTAGCATTTTGATTTGCTTCTTGTGCATTATCAACGACTTCTTGATAGCCTTCGACACGCTGTTGCACTGCAGGTAAATATCCTTGCGCTTCATTCAGGCCTTGTAACCCTGCGTCAACCCCTGCACTTGCAAGGTCTACACCACGATTAATTTTTGGAAAAGCTTCTGGTACATCATTAGATGCAACATTCAAGGCATTTTCAATATTTGGCATGTAGTCATTTAATGCCAATATCAATTTAGCTCGCTCATTTAATGTCGGAATGGCCGCATTAACTTGGTTTAATTTATCTGCAGCATCTATAACTTCACTTTTATGATTTCCTAACCCTCTAAATTCATCAGCATAATTGTCAATTTCATCCTGATTTTCATCTAAATATATTATTTTATCAGCAAAATCATTAATTTTGGGTATAGAATCATTAGCTTTAGATACTGCATCTTCAATTTTATTTATGGTTGGAATTTCTTCCTCAAGTTTCACGCCAAGTCGATTTGCTTCATCTAATAATGCTTTTGTTACTGTCTCATTAAATTGTTCATTTGCTTTTTGAACAATGGCACTAGTCCCTGCATTTGTCATTTTAGGCGCAATCGCATTAAGTTTTTGATTCACTTTGTATTCTACGTCTGCTTGCTGTGGTTTTTTTCGAAGTGTGCCGGTAATTTGGTGCGTAAACTTCTCTGGTATGTAAATGGCCGCGTAATAATCGCCCATCTTCAAATCATGATTGGCTTTTTTTCGACTTACAAATTGCCAATCAAAGTTATCATCTTTCTTTAGTTTATTGGTAATTTTATTGCCCACGTTCACATTTTTATCTTTAACTTTATCTCCCTTATCCTCATTTACAACAGCTACTTTAATATTTTTAGTATTACCGTATGGATCCCATGTCGCTTCTAAGTTAAACCAAGCATAAAAAGAAGGAAGAAGTGCTAAACCTCCTAAAATCACTAAAACAGCAGGCGTCTTAACAATCTTTTTCAAATCCATTATAAATAATTTTATTGCGTTCTTCATTTATACACCTCTAAAACTGTATCTATTGATTTTTTCACATAATTTAAAATTACTATTTGTTAATTTCATATAAGTTGATATACTGAAACCATTAGCAAAGACTATCCGTTTTATGGTTGATAAGTATCAACTAAGTCCAAGTCTGTCTATAGTGTACCAAGACAAACCATAGTTTGTACATAGCAAAGTAATCTATTTTAGAAAAGAGGTATTTTCATGAAGCAACAAAAATTATTAGTCTTTTTACTTTCAACATCTTTACTTATTCCATCATTTTCTATCAACGATGTTAGTGCCGAATCTTTAGAAAAAAGTGCCACAAATTCTGAATCAAATGACGTGTATAAGGAAAAAGATGAGGAGCAAGCTAAGCAATCACATTCATCAAAAAATGGAAATGATGAAAAGGAAAATAGTGACCGTAAGAGTAAGTTAAATAGTACAAAAGATGAAAGGACTACAGAAGATATTAATAATAAAAGACACAAAACTTCTGATAATGAATCATCCAACGAAAAAATACCGAGTTCATTTGAAAATTCATTTAATGATTCATCGTCTTATGATAGTTTGAATGTTTTCAAGCCAGAACCTTTTAAGAGTGACAAGGATGGGCTATCTGAATTATTAAATCAACTGTTTTCTAATAATAAAGTGAAACAAACTTCTACTATAGAGAATAACAATGTACAAAACGAGAAGAATGAGAGTAAAAATGATGATACATCTATAGATCAAATAAATCCAAAAACGACAAATTCGGATGATAGTGACGAATCAAATACTAACAATTTAGAAAAAAATAGTGATAAGGGTTCACTCCAAGATGACATTGATGATGTACAGTCATCTGAGAAGTCAGAGAACGATGATATAGATAATAAATCTGAATCAAACAAACTTCCAGTTGATAAAAATCAAAAAAAAGATGATGGTGAGTCAAAACAATCCTCCCAACAAGATCAATCTTATGAAGAAGCAAATAATGATGCTGATGATTTAGACAACAAAGATAATGACACACTTGCTACTGAAAACGATAATGCCAACAGTGATAACGAAAATGCTGATAAATCAGATACAAAATCTGACGATAAAGTATTAGATGCAATTTTAGACGAGTATAGTGAAGATGCTAAAAATAACAAAAAACAATATGATGCTAAAAAAGATGATTTATCAAATGGAAATAGTAAAAGTAAGGAAAATAATTCTGAGAAACAGGCATCGAATACAAATGCTAACCCTCAATTACCTTCTGAATCACAATTAGCTAAAAAAGAAAAGCCCGCTCAATCATTTGAAAACGACATAAACCAATCAAACATCAGATCTACTGCAACTTTCCAACAATTGCCAAATTTATCGGATGATAATAACAATTCTAACGATATAACAATTACTGAAAGTAAAAATACACGAGATTTTATTAAAACAGTTGCACAAGACGCTCACGACATAGGTCAAGATGAAGATATTTATGCATCTGTTATGATTGCCCAAGCCATATTAGAATCTGACTCAGGCACTAGCGATCTTGCTAGTTCACCACATTTCAATTTATTTGGAATAAAAGGAGCTTATGAAGGTCAGTCGGCTACATTTAATACACTCGAAGATAATGGCAATCATACGTTCCAAATTCCAGCAAACTTCCGTAGCTATCCAAGCAAAAAAGAATCATTGGAAGATTATGCCAATTTAATCAAACAGGGCATCGATGGTAATCAGGACATTTATAAACCAACATGGAAAAGTGAAGCTTATAGTTACCGTTCAGCAACAATGCATTTGGCTACCACATACGCGACTGATTCACAATACGCGGACAAATTAAATAGTATTATCAACCACTATGACTTAACACAGTTTGATAATAAAAAAATGCCTGATTTAGATAACTACAAAGCGAACAACGATGATTATGATTCAGCTTTCAAACCATTTTCAGAAACAACAAATGACTCTCCTTATCCTCATGGGCAATGTACATGGTATGTTTATAATCGCATGGCACAGTTCGACAAATATGTGAGTGGTGATTTAGGCGACGCACGAAACTGGAATAATCGAGCAGAAAGAAAAGATTATGCTGTTTCTTCAACACCAAAATCTCACACTGCCGTTGTATTTGAGGCAGGTCAACAAGGAGCAGACCAGATCTACGGTCATGTAGCTTTTGTAGAAAAAGTTAACGATGATGGTTCTATCGTTATATCAGAATCAAACATTAAAGGACTTGGTATCGTTTCTTATAGAACAATTGATGCAGATGCTGCAACTGAATTGAGTTACATTACAGGTAATAACTAGTAAATTTAAATATTCCCTTTATTTATTAAAGTGTTTAATTTAACTTTTAATCATTCAAAATACAAATGCTCCATTCAAAGTGAACACTAGTAAGTGGAACTTTGAATGGAGCATTTTAAATATACTATATGAATTAACTCGTACTAAATACGTTATAATTTAATATTTACAATTTTTCGATTTATTTCGTTTGGTGAACCATATTAATCCACCACCTATAATGAAAAGTAGAATCCCTAATGGAATCGTTGATTTTTTTACTACTGTTCCTGTATCAGGTAAAGAAAAATCACCATTATTGTCAAATAAACCACTTAAAAAGCTACCCGAGGAATCACCTAGAGATAAAGCACGCCCAGGCGAAGGATTAGATATATCCTTAATTCCATCTAATATACTATTTCTATTGAATAAATCGTCAAATAGACTTGGTGTACCAAGTAATTTTGAATTTCCACTTAATTTTCGCATCTGTTCATCTCTGTCTAACAAACTCCCATCAAATTTATTTGATAAACTTGGCGTATATTTTAATGGTTCAAACAAACCATGCATATCATCTTTAAATTTACTTATATCTTTATCAGCCTTTAATAAATCATTCAACTCATTATTAATTCCCGATTTCATTAGATTTAATAAGTTATGCTTAGAATCTTCTTTTTTGGCAATAACGTCAGCAAGCGCTTTAGCTTTAGCATCATTTAATTTCGTAGCTAGCATTGTTTCTAAAGCTTTACGTTTATCATGAGATTGGTCCAATATATTTTCTAAAATATCATCGCTTGTAACATTGTCCCCAAAATGATGTTTGATTAAAGCTACAATTTGTTCGTTACTCGGATTTTTACGCATTATTTCACCAACGATTTTTGATGTATCTATATGATCAAATTTAGTTAATAGTATCGTTTTAATAAGTTCTTGCTTATCAGATGTTTTATCAAACATAGATTTTAAAATATCATCACTCGTAGTAGTAGATAAGTTATCTAACTCACTAACAACTTGACTCGCGATTTGTTGATCTGTTTTACCTTTTGTATCTATACGTTCTAAAATAGATTGTGCACTCTTTTCATCAAAAGTACCACTAACAATATCTTTTACAGCTTGTTCTTTATTATTTACAGATTGTAAATGATTTAATACAACGTCATTTTGTTTCTTTAGACTTTGTTGCGTTTTTTCTATTTCTTTTTTCAATTTTTCTTTGTTTTTAGCAGATATTGAGTCTCGTTCAGAAAGCTTTGAATCCAATATCTTTAAATTATTTTCTTTATTTTCGACATAATAATCTAAATTATCTTTTACTTTTGAATGGTTTGTCGTAACTTTATCGATGTCTTTTTTAATTTCGTCTGATTGTTGCATTTGATTACTCTCAGTATTAGATGTATCTTTAAATGCTAAACCGTCTTGGTTGTTTTCTTTAACAGCGCTTTTGTCATTTTCTGAAGTTGTATTTTTATTTTCTTCACTATCATTCATATCTGCTATATCTTTACTTTCTTCATTTAGTTTGCCCATATCAACTAAATGAGATATATCTTGCTTTGTATCTCTTTGATTTAAATTAGCATCAAACGTATTATCTTGCAGGCCTTCTTGATCGAACAAGTCAATACTATCTTGTTCTTTAATATGGTTAGACTTTTCTTTAACAGAAGAAGCTATATATTTTTTACTATCTAACTCACTTTTCACACTTTTCTTATCTTCAGATACTTCCTTTTTGTCATTTTCAATTAAACGACTCTGCACTTTATTCTGTTCAATGGTTTTATTATCAACTTTTTTTGCTTTCTTCAATATTGCTTCAACTTCTTCTATGCTTTTAGCTTTTGTAATTTCTTTAATAGAAGCATCTTTCTGACTACCTTTGATGTTTTTTAATTTATCAATTTTCTCTTTACCTTCTTGAATGCGTTTTTCTAGCGTATTTTCACTATTCGAATGTGTCTCAATATTTAAATCAGCCTTATCTTTTGCTTCTACTGATGGTATCGAAGTCATACTATACCCCATCAAAGAAGTGATAATAATGAGGGCCATAGTAGAAAATTTAAATTGATGATTTAATCTGGTTTTATTACTTAAATTATTATACCTTAACTTTTTCATTAAATTCACCTTTCTTCTAATTATTCATCCTCATTATATAGGTTATATAACTTTATTCAAATAGCAATATTGCTATACTATATCATTAAAAAATAAATTTTATGTCCAAATTTATTGATAAATTAACTTACATTTAAAAATGAAAATGATTATCAGAAGTTCCGATGATACAAATATAAATGCTACAAGTTATTCAACTTGTAGCATTTATTTAATGAATATGATCTTTTAAACTATTATTAGCCACCAAAAAAACGGCTCCAGAAGCCTTTTTTAGATTTCGTTTCTTCACCCTTTTCGTCTATATCAGTATCGTTGTCATTTGGATTAGATGGAACATCTTTTTTTTGTGCTTCTTCTTGCATAATTTTATCGCTTTTACTTTCAGATATATCCTTGTGTGGAACCTCTGTTTCTTTTTCCTGATATTGATTAATATTTACAGAATCATTAGGGTTCTGTTGCAAAGTAAAAAATATAGCTAACCACTAATTTATCATGTCAGTGTTCGCTTAACTTGCTAGCATGATGCTAATTTCGTGGCATGGCGAAAATCCGTAGATCTGAAGAGACCTGCGGTTCTTTTTATATAGAGCGTAAATACATTCAATACCTTTTAAAGTATTCTTTGCTGTATTGATACTTTGATACCTTGTCTTTCTTACTTTAATATGACGGTGATCTTGCTCAATGAGGTTATTCAGATATTTCGATGTACAATGACAGTCAGGTTTAAGTTTAAAAGCTTTAATTACTTTAGCCATTGCTACCTTCGTTGAAGGTGCCTGATCTGTAATTACCTTTTGAGGTTTACCAAATTGTTTAATGAGACGTTTGATAAACGCATATGCTGAATGATTATCTCGTTGCTTACGCAACCAAATATCTAATGTATGTCCCTCTGCATCAATGGCACGATATAAATAACTCCATTTTCCTTTTATTTTGATGTACGTCTCATCAATACGCCATTTGTAATAAGCTTTTTTATGCTTTTTCTTCCAAATTTGATATAAAATTGGGGCATATTCTTGAACCCAACGGTAGACCGTTGAATGATGAACGTTTACACCACGTTCCCTTAATATTTCAGATATATCACGATAACTCAATGCATATCTTAGATAGTAGCCAACGGCTACAGTGATAACATCCTTGTTAAATTGTTTATATCTGAAATAGTTCATACAGAAGACTCCTTTTTGTTAAAATTATACTATAAATTCAACTTTGCAACAGAACCTTTAATAGTATATCAATTTAATGATTTTGCATTCCTAACCACTATGATGTTATAATGCAATTAACAAAGATGTCGTGCATGTATGCACCAAATCCCCTAACTATGCCAGTAGTTAGGGGATTTTTTGGTGTGACTAGTCGCCTATTTATCATTGCGTTTGCGTAGCCAGTTCGCAAATAAAGCAACGATGCAACCACTTGCTGCTGTGGTCATGATGTTTACAAAGATGTCGGTCATTGCGTATGCACCTCCTCTCTACGTCAAATTGACGCCAGAGATAGGCGACTCCACTATTATACCATCTGTTAATCTACAAGCATATGCACTTCCGATAAGTTGAAATATGTTAAATAGAAATTAAGATACTTAATACCAGTACCTATTACAGTATACTATCGTTAATTTGGTGTTTACAGAAATACCATGTTACTATCACCATCTTCAACACCTATATATTTCATAATATTTATTCAATACATTCTAAAATATGAATATAATTTTTGATAGCTTTTTCAGCTATATTTTGCATTGATTTGCCACTTGAGACAGACTCAATTTTAAGTAATTTATGTAATTCTTTGTTCACTTTAATCATTTTATATTCTGTTTTAATTTCTTTTTCCATTTTGAATAAACTCCTTAAAGTCAATTATATTAATCAATTGCATTGTTAATAATACCTTATTTAACTGTTAAATTCTTTAATAGCATCCCTAATCTCTTCTTTTAATTTTTCATCATTCTTATAACCATTTAAATTGATATATTCCGCATCGTTTTGCACGTACTGTAAAAAGTCTTTAAATGTATTTACATAACCCGCATATCGATAATATTGTTCTTCTAAGTTCTCAAAATCTTCTTTTGAAACTTCATATTGACCATAACCTGCCATAAGTTTCATTTTAAGATCTTCGTTTTCTTTTTCAAGTGCATCAATGCGCTCATCGGCAGGATATACAACCGTCGGTTTAATCCGATTACCTAACGCAGTAAGTCGTGTATATGCCGTTGGATTTAAATTTCTTATTTCTGCAAGTTGCTTTACTTTTTCATACTCGTCTTCAGTTAAATTGATATTGATTGTTTTAGCTTTTTTATGATTTTGATCTGTCATTGGTATCCCCCCATAACTAAGTAAACACTCAAAAAATAGATGCTATTTTAATTGAGTGATTGCTTAGTTATTATTTTAACATATGAGGGGATATTTGATGAATAATTACTAAATATAAATACCGTTTATATAATTAGTAATTACTCATATTTAATGCGCACATTTTTGCGCATTGGACTAAGCAAATACTCATGAGTATTTGCTATTTTTTCACAGAAAAAATCACAGGGGGCTTGGGGGATTCATCCACCAACAAGCAGGGTATCTAGGCACAAAGTGGCTAGCATTCCCATTGCTTGCCAAACCTCTGAAACGATGTGAGAAAGATTGTATTATGTTATAATACAATCAACGGAACAACGTGTCTTTCGTTAGAAAGCGAGGTGGGATTATGAGCGAACGTAAAACAATGATTGAAGGTAACGAAGCTGTCGGGAAAAACCCAATCCCCGACCGCAAGGCACCGAAACAAATTAGTTTTCGTGTGAGCGAATCCGAATATTCAAAGTTACAGACTTCGGCTGAAACTTTGAATATGAGTGTGCCTTTGTTTGTTAAAAACAAAGCACAAGGGGCTCGATTAGTGGCGCCCAAATTAGACAAAGTCACGCGCCAATCGATGGCCAAAGATATGGGTAAGTTGGGTAGCAACTTAAACCAAATCGCGAAAGCTTTAAATACGTATGGCGAACGCGCAAATATGGAACAAATGCAACAAGATATCGCCATCATGCGTGAGGAGTTGAATCATATATGGCAACAACTAAAATAAGTCCTACGAAATCGACATCACGGGCCATTAACTATGCAGAAAAACGCGCTGAAGAAAAAAGTGGTTTAAATTGCGACATCGATTATGCGAAAAGTGCGTTTAAAGCTTCTCGCGAAGTTTACGGTAAAACAGACGGCAACCAAGGTCATGTGATTATCCAGTCATTTAAACCAGGAGAAGTAAACCCTGAACAGTGTAATGCACTCGGTTTAGAACTAGCCGAAAAAATAGCGCCTGATCATCAAGTGGCGATTTATACGCATGGTGATACTGATCATGTACATAATCATATCGTGATTAATGCCATCAACTTAGAAACAGGAAAAAAATTCAACAACAACAAACAGGCACTCAAAAACGTCAGACAGGCAAATGATGAAGTTTGCCGTAACCACGATTTATCCATTCCTAACGACCAAGCAGAGATACGCTACACACAAGCTGAACAAAATCTCATAGATAAAGGGAAACAATCATGGAAAAACGACATTCGAATCGCCATTGATGAAACACAAGCGACAGATATGGAAAGTTTTCAAGAACAATTACGTCCGAAAGGCATCATTATTGAACGTGTGACGGATAAGACGATCACATATAGACATATAGAAGCAGATAAAAAAGTACGTGGCAGCAAATTAGGGGATATTTATGACAAAGGAGGCATTACACATGGCTTTGAAGCCGAGAAACAACGTAGAAGAAGAAAATACGAATCAAAATCAACAACTCCTGAACGAACTCCAAAAGATCAATCAACGCATAGACAGCCTAGAACAACGCTTAACTGGTCAGCTTTCGACCAATCAACCCAAGCCCTCTTCAATGAACGCAAACGCCGTGAACGAGCTGAAAGAACAGAACGCGAAGCTCGGGAACAGGATGATCGAGCTCGAGCAGCGAGAGCAAAACAGATCGAATCAGAACCAAAACTTAGTAAACGAACTAAAGGCTTCGACCTCGAACTTTAAAAACTACTTAGATAAAACAGAAACCAAAGTGATTAAAATTTCCAATCAAATGTTATCAAAAATTGATACCAAACATATAACTGAGGATGTCACAAAAGCATTCAGACAAGAAAAAGATGAGATGTATGAAGATCTCAAAGGTATTCGAATGGCCAACCGAGAACAACATGAAGTATTGAATAATAGTTTAAAAGAAAATCAAAAGTTGAATAGCACGTTTAAAACGAGTATCAAAAGCATGACGCATGGTATTGGGGCTTTATACTTCGTTATTTTATTAATGGCTTTAGCCTCAATTGTCACAGGTCAAATGGGACATATTTTAGGTATTGATAGCATGTATAGTGCCTTGCATCATACAATTACACATGCGCAATCCGCATGGGGCTATTTATGGTATATAGCTTATATCGTCCCTTATCTACTCTTTATTTTAATTTTATGGGCTTGCTTAAGTCTATTAAGATTGTTTGAAAAGTAGAATATAACGTAAAGTATTTATAAGTAGCTATCTATTATGTTATTTTATAAGTAACAAGTGAAGTATGGTTCGCCATATGCAAAACCCCCACTACTTTCCAGAGTAAAGTGGGGGTTTTATTTATAACCTTAATTACAAATATATTTAAATTATCCTAATGCTACTTTACGGTTACATACTGCAACTATAAGATTCTTACAAAATACTTAAAAGAATTTTAAAATATTTTAACAAGGAGTGTAATAACAATGGATTTTCATAAAATACTAAAAAAGAAAAGAATAGAAGCCCATTTATCTCAAGAAGAATTAGCAGAACAATTAAACATAAGCCGACAATCAATTTCGAAATAGGAAAATGAAAAAGGATATCCAAATATTGAAACACTCCTAAAAATAAGCGAAATATTCAATGTCACAGTAGATGAGCTTTTAAAAGGAGATGATTACTTGAAAAATAAAATAATTCAAGACAGTAAAAAGTTAAAATATCCAAAATGGAAATCTTTCTTTGATATTTTAACTTTCATAGGTTTGATATTCATAATTGCAAAAATAATTGTATTTATAATTACTAAAGTAACTGGCAACGAAATTGGTTTCTTATCAGGATCCATAATTTATTCATTCCTACCACTACTTTTAATGATTATTGGAGCTATTGGTACTGATATATTAAGTAAAAAATATAAGTAATGCTTTATTCCAATTGCTTTATTGACGTTGAGCCTCGGAACCCTTAACATTAATAAATTTTCTCGGCATAAATGTGTGTTCTTGTTATAATATAGGCAACACGTTGGGGGTGCTTATTAACAGTAGTTTTTTTATAATCTACTTCACAAAAGTAGATAAAAAGCCAATCCATTTTATCTGGATTGGCTTTTTATTTGTCTTTATTTGAATTTTAAGGGGGTATTTTAAAGAATTAGGGATAACTCAAATAGGTTTTAACCTAAATGCCTACATAAGCTCTTAAAATGCAAATATGAGCCAAATAAATATATTTTAATTCCACGAACTAAAATTTGATCAAAACCAGTGACTAATTTTTAGACACTGCCCATTTACATTCAAAGTTCCAAATTGCAGTAACTGAATATTTCGAGGTTTCTTTGATTACTTTAAATTATTGATTAAAGATATTATGTTGTTTCATGTTTTGACGTCGCATATAAAGTGCATGAGTTTCTTCAAGTTCAGCTTTAATGGATTGCATTAAATACCCTTGCATTGCTTCGACGGTTTCATTTTTTTGTAGCAGCATCGCTTTAAAACGTTTCAACACACTTACAATTTCAAACTCAACATCTTCTAAACGGTAATAGGTATCATGCGCATTATTAAATGATTTCTTCCCTTTGAGTAAGACACTTTTAATAATTCGTATTTCTCTAATTTCAAATTTACTTAAATAGTTTTGAAGTTGTTGCGGCAATTCTTCGAGTACTTGGAACTTAAGCGCATCATTATTAAATTCGGTTTGTTGATGATTTGTATGATATGAATGATTATTGTTTATTGGAGTATTCGATATATCATTCATATCATGCGTATCATTATTCTCAGTTTCTATATAATCAGTATTATTTAATTCAGTATCATTAGACTGTGAATTTGGAAGTTCTTGACCACTTAAATTCACAGTTCCAGAACTTCCAAATTCATTGTTCTGGAACTGTGAATTTGGAAGTTCCTTGGTACGACTGGCTTCAACATCATAATTGGGTTTTAATAAATACAATCTATTGGGTTTATTAAGGCCAACACGTTCTTGAGTTAGTAAATTAAAATTTACTAACTCTTTTTTCAATTTTATAATTTTTTGTTCTGCATAACCTAAGTATTCGCACAAATGCTTATTACTGAAAATAAAGTAAATGTTATTATTTTTATCTACCCATTCATTTTGGATGGATAATTCAAAACGATCTTTTAATAACGCGTACATAATTTTGGCTTCTGCTGACATTTTCTTGAAATATGTATCTTCAAATAAATATTTAGGCAGTTGATAAAACCTTTCAGTTTTTACTTGTGATAAATTGTATTTCTCAAAATTGGGCATAATAAAAACCTCATTTCCACTTTTTTGGATTGAGGTAATAAAACAATTTTTACGTAAGTTATATGTTTTGTGCTTGCACTTAGATGATTAGATATATATAATACAAGTATCAAAAAATATATAAACAAACGAATGCGAATCGTTTTATTACCGAGAGTCGATGCTATTGGCGTAGCATCGACTCTTTTAATATTCATTAAAGTAATATTAACACTTTTAAGGTCGTATATAAAGCGTTTTAAGTGTAGTTAAAAGTAAATTATAACCTCAAAATGATAGAATTTATTAATTAGGTGACTAATTAGGCACTGAAAATATCTTATAGGCACCTAATTAGGCGCTTAGGTAGTAAAATAGGTAGTAAATTTAGGCGGTAAAAGATGAAAAAATATTTGTTAGGTGGTAAAATTTAGGTACTAAATTAGGTACCTAAGGGTGGATGTTATGAAAACTATTAAAATGGTTGCTGATGAATTGGATGTAACTAAACAAACTATTGTTAATAATGCTAAAAGCTTAAATATATCTTTTGAAAAAGAAAATGGAATTAATTATATTAATGATAATGATTGTTTGAAAATTATAGAAAAAATCACTAAGAAAGAAAGTACAACGCAAAATAAAGAATCAGTAAAAAAAGAAATGTTTGATGAAAATAATGCAGAAGTTGAAAAGCATATATATAATAATTCAAATAGTTCTGAGACATTAAAAACAAAAGCAAATGAATTAGAAAAGCAAATAGAAATCTTTGAAACTAGAGCTAAAAATGATGAAAAATATATTGAGAATCTAACTAAACAACTAGATCAACAAAATAGCAATGTTAATACATTAAATAAACTGTTGGAGAATCAACAAATATTAGCTTTAGAAAGTAATAAAAAGATTCAAAAACTAGAAAACCAATTAGAAGAAGAAAGACAGCTTAATTATTCTTTTGATACAGCGACTAATGATAGACAAAACGTTAATCCGCAAGAAGCAACTTTTACTGAAGAATCTCAAAATATCAACCAGCAACAAAAGAAAAGCCAACCAACAAAAGCAGAAGTAAATCATAAGGATATAACTGAAAAGAAAAAGGATGACAGTACAAACGAAGAAGTATTAGCGAAAGATGATAAACCACCTGAAGGAATAGAGAGTGGGCCTGATGATAGGGAAGCAGAACCACCTAAAAAGGGGTTTTGGAGTCGTTTGTTTGGTAGTTAATATAATTAATTAGGCACTAAAAGGTTATCACCTTTTAGTGCCTTTTATATAGTGAAAACTTCTGATAATCATCGATTATGTAAATGAAACAATATTACCTTTATAAATTATTGTTTCAAATTTTTAGGGGGTGTTACTTTATAATAAATAAGCGATTGGATGAAAGCTCTTTCAATAATAATATATTATTAATCATTGATTAAATATTGATATAAAAATAATAGTATTTATACTAACTTCAAATTGGTTCGTCTTTCTTAAGAGACCTTCTTTAATTAATTTTCCATTGAAATCATTATAGCTTTTTCATTATTAGCTAAAATATTATTTGAAAATATTTCATTACCTATCATTTTATGAATATTTTTTTGTAATACCACTAAATTTTGTGCACTTAAACTCAAATGACTACACTTACTTTATATTATTTTCGATTATCAAAATGGATGAATTGCTGATTTAGGGCAAGAGCTAATTAGTAAGAGAAGGAGAAGATTTATTAAAGTGTAATTTGTTGATTATAAGTTCTACTATGTAAAATCTACTGCCCTTCAAAACAAAATAAGATTTGTTTTGAAGGGCAGTAGATTTTACATATGGCAAACCATTTTTTACTTGATAATTAGACTATTGTATAAAAGATAATTTGTTTGAAAGCCAATAGATTAAGTTAGTAGGAGCGTTTACTATTGAATTTAGGACATAATATATTAAAAATAATTCGAAAATTTTACCCTCATTATCAACTATTGTCTGTATTTAGGGTTTTATCTTCATTTCGATATTAGATATATTTGCTTAGAACAATATAAATGTCAAAAAAATATTTTGACTTCTCTTCAGGCATAATATAGGATGTATTAATACATTTTAGTAAGCGCTTACACAATTTTTATAGGGGGAATTGTATGGATTTACTTGTTAGTTTTTCGATGTTAAGTTTCTTTCTTATAATTGGGATGATTTTAAGAGCAAAGATTAAATTTTTGCAAAAAATTTTTTTGCCAGCTTCAGTTATTGGCGGATTTATCGGGTTGATTTTGGGTCCTATAGTTTTAAACAACTATGCAATTTTGCCATTGCCTAAAGAATGGATAAATACATATGCATTATTACCGGGAATTTTAATAGTTCCAGTAGTAGCAACAGTTCCATTAAGTATGAAATTTAAGTCTTGGAAACGAAAAAAGGGCGCTACTATTAATAAAAATAATAGCAAACCAAGTGGTCATGTATTGCGAAATATAGCTGTTATGACTGGCGTCTTATTTATTATAAGCCAAGGCCAAAATTTTCTTGGTGTATTTATGAATTGGCTATATAAAATTACAGGATTTACTACTGATACTTATCCAACATTTGGTATAGAAGTAGGCGGTGGTTTTTCAGGGGGTCATGGAACAGCTGGGGTTTTGGGAAGTTTACTTCAATCAATGAATCAGCCTTATTGGGAAACAGCCCAAGGTATTACAGTAACAACAGCTACGTTTGGTATGATAGGCGGCATTTTAATAGGTGTATTTATTATAAACATGGGTGCTAGAAAAAAATACACAAAATTTCTAGATTCACCTGGAGACTTTCCAGAAGAAATGAAAAAAGGATACCAAAGTGACGTTGAAAAACAAGATTTATTTGGAAAAGAAACTACATTAAGTAGTTCAATTGATACGTTAGCATTTCATTTAGCATTTGTTTTAGGTGGTAGTGGGTTAGCGTATGGTTTGCTACAAATAATTAAATATTACAATGTACCTATTATTAGTGATGTCCCAATATGGGCATATGCAATTATTGTAATGTACTTGGTTTGGTGGATTGTTTGTGGATTAGGGTTAAGTTGGATTATCGATGACAAAATTACTTCTAAAATTTCTAGTATGTTTACCGACTTTGCGGTGGTAGCTGCAATTGCAAGTATGCCTGTTCAGGCAGTACTAAGTTATTTCACTCCAATACTAATAATGATGATTATTATAGGAGCCTTTACAGTATTTGGCACATATTGGTTGAGCAAAAAATTCTTCCAAGATTATTGGATTGAAAAGTCTGTTGCTATTCTTGGAACGAGTTCAGGGGTTTTCATTACAGGACTATTACTTTTGAAAATGACGGATCCAGAGTTCAAGTCTCCAGTGTTAAACGAATTTTCTATAGGATACTCTATTAATTCAGTAGTGGCCTTTATTGTTTACCCATTTTTATTTGGTTTACTAGTAAATAGTGGATTATTCCAAGGCATATTAATACCAACAATATTAATTATTATCGGTGCTCTTTTAATATTTATAGGCAAACCAAAAAAATTAAATAATATAAAAAGTAGAGGTGCTTTATATGACTACTAAACAACAAACATTTGTATATAACATTTTAAAAAACAAGGAAAATTATTTAAATAAGGTAAGCGAGTATATTTGGTATCATCCAGAAACAAGATTTGAAGAATATAAATCTTCGAAAAAGTTAATTGATACATTAACCGAAGAAGGATTTAAGGTGAAAAAAAACATAGCAAACATTGAAACAGCGTTTGAAGGAAAGTATGGAGAAGGCAAACCTGTTATAGGATTTTTAGGAGAATTCGATGCACTTTCTGGATTAAGCCAGAAACCTTTAACAAGTAAAAAAGAGGGGCTAGAGGAAAATAATGATAATGGACATGGTTGCGGCCATAATTTATTGGGAGTAGGATCATTAGGAGCAGCAATTGCAACAAAAGAATACTTAAAAGAAAATAATTTACCAGGTACGGTTATTTATTATGGATGTCCAGGTGAAGAAGGTGGTTCTGGAAAAACATTTATGTCTAGAGAAGGCGTATTTGATGATGTTGATTATGCTTTTTGTTGGCATCCATCCCCAGTGAACGCAGTTATGAGTAACAAAACATTAGCAAATTATCAAGTTTACTTCAAATTTCATGGTGTTAGTTCCCATGCAGCTAATTCTCCTGAGCTAGGCAGAAGCGCTTTAGACGCTGTGGAATTAATGAATGTTGGTGTTAATTATATACGAGAGCATATGAGTGATAATTCACGTATTCATTACGCAGTTACTAATACAGGGGGTATATCACCAAACGTTGTTCAATCAGAAGCAGAAGTATTATATTTGATACGTTCTGAAAGTTTAAAAGAAACAAAAGAACTATTTGAACGCGTTAAAAAAGTTGCACATGGCGCTGCTTTGATGACTGAAACAGAACATGAAGTGATAATTGATAAAGCATGTTCTGATTATTCACCAAATAGAGAGTTGGAGCAAGTCATGTACGAATTTCTAAAAAAAGAACAAAAAAACATACAATTTACAGATAAAGAGACGAATTTTGCTAAAAAGATATGGGGTTCGTTATCTGATGGTGAAAAAGATAATGCGCTGAAGTCACTGGGTAGCTTTGGGGTAATAAATGATAAAGAAAAATTAAATAACAAGTATTTAAGTGATATCGTAAATGATTATACACTAACTGAACAGCCTATGTTAGGTTCAAGTGATGTTGCAGATGTCAGTTGGGTTGCGCCGACAGCACAAGTAACTTGTAGTACAAGTGCTATTGGGACTCAATTACACACTTGGCAAATGGTGTCTCAAGGTTTATCAGATTATGCGTTTAAAGGTATGCATCGAGCAGCTAGAGTTATGGCAAATTCAGCTATATACGTTTTGAAAAATCCAGAAACACTCGAAAAAATTAAAGAAGAACACAAAATGAAATTAGAAGACCATCCTTATGAAAACCCAATCCCTAAAAGAGTTAAGCCTTCTAAACTCAATGGATAAGTTTCAAAAACCAAAATGAAAAAGAGAAATATTTAAAATATTAAAACAATGTAACCAATTAATATTGCTTAAATAAAATTATCTTTATTAGTTTTTTATTGAGACAGAACATAATTTAAAAACTATAAAAAGACTCTTTCATTTAAGAAGGAGTCTTTTAGAGATAGGAGACTTTAGTATTATATCATCTACGATGTATGAGTTACAGATAACTTCTGATAACCATCGATTATGTTAATTAGTATAAATCAAAAATGATGAATATTTTATAAAAATCATAAAAATCGCTTATCTTTTAAATTCTAGTATATAAACGTTTATCGGGTTGAATCTGTTATTTAATATTTTATCTTAAGCTATTTATAATAGTTTTATAATCTTTCTTTTTATTAAACAGCGAAGATGTACCTAGTACGAATCCTTGCACCCCCATAGTCGATAATTTATCAATACGTTCTGGAGATATAGCTCCATCCACGAAAACAGCATAATTAAATTGTGATTTAAAACTATCTTCTAGTAACTCTTCTATTTTATAATCGACATAATCCAGATATTTTTGTCCTGCAAACCCAGGATTTACAGTCATAACCATTATATAGTCTATAATATGCAATAATGGCTTAATAGTCTCTACAGAAGTTCCAGGATTAATTGCAATTCCTGCCTTAATATTTTTTTGCTTAATAGTTTGTAAGGTCTTTGCAGGATGTATATCTGATTCTGGGTGTATATAAATAATATCCACTCCCATTTTTGCAAATAAATCTATGTGTTTTTCTGGATTATCAATCATTAAATGTACATCAACTAACTTTTTAGTATTTTTTCTAATAACCTCTAAGTCTTGCAACCCCATCCCAAAATTTGGGACAAATTGGCCATCCATAATATCAATATGGTAGCCACTTACATTTGCTTCTTCTAATTTTTTTACTTCATTAGCTAGGTCAGTAAAATTAGCACACATCATAGAAGGTAATAATATTTTGTCCATAATTAACCACCTTTCTCATTTTTAATAGTTTAAAATTTTTGTCTGTTACCCATTGATTTGAAATACCACAAGAAAAATATAATATAAAGAATCACTGCAATTATAGCGAATATTATTAATCTAATATCAAAAGAGTTCCATGCATTCCCTACTAATACGCCCAGCATTTTTTCAATAGGATCTGAGTCTACTGAAGAAAACATTTGATTTTTTGAAAGACCAGAAGGAAATTCTCCTATTTCCTTTGAAGTATTAGTAAGAAAACTAGAAATCATCGTAGCTGCCCATAAAAATAATGGTAGTAGTATAGTACCAATAATAGTCATTCTTATTACTTTACCACCAGTAATTAACAATAATGCTGGAACCAAGACAGTTAATAGTATGCCACCTAAAGGTAGAACATTGTTGCCTGGCAATAACATGGCCATAAATAATAAAATTGGAGCTAATATATTTACAACAGCCCATAATTCAGCACTTGAAGCAAGTATAGGCCAATCAATACCTATGAATAACTTACGACCTCTGAATCTAGAACTCATAATTGTACTAATTCTATTAGAAAGTGGCTCAATAGCTGGTCCAAACCAACCACCGATATAAGCGAATAATTCTAAAACTACGCCAGTTGTGAAACCGAGAGTAAGTACTTCTTTTAAAGATTGTTGGCCTAAAATCCCAATAAAACAACCTAAATATACTCCAATTGCAAATTTACTACCCCAGAAACCTATTTTTTTATTTAAAATTTCAGCATTAAAGTCAAATTTATCTACAAATGGTAAAAATTTAGTAATAAATTTATCGATGATATAAACAAACGGTGCAATTAAAAGACTAGGATGTGCTGTTGTAGTAACATTATTTTTATCATAATTTAAAACTTGATTTATAGAAGGTTTAAGAGCATCTGAATTTTTTAACATCAAAGAGTAAATCATAATAACAAATAAAGTTGTAATAATCATATTGTGAGCATAATATTCAACTAATAAGCCAATTATTGAGATATTCCAAATGTTAAATAAGTCAACGTTTAGAGTTTTAGTTTTATTCATAAACAGCATAAGTAAATTAACAATGATACAGACAAAAGCAAAAAACAAAGTATAAATAGAACCCCATGTAATAACTGCCATTGGCGCCCATCCTAAGTCTGTTATGTGTAAATTTACACCTGTAGATTTTACAAAGTCATTTAATGCAGGGCCCAAAGCATCAGTTAAAAGAGAAATAGCGGCTGTCATACCAGTTAAAGCTATAGCCATACGGATACCACTTTCTAAAGCTTTTGAAAATTTCACTTTAAAACCTAATGAAAGTAAA
This sequence comes from Staphylococcus shinii, assembly GCF_017583065.1. Lineage (GTDB taxonomy): Bacteria > Bacillota > Bacilli > Staphylococcales > Staphylococcaceae > Staphylococcus > Staphylococcus shinii. The sequence continues at coordinate 6,740 of NZ_JAGEVL010000014.1, read as the reverse complement.
GTAATAATAACAAACATTATAGCGGGCCCGCCTAAGCCGATAAACCATTGAAATAGATTATTTAATTGTGAAAACATTTTAACCCTCCCCTATTTGTAATCGGTTACAAAACAAGGTTATCTTTATGATAAAATACTAATACTATATTTTCAATGTTATTTGACAATAAAAATTTAAAGTTATATAATTTTTGTAATCGGTTACAAAGGGTGTTTTAAAATGGTTACAATTAAAGAAGTAGCGAAAATGGCTGATGTGTCAACAGCTACTGTTTCTAGAATTATTAATAATAAAGCAGGAGCCAATATTGATACTGAAAAAAGAGTAAGAGAAGCAATAAAAAAATTAGAATACGAACCAAATAACATTGCCAGGTCTTTATCAAATAGATCTTCAAATTTAATAGCTTTGATTATTCCTAATTTAAATAATCCATACTTTGCAGATTTAGTGAATATTATTGAAACCTCAGCATATAATTATGGGTATAAATTATATCTTTGCAATAGTAATGATAGCGAAGAAAATATATCATACTTTTTAAAAAATATTGTAGATAACTATATACAAAATGTAATTATCAATTCATTGGCTATTACAAAAAAAGATATAGAGTATCTGGAAAAACATAATGTTAATGTTATTACAATTGATAGAACTAATTTAGATAATCAACCGAATTCTATTTCAGTAGATCACTTTGAAGGAAGTTTTCTTGCCACTAAACATTTAGTGAATAATTGTGGATGTGAACATATTTTATTTATTTCAGGTGAAATGAATGAGCAGTCTTCTATCAATCGTTTTAGAGGGTATCAAAAAGCGATTCAAAAATTCACTAAAACTCATACCATTAATTTACTGGAAGGAGATTTCACTTATAAAAGTGGATATGAATTAGCACTAAAAAAGTTGAAAACGGAGAATAATATTCAAGGAATAGTTTGTGCTAACGACGCAATGGCTATCGGAGTGATAAATGCATGCTATGAATTAGGTATATCAATACCTAATAGTATACAAATAATTGGATATGATAACTGTGTTTTATCGCAGTATTCCACACCGAGTCTTACTACAGTCAACCAATTAGATCCAAAAATTGGTCAGATGATTATGGAATCTATAAAAGAAAATAAAGCGATACAGTTTGAATATATTCCTGAACTTATTATTAGAAAAACAACTAAAATATGATTTTATTATTGGGGGACTGAGAAGTTGAACAAAGAGATTATAACGATGGGAAGTATTAATCAAGATATTTTTATTAATGCAAAAGAATATCCTAATTATGGAGACACTGTGTGGGTTGATTCCGTTAACACACAACCTGGTGGCAAGGGGGCTAACCAAGCAATAGCTTTATCAAGAATTGGTAGTCAAGTAAGATTTATTGGAGCTGTTGGGAATGATGAACAAGGTAAAAACATGTTAAAAAATTTAACAGACCAAAAGATTGATACTACTAATATTCAAATTAAAGAAAATGTAAATACCGGAACTTTTGTTGTTATTCTTGATGAACAAGGTGAAAATACAATGTTAGGCACTGTAGGCGCTAATAATAAAATAAAATTAGATCCTATTACGGCAATTTTTAATTCAGTCAATGCTAATTACTTCCTATTACAACTAGAAACCAATGAAGATGCTATTATGCATGCGTTAAAAATTGCAAAAGAAAAAAATATAAATATTATTTTAGATCCTGCTCCTGCAGATGGTTATAAAGAAGTATACTTATCTTATGCTAATATCATAACTCCTAATCAACAGGAAGCAGAAAAGATATCTGGAATAAAAATAACAGATAAAGAAACAGCCCTAACAGCTGCCACAATCATTAATAGAAAAGGGGTTAATACAGTTATTCTTAAATTGGGGAAATTAGGTTCTTTGATTTATACAAATGAACAATCTACTTTTATATCATCATACAAAGTAAAAGCTATAAATACAGTTGGAGCAGGAGACGTTTTTGCTGCAGCTTTAACTGTATACTTAAATGAAGGAAATCAATTAGTAGAGTCAGTTAAATTTGCAACAGCTGCTGCAGCTATTAAAGTCAGTAAGCGAGAAACACAAAATGCTCTACCAACTAAAAAAGAAATTAAGGATTTTATAAACAATTATTCTTAAATATAGCAAATACTCTTTTCATTTCATAAATCTTCGTTTTTGACACAAAACCTCTTAATATAAAATTGAGAGTGTGACTTTACCTGCTAATTTAGAATAACTTTTCTTGATAAATGATAAAGCTCAATACATTCACTATTCCATTTTTTATATTTTTCGAAATTCCATTGATAAATTATAAAAGATCCCCTCATTTTCATTAAAATCATTTAATTTTTCTAAACAAATGGCCACTCTCATTATTGTGGATATGAGAGTGGCCATAAATTTTATTTGTTTACTTGTCTATTTAACAAAGGGGATTCTCATTGCATTTGTGAATAACTAACTAAATACTTTAAAGCTTTAAAATGATAGACATTAACGAGATTTTAGTTCGTCAGTTGTCATCCATTTATGATTTTTAACCATCTCATCGTTTTCTGTTGATTTATAATCCACCATATAAACGGTTGTTTTTTCTACATCATCAATTTGAGCTTCTGCACCTTTCATACCAGGCATATGGTCAGCTTCTAATTTAACTGTATCACCTTTCTTGAATCCATTTTCAGGGGCATCTGCAACTTCCTCATTAACGACCCATTTGTGATTATTAACTTTTTCATCACCATTTGTAGGTGTGTAACTCACGACATAAGCATACGTTTTATAAGCACCTTTCACAGTACCTTTGGCATTTTTCATACCAGGCATATGATCAGCTGTAATTGTTATTTTATCGTCCTTTTTATATTTACTGTCATCTGTACTTTTCATATTATCTGGGGCTTTACTTTCACTCTTATGATTCATATGTTTTTCTTGTTTTTGATCTTTAGAATTTTCTTCTTCTTCGTTACCAGTTGAACAAGCTGATAATACTAATCCTGAAGCTACTATAATTGAGCTCAATTTTTTCATCATATTGAATTCTCCTTATAAATTATTTTGTTACTTTTATTTGTCCCATCATTCCATTATCTTCATGCTCAAGTATGTGACAATGGAACATGTATGTCCCAGTATTTTTAAAAACCACTTCTATTTTGGCTTTTTGTCCAGGTTCCAGAGATATAACGTCTTTTTTGCCTCTCATATCTTCTGAAGGTTTCTTCCCATCCACTGATAAAACTTTAAATTGCGTTCCGTGGATATGGAACGGGTGCTTCATACCACCCATTTTATCTTTGACGTTTTCAATTTCCCAAGTTTCTTTCCGGTTTACCTTTTGTGTGAAATCTATTCTGTTAGGATCGAATTTTTTGCCATTAATAGTAACATTATCGTCCATACCTTCTAATTTGATTTTTTTATCTACTTTTGGAGTAGTGTCTTTGTTAGTACTTTTTTCTTTGTTAATAATTGGTAAAATTACTGTTTCATCATTATCAACAAGATTGACTTTTTCTTCTTTCATTTTAGATAAATCTATTACTATTTCTTTTCTTGCTGAAGGAGCTAAATTAATTTCTTTTAACTTTTTAGTCTTTTCTAAATGGCCGCCTTCTGAAGCAATATATTCAAAACTTTGATTATTACTTAGCTTAAGATTTAAATCCCGAGCATTGGAGCCATTTAAAAGTCTCAAACGTATTTTTCCTTCTTTTGTTGTTAATTTAGGATCTACTTTCCCATTCACAAGGACTGTATCACCTTGAGTACCATCTTCATCTTTCGTTTTTGTATAATTTAATTTTTTAGATACAAATGTTTTATCTTGGATTATTATAGGCAAATCATTTTTCCCATAATTGCTAGGATAATTATTCTTTTTGTCATCCTCTATATATAATAATCCTGATAAACCATTATAAACTTGTTTAGCTGTATTTGGGGAGGGGTGGGGATGATACCATAATGTAGCAGCCTCTTGTTTAACCTCAAATTTTATTGTTTTTTCTTTTCCTGGTTTTATAACTTGAGAAGGGCCTCCATCCACTTTTCCATCTATTTCTAACCCATGCCAATGAAATGTTGTATTTTCATCTAAGTTGTTGACTAACTTAATTTTAACCTTATCTCCTTTTTTTAATTTTAAAGTTGGCCCAAGTAAATTTCCATTGTATCCTAAAGTGTTAGAGAAATTACCTTTGTAAAATTCTGTCTTTCCTTTCTGCGCTTTTAATGTATAACTTTTATAACCATTGTTATCTTTTTTAGGATCTAAAACTTTGGGAAATGTTATTTCATTTTTTCCTTGTGAAGAATTCAAATTTTTTCTTTCGTCATGACTTTTCATATCCATCATATCATTTCGCTTTTGATCATTTTCTTTCATGTCCATCATGTTGTGCTTACCTTCTGCAAAAGTATCATTAGGAACCATAAACATTATAGAAAATAACGTAATTAAAATTGTGAACATTTTTTTATACATTATATTTACCTCTTTTATTTTAATTTTAATGTAAATGCATTAATTGCTACGATGATCGTACTTAAAGACATAAGTATTGCACCCACAGCAGGTGATAATATTAAACCAATAGAAGCTAATATACCAGCTGCAAGAGGAACTGCAATCACGTTATATCCTGCGCCCCACCATAAATTTTGAACCATTTTTTTCATCGTATTTTTTGAAAGGGACAAAAAATTGATAATATCAGAAGGATTACTTTTAACGAGTATGACATCCCCCGATTCAACAGCTACATCTGTCCCTGCGCCAATTGCCATACCAATATCTGCTCTAATAAGGCTTGGCGCATCATTGATACCATCACCAACCATCATGATTTTGCTACCATTGCTTTGATAATCTTGGATAATACTTTCTTTATCTTCGGGCATCAATTGCGCGTGGACATCACTAATACCTAATTCTTCAGCCACTGTTTGTGCCACTTCTTTATTATCGCCTGTAAGCATGACTGGCGTAATGTTTCTCGATAATAAATCCGAAACCATTTGTTTTGAACTTTCTTTAATTTTATCGCCTTGTGCGATAATACCAATAACTTGTCGGTCATGAATTAGATAACTAATAGAATTCCCTTGTTGAGCGAGATTCGTAAATTGTTCTTTATTATAATCAAAATTGCTTTTATCGAGATAAGAAACATTCACTATTTTGAGTTTTTTATTATCAACTGTGCCTTCTAAGCCTACACCTGGAATATTATTAACTTCTTGAGGAGTAGCATATGAAATATTTTTGCCTTTAGCAAAATCAACAATACCAGTGGCAAGTGGATGATTAGAATTACTTTCTAATGAAGCAAATAGACTCAATATTTCTTCATTATTTAACTCGTCTGTAAAACTTTCATAGTGATTCACTGAAAAGTTACCTTCAGTTAGTGTCCCAGTTTTATCCATCATGATGTAATCAATGTGTTGTGCGATTTCTACAGATTCTCTGTTTTTAATGATTAAACCATTATGTGCACCTATAGAGGTAGAACGTGCTGTAACTAAAGGTATTGCCAAGCCTAATGCATGTGGACAAGCAATGACTAATACGGTTACTAGCCGTTCAAGTGCGAAATCGACGTTGTTTTGAATAAGCATCCATACAATAAATGAAATCAGGCCAATACCTACTGCAAAGTAAAACAAATAACCTGCGACTTTATCAGAGAGGAGTTCAGCTTTTGACTTATCGTTTTGAGCTTGGTTAACAAGACCCATAACTTGAGATAGGTAGCCATTTTCACCCGTAGCAGTCACTTTAACTTGTACTGTACCTGAACCATTAATTGAACCTCCAATAACATCATCATTATGAGTTTTATGAACTTTTTTTGATTCGCCAGTAACTAATGATTCGTCAATTGATGTTTCTCCTTGAACAATGATTCCGTCTGTGGGTATACTTTCGCCTGCTCTGACTTCCACAATATCGTCAATATGAATATCTGATATTTTAACTTCTTCTCGTTGATTGTTATCAATCAGCTTCACTGCAGTATTAGGTAAAAGTTCTGCCATTTTCTTCAGTGCATTGCCTGCATTACCTACTGCATTCATTTCAATCCAATGACCTAATAACATGATTAAAATTAAAGTCGCTAATTCCCAGAAAAAGTCCATTGTATGTGTGGATGAACCACTGAAGTTATTCATATAAAAGGCGTATAAACTATAAATATAAGCTACTGAAATACCTAGAGCAACAAGCATCATCATTCCAGGTTTTTTAGTTGAAATTTCATCTTTAGCCCCTGATAAAAATGGCTTTCCTCCGTAAAAGAATAAAATTGTAGAAAGAATTAATACAATCCAATCTGACCCTGTAAATGAAATTTGAAACGGTAATTTAACTCCCATCATGGGCGATAAAATAATAATCGGTATCGCAAAAATTAAAGAAATAAAGAATTTATTTTTAAAATTCCCATGATGGTGATGTTTATGGTCACCATGACTAGGGTGATTCTCACGTTCTTGATGACTATGATGTTCATGATTTTGGGTTTTCTCATTATTCGACAAAATTAAACCTCCTAATTTTATATTTTTAAAGATAGTAATAAGACAATTTGAGTATAACATATACGGTATAGGGGTATATACCATTTGACTTTTTTATTTTGTAGTGTACAGAAAATAACCATTTTCTGTACACTCTCTTTTTATGCCGAAATAAGTGAGTAATACATATATTTTCGTGT
>NZ_JAGEVL010000008.1 GCF_017583065.1 Staphylococcus shinii | reverse complement strand
TGTTTTGAACCAACAATTTAATGTTGTGTTCGGAATTAACGTTGACATATTGCAATTCAGTTTTCAATGTTCATTAAAATTTCTATATGGAGCGGGTGATGGGAATCGAACCCACAACATCAGCTTGGAAGGCTGAGGTTTTGCCATTAAACTACACCCGCTTATTTAAATAAGGTATTTGATGCGGCCGAGAGGATTTGAACCTCCACGGGAATACTCCCACTAGGCCCTCAACCTAGCGCGTCTGCCGTTCCGCCACGGCCGCTTAGCAAAACGGTTTTTCTCTTCTATTAAGTAACACATTCTATTGTAATATATACTTAATATTTTGTCAATAACTTTTCAAATCAAATTAATGAAGTTAATATTTCTTTAACGAAAGTTGTTATTAATTTTTCAACGTTTATTATCTTATAACATATATAGCTAAACGTCAATATAAAACAAAAACTAAAATGAGTAAAATAACAACCATATATATTATACTTTACTTATGTTGTTAAAATACTCATTTATTTCTCGATTTAATAGTATTTTTAGTTTCTTTTACATAAAAAATTGAGCCTTAACATAACATTAAGACTCATTCCTTCAACTTAATATTCTATTTTTCTACTTGGGTTAACTTCCCTTTGCATTTGCCACAAACCATTTTCTTTGTGTTTACTTTTCTAATTCTCGGAAACTCAACACCACAGTTTTCACATTTATAGATATACTTTGCTCGTTCTTCGTATTTTTCTAAAGGGGCGCAAAATCTAGGCGCCCCTGTCTGTTTACTTAAAACCTTAAAATCTGCGTCTTTATGTTTATAACCTTTGCCTTGAATATGTAGGTGATAGTGACATAATTCATGTTTTATAATATCAATAATTGCCGATTCTCCGTATTTTATAAATTGCTTTTCATTTATTTCTATATTGTGTGAATTTAATATATAGCGTCCACCAGTAGTTTTTAATCTATTATTAAAATATGCTTTATGCTGAAATTCACAGCCAAAATACTTTCTAGATATTGTTTCAGTTAATTGTTGTATTTCATTGTTATCCATTAGGATCTATCATCGTTAATGACACTTTACCTTTTTTCTCATCAATATCTAAAATCCATACATCTACAATATCCCCAACACTTACAATATCCATTGGATTTTTAATAAACTTTCTAGACAATTTGGATACGTGTACTAAACCATCTTGTTTTACCCCTATATCTACAAACGCTCCAAAGTCTACTACGTTTCTAACAGTACCATGAAGTTTCATGTTTTTAGATAAATCTTCAATAGAAAGGACATCTGATTTTAAAATCGGAGTTTCAAATTCATCTCTAGGGTCTCTATTAGGTGCAATTAATGATTTTATTATATCTTCTAATGTAGGCTCCCCAATATTTAATTTCTCTGCTGTTGATTCAACATTCACATGATTTAATACTGATTTAAGTTGTTTTGATCCCAAATCTTTGGGAGTCATATCAATTTCTTTTAACAATTGATAAGTAACTTCATAACTTTCAGGGTGAATTGATGTATTGTCTAATGGTTCTTTACCATCCACTATTCTCATAAAACCAATACTTTGTTCAAATGTCTTTGCGCCTAATCGTTTTACTTTAGCGATATCTTTATTATGTGTTATTGCGCCGTTTTCTTCTCTATAATCTATTATATTTTGAGCAATAGTTGGTGTCAGACCAGAAACATATTGTAGTAATGAACGAGAAGCAGTATTAACATCAACCCCTACTTGGTTAACTGCCGTTTCAACTACAAACGTTAGCGCACCTTCCAAAGCTTTTTGATTTACATCATGTTGGTACTGCCCAACACCGATAGATTTCGGATCTATTTTAACGAGTTCACTTAATGGGTCTTGTACTCTTCTACCAATTGAAACTGCACTACGTTCTTCAACTTGAAACTCAGGAAATTCACTTCTTGCTATTTCTGAAGCAGAGTACACAGATGCACCGGCCTCGTTTACAATAATATATTGTACATTTAATTTATGTTTTTGAATCATTGTTGCAACAAATTGCTCTGTTTCTCTGCTAGCTGTCCCATTACCTATAGCAATCAATTCAACATCATACGCCTGTACAAATTGTATAAATGTTTTTTCAGCATCATCTTTTTTATTGATTGGCGGATGTGGATACATAACACCTTTTGCAACAAAAGTTCCGTATGGATTAATCACTGCAAGTTTACATCCAGTTCTAAACGCTGGATCTACACCTAGTATTTGCTTATCTTTCATTGGAGGTTGTAGCAATAAATTTCTTAAATTTTCGCTAAACACATCTATAGCATGATTTTCAGCTTTTTCAGTTAAATCCCCTCTTATTTCTCTTTCAATAGAAGGCATAATCAAGCGCTTCAAACTATCTTTTATAGCGTTTTCAATTATATAAGTACCTTCATGTTTATCATTTATTTCATTTTCGCGAATAAAGTTTTCAATGCCTTGAGTGTCCATTTCCACTTTTACGGTTAATACTTTTTCTTTCTCTCCACGATTAACAGCTAATACACGGTGATTTGCGATCTTTTTCACCGGTTCTGTATAGTCATAATACATTGAGAATATTTCCTTCTCATCTTCAGCGTTCTTTTTCTTTTGGGTGATAATACTGCCATGTTGGAATGTATCTTTTAAAATTTTTCTTCTATATTTAGGTTCATCTGATACTAACTCTGCAATGATATCTTGAGCACCTTTAATTGCATCTTCTACATTCGGAACCTCTTCTGTAATAAATTGTTGCGCTTTCGTTTCGACCGAAGTTTCTACTGCCGATTGTTTTAACCATTGTGCAAGTGGTTCTAACCCTTTTCTTTTTGCTTCTGTAGCCCTTGTTTTCTTTTTCTGTTTAAAAGGTCTATATAAATCTTCAACTCTCTGAAGTTTAGTCTGTTTTAAAATATCATTTTTTAGACCTGTTGTTAATAAACCTTGTTCTTCTATATTATGTATAACTTCTTCTTTTCTTTTTTGAAGATTAACCATATATTGATATTCATCATCAATTTGTTTAATTTCAACTTCATCCAAACCACCAGTTTGTTCTTTTCTATAACGAGCAATAAATGGCACAGTGTTTTTATCTTCTAATAATGTTAACACCGCATTGATTTGTTTAGTCGTAAAATTATATTTATCTCTTATAGATTGTATTAAATTACTATCCATAGAATCCTCCACTCACAATTATGTATTTATTTTTATCTATCTTATATATTTTAACATATTTGATTAACGCTTTATTTTAATTATATAACTACAAATAAAAAGGCAGCACCCTAAGTTTAGAGATCCTGCCTTTTGAATTTAATGATTATTTATTCGCAGCTTCTTGAAGTTTTTTAATCGCGGTTCTTTGTAATCTTGAAACATGCATTTGGCTCAAACCAATTCTTTCTCCTGTTTCTTTTTGACTTAAACCTTCGATAAACGTACATTGAATAATTTGTCTTTCTCTTTCAGTTAAAATAGGTAATATTTTTTCTAATATCATCCTTTTTTCTGTTAAATCATAATTATCATCTTGTTGTCCCATTATATCTAATAATGTCACTGTAGAACCATCTTTATCTGCTTCAATAGAATGATCAACACTTAATGCGTTATAACTTTGACCCATTTCCATTGCTTCTAATACATCTTCTTCATTCACTTCAAGTCTGTCTGCAATTTCTGTAATAGAAGGTGAGCGCTCAAGTTCATTTGTTAATTCATCTGTTACTTTCTTAATACGTGGTCCTATCTCTTTAATTCTTCTAGGTACATGGACACTCCATGTTTTATCACGTAAATAACGTTTTATCTCACCAATTACGGTTGGTACTAAAAAGGCTTCGAACTTTCTATCAAAGGACAAGTCAAACCGATTAATTGCACCGATTAAACCAACCATACCGACCTGAACGAGGTCTTCATGATGAGATTGACCTTTAGAATATTTATATGCCAATGATTCGATTAACTTTCTATAATGCTTTACAAGTTTATCTTGAGCATCAGAGTTTTCATTGTTTTGGTGCTCTGTAATCCATTGGTTAATTTGTTCAGGTGATACATCATTAACTGATTTCGACTCTCTCGCCATTATTTCGCACCTGCTCTTTTTTAATATACTTTATCATGCTGATTGTTACTCCTGATTTTTTATCAACCGTAACTTCATCCATTAATGATTCAATTAAAAACAGACCTAAACCTCCTTCTCTTAAGAAATCAATATTTTCATCTTCTTTATAAGGCCCTAATTGGGCTTTCGTTTCTTCATAATCAAAACTTTCTCCTTGGTCAGAGATGACGATTTTTATCTTATTATCAAAAATTTCAAAACATAGATTTATCATTCCTACATCATTTGGGTTATCTTTATAGGCATGTTTTACTGCATTAGTAACTGCTTCACTTACAGCAATTTTGGCATCTTCTATATCATCGTATGAAGCACCTGCGCGTGAAAATACGCCTGATAGGGTCAATCGTATCAAACTTACATATTCTGCTGTGGCTGGTAAACGCATTTCAATATAATCCTGTTTATGTTGCATGTTATTCGACCTCCGTTCCTTCATTAACATGCATCAAATCTTTTAATCCTGTAATATCAAATAGTCGGTTTATTCGATCTGAAACACCTAGAATATATAATTCCTTATCATTTTGGTTTAGCGCTTTTAATGTACCTACAAATAAACCTAAACCAGTCGAATCCATATAACTAACATTTTCTAAATTTACATATATATCATGCGTTCCTTCTTGTCTCATTGGAACTAAGACTTCTTCTAACTCAGGAACTGTATAAACATCCAGTTCCCCACCAACTTTCACCTCATAATGAGTATCATGAGTCACAGTTTCAATATTAAGGTTCATAACATTACACTCCTAATTATAGTCTCATTAATAACTTTTATACCCTTAAAGTTAAATTTTAAATCTAAATAATCAAAAACTAATTCACTCTTTTTATTATTAATATCGTTAAATCATCTCTTTTTTCAGGATTCTGTATCTTTAAAATAGCCTCATATAGAAGCTGCACTATATCCTGAGGATGCATATGCTTATATTTATGAATCATATCTAATAGATGATGTTTATCTAAAAAGTCTCCAGCTTCATTTCTAACTTCTGTCACACCATCAGTGAATATAATTACTAAGTCATCTAAATAAATCGGAATTTCTTGCTGTTTATATCGTGTCTGTTGACTTACCCCTAAGACTCGACCACGCACAGTAATTTCTTCGAATGCTTCAGTTTCAGCACGATAGACGTAGCCTGGCTCATGGCCAGCTGAACTACAATATAATAAGTGATTTAGTTCTTCATATAGTCCATAAAACATTGTTACAAACATATTTTGATTAACGTTTTTTTCTACCACACGATTCAATCTTTTCAAACCATCACTTGGTAACTGAGAATGTCCGTACGAGTCCATACCAAACTTTATCATACTCATGGCTAATGCAGCCGGAATACCTTTACCAATGACATCTGCTACTGCAAAACTCATCGTACCATCTTTATGATCAATGAGGTTGAAGTAATCTCCGCTTACTTTTTGCGCTGCAACAGAAATCACACCAATTTGTATACTATCAAATTGAGGTATATCTGTTTTCAACATTGTTTGTTGTAAACGTGATGCTAAATCAATTTCTTTATCATGATATTGCAAGCGATCTACTAATTGTTTATAGTCTCTATAGCTATAACCGAATCCTTTAACAATTTCTTTCAACACATTAAATGTTTTCAAGATTTGCGCTTCATCTAAATTTTGATTTTGTATGTGCTCTTTATGTATTTGCACGATATCTTCAGGCAATAAATCTTTTTTTACGACTTCTTCGGTAAAACGCTTACACTCATTTAATAATTCAATTGAATCATTTGTATGTAAGCTTTTATCAATTAGCGTTTTATATTGATTTTTGAATTCTTCCACGCGGTATTTTCCTCCTCAAAATGCAAATATAAATCGCATACATTGGATGTAACATAAATTTATGTTCTTGATGTATGTTTTAAATAGGATATGTAAATGCTGATTATTGCTTTAGCATCTCATTATATTGGATTAATAATTAGAAAAGTTTCTACTTTAATATTTAAAAAAGCTTTAGGATACCCTAAAGCTTCTCACTTAGACATCTTATGTAAAGGTATCCAACCACTATAATAAAATTCAAAATTCAACAAACTTAATTAACTCAACAATTAAATGGTTGTTACATGTTATAGCAAATCGATGTCTAGCATTTACTAATATATTTACTTATTAAGTAACCCCTTGAAACTTAGGATTTATTATTCCTAATATTATGTAATCCTAAACTTATATCAATAGCAATGTTAACTTCTTTCATTTTTTTCTCAGAAAGATATGTTAATTTTTCTTTTAGTCTATTTTTATCTAAAGTTCTGATTTGTTCTAACAATATAACAGAATCTTTATCAAGTTTATATTTACTTTTTTCTATTTCTACATGTGTAGGTATTTTAGCTTTATTAATCCTACCAGTAATTGCAGCCACAATTACTGTAGGACTATATTTATTACCAGTATCGTTTTGTATAATAACGACGGGTCTAATTCCCCCTTGTTCAGACCCTTGCACTGGTGACAAATCAGCTAAATAAACGTCTCCTCTTCTCATCATTCATTATTATTCTTGGAGCTAATGTAAACTTCATTGCAATCACAAGCTTCACATTCAAATGGAAAGGCTTCTGCTGCAAGGGAGAGATTTAAGTCAGCCATTTGAGAATAGCCTTCTTTTAATAGTTGTTCAATACTATGGTTTCTACTTTGATTAAAACTTGCCATGAATAAAGACCTCCAGGTGACTAAAATAGAATATATCGAGATTTCTTGTTAGATATATAATAACAAATTTTACATAAAGTGACTATACTATTTTAGCAATTCATTTCGAATTTCTAAGCCCTTAGTCTCATGATAAATCCTCGGCAATCTTCTACTCAGTCTACATAAAACCTCATAATTAATAGTTTTTTGTTGGTATGCCAACGCTTCAGCTGATTGTGGGTTATCACTATGATGGTCCATAATAATGACTTTATCTCCTGCTTCTATATCTTCAGGAATTTTTATAATTATCTGATCCATACATACTTTTCCAATGATTTCACATTGGATACCATTTACATTCACGCTAAAGCCTTTCATTATTCTTGGAAAACCATCTGCATATCCTACTGGAATAATACCTATTCTTGTTGGTTTATCAGCTGTATATACGCTACCATAACTTACTGATTCTCCAGCTTGAAGTATTTTAGTTTGAACAACCTCACTAATCCACTGTGCGCTAGGTTTTAAATGTACTTTAACATTCGTTTTTACATATTGTGATGGATAATAACCATATAGTGAAATGCCGACCCTAACTGCATTACAAAACTGTGTATCCTTCATTAATGCACCTGCTGAGTTTTGAGAATGTATATAATCTGGTTTATCAGCTTGATTAACTATTTCTTCAAATAGGGCTTGTTGTTCATTCATTGATTCACCAGCTTCATCTGCACATGCAAAATGAGTGAACACGCCTTCAAATACTAAATGCTCTTGTGAGTGGATAAGCGATATAACCTCTTTGTACTCATCAACGTCTTTCATACCTAATCTGCCCATACCAGTATCTAATTTAATATGTAGCCAAATATCTTTTTCATTTGTTTCTGGAATTTCTTGAATCGCATCAACCAACCAATCTTTCGAAGGGACTGTAATTGCAACACGATGTTGGATAGCTTTACTAATATTATATGAAGGGATTACACCTAATACGAGTATCTTTGCATCTATACCATGCATTCGCAACTCAATAGCTTCATCAAGCGTCGCTACCGCAAAAAACTCCGCACCATTTTCCATAAGTTGTCTAGCAATTGGTACGCTTCCTAGTCCATACCCATTTGCTTTAACTACAGGCATGACAGTTTTATTTGGATGTAATTTTTGAAAAACTTGAAAATTAGAGACAATGGCATTTAAATCCACATTCAAGTATGACGATCTATAGTACTTATCAGACATTAAATTTATACCTCCTATATGCTTATAATGATATACATATCTTTATATTAAATTAATTTTATAACACTCATAATAAGATAGCCAAATCAAACATACTGCAATTTTTTAAAAAACATCATCAACTTCTAAAATAACTTGGCTCATTGCATAGTGTTCTGTATGCGTAATACTCACATGTACATTAAAATCACCGTAATAAACGCAAGGTTTTCCATTTTCGTCATTGAAGCAATCTATATCGTTAAAAGCAACCGTTTTACCAATTCCTGTCCCTAAAGCTTTGCTAAAAGCTTCTTTACATGCAAAACGTCCAGCTAGAAATTCCATTTTACGGTGTTCATTTTTAAATCCATTAAACTTATGTTGTTCATTTACTGTTAAAATACGTTCCACAAGTTTATCTTGCTTTTGGTAAAGTTTTTTTATTCTGTCAATCTCAATTAAATCCACACCTATACCGTGTATCATAGCGTTTCTCCTTACTTTTGCATAACTTTTTATTCACTTGTTTATAAACAGATAATTAGCAATTAGTTTGACTGGTTTTTGTCCTTATTTACGGATTTAATTTGTTGTTTCAACCTTGTGGCAGTTGTTTTATTAATAAATTTAATACTTATATTACCGCCAGCAGTTGATAATGTAAGATTTGCTAATTTATATTTCCTCATTAAAATCCCTTCATGTGTGTCTACATTTTGTATTCTAAATAACGGAACTTTCATTACTGACACAAACCACAAACCATTTCTAACTGTAACTACGTTATCATCTATATTATATTTGAAAATTTTATATCTATATATTGGAATGAAAATAACACTTATAATTAGATATACGAGCGCTATACTAACTCCAATAATAATAATCCATTTCATCTGCTCTTTATCAATCCATTCAAGCCATACATAGTTGACCACGTTAAATATAGTGAATGCAATTAACAAAATCGCTACAGTAATAGTTGCAGAGAGTCGCATCACTGTCTTACCTGACTCATGCATATTGTTATAGTTCTCCATCATTTTCACCTCTCAAGTACCAACACCTAAGTATTTGAACATGCTTCTGCGGATTAAAATCAAGACCTATTGCTTCATTACCCGCAGCTTTTGCAATAATAAAATTAAAGTTTCCTAAATTACTTTTAATAAGAAATGGATTGCGTTTTATTTCCATCCCTAATATTTTATTATGTTTAAAATATGAATTTCTAAATCCAAATAGAGTCACATTGCGTATCACGATTTCGTCATTTTCCACCTTTAAACCGGAATACTTAACAACAAGATAGCTATGTATGATTAATAATAATATTATTATACCGGCGATCAAGAACACCCAAGGCTCCCAAAAATAATTAATAATAACAGCCCCAACAACAATGACAATTGACTCCTTCCAAAAATGTCTATGGAAACCTCTCCAAGGCATGCCTTGCTCTGGCTTTTCAAATGACATATTAGGAATTAAATTTTTGATAATTGCATAGCCTTTATCTCGCTTAATAAATGGAAGAATCATAACATTGCCATCTAAAGATACATCATCTTTATCGTTACCGTTCATATCACTTGTTATGACAAAATGGATGGCCGTATAGCCAAATAATTTCCTCAAAAATGATTGTTTTTCAACAATTGCCTGCACTCTATCTGTAGGGACAGTAATACTTTTCACATTAAAAAGACCATATTTAATATTTAACTGATTGTTGTTTTGCGTCACTGTATAATTAAAATTACGTACAATGACAATAAATGTTCCTACTATATAACTTATTGCTATAACTATTGCTATCATCATGAGCACTATAACGAAAATTGCTTGCGAAATTTGTGCAAATTCATCCGTTAACCAATCCCAAGGAATGACGTTCGACAAACCACCAATAATTGGTGATAGCGCAGCAAATGCAACACCTATTGCACCACTAGTTAGTGCCATAAATAACAATTCTTTAAAGTTAAGCTTATATAAATGTACTGGCTGATTATCTACTTCAGTATTATGTTCATCTTCTGCCGAAATATCCATCTTACTTTGCGTTTCATCACTATCATTGATTAATTCTTTTTGCTTATCTCTCAAAGCTTGCTGAATCGTTTCACTTTGTGATTTTGACACTGTATCTAAATCAATACCATCACTAGGCGTCTTAATTTGTAATTTCACGCCCCCAACTAATTGATTGATAATGCCTTGTGATGTGTCTAACGTTTGAATACGACGAATATTTAATTCTTTTCTTTCTTTTGTAAATATACCTGTTGCTAAAACAAAATGATCATTTTCTATCCAATAGCGTGTGTTATATACTTTTAGCACTTGATTTATGAATGAAATAATAAAAAACAAACTTACTATACCTGGGAAGATATAAGCATAAATATTTGTGAAATCAAAATCTCTAATATTAAATACTAAAAAAATAATGATTAAAAAGATGTTTTGCTTAATTGCTTCAATAATACCTGTTAAGTAAGAAATGGGATGCAGTTTTTGTGGTTTATACATCAAAATCAGCTCCTTTCAAATAACCAAGCGTCATTGATTCAAATGCTTTTGAGTCTTTAATCGATATTAGTGGAAAGCTCACACGATGACCCGCTGTAACTAATGAAACTTTAGCCAAATCTAGCTTCTTTAAAATTGGGTTGTTTTTGCGTTCAGTAAATTGAGTACGTTCAAGTTTTACAATTTTTTGAGTTTTAAAAAAGAAATCAAATTTAACTTCTATATAATTTTCCATAATTCGATAATAAGTATACCGATAAGTAATCCAAGGTTTTAGGACAGCATATATAATATCAAATAAAATAAATGCGTATATTAAGTAGATTATAAAATGCCACCAATTAAAATGACTCCATAAAAATATTAAGACAATTGCTATAATCATATTAACTATAAATGATAGTCCCTCACTAATATAATAGTAAGTTAATGCTTGGCTAGGACTTTTCTTAAATAGTTGTTCGCTCGACATATATACACTCCTCTATTGAGATTTCAACTCATTATAACATAAGGCTATTGCACGCTTCACTTCCCTTTTATCAAATGTATCTATTAAACTGTGTTTCGATAACAATATGTAATTTATATATGAACACAAAAAATCACCCCAAATAATTGGGATGATTAAACCTAAATTTCATATATGATAAATTATTTACTATTTTTTATGGTCGGCAAATGTGCGACCTTTCATTGATTTCTTATTGTTGTTTCTGTCTGAAGAAGGTCTGTCATTTTTTTTCTTATTGTTGAATCCGCCTTTACTTGAACGACGGTTTTTGTTATCAAATTTGCCACCGCCACGTTTGTGATTGCCACCACCACGTTTTGGTCCACCTTTACCTTGACGACCTTTGCCGCGAGATAACGGTTTTTCAAATGTTAATTGAACATCAACATCATCATTTGATTCAACCAACTCTTGCAATAATGCTGCAACTAAATTCACATCATTATATTCTTCGATTAACTCAGTAGCAATACGTTGTAATCTAGGCTCGCTGTCTCTAGACATCCAATTTTGAACTTTACCTTTAATGTCGTTTTCACGTGCTTTAAGCACTTCTTTGCGATGAGGTGGTCTCAAAGCTGTCATTTGACGTTTGTTTGCTTGTTCAATTTGACGGATATAATCCATTTCAATTGGGTTAACGAATGTAATCGCAACACCCTTTTTACCAGCACGACCAGTACGTCCAATTCTGTGTGTATAACTTTCAGTATCTTGAGGAATATCGAAGTTATAAACATGGCTTACACCTGAAATGTCTAAGCCTCTTGCTGCAACATCTGTTGCTACTAAAATGTCTAACTGGTCATTTTTGAATTTTTTCAATACTTCTAAACGTTTTGCTTGTGTGATATCACCATGTAATCCTTCAGCTTTGTATCCTTTTGAAATTAACGCGCTTGTTAATTCATCAACACGACGTTTTGTACGACCGAATACAATAGCTAGTTCTGGTTGATGTACATCTAAGAAACTTGTAAATGTATCGAATTTTTCTAATTCTTTTACAATAGTATAAAATTCTTCAATTTGTGGATCAGATGTTTCATTGTTCATTGTTTTAACAATAACAGGTGATTTCATGAATTGTTGTACTAATGTTTGAATTGCTTTAGGCATAGTAGCTGAGAACAACATAGTTTGACGTTGTTCTGCAGGTATTTTATCCATAATAAATTTCATGTCATCGATGAAGCCCATGTTCATCATTTCATCCGCTTCATCTAAAATTAACGTATGAATATCAGTTGTTTTTAATGTGCGACGATTTAAGTGATCTATCACACGACCTGGCGTACCTACTACGATTTGTGGTCCTTTTTTAAGCGCTTTGATTTGGCGGTCGATTGGCATGCCACCAAATACTGTAACTACTTGTACATTTTGTCCTTTAGCAAACGATTTTAGTGATTCTGCAACTTGCATCGCTAATTCTCTCGTTGGTGCAAGGATTAATGATTGAACGCCTTCTTGGTCTGCCACTTTTTCAATTAATGGAATACCAAATGCGCCTGTTTTACCTGTACCAGTCTGCGCTTGACCAAGAACATCTTTGCCTTCTAAGGCAAGAGGGATACTCTCTTTTTGTATAGGAGTGGCCTCATCGAACCCCATGGATTGTAGGGTTTCTGCCATCTTATCTGAGATCCCTAATTCTTTAAAATTTTGCAATATAATTCTCCTTTATTTATCTGTATTTCTATACATATATGTTCACTTAAGTTTCTTCAACTTCTTTATAGTACCACCTCAAGTATATAATCGCAATAAACCAAATTTGATTAAATAAGATATATCATGTGTATTGAATATTCTTATCGTCATGTTAAACCTTGTAAGACATAGGTTGTAAGCGTTTAAATTTATTTTCCAATATGAGTTTCAACTTTCGAAAAAATTTTGTTAATTAATTTTTTAAGTTAATTGTCAGATTAGTATAGTTTTAAAGTGTAGCTACCTTTTACTTTAAATATATTTATTTAAAGTTTTTAAATATATCCAACATTATAATAAAACTCCATAATATTGTATGTACATGTTAATAACTTAATCGTGTGTAAGTAATTTTAACTTTGTACTTAACTGTTTATAATATTATTCAATAATCTCATGTGCTAATAGCATAGCTAAGACCGAGACATTTTACGCCCCGGCCTTATATATTAAGATACGTTATATATATGATAACGAAATTAAATAGTATGGCTAACTTTAGCTATTAATATCGTTATTTAATATGAGCTTACTTAGATTAATACTTCAACGACTTCTTCTAATTTCATGCCTCTTGAACCTTTTACTAATACTTTATCTTCTGGTTGTACATATGTTTTTATAGTTTGGATCAACTTTTGTTTATCCTCAAAATGCTCGACATGGTTAACATATTGTTTGCCTACATTGCTTATATATTGCGACTCCGTACCAAAAGTAAATAGTGTATCTATAGCTTTACCATCTAAATATTTTCCAACTTGTTCATGCATGATTTGGCTATCAGGGCCTAATTCTAATACATCGCCCAATACTAATATTTTTCTACCATCCATCACTGTTAAAGTATCAATAGCCGCTTTCATACTTGTCGGGCTTGCATTATAAGCATCATTTATTACTAACGAATTATCAGAAGTATGATACTGTTGCATTCTCATACCAGTCAATTGAACTTTACTTAGATTATTAAAAATTGTGTCGTAACTCAAATTCAATCTCTTACCTACAGCAATCGCAATCGTAGCATTTTTCATATTATGTTCACCTAATATTGGTAGCTCAAATCGCTCTTCTTCATTAATAGTAAATGCAATACCATCATTATTAATAGACTCCATTTGACTTACAAGTGAATTAGTTGAATTTTTACCTATGCTAATTAAGTCGACATTAGTTAATTGATTTACATAAGGTTCTAACAACGGCTCGTCTCCATCATAGATAAACAAACCACCTGGTTGTAAGCCAACAGTAATTTCAGATTTAGCTTTCGCAATACCTTCTCTAGAACCTAAATCTTGCATATGTGACTCACCAATATTTGTTATTACTGCAATATTAGGCTCCGCTAAATTTGATAAAAATTCAATTTCGTGAAAACCTGACATTCCCATCTCAAGAATTGATATTTCAGTATCTAAATCCAATTCTAAAATAGTTAAGGGCATACCAATTTCATTGTTATAATTACCTTGTGTTTTCTTAACTTTAAATTGTGGTTTTAGCACACTTTCAATCATATCTTTAGTAGTAGTTTTACCATTTGATCCTGTAACTGCAATGACTTGAGGATTTACAAACTCTAAATAAGCTTTTGCAAGTTGTTGTAATGCTGTTAACGTATCTTCGACCCATATAATCGGGCCATCAACACGTTCATCTAATGGCATCCCTTTTTGGTAAAACGAAGCACCTGCACCATCTTTTAATGCTTGTGCTACATATTTATGTCCATCAACGTTCTCACCTTTAAACGGAATAAATAAATTTTGACTTTTAATATCGCGTGAATCAATAGAAATACCTTGTATACCTTGGTCCATATACTCATTATCAATTTCACAAGGAATCCATTCTTGAATTTGTTCTAACGTTACCTCAATCATAATTTATCCGCCTCAATCAATTTTGTATTTATTTTGTTTTTTATCTTTGTGTTTTTCTTTAGCTAATTCAATTAATTTTTTAATCAAATCTGCGTAGGACACGCCCATATTTTCCCAAAGACTAGGATACATACTAAATGCAGTAAATCCTGGCATAGCATTAGTCTCATTTATGAAAATTTGATTATCTTCAGTAACAAAGAAATCGGCACGTAATAAACCTGAACAGTCAGTTGCTTTAAATGCTTCTACAGCCATATTTCTTAAAGTCATTTGAACTTCTTCATCTAGGTCAGCTGGAATTTCTAATCTAATCTTTCCATCTTTGTATTTTGATTTATAATCGTAGAACGCAACATCTTTAACGACCTCTCCTGGCCAAGTTGTTTCTGGATAATCATTACCCAATACAGCAACTTCGATTTCTCTAGCATCAATCCCCTGTTCAATAACTAACTTACGGTCAAACTGAAAAGCTTCTTCAATACCAACTTTTAATTCTTCTTCATTATTACATTTACTAATTCCTACACTTGAGCCTAAGTTAGCTGGTTTAACAAACACTGGATATTCTAATTTATCATGAACCAATTTCAAGATATTACCTTCATATTTATGATATTCACTTCTTAAAAAACTCACATATGGCAATTGAGGTAAACCTCTGTGTGCAAAAAGTTGTTTCATTACTAATTTATCCATTGAACTTGAGGCAGCTAAAACGCCATTACCTACATAAGGTATATCCAATACTTCAAACAAACCTTGGATTGTACCATCCTCACCATTTGGCCCATGTAATACAGGGAAAACAGCACTATAAGGATTGCCAGTACTACCTACGTTAAGCAATTGGGATATTTCTCCCGCTTCAACTTCTGTTAAACGTAAAGTGTCTATATCATTTATAGTGTCTACGATATTTTCTTTCTTTTTCCATGCACCATCATTTGTTATGTAAATAATATCTACTTGATATTGTGCTTTATCAATAGCATTCAAAACATTTTGTGCTGTTAATATTGAAACATCATGTTCTGCACTTTTTCCTCCGTATACGATACATACATTTTCCTTAGCCATATTTTAGCCTCCATATACAATTCTTAAACTACATCATATCACGATTTAATAATTTTTTGCATTTGTTTAGTAGTATAAAAAGCATTTATTTTTCAAAGGTATCTTGAGTATATTTTTAAAGTTTTACAGTATCATAATAATTATAATTTTCTAAATAAAGCACCCTCATTCTAGCAAAATATGCTAAAGTTCGGTAAAATCTAAATATAATACAAATATAAAGAAATCTAAGTAGTTTAAAGGGGTAAGAAATGAGAATTTCACGTCAATTAAAAAATAACCATTGGATACGGCGGATTGACTGGGTTTTAATAGGTATCCTCGTATTATTAGCAATAATAAGTGTCACAATTATTAATTCAGCTATGGGTGGCGGTCAATATAGCGCCAATTTTAGCATAAGACAGATTTTATATTACGTATTAGGCGGTCTAATCGCGTGTTTAATCATGCTTGTATCACCTAAAAAATTAATGAAATATACATACTTGTTGTATTTTTTACTTTGTATAGCCTTATTTATACTACTCATTATTCCAGAAACACCTATCACACCTATCATTAATGGAGCGAAAAGTTGGTATAAATTGGGACCAATTAGTGTACAACCTTCAGAATTCATGAAAATTGTACTCATATTAGCCCTCGCCAAGTTAGTTTCTAGACATAATCAATTCACCTTTAATAAATCATTAGAGACTGATTTTAAACTATTATTAAAAATTGCAGGTATTTCAATTATCCCAATGGGTCTGATATTATTGCAAAATGATTTAGGAACTATGTTGGTACTTTGCGCTATTATAGTAGGGATTATCGTTGTAAGTGGTATTTCTTGGAAGATATTAGCACCTGTATTTATTACAGGAATCGTCTTTGCATCTAGCATTATTCTTTCAATCATTTACAAGCCTTCGCTAATTGAAAATAGTTTCGGTATCAAAACATATCAAATGGGACGTATTAATTCTTGGCTCGACCCATATACTTATAGTAGTGGTGATGGTTACCATTTAACCGAATCTCTTAAAGCTATTGGATCGGGCCAACTGTTCGGTAAAGGATTTAACCATGGTGAAGTTTATATTCCAGAAAACCATACAGATTTTATCTTTTCCGTTATCGGTGAAGAATTTGGATTTATTGGTTCTGTTATCTTAATATTAGTTTTCTTAGCCTTTATATTCCATTTAGTTAGACTTGCTACGAAATTTGAATTACCCTTTAGTAAACTATTTATTATTGGATACGCTGCCCTTATTTTATTCCACGTGTTACAAAACATAGGAATGACTATTCAGCTGTTGCCAATAACAGGTATACCATTGCCATTTATTAGTTACGGTGGTAGTTCATTATGGAGTTTGATGTGCGGAATCGGTGTTATATTATCGTTCACTTATCACCAACCGAAACAATTTTCATCAACAACTCCGTTAACTAGATCAAAGACTTAAGTTACATTACGTTTTCGTAATATAATGCTTCGTCTATAAACAAAACACAACAACGCAACATTAATACACAAAACAATTCTAGAATTAGACTTATATAATCAACAACTCCGTTGATTATTAAAATCGAAAAGTTTTTCAATAGCGTAGTGTTGCCTTTGGACTCTCCGAGATAAAGCCCATGTATAAACTACTAATAACTTTAATCCAATTATCTATCACATAGATAACAATCAACCCAAATTACAAATATACGCCTCTAAAGTTATACAAAAATATAGCTTTCAGGGGCGTATTTTTTAAAATCAAATATAATATATGCGCTATTTTTCATCAAAAAACAGGACTGATTATTATATCAATCCTGTTTCTTATAGCGTCAAATAAAAAAAGCGACTAGAACCATTGGCTCCAATCACTTCATTGGGTAACTTGACTATTTCAATTCGTTAGCGGTTTTCACAGTTGTTGGTAGAGTATGCATAACTTCTAATCGTGATTTGGTTTTCTTTATGTTTACCCCTAATGATGATAATAGTTTAACTACATTTTGAATTTTTTCGTTATCTTTATTCATATCATCACCCCTAAATTTCTAGCTTCTACTATATCTTACCCTTTTTAAATATAAAATACCACATTATATTCAATTTTTTTAATTTACTTCAAAAAAATAGTGATTTTTATTGTAATATTTCATTTAAACTTTAGTTTTTTCTGTTGTAATTTTACATTTTATAACTATACTAAAGCTATTTAAACTCAAATTGTAAGATAATTCACTTTAAATTTAGTTTGTTATAATATTTGATAACCAAGATCATAAATTTCTTTTTCTAAATTATTTAAACTCGCAGGTGTTTCGAAATCAATAAGTATTTCACCTTTATCACTATCGATAGCAACATTGTGGACGCCTATAACATTCATTAACTGTTGTTTTATTTGATATTGTTGTTGCTCTGTATTAATGACTGAAATATTAATTACTTTTGATTGCACTCTTGTCACCTTTCCTAATCTTTCATTAATTTTTGAAAAGTTACTAATAGTTCTTCCATCGCTTCCTCTTGTTGACCTTTTTCCACTTTATCCATGATACAACTTTTCATATGATGATCCAACAATTTAGTTGCTACACTGTTTAATGCAGAACGCGTCGCTCTAATTTGAGTAAGCACGTCATCACAATAAACATCTTCATCTATCATTCGATTAATTGCTCGTACTTGCCCTTCTATTCTGTTAAGCCTTGATTTCAAATTTGATTTTATTTGTTCTGAATGATGCGCTTTTTGAATTTCTGTCACTTTCTCAACACCTCCTACTTATATCATACATATGATATACCCCTTATAGGTATTAGTCAAGTGATAAAAGCCTATGAACATGTTACAATAGTTAAGACTTTCACTAGTTAAAAATTTATTAATTGTATTTTGGAGGTTTAATATGATAGAAATATTTTCAATGTCACTCAATTATACTAATGTAGTGATTAACATCATTTTGATTACTTCATTTATATTAAACCTTATCTTTGCGTTTACAATTATTTTTATGGAACGAAGATCAGCTGGTTCGGTATGGGCTTGGCTTTTAGTCCTTGTGTTAATTCCTATCTTAGGTTTTATTATTTACCTATTTATTGGAAGACAAATTCAGCGCGATCACATCTTCTCATTG
Organism: Staphylococcus shinii; assembly: GCF_017583065.1. Taxonomy (GTDB): domain Bacteria; phylum Bacillota; class Bacilli; order Staphylococcales; family Staphylococcaceae; genus Staphylococcus; species Staphylococcus shinii. The sequence continues at coordinate 74,326 of NZ_JAGEVL010000008.1, read as the reverse complement.
GATGAAGATGATAAAATCGGTATTGAAATGATTGTAAGTGAACAACTAGAAGCCTTAAAGAATGATAATTTTTCTAAAGGCAATCATCAAATCGTGAAGTTTAAAGATATGGTTCAAATGTTGTTATATAATAATGCTGCTTTCTTAACAACAGATAATGAAATTAAAATCTTTACTGATGGTAAGAAAAAATTTGATTCTCTTCTTAAAGATATAGAGGAAGCAACTGACTATATCCATATTCAATACTATATTTTTAGAAATGACTCACTTGGCAAACTTATACTAAATGCTCTCGAACGTAAGCTTGAACAAGGCATAGAAGTTAAAATGCTTTATGACGATATGGGGTCCAGAGGTTTATCGCTGAAAGATTTTAAATCTTTTAGAAAAAATGGAGGGCAAGTAGAAGCATTTTTCCCTTCTAAATTGCCATTAATCAATCTGAGAATGAATAATCGGAATCACAGAAAAATTGTTATTATTGATGGTCATATTGGTTATGTTGGTGGTTTTAATGTCGGAGAAGAATATTTAGGTAAGAAGAAAAAGTTTGGTTATTGGAGAGATACTCATTTACGTATCGTTGGTGATGCTGTCAACGCCTTACAATTACGTTTCATGCTAGATTGGAACTCGCAAGCTACTCGTGATAATCTCAAATATGCTGATCGCTATTTCCCTGATGTAGATTTTGGCGGTACTATCGGTGTACAAATAGCATCCAGTGGTCCAGATGAAACCTGGGAACAAATTAAGTATGGTTATTTAAAAATGATTGCTTCAGCAAAACAGTCTATTCATATTCAATCGCCTTACTTTATCCCAGACCAATCATTTTTAGATGCAATAAAAATTGCAGCGCTTGGTGGTGTTGATGTTAGTATTATGATCCCTAATAAACCTGACCATCCATTTGTTTATTGGGCAACATATAATAACGTTGCTTCTTTATTAGATGCAGGTGTAAATATTTTCCATTATAATAATGGATTCTTACATTCAAAAACATTAGTGATTGATGATGAAGTTGCAAGTGTAGGTACTACTAATATGGATCATCGTAGCTTTACATTGAACTTTGAAATTAATGCCTTTATTTACGATACGCATATAGCAAAAGAATTAAGATTAGCATTTGAAAAAGACTTGGAAGTATCCTATAGATTAACTAAAGAAATTTACCAACAGCGAAACTTATGGATTAAATTTAAGGAAGGTATTTCTAGATTGTTATCTCCTATATTATAGTTTGTTATGAGGTTTAAGATAATGTTTATAATCGTAAAACAACTTAGACCTTTATTTTATAAATAGTATATATTCATCAACATACAACTTTAGAGGTGATTTTATTTTGAATCATACAGACATACTTAATCAGGCTAATGATTATATGGTTCAGTTTCATGTTGACGATACGACTGGTCATGACATCGCTCACGTTAACCGTGTTGTTAATATGGCAACATACATTTCAGAACAAGAACAAGCAGGTGATTTGTTAACAATCCAACTAGCAAGCTTGTTGCATGACACCATTGATTCAAAACTTACAAATACTCATAAAGCATTGCAGAATTTGGAAAATTTTCTAAGAAACTTACAAATAGCATCCGAGCAGCAGCACCAAATCTTACATATCATAGAACATATTAGTTATAAGAATGGACGAAATAATTACGTACCATTATCTATTGAAGGTCAAATTGTAAGGGATGCTGATAGATTAGATGCTATTGGTGCTATTGGTATTGCTAGAACTTTTCAATTTTCCGGTCATTTTAAAGAGCCTATGTGGGTAGAACATGATACAAAACGTATTAACGAAGTCGATGCCTCTTTTTATAGCGAATGGCAGCCTTCTGCTATTAAGCATTTTTATGAAAAGTTATTTAATCTTAAAGATTTAATGCACACAACTACTGCAAAGCAAATCGCACAACAACGCCATAAATATATGGAACAATTTGTCGAACAATTTTTTAGTGAATGGTACTAGTTGTAACATTAAATTTAAACAATCAAAAAGCTTTCCAAATCAAAAAGCAACCCGAACTAATTAACTATTAGTCCGGGTTGCTTTTTATATCTAGGAACCTAATTCCTGGTGCTTACTTTATTTCTTTTTGTTTTTCTTAGATACTACTTGTGTATTTTTACCTTTACCAGCTGAATCTGCTTTGTTTTTCTCCATTGCTTCAATCATCGGTGCCACTTCTTTTTTAGCAAGTTTTGAATAGTACATATTCGCTACTTGTGTTTGTACAATCAAGAATGCCGCACTGACGGACCAATATAAACCTAACGCAGATGCAGAGCTCAATGCAATCCACACAATCATTATAGGTGAGATGACCATCATCATATAACCCATTTGACGTTGTTCGTTTGGCATACTCTTACTTGAAACATACGCTTGTAAGAAGTATAAAATACCTGCAATAATTGTAATCCAAATATCTGGTTGGGCTAAATTAAACCATAAAAAGTTAGGATGTTCAGTAAAACCTCCACTTGAAGGGTATTTTAATACGAAGAATAATCCCATAATAATCGGCATTTGGATTAAGATTGGTAAACAACCTAACATGCTCTTCATAGGGTTCATATCATATTTTTTATAAACTTCCATCATTTCTTGGTTTGCTGCCATTTTCTCTTCTTGCGTACGTGAACGTTTAACCTTTTCTTGAATTGCATCAATATCTGGTTTTGCAATCTTCATTTTTTCACGCATCATGTGACTGTTTTTATAGTTTGATAACATGAATGGCAATAATACTACACGAATCGCCAATACAAGTACTATGATTGCTAGACCATAGTCATTATTAAAACTAGTTCCTAACCAATGTATAACTTTGTCCATCGGCTCTACGAACGTGTTATAGAAAAATCCATCTCTATTTCCAGGTTTTGAATAGTCACAGCCTGCTAAAAAGACCATTACACCTAATAATAAAGGGAGTAGCGCTTTCTTCTTCATTTTTCCACCTCTAATGATATATTCACATAGAATTTATTTTATCATATTAGAAGGGAAGTAGAAAACAAAAAAAGAAATTTTTATACTTTAATCAACATTTTGTAAAAATTGTCTAACTGTCTTACTTACATTAGCGCTTTTACTAATTGCAGAAATGATTGATACACCATCAGCTCCAGCTTGAATTATTTCTTTAGTATTATCAACCGTGATACCACCTATTGCAACGAGTGGAAAATCCTCAATATAGCTGCGTAATTTAGGTATCATTTCGGGACCTACTGGTAAGTTCGCATCCTTTTTAGAATTAGTAGCATACATAGGTCCAACGCCGATATAATCAACATAAGTTAAATCAGATTGTTGATATTCATTAACATCACTAATACTTAAACCAATAATTTTATTTTTAAATTTTTGTGCAAACTCCGTAACTTTCATATCATTTTGTCCTACATGAATGCCATCAGCATTAATATTTTCAGCTAATGCCACATCATCATTTACTATAAAAGGTACATTATAAGACTGACATAATTCTAATAACTGTTGGGCCATTTCACGCTTATCATTCCCAATTAAAGCGCCGTCACCCTTTTCTCTATATTGAAACATAGTTATTCCTGAATCTAATGCTATTTTCACAACTTCTTTTATTGATTTTGATGAAGGTATATCTTGCGTTCCACAAATAAAATATACTTTTAGACTATCTTTATCAAACATAGTTACACCTCTTGCCTATTACTCATTTTTAAATAGTGATCATATTTAATATGATAAAGTGCGTTTAATAACTCAACCATAAATGAACCGGGTCCGTTATTTTTTGAATTTTGTTCTGCTTGTTCTGAAGCTATATTATAAATTGATATAGCCTCTATCAACATTTCTATAGTCACTTTGTTATCTTTATTTAAAAAACTAGCAATAACTGCACCTAATAAACAACCAGCGCCTGTTACTTTCGCAAGTAATGGTGACCCGTTAGATAATTTATAAATTTGATTGTCTTGGACTACAACATCCACTTCACCTGTTATGGCTATCGCTGTATTAAATAGATTATATGCATTTTTAGCAATAGTAATCGCATCCAAGTCTTGGTCACTATCTGTTCCTTTCATTTTCGTATCTGTATCCATCAACGCTAAAATTTCTGACGCATTACCTTTGATTACAGTAACATCAATTTCTTTCAAAAAAGTTGCGCAAAAATCTTTTCTATATTGAGAAGCGCCTACCGCTACAGGGTCAAAAACGACAGGGGTACCTATTTGGTTTGCAGTTTTAGCAATCTTTAAAATGTCAGCTTCTCTAGCTTTCGTCAGTGTACCAATATTGATTAATAATGCATTCGCATAAGTCAGCATATCAACTGCTTCTTCTGGTGCTTCACTCATAGCTGGACTTGCGCCTATGCTTAATAAGCCATTGGCTGTAAAATTCTTCACTACATCATTCGTATAACAAATAACTAACGGATTGTTTTCTCTTAATAAATTCAAGCTATTCATCATCTAAACCTACTTTCTTCAGATATGCGAAATGGTTTACTGGTCCTCTACCCTGACCGATTTCAGGTGTATACTTGATACTTAATGAAATAAAGGCTTTGGCTTTTTTCACGGCTTCATAAATTGATTTACCTTTCGCAAGTTCGGCAGTGATTACTGCTGAAAATGTACAACCTGTACCATGTGTATGTTTCGTTTCATAACGTGGATCCTCAAAAGTATAAACATTATCTTTGGTAAATAAGTAGTCTTTAGCTACATCTAAATCTTCAGCATGCCCACCTTTAATCACAACACCTTTACTACCAATCTCATTTATAAAAATTTCACCTGCTTTATAAATAGATGCTTCATCTTCTATGGTCAATCCAGTGATTTCTTCTGCTTCAGGTAAATTAGGCGTTGCCACTGTAGCAAAAGGTAATAAAATATTTTGCAAATCCTTTTTAGCATCGTCATCCATCAATGAATCTCCACTTTTTGCTAGCATAACTGGATCTATAACATATGGTATATTAGGATACTTTTCTAAATACCCTTGGATGACTTTCATCATATCTTTAGATGCAATCATCCCTGTTTTAATTGCATGTGGTAACTCATCATCAAAAACACTACTAAGTTGTTCAGATAACCATTGTGTTTCTAAGTTATGGATATGTTGAACGCCTTTCGTATTTTGGGCTACAATACTTGTTACAGTGGCCATACCGTACACACCGCAAGCATGAAAAGATTTTAAATCTGCCATAACGCCGGCACCGCCAGTTGGGTCAGTACCTGCGATAGTTAAAGCGATTTTTGGTTTTTTCATTTTATTCCCCTCCATATAACCAGTCTTCTTCTATATATGACATATTAAAGAAATTACGTTCATGAATCGTACTCTGTAAAAAGCACATTTTTATTTCATGCTTTTCATCCACAGTACATGCTTCAGTTAGTTTATTCAAGAATTTGTCAAATACATCGACTAGTTCATCCATTTCAGTACTATAAAAGTCGAACCATTTTGCTAATATTGAATTTCTATTTAATTGCTTATCCTGTAAAGCACGTTGAGCAATCGCTTGATAGACGTATGGACAAGGTGCCATAGCAGCAATTGTATATGCGGCATTTTCTTTTGCATACGCATTAAAATACATGTGTTTAATGTAATGATCACCACTTGGTGGCCATACCTTTTCGCTTACAATATTATCATAATTTTCTCCAACATATTCAGCTAATATTTCATGTGCTTCTACTTCACCTTCAACAATAAACTGAATTTGTTCCACTAAAAATTTCACGTCTTCTAGTTTATTCACTTTTGGAATAAGCAATGCATATATATTTGCAAATTCCTTTAAATATGATGCGTCAGCACGCAAGTAAAATTTCGTTGCATCAATGGGTAAATCTCCTTGCAACATCCCTTGAATAAATGGATCATTATAAATATCATCTATGATATGTTGAGACTCTTTTTTTAAAGCTTCTGAAAATAACAAATGGTTTCCTCCTATAAATAAAAACTACATTCCAACTAGGAATGTAGTTAATTAATAGAAAGGTATAGCAATTTAACTATAATTAAACTACTTTCCTACGTTGGTATTAACCAAATCAGGTTGTAAGGGTCTGACTTAAATCATCTCAGCCTAAAGGCTCCCCTAGTAGATTTTATATATTGTATTTATTTAAAACATATCAAAGTACGCTAGCTATTGCAATAAAATGGTTTATATAAAGCCGTGAACATTGAAGTCTATTTCGCTAAAATGTTCTTGTTGAATTAATCCATTTCTTACAGGAAATCCAATTATTTTTAACTTTATAAAATACAACAGCTTATAATCTAAACGATAAAAAAGCCCATGACATTTATTTATGTCATGGACTTCTAAAAATTAAAATTCATTTCATTACTGTTATATTATGCAGTAACCCATTGTGAAGCGCCAACTTCATCATATAATTTTTGTGCTGCAGCGTCTTGTACTGCTTCTGGTGCATTAGCAGCTGGTTGACCTTGATATTCAGATGGTGCTACTGAATCCCATGTACTTTGTAAGAATTGGAACTTACCTGAAGCACCTGATGATGGGTTTGTAGCATGAATATCGCCACCTGATTCACGTTGTGCGATTTGTTGTAAGTGTGCATTCACGCCTGATGAACCTTCTGAAGCTTCACTTGAGCTTGATTCGTTTGAACTAGCAGAAGATTGTGAAGTTGCTTCTTGTTGTGGTTGTTGTGTAGTTTCTTGTTGAGGTGCAGCTTCTTGTGCTGGTTGTTCTGATCCAGCTTGAGTTGGTTGAGCTTGCTCTTCTTGTACATTATTATTTGTAGTTTGCTCTACTGACGTATTTGACCCTTCACCTGAAGCATCACCGTAGTTCCAGCTGAAGTTTTCACCGTCTGAAGTAAAGTTAAAGTCTTTGTTATTGTATGTGAAATTAATATCATACGCACCTTCTTGAACTGGTGCTTCATTTAATGATTCTGGATTAGTTAGTGCTTGTTGCGCTAATTGAGCTTTGTCGACACCTTGTTCAGAAGCGTCAGCAGAATTTCCTGCTGCAAAGCCTGTTACTCCAAGTCCGACTGCTAAAGTTGATGCGATTACTGTTTTTTTCATTGTAAAAAAGTCCTCCTATAAGGTAAATAAGTTATTTATGATTAATTTGCAAGTACAACTATAACATTCATAAAACCATTGTAGGTTACAGTGAAGTGAAAAAATCTATAGTTTCTTTACGATTAAATTACATATAAATATATTTTGAAATTAATTTTTTTCTGTTTAAATACTACTGTGAAAGTTTTTTGGAATATACCCTCGTTATACTATATGTAATAATATTGTAATTTATCTGATTATTCTGTGTAATCAAGATGTTTTATACAATTTTCCATCTTCTCTCAAAGCTTTTTAAATTTAAAAAGCTACCCCTCTATGACGCTTACATTAAGAGGGATAGCCTGAAGAAGTATAATTGATAGTAGGATTTAATGTATATAGATTTGGGTGGGTTAATTTTGAGGTAGGTTTAAATTGGGAGTATTATACAATTTCGTATATATCATTATCTCGTAAAGTTATTTCTTTATTTGAATTATGAACTTGCTCTATAGGGAATATTTCACGTAATTCATTAACTTCATCTTTGTTTCTTGGAGACATAAATTTAATAGTTTCAATAAAAAGTTCTGATACAAAATGCATCTGCCCTTCTTTTTCATATTTTCTTGATTGCATTCGACCAGTGATTCCCACTAGTGATCCTTTATTTAAATATAGTTCGATATTATTAGCTATTTTACCAACAGCCTTACAATATAAATAATCACAGATGGTGTTTTGTTCTTGATCTCTATAATTTCTTGTTATTGCTACACACATTGTAGCTAACTTACTCCCCTCCTTTTCGTAAATTTTAGGGTCTTTGGTTAATCTCCCTACTATGACAATGTTGTTAATCATATGTCACCTCCTTTATAACTTTATACTAATCATTTTCAAATTACAGGTCAAAATGCATTAATGCTAGAATTTAAAAGTGAATTCACACTAAATTCTACAAAATTCACCTCTACTATTTAAAATTACGTTATAATGATTGTATAAATGAAATAATTGTAGAATTTAAATTTATTAAATGGATGTGAGAACGATGAAATCATTTAAAGCTGTTCGATTTCAAATCGTATCAGAAAGTGGTGGCGTTACTGAATACGAATTAGAAGATGGCGTTATAATTAATAAAGAAAATAGCGGCACTGGCTGGTTATTAGAAATTGTTATATCCGATTTTCATTATGAGACAATGAAAGCTTATATGGAAGATGAAACGTTATTAGATATACGTGTTGTTATTACTCGTCCTGCAAATGATCCAGCGCTCTTTGATGCAACTATTAAAAATATCAGTAGGCTAGAACATTCCATTTCTGTCGTTTTTGAATGTCATATTTATACACTTAGACAAGTTTATGCCGAAAGCTTATTAGAGCAGTTAATTGATGAAGGATTAACCGGTGAAGAATTGAAGAAATCATTTAATCGAATGATGCAATCGAAGCCACGTCTAAAAGATGAAAAATTAGAAAAATAAAAAACCTCAAGGCTGGTGTGTAATACACCTAAACCTTGAGATTTTTTTATTTAGCTTGAATGGCAAATGTTAATTCACAACTACAAGCCAATTGACCATCTACTGTAGCCTTAGCGTTACCTTTACCAATAGGTCCACGCATTTTTGTAATTTCAACTTCTAATCTTAATGTATCACCGGGAGTTACTTGTTTCTTAAATCTACATTTATCTATACCGGCAAATAGTGCTAATTTTCCTTTGTTCTCTTCGCTATTTAAGATAGCTACAGCACCTGTTTGAGCTAGGGCTTCTGTTATCAACACACCAGGCATAACCGCATAATCAGGAAAATGGCCTTGGAAAAATGGTTCATTTCCAGAAACTTGTTTAATTGCGACGCAACGTTCGCCCGCTTCGTATTCAACAACTCGATCGATTAATAAAAAAGGTTGTCTATGTGGTATAATTTCTTTTATTTCATTATAATCAAAAATTGTTTCCATTATTTATTTCCTCCAAATCTTCTTCCGTTGCAATTCATAAATTACCGTAACCTAAATTTAAACGTCTATACGTCTGATATCTGCGCCTAAAGCATTTAACTTACCATGCAAATCAACATAACCTCTGTCTAAATGTTTTAATTCTGTAACTTGGGTTTTGCCATCTGCTACTAAACCAGCTAAAATCAATGCAGCTGCAGCACGTAAGTCTGTTGCTTTTACTTGTGCTCCTTGCAACTCACTTTTTCCTTCTATTTTAGCGCTTCTACCTTCAACTGTAATTTTAGCGTTCATACGCTTAAACTCGCCTACATGCATAAATCTATTTTCAAATACAGTTTCAGTAACTACTTTATGCCCTTCAGCTGTAAGTAATAACGCCATCATTTGAGATTGCATATCAGTAGGAAAGCCAGGATGTGGTAATGTTTTGATATCTACTGGTTTCAATTCATCTTCAACAGTCACTCGAATCGCATCATCTTGATAGTCTAAATTAACACCCATTTCCTCTAATTTATATACCAAGCTTGTCATATGCTCTTTAATCGCGCCATTAACTAAAACGTCACCACGAGTAATTGCACCAGCAATTAACAATGTACCGGCTTCAATTCTATCAGGAATAATCGCATGTTCAACACCATGTAACTCATCTACACCATGTATGATAATTGTGTCTGTTCCTGCGCCAGTAACATTTCCTCCCATTTCATTTATGTAATTAGCTAAATCAACGATTTCAGGTTCACGAGCAACATTTTCTAATACTGTTTTACCTTCTGCTAAAGATGCTGCCATGATTATATTTTGTGTAGCACCTACACTAGGAAAATCTAAATGGATTGTGGTACCTTTTAGTCCATTTTTAGTGCTAGCATAAATAAAACCACCATCCATATGAATGTCTGCACCTAATTCTTGGAAACCTTTAATATGTTGTTCGATGGGTCTAGAACCAATCGCACATCCACCTGGTAATGCAACTTTTGCATGGCCTAAACGTGCTAATAAAGGCCCCATAACAAGAATACTTGCTCTCATTTTACTCACATATTCATATGGTGCTTCTTCATTTAGTTGCTTTGTTGCATCAACTGTAACAGCTTCTTCTTCTTTGTTATAAGAAACATCTGCATTTAGCGTTGAAATAACATTATTAATTGTCTCCACATCACTTAATGCGGGTACATTCATAAGTTTACTAACGCCTTTTGATGCTAATAACGAAGCAGTTAATACTGGTAATACAGCATTTTTTGCACCTGAAACTTTGACTTCACCAGTTAATCTACTTCCACCGTTGATTTCTATCATATCCATCTTAAATCCTCCACTTAACTACTTATATATTTCGTTTTAATTTTTTACCATTAAGTACTTCTTATTAATTATATCTATAATTCAAAAAAATATACAAGTATTTGAATTATTGTGCTAAATATTTTATTTGTGTTGAAAATTGTAGCAAATCCACAATAAAATTACTTACGGCAGTACCTAGTAAAACTGCTAAGAAAATCATACAAATTTGAACTTGCAAAGGAAATCCTTTTTTAAAAAACTGTTCTAACCTCACTGCGTTTAATGCCCAATAAGCAATACAAATACAAATAACATGTAAGATGAGATGTACAATTGAAAATTGTCCTAAATATTCCATGAGTCATGCTCCTCGCTTTACACTGTTCATTTATTTTAACTGAAAAATGAACGAAATGATACTTTAGAACTATACTATCTATGGTATCCTCACTACTTATATGGTACCTTTTCCCCTTTTCAAATACGATATTCATATTCTTTTCAAAAGAAAGTGTCCCATAACGAGCGTAGTTCACTACAACTATTATTTAAAATTAATGAAGTTAATTATTAATTTTAACCAGAATAACAACAACTACTTGTTATTAAGACGCATTGTTTCAATAACAACATAAAAAAACTGTCGACAAAGCCAGTGACTTTATCGACAGTTTAAGACATTTCTACTTAAGAAACTTTAACAAATAATTTATTGTAAATTAGCAACACGAATACGGTTATTCGCACGATCTAAAGCACGTTTAGCTCTATTAATATCGCTACTATCTTCTTCATCATTCAAATGAGATTCTGCTCTAGATTTTGCTAATTCTGCTCTAGCAACATCTATTTCTTTCGCAGGTTCTGAAGTTTGTACAATAATTGATAATTTATCTTGTCTTACTTCAACAAAACCTTCACTCACTGCAATATATTCTGAACCACCGTCAAAATTTATTTTGACATAGCCAATTTCAAGTGCTGCAACAGTTGGTATATGTCCATACATGACACCAATCTCACCTGCAGTAGTTTGTAATACTGCAAGATTAACATCTTCTCGGTCGTAAACAGAACCATTAGGAGTGACAATATTTAGGCTTAATGTGTTCATTATCCATACCTCCTAATTTTTAAACTTCAACACCCATATCTTTAGCTTTGGCAACTACTTCTTCCATACTACCTACAAGACGGAATGCATCTTCTGGAATATGGTCATATTCGCCATCTAAAATTGCTTTGAAGCCTTCTACAGTTTTTTGAACAGGTACATATGATCCTTTTTGACCAGTAAATTGTTCAGCTACGTGGAAGTTTTGCGATAAGAAGAACTGAATACGACGTGCACGTTCAACTGTTTGTTTATCTTCTTCTGATAATTCATCCATACCTAAAATAGCAATGATATCTTGTAGTTCTCTATATTTTTGTAATGTAGATTGTACATCACGTGCTATTTCATAATGATCTTGCCCAACAATCGTTGGATCAAGTGCTCTTGAAGTAGATGCTAACGGATCAACTGCAGGGTAAATACCCATTTCAGTTAATTTACGCTCTAAGTTTGTAGTTGCATCTAAGTGAGCAAATACTGCAGCTGGCGCTGGGTCAGTATAGTCATCGGCTGGTACGAATACTGCTTGTATAGAAGTAACCGAACCTTTTGTAGTTGATGTGATACGTTCTTGTAACTGCCCCATTTCAGTGGCAAGTGTTGGTTGGTAACCAACGGCTGAAGGCATACGTCCTAATAATGCTGATACTTCTGAACCAGCTTGTGTAAATCTGAAAATGTTATCAATAAATAGTAAAACATCTTGGCCTTGTTCATCACGGAAATGTTCTGCCATTGTTAAACCTGATAAAGCAACACGCATACGCGCACCAGGTGGCTCGTTCATTTGACCAAACACCATGGCTGTTTTCTTAATAACACCACTGTCGCTCATTTCATAGTATAAGTCATTACCTTCACGTGTACGTTCACCTACACCAGCAAATACTGAAATACCACCATGTTCTTGAGCGATATTGTTAATTAATTCTTGAATTAATACCGTTTTACCTACACCAGCTCCACCGAATAAACCGATTTTACCACCTTTAATGTATGGTGCAAGTAAATCAATTACTTTGATTCCTGTCTCTAAAATTTCAACTTTCGTTGATAATTGGTCGAAAGCAGGTGATTCTCTATGAATTGGATCACGTTTAACGGAACTTTCAAGTTTTTCATCTAAATCAATTGTATCACCTAAAACGTTAAATACACGTCCAAGGGTAGCATCACCAACTGGTACGCTAATACTGCTACCACTATCTCGAACTTCTGTACCACGTTTAACACCATCAGTTGAATCCATTGCAATCGTACGAACTACATCGTCGCCTAATTGTAACGCGACTTCTAATGTAAGAGAAACAGTACCTTCATCTCTTTCTACATCAAGTACTAAGGCATTGTTAATTTCTGGAACTTCATTGTGCTCAAAGCGAACATCAATTACTGGACCCATAACTTGTGTTACACGGCCTAATCCCATGTTTTTTTCCTCCTTTAAAAATTATTCAAGCGCTACTGAACCACCAACAATTTCAGTGATTTGTTGAGTTATTGCTGCTTGTCTTGCTCTGTTATATTGTATTGATAAATCATCAATAATTTCTGACGCATTATCAGATGCATTTTTCATTGCAGTCATACGTGTAGCATGTTCACTTGCTTTTGCATCTAAAATTGTTCCATATATTAAACTCTCTACATATTGAGGTAAAATAACGCTTAATATCGCTTCTTTATCTGGTTCAAATTCATATGAAGACATTTGACCATGTCCTAAACTAGAATCTTCAGGAGACAATGGAAGCACAGTTTTAGTTGAAGGTGTATTTTCTAATACACTAACGAAATGACTAAAATAAATTTTAACCTCATCAACAGCTTCTTCGCTATACAAATCAATCGCTTTTTTAGCAATCGCCTGCACTTCTTTAAATGAAGGTTGATCTGGTACATCTATAAGTGATTCATGAATTTCGTATCCCTTATTTTTAAGGAAATCCACACCTGTTTGTCCTAAGACTAAGATTGAGTATTCATCCTTACTAGCATGTTTACTCTCTATATCTTTCACTAGGTGTTTGAGTACGTTTGCGTTATAGGCGCCGGCAAGCCCTTTATCACTTGTAATCACTAAGTAGCCACTTTTCTTCACTTCACGTTGTTGTAACATTGGATGATGTGAATTTTTATCAGCACCAGCTACTGCAGTAATAGCATCTTGCATTTTTTCCATATAAGGTCTGAATTGTTTTGTATTACTTTCAGCACGACGCAATTTTGAACTTGATACCATGTTCATTGCTTTCGTAATCTGCTTCATTTTTTTGGTTGATTTTATACGTGTATCAATCTCTTTAAGAGATCCCATTATCTCACCACCTTTTATTTAACTTTAACTACTACGCTTCTGAATTACTGAAACTTTTTTTAAATTCGTTAATTGCAGATTCAAACGCGTCATCTTTAGGAAGCGCACCTGAAGTTCTGATTTCATTTAATAATTCAGTCGCATTAGATTTAGCCCATTGGTTTAGCTCGTCTTCAAAACGTGTAATATCTTCAACAGGAACATCATCTAAATAACCTTTAGTTAAAGCATAAATAATTAAAACTTGGTTTTCTACAGGTAGTGGTTTGTTCTTATCTTGTTTCAAGATTTCAACCGTACGTTTACCACGCTCTAATTTCTGAGCAGTGAACTCATCTAAATCAGAACCAAACTGAGCGAATGACTCTAATTCACGATAAGATGCTAAATCTAGACGTAATGTACCGGCAACTTTTTTCATTGCTTTAATTTGAGCTGAACCACCAACACGTGATACGGATTGTCCGGCGTTAATAGCGGGTCTTACACCAGAGAAGAATAAATCTGATTGCAAGAAGATTTGTCCGTCAGTAATTGAAATTACGTTTGTTGGTACGTATGCTGCAATATCGCCAGCTTGTGTTTCAATAATTGGTAAAGCGGTGATAGAACCTCCGCCTAAATCATCATTTAATTTAGCAGCTCTCTCTAGTAGTCTACTGTGTAAGTAGAATACGTCACCTGGATAAGCTTCACGACCTGGTGGTCTACGTAATAATAATGATAATTCACGATAAGCGGCAGCTTGTTTTGTTAAGTCATCGTAAACGATTAATACATCTTTACCAGCAAACATGAATTCCTCAGCCATAGCAACACCAGCGTATGGCGCTATGTAAAGCATTGGAGCTGGATCTGCTGCTGAAGCAGACACGATAATTGTATAATCTAATGCGCCTTCTTGGCGTAATTTTTCAACGTTAGCACGAACAGTCGAATCTTTTTGTCCGATTGCAACGTAGATACAGATTGTATCCTGGTCAGCTTGGTTTAGAATTGTATCGATTGCGACTGTTGTTTTACCAGTTTGACGGTCACCAATAATCAATTCACGTTGCCCACGACCAATTGGTACAAGCGCATCAATCGCTTTAATACCTGTTTGTAGTGGTTCATCAACGGATTTACGATCCATTACACCAGTTGCTTTCTTCTCTACAGGGCGTGTTTTAGTAGTATTGATTGGACCTTGTCCATCGATAGCTTGACCTAGTGGATTAACCACACGGCCGATTAATTCATCACCTACAGGTACTTCCATAATACGTCCAGTACGTTTTACTTCGTCCCCTTCTTTGATATCAGCGTATGGTCCTAAAATAACGACACCTACATTTGATTCTTCTAAGTTTTGTGCTAGTCCTAGAACGCCACTTTTGAACTCTATTAGCTCACCAGCCATAACATCATTTAATCCGTGGATTAAAGCAATGCCATCGCCAATTTGTAGAACTGTACCTACATCAGTAACTGCCATTTCCGACTCATAATTTTCTATTTGTGAGCGAAGTAATGCACTGATTTCTTCAGCTTTAATGGCCATCTATGTCACTCCTTCTATTTTTATTTCACTCTTGTAAATTGCTTTTCTAATTGCGCAAGATCATTTTTCAAACTTGCATCCATCACTTTAGTACCTACTTTCACTCTGATACCACCGATAAGTTCTGGATTAATTTTATTAGTAATCATTGTTTTAGAAAGTTTTGTACGTGCTTTTATAATTTCTTCTATACGTGACACTTCTTCTTCAGAGAGTTCATATACTGATTCGATAACAGCATAGTCTTGATTGTGAAGTTCGTTGTATAAAGTTTCAAATTCTGTGTATATTTCATGAATATAACCAAGGTGACGATTACTAGCTAGTATCATCAACATGTTTTGCATAAACTGGTTAGCATGTCCAAAAACAATATTTACAAAGCGATGACGTTGGTCAACATCTTTTTGTGGATCTCTATCCAATTCATGTAACTTCTTTATTTCAGATTGAACTGCTGTATCAATAGTTGAAAATTCTTCATACATTGCGTCAAGGATGTCTGCATCTTTAGCAGTATCAAATAATGCTTTGGCATATTTTTTTGCTATTTTAGCCATTACTTATCGCCTGCCTCTTTAATGTACTTTTCAACTAATGCTTTTTGATCTTTTTCTGAAATTTCTTTTTGAAGTACTTTCGATGCAATTAATACTGAAAGCTCAGAAACTTGATTATTAATATCCGCAATTGCACGTTCTTTCTCGCTGTTAATTTCATTTTGTGCTGTTTCAATCATACCATTTGCTCTGATATTCGCTTCATGAATAATTTCTTCATGTTGTTTACGTGCTTGAACTTTAGAGTCTTCTAAAATTCTTTGAACCTCATCTTGCGTTTCTTTTAGTGTTTGTTTATTTTGTTCTTCTAACTTTTGCGCATTTAGCTTGGCTTGTTCGGCATCATCAATATCTTTATTGATATCATGTTCACGTTTATCCATTACTTCTTTTAATGGACCCCATGCGAATTTTTTCAATAAAAGTAACAGGATACCGAAAGTTATACAGGTAACTATGATAGTACCCCATTGAACACCGCTGCCTCCAGCTGCACCAAGTACGAACATATTTGTCGTAGCAGTCACTTACATAGACACTCCTTTCATTCATTATCATCATAAGACATATTTATAAAAACGAACGGCGAAAGTCACAGTGACCTCGCCTTAATAGCTGTTTGAATTATAGTGACATGAAAGCGATAACTACACCAATGATAGGTAATGCTTCAACTAAACCAATACCAATAAACATAATACCCATTAATTGTCCGCGTGCTTCTGGTTGACGTGCTACACCTTCTACTGTTCTTGAAACGATAAGACCGTTACCAATACCTGCACCTAATGCTGATAAACCGATTGCGATTGCTGCTGCGATTAAATTCATTTATAAAATCCTCCTAATTTTTTCTTTTAATTTTATTTAATGACTGTCCTGAACTTTATGGGACATATAAACCATTGAAAGCATTACAAAAATGTATGCTTGAATTGTTCCTATGAATATTGAAAAACCTTGCCAAACTACTAGTCCAGGTAATCCAATGATCCATCCCCAGGCAGGGAAACTAAATACTAAACCTGACAATAATCCAAGTAATAACTCACCTGCAAATATATTACCGTACAAACGTAAACCAAGTGTTAACGTTGAAGTGAATTCTTCAAAGATGTTAATCGGTAATAAGAAGATAGGTTTGGTATAGTTTTGGAAATAGCCTTTAGTACCTGTCATCTTCACACCATAATAATGAGTCAACAGGATGACCAATGTTGATAGTGTTAATGTTACTGTGGCATCAGCTGTTGGTGATTTCCACCACAGTGTATGGCCCGAAATTAATTGAAATGGTAGCCCTAGCATATTACTTACAAATATGAAAAATATCAATGTAACAGCTAAGAAATGGAATTGTCCGCCCTTGGACCAAGCCATGTTACTTTCAATAATTCCTCGTACAAAGTCAAAAACCCACTCGATAAAATTTTGCTTACCAGTTGGACGCTTCTTGAGGTTGCGTGTACAAATAATAGCTATGACAAAAACAATAACCGATGTAATAATCAACATCAAAATTGATGATAGGTTAAACACGATGTCTATACCGAATACATCCCAACTGACAAGAGGGTCTTTATGCTTCATGCTTTCTCACCTCTTTCATAATTAAATTTATTTCTTGTGTATAAATGGTTTGAAAACAATCAAAACATACGAAATCATTAAACCAATGACTACACCAATGATATTAATTTGATCCTTATAAAAATACCAAATACAACACGAAAGTATCACTATTAAATATCTCCAAACGTTGCCCGTTGATATATGTATATTATCTTTTTCTTTTGCTTTCTCTAAATAATATTCGAAAGTAAAGGTGTTAATAAGTGATCCGAGTGTACCTATTATAAGTCCCAAAACAAATGATGAGTATGTGAAAATAAACACAATTAATAGCACAATTATACCATAAAAATAGTATTTAATGTAACTATTAAAAAAGATGTTGAAACGTTTCATGACTGTGCCTCGCTTCGTCTTTTTCGTTCAATTATGAAAACCATTTCAATCATACAATTTTAATAATAATATAGGGTAGTTAACGTGTCAATTCTATTCAAAATGTAGTTTAATTTTTTACATAGTTGTCACAAAAATGACACATTAACACCTTTTATTATTTGAATGATTCTGGCTTATTAGAAATTATATGAAAATAATACTTAATATTCTCACATATTCGTAATGATGCATTACCATCACCATAAGGGTTGCGGGCACTACTCATCGTTTCATATACTTGTTGATTTTCAAGTAATTGTTTTGTAGCCTCAAATATTGTTTGTTCATTTGTGCCTACTATTTTAAGTGTGCCGGCTTCTACACCTTCTGGTCTTTCAGTCGTATCTCTTAAAACTAAAACTGGCTTACCTAATGATGGCGCTTCTTCTTGTACTCCCCCAGAATCAGTTAAAATTAAATACGCTTGGTGGGCAAAATTATGGAAATCAACCACTTCCAATGGTTCGACTAATTCTATACGGTTATGCCCTGATAAATAAATACCTGCAATTTCTCGTACTTGAGGATTTTTATGCATAGGATAAACAACAACCACATCTTCATAAGTATCTACAATATCTCTTACAGCTTTAAAAATATGTGACATAGGTTCACCAATATTTTCGCGTCTATGCGCAGTCAATAAGATGATACGTTTACCTTTATGCTTTGAAATAATATCAGATTGATAATTTTCGTGAATTGTTGTCTTCATTGCATCAATCGCTGTGTTACCAGTTACTACTATAGAATCCAGTGGTTTGTTTTCTGCAATAAGGTTATTCGCAGCATTATTAGTAGGGGCGAAGTTTAAATCTGCCATTACTCCTACCATTTGCCGGTTCATTTCTTCAGGAAACGGCGCATATTTATCCCATGTACGTAATCCGGCCTCAACATGACCAATAGGTACTTGGTTATATAAAGCCGCTAAACTTCCAGCAAAAGTTGTCATGGTATCACCATGAACCAATATCATATCTGGTTTCACTTCTTGGATGACATGTTCTAACCTTTGTAAAATACGAGATGTAATCTCTGATAAAGATTGCCCTTGCTTCATAATATTCAAGTCATAATCAGGCGTGATATGAAAGCTTTCCAATACTGAGTCAAGCATTTCTCTATGTTGAGCAGTAACTACCACAATCGGTTCTAGCTCATCATCATTTTTCAGTGCTTGTACAAGAGGCGCCATTTTTACTGCTTCAGGACGGGTCCCAAATACAGCCATTATTTTTTTCATTTTATTCCACTCCTAGGCGAAACTATTTTGTACCGAATAAACGGTCTCCTGCATCACCTAAGCCTGGTGTTATATAAGCATGTTCATCTAATTTTTCGTCTAATGCTGCGATGAAAATGTCTACATCTTCGTGAGCTTCTTGTAATTTTTCTACACCTTCAGGCGCTGCAATTAAACACATAAAACGAATATTTTTTGCTCCACGTTTTTTAAGTGAATTAATTGCTTCTATAGCTGATGCTCCAGTTGCTAACATCGGGTCAACAACTACAATTTCTCTCTCCTCGATGTCTTGCGGTAATTTTACAAAGTATTCTACCGCTTCAAGTGTTTCAGGATCTCTATAAAGTCCCACATGCCCAATTCTAGCTGCTGGCACCAAGTTCAATATACCTTGAGTCATACCTAAACCAGCTCTTAAAATTGGTACGAAAGCTAATTTTTTGCCTGTTAAACGTTTAGCTATCATTTTAGTAACAGGTGTCTCTATTTCTACATCTTGTAATTCTAAATCTCTTGTTACTTCGTATGCCATTAACATACCAACTTCATCTACTAACTCTCTAAATTCTTTAGTCCCAGTATGTACGTCTCGAATGTAACTTAATTTGTGTTGAATAAGTGGGTGGTCAAAAACATGTACTTTGCCCATAATTTATTTCCTCCAATTTTAGTTATATAAAGGATGTTTATTTGTTAAAGCTTTAACTCTTTCTTTTCCTTCTTCTAACGCTTTTTCATTTTCTGGATCTTTTAAAACTAAGCTAATGATTTTTGCTACTTCTTCAAAAGCAGTTTCATCAAATCCACGTGTCGTTGCTGCAGGTGTACCTAAACGAACTCCACTTGTCACAAATGGTTTTTCTTGGTCAAATGGAATTGTATTTTTATTACATGTAATACCTATAGCGTCTAATGTTTCTTCAGCAACTTTACCAGTTATGCCTACTGAACCTTTGACATCTACAGAGACGAGATGATTATCAGTACCACCTGAAACAACTCTAAATCCTTCGTCAGTCAATGTATTTGCTAAAGTCTTAGCATTGTTAATTACTTGCTGTTGATACGCTTTAAAATCGTCTTGCAATGCTTCACCAAATGCCACAGCTTTGGCAGCAATAACGTGTTCTAAAGGACCACCTTGAATTCCTGGGAAGATTGTTTTATCGATTTGCTTTTTATATTCTTCTTTACATAAAATCATTCCACCACGAGGTCCGCGTAATGTTTTATGAGTTGTAGTCGTTACAAAATCAGCATGTTCTACAGGATTTGGATGTAAACCAACTGCTACTAAACCTGCAATATGAGCCATATCTACCATTAATTTTGCGCCTATTTCATCTGCTATTTCTTTAAAACGTTTAAAATCAATTGTTCTTGAATACGCAGAAGCACCTGCAACGATTAATTTAGGTTGATGTTCTTTGGCTACTCTTAATACTTCATCATAGTCAATTTGTTCATTTTCTTCGTCTACACCATATTCAACAAAGTTGTAAAATTGACCACTAAAGTTAACAGGCGCGCCGTGTGTTAAGTGTCCACCATGGCTTAAATTCATACCTAATACAGTATCACCGTGTTCTAATGCTACGAGATAAACAGCCATATTTGCTTGAGAACCTGAGTGTGGTTGAACGTTAACATGCTCTGCACCAAATAATTTTTTGGCGCGATCAATTGCTAAAGCTTCTGAAACGTCCACAAATTCACAACCACCATAGTATCTTCTGTTTGGGTAGCCTTCAGCATATTTGTTAGTTAATACTGAACCTTGCGCTTCCATAACTGCTTCTGACACGAAGTTTTCTGAAGCAATCAGCTCGATATTGTTATTTTGACGGTTAAATTCATTTTGAATCACTTCATATATTTCCTTATCTTGCTCTTGAATAAATGACATTTGGTAATTCCCTCGTTTCTGTATTAGTTGTATTTTGCTCTTTCGCCACCAATTTTTTTTGGTCTTGAAGAAGCGATTGTAACAATTGCTTCACCAATTTGCTTGATACTTGTACGCTCTGGAATAGCTACATGTTTAATATGCATTCCAATCAAAGTCTGTCCGATATCGATACCTTTAGGTACAGAAATATGCTCAACAACCATTGGATCAACCATATGTTGATACGCATAAGTTGCTAAGCTTCCACCAGCATGAATATCTGGCACAACTGTAACTTCTTCCATTGTATAAGGGTTAAAGTTTGATTTCTCAATGGTCACTGCACGATTAATATGTTCACAACCTTGGAATACAAACGACACGCCAGTTTCATTTTCAATTTCTTTTAATGCTTCAAATATTTCTTCAGCAATCTCCATTGATCCAATACTACCGATACGTTCACCAATTACTTCTGACGTAGAACAACCAATAACGCATAATTCATCATCTTTAAAGAATGATTGTGCTTTTAACTCGTTTAACAGTAACTTTAAGTCTTCCATTCTTCCACCCCTTTTAAATAAGTTGAATAAAAGTATGTAAATACGAAGGTGCTTTAACAACATACAAAATTGACTGACAGCAAATTTGCTACACGTTATCATTATAACGTATTTATGAACGCTCTCATACTCATTTCACAAATTTAATTTTTTTATATTTTATTTTTTAAACTATCTATCAGTATATTTAATTCATTATATATTTTAATATACTCATCTTTATTACCACCAAACGGGTCTGAGACTTCGCCATGTATTTCAGCGTATTCGTTTAATGTAAATACATTTGCTGTACCATGACCCATTTGTTGAATAACTAATTTATGTGACTGACTCATCGTCAAAATCAAATCTGCATTTAAATCTTCATGCGTAAATGACATCGCATGCTCTGGCACAGGAAGCCCTTTTTCTTCTATTATATTTAATGAATGTTTAGAGATAGGTTGACCATCCATAGCATAAATACCTCTTGATACTATAGTATGATTAGGGAATTTTGCTTTTGCTATACTTTCTGCTAAGGGGCTTCTACATGTATTGCCTGTACATACAAAAACAATTCTCATAATTCGTCTCCTTTTACAACATTTTGGTTAGCTGCTTTCATCATTCTATTCATAATCGCAGTAGTATTATCATTCAATGAAAAACTAAAGATATAGGCATGCTCTATATCATAATCTTGGTCTAATCGATGTAATATATGATACAAGTTGTGATTTGCACCTTTAATATCATTTTCATCTTTACATAATGGTATAAATTTCGCTTGATCTGGAACAATTTCGCGATGACTTTGTGGAACTATAAAAGCAACCTTACTCCAATTTTCGTTTGATGAAGGTTTTGTATGAAAATTTTCTAATATTTTTATAGGTGTATCCGGTGAATAGTGTTTATATTTCATCCCCGGCGCAATTGGTTTATCAGTATTTAATGGTGTCTTTGTCACCACGCTGTTTGGTAACACTGCTTCAATCATAGATTTTGTAATTGATCCAGGTCTCGCTATTCTATATGGGTATTGTGTACAGTCTAAGACCGTACTTTCCAATCCTTCTTCACTTTGATCACCATTAACAATCCCATCTATACGACCATCTAAATCATGGTATACGTGGTCAAAGGTCGTTGGCGAAGGTCTACCACTTAAATTTGCACTAGGCGCAGCAATAGGAATATCTATTAATTGAAGTAACTGCCTACCTATAGGATGGCTAGGCATTCGCACAGCTATTGAATTTAATCCACCGCTTACACGATCACATAAATACCCTTTTCTTAGTGGTAAAATAAAGGATATAGGGCCTGGCCAGAAGGCATTCATCAATAGTTTAATTTCTTTTGTTAACTCGTCAGTAAATGCCTTTAATTGATCGAGCTCATGTATATGAACAATTAACGGATTATCCGAAGGCCTACCTTTAGCTTCATAAATTTTTTCAATCGCTTGATTATTACGTGCATCTCCACCTAATCCATAAACAGTTTCAGTTGGAATTGCGATCAATCCGCCTTTTTCAAAAATTGATTTTATATCTTCAATTCCATCATAAGAAGTTAAGTTGCGTTCATATTGACGTAAATCCCATATATGCGTTTTCATTTAGGCACATCCTTTCATGTTATTATTCATTTTAAAGCAAAATAAAAAGTTATGCACTTTCATGATTATTCATGTTCAGTGCATAACTTTTTTACCATACGAAAGCAACTATGCGATCGTTATTATTAATGTCTTTTATAATTTGAACATCTAATGTTGGATATTTAGTGATAATCTTTTCTTTTAATTTGGTACCTTGTGCAAACCCTATTTCAAATACTACTTTGGCATTTGGTAGCAATACTTCTGGTAATTGATCCAAAATTGCATCGTATACTTTGTAACCATTATCTGCTGCAAATAGTGCAGAATGTGGTTCGTATTTCAGCACGGTGTCTTCCATCATCACTGCTTCCTTATCATCAATATACGGTGGGTTAGAAATTAACCCATTCACTTTTATACCCTGAGCTATAAGTGGTTTTAAACCGTCTCCTTGCAAGAATTTAATCTCAACTTGATGTTGCTGAGCATTTGTCTCAGCTACTGTTAGTGCGTTTTCATATAAATCCGTTGCATACACATCGAGTGTGCTATCTAGCTTTTTAAGTACAATTGGAATATTACCGCTTCCTGTACCTATATCTACTACAGTGTCACCTTTTTCGAGCTGATGATAAAAATGTAACATAACTTCTTCTGTTTCAGGCCTAGGAATCAAACAGTTTTTGTTTACATTAAAAATTTCACCATAAAAAGTTTGTTTACCCGTAATGTACTGTATTGGTTCACCATTTAGCATCCTATGTTCAGCTTTAGCAAATGTTTTTAAATGTGATGCTGACATTTCATCATTCATGTGCATTAAATAATCTGCCTTAGACCATTCAAACAAATCAAGCATCAACCATTCAGCTCGAGCCGTCTCAATATGTTGTTCGACACACTTTTCTTTAGCGTTGTTTAAAACAGTTTTATAATTCACCATTGTTAAGTTCTTTCAGTTTATCAGTTTGTTCAGCTAATGTTAAAGCATCAATAATTTCATCCAATTTACCTTCCATAATTTGATCTAACTTTTGTAATGTCAAACCAATTCTGTGGTCAGTTACACGACTTTGAGGATAATTATATGTTCTAATACGTTCTGAACGATCTCCTGTACCGACTGCAGATTTACGTTGTGCTGCATATTTTTGCTGTTCTTCTTGCAGTTTCATATCAAATAAACGTGCTTTTAAAACTTTTAATGCTTTTTCACGGTTTTGAATTTGAGATTTTTCTGATGAAGTCGCAATAATACCAGTTGGAATGTGTGTAATACGTACTGCTGAATCTGTCGTATTAACGTGCTGTCCACCTGCACCACTAGAACGATAAGTATCAATTTTCAAGTCTTCATTACGCACTTCAATTTCTACATCTTCTACTTCTGGTAGAACAGCCACAGTAGCTGTTGAAGTATGAATACGGCCACCAGATTCTGTTTCTGGGACACGTTGCACACGGTGTGCGCCATTCTCGTATTTTAATTTACTAAATGCACCACTACCAGAAACTGAGAAACTAATTTCTTTATACCCGCCATGATCACTCTCTGTAATTTCTACGATATCTGTCTTATAATTGAGCGCTTCAGCGTATTTAGAGTACATTCTAAATAAATCGCCTGCAAAAATAGCAGCTTCATCTCCACCTGCAGCAGCACGAATTTCTACGATAACATCTTTCTCATCATTAGGGTCTTTAGGAATCAGTAAAAATTTAAGTTCTTCTTCTAATTTAGGAACTTTATTTTGGAGCGTCTGATGCTCTTCTTTTAGCATTTCAATTTCTTCACTATCTTTTGTATCGCGTAACATTTCTTCAACTTCTGTTAAATCTTCTTTTGTTTGTTTATAGTCGCGATATACTTCTACTGTTTTTTGTAAATCTGCTTGTTCTTTTGAATAATTACGTAAATTATCTGGGTTGCTCACTACATCTGGATCACTTAATAATTCATTTAATTGTTCGTATCTCTCTTCTACAATATCTAATTGATCAAACACTACATTTCCTCCTTCTCATCATTACTCGGTGCGACAATGTGATGTGCCCTACATCTTGGTTCGTAACTTTCATTGGCACCAACTAATATAACTGGATCATCTATTTTGGCTGGGTTACCATCTATTAACCTTTGTGTACGACTTGAAGATGCACCACAAACTGCGCAAACAGCTTGTAATTTTGTTACATCTTCACTCACTGCTAATAACTCTGGTATTGGTTCAAAAGGTTCGCCTCTAAAATCCATATCTAATCCAGCCGTAATAACTCTATGTCCTTTTTCAGCTAATTGCTCAGCTATATGCACAATACCATTTTCAAAAAATTGTACTTCATCTATACCGATTACATCTACATCTGATAAATCGTGTTTAAAAATCTCTGCTGCTGTTGATATATTAATTGCTTCTATCGCGTTACCATTATGAGAAACAATTTTGTCTTTATGATAACGGTCATCTATAGCTGGTTTAAATACAACTACTTTTTGTTTAGCATAAAGACCACGTCTTAATCGACGTATTAGCTCTTCGGATTTACCACTAAACATACTTCCAGTAATACATTCAATCCACCCGGAATGATAAGTTTCATACATTATGCGTTCCACCTTTTTCAAAACATAATCGGTTTATTATATCATATTTTTTAAGTTAAAATATGATATATCTTCAAGTTATTGCGTTTAATTATGTCTGAGTTTCTTTAATACCGTCTTGCCATTATGTCATTTTTAATTAAAATTTATGTAAAAGTAAAAAAGCATTCTCATAAAATGAGAATGCTTTAAAACAACAATTATTCGTTGCTTGATTTGAATCCGAATTTTTTGTTGAAACGTTCCACACGACCATCCGCAGCAGCGAATTTTTGACGTCCTGTATAGAATGGGTGTGAATCAGATGAAATGTCTAAACGAATAACTGGGTATTCATTACCATCTTCCCATGTCATAGTTTCTGATGAAGATTTAGTTGAACCACTTAGGAATTTAAAATCCGTAGTAGTATCTAAAAAGATAACCTTATGATATTCAGGATGAATATTTTGTCTCATTACTTTTCAGCTCCTTTGCCCTGAACCATCTGGCACAGAGTTTTTTGTGAGTTTTTACCCAATACTTGATAATTATAATGGCTTTAAATATAAAACGCAACCCTAAATCAAATATTGCTTTCTTATATACCAAATTATTTCAGATTAAATAATTGGTTTACCTGTTTTAGTGCTTTCTTTAGCAGCTTTTTGCAACTGCTCAAAGAATTCTTTGTTATTTTCTGTACGCTTCAATTTACGTACAAATCTTTCTGTAAAATCTGTAGAATCTGTGAACATATTACGCAATTGCCATAATGACTCAAGTTCTTTTGGATCTATAAGTAATTCTTCTTTACGAGTAGAACTACGACCTATATCGATTGCTGGGAACACACGACGTTCAGCTAACTTACGATCTAGATGTAATTCCATATTTCCCGTTCCTTTAAATTCCTCATAAATCATATCATCCATTCGAGACCCAGTATCTACTAAAGCAGTAGCTAATATAGTCATACTACCACCTGCTTCGATGTTTCTGGCAGCCCCAAAGAAAGCTTTAGGTTTGTGTAAGGATGCAGGGTCTAAACCACCGGACAGTGTGCGACCACTAGGCGGTATTACAAGATTATAAGCCCGAGCTAACCTTGTAATTGAATCCATTAATATGATCACATCTTTACCAATTTCTACTAGACGCTTTGCACGTTCTAATAATAATTCTGCAACTTTCACGTGATGTTGTGGTGGTTCATCAAATGTAGAATGTACTACTTCTGCAGATTCAACTGATCTTTCTAAATCTGTAACCTCTTCAGGCCTTTCACCAACAAGTAACACAAATAGCTCTGCATCTGGCTTATTTATCGCAATTGCATTTGCAATTTCCTTGAGCAATGATGTTTTACCAGCTTTTGGCGGAGCAACAATTAAACCACGTTGCCCTAAACCAATAGGTGTCACTAAATCCATTATACGCGTAGAGAAGTTTTGTTTAGTTGTCTCTAATAAAATGCGCTCTTCAGGATATAACGGTGTCAATGCTTGGAAATGCGGACGCTTCTTAACTTCTTCTGCATTCTCACCATTTACGAAATCAACTTGTAATAAACCATAGTATTTTTCATTATCTTTAGGCTTTCTTACTTTACCAGTCACTTTATCCCCGCGTTTAATTTCAAAACGACGAATTTGACTAGCAGAAATATAAATATCTTTTTCACCTTTAGAATAATTAACTGTTCTTAGGAAACCATAACCATCCTGTTGGATATCATCTAAAATACCCTCCATATAATAATTTCCATCTTTTTCCATTTGTGCTTCCATAATGGCAAGAACAAGCTCTTTTTTATTCAATTTACTATAATTTGTTAGTTTTAGAGATTTTGCTTTTTGAGTGAGATCTTTTGTAGTGTAATTTTTGTACAATTCGTGGAACGATTCATACTGAGGTGATGTTCGTACTTTTTCAGGCATTATCTTGCACCCATTTCATAAATAAGTTTTTAAATAACGTAATAGCTACGCTACTTACTTTTATAACTATAGCAAATTTCCTTTTTAATTACAAAACGTATTTCAATTTTTAAAAATTATAAAAAAGATGAAGCATAAGTTATATGCCTCACCTTTAAACAATTTTACTTTTAAAATTTATTATTTATAGTAACCTGCAATAGATTTAACTTCTAGGAATTCTTCAATACCATAGTCTCCCCATTCACGACCAATACCTGATTGTTTATAGCCACCGAATGGTAAATCTGGCTTGCGTCCTGCTTCATTAATTTCAACTGTACCAGCTTCTAATGAACGTGCTATTTTGTGTAATGTGTCTTGATCTTTACCATACACATATGAAGCTAAACCATATTCTGTATCATTTGCGATTTTAATGGCTTCGTCTACATCGTTATAAGTGATAATTGACATTACTGGACCAAATATCTCTTCTCGAGCAATTGTCATATCATTATCAACATTATTAAAGATAGTTGGACGTGCAAAGTATCCTTTATCTAAACCTTCTGGTTTACCAGGTCCACCATAAAATAACTCTGCACCTTCTTCTACACCTTTATCAATGTATGATTGTACTTGGTCAAATTGTTTTTTACTAATGATAGGACCAACTTCAGTACCTTCTGCACGTGGGTCGCCTACTTTAACTTGACTGAATTTTTCTTTTACAGCAGTTAAAAATTCTTCTTTAATACTTTCAGGCACAAGAGTTCTAGTACCTGCTGTACATACTTGACCAGTATTTGTAACAACTTTGCCGGTTGCTGCGCTTGCTGCTTCATTTATATCTACATCATCTAAGATTATATATGGTGATTTACCACCTAATTCAAGTGATACTTTTTTGAAATCCTCCGCAGCTTTTTTCATAATGCTTGAGCCCGTTGGACCAGAACCAGTAAACGACATCATTCTAACCTTAGGATGTTCACTTAATGGATTTCCTACACCTTGGCCATCACCATTTACTAAATTAAACACACCCTTCGGTACGCCTACTTTATCAAAAATTTCAGCTAAAATAATTGCTGCAAACGGCGTCTCTTCAGATGGTTTTAAAACCACTGGACTACCTGCTGCAAATGCCGCTGATAATTTAAGAGATGTTTGGTTTGTTGGGAAGTTCCACGGTGTGATTAAACCAGCTACACCAATAGCTTCTTTGACAACTAGGTCGTCACCGCGACGTTCTTCAAATTCAAAATTATCTAACGCATCGCGTGCTGCTTCGAAATGATCTAATCCCATTTGATAATGAACATTTTCTGATACATCTAATGGCGCACCTAATTCATCAGTAATAGCTTCTATAAGATCTTCTTTTCTATTTTTATACTCTTGTACAATTTTATCTAATAGTTCTTTTCTTTCTTGAACTGAACTGTGTCTAAATTCAAAATACACATTTTCTGCTGCATCCACTGCTTTATCAACATCTTCTTTGTTACCTTTCGCGATAGTACCCGCTACTTCTTCTGTTGCAGGGTTGATTACTTCTATTGTTTCTCCGCTTGTACTTTCAACCCATTCACCGTTGATATATTGTTTAGTGAAATTTCTCATTATATATTCACTCCTTAAGTTATGTTGATAATTATATTCTAACCGAGATTGAAAATTTTTAAACATAACTGCTCATAACTACTAACTCATAAAAAAGCCTTAGACACCATATTGATGTCTAAGGCTCGAAATTATAAGGCACTTAGCTATTTGTTTTCAAGTTCTATATACTCTTGCGCCCATTCTTCCATCGGTACTAACGCTGCCGCTAAAGCATCACCTTTATCCGTGAGCTGATACAGAATATTCATTGGGCTTGTAGATACTATATTTTTCTCTACTAGACCCCATTCAGTAAGGTCTGTTAATTTAATACTAAGTGCACGTGGCGTTATCGTCTTCAAATCACGCTTCATATCAGAAAAGTGAGCAGATTTTTCCGTACATCTTGATAAATAATTAATAATAAGACCATTCCAGCTTCTACCTACAATTTTAAAGGTTTCTTCTAGATAAGGGCAAACCTCCATGGCCATCACCTCATTATTGATTTTATTCTAAAACACATATCACTAAATACACAATTTTCACTTAGTATATTTAGTATACCACATTTTTCAAACTTCTTCAGTCCAAATATCTGCACCAAGTGATTTTAGAGTTTTAACGATATTTGTATAACCACGATAAATATGTTTGACGTTATAAATAGTCGTAACATCTTCAGCTAGCAATCCAGCTACAATCAGACAAGCGCCTGCACGTAAATCACTAGCATAAACCTCTGCGCCAGTTAATTTTGATGGTTTTATAGTTGCTGTACCATTGTCTGCTGAAATGTTTGCACCCATATTTTTCAGTTCATCTACATGTTTAAAACGAGCTGGGTAGATTGTTTCAGTAACAAACGACACACCATCAGCCATAAATAGTAATGGTGTTATTGGTTGTTGTAAGTCAGTGGCAAACCCTGGGTATACTAATGTTTTAATATCGACACTAATATAAGGCGTGTTGCGTTTAATAAGTACGCTGTCATCATCAACTTGTATGTCTACACCTAATTCTTTAAGCTTAACTGTAAGTGGTTCTACATGCGTTGGAATAATATTATTAATTCTGATATTTTCACCACAAGCAGCTGCTATACACATATATGTACCCGCTTCAATTCTATCTGGGATTACTTGATGATGTGAACCATGCAAACGTTCTACACCATTAATTTTAATTGTACTTGTGCCTGCACCTTTAATATCAGCTCCAAGGCTCATTAAGAAATTCGCTACATCTACCACTTCTGGTTCTTTTGCTGCATTTTCAATAATTGTCTGACCTTCAGCGCGTACCGCTGCCAACATGATATTAATCGTAGCGCCTACACTTACTATGTCTAAAAATATATTTGCGCCAACCAATCTATCTGCTTCAATCTTCATTGAAGTGCTACTTGATTCATCAACTTTTGCGCCTAATGCTTTAAATCCCTTAATATGTTGATCAATCGGTCTTGGCCCTAAGGGGCAGCCGCCAGGTAAACCAATGACACACTTTTTAAATCTTCCCAACATTGCTCCCATCATATAATAAGAAGCACGTAATGATTCTACTTTATTATTTGGTAATGGTGCATTTTCAATATTTTCAGGGTCAACATGTAATGTCATGCCTTCTAATTCCGTTTCAATGTTTAAATCTCCAAGTAAACTTACTAAAGTCTCTACATCAGAGATTTCTGGAAGGCCTTCAATTGTTACTTTATCTTCAGCCAAAATCGCTGCTGGTATAATTGCTACTGCACTGTTTTTAGCACCGTGGATATTCACTTCACCTTTAAGTGTTTGACCACCTCTAATTTTAATCACTTCTTGAACCATTCGCTTGTTCTCCTTTGCCTTTCAATCGATATTCTGTTCCAATATATCATTTGCATTATAAATTAAATGATTACAGTTTGCAAAGCACAACAGTTTCATAAAATCTATTTCAAATTTAATTAAGTGCTGTATAATGCATATAATTTTTCATTATAATTTCTATTTCCCAATATTTCACAATTTAAATCACTTTTTTAAGATTTATTTATAAAAATTATGTAAAGCACTGTAATTCTATTTATCAGCTTTCAAAGCCTAACAAATTATAACATAAAAAATGGGACGAAACAGAAATCAAAAATTCAATTTTGATTTCATATTCTCGCCCCAGAAGATGACTAGAGATCTAAAAGCTCATTAGAAGCTTATTTAATAATTAGACAATCGCAGTGCTTATGATTTAAGCCACTTAGCAGTAGTGTAGAATGTCATTATAACAATTATAACCTAGTCAACGTTTGCTATATAATAGTTAAATTATTTAGCTTTGTTAGATGTACCAAACTCTTTAATTTTACCAATTACTGTAGCTTTAATTGCTTCGCGAGCTGGTCCTAAATATTTACGAGGATCATAAACTTCTTTGTCATTATCTAACGCTTCACGAACAGCTTTAGCAGAAGCAATTTGGTTTTCAGTATTTACATTAATTTTAGCTGTACCAAACGGGATTGCTTTTTGGATATCTTTAGTAGGGATACCTGTACCACCATGCAATACTAGAGGTAAACCAGTAGAAGCACCAATTTCTTCCATTTCTTTGAATCCTAATTTAGGTTCACCTTTGTAAGGTCCGTGTACTGAACCTAAGGCTGGAGCTAATGTATCAATACCTGTTCTTTCAACAAGTTCTTGACATTCTTTAGGATCTGCATAGATAACACCTTCAGCAACAACATCATCTTCTTGTCCACCAACAGTTCCTAATTCCGCTTCAACTGAAACGCCGTGTTCATGCGCATATTCAACAACTTTTGAAGTGATTTCAACATTGTCTTCAAATGAACCGTGAGAAGCATCAATCATTACTGAAGTAAAACCAGCATCGATTGCTTCTTTACATTTTTCAAAGCTTGAACCATGGTCTAAGTGAATTGCTACAGGAATAGTGATTTCTTTGTCGTGCATTAATCCTTCAACCATTTTAACAACTGTGTAGAAACCACCCATGTAACGAGCAGCACCTTCAGATACACCTAGGATTACTGGAGCGTTCTCTTCTTGAGAAGCTTCTAAAATCGCTTGTGTAAACTCTAAGTTATTTAAGTTGTATTGACCAACTGCGTAACCATTTTCTTTTGCGTCTATTAACATTTCTTTCATTGAAACTAAAGGCATGAAAGTTCCTCCTTGGTGCTTTAAGCACATATTTTTACAATCTAATTATATCAAAGTCCTATCATTTTTGCATTCTTCTATATAATTGTAAGCGTTTTTATTTTACATTTTTTATTCAAAAAGAGAAAACCTTATAATTTATACCATTTTTTAAATAAATACAACAATTTAAATTTTATATTTTTATACACCTATAAAAAACGCGATATTAGAAATAAGTTAAATACTAACTTTCTGATATCACGTTTAATCTATATATTATTTACTTTGTTGATGTTTTAAAGATGCTTCAATAAATGCTTTAAAAATCTGTTGTGGACGGTTAGGTCTTGATAAAAATTCTGGATGGAATTGACAAGCAATGAAGAAGTCATTTTCAGGAATCTCTACCATTTCAATTAAACGGCCATCTGGACTAGTACCAGAAAAGACCATGCCGTTTGCTTCAAGTTGTTCTCTATAATCGTTATTGAATTCATAACGATGACGATGTCTTTCTTCAATATTTGTTTCGTTATAAATATCGTGAGCTAAAGTACCTTCTTGAATATGGCAAGGATATAATCCTAAACGTAATGTACCACCTAAGTCTTCAATATCTTTTTGTTCAGGTAATAAATCGATAATTGGATGTGGCGTACTAGGATCTAACTCAGCAGAATGTGCACCGTCAAGACCGATTACATTTCTAGCGAACTCAACAGTTGCAAGTTGCATACCTAAACATATACCAAAGTAAGGTACATTATTTTCGCGCGCATATTTAATTGCAGAAATTTTCCCTTCACTCGCACGGAAGCCAAATCCACCCGGTACTAAGATACCGTCTACATCAGCTAAGACTTCTGAGACGTTGTCATCTGTTACTTCACTAGAATCAATCCATCTTACTTCGATATCTTTTTTCAATGGATATCCCGCGTGTTTTAATGATTCTACAACTGAAAGATAAGCGTCTTGTAAGCTTACATACTTACCTACTAAACCAATTGTTATTTTTCCATCTAAACTATTTACAGTATCTAATAAATATTGCCATTCATCTAATTGTGTTTCATATTTCGCGTTCAATTCTAAACGTTTTATTACAATATCATCCATATCTTGGTTACTTAATTGTAATGGGATTTCGTATAGTGAGTCAGCGTCGCGACACTCGATAACACTTGCTTTATCAATATCACAGAATAAGGCAATTTTATCTTTTAAGTCTTGTGTTAATTCATATTCTGTTCTAACTACAATTAAGTCTGGTTGTATACCAAGTCCACGTAATTCTTTTACACTGTGTTGTGTTGGTTTTGTTTTCATTTCGCCGGCTGCTTTAATATAAGGTAGTAACGTACAATGTACATACATTACATTTTCACGCCCTAAGTCACTACGAATTTGTCTAATTGCTTCAATGAATGGTAATGATTCAATATCACCAGTCGTACCACCGATTTCAGTAATAACAACATCTGCATTTGTACTTTCCCCTGCTAAAAGTAAACGTTCTTTTATTTCATTTGTAATATGTGGAATAACTTGTACAGTACCACCTAAGTAATCACCACGGCGTTCTTTTTTCAATACATGAGAATAGACTTTACCTGCAGTTACATTTGAATATTTATTTAAATTTATATCAATAAATCTTTCGTAATGTCCTAAGTCTAGGTCTGTTTCTGCACCGTCATCCGTTACAAATACCTCACCATGTTGATAAGGACTCATCGTACCTGGATCTACGTTTAAATAGGGATCGAATTTTTGGATAGTTACTTTTAATCCTCTATCTTTTAATAATCTTCCTAAAGATGCTGCTGTGATACCTTTACCCAATGAAGAAACAACTCCACCAGTTACAAAAATAAATTTTGTCATGTTCTGCCTCCTATTATTAAAACAGTAATTTCCTTCAATACCTATGATTGACAAATACATTTCCAATTCAGTGGTTAATTAATTTGTGAGGTAGTTTTTACATAGCAAATGATTTATATGTACGAATTGCCTTTACAAACAATCACCTAAATTAAAAATATTATAAAGCTTATATAGTAATTTAAATAAAAAAATCGCTCCCTCTCACATGGTTGTAAGGGGGAGCGTATATTATTTATACACGTCGTCCTATTTAAAGGAGCCCGAATAAAATTTTATCATGTTCCTGGAAAAAGTCAATTAAATCTCAAAGAATTATTCTTCAAAATCCTCTTCTTCTTCTTCATTTTCATCGTCTTCTTCGTCTTCTTCATCAAAATCTTCGTCGTCCTCATCGATAACGATATCCGATTCATTTAGGTCTTCATCTACATCGTCTTCTTCAGGGTCTTCTGGATCGTTTAGTGTTTCTTGGTCATCAGTTACCGCTGGAATATCATCATCGTCGTCAGTTTCATCTTCACCAAGCAGTTTTAAGTTTTTATCTTCTTCAGCATCGTCATCTAAAATGTCGAATTTTTGAATTGTTGGAGCAATTTTCTCTTCGATATCAGCAACTGAATACCAATCACGTAACCCCCAAATATTTTCTCCAACATTTAGAAAACGTCCATCTGTGTTTAAATCCGTATAAAATTGAACAATTCTATCTTCAATCTGCCCATCTTCATAGTGGCCTAGTGCTTTAAATTCATCAATGATATCATATAAATTCATCGTATCATTTTTTTCGTTTAATAATGTATAAGCCATATCGATAAATGATTTCTCATCAACCATTTCTTTTGTATAATCTTGAATTCTCATTATTTATTCTTCCTTTCAAAGGCGTTTATCCAAATCAGTACTAAGTTCATCATAAGTAATAATAACAAATGTAAATTATAAATGACAATGCTTAATTTCGCAATCGCATTTAGTAATTTATATATTTTTCAAAAACAATAAAGTCATCAGCTGCTTCAATTTCAACAAAATTACTATTTATACATAATGATTTTAATTCATTATTCTCTCCAAAAAGTGTAATAGTAAGAAGTTCCACATCATCAAAATGTTTTCTGACATATGTTGCTAGTTGTCTCAACGCGCTTTCTGCAATACCGTGATGTCTTTTATCTTTATTAACTTCAATCTTAGAAATATTCATTCTTCCATCATGTCGTTCAATAGCTATAAAACCAACTTTTTGACCATCTTTAATTAAATCTATGATATGGATGTTAAAAGGTTGTTCGTCTGTATTTGGCTTTAATTTTAACGATGAGACATGCTTAGAATCCAAATCTAAATAATATAATCGCTCTTTGCCAATAGGCCCTTCTTCTTTTGTCGCAGCATGCATAAACCCTGCACGTTCATATACATTCCATGCACCTTTATTTTCTGCGTCAACCACAAGATATAAGTGGTTAAAATTTGGAAATAAATCTTGAACATATTGAGGCAAATACATCATCATCTTCGTGCCATAGCCATAACCTTGGTAATCTTCATTTACAGATAAAGACCTAACATAAATGACTTGGCTTGGTGTATCATATCCTTCATGTTGATAATATTGATGTAACACAAAAAAACCAATAACATCTCCCGCTTCATTTAGTGCGATGTTAGGGATTCTGTCCTCATCATTTATTGCATCGTCTAATACATCTTTCGGTAAAGAAGAATAGATTTGTTGACGTTCATTTAAATTAAAATTATAAAGTGCTTTTCTATACTTTTCTTCAAACGGTTGTACTATAATATTTTCAAAATTTTGCTTAATCACCATTTAATATCCCCTATTAAAAACGTAGTAGTAATTATTAATACCACTATTACACATGAAATAATCTATAAAACTAGAATTAATTTTAAAATATATTCATCGCTCTATTACTTATTGATATTTTGCCTATTCTAATTATTCTCTCAAAAGATAAAATATGTGAGTCTATATTTCACTCATTTATTTTCATATTTAATCTTAATTCAAGTGAAGAAATTGCTACTCTAGTAAATTCTTAGTTGATTTTCTTAAATTTTATTATACTATTAGTTAAAATGGAAATTTTTTAGGAGGAATTCAAAGATGAAAATTGGCATCGATGCTGGTGGAACGCTTATTAAAATTGTTCAAGATTATGCCGGTAAACGTGAATATAATACAAGATTAACAACGGAAATCGATGATGTCATCAAATGGTTGAGCCAACAAGACTGTGAAAGTATTAGTTTGACAGGCGGTCAAGCTGCACTCATAAATGAAAAATTAAATTTTGATGCACGTGTATTTGTTGAATTTGATGCAGCTGCCAAAGGGCTAGAAATACTGCTTGAAGAACAAGGACACTTTTTAGATGATTACATTTTCACAAATGTAGGTACAGGTACTTCTATACATTTTTCTAATGGAGATAGTCAACAGCGTGTCGGTGGCGTTGGTACTGGCGGCGGTATGATACAAGGCCTAGGTTATCTATTAACCGGAATAAAAGACTATAAAAAATTAACCGATACTGCTCAAAACGGTAATAGAGATATTATTGACTTGAAAGTAAAACACATATATAAAGATAGTGAGCCACCCATATCTGGTGATTTAACAGCAGCAAACTTTGGTAATGTCTTACATAATTTAGATACTAACTTTACAGATTCTGATAAATTGGCTTCTGTCATAGGTGTCGTCGGTGAAGTTATCACTACGATGTCTATCACTGTAGCTAGAGAACATAGCACAGAAAATGTTGCATATATCGGTTCATCATTCCATAACAATGAATTATTGAAAGAAGTCGTTAAAGACTATACCGTGTTAAGAGGCTTCAAACCGTATTATATTGAACATGGCGCCTTTTCAGGGGCACTAGGTGCTATTCATTTATAAACAAAATCCAATTATTTACTGCCTGTAAAGATAAAAGGACTCCGAGACATATTTTCATGTCTTAGAGCCCTTTTAATTTAAAAAGGAAGCTGATCCAATACTTTTTGTGCAGGTACTACACTACCTAAAACGCCTGGTTTCAAATCAATTGCAACTGCGTTATCATCATCTCTTAGGTTATCTAACCATTCAGCAAATACTTCGCCTTCTACTTCTATGATGTCGCACTCTTCAAAATCTTCATCTCTTACCTTCTCAGCTCTGTTTTTGATACTCCATACAGGCATGATATTAGGTCTTTGATGTGATTCATCACTAATCATAAGAAATTGTTTAACGCTTTTATTTGTCAAACCGAATACTGCGTCTTCTTTTGCAACATCTTTAACAAATTCTTTCAAACGAATGTTATCTAAATCAGACATTAATTCATTCGTAGCTTCTGCGATAGGTATAAGTTCACCGTCTTTTTCAGAAGTAGGATTCATCAATACTTGTTCGTTATCTTCAAAGACATTATCGATTTCATAAGTTACAAAGCGATCGATATCTATCTTCTTAATTTTATCGTAATCAATTTTTTGCTTTTTCAAGTAAGCTTCAGCAGTCTCTTTATCAGACCATGTACATACGACCTTGTTATCATCTACTTCTTGTCTGATTAATTCTTTTGCTTCCGTTGCAACATAAAATACTTCATTAATTAATATTTCTTTAAAAAATGAGTTTTCTTTATAAGACATCAAAACACCTTCAATCCATTCATAATAAATTACCTATATTAAGAATATAAAGGACTGCATGGTTCTAGTCAATCGCCGATAATAAACGAGAAGACATACAACTTATATTCATGATAAAAGTTTGACAGCAAACAGCTGTTACTGTGAAAGAGCCTTATGCTTACTGTCATAGGCATATCAACTTTCTATACGATACTGAGAAAATTACCTACATTCATCTTTTAATAGGTTCTATAGATTATATCAGCCTTTTTTCAGTTCTTTTAAAAACTGTTGCTCCATTGCTTCCACTAACACTTTACTTTCTCCGTGCCAAATACAACCAAACCTTGATTTAACAGTTTCATTCTTATACCAATCACCGTCATAATATGATAATGGGAATAAGACACCTTTATTTATATATTTTTCAATTGTATCGAAGAAATGTTCGTTATCACAATTATCTGGTGCTAAATAACTAAAGAATTTATGATATCTACCTTGCAATTCAGGTTCTAGCAATAACATACTCGTTGAACCATTTTGTCTGAAATTTAAATCTATGGCAAATACTTCTCCATGTTTATCTAATAGCAAATCAAACCCAGCGATACCAAAGTACCCTTCTGCTACGCCTATTTCCATTATTTCTCTGCCAGCTTGAATCACTGATTGTGGAACATCATGTGTATTTTGGTTCCCTTTGTAAGAACCATAATTATCTGTAATCTGGTCGGATGTACCAATGTATTGAATACCTGTATCTTTAGAATATGCAAATTGTACACAATAATTCGTAACTATTTCTACTTTTTGCTCTATAATAATTGTATCTGTTTCATTTTTTGCTTTTTCAATTCGGATTTTAGCTTGCTCTAAATCCCTTTCATTATTACAAATCATAACACCATATCCACCTGCTGTCGGTAAGTCATCACCAGGTTTTAAAACAAATGGAAATGCCCAAAAAGAAACCGCATCACTAAAATCATCAATCCCTACAACTTCTCTTTTAGGTAAATATTTGTAATTAGTCCATTCTGGAATCCGTGCTTTATTATTTAAAGCCATAAAAACATCTTTATTTAACGCATAATGCGCTTTGTTTACAATATCTTCACCGTGAATATATTGAAAATATATTTTTTTATTGTCATTTATTGCTAAATCTTGAATCACCTGTTCATAACTTCTTTGATCATTAAATTGAATAATATTTGAAGGGATAACTTTACCCACTGCTTCAAACAATATTTCCAATTTATTTGTAACACATGCCTCATGTACTATTACAGGCATTTGGTTAGCGATGATGAGCTCTCTACCAGTTAGAAAATTAGATTGATGTTCTTCAGGCTCTAACCAAGGATTTGAAACGTATGATGGCCTTGAAGTATAGACAATACTAGAATCATAAAGATCACTAAGTGTTAATTGAGGGTGCAGAGAGCTTCGATTATTCATTTTTTATGCTCCTTTATATATCGGTGTTGCTCAATAATTTCATCAAACAACGCTTTATTAGTGATTAATTCTAAGCCCATTAAGGCAAGAATCTTCGTGCCTCTGATTAAGGCATTATCACCGTGTGTACTTATTGCAGCTTCACGAAATCTATGCGTGTGGCCAACCAAATTGCGAGATCCTATTTTAATATGCGGATGTATTGTAGGTACGATGTGGCTTACATTCCCTGTATCTGTAGACCCATATCCGAAATCGTCATCTATAACGGCTTCTCCCATTTCAGTTGCGTATTTCGCAAATAAATCGTCTAACTTAGAAGATTTTATAAATTCATTTACGCCGTTTTGTATTGGGCCAAATTCATAATCACAACCAGTTTGAATGGCTGCACCTTTTGCAATATGTCCTACACGTTCTGTTAATATATCTAATTCTTGACGTGAAGTTGCTCTTGTATAAAAACGCGCATGTGTATAATCTGGAATTATATTGGCCGCTTTACCACCGTCTAATATGACACCATGTACACGTTGTCCATTTTTAATATGTTGTCTCAATTGCGCTACACCATTAAAATAAGAAATCATTGCGTCCAACGCATTTCTAGCTTCATCAGCATTTTCAGAAGCATGTGTACTTTTACCATAAAATTTGATATCTAAAACATCTACCGCTAAAGTATCAATCGTTCTATAAGTTTCGTTTCCAGGATGCACCATTAATGCAATATCTAATTCATCAATTACGCCTTCTTTAACATAAGTTGCTTTAGCGCTCCCATTTTCCCCACCTTCTTCAGCTGGACATCCAAGCACAATAACCTTCCCACCTATTTTATTTATAAGTTGCTTCAACGCAATACCTGCAAAAGTGCTTGCTGTTCCAATAATATTATGACCACAAGCATGACCTAAACCTGGTAAAGCGTCATACTCTGCTAAAAATCCTATTGTAGGACCTGGTAAATCTGATTCGTACCTAGCTATAAAACCAGTAGCATGACCAGCAATATTCGTTTCAACTCCAAAATCATTTGCAATTAACATTTCAATTAATGATCTAGAAGCAAAAATTTCTTCGTTCCCTAATTCAGGTCTTTGGTGTATTTGATGACTCATTTCTAAAAATTTATATTTATCATTTTCTATGTAATCTAAAATAATTTGTTTGTTTTCCATAGTATAAATACGCCCTCCTAATATTGCCTTTATAGCGATTAACACTAAAGTGAAACGCAATAAGTAATTTATTTAATAACACAATTTATAACGTACAAAACTTGTTTTAATTATTACTTATTCTATCGGGTTTATTGGATTCTGTCATTAATTTTCTGAAATTTATAATAACTGATAGTTGTTCTATGGGTTTACCCAAATACAGAAATTGTAAATACTGTTTGGTCTTGTTACAATTACCTTAGGTAAAATATTAGGAGGGCCGTACCATGCCAAAAATGAATGTTGAAAGCTTCAATTTAGATCACACAATCGTATCTGCGCCATTTTTAAGACTTGCAGGGAAAATGGAAGGCGCAAACGGAGATGTTATTCATAAATATGACATCCGCTTCAAACAGCCAAATAAAGAACATATGGATATGCCTGGATTACACTCACTAGAACATCTTATGGCTGAAAATATCCGTAACCATTCAGATAAAGTCGTTGATATTAGTCCAATGGGTTGTCAGACTGGCTTTTACGTTTCATTCATTAACCATGATGATTATGGAGATGTACTACAAATCATCGAAAAAACAATTCAAGACGTATTAAATGCTACAGAAGTACCCGCTTGTAATGAAGTACAATGTGGTTGGGCAGAGAGTCATTCATTAGAAGGCGCAAAAGACATCGCGCAAACATTTTTAGATAAAAAAGATGAATGGCATGATATTTATGGCGATAATAAGTAACTTTAAACTAAAGTCTTTACAATGAAAATAGAACATAAATAATTATTTGTTATTAATAAAAAGATGAAGTTAAGCTTAAAAATCTATGCTTAACTTCATCTTTTTTATCAAACGTAAGTGTTATATTTAGAACTATTTAAATCATATATAGTAACCTTACCCTTAAATAAAAAA
Organism: Staphylococcus shinii; assembly: GCF_017583065.1. Lineage (GTDB taxonomy): Bacteria > Bacillota > Bacilli > Staphylococcales > Staphylococcaceae > Staphylococcus > Staphylococcus shinii. The sequence continues at coordinate 32,709 of NZ_JAGEVL010000008.1, read as the reverse complement.
CGCTTCAAAGTATACATTTATCAATGTTCACTCTGAAGCGTTTCTGTATTATTCAAACCATAATTTATAGTTTGCTTATCATCTTTATCATAACAAACTGTAACGGAAGCCTACCATACAACGCCCACTTTGGTAGTTCTTTGCCGCCTAAAGGCATATTGTTACGCGCCATGTAAATATTGGCTGGAAACACAGCCCATAAAAACGCAATGATAGACTTTTTCAAGCATGGTGACGGTTTGCGAGTTAGTAATAATAAACCAAAAATAACTTCAAACACACCAGTAATTAACACTGCTGCTTTTCTGAACGGAAGATATGACGGTACGATTGCTCTAAATTTTTGTTCATCTTTAAAATGCAAGACACCAGCAACGCTAAAAACAATTCCAAAAACTACTCTTGCTATTTTATTCATTTTTCAACACCCATTTCTTTTAAGTAACTTCTACCAAACTCTGGTAATTTCACGCCAAAGTTATCCGCAATCGTTGCTCCTAAAGAACTAAATGTATTATCAACTGTTAATTCATGATAATCTTTAATTTTTGGGCTAAACATCAATACTGGTATAAACTCTCTTGTATGGTCTGTGCCATCTGCAGTCGGGTCATTCCCATGGTCGGCTGTAATAATCACAAGATCGTCTTCCTGTAAATGATTAATAAGTTCTGGTAGACGCTCATCAAACTCTTTAAGCGCTTGCGCATAACCACCTTTATCACGACGATGGCCATATAACGCGTCAAAATCAACAAGGTTTAAGAAACTCATCCCATTAAAGTCTCTTTGTACAGTTTCAACTAATTTATCCATACCATCCATATTATCTTTGGTACGAATTGATTCAGTCACACCTTCACCATCAAAAATATCATTGATTTTGCCTAAAGCAATCACATCATAACCATTGTCTTTTAATTCATTCATCACTGTTCTACCGAATGGTTTTAAAGCATAGTCATGTCTATTTGAAGTTCTTGTAAATGCACCAGGCTCGCCTATATAAGGTCTAGCAATAATTCTACCTATCAAGTATTTTGGGACTTTAGTTAACTCTCTAACCTTCTCACAGATATCATACAATTCTTCCAAGGGTATAATGTCTTCATGTGCAGCAATTTGAAGTACAGGGTCCGCTGAAGTATAAACTATCAAATCACCTGTTTTCATTTGATGCTCGCCCCATTCATCAATAATCTGCGTTCCAGAAGCAGGACGATTAGCCACAACTTTACGACCAGTTAATGATTCTATTTCACTGACAAGTTCTTCAGGAAAGCCTTCTGGGTATACTTTAAAAGGTTGCATTATATTTAAGCCCATAATTTCCCAATGACCAGTCATTGTGTCTTTACCCACTGAAGCTTCACTCATTTTAGTGTAAAAAGCTTGTGGCTGGGATTCTTGTCCAATAATCGGTAATGGATCAATATTACCTAAACCAAGCTTTTGTAAGTTTGGTAAGGTTTGATTAAAACCTTCTAATGTGTGTTTTAATGTATGGCTACCTTCATCGTTAAAAGCTTTGGCATCCGGTCCTTCTCCAATGCCAACTGAATCCATAACGATTAAATGTACACGTTTAAACGGTGTAGTCATGACGTTCACTCCTATTCAGTAATAATTTCGTGAATCAATGTCGGTTCAGTACCAGTTTGACTTATTGTGATATTTTGATTGAGTTTATCTTTAACGTCATCAATTTGTTCTTTATTACTATGAATGGTTAATAATGCTTCTCCTTCATTCACCTTGTCTCCCACTTTTTTATGTAGTATGAGACCAACACTTAAATCAATATCATCTTCTTTTGTTTGTCTTCCTGCACCTAACATCATGGAAGCAACTCCTATTTCATTGGCAACAATTTCAGTTACAATGCCAGATTTTGGCGCTAGTAATTCAATTTGATACTTAGCTTGTGGTAATTTTTCAACATCATCTACAACTGAACCGTCTCCATCTTGATTTTCTAAAAACGTTCTAAATGTTTCTAGTGCTGAACCATTTTGAATTGCATTTTCTAACAATTGACGTGCTTCACCCAAATCCTTAGCTTTACCACCTACGACAATCATTTGTGAGCCTAATGTCATAACTAATTCTGTAAGGTCTTTTGGCCCTTTACCTTGTAAAGTTTCAATTGCTTCTTTAACTTCTAAAGCATTTCCAATAGCATTACCTAACGGTTGGCCCATGTCAGAAATGATAGCCATCGTATTTCTACCTACATTGTTACCAATACGAACCATTGCATGCGCTAACGCTTCAGCCTCTTCAATTGTCTTCATAAATGCACCATTACCTGTTTTCACGTCTAACACAATGGCATCTGCACCTGCGGCAATTTTTTTACTCATGATTGATGAAGCAATTAATGGAATTGAATTTACAGTTCCTGTAACATCACGAAGCCCATATAACTTTTTATCTGCTGGTGTGAGGTTACCACTTTGACCTATAACAGCGACTTTCGCTTCATTAACTAACTTAACAAATTTATCTTCGCTGATTTCTACGTGGAACCCTTCGACAGATTCTAATTTATCAATCGTTCCACCAGTATGCCCTAATCCACGCCCGCTCATTTTTGCTACAGGCACACCTACTGATGCAACTAAAGGCGCTAATACTAATGTAGTTGTATCGCCCACACCGCCAGTTGAATGTTTATCTACTTTAATCCCTTCGATATCAGATAAATCTATGACGTCACCAGAATTTACCATAGCCATTGTTAATGCTGCACGTTCGTCATCATTCATATCTTGAAAATATATCGCCATAGCTAAACTTGATGCTTGATAATCTGGAATATTATCATTGGTATATTCATTAATAAAATACTCAATTTCCTGTTTAGTTAATATTTGTCCATCACGTTTTTTTTCAATAATATCTACCATTCTCATATGAGTTGGCCTCCCTTTTCAAATAAAGACGTAAAAACATTGATATTCCCATGTTAAATGATTAATTAATAATCAGAATTACTTTCTAAACCTTGAACGATTTGAACACCTGCACTTGCACCAATTCGCGTTGCGCCCGCTTCAAGCATTTGGTTAAAGTCTTCTAAGTTTCTTACACCACCTGATGCTTTAACTTCTAAATCGTCTCCTACAGTATCTTTCATTAATTTCACATCTTCCGGAGTAGCTCCTCCGCCAGCAAATCCTGTTGAAGTTTTAACAAAATCTGCACCAGCTGCTTTACTTAATTCTGATGCTTTAACTTTCTCTTCATCTGTTAATAGGCATGTTTCAATAATAACTTTAACTGTTTTTCCATTTGCAGCGCCTACTACGCCTTCAATATCTTTTTGTACTTCATCGAAACGACCGTCTTTTAATGCCCCAATATTGATGACCATATCTACTTCAGACGCGCCATTTTTAATCGCATCTTCAACTTCAAACATCTTTGTTTCTGTTGTAGATGCACCTAAAGGAAACCCGATAACCGTACATACTAATACATCAGAACCTTTAAGTTGTTCTGCAGCATATTTAACATGTGTAGGATTGATACAAACTGATTTAAAGCTAAATGACTTAGCTTCCTCAATAATTTTATCAATTTGAGCTCTCGTAGACTCAGGTTTAAGTAATGTGTGATCTATATATTTTGCGTAATTCATATTAAATCCTCCTAATTATCTATATGTTTTCATACCACTCATAATTATAAAGCAAAATTAATAACATATCCTTAATAAACAACTTTTCTTTATCTCTATATTACAAAAATTAGCAAAAATAATAAACAAATGTTATCTTTAATTTGATAAAGAATTTAAAGGAGAAGATGACTATGACAAAAGCAACACCTCATATTCAACCTAATGGGACTAAAATCGCTAAAACTGTATTAATGCCAGGCGATCCGCTTCGAGCAAAATATATTGCTGATAATTATTTAGAAAATGTTGAACAGTTTAACGAAGTACGTAATATGTTCGGCTATACAGGTACATACAATGGTAAGGAAGTATCAGTAATGGGCTCCGGAATGGGTGTACCAAGTATTGGTATCTATTCTTATGAACTTTATAATTTCTTTGATGTTGAAACGATTATTCGCATCGGCTCTTGTGGTGCATTACAAGAGAATGTAAACCTTTATGACGTTATCATTGCTCAAGGTGCTTCAACAAATTCTAGTTATGTTGAGCAATACAACATTCCAGGCCACTTTGCACCGTTGGCAGATTTTGACTTAATATTGAAAGCAAAACAAAAAGCAGATGATATTGATGCAACAACTCATGTTGGTAATATCCTATCGTCTGACACATTCTATAATGCTGACGAAACATTCAATGAGAGATGGCAACGTATGGGTGTCTTAGGTATTGAAATGGAATCAGCAGCATTATACTTAAATGCTACTTATGCAAATAAAAAAGCTTTAGGTATCTTCACAGTAAGTGATCATATCTTACGCGATGAAGCTACAACAGCCGAAGAACGCCAAAACTCATTTACTCAAATGATGGAAATTGCGTTAGAAATCGCCGAATAATTAAAGATTGAATATTACTGTTAATCTTCACTGTGGCAGAAAACTAACAGTATAGCTATTAATTTCAGAGATAAATAAAAAAGAAGCTTTTCAGTACAAAAATATCTGAAAAGCTTCTTTTTATATTTATTTATAGTTTATAATAACTTACTTATCTACCTAAGTAAGATTTTAACATCCAATTATGTTTATCAATGTTTGTTTGCATACCGATGAACATATCTTCAGTTACATCGTCGTCTGCATTTGAAGCAACTTCAATCGCTTGTTCTAACTGTTCAGATATATTCTCGAAATCTTTTGAAAGTTCTTCAACCATTTCTTCGGCTTTATAACCTTTTCCAGCTTCTTCGATAATTGAAAGTTCTAAACTTTCTTTTAAGGTTGCTACTGGATTACCTCCTGCTGCTAAAATACGTTCAGCTAAATCATCAATATATTGACTTGCTTCATCATATAATTCTTCAAATTTAGTGTGTAATGAGAAGAAATTAGGCCCTTTTACGTACCAATGAAAATTGTGTAATTTAGTGAATGCTACTGTCCAGTTCGCTACTTGTTGGTTTAATACTTTTACTACTTCTTCATTATTTTTTGCCATAAAAAATCTCTCCTTTTAAAATTCATAATCTCCATAGAATGATAATACAATTTCTTAATTACAACTATTATTATATTATAATCATTATAATTTGTAAAGAATTTATCGTGTTTAAATTAGAATTATTTCAATCTATATATCGATGACAATAGCCCTTTACCATAGAATAAATAAACCTTGTTCATTCTAAGTCTTTTCTGTACGGCATTGCACCTTGAGCTCCTAATCCAGTTACTGAATAGCTACCTGCTAAATTAGCAAAAGCAACTGCTTGTTCTAATGGCTTATTCTCAATTAGAGCAACGGCTAATGCACCATTAAATGTATCACCAGCACCAGTAGTATCAATCACTTGCTTTTTGTATCCCTCGACTAACTGTTGAGAATCACTGTAATACATTGCTCCTGAAGCGCCCTTAGTAACAATCAATTTATGTGGATATGCTTTTAATGCATCATCAACTTGATAATCAAATAGTAATTCACTTTCAGTTTCATTAGGTGTTAGCCACGTTACTTTATCGATTATTGCTTTATCCAACTTTCGATATGGCGCTGGATTTAATATAACCTTCATACCATGGTCAATAGCATAATCAACAACAGCTTGTATCGTTGACTCTGGTATTTCGTGTTGCATTACAATAATGTCTCCAGCACTAAAATTTTTAAGTTTCGGCAGCACACTTTCTGCTGTCACATAATTATTTGATGCAGGTACAACAATGATACGGTTATCATCATCAAACAAAGTGATATGTGCAGTACCAGACTTTTCATTTTCGATAATATCCATATAAGTTGTATTGACATTATTCTGTTCTAAATTTGATAGAATATGTTTGCCATTATCATCGTCACCAACAGCGCCAATCATATAGACTTCATTACTTAGTCTAGCTGCTGCGACTGCTTGGTTTGCCCCTTTACCTCCTGGGTTTGTAAAAAAAGAGCTCCCCATTACTGTCTCTCCGGCTTCAGGTAAGATTTCTGTTTGTACTACCAAATCAATTGATGCGCTACCTATCACTATAATTTTCCCCATGATTGTATCCTCCGTAGTTTCAGCTAAAATTCATTAATCAATAAAAAATGATTTTTCGTAATCATTTGGTTGATGCCAATGTGTTTTCCACATATGATTTCTATTGTCAGCAAATAACTGATAACCTAAATCTCTAATGAATTTAGGAGTTAAATGTAATAATACCCCTAACCACTTATAATTAGTCAATGAAGTTATCAATGTTGTAATTGCATCTGATTTATATTCTAAGTGATCTCCTTCTTGCAATATCACGCTATCATATTGTTGAGTTTCAGGATAGTTTGATAATAGGTTCTGTGCTGTATCACCTTGCAATGACGCAAATTGGTACCGTCTAGATAAACCTTTTTGTATCAACCATATTGCATAATTATAACAATAAACACAATTACTATCATAATAAACTATTGGCATATTCACCACTCCTTATATTATATAACTTTATAGTTAATTATTCATAAATTAAAATTCTCCTATATTTATTATAACCTAAATTACATAGAATAAATCATACCGTTATTCACTATAAATGATATATTGTTCATTTTATGAAATGAACACAATAAAAAAAGCTTACCTCGTCTTTAAATAAGACGATTGTAAGCTAAATTACACGATTAAAAAATATACAAATATCTAAAATTCCAACTTAATATTAAACTGTTGTTAATATAATTCAAACGCTTTTAAAGACAAGACTATGACAGCAGTTAATATGCTCCGAAGTATACAGAGGGTTAAAAAATTCATCGTATCCTCTTAGTGATAAGTGATGGTCATTTACATTAGTCTTGATTTACTTTCACAATTCTAGTGTATTTTAAAAATTGTTCGGTATACTTTTGTTTAATATCATTTAAATTATCATAAGTCACACCCACAATATGCCAATTAGGGTTAAAGTGGTAATATGAATCTTTCTTTCTAGACCATTTTACCATTGTGCCATCTTTATTATATCGCGGTAATGTTACTTCATAACCTTCTAATACATTGATATAAGCTTGAAATACATCTGGATCAATTCGATTAAAGTTATCTATCACTAAATAACTTTTATCTTTACGTGGCATGAGATTAGTAATAAATCCTTCTCTATAATATAATGCACCTGTTTCATTTGGTAAGTATTTACCATAAAGCATATCTTCAGAAAAATCAGGGTGACCTATTGTTATTACAGGATTCGCGTTTGTCTTCTGTAACAAGTCTTCTGCCGCTTTTAGACCTTCGCCTTTATCTACAACAAGTAGAATGAATGGCTTCAACTCTTCTTGCGCTTTATCAATAACATTTTCAGTAGGAACGGACTCAAATTGTGATTTCAGTCCATCATTTGCGCTCATATCAAGTATTGCCTCGTATTGTACTTGAGACAAACTAGCAATAGCTTGTTTAGCATTTTCCTGTAAAAAGTAAATGTTTTTTAATTTAGGATGCTTGTTCAATGTACCAAGTGATACAGGTTCAATTTCCTTTTCAAAATAAATTTCAATAGCAGTACTATTGGTTCTACCGGGTATCGGCGCCTTTTCATGTATATGTTTACTGACTTCACCTATACCAATAACAGATTGGTCTCGTTTTTTATTATAAAAAACAAGTTTATCACCGATTTCAAGTTGCGTATAAAAATGGTAACCATTGCGTTTAATCCCGTTATAGGTATGTGTATAAATTGTATTATATGATTTTGGTTCAAACTCTTGTGCTTCTGATACAAAAAAGTATCTAGGAATTTTAGTTTCACCTTTACCTAAACTAACGATTAATTCAAATTCTTCTTTTGTAATTTGATTAAAAAGTGTCTCTTTCATATTACTCATTCTAAATTCTAATTGTTCGCTTCTCTTTAAATAATCAGCTGTTAAAGGCTTCAGTTGTTCTTGCAACTGAAAATGAACACGAATTTTATTTTGTGCGCCAGTTTGAACACTTGTAATTTCTCCAAAACCTAATAAGCCAGTATCCATCTGTACTTGATAGAAGACAACTCGATCTCCTACTTTAGCTTGTTTAAAGGATCGGAAACCTTGTGAAGGATTAAATTGTGCACCTGATTCAAATAATGTCGTTTGTCCTACCATTGGTTCATTATGATTCCAGCGATTATAACCGCAGTTTAACCAAAAATAACTTGTTTCCTCTACCATTTAGATACTCCTTATCTCATATAAAAATTCTATTTTTCCTATTATATTCAAAAAAATCATTTAGAACAAACATTATAGTAAGTTAACTAACTTCATTGTAATCAAACTTGTTACAATCACTACAACCCATGTAACTAAACCAAGTAATACTGGTTTGAAACCAGCCTGCTTAAATTGATTAAAGTTAACGTTCAAACCAATACCTGCCATAGCCATTGTAATTAAAAATAATGATACTTGTTGGAAAAAGCTAATGACCATTGGTGAAAAATTGAAAATAGTACTAATTAAGGAAGCTACAACAAACCATACAATAAACCATGGGAATATTTTAGCAATTGATGTATCCGTCTGTGCTTCTCTTTCTTTACGTATCGTTCTATATGTAAAAAATAATACCACTGGGATAATCATTAATGTGCGTGTTAATTTTACAACTGCACCAGTTTCTAACGCTGTTTTACCATAATTTGATGTTGCTGCAATCACACTTGAAGTATCATTAATAGCCGTTCCACCAAAATAGCCAAACGCGCTTTGACTCATATGCATAATGTGACCTAAAGGTGGAAAGATAAAAACAGCCAATAAATTAAATAAGAAAATAGTTGAAATTGCAAAAGCAACTTCGCTTTCTCTCGCCTTGATAACTGGGCTCGTTGCTGCGATAGCAGAACCACCACATATCGCTGTACCAACACCAATTAATATACTGAGATGCTCATTTATTTTAAGTATTTTCATCAATAAGAATACTGCCAAAAACGCAGCACATAATGTAACAATAATAATTGGTAATGATTTCCATCCAATGACGCCTATGGATTGAAAGCTTAGTGTAAACCCTAATACTACAATACTATAATGCAGTATTTTCTTACTACTGAATTTAATACCTGCTTCATATTTTTTGGGAATTAAGATTACATTATTAATTATTATACCAAGTATTATGGCAAAAATAGCACTTCCAATTATGGGGAATTTACTGCCCATGATTGTGGCTACCATCGCGATAACTAATGTCATAACAACTCCTCTTACTTTATCCAATCTTGTCACCCCCAATTTAAATTCTATTTTAACATATTTATCCATCGTAAACTTTTAAAGTTCAAATGGTTTAAGTAATTTTTAGCAGTTTATAAAAAGGTATCAAAAAGTCAAATCATCATTTAATTGGCATATATATTTATTAATTTCACATACTTATACGATAGATATGAATAGTTAATTTGAAATAAAATAATGTATCTATTTCATATTATCTAATTATATATATGACAGAATATTTGAGGCTGAGACATAAATTTATGTCTCAGCCTCAAAATTATAAATCATTGCGCTAAAGTTAGCGCCCCCATAATAGGCATCAAATTAATTAATACACCGCCAAATTTCAACATACCGCTTATCTCTTTATCTGGAAGCGTAATTAATGCTGAAATAATACCAAGCGCACCGATTATAATTGGAAAAGCCATTGAGGGAAAGATAGGTATTTTCAGAAACGTACCGGCGCCAGCTAATAGGCCACAAATTAAGGAAACATATAAAAATTTATACATGTGCATACTCTCCCACTGTTTTAACTATAGATAACTTACTATTAGTTCATAGTCACCCTCAAATATAGTATCTAAATCATCGGAAGTTAGGATAAAATTCTGTCCTTGATTTAAAGTATAAACCTCTCCATCTATAATGACTTGTCCTTCTCCTTTAAGTACAGATACTAATACGAACTCTCTCGGTTTCATATAATTTAAAGTGCCAGAAATTTTCCATTTTACAATGGTAAAAAAGTCACTAGACACAAGTTGTGTTCTTTTATGGTTTTCAATAATTTCTGTGTCTGTCGGAATATTAATATTATCATTAGAAAGTTCAATTACGTCTTTCGCTTTATCTTTATTTAACGCACGTTTGTCCCCTGTCTCATGAGTGCGCTCATAATCATAAACCCTGTATGTAACATCTGAAGATTGCATCGTTTCATAAACAAGTATACCTTCTCCAATAGAATGAATTGTTCCAGCAGGTATAAAATAAAACTCGCCCGGCTTAACTTTCACCTTATTTAACAATGCTTCACAATCTTCTTCTTCAATTTTATCTATTGCGAGATCTTTTGATTCTGTATTTAATCCATAGATAATTTCTGCACCTTCTACAGCATCAATAATATACCAACATTCTGATTTACCATATTGCCCTTTTTCATTTTCATATGCATAGGCGTCATCTGGATGAACATGAACCGATAAAGATTCTCTCGCATCTACTATTTTGGTCATTAATGGAAACTCTTGACTTGGAAAGTCGCCAAATAATTCTCGATGCTCAATCCAGACTTGATCTAACGTTTGTCCTTGATATGGACCATTCAATATTTCACACTTACCATTTGGATGTGCTGATATCCCCCATACTTCTCCTACATAATCGCTGGGTAAATCATATCCATAATCTTTTAAACGATTGCCTCCCCAAATTTTCTCATGAAATACTGGCTTTAAAAATAACGGCATATATCACACCTCCAAATTCTTAAGTTGTAATTTAATTATTATATTTATCTTATATACTTTTGCATGATTGTCATATGCGTATCATTTCAAAATTTTCAGAACCATTGTGATTGTATCATATTCATCCCCTTAGAATAAACGCTTAACTCACAATACTAGCACTTTGAAGCCACTTTTAATTATATCAATGCTTTATGAAATTAGGTAGTCTATTATATTTTGTTCAATAACATTTTATGACATTTTATTGAACGGTTATTTTATCTTTCAAGTTTTTAATCAATTAACGCTTGCTAATTGATCATGATTAATTTTATAATTAATAGTGGAGCTACAGTAATGTGCTCTATCTGTTTTTTACATATAAGGTAATGTATTAATTATGATTTAGTTGAAATTGTTGATTACTTTTTCAACACATTTAATTTGCGATAAAGTCCAAACTTCGGAAAAGTTTGGGCTTTTATTTTATGCAAATTAATTTGTGTCTTTTACTAACACTACTAAAATTTTTTAGCGTAACCATTTTGGAGTTATTCTTTAAGATTCACTTTTCGCGATTATGCTTTGAAATTAGCTAATATCGTTTCTTTTACCTCTAATAAATGTGCACGCATCGCATCTGCGGCTCTGACACCATCTTGCTTTAGAATTGCTTGATATATTACATCATGCTCCTCTAATAGTTTATTCATTGTTTTTTGCTTGCTATAAATAAAAATCTTCCTTGTTTCTTCCATAGAATTTCGCATTAGTTCAGAAATATTATTTAATAGCTCAACTAATAATGTATTTTTGGCTGCTTTTGCAATTGAGAGGTGAAACTCTAAATCAGCTTCTTCACCAGAAGTACCATCTGTTACAGCTTTACCCATTTCAACTAGTGCTTGCTTGAGTTGCACCAAATCTTCCTCAGTTCGATATAAGGCAGCTTTTTCTACAGTAGCACTTTCAACAATTTCCCGTAATTCTAACAATTCTTTGATTTGACTTAGCGACGTGAATTTGTCACCAAGTTCAAAAAAGGTAGGCTCTGTTTGTTTAATAAATGTGCCATAACCTTGTTTCATTTCAATAATCCCTATGGTTCTCAAAGCATTTAAAGCCTCTCTTACCGAAGCTACACTAACGCCGTATTGCTTTCCAAGCTTTTGTATAGAAGGGAGTTTGTCACCCACTTGGTAATCGCCAGCTTTAATTTGCTCTAAAATAATATCTGCGACCTGCTCATAGATTTTCGTGTTTGAAATTTTCATAATTACCTCCAAACGATATCTATCATTGTATCAAATTTTCGCTAAAAGATACTATAAAAGGGCTACAAAAAGCTCTAAAAAAAGCGTGTGTCAACGAAACCTAATCTTTTAACATAGGATTTCGTTAACACACGCTATAAAAAGTTAAAAAGGTCGGAATAATTGTCTTTAACAATCTTCCTTCTACTGCTTTTTTATATTAAATACACTTTAGCTTTAGTTATGTCCAATTGACTCATTATTTTAATCATAATTATTGATTAAATTTAGTTAATGCATCAGATATGGAGATATCTCCACTAACGATTTGAAATTCTGAATTTAAAAGATTATCACTATTTAATACTTCTCTAATAACGGAAGCCACATCTTCACGTGGTATCGTTCCTCTTCCTTCGAAGAACGCACCAACTTCTATTTTATCTGTGGCAGCTTCATCTGTTAAGCCACCAGGATGTACAATCGTATAGTTAACATCAGCCTGCTTCAAGTATTCATCAGCGTAGTGTTTTGCAATCGTGTAAGGTTTCAAATCACCACTTGCATCAAATGCTAATCTTCTTGAATCATAAGTTGAGACCATGACATATTGTTTAACATTGTTTGTCTCACTTGCTTTAATTGTTTTAATTGCGCCATCTAAATCAACACTAATCGTCTTGTCCGCACCAGTGCTACCGCCAGATCCGACTGAAAATACAACTTTATCAAAGCCATTAATTTTTTGTGTTAAAGTGTCTATATCGTCTGCTTCGACATCGATTAAAATCGCATCAACACCTTCTGAAGCTAACGCTTCAACTTGAGATTCTTTTCTAACACCTGCTGTAAATGACTCTCCACGCTCTTTTAATTGTTTAACTAAATATTGGCCTACACCACCGTTTGCTCCAATAACTAATGTACTCATATTTTATAGCCTCCTTAAAAAATTATTAATTAGACTTTACCACTTTTGTTTTATTTTGAAACGAAATCTGTTTAACTTTGACATTTTCTAAAAAATACATTAATATATGAACATATATTCATATATTAAATCAATATTAGAAATGAGGGCTTACTTTGGAAGAATCATTTAATGAACAAACGATTGAACAGGTAACTGATATTTTCAAAGCGCTTAGTGACGGCAATCGCTTACGTATAATGCATCTATTAATTCAAGGAGAAAGTAGCGTGGGTCATATTGCTCATGTATTAGACTTAAGTCAATCTAACGTTTCTCATCAATTACGTATACTTAAACAAGCCCACTTGGTCAAAGGGAATCGAGATGGACAATCTATGATTTATACAATCGATGATACACATGTTACTACATTACTTAAACAAGCAATTCATCATGCTAGTCATAAACAATAATTGAAAGGTGGGCACTAATTATGTCTGGACATCACGGTCATGATCATTCACATGGTCATGTACACACAAATAATAAAAAAATATTACTCATTAGTTTTTTAATTATTGGAATCTTTATGATTGTAGAAATAATCGGAGGATTTGTTTCAAATAGTTTGGCGCTATTATCTGATGGTTTACACATGTTTAGCGATACAATATCTTTAGGCGTAGCTTTGCTAGCTTTTATCTATGCTGAAAAAAATGCTACTAAAAGTAAAACTTTTGGCTATAAAAGATTTGAGATACTGGCAGCGTTATTTAACGGTGTAACACTCTTTATTATCGGCATTGTTATCATCGTAGAAGCCATTGGCCGCTTCTTCAACCCAGAAGATGTTAAGTCAACAGAGATGTTCGTTATAAGCGTAATTGGACTTATTGTTAATATCATTGTCGCTTTATTTATGTTCAAAGGCGGCGACACTTCCAATAATATTAATATGCGTGGCGCCTTCCTACATGTTATGGGTGATTTATTAGGTTCCGTAGGCGCAATCATTGCTGCCATACTCATATGGACTTTAAACTTAACGATTGCAGACCCTATCGCCAGTATTATCGTTTCTATACTTATAATAAAAAGTAGTTTAGGTATAACAAAATCTTCTTTAAATATATTAATGGAAGGCACACCAACTGACATTAATATGAACGAAGTCATTTCTACAATTACTGAAGAAAATGAAATTGAAAATGTCCATGACTGCCATATATGGACTATTTCTAATGAAATGAACGCGTTAAGTTGTCATGCCGTTGTCCCTAGTGATATGTCCGTCAAACAATGTGAGAATCTACTTAATAAATTAGAACACAAACTTCAGCATTTGAATATTCAACATATGACTATCCAATTAGAAACCAACAATCATAAACATGACAGTGATACACTATGTTCAGCCAATGATATACAAAAGTCTCATCACCATCATCATGCTCATAGCCATTAACTATTAAATGCATAACACTAAAAAGCTGATAGCCTCCATAAGTTACCTTCCCTTTTAAAGTTAAGACTTTAGTGGGTGCGTACTTAGGATATGGCTATCAGCTTTTTTACATTTTATTTATAAAAATTTATCAAAAATAAGCTTTTTGGCAGGAACTTGTTTCTCATCAAATCCTCTAATGAATTCTTCATTATCGTATGGTACTTTCACGCGTTCAAACGAAAATTCATTTTCATCTATAGTTACAATTCCATAAACTGCATATGCACCATTATTCAAACCTACAGAACCCGGATTGAAATAAATTGTTGATTTATCATCAAATAGGTGCACGGTATGATTATGCCCAAATACAATTAAATCTGCGTCTTTATCCCCAAAAAGTGTTTTCATGTTCTCTTCATTCGGTTCAACAATAGGACTGAATGGCTGTCCATCAATTGGTGTTGTTAATTGATCATTAGGAATTTCGTAATGAATAAATAATACTTTTTTATGACAGAATGTTTTCTCAATAACACGAGGTAACTCATTTAGTCTGTCATAGTAATCTTCATCTAAATGACTCTCTATCCATTGATGATGTTCATAGAATTTATCTTTTAAGTCTTCAGGATAAGGTGTACCGTTTACAATTGACATTACTGCTTCATCATGATTACCTGCAATGATTTCAATATCATCTCTATCAAAGATTTCATCAAGTACTTTATTCGTTTCATGTCCAACACCAATATTATCACCTAGATTATATATTTTATTGATATCTTCTCTTCTATCAATATCATCCAGAACAGTTTCTAATGCATCAAAATTACCATGGACATCAGTTATAATTGCAAATTTCATGATGATATCTCCTTTCAACTTTTTCTCATTAGGACATTTTAACATTTTATATCGATTTTGTTACCTATTTATTTTAAAATCTTAAAATTTTTGATATCGTATGCTTATGACGAAAAAGGAGTGCTTAAAATTTGTTTAATTTCCATAAATTAGCATTACAAAATGCAAAACCCCAAAATGCTAAAGTATTACTGTTTACAATCGTAAGTTTTATAATACTATTCGCTTTAACTATTTTAACGTTTATGCCATTACAACCAGCTATATATAAATTAATGATGTCAATGGCTATGCAACAATCAGTGGCTGGTCCTATTTTTGGAATAGTCCTTGCAATACTTGTACCTATCTTAGTATTTTTATTTGTAGGCTATCCCTTAATAGCTGGGACTATATACACTATAGACAAAGCTTTAAATAAAGACAAGGTTAATTTTAAAGATTTATTTTCAGTCTTTGCAAAAGGTAAATATCTAAAAGCAATAAAACTTTCATTAATCACGGTATTGTTTATCATTATCGCATTGGTGTTAGGTGAAGTAATCGCACAATTGCTTCAATTAGGAATCATTCAATTATTCCAAGCAATACAAGGTCCACTAAGTAATTCAGACCACGCGATTGGCTATTCACTAGCGTTCCAAATGATTGCAGGTACGTTAACACTTTTCATTAAATCATTTGTTTATTGGCTGTTAGCTATAATTATCATTAACTATACTGTAGCATTTATCAAAGAACCTAAAAATGGTGCTTGGAATTCAGTGAAACGTGGTTTTAAAGGCATTAAAAATGGTCAAAAAACATGGTTCAAATTCTACATTGGTTTATTACTATTAAATTTAATCGTTATTATCTTAGCTAGTCCAATCAGCCAATTAATTTCTATTTTAACTGGCGGTATTTCTCAAAATATGGCTACGATTTTAATTTATATTGTCCATGTTATTGTTATCATTGTTAGATTAGCTGTTTATTATGTGAATATTTTAGCCATTATTCAATACTTTAACCGTAATGGCGAACCGTCTAATCATAATAAATCAAAAAAAGATAAGAAAAAGAACGCAAATATTACAGATAATCAAGATTCAAAAGTAAATAGTAGCGTAACTAATACTACTGAAAAAGCAAAATCAAATATAGACCAAAAATCAGATCAACTTCAAGATAAAGCAAATGATGAAACAAAAAATTTAAAAAACAATTTAAATCAATCTGATAAATAACTTTTCATACAAAATTAAAGCGTCCGGGACATAAAGTTCTTGGACAAATGAACAAAAGCAATTTCTATTGAAACAATATAGAAATTGCTTTTTTCATTATTGTTTTGATTATGGTTACTACTACTTTCCTTATATTAAGTGCCATTAATAGAATGCCAAGTGCTATTTTGACTTTATTTATACCTCGAACCGACATTCGAGTGTAACCCAAAATAGCCTTCATAAATCCAAAAACATGTTTTATATCAATTTTTTCTTTGATTGCAGATTCCTTTTGTTTCTGGTTCCGAAAACTTTTGATTAATCTAAACTTTGAAATATTCTCAGTTATAATTTCTCTTTATTTTTTAAAAGTATCTTAATGTAAAATTACATATAAGTATGACGTGTTTTGACGAGAATCTTGAGGGAACAGGACAAGCCGAAGACTATAGGCTGAAGCTGTCCCCTATGAAAGCGAGCCAACAATACGAAGTATTGAATTAACAAAAAGAAGCACTCAGATGAATTGAATAAATCGTCTGAGTGCTATTTTTCTGGGATTTATGTCCTAGGCTCTTCCTTTTTGTCTTTAAAAATTTATTTGTATGGATAGTTAGGCAAAAGATATTAAAAACTTACTTTAAAAAATGTTCTCTTAAGTACTGTGCTGCACCATTTTCTTCATTTGTATATGTTGTAACATCCATAGTCAGCTCTTTAATTTCTGGCCTTGCATTTTTCATAGCTATCGTATAATGACCAAAAGCAAACATCGCTCTATCATTATCACTATCACCAATAACTAGTGTTTCTTCTTGATTGATACCGAAATGTTCTATCATTTCTTTAATACCTGTACCTTTATCAATTTGATAAGCCATCGTCTCTGCATTATAACGAGATGAATTGGATACACTAATTTTTAAATCTTGTTGTTCACCAATCAACTGATCGCGAAAATTTGTAATTTTGTCATAATTTGGCGAAAATAAATATATTTTTGAAAAAGTCGTATCAGGAATTTCAGATGCCCAATTTACTTTGTCTTTGAGTGAGGCTTTTCTAGAAGTCCATTCTGAAACACCCACATTTCCTGGTGGTGTTTCTGCTTCAAATAGCGCAGTGGCCCATGATTGATCTTCTTCAAGTACAATACGATTACCTTCAAATGGAAATACTTCGTAATAAATTTCTTGCTGTTGAGCACGTTTCACAATATCTTTCACTGTATTAAAAGATAAGCTATGGGTAAATAACGTTTCATCATTAATCATTCCTAACGTACCATTCGAACTAATAATACCATCAACCTCAAATGATGCTGGAACTAAATAATGAATTTCATTATGAGCACGTCCGGTAGCTAAAAATATTTTATATCCCTTTGTTCTTAATTGTTGTATAACCTCGGTCGTTTCCATATCCACTTGGTTGTCTTTATGTAAAATTGTACCATCCATATCTAAAAATATCGCTTTAACATTTTTCATTTATAAAAGCCTCCATTACATGTTTTCATCTTAAATTATGTCATTATCTATAGTTTTAAGCAATCTACTAACGCTTTAAAAATAATGAATACCGTTCATTTTGATATAATACACTTACCCTACGGTTAAAAAAATCACTTAATGTGTCACTGTTTAATACATTTTGTATCTGGCCTTGTTTATAACAGGTTCCGTCTTTTAACAAAAAACCTCTTTGTATATCTTTTGTAATTTCTTCTACAAAATGCGTAACATATATAACTGATAATTCAGGTTGTCGCTGATATAATTGTTCAAGCGCATCTAATAAGTCCTCACGCGCAATAAAATCTAAGCCAGAAGCAGGTTCATCTAAAATAAGCAACTTAGGGTTCCCCATTAACGCTCGAGCAATCAATACTTTTTGACGCTCACCTGTAGAAAGATAACCATAATATTGAGATTCAAATTCACTCATACCCATCTGCGTTAAATAATGGCGTGCCATTTCAACATGGCGGTCTTCTACTTCTTTAAATATACCAATTGATTTAAAAATCCCACTAATTACTACATCACGTACGATTTCTCCATCTTGAAAACGTTCCATTAAACTACTAGATACAAAGCCAATCTGATTACGTACTTTGTCTGCAGAATATCCAATTTTACCAGGTTGCATACCAAAAAGTGTTAATTCTCCAGATGTATTCGGTTCATAAGCATTTAAGATATTAAGTAATGTAGTTTTCCCTGCACCATTAAGTCCATAAAGCATCCATTTCTCACCTTCGTTGATACACCAACTTATATTTTTAATTATTTCTTTCCCTTGTTTTCTACGTGCGATATTTTTTAGATCAATAAGCATATGTTGCTCCTTTCCGATACGTAATAATATATAAACTATTCTTCATATTAGTACACTGACTGTCTTTTTCTAAATATTTTATTCAAAGATTTTCCTTTTGTTAACTCATCAATTATTTTATCTAAATACCTAAGTTCTTCCATCACTGAAATTTTCATTTCTTTAACACGAGCACTATAAATTCTACCTGTTATCTTAGTTCTATCAGTATTTAATTTGGAGGACTGATTAATAAATGATTCGTAATCTATTCATCAGTGATTAATTGAACTATTTGTATTTAGAAATAATCTATTATCTAACGAATGATTTCATCCGTTCCCTCTATTGCTTGGCCTTTTTTCTCTACTTTTTATTAACTATGGATAAATCGAAACAAATCGAATTCTATAAATTTTAGTCTTTGTCATAAATATATCCTTCCTTTTACTGTAAGTCACTATAACCGTCTTATTTAGCATAATAAAGTCACTACACATTTGAAAATATTTTGATTAGAATCATGTTCAAATGATTGCACCTGATATCCACTTATTTTTTATAATAAATTCATTTCATTATAATTTTCTCTGCTAATTTATCCAATATCGTTGATCCTTCATTATTCATCTGTTTTTTATAAGTGATATTTTTATAATTAAATTGCTGTACTATCGCTATAACATATAAGGAGAAGTTATAAATTAAAAAAAGGACTTATCAATAGTGATAAATACTAATGATAAGTCCATATATATTAATGACAATATGCTAAGTTTGCCACATTTAATTTAAATTACTTTATTCAACTGTAACTGATTTTGCTAAGTTACGTGGTTTATCTACATCTAAGTCTCTGTGTAATGCGGCGTAATATGAGATTAACTGTAATGCTACTACTGAAACAAGTGGCGTTAATAATTCATGTACGTTAGGAATCACATATGAATCACCATCTTTATTCAAGCCATCCATTGAAATAATACATGGATTTGCACCACGTGCAACAACCTCTTTTACATTACCACGGATAGATAAGTTTACTTTTTCTTGCGTAGCTAAGGCAATAATAGGTGTACCTTCTTCAATTAATGCAATTGTTCCGTGTTTCAATTCTCCACCAGCAAAACCTTCAGCTTGGATATATGAAATTTCTTTAAGTTTTAATGCACCTTCTAAACTTACATTATAGTCTCCTGTACGACCAATAAAGAATGCATTACGTGTAGTTCTTAAGAAATCTGTAGCAATTTGTTCCATAATATCTGCATCATCAACAATTGATTCGATAGCAGTTGTAACTTTTGCTAATTCACGTAATAAACTCACTTCTACATCTCTACCATGTTCTCTCGCAACGATTTGTGACAGAATAGATAACACTGCAATTTGTGCTGTATAAGCTTTTGTAGATGCTACTGCAATTTCGGGACCAGCGTGTAACAATAACGTATGATTAGATTCACGTGATAACGTAGAACCTGGTACGTTAGTAATAGTTAAAGACTTGTGCCCTAAACGATTTGTTTCAACTAATACTGCGCGACTGTCTGCTGTTTCACCTGATTGAGAAATATAGATAAATAATGGTTTTTCAGAAAGTAACGGTGTATTGTATACAAATTCTGAAGAAACATGTACTTCTGTTGGTACGCCAGCCCATTTTTCAATAAACTCTTTACCAACAAGCCCGGCGTGATAACTTGTACCTGCTGCAATAATATAAATACGATCAGCTTCAGCTACATCTTTAATTACTTCTGGATCCATCTTCAAGTTACCTTCTTCGTCTTGGTACTCTTGGATGATACGGCGCATAACTGCTGGTTGTTCATGAATTTCTTTTAACATATAGTGATCGTATACGCCTTTTTCAGCATCTGCTGCGTCAATTTGTGCTGTATAAGCTTCTCTTTCTTGAACATTGCCTTCTTGATCTTTGATGATTACTTCATCGCGTTTAACAATAACAATTTCATGGTCATGTATTTCTTTATAACGATTAGTAGCTTGTAACATTGCAATTGCATCTGACGCAATTACATTGAAACCATCACCAACTCCAATTAATAACGGTGATTTGTTTTTAGCAACATAAATTGTATCTCTATCTTCATTATCAATCAGTCCTAAAGCATATGAACCATCTAATAAAGATACAACTTTTGTAAATGCTTCTTCACTAGTTAGACCGGTATTTGAAAAGTATTCAACTAATTGCACAATCACTTCTGTATCTGTCTCTGAAATAAAAGTGATATCACTTAAGTATTCATTTTTTAGTTCTTCATAGTTTTCAATTACTCCATTATGAACTAATGTAAAGCGTTCAGTTGCAGACTGATGTGGGTGTGAGTTTTCATGATTAGGTACACCATGTGTTGCCCAACGTGTATGACCAATTCCCACATTACCGTCAGTATCTTCGCCATCTGCAACTTTTCTTAATTCTGCAATACGACCTTTTGATTTGAATACTGATGTGCCCTCATTATTAACGATTGCAACACCTGCTGAGTCATAACCTCTGTACTCTAATTTTTCTAAACCTTTTAATAATAACTCTTTCGCATTATCTTGACCAATATAGCCGACAATTCCACACATATAAATTTCCTCCAATGTAATGGTAATGAGATAATTGAACGTTTAGCGCATATGAACTTGTTCAATGTATTTAACACCCTTATAGACAGACTAATCCCTATTTAAATCAATAATAATAGGTCTTCTGATAATAATAGTTATCTCAATTACCTTATAATAATAGTTATTTAATTTTGGCTATCTTATTAACTTTGTGCACTAGGTTGCCCTAATGTTTTCCTTAATAAGTTCACGAATGAGCCACATCCGGGATAGCATCCGCCGATGGTTCGATAACTATCCTCCTCGTCTACAAGCTTCGATTAACATACCTATTAAGCTTTCTGTTTTAAAACTTAAATTGTTAATACGTAACCTCATCGCTTGTACAGGCGCTATAATTGACTAAAACTCTAACTTTCCTCCTTCCTCTCAATAACATTAATTGTACAATGTTATTCATCTGTAATGCAAACAATTTATTAACAATATATTTACAAACACAAAAATAAAGTTGGCTATAAGTTAAAGACTTATACCACGAATAATATTATTAACACTTACTAAGTGTAATGGCTAAATTTTAAACACTTATATTAACTATATTTTATACAATAACCGACTCGTATTTATAGAAAAATTTGAGCATTGATAGCCTTTTAACTCTGGCTTCAAAACACTAAGCAGTAATTATACTATATTGTCATAATTGTCAAAGACAGTGTGACAAATTTGAAATTAGTTTATATTGTCTAATTCATAAGTACCACCTACAATTAAGTTATAAATAAAAAGAGAAAAAGAGGTGCAATAATATGTCACAAACAGATACTAAAGAAAACAATGGGATTGGTCGCAAAGTACAGGCTTTCGGATCATTTTTAAGTAGTATGATTATGCCGAACATCGGAGCTTTTATCGCATGGGGGTTCATCGCTGCAATATTTATAGATGGCGGTTGGTGGCCAAATAAAGATTTAAGCCAATTAGCTGGCCCTATGATTTCATATTTAATACCATTACTGATTGCTTATAGTGGTGGACGTTTATTACATGAGATGCGCGGGGGTATTATCGCAGCTGTAGCAACTATGGGGGTTATTGTTGCTCTACCAGACACTCCAATGCTACTTGGTGCCATGATTATGGGACCACTCGTTGGTTGGTTAATGAAGAAAACGGATGAATTTATTCAACCAAGAACACCACAAGGATTTGAAATGTTATTCAATAATTTCTCAGCTGGTATTTTAGGTTTCATAATGACGATTGTTGGTTTTAAAATCTTAGCTCCAATTATGGAATTTATTATGCATATTTTATCTTTAGCTGTAGAAGCTTTAGTACATGCACATTTACTGCCATTAGTAAGTATTATTGTAGAACCTGCTAAAATTGTATTCTTAAATAATGCAATTAATCATGGTGTCTTCACACCACTTGGTGCGGATCAAGCATCTTCTGCAGGACAGTCAATATTATATACAATCGAATCTAACCCTGGCCCAGGTTTAGGAATATTAGTTGCTTATATGATTTTCGGTACAGGGACAGCTAAAGCTACATCATATGGTGCTGGTATCATCCACTTCTTAGGCGGAATTCACGAAATTTACTTCCCGTATGTATTAATGCGTCCATTATTATTCGTAGCTGTAATTTTAGGTGGAATGACAGGCGTAGCAACATATTCTCTACTTGATTTTGGTTTCAAGAGCCCAGCTTCACCAGGATCATTTATCGTATATATGTTGAACGCACCTAAAGGCGAGTTCTTACACATGGTAATAGGTGTACTACTAGCAGCACTAGTTTCCTTTATCGTTGCTGCAATCATTTTAAAATTCACAAAAGAACCAGAAGAAGACCTAGAAGCTGCTACAGAGAAAATGGAAGCTTCAAAAGGGAAAAAATCAAGTGTATCTTCTAAGTTAAAAGGGAATGAAGATAATAAAGCGACTACAGCTGCTAGTTCTGCAGGCGCAACAACTGCCACTTCAGACAATAAAGACGCACAGTCTGAGGAAGAATTACTAGACAATTACGATACTGAAAATGTAGATGCTCATGATTATAGTAAAGTAAATCATGTAATATTCGCTTGTGATGCTGGTATGGGATCAAGTGCTATGGGAGCAAGCATGCTACGTAATAAATTTAAAAAAGCTAATATACAAGACGTAGATGTAACAAATACTGCGATTAACCAGTTGCCAAGTGATGCGCAACTTGTTATTACACAAAAAAAACTTACTGATAGAGCAATTAAACAAGTACCAAACGCAATTCATATCTCAGTAGATAATTTCTTAAATTCACCTAGATATGATGAATTACTTGAAAATCTTAAATAATTAAACAACCACTATATAGAACAATACTGGAGGGTATGGCTATGTTTTTGAGTACACGTGAAAAGGAAATTATCGAAATGTTAATTAAATATCACGGTCAATATGTCACTATTTACGACATTGCTCAACACTTAGCTGTATCCTCTCGTACTATTCATAGGGAATTAAAATCTATTGAATCTTTTTTATCTACATTTGATATTGACCTTGAAAGAGTTACAAAAAAAGGGATACAACTGAAAACGACGGAGTTGGAGCTAAATTCGCTAAAGCACGCGTTATTAAATGAAAATACCATAGATCTATCACAAGAAGAACAAAAAGTAATTATTTTATATGCCTTGATTCAAACGAATGCACCTATTAAGCAATACGTTTTAGCACAAGAAATTGGTGTCTCTAATCAAACTATGACAAAGCTTCTAGATGAATTAGATAGAGAACTTGATCAATACCAATTAGCATTACAAAAAAAACGTGGCGAAGGTATTCAATTACATGGTGCTGAATCAAAAAAACGTGAACTATTGAGTCAACTGATGGTCAACAATCTAAACAGTACTAGTGTCTATTCAGTTATCGAAAACCATTTTGTTTATCAATCCATCAATCAGTCACAATTGGCAATGGTTGATATGGACAAGATATTTCAAATTGAACGTATTTTAATGGATCATTTAGATCAACTCCCCTACTCTTTAACAGAATCAAGTTATTTAACATTGACCGTACACATCGTCTTAAGTATTGAGCGAATGCTTAATAACCAATATGTAACTTTAAATGATGATATCTATGACAGCGTTAAAGATTCTTTTGAACACGAGGTAGCACAAGCACTTGGCTTACACCTTGAACATATCTATGGAGTTCAGTTTAACCAAGCTGAAGTAACTTTTATCACAATTCATCTTAGAGGTGCGAAACGTAAAGAATCTGCCGAAGTATTTAAAGATAGTAAAGACGAATCAAAGATAGAGAAATTTATTCATTCTGTTTCACATTTTTATCAACAATCATTTGAAGATTTTGAAACATTAAGTGAAGGGTTAAAGCTGCATATCATACCAGCAATTAACCGTTTAAACGCTAATATTGAAACTTATAATCCATTAACAGAAATGATTCAACATAAGTACCCAAGACTATTTGAAAGTGTTCATCGTGCTTTATTACAAACATGGCCAAATTTTAATTTTCCAGATAGTGAAATTGCATTTATTGTGCTTCATTTTGGCGGTGCTTTACAAAATCAAAATAATGCCTTTTACAATGTGCTCGTAGTATGTAGTAGTGGTATTGGCACCAGTAGATTACTGGCAACACGGTTACAACAAACATTTAGTGACATACAAAATACTACTCAAGCATCAGTTGGGGATTTAAATGATATTGACGCTACACAATTTGATGCGATTATTTCCACTGTAGATTTAGATATCGCCTTACCATATATTACGGTGAATCCTTTACTCCCTGACGCAGATATAAATCACGTATCAGCCTTTTTAAACACACAGCACAAACAACCAAAGGTTCAAACATATGAAACGAATAATAGTAACATTTTAAATCCTGAAGAAAAATTAACATACATCAGAAAAGGACTAGAAATAATTGATTCTGTAAATGTAGATTATACTTCAGTTTCGAACTGGACAACTTATTTAACCAACACATTAATAGAACATCAAATCATCACGGAAGGTCAGTCATTCGCTGAACTGATTAAGCAACACATGGATCGACAAGGGTTTGTCTTAGATCCTTATCCCATCGCAATCCCTCATTTAAAAAGTGAGATTATTAAAAAACCTTTCATATTAATAACCATTTTAAATGAACCTATTTTGCTTAATAGTAATCAAAATGACAATCTTTCCGTGAGATATTTGTTAAGTATGTTCGTTCCCCCTGATGATACAATGGCACAACTCATAAGCGATATCTCAGGAAAATTGGTCGAGCATCTAGACAATATTGATGGATTTATGGAACAACCAGAACAGCTTCAATCGTTACTTAAGCAAAGTTACCTTATGCAATTACAAAAATTATTAAATATGGAGTGAAGAAAAATGAGCGAATTATTTAGCAATGAAAATATTTTTATCAACCAATCAATTAAAGATCAAAACGAAGCAATTGAAAAAGCTGGTCAAGCTTTAGTATCAAGTGGTGCTGTAACAGAAGCATATATTCAAGCAATGAAAGATCGCGAGCAAGTAGTAACAACATTTATGGGTAATGGCTTAGCTATCCCTCACGGCACTGACGAAGCTAAAAATAGTGTTTTAAAATCAGGTTTAACTTTAATTCAAATCCCTGAAGGCGTTGACTGGGACGGCGAAGTTGTTAAAGTTGTCGTAGGTATTGCAGGTAAAGATGGTGAGCATTTAGACTTACTTTCCAAAATAGCAATTACGTTTAGTGAAGAAGAAAATGTAGAACGTATTATTCAAGCATCATCAGCAGAAGAAATCAAACAAGTCTTTGAGGAGGCTGATGCATAATGAAAGCCTTACATTTCGGTGCTGGAAATATAGGTAGAGGATTTATCGGTTATATTCTCGCTGATAATGATATAAAAGTGACTTTTGCAGATGTTAACGCTGAAATAATTAATGCTTTGGATGAACACCATGAATATGACGTCATTTTAGCTGATGAAGCAAAAACAACAACACGTGTGCATAATGTAGATGCAATCAATTCTGGTGAGCCTTCAGAAAGTTTAAAACAAGCAGTATTAGAAGCTGATTTAATTACAACTGCGGTTGGTGTAAATATCTTACCTATAATAGCAAAATCATTTGCTCCCTATTTAACAGAAAAAGAAACACCTGTTAATATTGTTGCATGTGAAAATGCAATTATGGCAACAAATACATTAGAAAAAGCAATTTTAGATATTACGGGGCCACTACCTGATCACATCCACTTTGCTAATGCTGCAGTTGATCGTATTGTTCCATTACAAACCAATGATAACCTTTTAGATGTTGTGGTTGAACCTTTTTATGAATGGGTAATTGAGAAAGATGCTTGGTTTGGTCCAAAACTCAATCACATTAAATACGTAGATAATTTAACTCCTTACATTGAGCGTAAATTACTTACAGTCAATACAGGACACGCGTATCTGGCTTATGCAGGTAGATATTTTGGTCAACCAACCATCTTAGATGCTGTTAATGATTCAGATATTAAGCATGATTTAGAACGTGTCCTTGAAGAAACAAGCCAATACATTACGAATCAGTTTGGTTTTAATGAAAGCGAACAAACACAATATGTTGAAAAAATTATTGAGCGTTTTAAAAATCCAAACTTATCTGATGAAGTTACACGTGTTGGACGTGGTACATTACGTAAAATAGGACCACAAGATAGAATTATTAAGCCATTAAATTACTTATACCAAAATAATTTAAAACATGAGGCACTAGTTAAAACTGCTGCTTTATTATTAAAATATGATGATACAAATGATCAAGAAACAGTAGAAAAAAATGATTATATTAAAGAACATGGTCTTGAAGCATTCTTAAAAGAATTTGCTAAAACAGATGCACAATTAACTCAAGAAATCATTCAAGCATACAATGTATTATAAATGTAAGAAGCCGTTGCTATTAAAATAGCAACGGCTCAGAACGTATACAAACCTTAGGCGATAGTTCACCTAAGGTTTATTTATATTTGTATATTTATTTTTCAAAATAACATGGGTCTTTCAGAGCAAAGTTGCCTCTTTTATCAATTGATTTATTCAACATAATAAACACCAGCAATGTTTAATTTATATATTATAATCTTTTTAGTATAATATGGCAGTGATTTGGGCTTGCTCCTGATGTGCTGGGCTACTTAAATTAAATATTTAGATTTTGGTTAAATTTAAATAATAATTATTTATCTAATCCCATTTTATCTTGAACTACATCAGCAATTGTATTGGCAAAACGCTGCGCGTCTTCATCAGTCGCTGCTTCAACCATTACTCGCACTAATGGTTCTGTTCCAGAAGGTCTTACTAAAATACGACCTTCCCCATTCATTTCAACTTCTACTTTAGTCATTATTTCTTGCACATCAATATTTTCTTCCACACGATATTTATCTGTTACACGAACATTAACTAAAGATTGTGGGTATTTTTTCATTTGACTGGCAAGTTGGCTTAAACTTTTACCTGTCATTTTTATAATACTCGCTAATTGAACACCTGTTAATAAACCGTCTCCAGTGGTATTATAATCCATTAATACAATATGACCTGACTGTTCACCACCTAAATTGTAGTTACCTCTTCTCATTTCTTCTACAACATAGCGATCTCCAACTTTAGTTTTGTTAGATTGAATACCTTCATTATCTAAGGCTTTATAGAAACCTAAGTTACTCATTACTGTAGAAACAATCATATTATTATTTAACTCATGGTTTTTGCTCATTGCCTGACCAATAATAAACATGATTTGATCGCCATCTACAATATTACCTTTTTCGTCTACTGCGATTAGTCTATCACCATCACCATCAAAAGCTAAACCAAAGTCACATTCTGATTCGACAACTTCTTTAGCTAATGTTTCAGGATGTGTAGAACCAACATCTTTATTAATATTATAACCATTTGGTTTACAGCCAACTGTCACTGTATCAGCTTCTAAATCACCGAATAAAAACGGTGCTAAAGAAGATGTAGAACCATTTGCCCCATCTAATGCAATCTTCATTCCATCTAAATTCACGTCAACAGTTGATTTTAAATAGCTAATGTATTTTTGTGCACCTTCAAAATAATCAGAGTAATGTACAATATCTTCACCTACAGGTCTAGGTAAATCAGGGTTTTCTTGATCTAATAACTCTTCTATTTCCTGTTCTTGATCATCTGATAATTTGAAGCCATCAGAACCAAAGAATTTAATACCATTGTCTGGAACTGGGTTATGAGAAGCAGATATCATGACACCTAATTCGGCTTCCATTTCTCGTGTTAAATAAGCTACACCTGGTGTTGAAATAACGCCTAAACGCATAACTTCCGCGCCGATGGAAATTAGTCCTGCAATTAATGCAGATTCTAACATCTCTCCTGAAACACGAGTATCTCTACCAACTAGTACTTTAGGGTGCTTCTCACCTTTATTATGGGCTAAAACATAGCCGCCATAGCGCCCTAGTTTAAACGCAAGTTCAGGTGTTAATTCTTTATTTGCTACTCCCCTTACGCCATCTGTACCAAAATATTTTGCCATTATTTATATCTCCTTTATTTATACAAATCTATTTAACCGTAATTTTAGCTGTAGTACCACTCGGATTAACTTTTGTCACATCTTCAGGTACTTTAAACTTCACATTTTTTTCAGTCGTATCCGAGATGTTATCTAAATTTACATTTGCAGTAATTTCATCAATATCTTCTAAGTCATCCTTATTACCATAAATTTCTACTTCTTCATCTTCTAAATTTATATTGTCTAATTCACGCCCATTAGATAACGACCCTACTGCTTTTGTTTTTACTTTTACTTTTTTACTATAATCTTCTACCTTAACGCTCAAATTCACCTCATTCGGTTGAATTGAAACGTCAATTTTATTAAGATTTCTATCAAATGCAGTAATTTTTGCTACATCTGTAGTGTTTTTAGCAATTTTACTTTTGTTTTTATATGTTGCTTTTAAATATGCAATTTTATCAATTTGGTCTTGTCCGCCAGTCACTTTAACAGTCTCAGGTGAAACACTTTGTTCGCTAATTTTATAATCTGAATCCAAGTCATTATTACTTACATCTGGCTCTACTTTTAATGTTTTACTCACACGTTCTTCAAGATTCACAGTGGCCTCTTTCGGTTTCACGCTATAATCAATGTCCTTATTCAAACCATTGACTTGAAATTGCGTCGTATGTTTTCCTGCTTTTTCACCACTTAAATCTAGGACTGCTTTAATATTTTCACCATTCTCAGCTTTTAAAACTTGTGACTGAGGACCTGAAATTTCAACATCAACTTTATCAGGTACTTCACTAGCATATAATGATTTATTATTATACTTAACTTGTACCGGAACTTCTTGAATCGTTTCAGACGACTTTTGGCCTAAGTTATCAGCATTAAAAATATTTCCAAACATATTGTTAACTGATAGGAAGAACACAAGTGCTAATACGAGAGCGATTAATCTTAATCCCCATTTACTTTCTAACATATTATTTCACACCTTTCTCATGAAAGTGTGTACCAAACCAATGTTCAGCTAACAATTCTTCAAATGCTTCATTTGAAATATCTTTTCTTAATTTACCATCAAAAGTAACAGAAATAGACCCTGTTTCTTCTGAAACGATCACAGTAAAGGCATCCGATACTTCCGATATACCTACTGCAGCTCTATGTCTTGTTCCTAAACTTTTAGCGATTTTAGCACTATCAGATAAAGGTAAATAACTCGCAGCACTAGCTATTTTATTTTCTTGAATAATCATCGCACCATCATGTAATGGTGTATTTGGTATGAAAACATTTGTTAATAGTTCTTGTGATATTTCTGAATTCATTGCAATGCCTGTTTCAATATAGTCTTGTAATCCTGTTTCATTTTCAAATACAATCAATGCGCCTATACGTCGTTTAGCCATATATTGTACTGCTTTTGACACAGAAGATATTAACTTGCCTTCATCACTATTTAAATTAGTTGAATAACGTTTAAATAAACTACCTCTACCAAGCTGTTCCAAGGCACGTCGAATTTCTGGTTGGAATATCACGATTAGAGCTAATACCCCCCATTGAATAACTAAATCAAAAAGACGGGATGTAGCTGTTAAGTTCAGCATTTTACTCAATTGTTGACCAATTACTATTACAACAATACCTTTTAATAGTTGAATGGCTTTGGTACCTTTAAAAACTGTAATGAGAAGATAAAGTACATACCATACTATGAGTAAGTCGAGTACACTTGCAATTATTTTAACTGTACTCCAGTTATCAAAAAAGTTGGATAATTCCATAACATCTCCTCCGGTTATCTGTTCCCATGTTATATATTATACCAATCATAACACTAACTGTCATATTTAGTATTCAAATTTTAGTAAAATCAAAAAAGGAGCGACCCTAGAAATCTCGTTTTTATAAGATTTCATTATCTCGCCCCAGCAAAACTGACTGACATTGAAACATCAAAACAAATATATTCTAATATCAGCCAACAGTTCCAATATTATATTATAAATGAGTCAATCGTTTATTACTCAGTGTTTTCTACATAATTTTAAGTGAATTATAATAATGTCTCTCCAAAGAAACTACCTACTAAGCCCACTGCTTGCTCCGCTGTATCATTGTTGTGATCAATAAGCGGATTAACCTCTACTAAATCCATAGAAGTAATGAGATTAGAATTATGTAACAACTCTAATGCAAAATGACTCTCTCTATATGTTAAACCTCCAAGCACTCTAGTACCTGTACCTGGTGTTTCGACAGGATCTAATGCATCAACATCAAGTGATAAATGAACACCGTCTGTTTTAGATTTTAAATAATTAATTGTCTCTTCAATCACTTGCTTAATACCAACTCGATCAACTTCAGCCATCGTAAACGTTTTAATATTATGCTCTTTTATATAACGCCTTTCCCCCTCATCTAAATCTCTCATACCGATAAGCACGATATTTTCAGGTTTAACTTTTGGTGAATAATCTGAAATGTTCACCAAACGCTCATCACCATCACCTGCAAGTACACGTAACGGCATACCATGAATATTTCCAGAAGGTGATTCTTCAGGTACATTTAAATCACCATGTGCGTCGTACCAAATAACGCCTAGGTTGTTATAATGCTTACTAATACCTGATATAGAACCAATTGCAATCGAATGGTCTCCTCCTAGCACAAGCGGGAAATGATTATGTTCTATACTAGTTGATACTGCATCACTTAATATGTTTGATGTTTCTATGATTTCCTCTATATTACGTAACCCTTCTTGCTCTGAATTAAATTTTTCCAAATCTAATTTAGGAACAGCTATATTACCAGAATCTTTAACAGGTATTCCTATAGCTTTAATACGCTTTTCAATGCCAGCGTATCGAATCGCATCTGGACCAAGATTTACTCCTAGTTTCCTTTGCCCAAATGTTGCAGGCGCCCCAATAATTTCTACTGTTTTATTCATTTTTAAAACCCCTTTGTTATCGTTTGTTTCTAGAATAATCTAAAGACTTTAACATTTCAAGCGTTGGTAAAACAGCATTTTCCATTCAAATCACCCTTTTTACATATAAAATCAATATAGTGATTTATCATTCAAAACAAACCCTTTCAGTATCGACGTTTGTTAATTTATAAAACAGTAAAGTGTATAAATAAAAAAGCATACTTTATTCAATTTTCTAACTATAACAAATTTATTGTCGAAAATAACATTAGGGTCTTCAATTCCAAGTGTTTTTGATATAAAATAATTCATAGGCGCATAATCTCTCCTTAGTTTATTTGGTAGGACATTTAAATTATAGAGATTTTTGCGCTTTTTTGGTATCAAAAAACAGGACTGATTTTTATATCAGTCCTGTTTAGTATAGAGCCTTTTAAAAGTGATTTCTATCTTATATACAAAAAAAGCACTTCTCTTGTGAGAAGTGCTACTAGTGAGCCATAGTGGGCTCGAACCACTGACCCTCTGATTAAAAGTCAGATGCTCTACCAACTGAGCTAATGGCTCTAATGGCTGGGCTAGCTGGATTCGAACCAGCGCGTGATGGAGTCAAAGTCCATTGCCTTACCGCTTGGCTATAGCCCATAAATGGTGGAGGGGGGCAGATTCGAACTGCCGAACCCGAAGGAGCGGATTTACAGTCCGCCGCGTTTAGCCACTT
>NZ_JAGEVL010000010.1 GCF_017583065.1 Staphylococcus shinii | reverse complement strand
GAATCGAATAATGGAGATGGAACAGACGAGCAGCCAAATCCAAATGAACCAAATAATGGAGATGGAACAGACGAGCAACCAAATCCAGATGAACCGAATAATGGAGATGGAACAGACGAGCAGCCAAATCCAAATGAACCAAATAATGGAGATGGAACAGACGAGCAACCGAATCCAGATGAACCGAATAATGGAGATGGAACAGACGAGCAGCCAAATCCAAATGAACCAAATAATGGAGATGGAACAGACGAGCAGCCAAATCCAGATGAACCAAATAATGGAGATGGAACAGACGAGCAGCCAAATCCAGATGAACCGAATAATGGAGATGGAACAGACAAACCAAGTGGTGGAGGTTCAGAAACTCCAGATAAACCAGGGAATGGAGATAATGGAAATACCCAACCAAACCCAGATGAGCCGAACAATGGAAGTGGCTCTGACAAACCAAGTGGTGGAGGTTCAGAAACTCCAGATAAACCAGGGAATGGAGATAATGGAAATACGCAACCAAACCCAGATGAGCCGAACAATGGAAGTGGTTCAGACAAACCAAGTGGGGGAGGATCAGAAACTCCAAAACCGCCTAATGAAGATAGTGATACAAATAAACCGAATAATGGTAACCATGCTGGTCCAAATAATTCGAATAAACCAGGCAATAATAGTAATTTAAGTCCATCTAAACCTAATAACCAAGGTGATTCAAATGTAACATCTAATCAGGGCGGCAATACCAATAACAATTCAAATACAAATAACCATTCGATAAATCACGCCAATGACAATAATAATGAGCTGCAATATGGAAGTTCTAGTCATCATGAAATTGCAAGTGGTGGCGTTTCAGCAAGTTATGGTGATTTAGCTAAAAATGAAAAATCTCAATCGAATGAAAAACAATTAATAAATAGATTTGATCAAATGTCTTCAGGTTCGTTTAAGTATAATCCCTTTGTAGTGAATCAAGTTAAACAGTTGAGTTCTAGTGCTAAAACAGTTACTGATAAAGATATTTCATCGGTTTTAAGACGTCAAACTTTTGCTGATAATGCATTTTTAAATGAATTACAAAAAGGCACAAATTATTTTAAATTCCAATATTTTAATGTATTAAAATCAAGCGATTATTATAAAAATCTAGACAACCAAGTACTAGCGTTAATTACAGGTGAAATTGGTTCAATGCCAGATTTAAAAAATCCTAAAAGACAACAATCCTCTGGAAAATATGAATATCATTCAAGTAGTGAGGATGAATTAACGCATACAACAAATGAACAATCTAAAAATGAAATTGATGTTAAATTCGAACGTACACTATTTGCTTTAATCACTGCAATGATAATTATCTTTATTGGTATGGTTTTAGGATTTATCGTAAATAGAAAAAATAAAAAAGATAGTGAATAATAATCAAAATCTAAAAAGGGAAGAAGCTTTGACATAAAATGATGTCGTAGCCTCTTCCCTTTAATGCTTTTATAATGATTAAAATAAAAAGTTGAAAATAAATGACGCGGAATCTTGCATTTCTTTTATTTTTTCTGGTCCTACTAATACTTGAATTATAACTACAAAACCATTTTGCATAATATGTACTAAAATAGGCACCCAAATTCGTTTAGTATAAACATATAGTGCTGAGAAAATTATCCCCATACCAAAGTAAATAATAAAAAAGGAAGGATCTGAATGGGCAGCACTAAAAATAATTGAACTTACAATTCCTGCAATCAAAAACTTAATAGTTTTATTTGCTTGGATTACATTATAAATTTCACCGAAAATTACTTTTCTAAAAACAAATTCTTCTAAAATAGGGCCAACCACTGAAATTAATATAATAAATATAGGAATTTCTTGAGCTACTTTCATAAGTCTTTCTGTATTTGGACTTGATTGTGGTGCACCTAATAAGTAGATATTAATCATGTTAGCAATTATTTGATAAATCATTACTACGAAGTAGCCAACAAGCGCCCATCCAATAGCATATCTTTTCTTTTCTTTGGGCTTTTGTTCCAAGGAAGTGGGATTAGCAATGAAATGATTAATTATAATAATTATGAAAGACGCAATAATAAATAATATAACTTGCGTATAAATTTGTGCAAAGACAAGTTCTTTGCCACTATAGTGATCAAATAGGCCAGACAATTGCAGAATGATGATACCAAATTGTGCTAAACCATATATAACCAATGTCAATATGGACACCCATAAACGAGACATAATGAACCTCCAAAAATTAAATGATATCTTATTTTATCGTAAAATAGTGTTTTATACAAAATTTAGCTGAATAGTTTTAACTTGAAATATTGACCAACTTTGATTATTATAGAAGTACATTAGCACTCATCAACTTTAAGTGCTAAACAATTTTATTCTTTTTAAGGAGGAACAATCAATGTTAAAGCCATTAGGTAACCGAGTAATTATTCAAAAATCAGAACAAGAGCAAACAACAAAAAGCGGTATTGTATTAACTGATAGCGCAAAAGAGAAATCCAACGAAGGTACGATAATTGCAGTAGGTGCAGGGCGTATTTTAGAAGATGGTTCTCGTGTTGCTCCTGAAGTAAACGAAGGCGATAATGTAGTATTTCAACAATTCGCTGGAACAGAAGTAAAACGTGGAGACGAAACTTATTTAATTGTGAATGAAGAAGATATTTTAGCTATTATTGAATCATAAAAAATCATAAAAATTCTGATAATTTCAAATAAATCAATATAACATCATGGAGGTATAATTAATATGGCGAAAGATTTAAAATTCTCTGAAGACGCACGTCAATCTATGTTAAGAGGTGTAGATAAATTAGCTAATGCCGTTAAAGTTACAATTGGACCAAAAGGGCGTAACGTAGTATTAGATAAAGAATATACATCACCGCTTATCACAAATGATGGTGTAACAATTGCTAAAGAAATTGAATTAGAAGATCCTTATGAAAATATGGGGGCAAAATTAGTCCAAGAAGTTGCTAACAAAACTAATGAAATTGCCGGTGATGGTACAACAACTGCAACTGTTTTAGCACAAGCTATGATACAAGAAGGATTGAAGAACGTTACTAGTGGTGCAAATCCAGTAGGCTTACGTCAAGGTATTGATAAAGCTGTAGAAGTTGCTATTAATGCATTACATGATATTTCTCAAAATGTAGATAATAAAAATGAAATTGCCCAAGTTGGTTCAATTTCTGCTGCTGATGAAGAAATTGGTAAATATATTTCTGAAGCTATGGAAAAAGTGGGTAATGACGGCGTTATTACAATTGAAGAATCTAGTGGTTTTAACACAGAATTAGAAGTTGTAGAAGGTATGCAATTTGATCGAGGCTATCAATCACCATATATGGTAACAGATTCAGATAAAATGGTTGCAGAACTTGAAAAACCTTATATCTTAATTACTGATAAAAAGATTTCATCGTTCCAAGATATTTTACCATTATTAGAACAGGTTGTTCAGTCTAACCGTCCAATCTTAATTGTAGCTGACGATGTAGAAGGTGACGCATTAACAAATATTGTATTAAACCGTATGCGTGGCACATTTACTGCTGTTGCTGTTAAGGCTCCTGGTTTTGGTGATCGTCGTAAAGCGATGTTAGAAGACTTGGCAATTTTAACAGGAGCGCAAGTAATCACAGATGACTTAGGTTTAGATATTAAAGATGCTACAATCGATATGTTAGGTACATCAAATAAAGCTGAAATCACAAAAGACAATACAACTGTTGTTGATGGTGATGGAGACCAAAATAATATTGATGCACGTGTAAGCCAAATTAAAGCTCAGATTGAAGAAACAGATTCTGAGTTCGATAAAGAAAAATTACAAGAACGTTTAGCTAAATTAGCAGGTGGCGTAGCGGTAATTAAAGTTGGTGCAGCAAGTGAAACAGAATTGAAAGAACGTAAATTACGCATTGAAGATGCCTTGAACTCTACAAGAGCTGCTGTTGAAGAAGGTATCGTAGCAGGTGGAGGTACTGCCTTCATGAACATCTATGAAAAAGTTTCTAAAATTGAAGCAGAAGGCGATATTGCAACTGGTATTAATATTGTATTGAAAGCTTTAGAAGCACCAGTACGCCAAATTGCTGAAAATGCTGGATTAGAAGGTTCAATTATAGTTGAAAGACTTAAAAATGCAGATGTAGGCGTTGGTTTCAATGCGGCTACAAACGAATGGGTAAACATGTTAGAAGCTGGTATTGTAGATCCTACAAAAGTAACACGTTCATCACTACAACATGCTGCAAGTGTTGCTGCAATGTTCCTTACAACAGAAGCAGTTGTTGCTAATATTCCAGAAGAAAGTAGTAACGACACTCAAGCAGGTATGGGCGGCATGCCAGGTATGATGTAAAGTTTCATATAAATATTTAACTAAATAGCATGAGACTTCTCTTGCTAACTTTAATAAATTATATGTAGTAAAAGTTATAGAGGCTGGGGCAATTTTTAATTGTCCCAGCCTTGATCTTTGTATTCGCAGTAACTCACTCTATTGAAAAATAGGACTTACTTTACTGTATATCTAACATACATGCTGATTAAGACAGTGTAACCCATTTTAGTGAAAAGTAGTTTATGTTATGGATCCTTAATCGTTAAACATAACTAATAAATAATATTGTTAACCAAAATAAAAGAGCGAGCCAAATTAATAAAACGAGAATTGCCATAATACGATTCTTCGATTTGTTCTATTCATAGTCATTTGATTTTGAAATGTGGATATAACTTTTAGAATGATTGATAAAGATTGAAAGTTAATGAGTCCTAATAAAACAGCTCATCATTTTGATACTTTGATGAAAAAATATAAACAAAAAGTACGCGTAATACAATTTCTATGTTTTTCATTTTAAGTAAATATATTTATAGAAATATTGAACGATTATTTAGAGAGTATTTAATAAAGTATAATATAGCATTAAATTTTAAAGTATTGCGCTTTTGAACAAATTATATAATGTTAAAAGTGTGGTATATAGAGCTTCTATATCTATTAAAATGAAGGATTAGTGCATTTAAATTAAGTTTATAAATTTTTCATTTCTAAAGCATTTTATTATGTGAATATTTAATTATAGTTTAGGGTAAAGTATGTAAGTATAATTAGAAGCGGTTCTTATACATGATTTTAAGTGTACTTAAATTTTTGAAAGACGAAAGGAAGTTTAATTATGACAAAACCAACAGTTTATGAAGTTATCGATTTAGGTATTAATTATTTAATATCAGGGTATGATAACTGGAGTAACGCACAGGTGCTAGATGATAAGATTGCTGCCTTTCCAAATACAATTCATTGGCAATATGGACATGTACTTACGATATTTGAAAGTGCATTATCATTATGTGAACAAAATGAAGTAGATATTGCTAAATATACAAGTTTATTTGGATACGGTTCTTCACCAGAAAAGTGGGGAGATGAAGATATTCCTACCGTTGATGAAATATTTGAACATTTAAAAACATTACCCAACCGTGCCAGAAATTTAACTGATGAACAGTTAGAACAAGAATTAACAGAAACTATCGCTGGTTGCAGTACGTTAAATGAATTATTAGTACTCAACGCGATTCATGTTCCATTACACGCTGGTAAAATTGAGGAAATGTCACGTATACTTAAACAACATCAATAAATATAGCAAATTTAATCAGTCCAGAACGTAAATAAGTATTTGCGCTGTTTTAATGTATAGTCATTTTTTGTGTGTTGGGCTAGCTTAAAGAGAAATCTTGTTAATAAAAGTTACTATCGTGGCACACCCAAGACGTTGGATACTTGCAAGTAATATTAACTTATATTTGCAACTAACCTAAGATTTTTCAGTTATAACAAAAGAGGGCAACGAAAGTTTATTAATAAGCTTTCGTTGCCCTCTTTGATTTTATATTAAATCAATAAATTATTTTTGTAATTCTGAGATTGCTTTTGCTATTGTATCAAATACATGAGGGATATCGTCTTTTTCCACACAACTGAACGCGATACGTATATCAGTATCGTTAAGCGCAATGATACCAATTGAATATGTTTCGATTAAACGTAAACGCAATTGCTCAGGATCTACACCATGAACTTTTAATGCCATGAAATATCCAGAATTAAAGTCATATGCTTGCCAATAAGGCGCATATTGCTCATCATAAACTACTGATTTAGTGATTTCATATCTCGCTTGTAGGGTGTCAATATTATGCTGTATTTCACTTTCGAAAGTCTCAGGGTGTTCCAAAACATATTTTACAGCACTTTGAGAAGGCATTGGACCGCTTGAGATGTTGCTTCTAATTAATCCTTTTACTTTTTCTTCAAGTACGTGTTTCGTCATTTCATTTGTCACACCAAAGCTAATGAAACCAACACGAAGTCCCCATGCGAAAAATTCTTTTGTAGCACCATCTAAACGGATTGGCAATACATTATCTAAATGTAAATTTGTTAACGCAGTAAATAGTGATTGTGTATAAACGTCTTCATAAAATAAACCGTAATAAGCATCATCTACTAAAGCAATAACATTTGTCCCTCGTTCTGCTAAAGATTTGATAGCAGTCACTATTGTACTAACTTCTTCTTTAGTAGGTGTGTAGCCTGTTGGATTATTTGGATAGTTTAAAATTAAAACTACTTTATCTTTTTGGTAATTTTCCAAAGTATCAACAAAATTATCAGTTGTAAAATGGCCATCTTCATCAAAGATATCGTACGTTTCAATATCAGCGCTGTGTCTAGCACTATATACAAGTTTGTAATTTCCCCAATTATGAGTTGGTAATAGTAATGTATCACCACTATCTACAAACATGTCAGCTACTAATGATAAACCATGTGTTAAAGCATTAGTAAGAATTGGTCTAGTCATGTCGTCTGCATCTAAGTCTGGATTTTCTTTTAACATTTTTTGTTGCCATAAATCACGAAGTGATTCAATACCTTGAGGAGGTGCGTATGGAAAGATTTCATCAGGAGTAAGCTCTGTAAAAACATCATTTAATGTATTAGCATACATTTTA
This sequence comes from Staphylococcus shinii, assembly GCF_017583065.1. Taxonomy (GTDB): domain Bacteria; phylum Bacillota; class Bacilli; order Staphylococcales; family Staphylococcaceae; genus Staphylococcus; species Staphylococcus shinii. Next base: position 90,718 of record NZ_JAGEVL010000010.1, on the reverse strand, counting down.
CTGTCTTTATAAGTAGCCATACCGATTGTCGCATTATACTTTGTAGATTTTGCTTCAGCAGATTGAGATAAAATACCTTTTGGATAATACATTAATTTTCCAAGATCTGATAGCATATCGGCTATTTCTGGATTTGATTTAGATAATTTTTCATTTAAATCTAAAGCTAAAGGATTCATATGTTGGTCAACCTCTCTTTACTATTTCAGGATACTATTATATTATCGCGAAACAGCTTGAAATTAAAGCATAGCGCAAAGATTTGACGGAAAAATAAAAAATCTAGAGTTTGAAGCGAACATACGTTCTATTTTATGTTAGAATATGGTTAGGCCATCGAAATCCTACATGGTACTTTTTTCTGTGGGAGGTGTAATATGATCACGTGGTGGCAAGAAATCATTACAACTTTGTTAACAGGTAGCTTACTTGTTGTATTCCGTGTTTGGTTAGAAAATAAATGGAAAGACAAATAGGTGGCCTTACACACAAAAAACCCCAAGTCTGCGTCATCAGACTTGGGGTTGTGTAATATAATCCGTGGATACATTAATAATTTTATCATCATATTTTAATAACTGCAAACATTATATTCTATTGCTCCAAATATGATAGAGGCAAAATAAAAATCAAAAAAATTAAATGAATTAGTAGAGATTTAGAAATACTTAACATAATTTGGTATAATGAAAATTGTTTGAGGTGAAATGAATGAAACATTTAACAAAGATATTTGTAATTATTGCTATTGCTCTGTTTGTAGTGGGATATTATTTGCAAGCTACAGGACATGAAAGCTCTGGCATCAAATTATTAATCGCGGCTATTATGTTTATGGTTTGTGCGTTTATTGACCGCAACAATAATAGACGAAAAAAGAAAAATAACCAAAAAAAATAATAGTTATTATAAAGACTATATCTATGGAAAAAGCAAAAATATGCTTAGTTTCAGATATAGTCTTTTATTTTTGTATATGTATCTCAAAAATATTATTTAGTGTTCAAAGGTGTAAAATTAAAAAGCGCGCAATTAATTTCTAATTTTCCCTTTACAAGCGTGTATATATTGTATATATTGTGTATATACAGTTGCAAAGGAGGACGTCCGTGAGAATACTTTTAAAAAATAGTAGTGAAAGCCCCATCTATGAACAAATTAAGCAACAAATAAAAGAAAATATCTTAAAAGGGTACGTAGTTCCAGGTGAACATCTACCTTCTATGCGTGAGTTAGCACAAGATTTAAGTGTTAGCGTGATAACCACTAAGCGAGCATACGAAGACTTAGAAAAAGATGGCTTTGTATTTACAATTAGAGGTAAAGGCACGTTTGTAAAGCAACAAGATAGTTCTATTTTAAAAGAAAAACAATTCATCGTAATTGAGTCATTAGCAAAATCAATGTGTAAAGAAGCCAAGACAATTGGTATGTCATTGCCTGAGTTACAAGAAATTCTGGAAATGATTTTTGAGGAGGATGAGGAATGAATGCTATAGAATTAAATGCTGTTAATTATCAGTATAAAGAATTCAAGTTGAATAATATTTCTTTTGAAGTTCCTCAAGGATTTGTCACAGGATTTATTGGCGCAAATGGTGTTGGCAAAACGACACTCATTAGATTAATTATGGATTTGATTGAACCAGAAAGTGGAGAAATCTTAGTATTTAATAAACAGATGAAAATTAATGCTGAGGAAATCAAAAATAGAATAGGTTTTATTTATTCAGAGTTGTATTTAAATGACAAGTGGACAGTGAACAAAATTGAAAAATATATCGCTCCTTTTTATAAAAAATGGGACAATGATCGTTTCAATTACTTTCTTGAAAAGTTTAATTTAGCTCGAGATAAAAAGCTCAAAACTTTCTCAACAGGTATGAAAATGAAATTATCTATTGCGATTGCTTTTAGTCATCATGCAGAATTATTTATTTTAGACGAACCTACTTCTGGGTTAGATCCAGTTGTTCGAAATGAAGTTTTAGATATCATTCAACAAGAACTCATCGATGAAAATAAAACTGTATTTATTTCCACACACATCATTTCAGATTTAGAGAAAATTGCTGATTACTTGGTGTATTTAAAAGATAGTGAAATTGTCTTTAATGATTTTTTAGATGATATTCTTAATAAGTTTCAAATTGTAAAAGGCGATTCTAGTCAGATAGACGATGAGTTAGTGTCTTTAGCATATTATATTGAATATAATAAAACAGGTTATACGGCACTTACAACACATGCAAATGTCTTTAAAGAAATATTTGGTAATGAAGTAGCAATAACTAGACCTAAAATTGAAGAACTAATGGTTTTCCTCGAAAAAGGATTACATAAAATTGAAATTGAAAACGACATTTCATAGTGAGGAGGACCATTAGATGAAAAATTTACTTATTAGAAATATAAAATTACGTAAATGGACTATAATTATTTATTTGATTTTATTGTTGATTGCGCCGTTACAATTAGTAATCGGACATGGTACATTACTTACTAAATCAATTTATTCAGCGGTTGCTATGATATTACTGTTTATATCTATCGTTGATTCTGGTCATGTATTTAGGTTTAATAGTAAGTTAGGACATAAAATGTCTTACGATTTCTTTGCTAGTTTACCAGTTTCGAAATTAGCTTTACTTAACGCAAATTATATAACGGTAATCATGTTTACATTAGTAGGAGCATCTATATTATCGCTATACAATATACCGGACTCTAACGTTTCTGCGGACCAACTAAATTTGAATATTATGGTACCTTACTCATATATAACAATTAATTTCTTTGCTATACCTATAGCATTTAAAAGGTATACTGAACAGAAATCGGAATATATTTCTTATTTGATATATCTATTAACGATGTTTATTATTATACCGGTTTTTGTCATACTGATTGCTGTTGGTCTTATCGCGATATTCAACTTTAATTTAATAGAATTAGATTATCTAGAACCGATGTTTAATTATGGATTTTTAGTAATGAGTATTTTATTTCTTATTGCTAATTATTTCATTCAATATAAAAAAATAAATTAATCTCAAAGGGAGGCGCATTTATGGAATTAAAGAATATTACTAAAACATATGGTAGTAACAATGTTTTAGATCATATTGATTTTGATTTTGGCCAGAGCCAAATTGTGGGCTTGATAGGTAAAAATGGTGTTGGTAAAACAACACTTATGAAAGTTATGAATGGAAATATTATCAATTATAAAGGTGACGTGAAAATAGGTAACAAAGAAAATATCGGTTACTTAATCGAACATCCTAAATTATATGATAATAAATCTGGATTATATAATTTAAAACTTTTCGCGAATGTTTTAGGAAAAGGCTTTGACAAAAAATATGCGGATCAAATTATCGACGCGTTCGGTATGAGACCTTACGTTAAGAAAAAAGTTAAAAAATATTCTATGGGTATGAAACAAAAATTGGCAATTGCTGTTTCACTAATGAATAAACCGAAGTATTTAATTCTTGATGAGCCTACAAATGGTATGGATCCAGATGGTTCAATCGATGTTTTAAAAACAATTCAATCCCTTGTAAAAGAATTAGAAATGAAAATTTTAATTTCTAGTCATAAATTGGAAGATATTGAATTGATTTGTGACAGAGCAGTATTCTTACGTGATGGTAAATTTGTTCAAGATGTAGATATGAAAGAGGGGACACCTTCTGATTCTACAGTACTAGTATTTGAAGGTAATGATTTCGATGCTGCTGCAACGTTCTTAAATGAAAAATTTGATGTAATTCAAACGCAAAAGGCAAGTGGAGAAATTATTATAAAGGCTCAAAGCAGCTATCAAAATGTGCTTAAAGGTTTAGCGAATAAAGAGATTTATCCTAAATTTATTGAAACACGTAAAAGTTCATTACGTGATACTTACTTCAACATCAATCAGAAAGGTGGTAAATAATGAATAGTTTACAACTTGTAAAATATGATATGTACAGTATTTTTAAAAGTCCATTAACGTATTTAGCGTTGCTTTTAACATTATTACCGATGGTTGGTTTTACAATCTTATTTGTTCAACAATCAGATGAAATGGATGGCAATACATTGCTTTCAATAGGTAGTTGGTTCTTTTCGATTATGGGCTTACTATTTGTAATCAAAACAATCACACGTGATATTTCACAAGGAACAATCCAGCTATATATGAATAAAACGTCTAATCGTATTGGTTATATTATTGCCAAAGTGATTTCGATTATTTTAATTGCAGTATTGATTACAGCAGTATTAGTTGCATTTGTGCTTATCGTTCAAGGTATTGTGGATGGCGATAATATTAAAACTAAAAAGGTTTTTGAACTATTATGGTTCTTTTTAATGTTCCATTTATTCTTTGGCTTACTTTTATATTTATTTTCACTTATCGTGCCTAAGACAGCTCTTATTTTTACACTTGGTGTATTCTTAGTGTTAATTGTCCCATTTGCAGAACCATTTTTACCTATGATTCCTAAAATTGGCGACAATATACAAGATTCATTAAAATATATTCCATTTAGCTATTTAACTTCAAAAACAACTTCTGGTGACTATACATTTACGAACTGGCAATGGTTTATAACTTCAGCGTCGATTGTTATCTTATTTGTAGTTAATATATTCTATTCGTCTAAGAAAGATATTTAATAACGAATAGTTAATAAAGAGTAAAAAAGACGTATGAATGTGCAGTTAAACAGCATCATTCATACGTCTTTTTATTTTATGATTAATTTATCTAATATGGAATCATAAACGTGTTTCCATAATTGAGAATCTGTTTTATAACGATTCATCATAATTGTATGAGCTTCGGCAGACTTATCTTCAAAAGTTGGATCGTCTTTTGCTGGGACATTTGAACGTGTTTCATCAACAAAGTGTTGCACTTGTCTTGCACGTGGCCCCCAGACAGTTTGTTGTTCATAAGCGTCATTTAAGAAAACAAAAATAGGTATTGAACGAGCGGTTCCATTTGTTAAATACTGATCTATTAAATCTGTATTTTCATCTCGGTGGAATACTCGAACTTCTAAATTTAAACTTTCACTAATATGTTTTAAAATTGGGACATTCATCATGGCATCCCCACACCAGTCTTCAGTGATGACTAATACTTTTGAATAGTTTAATGATTTAATTTTTTCAATTCGGTTATCCTCTTCTGGTAAAGAGAAAGAATTGTAAATCGTTAACAAATTCTCTTTGTTTTCAGTCATAGCTTCGATATATTGATCAAGCGGTTGACTGTTTTTGAAATAAGTTTCTAAACTTGTCATAATATTTCCCCCTTTAACGTATTAGTTTTTATTATATCAATTTTTAATATGAAAGAAAATTTTAAATACTTAGAAAAAATAAATTTGATTTCAAGTTAACCTGACAATTAAAATTACCAAGCTTGGCTTTTATTATATTGGAGTGTGACAACAACATTGAATATACATAGGTCATTTAAAATATTTACATTTACTATTTTTATATCAATAGGGATAGGCACTATCTTAATTATTAATCATATTAACAATACGCAATCTACTGATTTATCTCAATTAACTATTGATGATATGAAATTAGACACACAAATAGATGTCAGAAATTATACAGTAAATAATCGTATCGTAATGAAGAATCATCGTATTTATACAAAAGATAATAAACATTATTTAACTTTTAAAGTAAATAAAAGTAATCATTATTTGAAAGGCATCACGCTCGTTAAAGATACTAAGATTGAGACTAATTTTAATGCTAACATAGATGGTGATATACAAAGTGTGATTAATCAATTAGGGAATCATTATAAAGATAAGAAGTTACATAAATCATATAAAGTTGTTACTTATCGAGATAAAGTTAATCAAATAAAGTTATCTATCGTGTACAAACATGATAAAATAAAGAAAATTGAATTTTACAAGAAATGAAATATTTAAAAATCTAATGAATAACAATCTTATGTAATGCGTTATGCTTAGATATTACAAAAGATATTTTGATTCGAATTTAGAATTAGAACGGCGGTAGATAATTTGGATAAAATCACTTTCTTGAATGAACTTGAACAAGAATTAAATAGCATACCAAGCACAGAACGAGATAACGTCATGTATGAGTATGAGCAATACTTCTTTGATCAAGAGAGAGAAGGGAAAAATGAATATCAAATTATAGGTGCATTAGACTCACCTAAAAAAATTGGAAAAGAGATTAAAGCAAAGAACGCAATTGTTTCGGCAGAATATAGACCAAATGTTAAGTCAATTATTAGAGCGATTATGGCCTCCTTAGGTATGGGCATTTTATCTTTAATTATTATCTTAATACCAATGATATTTATTGGTAGTTTTATGTTTGTATTACTTCTAGTCGCATTATTTTTAGCAATTAGTCCGATTTTATTAATTATTCATGGCTCATTATATAATATGTTCAGCTTAGCAATTAGTAATTATCTTTTTGCGTTTTCATTTACTGGTTTAGGCATTGTATTATTTGTGATTATTGCGAAATTAGCTCAATTCGTTTATCGTTTGATACTAAAATACTTACGTTGGAATATCAAAACGATTAAAGGAAGTGCAAATGAATGAGGAAATTATTTTTTAGTGGTTTAGCGCTATTTATTGTGTGCTTTACCTTAGGTTGTATTACTTGGTTTGGTTTTGAAAAGCAAAACAATAAACTTAATGTTATTGATAAAACGTATAATGATGTGGAAGTAAAGCATTTAGATATTGACACCCGTTCTAGTAATGTAACGATTGCCAAAGGAAATAAGTTTGCAATTCACTATAAAGGCCAACAGAAAGTAGATATAGGTAAAGATAAACAATCATTAAAGTTGAAAGAAACTAGTAACCGAGTCGATAATTATGGCTTAAATTATAATCCATTTAGACAAATTAAGGCTGAAATGAAAATTACCATACCAAATGAAAAATTAAAAGAATTGAAAGTTTCTAGTAAAGCACGCAATATTAAACTTCAAAATATCAAGGCTGACAAAGTCGATTTTGATATGAATGAAAAAACTGGTAGCCGTGTTTATGTGCAAAATTCAGAAGTTGAAAAATTATTGTATAGAGGTTTAAAATCACCTATACATATTAGCGATAGTGAAATTGTTAATGCTAATATTAAAACAAAAGAAGCGAGTATATATGCTGAAAATACATTGATTAAAAATTCTGTGTTGCTTGCTCAAAGTGGCCATATTCAGTTAGATTGTATGGATATTGATTCTGCATTTAAAGCCTCTAGTCAAAATGGTGATATTATTATGTCCTATAATAAAAAACCAGAAAATACGTTATTGAAATTAAATCCTGACGATGGGGTAGAAAAAGTTAATAATAAAAGTTTTGATAATGATAGAGTTGGCGAAGGGGATCATGTTTTAGAATTCTATACTGTACATGGCGATATTTATATTAAGTAGTATGATATATATTAAAAATAGCTATGAAGAAATCTATATTGATAGATGACTTCATAGCTATTTTCTAGTTTCTTATCAATTTTTGATATGCAATTAATAACTGGCAAAGGTCAAATCAGTGTCTATATGTCCGTAGAGAGAATGGATATCTAGTGGTTGTCCGTTTAGCCATTGTTCAAAATCAATTACAGTGGGCATTTTATTTTCACCTAAAGTCATGTATGCTTTGAGTGATTGCGGCTCATACATTGTTGTATGAATCGTACCAGACCAACTTTTAAATAATTTACTATATATTTCAAATTCTGGGTTGTTAAATAATTCAAATGCATGCATTTTATCCAGACCATTCGGTGTTTGTTTTAAAAGTCTATCTAAACGTTCTTTAGACTCTTTTGTGTAATTTCTATTCTCATGAGTTAATAACTTGAAATGGTTCGTACATGTACGATCATATCTTACATCAAGTGATCTAGGAGAAACTTCGATTATGGCGTGATTTAAGTGCTTATCCATGACGATATAGCTAAATGAACTTCTGTGTGGAATTTCTTTCAATAATTGAATTGCCTCTGGTACGTCTTTACAATATTGCAAAATGAGCCTACCAATCATATAGCATACGAAGCCATCGCCTGGATGTTTTCTATGCATAAAGTTATATCCCATAGATAATCCAGCTTCATTCATACCATCCATTCTGCCAGTCACGCGAGATGTAGGGCCAATTTGTGCTAGACCTCCATCATTTGGTTGGAAAAGCTGATAACGACCATCATAAGTTGCAGGGTGGTAGTCATAATTTCTTACCATGTAGTCTCGGCCTAAATAGACCGTACAGCCACTATTTTTTAGTGGTGTAAAACGATAGTGTGCAAAGTTTAGTATCATTTGATTTGTAGGTAGATTAAGGACTTCTTGCATACCTCTAATTTCTTCCCAAATTTGAGGTGCGTAGGTTTGGAAGATATCGTATGTTTCCTTTATGTGGATATCAAAGCGAGGCATACGTTTTTTCCATTCTTTTTCTCTATTTTTTAATAATGGTGTTTGTTGCATCCACTGAGCAGTTTGTACACCTAAATCGAAATGCGATCCGCGGTGAGTTAATATATCTGTTTTTACTTTTTGCATAATGTAACACTCCTGTTTTAGTTGTGTAATCTTACAAATTTGTAACTTTATTGTAACTCCATGTTAATTGTATTATATGATGCTTGTCGTTATTATAAGTATAACAACGACGACTGGTTATTTATTTTTAAATTAAAATGAGGTGATTGCAATGGCAAATTATTATGATGCTGTTAGAGATGCAATGAGTACTTGGTGGGGCAAGTAATTGACTAAGTGGCTGGGACAAATTAATTGTCTCAGCCTTAATTATTATATAGAGTTAGTGGGACATTTGCATGAGGATCAGCTCAGATAAACTATTTATCCATATTAACTCTAGTGATTTTTGCCGAGGTGGGACCGCGAATTACCTTTAAATAAATTAGATTTCTTTCCCACTCTTTTTCTATATGACTAATAAATGTAATATTTCTAAGAGTTCTGTTATTATTAAAGTATTAAAGGTAGTAATTAATATACAGTCTTTAATTATAACTTAAAGCATTACTACAATAATATCATATTATTACTATAATAATATTTAAATTAAAGTAGTGAAAAGCGGGTATATATTTATTGATGCTTTTAAGTATGCTATCATTAATAACGGATATGTTAATAATTTATTGAGGTGAAACAGAATGTGGAATTTTATTAAAGGTTTATTTAAATTTGTATTCGGTACAATCCTTACTGTATCATTAGCAGCAGGAATTGGTGCAGTAGTATTCGCTTATATTTTCAAAAAAGACTTTGAAGATATTGAAAGCAAAACAAAAGAGATTGTTTCAGATATCGAATCTAATAATTAAGTTATTAATAGGTCACTATAGCGTGTTCTATTCAGACTGTCGACAAAGTCTCCAACTTTGTGGGCAGTTTTTTTTGTGCACGCTTGCCGCGAGCACTGCCTTAGTCTGTAGTCTTCGGCTAGTGCTATTCTCGCAGGAGTCGGCTCAAATCACTGACGGTATTAAACAAAAAAGATGATAATATATAAATTAAACAGTGCGGCGTTTATTATATTGAATAAACCAATTGATAAAAGATCACTGCTATTTTGAAAAATAACTATACAAATATAAACAACTAACCTTAGGCGAACTATCACCTAAGGTTTGTCTACGTTCTGAATAGAAAACTTTAGAGGGTTTTATTTTTTATGCATATAGGTAGAAAATGTTTAACGAGATAATTAGTTGTTCTTTCGTAATAAACATGAGCTTAGTTAAACTTCCCACAGTTATATTAAGTGAAATAAGACTAAGTATGAGGTTTTGTAGTATAAGAACGTAGGAGTCATGGATTATATGGATTAATACGAGTGATATCAAAAAGTGATAATTTAATAATTTCTAAGTTGTTTAGCGAATAGCCTTCTAAATACATATGAACCATATCTATATTCTTAATTTTTAAGGTTATATGTTCTAGCCACCCAGATTGGTAATATTCAATTGTGATGTATTGTTCTATATGTAGCGCTTGATGAAGTTGTAAATTAAGCTCACTTAATTGATCGTCTGATAATATTGGTCGATCAATTTTATTTTGGTCAATCAAATATTGCTGTATGGTTTCGAATTGTTCTGGTAAAGTAGCGAATGGTTATATATACGTTAAAAAATATAGACTATTTTGTTTAATATGAATTATTTTTTTAGAAAATATGAACATAGTATAAATTTTAAGTGGTCTTATTTTATTATGTTTAATAAGTTTAATATGTCAATGTAAAAACTGGAAAAATAGTGTATACTTATACTATTAAATTTAGAAATGAGATTATTATGAAAATAGTAGAAGTAAAATCTAAGCATGGTATTAATTTTATGATTTTAGATGGTAATAATGAACCTATAGTAGATGCAGTACGCTATTTGAAGTATCTGGATAGTGTTAAGAAGAGTTTAAATACTAAAAAAACTTATGCCTATGCACTAAAAAAGTTTTTTATATACTTAGAAATTAAAGAGATACGCTATAAAGAAGTTAATTTTGATAACTTTGTTGATTTTATAAGATGGATGAAAACACCTTTTGAATATGAGAATGTCCTATCTTATAACCAAAAACAAACAAGCATTAGTCCTAAGACAATTAATCTGACTATTACAGTAGTATCTAATTTTTATGACTATCTCTATAGAAGCAAAAAATTAGATGTTAATTTCTATGATTTTTTACATACGGAGAGTAAATATTCTAAAAAATATAAAAGTTTCATGCATCACGTAAATAAGGACTATGGAATGTTAAAAAATATTTTGAAAGTAAAAGAACCAAAGAAAAAATTAGAAGTGTTAACTAATGTTGAGGTTAAGGAATTATTAGGAGCAACTAATAATATTAGAGATAAATTCTTAATACAATTATTATATGAAACAGGATTACGTATAGGTGAGGTGTTGTCATTACGTATTGGTGATATCAAATTTGATTTTAGAAAAGGGCACCAAATAGTTTTGAAAAATAGATTTAATAGCAATGATACTTATTTAAAAACTGGGGAAAGAAAAATATTTATTTCTCAATCTTTAATTGATTTATATGATGATTATGTGTACGAAATAATTGATGATCTTTCCTTATGTTCTGATTATCTTTTTGTAAAATTAAAGGGAAAAAATGTGGGGAAAGCTATGCATTATAATGATATATATTCGTTATTTAAAAGATTAAAATATAAAACATCTATAAATGTTCACCCTCATTTATTTCGCCATACACATGCAACTGTTTTTTATAACGAAACGAAAGATATTAAACAAGTTCAAGAAAGACTCGGGCATAGTAATATACAAACGACTATTAATTTATATGTTCACCCGACTGAAGAAGATATACGTGAAGATTGGGATAAAGTAAAGCATCAATTTCAAGTTTTTAATAAAGGGGAATAACTATGTCAATACCACTTAATTTACCAACAAATAGTATTTTAATGAACGAATTATGTACAATAAAAAGTAGAACGATAAACATAAAAGGAGAAATTTTAATAACTGAAATATATGATGATTACTTTTTAAAAAATGATGTATGGCACATTTCAGCTTTTAACAAATTCAAACAATTTCAGGAAAATATTAAGAGATATACAGACAAAAGAAAAAACGTTTACTTTAAGATTAATAATAAAAATTTGAATTTAGAATTTAAATACCTTTTTTTGAAACTTTTGAGTAAAGAGTATTGGTCTTTAGGTAGCGTATTTAATAATGGAGCAGTTAAGCTCAATAAGATTACTGAGTTCTTTAATGAAGTTTATCCTAATTTAAATTCTTTACTAGATAATGATATTAAGACATTAGAAAAGGACTGGTTTAGATGGTTGGCTAAAAATAATATATCACTAAATAGAAAAGGGTCATCAATCGTTTTTGGTGATTATGAATATAAAAGTGAGTTGGCATCTTTTTTAAATAATATGTATATTAATCTGAAAAAATTTATTGATAAAAGAGAAGAATGGGAAAAAAATAAATGGGATGTTAGAAATTTAGAAAAGTATGGTTTGAATTATAATAAAACACTTACTGGTCACTATTTAAACTTTGAAAAAATTAGTTCAATAGAAATGCGAGAAGCAGTGAAAAAATATTTGAAAAATCGCTTGATAACTGGTGATATAGCATTTGGGACAGCAAGATATTATGTAAGAATACTAACTAGATTTTTTCAAAGTATAGCTGAAAAAGAAAAGACTTGGAATAATTTAAATAAGTTAGATAGATGTCATATTGAAGTGTATATAGATTATTTATTTAAATATGCTAATAGTAAAAATGTACAAAGTTCTAGAAATTTTGTTAGGCAAGAATTAAAAGCAATTAGAAGATTTTTAAACGATATTGCAACTCAAAATTATGACATAGCACCCTTTCAAGATATACGGTTTTTAATTTATCCTCAAGACATTCCTAAGCACGAAAAGAAAAATAGTAACCAAATTGATTATATTCCAGATTTTGTATTGGAACAGCTTTTTGAGCATTTAAATAATTTGCGCAAAGATTTAATACCTGTAGTTTGGATAGCTTTTAAAACAGGATTAAGAATTTCTGATGTATTAACATTAAAAAATAATTGTCTTGCAAAAGTTAATGGAAAATTTTCAATAATTACTGATATCGCTAAAACTTTTGTTAAAGGACATAGAATACCAATTGATAATAAACTAGCTGACATAGTAGCAGTTTTAATAGCTAATTCTAAAATCAAAAGCACAAAAGATAATAATCCTAATAATTATATTTTTGCTACTTATAAAGGAAAAAGAAAAGGAATGCCGTTTACACAACATATGGTCAGAGCTCACTTAAATCATTTAGCAAAAACTAAAAATATTGTTGATGAACAAGGAGAAATTTTTCATTTCAAAACTCATCAATTTAGACATACTTATGCAGTAAAATTATTAAATGGTGGAGCAGATATATTAACAATACAAGAGCTATTAGCACATTCTTCACCTGAAATGACTCTCCGGTATGCTAAGTTACTTGATGATACTAAAAGAAAGGCTTTTGAGTCAGTTATTGATCAAGGGGCTTTTAGTTTTGATTTTGACGGTAAAATTAAAAATATACAGCATAGTAGTGAACTATCAGAAAAAACATTGAATTCTTTATGGCAAGAGCATAAATTAAACGCAATGGATAATCCTTACGGTACTTGTCATGCTAGATTGAGCGGTGATTGTCCATACATGGAAGCTCCGCCATGTTTAACTTGTAATTCTGGGAAACCATGTAAGGACTTAGCTATTGGATTTTCTGATTTAGATGTTGAAAAATATGAATTACATATCAAATCAACGGTCAAATCTATAGAATTAGCTAAAAATAATAATAGGCAAGATATGGTTGAAAAACATACTAATATATTAAACAAATATGAAGAAATATTAGGTAATATAAAGGATGGAAACATTATATTCGGGAGAAGTAATAGAATAAAAGTATAGAGGTTAAGATGGAAAAATTTAATAGACAAAAACAATTAAAACAGTTACATGCAGAACGAAAGGTTAAAACCGAGAAAAAAGTTGATAAAGCAATAAATGATTTGGTTCAAAAAAATGAAGAAATTAATTTTAATATTGTTTCTAAACATTCAAAAATTTCTAAAGCCACATTATATAATAATAATAAAATTCGAAAGAGAATCGAGAAGTTACGTGAACAAAACAAAGAAATATTTGTTCATAAAAATAAAAATGACGGTAAAGATGCGTTAATCTCTTCTTTAAAAAGAAGAGTAAATTCCTTAGAAAAAGAGAAAAAAATATTGAAAGAAGAAATTAGCGTTTTATATTCTAGGATATATGAGGATATTTAAAATGAAGGACAATAGAAATGAAAAGATTCTTGAAGATATTAATAAATTACAAGGCTATAAAGTGACATATCAATATGCTGCTGCTATAAATATAAAAGATAATGATATGAACCTTTGGTTTGAGAAAATCGAGGCAATTCTATTTAATGTAAAAGGAGTTATACGTATTTTATCTCCTGACAAACAACCGGTAAATTATGATCATTGGGTTTTACCTGGAAAATATAAAAGCTATATAAATGAATATCACAAAAAACTAGCAAATTTTTTAGAAAAATTTGCTACTAATGCGAATATTAATGAAGGATTATTTGATCAAAATAATATACATGGATACAAATATAAAAAATATATATTCACTCCACATATTGAAATTACTCAAGAGAACACTTTGAATTTATTTTTTTTGACATTAACTATATTTAACAACGGTACCTTTGTTATAGAAATCATTGAAGATTTAGAGAGTATAAATTTTGCAAATGACTTGTATAGCACTTTCTCAATTGTTGAAGATAATATATATCCTTTAATTAAACAAGAAAATAATAATGGGCAAAGACAGTATCAGTTGTATGGGAATAGACACAATAAAAATATTAGAGACGTTTCCAGGCAAATCAATAGAATTATAAAAAATAATAGTAATGATATCTTTGAATATAAAATATCTGGAAATATGGGGTTTGAAGTTTATTATTTAGCTAATGAAAATGAATTTGCAGATGATCCTTTTTATGAAGAGGTGAAAATTCAAGAATGGTTAGTAAATGCGCCTATTATTTCATTTGAAGGGAAGAGTGAACATTTTAGGAAAGGTGGTTATAGCGATAATTATATAAAATACTTGAATAAAGCATCGATTTTTGTAGTCTGGATGGATGAGAAAGAAGAAGATCCTTTAGAACATTGTTCAAGAATGGCACTTTATTTTCATAGTGCTGCTAACTTTTTTTTCTTAGAAACTATGTTAAATGAATTACAATTGTATGGATATCAGCAATATAATTTAAATGAAAAAAAAGAAACTCTATATTTTAGACAATGGATGTTAAATTTCAAGAGATCTATTGCAATTATTTACAGAACAGAACTTTTGCCTAGTTTATATTTATACTTACATCTAAAGGATAATAATGATTTTAGGGCTCCTCAAGATATTGAAGAATTAAATAAAGAAGAATTATCGCTAATCGAATTGGAACAGTCTTACAAGGAAGAAGAAAGAAGTGAAAACTTAAATAAACTTTTGTTAATAATAAGTCTTTTATCAATTTTTCAAGTAGTAGAAATATTTTTTAGTGATAAAAATAGTATATTTGATATCAGTCTGATACTAATAATGATTTTGCTTGTAGTATTTCGAAAAAAATAATTATCAAGAGCTATTCAAAATTTTAAACAGTATCATTATTTAGTTTATATATATTATTGCTAGAGTCGTATAATGAAAATGTATTATCAATTTCATCCATTTTTAAAATTTTTCCTATATAAGTAGTAAGATGACCATTTTCCCAATATACTATGGAACATAGTTCATCATTTTTTACCTTCAACTGAAAAATATAGTTGATGCTATCCCAAGTATCTTCTGTTAATATAGGTTTCTCAGTTTTATCTTGATTTTGAATAATTTTGTTTAAAATTTCAAACTGTTCAGGGAGGGTAGCAAAAGCTTGCCATTTGATTTTTCCACGGCCCTGAGGAATTCTAGGGTTTAAATATTCTCTAGGTATTTTTCTGTAATCTGTTTCATATTTATACTTATCTGGGGCATTAGGATTTGGAATCATAAAAATCACCTCAAGACAATAATAGAACTTATGTTCTGTTATTGCAAGCTAATTAGTAATTTAATAATTTAAGAAGAAAGTTTTTATTAAATAATATACTTACCTTATAGTTAAACACTATCCTATATTTAAAGAGTATCTCTTACTATAAAAGGAATTTTCATTTTAATAACAGAATAAATGAAAGAAGGGTTGATTTGGAAACAGTTGAAGGACTTTTAATTTTTATAATAGCTATAGTTATAGCCTCACTAATTCATTCATTATTTATACAAAAAGTACCGTTAGCATTTATACAGATTTTTATAGGGATTTTAATATTTATATTACCAATTCCGGTGCATTTTGATTTTAATACAGAGGTATTTATGTTGTTGTTAATCGCCCCATTATTATTTGTAGATGGTGTTAATGTATCGAGAGAAAGTTTAGGTCGTTATATAAAACCTATAATGCTTATGGCGCTTGGTCTTGTCTTTTTCACCATCATTGGCGTAGGTTTTATAATACATGGTATTTGGTCTGATTTACCATTAGCTGCTAGTTTTGCTATTGCTGCTGTATTATGTCCTACGGATGCAGTAGCGGTATCAACAATTACAAAAGGTAAATTATTACCAAAAGGGTCTATGACTATCTTAGAAGGAGAATCACTATTTAATGATGCCGCAGGTATTATTTCATTTAATATAGCAATTCTTGCATTAATGACTGGAGAATTCTCACTTTCAAATGCTGTGAGTCAGTTCTTAATTTCTGCTATTGGAGGTCTTTTTGTAGGAACAATAATAGGTGTTGCACTTGTTAGATTAAGAATTTCGCTTTCGTTAAAAGGTATTGAAAATAATAATATTTTTGTATTTATACAGTTATTAACTCCCTTTATAACATTTGGTATTGCAGAGATGTTTCATGCTTCTGGAATTATAGCAGCTGTAGTAGCCGGTTTAGTACATGGATTTGAACGCGATCGTATAGCTCAATTTAGTGCTCAGCTACAATTAAGTTAGATGCAAACTTGGAATTTGCTAAGTTATCTATTAAATGGTTTTGTATTCGTACTTTTAGGTTATATTGTTCCGAAAACAATCCAAAATATTATTGCATCAGAACCACAAAACTTAGCATTTTTATTAACGATTACGCTCATTATTGCTTTACTAATTTATGGTTTCAGATTTTTGTGGGTTTATTTATTTTATCCATTATTCTATTCAAAACATAAGAGCTCGCAAAATAAACAACATACTAACAGAGGTATGTATTCTCTAATTATGACCTTATGTGGCGTACATGGCACTATTTCTTTAGCAATTGCGCTAACCCTGCCCTTTACAATTGACGGTCATGCTTTCAGTTTTAGAAATGATTTATTATTTATTGCATCAGTAATGATTATTATTAGTTTAATTATAGCTCAAGTACTTTTACCTGTTTTCACTACAAATATAAAAGAAAATAAAGTTATAGGATTGAATTTTATAGAAACTCGAATTCTCATATTAGAACGTACTATTGATTATCTAAAATGTCAATCAACACCAAGAACATCATTTAAATATGGTAGTGTTATAAAAAGTTATCATGATCGTATAAAGTTCATGAAATATTCGAAACAAAGCAAAGAAAACCCAGGAGAATTAAATCGTCTTCGTCATATTGCTTTTGATACAGAAATGGATACAATTAATCAATTGATAAAGGATAACAAATTATCACAAAATGAATTTGATGATTACTGTACTTATACAGACCATAGACAAAGGTATCATCGTGCTCCATTATTTAAAAGAGTGATGATGTGGTTTAAATTAGCAACAGTGCGTAAGCAGTTTACAAACCAGTCAAAAAATAAACGGAATTTAAATAGAGGAGAAATCTCGGAAAAAACAGCAAATGTAACGAGAATAATTTATTATAATATCGCTAAACGTTTGTCTAAAGAGATGACAAATGATAATGAATTGGAAGTCATGCAAGTTTGTGATAGTTATTTAATGCGAAATGATAGTTTAACAATAGCAAATTCCAATTTATTTAATTATAAAGATCATAACCATGTAACTGTATATCGCATTAAATTAATTGCATTGAACGAACAAAGAAATGTTCTTAATCAACTTATTGATTCAGGAGAAGTAAGTGAAAATATAGCTCTTCAAGTTAGTAAATCTATAAATTATGATGAAATGATGGTTTTAGATAAATTAATATAAAGTTTAGAGTTAGATAGCATGTGATATACCATAACAAAAAGAACCTTAACTTATAGTTAAGGTTCTTTTTGTTATGTGAAATAATATAAAAAATTCAATATATTATTTCACTATCCATAAAAGATTTTATTCTAAGTTTGCATGATTTTGTTGCATCGTAGTTTCATCAATGTCATCTTCAGACATTAATCCTAAAACCACACTATCTAAAAACATTAGAGAAGATTGTTCAAACAAGCTTCCTAGTGGCTGTATTGAACCTTCTGCGTCATGTTTTGTTCCTGCAGGTAGAATTACTGATAAGTCGGATAGTTGACCAATTTTTGAATCTGATTTCGTAGTAATAAGTGCTACTTGCGCGCCGATTGAATTTGCTTTTTCTGCAAGTAGACGCAGATGCTCAGTCGAACCTGAGCCCGAAATAATAATAAATAAATCATTACTGCTAATAGATGGTGTTGTAGTTTCTCCTACAACGTAGGACACTTTACCTAATTGGTTTAATCGCATAGCAAAACTATTAGCAATAAATCCAGAACGACCCTTACCAGCAACAAAAACGCGAGTAGCTTGTGTTACCGATTCTCCAAAAGATTGGTAAGCATTGTTTTCAAGTTGTGAAAACGTATTTTCTAACTCCTTAACAATAAGATCAAAATTATTGAATTCTGTCATAATTATCTACCTTCAATCGCATCTCTACATTGTTTTGCTGCTGCTTTTGGATCGTCAGCATTAGCAATACCTCCACCTACAATAACTAAATCTGGATCTTCAGAGACAATACTTTCGATAGTATCAGGTTTGATACCGCCAGCTACCGCTACTTTAGAATTTTTAATTACAGATTTAACTTTGCGTAGGTTTTCTAATGGTGATTGACCTTGTGCTTGTAAATCATAACCTGTGTGTACTGCAATGTAATCAGCACCCATCTCGTCTAATTCTTTTGCACGTTTTTCGATATCTTGAACAGCAATCATATCAACTAATAATTCTTTGTTGTGTTTATGAGCTTCATCAATTGCTGCTTTAATCGAAGCATCTTCAGCTACACCTAAAATTGTAGTTATGTCAGCGCCAAATTTAACAGCCTGACTTACTTCATAATCTGCAGCGTCCATAATTTTTAAGTCTGCTAAAACTTGTGGTTTACTAACAGATTTACTCATTAATTCAACAGCAGGAAGACCTTCATTAATTACGATTGGTGTTCCAATTTCAACCACATCTACAAATTCTTCTACCTCTTGTGCTAGTTTTGCTGCGTCTTCTTTGTTTAATAAATCAATAGCTAATTGTAATTTCATTTTATATCCACCTTTCAATAATTGATATAAGTTAGTATCACACACTGTATTCATTATGACAATACTGACAAATTAGTCATGTTATAGTATTTAATGCTTAATGTGATTGTTAATTTTCGTAGGTGACAAAATATTCAGTATTAACAAATTTAAACACTATTGTTATAAATGTAGTGTAATAAATTTATTAAACACTTTAAAATTTTCTTGCATTGATTATCTAGTGAATAAATTAATCAATACAACATTAAATAGTGTAATTAAAAGGGGAGAAACTAAATATGACTCATATAAGATTAGATTTTAGTAAAGCTTTGGAATATTTTAATGAACATGAATTGGAACAACAAAAAGATATAGTTAATTCAATTCACCACACAATTTATGAAGCTACTGGTGCTGGAAGTGATTTCTTAGGTTGGATTGATCTTCCTGTTGATTATGATAAAGAAGAACTCTTACGTATTTTGGAAGCTTCAAAACGTGTCAAAGAAAATTCAGATGTATTTGTAGTTATTGGTATCGGTGGTTCATATTTAGGTGCACGTGCTGCGATTGAAATGTTAACTTCTTCATTTAGAAATAGCGATGAATATCCTGAAATCGTGTTTGTAGGTAATCATTTATCATCTACTTATACTCAAGAATTAATTGATTATCTAGATGGCAAAGATTTTTCAGTTAATGTTATTTCTAAATCTGGTACTACGACTGAATCAGCAGTATCATTTAGATTGTTTAAACAACTTTTAGAAAATAAATATGGTAAAGAAGAAGCGAAAAAACGTATCTTTGCTACTACTGATAAAGAAAAAGGTGCATTGAAACAATTAGCTACTAATGAAGGCTATGAAACATTTGTAGTGCCAGATGATATCGGAGGACGTTACTCAGTATTAACTGCAGTAGGTTTATTACCAATCGCTGTTGCAGGTATCGATATTAAGATGATGATGGAAGGTGCTGCAAAAGCAAGAGAAGAATTATCTACAGGAAATTTAGAAGACAATATTGCATATCAATATGCAACAATTCGTAATATTTTATATGCAAAAGGTTATACAACTGAAATGCTAATTAATTATGAACCTTCGATGCAATACTTTAACGAATGGTGGAAACAATTATTTGGCGAATCTGAAGGTAAAGATTATAAAGGTATTTATCCCTCAAGTGCCAATTACACTACTGATTTACACTCATTAGGACAATATGTTCAAGAAGGTAGACGCTTCTTATTTGAAACAGTCGTTAAAGTTAATAATCCTAAACATGATATAACGATTGAAGAAGATAGAGAAGACCTAGATGGTTTGAATTATTTAGCCGGTAAAACAATTGATGAAGTTAATACTAAAGCTTTTGAAGGTACTTTATTAGCTCATACAGATGGTGGTGTTCCTAATTTAGTGATTAACATTCCTAAACTAGACGAAGAAACATTTGGCTACATTGTTTATTTCTTTGAGCTTGCGTGTGCTATGAGTGGTTACCAACTAGGCGTTAATCCATTTAACCAACCTGGAGTGGAAGCATATAAACAAAACATGTTTGCATTATTGGGTAAACCAGGCTTTGAAGATAAAAAATCTTCTTTAGAACAAAGATTAGAATAGTTAAATTTTAAAAGAAAGGAAGAATTATAATGAAACAAAATATAGGTGTTCTAGGACTAGGTGTCATGGGTAAGAATCTTTCTAGAAATATTAAATCTCATGGTTATAGTGTTTCAGTATATAGTATTTCAACTGAAGAAATTAACGAATTAATGACCGAGTCTGAAGAAGCCATCACTCCAACTTATTCACTTAAAGAATTCGTTGATTCAATAGAAAAACCACGTAAAATATTATTAATGGTTAAAGCAGGTCTGCCCACAGATAAAACGATTGAAAATTTATTACCACTACTAGATTCTGATGACATTATAATTGATGGAGGTAATACAAACTATCAAAACACAATTAGCAGAAATGAGAAATTAGCCGAAAGTGGTATTAACTTTATTGGAATGGGCGTCTCAGGTGGTGAAGTAGGAGCTTTAAGAGGGGCTTCTCTTATGCCTGGTGGACAAAGTGAAGCATTTGAAAAAGTGAGAGAGATTTTAGAAGCCATATCAGCAAAAGCAGAAGATGGCGCACCATGTGTAACGTATATTGGTCCCAATGGCGCAGGTCATTACGTTAAGATGGTGCATAATGGTATTGAATACGCTGATATGCAATTAATTGCAGAAAGTTATGCACTTATGAAATATCTACTTGATATGTCACATCAAGACATATCAAGAACTTTTAAACAATGGAATGCTGGTGAATTATCAAGTTACTTAATTGGAATTACTGGTGACATTTTTAATAAATTGGATAATGAAACTGGTGCCCCTTTAGTGGAACAAATCTTAGATACTGCTGGTCAAAAAGGTACAGGTAAATGGACATCTATCAACGCATTGGATTTAGGCACTCCATTAACTATTATTACTGAATCTGTGTTTGCGCGTTTTATATCTTCAATAAAAGAAGAACGAGTTAATGCATCAAAACAATTATCTGGACCCGAAACTAACTTTCAAGGAAATAAAGAAGAATTCCTTGAAAGTATTCGAAAAGCACTTTATATGAGTAAAATTTGTTCTTATGCACAAGGTTTCGATCAAATGAAAAAGGCTAGTGAAAACCATAAGTGGAATCTTCGACTAGGTGATTTAGCAATGATTTGGCGTGAAGGATGTATTATAAGTGCACAATTCTTACAAAACATAAAAGAAGCATTTGATAATGATGGAAATTTACAAAATCTGTTACTAGATCCTTATTTCAAAGAGGTTATAACTAACTATCAAGATGACTTACGTAATGTTATAGCAATAGCGGTAAAAAATGGAATTCCAACACCTGGTTTCTCTGCAAGTATAAACTATTACGATAGTTATCGTTCAGAAAATTTACCTGCTAATTTAATTCAAGCTCAACGTGATTATTTTGGGGCTCACACATATGAACGTAAAGATAAAAAAGGTGTATATCACACACAGTGGACTGAAGAATAATTCTTATTCAAATTATTATGCGATTTTTAGTTAAATAAATTAAAGTTAGCAGTAAAGACATCTAGAAATATAGATTTTTTACTGCTCTCTTTATGATAATTAAAAATATATAAAATTAAAAAGCGAACAATATTAAATAATAATATTAGGAAGAAGGCGTTAATTTTGAAACAAAACATTTCAGCTTTAATTACAATATTCGGAGCAACAGGTGATTTAAGCTATCGTAAATTATTTCCATCGATATATAATTTATTTCAAAAAGGTTATTTTGGAAAGTCGATAGCTATTATTGGGACTGGTTTAGATGAACTAACTACTGAAGAATTTAGGCAACAAGTTAAACTATCCATAAAAAATCAAATTGAAAAACCACGAGATATTGATGAGTTTTTGTATCATTTATTTTATCAACAACAAAATGTTAACCAGCAAGAAAGTTACGAACAGTTATTACAATTAAGTCAAGACTTAGATGAAGAGTTTAATTTAGAAGGGAATCGCCTATTTTATCTTGCAATGTCTCCTAACTTTTTTGGAACAGTAACCAATAATTTAAAAGATTCTGGATTAACAAATGTACAAGGGTTTAGCAGAGTAATTATAGAAAAGCCATTTGGTGATGATTTAAAATCTGCAGAAAAATTAAATAACCAAATAAGAAAGTCATTTAAAGAAGAAGAGATTTTTAGAATTGACCATTATTTAGGTAAAGAAATGATACAAAATATTGAGCGTCTACGATTTGGAAATACTATATTTGAACCTCTTTGGAACAATAAATATATTTCTAATATACAAATAACATCTTCAGAAACGCTTGGTATAGAAGACAGAGGGACTTACTACGAATCAAGTGGTGCTTTAAAAGATATGGTACAAAATCATTTATTACAAATGGTTTCATTACTTGCAATGGAAGTTCCATCTAGTAGGAAAAGTAACGATATTAGGAAAGAAAAAGTTCGAGTTTTAAAATCATTAAAAAGTTTAAAAAAAGAAGAAATCAAACAAAATTTTGTACGAGGACAATATGATGAAGGCGTTATAAATAATGAAACAGTGCTAGCCTATAAAGATGAACCTAACGTAGATTCAAAATCAATAACAGAAACTTTTGTCGCAGGCAAAATAGAAATCGATAATTCTAGATGGTCTGGTGTCCCTTTTTATATTCGTACAGGAAAGCGTATGTATAAAAAAGCAATACAAATTGTCATAGAGTTTAAAAAAAATCCTATGAATATATATTATGATACTCCCGAAGAAAATGAATCCAACTTATTAGTCATCAATGTTCAGCCAAATGAAGGTTTTTCTTTATGTGTAAACGGAAAAAAAAGTAATCAAAATGATGAAATGCAAGTTGTTAAGCTTCCCTATATCATGCCAACTAAAGATAAAATGAATACAGTTGATGCTTATGAAAATCTTATTTATGATGTTTTAATTGGCGATCAAACAAACTTTTCACATTGGGAAGAATTAATGTATTCTTGGAAATTTATTGATAAAATTAAAAGTGTTTGGAATGAAGA
Organism: Staphylococcus shinii; assembly: GCF_017583065.1. GTDB lineage: Bacteria > Bacillota > Bacilli > Staphylococcales > Staphylococcaceae > Staphylococcus > Staphylococcus shinii. The sequence goes on along the minus strand of NZ_JAGEVL010000010.1, from coordinate 66,882 downwards.
ACCACCTGCATTCCCTAATTATAAATCTGGAAGTTATGGACCTAACGAAAGTGAAAAGCTTCTTGATAGAGATGGATTAAATTGGTGGAATAATTTGTAATCTCGACTAATAAATTTTGCTGTTCTTTTAAGTAGTGAAGTTTCAATTAATATGAAATAATTAACATTACAATGGTTATAAGGGAGGACAATTAATGAATGATATTAATATTATAGGTGCTTCACAAAATAATTTAAAAAACATTGATTTAAGTATACCTAAGCATTTGGTAACCGTGTTTACAGGTCGTTCTGGTTCAGGTAAATCTTCGTTAGTGTTTAATACTATTGCTGCAGAATCTGAACAACTTTTAAATGAAAGCTACTCTAGTTACATTCAATTTCATTTAAATCAACAACCCAAACCAAAAGTAAAAGAAATTAAAAATCTTCCTGTAGCAATGACAATTAGTCAAAAGAGATTCAATGGCAATTCTCGATCTACAGTAGGTACAGTATCAGATATATATGCAACAGTTAGATTACTTTGGTCAAGAATAGGTGAACCTTTCGTTGGTTATTCAGATGCATATTCATTTAATAGTCCTAACGGTATGTGTGAAACATGTGAAGGATTAGGATACATTGAGGATATTAATCTAGATAAATTATTAGATTGGAACAAATCTCTAAATGAAGGAGCGATTGATTTTCCTTCTTTTGGTCCAGATAAAGAACGCGGTAAGGCTTATCGTGATAGCGGTTTATTTGATAATGATAAAAAATTAAAGAATTATACAAAAGATGAATTAGATTTATTTTTGTATCAAGAACCAATGACATTAAAAAATCCACCAGATGAGTGGCGTAAATCTGCAAAATATGTAGGCTTAATTCCCAGATTTAGTAGAATATTTTTAGGTGATAAAGAATTTAACAAAAAACGTTACGCCAAACATCTTAAAAGTGTAGTAACTAATAAAATTTGCCCTACCTGTAAAGGACAACGCTTAAACTCAAAAATATTAAGTTCTAAAATTATGAAAAAAAATATTTCTGATTTCACACAAATGACGATTAAAGAAAATTTAGAATTTCTTAATAAACTAGAAGATCCAACAGCTAAATTTATCATTAATCCACTTCGAAAACAGTTAGAAGCACTCGATTATATTGGATTAAGTTATTTAACGCTTAATCGTGTAACAACATCTTTATCAGGTGGTGAAGCACAACGACTTAAGTTAATTCGTCATTTAAATAGTCCATTATCTGATTTAATTTATATTATAGATGAACCAAGTGTTGGCTTGCATCCAGAAGATATAGCTAAAATAAATGAAATTTTGAAGTCTTTAAAAGAAAAGGGAAATACAGTATTAATTGTAGAGCACGACCCTGATGTAATCAAAGAAGGTGATTATATCATTGATATGGGCCCAAGTTCAGGCAAAAATGGTGGTGAAGTTACATTTAAGGGGACTTATAAAGAATTACTGTCTTCAAATACTTCAACAGGTAACACATTAGGTGGCAAACATTATCTGAAAAGTAATGTACGTGAAGCAAATAACTTTTATGACATTGGACCAGTTAATCAGAATAATTTGTATAATGTTACAACGTCTGTACCTAAAAATGTATTAACAGTTTTAACAGGTGTAGCTGGTTCAGGAAAAAGCTCACTTATTAAGGCGGGGTTTGCAGAGAATGATAACGCAATTTTTATGGATCAAAAAGCAGTTCAAGGATCTAACAGATCTAATTTGTTAACGTATCTAGGAGTTTTTGATAGTGTAAGAAACTTTTTCAGTAAAGAAACCGGTTTAAATAAATCTATGTTTAGTTATAATTCAAAAGGAGCTTGCCCAAATTGTGCTGGAAAAGGTTATATTAAGACAGAACTTGCTTTTATGGGTGACTTTTCACAAATATGTGAAGTTTGTCATGGAAAGCGTTATAAACAAGAAGTATTAAACGCTACAATAAATGGATACTCGATTGCTGATTTTCTTGATTTAACAGTCGATGAAGGTATAACTTTTTTTGATACAGAGACAGGTATTAAGTCTAAATTACAGTCTATTAGCAAAACAGGATTAAATTATATGACGCTTGGGCAACCGTTATCAACTTTATCAGGTGGAGAGATACAACGTGTGAAATTAGGACAACATTTAGATGAAAATGTAAAAGATAGTATTTTTATATTTGATGAACCTACGACAGGGTTACATGAATCTGATATTCCTGTGCTGATGAAATGTTTCGATGACTTGATTGAACAAAATAATACCGTTATTTTAATTGAACATAATTTATCGATTATGTGTGAGGCAGACTGGATTATAGATGTTGGTCCAGGGCCTGGGTTAGAAGGAGGAAAAGTCCAATTTAGTGGGACGCCTGAAACGTTTATTGATAGTAAAGAAACATTGACATCTAAACATTTGAAACGTTATATAAAAGAGTAGAAGTAAGGTAGTTGAATGAGTACATATTATTACTCATTCAACTCTTTTTTTATAGCGAATTATGAAAATTGTTTTCTATTTCAGTATATGAAAGACTTTGAAATAATATAGTTTTATTATAGAGATATCAATAATTATAAAAATATGTTTCTTTTCATAAAATCATTGTGTTATCATTAATAACAATACTGACAAAAAAGTCTATAAGGAGGGATAAAATGTTAATTGAATATAACAATAAGGAGTTTTATACATCCAAAGATTTAGCGTTATCTGTTATTGGGGGAAAATGGAAAATACCTATCATATATCATCTGTTACAATCAGAAGTATTACGACTTAATGAGTTTGAAAAATTACTGCCTGAAATTAATCAAAGAATGCTCATTAGACAACTCAGAGAATTAGAAAATGATAAAATTATTGAAAGAATCGTATATCCAGTGGTTCCGCCAAAAGTTGAATATAAATTATCTGATATTGGAAAAACACTTGATAAAGTAGTATATGCAATTTGTGATTGGGGAGATGAATTTCTAGAGGAAATTTCTAAATAAATCTTGTTTGCATTTAAAATTGTGCTTTCAAAAAAGCCTCTACAATGATTTTATAATCAGTGTAGAGACTTTTTTATCTAATTTAATCACTATTGTGGTTTTAGAATTACTTTAATATTATTATCTTTTTTCTGATCAAAAATATCATAAGCTTCTTTTACATCTTCTAAAGGCATTGTATGAGTTATAATTTCTGTTGGATCAAAGACCTCATTTTTAATCATATCATATAGCTTTGGCATCTGATGAATAACGGGTGCTTGACCACTTTTCACTTGAACATTTCTATTAAATATCAAGTCTAATGGGTAATTATCAGCTGGAGTACCATAGATACCAGTTAGTTGTATTGTTCCAAATTTTCTTACTGACTCAGCTGCCGTGATAATTGGACTGATATTACCTCTTTGTGATGAATTTGGACTAAGCTCTGGTTCATCTTGAACTACTTGACCATCCATTCCAACACAATCTACAACAACATCTGCACCACCACTTGTTGTTTCATGTAGTAGTTTTCCTATATTATCTTCGTTTGAAAAATTATAGACCTCAACATCATTATATTTTTTTGCGTGATCTAATCTATGTTCTACATTATCAATAGCAATTACACGTTCAGCCCCTTGTAATTTGGCAAATTTTTGTGCCATTAGACCGATTGGGCCACAGCCTAGCACAATTACAGTATCACCTGATTTAACACCTGCGTGTTCGACACTCCAATAAGCTGTTGGGACCACGTCAGATAAAAATAATACTTGTTCATCTTTCAATTCACTATCTGGAACCTTGAAAGAGGAGAAATCAGCAAATGGAACTCTTAAATACTCTGCTTGACCACCCCAGTGGTTTCCGTGCATGGCATTACCAAAACCGAAAAGTCCACCATTATCCATTTTCCAGCTTGCTGGTGATGGATTAGAATTATCACACTGAGACTCCATTTCGTTATTACAATAGAAACAATCGCCACAACCTATGTTAAAAGGTATAACCACTCTGTCACCCTTTTTTAGGGTATTAACGTCTTTTCCTACTTCCTCTACAATCCCCATTGGCTCATGGCCAATAACAAAACCTGGATCCATAAATAAATCGCCTTGGTGATAAAGATGTAAATCAGAACCACATATACCTGAAGCTGTTATCCTTATAATTGCATCTGTTGACTCTTCTATTATTGGATCATTTACTTCACGAACTTCCATATTTTTATGACCTTGATAGGTAACTGCTTTCATTTAAATCACCCTCCTTTAGTAAATTTACCCTTGGTATTACAATGTAAACTTAGAAGAGTGAATTGATTTATTATTCTTTTTTGAGAAAATGTATGTTTATATGTTCAATATAAACATACACATTGTACATATAAATTATGTACATTTATTGGATATAATAGCTTTTTAAAAAAGATAGTATATATAATGAATGGTTGCCATTTAACCATGCCTCGGCCTTTAGGTATATTTGGATTTAAATACTCTCTAGGTATATTTCTATAATCAGTTTCGTCCTTAAATTCTTTCGGAATCATTTTATCACCTCAATAATCATTATAGAACATACGTTCGTTTAAGTGAAGTAATAATTCATTATATTGTATTTGTAATAAATCTCTATTAAAATGAAACTATCATAACATGGAGGGGTTTTCATAATGACGATAGGTTATATCGGTACTTATACAAAAAAAGAAGGTAAAGGGGTCTACCGTTTCCAACTTGATGAACAAACAGGAAAAATAACTGAAGTTGAAACTGGGTATGAACTAGAAGCGTCAACTTATTTAAATCAACATAATTCATTTTTATATGCAATAAATAGAGAAGGTGACAATTGTGGTATCGCTAGCCTTAAAATAGAAGAAGACGGGAAGTTAAGTCTTATTAATAAATGCTTAGCGTCAACAGCTGGAACTGGTTGTTATGTTGCAGTATCACCAGATGGTAAATATGTTTTTGAAACTGTTTATGGCGCAGGGTTAGCACGTTTATATGAAGCAAACCCACAAACAGGCGAAATTGTTCGACTTATACAGGAGTTAGCACATGATTTTCCAACGGGTCCATCAGAGCGACAAGATCATGCGCATATTCATTTTATGGATGTAACACCAGATAAAAAATATGTAGTGGCGATGGACTTAGGTACGGATAAACTTGTGACATATGAATTTGGTGACGAAGGATACAGTGAATATGCTGTGTTTGATTTTGAACCAGGCGATGGCCCAAGACATATTACTTTCCATGAAAATGGTAAATATGCCTATGTAGTTCATGAAATATCAAATATTGTAAGTACAGTAAAATATGAAGATGGCAAATTCACAGAAATAGAACGTCATTTGACGATTCCAGAAAATTTTGAAGGTGATACAAAATTAGCGGCAGTAAGGTTATCAAAAGATCAAAAATTCTTATACATTAGTAATAGAGGTCACGATAGTATTGCTATTTTCAAAGTAGCTGATGAAGGCGATATGATTTCATTAGTGGATATTGTATCAAGTGGCGGTGAGTTTCCACGTGATTTTAATATTACTGATTCAGACGATTACTTAGTGTGCGCACATCAAGAAGGTGATTATGCGCTTACTGTATTTAGACGTGATAAAGTAACTGGTGAACTAGAAAAAGTTGACGATAAACACACTGCGCCTGAAGGTGTTTGTGTACAATTTTTAAAAGAAACGTAAACTCACAAGTTTATTAAACAACTTAATACTAAAAAATTGCGCCTATCCCAAATGTATTGGGAGGCGCAATTTTTTTGCTATAGAACTTTTATAAATAAAATTACTTATTAAAGAAAGTTTTAATATATTTAAATTTCCCTTTATACGGAGGAAACAATAAACTAGATTCAAGTCGAGTTGATTTGAAAATATATGATTTATCATGACTAAATGTGTCGAAACTGTATTTACCATGATATTGGCCAATGCCAGAGGCACCAACACCACCAAATGGTAAGTTTGAATTTGCTAATTGCATTAATGTATCGTTAATTGCGCCGCCACCGAATGATATTTCGTTTAATACACGCTCTGTTGCATTTTCATCTTCACTAAACAAATATAAGCTTAATGGTTTAGGTTTGGAACGTATTAAATCAATAGCTTCATCGAAATCATCATAGGTAATAATTGGTAAAATGGGACCGAAAATTTCGTCTCTCATTATTTTAGCATTAAAAGTAATCCCATCTAACAGTGTAGGAGCGATGTACCTTTCTTCTGCTGTTGATTCACCACCAAAGGCAATCTCAGCATGATGAACCTTTAATAAATTATCTAAACGATTAAAGTGTTTATGGTTTACAATACGTCCAAAATCAGGACTTTCTTGAATGTTATTACCATAAAACTCTGTAATTGTTTTTTTAAGTGCAGCAATTAATTCATCTTTCACTTTACGATTCACAAGTATATAGTCAGGAGCAACACAAGTTTGACCAGCATTTGTAAATTTACCAAAACTGATACGTTCACTTGCGACTTTAATATTTGCTGTTTCATCAACAATTACTGGAGATTTACCACCGAGTTCTAATGTGACAGGAGTTAAATTTTTACTTGCTGCCTGATACACAATTTTACCAACTTGTTCGCTACCCGTGAAAAAGATATAGTCAAATGGCAATTGGATTAATGATTGCGTGGTTTCAGCATCACCTTCACAAATACTAATATATTCAGGATCGAATACATCTTCGATTATATGTTTAATAACTTCTGAAACATGTGGCGTAAATTCAGAAGGTTTGAGTATGGCAGTATTTCCAGCTGCTATAGCACCAATAAGTGGCTCAATCAATAATTGGAAAGGATAATTAAAGGGTCCAATTATTAAAACTGTGCCATAAGGCTCTTTTATGATATAGCTTTTAGTTGGAAACATATAAATAGGCGTATTAACTTGTTTTCTTTTAGCCCAATTTTTGAGTTCTTTACGAGCATTTTTAATATTTTTTAAAGTGAAACCAATTTCTGTAGCATAAGCTTCAACTTTATTCTTACCTAAATCTTTTTGAAATGCCTCTAATAAGGCGTCTTCATGATTTTTGATACTTTTACTCAAAAATTTAAGTTGCTTTCTTCTGAATTTTAGATCTTTAGTTACGTGTGTTTTAAAATATTGAGTACTATTGTGGAAAGTTTGCTCTATTGAATTCAAATATATTCCTCCTAGTAAGGTAAATGCGTTTCGTAGGTACAAGTGATAAAAAACTGGAACATATGAACTATGCTCCAGTATAATGAATTTTAAAATCTAAATATTTAATTTAACTCCCTTTAAAACTGTATTAGTTTTAAGGCATTTGATTAATTTAAAGCGTCTGTGATTTGTGGAACCACTTGTTTTTTACGAGATACAACACCAGGTAAGAATGCAGTATTGTTATCAAGCTCTACATCGAAAGCAACGCCAACTTTATCTTTTTCAGCACCAACTACTAAGATTTTAGAGTCGCTGTTAATAATGTCTGTAACAACTAATACAAATAAATCATACTTTTCATTAGCGCTTACTTCTAACATTTCTTTTTCTAATTCTTCCTGACGTGCAAATACTTCATCAATATCAACAGTGTTAACTTGTGCAATACGCGTTACATAGTCTCCCATGTTGAATGACTTCGCGTCCATAGTTAAAATATCTGTTGCTGATTTTTCTTTAGTAGAAGCACCAGCTTTTAACATTTCTAAACCATAAGTTTCTAAGTCAACGCCAGCAATTGATTTTAAGGCTTCAGCTGCTTTTACATCTTCTTCTGTACAAGTAGGTGATTTAAATAATAGGCTATCTGAGATAATTGCTGATACCATTAAACCAGCAATTTCTGGTTTGATTTCAAAACCGCGTTCTTGATACATTTTGTATAAAATTGTAGCTGTACAACCAACTGGTTCAGAACGATAGTATAATGGTGCTGCCGTTTCAAAGTTAGAAATTCTGTGATGATCGACCACATGGTGAATTGTAGCACCATTAATTGAATCAGCACTTTGTTGGAATTCATTATGGTCTACTAATATTACTTTTTGATCGGATAAATCATCATTAAGTAACGCTGGTGCAGTTACATTAAAATGATCTAAAGCATATTGTGTTTCAGGTCCTACTTCGCCTAAACGGTATGCAGTAGCTTCAGTGTTACCTGTTTGTTGTTCGAAATCTGCCATGATAATAGCAGATGAAATTGCGTCTGTATCTGGATTTTTATGTCCGAAAATATAAGTTTTTGCCATATCTAAATTCTCCTTATTTATATAGTTATTATTATTCTAGCACGATTTTGCATAGTTATTCTACTACAGCACCTAGTGAATTTTTAAAATGATCTAAAGCCCATGCGTGACCTGAAGGATTAAAAGAAGCAACTCCACGATGTGAAATAGTTATTGCGTACCCTAGATTATAAGCACTAATTGCTGAATGAAGCACGCAAATATCAGTACATACACCGACAAATTCTAAGTGTGTAATATTTCGCTCTCGTAACATTAAATCCAAAGAGGTCCCACAGAAAGCATCATAACGTGTTTTATCTAAGTAATGTATGTGATCATTAAACAAAATATTTTGATAAATATCATTCACTTTGCCGTAAAGTTCTCTGCCAACAGTACCAATAATATTATGTGGAGGGAATAAATTACTTTCTGGGTGATAGTTATTTTCTTCATAATGTAAATCCATCATGAAAAAGATATCATGTTGCTTTTTATTGTACGCTTCAATTCGTTCAACAATATAGTCTTCAATTTGCTGCCCTGGAAGGCCACAAGTTAATTTTCCGTTGTCAGCTACAAAGTCATTTGAGTAATCAACAACGATTAATGCGGTTTTTTTCATAAGATAAAAACACTCCCAATAAACAATATAAAAGTAATTATATACTAAGTCGTTCAATCAATAAAGGGAGCGTTAATGCGTTTGAAAGATATCATTTTTGTATATTATAAAGTAATAGCTCAGAAAGGAATTAGCATATGATAATTAATGCAAAACAATTTGGTTTAAAAGGAAAAAGCAAATACGCAGATACAAGAGCGATGCAAAAAGCGTTAAATTATGCTAAGAAGCATAAACCAACGACGATATACGTACCAGAAGGTGAGTATCATATTCGTAAACCACTGGTTATATATGATTCAACAACATTGGTACTAGATGAAGCGGCAGTGCTTAAAAGATGTGGCAAAGATACAATGTTGAAAAACGGACGAAGATTCAAGTTATATTATGGGTATAAAGGTAATAGTCATATTCACATATCAGGTGGTACATTTGATATGAATGGTTTCAATTATCCATATAATAATACAACGATGTGCATGGGACACGCAGAAGATATTCAAATACAAAATGTAACTTTTAAAGATGTTGTAGGAGGACATTGTTTAGATGCTTGTGGTATCAATGGATTGTATATCAATAATTGTGAGTTTTTAGGCTTTAGAGATTTAGATGGAACGCGATTTTTCTCTGAAGCAGTTCAGATAGATATACAGGTGCCGGGTGCTTTTCCTAAATTTGGTGCTACAGATGGAACGATTACTAAAAATGTAATTATAGAACACTGTTATTTTGGTAATTCAAATACACCAACAATGCAAACTTGGAATCGTGCAATTGGCTCACACGCCAGTCGCTATGATCAATATTATCAAAATATTCATATTCGCTATAATACATTTGATGGCTTGAATCAATATGCACTTACACCGCTGAAATCAAAAGATACCTATATTCATCATAATATATTTAAAAATTGTGCAGGTGGTATAAGATTTTTAGCAGTTAAAGATGGTAAAAATGCCAAAGATTTAAAAGGTAAAGAGCAGGGGACGCAAGCTGGTAGCAATTTGAATATATATCAGAACAGTTTCATTGGAAAAATGAGTAAAGAGTCAATACGCATTCAAAGTTATAATGATGTGAAACACCAAACCGTGCTCATAGCTGATAATAGTTTTAAGGACTCGTCACAAAGCATACACTTACAAGATATAGCATCATTAATCCTGTTTAATAACAAAGATAGTGATATTAAAATTAAAAAAGTCCGTGTGGAATGATTATATTTTTGAAATAAAATCATAAATATTCTTTATGTAAATGATTAAAAATACTAACCCTATTTAAAATATATTATGTTATACTCTAATAAATTATTATGAATATTCAGATAATAATTAAAAGGGGGAAGACATCGTGAATGATTTAAATAAAGGGGATATGAGACGATCACAATATTTGACGTTTTTTTCAAATAAAAAGGAAAAGAAGTCATATAATGCAGGCCAATTAACAGGTTTAATATTGGGGCCATTGTTATTTGCTTTAACATTATTGCTATTTCACCCAGATGATTTATCGGTTAAAGGCATTTATGTGTTAGCAATTACACTTTGGATAGCTACTTGGTGGATTACTGAAGCGATACCTATCGCTGCAACCAGTTTGTTACCATTGATTTTATTACCGATAGGGCATGTGTTGAATCCAGAAGAAGTTTCAGCTCAATATGGTAATGATATTATTTTCTTATTCTTAGGTGGTTTTATTTTAGCTATAGCGATGGAAAGATGGAATTTACATACTCGTGTTGCTTTGTCTATTATTAATACACTTGGTACAAGTACTGGGAAGATTTTATTAGGCTTTATGATTGCTACTGGATTTTTATCAATGTTTGTTTCTAATACAGCAGCCGTGATGATAATGATACCTATTGGTCTTGCGATTATAAAAGAAGCAAATGAATTAAAAAGCCAAAATACTAAACCGGAAAGTATATCTAAATTTGAACAATCTCTTGTGCTTGCAATTGGTTACGCAGGAACAATTGGGGGACTAGGTACATTGATCGGTACACCGCCCTTGATAATTTTAAAAGGACAATACCAATCAGCATTTGGGGAAGAAATTAGTTTTGCTAAATGGATGATTATTGGTGTGCCAACAGTAATTGTATTACTCTTCTTAGTTTGGATATATATTCGTTATATTGCATTTAAACATGACATGAAAGAATTACCTGGTGGCCAAAAATTAATTAAAGAAAAATTAAGCGAACTAGGTAAAATGAAATATGAAGAAAAAATTGTTTCAGTTGTATTCTTACTTGCAAGCTTTTTATGGATTAGCAGAGAGTTTTTATTAAAGAATTGGTCAGTTACTTCTGAAGTCGCGGATGGCACAATTGCAATGTTTATATCCGTGCTGTTATTTCTTATTCCTGCTAAAAATAAAGAAAAACATAAGAGAATTATAGATTGGGAAGTTGCTAAAGAATTGCCTTGGGGTGTTTTAATACTGTTTGGTGGTGGTTTAGCTTTAGCAAAAGGTATTTCAGAAAGTGGATTAGCAAATTGGCTTGGTGAACAATTGAAATTAATCGAAGGCGTAAGTCCATTGATTATTGTCCTTGTAATTACAATATTTGTGTTATTCTTAACAGAAATAACATCTAATACAGCAACGGCTACAATGATCTTACCTATTTTGGCAACACTTTCTGTTGCAGTAAATGTGCATCCATTATTACTTATGGTACCTGCAGCTATGGCTGCTAATTGTGCATATATGTTACCAGTTGGAACGCCACCAAATGCCATTGTGTTTGGTACAGGTAGGATCAGTATCAAGAAAATGGCATCTGTAGGTTTTTGGGTCAATTTATTAAGCATAGTTGCAATTGTCTTGGTTGTGTATTTCTTAGTACCACCAGTGTTAGGTATTGATGTTACCAAACCGTTACCATTGAAATAATAAAATAAGCATCATTTATAACATATAGAAGGCATAACATATCAAAGTTACTTACTGTAACTTTATGGTATGGTGTGCCTTATTTTTATAACATGTTTATGGTAATTGTATTTAGTTTATAAATGAAAACTGTTCAAAATATTGTGAAATAGGCATTACAATATCGACAAAGTCAGAGGAGACGATGTCGATGTTGTAATGCCTATTTATTACTGGATAAGTTATTATTTTGAATATAAACAGCTCAGATTAATAGCATAGCGTAGTTTTCATAGTCTAATTTAATAATGAATTAGGGAGAGTATTATTCATAAAGTTGTACTAATTCAATTTATTAAATGAACCTATTATAGTAACTTGGAAGTCTAAAGTATTGAGAATTTTAATTACTTTGGATAAATCTTCTGTTATTGGCGTGTCTGCTTGGACAAAAAAATGATACATGCCGAGTTGCGTTTTTAATGGTCTAGACTCTATCCAAGATAAGTTAATATTAAACAAGACAAATGTGTTTAATATACTTGCTAATAACCCTGGTTTATCGAACTGAGGGGTTATTAGTAACATAGTATCGCTAGCATTTTCGATATGACTAGGTTGGTTACTAACAACTAAAAAGCGAGTGACGTTGTGTGGATAATCTTCAATATTTTGTTCTATAGGCGTGTAACCATATGTTTCTCCACTGCCAAGTGGCGCAATAGCGCCGATACCGTTGCTAATCATATCTAAGCTTTTAATTGTGCTATCCACATAATCAATATCGAAACCATGTGATTGGATATATTTACTAGTTTGACTAATGGCAGGTCCAATAGAATATACTGTTGAAATATCGTGAACAGAAGCGCCATCAATACCATATAGTGCAAATTGAATATCTAAATGTAACTCGCCTTGCGCGTAAATATTTTGTTGTGTTAATGCATCTGCGACAATATTAATAGTGCCTTCTATTGAATTTTCAATTGGCACAACTGCTACGCTATCGTCATCTTCAGATACAGCAGCGACTACTTCGTATAAATTAGATTTTGATACATAATCTATGTCTGTTTCTGGTTGATATTGTGTTGCAGCTAAATAAGAAAATGTTCCCTTTGGACCTAAATAATAAAGTTTCATTTGACGTGACCCCTTGTTTATATATGTGTGATAGATTCATTAATGAAATGGACAGCCAGTAGCTTCTGGTTTTTTATAAAAGAAGTTAGGTTCTTTCATAATATTTTTATATCCATGATGATAATTAGACGCTAATGTGGGTGACAGGGAAGGAGCTAGCCATGACCATTTGCCAGTAATCTCTCTACCATTTCTTGTTTCATTTAATTCAAATCTTTCAAATTGTTTTGATGCAGTGAGATGATCAACGATAGATACGCCAGATTTTTTAAATGAGTGATAAACCGCATAGTTCAATTCGACAAGTGTGCGATCTTTATTGAAAGAATTATTCTTTAGTGTACCAAATTCAAAAGCTTCTGCAACACTTTCTAATAAATTATAACGATAAGAATCTGTGAAGTTACGTACAGCTATTTCATTTACCATATACCAACCATTAAATGGTGCAGTTGGATATGTAACACCGCCAATCTTTAAATCCATACTTGATATGATGGGCACCGCGTACCATTTTAATCCAAGCTGCTGTAATTTTGGAAAACGATCATGTTCAATAGCAACTTCTTTAATTAAATGAGGTTGATATTCATGATATTTCATTGCACCATCCGGCATTTTATAAATTAAAGGTAAAATATCGAAGTCAGTATGTGAACCGTGCCAGCCAAGACGTTCAGCAAGTTGAGTAACGCTTCTTTCTGCGGGATCGCCCATACCTTCGTAACCTGCATATCTAATTAATTGATTATTAAATATTTGAGGAGGATTATCCTTTGAAAAGATTGTGATATAAGGTTTTATTTTTCCATTATTTGTTGCTGTTGCAATATGATTTTCTATTGCATCAATAAAGTCATTTTCAGATTGTATGTGTCTTGCATCAACAACCGTTAATGAATCCCAAAAAAATCGTCCAATACAGCGATTAGAATTACGCCAGGCCATTTTTGTTCCATAAGTTAATTCTTCAACAGTATGTTCATAAGTACCAGTTGATTCGATGGCATATTCAATTTCTTTAATTCTATTTGAAATACTTTGCTCATCATAGTTTAATTCTTTATACATTGTTTCGATGAATGATTTGGCTTCTTTTAACATATAAACACCTCAATAAAGATTATAAATCATTTTTAAATTTTTATAATCTTATATCATACAAATGTCACGACATTGTCGTTAGCCATGTCACATTTTAAACAAATTTAAATCATATATTAAACTGTATATGTAAAAAATATAATCTTATATTAAATTTTCCAGTATATTTAAGTCCTCTTTCATGTGCTATCAAGCTTTCATTTATGCTAAACTAATGGAAAAGCCGATTGGAGAGATGGTTGTGTACCAATTTGAAGACGATACGTTAGTATTGCATAACGATTTATATCAAATAAATATGGCAGAAAGTTATTGGAATGATGGGATTCATGAACGTATGGCAGTATTTGATCTATATTTTAGAAATATGCCATTTGATAGTGGCTATGCTGTTTTTAATGGATTGAAACGTGTCATCGATTACATTAATAGTTTTCACTTCTCAGAGTCAGATATCGATTATTTAAAATCTATTGGTTACCAACAAGATTTTCTAAGTTATTTGAAAAATTTAAAATTTACCGGCAATATTCGTTCAATGCAAGAAGGGGAACTTTGTTTTGGTAATGAACCATTATTGAGAGTCGAAGCACCTTTAATACAAGCACAGTTAATAGAAACAATGCTTTTAAATATTGTTAATTTCCATACATTGATAACAACTAAGGCGAGTAGAATTAGACAAGTAGCACAAGAAGATATGTTAATGGAATTTGGTACCCGCCGAGCACAAGAAGCGGATGCAGCATTATGGGGAGCTAGAGCTGCCTATATTGGAGGATTTAATTCTACAAGTAATGTACGAGCAGGTAAGCTATTTGGTATTCCTGTTTCAGGAACGCATGCGCATGCCATGGTACAAACATATGGCGATGAATATATTGCTTTTAAAAAATACGCTGAACGTCATAAAGATTGTGTGTTCTTGGTTGATACGTTCCACACATTGAAATCTGGTGTGCCGACTGCAATTAAAGTTGCTAAAGAATTAGCTGACAAAATTAATTTTGTTGGTATTCGTTTGGACTCTGGAGATATAGCATATTTATCGAAAGAAGCACGTCGTATGCTAGATGAAGCTGGTTTCCCTGATGCTAAAATTATCGCTTCAAACGATTTAGACGAGCAGACAATTACGAGTTTGAAATCACAAGGTGCAAAAGTCGATTCGTGGGGCGTCGGAACAAAACTTATTACTGGTTTTGATCAACCTGCATTGGGCGCAGTTTATAAATTAGTTGCAGTTGAAGATAGTAATGGTGAATACGTGGACCGTATTAAACTTTCTAATAATGCTGAAAAAGTTACAACACCAGGCAGGAAAAATGTTTATCGTATTATCAATAAAAAAACAAATAAAGCTGAAGGCGACTATATTACGCTCGATTACGAGGATCCATATGCAGAATCACCTTTAAAACTTTTCCATCCAGTTCATACCTATAAAATGAAATTTATAAAAACATTTACCGCAAAAGATTTACATCATGATATTTTTAAAAATGGCCAATTAGTTTACGAAATGCCAAATGAGAGTGAGGCGCAAGCTTATCTAAAAAACAGTCTTGATTACTTATGGGATGAAAATAAACGTCATTTAAACCCACAAGAGTATCCAGTAGATTTAAGCACAGCGTGTTGGGAAAATAAACACAAACGTATTTTTGAAGTTGCTGAACATGTTAAAGAGATGGAGGAAGAAAATGAGTAACCTACAAGATATCGTTGTTAGAGAAATGAAAGTGAAACCTGAAATCGAAAGTAAACTTGAAACAAAGCAAATCATTCACTTTATAAAAAGTTATGTACAATCCCATTCATTTGTACAAGCATTAATTTTAGGAATTTCAGGTGGTCAAGATTCGACATTAGCTGGAAAGTTATGTCAAATGGCAGCAGAAGAATTAAGAGAAGAAGGCAATCCATGTAAATTTATAGCTGTTAAATTACCTTATGGTGAGCAAAAAGATGCTACAGAGGTTGAAGATGCATTATCCTATATTCAACCTGATGAAATCATAACTGTAAATATTAAACCAGCAGTGGATCAAAGTGTGCAATCGCTTAAAGATGCTGGAATTACTTTGACAGATTTTCAGAAAGGGAATGAGAAAGCTAGAGAGCGTATGAAAGTGCAATTTTCAATCGCTTCTAACAAAAAAGGCATCGTAGTAGGTACAGATCATTCTGCCGAGAATATAACTGGTTTTTACACTAAATACGGAGATGGAGCTGCAGATATTGCACCTTTATTTGGCTTAAATAAAAGACAAGGTAAGCAATTATTAAAATACTTAGACGCGCCTAAACATCTTTATGAAAAAGTGCCGACTGCTGATTTAGAAGAAGATAAGCCTCAGTTACCTGATGAAGAAGCGTTAGGTGTAAGCTATAATGATATCGATGATTATTTAGAAGGTAAATCAGTGCCTAGTGACGCAAAGTCTACAATTGAAAATCACTATATTAAAACCGCACATAAAAGAGAATTAGCATATACGAGGTATACTTGGCCGAAAAATTAAGTGAGTTTCCAATATTTTTAGTGACAAAATAAAAAGATGTTGGTAAAATTACTTGAATTTAATATCAGAAAGGAAAATGGTCATGTCAGTGATAACATCTAATCCATGGTTAATGGTTTTAGCGATTTTTATTATAAACGTTGCTTATGTAACTTGTCTTACAATGAGAACGATATTAACACTTAAAGGTTATCGCTATGTAGCTGCACTTGTCAGCTTTTTAGAAGTTCTTGTGTATGTCGTTGGACTAGGCATGGTAATGTCTAGCTTAGATCAAATTCAAAATGTATTCGCATATGCATTTGGATTTTCAATTGGAATTATTGTGGGTATGAAAATAGAAGAGAAATTAGCGTTAGGTTATACTGTCGTTAATGTCACTTCATCTGAATATGAATTAGATTTACCACGACAATTAAGAGATTTAGGTTACGGTGTAACGCACTACACAGCTTATGGTCGTGACGGAAATCGCTTAATATTACAAATTTTAACACCACGACGCTTTGAATTTAAGTTAATTGAGACCATTAAACAAATAGATGAAAAAGCATTTATCGTAGCGTATGAACCTCGTACAATTCACGGAGGTTTCTGGGCGAAAGGTGTTAGAAGTAAAAAACTCAAACAATATGATACGGATGAAGTTGAAAGTATATGAAAAAGCAGCAAAAATTTAAAGTCGAAGAAAATGAGACAATCCAAGATTGTTTACAACGCATGAGAAACGCGGGTTACACACCTGTAAAACGCTTCGAAAAACCTGTTTATAAAGAAAATAAAGATGGAACTTTCGAGCTGTATAAACAAGAGATAGAATTTGTTGGTAAAATTTTATAATAAAGATTGGCAAACCGTTATGGGAATACGCGTCCATAACGGTTGTTTTTATTGCCATGTAAATTTTTTATACAGATAATTGAAAAGGTTTATACTTTTCATAGGAATTCTGTTAAACTAATAATGAAAAGGTTAAACACGAACTTTTATTTAAATTTATGTTTTAATGTACATGTTTTAAGGCGTAATATTAACAAAATTTATGTATGATAGGAGCTTATTTCAATGATTGAACGTTATTCTAGAGAAGAAATGTCTAATATTTGGACTGATCAAAACCGCTATGAAGCGTGGTTAGAGGTAGAAATACTTGCATGTGAGGCATGGAGTAAATTAGGAGATATCCCCGCGGAAGATGTAAAAAAAATACGTCAAAATGCTAAAGTTGATGTAGCGCGTGCGCAAGAAATTGAACAAGAAACACGTCATGATGTTGTGGCATTTACTAGACAAGTATCAGAAACACTTGGTGAGGAACGTAAATGGGTCCACTACGGCCTAACATCAACAGATGTTGTAGATACTGCATTAAGTTATGTTATTAAACAAGCGAACGATATTATTGAAAAAGATTTAGAACGTTTTATTGAAGTATTGGCGAAAAAAGCAAAAGACTATAAGTATACATTAATGATGGGACGTACCCATGGCGTGCATGCTGAACCAACAACATTTGGTGTTAAGATGGCATTGTGGTACACAGAAATGAAACGTAATTTAGAACGTTTTAAACGTGTAAGAGAAGAAATAGAAGTTGGTAAAATGAGTGGTGCTGTAGGCACTTTTGCGAATATCCCACCAGAAATAGAAGCATATGTTTGTGAACATTTAGGTCTAGATACAGCGCCAGTTTCCACGCAAACATTACAACGTGATCGCCATGCTTATTATATTGCGACGCTTGCTTTAATTGGTTCATCAATGGAAAAATTCGCTGTAGAAATCCGTAACTTACAAAAAACTGAAACTCGTGAAGTAGAAGAAGCATTCGCAAAAGGTCAAAAAGGGTCATCTGCAATGCCTCATAAACGTAATCCAATCGGTTCAGAAAATATTACTGGTATCGCACGTGTGATTAGAGGTTACGTAACAACTGCTTATGAAAACGTACCATTATGGCATGAACGTGATATTTCACATTCATCTGCTGAACGTATTATGTTACCAGATGTTACAATTGCATTAGATTATGGATTAAATCGTTTTACTAATATTGTAGAAAGATTAACGGTATTTGAAGATAATATGCTCGATAATATAGATAAAACATTTGGTTTAATCTATTCACAACGCGTATTACTTGCCTTAATAAATAAAGGTTTGGCTCGTGAAGCTGCATATGATAAAGTACAACCAAAGGCTATGGAATCTTGGGAAACGAAGACACCGTTTAGAACTTTAATTGAACAAGATGAATCAATTACTGAGTTATTAACTAAAGAAGATTTAGATGAATGTTTCAATCCGAAACACCATTTAAACCAAGTAGATACGATTTTCCAAAGAGCTGGTTTAGAATAATTGAATTTTTCAAGTGAAATCGTTACACTTTAATGTATTAGTACGTTAAACTGAGATTAAATTGAAAAATACAGGGGTTGTTTTAAATGCAAATAGAAAAACTAAAAGGGAAAGCATTAGATGAATTATTTGATGCTATTTTAACACTAGAAAATAGAGAAGAATGTTATCAGTTTTTTGATGATTTATGTACTGTTAATGAAATTCAGTCATTATCACAGCGATTACAAGTAGCAAAAATGATTAAACAAGGCTATACGTATGCAACTATTGAACAAGAATCTGGTGCATCAACTGCAACTATTTCACGTGTGAAAAGATCATTACAATGGGGTAATGATGCTTATACGATGATTCTAGAGCGCATGAACATAGAAACGGCCGATTAACGATTTCATAAAGTATAAAATAAAAGAATAGGCTTACAAGAGCTAACGACAAGGATATTTAATACCTCGTCGTTAGTTTTTTTGTTGTTTACTTTGAAACAAAGTAATACGGAAATGTAATAGAAATACCCTCTTTTAAATATACGCATATTTTAAATGTTTATAAAAATAAAGTAGGGTAATTGATAGATAACAACAAAATAAATATAGTGATAGTTATTGGAAAAACTATTGGAATTGAGTGAAAGGAAGTAACTTTATGATTAAAAAATTGTTGTTTGGCCTAATAATGTTATTATTACTAAGCTTTATATTTGGTATTGCTTTGGTAGTATTTTCGAATTCATACACACCATCAAAGTCTAATATTGTAAAACCTAAGAATGCCTTGCCAATTATTAATAAAACAGAAGGCGTTACACAGGTGAACGGCCACGTGATTGTCAATAAAAAATATAAACTCCCCCCACAATACCAACCAGGTGAAGATAAAATCGCGAAACGAAATTTTAATAAATTATTAGTTAAAGGTGAAGATGCCCAGTTAGATTTAAAATTTTCTAGTGGTTATAGAAGTTATAAAGAACAACAAAAAGTAATGAAAGACTATGTAGAAAAAGACGGTGAAAAAGTTGCGCGTCAATACACTGCAAAACCAGGAGAATCAGAACACCAAACAGGCCTTGCATTTGATGTTGGTACCAATAAGCCACTAGACGATTTTCATAAAGATTTTGAGAAAACACACGAAGGTCGATGGATAAAACAACATGCTTCAGATTATGGCTTTATTATTAGATATCCAAAAGGACAATCACATGAAACAGGCTATGCATACGAAGCGTGGCATCTTCGTTACGTCGGTAAACCACTCGCCAAAATTATTGATGAACAAGATACCAATTTAGAAAGTTACTATCGTTTAAATGAAAAATGAAATTAAAATCAACAAATCGCTGCGAAAATTCGGGGCGATTTTTTTACATCATTTTAGAACTCATAGCATAAAAATGATATAATCAAATGTATGCTAAAAGAAGGAGTAACATGTCATGAATGAGATTAAAAAGTGGAAACATATTTTTAAATTAGATCCTGCAAAATCAATCAGTGATAAGGATTTAGAGCGAATTTGTAGATCTGGCACAGATGCTATTATGATAGGTGGTACAGATAATGTTACCGAAGATAACGTTTCACACTTGATGAAAAAAGTTAATGCTCATTCCGTACCGCTAGTGTTTGAATTTTCAAACTTAGAGAGTATCGTGCCAGGGTTTGATTTATATTTTATACCTACAGTGTTAAATAGCAAGGATGTAAAGTTTCATAATGGTATGCTCTTAGAAGCGCTGAAAAATTATGGGTATTTAATCGATTTTGAAGAAATAGTGTTCGAAGGTTATGTTGTACTAAATCCCGATTGTAAAGTGGCGACATTAACACAAGCCAACACACATTTAACAACAGAAGATATTGAAGCTTATGCCCAAATGATTAATGATATTTATAAATTACCAGTTATGTATATCGAATATAGTGGTGTTTATGGAGAGATTGATATGGTAAAAGCAGCAGCTGATTCATTATCTAATACACAATTATTTTATGGTGGTGGTATTAATGATTATAAAGAAGCAGAAGCAATGGCTTCAGTAGCTGATACAATCATCGTCGGCAACATTATTTATGAAGATATAAACAAAGCACTAAAAACAGTTAAGATAAAGGAGACACATAAATGAATGCATTAGTTAATAAAATGAATGACGAACAAAGCCAGGCAGTACGTACAACAGAGGGTCCATTACTTATAATGGCAGGCGCGGGTTCAGGTAAGACACGTGTCTTAACACATCGTATTGCTTACTTGTTAGATGAAAAGGGAGTGTCTCCGTATAATGTTTTAGCGATTACTTTTACAAATAAAGCAGCTAAGGAAATGAAAGAACGTGTCCAAACTTTGGTTGGTGAACAAGCTGAAGTGATTTGGATGTCAACATTCCACTCCATGTGTGTGAGAATTCTTAGAAGAGACGCAGATCGTATTGGTATTGAAAGAAACTTTACGATTATTGATCCAACTGACCAAAAATCAGTTATTAAAGATGTTTTAAAAAATGAAAATATAGATAGTAAGAAATTTGAACCTAGAATGTTTATAGGCGCAATTAGTAATTTGAAAAATGAATTAAAGACACCTGAAGATGCGCAAAAAGAAGCAAATGACTACCATTCACAAATGGTTGCGACTGTATACAAAGGTTATCAACGTCAACTTTCAAGAAATGAAGCGCTAGACTTTGATGATTTAATTATGGTGACCATCCGATTATTTGAACGTGTTCCAGAAGTGTTGGATTACTATCAAAATAAATTCCAATACATACACGTGGATGAATATCAAGATACGAATAAAGCACAGTACACATTAGTGAAATTATTAGCATCAAAATTCAAAAATTTATGTGTAGTAGGAGATTCTGACCAATCGATTTACGGGTGGCGCGGGGCAGATATCCAAAACATTTTGTCATTTGAAGAAGATTATCCTGAGGCAAAAACAATTTTCTTAGAACAAAATTATCGTTCTACTAAAAATATATTAAATGCAGCTAATGAAGTTATTAAAAATAATTCAGAACGTAAACCTAAGGGATTATGGACAGGCAATACAGATGGCGATAAAATTCATTACTACGAAGCGACAACTGAACGCGATGAAGCAGAATATGTTGTACGTGAAATCATGAAACATCAACGAAATGGCAAGAAATATCAAGATATGGCAATTCTATACCGTACCAATGCACAGTCACGTGTACTGGAAGAAACCTTTATGAAATCTAATATCCCTTATACTATGGTTGGAGGACAAAAGTTCTACGACAGAAAAGAAATTAAAGACTTATTGAGTTACTTAAGAATTATTGCAAACAGTAATGACGATATTAGCTTACGCCGTGTTATTAATATTCCAAAACGTGGCATTGGCCCGTCTTCGGTAGATAAAATTCAAGCTTATGCTGTTCAAAATGATTTGAGTATGTTTGATGCTTTGGCAGAAGTTGATTTTATTGGTTTATCGAAAAAAGTAACACAAGAATGTATTACTTTTTATGATACGATGCAAAATATCATCAAACAGCAAGAGTTTTTAGAAATTACAGAGATTGTAAATGAAGCGTTAGAAAAATCTGGTTATCGCGAAATGTTAGAGCGTGAACAAACATTAGAATCGAGAAGTAGATTAGAAAATATTGATGAGTTCATGTCTGTACCAAAAGATTTTGAAGAAAATACGCCGTTAGAAGAACAATCTTTGATAAACTTCCTAACTGATTTATCATTAGTTGCTGATATAGATGAAGCACAAATTGAAAATGGTATAACATTGATGACAATGCACTCTGCTAAAGGTTTAGAATTCCCGATTGTTTTTATAATGGGTATGGAAGAGTCGTTATTCCCGCATATTAGAGCAATTAAAAGTGATGACGAACATGAAATGCAAGAAGAAAGACGTATCTGCTATGTGGCTATTACACGTGCAGAAGAAACATTATATTTAACACACGCAACATCAAGAATGTTGTTTGGTAGACCACAGTCTAATATGGCATCTAGGTTCTTAAGAGAAATCCCTGAAGATTTACTAGAAAATGAATCTAAACGCAACGCTTCTACGCAAAGTCAAGGAAATCGTTTCCAATCAGCTACAAAGCAACCAGCTAAAAGAGCACATAGCCAAAAAACTACTACATCAAGAAAATCTCAAGCAACAACTAATTGGAATGTTGGAGATAAAGTGATGCATAAATCTTGGGGTGAGGGTATGGTTAGTAATGTGAAGGAAAAAAATGGTTCAGTAGAATTAGATATTATCTTTAAATCAGAAGGGCCGAAACGATTATTAGCACAATTCGCACCAATTGAGAAGAAGGGGGAGTAACAAGTGGCTGATTTGCAATCACGTGTAAATGATTTACATGATTTATTAAATCAATATAGCTATGAATATTATGTTCAAGATAACCCATCTGTACCTGATAGTGAGTATGATAAGTTATTACACGAATTAATAGATATTGAAACAACTCATCCTGAATATCGCACAGAGGATTCACCTACAGTGAGAGTGGGTGGAAGTGCTCAATCAACGTTTGAGAAAGTGCAACACGACACCCCTATGCTCAGTTTAGGTAATGCATTTAATGAGGAAGATTTAAGGAAGTTTGACCAACGTATACGTGATAACATTGGTGATGTGGAATATATGTGTGAATTAAAGATAGACGGTTTAGCTGTATCATTAAAATATGAAAATGGAAGATTTGTCCAAGGCTTAACACGCGGGGACGGTACTACAGGCGAGGACATAACAGAAAACTTAAAAACTATTCACGCCATTCCTTTAAAAATTAATGAACCTAGAACATTTGAAGTTCGTGGTGAAGCATACATGCCTAGAAAATCATTTTTTAATTTGAATGAAGCTAAAGCAGAAAATGATGAACAGCCCTTTGCAAATCCAAGAAATGCAGCTGCAGGCTCACTAAGACAATTAGATTCAAAACTTGCTGCTAAACGTAAATTAAGCGTCTTTCTATATAGTGTGAATGATTTTACGCAATTTAATGCAGATACTCAGAGTGAAGCATTAGATGAGTTAGATCAATTAGGATTTAAAACAAATCAAGCACGCCAACGTGTACAAACGATAGATGAAGTGCTGGCATATATTGAAAAATGGACAGAGCAACGTGAAGATTTACCATATGATATTGATGGTATTGTAATTAAAGTGAATGCTTTAGAACAACAAGAAGCACTTGGATTTACTCAAAAATCTCCGCGTTGGGCAATTGCATATAAATTCCCTGCAGAAGAAGTAATAACAGAGCTGTTAGATATTGAGTTAAGCATCGGTAGAACGGGTGTTGTGACCCCAACTGCAATATTAGAACCAGTAAAAGTTGCTGGTACAACTGTTTCCCGCGCTTCGTTACATAATGAAGATTTGATACATGAGAAAGACATTAGAATTGGTGACAGTGTCGTCATTAAAAAAGCTGGAGATATTATCCCTGAAGTTATCAAGAGTGTGCTAGATAGACGTCCTGAAAATGCAGAACAATACCATATGCCCACACATTGCCCGAGTTGTGACCATGAGTTAGTAAGGATTGAAGGTGAAGTTGCATTACGTTGTATCAATCCGAAATGTCAAGCTCAGTTAGTAGAAGGGTTAATACATTTTGTTTCGAGACAAGCTATGAATATTGATGGTTTAGGAACAAAAATCATTCAACAATTATACGAAAATGAACTGATTAAAGATGTAGCAGATATTTTCTATCTAACGAAAGAGGACCTAGAGCCACTTGATCGCATGGGTGAGAAAAAAATCGATAATCTGCTTAAAGCTATTGAGCTAGCGAAATCTAATTCTCTTGAACAACTACTATTTGGATTAGGTATAAGACATCTAGGAGTAAAGGCTAGTCAAGTCATTGCAGAGAAATATAGTACAATGGATAAGTTGTTTGATGTTACAGAAGAAGATTTGGTAACAATCCATGATATTGGTCACAAATTAGCACAATCAGTAGTAACTTATTTAGAAAATGAAGATATCCGTGCTCTAATTGAAAAATTAAAAGTTAAAAATGTTAATATGACTTATAAAGGTGTTAAGACAAGTGAACTTGAAGGGCATCCTGAATTTAAAGATAAAACAATTGTCCTTACAGGTAAATTGTATCAAATGACACGAAATGAAGCATCCAAATGGTTGGCGTTGCAAGGTGCAAAGGTAACTAATAGTGTGACTAAAAGTACAGATTTAGTTATTGCTGGTGAGGACGCTGGATCTAAGCTAACTAAAGCAGAAAAATTCGGTACAGTAGTTTGGTCTGAAGAAGACTTTGTTCAGAAACAAAAAGAAATTGAGGGATAGAGGAGATAATGCATGAAAAGAACGATAATATTATTCATTTCAGCAATTTTTGTATTATCAGCGTGTGGTCAAAATGAAGAAAAACCAAAAGAAAAATCTAATGATAATGAACAACAAGAATCGGGTTCTGTAAAAGAAATCGCTACAGACAAAAATGTACAAGGTGATAATTACAGAACAATTTTACCTTTTAAAGAAAGTCAGGCTCGAGGATTATTACAAGATAATATGGCTAATAGCTATAATGGAGAAGACTTTGAAAATGGGCTTCTAGATTTAAGTAAAAGTGTGTTTCCAACAGACGAATATTTATATCAAGATGGCCAATACTTAGATAAAGATACAATTAATGCATTCTTAAGTCCAAAGTATACAAAAGCAGAAGTAGATAAAATGGATGAAGACGAGCGTAAAGAGAAAAAAGCAAATGAGAATTTAGGGCTTAACCCTTCTCATAATGGTGAAACAGACCCTGAAAAAATTGCTAAAAATTCACCAGCCTATTTATCTAATATTTTAGAGCAGGATTTTTATGGTAGCGGTGATACTAAAGGTGAAAAAATTAAAGGCATGACAATAGGCTTAGCTATGAATAGTACATACTATTATCAAAAGGAAAAAGATGGCGAAACTTATAGTAAAGATTTAGATGATAAAGAAATTAAAAAACAAGGTAAGCAAATGGCTGGCGAAATTTTATCTAGAATTCGTGAGCATAAAGAATTGAAAGATATACCAATTCATTTTGCTATATACAAGCAAACTGGTGAAAATTCAATTGTACCTGGCGAGTTTATTACTGGTACAACTGTCGAAGAAGGCAAAACTCGCATCAATGACTGGAAAGATATTAACCAAAAAACAGCCTTATTACCTTCACAAGAAGCAGACGATTTAGATGAAAACTTGAACAACGATTTCAAACAATTTAATGATAATTTACAAACTTATTTTAATAACTTTACTCAAGCAGTTGGAACGGTTAAATTTGATAAAAAAGAAGCAAAACAATTATCTGTCGATGTACCAATCGATTATTATGGTAAAGCAGAAACAATTGGTATTACACAGTATGTGACAGAACAAGCAGAAAAATATTTTGATGATATTGATGAATATGAGATCCATATAAAGGATGGTAATAACCCAAAAGCCTTAATTAGTAAATCAAAAGATGATAAAGAGCCACAAGTTCATATTTATAAAAATAATAATTAGTAAATAGAATATATTGAATTAACGCCCTGCAAGATTGTCAATTTATGTCAATCTTGTAGGGCGTCTTTATATCATATAAATAATTTAAAAGTGTTTATTCTTTAATAATTTGTTTGACCTTATTGAGATCTTTTTCGACAAAATCTCCAGGTTTTTTAGTATATTTACTTACTAGGTAAGTAACAATCACACTTGCAAAGAAACCAGGAATTATTTCATACATACCAAATATTTCGTTGATAGTAGCTAAAGGTTTTATCCAAGCAATCCAAATAATAACGACTACTGCGCCTGTAATCATTCCAGATAAAGCCCCTGCATGTGATAAACCTTTCCAGTATAACGAGAAAATAACTAAAGGACTGAAAGCAGCGCCAAATCCTGCCCAAGCATTTCCAACTAAATTTAAAATAGTATCGTTTGGAGACCAAGCAATCCAAATAGCAACAATAGCTACTAATAATACAGATAATCTGCCAACTAGAACGAACTCCTTTTCATGTTCTTTAGCTTTATCTTCGCCGCGAATTAATTTATAAAAATCTTCAGTTAATGAACTAGAAGTTACAAGTAATTGAGATGATATTGTACTCATGATTGCTGCCAATATCGCTGCTAATAAGAAACCACCTACAAGTGGGTGGAATAAAATCTGACTCATAACTATAAATAGCGTTTCAGGGTCTTCTAATTGAATATTGCGTTCAGAAATAAAGGCAATACCAGTAAGTCCAACTGCGACAGCGCCTAACAAACCTATAACCATCCAACTAATTCCAAGTCGTCTTGCTTTAGGTAATAGTTTATGTGTCTTAATAGACATAAACCTAACGATGATATGTGGCTGGCCAAAATAACCTAAGCCCCAAGCAAACAATGAAATAATACCTAATACTGTCGTACCTTTAAATAAATTCATATTTGTCGGTTTCATTTCAGCTACTTGTCTAAACGTATCTAAACCGCTGAGCTCTATAAGAGCAACAATCGGTACCATAACCATAGCAATTAACATGATAACTCCTTGGAAGAAGTCTGTAATAGAAACAGTTAAATAACCTCCAAAGAAAGTATAAAATATGACAATAGCTGCTACTATAATAAGCCCCCAATGATAGTTCATGCCAAAAGCGCTTTCGAATAATTTGCCACCTGAAACAAAACCTGAGTGTGTATATAAAGTGAAAAAAACTACGATAATTAAACCAGAAATAATTTTTATATAATTATTTTGGTCATTAAGCCTATTTTTGAAAAAATCTGGCAAAGTAATCGCATCACCTGCGAGTTCAGTATAAACTCTCAACCTAGGGGCTACGACAAAGTAGTTCACATATGCGCCTAAAGATAGACCAATTGTTATCCACATTGCTGAAAGACCAGTGCTATACACAGAGCCAGGTAACCCCATAATCATCCAACCACTCATATCCGATGCACCTGCTGAAAGAGCAGTGACATAAGGACCAATACTTCTGCCTCCAAGCATAAATTCACTTAAATTTCCTGTAGACTGTTTATATCCATAGTAACCAATAACGAGTAGTATAATGAAATATATTACAATCATAATATAAGTCTGCCAACTCGCCTGAACTTGGTTGGCTAATGAAGTGCCCAAAATCAGCATGGTTCATCTTCTCCCTTTGTCTTTATCTATTAATTTGTTGTACATGAATGATTA
The DNA here is from genome assembly GCF_017583065.1 of Staphylococcus shinii. Lineage (GTDB taxonomy): Bacteria > Bacillota > Bacilli > Staphylococcales > Staphylococcaceae > Staphylococcus > Staphylococcus shinii. Next base: position 38,718 of record NZ_JAGEVL010000010.1, on the reverse strand, counting down.
TACAATAAAATTTATAAATAGAGTAGTGCTATTTTAAATTATAACAATATATTGCTTTTCGCAATATATTGTTAAGCGCTTACAAATTTGTATTGTAATGATACACTTACTATAAATTTTTGTGATTTATTATGCATTCTAATATAAGGAAAATATAGATAAGGTAAATGAATATATTGAAAATTAGATATTAAATAGCACAACTAGAGAAATTAAATCGCTTTAATTTGCGTATATTGTTGAAAAACTTAGATTTTTGGGCGGAATTTTGGTACAATTTTGTAATGAATGAGTAAAAAGGAGGCTTTTATTAATGGCTAAAGTTACACGAGAAGAAGTTGAACACATCGCTAATTTAGCAAGACTTCAAATTACTGAAGATGAATCTGCAGAAATGCAAAACACTTTAGAAAGTATTTTAAACTTTGCTAACCAAATAGATACAGCGGATACAAGTAACATTGAACCAACATATCATGTACTAGATTTACAAAATGTGTTACGTGAAGATAAAGCAATCGAGGGCATTCCCCAAGAACTTGCATTAAAAAATGCTAAAGAGACGGAAGATGGACAATTCAAAGTACCATCTATCATGAATGAGGAGGACGCTTAAGATGAGGATCCGTTATGAATCTGTGGAGAATTTAATCAGCTTAATCAAAAACAAAGAAATAAAACCATCACAAATTGTTAGTGACATTTACGATGCAATTGAAGAAACGGATCCAACTATTAAATCATTTCTTGCGTTAGATAAAGAAAATGCAATTAAGAAAGCACAAGAACTTGATGAATTACAAGCTAAGGATCAAATGGAAGGTAAGTTATTTGGTATACCTATGGGAATTAAAGATAACATTATCACCGAAGGCGTGGAAACAACTTGTGCTAGTAAAATGCTAGAAGGATTTGTACCGATTTATGAATCAACTGTAATGAATAAATTACATAATGAAAATGCGGTGCTTATCGGTAAATTGAATATGGATGAATTTGCAATGGGTGGTTCAACAGAAACATCTTATTACAAAAAAACAGTAAATCCATTCGACCATACTGCGGTTCCAGGTGGTTCATCGGGTGGCTCAGCAGCAGCAGTGGCAGCAGGTTTAGTACCTTTTAGTTTAGGATCAGATACTGGTGGCTCAATCCGTCAACCAGCTGCGTACTGTGGTATCGTAGGTCTGAAACCAACATACGGACGAGTGTCTCGTTTTGGTCTTGTTGCATTCGCATCGTCATTAGATCAAATTGGCCCATTAACACGTACGGTAAAAGATAATGCATTAGTGTTAGAAGCTATTACAGGCGTTGACGAAAATGATTCAACAAGTGCTCCAGTTGAAGATGCTGATTATACAGCTGATATAGGAAAAGATATAAAAGGACTTAAAGTAGCTTTACCAAGTGAATATTTAGGTGACGGCGTGTCTAATGAAGTTAAAGCTTCAGTAAAGGAAGCGGTCGAAACACTTAAATCATTAGGTGCAACAGTTGAAGAAGTTTCCTTACCTAATACGAAGTATGGTATTCCATCTTATTATGTTATTGCATCATCAGAAGCATCATCAAACTTATCTCGTTTTGATGGTATAAGATATGGTTATCATTCACCTGAAGCTAATTCATTAGAAGAGTTATATAAAATGTCTAGAAGTGAAGGGTTCGGTGACGAAGTTAAACGTCGTATCTTTTTAGGTACATTTGCATTAAGCTCAGGATATTATGATGCTTTCTACAAAAAATCACAAAAAGTTAGAACTTTAATTAAAAATGACTTTGATCGTATTTTTGAAAATTATGATGTTGTAGTAGGCCCTACTACACCAACTACTGCATTTAATTTAGGTGAAGAAATTGATGATCCACTTACAATGTATGCAAATGATTTACTAACAACTCCTGTAAACTTAGCAGGATTACCGGGTATCTCTGTACCATGTGGACAATCAAATGGTCGACCAATTGGCTTGCAATTTATTGGTAAACCTTTTGATGAAAAAACATTGTACCGTGTCGCTTACCAATACGAAACACAATTCAATTTTCATAATGAATACGAAAAATTATAAGGAGTGGAAATCATGCATTTTGAAACAGTTATTGGGCTAGAAGTCCATGTTGAGTTGAAAACAGATTCTAAAATGTTCTCATCATCACCAGCGCATTTTGGAGCGAAACCGAACTCAAATACAAATGTAATTGACCTTGCATATCCTGGTGTCTTGCCAGTAGTAAATAAACGTGCAGTTGATTGGGCTATGAGAGCATCAATGGCATTAAATATGGAAATTGCTACGGAATCAAAATTTGACCGTAAAAACTATTTCTATCCAGATAATCCAAAAGCATATCAAATATCTCAGTTCGACCAACCAATTGGTGAAAACGGCTATATTGATATCGAGGTTGATGGAGAAACAAAACGTATTGGTATCACACGTTTGCACATGGAAGAAGATGCTGGTAAATCAACTCATAAAGATGGTTATTCTTTAGTAGATTTAAATAGACAAGGTACACCATTGATTGAAATTGTATCTGAACCAGACATTCGTTCTCCGCAAGAAGCGTATGCATATTTAGAAAAATTACGTTCTATTATTCAATACACAGGCGTTTCTGATTGTAAGATGGAAGAAGGTTCGCTACGTTGTGACGCTAATATTTCTTTACGTCCATATGGCCAAGAAGAATTTGGTACAAAGGCAGAACTTAAAAACTTAAACTCCTTTACATATGTACGTAAAGGTTTAGAATATGAAGAAAAACGCCAAGAAGAAGAATTATTAAACGGGGGAGAAATCCTTCAAGAAACGCGTAGATTTGATGAATCAAATGGTAAAACATTATTAATGCGTGTTAAAGAAGGTTCTGATGATTATCGTTACTTCCCTGAACCAGACATTGTTCCTTTATATGTTGATGATGAATGGAAAGAACGTGTGCGCCAAACAATTCCAGAATTACCAGATGAAAGAAAAGAAAAATATGTTAACCAATTTGGTTTACCAGCATATGACGCGCATGTACTTACACTTACTAAGGAAATGTCAGATTTCTTCGAAGGTGCTGTAGCACAAGGTGCTGACATCAAATTGACTTCTAACTGGTTAATGGGCGGGGTGAATGAGTATTTAAATAAAAACCAAATTGAGTTATTAGATACTAAATTAACTCCTGAAAACTTAGCTGGTATGATTAAATTAATCGAAGATGGCACAATGAGCAGTAAAATTGCTAAAAAAGTATTCCCAGAACTTGCTGAAAATGGCGGAGATGCCAAACAAATTATGGAAGATAAAGGTTTAGTCCAAATCTCTGACGAGGCGACACTTCTTAAATTTGTAAATGAAGCATTAGATAATAATGAGCAATCAATTGAAGACTATAAAAATGGTAAAGGTAAAGCAATGGGCTTCTTAGTTGGTCAAATTATGAAAGCTTCAAAAGGTCAAGCAAATCCACAATTAGTTAATCAATTATTGAAACAAGAATTAGATAAAAGATAATAGTTAGAACATAAGTGTTTATAATTACTAAATTATTATGTGTGTTAAAACTATGACTAGCAGTACAGGCTGAGACAATTTAATTGTCTCAGCCTTAATCATTATATTGGTAGTAACTTAAAGTTCCACTTCCAATTTATATATCCTTCGTTCTATATTTTCTTTAAAATTTAACCTAAAATGCTTTTATCATCTATGTAAATCATTTAATATAGGTAATGAGTATACGAAGTTGAGGGATAAATTATGAGAAAACGAGCTAGAATCATTTATAACCCAACATCTGGAAAAGAACTTTTTAAACGTACATTACCAGATGTTTTAATTAAATTAGAAAAAGCAGGCTTTGAAACAAGTGCTTATGCAACTGAAAAAGTCGGAGATGCTACAACAGAAGCGACACGTTGCTTAGAACAAAATTACGATGTACTTATAGCTGCAGGAGGCGATGGCACTTTAAATGAAGTCATTAATGGTATAGCAGAAAAAGCCAATAGACCGAGTTTAGGTATCATTCCAATGGGCACTGTTAATGATTTTGGTCGTGCGTTACATTTACCTACTGACATAATGAGCGCCATTGACGTCATCATTGAAGGTCACATTACGCGTGTAGATATAGGGAAAATGAATAGTCGCTATTTTATTAATTTAGCTGCAGGAGGACAATTAACCCAAGTCTCATATGAAACACCGAGTAAATTAAAATCCATCGTTGGACCGTTTGCATATTATATAAAAGGTTTTGAAATGTTACCGCAAATGAAAGCAGTAGATATCCGCATTGAATATGATGATGAATTATTTCAAGGCGAAGCGCTTTTATTTTTACTTGGCCTGACAAATTCGATGGCAGGTTTCGAGAAATTAGTACCCGATGCGAAATTAGATGATGGTTATTTTACTTTAATTATCGTTGAAAAAGCGAACCTTGCAGAGCTTGGTCATATAATGACTTTAGCATCTAGAGGTGAGCATACAAAACATCCAAAAGTCCATTATAAGAAAGCGAAATCTATAAGCATTTCATCCTTTACTGATATGCAACTTAATGTAGACGGTGAGTATGGTGGCAAATTACCCGGTAACTTCTTGAATTTAAAACAACACATTGAAGTGTTTACACCGAGTGACATACAGAACGAAGAAATAGTTGAACAATAAAATATATAATAAACTACGAGGTTAGGTCAGTCTATAAATATTCCTAACCTCTTTTAGTGTGGGGTGAAATAATGAACGCAATTCAAAAAAACGAAGTCGTAGAGGGGAAAGTTGTAGATTTAACACATGAAGGTCATGGTGTTGTTAAATTCGATCGTTATCCTGTTTTTGTTCCTAATGCGTTAATTAATGAAGTAATTGAATTTAAAGTGATTAAAGTGAAAAAGAATTTTGCTATAGGTAAATTAATAACTATTAAAGAACAAAGTGAATCTCGGGTAGAACCACCATGTATATATTATTATAAATGTGGTGGTTGCCAATTACAGCATATGACTTATCAAGCGCAATTAGATATGAAAAAAGAACAAGTAATAAATTTATTCCAACGTAAAGCAGGATTTAAAGATGTTGTGATACATGATACAGTCGGGATGGATAATCCTTGGTATTACAGAAATAAATCCCAAATTCCAGTAGGTAAAAATAATGAGCATGAAGTAATAACCGGATTTTATCGTCAACGTAGTCATGACATAATCGATATGGATGAATGTTTAATACAGGACAGTTTACATCAAGACGTAATAAACAAGGTTAAAGCATGGTTTAATGAACTTAATGTTAGCGTTTATAATGAACGTCAAAAACAAGGCTTAATGCGACATGTTGTCATTAGGACTGGGCACCACTCAAGAGAATTAATGGTTATATTTGTCACAAACGGTAAAAAATTTAAACAAAGTGACATCATAACAGATAGATTAATTGCTACCTTTCCGGAAATTGTCAGTATTAAACAAAATATAAATACGACACATTCTAATGTGATTATGGGAAATGACTCATATACTTTATATGGAAAAGATGAGATTGAAGATACATTATCTGATGTTACATTTAAAATAAATGACCAATCATTTTATCAAATTAATTCAATACAAACTGAAAAATTATATCAACGCGCTATAGAATATGCAGAACTACAAGGTGAAGAAGTTGTGCTTGATACGTATTGCGGGATTGGAACTATTGGATTATACATGGCTCCGAAAGCGAAACATGTTTATGGTGTTGAAGTTGTTCCTGAGGCAATTAAAGACGCACAGTTAAATGCGACTATAAACCAATTCGAAAATACTACTTTTGTCTGTGGCAAAGCTGAAGAAGTTATCTTAAAATGGGAATCGGAAGGAATTAAACCAGATGTAGTAATGGTTGATCCACCTCGCAAAGGGTGCGACGAAACATTTTTGGAAACATTATTAGAATTAAAACCCAAAAAGATTGTCTATATTTCCTGCAATCCATCCACACAACAACGCGATGCTCAATTACTAGCACAACATTATAAATTAACGCAAATCACACCAGTAGATATGTTCCCACATACGACACATGTTGAAACTGTTGCACAATTTGAACGACTTTAAGTTTAACCCATTAGATTAATGTGATGTTTTGTTATATATAGTAATTGTGAAATTAATTAATTAGTTGTTTACTGAGTATTGCAGATTATTGCAAGTTGAGTAAGTTTGTTAAAATTTAATTACAAGCAACTAACTTTCTTGAAAAGCCCTTTATTAGTGGAGATAATCGTTGTATACTCTAGGTAATAACGAATGACATGGAGGGTTGACTGATGTTCAAAATTGATTTGTTTTCGAGCAAAAAGGCGCTTGAAGGCTTTATCTTATTTCAATTTACAATTGTGATGATTAGCATTTTAGTATCTTATAAATTGGCTTATTCAATGACACATATTATTGAACAGAATATTGTTTTAAATTTGCTGCTTGGTATAATAGGTTTTGCAGTTGTATACTTCTTACATGAATTTATTCACAACGTTATGTTTCGAATATTTTCAAAAGGTAATAAACCTACATATCGTATTCGGTTAGGTTTAATGACAACACATATGCCAAATGTTTATTTCAAAAAATGGCAGTACATCAGCATCATGTTAGCTCCATTAGTCATCATTACAAGTGCATTATTAATACTATTTTCTTTCTTTGCATATTCATCACTTATATTTATTGCATGTTTCCATATAGGATATTGTGTGTTGGATTTGTACTTTCTATCAGGCGCATTCAATAAAAATGTGCAATTGATTGAAGACACCGAAGATGGTATTATATTTTACACTAAAGCTTCAGTCCAGGAGTTACAAACAGAAGCAAAATAGCATATATTTAATATAAATCATTTTTAATTAAAGAGTTAGGATTCTAGTATTAAAATATATATTGACGATACGTTCAGTATTTATTTCAATAACTAGGACTAGCTCTTTTTTAATGAGCAAATTTGAAGAATTAAAATATAGTAAATTGTAAGATATAAGTAATAGAAAGAATTAATACTAGCATAAAAAGAGGAGGTGAGGTAATTGTCAGAGAGAAGAATTATTCATATTGATATGGACTATTTTTTTGCGCAAGTTGAAATGAGGGATAACCCTAAATTAAAAGGGAAACCAGTTATTGTAGGTGGTAAAGCAAGTGGTAGAGGCGTTGTTTCTACAGCATCTTATGAAGCAAGAAAATATGGTGTCCATTCTGCAATGCCCACCGCTCAGGCACATAAACTTTGTCCTAACGGATATTACGTGACGCCTCGATTTGAAGCTTATAGAGAAGCATCAGAACTAATTATGAATATCTTTAAAAGTTATACTGACATAGTTGAACCACTTTCATTAGATGAGGCCTATCTAGATATTACACACCTTGTTAGACCGGATTTACCTGCTTCTCATATTGCACAATATATACGGAGAGATATTTTTGAAGCGACACAACTTACTTCTTCAGCAGGTGTTTCTTACAATAAGTTTCTAGCAAAGTTGGCTAGTGGAATGAACAAACCGAACGGCTTAACTGTAATTGATTACCACAATGTACACAAGATATTAATGGAGTTAGACATTGGTGACTTCCCAGGTGTTGGAAAGGCTTCGAAGGGAAAAATGCATGAGCATAATATATATACGGGACAGGATTTGTATGATCAAAGCGAGCGAGAACTGATTAGGCTGTTTGGTAAAAGAGGTCATGGTTTATATAACAAGGCAAGGGGCATAGATCATAATCCAGTTAAATCAACGAGAATTAGAAAGTCTGTTGGTACTGAACGAACGTTTGCTACTGATATGAACGATGATGAAGAAATATTACAAAAAGTTTGGGAGTTAAGTAATAAAACAGCAGAACGGTTAGCTAAATTGCATAAATCAGGTAAAACAGTAACTGTTAAAATAAAGACATTTAAATTTGAAACATTATCTAAGCAACGTAGCTTACGTGATCCTGTTCGGAACGAGACGGATATCTATAATATTGCTTATAGTTTATATACTGAATTAAAAGATTCCGATACACCTATTAGACTTATAGGGGTGACTGTTGGGAACCTAGAAAAAGCTACATTCGAAAACATGACAATTTATGATTATATTTAAAGGTGTTTATTGTTATATAGTTTCATCAAATTATATGTCTTAATAATATTTAGTCTTTATCTCTAAGATCTTTACCATATACCTTAAGCATACTTGGTAAATTGTCATAGTGTTTTAGAAGTCTAAATGTGATCATAGCACAAGCTTTAGCGTCATTTAGTGCATCATGGTGTCCGTGAAAGTCTAAATTGTAATATTGCATCATATAATTTAAACCATAACGGTGGTTATGAATTGTTCTTCGTGATAATTGAAGTGAACAAAAATAAGTCATGCATGGTGTTTCAATTCCCAATGCTCTAATACTTTCGTGTAACACAGTCATATCAAAAGCCGCATTATGCGCTACTACTGGTAAATCACCTATAAATTTCAACATGTATGGATACACAGTTTTAAAAGTAGGGGCATCTGCAACTTCCTCGGGATGAATACCGTGTACTGCAATATTTTGTTGTGAAAAGAAGTCATTAGGATTAATAAGGGTGTTAAACGTTTCTGTTATTTGATGGTTAATAACTTTAACCATACCAACCGAACAAATACTCGTTCGTTTCCCATTTGCTGTTTCAAAATCTAAAGCAATAAAGGCATCTGAAGTCATTTTATATGGTTCCTTTCTTAATATTAATATGTAATGACTTTATATAAATATGCTTAACTAGTCAAGTTAATAAGACTATTCGAAGTGGCATTAATAGTTTGTTTAAATATTACTAATTGTGGAAAGATATAAAAAAGAGGGATTAGCATAAAAATCATTTTAACAAAAATTGATTCTTAGACTTTTCCCTTTTATGATGTGCCAAAGTTAGGCATGGAGTATAAAAATAAGATATTTATGCTTGAATAATATCGTGGCACAAATATCTTACTTACTGTTTAATGTCCAAGAAAGTTTAAGCGTCCTCGTTGAAAGAACGTGCAGCTAATTCTTTTTCGTATAAGTAAAGTGTATTACTGTCATCACCGATACGATTTAAATAATCGATATGTGTTTCAAACATAGCTTCCTCTTCAACTTGTTCATCTAAGAACCAATTTAAGAAAGAAATTGTTGCGTAGTCTTTATCTTTATTAGCTAAATCAGATAAATTATAAAATCTACGCGTTACATCTTGCTCTTGCGCTAAACCATCTTTAAACGTTTCTAAAATACTTGAGAACTCTGTTTTTGGTGCAGGAATAGAACTGAAGAGCGCATGGCCACCACGATCATTAATGTAGTCGTATATTTTTTTACCGTGGAAACGTTCTTCTTTCGCTTGTTGGATATAGAAGTTAGCAAATCCTTCATAAGAATTGTCATCACAGAAAGCAGCCATAGCCATATATGCATGAGCTGCGTAAAATTCATGATTCATTTGTTCATTTAACGCATTCAATAAGTCTTCATTTAACATAATTAATAAGCCTCCAATGCTTTTTTTTAAGTATATCAAAACTATTCATAGTAGTAAATTATACGTAACACAGATAGTAAAAATGCTATAGTAATTTAGATTTAGAATTGTTTGGAATACAACATAATCATGTTATAATATTCTAGTGAAGAGTAGAGGAGGAAGTATATGAGACATTGGACTGCAACCCGATTAGCAAAAATGGCTAGGCAAGCGAGTAGAGTAGCCGGTAAAAAAGGTACAGATTTGCCAGGTCAAGTTGCTAGAAGAATAGATAAAAATATATTACGAAAATTAGCTTCTCAGGTTGATGAGATTGTCTTCATTAGTGGAACAAATGGGAAAACGACGACATCGAATTTAATCGGTCATACATTAAGAGCTAATGATATTGAAATTATACATAATAATGAAGGCGCAAATATGGCTGCTGGCATAACGTCAGCTTTTATTTTGCAAAATAATAAAGATACAAAAATTGCAGTTATTGAGATAGATGAAGGGTCAATTCCAAGAGTGCTTAATGAAGTAACACCGACAATGATGGTTGTTACGAATTTCTTCCGAGACCAAATGGACCGTTTTGGCGAAATCGATATTATGGTCAATAACATAGCAAACGCAATTAATAATAAGGGAATTAAGTTGCTGTTAAATGCGGATGATCCATTTGTAAGTAGATTAAAAATAGCTAGTGATACAGTTGTTTATTATGGGATGAAAGCACACGCACATGAATTTGAGCAAAGTACAATGAATGAAAGTCGTTATTGTCCAAACTGTGGCCGCTTATTACATTATGATTATGTACAATATAATCAAATTGGACACTATCATTGTGAATGCGGATTTAAACGTGAAGATACAAAATACGAAGTATCTCAGTTTACACTTACGCCATTTATTAATTTAGATGTAGGAACTACTACATTTAATATGAAAATAGCTGGTGATTTTAACGCGTATAACGCGATAGCAGCATACACAGTCTTAAGAGAATTAGGTTTAGATGATGAAGGTATACGACAAGGTTTTGAAACTTATACTTCTGACAATGGCCGTATGCAATATTTTAAAAAAGATAGCAAAGAGGCAATGATTAATCTTGCCAAAAACCCTGCTGGAATGAATGCAAGCTTATCTGTGGGAGAACAATTAACTGGTAGTAAAGTTTATGTATTGAGTTTAAATGATAATGCTGCCGATGGTAGAGATACATCATGGATATATGATGCTGATTTTGAAAAATTAACCAGACAGCAGATTGAAGCAATTATTGTGACAGGTACGCGTGCTGAGGAATTGCAATTAAGATTGAAACTTGCTGGTGTTAATGTTCCAATCATTTTGGAAAAAGATATATATATAGCTACGGCTAAAACAATGGATTATAAAGAAAGTTTCACCGTGGCAATTCCAAATTATACTTCACTTGCACCAATGCTAGAACAATTAAACCACTCATTTGAGGAGGTCAAAGTGAAATGAATGAATTAACGATTTACCACTTTATGCCAGACAAATTAAACTTATATAGTGATATAGGTAACATTATAGCATTAAAGCAACGTGCCAAATTAAGAAATATTAAATTAAATGTTGTAGATGTTAATGAAACAGAAGGTATCACCTTAGATGGTTGTGATATATTCTTTATCGGTGGTGGAAGTGATAGAGAACAAACTCTTGCAACAAAAGAGTTAAGCAAAATTAAAAATGCTTTAAAAGCAGCAATAGAAGATGGTATGCCAGGTCTAACGATTTGTGGAGGGTATCAATTTTTGGGAACTAAATATATCACTCCTGATGGTACAGAACTCGCTGGCTTAGATATATTAGACTTTTATACAGAATCACAAAAAGAACGTCTAACTGGTGATATCGTTATACAAAGCGAGACTTTTGGTACAATTGTTGGCTTTGAAAATCACGGCGGGCGCACGTACCATTCCTATGGCACTTTAGGGAAAGTAACACATGGTTACGGTAATAACGATGATGAAGCGGCAGAAGGTATACATTACAAAAATCTCTTAGGCACGTATTTGCATGGTCCAATTTTACCAAAAAATCATGAAATTACAGATTACTTGTTAGAGAAAGCTTGTGAGCGCAAAGGTATAGAATTTGAGCCTAAACAAGTGGATAATACAGAAGAAGAAGCTGCTAAACAAGTCATTGTTGAGCGTGTACAGAAAAACAATTAATTAAACGTTTATAGTAATGCGATAGGGTAGACTACAAATTATGCAAAAAAGAGTGGTACAGAAATCATTTTAGTCAAAAACGATTTCTGTACCACTCTTTTTATATGTATAATTAGCTGAATACTCACGCTATCGTATAATGATTAACTAATTATAATTTATGAGGCAAAACGATGGTCTAAGATTCGATAAATTAATAATATCTCATAGATGATATGACTTTTAATTTGATTTTCATCAAACTCATCTAAACCTTTGACTGATGTTTTGAGTAATGAAGCGTGGCGTGGTTGGCGTTCAAAATGGCCAGTCGTATAGATATTATTTATACTTTGTGCAATATATAAGATGGCCAATTTTTCATCGTGCGTAAATGTTACAATAGTATCTTTTGGTAAGTACACTAAATTGGACAAATGAGTTATAAATAATCTGTTTGTGTGTGATCTAGTTGTTAATGACTTTAGCCGTAACCAGTCAGAGTCATTATGCTTATGGTAACTAAGTTCATCTTTTTGGTAAGCCAATAACGTTTCTACTTTTTGGTTGATGTCGACCAAAGCATTTAATTGACGATAAGGTGCGCTTTTGGTGAATTTACCAAGTAAAAGTTGCCGCATTCTTAAATCAAAAAGAGCATACATTTTACGTTCAGAAGTATTTATTGAAGATTCTAACTGATCATAATATTTCGGAGGTAAAATAATAAAGTTCACAAGACCTGCAGTTACAAGGCCTATTATGGCTGTTAAAAGTCTGGAAAAGAAATTAAAGAAATAAGCATCGTGAATACCTGGAATCATGGCCATTGCAGTTAGTGTAGCGACAGTTGTACCCACGTGTAAGTTTAACTTGGTACATAAAATGATTGTGAATGTTGCACTAAAAGCATAAGCAAAAGGTGATTGATCACCGAAGATAAAAGTAAATATTACGGCAAATAATGCGCCAATAATAGTTGCTGGCAGTCTTCGATAACCTTTTTTCAGAGAAGCTTTAGCAGTTGGTTCAATTGTAACAATTGCTGTTAAAATTGCAAAAATAGGGTTTAAATCTAAGGCTAAGCAGAAAAATGCAGTTAAAAATGTAGCTAATCCTGTTTTGATTGTTCGTGCACCGATAATCTTTTTATACCAAATGTCATTCATAGAAAAACTCCTAATGGTATGTATAGTAGCCAAATCAATATGAAATATTAAAAGTAGTCATGTCATTCTTTCCATAAAATGTTAAACTATACATGTTAAAATTTTCTAATTTATTATATCAAAAAAATTCTGCTATAATAAGGGAGAATATAATTTATAAAAAGGAACGGGATAATATGATCGTAAAAACAGAAGAAGAATTAACAGCTTTAAAAGATATTGGTTACATATGTGCTTTAATTAGAGATAAAATGCAAGCTGCTACTAAACCCGGTGTAACTACTAAAGAGTTAGATGACATAGCAAAAGTATTGTTTGAAGAACATGGTGCAATCTCAGCACCAATCCACGATGAAAACTTCCCAGGCCAAACATGTATTAGTGTAAATGAAGAAGTTGCACACGGCATTCCTGGTAAACGTAAAATAAACGAAGGTGATTTAGTGAATATTGATGTGTCTGCCTTGAAAAACGGTTATTATGCAGACACAGGTATTTCATTTGTTGTTGGTGAAGCCGATAATCCATTGAAACAAAAAGTTTGTGATGTAGCATTAGAAGCTTTTGAAGCAGCTATGACAAGAATTAAACCTGGCGCAAAACTTAGCCAAATTGGTAAAGCAGTGCATGCAACAGCCCGTAAAAACAACCTTACTGTAATAAAAAACTTAACTGGGCACGGTGTTGGACAATCATTGCATGAAGCGCCAAACCACGTGATGAACTATTATGAACCAAAAGACAAAACATTACTAAAAGAAGGTACAGTCATAGCAGTAGAGCCATTTATTTCTACAAAGGCAACTTATGTTACTGAAGGGAAAAATGAATGGGCGTTTGAAACCAAAGATAAAAGTTTTGTGGCTCAAATTGAACATACTGTCATTGTGACAAAAGATGGACCAGTATTAACTACTAAAATAGATTAGATAGTGTTTCGGTCTAAAGTCCTAATATAAGATGGTTCCGGAGCCTATATTAAAGGTTCCGGATGTTTTTTATAATAGAATTTAATCAATCATGAGGTGATTCTATGAATTATATTAAGACTTACTTAGAAAAAATGACTAAAAACACTTTTTACACTAGTTTAGTAGAATATAGACAATATTTAGATAGAAAATTAAGAAGTATTGAAATGTACATAAATTATTTAATCGAAAGAAAAGTTTATGTAGGAAAATTAATTGATAATTTAACTTTATCATTAGAAAACAAATATATTGAAATGATAGATGAAGATTACATTTATTGCGCTCAAGAGATTGAGGATATCGAAATAGATAGAATAAAAAACGACTTAAATGAAATGGAAGCAGACTACGCTCGAATCGAATCCGATCTATCACAACAAGCAGTTGAAAGAGCAAATATTGAAACTGAGTGTGATTTAATCGAACGCATTAGTTTAGTCGCTTGAAGAAAGGTGGCGAAACATGACTCATAAATATATATCGACAGAGATGCTTATTGTTTTTACAGCATTGATGATTATTGCCAATTTTTACTATATTTTCTTTGAAAAAATTGGCTTTTTACTTGTCTTATTACTTGGTTGTATTTTAGTTTATGTAGGTTATATTTATTTTCATAAAGTACGTGGACTACTCTCGTTTTGGATAGGGGTATTATTGATTGCGTTTACGTTACTTTCAAATAAATACACAATTATAATTTTATTTGTATTTTTAATTGTATTAATCGTAAGATATATTATTTATAGATTTAGACCATTGAAGATTACTGCTACTGAAGAAGAGGTAGATACGCCAGATTTTATAAAGCAAAAATGGTTTGGTGAACAACGTACGCCTGTATATGTTTATAAGTGGGAAGATATTCAAGTACAACATGGTATTGGAGATATTCATATTGATATGTCAAAAGCTGCTAATATTAAGGAGAATAATACTCTAGTTATCCGTCATATTATTGGAAAAGTACAAATTATCGTACCATTGAACTACAATATAATCTTACATTTCACAACGTTGTATGGTAATGCCTATGTAAATGAAACGTCTTACAAAGTTGAGAATAATAATATCAAGATTGTTGAGGAGACTAAAGAAGATAATTATGCTGTGAACATTTATGTTTCGTCCTTCTTGGGCGATGTTGAGGTGGTTTATAAATGAATCACTACATTAGAGCAATAGGTTCAATGTTGATATTAGTTTATAGTACGTTTTTTGCTATATTTTTTATAGATAAAGTATTTGTTAACATCATGTACTTTCAAGGTATGTTTTATACGCAAATATTTGGGATTCCCGTCTTACTATTTCTAAACTTAATGGTTATTTTACTGTGTATTATTGTAGGTTCTGTATTAGCCTATAAAATTAATCAACAAAACCATTGGTTAAAAGACCAGATAGAAAGATCAATAGAAGGGCAAACTGTAGGTATAAATGACCAAAATATTGAATTGTACAATGAAACTATCGAGTTATATCAAACGTTAGTTCCTTTAAATCAAGAAGTACATAAATTAAGGATGAAAACGCAAAATTTAACTAATGAATCATATAATATTAATGACGTAAAAGTTAAAAAAATTATTGAGGATGAACGACAAAGGTTGGCACGTGAATTACATGATTCCGTGAGCCAACAGTTGTTCGCAGCTAGTATGATGTTATCAGCAATAAAAGAAACAAAATTAGAAGCACCATTGGATCAACAAATCCCAGTGCTAGAAAAAATGATACAAGATTCTCAATTAGAGATGAGAGCTTTATTACTACATTTAAGACCTATAGGTTTGAAAGATAAATCACTTGGTGAAGGTATCAAAGATTTAGTTGTAGATTTACAGAAAAAAGTACCGATGAAAGTTGTATATGATATAGAGGAATTTAAAGTGCCTAAAGGCATTGAAGACCATTTATTTAGAATTACACAAGAAGCTATATCTAATACATTAAGACATTCAAAAGGAACTAAAGTGACTATAGAGTTATTCAATAGAGATGATTACTTATTATTAAGAATACAAGATAATGGTAAAGGCTTTAATGTAGATGATAAAGTAGAACAAAGTTATGGCTTGAAAAATATGCGTGAACGTGCACTTGAGATTGGTGCCACATTTCATATTGTATCGTTACCTGACGCAGGTACTAGAATTGAAGTTAAAGCCCCATTAAATAAGGAGGATTCATATGCCGATTAAAGTTTTATTTGTGGATGATCATGAAATGGTCCGAATTGGAATATCTAGCTATTTATCAACACAACCAGATATTGATGTTGTAGGAGAAGGGAAGTCCGGAAAGGAAGCAATTGAAAAGGCACACCAATTGAATCCAGATTTAATATTAATGGATTTATTAATGGATGATATGGACGGTGTTGAAGCAACCGAACAAGTGAAAAAAGATTTACCTCATATGAAAGTAGTCATGCTTACAAGTTATATAGAAGATAACGAAGTATATCGTGCGCTTGATTCAGGAGTGGATAGTTATATTTTAAAAACAACAAGCGCTAGTGATATTGCAGAAGCAATCAGAAAAACCTATAATAATGAGTCGGTTTTTGAAGCGGAAGTTTTAGTTAAGATGAGAAATAGGATGAAACAACGCGCAGAATTATATGAAATGCTAACAGAGCGTGAGATGGAAATATTATTGTTAATTGCAAAAGGCTATTCAAACCAAGAAATTGCAAGTGCTTCACATATTACAATTAAAACGGTTAAAACACATGTAAGTAATATTTTAAGTAAATTAGAAGTGCAAGATAGAACGCAAGCTGTTATTTACGCTTTTCAACATAACTTAATTCAATAAGTTATAAAGTATTTAATAAATAAAGGCTAAAACAGAAACGTAATCATTTAATACGTCATGTTTTAGCCTTTATTTTTATATAACACAGATTTCTGTCAGTTCCTATAAATTTAGCTATTGTAGAATTGTCAAAACTTATTGATTATTATTTTTGCTATTGTTCGAATCAGCATCTAAGTTTACATCTTCTGAATTTTGTTCTGGTTTTAATTCTTGTTGTTCAGAAGTAGCATGGTTTTGCTTGATTTCCTCAAAAGTTTCTTCTTCAGGTGTCTTACCAATCACAACTTTTCGTTGGTGGAAAATTGCATTGATTTCAGCACCTATAATGATAATGAAACCAGTAATATATAACCAAAGCATTAATATAATAATGCCGGCAATACTACCGTATGTTCTAGAATAGTTGGAAAAATTAGATATATAGATACCAAATAAGTATGAACCAGCTAAGAAAACTACTGTTGCAAAGATAGCACCAGGTATTACAGACATTAACTTAATTTTAACATTTGGAGCTAAGGTATATAAGACCATGAAAGCAATCAATACGACAATTACTGGAAGAACAAAACGAATCGTATCAAACACCCATTTTACTTGCTCTCCAAGTCCTAGGGGACCAAATAATAAGTCACCGATTTGTTGGCCAAATGTTGGTAATACAAGTGCTACTGGCATAACAATTATCATTGCTAATGTAAATAAAACGCTAAGTAATTTTGAAACGATAAAATTTCTACTGTCTTCAACGTCATAGGCAACATTAAATGAATTCATTAATGCAGTCATTCCATTTGATGCTGACCATAATGCTAAGATCAAACCTACAGATAAAATACTGCCGCTGGCATTACCCATGATATCCCCAATGATGTCAGCTACCTGTGAAGCATAAGCAGGTGGCACATGATCTTTAATTATATCTCTAATAGTAGATTGTTTTACACCAACTACAGGAACAATTGATAGTAAAAATAATAGCATTGGGAATAGAGATAACATGAAATAATAAGACAGTTGTGCAGATAAGCCAGATGCGTCATCCTTACCTATTCTATACACCAAATAAGAGAAAAAATTAGAATCTTTGGTATATTTTGCTGGTTTATTAATACGGGATACAAAGAACGCTTGATTGTCCTTTTTGGGCGATTTAGATTTGAATTCGTCAGGTGTAATATATGTACGATCACGCTTAATCTGTTCACCATTCTTTTCGGACGAGTTCTTTTTTTCCAGCTCTTTAGCGGAATTTAAAAAGTTAGAATTAGTTTTTTCTTTTTTAGACATATCAAAACTCCTTATGTATTTATATTTTTAATATACTTTAAAATGATAATAAGGTAAATATGTGTTGCCATATTCTTACTATAAAAGAGAAAATAATAGTTTTAGATAATATTGTAAATTATAAAATAATATAAAAAAGGGCGAGACATAAATCAAAATTTTAATTTGATTTCATGTTTCGCCCTGATTTAGGCTTATTGATATCTAAAAAATTAAAATAAATAATACTTAGTATTTTAATATCAATTATTACTATGCGTTGTATCAATATAAAATTACTAACTTTGAATTTTAGTTTTCATTAATAACCAATCAACATGCAATACCTAAATGTTTAATTCAGAGACTTTATTAGCCGTTTAAACGATTGTTTTTACGTTCAACAAATGTGTTTTTAGCGTCTTTTATTGAGCGTTCTAATTCAGGATTGTTGCGTCTGATTTCTTCAACAACATCTTTCCAATAAAACACTTCATCTTTTATATTATTAATTGCAGATGGTTTTTGAGAACGGTTGCCTTCTTTTCTATCTTTGATAGATTGTTTTAAAGACTGTCTAGTTGATTTATCTGCTAATGTTGCTGCGCCTCCGATGACGGCACCTATTAATACTCCTGGAATTAATTTGTTTTTCATTATATTTTACCCCTCTCTTAAATTTGCATCTTTAATTATAAAATTAATTAAATTATCACAAGATGATTGTACCATTTTATAAACACCTTCGAAATTATTTGTATAATAAGGGTCTGGCACATCAGTTTCGTCCATATCACTAAAGTCTAATAGTTTGTATAATTGACCTTTAATGTTAGGGTTGATTTGTTTAATGTTCTCTACGTTACTTTGATCCATTGCAATGATATAGTCAAAGTCATCAGTAGGTTGAAACAATTCGCTAATCATACCGTCAAACGGTATATTATGCGAGTTTAGAATTGCCTGAGTACCTTCATGAGGAGGTTCTCCTAAATTCCATTTTCCTGTACCTTTAGAGGATACATTAATATCTTGAATGTTTCTATCAAGTAACTTTTGACGCATAATGGCTTCTGCCATGGGTGAGCGACATATGTTACCTAGACATACAAATGCTACAGTTGTCATACGAGTACCTCCAAATTTATATAATCCTCATTCCCATTTTAAAGCTTTTTCAATCATTTCTAAAGGGGTAATTATTATAAAAGTTTTACAAGGTAGTTAAATTTGATAAAATGAATAAAAAAGAGGTGAATAATTTGGCAAATAGTAATGAACAAATGATAGATGAAATAAGAGGACGCTTAAATCTTGTGAATCAAAGTGTGATTGATCCTGAAAAGTTTAAAACAGCAGATGAACAAGAAATTCGTGAAATTTATGATTATGTAACATCAAAGGCATCATTTACGCCAAGTGAAGCATCGGCTATCGCAGAGGCTCTTGGTCAGATTCGTCAATAAGAATGGAGTGAGTACATATGACTCAATTACAAGATAAACTTAAACAATATGCCGAACTTTTAGTAGGTGTAGGTATGAATGTTCAAAAAGATCAACCAGTATTTATTCGCTCGAGTGTTGATGCACTTGAACTAACACATTACATAGTAGAAGCTGCTTATAAACGTGGTGCGTCTGATGTTAAAGTAGAATACAGTGATGATAGATTATCACGCTTGAAATTTGAGTATGAGACGGTACAACATTTTGAGGAAAATGAAGTTAAATCTTATGAAGTGGAAAAGCGTATGGATTATGTGAAAAGAGGCGCGGCAAATCTTGCTCTAATTACTAAAGATCCTGATTTATTAAATGGTATAGATGGTGATAAACTATCTGCATTTCAAAGACAGTACTCAATGGCATATAAAGGTTATATGGAAGCGAGTCAAAAAAATCAATTTCCTTGGTGTGTAGCAGCATATCCATCTAAAGCATGGGCAAAACGTGTCTATCCAGAATTATCTGAGTCAGACGCATACAGTAAATTTATTGATGAAGTGTTAGATATTGTGCGTGTAGATGGTAACGACCCAGTCGTGAATTGGCAAACACACGTCGATAATTTAAGTCAACATGCTGAAAGGTTGCAGCTAAAAAACTATAAAGCGCTTCATTATGTGTCAGAAGGTACGGATTTAGAGATTGGTTTACCTGATGGTCATATTTGGGAAGATGCTACAAGTTATACAAGCGATGGCCAAGCATTTGTAGCAAACATACCTACAGAAGAAATTTTTACCGCGCCACATCGATTGAAAGTTAATGGCTATGTTACTAATAAATTGCCTTTAAGTCATAATGGTAATATTATTGATAATTTCACGTTAACGTTTAAAGATGGCGCTGTAGTTGACTTTAAAGCCGAGAAAGGTGAGTCAGTACTACGTGATTTATTAAATACTGATGAAGGTGCAAAACGTCTAGGAGAAGTAGCACTTGTACCTGATGATTCACCAATTTCAAATAGAAACACGATTTATTATAACACTTTATTTGATGAAAATGCTTCTTGTCATATTGCTTTAGGGGCGGCATATGCTTTCAATGTTGAAGGCGGTACAGAAATG
The DNA here is from genome assembly GCF_017583065.1 of Staphylococcus shinii. GTDB lineage: Bacteria > Bacillota > Bacilli > Staphylococcales > Staphylococcaceae > Staphylococcus > Staphylococcus shinii. Next base: position 18,165 of record NZ_JAGEVL010000010.1, on the reverse strand, counting down.
ACAACGGATGAAAAAATTGAACGTGGACTTAATGATTCGTTGATTCATGTCGACTTTATGATTGGTGGGCCTGATTTAACAATTTATGGAATTACCCAAAATGATGAAGAAGAACTAGTATTTGAACAAGGAAATTGGACGAAGTAACATACAATGTTGAATAAATAAATTTACAGTGTTTTGATGTAATTTCAGAACACTGATTTTTATTAGTTAAAAGCAAAGGAATGGATTATATTATGGGAAATGTAAAACGTAAATCAATGTCGGAATCAAGAAGTATAAAGGAACGACAAGTGTTTCCACAAGATACAAATCATTTACACACAATGTTTGGTGGTATGTTGATGGCAAACGTGGACGAAATTTCTGCAATAACTGCAACTAAGCATAGTAATTCTCAAGTAGTTACAGCTTCAACAGATTCCGTAGACTTTTTAAAACCAATTAAGACTGGTGATATTGTGTCATACGAAGCTATGGTGTCATATGCAGGCAAATCATCTATGGAGGTTTGTGTACAAATCATTATAGAAGATATTATAAGAAATGAGCGACATTTAGCAGCGTTAAGCTTTTTAACTTTTGTTGCATTAGATGAGGATGGTAAACCACAAGAGGTACCTCAAGTTTATCCAGAGACACAAACTGAAATGTGGTTTCATGACACAGCGCTTGCACGAGTGAAACGTAGAAAAGAACGTAGAAATGAAAGTAAAGAAACGATAGCATTCTTAGCAAAAGCACAAAGTATGAAATAGGGATTGGAACGACGAAATCTAATATAACGATTAAAAAACGGCTAGGATCATTAAAGATCCTAGCCGCTTTTTGATCATATTAGTATAACTTGAGTTCATCACATTTTTTAATTGAATTAAAACAATACGATACATTTGATTAGTATTTAAAGCATTGTGTGTAATGTGTGCATCTCTTTTTCTTTTTCTTTAAAATCAGTTTTTGGATAATACATGTTTTTTACAAGAACATTAGGACCAAGACAACTAAATGATGAACAATGACAGTTGAGTGATTGTGCCAGTGAAGAGTTTAGCCAATGGCTAAACACATCGGGTAATTTATCATTTTTAATATTTGAAATAGTGCCGTTTTCGTCACCAAAATCTGTGACGATAACATTACCTGTAAACACATTAACATTTAATCTGTTTCTACCATCCGGATCATTACGCATAGTAACATTTGGCGTATCACGTAATCGTTGTAGTAATGCTTGGTCATTTTCGTCATTGATACATGGATAAATTGGTAGTGTACCAAATAGCATCCATAAGTCTGGGTCGCGTAAATCTAAAAGTTGGTGTATCGCTGTTTTCATGTCTTTAAGTGATAATACATCTAATTGACTTGCAAAATCTGCAGGATACATAGGGTGAATCTCATGTCTTTTACACTTCATGTCATTAACGATTTCTTTATGAATTTTTTCAAGATGTGGCACAGTACTTTGATTTAACATCGTTTCTGCTGAAATAAACATACCTTGATCAGAAAGCGTGCTAGAATTAGTAAGCATTTGATCATATAATTTAAGTTTCGCTTTTAAAGGTGGTTGTTTATCCATGGCTCCAAAACCTACATCTGTAAATTCATCGATGGTACCCCAATTGTGGGAAATATGCATGACATCTATATATTCAGCGATATCTAAATAACGGTCTAGTGGTAATGTTAGATTCGAATTCATTTGTGTATATATACCACGGTCATAAGCATATTTTAATAATGGTTTAACCACATTTTTAATTGATTTCTTAGAAAACATAGGCTCACCACCTGTGATGGATATCGTCTTAAGATCTGGTATTTCATCAAGGCGACGATAAATTAAGTCCATAGGTAATGGATCAGGGTCAGTTGTTTGCAGTGTATAACCAACAGCACAATGACTACAACGCATATTACATAAATTAGTCGTCGTGAATTCTATATTACTTAACGTCAAACGATTGTGTGCTTGTATATCATTATAAGCTTCCCACGGGTCGTTAGTGATTGAAATTGGTTTCTTTGAATTAGTAGCGTGTAAATTTAGCATAAATTAAACTTCCTTTTTATTAACTTTGTACTTGGGGTAATTGAAAATGAATATATTAGTAATTGAATCATAGCATAATAAATCAATTGTTTTACAGGTAGTAGTGTGGTTTACAAAATAAGTTATACATGATTATTTTGAGGAATAAAAACGTAAAATAAACCAAACATTCAATTTAATATTATTAAGACTATACCAAAATTTGTCAAATCCATGTTAGGATATAACTATCATAAAAAAAGGAGTCATTTTTAAAATGGATGAAAATCAAACAATTGATCAAATAAAAGCGAGATTAGAAAAATTTATAGATGACATTGACCATGTTAATCCAGATGAAGTTAAAGTGGAAGATATTGATGAGTGGATTGGCTTACTCGATCAACTAGAAGAAAAGGTTAAAACTGTCTCAAACACTTCAGACTCAAATAAAGCATAAATAAATGAAAATAAAAAAATATGTTTAAAACCTAGTTGTTTAGTCTATATTAAATGTAGAACCTAAATAGAGAAAGGTGATTAAACATGGCGAAAAAAGTAGCAATCATAGTAACAAATGAATTTGAAGATAGCGAATTAACAAGTCCTAAAGAAGCAATTGAAGAAGCGGGACATGAAACTGTTGTAATTGGCGATGAAGCAAATAGTGAAGTAGTCGGTAAACACGGCGAGAAAGTTACAGTAGATTTAAGCATTGCTGATGCCAACCCTGAAGATTACGATGGATTATTAATTCCTGGCGGATTTTCACCTGATCACTTGCGCGGAGATTCTGAAGGAAGATATGGTACATTTGCTAAATACTTTACTAAAAATGACGTTCCAACTTTCGCAATTTGCCACGGACCACAAATTTTAATAGATACAGATGATTTAAATGGCCGTACATTGACTGCAGTATTAAATGTACGTAAAGATTTAGCTAACGCTGGAGCGCAAGTCGTTGACGAATCTGTAGTTGTAGATAATAATATTGTTACAAGTCGTACACCAGACGATTTAGATGATTTCAATAGAGAGATTGTAAATCAACTTAATGACTAAACGACTAAGAGTAGCATTAATTCAATAAATTGAAGTTTTAATCTTCCGTAACTGGAAAAATATAGAGAACACGTATTGAAAAGTGATATTTTAAAATTTATCACGAAGTAATATGTAAGTATCTTTGTTTTTCCAGTTTTTATTTTGTGAAAATGTAGGATGTCATAAGTGGTTTGGTAATAATGTAAAACTTCATATTGAGTATGGCATACACCCTTGGACTGATTTTTACAATTAGCTCTAGATAAACATTTCATCTATTGATAAACTCACTTATAATGATATGAGAGCAACATAAAGGAGCTACCGCATGAAAAGAAGCGATCGATATAAAGAAAATAAACAATATAAAGCAAAAGGTTCGAATATACCGTATCACAATACTTACTCCCAACCTGTGAATAAACCAAAGAAAAAGAAAAAAGGTATAGGACTGTTATTTAAATTATTAATGCCAATCATTATCATATTAGGTATTTTTGTTGCTGCGATGTATGCTTTGTCTTTAAGGGCAAATGTTGATGAATTAAAAACAATTGAAGATAAGGAAAGTTTTGTTGCCGCTTCAAATATGCCTGATTATACAAAAGGTGCATTTATCGCTATGGAAGATGAACGATTTTATAAACATCACGGATTTGATTTCAAAGGTACTTCAAGAGCGCTTTTCTCAACATTAAGTGATAAGAGTGTTCAAGGAGGCAGTACCATCACACAACAAGTAGTAAAAAATTATTATTACGATAATGAACAGTCTTTTACTAGGAAAGTCAAAGAATTATTTGTCGCGCATAGAGTTGAAAAAAATTATGATAAGAATGAAGTATTGAGTTTTTATATGAATAATATATATTTTGGCAGTGATCAATATACTGTCGAATCTGCAGCGAATCATTATTTTGGCGTAACAACAGATAAAAATAACCCTAATTTACCACAAATATCAGTATTACAAAGTGCAATTTTAGCAAGTAAAATCAATGCACCAAGTGTATATGATATAAATGACATGTCAGATAATTTTATTAATCGAGTTAAAACGGATTTGGAAAAAATGAAACAACAAGATTATATAACAAATGAACAATACGAAAATGCTATTCAAGAATTAGGGGTTTAACAAAATAAAGCAGCAATATGAAATCTAGAAATAAAATGGATATCATATTGCTGTTTTTTATGTTTGGGGAGCTAATAGAAAACTGATTTATGTTGTTGTTAAAATTTGTTTCGTTTTATGGTATAACATAAATTTCTTCATGTTATTAATGCTATAATTTAGTAATACATATTATGAATTAAAATTAATTTTAAATATACTAGACACTATAATTCCATTCATAAACAATATAAGTTATCCTAAGAAGTGGAGTGAGGACTATGCCGAAAATAACTAAAATAGAAGTACAGAAAAAGAATAAAGAGCGTTTTAATTTATATTTAGATGGTGAATTTGAAATGGGTATAGATATGGATACATATATTCATTTTAATCTAAAAAAAGATCAGATTGTCGAAGCGCAAGATATGGAAAAAATACAAAATTATGATCAATATAGACAAGCTGTAAATACAGCTATTCAATATATATCTTATCGGAAGAGAACAGATCATGAAGTTATAAAACATTTACAGAAGAAAGAAGTTTCAGAACTTGTAATAGCAAAAGTTATAGAATACTGTCATGATCAACGTCTGATTGACCATAATGATTATGCAAATAGTTTGAAGAATACTATGATTCTAACTACTGACAAAGGGCCTGGTATCTTCAAAGAAAAATTACGGGAAGCTGGTGTAGAACAAATCATTATAGATGATTATGTGGAACGATATGAAGCAGAACAACCATTGGAAGCTATTGTTAAAGTAGCGAATAAAATTTTAAGGCAAAAAAAGGGACCAATTGTAAAAAGAAAAGAAAAATTAACTCAGTCATTGATACAAAAAGGTTACTCATTTGAAAAAATTAAAGAAGTTATGGATGAAATGGATTTTTCTCAGCCAGAAGAAGAATTAGATGGTTTGCTACAACAGGAATTAGAGAAAGTATATAATAAACATTCAAGAAAATATTCGGGCAGAAAATTGATTAATAAAACCATTGAAGGCCTTATGAGAAAAGGTTACAAATATGATAAAATTAAAGGTAAATTAGAAGAGAGTGGTATCGTCGATGGAACAGAAGAAATTGAGTGAAATGAGTGAAGTAGAATTACGACACGAAATTCAAGGGTATAAAGAAAAAATGAGAAAAGCAGAAATGAATGGTATTTTAAATGAATATGATGTCTATCAAAGTAAAGTGATAATTGCAGAAAGTTACTTGGTCGATAGAACAAAAATTGAACTAGGCAAAATATACAAATTAAATGATGGTACAGAAAATTACTTTAAGGTTGAAAGATTAAAAGGTGTATTTGCATGGGGCTTTAGAATTAAAAGTACAGAACCTGAAGAAGGTTTACCTATTGCATTATTAAAATTATAGAAGGATGAAGATAGGATGGGTAGTTCAATTATATTAAAGTTACTTAATGTGACGCATTATTATAGAAATAGAAAATCCAAAAAATGGTATCAACCCTTTGGTTATGATGCAGAAGATATAGAATTGAATAATATTAACCTACATATCTATCAAGGTGAAGCCTTAGGTATAATTGGTGAAGTTGATTCCTCTAAATCATTGATAGGTCGTTTATTGAGCGGTGAAATTAAACCGGATAAGGGTAGAGTTGTGAGAAAGACAGATATGTTTTTCGCGGATATTGAAGATAAACCATTGTTATCTTTATCTGTTAATGATTATGTAAAAAATGCAATTATATTGTTTCAATATGACACGTCTGAACACAAAGTAGAACAAATAATAAAGTTTTCACATCTAGATAACGAAACTAATGAACCAATTAATTCCTTAACAGATCAACAGTTTGCTCAATTGCAATTTACATTGGCTAGAACATCCAAAGCTAACATTATTATTATGAATCAAATCTTACATAATTTGGATGAAAGTTATTTTGAAAAAGCAATTGAATTAACAGATGAATACATAAATAATAACTTAACTATCGTTATGATAGATGATAATGTGGAACGTATTTCAAAGGCTAGTAATTATTTAGCATGGATTTCTCATGGACAATTAAGAATGGAAGGTTCAATTAAGCAAGTATTGCCTATGTTTAAAGAACATGAAAAAGATAGACAGTCATTAAATAGTGAAGAAGAGAAAGCTAATTTTGATGTAGACTGGAAAAAGAATAGAACAAGAATTCCAGAATTGACTTATAATTTTAGAAGAATTGAACGTTATAAACATGCAAAACCACCCGTGGCGTTGGTCCGTTTTTGGACTTTATTTACTATTTTCTTTATGGGGCTTTTATTTATGGCATTATTGATGTTCAATGACTTAGGTAAACTTGAGATTGGTGAAAATCAAGATCAGGCTTCTATTCAAAACCAACAGAAAAATCCATACGAAGAGAAACTGGCGTACGGCATTGTATTGAATGATGCTGTTAATTTAGAAAATATGAACAATAGTAAGAAAATAAATGCAGATCAATATTCATTTGTAACAATTACTGGCGAAAATTCAAAAAATTATCGTGTCGTGGTCGATAATAACAATTATAAAATTGCCAAAAATAAATTACGCTATTTTGATCCAGCGGGATTATTTGAAGAGCATAGCTTGAAATCATTAGCACCGTATATGCATACAAATTACAGTAATTACAATGAATTTTTTAATAGTCATTTGCATAAAAAACATAATAAAGTAACAGATTCACTTGTACCTGAAAGTGGGAAAGATAACCGATTTAATGTGCCAATTGTACAACAACCAATTTCTATGATTTTTGATGATCAAAATAAATTAACTGGTTTCACTTTCCCTATTAAAGATAAAAAAGAATTGAAAGACAAATTTGATATTGAAAATAACTTCTGGATTACTAAATCAGGGGATGGTTATTTCATGGCAGATTTAAAGAATAATAAATGGATTTATATTGAATTGTAGGTGTAAAAGATGATTGATAGTATGATTAGCTATTTTAAAAACACGCCATACCTAATGAAACATGCATATCATCGTTTGAAATCAAAATGGATGTGGCTAGCAGCGCCTTTCGTGGTAAGTATTGCTCTGTTACTTATAATGATGTTGATATTTCATTTAAGTGGTACAGAAGAAATTAAGCAAGCACGCGGTTATTTTAGATTAACTTCATTAGTATGCTTTGCATTTATTTGGATTGCGATTTATCAAAGTTATAATACATTTAAAACTGATTATTTCATAGGGAAATTATTTAATTTAAACCCAGTTTTTCAAAACATCCTTATTTCGATTGTTATAAGTATAACAATGTTTATAACACTCATAATTATTATCTTAGCAACGCCTGTTAATATTGAAAGTTCAATCTACTCGGCATTATTTTTTGTAGTTATGACTATGCTGTTTATAATAATTATTTCTACATTCTTAGGATTGATTTCAATCATACAAAGTAAAATTAATACCATATTCTATGTCGTTACGTTCATTATGTTCTTTACTTTACCAATTATTTTTATTCCTAATAGTGATACTTCCATATTGTTACATATTTTAATGTTGAATCCTTTGTTCTATTTGGTTGAAGGTATTTCTCAATCAGTAGTACTAGGAACTTTGAGTTTGAACAACATCCCATATCATTTATATTTTGTTTTATTTTTAGCGATCATGGGCGTGCTTATCTATGCTTTGTATAGAATTGTAGCACATAAAAAATATGACTATGTGAAAACAAATTCACACACGGAAGAGACAACAGAAGCAAATCCGCAAAATAATAACGTTCAACATACAGCAGAGTAATTAAAAAACTATAGTAATATATAAATACGAAACAGAAAACTGGAGGCAACCGTTAAAAGATAACGCGTGCCTCCAGTTTTATTAATGAAATATTGATTTTTACTTCGCAAATAATTTACGTTGCAACTTATCTTCGCTAAACACCCAGCCAATATATGAATGGTCTATTTGCATATCTTTATCCAAGTGGGCAATTGCTACAAAAGAATAGTGACCGTTTTTTAAATAACGTAAATCAACCAATCTTATTTCGGTAGTACCGTCATCTAATGTTTTGGCTTGCCAACGATAAATAGAAGAAAAATTAAGGAAAGTTCTTATATTTTTATCACCTTTTACATATTGCATTAAATCATCATTAGCAAATGATTGGCGTTTACCTTTATCACTAAATACAATATTACGACCATAACTTCTTCCCACATAATCATGTTCTTCAGTTTGAATAGCCACTCGCCATTGCATAAATCGAATAGTTGGGGCTACAAAAACTTTTACGGGATTATGTTCTTGCTTAATTTGTTTCAATGCTTGTTGCTTAATTATAGCTTGCATTCTAAAGCGAATCATATAATATACTACAAGGATAGCAATAATAGGGAAGAAAGCGACATATGGATGTATACCAATTAACCAAAATATTATCCCAACACACCATAATATGAAAATAATAGGATCGAAGGTGTTGATTACGCTTAATTGAATCCATTTGTTAGTAATGGGTCTAAGTGCTTGTGTACCATAAGAATTGAAAATATCTACAAATACATGAAGAAACACAGCAAGTTGTGCCCATAGCCAAACGTGTGTTGTATCTACGTTTTTGAAAAATGTAAATATGAAAAGCGTGATTAATAAAGGCCACAGAATTGTAAAAGGTATTGAATGTGTTATCCCTCTATGATTGGATATATACGTAGCATTATCTTTTAATTTAAAAACTGTGTCACCATCAGGTATTAATGAACCAACTACTAATGTTGTAGCTGTTGCTGCAAAAGATCCTGCCATAGCGGGGTCTTGGGTAGCTAGTGCAGTGAGTCCGATACCCATGACTATATGTGTTCCTGTATCCATAAGTATTCACTCATTTCATGTCAATATTATATTCATTATAATCGAATATGCACAATATTAAAAATAACATACTATGTTTATCATAAAAAACTTTTACAAAACTAAAGAAAGAGATGTGGAAAATGTTTAATGAACCGAAATTTAAAAACAATCTTGTGACTTGGTTTGAAACAAATCAACGCGAAATGCCTTGGAGAGAAACTTCAAATCCTTATTATATCTGGTTAAGTGAAGTCATGTTACAACAAACACAAGTAAAAACAGTTATAGATTATTATAATAGATTTATTAACCGTTTCCCCACAATTGAAGATTTAAGTAATGCAGAAGAGGATGAAGTGCTTAAGTATTGGGAAGGCTTAGGTTATTATAGTAGAGCGAGAAATTTTCATACTGCAATTAAAGATGTTCATTCGAACTACCATGGACAAGTGCCTGATTCACCACAAATATTCGGTAAGTTGAAAGGTGTTGGGCCTTATACCCAAGCTGCAGTGATGAGCATCGCATTTAATTTACCGTTAGCAACTGTGGATGGGAATGTTTTTAGAGTATGGTCAAGATTAAATAATGATACTAAAGATATTAAACTGCAATCAACAAGAAAGACATATGAAAAAGAATTACAGCCATATGTTGAACAAGACGCTGGCACGTTTAATCAGGCAATGATGGAATTAGGGGCCTTAGTTTGTACTCCTAAAAATCCATTGTGTTTATTTTGTCCTGTACAAGAAAACTGTGAAGCATTTGAAAAAGGGACTGTCGAGGATTTGCCTGTAAAAACAACTAAAACAAAAAAGAAACATGTAAAGCAGCATGTATATATCATTAGAAATGAAGATAATCAATTATTAATAGAAAAAAGAATGCAAAAATTGTTGAATAATATGTGGGAGTTTCCAATGTATGAAGCGGATGAAGTAGAAAATATTAATACAAAATTGGAAACAGATATTCGATTTTCAGAAACACCTATCTATAAGTTGAAGCATCAATTTACTCACATTACATGGGACATTGAAGTATACTTAGCAGATAAAGTAATTAATAAAATAGATGTTGATTTACCTGAAAATATGATATGGATGCATGTTAATGAGAAAGAAATGTTTAATTTTCCTGTGAGTATGTCGAAAATATTTAAATTTATTTCAACACATGGTTAGACTCGTTGTTGAATCCATAATTATGTTATAATTTATATTGTGAAATTAAGAAAAGGTGGTGTGGAGCATGGTAAAAGAATCCATACCTAAAGAAGGTCAGACAATTAAGATTCAAAGTTATAAACATGATGGTAATATACATCGTGTTTGGTCTGAAACTACTATATTAAAAGGTACGGAACATGTTGTAATTGGTGGAAATGATCATACGCTTGTTACTGAAAGTGATAGTCGCACATGGATAACTAGAGAACCAGCAATTGTTTATTTTCATTCTGAATATTGGTTTAATGTAATATGTATGTTTAGAGAAGATGGTGTGTATTATTATTGTAACTTATCATCGCCATTTGTATGTGATGAAGAAGCGCTAAAATATATTGACTACGATTTGGATATTAAAGTTTATCCGAACGGCAAGTACCATTTATTAGATGAAGACGAGTACGAACAACATATGAAACAAATGAATTATTCATCAGATATTGATGTGATATTAAGACGTAACGTTGATATTTTACAACAATGGATTGAACAGAAGAAAGGTCCGTTTGCTCCCGATTTTATAAAAGTTTGGCGTGAACGATATAAAAAAATTAGAAATTATTAAGCACATTTAATGTTTTTAATTACATTATCATTTATAGTGATATGCGTTGAGCTATTTAGGCATGGCAAAACATGTTTAATATAAATAACCGTATGCGCGAATGAAATGATAAACAAACTAAGATAACGCGTTTACAACAGCCTCGTTGATAGCTCAACGTAGGCTGTTTCATTTGCTATAAAGTTTGGGGGAGGAATAAATTTATGATTCGTAGATATTTACAATTTGTAAAACCATATAAATGGCGAATCATTGCTACGATACTTGTTGGTATTTTAAAATTTGGGATTCCGATGTTGATTCCATTATTAATAAAATACGTTATTGACGATATTATTAATAATAATTCAATTTCAGTTGAAGAGAAATTTACAAGATTAGCTATTGCTTTGGGAATTGCTGTATTTATTTTTGTGATTGTAAGACCACCAATTGAATTTTTAAGACAATATTTAGCACAGTGGACAAGTAATAAGATTTTATATGATATACGTAGAAGACTTTATAATCATCTACAAGCATTAAGTTCTAGGTTCTATGCAAATAACCAAGCTGGACAGGTTATATCTAGAGTGATTAATGATGTCGAGCAAACAAAAGATTTTATTTTAACGGGATTAATGAATATTTGGCTAGACTGTATCACAATTGTGATTGCACTATCCATCATGTTCTTCTTAGATGTTAAATTAACGTTAGCAGCGCTTGTAATTTTCCCGGTGTATATATTAACTGTTTACTTTTTCTTCGGTCGTCTAAGAAATTTAACAAGAAAGAGATCTCAAGCATTAGCTGAAGTTCAAGGCTTTTTGCATGAACGTGTACAAGGCATGTCTGTTATTAAAAGTTTTGCTATTGAAGATAATGAAGCACAAAACTTTGATAAACATAATCGAAACTTCTTGCAAAGAGCATTTAATCACACACGTTGGAATGCTTATTCCTTCTCTGCGATTAATACGGTAACTGATATAGGACCACTGATTGTTATTGGTTCAGGTGCATTTTTAGCTATCAATGGATCGATAACTGTTGGGACATTAGCGGCTTTTGTTGGCTATTTAGAGCAATTATTTGGTCCGTTACGTCGACTTGTATCTTCATTTACAACTTTGACACAAAGTTTTGCTTCAATGGACCGTGTTTTTCAACTAATGGATGAAGGTTATGACATTAAAAATAAAAAAGGTGCATTACCAATTGAAATTAATGAAGGTCATATAGAGTTAAACGATGTAAGTTTTAAATATAACTCAGACGAATCAACAATTTTAAATAATATAAACTTAGAGATTAACCAAGGTGAAACAGTAGCATTCGTTGGAATGAGTGGTGGAGGGAAATCTACTTTAATTAATTTAATTCCAAGATTCTATGATGTAACAGAAGGTGAAATTAAAATTGATGGTACAAATATCAAGTCATATTTAACAGGAAGTTTAAGAAATCAAATAGGCTTAGTCCAACAAGATAACGTCTTATTTTCAGACACGATTAAAGAGAATATCTTATTAGGCCGTCCTGATGCTACAGACGAAGAAGTGATTAAAGCTGCCAAAATGGCCAACGCGCATGACTTTATTATGGAATTATCTGAAGGCTATGATACAGAAGTTGGCGAAAGAGGCGTAAAACTTTCTGGTGGACAGAAACAACGTGTTTCAATCGCACGTATCTTCTTAAATAATCCTCCTATTATAATTTTAGATGAAGCTACAAGTGCGTTAGATTTAGAAAGTGAATCTATTATCCAAGATGCATTAAATATTTTAAGTGAAAATCGTACGACATTGATAGTTGCTCATAGACTTTCAACTATTACACACGCTGACAAAATTGTAGTAATGGAAAATGGAGAGATTGTAGAAACAGGAACACATGAAGCGTTATTAGCTAAAAGAGGCGCTTATGAACATCTTTATAGCATACAAAACTTGTAATTTGATACGATTCTGTTTCTTTTAAATAAATGACATAAAAAATCCCCGAGAGTGTTGTAATAACACAATCTCGGGGTTTTTTATAAATCGAAATCTTCATCTAATATATCGATTTCATTGTCATTATTATGATATGAGAAGAAACTAATGCGAAGTCTGTCTAAGTGTTCTAGCGTGTAACGATATTCTTCTATTGCAGATATAATTTGCATAATATTCGCATAAGAGTATACCGTTTGATATGGATTTTTAATTATTTCTTTTTGGAAGGCATCCATAAGTTCTTTTTTCTGTGGATTTTCTATTTGATTGTCGAATTGACTTACATCATATTTAGCTTTTTTAGAAAGGCTTATAAATATTTGTTCATGATATGCAATTAGTGTATCTATTTCCAATTTAATCTGAAGTAGTAATTCGTGATTTAAATTGTGTAAATCGTTTTGATAACGATTCATTTTTTTTAATACTTCATATGCGTGTCGAGTACTGCGAACGACTTCTTTAAAAAGTATCTTTTTGCGATTTTGCGCATATACTTGTTTTTTAGTAAATGGTCGTTCTTCTTCATAGTAACTAAATGTCTGTTCAAGTCTCTTAATGCGATCACTTATTACGCCTCTATCTTCTTTTATGTGGTGATATTCTGATGTATCGTTTAATACAAGTTTAAACCAGACAAATATATCGGAACATATATTCAATGAGTTGTAATAAATTTTTGATTCAAATTTTGGTGGTAAAAATAATAGATTAACTGTTGATGAACTAATTACACCAATCATAACTAGTACAAATCTATAAAATGCAGAAACATAAAAATCTCCTGAGTGCTGTCCCATAATAATTAACGCTGTTACACTCGCTAATGTAGCAACATGTGCTAAATTGAAACGGAAAAGTATAGCAATTAAAAGTATGACAGTAACACCCATAATTATGACATTGTCTCCAAATACCGTAACCATTGCTACAGCAAGCAATGCACCAACGACATTACCAAGCGCTTGGTCAGAAACAGTTTTTATAGATCGAAAAACGCTTGGTTGCATAGCAACGACTGCACTGACCCCAGCGATTGCTTTTAAACCAGCTTCATCAGGTAATAGAGAAGCGATAAACAAAGCAAGTATAATGGCTATACCTGTCTTGAGAATACGGGCTCCTAATTTCAAATATACCGCTCCTTAATAAATGTATTTATACTTGTTATACAATGATTGGAGCTAAAATTCAAGTTTATTTCATTTGACTAAAAGCGTAATCGGCTGCTTTTAATGTTGTATCTATTTCTTCTTCAGTATGTTCTGTTGTTAAGAACCAAGCTTCGAATTTAGAAGGGGCTAAATTTATACCTTGATTTAACATAAGTTTAAAGAATTTAGCGAAGGCTTCACCGTCAGAATTTTCCGCTTGATCATAGTGGACTACAGTTTCTTCTGTAAAATAGAGTGTAAGTGCACCATATACTCTATTAACTGTTGCTGTAATATTATGCTTTTCTATTAATGAAAGTAATCCATCTTCTAAACGTTTACCTAAGGCATCTAACTTTTCATAAACACCTTCTTGTTCTAGTACTTCTAATAATGCAATACCAGCTTTCATAGACAACGGATTTCCAGCCATTGTACCAGCTTGGTATGCAGGGCCTAATGGTGCGACCTGTTCCATAATATCTTGTTTACCACCGTATCCACCAATTGGTAGACCACCGCCGACAATTTTTCCAAATGCAGTTAAATCAGGATAAACATTATACAAATCTTGAGCTCCACCAAAATGGAATCTAAATGCAGTTATCACTTCATCATATATTACTAAACTACCATTGTTATGTGATATTTCATTCACTTGTTCTAAGAAGTTAGGTTGTGGTTTTACCATACCAAAATTTCCGACAATTGGTTCAACAAGAACTGCAGCAATTTCATCACCCCAATAATCTATAGCTTCTTTATAAGCGTCGATATCATTATATGGGACAGTAATAACTTCTTGTGCAACACTTAAAGGTACACCAGCGGAGTCAGGCGAGCCTAATTGTGATGGGCCGCTACCAGCAGCTACTAATACTAAATCTGAATGTCCGTGATATTGCCCAGCAAACTTGATAATCTTAGTCCGGTTTGTATAAGCACGTGCGACACGTATAGTAGTCATCACAGCTTCCGTTCCAGAGTTAACAAATCTAATTTTTTCTAATGAGGGAATCGCGCCACGTAATTTCTTGGCAAATTCAATTTCTAACTCAGTAGGTGTGCCATATAACACGCCTAATGCTGCCTGTTCTTGAATCGCTTTAGTGATATGTGGATGTGCATGGCCAGTGATGATTGGACCATATGCCTGTAAGTAATCAATGTATTTATTTCCATCGACATCATAAAGATACGCGCCTTGACCAGAACGCATCATTACAGGTGCTCCACCGCCAACTGCCTTATATGAACGAGACGGTGAATTAACACCACCTAAAATATATTCATCGGATAATTTCTGAAGTTTTTCACTTTCAGTAAATTTCATAGTTATCAACCTCTTTTTATTTAATATTTACGACTATTATCGTATCATAAAATAAAGAATAAAAAGAAATAGGGTGAATGAAATGTTAAAAAAAGGAAGTCAGTTTCCTAAATTTGAATTAGAAAATCAAAATGGTGAATTAGTATCTAATGAAAGTATTAAAGGTAAAAAGGCTGTGCTTTATTTTTACCCGAGGGATAATACACCGACATGTACAACGGAAGCTTGTGATTTTAGAGATAATCTTGAAATGTTCGATGAATTAAATGTAAGTGTTTATGGAATAAGTGGAGATAGTAAAAAGAAACACCAAAACTTTAGCAATAAATTGGATTTAAATTTTGATTTATTGGTAGATGAAGATTATAAACTTTCTGAAGAAGTTGGCGTATATCAATTGAAGAAGTCTTTTGGTAAAGAATCTATGGGGATTGTAAGAACTACTTTTATTTTAGATGAAAATGGGACTATTATAGATGTAATTGAAAAAGTTAAAGTGAAAACTCAAATAGAAGAAATAAAAGATATATTAGGTGATTTGAAATGAAAGCTGTAAGTTTAATGAAGCTAGGTGACCTAGAAACTGAGTTAATTGAACGATTTCCTACTGTAGAATTCGTATTTACAACTGGTGTTTCTAATATCGATAAAGAAGATAAACAAACTTTAGATATATTGTTTGGTTACGACAGTAACTTAGATACTACGTTTTTAAGTGATTGCCCAAATTTAAAATGGCTGGCATGGTACTCTACGGGGGTGAACAAACTCCCATTAAAATATATTAGCGACAACAATATAAAACTAACAAATGGTAAAGGTGTTCATGCAAAACAGATGTCAGAGTTTATCTTTGCATATATCTTGGATGATTATAAAAAAATGAGGACTTCTTATATAAACCAAATTAAAAAGCATTATAACTCAAAAATGAGTGGTAAAAGGTTAAGTGGTCAACGCTTATTATTCTTAGGTACAGGTAGCATTGCACAAAATACGGCGAAAATAGCTAATACTATGAATATGGAAGTGTTTGGCATAAACACAACTGGTCATGATGTAAATGGTTTTAGTGAAACATATGCCATAGAAGATTTAAAAGAAGTTATATCTAAAGCGGACATCATTGTTAACACACTTCCTGAAACAAATGAAACGATACATCTACTAACAAAATATCATTTCGAATTGATGAAAAACGAATTGTTATTTATTAATGTAGGTAGAGGGAGTATTGTAAAAGAAGAAGTATTAGTCGAAGTCTTAAAAGAAAAAATAATAAGACATGCATATTTAGATGTATTTGAAAATGAACCGTTAACAGCAGATAATCCACTATATGAATTAGAAAATGTTACAATTACAGCTCATATTACTGGTAATGGGGCAGAAAATAAAGCAGAAGTAACAGAGATTTTTAGCAAAAATTTAGAATCGATTCTCAATAATGATGACCTAATTGAGAATGTAGTTGACCCAAAGAACGGATATTAATGAGTTTAGACTAAGAATATTGACATTTCACCGTTTTAACAGTTATATTAATATTAAGTAATAATAATTCTTAAATAGAAAGATGGTGAGGGAAATGAGTGCAGAGATGGAAACAGTTGAACATCAACTAGAAGATTCAATTGCATCTTTAAGAAATAACGGCGTGAGAATAACTCCACAAAGACAAGCAATCCTTAAGTTCTTAATTGCTTCAGAATCACATCCTACAGCCGATGAAATTTATCAAGCACTTTCACCTGATTTTCCAAATATAAGTGTTGCTACTATATATAATAATTTACGTGTCTTCAAAGAAATAGGGATAGTTAAAGAATTACCTTACGGAGATTCATCAAGTCGTTTTGATTTCAGTACACATAATCACTACCATGTTATATGTGAAGATTGTGGGAAAATCGTAGACTTTCATTATCCACAGCTAGATGAGGTTGAACAATTGGCCCAGCACGTAACAGATTTTAATGTAACGCATCATCGTATGGAAATTTATGGTTTATGCAAAGATTGCCAAGATAAAAATGAATAATTGAAACCATAGTCGAAGCAATGATAAATTTAATAGTTATTAACTAACAAACCCAAAAAGGTAAAACATATAAACATATGTTTTACCTTTTTGGGTTAAACAATGCTAATTATGATTGAATTAGATGTATAACTTAGCTAAGTCTTTTATATTAGAAACTGTTATTTACAAAGAAGAGACAAATAAGTTCAACATACGCTAACTAACTATAAACTGTATAATGTTAGAACCCAAGATCTTCAATATCTTGGGTTTTTTGTTTTCAATTCTTTCTATAGTAGGAACAAGTATAATTAAAAATATATAATTATTTAAAATATGGAGGAAAGATTGTATATAAAAATGCTTTTACTTACCAACTAAAACAAAAAATTGGAACAAAATGAGTAAATAGTTATGTAACGTTATTACACAATTTTAAAAAACTGTACATCTATTTACTAAATAGTGAATAGAAAGGTAAAATTCAACTAAAAAGATTCACGATAATTATTGACGATATAGAATAATCTTGATACTATATAAAAGTCGTCAAAACAAGACGCACTGCAATATTGATTGAAAAAAATGAATTTTAAAAAGTGTAAAATTAACGCTTGTGAATCTCATTTGTAAGTTATATAATAGTAAATGTTGAGTTGAGAAAAACGAAACAGACTTAATAAAAAAATTAAAAATTTATCATTGACTTAACAAAAACTTAATGATAAAATAATTTCTTGTAACACATTAATGAACATTGAAAACTGAATTGCAATATGTCAACGTTAATTCCGAACACAACATTAAATTGTTGGTTCAAAACAGT
>NZ_JAGEVL010000006.1 GCF_017583065.1 Staphylococcus shinii | reverse complement strand
TTGAACCAACAATTTAATGTTGTGTTCGGAATTAACGTTGACATATTGCAATTCAGTTTTCAATGTTCATTTCTTCATTTAATTAATAGTTGCTTTACAATGTTAACATCTTGCTAGACGCTTTGTCAATAAGAAAATATTATTTTTTAACAATCAATTAACATTACTGTAACAATATTAAATTATTATTCTTATTAATGCAAGTATATTTTTTACACTTTTTATAATTAATTTAAATAATTTGTTTGCCGTTTTTGACGACTTTTATATAATATCAATTTCATCTAGAAAAGTCAACAACAATTTTAATTTTAATATTTTTGAATTCACGTTTGTAAAATCAAATGTTTGCCACAAGAAACAATTCTACCACCATTCAGAAAAAAAGCAATAGAAAAACGAATAGAAATTAAAATAATTTCTATCCGCTAACAAAAACTCCCTATTTATTAGTCTTTTCAATGATTTGTTGTGCCATAGATTGATATATTTGACCAAGTCTATCATCTGTTTGATATATAGATGGCGCAAAGTCTTTAGGATTCCATGAGGGTTGTTCTAATGGAAGATGTCCTAATAGATCAGTTTGCAGTTCTTCTGCAAGTTTCTCTCCACCGCCAGTACCAAAGACATATTCTTTATTTCCAGTTTCTTTACTTTGGAAATAAGACATATTTTCAATCACGCCTAAAATAGAATGTTCTGTATGTTTCGCCATTGCTCCAGCTCTTGCAGCAACAAAAGCTGCTGTTGGATGTGGTGTAGTTACAATAATTTCTTTACTTGAGGGTAACATAGTATGAACATCCAATGCGATATCCCCTGTGCCAGGTGGTAAATCTAGGATAAGATAATCTAAATCACCCCATCTTACTTCAACAAAAAAGTTTGTGAGCATTTTACCGAGCATTGGCCCTCTCCATATAACTGGTGCATTTTCTTCAACAAAGAATGCCATAGATATCACTTTAACACCGTGACGTTCAACTGGTATAATTTCTTTCCCTTGAACACCTGGCTTCTCATCAATACCCATCATATCAGGAACACTAAAACCATAAATATCTGCGTCAACTAGTCCAACCTTTTTACCTTCTCTTGCTAGAGACACAGCTAGATTGACCGCTACTGTTGATTTACCGACACCACCTTTACCTGAGGCAATTGCAATAAATTCAACCGGATTATCCTTTGATAGCAATCCTTCTATTGTTTGATTTTGTTCTTCCCCTGACCCACGGTATTGTTCTACAACTTCTGGTGGTAATTCTTCAAACCGAATGCCGACTGTATTTGCACCATTTTCTTTAAGTACTTCTACAATTGCCATTTGCAAATCTAATTGCGGTTGTCCACCTAATTGAGCCATAGCTACTTTAACACTTACATGCTCTTTTTCTTCTTTAATACTTACTTCAACAATTCCATCAGTTTCTTTCAATGGTACATCTATTATTGGATCTTTCAATTCTCCAACAAGTTCTTTAACTTGCTCTATCGTTAACACAAAGCGTCCCCCTCTTATTTCATTATCAATTATATTCTAACAAATAAACTTTGACTATGCTTTAAATTATTTATACTTAGTATAAATTTAATACAGTTAATAAAAAAGCAGTTAGCTCAATTTATTCTTAATATAAGAATTATGAACTAGCTGCTTTAATCTAACAATGTTTAAATCAATCAACATATTTACTTACACAACTGTTTTGAGCTGAAGTATATGATGGAAATACTATTTGTGCTTATCATTTAGATTTTTACTATCTGGGTAGAAGATTTCCTTACATATGAACAAAATGCCAATAATTAGGACAATCACCCAAAAATCAATATTGATATACGCATAATGAATATGCACTATAAAATAAAATAGTAAGGTCGTTACCGTAAATGTGATTAAATGATATGTTGTTCCTTGAAAATACGGATTCTCAGGTATTTTTTTCCGAAAGTAATCCATTAAGTTCTCTATAATAAATAAGTTAAAGTAGCCTAACACGATATAACTACCATAATAAATTAAATTATCGTAAAAACTTTTATTATAACCAAAGTACGCCAAATGAAAATATATTAAAATCCTACTCAACCCATATAAGCCAAAACCTAGAAATGTTAAGAATATGGCGCCTGATATTATAAATACAGAAAGTACAATAAGCGTTGTAAATAAATATCTAATATATTTCATTGCTTACTGTCCTCCCTTTCTCCACATATCTATAGTATATGCAAATGATATATTCACCCTTATTATTTATATTACCATTATACCCGACTGGTACAAAAACCATATACGCAAGTAGTAATTTTCACGTAATTTCAACATTAATTTAATGTAAGTACATCACTAATTAGATGTTACTGGCTTCTCCTTATATAAGAATAACCATAACAAAATAAGTGCTATTAGTATAATAAAGCTTAAAATAATAACATTGTGTATTTGAACGCTAATAAAAGTAAACGATAAAGCATACATGTATCCCATAATTGTAGACCCTATTGAGTTGCCTAAACTTTTAGTTAATGTATACAGTGACATCATACGTTTCATGTTTGCAGGAGATGTTTCTTCTTGGGTAATTACACTGTCTTTAGTATAAACTGTTCCGAAACTAACACCAGCTAATAATAGACTAAATCCAACAAATAGTGGAGAGTCCGTTCCAATAAATACTAATATCCCACAAATTATTAATGATGTAAACGCACTGATATATAATGCCTTTCTCGACATTTTCGCTTCTATCTTATCAAGTGAAAAATTTAAAACTAGCCATGCAAACGAAATTGGAAAAATGACAAACCCACTTTGTAATGGTGATAAACCAATATCTTCTTGTAAATAGATTGGCATATACAAATTGTATCCCATCAATATAATTGCATACGCAAAATCAGTAAAGAAAATTAAGACAATCATTTTATTAAATTCTTTTACTGGTACAAATGGTGTTTTGACCCTCTTTTGATTTTTAAATAATATGGTTGCTACTACAATCGCTATAATCAAAGATAATATATTTAAATATAGATTTGACTTATTCATAACTGTAAAAATTATAAAAAAAACAAAAACATAAAATAAAGTTAAACCTTTTATATCTAACTTATTTTTAGCCCTCGTGCTTTCATTCTCAAAATGGAAAGTAAATATAACCAGTATCATTGCTATTATAGCAATCGGAATATTCACAAAGAATAACCAGTGCCAAGTTGCAAATTCTAAAATTCCGCCACCTAGTACTGGACCAATAATACTTGATATCCCCCATACGCTTCCTACAGTACCCATAATTTTATAACGTAATGGGATTTCAAATGCTAATTTAGGTACGATTTGGCTTAAAGCCATCATAACCCCAGCACCTAATCCTTGAATAAAGCGAGACACAATTAATAAAGTAAAAGTGTCACTTAGTCCAGATAGCAAACTTCCTGCCGTGAATAATAACAGTCCTAATAATGTTATGTATATAATTTTAGTGCGTTCTAGTAGTTCACCTACTATTGGATTAGCAATGACTATCGCAATAAAATAAACTGCGAATATGAGTGAAATGGATGATTCTACATTCAAATCCATTTTAATTGTTGGTAAAGCTAAAGAAACAATGGATGTTTCAATAGCAGACATAAACATTATTAAAATAAGCGCAACTACGATACCTAATGATTTTATATTCATGTACTTTTCTCAACTCTCTTATCTTTTTAATTTTATATCCATTTCTACTTAATCATTATTTATTTGTAAGTTCAATATCATTATTTTACTTTTAGTTAAAAAACTGATGATTATCGGAATTAATACTCCATTATATTTACCATTTAAATACACAAATAATTATTTGCTAAAATGACTATTTGTACAAAAATGAGGCTGCAACAAATTAATTGTCTCAGCCTCATCCGTTATATTGGTAATAACTTACTGGCTTCAAAATATAAGCCCCACTACCATATATAAATCTACATAAAATATATAATCGCTATAAAATGGAATACTGACGCAATCACAATAAAGAAATGCCAAATCATATGAAAATATGGTCGATCCTTTTGTGCATAAAACCAAGCACCTATTGTGTATGCAATTCCACCAAATAGTATAAATAGCATAAATGTAAGTGACGTATCAAAAATAATTTTAGGTAAGAACAACACACCAACCCACCCCATTACTAGATACATAATTAAACTTAATTTATGGTTAACATTTTTAGCTAGTGATTTGTATAAAATGCCCCAAATCGTTATTCCCCATAGTACAATCATTGCTGACCAGCCAATCCAACCACCAACTAAAGCTAAACAAATTGGAGTATATGTACCAGCGATTGCAACATAAATCATACTGTGGTCAATTATGCGCAAAATGAATTTATGTGATGATTTGTTTGGCATCGAATGGTAAACCGTTGATGATATAAACATTAAAAATATACTTATAACATAAACAGAAACACTAAATGCCCCCATTACACCAAAGTTTAGAAAACTTAAGATGGCAGCATAAGGTAGCGCACATAACGCTATAAAAGCTGCTACACCGTGGGATACTGCATTTCCTATTTCTTCGCCAAATGTTAAAGGTACAATATCTTTAAATGTTTTAACTACTTTATTATCATCAGCTTTTATTGATTGAGACAACAGTGTAACCACCTTTTTTATATCATATTCATACGTTTTAAATCTGCTCTAGCTGTTTCCACACTATCTTTACCTTCTTTATTTTTGAGTGGGGAAAATTCCTCATCTCTCGGAACTTGTAAAGTAATAAAGCTATTTGCATACTGGAAAATATCAAAATAAAAGAGTTCAAATTTCAACGTTGATTGTTCAATAACACCAAAATCTTCATCTAATTGTTTTAAATTTTTGATTGCTAAATGATATGGTAATTCATTGTCAACGACATTATTAATAAATAAAAGTTTGAAAGAATGGATACCTATATTAGCATTATTAAACTCATTTGCTACCTCTGGGCTTAGTTCTGAATATTCAAGTACGGTGTCCTTGTGTTTTGTATGAACTAATCGACCAACACTTTCGCCATCTTTGGGTTGTATCGATTTTGTAGTAATATCCATACTATTTTGGAATGTGTATCCCGCAAATAATGGATCAAGTACTTTAACTAGTACATTATCGATGTTATTTAAGAAAATGTATTCGACACCATTATCTAACATTTCTTGTAAATACCCAGCCTTTTTAAGCGCTTTAAATACACCGCCATTACCATTTGGTGTTTCTAATATATTATTATCTACATCTAATACTAATTTACCTTCTTCAGATAAAGCTACAATATTATCTTGCATAAAGAAATGTACATGTGATTTATCATAACCAAAATAATTATTTGACTCGAAGAATAATTGTGTTTCTTGATCATTGATTTTACTGGTCATGATATACCAATCAACAAATTCGCCTGTTTGCTCTTTTAATGCTAATAATTGTTTAGCCTGAATCTCAAATAAGCTTACGCCTTCAATTTCGAAAGAACCCTTAGGTCCTTTATACCCCAATCGAGTACCTTGCCCTCCAGCCATAAGTAGTACTGCAAATTTACCTTTACGAATAGCTTCAAATCCAACTTTTTCATATTGCTCAATCTCTTCGTCTGTAAATTCATTTTTTATATCATACTTTACTTCATTAATAGAAGTAACATCATCAATCTCTTTTTTATTTATATATAAATCCTCGTATAAATCTTGAATATCCGTTAAATTTAGTGCATCTAGTTTTTCAGATAGTTGTTCTTTCTCATTTGTGCTCATTAATTTTTCAAACTCAATGAGATGGTCTTGATTAAACTTTTCTAAAGCTTTCTTATCTAGCATGCTCTCTCTCCTTAATATCCAAATATTTAAATAAAAAATATATCTTATTTGCATTACGGATATATAATTTCACTATATGTACTTTATATTATTATGATGCTCAGTACAACCATAATTATAACCAATTCAATAATAACCTATGTATAGACGGTTGAAAAATTACATAAATTGCTCCAATCGACAACGCGCTAGCTAGAGACAAGTCAACTAGACCGCCTGTTTTAAAAACTATTGGAAATTTTACGCTTATTGGAACAGGATAAAATAATTTAACACCTCTTGGGGTTAACATGTCTAGTATAACATGTGAAAGCAAACCAAGAACAATACTACTCAAATAATAATCCGGGGTTTGAATCAAATAAAGTAAAAAGATAATAATTCCTATAAATAAAAGTGAATGTGTAAATGTCCTGTGTCCAAATACTATCCTAATTAAATAACTAATAAGTTTAAATCGTCTACCAATTTTACTTTGTGCGTGACAAATATCAGGTATCAAACTCGAAATAACTGCAAGCGTTATAACTGTAACAGATGTAAACAAATCAGTATGAAAATATTCTAGTGTTAAAGCTCCGACTAATAAGCCGCATGATGCGTGGGTTTTACCTGTCATTTTCACTACTCCTTATCGGATTATATTTTAGCACATTTACGCGTTAAATGCGAACATACTTTCGTAAAAATGAGTATAACCTATTTTAAAAAAGTATCACACAATTACTTGATAACGTTTGCAGTTTATTGTATGATATAGCTATAAATTAATTAAAGGATGTGTTCGATATATGGCAATGACAGTAAAAAAAGATAACAGTGAAGTAAGAATTCAATGGAGAGTTGCAGACATTAAGATTCCAACAAGTGAAATAAAAAATATTTCACAGGACCAAAATATTCACGAAGTTCCTAAACTTGATAGAAATAAAGTTTCAAGAATTGGTTCTACATTTGGAAAAACAAACCGTGTTATCATCGACACTGATGACCATGAATACATTATATACACTCAAAATGATCAAAAAGTTTATAACGAATTAACTAAATAATTAATTTAAAAATATACTAAGATTAGCTATGAAGAAATCTATGACGACAGATTTCTTCATAGCTATTTTAAATTGTTTTAGAGAAGCTAAAACAATTTAAAATATGTTCCACCCTTAATATGTTTTTATCAAAGATTCAGCTAGTTATTAATATTCCACTAATTAATAAGGTTTCTCAATTATATTAATAAATTATCAATGATATACTGTGAATATATTATGGAAAGAAGGTGCGCTTTATGTATGTAGTTACAAATAGAATTGATGTAAAAAAAGGATTTGCTAAAAAGATGGCTCCAAAATTTACTCAAGGTGGGAAAATACAAGAACTTGACGGCTTTCGTAAAGTAGAAGTCTGGTTGATTGATGATGAGGAAGATTACGACCAAATGTATATAAATACTTGGTGGGAAACTGAAGACGATTTTAAAGCATGGCTTCAAAGCGATGCTTTCAAAGAAGCTCATGAAGGAAAAGCCAAATCAAGCAGCGAAGAATCACCTGTGTTAGGTAATAAAGTTGTCAAAGCTAACGTAATATCAGTATTAGATAATTAATAATAACATTTTAAATGATTATAATTACTATACCATATATAAAAAGGAACGTCCTAGGCACACATAATTGTCCGAGACGTTCCTTTTTCACTTTGAGCTAGCTTTTATTACACTTTTATATTTCTTTTTTATTACATACTTTTTAATTGAAATACAAGTGAGCCATTAACGCTATAATAGGTAAAGCAATGATTGTTCTTATTAAGAATATGATAAAGAGTTTAAAGATACTTACTGGTATTTTAGAACCTAAGATTACCCCACCAACTTCTGATAAGTAAATCAATTGCGTGATACTTAAAGCGCCAACAACAAATAATGTAATATCGTTACCAACACCTTCTATTAAAATTGATGGTAAGAACATATCGGCAAATCCAATCAATACTGTCTCTGATGCTTGAGCTGCTTCAGGTATTTGAAGTAATTCTAAATATGGAACAAATGGTTTTCCAATAATCGCAAATAATGGTGTATACGTTGCTATAATTGTTGCAAGTGTACCAACGCTCATCACTACAGGTAAAATTACAAACCACATGTCGATTACGGTCTTGAAACCTGATTTAAAAAATGCTTTAAAACCAGGTGCATTAATGCCTGTTTCAGTCGCCATATCAAAACCATGATCTAGAGCAGTTTTATTGTCAGGTAACTTCTCTGTTCTCATTTCTTCCGATACTTCTTTAGAGTATTCATCTTTAATAGATCTGAGCGGCCAAATTCTTGGCAAAATTAACGCACATACTACACAAGAGATGATTACAGTCAAATAAAAATAGAAGAAATGCTTTTGCATATGTACAGTGTCGGCAACAACAATGGCAAATGTTAGTGAAACAACACTAAACGTAGTAGCAATGACTGTCGCTTCTCTTCTAGAGTAGAATCCTTCTTGATATTGTCTACTAGTGATTAAAACCCCTACTGTTCCATCACCAATGAATGATGCAAGATTATCAACTGTCGACCGTCCTGGTAATGTAAATAACGGTCTCATAATCGGTCTGAAAATCGGTCCTAATAATTCTAATAATCCGTATTCCATAAGTAACGGTAGAAATAACGCTGCAAAGAAAAAGACAGTTACTAATGTAGGTAGTAGGCTTTCAAATACGAGGCCACCCGTATCTTCGGAATAGATAATGTCAGTACCTACTTTTAAATATGTCATCCAAACAAACACTACTGCTAATATTCTTAAAATCAACCAGACAATCTTTACATTGAATGCATTATTCATTAGCCCCTCTGGTTTAAATTTATTTTTCAATACTGTCGAACATAAAATAGATAATATACCTGATATCGTAATGATAATTACAATGACCAATGGCATTGCATTCCCAATTAGATCTTTTAGTAATCCTGCTAAAAATGCAACAGGTAGTGTTGTTTGTTTTTCACCATCTTCAGTTACAGTAATTGGTACTAAAAATAAAATGATACCAATTAATGACATGATAATGAATTTAAGCTGCCCTCGTGTGCGCTGTGATTTACTATACTGAGTCACTACATTCACCCCTTAGGTGTATTATTTGATATATACTTAAAAAACAACACCAATAATTATAACCTATGATGTATAAATATGTAAATCTATAAATTGTGTCTATTTGTTGTTATTTTTGTATAAAAAAGTAGAGTTAATCCTAATATACGGAATTAACTCTACTTTAAATGAAAGCGTTTACTTTTGCAATTTATAATTATATTTTTCTCAATAAGAATAAAAAGTAAGGTACCCCCACGATTGCTACAACAACACCTACTGGGATGTCGATAGGTGGATGTATTCCTCGAGCTAAACAATCACTTATGGATAATATTAACGCACCTATCAGTCCTGACATAATTGTAATATGGACATGCTTATGTCCAACAATTCTTCTGGCAATATGTGGAGAGATAAGCCCTAAAAAGCTTAATCCACCTACTACTGAAATAGATGCGCCTGCTAAAATAACGGCTAATAGTAACAGTATCATTTTTATTTTTTTCACTTTTGTACCTAAAGCGATTGCAATATCATCACCCAAAGTTAAAATATCGAGTTGATGACAGTAATAAAATATAATCGGTAAAGCTACGATAAACCAAGGTAATATAACTAAAACATTCGACATGCTGTGGCCATATAAACTACCTGTTAACCATACTAAAGCTGTGTTGGCATCTTGAGGGTTACGTATTAATAAATACTGTACCACCGCTGTACATATTGCACCGATTGCTAAACCTATTAATGCTAACTTAGATCCTTTAACATTAAATTTTGCTATTAACAATGTCAGAATCAAACTTACACATAAAGCACCTGCGAATGATCCAAACGGTAAAATAAATAAAGGCGCAGATGGAAACAGCATAATAATGGAAACTGCTGATAAACTCGCTCCTTTAGTTATACCAATAACATCTGGTGAAGCAAGCGCATTTCGTACCACGCCTTGAATAAGTGCACCAGAAATCGCAAGACTGCTTCCCACAATAATTGCGAGAATCATTCTTGGTATGCGATATTCATTTAATATAAAATTATCTTGTGCAAATAAACTTTTAACCGCTTCTATTGGGTTAATCCAAACTGCTCCGATAGACAATGATGCAATTGCTGAGATTAGAATTAATATTACAACGATACCATAACGAAAGGTTAATCTCCCAATCATAGTCTATCAACTCCTCTAACTGTAATGAATAGAAAGTATACTGCTCCTACAAATGAAGTAACAATTCCTACAGGTGATTCAAACGGAAATGCTATTAGACGACTTAAAACATCTGATAACAATAATAAATCTGCTCCGATAATCATTGTTAAAGGCACCATTAACCTGTAATCTGTTCTAATATAATGTTTTACAATATGTGGAACAATGAGTCCTACAAAACCGATTGGACCAGCGATTGAAACGGATGCTCCAGCTAAAATAATAACCAATAAGCCAACAGTAACACGTACAACCTTCACATTTTGTCCCAGTGATGTTGCTAAATCCTCACCTAATTCCATAATAGTTAATTGCTTAGATATAAAAATCGCTCCAATAAATGCCATCACTAACCAAGGAAATACGCCAATAACTTGAGGCCATTGAATACTTGATAAAGAACCTACTAACCAAAACATTACTGTTGAAGTTGCATCTTCATTTAATAATATAATCCCTTGCGTCATACTAGAAAAGAATAAATGAATAGCCATACCAGCTAATGCTAGTTTGATAGGGGTCATCCCTTTAGTGGAACCTGATAGTGTATATACTGTAAGCCCCCCGATAAATGCACCAATAAACGCAAGTATCGTTGAATATGCGGTTAAAGCAGGTACAATCATTGAAATAAATACAATAACAAATGAAGCACCTGAATTAACACCAAATATTTGTGGCGATGCAAGAGGGTTGCGAGTCATCGCTTGCATCAGTAATCCTGAAACACCAAGTGCTGCGCCTATTAAAAGACCAGCAAACATTCTTGGCATGCGTACATTATGTATCAAAAATGTCTGTTTTGTATCGATGTGTTTTACACTGTAATCAATAAAATCTTGGAAAGTAATATGTGAAGCTCCAACGCTAAGATTGAAGTATATAATAACAAAAAGCGCACATACACTCACAATAAATGTGAGTGCAGTACGTTTTTGAGCTTTCTTTTCATTGGATTTTGTTGGGTTAACGCTATGTGATTTAATCATTACCGTTCATCCTACTTTTGTTGTGAGTCTTTTTGCTCATTTTTAGAAATTTCAGCAAGTTGTTTTGCAATTTCTTCGGAAGATATAATACCCCTTGCGCGTGCCCAAGTATTTCTATCAACTACAGATACGCGATATTTTTTAACCGCATCTAAGTCTTGCCAAACTGGATCCTCTTCTTGTTTTTTAAGGTTTGGATCATTTTCGCCTTTATCAGCCATAATAAACATACGACCTGGGTTAATGTCTGAAAGCACTTCTGCGTTTAATTGTAAGTAAGGCCCTTTTAGATACTTAGACAAGTTATCAGTTTTTGTTTTATTTAACGCATTATCAAAACCTAACTCTTTTAAAAGTTCTCCTACATATGTATTTTCAGGATGCGCTAATAAGCCTGATTTTGCAACAACAGATGCCAATACAGGTTGTGATTTATCCATTGTAATCTCTTTACTGTATTTATCCATTAACTCATTATGCTCTTTTAATCTATCTTTACCTTTATCTTCTTTTCCTACTGCTTTTGCAATTGTTTTAAATGCTTCTAAGTTGTCTTTATAATCACTATCGAAGCTAGGAAGCATAATTGTCGGTGCAATTTTTTCTAAATCTTTTTGGATACCTTTATGTCTATTACTATCTGCAATAATAACATCTGGTTTTTGGTTACTTATTTCTTCTAAGTTAGGTTGTTTACGTGCACCTACTGATTTATAATCCCCAATTTTTTTACGTATAGGTTCAAGAATCCTATCTTTTTTACCATCATCAGCAACGCCAACTGGTTTAACATCTAATGCTGCAAGCGCATCAACAAATGAGAATTCTAATGCTACGACACGTTTAGGGTCTTTAGCAATTTTTGTCTCACCACCATCATGCTTAATTGTTACACCATCTTTGTTGTCCTCACCTTTGCTTGATTTGTCAGAACCTTTATCACTGACACTGCCACATGCAGACAACATTACTACAGTTAAAGTTAAAAACAGGATAGCCATAATTTTATAACTATGTTTCATCGTTTTCACTCCTTAGGATATGTATAATTACATATATAATTCTATTGATAATGATTATCGGTGTCAATAAAAATTTTTAAAATATTTATTGAATTTTAAATCCGATTGGATTTTTCAATGTTAAAGTTGTGGCATAATTTTTCAATAACGTTATCATGAATATAATTTTTATCTAAGTTTGTCATATACATACTTTGCGCCAATGCCTTATAGCCTAAATTAAATTGAAGTTTATCGCCAATTTGATAGTGGTCTTGGTTCAATAAATCAATCATCACATGATCACTAGTTGCACCTATAACTTTAACGTGATGATGATGTGGCTGAATATCTTCTATAAACGTATCTAAGCTACCAATATCAACGATTGCTTGTAAATATTGCTTACCCGATGAAATATCAATACGTGGTTTAATTTCAACTATCTCCGCTTCTAAAATGATAGCGTTTTGGTACAATGACGCTATCGGTTGGTTAGTTGTAGTTTCAACACCTCTAAAAAGTGTTTCTCCTACACGTAACTCATTAATCTTACCCATATCTTGATATAACATTTGAGATATCATACTAGAATTTCCACCCGAGATTATTTTAAACCTCATATGTGTTTCTAATTCAACTGATTCTACAAATTGATTAATTAAAGACACATCTTCTTCTGTTGGAATAATTGATTGGAAGCACATAAAGTTAAATGCTAATCCAACCACACTTACATGATGCATCGACAGTATTTCATTAATAAACTCTACAACATCATATGTTAAAACACCTTCTCTTGAATCTTTCCAATCCACCATAAGTAATATATGATGTTTTACTTGTTGCTTTTGAGCTATTTCATTCAATCTGCGAATCGTCGCTATTTCTGTTTGTATACTTATATCACTATATCTAACTACATCTTCCAGTTCATGTTGACTTGCTGTTCTAATCATCATATAAGTTAAATCATAATCTTTACTCTTATTAATGTTATCAATACGTGCATCAGCAAAATGTGTTATACCAATACGTTTCAATGTCTCAACAATTTTTCTATCGCCGCCTACGCATTTAATAACTGGTGTAAATTGCATATGATTCTCTTGAAAAATAGACAATAATACTTGTGCATTATATTGTATTTTGGACAAATTTATCTTTATTTCAGCCATCTATTACACCTCTTTATATATAGGATTCCTCAAATCAATGGTCACATATTGTTTCACTTTACTTTCCATTCTCATACGTAAGAGTGCTTTTACTGTTATCGTCGCACCGAATAGTACTTCCTTTAACTTGTTAGCATGTGGTTTATTAAGATCAATTGCGTGTTCAACTACCTCACCTACTAACTCAAATAATTCGGATTCTTCTACATATTCATATTGTGAAAAATGATGAATGAGCTCTGCAATTTGATTTTGAATAACTGCATGTTGAAACTTGGCTATCACCGCTTCGATATTTTCTGCAATTAAACTCGTGTTAGTAACATCAATATTAGGAATTTTATGTTTTAATGTCGTTAAATCTATCCTTGAACCACCTAAATCTCTAACGATAAATTTCATTTGATAATTTGGTCCTAGATTAACGATTGTATTTTGCATATGTGCTTCCAAAGCAATACCATAATCTTGAATATATGCAATTAATGGATCGATTAATGCTTTACTATAATGCAATATAAATTGTTTAATCGCATCTACCGTTAAACCATCATTTACCCAATTGATATAACTGTCTACAGTTACTTGATTATCAACAGGATTTTTATTAACTAAACTTGCAGTTACTAGAGTAGTCCCGTTATCTGAAATATAAGGTTGATGTCGTACTATACAAGCCAAATGACGTGCATCATCTGGTTCAGTTTTGGCATGTATACCAAATGGTTCCATAGCAACTTGTAACTGTGGATATATTGCTAACATGTCTTGTAATTCATAGCTCAATTTAGGTCCATCCACCGTTGTCACACTCGACACAGTCCTTACAGCGCTTGTAGCTTGTACATTAACAGGTAACTTAATGTGAAACGGCTTATGAATAAGTTGCATAGTTCTAAATGATAAAGTTGCTTTAGATTCAACTTCAAAAGGTGTAGGTAGTAATCTTTTTTCTAATATCCAATCCGCAAATTTATAGACGATAACGTTCTCATATTGCCAAGGGTGTACAAATACTACACTATAATCCTTTAACTCTAAATCATGTGGTGCTAAAAATCCTTTTAATTTATACCGATATTCTGGAATAACTTCATCTACCATATAGTTTGCATCATCTTCCATAGAAGTGATTATACAATCCTCTTTATGAATGAGCATAATTTTTAATGGAATAATCTTTTCAAATTCTGGAGCATATTGTCTCACTTCGTCAGGTGTCAATGGTAGCTTAGTCTTAGATAATGGGTGTGTAGGATGGCCTTCGATAACAAGACTTTCAGAATAATTTAAATCATTTATTTGTTTTGAACCAACCATATGCTGTAACCATGAAAAGAAGTTGATTGTTTCAGGCATTTTTGAAAATTTTAGCGTTGCGTGAATCAACGACTTTCTATGTTTAAAATGTTCATAAGTAAGTGCAAAACCTTCCCTACTAGAAAACAATTCATCTGTTAATCGTTGACTAATAGGCATATTAAAGTGTGATTCTAGGACTTCTAATAGTTGTTCTAAAGTTTGGATCGTTACTTGAACCTTACCCTTGATATAAGAAATCACACCATAAAATTCATAACGCTCCATAGCGCTTTTTCTAATCTTATTTAATTGCAACACTTGGCCTTGATATTGTATTTCAACACAATGATCATATTCATTAAATAACATACCTTGCGGAAATATTTCTTCCTTAATAATTGCGTTAAAAATACGATACTGTACATTTCTATCTGCCAATTGCCATGTCTCATGCATCATACAATACTGCCTCCATTTTTTCTTTGCCTTCTTGTAATTGCACTGAATAACAATGCAATGACAAATGTACTCATTCCCATAATAATAAATGTTTCAATAATACCAATAAGTTCTGCTAAGAAACTCATTAACATGGCACCTAAAGGAATCATACCTCTATCCATCATAATGACACTGAGTATTTTCCCTCTATGTTCAGGTTCTACTCTATGTTGAAAATATATCCTATTTGTCGTTCTCGCCCATTGGCTGAACAAGCCAATAAAAAATAATGAAATAAATAATAAATAGGTGTTGCTACTAATCGTACATAATAAAGATATACCAAAAAGTACAGAACTTATGTAATACATTTTGACCATGGATACTTTTTCCAAAATATTAGGTAATACTATTGTTGCTATAATACCGCCTATCGCACAACAAGTCATAGCACTACCAAATATTGTTACTTGATTAGGGAATGTCTTGTCCGTTAACACCGGTAAAAGTGTAGTATAAGTAAAACCAGTTGCCATAATAAGTAATGATGTCACAAATATTCTTGCGCCTATTTGATTATCTTTAAAGTAATTGATTACGTACTTAAAGCTCACTTCTGGATTTGCTTTTGATAACACATTATGACTAAATGATAACGGTAAGCAAAGTATTAAAGATATGAAATAACACAATGCCTGTACACCAAAACTGATTTGCGCATTATAAGCTGCCATAATAAAACCAGCAATCGCAGGCCCAATTGAACGACATATATTTATAATAAATGAATGATACGATACTGTTTGCGTTGTTGTTAAACGCTGTGTCAAATCTGGCAATACTGCCTGACGTACTGGCGTTTCTATTGCACTCATAATGCCACGACCTAATGAATATAACAAAAATACAATTATCGGTAATTGTGGATTTTGAAATGTTAAAATACATAGTATCGTTGTTAATAAAAATGAGGAGGTTATTGTTAATTTTAATAATTTTCCTCTATCACATCTATCTGCTAAACTTCCCGCCCATACACTTATGAGTAAAATAGGTACGAGACGGAAAAAATTTATCAGCCCTAGATAAATTGCGTTATGATATAGAGTAAATACATACCAATTTAGCGTGATTTGTCCAATCCAATTCCCTAAGAACAGTAGGAATGAACTAGGAAAAAAATACTTTGCCATAAAATTCCTCCTGTTTTTTAATTGATAATAATTATCATTATCGATATTATGGATTATACAAATATCTTATACGTTTGTAAAATAATTTTTTTAGAGGTGCATTATGAATTACAAAATAAATGACAACAATTTAATTGCAAAACTCACTAATGACGAACAATACGCTTTATCGTATTTACGTTCGGCAGATATAAGATGGGCAAATGCTTTCGAAGACGTATTATTAGAAAGTCGTGATAAAATTTCTCAAAGGTTAATCACTTCTTTACATAGAGAGAATTTAGTTCAGAGCCGAAATCATAGTGAGATTATCAACATAAAAAACTTAAACTTAGATGTTGCAATCAAGCAAACTCTTGTTTTAAAAATAAATTTTCCAGAAGCTAAAAAAACTTTATATGCACCTATTTCAGGACAACATGCTTTTGATAGAATAGATGTTGAAGGTCCATTTTATTTTGAATATAACAACCATTTAGAGCGGATATTACATCCAAATGAAATTTTAAACGCTATTTTAATAGAAGCACCTAATCTTAATAATGATGCTAGTAATCAATTTAAGGATGATATGAATAATAGTGTCGCGAATATGGCTATTTCCTTAAGTTATCAATCAATCACATTGTCTCAAAATAATGAACCATTGTTAGAATTAATTATTAATGCAGAAGATAGTTATTTAAGATCTGAACAAGCAGTTGTTGAAGGTCATCCATTACACCCAGGTGCAAAGCTACGTAAAGGCATGACACCAGAAACGGCTATAGATTATTCTTCAGAGTTTGGGAATCCCATCGCTATGAAATTTATATTAATTCATCAAGATATTGCAAAAGTGCAATCATTAACGAGACCATATAACGACACTGTATTTACATTATTTAATGGTCTATATGAAGCTGTAGCAAAATTATTAACTGATAATCAAATTGAAGACTATTACGTTATGGCTGTGCACCCATGGCAATATAACGCAGTATTAGAAAGTGATTATGCTAATGAGTTAAATGAGCAGCAGCTAATACCATTAGACTTTGATTTAAATTATTACGCCGGTCTGTCATTTAGAACATTAATGCCACAACGCCCAAATATTGAACCGCACATCAAACTATCAACGAATGTACATATTACTGGTGAAATACGTACTCTATCTGAACAAACAACGTATAACGGACCACAAGTCACACGTATATTGAATCATATTAAAGCGCATGATCCTTTATTTAACCATATTCAGGCAGACACGATTGATGAAATGGCGGGTATTCATTTTTATAATCCAGAAGATTCGTCATCACAACGAACAGTAAAGAGCGAACAATTAGGTACACTCTTTAGAGAAAATATTTATAATATCAAGGACTCTGATACAATACCGCTCATCCCTTCTAGCTTAGTTGCAAATTACAGCAATAATGATGAAGCGCCTATAGTGACTTTAATCAAAACATACGCTGATAAGTTCAATATTAAAAGTTATGAAGAAGCATGTAGCAATTGGATTGCGCAATATAGCCAAGCATTAATTGATATAGCACTACCTTTATATGTGAAATACGGTATTGCATTAGAAGCACATTTACAAAACTCTATAGCTACATTTAATCAAGATGGTTCAATCCATACATTATATATTCGTGATTTTGAAGGATTGCGTATTGATAAAACTTACTTAAATCAAGCGGGCTACAGCACAGCAGACTTTCATGAAAAATCATTAATTCTTACAGATCAGGCACAGACAGTTTTCAACAAAGTGTTTTATTCTAGTATTCAAAATCATCTCGGTGAACTAATTGTAACCATCGCTCAATCTAGTCAAAGTAATGAATTAGAACAACATATTTGGTCAGTCATAAGTGATATCATGTTTGAAAAATTACAAGATATTGCCTCTACAATGAACAATAACGACAGAATTACAAAAATAAAATCCGTTTTATTTGCCCCACAAATTGATTATAAATGTGTTACTACAATGAGATTAGAAGATGAAGCGGATTACTATACTTATATTAAAGTGAATAATCCTTTATATAGAAAGTTGAATTAAACAACAATAAAATTAAGCACTTTTTAGAATACAACTTTTTAATTAACTTGCCAGAGGATGTCAAAGAAGCATGATATAAAGAGTTACTTTGGTTGTAGGCTATGAGTAAATATCGCCAACTTTCAAAAATGGAACGCCTGAGCTAACACTCATGTGTATATACTAATAATTTTCATAAATAAAAAATAGTAGTTAAAAAAAGGCCCGAAACATTAAATGTTTCGGACCTTTTTATTTAAATTGAATGGTTATTAATTATTGTAAACCTTTTTCTTCATTGTCTGAGTTTTGGCTTTTTTCATTTTTTTGAGCCCATTCTTTTTTAGTCATAACATCTTCAACGCGCATGTTAACTTCAACTACGTCAAGACCAGTAATATATTTAACTTGTTCTTTAACTAAGTCAGTTACTTTACGGAAGATTTTTGGTGCTGATTCACCATATTCTAATACTACTTTTAAATCAACAGCAGCTTGTTTTTCTCCAACTTCAACACTAACACCTTGTGTAACATTGTTGCTGCTACCAAATGAACTAGAAATATTGTCGACGAATCCGCCTTTCATTTCTAAGATACCGCTAACTTCACGTGCAGCAATACCTGCAATTTTTTCAATCACTTCATCTGAGAACGATAATTTATTAGTAAATTGAGGCTCTTGAGTTTGCTCCTCTTGTCTTCTTTCTTGTTCTTTTTCTTGAACTCCTGTTTGGTTGTCATAAGCTTGTTTAGCTTTATTGTTGTCTACTGCCATATTACATTCTCCTTTACCTTATATAATTTGTTTAAAAATTTTTAACTGCATTAGAATACATACAAGTTAATCGATTAACTCCATCGATTAAGGAAATTTAAAAAGTCTTGCTTACGGTCTTTAGTATACCCAACTCCAATTCCAATCAAACATAATACTAGAATTAAAATTGTACTCCAGAAACCTAAAGTTAAAAATAATATTGCTATGATTAGAAATGCTAAGAAGCCAATAATTCTCCATTTAAACGTTTTGAAAAATTCAACAACTTCTTGAGTAGAATCTTGTCCATTTTGGTTATTATTGTTAGCCATGATAACCCTCCCTTACAACACACGTTTGCCTGAGGTTTTTTGATCTCTAACATTAACCTCTAATTTTGATACTGGTAATTCTGTAAAATGCTCGACATTTTGCTTGATGTCATTTCTAATCTCTTCAGTTAAAGAATTAACCTGAACATCACCAGGAACGAAGAAATCTGCTTTTAAAGCAATGTGTGATTTCTTTTTCTTGTTATAAAGTTTTGCAATCACGTTTGGTTGACGTATTTGATCATATTGCGTAAGTGTATCGTATGCAGATTTTTCAACTGCTTTTCTCGATACATAAATATGACCATCTTCGAAATCTTTATATAGTCCGGGTTTTCTATACGTAGGTTTAAACAAGCTGAATACTAATATGAGACCAATAATAATGAGTAACGCTGCTAAACCAATTAGAGTTGGTTCAAACCAGTTAAACTGATTAAAATAGTCTTGATACTGGCTAATTCTAGAATCTTGAATATACATGAAGAGTAAGAATCCAACGATTACTACAATTAATATGCCTAGGATAAAATTCTTAAGTCGTTTCACCTCGTATGACACCTCCTATGCTTTGGTAATATGTACTTGTCATACAAAACTACTACCCTTAAAAAAATTCTTAGAAACATTTTTATTGAATTTAATTTTTAATTTTTATTACAAAACAAATTTGTTAGTCCGCTTTATTGATTATCTTTTATTTCTTGGTCAGCTAGTTCTGGATGATTTGCAATGCGATATTGCAAAAGTTTGTCATCTGGCACGAGCAACTTGTTACTCGGCCTTGGTTTTTCAATTGCTAATGATTTAAAAAGTGAACATATCATAAATATAATGACAATTGAAAATGGTAAAGCAGCAATAATTAATAGGTTCTGTATAGATTGAGTGCCGCCAGTGTATATCATAATCATTGCAAATAAAGCCAATATGATACCCCAACTAACTTTTACAATACCTTTAGGATTGATACTACCTTTAGAACTTAACATGCCTAAAACGTATGTTGCTGAGTCTGCTGAAGTTACAAAGAAAATCATAATCACTATTAATGTCACTATACTTAACAAGAACCCTAATGGGAAATGTTCTAAAGTGGCAAATGTAGCAGTCTCTGTTGCCTCTTTCGCAATGTTTGCAATACCATGTTGTTGTAAATAAATGGCAGATGCTCCGAATACTGCAAAGAATAAGAAACAAACAAGGGCTGGTACAAACAACACTCCTAAAATAAATTCCTTAATTGTTCTACCTCTTGAAACACGTGCAATAAATATACCAACAAATGGTGCCCATGAAATCCACCAAGCCCAATAGAAAATAGTCCATTGTTGTAGCCATTGGAATTTTTCGCCACCTGATTGCGGAATGCGTAAACTCATATTAAAGAAATTTGCAATGTAATCACCAAGTGAATTGGTAAAAGTATTTAATATAGTTAAAGTGGGGCCAACACAAAATAATGCAATGAGTACTAGAAAAGCGAGTATCATATTAATATTACTTAGTGTTTTGATCCCCTTATTAATCCCTGACCAAGCTGACCAAGTAAATAATATCGTTGCTATAACAATAATAATTACTTGAGTTGTAAAATTTGAAGGTATATCAAATAAAAAATTCAATCCTTCATTAATCTGTAATGCCCCAAATCCAAGTGTTGCTGCTACGCCTGTTACAGTAGCAATAATCGCTAATACGTCAATCGAACCACCTATTGGTCCTCTCATCATTTTAGAACCTAATATTGGTGTTAACGTCGCACTTACTAGTCCTGGATACCCTTTGTGAAAATTAAAATAAGCAAATATTAATCCCACAATGCCATAAACTGCCCAAGCATGTACCCCCCAATGAAAAAATGAGAATTGTATAGCATCATTAATTGCAGTTTGCGTACCTACTTTATGTAAAGGTGTTAACGTAAATGCATGATTGATTGGCTCTGCTGTAGTCCAAAAAACTAATCCTATCCCCATACCAGCACTAAATAACATAGCGAACCATGATTTCAATGAGAATTCTGGGTCCTCTCCATCTTCACCTAATGTAATCGATGAATATCTAGAGAATAATAGATAAACACACACAATTAATATGACAAGTACCAATAATAAATAGTACCAACCAAAATTTAATGCAATAAAATTTGTAATGCTTTGTGTTACTGTTTCTAGTTGTTTTGGCAATATTGCACCGTATACAACAAACATAGTACAAATTGATAATGCTACCCAAAATACAACCGTTAATTTGTTTAAACGCATGTCAAAATTACACACTCCCTATACTTTTATGTAACTTACATACCCTATCTCATTACATGTATTCGTAAAATTTATAATATAATGCATATTATAAATTTTATATATATTGCTTTAAATAAAAAAAGCATCTTCTTAGCCATCATATTATGATGAATTATAGAAGATGCTTCACTTTATATTCAATTTTAAAGTAATAATTTTGTTAGTTTTAATTTTTAAAGTTTAATTACTAGCTTACCAATCATACTTTGATTTTCTAATTTAACATGGGCATCATATAAAGTTTCAACAGTTAAGCCATCTACCACTTCATTCACGGTCGGTTTATATATACCCGCTTCTATTTTTTCAGAAATATCAGTAAGGTAATCACGATGAATTTGCATATCTTCGGTTTCATGAATAGGTCTTGATGACATAAATTCATGAGTAAATGTAATACTCTTTGGTTTCAGCAAGTTTAAATCTTGTTTATTTTTGAAAGCAACAATCGTTGCAATTATTCCTCTTGGTTTTACTAATTCAATCATTTTTTCATAATACATATCCGTATCAAAAGTACAGAAAATGTAATCTACTTCACTAATTTCATATTTCTTAAATTCTTCGGCTAAATCATTCTTATGATTTAACACGATATCTGCACCCATATCTTTAGACCATTGGTGTGTTTCCTCACGTGATGCTGTAGTGATAACATGTAAGCCATAGTGTTTAGCGATTTGTGTGGCTATACTTCCTACACCACCAGCACCATTTATGATTAAAATAGATTTACCTTTATTTTCTTCTGGATTAAATGATATTTTAAAAACATCAAATAGTGTTTCGTAAGCAGTTAAACCGGTTAATGGAAGACTTGCTGCATCCACATTAGATATATTTTTTGGCTTTTTCGCTACTAAACGCTCATCAACAATTTGATAAGATTGATTGGAACCTTGGTATTTAGGCGATCCTGAATAAAAAACTTCATCTCCAATATCAAAGTGACTAACACCATCGCCCACTGCTTCTACCACACCTACCGCATCGAAACCTAAAATTCTTGGCGCTTGTTCAACCTCTGTTTTTCTGATTTTTGTATCTACAGGGTTAACGCTAATTGTTTCAACACGTACTAATAATTCATATTGTTCAGGTTTGGGAGTATCAACAGCAAACTCATAAAATAAATTGCCATCTTCTAGATTAAAACTTTTATCTGCACCTATCGCTTTCATCGTATGCACTCCTTTCTTGATTATACATTATCTGAAACTTGAACAACTTGTTTTCCGAAATTATCGCCTGTAAATAAGTTTCTAAAGGCATTTGGTAAGCTGTCAAAACCTTTTTTAACAGATGTCTTAGTCTTAATTTTATCTTCTTGAACCCACTGTGCAAGTTCTTTACTAGCATTTGGGAAATCATCTGCATAATTAGCAACAATAAATCCTTGCATTAATGCTTGTGATTTAATAATGATTGGCTGGATTCGAGGGCCATATTCAATTTCTGTATTATTATAACCAGAAATTGCACCACAAACTGGGATTCTAGCAAACTGATTAAGATGTTTCATAACTTCATCTGCGATTGTACCGCCTACATTTTCAAAATAGACATCTACGCCGTTCGGTACTGCTTTTGCCAATTGTTCAGCAAAATCATTCGCTTGATAATCTACCCCTGCATCAAAACCTAGTTCTTCGGTTAAATAATTAGTTTTTTCACTACCGCCTGCAATACCAACTACATGTGCGCCTTTTAACTTTGCAATTTGACCTACAACTGAACCAACTGCACCAGATGCAGCTGATACTACAACTGTTTCACCTTCTTGAGGTTGGCCGATTTTTAGTAAACCATGATAAGCAGTCTGCCCAGTCATACCTAAAACACTAAGATATAAATATAAAGGAATATCAGTTTGGCTCACTTTAATAGCATGTTTGGCTTTAATATTAACTATTTTTTGCCAAGGAAACGTGCCGGTAACAATGTCATCTTTTGTAAATCCATCTACATTTGATACAGTAACTCTTCCTACTACATGACCATTCATTGGTTCGTCTAATTGGAATGGGGCTACATATGATTCACTATCATCCATACGACCACGCATGTAAGGATCTACTGATATATATAACGATTCTATTTGAATTTCATCTTGCTTCGGTTCTTCTACTTCCACAGTTTCATATCTAAATACATCATCGGATGGAATGCCTTCAGGTCTTTTTGCTAATACAATTCTTTCTGTGTTCATTATATTACCTCCATTCATTGTTTGACTTTATTCTAAAGGCATACTTTTCATCAATCAATCAAATCGCTTATTCATTATTTCAATTACGTGTTATGCTATTGCTAATTTATAAAACATATCATTCGTTTTATCACGTTAGGAGATTGTATATTGAAACTTAGTATTTTAGATTATGTACCAATATTTGAAGGAAGTACCGCTACTCAAGCATTAAATCATGCTGTTGAATTAGCCCAATTAGCTGAAAAGCTAAATTACACACGTTATTGGGTTGCTGAACATCATCAAGTCTTTTCAGTAGCATCTAGTGCCCCCGAAATGATTATGATGTCATTGTTAGAAAATACTAGTTCAATTCAAATTGGAAGCGGGGGTGTTATGTTACCACATTATAGTGCTTATAAAGTGGCTGAAGTATTTAAAACTATGGAAGCTAGACACCCTGGTAGAGTGAACTTAGGTACTGGTCATTCTAAGAGTTATAAGAATGTAAATAAAGCTTTGAATGAGCACAAAACAATACCTGTTGATTATGAGAATCAAATTGATGATCTGATAACTTATTTTAATAGTGACAGTGAGAACAATATAAATCATCGCTATACAGATTTATATGTGATGCCACTTATCGACACTAAGCCAAAAATGTTTGTTTTGGGTACAAGTAAAAAAAGTGCAACTCTCGCTGCTAATAGAGGCTTACCTTTTGTTATTGCCAATATGGGGCAAGATAAGGATCAAATTAAATCTGTAATAACTCATTATCGTTCTTCATTCAAAGCACAGTATCCTACAAATCATCCTTATGTCATCATGACTTCTTTTGTAATTACGGCAAATAATAAACATCAACGTCAAGATTTATCTTATGCGTTCCATTTGTGGTTATTGCGTATTGGTTATTTAGACCAACCAAAATTCTATCCCTCTGTGAACTACGTGAAACACAAATCATTTTCTTCGAGAGAAGTTGAAAAAATGAGTCAACAGAATAATCGAGTTATAGTAGGTTCACCTAAAGAAGTCATCTCCAAATTAAAAGTAATGATGACTGACTTTGATGCTGACGAAATTATGATTCAACCACATGTTTATGGAGAAGGTAACAGAAAACAATTAATTCAATTACTCGCAACAGAGAACTTTGAATATAAATAAAATAGCACTTACACATGTACTATATTTGATGCGTAAGTGCCATTTATCAAATTGTAGAAAACAAGAGCTCTCTTATTGTATAAGCACAATTAACTCAATAAATTAAGTGATATTTTAAATTTATTTGCCCCATAAAAATTGATTTATTTTATCGGTGACATAAGTATTATCATGAAGTTCACTATGATCAGCTTTTTGTCCAATCACTTTAAATTCTTCATAACTACTTACTTTATCATCAACTAAGTACCTTAATGATTTAGATGAAACATTTGTAACTCGATTATCAGAATGTGTGCCATCTTTTATATCACCATAAATATTTAGCACTTTTGCTGTTTCTGGGTATGATGTTTTCATAGGTAACAAATCTTTATATGCTTTTAGCATTTTATTTGGTTTCCCATTTTCATCTAATTTAATATCTAAATCAAGACCATTTATATCAACTTCGCCATTAAAATTACCCGCTAAACTCACTTGTTTATTTAGTTTTGGTAAGTTTTGATTACCTCCATAATTCAACATGTAATAACTGAAAGATTGATTACCCATAGAATGTGCGACAAAATTAAACTGGTCAAAGTGATATTGGCTCATCATAGCAATAATAACTTGTTGAATCCATTGCGCATTTTTATTTAAATCTTTATTTGTATTATCTTCTAATATAATTTCAATAACTGGATTTTTCGCTTCAGGTGACAATTCCCCCTCAAATGTCACCATTCCCTTTTCAGAAACTTTTGCTTTAACTACTTCTTGAGTAATATCTTCTTCTATCGCCGAGTCAATTAGGAACTTTATGGAATTCTCTGTCCCACCATAACCATGTAAATAAAATGTAGGTGTATTAGTATACTTATAATTATTTTCTTTATGTTGACTATATGTTTTAAAAGCTGCAATCATAACGATGACAAATAAAATGAATGCAATCAATACTATAGTCAGATATATATTAGATTTATGTTTACTATTTTTCATATAAATACCTCAAATTTAAAATTGTCTTCTATTATTAATTATACTATGACACTTTACAAGATTAGTCATTCATTTTGATACAAATAAATATTATTAAAGTAAAACAAAAAAACTTCCCAAGAAATTGGGAAGTTTTAAACGTTTGTTTAATTGAACACAAATTACTAAGCAACTTGTGTAGCAAACCTGTATGCAAATTGAATTTGCAATAGCTTCGGCAATATTAACGTTTTGAGAATTGTGGTGAACGACGAGCTTTTTTAAGACCTGGTTTTTTACGTTCTTTCATACGAGGATCACGAGTAAGTAATCCAGCGCGTTTTAAAGAACCTCTGTATTCAGGATCAGCTTCTAATAATGCACGTGAAATTCCGTGACGGATTGCTTGAGCTTGTCCAGTAAATCCTCCACCGTGAACGTTAACTAATACATCATAGTT
The DNA here is from genome assembly GCF_017583065.1 of Staphylococcus shinii. Lineage (GTDB taxonomy): Bacteria > Bacillota > Bacilli > Staphylococcales > Staphylococcaceae > Staphylococcus > Staphylococcus shinii. Next base: position 145,525 of record NZ_JAGEVL010000006.1, on the reverse strand, counting down.
ACCTTTAGTTTCTGTTACATCAAATGCTTGGTTAATGTCTAAAATTAATGATTCGAATGGTAAATAACTACGTACATCACGGCCGTTAACAGTAATGTTACCTTCACCTGGTACTAAACGTACACGTGCTACTGAGTTTTTACGACGGCCTGTGCCTTTATATTCAACTTGTGCCAATGTAATTTCCTCCTTTTAATTAACCACGTAACTCGTAGTTTTCTGGTTGTTGTGCAGCGTGTGGATGTTCAGCGCCACCATATACAAATAATTTTTTACCTTGTTTTTCACCTAAACGTGTGCTTGGAAGCATACCTTTAATTGAATTTTCAAGTAAACGTTCTGGGTTGTTAGCTTTTAACTCGCCAGCTGAAACTGATTTGATGCCACCTGGGTGATTTGAGTGACGATAGTACATTTTATCGCGCTCTTTATTACCAGTGAAGTGGATTTTTGAAGCGTTAACGACGATTACATAATCACCTGTATCAACGTGTGGTGTATAAGTTACTTTATTTTTACCGCGTAAAATAGCTGCTACTTCTGATGATAAACGACCAAGTGTTTTACCTTCAGCATCAATAACATACCATTTGCGCTCAATGTTTGATTCATTAGCCATAAATGTTTGACGCATATAATTGTCCTCCTAGAATAAATAAATGTTTCTTAATTTAATAGTTTATACTTGCTAAATCTTAAATTTCATCTATTTTTTTAATAGTTTGTTTCTACGTGCTTCTATATCTTGTAACACAATAAGATTCCGGGGCTTATCGTGGGTGATATAAAACAATACCGTTAGTAATCGTATAATTTTTTTGTCATTTTGTCAACGACATTTAGTAATTTCATATAGATTTTTTTCGATGTAATTTTATATCATTACCAAAATCAGTGGTTAATTCACTTGGCGTTAGATAAATCTTCTCTAAATATAACCCTTCTGCCGGTGCAGTAAACGGTACTTTATTACGATCTTTATCCTCTAATAATTTAGGTATTTCTTCTGGTTGTCGTTTTCCTTTGCCTACTTCAATTAAAAAGGCTATTAACACACGCACCATATTATATAGGAAACCTGAGCCGGTGACAATATAGTCAAAGCCATTTTCTGTTTTTTCTATACGACTTTCGTATAGCGTTCTCACTTTGCTAACAACTTCTGTTTTTTGCGAACAGAACCCTGTAAAATCATGAGTACCTATAAAGTATCGTGCAGCTGTATTCATTTTATCTATATCTAACGTTTCAGCGATATGTGTTTTTAAGCCATTAAGAAACGGATCTTTGTGTTTAGATTGATAAATTTTATATCGGTAAGATTTACCTACACAATCATATCTACAATGAAAATCATCACTAACAAAACTGACATGATTGACATATATATCACCCGGTAATGCTCGATTCATCGCATATTGCCATTGTTGTTCAGGGATGTCCAACTCTGTGTCAAAATGAAAATATTGCTCAATTGCATGTACACCTCTATCTGTTCTACTGCTTGGGTGAATTCTCACATCATGCTTATGCATACGCTTTAATATCTTTTCGAATTGTTGTTGTACCGTTCTTCCATTTTGTTGTATTTGAAAACCTAGGAATTGGCTTCCTTGATAAGAAATATTTACTAAAACACGCATGATTTACTACACTCCCATGAATTTTAACACAAATAATACTACTGATATTGGCAATAATAGTAACAGCGTTAAACTGTCTTTCACTTGCCACTGTAGCTTACGATAATTTGTCCTTTGCTTTTTCGTATCATAACCTCTCACTTCCATCGCAATCGCCAAATCTTCAGCGCGTTGGAACGCAGAAATAAATAAAGGAATCAACAAAGGTACAAATGCTTTCACTCTATTAATTATACTACCCGAACTAATTTCAGAACCTCTGGATTTTTGAGCCAATATAATTTTATCTAATTCATTCATCAACGTAGGGATAAACCTTAACGCAATAGACATCATCATACTTAATTGATGTACAGGTATTTTCACTAATTTCAGTGGTGATAGTAGTTTTTCAAAAGCATCCGTTAAATCAATTGGACTTGTACTTAACGTCATAATGGTTGAAATCATAATAATAAACATAAGTCGCAAAACTATATAAATACCTTCTAAAATACCATCTGTATCAATTGAGACAAATCCTAATTCAAATAACCTTGTACCACCTTTGGTTAAGAACAAATGCATTAAAAACGTAAATATTAGAAAAATCCAAATGGGTGTTAAACCTTTAGCTAAAAACCAAAATTTAATTTGTGCTAGTTTCATAAATATAATAATTGAAATAAATAACCATAAATACGTTGTAAAAGAATGCGCAAAAAAGATTAAGATAATAAATATAAAGACAAAAATCAATTTCGCACGTGGATCTAAACGATGTATAATCGTATCTAGTGGAAGGTAACGTCCTATAATAAACTTATCTTTCATCTTGTCGCCACCCCTTATACATTTCAATAAACTCTTCTTCAGTCAAAGCAATTTTATTGAAATAATATTGATGCTTGTCTTCTAAATCACGTTGCAATTTTACAACATCTGGTACATCAAGATGCATTTGATTCACATAATTCGTATCACTAAATAGTTTGCGAGGTGGACAGGATTCTATCAGTTGACCGTGTTGCATAATTTTTATTTCATCCACGTACTTCGACACATCATTCATTTCATGCGTCACAAGGATAATTGTCTTTTGCTGTTCAACTTGAAGTTTCTTTATCATTTTCATTATCTGTTTTCTACTTTTAGGATCAAGACCCGCTGTAGGTTCATCAAGTATAACAATGTCAGGATCCATTGCTAATATTGATGTAAGAGCTATCTTTCTCATTTGCCCACCAGACATTTGAAATGGTGACTGTTGTAATATATCTCTATTAAATCCAAATTCTATGAGCAAACGAAATGCTCTTTCCTTCACTTCATCTAATGGCATATTAAAGTTTTTTGGACCAAATAATATCTCGCGTTCTACTGAATCTTCGAACAACTGTGACTCTGGAAATTGAAATACAACACCCACTCGCTTACGAACATCCTTCAAATACTTATCTTTCGTCTTATGACTAATTTCCACATCATTAATTTGAAGCAAACCTTCTGTTGGTTTAAGTAGTCCATTAAAATGCTGAATTAGTGTAGATTTTCCGGAACCTGTTTGACCAATAATTGCATAATACTTTCCTTGTTCAAAAGTCGTTACAATTTCACTTAATGCTTGATGCTCAAATGGTGTTCCTTTTTGATAAACATAACTTACTCGGTTGAAATTAACAGTCATAATTTTTTTACCAACCCTTCATATGTTATGAAATCAACACTACCTAGTAATTGATTATGCATTCGTATAGAGAATGGTAAGTCTAAACCAATTTGAGTGAGTTTATCACCATCACTGAAAATATCGTTTGGTAGTCCCGTTTGATATACCTCTCCTTCATTTAATACAACGAGGTAATCAGCTTCTGCAGCTTCTGATAAATCATGTGTAATAGAAATAATCGTTACGTCTTTTTCTTCTTTTATACGGTGAATTAAATCAATTAAGTCTTTTCTACCAGCAGGGTCTAACATAGATGTCGCTTCGTCCAAAATAATAATATCGGTATCTAATGCAAGTACGCCTGCAATTGCGACACGCTGCTTTTGGCCACCAGAAAGCGATTGTGGTTCATAATTTGCTCTATCTAACATATCTACATCATCTAAAGCTTTAGGCACTATCGCTCTCATATCATCATATGAGATACTGTGATTTTCTAGACCAAATGCCACATCAAATTCAACAGTCGATCCTACAAATTGATTCTCTGGATTTTGAAATACAATACCAATATGCTGCCTTAAATAATCCAAATTCTGCTGGCTAACAGCTTCATTTTGAAAATAAATATTACCTTCAAACGGCTTTTCAATGCCTACCATTAATTTAGCAATCGTCGATTTGCCCGAACCATTGTGTCCAACTATGGAAGTCCATTTCCCTTTTGGAATACTAAAAGATACATCTTTCAACGCAAGTGGTTCATCACTATTATATTTAAATGAAACATTCTTAAATTTAATAATATGCTCTTGCGTCTCCATATCTATTGCCTCCAATAACTAGTAAGTCTATTTTTTATATACCTTATCTATTTTACATGAAAATTTAAATATATACTACCATTAAAGAAGGTCTCAATATTGATTTTAACAGTATCTATATATAAGTATAAGCAACACTCTAAGACTTTGTTTAGCTAGCACTGCTTATGCATTCGCTTATCGAATGTATTCTTTTTTTATTCTGAAGAATTAAGGTTCTGCAGTTCGCTATTGCTTCGCAATTGCATAAGTCCCCCTAAATTCTGAAGAATTAAGGGGGACTAAATAAAAAAGCGCGCACCCCATCATATTTTGAGTTCACGCTTTAAATTTTATTAAGTTTTGATGGGGTACTCTGAGCTAGACAATATTTGTATGTGGCAAACATTATCGTTGCACTCATTTGCTTTATACATAGTAGTTACGTATATTTAAATTAAACTAATTCAATAATTACTGATTCAGCGCCATCGCCGCGACGAGGACCTGCTTTAAGAATACGAGTGTAACCGCCTTGACGTTCTGTATAACGTTCAGCAACTTCACCAAATAATTTTTGTAATGCAGTTTGTGTTGATTCATCATCATTTAAGATTTCAACATTGCGTAAAGTTTTAGCCGCTTGACGACGAGAAGCTAAATCTCCTTTTTTACCTAAAGTGATTAATTTTTCAACCACACTACGTAATTCTTTTGCACGTGCTTCTGTAGTTTCAATGCGTTCGCTAACGATAAGTGAAGTAGCTAAATCGCGTAACATCGCTTTACGTTGATCAGAAGTACGACCTAATTTTCTGTAACCCATGAGTTAACCTCCTTTATATTAATCTTCTTTTCTTAAACCTAAACCTAAATCTTCGAGTTTGTATTTAACTTCTTCTAAAGATTTACGACCTAAATTACGTACTTTCATCATATCTGCTTCAGATTTATCTGCTAATTCTTGAACAGAGTTAATGCCTGCACGTTTTAAACAGTTATAAGAACGCACTGATAAGTCTAATTCTTCAATAGACATTTCGAGTACTTTTTCTTTTTGATCTTCTTCTTTTTCAATCATGATTTCAGCATTTTGCGCTTCATCAGTTAATCCAACGAAGATATTCAGATGTTCAGTTAGGATTTTTGCAGCTAATGAAACAGATTCTTGTGGTGTGATTGAACCATTAGTCCAAACATCCAAAGTTAACTTATCAAAATCACTGCTTTGACCCACACGTGTATTTTCTACAGTATAGTTAACACGTTCTACTGGTGAATAAAGTGAGTCCACTGGAATTACACCAATTGGTAAATCACTAGTTTTATTTTGTTCTGCTAATGCGTAACCTCTACCCTTATTAGCAACTAGACGGATTTTTAAATGTCCACCTTTTGAGACTGTTGCAATTTTAATCTCAGGATTTAAAATTTCAACATCACTATCATGAGTAATGTCACTTGCAGTTACATCGCCTTCATCTTTAACATCAATTTCTAAAGTTTTGTCTTCTTCAGAATAGATTTTTAATGCAAGTTTTTTGATGTTCATAATAATTGTAGAAACATCTTCAACCACATTATCTATTGCTGAAAATTCGTGTAACACGCCTTCGATTTCAATGTACTTAACGGCTGCACCTGGTAATGAAGATAGTAGGATACGACGTAAGGAGTTTCCTAGTGTAGTACCGTAGCCACGTTCTAGTGGTTCAACAACGAACTTACCGAATTTAGCATCATCACTAATTTCAATTGTTTCAATTCTAGGTTTTTCGATTTCAATCATTTACAATATCCTCCTTGATTACGTCGACTTGATATATACTGTATTTCTCAGTGACCTGCGACAATAACAATAAAATTATACGCGACGACGTTTTGGTGGACGACAACCATTATGTGGTACTGGAGTAACGTCACGAATTGCAGTTACTTCTAATCCAGCTGATTGTAATGCACGGATAGCTGATTCACGACCAGGACCAGGGCCTTTTACAGTAACTTCAACAGATTTTAAACCGTGTTCCATCGCTGTTTTTGAAGCAGTTTCAGAAGCCATTTGAGCTGCAAATGGAGTTGATTTTTTTGATCCTTTAAAGCCTAGTGCACCTGCTGATGACCATGATAACGCGTTACCAAATTCATCAGTAATAGTTACGATTGTATTATTGAATGTTGAACGGATGTGAGCCACACCATTTTCAATATTCTTTTTCACTCTACGTTTACGAGATACTTGTTTACGTGCCATTTAAATTTTGCCTCCTTTACCTATTATTTTTTCTTGTTAGCTACAGTTTTAACTGGGCCTTTACGAGTACGAGCATTGTTTTTCGTTTTTTGTCCGCGAACTGGTAATCCACGACGGTGACGGATACCACGGTATGATGAGATTTCCATTAAACGTTTAATGTTTAAGTTTTGCTCACGACGTAAGTCACCTTCTACTTTATAGTTGTCAACTACTTCACGGATACGACCTAATTCATCATCAGTTAAATCTTTAACGCGTGTTTCAGGTGATACGTTAGCTTCTTCAGCAATTTTGTTTGCTGTAGTAGTACCGATACCATACACATAAGTTAAAGAAATAACAATACGTTTTTCACGTGGAATATCTACTCCTGCAATACGTGCCATAATTAATTACACCTCTCTTTATTAGCCTTGTTTTTGTTTATGTTTTGGGTTGCTACAAATTACCATTACTTTACCTTTACGTTTAATGACTTTACATTTTTCGCAAATTGGTTTTACTGATGGTCTTACTTTCATTTTAATACCTCCCTATATTATGGAGTGACGATTATTTATAACGATACGTAATTCTTCCGCGCGTTAAATCATACGGAGACATTTCAACTGTTACTTTGTCGCCAGGTAGAATGCGAATATAATTCATTCTGATTTTACCACTAACATGAGCTAAAATCTCATGACCATTTTCTAATTCTACTTTAAACATTGCATTTGGTAAAGTATCTAATACAGTACCTTCTAATTCAATTACATCTTGTTTAGCCATTAATTAACTTCCCCCTTTTTGAAATAGTTGGTTATCGTCAAAAATCAACTCTAACCATACGAGTCTATAAGTGTTGTTAATCAGTTTAACAAAATTAAATGAATTACGTTAACGCATAGTCACTCTTATTTAATTATACCTTTAGCATTACATAGACCGTACAAAGTTGACTTTATTTTAAATTTTCTAAGATATCAATTACGTCTTGTGTGACTACGTTAATATCTCTAGAACCATCAATGTTTTTTAAAACATTTTTATTATCATAGAATTCTAAGATAGGTTTAGATTGTTTAACATTGACATTTAAACGATTTGCAACTGTTTCTGGGTTGTCATCTTCACGTTGATACAATTTACCACCGTCAAGATCACAAATTCCATCAACTTTTGGAGGATTGAATACAAGATGATAAGTTGTTCCGCATTTTTCACAGATCCTACGACCAGTAAGGCGGTTCATTAATTCTTCTTCAGGTACCTCTATATTGATAACAGCATCAATTTTTCTATCTAATTCTTGCATAATATTACTTAATGCTTCAGCTTGTTCAATAGTACGAGGAAAGCCGTCAAGTAAGAATCCTTTTTTTGCATCGTCTTCAGATATTCTATCTTTGACGATACCCACAGTAACTTCATCAGGGACTAATTCTCCACGATCCATGTATGATTTAGCTTCTTTACCTAAATCAGTTTCATCTTTAATCGCTTTTCTGAACATGTCGCCAGTAGATATGTGTGGAATTGGGAATTTCTTAACAATTTCACTCGCTTGAGTTCCTTTACCTGCACCAGGTAAACCCATTAAAATGATATTCATAAGTGCCCTCCTACAATTTATCTACCACCAAAGCCTCTATAGTCTTTTTGGCTCACTTGAGCTTCTAGACTCTTCATTGTTTCAATCGCTACACCAATTACAATCAGTAAGCTAGTACCACCAACCTGAATAGATTGCGGTAAACTCATAACTTTGGTTGCAATAATTGGCAGAATCGCAATTACAGCTAAGAATATTGATCCTACAAATGTTAAACGATAGAGAACTCTAGTAATATATAGTTTTGTTTGTTCGCCAGGTCTAATACCTGGGACATAACTTCCTTGTTTCTTAAGATTATCAGCCATCTTTTCAGGATTAACTTGGACAAATGCATAGAAATATGCGAATGCAATAATAAGCACCACATATACAATCATACCGATGTTATTCGATGGATTTGCCACATCAGATATCCGTTGCGCCCAACTAGCGTCAGGGAAAAACAATGTTAATGTTCTTGGTAACAAGAAGAACGCCATTGCAAAGATAACTGGGATAACCCCTGCAGAGTTAACTTTCAAAGGTAAATATGTTGCTTGTGAACCTAATCGTTGTGTTGATTGTTTCTTCGCATATTGAATTGGAATTTTACGAATAGCTTGTAATACAAATATTGCGCCAACCGTTAATAATATCATGCCAATAATTAATCCAATTACTTTCAACCATGCCATAGAAGTATCATCTTGACCAACGAAGGCCTGTTGATAAAACTGTATTAATGATGAAGGTAACGAAGACAAAATACCTGCGAAGATAATAATGGATATACCATTACCAACACCGAACTGAGTGATTTGTTCACCTAACCAAATTAGGAATGCAGTACCAGCTGTTAATACAACAGCGATTAATAAATAACTAAGGACTGACTGATCCATGATCAACTGACCTTTAAGGTAATTATTAAATTGGAACGCCATACCAATTGATTGGATAAAAGCAAGTACAATCGCAAAATAACGAGTTACGTTATTAAGTTTTTTCCTACCTGCCTCACCTTGTTTTGCCCACTCTGAAAACTTCGGAATAATATCCATTTGTAATAACTGCATAACAATCGATGCAGTTATATAAGGCATTATACCCATGGCAAAGATAGAAAAGTTCTTCAAGGCTCCGCCACCAAATGTATTTAACAAGTCAGTGACACCTTGAGAACCTTGTTGACTGTCAAAAGCAGCTGGGTTCACACCAGGTGCTGGAATATAAGTACCTATTTTAAAAATAACTAACATTGCGAGAGTAAAAAAGATCTTGTTACGAACTTCTTTAGTTTTAAAGAAATTCACAAGCGTTTCAAACATTAGATCACCTCGTGTGCTCCGCCTTTTGCATCAATAGCTTCTGCTGCAGATGCAGAGAATTTGTTAGCTTTAACAGTTAATTTCTTGTCAAGTGAACCTTTACCTAGTACTTTAATACCAGCTTTTTCACTCTTAACTACACCAGATTCTACTAATAAAGCAGGAGTTACTTCAGTACCATCTTCAAATTTATTAAGTTGGTCTAAGTTAACAATAGCATATTCTTTACGGTTAATGTTAGTAAAACCTCGTTTTGGTAAGCGACGGAATAATGGTAATTGACCACCTTCGAAGCCTGGTCTTACACTACCACCTGAACGTGCTTTTTGACCTTTTTGTCCACGACCACTAGTTTTACCGTTACCAGTAGCTGCACCACGACCAACGCGGTTACGAACTTTACGAGAACCTTCTGCCGGTTTTAACTCATGTAATTTCATTTCGGCACCTCCTTAAAATTATTTTTCTTCTACTGTCACTAAGTGACTTACTTTGTTGATTTGCCCACGAATAGCAGGGTTATCTTCAACGACTACTGAAGAGTTTGTTTTTTTCAAACCTAAAGCTTCAACAGTTTTACGTTGTGTTTCTGGACGACCTATAACACTACGAGTGAGGGTAATTTGTAATTTAGCCATAACTTATATTCCCTCCTTAATTGTATAATTCTTCTACTGATTTGCCACGTAATTTCGCAACGTCTTCAGCATTTTTAAGGTTTTTTAATCCATTGATTGTTGCACGAACCATGTTAATTGGTGTATTTGATCCTAAAGATTTACTTAAGATATCAGTGATACCCGCTAATTCTAATACTGCACGAACAGGGCCACCTGCAATAACACCAGTACCAGGTGCAGCTGGTTTCATAAATACACTGCCTGAACTGAAACGTCCAGTAACTGTGTGAGGTGTAGTACCTTCAACACGTGGAACAACAACTAAATCTTTTTTAGCTGCTTCTACTGCTTTTTTGATTGCTTCTGGTACCTCTTGTGCTTTACCAGTACCGAAACCAACGCGACCGTTTTTATCTCCTACTACTACTAAAGCAGTGAAACGGAAACGACGACCACCTTTTACAACTTTCGCAACACGGTTAATTGTAACAACGCGTTCTTCAAATTCTTTCGCTTCTTCTCTACGAGCCATGTAAATGTCCCTCCTTTAAATTAAAATTCTAAACCATTTTCACGAGCTGCATCTGCTAAGGCTTTAACACGGCCATGGTATAAATATCCTCCACGGTCAAATACAATTGTTTTTACGCCTTTTTCGCTAGCTCTTTTAGCTACAGTTTCGCCAACTTTAGCTGATAAGTCAACTTTTGAACCAGATTCATTAGCTAAATCTTTTTCTTGTGTTGATGCTTGAGCGATTGTTTTACCATTAACATCATCTATAACTTGTGCATAGATATGCTTGTTTGAACGATAGATATTCAAACGAGGTTTCTCAGCTGTACCAGCTAATTTACTACGTACACGTGAATGTCTTTTTAAACGCACTTTATTTTTATCAATTTTGCTGATCATCTTAATTCTCCTTTCTATAGAAAGTTATTTATTATTTACCAGTTTTACCTTCTTTACGGCGAACGTATTCACCTTGGTAACGAATTCCTTTACCTTTATAAGGTTCTGGAGGTCTTACTGAACGAATGTTTGAAGCGATAGCTCCAACTTGTTCTTTAGAAATACCAGCAACTGTAACTGTTGTATTCTTTTCTACACCGAAAGTAATACCGTCATCAGCTTTAATTTCTACTGGGTGAGAGTAACCAACGTTTAAGATTAAGTCATTACCTTGCATTTGAGCACGGTAACCAACACCAACTAGTTCAAGTGTTTTTTGGTATCCTTCTTTAACACCTTGTATCATATTATTAATTAAAGCACGAGTTGTACCATGTACTGTTCTATCTTCTTTAGAATCAGTTGGTCTTACAACTTCTAAAGTGCTTTCGTCTTGTTTATATGTCATTCTTTCATTCATTGTTCTTGATAATTCACCTTTAGGACCTTTAACAGTAACTGTGTTACCTTCAACACTTACTGTTACGTCGCTAGGGATGTCAATAATTTTTTTACCAACACGACTCATGTTATCGCACCTCCTTATTATTTATTATTACCAAATGTAACCTAAGATTTCTCCACCGATATTACGTTTTCTAGCTTCTTTATCAGTGATAACACCTTCTGAAGTAGAAACTAATGCAATACCTAAACCATTAAGCACTTTAGGTACTTCGTTAGCTTTAGCATATACACGTAAACCTGGTTTTGAGATACGTTTTAATCCAGTGATAACACGCTCATTATTTTGACCATATTTTAGGAATAAACGAATTACCCCTTGTTTATCGTCTTCAACGTATTCTACGTTTTTAATGAAACCTTCACTTTTTAATATTTCAGCAATTTCTTTTTTAATGTTAGAAGCAGGTAATTCTAATTTATCGTGACGCACCATGTTTGCGTTTCTTACACGAGTTAGCATATCTGCAATTGGATCGTTGATTGTCATTGATTGTTGCCTCCTTTCAGACTATTTTCTATTACCAGCTAGCTTTACGAACGCCAGGGATTTGGCCTTTATAAGCTAATTCACGGAAACAAATACGGCATAATTTGAATTTACGATATACAGAATGTGGACGACCACAGCGTTCACAACGAGTATATTCACGTACTTGGAACTTTTGTTTTTTTTGTTGCTTAGCAACCATTGAAGTTTTAGCCACTTAATTAGCCTCCTTTAGAGATTATTTTTGAAATGGCATACCGAATTGTGTTAACAATTCACGAGCTTCCTCGTCAGTGTTAGCAGTAGTTACGATAACGATATCCATTCCTCGTATTTTACTTACGCGATCATAGTCGATTTCAGGGAAAATTAATTGTTCTTTAACACCTAGAGTGTAGTTACCTCTACCGTCGAATGCAGTTTTTGATACACCACGGAAGTCACGTACACGTGGAAGTGATACAGCGATTAATTTATCTAAAAAGTCATACATTCTTTCTCCACGAAGTGTTACTTTAGCTCCGATAGGCATACCTTCACGTAAACGGAAAGTTGCTACTGATTTTTTAGCTTTTGTAATTAATGGTTTTTGACCAGTGATTGACTGTAATTCTTCTACAGCGTCATCTAATACTTTTGTATTTTGAACAGCGTCACCGACACCCATATTTACTACGATTTTTTCTATTTTTGGAACTTCCATTACTGAACTATAGTCAAATTGTTTCACTAAGTTTTGAGTAACTTCAGAGTTATATTTTTCTTTTAAACGGTTCACAGTGGATCCTCCTTTCAATTAGTTATTAATTATTAGATTTAATTTCTTCGCCAGATTTTTTAGCTACACGAACTTTTTTACCATCTTCGAATTTATAACCTACGCGAGTTGGTTCATTCGTTTTAGGGTCTAATAATTGTACGTTAGAAACATGGATTGCTGCCTCTGTTTCTAAGATTCCACCTTCAGGATTAAATTGAGTTGGTTTTTGGTGCTTTTTGATAATATTGACACCTTCCACAACGACACGGTCTTTTTTAGGTTCAGTTGAAACAACTTTGCCTTCTTTACCTTTGTCTTTACCTGCGATAACTTTAACGTTGTCACCTTTTTTGATATGCATGTGTGGCACCTCCTTAAATTTATATATTTATAAATGTTTTTATTAAAGTACTTCTGGAGCTAATGATACAATTTTCATGAAGCTTCCTTCACGTAATTCACGAGCAACAGGTCCAAAAATACGAGTACCACGTGGGCCTTTGTCATCACGAATGATAACACATGCATTTTCATCGAACTTGATATATGAACCATCGTTACGGCGTACGCCTGATTTAGTACGTACAACAACAGCTTTTACTACTTCACCTTTTTTGACAACGCCACCTGGTGTAGCATTTTTAACACTTACTACGATAACGTCACCAATATTAGCTGTTTTACGACCAGATCCACCTAATACTTTAATTGTAAGAACTTCACGTGCACCAGAGTTATCTGCTACTTTTAATCGTGTTTCTTGTTGGATCATGAGTTAAACCTCCTTTATCTTCACTATTTAATTAAATAATTACTGATTCTTCAACAATTTCTACCAAACGGAAACGTTTAGTTGCTGATAAAGGACGAGTCTCTTGTATCTTAACTGTGTCCCCTAATTTAGCTGAGTTGTTTTCATCATGAGTTTTGTATTTTTTAGAGTATTTTACTCGTTTACCATATAACTTGTGTGTTTTGTATGTTTCAACAAGTACAGTTATCGTTTTATCCATTTTATCGGAAACGACTCTACCTACATAAACTTTACGATCATTTCTTTCGCTCACTTTAGTAACCTCCTCTTTCAATTGAATTATTGATTCGCTTTACCTTGTTCAATTTCTCTTTCACGAGCAACAGTTTTTAGACGTGCAATCGTTTTTCTTACTGTGCGAATACGTGCAGTTTCCTCTAATTGACCTGTAGCTAACTGAAAGCGTAGGTTAAAAAGCTCTTCTTTTGAAGATTTGATTTGCTCTTCGATTTCTGAAGTGGTTAAGTCTCTAATTTCCTTAGCTTTCATTTGTTTCACCACCCAATTCTTCACGTTTTACAAACTTAGTTTTAACTGGAAGTTTGTGACTTGCTAAACGTAATGCTTCACGCGCAACTTCTTCGTTAACGCCTGCGATTTCAAATAAAATTCTACCTGGTTTTGCTACTGCAATCCAACCTTCTACTGCACCTTTACCAGCACCCATACGTACTTCTAAAGGTTTTTTAGTGTAAGGTGTATGTGGGAAGATTTTAATCCAAACTTTCCCGCCACGTTTCATATAACGTGTCATTGCAATACGAGCTGATTCGATTTGACGAGATGTGATCCAAGAAGTTGTAGTTGCTTGTAAACCATACTCACCAAATGTTACATAATTACCGCCTTTTGAACGACCAGTTGTTTTAGGACGATGTTGACGACGATATTTTACACGTTTTGGTAGTAACATTATTATTTTCCTCCTTCACTAGTGTTCTTAGTAGGAAGAACTTCTCCACGATAGATCCATACTTTGACACCTAACTTACCGTAAGTTGTGTCTGCTTCTGCATGTGCATAACCAATGTCAGCACGTAGAGTATGAAGTGGAACAGTTCCTTCTGAATATTGTTCAGCACGAGCGATGTCAGCTCCAGCTAGACGACCTGAAACTTGTGTCTTAATACCTTTAGCACCAAGTTTCATTGCTCTTGTGATTGCTTGTTTTTGTACACGACGGAATGAAGCACGGTTTTCTAATTGACGTGCAATGTTTTCTGCAACAAGTTTAGCATCTAAATCAACTTTTTTGATTTCGATAACATTGATGTGTACTTTTTTGTTTGTTAATGAATTTAATTTATTACGTAATTTTTCAATTTCTGAACCGCCTTTACCGATTACCATACCAGGTTTACCAGTATGAATAGCGATGTTGATACGATTCGCAGCACGTTCGATTTCAACGTGAGAAACTGATGCTTCTGTTAATGCGTTATCAATATACTTACGGATTTTTAAATCTTCGTGTAATAATGAAGCGAAGTCTTTTTCTGCATACCATTTAGCTTCCCAATCACGGATTACACCAACACGAAGTCCGATTGGATTAATTTTTTGACCCAAAGTGTTCCCTCCTTAAAAAATGTATTAAGCTTCTTTAGCTTCTTCTTTACCGTCACTTACGACGATTGTAATGTGGCTTGTACGTTTGTTGATCGCACTTGCACGTCCTTGTGCACGTGGACGGAAACGTTTTAATGTTGGTCCTTCATTAGCATAAGCTTCTTTAACTACTAGTTCATCAGTGTTCATGTCGTAGTTATGTTCAGCATTTGCTAAAGCGGACATTAATAATTTTTCAACTACTGGTGATGAAGCTTTGTTCTTTAATTTTAAAATCGCAATAGCTTCTCCAGCATTTTTGCCTCTTATTAGATCTAATACTAATCTAACTTTACGAGGTGCGATTCTTATTGTTTTAGCAACCGCTTTTGCTTCCATTGGAATTTCCTCCTCTACCTGTTAGAAATTATCTTCTAGTTTTTTTGTCGTCTGCAACGTGTCCTTTGAATGTACGAGTTGGTGCAAATTCTCCTAATTTATGACCAACCATATCTTCAGTTACGAATACAGGTACGTGTTTACGTCCGTCATATACAGCGAATGTATGTCCGATAAATTCAGGGAATATAGTTGAACGACGTGACCAAGTTTTGATTACTTGTTTTTTCTCGCTTCCGCTTTGAGCTTCAACTTTTTTCTTTAGATGATCGTCAGCGAAAGGTCCTTTTTTAATACTACGAGCCATAGTGGCGCCTCCCTTCTTATTGTGTGCGTGCGGCTTTCAAGCCACACACGCAAATAAGTTATTTTTATTTTTTCTTCTTACGTCCACGAACGATAAGTTTATCAGATGATTTTTTACCGCGACGAGTTTTCTTACCAAGCGTAGGTTTGCCCCATGGTGACATTGGAGAAGGCATACCGATAGGTGCGCGTCCTTCACCACCACCGTGTGGGTGATCGTTAGGGTTCATTACAGAACCACGAACTGTTGGGCGAACGCCTTTCCATCTAGAACGTCCTGCTTTACCAACATTTACAAGTTCATGTTGGATATTACCAACTTGACCAATAGTAGCACGGCAAGTTGAAAGAATCATACGTACTTCACCAGATCTTAATCTGATTAAAACATATTTACCTTCTTTACCAAGCACTTGTGCACTAGTACCAGCTGAACGAGCAATTTGTCCACCTTTACCAGGTTTTAACTCGATGTTATGGATTACAGTACCTACTGGAATGAATTGTAATGGTAATGCGTTACCTAATTTAATATCTGCTTCTTCACCGCTTTCAAGTACTTGACCTACTTTAAGGTTTTTTGGAGCGATGATATAGCGTTTTTCACCATCAGCATAAACTAATAATGCAATATTAGCTGAACGGTTTGGATCATATTGGATTGAATCAACTTTAGCGTTGATACCATCTTTATTACGTTTGAAATCAATAACACGGTATTGACGTTTGTGTCCTCCACCATGATGGCGAACTGTCAATTTACCTTGGTTATTTCGTCCCGCTTTTTTCGGTAGCGGTTGTAATAATGACTTTTCAGGTGTAGTTTTCGTAATTTCAGCGAAATCTAAACTAGTCATATTACGACGACCATTAGTAATTGGCTTATATTTTTTTAGAGCCATTGTCGTTTACCTCCTTATTGGTAATCTTTTTTAGTTGAATAGATCGATTGATCCTTCTTTTAATTTAACGATTGCTACGCGTCTCTTATTTGTATAGCCTTGGTAACGGCCCATACGTTTTTTCTTTGGCTTATAGTTAATGATGTTTACATTATCAACTTTAACATCAAAGATTTCTTCAACAGCGATTTTAACTTGTGTTTTATTAGCACGAGTATCAACGTCGAATGTGTATTTATCTTCAGCCATTGCAGCAGAAGACTTTTCAGTGATTACGGGGCGCTTAAGAACGTCTCTTGCTTCCATTATCCGAGCACCTCCTCAACTTTTTTAGCAGCTGCTTCTGTAATTACTACACTGTCAGCGCTTGTGATATCTAGAACGTTTAAACCTTGAGCTGTAGTAACTTGTACACCAGGAATGTTACGTGCTGATAAAGCAACGTTTACATCTTCTGATTCTGTAACTACTAATACTTTTTTAGGTTGTTCTAAATTAGAAAGTACAGTTTTGAACTCTTTTGTTTTTGGAGCATCTAAGTTTAATGCGTCTACTACAGTTAAACCTTTTTCTTGTACTTTGAAAGATAATGCTGAGCGTAATGCTAAACGACGCATTTTCTTAGGCATTTTATATGAATAGCTTCTTGGTGTTGGTCCGAATACGACACCACCACCGCGCCATTGTGGAGCACGGATTGTACCTTGACGCGCACGCCCTGTACCTTTTTGTCTCCATGGTTTACGTCCACCACCACGTACTGCTGAACGGTTCTTAACAGCATGTGTACCTTGGCGTAATGAAGCACGTTGTAAGTTAATCGCTTCAAAAAGAACGTTGTTGTTTGGTTCGATTGCAAATACTGCATCGCTTAGTTCAACTGAACCTGATTTAGATCCATCTACTTTTAATACATCATAATTAGCCATTATGCAATTCCTCCTTTCGTATTATATTATTTATTACCTTTGATTGATGTTGTAATTTCTACAAAACCTTTTTTAGGACCAGGTACATTACCTTTTACTAAAATAACATTGTTTTCAGCGTCAATTTGAACTACTTCTAAGTTTTGAACTGTTACAGTGTTACCACCCATACGTCCAGGCATTTTTTGTCCTTTAAAGACTCTTGAAGCATCTGATGCCATACCTACAGAACCTGGGGCTCTGTGGAAATGAGAACCATGTGACATTGGACCACGTGCTTGATTATGACGTTTAATGGCACCTTGGAAACCTTTACCTTTAGATACGCCTGTTACATCAATTACGTCTCCAGCTTCAAATGTATCAACTGAGACTTCTTGACCTACTTCGTATTCATCAACGTTAACGTTTCTGAATTCACGAATGAAGCGCTTAGGTGCTGTGCCTGCTTTTTTAGCATGGCCTTCAGCTGGTTTATTTGCATATTTATTACTTTTACTATCTTTTTTGTAAGCTTGTTTGTCTTCGTAGCCTACTTGGATAGCGTTGTATCCATCAATCTCTTCAGATTTCTTTTGTAGTACAACGTTTTGACTTGCTTCTACTACTGTTACAGGGATTAGATCACCGTTTTCTCCGAAAACTTGTGTCATCCCGATTTTTCTTCCTAAGATTCCTTTGGTCATCGAAAGTCCACCTCCTAATTTTTTCTATTATAATTTGATTTCGATGTCTACGCCAGATGGTAAGTTTAAGCCCATAAGAGCATCAACTGTTTTTGGTGTAGGGTTAACAATATCGATTAAACGTTTATGAGTACGTTGTTCGAACTGCTCACGTGAATCTTTGTACTTATGCACGGCACGAATCACAGTATAAACTGATCTTTCAGTTGGTAACGGAATTGGTCCAGACACATCTGCACCAGAACGTTTTGCTGTTTCAACAATTTTTTCTGCTGATTGATCGATTACTCGATGATCATAAGCTTTTAATCTGATTCTGATTTTTTGTTTTGCCATAATTTTCCCTCCTTATTCGTCTACATTTAAGTGATAGACTTCTCCACGAAAACTATCTCACACAGCGCCATGGCAAAGCGGCCGGGTGTGTCAGTAACCTTTCGCTTCATCGCGTGTTCTTAAAGTCCAACATTAGATATGATACATGATAAACAGTGATTTATCAAGCTTTTCTATAAAAGTTTTTAAAACTTTTGTCTAACACATACTTTGTTATTGTACTTGATTACGCATTTCACTTCAACCTATTTTCTAATATTTCTACTGTATTATTTAAATTTTTTGGTTCTAGGTTTCCTTATTGTTATTCTATTTTAATTATTTCCTTTATAATAGACAGATATAATAATCGTGTCAGGTGGTGAAATAAAATGAAAAGTGCAATTCGCACTTCCCTTTTAATATTGAGTATAATTTTAATAATTAGTGAGCTAGTCTACGGCATCCCTTTCTTTGGAGGGAGTATCATTCTTAGTTTGGGTTGGCAACCATTACTAATAAGCATATTGCTTTATTTTGTAATGATGATTATTTTAATCGTAGATAAGCAAAACGCTATCAAACCTATGATGTTTATTCCATTATTAGGTATTATAGGAAACATTATTGCCTTTATACCTGTCGTAGGAATGATAGTACATTGGATTTTATTCTTCTTAATGTTATTTTTTGTCTTTATCTTGTTATCTACGCCACTTTATGTTCCGAATAAGCACGCTAAAGTTATTTATACAGAAGATAGACGAAATAATAAATAGCTCTAATAGTGATTTATTATTAATATAGATAATTTTTCTACCATTATAATGAAGAAACGTGTTCTTTCTATTATTTACCACTAAAAAATTTAGTTCTAATATTAGCTTTGCTTTTGTTATAGATAATTTAAAAGCGCACATTGCTCTATGTCAGACGACAAAGATAATGTGCGCTTTTCTATATTTATATTATCCGTGAACAAATACGAAATAAAGGATAAACAATATCATTAATGCATACATAATTGGGTGTACTTCTTTATGACGTTTCGAAATAAGCATCGTAATCGGGTAGAAAATAAATCCACATGCAATACCAGTAGCAATTGAATATGATAAAGGCATCATTATAATTGTTACAAAGGCAGGTACTGCTACTTCAAATTTCTTCCAATCTATTTCTGCAAAGTTTGCTGCCATCAACACGCCAACTACAACTAATGCTGGTGTGGTAACAGCACTTGTTACTACTTCCATTAATGGGCTGAAAAATATCGCTAGCAAGAAACAGAACCCGGTTATGACACTTGCAAAACCTGTTCTAGCTCCAACTGCAACACCTGAACTTGATTCAATATAAGAAGTTGTTGTTGTTGTACCAAATATTGCACCAACAATTGTCGCTAATGAATCTGAGAACAGTGCACGTCCAGCTCTTGGGAGCTTATTATCCTTCATGATACCTGCTTGTGTAGCCACAGCAACAAGTGTGCCTGCAGTATCAAAGAAATCAATAAACAGGAACGTTAATATTACAATTAAGAACTGGACTGTAAGTAATTGACTTGGATCTTTGAACGCTTCAAATGCTGCTCCAAAAGTCGGCTCTATACTTGGTACTTGCCCTACAATAGCACTTGGTGTATGTATAAGCCCTGTAATCATACCTACAATAGAAGTAAGTGCCATACCAACAAAGATAGCTCCAGGTACTCTTAAAGCATACAATACAACAGTAGCTATAATACCAAATATTGTTAGCAACACTGGTCCATCAGTAATATTTCCTAATGTTACTAATGTAGAATCGTTACTCACAATTATCCCAGAACTTTGTAAACCTACAAAGGTTATGAAAAGTCCAATTCCTGCTGATACAGCCATTTTCATCTGATAGGGTATAGCATTTATAATTGTTTCTCGGAGCCCAGTCATTGTTAAAAATGCAAAGACTATTCCGGAAAACAGAACCCCTGTTAAACCAATTTGCCATGGTATGCCCATGGTTAATACAACTGTAAATGCAAAGAATGCATTTAAACCCATGCCTGGTGCTAGCCCGATAGGATACCTTGCTATTAAGCCCATAAATAATGAACCTACAAATGCCGCAAGAGCTGTAGCAACAAAGATTGCGCCTTGGTCCATCTTCATATTTTCAGACACGCCATCAACGCCTGCTAAACTAAGTACTTGAGGGTTAACAGCTAATATATATGCCATAGACAAGAAAGTTGTAAGCCCACCAAGTATCTCTCTCTTATAGTTTGTTTCGTGTTTATCAAACTTGAAATACTTTTTCACGGTTAGTTCTCCTTTTTTTAAAATACCTACATATTCTAATACCAAACGAACTTTTTTACAATAGCAAACACGAACCTTACTTTATTTTTCGTACCATTTGTTCGATAAATCTAGAACTTCAGCCCTTTTAATGCGTCTTGGAACGGGTTATTTTCTAATCCTTCGTCTTTATTCATATATTTTTTTAAATCTTTTTTATTTACTTTGTCTGATTTTTTATTTTTATGACGCTTCTCCATTTGGGCTTGTGTTTCTGTATGACCACACACACAACGATATACTGCATCTTTACCTTTACCGAATAGCGTCATTTTCTTGTGGCAATTTGGGCAACGGGCATTTGTTTTTCTTTGTACATTTTTCTTCGTCTTACATTGCGGATCTTGACAGACTAACATTTGACCATTTTTTGTTTTCACTTTAATCATAAATTTACCACATGTTGGGCATTCTGTTGTTGTTAAATTATCATGTTTATAATTTTGTTCACTTTCTTTAATCTCAGCTACAACTTCATTAGTGAATGACTTCATTTCAGTTATAAATTTATTTGCATCATATTTACCTTGTTCTATAAGGGTTAGCTTTTCTTCCCATTCTGCGGTTAATAATGGTGAAGTTAGTTTCTGAGGTGCTAATTCTAATATTTGCTTCCCTTTGGATGTAATTCTTATTTTGCCATCTCTAGATTCAATTGCGTTCATATTAAAGAGTTTATCAATAATATCCGCTCTCGTAGCAACTGTACCTATACCGCCTGTTTCTTTTAATGTTTGATTATGTTTTTTATCAGTTAAATCAAAGAATTTTTGTGGGCTTTCCATCGCTTTAAGCAATGTCCCTTCATTAAAATATGGAGGCGGTGTCGTCTCATGTTGATCTATTTGTATATTACTAATACTTAGTTTTGCACCTTTTTGCAGTTGCTCCATTTGAGCATTAATTTTTACCTTATCTTCATATACTTCTTTAAAGCCTATTTTAGTAGTCACTTTATCTTTAAATGTGAATACGTAATCCTCAACACTCAACTCTATCGACACAGCTTCGTATTCATGAGGTGGCATTAGGTTTTCTAAATATCTTTGTGCAACCATCATATATATTTTCGATTCTCTTTGGCTTAATTGCCCCATGTCTG
Organism: Staphylococcus shinii; assembly: GCF_017583065.1. Lineage (GTDB taxonomy): Bacteria > Bacillota > Bacilli > Staphylococcales > Staphylococcaceae > Staphylococcus > Staphylococcus shinii. The sequence continues at coordinate 123,638 of NZ_JAGEVL010000006.1, read as the reverse complement.
GCCGTACCTCAGTAGGGATAATCGCATGATGATCTGAAACTTTGCTATTATTCACAAACTTTTGCTTTGCTGTAAATGATTGCGATATTTGTTTTTTCGCAATATCTTTTAATGAAGTTGCCATAATTGCTTGTAATCTATCTTTTAAAGTATCTACCATATCATCAGTTAAATAATTAGAATCCGTACGCGGATACGTAACCAATTTATGACGTTCATATAACGCTTGTAATGTATTCAATGTCTCTTTTGGGCCTAAGTTAAAACGTTTATATGCATCTTGCTGAAGGTCAGTTAGACTATATAGTTGTTGTGGATATGCTTTTTTATGTGATTTAGTAATTGTTGTTATTTGAGCTGGGTGGCCTTTAATTTCTCCTCTTATGCTTTCAAACGCTGATTTATCCGGATGTGACTGTGGTTTAGCACATTGAAAAGTTAACCCTCCTGCATCGATTGACATAGTATAGTATGTTTTCGGTTTAAATTGTTTGATTTCATTCTGTCTCATCTGAACTAATTGTATTGTTGGTGTTTGCACACGCCCTAGCGATAGTTGTGCATCATACTTAGTAGTTAAAGCTCTCGTAGCATTAATACCTACAATCCAATCTGCTTCACTTCTCGCTAACGCAGCATAATATAAATTGTTAAATTTGCGACCGTCTTGAAGTTTGCTAAAACCATCTCTAATTGCTTTTTGTGTTACTGAACTAATCCACAAACGCTTAATTGGCTTTTTATTATGTGCTTTATCTAAAATTAAGCGTGCTACAAGCTCTCCTTCTCTCCCAGCATCGGTTGCAATAACAATGTCTTTCACATTTTTATTATTAATCAATGATTGAACAGTTGAAAATTGTTTTCTAGTCTTACTAATAACAACTGTCTTCATTTTATTAGGTATGATTGGTAAATCATTAAGTTTCCATTCTTTATAATTCGTATCATATTGTTCTGGAGTTGCGTTAGTTACAAGATGACCTAATGCCCACGTGACAATATATTTATTATTTTCAAAGTAGCCATTACGTTTTTCGTTGATATTAAGCGTATTTGCAATGTCTCTACCTACTGAAGGTTTCTCAGCTATAATTAATGATTTCATAATTTCGCCCTTTCAAATTCAATATAATATATATTGTAACATGTATGTAGCACATCAAAACTTCCATTTATTCAAAAAAGTTCTTATAATTAAATTAAGCGATCATTCTATGGAGGTATTGTTATGAAAATTATTCAGTTAAATGACTATGATCAAATTGTAAAGTTTATTAATAACGCTGATTATCATACCGCATCTTATTTATATAAATTACCACAAGCACACGAAAATGTTGAAACTGCTATCAGACAAGCTATAGACGATCCTGGTGTATTTGCTCAAGTCGATGAACAAAATGAAATCGTTATGCTTATCTTTGCATTTAAATATGAAGATAATAAATATAAAGTTATTGGTCCTTTCATCGATAAAAAGAGTGAATTAACTACTGAGTCATTTAAAATTTTATTTGAGACTATGGCGCAAAGTAAACCTGATACAGCTAATTTTAATTTTTCCTTTGAAGAAAATGAACAAAATTATTCCTCTTTTATGAAATCAATTCAATCATCATATAGTTTTACAGATTATCATTTAATATCAACACAGGACATTGGTACTGTAGATAATATCCAAAACATAACAGACTATCATCCAGCTTATTATCGTTCGTTCAAAAAATTACACGAGCACACATTTAAACATGATGTCATGACCGCTGCAGAAATTGTTAATTCATTGGATGAGCAACATAAACTTTTTGTTTTCATGTCTGAAGGTCTTCTTAAAGGCTACTTATACTTACAAATATATGAAAAGACTAAAAATGCTGAAATTAAGTATTTCTCTTCTCATACAGATTATAGATTTATGGGAATCGCATTTGACTTATTATCGCACGCCTTAAATTTTGCATTCTCTAATTATGATATTGATAAAACATATTTCAAGATTAGAAATAAAAATCACACACTAGTAGAACGTTTTAACGAATTAGGTTTCTATATTAATTACGAATATAAAAAATTCAAATACGTAGCTGCACATCTCTAAACTATATTATTTAAAATAAAATCTTTTTAATTATACAAAAGAGAGTAATAGTCCACTATTGCTCTCTTTTTGCAATTTAATTATAAAAAAAATTGCAAATTATAAACTAATACTTTTACTAAAATAATAGTTTGGTTTAGAATGAATGTTTGTAAACAATTGTTGGTGATTGTTTTAAGGGGAGAAAAACAAATAGAGAGAGAGTGAGTAAAAGTATGGATTTATTAATTGCTTTATTACCCGCGTTATTCTGGGGTAGTGTAGTTTTAATTAATGTTCTTGTAGGTGGAGGTCCTTATAATCAAATTAGAGGGACAACTTTTGGTGCGTTAATCATCGGTATTATCTTATTACTTACAGGTAATGCTAAATTTGATGACCTTACGATTATTATCGTTGGTTTAATTTCTGGTGCTTTCTGGGCATTAGGACAAGGTTATCAATTAAAATCTGTCAGCCTTATAGGTGTTTCAAAAACAATGCCTATTTCTACAGGTTTACAATTAGTTGGTACAACGTTATTTAGTGCTATTTTCTTAGGTGAATGGAGTACTGGTGTGCAAGTTACATTAGGACTTGTTGCTATGGTATTACTTGTTATCGGTATTGCTTTAACATCTATTAAAGGTAAAAATGAAGAATCAGAAAGTACCAAAAACTTTGGTAAAGCGATGCCTATCCTTTTAATTTCTACTGTTGGTTATGTTGTCTACGTAGTAGTAGCACAAATATTCGGCGTCGATGGAATGAATGCTTTATTCTTCCAATCTATAGGTATGGCTATTGGTGGTTTAATACTATCAGCTAAACATGAAACATCAGTTAAAAGTACACTATGGAATTTAATCCCAGGTGTTGTGTGGGGTATCGGTAACTTATTTATGTTCTACTCACAACCAAAAGTTGGTGTAGCAACTAGTTTCTCATTTTCACAGTTATTAGTTATTGTATCTACACTCGGCGGTATTTTCCTATTAGGCGAGAAAAAAGACAAACGTCAAATGATTGGTATTTGGGCTGGTATTGTACTTATCGTTATTGCAGCCTTTGTACTCGGAAATATTAAAGCATAATTATAATTAAGAGATATGACCATGCTTTAGATTGTTACTAATTAAGGAGGAGTTTGAATATGTTCAAAGATTTAGAAGGCAAAGTAGTAGTTATCACAGGTGGTAGTAGCGGCATTGGTAAAGCAATGGTAGAACAATTTGGTAAAGAAAAAGCTAAAGTTGTTATTAACTATCTTTCAGAAAGTTCATTAGACGATGTTGCTGAATCTATCAAATTAATTGAAGATGCAGGCGGACAAGCAATTAAAGTACATGCAGATGTATCAAAAGAGGAAGATGTAAACAATTTAATTAAAGCAGCAGTTGATACATTCGGTACATTAGATATTCTTATTAATAATGCTGGTTTCGAAAAACCAATTCCAACTCATGAAATGCCTCTAGAAGAATGGCAAAAAGTTATTGATATCAACTTAACTGGTGCATTTATCGGTTCAAAAGCAGCTGTTAATCAATTCCTTAAAGAAGATAAAAAAGGTATTATTCTTAATACATCAAGTGTTCACGATAGAATTCCTTGGCCAAACTATGTAAACTACGCTGCTAGTAAAGGTGGTTTGAAATTAATGATGGAAACAATGTCTATGGAATATGCTCAACACGGCATCCGCATTAACAATATCTCACCTGGGGCTATCGTAACAGAACATACAAGAGAAAAATTCTCTGACCCAGAAACACGCGCTGAAACATTAGAAATGATTCCAGCCAAAGAAATTGGTGAAGCTGATCAAGTTGCAAATGTTGCACGTTTCTTATGTTCAGATCTAGCTGACTACATTCATGGTACTACAATCTATGTAGATGGTGGTATGACAAACTACCCAGCATTTATGGGCGGTAAAGGCTAACTTATATTTGTCAATTAGACTTAATCTTGTCTAGCGACAAATCGTTTGTTAAGACCATTTAAACTGAAATGTCTTTTCAAAAACGATATTGTTGTCATACCCCACCAACAATATCTAAATTAACATTTATAATTAAAGTGCTCGAGACAATAAACTTTTGTCTCGAGCACTTTTTATTTTATTCATATATATATAGTGTTAAATTAAACTGAAATGTATTATTATTCTTGTTTTTCAATTAATAAAGCTAATAAATAGAGGAGAGTTTAAGCTACTGCCCATATAACGATTAAGGTTGCGGCAATTAATTGCCGCAACCTTAACATGTGTTTGATAAATAAAGTATTCATTAAAAACGTTTTATACAAATAAAGCTTGATAAATATATAAAATGACAATGCTAATGACAATCGTTAAATTAGTGACCATACCTACTAGTGGTAAAGTTTTATATTTAAATTGTATGGAGTAAGGTATGATAGCTACGCCAACTGGTAATAACCAGGCAACTTGTAGAGTTGTTTTGATCATCTCATCGTCAACTGGTAAAAAGAAATGTACTAATAAACCAGCAATAATACCTAAGCCATAGTGTATAGCTAAATATTTAAGAGCAATTGGTAAGAATCTCTTATCAATACTGAAGTTTAACATCAGACCTAGTAAAATCATTGATAATGGCATATTCGCACCTGATAACACAGAGAAGAAATCAATTACTGGCTCTGGAAAATGAATATCAAGCATATTTAAGATAAACATTATAATATATGTCATGAGTGGCACCGATTTAAGCAAGTTTTTCCCTAAATATTTAAAGTCGAAACTATCCCCTGCACTACTAAAATAGCTACCGACAAAGTAAGTTACACCAAACATGATAATAGCCCCACCTATATCAGCCATACCAAAGTATATCATCCCTGTTTGTGGCCATATCGCTTCAACGAGTGGATACGCAAATAACCCTATATTTAACGAAGCCATCATCATGCCAGTGGCACCACGAATCTGATTATCATATTTTATAAATAACCAGACCACAATAATTTTGGCAAGAATACCATAAATAATCATCATTATTGGTAAAATTGAAAGTGATAAATCTAATTCTGCACCGTTCAAATTAACTATTACTAGCGAAGGCAATGTGACATTTAATACTAAGGTAGAGAATACTTGACTATCATTCGCCTTAAAGTAATTAATCCTCTTTAATGTATAACCCAATGCAATCAGTATAATAATTATGATAAATTGTTGAGTCACAATAATCCTTCTTTCATTACATTTTTTCGTTTTCAATCCATTTTCATACTTTAACATAAATGTTGGTTATTTTAGAAGCTTTCGATTTCATGTTATAATTTTAGTCAAACTCGTGTAGTCCAATGCTATATAAAAAAAGGAGTGACTAGCAATGAATTTAAATGATAAATTAGCAGAACTTAAATATGATTATGTCAGATTACAAGGCGATTTGGAAAAAAGAGAATCCGTCAACCAAGATGTAGACCCATTGGTAAGACAACTTGAAGAGATAGAAGAAGAAATTGCATCTGTGCGTTCAGAAATTAGTCAAAAAGAACATAGATAACATCCTAGTCAATCTATTTTTTACATGCTAAGATTAAGAGCGAATATAGAAAGGATGTCAACGTATGCAACTATATCTTATCTTGTTACCAATACTTTATCTAATTGTGAGTTACATAAGTATATTTAAAATGAACACAATCATCACTCGCATTTTGCGAATAATTATGGCTTTATTATTATTATTCGTAGTAGCAATTACAACACTTTCATTCCCTGCAATCAACTGGTGGGTATTTATCCTACTCTTACTATTAGTTGGTAACGTGGAAATCACAAGTTTTAAAAGTGGTAAAAAAGATCAAAAAGCAGTACAAATTTTAAATATTATTACGATTATTTTATTTGTAATCTATGCTATTTTAACTTTAGTATTATATTAATATAACATTTGAATACTTATATAAATGTGAGACCGCAATCAAATTTTACATATTGATTACGGTCTCGTCTTTTATGCATTAATTGAATGTGAGCAGAAACGGCTTCTATATAAAAATATTCATTCCATTAGTTAAACTTAAACAAGAGTGCTTTAACACATGAATAATCCGAGACACATACTTATGCCTCGGACTCTCTTTATGCTTATTTAAATTATTTCTTTTTGCGTATTACTTTGTCTTTTAAAGTAAATAATATTTCATAAATAACCGGAACGACAATCAATGTTAATAATGTAGAAGATATCAATCCTCCAACAACAGTTGCTGCCATACCCTTAGAAATAATGATTGAACTATCTTCACCAAATAACATTGGCGCAAGTGCCCCTATTGTAGCTAATGCTGTCATTAGTATTGGTCTAATACGTGTTCCACCAGCTTCTAATAGCGCCTCTTTCATTTCTAGACCCTGCTTTTGTTTATTAATCACTCTGTCTATTAACACAATAGCATTAGTAACAACAATACCTATCAACATCAACATACCAATCATACTTGGTACAGAAATGGTTTCTCCCGTAATGACTAATGCGAGTACTACACCAATTACTGTGTATGGTAAAGAGAACAATATAGTGAAAGGTGCAAGTGCCCCTTTAAATGTTAGCACTAGCACTAAATAAACAATGATAATAGCTGCTAACATGGCGAAAGCTAATTGAGTAATTGCATTACTAATATCTTCATTCGCGCCTCCTACGTTTATTTTCACATTCGTAGGCGTATCAAGGTCGTTCACTTTAGATAACACTTTTTGAGCCGTACCACCAACATCGTCGTTCGTCACTTTAGCTGAGACGGTAGCAGTATAATCACCTGCTTTTGTTTCAATCTTATTCGGTGTTTTAGTTTGTTCTAATGTAGCTATATCGCTTAATTCTATTGTTCGGCCTATCGGTGTTTGTAATTCCGTATTTTCTAACTTCTCTTTCGACCAATCTGTTTCTTTATCTTCCTTAATCTTCACATCAATGGATTTCCCTTTTTCTTTTACAGTAGTAACACTTTGTTCAGGTGTGTTTTGATTTAGGGTCATCGCTAATTGTGATGCTGACAAGCCATATTTAGCGGCTTCATTCTGATCTACTTTAATATTATATTGATCATATGTCTGTGTTAAATCAGATTTGACATTAGCCATACCACTAATGTCTTTCATTTCATCTTCAACTTTATTAACTGTACCTTTAATGGCTTCAAGCGTTGGTCCAGTCACTGAAACTTCAAGTTTATTATTACTACCACCTGTTCCCATATCTTGATTTGCCCATTCACCTGGATGTTTAAATTTTTCTATGTGTTGTAACACTTTATCTGGCTCTTCATCAAAATTTGGTGTATCTGAATCATATTCCACCATAATTGCCATACTGTTTGAGCTACCAGTTGGGTCTGTAGGTGATGCGCCCCCAACAGAATATTGTACAGTTTTCACTTTATCTTTTTTATTTAAATATTTTTGAACTTGTTCTGCATGATTTAACACACCTTTTTTCGTTTCTCCAGGTTTTGGTGTGTAGGTTAATGCCATAAATTTATCTTCACCCGTAGAAATAAAACTAGTTCCTAACTTAGCTGCACCTAATCCAATACTTGCTATTAAAATAATCGTACTAATTAAGATAACAAGCCATTTGTGATTTAATGACCATTTTAAAATTGTTTTATATTTTCTACCAATAAAACCTAGAGACTCTTCTTTATGGTTTTTAACGCCTTTTTTAAAGAATGTAGCACTTAAAGCAGGCACAATTGTAATAGAAACAAGCAACGACGCTAATAAACTAAAAGCTATCGCTAATGCGAAAGGTCTAAACATTTCACCAACAGAGCCAGTGACAAATGCTAGCGGTAAGAACACGATAATCGTTACAATCGTTGATGACATGATTGGTTTAAATACTTCACTCGTTGCACTTACAATTAATCGATCTCCTGATAATGACTCATTTCTATCTGATAATCTTCGATAAATATTTTCTACTACTACAATTGAATCGTCTATGACCCGGCCGATTGCAACCGTTAATGCGCCTAATGTTAGAATGTTTAGTGATACATCCGATAATTTTAAAGCAACCATCGCTATTAAAATAGACATCGGTATTGAAACAACGGCAATTGCTGTTGTTCTAATATTCCTTAAGAATAATAAAATAACAATAATTGCCACAATCGTACCTAATATCGCTTTTTCAATCATGGTATACAGTGCGTCTTCAATCGGTTTTGCTGTATCCATTACTTTTGTAGCAACCATATCTGGGTTTTCTTTAATAAGTTTATCTATTTCTTTTTTCGTATCTTTAGCTACTTGAACTGTGTTTGCATCTTGCGCTTTTGTAATTTGTACGTTTACAGCATCTTTACCATTTGTTTTAGATATAGATTCACGTTCATCTCCGGCTGTTACATCTGCAATATCTTTTAATTTAACTGAAGGTATTTCAGCTTCTTCAGATTGGCTACTCAATGAAGAACTGTCCGATTGTGCCTGAGCGTTAGCTGAAGTTTGTGGCTCACTTTGTCCATTAGATTCTTGCATCATTTGATCGCTTGAATCACCTTCACTTTGTGACTGCGCAGCACCTGAACTAGCACCAACAGATAATGGTATGTCTAAGTTTTTAAGTGCATCTACAGATGTAAATTCACCATCAATAACAACAGATTTTTCCGTATTATTAAATTGGAATAATCCCAGTGGCGTTTCACTTGTAGCACTTTTCAAATACTGTTCAATGCTATCTTTGGTTAAACCATTACTTTCAAGTTTATCTTGATTAAATTTAATAGAAACTTCACGTGATGTTTGACCATTTAGTTGGGCATTTTGTACACCATCTATTGTTTGTAGTTTCGGTATTAATTGATGATTAATTTTGTTAGTTGTATCTTTTAAGTTATTATCTTTAGTGGTAAATGAATATGCTACAATCGGAAAGGCGTCCATTGAATTTCTTGAAAGTTCAGGTTCTTCGATACCCTCATCAAATTTGATTTTATCAATTTCTTTTTTTAAATCATTTTCCGCTTTATCCAAGTCTACACTTTCTTCATATTCTACTGTAACCATAGAAGCATTTTGTATGGACTGTGCTGTGACATTTTTAACACTAGCCATCGATCTAACTTGATCGTCAATCTTATCACTGACGTCTTCTTTAACTGTTTCCGGCGTAGCACCTGGCATAGAAGTTTGTACTGTAATCATTGGAGATTCTACATCAGGTAATAATTCCAATTTCATTTTAGCACTAGCATATAATCCACCTAAAACAACCAATATTACCATTAGAAATATGGCGAATTTATTCCCCAACGAAAACTGCAACATTTTCTTTATCATATAATTTCCCCTCTCCCTTTTCTTAAGTAAGACACATTCTGTAGTAATAATAAATTTTCCCTTTTTGATGCGTTAACATTAATTAATATAAATACCGGTAAAATATGTATACATAAATAGCGCACGTTATATAGTTTATTAAATTAATTCTAAAACTTTATAACGTGCATGCATTTGAATTTGATTGCTTATTTATTTTTTAATTTTCTTGATAATTTAATTTTTGCTTTAGTAAGTTTAGGTTTAAAATTCTCAATAACTTGATATAGTGGTTGATTTAATACATAATCAAATTCACCAATTTTTTCACTCAAATAAGTGCCCCAAACTTTTTTAAATGTCCATAAACCATAATGATCAGAAGTTTTATCAGGATCGTTATCTGTGCCCCCAAAATCATAAGTCATGGCGCCATGCTCTCTAGCATACTGCATCATTGCAAATTGCATATGATGGTTTGGTAAGAAATTACGATATTCATTTGAAGAAGCACCATATAAATAATATGATTTATTACCTGCGAACATTAACAATGCGCCTGATAAGTATATACCTTCTGGATGATTAGTTTCTAATGTAACCATTTCATCAATCAGTTCTTGCGTTTTACTGATTTTATTATCTGCATCGTTGATTTTATTAAGTGTCTTTTTATCTTGTTTCTTCTCAGCTAGTTTTACTTTTTCAGCTTCAATTTCTTGTAATTCTTTTCTTAATTCTTGTAAAACTGGTTTGGGTTCTAATTTAACTAGGAATAACTCTGCATCACCGTCAGGATGTAAGGCATCATAGATATTCTGGAAATAGCTAATATCTCTTGTTAAAAAACCATCACGTTCTCCTGTAATCTGCATTAAATTAGCAAATGTTTTTAAACCTTCTCTATTTGAACGTTCAACTGTCGTACCACGTTTTAATGCTAATCTTACTTTTGAACGATTACGACGCTCAAAACTTTGAATCAATTCTTCATCTGTTTTGTCGATTGGTGTAATCATTGTCATTCTTGGTTGTATGTAATCTTTAGATAGTCCTTCTTTAAATCCTTTATGTTTAAAACCTAATGCACGTAAATTGGTTAAAGCTTCCGCACCTTTATCTACTTCTACATCTGGATCAATCTTAATTGCATACGCTTTTTCTTCTTTAGCAATTTGCATAGCAGCTTCCAACAATGTCTCTAAAGCCAACTTATTACTATAGTCAGTAACAAAACCACGTGAAATATAACAAAGTGTATAAGGCAACTTAGGCACTTTTTTAAACAACAGTTGTCCTACACCCACAATTTCTCCTTCTTCTCCAACTGCGATACGTCTTGAATACCAGCCAGTTAATGTCTTGGTTTCAGCCCATTTAGTTAATTGTAATAAGTCACCTTGCGGATGAGCTTTAACAAATGCATCATGCGCTTGATTAGTGATATTCATCTTTTCCATAAAAACCGATTTCTCCTTTATCAATTCAATTCTTTGATATTATATATTGTTTTATTCTAATTTTCACATACAAACCATCATTTGCTATACTATAATAAATATAGAAATGAGGTTTTTTTATGAGGATTTTTATTACTGGTTTACTATTATTAATTAATTTAATTTTCATTTTTCAAGCTATCAATGAACCACTTACAATTTCATATTTAAGCTTAAGAATCATTTTAGCAGCTTTCACATTTATAATATCTGTTTATTTAGTATTATTGCGTACTCAAAAAATTTCTACTTACTTAGCTATTTTAACACTTATCATATCTTTGATACACATATTCATAATTGCACATAGTGCATATTTATATATTTATTAGTCTGCTATAAATTTGTAACTTAAACCACGTATAATTAATGTATAAGGGGACGTTGTTTTATTATCTTTTATAGTGACTGATTTATAACCTGAATCATTACCATCACTAATGTTAAATAATATTTCATCCCCCATTAATTTTAATGTTGTGACACTTTCTGTTTCGTTTATAATTTCCATATCAAACCAACGTTGCCACTTATTCACTGTATGTTCACGCTCAGTACTAGTCAATTCAACAGATTGAATTATAAATTCATTTTGACGTAATGATGCTAACTTTTCATTCCGCGTATCTTCTTGTTCATTCCATTGGATAAAAAATGGGGGTTTTACTCTATAATCTGGGTCAGCAATATATAATAATTTCCAAGACGTTTTATCGCCTTTCATATTCTCTCTTTGCATGTTTACAGGACCAATAACCTCTACATCTTTTTTTTCTAAGTCTAATTTTAATTGCTCAATATCTTGTGTACGAAAGGCTAATGTTTTTAAACCTTGTGCATAATTATCTTGAACTATTTTAGAAGGAAATGACACCCTGCCCTCATCAGTTTTAATTATTTTTTGTAAGACATCCGGTTTGTATACATCAATTAACTCAATATATGCATTGTTTAAGTAAGCCAACCTATTATATGTACCTAATTTCTCGTGTTGTCCACCTTGTTGTAAAGTTAGCAAATGTCCTGGATATTTAAAGTTGTCCAAATGTTGTATATAGTGTACTAAATGATCTAATTTTAAATATTGCATAACTTTTCTCCCCTGTTTTCGTCTTTAACCTAATCATAACAAATTGCGTACCACTTTACTTCTTATAAACAGCCAAATAATTTGTTAATTCTATCCATATCACAATTTTTCACCGTTACTTAAAAAGATACTATTGATTTATTTACTAAAAAGGTTTAGAATATTATTCGTTATTAAAAGTTAGCTTTGCTAACTATTTTCAGGAGGTTATTATGAATACATCTAGTATATTCAATAATTTAATTGCAATTTACCGACCTTATACAAAGTTATTTTCACCTATATTTGAAGATTATGACTTATACCCTGCACAATGGTTAGTAATGAAAGACATTGCGCTTAATTCACCAACTACTTTAGTTCAAATTTCTAAACGTCGCGCAATCGAAAAACCTACGACTCGTAAAATTTTAAAAGTACTCTCTGAAAAGTCTTTGTTAAAGATAGAAACAGGTGATGATAAAAGAGAAAAATTATTATCTTTTTCTGAAGAAGGACAAGACCTTTATGACAAAATTAATAAACGTGTGTCTATCGTGCAAGAAGAAATCATTCAAAAAACTGGTTTATCTGAAGATGATTTGCAATATACAGTTAAAGTCATTGAAAAAATTCATAAAGAGATAACAAAAATGGAGGAAATATAATATGAATCAATCATCATCCATGAGATCCCCTATATGGACTAAAAGCTTTAATATCAATTTTATAACGAACTTTGCAATATATCTTAGTATGTATTTACTTATCGTTATTATAGCCAGTTATACTAAATCAGAATACAATGTTTCTGATAGTATCGCTGGACTCGTTTCAGGCTTATTTATCATTGGCTCACTAATTGGTCGATTCGCGACCGGTAAATATGTTAATAAAGTAGGCCCAAAGACCATCTTATTAATTGGTTTGATATTCTTAATCATCACGCAACTCTTTTATTTTATAGAAGGATCATTGGCGTTATTAATGTTTACTAGATTAATTAATGGAATTGCTACAGGCGTTACTACTACCGCAACAGGGACAATTGCAGCATATGTAACACCAAATGATAGAAAAAGTGAAGGTATCAGCTTATTCTCATTAAGTCTTGTTATTGGCGCCGCAATAGGTCCTTTCTTTGGTTTATTACTTATCAATACTTTCCCAATTAAATTATTATTTTTGATTTGTTTGGTCTGTGGCATTGTTAGTTTTATTATTTCATTCTTTGTAAACCTAGAGTTTAAATTAGAAGCAAAAACGCAAACTACGTCTGAACAAGTTAAAAATAAGAAATTTAATATCAACAATTATATCGCAAAAGAAGCAGTACCTGTTGCTATCATTATGTTAATATCAGGTCTAACGTATTCCTCAATTCTTACGTTTTTACAGTTCTTTGCACAAGAAATCAACCTTGTAACTATATCTAGTTACTTCTTTATATTTTACGCTATCGCTTCGTTAGTTACTCGACCAATAGCAGGTCGCTTAATGGACCAAAAAAATGAAAATGTTATTGCATACCCAGCATTCTTTTTCTTAATTATTACTTTTTTAACCTTGAGCATTACAAATAATGGTTGGTTACTTATTCTAGCTGGTTTATTCTTAGGCGCTGGTTACGGTAATATTTCTTCTTGTATGCAAGCAATTGCTATAAAAGTATCTCCACCTGCAAAATATGGCATAGCTACTTCAACTTATTTCATAGGACTTGATTTAGGCCTTGGTTTTGGACCATATGTATTAGGCTTTATCACTTCTTCTGTAAGTTACGCACAACTTTACGCCATCATGGCAATCATTGTATTGATAACTGCAATTATTTATTACTTTTTACATGGTAGAAAAGTAAAGCAATTAACTTCTAACTAGAAAATATTTATTTAATATTATTTTATTATCTAACTATGGTAATAAAATAGTAAGGATAAGAATCTAGAATATAAAATTCTTGTATTAGTGAAAAAAGACGATTTCTATTGAAATAAAATAGAAATTGTCTTTTTCATTATTGTTTTGGTTATAGTTAGCTCGTTAATTTAGTTTAGTCGTGTTTATTAAATTATACGTAAGGGCGTTATTTTTCTAAAGTATTATAATGTAAAATTATATATAAATGTGAGGTATTTTGGCGAGACTTTTGAGGGAACAGGATAAGCTGAGGACTACAGGCTGAAGCTGTCCCTTAAGAAAGCGAGCCAACAATACGAAGTATTGAATAAAAAGAAGCACTCAGATGATTTGAATTGATGTGCCCCCCAAAAGTTAGACTAAAAATCTAACTTTTAGGGTTCAGTACAGAATTAAAACATCTGAGTGTTATTTTTCTAGGATTTATGCCCCAACCTAATCTTTACTTTTGTAGTTATATCACTTATGTATCATTTTGTTGGTTGTGCAACATTAATTTGCTCAACCTCTTTAATGATGCCATCTAATAACTGTTTTTGAGCATTATTGTAATAATAGAAAACTTGTCTTTCGTCTGTCTCAGAACGAACTTTCGAAATCAATTCTTTTTTGTAAATCTTTCTTATAATTACGTCGATTTTACTAGTATCCCAAAGCATTTCGAAATGAAGGGCATCTCGTAATTCTTTACCACTTATTCTTGTAGCTTCGTATACTTTAAACAATACAACAAATTCTTCAATTGACATTTTACGCTTCGATTTTAACCAATGCTTTAACTGACACAAATCTCTTTCAGATGTTATAAAATATGATACTTTACTATCCATAAAAATGGCCTCCTTATTGACTACTCTAGTTGTTTTATTTGGCTTTACTTAATGAATAAGCTTCAAAAGTATTATATAACACTTTCTTCTTTTAATCTATTATTTTTAATCGAAAAGATAAATATTTTTTTCTATTGAACATTATTTATATCACTTAAAATGAATATCTTTAAAAATTTGTATTCCCTAAAATGTTTCAACCTCGATTAACCTCTTTATTTAACATTATTATTTTATAATTCTTTAATCTCTTTATGATATGATATAATTATAGTAGTGTTTGCTATGCTAATGTGTTTGTTTTTATTTTATTTTTAAAAACAAAATAATCCCTATTAAAGTAAGCAATGTATGAAATGCCTACTTTAATAGGGACGTAGTAACAAGAAATGAGTGACCCCATTCAAGCAATGTAATGATTACGTCGATGTTCTTAATATTTAATGATAATAGCTATTATCATTAAATAAGTTAATTAAATTAACCACCAATATAATTCATGTTTATTTTTTTACGTTTTCTATTTTCAACTGTTTGGGCTGTACGTTCATCTGAATAACGATCATCTCTTATATTCCACAGAAGCTTAAATTGTTCAAATAACTCGGTATCAGTCGCGCCATTTCTCAAATATTCTTTAACATCAAAACCATCTACTGTACTAAATAAACATCCATAGAACTTGCCATCTGATGAAAGCCTCGCGCGTGTACATGTAGAACAAAAAGATTGAGAAACGCTTGTAATCAAACCAAATTGCGCTTCAGTGCCTTTATGTTTATAATATTTAGCCACTTCCCCATAGTATTTAGGGCTAACAGCTTCAATATCAAAGTCTTTTTCAATCATTTCTAACATTTCATCTTTCGTAACAACTTTACTAAAATCCCAACCATTATCATTACCGACATCCATAAATTCGATAAATCTAATTTCAATTTCCTTATCTTTAAAATATTGAATCATTGGAAGAATTTGATTATCATTAACACCCTTTTGCACAACAACGTTGACTTTCACCTGAAAACCAATAGAAACAGCATAATCAATCTGTTGTAGGATTGTTGAAGCTTTAATATTCCTGTTATTTATGTCTTGGAATACTTCATCCTCAATCGCATCAAGACTTACATTTATACGTCTTAAACCAGCGTCATATAGCTTTTGACCATGTTTTTTTAATAGCAAACCATTGGTAGTAAGGCCAATATCTTCAACTCCATCAATTTGATTTAATTTGTAAATAAGTTTATCTAAATCACGTCTTAATAACGGTTCTCCACCTGTTATTCTTATCTTTTTTACACCTAACATTGTATAGACTTGAGCTATACGTACCATTTCATCAAATGAAAGCAGTTCATCTTTAGGTAAGAACACAAAGTCGTCACCAAATATTTCTTTTGGCATACAATAATCGCAACGGAAGTTACATCTATCAGTAACTGACAATCTTAAATCGCGAATGGGACGTCCGAGTTTATCAGTTATTTGTTCTACCATAACGTTAGGCCTCCTTATCTATTTAATATATCTTGTTGTAAAGAGTCCAAATCTTGTTGATAATTTATATTTTTATACCAATAGTCTGGTGATTCTATAGTATCTACACTTAGCCAGTCACTTTTAACTTTACTATATACATTTTTTAAACTGAAATCGTCTGAAACTAAAGCTTCGTTCATCGTCTTTAATGTATGTGGGCTGTAAAAAGCCAAAGTCGGTATAGGCCTTCCCTGTTCATGAAAACCTGCAACATCTAATTGATCCTCTATCAAATGTTCCACCATAAATTGATATAATTTACTAATTGCTTTTTGCGTTATCATTGGTGTGTCAACCGAAATCACAAAAAAGAGTTCTTCATTTTTATATAAGTTCATCACGGAACAAATACCTGCCAAAGGGCCTTTACCTTTATTTTGATTATCATCAATAACAATATCTTCATAATCAAATTGTGTGGCTAAATCTTCATTTGTACTTATTATGATTTGATTAAACATATTTGTTGCTTCTAGCACACTAATAATTCGCTTATAAAAATATTGCGAGTCTATTTGTGCAAAAGCTTTTGGTTTGCCGAATCTCTCTGATTGTCCTCCGGCAAGTATAATAGCCTTCATGTCTTATTTACCCTCCGCTAACTGGTGGAATTAATGCCACTGTATCATTTGGATGTACTATGTCATCATGTTGAACGAATTCTTCATTAATTGCAATTTGAAATTGTTTATCATTGATTTGTGGATAACGTTCAAATAAATCTGTTAAAAATTCATCTACCGTAATATCATAACTCAAATCAATATCTTCAGATGTTTTCGCTAATATATCTTTGATTTCTGCAAAGTATAATACCCTCATTTAGAATCATCTCCTTTAACAGCATCATAATAATTACCATGTTGATGTCCTTGCCATTGTGCGCCATCTTCCCATATTTCTTTTTTCCAAATAGGCACAATTTCTTTAATGCGTTCTATTGCGTATTCATTTGCACGATACGCATCTTTACGATGGGGAGATGAAACACTTATAAGTACAGCAATATCTGATATCTTTAGTGGTCCTATCCTATGAACAATCGCCGTTAAGGTCCCTGGCCATTTTTTTGAAATTTCATCACCTATTTGCGCAAGTTTCTTCTCTGCCATAGGAATATAAGCTTCATATTCAAGGTATTCTGTTTTTATCCCTTTTGTCCATTCTCTTACATGTCCTGTAAAAACTACAATCGCACCCTGATGTTCATTTAACACAAACTCCCTGTACTTTTCTGTTTGTATGGGTTCATTCACTACTTCAAACTGCTTCATTTAATGCATTCCTTTTATCTTAAAATAAGTTAATAACCAATTTTCATAATGCTCCATTGCATTGATATCATTCATTTTCATATAATACTGTACATTGGAAAGCTTGGCTAAAGCTTGACGCTCATTTTCATTAGTGTAAACGACTACTTTATCAAAACCTGCATTTTTAAAACCTTCTACCAATATGATGTCACTGTCTATTGTAACAGATTCATTTATGATTTCCTCAAGACTTTGTTTCTCATTTCTCGTCACTGTTTGTTGATATACATGCCCCTGTACAATGCTTTGATCAGCACCAGCATGAAAATGTTTCATATGATCCACCTGATCTTTTTGTAACGTAATATCATCATCTTGAAAATCCTGTTGATATTGTCCATGGTGCTTTACAGTAGCAACGGTTAAGTCATGTGCTTTCAAAAGTTTAATTGTATGTGACATCAAAGTGGTCTTGCCTGAGTTTTTAAAACCTACTATTTGTAGAATCATATAAAACAATCCATTTCATAAGCTTGTGACTCCGTTAAAATAACATCTACTGTATACCCTTTTTGATATCCTCTTGTTCCCCCTGGCAACATTATCATCGCATTACTGTGTGCAATAGCAACCACTGCACCCGATTTATTAAATCCAGAAGGTACGACTGTCATCGCTTTTCCATTAAAAGTAGCTGTTGCACGTACGAAACGGGTAAATGGATTAGCTTTGGTTAAATCTTCCATTAAAGTCGCCTGGATAATTTGAGGATAAATAGCTGTTGCCCCCATCATATGTAGTACGGCAGATTTAACGTACAGTTCAAAACCTGTAAAACATGCAGAAGGATTACCAGATAAACCAAATAAATATTTACCATCAGCTACTGCGACTGTTGTTACACTACCAGGTCGCATGGCAATTTTATTAAATAATACTTTCGCATTAATCGCGTCATAAATTTGTGGTAAATAATCAAAATCACCAACAGAAACACCTCCTGTTGTGATAACAATATCATGTTTAGACATAGCATCTCTTACTACTTGAATACTACTCTTCAAATCATCCTCTTGAATTTGGTAAGATGCTACATCTAAACTTAACTTTTGACTTAAGGCTACAATCATAGGCCCATTTGAATTTCTGATTTTACCTGGTTCTAATTCATCACCAACTTCTAGTAACTCACTTCCGGTAGCAATAATACCAATACTAGGTTTATCAAATACTTTAACGTGAGTGTAGCCATACGTTGCTAGCACGGCTATACCGCCTGGATTGATTTGTTGACCTTTATTTAATACTATATCACCAATCTGTGTTTCCTCACCTTTTAAAGACACATTCTCATTGATATCAAAAGATTTTCTTATAGTAAAACTTTGTTTATCTTCTACTGTTTGTTCTAACATTACTACTGCATCTGCACCTTTTGGCATTTCAGCGCCTGTCATAATACGTACCGCTTCAAAAGGCCCTACTTCTTTTTCAGAAACTGATCCTGCACCTATATGATCAATCACTGTAAAAGTAATTCTATGATTTCCACTGGCACCTTCAGTATCTTTACTTCTCAATGCAAATCCATCATAAGGCGATTTATTAAATCTCGGGATTTCATATGTAGCTACAATATCTTCCGCTAATATATAATTAGCACTGTCTTCTAAAGGCACTTCAATTTGTTTAGTATATATATTTTGGCTCACAACACGATCGATTGCTTCTCTTACTGGGATTGGATTTCTTTTTTCAACTGTCATTTAAAATCTACTCCTTAAAAAAATGGATTTCGTGATATACTAGGAAACGATTAGGAGGGATATCTTTGTCTGAATTCACACATATCAATGAACAAGGTAATGCTAAAATGGTTGATGTCTCAGAAAAAAACATTACCAAACGTACAGCCATTGCGCATTCAAGTATTACAGTTAATCAAGCAATTTATCAGCAAATTGTCGATAATACAAATAAAAAAGGCAATGTACTCAATACTGCACAAATCGCAGGTATCATGGCAGCAAAAAATACTGCTGATATTATTCCTATGTGTCACCCATTACCGCTTACTGGGATTGATGTTTCATTTAACTGGAAAGAAAATGCCACATCGTTTACTTTAAATATCCAAGCAAGTGTTTCGACAACTGGAAAAACTGGCGTCGAAATGGAAGCACTTACCGCAGCTTCTGCAGTTGCGTTAACCGTTTATGACATGACTAAAGCTTTAGATAAAAGCATGGTTATCGGTGAAACATATTTGCTATCTAAAACTGGTGGTAAATCTGGTGATTTCCAACGACCGAATTAATACTCAGTTATGTATTTTTAACTAGTATATGCCGCGCTAAATTGCATATAATAATATGATTTATGATATTACTGGCCTTAAACTTATATTGTTTTTGGTAAATGGATATCATCACGTGTAACAAATATTGAACCAATTTACTTAGGAGCGAAATGATTAAATCAATTGATGTTTTTGATTTTTATATCGCTCCTGCTTTATTTTGTTATTTCTTGGACTAAATGATTTAATTCAGGTTTTATTAGCTTGTTTAAAGCTAATCTAACTGCACCGGTAGAACCAGGTACACTAAAAATTAATCGTTTTCCAATTGTCCCTGCAATCGCCCTTGATAATATTGCACGACTACCAACATCTTCAGTATAACTAAGATATCTAAACAACTCTCCAAATCCTTCAATTTCCTTTGTGATAAGAGATGACACTGCTTCTATGGTCACATCTCTTTGTGCGATACCTGTCCCACCCGTAGTGATAATCACGTCAATATCTTCA
The DNA here is from genome assembly GCF_017583065.1 of Staphylococcus shinii. Classification (GTDB taxonomy): domain Bacteria; phylum Bacillota; class Bacilli; order Staphylococcales; family Staphylococcaceae; genus Staphylococcus; species Staphylococcus shinii. The sequence continues at coordinate 103,312 of NZ_JAGEVL010000006.1, read as the reverse complement.
GTCAACCATTGTTTTAACTGAGTCTGTATAGCAGACATATCGTCCGTTACAATGCGGTAATGATTTTCGTCAATATGAACGTTTAATTCAGATAGGAGCGATATTGCTAATTGACCGCCTTTATCTGTATCGTAATTTCTTGTGTCAGATACAGTTAGTATTGCGCAATTTATATCTTTATCCAACTTTACGTTCGTATGCATCGTTATCAATCCTCCTTTATCCAAAAAGTTGATTCATTAGTTTAATAGCTAAATCAGGCTTTATCATGCCATGTATTAGCATTCTTCCATTTTTAAAACTTACTATTCGATACCCTTTGTATTTAAATTGAAGCAAATAGTCGTTACGCTTATATGCAATTTGATGTTCTACTAAAAATGCTTCTAGCATTTCCTGGGAAATGTTAGGGTTTTCATACTGCACTGTATCTCGTCCGCATAAACTAACAAATTGCCGCTTTGTTTTGTTTAAATGTGGGTATGTGGGCGATTCTCCACATGTCGGACAATGTGCCCGCTGTAATTTACTATAGCCGAACGTAAAATGTGTACCCTCCCATAAGTCTCCGTATGTTACTTTGGAGCCAATGCCTTGCTTGGTTAACACTTTTAACGCGTCCCTCATCTGTAAACTTGTCGTCATACCTACAGCTGGTTGGATGACGCCAACTGTATCGCAAGTTCTGTTAATAACAGGTAATTGCGGTATCAAACAATTAAAGCATGGCGTTAATCCTGGGATAAACGCTGTTTCTACATATGTACTTTCTACCACACCACCATATATCCAAGGAATTCTTTGTTGGAATGCAAAATCATTGATCAATTGACGCGTTTCAAAGTTATCTGTCGCATCTAATATAAGCTGTACATTTTTACAATGTTCATCTAAAAATTGCCGATTAACATGTGCAATATGACAAATTAAATGTAAATCTTGGCGAATTGCTTTTAAATGCCGTTCAGCTGCAACGACTTTAGGTAAAGCTTCATGTGCGTCAATTTCCGTATATAAAGTTTGTCTTTGTAAATTACTGAACTCAATATAATCTCTATCGACGATTGTCAGCGCACCTACACCAGCTCGAACTAGACTTTCAGCAAGATGTGTCCCTAAAGCACCCATCCCAATAATTACAACATGCGCATTTATAATTTTATCTTGTCCTTCAGGACCAATGTGTTTAAATAAAGTTTGTCTTGAATAGCGATCTTTAGTCACACGCATTACCCCTTCTATACATCATTGTTTCCATTATAAATCTTGGGTCACAATGTAACAATGTTTTGGTATTAATATTATGAAAAGTAGTGTTTTCCCTTAGCTAAATATTTGTAGTTAATAATTCATTTCTATATTGAAATTATTTTCAATAAACTATATATTAATTAATCATACCCCTTGCTTAAGCGTTCATGATACAATTAATTGAATACTATTCGGAGGTGAATCAATGGCACGTTCAAGGGATTATGAACAACTATTAACCCAAGCTAAAGACATCGTGATTAATTCTATAGGTGAGACTATGGATCTTTACGGGGTTAACCGTAGCGTTGGCAATTTATATGGGACGATGGTGTTCGAACAAAAAAGCATGACACTAGATGAAATGCGCTATGAATTACAAATGAGCAAACCAAGTATGAGTGCAGGAGTTAAAAAACTTCAAGAATTTGATGGCGTTAAACAACAATTTACGCGTGGTAGTAGAAAACAACATTTTGTTGCTGAAAAAGATTTCTTTACTTTCTTCGGTAATTTTTTCTCACAAAAATGGAATAGAGAAATTAAATTAAATTTATTGGCAATTCAACGAGCAGAAAAATTATTGGACCCCATTATTCATTCAGAAAGTGCATCTGAGGAAGTCATCGAAGAAGCTAAAGAAATGTCAAAGCAATTGGACCATTCTAAAGTATATTATGCTTGGTTATCTACATTATCTGAAGCACTTAATACAGGGGAAATTTTCGAACATTTCCCTATTCCAAATACCCGTGACGAGTAAAAGGCATGAAGTTCCAATTGGGACTTCATGCCTTTTTCAAATTTGGATAATTAAACCATCATAAGCGATTGTCGCATCCAAGCCTGACTGCTTTAATTGTTGTTCTAACATCATTAACTGTGATTTATTTAAACTTTCTGTTGCTTCTATATGTGTAAAGTAAGTATGTTTTGCATTTATTTCACGTGCAAGTGCTACACTTTCATCAAATCGTGTTTCTCCTAGACCGTCAAGAATCCCTGCTTCAAGTATACGTTCATGAGTTACAGGATTAACTTCGTTACTACCAAAAGGTAAAATCGCCACGTCAACTTCTTTTACCTTTTGGCTAGGTTTATAATTTTTTATTTCGTCTGGGATAATCAAAATACGTTGTGTATTCGCGATAATATAAAATCCAAATGCAATTTCCTCTGCTAATTGAACCCACTCTATCGACACATCTTTAATATTTATTGTTGAATTATTTTCTAAAACTTCTTTTTCAATCACGCCAATTTCACTCAAGTAATTCAAGTGGTCCCAATGACCTAAATATTTTTAAAATCTGCCTTTTGTTGCTTTGTTATATAAATTTTAGACATTTTTGATTGTGGTATTTTATTAATAAAATCATAGTTGAGTGTTTCCCATATTCTAAGACCCATTGTATGATCTGGATGCCAATGTGAATATAATCCATATTTTATATCATATATTTGAGAACGTCGTAATTGATAAAAAATATCTCCCGAGTTATCAATTAACAATTGTAAATCGTGAATATAAATAGCTGGGCCAGTTCGCTGAACAGTGTCTTTATGTTGTGAAACTGACTTATACAACGAAGGCACGCCACCAGCAGTCCCCAAAAACTCTATTTTCATATATTCACCGCCTTAAAAAGTATTTATAATAATCTTAAACCAAGCATTTAGAGAGACTGGATAGAAGTCGATTTTTGTAAATTGCTTTCTTTGTATTCTTCTAATATTACATGAAGATGTGTTTCTATATAACAAACAAAGTCTTAGGTATTAATTCTTCAGACTGTATAGTTTATTCATTGTAAATATCCAGTATAAGTATTATTCAAACAATATTTATAACTTCATGTGCTAAGCCAGTAGCTTCGTAATCGGAATGTGTCACAAATATAATAGGTATTTGCCATTTTTCAAATATACGTTTAACAAGCTCCATACTTTCTGTTTTAGTTGCGTCATCTAAACTTGAAAATGGCTCGTCTAATAATATCAAATCTGGTCTTGTACTTAGCGCTCTTGCTAATGCTACACGTTGTGCTTCACCACCTGATAGTCGCAAAGGGTATTGTGCTTTTAAGTGCTCAATATTTAATTGCTGTAAAAGTCTGTCTATATGTTGAGAAGGTTTGGCCATGAAAGTTATATTATGATAAACATCCATATTAGGAAATAATTGATAATCTTGAAATAAATAACCAATATTTCGTTTTTGTATTTTCACGTCTATAGCCCGCTTTGTATCAGAAATAACGTGATTATTGAGTTGGATAAAAGCATTATTCGGCTTTCTTAAACCAACTATCATATTTAATAATGTTGTTTTTCCTATCCCCGAAGGACCCTTAATCGCATAAATTTTAGGCTTATTATCCTCGATATCGATTTTTAACTGTTGATCTTTTAGTAGATGATTTAAATGTATTTTCAACAATTACTCCACCTCCCTAAAACGATCTTTATTCAATATATTTATAGTTCCAATTACAGTAATTGCAAATGCTACCAACACGATTACCCATAACCAAGCTTGATTTTCTTTACCTTGTTCTACTAAGAAATAAATTTCTAATGGCAATGTATTTGTTTTATTTGGAATATAACCTGCTACCATGAGCGTGGCGCCAAATTCACCAATCGCACGTGCAAAACTCATCATAATACCTGAAAGTATTGGCCGTTTGGATAAAGGAAAAATTAGTTTAAAGAATATTTTATTCTCACTAGCTCCCATTGTCCTAGCAGTATTTATCATTTTATGATCAATGCTACGAAAGCCTTGTACGGTATGCTGATACATCAGTGGAAAACTTACGATTACTGAGGCAATAACAGCCCCAGTCAGAGTGAAAACAACTGGCATATTTAATACGTTCTTGAAAAATGCACCTACGAAACTTTGGGGTGAAAAGATAATTAGCAAAATAAAGCCCATTACAGTAGGTGGTAATACAATTGGTAATACAATGATACTTTCTAAGATCCTAGCAATGATACCATGGCGTTTATATAACCATTTTGATATTAAAATACCCATTAAAGTAACAATAATGGTACTAATTAGAGCTACTTTAAGTGATATCCAAAATGGTGTCATATCTTGCATTGCTAAAACCTCCTATACCTCGAATTTATATTTTTTCATAATAGCTTTTGCTTTATCTGTTTTTAAGAAATCTATCCATTCTTTAGCTAGCTTATCATCTGTTATCGTAGCAGATTTATAAACAATTGGATTTTGTAATTCTGCGGTATTAATCTCTTTGACTTTACTATTACCGTTTTGTTGACTCTGATATAAATCTGTCTGGTAGACATAACCCATTTGCGCATTACCTTTTTCAACATAATTTAATACTTGGCGTACATCTTTTGCATAAACGAGGTGAGCTTTAACACTGTCAAATAAATCATTACTTTTCAGATATTGTTCAGCGTATTTGCCAGCTGGTACTGATTTGGTTTCCCCAATAGCTAATTTGTCGCCATCTTTAATGTCTGTAACAGATTTATAGTCACTATCTTTTCCACCGATAAGCACTAACTTATTTTTCGCGTATTCATATGTATTTTGTGCATGATCTTTGTCTACAAGTGCATCTACATCTTTTTCATTTGCTGACATAAATACATCAACAGGAGCGCCTTTTTCTATTTGCTGTCTTAAAGCACCTGAACCGCCATAATTAAATGTAACGTCTACATTACTATGTTCATCTTTAAAAGCTTTTTCTAAATCTTTTGTTGCATCTGTAAGACTTGCTGCTGCTGCAACATGTAATACTTGTTTTTCATTTTCTTCGTTTTTCGTTTTAGCATTTTTATTACCCTTATTTTCATTAGAACACCCTGCCAAAATAATTGTTAGGACAAGAAATGTAATAAGTAAGTATTTAATTTTAATTTTCAAAAAAATCACTCCTTCACTTTATTATATGCTTGCAAATAAGAAAATAAAAGCAAGAAAATAGGAATAAGATAGAAGCAAATCAAAATTTGTTATTTGATAGCCTCATCTTACTCCTAACCAACAACAAGGTAGATAAAGTTTCATAAAAGCTACTTTATCTACCTTGTTTATACTATTATTGTTAATTTATTTTATTCATAAAATATCTATGAAACGTTTAAATGCCGCTCGACCAAACTTAGTATTTTTAAAGACACCTGCATCCTCTAATACACGTTTAAATTTGTAACCTACTTCATTATCTACAATTTTATTTACATTGTCAGTGTCGATATCATAAGTTTGCTTCATATCATCAGCCCATTGTTTATGGACGCCTAGATTAATATGGACTGCACCTAGTAAATATGATTTCACTTGTTGCAATTCTTCTTTTAAACGGCCAGGCAATATCGCCGTTCCCATCACTTCTATTAGTCCTATATTTTCTTTTTTGATATGTTGTACGTCTTTGTGTGGGTGGAATATGCCATCTGGAAACTCCATAGAAGTCTGATTATCTCTCAATACAATATCCAATTCATACAATTCATCTCTATACCTTGCAATAGGTGTAATCGTATGATGTCTCTCTCCCTCTTTGCTATAAGCCTTAATATCTACACTATTATCAGAATATTGATTCCACTGCGTCATCACATGTGTAGCCGCTTGAATTAACTCACTACTGTTTTTACTTTTTAATCTAATCACACTCATTGGCCAATTTAAAGTACTTGCTTCTACCGATGGAAAATCTGTTATATTAAATTTTTCAATTTCCGTTGCATTATCCATAGGGAATACATGTCTCCCAGTTTGATAGTGATTATGTGATAGTATAGATCCACCTACAAGCGGAATGTCCGCATTAGAGCCAATAAAATAATGTGGGAATTTTTTTATAAAATCAATTAAATTAACAAAGGTTTGTTTATTTACCTCCATCGGCACATGTTGTTCAGAAAAAACAATGCTATGTTCTAAGAAATAAGCATATGGAGAATATTGAAATCCCCATGGTTGTCCATCTAAATTTAAACGTATCACACGATGATTAGCACGCGCTGCTTGGGTAACAGAGCCTTGAAAACCTTCATTTTCAATGCACAAGGCACATTTAGGATACTCCGTAGCAGGCGCAGCTTTAGCTTTTGCAATTTGCTTTGCATCCTTTTCTGGTTTGGATAAATTAATAGTTATTTCAATATCACCATATTCAGTATCCACTTCATAATTAATATTGTTTGCTATCGCATCTTCTTTCACATAATGATTACGTTTAGCAATTTCATAAAAATAATTTGTCGCCATTTCTGGCGATTGTTCATAGGCTTCTCTAAACTTCCTATTAATGACTGACGGCCTTGGTGTGATTAAATCTAAAAGTTGTGCTTCAACAATTTCTCTAACGTATAACGCATCTTCAATGCAATTTTCATTTATAGCTTCATTAATCCAATATTGTGTTATTTCATTTGCTGTAGCATCTTTAGCTAATGGGGATTTCAAGCTCTCTGTAACCCCTCGAGCATTTAAAATACGCAATAATTGATTTTGAATATAAATACTATCTTCTTGTTCATAATCACCAAATGAAATTGCTTGTGCGACAAATTGCTGCACTAATTGTTGATTTAATAACATGCGTTATCCCTCCAAACTTTGTTGATAACCATTAGGATGCTGATGATGCCATTGCCACGCTGAATCAATGATGTCGTGTATATTATCATGTTGTGGTTTCCAACCTAAGACAGACTGTGCCTTATCACTTGCCGCAACTAACTTACTTGGATCCCCGGCTCTCCTTGGCCCAACTTCAGCTTTAATTGGTGCTTTTGTTACTTTACGTGCTGCTTCTAAGATTTCAAAAACAGAGTAGCCTTGACTACTACCTAAGTTAAACGCACCCGATACGCCTCCGTTTTGTAAATACTGATAAGCTAAAATATGTGCATCAATTAAATCTACAACATGTAAATAATCTCGTATGCAAGAACCATCTTCAGTATCATAATCATCACCAAAAATAGTTAAAGCATCACGTTGTCCTAACGCCACTTGCAATACAATAGGAATCAAATGTGTTTCAGGGCGATGGTCTTCACCTATCCATCCACCTTGTTTAGCACCAGCAACATTAAAGTAGCGCAGCGCAGCATAGTTTATACCATAAGCATTATGGCACCAATGCATCATTTTTTCCATCATTAATTTACTTTCGCCGTATGGGCTCGTTGGTGTTTTAGAATCTTCTTCTGTGATTGGTACTATATCTGGTTCTCCATATACTGCCGCTGTTGATGAAAATATAATATGCTCTACTTGGTGCGCATACATTACCTCTAATAATACTTGTAAGCCATATACATTATTGTTGAAATAAGCTAATGGTTTTCCTACAGATTCTCCAACTAATGAGTATGCACAAAAGTGAAACACACCTTCAATATGTTCATTTGTAAAAACGTGTTCTAAAAATGCTTTGTCACGAATATCACCTTCATAGAAACTTGCATCTTGATGCACTGCTTCTCTATGTCCCGTTCCTAAATTGTCTACAACTACAACTTTGTAACCTTTCTCAATCAATTGATCTACGGCATGGCTGCCTATATAACCTGCCCCACCCAACACTAAAACAGACATATAAAAACCTTCCTTCATTTATTTTGTATCACTTATAAAGATGTTACGCCACCGCTAATACCTACGTGGTAAAACGATGGTGCATAACCAATTTTTTCTAAATAAGCTTGGGAAACTTCATGTTCTAATTGCTTGATACTGTCTTTATGCACTAAGGCAATCGCACAACCTGCAAATCCTGCACCTGTCATTCTCGCCCCCAATACACCATTAACTTGTTGAGCTGTTTCAGCTAATGTATCCAATTCAATTCCTGTAACTTCATAATCTTCTTTCAATGAAGCATGAGACATATTAAGTAGTTTGCCAAATTGTTCGAAATCATCTTCCGCAAGTACTTTACGCGCAAGTTTTGTACGTTCATTTTCTGATACGGCATGCTTAGCTCTACGACGTGATACTTCATCTTTAATAAGATGCTTATTTTGATTAAATCGGGCTAATGTAAGTTCTCCTAACGCTCCTATATTCAATTCTTTTTTTAATGCTGCAAGCGCAGATTCACATTCCGCTCTGCGCTCATTATATTTACTTTCAGTCAATGAACGTCGTTTATTCGTATTCATTATAGAAATCACATAATCTCCAAATTTGGCTGGTACATATTCAAACTCCAATGTTGCAGTATCAAGTAATATTGCATGGTTTGCTTTACCCATGCCAATAATAAATTGATCCATGATGCCTGAGTTCACACCCATAAATTTATTCTCGACCAATTGACCTATTTTAATAAGCTGCAAACGTTCTAATCTCAAATCAAATAAACCTTTTAATAACCAACCTGTAAGTATTTCGATTGAAGCAGACGACGACAAACTGGCTCCATTTGGAATGTTACCTTCGACTAAAATATTAAATCCTTGGTCAATTTCATTGAATGTTTCAGTTAAATATTTTACGACGCCTTTTGGATAATTCGCCCAATCATCATCTTGATTAAATACTAAATCATCCAAAGTGAATGTTACGATGCCATTTTCTTCAAAATTATTTGAATAAAGTTGAATTTTACGGTCGTCTCTTTTAGTTGCTAATCCATAAGTTCCTAATTCTATTGCTGCTGGAAAAACATATCCCCCATTATAATCAGTATGTTCCCCAATTAAATTGATTCTTCCAGGGGCAAAAGCGCTGACTTCAGCTTCTACACCAAATAACGTTTCAAACTTTTCGTGCATTGCTTGTAACATAAGATTCCCACTCCTTTTTATCTACATTAAATGCAAAGTGATTAATTCTTTTTTATTAGTAAACACAAACAAAGTTTACTTGTTTACTAAAAGTTTTGTCAACGTAATATACTTCACTTAGACTTTAAAAGTATTCCGAGACTTCAATGGTGCTTCTACTACTATATGAATAGCAAGCTTTCTTGTCTGATTAATACGTTCTTCTGCCATCCTTACTGCAGTTCTACCAAATTCATCTACAGGAATATGTACACTACTAATAGAAGGAACAGCATATTGGATAACCTCTAAATCATTAAAACTGATTAACTTTACATTCTCTGGTATTGCAATTTTATTCTCTTGAATTTGCTGTAAAATGCCTATTGCGACCATGTCATTTCCTGCAACAAACACTTGTGGGAGCTCCTGTTTGTGCTGTATAAATGTTTTAACCGCTAGCTCACCGTGTTCTTTTTTCCATCCATTAAGCAATGCTATCGTTTCTAATTGATGTCTTTCACACCAAGCTTGATAAGCTTTATATCTTACATCAGTTGCATTTGAAGTTGGGGTGCCATCTAAATCTCTTATTGTATGATACCCGCCTATGTATGCTATGCGTGTTAAACCTAAGCCCTTTATCTTATCTAGCAAGTTAGTCATAGAGTAATGAAGATCTGAATATACAGCATCTATAGATTTAGGTACATGGGGATTATTAATTACTACCATATTAGGATTATAATATTGGAGTTTGTGTAGCGCATCAACTGAAAAATTACCTATAACGATAATTGCTCCCGCTTTTTCTATTGTATTTAATTCATTATCGTTTTGATTACCATCTATACGTATTGTTCGCTTTAACGATAGATTTAAACGTTTAACTTCCGCTTCAATTGCCAATCGAATTTCTCTATAATATGGGTCTGACATTTCTTTAGCTCTTGACGCATAAGTAATGATTTGAATACTTTTATTTTTTCTTGTTGACTTGTGATATTGTTTCTCTTTTACTATTTGGTGGATACGCTCTCTAGTATTTTTTGATACCGAAAGTGTTGGATCGTTATTCAATACTCTGGATACAGTACCAGGACTAACCTCTGCTAAATGTGCAATATCTCTTATACTTACCATATCAAATTCACCTCTTTATTTTGTTTACCTCAAGTTTACTTTCATTAGATTCGTAAATCAATCTTAACTATTTCTAATTCATAATTACGGTTTAAGTGTTCCTTCTACTTATATTAATTTACATGAGTAAAATCGAATTATTTTTTTATAATTAAAAATGCGCTAAAATATAAAGTGAAGACGAAAAGAGGTGTATGGATGAATGAAGACGTTTTAACCAACCAACCAATCGTACGATATGAAAATGGTAAACTTATTGAAAAAACGGATCACTATGTAACAGAATTCCCTTTAACAATTATGGTCAATGGAGAAGAATTCGCTACCGTAATCTGTAGCCCAAACCATATGGAGGAACTTGTACTTGGTTTTCTAGCGTCTGAAGGGGCTATTCTAAAAAGTGATGACTTAAAGTCAGTTCAAATAGATGATAGTAAAGGGTTTGCTCACGTTGAATTAACAAAACCACTAGGAGAACGTTTTGAATATTCAACTAAAAGAATGATTGCATCATGTTGTGGTAAGAGTAGGGAATTTTATTTTCAAAATGATGCTGCTGTAGCAAAAACTTCTATGTCAAAAATTGTTATTAGCCCAAAACAAATTCTAAATATGATGACACGTTTACAAAGTGCAAGTGCCGTTTTCAAACAAACTGGTGGTCTTCATAATGCAGCTATTAGTGACGGAGAGGCGTTCTTCGAACATCGTCAAGATATCGGCCGTCATAATGCGCTCGATAAACTTTATGGTTATTGTATCCAAAGACACATCCCTGTGAGAAATAAAGTGCTAATTTTCAGTGGACGTATCTCCTCTGAAATACTAATTAAAGCCGCTAAAATAGGTGTAGGTGTTATACTTTCGAAATCTGCCCCAACCACGTTAGCTGTTACGCTAGCTGAAGACTTAAATATTACTGCAGTTGGCTTTATTAGAGACGGAAATTTCAACATATATAGTCACCCTGAACGCGTCCAATTAGAGCATATGTAATAAATAATTCACTAATATACAAAACGATCCTAAGACATAATTATATGTCTTAAGATCGTTTTTTAATTTACATTTAAGCTTGTTCTTTCAATATTTGGTAGCAATAACTGATAAAAATGTATCCTTGTTTGATATACATGTGTTTCGCACTATCCTCACCATCAGCGATAAGGATAATAACTTTATCTTCCGAGACATCGGCTACAAATGATTGCATCGTTTTACCTATCCCTCGTCTTTGATAATCTTCTAATACACCAAAACCATCTATTTCAACTGTTTTTTCAGTAATTATTAAATCTAAAATACCTACTGGAATGTGATTATCGTAAGCAATAATACGTGATTTATTTTCGCTTCGAAATTGATTACGTATTACTCGAATACTTTCTTCTGTGTATTTAAGTCCAAATGGTTCCGAAAACTGTCGATAGATTTTAATATAGTCTTCTAAGGTTTGATTCGTGACAAATTTTACGTCAATATTATGATTTTGAGTTCTACGAATGTTTTTCGCCTCAATTGCATAAAGTTCCATACACCCTAATTCGAAGCCATAGGATTTAATTTCATCTAGCCAAAGTTGGCTTAAAGGTGTATTCTCCGGAAAAGTAAACGCTAAATGGTCAGAATATTGTTGTCTATGTAAACTTTGTTGCATTTCCATATGTTGTTTCCAATCCTTGATTGCAGGCATTTCTTTATACATCCATTTATTCGCATCATATACTAAAGGTTCTTCTGGCGTTAAATAAATTGTTTTAACCTGATCGTCAGAATAAATTTTACCTTCTTGAAATATATTTGCCATCGAAATCGTCATGAACCCTCACCCTATCTTATTTGCTTCGTCTATTCTTACGAATGTCTAAAGTTTTTATTTTAACAACTGTTTAAATTGGCTATGATTTAGCATGATATTACCAATCAAACTTGCGACAATTGCTTTTAAAATATCAGCAGGCATAAATAATAATGATAATGAAACAGATTTCGTAATAGGTAAATTAGTTATCAATCCCATTATGATTGTACCTGTGATATCTAACAATAAGACGCCAAAAACGATTGTTGTAATTAATAGTACAACAAAATTAATTTTTTTAAAATATAAGTCTCTTACCAAACCAATAAGATATGTAATAACTGGATACATAAATAAAAATCCTGCTGACGGTCCAGCAAATACACCAATTCCACCGCGACCACCTGATAATAAAGGTAACCCCGCAGCTACTAGTAATAATAAAACAATGACACTTAACGTACCATATTTACGACCAAGCAAAATTGCCGCTAGAAATATACCAATGTTCTGTAATACAATCGGTACGGGCATGACAGGTAATGGAATAGCAGGCACAAAACCTAGAACAGCTATAATTGCCGTCATTAAAGCAGTATATACTAAATATTTTGTAGTCAAAGTGATTCCCCCTTCAATGAGAAAAATTATATCACAAATGTAAACTAATAAAAACAATAAGTTTACATTTATGAAGACATAATTTAAGGAGCGAGTTTGAAGCCAAAAGATAACTTTTGACTTCATATGCTCGCCCCTTAGGCTAATTAATCATTAAAATTTATTTACATATACTTTTATAGAATATAAATTTCTATTTATTTAAAAATTTCTCTTTTAAATCTTTTCTCATATATTCTAATGTATAAGGGTCATTATACCAATATGTTTCTGCTTGAACTTGAATCACTTGATTATTTTGAACAGCTGGTATATTTTGCCATAAATCTGTTTTTTCATAAGCTGGTTTTGCTTTACCTTCACTTGTTGAAACAATGTAATCGCCTGCATAGTCTGCAATTTTTTCTTGCTTCACTTCTGCCCAGCCTTCTTTTTTAACTAGGTCATTTAATTTGTCAGGTATTTTCAGGCCAAAAGCTTGGTATAATACTTCGCCGCCACGACCCCAGTTTGGTCCGTAGCTATATAATTTTTTATCAAATTCATCAAAGATAGAGACTGTTGCATCTTCACCGATTTTCTCTTTGATTTCTTGACCATCTTTTTTAGTTTGTGATTTCCATTCTTTTTCCCATGAAGCTACTTCATCTTCTTTACCAAGCAACTTACCTAATTCTCTTTGTTGATCTAAGTATTTATGCTTCCCATAGTCATAAACAACTGTTGGTGCAATTTTATTGTATTTTTTAATGTTCTTATCTGTAGAGTAAACAACGATTAAGTCTGGCTTAGCTTTTGCTACTTTTTCTACATCATTTTCCCCGATTTTTTCTACGTCTTTAAACTTATCTTTCAGTAATTTACTACTGTCTACTTGTTCATTGACAGCTACAATATTACCTCCAAGATATTTAATACCGCCAGCATATGTCGGCGCTACAACAGCAATTCTTTCAGGATTTTTTGGTATATCTAGGCTTTTACCACTATCTAATTTATATGACTTTGTTTCTTCTTTTTTGTCACTATCTGATTTATTACCACATGCAGCTAAAATAAGTACTAAAACAAGTAACGGAAACACTAATTTTTTCATAATTCTCCTCCAATGAAAATGATTATCAGTACCAATTGATTATATAATGACTCAAGTAATTTTACAATAGTAAACAAGTGAATTTTTTATTTTTTTAATTATTAAAAAATGCATTTAGACAATTTGTCTAAATGCATAGTTATTGTATTGCTCTTAATATTTAAAAATGATCTAATACGCTGTGTGCAATATTTGTATATGCCATGTCTTCCATAGGCGGATTGTGTAAACCAGCGCGCATATCTCTATAATAGCGTTGTAAAGGACGTTCCATTTCAAGACTTTTCGCGCCTACAATACGCATTGCAATATCTATAACTTCTAATCCCTGATTCATTACCATCACTTTACTAGCAGATGTTTCATTCCATTTCACTTTTTGAGAATCTTCATTATTATATAAAGCAGCTGTACTCCATAAGAAGTGGCGTGCAGATAATAAAAGTGTTTCCATTTTCCCAATATTTTGTTGGACAGTCGGTAAATCACCAATTGTTCCTTCTATACTATTAGGGCTATACGTTTTGGAAAAATCTACTGCATAATCACGCGCAGCTTGAGCGATACCTAAGTAAACACTTGGTATGTGTAATATCCATCCATTAGGCTTTTTACCACCAGCGCCCCTTATTTCGACAAAATTTTCTTCTGGTAAATGTACATCATTCAATACAAGGTCATGGCTTTCTGTTGCACGCATGCCTACCATATTCCAATTATCTGCTATTTCCACCCCTGGAGTATCTTTAGTTACTAAGAAAAAACCCACTTGGTCGATTGCTTCGTAATAGGCACTTACTACAAAATGTGTAAGCCCTTTGCTCATAGATGTAAATGTCTTCACACCATTAAGTACAAAGCCGTCGTCAACTTTCACTACATTAGTTGCCGGTCTGCCACCACGTGTTGGGCTACCAGTTTCCGCTTCACTAACTGCTCTATTCACTAATGCACCTTTCTTGACTGCTTCAGCAAATTGATTAAGCATATCTGGTTCCCACATTTGTTGTTCATATAATTGTCCAATTACACTCAAATGCCAACCTATTGATAAAGCAGTTGCGCCATCGATTGATCCCAAATAACTTTGAAGTATCACCATATCTTCAACAGTCGCACCTTCACCACCGTATGCTTTCGGTAACGTTAGTAATGTATAACCTTCATTTACAAGCCACTCAATATTTTCGTAGGGAAAATGTGAATGTATATCATTGTATTCTGCTTTCGCTCTAAACTCGTCTTTTATAGTATCTAATTTAGCAATCCATTTTTCTTGAATCTCCGTATTTATTAATGCGGAAGTATTCATTTCCTTCACCTCGTTCGTCACTTTTTCCTTATTAAATACAAGTTTAACACTCGCTATGATTGAAATAAAGCTTTTCAAGCGCAAAAACCTTACTTTACCGATAAGATTTATTATGATAGTTTATACTTAATGAAATATTGGGGGAAATTGAATGATTAATGTTAAACATCTTATACATAAATATAATCAAAATACGATACTTAATGATGTAAGTTTTGCTCAAGAACAAGGTACTGTTACTGCAATTATTGGGCCAAGCGGTTCTGGTAAAACAACATTATTAAGGACTTTAAATGCATTAGCCTTACCAGAATCTGGGACTATTACTATTGGCGATGAAACATTTAATGCTTCAAAGCACACTAAAAAGGACATTACAAAATTACGTCAAAAATCTGCAATGGTCTTTCAAAATTATAATTTATTTAAGAATAAAACTATTTTAGAAAATATAACTGTTGGTTTAATACATGGTAAAAATCACAGTACAACTCAAGCTAAAGAAATCGCGTTATCCTATTTAGAACGCGTTAATTTGCTAAATCAAAAAGACAAATATCCAATCCAACTGTCTGGCGGTCAAAGTCAACGCATCGGTATCATACGTGCCCTTGCCCTTAACCCAGATGTATTATTGTTGGACGAACCAACCTCTGCGTTAGATCCAGAATCTATACAGAGTGTACTATCACTCATTAAATCAATTGCACAAGAAGGTATGACAATGGTTTTAGTAACACATGAAATTGAATTTGCTAAAGCTATTGCCGATCAAATGATATTTATTGATGATGGTCAAATTATTCATCACGGTACGCCACAAGAAGTATTAGATAATTCTAAATCTGAAAGGATTCAACGTTTCTTAAATAAAGTCATCACGGAGCGTGATAATCAATGATTTTAAAAAGAGCATTTATTACTGTCCTTGTGTTTTCATCTATTGTTCTATTAACTGCTTGTACTCAAACCAACAATTCAAATAAGGGTACGCAAAAAAAAGAAGTTAAAGTAGCATTATCAGCAGAAGTCAACCCACCATACCTGTATACCAATAAGCAAAATGAGTTTGTTGGGCTCGATATGGATTATATGAAATTAATTGAAAAAAAGTTACCACAATATGACTTTAAATATGAAATAGGTGAAGAAGAATCAAATTTAGTTGGTATTGGTGCTGGTAAATTTGATATGGGAATTAACTGGTTTTTCAAAACACCTGAACGCGAAAAACAATTTCTGTACCAAGATGTGCCCTATAGTTATGCGTTGCCTATGTTAGTAGTCAATAGTAACAATACAGACATACACAGTTTAGATGATTTACCTGGAAAATCAATCACACCTATGGCACCTAGTGGCGGACTATATTCCATTTTATCTCAGTACAACAAAAATAATTCTTCAAAAATCAATATTAACACGATTCAAGAACCTTCTAATGGAGACAATTTAAAAATGGTCAGTCAGCAACGACGTGATGCCATGTTATTAAACTGGAATACTTATAAAGCCATTCAAACACAAATCAAAGAAGATGTTAAAATTGGTGGCATTGTAAAAAAAGAACCTCTACATATCGTTTACAATAAAAAACATCAAAAATTACATGATGATGTTGATCAAGCGACATTAGAATTAAAAAAAGAAGGTAAATTACAAGCACTTTCAGAAAAGTATTTTGATATTAATGTCTTCGATGACTTAGATGAAATTAATGACAAAAAAACACAATTGGAGGTTCAACGATAATGCAATCTGTAAATTGGTTAGATTTGTTTGGACAAGTATTACAACAATTACCCTTAACTTTATTAATGATTGTTATATCATTGATATGTGCATTGATTCTAGGCTTTATATTAGCCCTTATTCGCATTAAGCAAATTAAGATACTTTCACCAATTGTAAGAATTTATTTATCTTTTATACGTAGCACACCATTACTCTTACAACTATTTTTAGTTTACTTTGCACTGCCCCAACTATTGTTATTGATTCATATAGATATTAATCATTTTAGTAGATTATTTTTCGTTATCTTAGCCTTCACATTACATACTGGAGCTTATTTATCAGAAATAATACGAGCTGGATATCAATCTGTAGACTACCATCAAATAGAAGCCGGTTTATCAATCGGTCTATCCTATCCTAGAATACTAAAAGAAATAATTGTTCCACAGGCTTTAAGAAATAGTATTCCAAATTTAACAACGCAAATTATTGAACTGGTAAAAGATACTTCATTAGCTTTTACTATAGGCATCATTGATATGATGGGACAAGTTAAATTGATTATCGGGAATAATTATGGTTTAGGCATGTTAGAAGTTTATATTGTCATTTCAATCATCTATTGGATTATCGCTTTAATTATACAAGGCACATTTACTTTTATAGACAAACGTGCACAAAAACCATATCGCATTTAAGGAGGATATTCATTTGGACTTTGTTTTATATACAATAACTGAAGTGCTTAAAGGTGTTCCTAATACAATAATGATTTCTATTGTTGCCATAATCGTAGGCCTGATTGTAGGATTATGCTTTGCACTGATTCGCTTAAAACACGTTCCCGTACTGTCGCACTTTATCATTGTTTACAATTCATTTTTCAGAAGTACGCCATTAATCGTTCAGCTGTTTATTTTATATTATGGCTTACCTGCTTTTATTATATTTTTAAACGATCAATTCAAATGGCATATTAATCCAGATATTTTTTCACCTTTAATGATTGCTTTTATTGTTTTTTCATTACATGCGATAGCTTATCTATCAGAATCAATAAAGAGTGGATTACAATCGGTAGAATTTGCTCAAATAGAAGCAGCTCAAAGTGTAGGTCTTTCAAGGTTTCATATTTATAAAGAAATCGTTTTGCCTCAAGCTTTTGCGTATGCCCTGCCTAATATAGAAAACCAATTTATTATGCTAATTAAAGGGACATCACTCGCATTTGCCGTACAAGTCACTGAAATTATGGCAGTAAGTCATGTAATTGCTAATGAAGGTTATCAGTTTATAACAGTTTATTCAGTTGCAGCAGCATTTTATTGGCTATTAGCCATTTTATTAGAGTTTCTATTTTCAAAAATGGAATACAGAACAACACGTTACTTAAATACACGCACAACTTGATACAAATTAATATGTCTTAAAGATAGTTATACTTTATTTACAATAGCAACTCGCTATTAAAATAATATAGCGTTTACGTTTGTCAATCAAACTGCCAGCGGTTTTAATTTTTTTGGTTGTTTTATTAATTCAATCATTAAAACTACTCTAATTAATAATTATTAATGATCTTACGTTTACTCCACCTTTATTAACGCTTTATATTCAAAAATGAATTTAAAAGTTATTAATATGGATACATTATCAATATTAATAACTACCTGTAAATATCACCTATTACAGACGATGAACTTGTAGAGTTTTAGCTCATAAAAAACAAAGGATACGATATCAAGCTTCTACATCTTGAACATTGTATCCTTTGTTTTATAATACTTTTTTATATTTAATATATGTAGAAATATGACAAAATAAATCATTTTTAAATAGATCTTATTGTCTCTATCCTTTCTAAATCAGCCAACGTTTCACTCTCAAAATATTATAACGCTAAGCTTTTAGCATATTGTTTTTTCAATTTATAATACTTTTTAACCTTTTTAGACATCGTTCCATTTTGTAGTTCATTTTTAGTGATAATTGGATAATCCTTAAATATAAGAGAACCTAAGTATCCACAAACTGCACTGCTGATAGCACACATAACCGCAACTGTAATCACAGTTAAGGCGTTATTAAAACCAAACATAACCATAAGCCCAGCTATTGGTGTAGCAGTACCCGTCGCATCATTTACTAATCCAAACATAGCTATAATCACACCTGAAATTGCGCCACCAACAAAGTTAGTTATGTATACAGGTATTGGATTTGCAGTTACAATATCTGCTTGAGATAACGGTTCAATAGCTACTGAAATTGTCGTTTTGCGATCTCCGAACTTCATACGTTTAAATAATACAAAATTCATAAATGAAGAACCGAATACTGCCAATGCACCTATAGCCATCGGAGTACCAGTTAATCCTAGTAATGCAGTCAATGCCATTGAACTTAATGGCGCAGTGGCAACCACAGTAATAATACCACCTAAAACAATGCCCATTAATATTGGGCTTGATGTAGTAGATTCTTTAATAATATTACCGATTTGAAGCAAACTTGCATCAACCAATGGCGTAGTACCAATTGCGATTAATCGTGTAATTGGTGCAATAACGATGATTGCTGCGATTAAGTCAAGTCCATCCGGTAACTTTTCTTCCATCCATTTCATACCAAAACTAACAATATAAGCTGCAATGAAACCGGGTAGTAAATCCATGTTGCCGCAAGCAACTGCAATAACAAATGCATAAACAGGAGATACACCCATCGCCAATGCCACTAATCCAGCAGCTGCAACACCACCAAGTCCACCGGCAGCATCTCCTAATTGGCCTAAAAATGGTATACCAATCAAGTCTCCTCCCACATACTTATGAAATGCTTCAACTAAAAATGACGCAATTGCAGCATTAGCAAGAGCACCCATCGCCTTACCACCATTAGGCGCTTTACTCGTGAATAATGTAAACAAACATAATACAATCCCTAAAAATATGACTCCAATTAGTAAATTCATGATAACACCTTTCCCAGTCGTTTTTGTATGCGCTTTCATTCAACAAATATTAGTATAACACAGTTAATTTGTTTCTAAAAATAAATATTAGTTGGATACATAATAAATATTATAATTTTACATTATTCAGAATATTCTTTTTATTTTTACTTATGTACAATTTGGTTTCACCACTACCTTCATCAATCATTACAATGTTTGTTGCAATGTTTTAATTATCTCATTTATTTTACCACGTTGCGTTTCATTCACACGAACAACTACAGTTCGTTCATCTATTTCACTTCTCTTTTTACTCAAATACCCCATTTTAATTAGTTTCTGCAAAGCTTTCGTTAAATAATAAGGTTGTAGTTCTGAATACTTAGCTATTTCTTTTGCCGTAATTTCATTGTCTTTACAATTAAAAATATAGTTTAAAATGAATATTTCTTCATAGTTAAGCTTATGTTGCTTTTTAGTTGTTTTGAAAAATTGTTTGCCCTTTTGATACGTTGTAATTAATTCATTTAGTGTTTTAAAATTTTGTTCAATCATAAAACCACTCCTTCTGTTTCTTCGTGATGTTAATATGTCAAAGTGATTCCTAACAATATTAATATAATAATTCTATACTATTACGTGGCGTTAATTCAATATCTCCAAGTATAAGAAATATTAAAAAATACTACTATTTTTTTAGTATTTACTTTTCAATTTCAAATTTTAGTTGGATATTCATTCTTTTTATTACTAAAAAAAGAATATGTCTAACCATTGCATTTAACAAATGATGATTTTGTAAATTACAATCTATTCCCTTCTCTCTTAACTACTCGGATGTATCACGAATATAATAATAAAGTAAATCATAGATATTCTATTTCATAATTTATTTTTTTATGTCCGAATGTTATTCAAATATAACTATTTCCATTATCTACCATATAAATAAAGTAAGATAGTGCCTAAGTCACTTGTCTTACAACAATAAAAGCCGAAACATACTTAAATGTCCCGGCTCTTGTCATCTATATAGTGACACTTCAAAAGTGTCACTCTTTATTTATTAATACGTTTAAATTAACGACTTACTTTTTTTTACAATCAATTGTGTCAAGGAAGCTTAACGCTGCTAAACCTGATAAATCTAAAGCGTGTTTAGCGCCTGCTTTACCATGACCAGCTTCAAAATGTTTGTATGCAGCTACACCTAAAACTGAAATTGTTAATAGTGAAGCAACACGAGAAAGTCTTTTACTAGCAAAACTTAATACGAAGAATACGGCACTTAATGCTTCTACTGAACCAGCTAAAGGTACTGCGTTTGAAGGTAAATTAAATACCTCTACAAATGTATCTTTCATTGATTGGTCACCTTTAAGTTTAGGTTTTGCTGCGCCATATAATTCTTTAGCTAATTTTAAATTTGTTAAATAACGTAATATCATTACAAAATCTCCTTTTATTTGTTTTCAAAAAATTTATCTACAATAGGTTTTACCCGCTCTGCCAACAATTTAATTGTGTTAATTGTGTTTTCATGTGGCATTGATCCAACAGGGGTATGCAACATAAAGCGCGTAATACCTAAAGCTTCAATCGTTTCAATTATTTTTTGAGCAACCGTTTCAGGACTGCCTACATATAGTGCGCCATTTGGTCCGGCTTCTCGCTCAAAACTATTCTCATCATACATTGGCCATCCACGTTCTTTTGCCAATATATCATGATTTGCCTTAACCGATGGAAAGAACTCTCGTTTTGCCTGTTCATCTGTTTCAGCAATGTATCCCCAAGAATGTGTAGCTATTGGTAGTTCATCTACGTTATGTCCATAAGATTCAGCAATAGATCTGTACATATCTATATTTCTTCTAAATCTTTTTGGGTCGCCACCTATTATAGCATAAGTTATCGGTAATCCTAATGCTCCTGCTTTTAAAGAAGATTCAGGTGTACCTCCAGTAGCAATAGTAATCGGCAGTGAACCTCTTTCTGTTCTTGGATAAACGCCTAAATTATGAATTGATGATCTCATATGACCTTCCCAATTTACAATTTCCTTTTGGTTAATCTGCATTAATAAGTCAATCTTTTCATTGAAAAGTTGCTCATAATTTTTCAAGTCATAACCAAACAATGGAAATGATTCAATAAATGATCCTCTACCTACCATAATTTCAGCACGTCCATTTGAAACTGCATCCAATGTAGAAAATCTTTCATAGACACGCACAGGGTCGTCAGAAGATAGTACAGTTACTGCGCTACTAAGTTTAATATGTTTAGTATTCCTTGCTGCGGCTGCTAATACAGTTACTGGGTCAGATACGGCATAATCAGGCCTATGGTGTTCTCCTAAGCCATAAACATCGAGTCCATATTGATCTGCTACTTCAATTTCTTCTATTATATTACGAATTCTCTGTGCGTTACTAATAGCAGGTTGATAACCATCTTCCATATATATGTCACTGTTATCAGCAAAAGATGTTAAACCCAATTCAACCTTCATGTGTTCACCTCACTAATTAGGTATAATTTTTATACTACTATATTAATACCTTCCTTATATGGTGTCAATATCATTGCTTAAATAACAAATATTAAATTAATTAGCATAATACATTAGACATTTCATCATAATAAAGTAAGTAATAATTTTAGATTTTTAAATATCTAAATCTTGCATTTTTTAGCGTTTCAAATTTTCTGTTATTTTACAGCCTTGTAATAAAGCGTAGTGCAATGTTACACCAAGTTAATTGAAAATGCTGTAACAACAGCGATTATACACATGAAGTCTTATATTTCTTTTGTTACATAAACAGATATATTATTAGAACTAAATTACAAAATGATAACAACCCACACAAACGTAAGTTTTTCTGATAAAGTATTGCTTGTCGTTAAAACAGCGAATAAAAAATTATAAAAATTGTCGTTTAGAGACTGGGATATATTTATTTACAATTCTTAGGAGGATATTTAACAATGAAAAAAATCGCTACAGCTACAATCGCTACTGCAGGAATCGCTACTTTTGGTTTAGCTCAACATGAAGCAGACGCAGCAGAAAACAATAATGGTGGTTATAATCCAAATGACCCTACTTCATATAGCTATTCTTATACAATAGATCAACAAGGTAACTACAACTACACTTGGGAAGGTAACTGGAACCCAAGTCAAGCAGACCAAGGTCACTCAAACAGTGGTTATAGCTACAATAACTACAATAACAATAATTCATATGCTACAAGCAACACGAACTCAACTCAATCATATACAGCAAATAACCAAGGTACTGGTGGAAGTGGCGCAGTTTCAAACTCAACTTCAAGCAGCAATGTTAAAGTTAGTACAACTAGTGCACCATCAAGTTCTTCAAACTCAATTTCAAATACTTCAGGTTCTTCAAACAACCTATATACTGCTGGACAATGTACATACTATGTATACGACAAAGTTGGCGGTAAAATCGGTTCTACTTGGGGCAATGCTAACAACTGGGCTAGCGCAGCAGCATCTTCAGGTTACACAGTAAACAACAACCCTTCACAAGGTTCAATCTTACAATCTTCAACTGGTGCTATGGGACATGTTGCATACGTTGAAAATGTTAACAGCGACGGTTCAATTAACGTTTCTGAAATGAACTACGGCCAAGGTGCTGGCGTTGTAACTTCACGTACTATCTCTGCAAGCGAAGCTTCAGGTTACAACTACATTCACTAATA
Organism: Staphylococcus shinii; assembly: GCF_017583065.1. GTDB lineage: Bacteria > Bacillota > Bacilli > Staphylococcales > Staphylococcaceae > Staphylococcus > Staphylococcus shinii. The sequence goes on along the minus strand of NZ_JAGEVL010000006.1, from coordinate 79,876 downwards.
GTAATACAAAAAAGACCAAATGCTATTTTAGCATTTGGTCTTTTTATTATATTTACAATTAAATGTTCACTATATCCATATTGATTAATAATGCTTGCATTAGCTACATAAATCAAAACAAATATCTTACTATATTTAAATTTTTTACTTCTCTTTTTAAGTTATCTTTATACATCAAGATATGATTAAGGCTTTGCTTTATGATAAAAAATCATTATTTAAGTAATCCATTCAAATATCGCAATATACCTAATATTTCATCTAAAAGCCTTTGCTACATTAATCAATCGATTTTGTCATGTAATATCGCTACAATATACAAAACAAAACCGATTGCACAATAGATAACGGAAGTATATTTAACAATTTTTACCTATATTGAAATATTGATGAGTTTCAATGTCTAATAGTAATATCGCTACAATTATTACTATGTATAACAAAGATCCACCTCATTCATAGTTATGTTTAGCCTGTTTATAATTTTTTAAACTTCTAATTTGAATTTCCTATTAAAATAAGAGTCAAAAACTTGTATATTATTAGCATAACAAAGCATTATTCAAACTATATCTGACTTTTCACAGGAAAAAAGTGCGTATAAGATAAAGTGACAGAAGCCAAGTTTATTTAAAAATGATTTCGTCATCCCTCACATCCCTCAGTAAAGATGGCTAGAGGGTTAAAGGAATACTAGGTTTACCTGAGCTGAAACTTATGCATAAGTTTCACTAGCTCAATATAATGATTAAAGCTGAGACAATAAAAATTTGCCTCAGCCTTTCCCATGCTTTCCTATTCAAGTGTTAAAAACTCTAAACATTTTGACTCCAATTAATTAAAAATGCTCACTCTGTTACTCTTGCTTTTTTAATACCGATACCGCTAAAACCATAAAATAGTGCAAAAACGATACATAAATAGCATGGAATTGTCCATATGAAGAATTGATCTACAGTCACTCCTAATTGTTGTGTATAATAAATGCCTGATGTCCCCCAAGGAATTAATGGAATGATCATAGTTCCAGAATCTTCAAGCGTTCTAGACAAATTAGAACGGTCAAGTCCCATTTTATTATACATTTCCAACATCAATACACCTACCATAATAATTACAACAGAAGCTACTCCTGCTGCAAGAACCATCATAATACCGCCAAGTACTGTAGCTAGTATTAATTGACCAACAGAATTGATATTTTTAGAAATTTTATTAAGTATTACATCTAAACAACCAGCTTTTTCAACAATGCCGGCAAAAGCATAACCACAAAAAATTGTAACGACAATTTCAGTCATACTCATCATGCCACCCTGTTCAATTAAACCAATTGTTCTATCAGTTAATTCTCCATTATTTGATGACACCATCGCTTTATTGAACCCATCAAATGTTGATTTGAACCCATCAACCATATTAAATCCATTATTGAATACACCAACAATAATGGCACTTAAACTCGAAATAAGCATTGCTGGTACTGTAGAAATTTTTATCAACAAACAAATAATAATGATGACTAACGGCAACCAAACAAAAATATTAATATTATAAACTAGGGATAGTTCATTGAGTAATTCATTAACATTTGAAGTATTCGTATTTCCACCAAATTGTCTTCCAACAATATACCAAACAATGAGTCCTATAATCGAAGCTGGAACTGTTGTCCATATCATTGCTCTAATATGTGAAAAAATATTCACTTTTGTAACTAATGCAGCTAAATTTGTTGTATCAGACAAAGGCGACATTTTGTCTCCGAACACTGCTCCTGCGATAATGGCGCCTGCAGCCATACCTGCTGGGATATGTAATTGTGTGGAAATAGCCATTAATGCGATACCTGCTGTAGAAGCTGACCCCCAAGCTGTACCAGTCGCTACAGATGTTATAGCACAAATAACAAAAGCTGATACTAAAAACAAATTAGGATTTAAAAATTCTAATCCATAATAAATTAATGCTGGAACTGTTCCTGAAAACATCCATGTTCCAACGATAATTCCTACTGATAAAATAATAAAAATTGCTGGCATCGCTGTTGCTAATCGATGCGTTATACCTTCTTCTAAATCTTGCCATTTCAAACCTACACGTCTGGCTATCAAGGCTGCGTATGCAGAAGATAAAATTAATAATGCTTGTATAGGTATTTCAAAAACCACAAAACCTGTAATAACGATTACAATCATGACTAATATGGTTGAGATTGACTCTAAAAATGTTGGTTGTCTTTTCATACGCAATCCCCCTTGCTCAATTATTTTAATTAATCAAGCCCTAATTTATCTTTCCCTAACTCGCCTATCGTCAGCCCTTCTTCAAAGAAGTCACGCTCTAAAATAGTTGAAGCAATGACAATAATTGCATCAATATTCGGTGTTGGAACATCAATCTCACGTCCAAGACTAGACCATAATACAAGACCAAAAGCAATATCTTCAGTTAAATAACGATTTTTAACATGATTTGGCCCCTTTATTTGTGAAAATACTGGGCTTGTATTAAATAATCTATTTAATGGCTCATCCTCGTCTTGCCTTTCTAAATAACCACGTTCAATACGTGCTTCCTTCGCTGAGGATAACTCAAACCCTAATTTACGTCCTAATGTTAGGCGTTCTAATTCAACTGCATGTAGTAACCTCACTGTATGTTTAGTAATTCCCTCTTCATATAAAGCAAATTCATCTGCATAATCAATGCGCCCTACGTTTAATAATGTTGGACCAGGATGAACTTCAGGGTTACCATTCTCTAAATTAGTTTTCCATAAGCTTTCTTCTTTTACAATATATGGATATAATATTTCAATTTTATCGAAACAGTCACTCAAATAATCTTTATCATAAGTTGAAAAATGTACTTTTCTCACGTTCAATGATAAATCTACACGAGCTTCTTCAAAATTCACTCGTGTGCCATAAGTTAACGTATTGACTTCTGCAAAATGAGGCATGACATCTATATGCATATCTTCCAGAACATTCATAAACCGTATAGAACCCATAGCTGCTGCAATATTGAAGAATATCAATTGTTCTTTTTTCACGAAAGGCGCCATAGTATGAGCATAATGTTCAATGAATGATGATGGTATGATTACTTGAATAACTTCGGCATCACCAATTACATATTCCATATCATCACTAATATCTGTAAATTCTACAAAGCTTTCTTCACCTTCATTGTTAAAAGTAAATCCACCTTGTTCTAACGCTTTATCAAATTTATTAATAGATTGATTCCGACAATATAACTTCACTTCATGTCCTTTATTAATCATATCTAACGCTGCTGTTACCGCTCCATTCCCTGATCCTACGATAGCAATTTTCATAACCAACCCTCTTTCCAAGTTTTTTAGAATGTACAATTTATAATGTTACTTTCAACTATAACCTAATAAGAAATTGAATAAACACTGGTTTACAACTTAATTTTACGGCTATAACATAAGTAAGATACCTATAGTGGCATTGCTACATTTTAACAACTAAAGTCAGATCAAAATAGATGTATCTTGAAAATTTTTGTATTATTTTAATTACATACTAAAGTCCACTTATATTTGATATGATTATATTAAAGTAAAGGAGGTTTGTTTCTTATGACAGAACAGTTTGACGAGCAAGTTTCACACACACACGGGAATCAAGAACCAGATGCGGACGCAAGATTAATGGCAACACTTATTTATGTTTTAAGTTTCTTTACATCTTTAATTGCACCATTAATTATTTGGTTAATTAAACGAGAAGAATCGCCATTTATAGATAGAGCTGGTAAGAATTATTTGAACTTTTTACTTTCTTACTTAATTTGGGTAACCGTTGCTACAATCGCTATTCTTATTATTATAGGAATTATTATTCTTCCAATACTTGTACTTTTAAATTTCATTTTCACAATTGTAGCAGCTGTAAAAGCATATAATGGTGAAGATTATTTACCGCCATTATCAATTAGATTCTTCAAATAATTTGAAACGCAATTTTGTGACTTTTTACAGTGAATGTAACAATAAAGTCGGAGCGTATTCCAAATTTATAGCAAAAACCTTGTAATATCACCGTTTATGAAATATTACGGCTCGATACTATTTTGTAACCTTACATCTCGTTTATTACAACGATATGTGAGGTTTTTTTAATTGTTTTACAAAAGCGTAACATTCCACACAAAGCTTGATTCATCTGTTAGAGTATTACTTGTCGTTGAAAGCAAAGCGAAAAATAAAATTTAAATTTAAAGATAAGCATTTAAGCTAAAATATAAACTTTTAAAATCTTTGGGAGGATTTATTAATTATGAAAAAATTAGTTACAGCAACAACGTTAACAGCAGGTATTGGTGCAGCAATCGTAGGATTAGATCACGGAAACGAAGCTGATGCAGCTGAACAAACACAACAAAGCCAACCAACAAATGAAACTACACAATCTAACCACTCAGGTGCTAACTTATATACTGCTGGACAATGTACTTGGTATGTATTTGACAAAGTAGGCGGAGGCATTGGATCTACTTGGGGAAATGCTAATAATTGGGCTTCTGCAGCTTCTTCTGCAGGTTATTCAGTAGATAACAATCCAGAAGCTGGTTCAATCTTACAATCAGGTTCAGGCCCAATGGGTCATGTGGCTTACGTTGAAAGCGTTGGTAGTGACGGCTCAGTTACAGTATCAGAAATGAACTATAACGGCGGACCTTATTCAGTAAGTGAACGTACAATTTCAGCTGGTGAAGCAAGCTCTTATAACTATATCCACGTAAACTAATATATAGTTAAAAATTAATATTGGTATTTCACATAAATAATTTTAATTCAACTTATTTATACTTTATACCCTATTGAGTCCGGAACATAAACATATGTTTCGGACTTTTTTTTAAAGAACTACTTTTTCATTTATGAAAATTAGTAGTTCTTACACATGAGCGTTAGCTCAGGTGTTCCTTTTATGAAAATTATCAGTGTTCTACACATGAGCATTAGCTCAGGTGTTCCTTTTATGAAAATTATCAGTGTTCTACACATTAACTTCAATTATACGCTTATTAAACTTTTCCAACCTCATTACCCTTATTACCCATATATTAATATTCAAATTTGATTTTTTTGTCTCCCACTTTTCTGATAATTTTCTTTTTATATTAAAATTAATCGCAAATTACTATAACTTTTATACAATTAATAACATTGAATTCTTATATATTATTTGAGAAAATAAAATAGTTTAGTGAAAAAAGGAGGCACAATTTATGCAGTGGTTTAAAGTTATCTTAGCTGGATTAATTGAAATATTGTGGGTAACAGGACTAAATGCTGCTGATTCTTTACTTAGTTGGACTGGTACAATCACCGTGATTATAATTAGTTTCTTCTTAGTTATTTCCGCTTGTAAATACCTTCCAGTTGGGACAGTTTATGCTGTCTTTGTTGGTATTGGCGCAGTTGGAACTGTAGCAGTAGATATGATCTTTTTGGGTGACCCGTTTAACTTTTTAAAAGTCGGCTTAATCATTTTATTAGTTATTGGTATCATTGGATTAAAATTATCAACAGAGGAGGCTGAAAGCTGATGGCTTGGTTTATATTATTTATTGCGGGGTTATTAGAAGTCGTCGGCGTTGTTATCTTAAATGAAATTGCACGAACTAAAAATAAATGGCTAGTTGTACTCTTAGCTGTCGCTTTTGTCTGTAGTTTTAGCACACTTAAAGTCGCAATGAATGATATACCAATGGGAACTGCTTATGCCATTTGGAGTGGTATTGGTACTGGAGGCGGCACTTTAGTTGGTATGCTCATCTATAATGAATCTAAAAGTATAAAGCGCATTTTCTTTATTGCTCTCATTATCTTATCTATTGTTGGATTAAAATTAATAAACTAAATTTTAAAAATGTAAAACGTTTTCATATTTTTCTATATAATCATCACTTTTATTTGTTTGACTCAATGAAATTTACTATACTTTGATATAAAGGAAGTGATTATACATGGTAAAAGTTTATATAGCAGGTCCAATTCCAGAGGTAGGACTCAACTTATTAAAAGATCAAGGTTTTGAAGTTGATATGTATGAAGGCAAAGGCATTATTGATAAAGAAACACTAAAAGAAGGTGTGAAAGATGCAGATGCATTAATTAGCCTACTTTCAACGAATGTAGATAAAGATGTGATTGATGCAGCAAATAATTTAAAAATCATTGCAAATTACGGTGCAGGTTTCAATAATATAGATGGCGATTATGCACGCCAACTCAATATAGATGTTACCAATACACCTAAAGCTTCAACTAACTCAACTGCTGAATTAACATTTGGACTTGTACTCTCAGCTGCAAGACGCATTGTAGAAGGAGACAAATTATGTCGTACAACTGGTTTTGATGGATGGGCGCCATTATTTTTCCGTGGTAGAGAAGTTTCTTGTAAGACTATTGGTATTATCGGACTTGGAGAAATTGGTAGCGCAGTAGCAAGACGTGCGAAAGCATTTGATATGAATGTGCTTTATACAGGTCCTAACCAAAAAGTTGATAGAGAACGAGAAATCGGCGCTAAATACGTAGATTTAGATACATTGTTAAAAAATTCGGATTTCGTAACAATAAATGCTGCATATAATCCAAAAATGCATCATCAGATTGATACTGAACAATTTAAAATGATGAAACCAACAAGTTATCTTATCAATGCTTCAAGAGGCCCTATCGTACATGAACAAGCCTTAGTACAAGCTCTAAAAGATAAAGAAATTGAAGGCGCAGCATTAGATGTTTTTGAATTCGAACCAGAAATTAACGACGAACTAAAAACATTAGATAATGTTGTACTCACACCGCATATTGGTAATGCAACATTTGAATCTCGTGATATGATGTCTAAAATTGTTGCAAATGATACAGTTAATAAATTGACTAATAATGAACCTAAATACGTAGTTAACTAACGTTTTAAATATATTTTTAAAAGTTATTAGGCAATAAGCAAAGAACCTAGAGACACGTTTTGTAAATCAAACGTATTTCTAGGTTCTTATTATTTATTACAATATTTTATTTGCTTTTTGCTTTATATAAAAATTTCGTTTGTCTAGACACCAATTGATTGGGTATTAATTTAGCAATTTTATTGCGCAAAGCAATTAATGGTCTATTACTTAGTTGTGCTAATTTACCTATTTTTCTAGACTTTTTGATTACTTTCTTTGTATGTTTAACACGTAATTTATCATATTTTTGAAGTGCCTCTTCAAATGGGTACGCCCCCAAACAATTTGCAAGTACAATAGCATCTTCCATCGCTTGTCCTGCACCTTGTCCCATGTTTGGCGTAGTTGCATGCGCTGCATCGCCTAATAGTATCACACGTTGATAAACGAATGTTTTCAAAGGTTGTAAATCATACATATCATGTAATAAAATTTCTGTTTCACTTTGTTTGTCTAAAATCTGTCTAACTTCATTAGGAAAATGATTAAATCTAGCTTGCAGATGAGGCTTACCATAAGACTTCAATCTAGCATCTTGTGTTTTAGCATTAATTGAAATAAACCAATATGCTTTATTATTCAATAATGGGACGATTCCTACTCTTCCTTTAGATGACCAATATTCTTTGGCAATGTTGTCCGGTTTAATATCTACATCTTCCACTAAGCCTCTAAACACCGTATAACCTTGATATAATATTTTACTATTAGGCGCTATTGTGCTGCGGATATGAGAATGTAAACCATCCGCACCAATACATAAATCAAATGCTTCTGATTGATGTTCAGCAAAATGTAATTCAACTTTCAAGGCACCACTATCTACGCGCTTTACTTTATGATTTGTATATATGATAGAGTCAGGTACGTATGATTTAATAACATCTAACAGTCCTTGTCTTGTCATAGTTAAATTCACAGTATTCTTTTTAAGTTTCGCTTTACTTAATACGTTAGCTTTCTCGTCTAAAACTTCCATCACATCTATAATTTGCCCAATATTTTTAATACCTTTAGCTAAATCATGTTTCCCTAATTTATCGATGACGTTACCACCGATTCCTATACCTGCTCCAGCTTCAGCTATTTCTCTATTTTTCTCAAACACCTTTATTTCATGTCCTTGTTCTTTTAATAAAGCTGCTGCGGTTAAACCACCGATGCCTGCTCCAACTATAGCTATTTTCATTTTCAAACCACTCCAACTTTCCCTAATCTTCTCTATTGTTATTGTTTATAAATAATAATCTTTATTTACATGATCTTTTTTTATACCTAAATCATTGTAGTACCTTTGCATAAACGTTGCGATATTTTCATCCCATTCAATATCACTGGCATATTGATGTTCTCCTGGAGATTCTGGATTCCAACGCATTTGATATAACGAAAGTTGCTTATTTTCAAAATAATTATTTCTTACAAATTTAGCCCCACCCATAATGGCCTTTTCAGGGGAAGTCCACTTCTGTTTCTTAGCAAAACTACTACCAGTGTGCACAGCATCTTCATCAAATGCTCCTATACCATAAAAGTTATAGTAGTGTTCTCCATCATCTTCAATGCCTTCAGCTAAATCTGATTGTCCGTTACCCGTTTCTACAAGCGCATGACTGATTAAATATAGTACGTTTACTTCATATTCATCTTGCGCTTTTAAAAACGTCTTACCTTTATTTTTTAAAATGCCTTTGTCTTTTAAGATATTATTTACTTCTTTTTCAGACATTGGCACTTTTTCAGAAATATCCATGTGATTCAAATTATCTTTTTCATTATTAACATCCATTGCTTGCTTTACATCTCTTTTTGAAGCATCAACAAATTGACCATCTTTTTCGGTCATATTTAATGTACCTGCTCCTACTTGTTTATCAACCGCTTCATCAAACGTGTGTGTCTTACGATTATCAAACAAATCCGTTTCATTAATAACCAATAAAACAACAAATATTAATACAATTAATGCCACCAAAATCAACGGTAATTTACGCTTTAGATTTTCATTCATTATGTGAAATAACCCCTTATCCTACACTTTATTTTGTTAATGTAACATAAGCAAATACAATAGCAATTAAAACAATTACAAAGGAAACATTAATTGCTATTCTCATACCTTTTCTATCTCTAAATAACGTGTTAAATATAGTTAAGCTAATGACTAAAGATAATACAAACATGGTCATCGCTATTAAGATATTATAAGTTAATAAAAATACAATACCGATAACTAGAAATATATTAGACATTATAGCTGAGATTTTTATCATTTTCGGATTGATACGTCTTCCACTCCTAACCTTAAATAATAAGTTAAATAAAACACTAATAATAGAAATTGTATCACATTTAATCATCTTTCAATATGTCATTTTAAAACAATAACAGTAAAGCTATCAAAAGAAATTCAAATTCCTCTGTTGATTTCATCACACTCTCTACAGATAATTTGATTTTTAAGCAACTAAATATGTATTAATCGATACAATCTAACGCCTTACCTTGAACATAGCAAAGGCTAGGACAATAATAACTATCCTAGCCTCGCTTATTTCATATAATTTTATAATCACAAACTAACTATTCTCTAGACATACCTCTTAGCATATTCAGCATATACGTCAAGCTACGGTTCATTTCATCATCTTTCAAAATTCCCATTAAACTAGTAATAGATGTTTTTTGATTTGGATTTGCTTTATTTGCAACGCTTAAACCTTTATTTACTTTATTAAGCATTGTCGATAGGTCATTTACATTTAAATCGCCAAGTAAGAATACTAGTGAAGCCATATTAGAAATTAACCCTGTATACTGCTCTTTGTTGAGTTCAACAGCAAACTTATTAGCAATAACGCCTCTACTTTTAACTGCACCGGATAATGCGTCTAATAATTTAGCATCATCTAATGTGCTGATAATATTAATTGCTTTTAAGATACTATCTTTATTTGCAACAATTGCATCTGTAACTTCTGCCAAACTATCTTGCTTCAGTTCTTCTTCGGACTTTTGCATACGTTTAATATTAGTTATTCTTTCAGCCATTATTTATCCACCTGACTTCCTGGGAATGTATAATCTTCACGTTTCCATTTGTCTTGAACTCGAACACTATACTGTGGTTGACGTTGTTTATTGACACGGAAGTTTGTAGGATTTAATGGTGATTTACCTCTACGTGTTTTAACTTCCATACGACAACTTGTGCGTTTGTATGACGGCGTATCTGTGTCTTTATCAACATCACTATTGGTCAATAAGTTGATTGCACCTTTATCACCATGAACCATTGCGTTATTATTCAAAGGAATATAAATTTCTTTGCCTTTTACTCTGTCTGTTACGTGCGCAATTAATTCTGCTTCACCAGATTCAGAAATCAATTTAATTTCTGCCCCTTCATGAATATCTCTTTCTTTAGCAAGTTCAGGAGATATTTCTACAAAGGCATGTGGCATTTTATATTCCAAACCTGGAACTTTATAAGTCATATTACCTTCATGGAAATGTTCTAATAAACGTCCGTTATTAACATGTAAATCATACTCTTCATTTACTTTAAAGAAATTATCAAATGTCAATGGATAGAAATTAGCCTTCCCATCTTCAAAATTAAACCCATTAAGATATAATGTTGGTTCATCTGTACCATCTTCAGCAACTGGCCATTGTAAACTATTATAACCTTCAAGTCTGTCATAATTCACGCCTGAATAAAGTGGTGTTACTCTAGCAATTTCATCCATGATTTCACTTGGATGTGTGTAACCCCAGTCATAGCCTAATGATTTTGCTACTGCTTGGATAATTTCCCAATCAGGTTTAGAATCGCCTTTAGTATCTAAAGCTTGGTACAAACGTTGGATACGACGTTCTGTATTTGTAAATGTTCCAGTTTTTTCAAGTGAAGGACTTGCTGGTAATACAACATCTGCATATGTTGCTGTAAATGTAAAGAATTCATCTTGTACTACTAAGAAACCGACTTTTTCTAATGCTGCTTGTACATAGTTGATATTTGAATCTACAATACCAGTATCTTCACCATATAAATATAGGGAATCGATTTCACCTTCATGTATGCCTTCCATCATTTGATGATTATCTTTACCAGGGACACTTGGTAAAGATTGACCATATTCCCTTTCAAATTTAGCGCGAATTTCATCGTCTACAACTTTTTGATAGCCTGGGAATTGATCAGGCATACTGCCCATGTCACTACATCCTTGAACATTGTTATGTCCACGTAGAGGATAAGCACCTGTACCTGGTTTTCTATAGTTACCTGTTGCTAATAATAAATTAGAAATTGCAGTGGATGTATCACTACCTATATCTTGTTGTGTAACACCCATCGCCCACGCAATAGATACTGTCTTGGCATCGGCTAATTGTTGCGCGAAATCAATTAAATCTTCTTTAGCAATACCTGTAGTTTCTTCTGCAAATTCCATTGTATAAGGCGCTAATGATTTATAATAATCTTCAAAATGGTTAACCCATTCATCAATAAATGACTTATCATGCAATTCGTTATCAATGATATATTTTGTCACAGCAGATAGCCAAACTAAATCTGTACCTGGTTTTGGTTGATAGAAATTATCGGCACGTTCTGCCATTTCATGTTTACGAATATCAAAGACATTTAAAGTATTGTTATATAATTTATGACCTCGCTTAATACGAGATGCAATTACTGGGTGTGCTTCTGCTGTGTTTGTACCTATCAATACAACCATATCTGCTATCTCAAGATCATCTATAGAACCTGAGTCACCACCATGTCCTACAGTTCTAAATAATCCTTTAGTTGCTGGAGCTTGGCAGTAACGTGAACAGTTATCTACGTTATTTGTACCAATAACTTGTCTAGCGAGTTTTTGCATGAGATAAGATTCTTCATTTGTAGCTTTTGAAGAAGAAATAAATGCTAAACCGTCAGCGCCGTGCGATGCTTTCACTTTGTTAAAGTTGTTCGCAACAACTTTTAAAGCTTCTTCCCATTCAACTTCTTCAAACTGTCCATTTTTACGTACTAAAGGTTTTGTTAAACGTTCATCTGAATCAACATAATCCCAACCAAATTTCCCTTTAACACAAGAAGAAATTTTATTCGCTGGTGATTCGTGTTGTGGTTGAACTTTTAACACTTCTCTATCTTTTGTCCAAACATCGAAAGAACAACCTACGCCACAGTATGTACATACTGTCTTAGTTTTTTCGATACGCTCTTCACGCATAGCCGCTTCTGAATCTGAAACTGCAAACAACGGACCATAACCAGGCTCTGCCTTCTTAGTTAAATCAATCATCGCTGCAAGTGAACCTGGCTCTAAATCTGTCATATAACCTGCGTTACCTTCCATGTTCACTTCTAGCATTGCATTACACGGACATACTGTTGCACATTGTCCACATCCTACACATGATGAATCATTTATCGTTGTATCATTATCCCAGATTACTCGTGGCTGTTGGCGTTCCCAATCAATTGTAAGTGTTTCGTTTACTTGAACGTCTTGACATACTTCCACACAACGGCCACATAAAATACATTGATCTGGATCATAACGATAAAACGGACCATAATCTTTTTCATATGGTTTTTCTTTATATTCATAAGTTTGGTGTTCTAAGCCCCATTGGTCCATTGTATTGTGAATTTCACAATCACCATTGTTATAATCACACACAGTACAATAGAGCATATGCTTTTCTAAAATTCTATCTAGCGCTTCTTTTTGACTCGTTTGTACTTTATCATTTTGCGTATTAACAATCATTGGTCTATCTATCGTCGTGCCACATGCTCGTTGCATTTTCCCATCGATTTCTACAGTACATGTATCACATGTTTGTATAGGACCTAACGATTCGTTATAGCATATCGACGGAACAAAAGTATCTTGAGATTTAATAAACTGTAGTAAATTTGTTCCGGGTTCTACAAGATAGTCTTTACCGTCTAAAGAGACAATTAAATGTTCTTGCATGATCTTCACCCCTATTATTATTTATTCTGCCCATGTAAAAACTTCATAAGATGTTAGTTAACATTCCATCTAAAAAGCCCCACACTTTTTTAAGATAATGTTACTTACATTGTATATGTATTTACATTAAATGTTAAGGTATTCTATTATATTTCACTGTTTTTTATTCTTTATTTAGTATGTAGCGCAAAATTAAAAATATGGAAAATGAAACTATTACGTTTACAGTAGTCATAATTCACATAAAAAAGCTATATGTTTACATGGTGCTGTAAACATATAGCTTTATAAATTATATACCTAAATTATCTTTAATTGTTGATTCGATTTCACTTAACGAACTATCACTCGGAACAAAGTAATACAGTCCATCATCTTGTATGCCACCTTGACCTTCTAATTGATGTCTATTGACATTGTCGTTAGCATCTTTATAATTACTTCTAACTTTATTTAATTGCCCAATTGAAAGGTCTGTCTTGACGTTGTCTTCGATGTGATTCATCAATGAATTAAAGTGTGTAACCGAACTTACACTTGTCAGTTTGTTCGCAAGTCCTTGGATAACTAATTGTTGACGTTCTTGTCGTCCAAAATCTCCACCAGCACCATCTTCTTTACGGCTTCTTATAAATGCCATAGCTTCTTTGCCATCCATCTTTTTGTTTTCGCCTTGATTAAACTGATAGCCATCATATGAAAAAGTAGCATTACTTGTAACTGAAATACCGCCAACAGTATCTATCATGTCTTTCATACCATCCATATCTATCGTTGCATAATGATCAATTGGTACATTTAATAATTTTTCAACTGATTTCACAGCCATATCTGGACCACCATATGCATAGGCGTGGTTAATTTTTTCGGTTGTACCTTTACCAACGATATCAGCTTGTGTATCTCTAGGGATACTTACAATTTCAGTCGTTTTCTTTTGTGGGTTTATCGATAATACCATCACCGTATCACTACGTTGCCCGCCTCCATTTGCATCTCTTTTAGCATCTGAATCTACACCAAATAATGCTATATTAAATGGATCACCATTATCTAAGTTCACATTTTTATCTCTCAATGCCGATTTGTCTCTATCTAACGGGTTATGTATTGACCCTCCGACAGAAAATATTTTGAAACCTAGGTAAATCACTGCTAGTAAGGCAAATAAAACTAATATTCCCAAAAACCATAAAAATATTTTAGCAGGTAATCCCATTTTTCTATTCTTCTCAGAACGATTCACTCTTATCATGCTCCATTTCCATATTCAATTTTCTACTCTATTTAATAATACATTATATAGTATTATTTTTTAGATGACATAGTTCTTAAGACCTATTATTTATTAAATAAAATATTAATATAGTAAATCACTTTCTTTATTTCTTATAGCCCTTACCCGAATTCAAAATTGCTAATACTGCTTCATGGCATGCGGGGTTACTAATTATAAATGGACCTGCCTTAGCAAAATCTAACGCTGTGTTATCCAATGTTGTCATTTTCAACCCGAGTTCACTTGAAAATAAGAATTGAGCTGCAATATCCCATGGTTTAGGATTTGTATTTATATGAGCACCAAATTGTCCTTTAATAACACGAATTGAATCTAGACCACATGAACCAATACAACGGTAGCCAAAGGATCCATCCTGTAAATCATGAATAGTTTCATCATTAATCACCAATGAATTAAATGAAATAATTGCTTCTTGTAAATCTATTGGTTCTGGTTCTAATATTGGCTCGCCATTTACATAAGCACCGTATCCTTTAATTGCTTTATATAATTTTCTATGTGGATAATCATAGATATAAGATAACACTGGTTCTCCATCAACAAAGTAACCTAAAATAATACAATAATCTTCTTGTTGTTTAACTAAATTTGTCGTGCCATCTATAGGATCCATTATCCATACATGCCCTTGTCTCGCATTGATATCAACATTAGACTTTTCTTCAGCAAATAATTGGTGCTCTGGAAAATGTTGAGCTAAAAATTGCTCGAATTTTTGTTGAATCGATTTATCAACGTTTGTTACTAAATCAAATCTATTTTGTTTTGTGCTTGTCACCATTTCTTTTATAAGGCTAGGGATAATATCATCTAAAGTTTCTAACCAAGCTATTACTGAATCATCTATGTAATTTAATTGTGCTTTTTCCATATGTTGTACACCTCTTTTAAATAGTATGTTTAATAAATAATCATTATGTATAATTTGTTATATTCTATCATAGAATTATCAAAGAAATATATGATAGCCCCCTAACTTTGAAAACTCCTGTATATAAATATGTAGCTTTTTGATACTCTTACATCACATAAATAAAACCGACTAGCGATGCTAGCCGGTTAAATAGAAAGGAAAGTAAGTAATAAATATTGAAGATGTTTGATTAGTAACTCGTACGAATAGATGTTAACAAAACTATTATGTAATAGCCTACCCCTTTGTCATCTACTCGCTATCCCCTTGTTACTAAATTCATATTAACATAATCTTCGTTAATATGTAAGCGTTTTCTTTAAATTTTTAAAAATTTATTTTCTAAATGTCGTCATTGTCACTTTTATGCTATACTAAATGTAATATGTAATCATTCGGGAGGTGACTTTCTAATGAATAAACGCGAAAGACAAAATAAGCTTGTTCTAGCCATTCAAGAGAATAAACAAATTACAGCATCAGAGTTAGCTTCAAATTTAAATGTGTCAAAGCGTACGATTTTAAGAGATATTCAAGATTTAGAAGACCAAGGTGTCAAAATACTAGCAAAACATGGTAAACTTGGCGGCTATCAACTACAAGAAACACCCAATAGTTATGAGATTGAGTTGACTGAGAACCAATTATCAGCTTTGTTCTTGGTACTCAATGAAAGTCAATCATATACAACACTTCCATACAGAGAAGAAATTAATGCTATTATTAAAAAATGTCTCAACTTACCCTATACTAAAATGAGACGCACGCTAAAAAAACTAGATCGTTATATTAAATTTGACAAACAACAACACACAAACTTACCACCTATCTTTTCTGATGTGCTCATATATAGTACCGAAAGAAATGTAATGGCGATGGAATTTTACAACAACAATCAAGTTGTAACAGAAAATGTCATTTTTATTGGCCTCTTATGTGATGAAGGATTATGGAAAGCAATTATCTTTGAAATTGGACTCGGTAAAACAAATGAAATTCCAATTGTTGATATCCACGATATTTCGTATTCATTTGAAAAAACGATTAAAACGCAAGATATAAATATAAATAATTATCAACAATTTTTAAATCCAACTGAGTCATAACAACCAGTTGGATTTTTTAATTTTCTGTTGTCGTGACGAATTACACTTTTCATTATATAAATTGAGAAAATGTCACAAACTCTTCTATATCCCACTTAGCATCTTCTATACAGTTTAACCACATCATTATTTAGCTAGGATTTAATATCTATTTAAATTAATTTCATAAATTACGAAAGGATGTTTTTATGTATCACCTAGAATTACACAATCTCAAGCAACGTATAACAAAATTATTAAACTTAATCGAATTATATAAATATGGCATTATGACCGATCATAGAGATAAATTAAAATTTCAACAAGACTTACATACTTACATCGAACATGATTACAACGATTTTATCCAAAATAACTTGCATCATAATTCCCTTTTTCATTATAACTATTTCAACTTTTTATCTAATCAAATAGAAGATCCAATGGATGAATTTACAATTGGCAATACGCTCAAGCACATTGAAACAGTTCAAGAACGCCTACTTAAAATACTAAAATTACTCTCCGCTGTTTTGTAATAAAATTTCACTTAATTGTTTTATTGAAAATGAAATTGTAATAGTTTTTCATGTATTGTACAATGAAAACGATTACAGTAATTAAGGAGTGATAACTGATGCATGGCTTTTCTATTTATCTCGGCCAACCCATCGATAAGTCGTATATTAGGCGCATGGTCGATCTAGGGTACAAAACGATTTTTACTTCAGTTCAAATACCTGAGGAAAATGAGGACACTAAATATCGCTATTTGGGAGAACTTTTAGAATTTTTATCAAACGATCAGCTGAACTATATGATTGATATCAATCCTTCGTTGCTGGATCATCATTTTTATGAATTTTTAAAGCAATATGAATCTGCACAATTTATAATTCGAATTGACCACAGCACTTCAATTGAAATAATAAATGAAATTATAAGCAATGATTTTCAATGTTGTCTAAATGCTAGTATCGTTTCAAATCATTTACTTCAACATTTATATCAACACATGAAACATTTTGATTACTTATGCTATTGTCATAACTATTACCCTCGACCAGACACAGGGTTAGAAACCCAATTTGTTAAATCACAAAATGATTTAATTTTATCATATAATCCACAGGCTAATATTTATGGTTTTATCGTAGGCACAACACTTCGTGGACCCCTTTTCAAAGGCTTACCGACAATAGAAAATACAAGGTATATGCATACAATTGAAAGCGCCCAGTTACTTCAAGACTTAAATACTCAGCATATTATGATTGGGGATCCGCGTTTGAATAATCAATGCTCACGACAACTTATCTCATTTTTAACACAAAGACATTTTAGTTTATCCATAATATTATGTGATTCACAAGCTGAAGAGATATTACTAAAGCCACACACGGTGCGTTCCGACAATCCAGGCAATTTAATAAGATCTCAAGAGGCCCGTAATTACTGTAAAACTGACATACAGCCATTATTGATATCTGAAAGAACACGCGGCTCCATTACTTTAGACAATAAACATAACGGGCGTTATCAAGGTGAGCTACAAATCATCAAAAAAGTATTACCATCTCACAAAAACGTCAACGTTGTAGCGCAGATTGACACCGACGACATACCACTCATCAACTGTATGCGACCTAATGATTCATTTGAATTCACTATAATTGGTAAGGAGTTAAAATTATGAACAAGTCAATAACTGAATCAAGGAATGAAGCAACAATGCATTTAGATGAAATGACTATTCAGCAAGCTTTAGAAACAATGAATGCCGAAGACCAAAAAGTAGCAGAGCAAATAAAAGTTATCTTGCCTGAGCTAACAAAAGTAATAGAAATTACTACACAACAATTTAAACAAGGTGGTCGTATTATCTATATGGGCGCAGGCACAAGTGGTCGATTAGGCGTGCTAGACGCAGCAGAGTGTGTACCGACATTTAATACGGATACAAATGAGGTCATTGGATTAATCGCTGGTGGACAACGCGCGATGACCGTTGCTGTTGAAGGTGCTGAAGATGATGAAGCACTGGCACAAGAAGATTTACAACATATCCATGTTTCTGAAAAAGATGTTGTCATTGGCATTGCTGCAAGCGGTAGTACACCTTACGTCAAAGGTGGACTAAAATATGCAACTCAAATTGGTTCATATACTGTAGCAATTTCTTGCAATGTGAACACTCAAATTAGCAAATTAGCACAATTCCCTATTGAAGTTAATGTTGGACCAGAAGTATTGACTGGTTCTACTAGATTAAAATCAGGCACTGCTCAAAAATTAATACTGAACATGATATCTACTATCACAATGGTTGGTGTTGGCAAAGTGTACGATAACCTTATGGTTGATGTTAAAGCAACAAATCAAAAATTAATTGATCGCTCTATTCGTATCATTCAAGATATTTGTGATATTTCTTATGAACAATCACAAAAATTATATAAAGATTCAGATCAAAATTTAAAAGTAGCGGTTGTCATGCACCTATGTAATATATCAAAATCGGAAGCTTCAAAACGTTTACAACGCAACGACAATATTATCAAAAAAGCCATTAAAGACTAAATATTTTTTAAATACAACTGTCATTTATTTACACATTTCATAAATTTTTAATGACAGAAAAGGAGGTCATTTTATGACAAAAGAGCAATTACTTGCTGAAAATATCATAGACGCTGTAGGCGGACTTGATAATATGGATAATGTTATTAATTGTATGACTCGCGTTAGAATAAAAGTATTAGATGAAGATAAGATTGACTATGAAAATCTAAAAGCCATTAAAGGAGTTATGGGTGTCGTAAAAGACGACCGAGTACAAGTTGTTGTGGGTCCTGGAACAGTCAATAAAGTAGCTTCTCATATGTCTGAGTTAAGTGGTGTACGTTTAGGTGAAACGATTCCTCATAACAGTAAAAATTATCGGGCAGATGCCGAAGCAAAAGCCAAAGAAAATAAATCTTCTATTCAAAGCAAACAGCAACGTGGTAAATTTAATAAATTACTAAAAACAATCGCTAATATCTTTATCCCTCTTATTCCTGCATTTATTGGGGCAGGTTTAATTGGCGGTATCGCAGCTGTATTAAGTAACCTTTTAGCAGCTGGTCAGATTTCTGGCGAGTGGGTAACGCAACTCGTCACCGTTTTTAATGTTATTAAAGATGGTATGCTAGCCTATTTAGCAATCTTTACAGGTATTAACGCTGCTAAAGAATTTGGCGCTACGCCAGGTTTAGGTGGTGTTATTGGTGGTACAACATTATTAACGGGTCTAACTGATGAAAATATGATTACAAACATTTTCACAGGCGAACCGTTACAAGCTGGTCAAGGTGGTATAATCGGCGTTATTTTTGCAGTATGGCTCCTTAGTATCGTCGAAAAACGATTACATAAAATTGTTCCAAATGCCGTAGATATTATCGTTACGCCAACAATTACTTTGTTTATTATAGGCCTTTTAACAATCTTTATCTTTATGCCTTTAGCTGGTTTCGTTTCAGATGGCCTTGTTTCAGTAATAAATGCAATTATCGATGTTGGTGGCGTCTTTAGTGGATTTATTATTGGTGCATTTTTCCTACCACTAGTTATGTTAGGATTACACCATATGTTTACACCAATTCATATTGAGATGATTAACCAAACTGGTGCAACTTATTTGCTACCAATCGCTGCGATGGCAGGTGCTGGACAAGTCGGAGCTGCTTTAGCATTATGGGTAAGATGTAGTAAAAACACCACACTTAGAGATACACTTAAAGGTGCCCTACCTGTTGGATTCTTAGGTATTGGTGAACCACTTATATATGGTGTTACTCTACCTTTAGGGAAACCTTTCATTACAGCATGTATTGGTGGCGGTATCGGAGGCGCTGTTATCGGAGGCATTGGGCACATAGGTGCAACCGCAATTGGCCCAAGTGGTATCTCATTATTACCATTGATTTCGGACCATATGTACTTAGGCTATATAGCCGGATTACTCGCAGCATATGCCGGTGGTTTCTTATTCACTTATTTCTTTGGTACAACAAAAGCTATGCGAGAAACTGATACTCTAGGTGATTAACTATGACCAACGTACTATATAAAATTGATCGACAATACACGGAATTAACTAAAAGTGAGAAAAAAATTGCAGATTATATTTTGAATACACCACACAAAATTATCAATATGTCTGTTCAAGATTTATCTAATGAAATAAATACAAGTACCGCTTCTATTGTTAGATTCAGTAAGAAAATGACTGAAAAAGGATTTCAAGAACTAAAAATAGCTATCTCTCGCTACTTACCTGAAGAAACATTAAACAACAATCATCTTGAATTAATGGATAATGAAACAGTAGATGTATTGAAGTCTAAAATGTTGTCTCGTGCTACAAACACTATGAACTTTGTGTCAAACCATATTGATAATGAAATTATTGATATGATATGCGAAAAAATGCAAAGCGCTCGTACAATTTTTCTATTTGGTTATGGCGCTTCACTTGTAATTGTTACAGACCTATTTCAAAAGTTATCTAGAATTGGGTTAAATGTAAGGCTTTTACAAGAAACTCATTTGTTTATGTCTACACTCGCTACACATGATGAACGTGATTGTATTATATTCGTAACAAATCAAGGTAGCCATAGTGAAATGCAATCCATGGCAAAAGTAGCAACAGATTATCAAATTCCTATAATTACTATTTCAAGTTCAAATGATAATCATATTGCAAAAATATCAGATTATACGTTGATATATGGGCAAACGGATGAAAATGAATTACGTATGGCTGCAACAACATCTTTATTTGCTCAATTGTTCACAGTCGATATTTTATATTACCGTTACATCGCACTAAATTACAATGATTCATTAGATGCTATTACGCAATCTAAAATGGCTTTAGACAATTATCGAAAGCATTTATCAAATATTCATTTCAAACATTAAAATACAACCTACCTATCAAACGATTTTTACATTGCTAGGTAGGTTGTATCTTTTTACAATAGGTATATGAATTAGAAATTTTAGCTCATATAATTTTTAACCACCAAATAAAGAAAGAAGCGAGAGATAAATCAATGTTTTATGTGATTTATCAAACTCACTTCTTTCTTATTTGTCATTATTTATAATTTTCTCACTGATTTTATACCAATTTCATTTGATTCAATTAGTTTTGTTCATTTTTGAAGAAATCAAAGATATTGTTCGCATTATCCGTGTTATCAATATTTCCTCTAAATTGCTCACTACCAGGTCCGTATGCATAAGTGTTTACGTCTTCACCAGTATGACCATATGTCGTCCAACCAGTATGTGATTTATCATTAATTGGCTTTTGTACTGCGTCTTGTACTTTTTGCATTTGTTCTTTATACTCATCCGATTCTTTATCTAACTTATTAAGTTTTGTTGCTTCATCTTTAACTTTATCAATTTGTGCTTGCTCAACATCAAAGCCATAACCCTCTTGAATTACTTTCTGTGGATCTTTACCTTTAGCAATCTCTTTGGTCATATACATTCCTGAGTGTTTCATAGATTGAATTGCTTCTGGATTCCACACATAATCTTTACCTTTAGCAATAGATAAACCACCCGTTGAGTGATCAGCTGTTGCAACTACTAATGTATCAGGATTTGATTTCGCATAATTTGTTGCAAATTCAAATGTTTTTTCGAAACCATTCATTTCAGACATTACACCTGTTATATCGTTTGGGTGCCCAGCCTTATCAATAGATGCACCTTCTATCATTAAGAAAAAGCCTTTATCATTTTGTTGTAATTTATTTACTGCTGTATCTGCCATATCTAGAAGTTTAGGATTTTTATCTGGTGCGTCAATTTGCAATGGCATATCGTTATCAGCAAAAAGCCCTAGGATTTGTTTGTTCGTGGACTTTTGCATATCTGTTTTATTATCGACAACATCATAACCGTCTTTTTTAAATTTATCTACTAGATTACCATTTTCTTTGCCAAAATATTCTGCTCCACCACCTAGTAAGACATCTACTTTATGCTCACCATTAATTTTATCGTTATAGAATTGTTTAGCAATTTCATCTTTTTTATCACGGCTATCAACATGTGCCGCGTATGCTGCTGGTGTTGCATCAGTCAATTCTGCAGTAGACACTAGTCCAGTCGACTTTCCATTTTCCTTAGCTTGCTCTAATACAGTTTTTACCTTTTGCTTATTGTCATCTAAACCAATTGCCCCATTATAACTTTTATGACCAGAACTAAACGCTGTTGCCCCAGCCGCAGAATCAGTTACATTTTCTTTTGGATCACTAGGATTTGTACGTTGATTACCTACTAAATATTTATCAAAAGCAGTCTTTTCCATTTCTTTTGTTTCTGGATTATCAGCAAAATAACGATAAGCAGAATTGTATGAAGGACCCATACCATCCCCAACTAAAAATATTACATTTTTTGGATTTTTTGTATTCCCCATATATGAAACATCATTTTCTTTTGACGTATCTCCTCCACCCGAGGCATAGGTTGACTGCGCACTCCCCAACACAGAACCCATAATAATTGCACTTGCCACAGAAACAGTTGCTAATTTGTTAAAAATTTTCATAAAGTAATAACTCCTTTAAATATGTATTATAGACCTACACTTTAAGTGTAGTGCAGAAGTTTTGAGTAATTGTTTTAACGCAGTAAATTTTATGTAAATTAAAGATAAAGTTATGTATTCAACGAGCCAAACCTCACATACTGATAATAATTAAAAATAATAACAAGACAGACATCCTTTATTTGCTAAACAATTTCGTTGTATCAATACTTTCTCAACAAGGAGACTAAATGACATAAAAAGACAAGGAGTGAGACAGAAATCTAATTAATTTAAAAAGATTTCATCGTCCCACCCCTTTAAGATGACTATATTTAATAATAAAAGATTTACTTGAGCTAATGCTCATGCACAAGTTCCACTAACTCAATAGCTGAACACCTGAGTTAGTACTCATGTGTAAGAACCACTAACTCATTACATTGAGAAGTGGTTCTTTAGAGAAGTGGGACTTTATACTTTAAAGTTGTTGATCTTTACTTAATTTATGGTAGCCCTTCAAGAAGAAGAACATCGTCATAAACAATAGGAATACAATACCGATAACTACTGAAACCACAGTTTCTTTATTAAATAACATGCCAATTAACACCATAATAAAGAACGCCATTGTAATGTAGTTTGTAAATGCGCCACCTGGCATCTTGAAGGGATGACCTTCCACTTCTTCAGGATGATTTTTTCTAAATCTTAAATGACTAATTAAAATCATGAACCATGGTACCATACCTGGTAAAATCGAAGCGCTATAAACATATACGAATACACTATCAGCACCTTTAATAAACAATGGTAAGATTACATTAAGTAAAGCACCAATTAAAATACCTGTGGCAATTGCTAGTACAGTCCAAATAGGGACACCATTTTTCATTACTTTACCAAAGAATTTAGGTAACATACCTTTTTGAGATAGATTTAATGACATACGGCTGGCACTAAATATACCTGAGTTACAGCCTGACATTGCTGCAGTAAGTACAACAAAATTGATTAATCCAGCTGCAAAAGTGATGCCGACTTTAGCAAACGTAGCTACGAATGGGC
This sequence comes from Staphylococcus shinii, assembly GCF_017583065.1. GTDB lineage: Bacteria > Bacillota > Bacilli > Staphylococcales > Staphylococcaceae > Staphylococcus > Staphylococcus shinii. The sequence goes on along the minus strand of NZ_JAGEVL010000006.1, from coordinate 55,887 downwards.
TACCGATATGTCCTAATTCATCCCAAGGATAAACTGTAACAATTACAAAAATTGCACCAATATAGAAAATCAAAATACGCCAGATAACACCGTTAACCGCGCTCTTGATATTTTTTTGTGGATCTTTTGTTTCACCAGCAGTAATACCAATTAATTCAACACCTTGGTATGAGCCGATAACAATTGAAAGTGCAAAGAAGAAGCCAATCCAACCATTAGGCATAAATCCGCCATGAGACCATAAATTCGAGAGACCAATTGCTTCTCCACCATTTCCTAGACCAAAGAAGATAAGACCAAAACCTGCAACTATCATTAAAATAATTGTAACTACTTTAATCATCGCAAACCAAAACTCAAATTCACCAAACGCTTTAACAGATACAAGGTTAGCACCGGCTAATAACGCTACAACAATAACACCCGGTATCCATTGTGGTAAATCAGGGAACCAATAGTTCATATATTCTCCGACTGCGATTACCTCACTCATACCTACAACTACCCATTGGAAAACGTTGCTCCAAGCCGTTAGATAACCTGCTACTGGATGTATGTAATCACTTGCAAAGTTAGCAAAAGAACCAGAAGTAGGATGTAAATAAACCATTTCTCCCATCGCTCTCATTACTAAGAATAAAAATATACCTGCAATTAAATATGCAAATATAACAGAAGGACCTGTCCATTTTATAGTGCTTGTAGCTCCCATAAATAGTCCTACACCAATCGTTCCACCAAGTGCAATCATACGCATTTGACGTGCACCTAGCCCCCTCTGTAATTCGTTATTATCTTTCATCATTCAAACCCCATCTCTTTCAAATATAAGTGGAACTAAATTCACTTATTATGACGTTATTATACTATAAATTCAAAAAATTAAAACAATTATTTTCACTTTTATGTAAGGGCTTACATAACCATTTAACAATTGTACGCGATTTTACATTAAAAAGTAAAGCTTTATTAAAAAAATATTCCCTTCACAATCTACTATTAAAATAGAGCGAAAATCTAATCCCAAGTGAATTAATGTAGAAATTGTGAAAAATATCACAAATACTTGCTAACATAGTATACTTATAATTAATTATAGAAAGCGAGGATAAAAAATTGAAGGAAAAAAACATTAAATGGGATAAAGTATTTTATGGGAAAGCTTGGATTGACCACGTAGTTGATACCATCAAAACTAAAGACATTTTACAAAGCTTTTATTTTAAACGCTATTTACTTCGAGCTATAATGGCTGGTTTTATTTTAGGTGTTATTACTGTCTTCGTTTTGCTTATTAAAGCGTCACTAGACACTCATCTACCTTCTGGTGTTATCAATATAATTGCATCTATAGCATTTAGTTTTGCCTTAGTACTTATCTTATTTACCAATTCAGAATTGCTAACGAGTAATTTTATGTATTTTACAGTTGGCTTATATTATCGTGTCATTAGCCCTACCAGAGTTTTTAAAATTTTTACACTATGCTTTATCGGTAATGCCTTAGGCGGATTTTTATTTTTCTTGTTATTACGTCATTCTGATGTGATGACCACTGACATGTTAATACAATTAGAGCACACGATTGAACATAAGACTTTAACTGCTGGCTTTACTGCAATATTGATTAAAGCAATTTTCGCTAATTTCTTCATTAATATTTCTTTAGTCATAGCAATGCAAATAGATGATGTTTTAGCTAAAATGTTCGTCATGATGTTTGGTGTATCTATATTTGCATTTATGAGTTATGAGCACGTTGTATATAACTCCGTACTATTTGGTGGCGGTTTAGTCTACCAAAGTAGTGAATTAATATTTATCCCTGTGAGTATCAATTTAATAGCTTCAGCCATCGGCAATTACATCGGTGGCGGATTAATTATAGGTTTATTCTATGCTTATTTAAATGATCATCACCAATATGAACATAAAATACCAAGATAACTACTAATACAATATTTCATCTATTTTGTATGGTATAATTTTCAGTAGATTTTATTACAAAGGAGTTATATATGAATAAACACTTAATGAAACGTACCCTTACGGTTTCCATTATATTTGGTGTGTTATTTTTCTTTTTAAATTATTTTAGTGAGTCTGATAGTTCAGTTGCTCCTTTAATATTAAAAAGTGTAATGGTTATCTTTGTTTTTGGCATTTTATATTATACTTTATTTTCTATTGTAAATTCTCCAGAACGAAAATATAAATTTGGTATAACTATTCCTATTGCATTATTAATTGCGATTATCATAAGTGCTCTCTTTTCAGCAATAAAAGCCGGAATCATTATTGGATTAATCTTAGGTATTATTGCCGGCTACGTTTGGGAGTTTTTAACAAAAAATCAAAATGGTGGTGACAAATAATGAGTGTAATATTAGGAATCGTCGTAATTATTTTATTAATTGTAAGCTTAATTCCAAATTTGAAAGCCTATAAAAAAACTAAAGAAACCGGAGAAAAGAATCCCCGGTTTGCTATCATGATAGGTATAGATGCTATACTGCTTGTTCTTGTATGTGTAACATTAATATTTCAACTTTTATAAAACAGATGACGCTTGTCTTGTAAAGCGTCATCTGTTTTAGTATATATAATCAAAATCTATCTTGTAGTACTAAATAATATAAAGCTACAGCTCCTAATAAATAAACCATTGTACCGACCATAAATGAACGAAATTGTATCTTAAAAGGAATCTTTTTATTAAATATTGGCCCTAAAACTAAATTACCTATAGCTAATATGATAGGACCACCTAAGAAAAATATTAATAAATAACCATTCATACAACTAACTCCTATCAGCTTCAAAACATAATGCTATGATTTCATCCGCAGACAAATCTTTCCCTGTATATGCAATATGACTGAAGTCTTGTAATTCGGTCATGTGATTCGTGTTGACAATAACATCAAGGCCCGCAGTAACAGCTGCTGTTGCACCGTTTACTGAGTCTTCAATCGCTAGGCAATTTGCTGGGTTATAATTTAACCTTTGGACAGCAGTGAGATATGGATCCGGGTTTGGTTTAATTGACTCTACATCTTCACGTCCTACAATAACATCTATATATTCACTCAATCCTAAATTGTCAAACGTTGGCTGAATATCTTCACGATAACTACTTGTGGCAACTGCCATAGGTATATGACGTTTTTTACAATATTCCATAAGCTGATGCATAGCATCAACAATTGGTAAAGTAACACTCGTTTCATTATGTTCTAAATAAATCTTTTCTTTATCATTCATACCGATTTGTGCTTCCAAATAACTATGTAATTCCGTTGCGGCGCCTCCTATAGATTGACGATAAAAGTCTAATGATATTTCTTGTAAATTGTGTTGAATTAAGTGCTTATTAATAATTTCAAACAGATGTTTTTCAGTATCTATAATTGTGCCATCAAAATCAAATACAACTGCCTTATACATAATTACGCCTCCTATTTAATATGGGGTAACATTCATTTAATGATAGCTTATCATATTTCATATTTTAATTAACTAATAATATATCCATTTTTATAACACAAATGAATAACATTAAAAATGGTCGAATCCATAGCATAGCTATAAATTCGACCATTAAGTTGCTCTAATTATTTAATTGTTTACTTGACTGTCCACAGTTTATAATTTGGCCTAGCCTCTTCTTACTTTTATCGTTTATTCCAATACTTAGCTAATATTGGTCCAGTAATATTGTGAATCAGACTAAACACAGCCCCTGGCACTGCAGCTAATGGACTAAAATGAACGGTGGCTAATGATACAGCTAGACCTGAATTTTGCATACCCACTTCAATAGAAACAGCTTTTTTATCAGCTCTTTCTAAACGGAATATTTTAGCCAAAGTATATCCAAGTGTGTACCCCACAATATTGTGTAATATAACAATTGCAAAAATCAATAAGCCAGTTTCAAGTATTTGTGATTTACTTCCCCCTACTACCGACGCTAAGATAAGTGAAATTGCTACAACTGAAACAATTGGTAAAGCTGTCGCTGATTTAGCGGCAAAGTTTTTAAATAATTTTTGTAAGACAAAGCCTATGATGATAGGAATTAAGATCACTTGAACAACAGACCAAAACATACTCATAAATGATACTTCTAACCATTGATTAGCAAATAAATATATTAAGGCTGGCGTTAAAATCGGTGCTAATAGTGTGGATACACTTGTAATTGCAACTGATAAAGCGATATTTGCATTAGCAAGGTAACTCATTACATTACTTGATGTTCCGCCAGGACAACATCCCACTAAAATGACACCTATAGCTACTTCAGGTGGTAGATGAAATAATTTAGCTATTAAAAAAGCTGCTACTGGCATAATTGTATATTGTAATATAACACCAATCATTACAGCACGCGGCGCTTGAAATACTATTTTAAAATCTTTAGGGTCAATCGTTAACCCCATCCCTAGCATAACAATACCTAATAAATAAGGTACCCAACCACTTAGTGTTGCTAATTGATCAGGAAAAATAAAACCTATAATTGCAGCAACTAACATCCATAATAAAAATGTGTTGGTTGCAAACCTACTTACCTTTGATAACATCTATAAACACTTCCCTTTATGTATTAACAAAGAAAAATGTATCATACTTTATACTTCCAAACAACTTAATTTTCTAAATATTCTAAAAATAACATCTGTAATCAATTACTATGAAAAAATTTTAACTTCGTTCTTAAGACCTAGTGATTCCAATAAAAAAGAGTGGTACAATCTAATAGAAATAATAACTTGTGGAAATTTAAGTGTAATTGAATATTATGATTAATATAGATAAAACACTTTCTATAGATATTGGGGGTATCATATGTTTTTAGATAAAACTGAAACTTTTGTGTTAAATATTGGAGGATTAAATAATCGTGCCACAAGAAAAAATTTAACCAAACTTTGTAAACAAATACAATTTTGTAATTCATTTAAATTTACGATTTTCAAACAAAATAATTTGTATGCTTTGGAGATTAATTTACCAAAGCAGCAATTACCATATATAATTAGTTTTCTTAGTTTTCATAACTATTCTATTTATCAAATACTACTAGGTACAGATACTAATGACCTTTTAGATTTAGATCATTTATTATTATCTTCGAGACGTTTTGAATTAGTTGTAGATGGACTTCGTGACGCATTCATTAAAGACAAAGTCATCGATATTTTGAATTTAATAAATCAAACCGAATACATTACATATACTTTCAATCGCAATAAGATAAACGTATCTACGTCACCCTCAGTTTTTGCAAAACTCATATATATGATTGCTACACATAACATTGATATACTTGGCGCTGCATACCAACCTCGTTGGATGAATAAAGCTAGAATTTCATAGTATAAATATAAATAATAACAAAAGAAGAGGAACCGAGACATATATTTTTGTCTTGGTTCCTCTTAATCTAACCGCAATAGTTACTTAGAATGAAATTATTAATTAATTCTTATACGAGCGTTTTGTCGCTTGTTTAATTTATCCTATATTACTTTTATATAATTATTTTACATCTTCATTATTCACTAAATTTTCAAATGCTTCTCTTACTTGAGGCACTGACATACCTACAACCACTTGGACATTTTTGCCACTTTTTACTAATCCATGCGCCATTTGATTATGTGTAAAATACGCACTATCTTCGACTTTCTCAACGTCGTTCACAGTAAGTCTTAGGCGTGTGGTACAGTTTGTTACATCTTTGATATTTTCCTTACCACCTAAACCTTCTAAATAATAAATCGCCTTATCTTCATACTCATTCCCTGTGGATATTGCGTTATTATCTTCATTCTTTTTACCTTTATAATCATTTTTGTTATATAACTTCATATCTTTTTCATCTTTTTTACGGCCAGGAAGTGGAATATCAAATTTAAGAATTAAAAACCTAAATAAGAAATAATAAATCGCAGTAAATCCTAAGCCTATAATGATTTGTATCACATAAGTTAACCAATGATTTTGTGCTAACGGTATCCAGTTTGTTGCAAAGAAGTCTAATAGTCCTCCACCAAAGTTACCTACTAAACCAAATCCATACATCATCGTATCCATTGTTGCAGCTAATAACGCATGGAGAACAAATAAATAAGGCGCTATAAATAAAAATGTGAATTCTAATGGTTCTGTTATACCAACTACAACTGCAGTTAATGTTGCTGGAATAAGTAATGCTGCAATTTTCTTTTTATTTTCTTTAGGTGTAGTTGAATACATCGCTAAAGCAATACCTATAGCCCCAAAGACCTTACCATTACCTTGTAGCATAAATCCATATGGGAATTGTTCTTTTAATGGTTCAGTGCTTTTAGCAAATTCATTAACGTGTTCAAACCATTCTGCTTTTAAGCCATGATTGACTACAACAGGACCAACTTCAATTGGTGCATATATAAAATGGTGTAATCCTGTTGGAATTAATACTCGTTCTAAGAAGTGATACAACCAAACGCCAATATAACCTGATCCAATAATAAAGCCTTGTAATGAAGTAATACCACCTTGCACCGTCGGCCAAATAACACATGTAAGTAGTGCTATTGGTAACATAACAAAGAATGATATCGTCACCACAAATGTTAGACCTTGGAAAACGCCTAACATCTCTGGTAATCGTTTACTGTAGTATCGATTATGTATCCAAGTTATGATACTTGAAATGATAATTCCACCAAGTATATTCGTATCTAACGTTTCAATCCCAGCAATCGCTTTAAGTCCTGTTACATTTTCAACGCCTTTTTCCAAATTCGCTCCAAATGTATGCGGCCATTGCGTAAGTATTGCATTTATAAAAGTATTGAACATAAGGTAGCCCATCAATGCTGCTAAAGCTGCATGTCCAGGCGCTTTTTTAGCCAAAGATAGTGGCAAACCGACCACAAACACAACTTCCATATGATTAAAAATTGTCCAACCACCAGCTTCGATTACTGACCAAATTTTAAACCAAGTTGTTCCATCAGCAGCAATGCTTCCCATAATCGATGGATTTTTAAATAAAGTGGCAAATCCTAAAATAATACCAAAAAATGCAAACATTAATACAGGTACAATCATCGCACTCCCAAATCGTTTAATTGCATTCATAGTCGTATAACCTCCTATTTCTATACATAAGCATTTATCTACACATCGTTCATAATAAATCTATAAATATAATTCATTGAGTATGTGTTGTATGTGATTAATTTAATATTAAGGGAAACGCTTACATACAGACAATAGTTTGACGCCATTCGGAACAATTTTGTATAATCAGATTATATTTTCAAAACATGAAAATATTTTCATGAAGTGTGAGGTGACAAATTTGTTTTTAGATGAACGTGTTAATACTAACTTTAATAAATTAAATGAAAATGATTTACATATCGCACATTTTATTAATACACATATCCTACAATGTAAAACGATGAAAATACAAGAATTAGCAGAACACACCCACGCATCTAACGCCACCATTCATCGTTTCACACGTAAATTAGGCTTTGATGGTTATAGTGATTTTAAATCTTATTTAAAATTTGAAACTGAACAATCACATCAATTAGCTTCAGATTCAATCGAAGGTTTTAAACAAGAAATCGAAAATACTTTCACTTATTTAGAAAGAATCGATTATGACCTGATTACAGATAAAATTTACCAAGCAGAAACCATTTATTTATATGGAACTGGATTAGCCCAAATGAATGTTGCTCAAGAGGCACAGCGTATCTTACTAACGGTACATAAAAATATTATCGTACTTCATGACGTACACGAATTTAAAATGGTATTGAATAAAACAACACCGAAAGATATCTTTTTTATCATTTCTCTTTCTGGTGAATCAGAGCAATTAACAGATATCAGCAATTTATTACAGTTACGTCAAAAATATTTTTTCTCTGTTACCACTTTAAAAGATAATACCCTTGCTCAGAAAGCAAATTATAATATTTATGTATCTAGTAATACATTTTACTTAGCAGACGGCATAGATTATTCAAGCTTTATTAGTTACCATATTTTCTTCGAAACCTTATTACGAAAATATAATGAACGTAAAGTAGTAGGTGAATTGTACTAAAATATACTTTCCAACTATCATCTTATTCGACATGTTCAAATAACCGTATTGAGGCTTAAATGATTACTTTGAATTTATTACTTATAAAAAGCTCCCTCTAAAGTTTTTACACATTTAGTAATTACTTTAAAGGGAGCGTTATTTATTTGAAGTAACGACCGAGCAAACCGTATAAAGTATTTCCTTTGATACGGGCCGAAACTTTATTCAAACTTAAACGATATTATCAGAATTATGAAAATCCAACAAAATCATATCAGACAATATGATTACAATATCAACTCAACAATATTATAAATCCGCTTCAAACTCTTCAAGTGTTAATTGTAGTTTGTCGAATAGCATTTCAAATCCATGCGCCGTTGAATCATGATATTCTTTCTTCTTCTGTTTATATTCTAAAGATGTTAATCTTCTTTCTCTTGGTACAAAAGCAGTATAATTGAAAACCATTTGTGTAATGCCAGGTTCTCTTTCGAATATTTCTACTTCTATCGTATCTTCTGAATCGCTTAATTCTGGCATACCAATTGTCATGACGATATATTCATAAGGCAATAATGAAGCAAAAGTACCTTGTACTACATTTTCCTTACCTTTACGAACATCAACAATTTTATACGTTCCATTTTGTTCCGCAGCTACTTCAATAGTTTTATTTGTTCTTTCAGTTGTCATAAACCACTGTTTAAGAAAGCGTTGGTCTGTCCACGCTTGGTATAATAATTCAGGCTCTACTTTGAATAATCTTTCAAGACGAATTTCAACATTCTCATTTTCTACATTGTATTTACCCACGATCGATTGTTCACCTACTTTCACTCTTATTACTATTCTAACGCATTCCACTATACTTCTAAACAATTAATACATAAATATAGTAATGTTCTTTAATATTTATAAAGCTTTAACAATCTCATTTTATCGCTATTAGTCAGTAAACGTCAAAACTTTCATTTTTAGTGAATATTATCTAAATAAACTTCACGCTTATCTTAGCATATTCTGTTCACATACTATTTATTAAAAAAAGCGAATGAGCCCGGTGTACACATGCCCGGACTCAAATTTAATATCAATTATAATCAGTTAAAATTTAAAATCACAGTGAAAACAAAAAATTTTCGAATGCTTTCTAAATCCTATTTATCAATTTATAACTCCGACACACTAGCCAGTACTTAAAAGTCTACCTCACTTCAAATTTAAATATATCTTAATTACTTTTTATTTAATCTAGGCAATCTAAAGAAGATTGCTATCAGTCCACAAACACCTAATATCATTGGATAAATAGAATACGGTACTAATTCAAATGGAGATATAGACGCCACACCTGCAGCCGCAATCAGCTGAGGACTATATGGCAACATACCCTGGAAACAACTCGCAAACATATCTAAAATACTGGCTGATTTACGCGGATCTACATCATATTCTTCTGATATATCTTTCGCTAATGGGCCTGCCATTAATATAGAAATAGTATTATTTGCTGTTGATATATCTGCAACACTTACTAAGCCAGCAATCCCTAATTCTGCACCGCGTTTAGATTTAACTTTACTGCGTACAAAATTTAACAACCAAGTAATACCACCATTATGTTGAATCAACGCAACTAATCCACCAATGAGCAATGCAATAACCGCTATATCTTCCATGCCGATAATACCTTTAGATATTGAATTTAATAAGCCAGTCCATCCAAATGAACCATAAATTAATCCGATAATTGCAGAAAGTACAACACCACCGATTAATACGATAACGACATTTACACCTATTAGTGCTAAGATAAGCACAAATAAGTATGGAATTACTTTAATAAGGTCATAATCGTAACTTTTACTTGCATCTATGTGCGCACCATTAGTTAAAAACCAAAGCACAATAATAGTAAATATCGCACCAGGTAAGACAATTCTTATATTCACCTTAAATTTATCGCTCATTTTCGTTTTCTGAGTACGTACTGCAGCTATTGTAGTATCAGAAATCATCGATAAATTATCACCAAACATAGAGCCACCAACAACAGTAGCCATTGTGATAGCTGCTGAAACATCTGTAGCCTGACTTAAACCAAAACCAACTGGCGCTATAGCAGCTACCGTTCCTACAGACGTACCCATTGATAAAGATACAAACATACATATAATAAAGAGCCCGACAATAATTAAGTTTTCTGGTATTAATGATAACCCTAAATTAACTGTCGACTCCACGCCGCCCATATCTTCTGTCGTTTGGGAAAATGCACCTGCTAACAAGAAAATCAACATCATTAAAATAATATTAGAATGTCCTGCACCTTTTGTAAAAACTTCAACTTTTTTATGAAATGCTTCTTTTCTGTTTAATGCTAAGCCAACGATAGACGCAACTAATATAGCTACATTGAGTGGCATCGTAGTAAAGTCACCCGTACCAACACCTACACCTAAAAACATACCAACAAATACGATTAAAGGTATCAAAGCCCATGCGTTACCTTTTTTTGTCTCCTCCATACATAACCAACTTTCCTAAATATTAAAACAGAATCTAACATTCTATTATTTTTAAGTCCTAAAAATAAAAAAACTCTTTCTATTTAAGAAGAAAGAGTAATCTGTGATTCATTCTTATCTTCTAGCATAATTTATGCTACTGGATTTGGCACACGCATCATCATGTTGCCGAAGTATCAACGGGCCAGTCCCTACACTTCTCTTGATAAGTTATTATTTTATTTTATTACAGTACAGTATTAATCGTAATTCGTCAAATAGGAAAGCGGATAGAAAACAATTTTTATAAATGCTTTCATTTTCTCTCCCTTCCAACTATCTATTATTTCAATAAAGCTTATTTTGTTAAATATCTTTTAGTTACTCCAATGGACGTTCTATTGTGAATTTATTTCCTAAAGAAGCGTAATCATTACCCGCTAAACGAGCTACTGCACTAAGCGCATCGGCGTCTATTTTACTATCTTCAAAATAAACGGACTCATCAATATGAAACATGACTACTTCACCTATAATTAAGTCAGATCCTTCTTGAGAGTCACCTAACGGAATAATTCTATCTAACTTACATTCCATACGAATTTTTGCTTGTTCAATGCCAGGCACTGAAACTAATTCAGAGTCAACACAATTCAGGTTTGTTCTTTCCAATTCATTTTGGTTACGGATTAATGGTGCTGCTGTTTGGTTGATTTGTTCTACTGTAGCTTCATCTGTGATATGGACAACAAACGATGCCGTTTCCTCAATATTTAAAGAAGTGTCTTTGCGTTTCCCTTCAGAACGACCTGTAGAAATCATAATCATTGGAGGCGCACTATTAACAACGTTGAAAAAGCTAAATGGCGCTGCATTCAAACGCCCTTCTTTATCTTGGGAAGTAACAAATGCGATGGGCCTAGGTATCACACTACCACTTAATAATTTATAATTTTGCTTTTTAGTTAAAGTATCTGCTTTAAATTTCTTCATAAATGATTCCCTTACCTTTCTATAAATAAGAAGGAGGTAGGATATCAATGTATCCTTGCCTCCTTATACTTAGTATCGCCTAGATATCAAAATACTAATAGTTAAATTAGATTACGGTCTCATTTCTGCATCAATTCTAATCTAATTGGGTGCCACCTGTCACACCATAAACTTGGCCTGTTGTATAGCTTGATTCCTCGGCAGCTAAATGGACGTATACGCCTGAAAGTTCAACGGGTTGGCCAGCTCTACCTAAAACTTCTTTTTGACCAAAAGTAGGAATTTTAGATTGGGGCTGTCCACCAGAAATTTGGAGCGGTGACCAGAATGGGCCTGGTGCTACACAGTTCACTCGAATCCCCTTACTACCTAATTCTTCAGATAAGCTTTTGGTAAGTGAAATAATAGCTGCTTTGGAAGCGGCATAATCATGCAAGATTGGACTTGGATTATACCCTTGTACAGATGACGTCAATGTAATCGTTGCACCTGGTTCTAAATAATCAATTGCTTTTTGCACTGACCAGAAAATAGGATAGACATTTGTTTCGAATGTCTCAGTAAATGATTCAGTATCAAAGCCTTTAAGATTATTTCTATATTGCTGATGTCCTGCTACAATTGTTACATTATCTAATCCACCAAGTTTGTTATAAGCTGTTTCAACTAAATCATAGTTAAATTGTTCATCACGTATATCACCTGGGATTAATACCGCTTTACGACCCGCAGCTTCAATCACTTGTTGCACTTCTTCAGCGTCTACTTGCTCAGCCGGTAAGTAGTTAATCGCCACATCCGCACCTTCCTTTGCATAAGCAATAGCTGCGGCTCTGCCGATAGCAGAATCTCCACCAGTCACTAACATCTTGTAATCTTTCAAACGTCCGTAACCGGTGTAAGTTGTTTCACCACAATCAGGCTTAGGCTCTAATTTATCTTGTAAACCTGGAATGGCTTGTTCTTGTTTCGGGAAATCTTCACTTGAAAATTTTGTTCTAGGATCTTGTCCTGGCATATGCAAACACTCCTTATTTAAAGAATATGCTTATGCATTACCCTGATTTTTTAACTTTTAATACATCAATCGAAGATTCTATTTAGATTGTTCGTTTAAAAGTTTTTGTACAAAACTTACGAAATAATCAGGTACTTTTTCTAATATACGTTCATCTGGATCATATTTAGGATGATGCAGATCATATTCACTATTAGAACCAATAAACACAAATACACTTGGATATTTATTTGAGAAACCAGAAAAATCTTCTCCGATGGTTAATGGTTGATCCATAATACTCACATTATAACCTACCGATTTAGCAACCTCTATAGCGTCTTCTGTTAATTTTTCATCGTTAACAACTGCACCTGGTAAACGATGATATAACGTTTCAATTTCAACACCAAATGCTTCTGCAAGGCCACTTCCAATTGCACGCAAGCGTTTTTCGATGTAATTGCGTTTCTCTTCGTCAAAACTTCTCACTGTGCCTTGAACATAAGCTTCATCTGCAATAACGTTCCATGTATTACCACTCGATACTTCACCGATAGTAACAACGCCATTATCGAATGCTGATAAATTTCTACTAACAATAGATTGCACGCTATTAATTAATTGTCCTAACACAATAACTGGATCATTACCTTGTTCAGGTTTTGCAGCGTGAGCCCCTACACCTTTAATTTTAAATTCAAAACGATCTACCGATGATGTAATAACACCTGATTTTACTGCAAATTCATCAATGTCTAATGTAGGGTAATTATGATAGCCTAACACCGCTTTAGCGCCTTCTATCGCGCCTGTATCAGTAATATGATACGCACCATAACCTAGTTCTTCTGCAGGTTGAAAGATAATGCGTACGCGCCCAGCTAATTGCGATTCAATTTCTTTCAATTTTGTCGCTACTGCAAGTATGCTCGCCATATGAATATCATGTCCACAAGCATGCATCATACCTTCGTTCGTAGATGTAAATTCATGTACAACTTGCTCTTTAATAGGTAATGCATCTATGTCTGTTCGGACTGCTACAAAATGTTCACCTTGACCAATCTCTGCTACTAAACCAGTTTCTAATGGTAAGTCTAAGATTGTAATATTATATGATTCTAAAATTCTTCTTAATCTTTTTGTTGTTTCATATTCTGCATCTGATAATTCTGGATATTGGTGAAAAGTTCTCCTCCAATTTATGTAATCTTCATAATGTGGCATTACATGTCACGTCCTTTCTTATTTTTTAAGCGCAAAATGAGATAGTAGGCAATTGTTACAATTACTACACCTGCAGCTAAATTATTCGTTATTAATATAATCGCCATCGTTAACGTTACTATACACCCATTAAAAATTGGTGCCTTTTTAACAAACGATACAGTTCTTCTATCAAATGTATTTAAAGATATCGTAATTAATACGGTTGCTAATACCGCCATAGGTATTTGACCAATAATACTTCCAAATACAAATAAACCAAAAAGTAGAAAACTACCAGTAATCAAAGTTGAAACTCTCGATGTTGCTCCCATACTTAAATTAAATTTTGATTGTCCCACTAATGCGCTACCACCATATCCACCAAACAATCCTACAATAAAATTTGCAATACCTTGACCAATTGACTCTTTGTTTTTATCACTAGGCGTATCCGTAACAACGTCCATCATTCGAGCAGTTAAGGTTGTTTGTACAACAGCTACAATGGCCATTGTTAATCCATACATAAAAATAATAAAAACAATTTCCAAATCATAGTTTATGTTAGGTAAACTAATATTGGGTATACGCACATGTATGGGAGCTAAATTGTGAACATATTGAATATCTGGCTTAATTAACCAAGCAGCAAATGTTAGTACAATAATAGAAACTAAAGGCGCCGGTATAATTTTTATATATCGTTGAACCAACCAAATAATTAAAAATGAAATTAGCACAAGAATATAAGTAGTATTAGAAATATAAAATATATTATCAAGCTGAGATGTGAATAGGAGTACCCCGAGGGCATTCATAAACCCTATTACAACACCTGTAGGAATATAATCCAATAGTTTATTTGTATGACAGTAACCAAATATAATTTGAATTATTCCCATAAAAATTGTAGCTAAAATTACTGCTTGCATACCATAACTCGCCATAAGTGGTGCTACGACTAAAGAGACACCACTACTTGGCGCTGAGACCATTAAGTTCCTATTTCCTGTAAAACTAATAACAATCATCATCAATCCTGTACTTAACATGCCTATTGTCGGGCTCACGCCTGCAATAAAAGAAAACGCGATAGCGCCTGGTAGAAGTGCAAGTGCTATTAATACACCAGATAGTGCATTCGGCATGATATTACCTTGCCATTGTTTGATATAACTAATGTGTGTCACGCCGAATGTCACCTCCATATGTTCCTATTGTCATATGGTATCATAATTGTCGAAATATTTTATCAATTCTGTTTATCAAAAATATAAAAACATCAGTACTTGAGCTGATACTCATACGTATGTACTACACTACCAAATATTACAAATACAAAATCATTATTTTTGCGATGTCCTTAACTCCTACAAACATCTCTATGCTTATATAAATCACTAGATAAACATATATAATACTAACAATTTAATGTAGTTTCTATTAAGAGATATTCTATAATAATATTTGTTCTTGATTTTACACTTTAATATAAATTAATCATTTACTGTTTTAATTTCTTAGTAAATACCCTTCACTCTTTATACATAAAAAGACCGCCTACTTTTTAATTGGGTAACTTTGACTTAATGAAGATATCCAATTACTAATAGACAGTCCTTATTTATAAATATTTAAATTGGCAGTAACTATATAAAAGCTAACCACTCGCTTCTTCATTCCAAAATCATACAAGCTTGTTAATTGTTTATATTCCTTTTATAGACTAAGTCACATAGCAAACATGTTAACTATGAAATCATAAGGTTCTTCGTAAAATAAATATCCATTTAGATTTAATAATTATTTTTGAGAGTGTTTTCATCATTATCTTAAGCTCAAGATGTTCAGTGTAAATATAATTATTATTACATTGATATACAAATTTATTAAATTATAGTTGATAGGGTTTTCTATTACATCAATCTTGTTATTGAGAATTTATTATAAATCCATCTTACTAATAAAGCTGCGCTAATAAATAAGCCAATATAACCAAATGTTTTGAAAACGAAATTTACTAAATCAACAAAACCAATGAAACTAAGTAAAAATGAGGCAACTAGTGAAATACTAAGCAGTAAAACATATTGTTTACTTTTGGGTTTAGTAAACCTGTTTAAAAAAGTATACAACATACCAACACAACCGTTAAATATTACCCCAATCATGACCGCTGACATAAAAACGCTAACCAATGGATGTATATCATTAGCTAATAATAATGTCGGTATATCTACACTGTTTGCTTTTTGAATATTTGCTAATAAACCACTTGTCATGATTAATAGTAAGATACTGAATCCTAAACCACCATAAAATGAACCTCTTCTCGCTGCTTTATGACTAATTGAATCACAACCGATAATGGTTAAAAACCCAAAACTATTGCCAATAATCAACCCACCATATACAAGGGCATCCCACCACCAAAAAGGACTAGAGGTTTGCGAAGGTTGGATATATTTATTCACTTCTGAAAAAGGAACTGTTGGATTAATAATGTTATATCCTGCAATGATTAACACTGCTATTACAAGAAATGGGGTTACCACACTTAATACTACCATAATGCCATTAAATTTAAGTTGTAATACGATGAACAGTAAGATAACAATTGCTAACGATCCAATCCAAATTGGTAGATCAAACCCTTGATATAAGGCTGAACCACCACCTGCTATCATAACTACAGTTAGCCCCAACAAAAAAAATATAGTCAGATAATCTAATATACGCCCAATAAATTTACCAAATATATTATTTAACGATATTTCATAAGTATTTGCATCTAAAAGATAGCCAATTTTTGAAGTTTGTCGTGTTGCAAAAGTTATAATAATACCTGTGAGAATCACAGCTATATATGCATAATTACCATGATTCACAAAGAATTGTAACAACTCTTGACCAGTAGTAAAACCGGCTCCTACAATAAAGCTTAAATAAGCCAAAGTTACTTTAAATGCTGCTTTATTATCTTTGCTCATTACCCATAGCATCCCCTTTTCGATTATTTGTAAAATAATCTTGTAGGATTTCAAATAATAATTAAAATTCAAGTTTTTATTTGACAACAAGATTTACTTTTATCTTCAAATAGATAATTTTGAGTATATTTTATCCTACAAGTTACAAACATAATTAACATAATCGAAAATAGGTTTATGATTTGTCAACCGATGTTAAATTCAGATTGTAATAATAACTAAGAAGTTACTGAATCAAACTTCTTTTGTTCATTATAAAAATTCTCATAGGATAAAATAATTTAATACTAATTAAATAAAATATTTCTAAGCTATTTTATCCATAAACTAATAAATCATTAGTAAGCGCTTACAAAATATTTTTTATTTTTTTATCTTCTTTAATTTCGTTAAATTCTAATAAGCTATTAATATTTTGAGCTGCTGTAAACCCTGTCTGAATAGCCGTCTCTGTATAGAGAGTTCCTAAATAATCTCCAGCTAAATATAATCTGCCTTCGGGTTTAGTTAGTGTTGGTTGTATCTTAGCACGACCTGGGTAAACATATGCTGAACCATACGGAAATTTGTTAACATGTCCTTCTACAACATAATTTCTAAAGCCTGGGACCATGTCCTCTAAATCATTTAAATAAATTTCCAAAATTTCTTCTTCTGATTTATCTATTAACATTTTTCCCCTATTTGCTGGAGAAAAAGTCATAAAACTACTACCTTGTTCTCTTTTTTTCTCTGAAGCATGATTCACATTAGAATTATGAATCAAAACATCAAATGATTTTTTGGGTGTAGCAAAAGCATATACATCATCCCATACTTGTTTTCCGCTTTCATTTGTTAAAAATGAAGCACTCACATGAGGTCCATATTTAATTTTACTTAATGCATTATCAAGTTCAGCACTAAAATTCTTAGTTATTTTTCTAGTTATGGGTGCAGGAGTCGCTAGAACCACATAACGTGCTGTTTCAGTAATTTCTTTACCATTTTTAATATAACGCACTGTCACAAAATCTTGGTTATGAACTACTTCTCGAACTTCTGTTTCAAGCTCAATTTGATGTTTTAATGTTGATGCTATAGTGTTGGTTAAAGTTGAAGGACCTCCTATTATATTTTTTGAGAGTCCGCCTTCTTTGCTCCAAATCATATCAAAGTATCCCACACCTGAGCCAGCTGATATTTGTTCTGGATCGCCTGTAGAGCGACTTACTGTAGGTCGAAATATTGCATCTGCATCTGTAGGTAATTTACCAGTAAATTCAGAAAATGTTTTATCATTCATAAAATCTAGAATACGTTGTTGCTGGACACTAGGTTCTTCTAAAGGACGTTTCTTCGCTACTTTACTATATTTCATAACTGCTAACCTAACCTTTGCGCCAACAGTTAACATTGCCAACCTTGCTTTCCAAGACATCGGTACCCTAAATGGATAAAGTTCTACTCTTCCGCTCAATAATAACTTTCCATTTAGATGCATAGCAGATAACGTGCCAGGTACAGGTGTAGATTTAACACCTACAGATTGTAATAATTCATCAGTAGCTGATCCTTCTCCTGCATAGACATGACCTCCCCAGTTCAACCAATAGTTACCTCGTCTTTCTGACATTACTCGACCGCCTACACGATTTGATGATTCTAGTAACAATATATTGTGGTTTTTGAGGCGCCAAGCTGCTGAAAGCCCAGCTAGGCCACCTCCGATAATAATTACGTCTTTCATAATTAAACACCTCTTATTTTAACTATTATTTATTTCATCCAATACTACTTTCATTTTTTCTTCAAATGCTGGAGTGGCCGGTTTTAACGGTAAACGGCATGTTGTTCCAGAAATACCTAAAACTTTTAATCCTGCTTTTACTGTCCCAGGCACTGTTTCTTCTTCTAATAAATTATACAAAGGAAGTAATTGTTTATTTAATTCTATTGCTTCTTGAATGTTATTATCTTGCACAAGTTTATATAAGCGAGCGATTTTACTTGGAACTAAATTATCTACTAAACCTATTGCTCCCTGTGCACCAATTGCTAATGAAGGTAAAAATAGATCTTCAAAGCCATTTAATAATGCAAAATCAGGGTCATCTTTAACTAAATCAAGCACCTTAGAAGTGTGAACACCATCTGCAGTGTTTTTAATGCCTACTACACCATCAATTTTACTAATTTCATGAATGATTTCTGGTGCAAGTTCAACTCCAGTGGCTTCTGGATAATGATAAATAACTATACCAACGCTTGTACTCTCTGCTACATTTTTATAATGTTCTACAATACCTTCATCGCTTGTAACCATATAATACGGGTTTATAACTAAGGCAGAATCTACACCCACACTTTCAGCGAATTGCGTTAATTCAATTGTATCTGATGTTCTATGACATCCTGTTCCTGCCATGACTTGTACTCTGTTATTCACTTTTAAAGTTACAAATTCTATAATTTGTTTTCTTTCTTCTGTAGTCATTAACGAATACTCTCCAGTACTACCGCCGACAAGCACGCCTTGAAGACCTCCAGCAATCACATGTTCAATTAAATTACCGAATGAATTATAATCAATATCTCCGTTTTCTAACATTGGCGTTGGTAGCGCTGCAATCATTCCATATGGTTTATACATAATAAATCCTCCATTTATTTTTATTTAATCAATATTAATCATTACACTTTTGACTTCTGTATAACTTTGTAACCCGTATTCACCACCCATTTCTCTTCCAATACCGGATTGTTTATAGCCGCCGAAAGGCATTGTCTCTAATTCAAGACCAACTGTATTAATCCAAACCGTTCCTGCTTTCAGTTTTTTAGATATATAATGGGCATTTTTAAGATTCTGTGTCCAGACACTTGAAGCTAATCCATATTCACTATTATTGGCTCTATCTATAACTTCATCGATTTCATCAAATACAAATACTGCCATTACAGGACCAAAGATTTCTTCTCGTGCAATTGTCATATCATCTTCGACATCTGCAAAAATTGTAGGTTCTATATAATAACCTTGTTCGTTAACTTTACTACCACCAAAAATTAATCTTGCTCCTTCTTCATTACCTTTATTAATATAATCAATTACTTTATCTTGCTGTCTCTTAGAAATAAGCGGCCCCATGTCAGTTGATTGTTCCATACTTGGACCTACTTTCACGTTTTCAGCTCTTGTTTTTAATCCCTCAATAACTTCCTCATATATATCACGATGTACATAAATTCTTGTACAAGCACTACAGTTTTGGCCTTGATTATACATTGTCCCATCAAAAGCACCATCAATCGCTTCATCTAAATCAGCATCTTTTAGTAATATAGCTGGAGATTTCCCACCTAACTCTAACGTAATATTTTTAATTTGCTCTGCTGCCCCTTTCATGACACCTTTTCCAACATCTGTCGATCCAGTAAACGCTACCTTATCTACTTTTTCATGATTAACAAGAAATTCTCCAGCAGTACGTCCTGGCCCTGGTACTATATTAACTACGCCATCTGGAAAACCTGCTTGTTTAAATAAATCAGCCGCATAAAGTAGTGATAGTGGAGTTTCTGTCGCTGGTTTAATTACAATGGTACATCCTACTGCTAATGCTGCACCTAACTTCCAAGCAGCCATTAACAATGGAAAATTCCAAGGTATAATTTGACCAACAACTCCTACTGGTTCATGTAAAGTATAGCTAACTAAATCATTTGATATTTGAGTCGTTTTACCGGATATTTTTGTTGCAAAACCAGCATAGTATTCAAATTGTTGGATTGTACCATCTATATCGTCTGCTAAAGCTACCTCATAAGGTTTACCACTATCAATAGCTTCTAATTCGGCAAGTTCTTCGCGATTTTCTTTTAATAATCGTGCAAATTCGTAAATTATATTTGACCTTGTATGCGCTTCCATTTTTGTCCAAGAACCTTCGTCAAATGCTTTTCTCGCAGCTTCAACTGCTTTATCTATATCCTTTCCCCCAGCTTCACTTACATTCGCTACAAAGTCTTCTGTTGAGGGATCAATTACTTCAAAAGTATTGTTGTTTATCGCTTTTGTGTAATTCCCATCTATATATAGCGGGATTTCTCTACTTAAGAACTCTTGTACCTTTGGTTTCAAATCTTTAATATCAAAATTCAACATTTAATTGCCTCCTTAATCTTATTGGTTTGAATTTTAACACCAAAAATGAATAAATGTAAACCTTTTCAAATAAAAAAGGAATTTTTTTATTCTTATATTGTTATTTGATTACTGCAATTCTTCTGTTATTATTAGTTAAAATAAGAATTATTATCGGAAGGAGAGGATTCTTAATGAACAGAAAAACATTATCTTTAAAAGAAAAACTTGTAAATAGAAAAAGTACTCTACCTAAAAAACAACAAAAGTTATGTAATTATATACTTAAAAATTTTGAAGATTTAGGCCTTACAACTATTAAGGAACTCTCAAATAAAGCAGATGTGGGTATTTCTACAGTGATGAGAACCATCAATGCTTTGGATTATAAAAATTTTAATGATTTTAGAAAAGATATTTACAACGAAGCTCTACCAAGTAATACTAAATTCTCTCTAAAGAATGCTTTTATCCATAGTGAAAAATTGAAGACCAATACTTTGACCAACGTATGGGATAAAAGCGTGGACTTATTAAACCAATCGTTGAAAACTGATTTAATTGCTAACTTTGATATAGCAGTTCAATATATTGAACAAGCGACAAGTGTAAGTATTTTGGGAACTAGACCTTATAAATCAACAGCTTTATATCTTGAACATTTATTAAATGAATTCTATTTAAATGTCCATCAACTAAGCGGGGATACAGATGCAACACTCGATAAAATAACTAAAATGGCTGCTAAAGATATTCTTATAGTATTTGCATTTGAACCCTACACATATTCAGTCATTAACGCAGTAAAAGAAACAAAGAACCAAGGGAATGATGTATTGTTAATTACAGATTATGATTCTTCCCCAATTATCGAATATGCTTCAGTAACATTAAAGTTGTCCGTTAGTAAAGATCATTTTTCAATCGTACCAATAATCGCCCTTATAGATGCATTAGTCTTAGAATTAGGAAAACGTACATCCGAATCTTCATTAGATAAACTAAGAACACTAGAAGATACATTGATTAGAAATAATGTTACATATCATAAATAATTTTTAAATAAAATTTTGCTGGCATTATTTTTTAGCAAAGTTTCCACTCCTTTCTCTTGGACAGATTAGTATTAGAATAGTGTCACTATTATTGATTTGGAGGTACAGATATTGAATAGTTCTCAAGATAAAATAACTATGAGTGTTATTTTAATTGCCGGCAAAATATTGCTATCTTCAGGTGCTGAAATTGCACGTGTAGAAGACACGATGAAACGAATG
Organism: Staphylococcus shinii; assembly: GCF_017583065.1. Taxonomy (GTDB): domain Bacteria; phylum Bacillota; class Bacilli; order Staphylococcales; family Staphylococcaceae; genus Staphylococcus; species Staphylococcus shinii. The sequence goes on along the minus strand of NZ_JAGEVL010000006.1, from coordinate 33,675 downwards.
GCTCTCTGTATGGGCTATAATAATAGTCAAGGATACGTTATAAATAACTTTATAAATTTTTCTCTTAGCGAAAATCACGATACACGTATTGTTCGAATCAATAAAAATGCAACAAATCTACTTAAAATTTTTCAAGTTAACTCTATTTCACGTCAACTAACCAATAATAATATTTCAATTCATCAAGCTTATAATCTTTTATCCAATATTGAACATACGACTTTAACCATCGCTTTATGGAAAAAACTTATTGCGGCTGGATTTATTTCACTTAGCTTTTTATATTTACAAGGCGGTGATTGGCAAAATATTATTCCTACATTTATTGCTGGCTCTGTTGGATTTTTAATCGTTGAGTGGATGCAAAGTAGGTCACCAACAATGTTTATACCCGAATTGGTTGCTTCTTTTGTATTAGGTTTTATTATTTTATTAAGCGCAAAACTATTTAATATTAATCAAACAATAGGCCCGGCAATGATTGCTTCTATTATGCCTATTGTGCCTGGAGTCTTAATTACTACTGCTATACAGGATTTATTCAGCAGACATATGTTAATGTTTACAGCTAAATTTTTAGAAGCTTTAGTAATCGCTTTTGCTATTGGGTCAGGAATTTCAATTGTTTATTTAATTTTTTAGGGGGGCAACGTTATGACGTTTATGTACACTTTGTTTTTTAGTTTTACAGCTTCTTATTTTTTTGCATTGATATACGACGCCCCTAAAAAATTGTTCTTACCAGCTGGCTTAGCTGGTGCACTAGGCTATATAATTAACTTCACCCTAAACACATCATTTCAAATGGATAGCATCTACACAAGTTTATTAGGGAGTTTAACTTTGGGTTTAATCAGCCATATAATGAGTAGATTATTCAAATCTCCTGTTGTTGTTTTTATGATTCCTGGTATTATTCCTTTAGTACCAGGAAGCCTAGCATTTAGAGCTATGCAGCAACTTGTGACACTAAATTTCACTGATGCAAGCAATACATTTATTAGAACCATACTCATTGCTGGCTCAATAGCACTAGGTTTAATAATTTCTGACCAACTATCTAAAACCTTGAATATAAGGAAATTTATGAAAATTAAACGAAATCAATTATAGTAAACATAAGTCATTTACAAATGATTATCAGCTTATATCAAAGAAACTCTATGAAGAGTTATGATACAAACTATAAAAAATAGATGCTTCACAGTTATTTTTTATAGTTATAGTGTGAATTAGTTCGACAGATTCTTGGATTTTAAATTCATATTAAAAATCTGAACAACTTTACTCCCATTTTCTAAAATTCCATTGGAGTATATAGAGTTCTTGAACTATATAGGAAAATAAAACTTATTAAAAGAATTTCATTTAGACATAGAATTTATAATGGTTTCGTAATCTTACTTCAAGACTTTTTATTACTCCAAAAAAAAAGAGAATAAGCAACTTCAAGTTACTTATTCTCAAAAAATTCATATAATTTCTTTGGCAAAGACCCAAAAAAACGTCAATTTCTATATCATCTCGATAGAAATTGACGTTTATGCTTTAATCAGAGATTTTTCTGTCTCATACTCTCAATAAAATAATTAGATTAACCTTTTAACTGAATTTTATTATCTAATAATACTTTACCATCTTTAATTACTGTTTCGGCATGGTTAATACCGTAATGATATGGAATATATTCATGGTTTGGCGCATCCCAAATTACAATGTTTGCTTTATCGCCTTCATTAATTGTTCCAGCATCTACATCTATTGCTTTTGCAGCATTTACCGTTACCGCATTCCAAATTTCATTCGGTGATAGTTTTAATTTTAATGCAGCAATAGACATTACAAGTTGTAAATTATTGGTAACACAACTACCAGGATTAAAGTCTGTTGCAATTGCAATCGCGCCATCATTATCTAGCATGCCTCTTGCATCTGCATATGTTTCTTTACCTAAATAAAATGTTGTTCCTGGAAGTAATACAGCTACAGTATCACTTTGTTTTAATTTCGCCTTACCTTCTGTACTAGAAGCAACAAGATGATCTGCTGAAATTGCGCCTTCATCAATAGCTAATTCGAGTCCACCTAATGGGTCGATTTCATCAGCGTGTATTTTCACATTAAACCCTAATGCCTTAGCAGCTTGCATATACTTCCTTGATTCCTCGATAGTAAATACACCTGTCTCACAAAATATATCTGCAAAATCTGCGTATGGTTTAACTTCAGGTAGCAAGTCAATCATTTCTTGTAAGAATGCTTGATTTGATTTTGCATCTTTCGGAACTGCGTGAGGTCCTAAAAAAGTATGCTTCATATCTAAATTGTATTTGTCTGCCAAGCGGTTAGATACATGTAACTGTTTAAGTTCATTTTCTTTATCTAAACCATAACCACTTTTACTCTCTACAGCTAACACACCATGTTCAATCATTGTTAACAGATTCTTTTCTGCTTTTTTAAACAATTCATCTTCAGTAGCCTTGCGAGTGGCTTCAACTGTAGATAAAATGCCGCCACCTTGTTCAAGAATTTCTAAATATGAAACACCTTGTCTTTTAAGTGACATTTCATGTTCACGTGACCCTCCATGCACAAGATGTGTATGAGCTTCAACAAGTGCCGGTGAAACTACTTTGCCTGTCGCATCAATAACTTCATTCGCTTCATAGTCATCAGAATGGTTGCCTGCATAAACTACTCTGCCATCTTTAACAACGACGGTTCCATTTTCGATGATATTTAATTCATCTAATTCTTTTCCTTTTAATGGGCGTTCAGTTGATTTTGGTAAAATAAGTTCTTTTATATTTTGAATGATTAAATCGTTCATTATTTACCTCCTTTACCTGTAATCATTGGGATTTTTATGTCTTTTTCTTTTGCTACTTCAATTGCAGATTCATATCCAGCATCAGCATGTCTCACTACACCCATACCCGGATCCGTAGTAAGTACACGTCCTAAACGTTTGTCTGCACGTTCTGAACCATCCGCAACAACAACCATACCAGCATGCAACGAATAGCCCATACCTACGCCACCCCCGTGATGGAATGAAATCCATGAACCACCTGCTGCAGTATTGATTAAAGCATTTAAGATAGCCCAGTCACCGACAGCATCAGAGCCATCTTTCATTCCTTCAGTTTCTCTGTTTGGACTTGCAACGGATCCTGAATCTAAGTGATCACGTCCAATAACAATAGGTGCAGAAATTTCGCCGTCACGTACTAATTTATTTAGTGCTAAGCCCATTTTTGCACGTTCTTCGTAGCCTAACCAAGCAATACGTGATGGTAAACCTTGGAACGCAATTTTTTCTTGAGCTAAATCTAACCAACGTATTAATTTTTCATTGTCTGGAAAAATTTTCCTCATTTCCTCATCAGCGCGTTCAATATCTTTTGGATCTCCACTTAAAGCTGCAAAGCGGAAAGGACCCTTACCTTCACAGAATAACGGACGAATATAGGCAGGTACAAATCCAGGGAAATCAAATGCATTTTCTAATCCATCATTAAATGCGACTTGTCTAATATTATTACCATAATCAAATGCGACAGCACCATTTTTTTGGAATTCAAGCATATATTCGACATGTTTCCTCATAGAAGTTTGAGATTCTTTAACATATTGTTTTGGGTCTTTATCACGAATTGCTTTAGCCTCTTCCAACGAGTAACCTTCTGGTATATAACCATTTAATGGATCATGTGCGCTTGTTTGGTCAGTTACAATATCAATTTTAAAACCTTTATCTAAAATTGCTTTATGTGTATCGACAGCATTGCCCACTAAACCAATAGAAAGTGGTTCCCCTTTATCTCGTGCTTCTGCAGCTAGACGTAAGGCTTCATCTAAATCATGTGTTTTCACATCGCAATAACGTGTCTCCATACGTTTATCAATACGTGTTTCATCTACATCTACACCAATTACAACACCGCCGTTCATCGTAACGGCAAGTGGTTGTGCACCACCCATACCGCCTAATCCAGCAGTTAATGTTACTGTACCGTTCAATTTACCACCAAAATGTTGATTGGCAAGTTCACCAAATGTTTCATATGTACCTTGAACAATACCTTGAGAACCAATATAAATCCAACTACCTGCAGTCATTTGCCCATACATCATTAATCCTTTTTTATCTAATTCGTTAAAGTGATCCCAATTTGCCCATTCTGGAACCAATACTGAGTTAGAAATTAATACACGTGGCGCTTCTTCATGTGTTTTAAATACAGCAACTGGTTTACCTGATTGTACTAACATTGTTTCATCTGCTTCTAATGAGCGTAGTGTTTCTTCAATCGCTTCAAATGCTTCCCAATTTCTAGCTGCCTTTCCAATACCTCCATAAACTACCAAGTCTTCTGGACGTTCAGCTACTTCAGGATCAAGGTTGTTATATAACATTCTTAAAACCGCTTCTTGTTCCCAACCTTTACATTCAATGTCTAAACCTTTTTTTGCTACTATTTTTCTCATGAAAAATCACTCCTTAATTTAATAAAATTAATCCTTTGTTTAAAATATCCATAATGCAAATGGAATAGTAATAAGTAATGTGAGTATCACTCTTTCAAACCATATTATGACTAGTTTACCAACTGATATTTTAACTTCCGTCGATAGAATAACTGGTACTACACTTGAAAAGAAAATAATGGCTGAAACACTCATGACTGCTACTGTAAATCTTGTCGCTAAATCAGCACTTTGAGCTATCGCTGCTGGCAACAACATCTCTACTATAGAAATTGTTGAAGCTTGAGCTAAAACTGCAACATCACTTACAGGAAATATACTTATAATTGGATAAAAAATGTAAGCAATATATTCAATAATTGGTGTATATTCCGCGATAATTAGTCCTAAAAATCCTATCGACATAATAGATGGTAAAATAGCAATCGTCATTACAACACCGTCACGCAAATTCTCTATCACATTTTCTATCAATGTTTTCGAATTTTTGACAGCTATCTTAGCTTCTAACCATGATTCTTTTAATAATGGCATATCTCTACGAATTTCTTCTTTGTACGGTTGGCCTTGATACGTCGTTGTCTTTTCTGTTCTTATAGGTGGGATTTGTACCGTTATTGCAGTTACAATAAATGTCACTGCTAAAGTAAACCAAAAATAAAGATTCCAATATTCTATAATACCTAATGTATTTGCTACGATAATCATAAAAGTAGCAGATACCGTTGAAAAACCAGTTGCAACCACTACTGCCTCTTTGTGCGTATATCCCCCATCTTTATATACCTTGTTTGTAATTAATAAACCGATTGAATAGCTACCTACAAACGAAGCAACAGCATCTACAGCTGATTTTCCTGGCGTTTTAAAAATAGGTCTCATTATCGGTCTACAAATAACACCAATAAATTCTAGTAATCCAAATCCTATTAAAAATGATAAGAATATTGCACCTATAGGAATTAATACGCTTAAAGGTATTGCCAACTTCTCATATAAAAATGGCCCAATACTTTCTGTTAATACAAAACCAGGTCCAAAATCAAATACCACCATAAAAGCAATAAATACCCCTATGATTTTAAATAAACTAAAGACTATATCTGTTTTAGACTTATTCCATTTCTTATTGATAAATGGATGTGCTGCGCCAATCAATATTAAAATCAATACATAGTACGGTAAGATTGGATTAAGTAATTTCGATATCCACTGTACGATATGATCAATCATAATCGTTGATTGACCGCTAATAGTTACTGGTACAAAGAAAAAGATAATACCAATCAAACTATAAACGAAAAATTTCCACATGTACTTCACGCCCCTTACATGAAAGTACGCCTCCCTCTATATTTCACAGTATAGTATGTTATTATATAGACTACCAATATAAATAAACTAATTATTGATAACTTAAGACTATAAATAAATTTTTTAGAGGTGTATGAGATATGAAGATTGTTCAATTAGAATATTTTGTAGCAGTTGTAAAATACAATAGCTTTACGAAAGCCGCTAATTTTTTACACATTAGTCAGCCGTCACTAACTACTACGATTAAAAAAATGGAATCAGACTTAGGTTATGATTTATTTACGCGAACTACTAAAGATATTAAAATCACTGAAAAAGGTATCCATTTTTATAACTATGCACAACAACTCATACAGAATTATCATCAAACAATAGAGAAAATGTATGATCTTAATATGGGACATGTGCCTAAAATTAAAATATCCATTTTAGAATCTACGAACCAGTGGATTTCTCAAGTATTAGCTACACATAAAAAACAGAACACAGACCAGACTTACCTCGTTTCAGAAATTCATGACCAAACTAAAATCATAGAATTACTCATTAATTTCGAAAATCATCTCGCTTTCACAAATGAACAAATTATTCATGAAGATATTACATCCATACCATTATACGAAGAGTCTTATGTATTAATCACACCTAAAAATGCGTTTCCATATAAACGCACGACGTCAATTGCATCTTTACCACTCATTTTACCAACTAAAGGTTCTCAGGTACGTAAACACCTTGATGACTATTTTAATCGAATGAATATGCATCCAAATATTGTTATTGAAGCTGACCGTTTCGAAGCAGCAACTAATTTCGTCCATAGAGGATTGGGGTATGCAATTATTCCTCGTGTTTATTATCAATCATTTAACGCACGAGACTTAGATGCAATAGATATCCGTCCAACGTTAAGTCGTTCGATTTACATCAATTACCTAAAAAAAAGAAAGCACTCTGAACGCGTGCTTTCTTTCATTGACCAATGTATAAACTATTGGAATTTTAAAGGATAAAATGATGGAAGAAATTAGCTGATAATTTGGCTGTTCTATTATCGACATCATATTTTGGATTAGTTTCAGCAATACTAATCGTTGGAACTTTTTCATTCGGTATAATACGTTTTGACAATTCGAGGACAACATGTGGGAATAGTCCAAGTACGCCGTTTGCACTCACACCTGGTGCAAAAGCGCTATCAATAACATCCATACATATTGTAAACATGATGACATCATGATCATGAATAAAACGTTCTACTTTATCCTTAATTGGAGGAGAAATTTGGTGCAGTAATTCTTCCGAATAAACATAACCGATATCTTTAGTTTCAGCGTAATCAAATAATGCTTGTGTATTACCGCCTTGTTGGATACCTAACACAAGATAATCAGCATTGTCGTCCTGTTCTAATATTTGTCTAAAACTCGTGCCAGATGTAGAATATTCTTCCTCTCTCGTATCAAAGTGAGCGTCTATATTGATAACACCAATCGATTCATCTGGATAAGCTTCACGTGTACCCAAATACTGTGCATATGCGATATCATGCCCACCTCCTAATAGAAATGTTTGTTTATGTCTTTTAATCGATTTGGCTACGTAATGGGCAAACTCTTCCTGTGTTTCTTCTAAAGTTTGATGGTCATGTTCTACATTACCATAATCATACACGTTACACTTTCTAGTTACAGGTAGATTAGCAAACACCTTTTTAATTGCGTCAGGCCCTTCTTTAGCACCTGTTCGCCCTTTATTAAGTTCGACTCCTTTATCTACTGCATAGCCTAATAAACCTACACCCTGACGTGGTTCATTGTAGTCATCCTCAATATTGCGAAACTGTATCGTTTGAAAATGTCTAAATTGCGATTCATCTGTTTCACTATCTATTCTGCCTGTCCAAAGATCACGTTGTGCTAGTTTATACATAATTCTCCTCCTTATAATTACTTAATTACCATCTAAAAGTATACGCTTACATTATAGTCAATTCAATTTATAATTAACTTTACCCAATTGTGCACGCTATAATTTAAAAATTGCCAAAAATATTTCAATTAGATGTTAGATAATGTAAAACTATTACATTTCAATGATAAATCCTTAATTTAATTTATTTCTCTATGATAAATATGTATAATTAAGAACGAATGATTTTTCTGAAACCCTATTGGAGGTTACATAATGAATACAAAACGTATACCCGGTTTTCAATGGGCAATGATGATATTTATTTTCTTCATTATAGCCTACGCATTACCCATTATACTTAAAGATTTTCAAAATACAGTACCATTTAAGAGCTTTGTCTTTGACATGAGTACTCTAGCTCCACTAATTGCTACTATAATTTGTCTTATCGTTTTTAAACAAAAGCGTACGCAATTAGCGAGTTTAAAACTCTCGATTAGTTTAAAAGTAATTGAACGTGTCATTTTGGCACTCGTGTTACCATTGCTTATTTTCATCATTGCTATGGTAAGTTTTAATATCTTTGCTGATAGTTTTGTTTTATTACAAACAAAAGACTTATCTGTTTCAATTCTATCTATCATAATTGGACAAATTGTAATGGCGTTCTTTGTAGAACTTGGTTTCCGTTCTTATTTACAAAATATCGTTGAGAATAAAATGAATACATTTTTCGCATCTATTATTGTTGGTTTTATGTATTCTATATGGAACGTTAATATTGCCTTTAGTTTTGATTATGCAATATACAGTTTCCTATACTCGTTTGCCTTTTCAATGATTGCTGGGGAATTAATTCGTGCTACAAAAGGACGTACAGTTTATATTGCAACAATCTTCCATGCGTCCATGTCATTTGGACTTGTCTTCTTATTTAATGAAGAATTAGGTGAAGTTTTTGCTATGAAAGTAATTGCATTGTCTACGGTTGCTGTCGCAGTTGTATACATTTTAATTAATCTAATTATCCGTGTAATACTTTATTTCTTCACGAAACGAAACTTAGATGAAGTTGAAGAAAACAACTACCTTGATCACGTTAATGAAGACGACCAAAACGATAAAACATCAGAACATCATCAAAATAATACTGATGACGTTAAGAACAGAGAACATCAAGATGATAGCTCTACTACTGTAAATGAGATTAATCAAAATGAGGATCATCAACAATCAAGCTCAGACGACTCTGTAGCACATGGTTCGCCAACAGCAGTACAAAATCATACTAATGATGACACAACAGCAGATTCTAACTATACAGAAGAGAACACAATTGATACAGAAGAAGATAATAGCCGTGCTAATATTATTAAAGAAAATACACCTTCTGCCGATTCAAGTGAATCTGATGCAATGGCGCATCATAACGAACCACAAGAAGATAACAATAAATTAAACCGTCATACTAACAGTGCTGTTGAAGCATCAACAGAAAAAGCACACCCAAACTCTAAAGATGCATCACCTCGTCAACATGACACGAATGTGCAAGAAACTAAAACACAAGATGACAACCCAAGCGACAATGACAACAGTAACCAACGCTCACCATTTGATTTAAAGAGTAAACGTGGTCACCGTCGTTAATATATAAAAACAAGAGCTAAGACATTTATGTCTTAGCTCTTGTTTTCTATTATGACTATCTTTAATCAAGCTTTAAGTACATGAATAATGAACAATTTTAATTTTTACTATTATTAAAATTAAGTGAAGTAAGAGTGAAAAATTATTTATTAATAATTTTAACTCCAGCTTCCGTTCCAATAATTGCTTGATCTGCAACATCTAAGAAGTACCCTGTTTCTAATACGCCTACGAGGTGTATTAAATATTCATGCATTGCAGCTGGCTCTATATTTCTATTTAGATCAACATCTAATATATAATTACCATTGTCTGTAATAAACGGTACATCATCTGCCATACGTCTTATGACATTTAAATTATCATATGCTTTTATTTTTTTAGATACGAGCAACCAATTAAATTTATCAACTTCAACTGGTAGTTTAAACGTTTGACCCAAGTAATCCACGCATTTACTATCATCCGCTAAAACGATAAATCTATTAGCCATGGCATCAATGACTTTTTCCCTAAATAAAGCGCCACCGCCACCTTTAATCAAATTTAAATTGTTATCAATCTCATCAGCGCCATCAATAGCAATATCAATTACTTCTACGTCATTAATATCAACTACACGTATCCCTAATTCCTTTGCAATGAATGCTGTTTTATTGGAGGTACATACACCGGTTATATTAATTTGTTCTTGTTCCAGTTTCTCTGCAATTTTTGGGACAAGCAATTCAATCGTTGATCCAGAGCCAATTCCAACAATCATACCATCTTTGATTTGGTCTAATGCATCATTAAATGTACTTATTTTCAACTGTTTCTTATCCATAATGCTTCCCCTTTTATACTGTACTTTTATCCTTATTGTACATGAGATTCATTAAAATACATAGTTCAAAAATCATTTTCCAGAGTAAATTATATCTTTACTTGCATATTCATTTTATTGTTTTAAAATTATAATTATTAATTATCTGGAGGTAAAAATAATGATTTATACTTTAGAAGCCATCTCAACAGGTAAAGTTGAAGATTTACCTTATAGTGCTAAACGACCAATGCGCTCAGCTTTAAATAAAAAGAAATTTGTCGGTAATATGTGGCTATCAAAAACTGGATTCGTTGAGGATGAACAAGAATATAAAGGTCACGGTGGCCCTAATAAAGCTGTTTGTCTATATAGTAAGAAAAATTATTCACTGTGGGAACAAGATGTGTCAGTACTTCCAGAATATGCGATGTTTGGTGAAAATATTACTGTCTCTGATATGGACGAAAAAGATGTACATTTCGGTGATCAATTTCAATTAGGAAACGCAATATTAGAAGTTTCAGAGATTAGAGAGCCATGTTGGAAAATACAAGAAAAGTATAAAATACCCAATTTAATTAAACGTATGTCCGTTTCTGGTAAAACTGGTTTTTATTTTAGAGTTTTAAAAGAAGGCTATGTCCAAGAAGATTCAAATTTAGAGTTAATTAAACGAGCCGATAATGCAACATTACTTTCAGTTTTTGACTTAAATGAAATTTATTACAGTGATAATAAAAATATTGAACGCTTAACGTACGCGCTAAAAAATCCATATTTAACAGAAGAAAGAATATCAAAACTTGAAAGATTATTAACACGCGCTAAAAAAGCTAAAAATAATTAAGGGAGTGGGCCAGAAATCAAATATGAAATTTGATTTCTTACGCCTACTCCCTATTTCTGTTTTATAGACAAAGGTTAAACACCTTTATATACAATTCCAAACTTAACATAAGTGTATCATTTCTCTGAAATTTTATATGATGTTTTAGAGTAAAATGGCTGATTTGCCTCTAATATAGATGGTGCTTCATCACCAAATAAATTGATATCATTCGGAATACATTGTGTTTCTAAAGTAAAGCCAGAGTGCGCTTTGTAAATATTGAAGTCACTTTGCCAACCTGTTGTATCATTAAATGTGAATATAACAATATTAGGCATGTCTGTTTTAACAGTTAGTAAGAAATGTTTATTCTCAACTGTCATCTCATTGCCACCTATATCGAACGGATGATCCACACCACCAAAACGTTCCATTTGTTCTTTAACTATTGCATCTTCACTATTAAAAATATCCTTAAATTGGATGTTTTGTTCATTAAATATGTCTACTAAGTCAATAGGATTTTTGGTTTCTACAATATTATCCTCATCCAATGTATACATATCTAATTTAGAGCTTGAAATACTGTGATTATCAATAACATTATTGTCTCTATTAAGATTGAAGTATACATGATTCATTGGATTAAACAACGTTTTTTGATTAGATGTAGCTTTATATTCAATCGTCCATTTATGATCAACATCATATGTGTGAATGACTTCTAAATCTATATCTCCAGGAAAATGGTCATCCTCACTTTTTATAACCGTAGTAAAAATCACTTTAACTTGACCAACTTGCTCTTCAATTCTGTAATCGAAAAAGCGCTTATCTAAACCTTTAGGTCCACCATGAATATTGTGTGGGCCATTATTGGCTTCAAGTTTGTATTTTTCACCATCTAATTCAAATGTTGCATTTGCAATTCTGCCACCATATCTTCCAACAGTAGCACCAAAGTTATAAGGGTTTTCAATATAAAACTCATCTGCTTCAACTACATTACCAAGCACAATATTGTTATCGTCATACTTCCATGAAACAATTCTAGCGCCATAGTTTGTGAAAACTATCTTCGTATCTTCATTATCAATTTTAATCAAATCAATACCATTACTTTGACTTTCTACTTTTGCAAACATCCTCAATTACTCCCTTTCAAACCCGCCGCCCTTCATTGTTCATTTAATGGCGATAGGCGTTGTCATGAATAAAACATCATTTTCAAATGCTAGCTAAAAATTGCAGAACTTGAGGGGCTCAAGTGTATCATTAAGCAATTTAAAGACTTCGTTGTAAATCTGGCAATCACGAAAATAATAAAACTAAACAACTAAAATCGTTCACAGCCAAGCTTTACTTTTCCACACACTTTAATCATTGTACTATTTGACTGTATGTCGTTTATCACAATTTACGCTTCCCTCAATCATAAACCATGACTCTAACAATCAGTTAAATATAATAAGTTATCGATGATATGTATATAAAAAATTTCTTATCTATATATAAGTCTCTTATATTGTAACAATTTATACAAATAATTAGCTATACTATTGTTGCATTTTATCAAACAATATTGAAAATTGTTATAGTTTTTTCTATTTTTCACTATTTTTCTTTAACTTTAGTTTATTTTAGAATCACTTGCTGAATAAGTACGACTAACTCTTGAATAAATTTAAGAGGCTAGAATAACTTTATATCCTAACCTCTGAGTTTAATCCATTAATTTTTTTTATTAAAAATGCGTTTTATCGACCCCATAAAACCTTTGTCAAAACTTAAAATTGTATCTTTATAACTACGCACTGCAACCCATAGTAATACAAATATCGTTACAATTGATAAGCCAACACTAACGAGGATTTCCCATGTTGCAACATCTGGTGTAGACGCTCTAACAAACATAACAAATGGTGACATAAGTGGGATAAAGCTTGCGATTTTCACAAGTAATGTATCTGGATTCATCACACTAAATAATGAAATATAAAAAGCAATCATACTAACTAAAGTCATAGGCATTAAAGCCTGATTAATGTCTTCAATACGTGAAGTAATTGAACCAAGTATTGAAGCTAAAATAATATATGAAAAAATACCTATGATCAACGACACAAATCCTACAATAGCTAATTGAAGTGTCAGTTCATTCGGTTCGACTTTAAATCCTTGTAACATATCACCAATATCGAATGTTAAGAAACATATCACACCAACTATTACAAAAATACTTATTTGCGTTAATGCTACTGCAATAACGCCGGCCATTTTAGCAAAGAGATGTGTTACTGGTGTTACACTTGTTATAATCATTTCGATAACACGTGACGTTTTCTCAGTGGCAATTTCCATTGCAACTTGACTTGCGTAATTAAATATAATGAAGAACATAAGCATAATACCAAGATAAACAATTACAGTATTAAAGCCTTTTTGGGCCTCACTTAAGTTGGAACTTTTAGCATTATTAGCAATTATTTCGGAGGAGACATCGCTTTGGGCTTGTAGTTGCTTTAACTCTCCTTGAGATAAATCTAGACTATTAGCTACAAATTGCGTTTGAATTGTCGATAATGTCGCCTTTAACTTTTGTTTATCTTGCTCTGAAACAGTATCTTTACTTAAAATTTTGCCTGATAACTTTTGGTTATCATTTAATTTAATGATATAAGCTTTATCTAATTTTTCGCTTTCCACTTGTATCCTTGCTTGTTTTTCAGATACTTTACTAAATTTCGCGCCTTCATCTAGTTGGTTTCCTTGTGACTTAATAACTTCATAAATCTGATTATTAGATGACACAACCCCAACTTTATCAGGTCCATCATCGAATAAGTCAATAATTTTATTAATATTAGATGCGGCGAGCATCAGAATTATCACTACAGCAGTAAATATGATAAATGATTTGGCTTTCACTTTATTTTTATAAGTTAACGAAAAAGTAGCCCAAAATTTATTCATTGATATCACCTACTTTCGCTATAAAGATTTCATTAAGCGATGGTTCTACAACTTGGAATCGTTTAACAAATCCATAACGCGTCACAACATCATAAATTTTTTCCGCAATAATTTCCGATTCAATGGTCGCTTTAATTTCTCGTTTATTTCTTTCTACATCCAACACGCCCGCAATAGCATCAATTTCAGGCATTTGATGTTCAGTTTCAATAACTACACGCTTATAGCCATGATTTGATTTCACTTCATCAATAGCTCCAGAAACAACTAGTTCCCCTTTATTTAATATGCAGACGTTATCACAAAGTTCTTCGACATGCTCCATACGGTGTGAACTATAAATAATTGTTGTTCCTTCATCATTCAAATCTTGAACAGCAGATTTCAGTAATTCCACATTTACAGGATCAAGTCCACTAAATGGTTCATCTAAAATTAATAATTCTGGCTTGTGTAACATACTTGCTAAGAGTTGAATTTTTTGTTGATTTCCTTTAGAGAGGGCTTCAATTTTCTTTTCTCTATTTTCTGTAATGTTAAATCGATTTAACCAATAATCAATTGCTTCCGTAATATCTTTTGACTTCATACCTTTTAACGTTGCCAAATATCGCAACTCATCTTCTACTTTCATCTTAGGATGTAACCCACGTTCTTCAGGTAAATAACCGATACGATTATACAATGATTTATCAATAATTTTACCATTGTAAGTTATTGCTCCTTCTGTAATCGGAGTTAATCCTAAAATCATCCTAAAAGTTGTTGTCTTTCCTGCCCCGTTTCTCCCTAAAAATCCTAACATCTTTCCTTTTTCTAAAGAAAGTGAAATATCATTCACGGCAGTAAAATTTTTATACTTTTTCGTGACATGTTCAATCATTAATGACATGACATATGGACCCCTCTCTTTTGAAATTACTTTAGACTCATCATACCATTTATTCCATAACACATACATTTTAAATAATAAATTTTTCAATACTGTATACTTTATTTTTCACAAAATATCTTACTCAATAAAAACTATGATGTTCTTAGCTTTACATCGAATAATGTAAGCCCTATCATAAAGTTAAATAAGAACTCAAACACTTATTATTCATCAATAACAAATAGGAGGCATTACAACATGACTTATAGTATCGGCATCGATTATGGCACCGCTTCAGGTAGAGTGTTTTTAGTAGATACATCTAATGGGGATATTATTTCTACTTATATAAAAGAATATCAACATGGCACCATCTCTGAATCTTTGAACGGCAAACCTTTACCACACAACTACTTTTTACAACATGCAGAAGACTATACCTCAATTTTAGAAGAAGGTGTTAAGCATGTGTTAGCTGAAAGTAATGTTAGTTCAGATTCTGTTATTGGTATCGGGGTTGATTTTACAAGTTGCACAATTGTGTTCTTAGATGAAGACTTCAAACCATTACATCTTAACCCTGCTTTAAAAGATAACCCACATTCATATGTTAAATTATGGAAACATCATGGTGCACAAGATGAAGCAACACAAATGAAAAAAGTCAGTGATGAGATAAACCCATCATGGTTAGATTATTACGGGCATAGCGTTAATAGTGAATGGATGATACCAAAAATATTAGAAGTTAAACATAAAGCACCTGAAATATTAAAACAGACTGCTTATATAATGGAAGCCGGCGATTATCTAGTTAGCTTACTTACTGATAAAAACATTCGTTCAAATTGTGGTATTGGCTTTAAAGGTTTTTATAATGAAGATGATGGCTTTAATTATGACTTTTTTGAAGCTGTAGACCCAGAGTTACCTGCAATTGTAAAAAATAAATGCGAAGCACCTGTAGTCCCTATTGGGGAAAGCGCCGGTAATCTTAGTGAATACTATCAACAATTGTGGGGACTTTCTGTTAACGTGCAAATATCTCCTTACATCATTGATGCACATTCAGGTGTATTAGGTGTAGGTGCAATCGAACAAGGTGAATTTACGCCAGTAATTGGAACGAGTACTTGTCATCTTATGTTAGACCCTAAACAGGAACCTATTCCCGCAATCACTGGTTCTGTAAAAGATGCAATCATTCCTGGGTTATACGCTTACGAAGCTGGACAAGCGGCCGTTGGTGATTTATTCAATTACTCTGCAGAGCTTGCACCAAAAGCAATTGCAGATCAAGCCGAACAACAAGGTATTTCTATTTTTGAATACTTAGAGCAACTTGCTAGCGAAATACCAATCGACGAGCAACATGTTACAGTACTTGATTGGCATAACGGCAATCGTAGTATTTTAAGTGATAGTCATCTAACCGGTAGTATCTTTGGCTTAACGTTACAAACACCTTTTGAAATGATTCACCGAGCTCATATCGAATCAACTGCATTTGGTACTAAAATGATTATGCAGCAATTTGAAAATAATAATATTCCAGTACACACGGTATACGCTGCTGGCGGCATTCCAATTAAGAGTGAACTTCTAGTTGATATTTATGCCAACGTGCTTAATAAAGAAATAGTAGTTATCGATTCAAGCAACGCTACTGCTTTAGGAGCTGCAATGTTGGCTGCAAACGTTGGTGGTGCATATGCAACATTAAAAGAAGCTGTACAACAAATGAAACAACCTATATATTATCGCAAACAGCCAGAACCAGAAAAAGTAAAAAAATATGAAATACTCTTCCAACGTTACAAGTCATTACACGATTTACTAGGTAAATCACATCCTGAACTCTCATATATTGATTAATAATCTTAGTTTAATATAACAAACATAGGAGTCCAAGACAGCTATTTATGTCTTAGACTCCTATGTTTATATTTTATAATCAAACGCAAAACTAACTATGCTTTAATATTTAAAATTATCCTGTTTTTTATCTTGTTCTTTGATTTCATCAAATGAATCTTCGCTATTTTTAAAGTGATCTGATTGATGACTATCATTTTGGACGGATTCAGTATTAAATGAATTTGAATGATTATCTTGTAGGTAGTCTGGAGATTGGGCATATTGACTATATTTATGACTACTGCCGTATTTATTTATTTTTCTCTCACTATCTAAACAAGCAATGACAATCATATAAATACCCAGTCCTAAGTTAGCTAGTCCAAAAACAATCAGTATAATACTAGTCATTATATTTGTTTCATTTGGGTCATTTAGTTCAATGATAAAATTAACAATATTAGCAATCACTGACAAGCCTAAATAAATTAATGGCATGAGCATTGTTCTACCTGTATCATGAAATCTTCTTATCAAAATAGCCCAGTTTGGAATAAGTGTAGCTAAAGAGTAAATAACAGCATATATTATACTTAAAAACATTATAAGCACGCCTAAACCTATCGTAGAATCTGTATACGCAGAAGCGCCCGCTAACATTACAAAGAAACCTGTGAATCCTAAAACAATCGCAGGTAGCAAGAAAATAATATGCCATAATACCATAAACCAATATTCACTTCTACGTGACCGCCCTGTAAAGTTAATATAGTTTTTCCAATATAATTTAAGTGCTTGTCCAAAACCAATTTTCCTCTCCATAAGCTCCCTCTTTTCATTTTCCTTAGTTTAAGATAAGATTTATTTTGTACTAGATTTTAATAGATTATATGTAAAAACCTACTAACCTTATCATAAAATAGTGTAACAAAATATAACCTTAGTAGTAACACAATTTTACAACTTTTTAAAAATTATCGAAAAAAATTTAAATTTAAAAACTATATATTGGAGGGCAATTTATGGATTTTATACAACGAGACACTGTTACAATTGCCAAGGACTTATTAGGTGTACGCGTTATCTATCATGACGAATTACAAACTTACACTGGCTATATTGTAGAAACAGAGGCCTATGTAGGCAAAAAAGATCGTGCTGCGCATGGATTTAATGGCAAGCGAACACCAAAAGTGGAATCACTATATAAAACAGGTGGAACAATTTACGCACACGTTATGCATACACACTTACTCATTAATTTTGTAACCCAATTAGAGGATGAACCTGAAGGCGTATTAATCAGAGCGGTAGAACCTGAAGAAGGTATCGAGGCAATGACACACAATCGCGGAAAAATAGGATTTGACTTAACAAATGGGCCAGGAAAATGGACCAAAGCATTCAATATACCAAGACATTTAGACGGTTCTAAAATTAATGAAGGCCATTTACAAATAGATTCTAAAAATAGAAAATATCCTAAAATGATTGAGGAAAGCGGTCGTATAGGCATACCAAATAAAGGTGAATGGACAAATAAGCCTTTACGTTTTACCGTGAAAGGCAATCCATATGTTTCTAGAATGCGCAAATCTGATATGAAACACCCAGACGTAACTTGGCGTGATTAATATTGGCAATAACAACTTTATCTATATATACAATAAGAGGTTGAGACTTTTGATTGTCTCAACCTCTTATTTTTTACTAAATACATATCATGATTAGCATTTGGTAATTTAGCTAAAATTTTATTCTTTACGCTTTTTCTTCCGATCTAACAATCCAAATTGAATTGTTATTATAGTACAAATCACAAATATTACAGGGTAAAATGAATATTTTAATACTTCTAGGTAAGACACATCTCCATACTGTTCTACCATTAACATACCACTATCATGTGGTAACACCATTAATGCACAACAAGCAAATATATCTAATAAACTTGCCATGCGTTTTGGTGGCACTTTATATTCGTCGCCAATTTCTTTTGCAATGGGTGCAGAAATAATAATTGCTAATGTGTTATGTGACAATGCCGCAGAGAGCACACCAGACATTAAACTGATTACATATTCTGCACTTTTACGTCCTTTAGCTTTTGCTTTCATTGCTTTGATAATCCAATCAATACCACCATAATAGCGAATTAAAGCGACAAGCCCTGAAACTAAAAAGGCTACTAAAAAGATGTTAAACATACTTTCCATACCATCACCAATAGCTCTTGTAAACTGGAATATACCTAATTGACCTTGTACGATACCTAGTAAGCCTGCCATAACAATTCCAATAATAAGCACAAGAATGACGTCTAAACCAGCTATTGCAGCAATTAATACAAATAAATAAGGTAAGATATTAATGAAATTATAACTTAAGTCACCTTCTACCTTACCTGTTCCGCCTACAACAGCGTAGAAAACAGCCGTGATTATAGCAGCAGGTAATGCGATAAATATGTTCATTTTGAATTTATCTCTCATCTTAGCACCAACACCATTGGTTGCAGCAATTGTGGTATCAGAAATTATAGATAGGTTGTCGCCAAAATAAGCTCCTGCTATTACAGCTGCACCAGCTGCAGCAACACTCAAATCAGCTGCTTGTGCTACTGCAACACCTACTGGGATAAAAGCAGCTTGTGCCCCAGTTGAAGTACCTAATGTTAAAGCTGCAAAACCACTCATAATAAATATTCCGGGAATGAGTAAACTTGGTGGAATAACAGAAAGTCCCATATTCACCATAGCCGTTTTACCACCCATTTCAGATGTAACAGTTGAAAATGCACCAGCAAGTAGTAGAATCAGACCTAAATTAACTATGCCAGAATTCCCTGCATGTTCAGTAAATATTTGTACTTTTTTAGTAAAAGCTGTTTTTCTGTCATAACAAGTCCAAGCTATAACAATACCTATTAATATTGCAACATGACGTGGCAATTGATCAAAGGCGTCTTCTTTACCTAGAGCGGTAAAAGTAATACCTACACCTATATATAACACTAAAAATATTGCTAAAGGCAATAAAGCTAAGGCGCCATATTGTTTTTCGCTTCGCATAGTTTGTTCCATAAATGAGCTCCTTATTCCTAGGGATTTTATATGATATATATGGTAAATCAAAAAAGGGATAATGTCATTTTAAATACATTATCCCTGCCTTCAATATTAATTATTTAATTGTCGTATCTCCTGTGTCTGTTACAATTTTAACTAAATTTTCACCATTACCAATTTTCTTATCTTTTAATTTACTATTTTCAATATTTAAATCTCCAATATCACTGTTAAAGTCTATTAATGTGTTCTTAGGTTGATCTCCACCATAATTTAATACAACATCTCCAGTATCCGTTTCAACATTTGTAGGTTTATCCATAGGCATGTCTTCTATGGTTAGCTGTCCTGTATCCGTTTCAAACTGCCCTTGGTTATACTTAGACTTTTCTACTAAAATATCAGCAACATCGCTAGAAGCATTTAATTTATTATATTTTGAATCTTTAATTGCTAACTTACCAACATCTGAATATATATTTGCTTGTTCCACTTCAATATTATTCAAATCAATTGAACCGTTACTTGAATCAATCTTCATACTTTTCAAATGTTTAGGTACAGTCACAACAACGTCGTTCTTTTTAAATCCTAGAAGTGACAAATTAATATTAGACGCACCATCATTATCTGTAAGTTTTAAATCACCTTTACTTATCTGCGCATTGATTTTCGTCTGTTCATTCGAACCTTTAGACGTTATGTTAAATTTGTCTCCATGCTTTACCGTTAGATTGCTATGCTCAAAACTAACTTTTAATGCTTTAATATCACTTTCTTCATATGACTTATTAAAGTTTGTTGTTACATCTTTTGCTTTTTCTTGTTCAATTTTAAATTGTTTAATTGTTCCTATTGCACAAATTACTGTAATGACCAACCCAATTATAAAAGTAAATATTAATACTTTCCTCATCTAGTAGCACTCCCCTTTACTACTTTAATATTCCATTTCAAATATTTAACACATAAAATGTAAAATCCTTTTGTAATCAAATACGTGATAACAAATAAAATAAGACCTAAACCAAATAAGACGCCTGTCGTGTATACTTCAAGTAGCATAATCTCTTGGAAGCCTACCATAACAGCTTTAACTAATAATGCTATGGGGGTAAATATGAAACTAAGTGTTGTTACAATTAATGACAGTACTATACTTAGAATTATTATAAAAGGAATTAAAATAACGAAAAAATTGAGCAAACTTAAACCCATTACTGATACAACTGCATGGCTTACATCACTAATATTATTACTTTGTTCTGCTTTTTCTATCGATGCATTTGCATTTAATTGTTTCGCTAATTGCTGTGGATCACCTAGTTCTTCTGAAATTTGATCTTCAGTCTTTCCTTCTTCCATACCACTGTAAAAATGGGTGTCGTATTCGTTTATGATATCTTGACGTTCATTATCATCTAAATGTTTTAAATGTTTATGTAATATTTTAAGATACTCAGTTCTTCGCATTATCGTCACTCTCCTTAATAAATTGATTTACAGCTTTTGAAAATGCTCCCCATTCTTCTAATAATAAAGTTAATCGTTCATTGCCTTGATCAGTCATTTTATAATATTTTCTCGCTGGTCCCTCCGTTGAAGGTTGGTAGTAAGTAGTTAACTCTCCGCTTTTAACTAATCTCCTGAGTATTGGATAAACCGTTCCCTCGGCAATAGTCATATACCTTGATATATTTTGAACAAGAGAATAACCATATTGGTCATCCTTTTTGATTATGAGTAAAACGATAAGTTCTAATGCACCCTTTTTAAACTGGCTATTCATTAATGTCCTCCTTATAATTAAAATCAGTACTATATATTACACAGTAGCTTGAATAAAATATAACACACGCTATTATACATTACAAGGTACTGAGTTATACTTTGTTCAATCAACTTTAAATATACTATTATAATTAAATATATACACAACAAATTAATTTCCTTTTTGGTTTTTTATTAAATCTCTCAATAATCATTTTTATTACTATCATTCTATTTTTCAAAAATGTATAATCAAATTTACGGGTTTTGTAAGCGTTCACTCAAGTGACGTTTATATATGATTAATTTATTAGTTTTGTATACTATTATTTAAGGGGGAATGAACATGCTAGAGTTAGATGCTATTACCACTTTAGCCTTAGCAAGCGTATTGTATCTTATAGGAATCTATATTATTAATCACGTTGGTATTTTAAAAAAATTATGTATACCTGCACCAGTCATCGGTGGTTTACTCTTTGCTGTCATGGTAGCAATTTTAGAATCAACAGGATTATTAACTATAAAGTTAGATTCTGACTTTATTCAAGATTTCTTTATGCTTGCCTTTTTCACAACGATTGGACTAGGAGCTTCATTTAAACTTCTTCGTTTAGGTGGTAAAGTCTTAATAATATATTTTATTTTTTGTGGCGTTCTAGCAATCTTTCAAAATATCATCGGTGTATCACTGGCAAAATTATTAAATATACCGCCTTTATTAGGTTTAACAGCCGGTTCTATGTCAATGGAAGGAGGACATGGTAATGCAGCAGCTTATGGGAAAACAGTCCAAGAACTTGGAATTGATTCTGCAATAACAGCAGCTTTAGCGGCAGCGACCCTAGGCTTAGTTGCTGGTGGTTTAATAGGCGGCCCTGTTGTTAAATTTTTAATTAATAAATATAATTTAAAACCTGAAAATGCTGAAGAAACTGTCAAAGATTATAGTGATGTGACGGCTAATCAGTATTTACATAAGCGTATGGCACCAACTACTGTATTTCTAATGCAATTTGCAATTGTTGCCATTTGTATGGCCATTGGTTCATATCTAGGAACTCAATTTTCTGATTTAACTGGTATAAATATCCCTATATATGTAGGTGCAATGTTTATTGCAGTTATTATACGGAATATATCTGAATATAGTAATTTAAATATTATTGATATGAAACTTATTAACAGTATTAGCGATGTATCACTTAGTCTCTTTTTATCCATTGCGTTAATGAGTATTCAACTAACTGAAATTTATCAATTGGCAATTCCATTAATCATTATTGTATTGGTTCAAGTCGCTTTTATCGTTTTATTCTCTGTAATAATTTTATTCCGAGGTTTGGGTAAAGACTATGATGCTGCAGTTATGACGGGTGGCTTTATTGGACATGGTCTTGGAGCAACACCAAATGCGATGGCTAACTTAGACGTTATTACCAAGAAATATGGTGCTTCTCCAAAAGCCTATTTAGTCGTACCAATTGTAGGTGCCTTTTTAATCGATTTATTAGGTGTGCCAATAGTTACAACATTCATTAATATCTTTAGCTAAGTTTATATGGATTTAAACAATCATTTTGAGAATTTAACATACTTGAAATCTGTAATTTCAGATATTTAAAAAACAAGGCCGGTACAGTTATCAATGAACTGCTCCAGCCTTGTTTTAATTTTGTTTCATATATCTACTGTTTTATACCATTATCATAGTTACTTATTTAATATCTAAACCTCTTTGTTCAATCCATGATTGTAGTTTTGGGCTAAATACCATTTGTGCGTGTTGTAAATCTTTGATTGATTTTGCATTAAGCATCGTCATTATTTTTTTCATATGATCCGTAAATTGTTCTGTATAATTCAGTGTTTCAGTTATACCATAATTTTCAACATGATTTAAAAACGGGCGTGACATTCCTACAGCACTTGCGCCAAGGGCAAGACATTTCACTGCATCTAAAGGAGTTCTGACTCCACCACTTGCCAAAATATCCATATCTTGTTGATATGATGTACTTTCTAATAAAGATTCTACAGTTGTTTGCCCCCATAAACCTAAATAATCCATATCCTTATATGTACGTCTTTCATTTTCAATATCGACAAAATTAGTACCGCCTCTACCACTTACATCTACGTACTTAATACCAATTTCATTCAGGCTTTTAATTGTTTCTTTACTCATACCAAAGCCGACTTCTTTAACTATAACTGGTACATCTACGCGTGTTACGATTTGTGCTAAATTCTCCATCCATGTAGAAAATGTTCTATTACCCTCTGGCATCACTAATTCTTGTGGCGCATTGACATGAACTTGTAACGCTTGAGCATCAAGTAACTTAACTGATTCTACAGCTTTATCTACGGGAACGTCTGCACCCACATTACTAAAAATAATACCTTCTGGATTCGTTTCACGTACGACACTAAACGAAGAAGCCATTTTGCTATTTCTTAATGCTGCATGCGTTGAACCGACAGCCATCGCAATTCCAGTCTCACGCGCGATAACAGCTAATTTTTCATTAATTTGTTTCGTCCACTCGCTACCACCAGTCATCGCATTGATATACAATGGTTGGTTTAGCGTGAAATCTATTAAATTACTTGTTAAATCAACATCATCAACATCAATATTAGGAATAGAATGATGTACAAACCTTATTTCATCAAAATCTGAAATTGTTGCATCTTTCTGGGCCATTGCTATTTCTACATGTTCATTTTTACGTTGTTCTCTTTTTATATCGCTCATTTTCCGCTCCTACTTTCAACACATTTTTAAATTAATTTTATTATATCGAACTATCGTTATATTGCTATAACTTATTAAAACCATTTTTCTTTTTTAAAGTAGTATATACAGCCCAAGCTTATCGCTAACATAATCGTTAAGACGATATAGTAACCATAATGCCATTTCAGCTCAGGCATATTTGTAAAATTCATACCATATATACCTGTAATCAATGTCAAAGGTAGAAATATTACCGACACCAAAGTCAATATTTGCATTATATTGTTCATTTTAAATGAGTTATATGACGAATAATTATCTTTAATTTCATCAGTCATCTCTTGGGACATCTTCAAAATATTTTGTTGCTTTATAATATGATCCTCTACATGTTGAATATACATATGATTCTTCTCATCTACAAGTAATAGGCTACTTTCTTTGATATTACCAACTAATTCTTGTATTGGGTAAACAATGCGCTTCATTTTAATAATATTCGACCTTATTTTAAACACTTCTTCCATAATGTCTTTCACTGGAGTGCCTTTGAGTTGATAATCCTCAAATTCGTATACTTTATCTTCAATTTCATAGATTAAATCAAAGTAACTATCAACCATTTTATCTATGATGTGTAACGCGATATCAAATGTTTGTAACCCCTTTTGATTATCTGTAGTCAACATATGTGTGAGGTCTGTTAAAATTGAAAAAGGCTGATGATGATAAGTAATAAGGACTTGCTCTTTTATGAATAAATTCAACGCCTTGTTACCACTGCTTTTGGTATCAATACTATGTAATACGATATACTGATAAGCATCGTATACTTTGTATTTTGCCCTAGGCGTTCCATTAACTGTATCATCGATTTCGAGTTTATTAAAGTTAAAATACGACTTAAAAATCTCGTTTTCCGATTCTGAAGGGTCTTGAAAATCGTACCAAACAAATGTGGCTACTTCAGGTACATCATGCAAGTGCGAAGCTTGCATTAATGCTTGTCCAGGAGCCTGATATTTAATTGTAATTGTCATAGTTCCCCTCCTTAAATCATTTACTTTATTTTATCATGAAACTGTTCAAGTGTAAGTTTATGTTATTTTTAGTAAACTAACATTGTAGACAAGTAAAACTTGTTACCATTTGATTATTAACTTTCGACTATCAAGGAGTGTCTTCATGCAAAATCCATTTACTATTAATCACTATGTAACACAAGATATGATTGACCATAATAATCATGTACATGATGCACAATATAATATCGTTTTCAGTGATGCTATCAACCAATTTAATTACCAAAGAGGATTATCTTTAGATGAAAGAGAAAATTTAAGCTATACCCTATTTACTGTGGAAGAACAAACCGCTTATTTATCTGAATTAGTAGAAAATGATGAATACCAAATTACCGTTTATTTATACGATTATAATGAGAAAAGCGTGCACTTTTTCTCAATCATGACGAAATCAGATGGTACAACGGTTGCAACTAATGAAGCTTTGATGCTAGGCATCAACCGCAAAACCAAAAAAACCTCCCCATTTCCAGAACAATATGCAAATCAAATAATTTCCTATTATGATAATCAACAGCTTATAGACTGGCCAAAACAATTAGGTCATCGTATAGGAATCTTTAGATAAGGAGTTGAGAGACAAATGACAAAAAATATTCAGGCATGTGTTGAATTACAATTATACGATTTATTTGATCAAACTAAATTTGAGCTTAGTGAACTTAATCAAAGTAAAAGCCTTGTTATCAATGGGCCTGATAGTCAATTGATTAAACGTGGCTTAGATATTAGTTATTTACAAGGACAAAAAAGAGCTATTGATCACATTGACGCCATTTTAAAATCTTATCCAGATGAACAGGCTTTCATTTCTAATTTTAATGAGTATACAACAAAGGTTTTAAATGATTATGACACTGCTTTACAAAAATTTAAAATGCTTGAACAACCAACTAGTGATTACGAAGATATATTGGCCCATCATTACACTTTAATGGGGCAAAAATTCATCATCGATTCTATTAATACGACAATTATAAATCAATAACCCTATACTGTTTTTTATATAGAAATCTCATTGCCAATAAAGTTAGCTTTATTGGCAGTTGTTTTATCCTTCATGAGGTTAAAGTTTAATCAAATGTATTTCTATTTCCTACTCATTGTTGTTCAACAATATGTACGCATTAACATTTATTATTGTTTTTCATAAAAAACAGCTTTGGAAACCTTGTTAACTTTGATTTCCAAAACTGTCCGTTAAAGTTAGTAACTTTAAATCACTTAAAATATGAATTTATTTACTCATTAATTGTTTCAACAATTTGTTTAATTACTTTATGAGATTCTCTAATTGGTAATAATGGAAAAGCATGAACCATACGTTTATACTCATAAAAGTGAATTTCTTGTTGTTCTGAAGCTAAAATCCCAGTAAATTTCAGCATGTCTGGCAGATAAATTTCATAAGTGCCAGCAAACATATAGATTGGCGGTAAATCAATTAAATTACCGTTTATAGGAGAGAGTCTTGTGTCATTTAATGGTAAATTGTTTGACCAACGTTTTAATATTTTCTGAACTCCCTCTTTATCTACCAGTACATCTTTTCGATCTAAAACTTCAGTAATGTCTGCATTATCTAATTGTGCATCTAATAACGGAGAAAATAAATATAGTTTTTTAGGCATTGGTTGCTCTTGCTCTTGCAACTGTTGAACTAGACTAAGCGCTAAAGCGCCGCCCGTGCCATCTCCCATAACGATAATATCTTTGCTATTAACCTCTTTTAATAATTCATTATATACTTTAAAAATAGCATTAAATGTATCCTCAATATTATATTTTGGTGCTTTTGGATAGATAGGCATAATAACTTCATTTAAAGTGCTTAATGCAAGTTTATCCATGTATCTCCAATGAAAAGCTGACGGTTGTAAAGTATTATAACCACCATGAATGTATAAAATCTTTTTTTCCTGACTATGCCTAAATCTAAATCTAAAGACTTGCATGTCATCTAATATTTGTTTATCTAAATCAGATTTAACGTTTAATGTTTCTGGTTGTTTGTGTTTCTTATCATTGATCTTTTTACGATTTTCCATGAATTTCTCAAAATCTTGGTCTGTGTTGAAAATAATAGATCTATGAGGCAATAGATATTTATTTATAAATTTAGTTGTTAGTCTTGATTTCATTCCATAATCCATCCAATCTATATTTATTGTGCAATCATTCAATATTCTTTGTTTTATTTATTAAAAAAAATAAATGTTATGGTAAAATTAATATAATGACCAAAAAAGCATAGTCATAATATAATGTGGGTAACTTAAAAACTAACAATTTCATTATTATTAAATTTAAAAGACATGTTAATAATACTTAAAATGTAGTAGTTATTAAACATTATAACAAAACAAAAGTCACAAAATAAACAAATGCTAGCAATATGCAGTGAAAGGAGTACTTATGGCCGATAAGCACCAACAATTTAAAGATTTTGAGCACACCCTAACTAGTGAACCTATGCAACGTGGTTCACAATATGAAAAAAAGAAAAGATCATGGGTTAGTATCATTATTCATATCATCGTTTTAATATTAATAGCGATTACTGGCTATAGTATGTTTAAAGAACCTATTTTCAATTTAGTTTTTGTTCAAGAAACTATTAACTTCCATCAACTTACTAATTTCCAAGATACAATTAATGATTTTTCGAATCTCAACATTAATATCGAAAGCATTGATGATCTTCAAACAAGTATAGATCGATTGATATTAGTCTTTTATGTATTCTTTATTGCCTGTATCGTTAGTTTAGTTTTAACTATTTTCACACTCATGTTTAATAGAACTGCATTAAAGATTGTAAACTTATTTGTAATTGCTATTATGTTAGTTATTACTTTTGGTTTTTCATATCTTATTAAAAATATTGCTACACGTATTGCTGATTCGATGAGTCAATACTATGTTTCAGTCAAACCCTCACAAATCTTAACCGAAGCAGATGCTCTCCATAATGCGTTTATATTACTAGGTTGTAGCATTGCTCTGATTTTAATTAGTTTATTTTTCAGAAACCGCAAAACTTATAAAAAGAGAATTATTTAAATCATATTACTAGAATAAGCATACAATTCGGTCAATAACTGAATTGTATGCTTTTATTATAATTACAACAAGAAGCTAAACTTTGTATCACACTAAAATCTATTTTTTATCAACAATATAAAAATATCAGTTAATGTTAATAGTTCTATATTTATAAAAGTTGCAATAAAGCAACACACAATCTTTTATTTAACCTAATAGCACTATACATAAAAGAAACAGTAGCAGTTTAACGAGCTTCAAAATTTTATAAAATCAAAGAAAACGCCAATCCCTATTTTATTACAATAGAAATTGACGTTTATTTTTTAGCCAAAAATCATGATATTCTTAGTCTAACCTTAGCATATTTTATACAAAATACACTAGCTTAATTTCATATCACATTACTTTTCATTTGAAATGTAGTGTGATTTATCTTTTAAGAATAAACTTAAGATAAATGCAAGTGCACTTAATGCTGTGGCAATTAAGAATGCACTATTTACACCATTAATTGAAGCAAGTTTTTGTACAAATTCTAATATTTGTGAAGTAGCCATTTGCTCTCCACCCATTGATTGTGCCATTTCTTGTAAACGATCTTTTAAAAATGGGCTTGTTTTATCTAAATCTTGTGCGTAACCAGCAGCGTATTGCGTAGTTTGTGTTGACATTACTGTGACTAATAACGCCGTACCAATTGAACCAGCCAATTGTCTTAAAGTATTAGATAATGCATTACCATGTGAAATCAGTCTTTGTGGTAATGAATTCATGCCTGCTGTCATAATCGGCATCATAATAAAACTCATACCAAACGAACGAATAATGTATATCAACATTAAATGTCCATACGTTGTATTCATATTTAATTTCGTTAATTCCCACGTTGCGTATGTCATGATACCAGTACCTACTAAAGCTAATGGTTTAATACCAATCGTATCTAACAGTTTACCTGCAACAGGACCCATAACACCCATAATTAATGCACCTGGTAGTAATAATAAACCAGATTGTATTGGCGTAAATCCTCTTAAATTTTGAAGATATAATGGTAGTAAAATCATACCTCCAAATAAACTCATTGTTACAATCATATTGATTACTGTAGTTAAAGTAAATCCAGAGTATTTTAATACTTCCATGCTTAACATAGGTACACGCATTGTAAGCTCTCTAATCACAAATGCAATAATAAAGATGACACCTATAATTAATGAGATTACTACTATAGGTGAGCTCCAAGTATTATTACCAGCTTCACTGAATCCATATAACAATGCCCCAAAACCGATTGTACTGAAGATAATACCAGGTATATCCGCTTTTGGATTGGTTGTAACTTGATAAACTCTAAACCAAATATATGAAATAGCTAGTGAAACTAATCCAATAATAAACATGCCATAAAACATAACATTCCAATGATAGTTCTCAACAATATAACCTGATAAAGTAGGACCAATAGCTGGTGCTAAAATCATGGCTATACCAAGTGTACCCATCGCAGCTCCACGTCTTTCGGGAGGGAAAATAGTCATAAATACATTCGTTCCTAATGGCATAAGTATACCAGCACCAATCGCTTGTAATACACGACCTGCCATCATCACTGTGAATGAACCTGATACACCACAGACTAGAGAACCAATAGTGAATAATGTCATTGCTACTAAAAATAATTTTCTATAAGAATATTTGTTAAACAAATATGCACTAATCGGTATTAAAATACCATTTACTAGCATAAAGCCTGTCATTAACCACTGACCAGTGTTTGCAGAAATGTTAAAATCAGTATTGATTTTAGGCAAAGCAACGTTTAATAAGGTTTGGTTTAAGATGGCTATAAACATACCAAATATCATTGCTAATAGTACTTTACCTTGTGATGTTCCTTTACCAAACATAAAGGAACTATGCTTTTCTTTTAATTTTTCATTTACTTTTGCTTCTTCAGAATTTGGATTGATATTTTCGTGATCAGCATCTGTTTTATCTTCTGAAACATCAGCATCTTCACTGCTTAAAGTATCGCTATTTTCCAAATCTTCTTCTGTTGCTGTTTCTGACTCCATAGTTGATTCGTTAGAACCTTCTTTGTCACTTACATTAAATTTAGATTGATAATTTTCATTAGAAGCATCACTTCCGTGCTTCGTTTGTTCCATTTGTCTTCTCGATTGTTTTTTCTTTCTTTTTGACATAAAAAGATTAATCAATCCAACAAAAATGAGCGCTATGACTACGTAAATAATAATGAAGGTCATTGTCATTTATAGACCCCCCTTAATTTTTATGAATTTTAACTTCAGCGTTCATTCCTGGAACAACATTTTTAGATGGTTTTGAATCAAGTGAGATTTTTACAGGTACTACTTGAGAAACTTTAGTATAGTTACCATCAGTATTTGATGAAGGCATCATTGAAAAGCTTGAAGCTGTAGCTTTACCAATTTCTTCTACTTTACCTTTAAGTTCAGCCTTTTCGCCGTCAAGTTTTACATTTACATCTTTACCTTCTTCAACATCTGAAATGTCTTTTTCATCAACATTTGCAGTAATATAAGAATCATCTAAATTATAAGCATAAGCAATTGGAGATCCTGCTTGCGCGATTGAACCTTCCATGCCGTCAGTTTTTACGATTGTTCCATCTTGTGGCATTTTAATATCCATTTTTTGTGATTGGCCATCTTCACCTTTAGCTGCTATTTCAGCAACTTTATCGCCTTTACTTAGTTTTTCGTTATTTTTAACATCAAATGATTTGATTTCGCCTGATGTTGGCGCAGATACTTTAATTTGTTCCCCGTCAACTTTAGCGTTTTCTGTACTTACAAATCCTGTAGCTTGATTATAAAAGTGGAAACCGACTACACCAATAATCACTAGAACTACAATGGTAATGATGTTGATTAATACCATTTTTTTCATTACTCTTTCCTCCTATTTGCTTTTAAAATTCACTTTATATATTATAGATACATGCAAGATAAAAAAACACCAACACTTATATAAAATGTGTTGGGTTTGTATCCACCGTGTTTTTGAAGGAGTAAAAATGAGACAAAGAGCAAAAGATAAAATAATCAAAAGTATGATTGTACTATTAGAAGAACACCCTTTTGAAAACATCACGATAAAAATGCTATGTGCATATAGTGGTATAAACAGAACGACATTTTATGATTACTTTGTAGATAAATATGATCTTTTATCTACAATACAAATGTATCATCTACAAAAGTATTCAAAGTTATTAAATTCATTATATGACAGTCAAAATAAAGAAGAGATAAATCATTATAAATTATATAAATTTTTCAAAAGTATTTTAACTTATATCGAACGACATTATGGTTTCTTTCATGCAATATTTGTTTCACACCCTAATCGCGATTTGTTTTCTGATTATGTAACACTTACTAAGGAAACATATACTAAAATTATTGTAGATTATACAAATGTAAAAATGAAAAAACAATTTGTTACTTATGCATTGGGCGGCCAAATCGGTATCGTATATTTATGGATACGTGAAGGCTGTCCTGAATCGGCAGATGAACTTGCTCAAATTCTTCTTGCAAATGTAATTAAACTAAGACGCTGATAAACATATTTTTATTAGTGCTATCGCCTATTTACTTGAGCATAAAAAAGACGCTACTTTAAAACATAGCGTCTTTTTATATTTAATTTTTTAAGATGATTGAGGCTTAAAAACAAAATAATTTATAACTTGTAAGATAATAAGTAAGATACCAGCTAAGATAATTATTATAACGTAAGGCACGAAACTCATTTCTCCCATTACACCTACTAATGGAGAAACTAATCCCCCTAATAGAGATTGTATAAGCCCTAATAAACTTGATGCACTACCATTACCTCCAGTGCGTTCTTCCATTGCAATAGAAAAACCTAAGGTCGCTACTCCAGTAACTGGTGCAACAAGTATAATAAAACCAATAAATAAAATCCAAATTGGCAAATGTGTAATTAATGTAACTGATACAACTGCAACACCTATTAATTGAATCATAGTTAAAATACGTAATAATGTTTGTCTATCTATATAATCGATCAACTTACCTGTTAGTTGACTAGAGAAAATCAAGCTCAAACCAATCAATGCAAACATAATACTAAATTGCTGAGCAGACATATGATAAATATTTTGCGTAACAAAAGGTGATGCTGAAATATAACTAAATAGCATTATAAATGTTACACCTTGTATTAGCATAGGTAATACAAATCTTGGTGTCATCAATAATAATTTGAAGTTTTTAAATATACTTATAATATGTGGGCTATCTCTACGTTCCTCCACTAATGATTCAGGAACTTTTAGCAGAGAGCCAAGTAACATCAAGATCCCGAAAATTGTTAATATAACAAAAACCATTCGCCATGTAGCAAATGACAGTATAACGCCACCGAGTGCTGGTGCTATAACTGGAGCCACTCCATTAACTAACATAAGCAATGCTAAAAACTTCGTTAATTGTTTACCGCTATATAAATCACTAGAAATCGCTCTTGAAATAACAGCGCCAGCACCACCACAAAAACCTTGGACAAATCTTAACGCAACCATTACCCAAATATTTTCTACAAAAATAATGCCAATACTTGCCAAAGTAAATAGTAACATTGCGACTACAAGTGGTGTTTTACGTCCCATAGCATCAGATATTGCCCCAACAAATAAGTTGCCTAATGCTAGTCCAATCATAAAGAGTGACAAAGTTAATTGAGAATTTGATGTTGTGGTATTAAAATCAGATTGAATCTGTGGCAATCCAGGTAGGAACATATCTATAGATAATGCACCAATAGCAGTGAGTGCCCCTAGTATAATTACGAACAATAAAGATTGTTTACGTTGTTCTTGATAATTAGACATATTTATTCTCCTCACAATGATGTATGATTTCGTTGATGAAAATATTTATATTTTTTAATTTCTTAAAATTATAAACATTCTTTTACAAGTTATTTTAAAGTTCATTGTTACTATTATAGCTTTAATAATGAGATAATTAAATAGTTACTTGTAACTCATATAAACTGAATATTTCTATTAAATAATGTAACTTGAGAATCTTATGCATGAACTCTAAATTTGTTGATCATGTGTAAGAATAACTAACTTCAAAAAGTGGAACGCCTGAGTAAAAACTCATGCGTAAGAACCACTACACTTCAAAAAATGGAACGCCTGAGTAAAAACTCATGC
>NZ_JAGEVL010000005.1 GCF_017583065.1 Staphylococcus shinii | reverse complement strand
ACACTTCAAAAAATGGAACGCCTGAGTAAAAACTCATGCGTAAGAACCACTACACTTCAAAAAATGGAACGCCTGAGCAAAAACTCATGCGTAAGAACCACTAACTCACTAAAGTGAGAAGTGGTTCTTTAGAGAAATGGTTCTTAAAAAAAGTCCAGGACAACTACTTATGTCCTGGACTTTACTCATCATACTTAACGCTTATTAATGCGTAAAATGCTTAATTCACTCTGAATATTTAACTACTTTTAAATTACCGGCATCGTCATTGCCTTCTAATTGATAATCAACTGAACCGTATTGACCATTTTCTTTCAATGCATTAGCAGTTACATAATAAGTATTACCTTGTTTTACAATTTCAGTAATTTGAGGTTGTTGCAAGTAAAATAAATCGTTCCCTTTTACACCACTTCTTGTTGCTTTATAATTATCAGTATCTTCTTTGAGATAATTAGAAACTAATGAAAAATTACTTTGACTATGCGCCCTATTCATTGCAGCAGTGTAATTACCGAAAAAATTAGCCACCTTATTTCTGAAGCTATTTTCTTCTTTTTCTTTCTTTTCTACATATTCTTCAATCTTATCACTATCAAAGTTCAATGTAACATTCGTCTTATCTTTAAGATTATCTGTTTTCACAGTTGTTTCTGCAGATTTAAATGTCTTCTTCTTGGCTTCCCCTTCAGCAGATATTGTTAAATCTTTAGTTTTAGGATATGGGCCAATTTCTTTTGCTTTAGCATAATCATATGATTTATCATTAATTGTCACTTTAACCGAGTCTTTATCTATCTCTGAAGCGCCATTTAACTCTACTTGAATATACGCCTCATCAAAATCTTCCTGTACATCTACAGTTTCGTTATTGCTATTATTAAAATTAAATTTTAAGTGACCATCAAACTGCCCATTTTCCATCTCTTTTTTAGTTTCTAAAGCGTAATCACCTGGGATAAACTTGCCTAATGAAGTTGCTTTATTTTTCTCTGCTACAACGGTTTTTTGTTTGTCACCAGACTTAAATTTATAAGTTGTCTTATATTTAGGCTTAATAATTGCTTCTTTTGTTGGAGCCGTAAAATTCATATTATCAAATATTAAGTAACGTCTACCGTTTTTACTCACACGTAAAACATCTTCCCCATTTTTGGCAGTTACAAAATCCGCTTCTTTAGTGTCGCTCTTGTTCAATTTCTCTATTTTTTGGTTCACATCTTTTACAAAGTTATCCATACCAACTTCTTCTTTAATATATCCAATGTATGCTTCTGCTTCGTTTTCATCTACACTATTATTCTGCGTACTTAAAATTGTAGATAGTTTTTGAGTATCATTATTATCAATCGCATTGATTAAAATTTCTGACTGTGCCTCAGGTGAATTGAAATTTTTCAATAAAATAAAAATTATAATAAGTAAAATTATGATAAAAAATGCAATTCCCAAGGGTATAATTTTACGCGCTTTAATATTTGCTATTTTCTTAGTTTCTTTAGATGTACGCGTCATTTTTTCTGAATCATCTTGACGTAGTAATCGCCCACAATGACCACACTTTCGCTGCCCATCTCTTGTATTTCCCCCGCACTTAGGACATTTTTGCATTTTCTCACCAACTTTATACCTGATTTTTACACTATCTCGTTATTTTAACATAATATAAGTTGAAACTATATGTATGATTTTCGTACTAAGAAAGGTAGTTTTAAACCATAGCGTATGCTATTGCATCATATATATTATATTTAATCTCAATCTAAATTGATATACATATTTAGTCTAGTATTACTTTACTCTTATAACAAACCATCTTATTATCTTACTACAATATAAGACACCAAATTTAAATTTAAATAATCATTACACCATGTCAGAAACTATATTAAGAAATTTTAAGCGCTATCCTAAGATTATGAATGATTTTTAGTATTGAAGTTTTTTAACCTTTGCCCAATAATTTCTAGTACATAACGTGCTTGTTCAATTTCATCATCAGACAAATCATGTAACATATCACTTACAATATCATTAATAATCGATTTACTTTCATGATTAAATTGTTTCCCCTTCTCGCTCAATTTAATATATTTTAACCTTTGATCTGTGTTTTCTTCTGTTTTAACCCATTCAACTACTTCAGCTTGAATTAGTTTCTTAATTCTTCTGCTGACTGCAGCTTTATTAACACCCTGTCTTTCTGTTATCTCCGTTAAAGTCATTGTTTTTTCATTTTCAAGCATTAAAATAACGTTAGCTTGTTCTTTAGATATATTATATTCTTCTCTTAATTCTTTCAATAATTTAGCTAATAATGTGTTGACGTCATCAATGAACTCTCCCATGAATACAATGTGATTGCCTAAATTTTTCACCATCACTTACACCCCTATACCTTCTATGTATAAAAATTTCATTTGCATTTTTATATTATGTTAATAATATCAATATTTGCAGCTGTATAAAAGTAAAATTTAATAAGTTTGCTTAACTTAGAACGAAAGCTATATTTTAGCAAATCCAAGCATGTTAGAGTTGCTTATTTTAGTATATTAAACTACATTTAATATACTAAACAATCTGGAGTGAAGCATTAACATGTTGTCATTGTTTTTATGTATTTTAATATTAATCACATTCATAAGTATGTTCTTAAATTTTAATTTTTCCACGCATCTTGCCAGTTATATTTCCCAGGTAATAGTCGGTTATGCTGTAATTATTTTACATATCGGCCACCATACATTTCCTATAGATTTAATTGCCACTATGTTAATAGGTGTTATATTATTACATGTGAAACATAAGCATTTATTCCAACATAGAAACAGCGTATTATTTTTAAAACGGCTTTACTTAATTGGCTTTAGGCTTATCGTCTTTATGCTCGCTTGTTATTATATTAGTTTTATTCCTATTGCGCTTAATGTTATCTTTTTATGGGTTTCAGCAATTGCTTTTAGTTCTATATTTACTTTTATTGGTTATGCACTATGTTCATCTGCCTTTCTGAATATAAAAGCTCCTCGTGAATTTGATACAATTCTTGTTCTCGGTGCTGGTATTTTCACGGAGCAAGTCACACCTATGTTAGCATGTCGCCTTGATAAAGCCTTGCGCTTGTTTGAAATAAATCCAGAAGCAATATTTATTGTAAGCGGTGGACAAGGCCCTGATGAACCTATTTCAGAAGCTCGTGCAATGCAACGCTATTTAATTCATCACGGAGTAAACCCTCGTAATATTTTATTAGAAGATAAATCTACAAGTACTTTAGAAAACATTATGTATACCGCACAACTTATTCAAGATTCGTTTGCTTATAAACCTAAAATTGTCTGTGTAACTAGTCAATTTCATATAATGCGTGCATTACGTTTTGGAGAAAAATTTAATTTAAAGTTAACTGGCGTTGGTAGTCACACACCTTATCATTTTTTTGAAATCGCATTAATACGAGATTTTTTAGCCTTAATGTATCAATATAAAATGATGTTAACTATTTACTTTGCTACGCTCTTTTTTATATGTATCATTGCATTTTGGCATATTCCTCAACTATAACCTATTTGAAATACTTAATTTGTAAATATAAAATTATATATAAATAAAGCCAAGGGCATAAATGAATGCCCTTGGCTTTATAAGTTTCTATTAACTATTTACAATAACCCCATTATCAAGTTCGATAACTCTATCTGCGTATTCAAATAACCTTTTATCATGAGTAATCATAATGCCAATCATTTTTTTACTTTGGATTTGATTTTTAATCATCTCTATAACTTCAGTTGCTCTTTCTGCATCTAAACTGGCAGTTGGTTCATCTGCCAAAATTATTTTAGGATTATTCATTAAAGCTCTCATAATTGCTACACGCTGTTTTTCACCGCCTGATAACATATGAGGAAATACATTTAATCTGTGTGACAGGCCAATTTGTTTTAGCAACGTTTCAGCTTTCTGTCTTGCATCTTTTTTAGACAAACCTGCTTCTCTACCGATTGTTGTTAATTGTGCTTTTACTTTTAAATATGGCACTAAATGAGATGATTGAAAAATAAACCCAATTTCATTCAATCTTAATTCTGACGCTTTTTTGTCACTGTCGTATAAAGGTGCGCCATTATATAGGATATCCCCACTATTTTGTGA
This sequence comes from Staphylococcus shinii, assembly GCF_017583065.1. Lineage (GTDB taxonomy): Bacteria > Bacillota > Bacilli > Staphylococcales > Staphylococcaceae > Staphylococcus > Staphylococcus shinii. Next base: position 479,881 of record NZ_JAGEVL010000005.1, on the reverse strand, counting down.
CAATAAACCACCTAAAATAGTTAATAATGTTGTTTTCCCTGAACCTGAAGCTCCATTGAGTATAACGAACTCACCATCATTCACTTCAAAGTTAATACCTTTTAATACAGTTGTCTCTGATTGACCTTTACCAAAAGATTTTTTAATATCTTTAACTTGCAAACTCATTATTCTCCACCTCCAATTGCTTCAATAGGATCCACTTTAAATAATTTAATTAATGATAAGGCAGCACCAACAATTGCTACCACAATAAACACTCCGACCACGAGCAGTAAATTAGATGCTGTCACGTGGAATGGCATAGATACTGGCATAACAAGTGATAATCCACTAATAATACCTACAGAGATCAATACGCCTATCATAGTTGTAATTAATATTTGGATTACAAGTGCGCTGATTAGATGTCTTGTCTTAATACCGATTGCTTTTAGAATACCTATTTCTGGAATTTTTTGGATCGTCATTACATAGAAAAACGCACTTAATACAATTGCTGAAATCACAAATAAACTTATAATCATCATATTTAATGGTGCTTGCTCAGCTTGGTAACTGGCAATTTCACTTGTGATATCATCCTCACTGAATACTTTCACACCTGAAATATCTTTGATTTTATCTTGTTGTGATTGAGATAAATCTTTCACTGGATAAACAGTGCTATTCTCTTTATTCAAGCTATCAAATCCGTTATTGCTCATCATGACTACTGAACTGTGAGAATACATTGTATCGTCAAGAATACCTGATACTTTAAGTTGTTCCCCGTCTTTCACTTTTATAGTATCACCAATATCAATACCATTAGCTGTAAGCTTACTATTGATTGCTACTTCATTATCTTTTGTTGGATAGCTACCATCTTTCAATTCTGGTTTTTCGTCTTTTACTGTGTTCGTCATGATAACATCTTCTTCGTCTTTATTTATTTTTAAAGTTTGCGATGCTAACATTAATGGCTCTTGATCTGTAATATCTTCAATTTTCTTTTGCTGCTCAGGACTAATAACAGACTTCGTAATATCTGGTTGTTTATTATCCTGTAAAACGTACTTTTCGGTTTTCATGTTATCTAACATTGATATATTTTCTCTGGCTAAACCTTGTGCTAACCCACTAATAAACAACACCATAATCCCAAGTAATAATATAATTAACATGATTAAAATATAACGGAATTTATAATATTTAATCTCTTGCCATGCTAACTTCATCAATTCCCACTCCTTCTCTAAAACTTATATCTAGAGTCTAATATCATTATGTGAACTCAATATGAACTATTGTTAATTTTTACTATTTGTGAAGTTATTTGGTTATGTTTATAATTGCACTATTACTGAATAAGGAGATTTTGCGCATGACAACTTGTTTAATTGTTGATGATGACAAAAAAATATTAGAGTACGTTTCAAATTACACAAGAAGTGAAGGACTAGATACAGTTACACAATCTAGTGCTGAAGATGCTTTAACTTACCTTGAAAAGAATCAAGTGGATATCGTAATTATTGATGTCATGATGGGAGGTATGAGCGGCTTTGAATTGTGCAAGATTTTAAAAGAAGATTACGAAATGCCTGTGATAATGCTGACTGCTCGTGATGCGTTAAGCGATAAAGAACAAGCCTATTTAACAGGTACTGATGATTATGTGACTAAACCTTTTGAAGTCAAAGAGTTAATGTTTAGGATTAAAGCAGTACTTAAGCGCTATAATATCAATGCATATAATGAAATCACTATTGGTAATATTACGTTAAATCAAGCATATTTAGAACTTCAATCAGATACGAAATCAATGAATTTACCTAATAAAGAATTTCAATTACTTTTTTTACTCGCTTCTAATCCTAGACAAGTATTTAACAGGGATGTATTAATAGAAAAAATATGGGGCTTTGATTATGAAGGTGATGAACGTACAGTCGATGTTCATATCAAACGTCTAAGGAAACGCCTTGAAAAATTAAATGCTAACGTGACGATTTTCACAGTACGCGGTTTAGGTTATAAGGTGGATGACCATGTTTAAATCCCTATATTCACGAATTGCTATATACACAATTGTCGTCATGTTATTTAGTGCTATTGTCAGTTTTTTATGCACAAACATCATTTACCATAACCATTTAAAAGCAAATAACGATGCAAAAATCATGCGTACTTTAGAAGATGCTATCAGTTATCAAAAACAGTCAAACATTGAATCTTCAGATCCTTTTTTCAACCATTTAGGGGAAATGAATTACCAAGTAATGACCGTTTCTGAAAATGGCAAACGTTCCTTTTATGGTGCTAATTTTAGAAAAGATAATGTAGATGATGATGTCGTCCAATCAATATTAAATGGCAAAGACTACCATGGTATTCGAAACTTACCATATAACCCAATTATTACTGGTTTCTTTGAAAATACCACACAAAATACTGTAGGTATATCATATGAAGATAAAGGTAAAAAGTATGCAGTATTTATGAGACCTGATATTGGTAAAACATTCAGTGAATTCAGAGTATTTTTAGCTATATTAATCTCATTATTACTCCTTTTTTCTATTGTATTGGTCATTTTATCAACTTACACTATTATCAAGCCAATCCAACAATTAAAACAAGCAACTGAACGGCTTATGAAAGGCAATTTCAATACGCCAATTCACGTTACTAGAAAAGATGAGTTCGGTACATTGCAATTTCGTTTCGATAGTATGCGCCTTTCACTTAAACAATTAGACGATATGAGACAACATTTTGTCCAAAACGTATCACATGAAATTAAGACACCATTAACACACATTCATCACTTATTAGATCAACTCAAATTTGCTAAAAATGCTGAAGAACGCACACAATATATCAATGATATATATCAAATTACAAGCCAATTAAGTGAATTAACTAAAGCATTGTTACTATTATCAGAAATTGATAACGGTGAACATTTAGTCTTTGAAGATCATATTGAATTAAATCGATTACTTAAACAAATCATTCGTCACGAACAATTCTCTGCAAATGAAAAAGATTTAGTTATCATGTCTGATTTAACTGAAATTTCTATTGTAGCCAATGAGCGCCTATTGCACCAAGCTTTCCAAAACATAATCACCAATGCCATTAAATATTCGCAACAAGGTGGTATCATTGACATTACACTTAATCAAGATTCCGAGACGATCATTTGTGAAATTATAGATGACGGAGAAGGTATGTCTGAAGAAACCCAAGCACGTTTATTTGAACGTTTTTATAAAGCGAGTAATCATGACAATAGTAATGGTTTAGGTTTAGCTATTGCAAAAACAATATTTGAACTTCATGATGGCTCAATATCAGTCCAAAGCAAAAAGGATGAAGGTACTACCTTTACAATTCAAATTAAAAAGTAACCCTTGTTCATTAAGTCTAAAATAAATATTTCTAGTGAACATATAAAATGCTGGGAGTTGTGCATGTATTTACTTGCCCTTCCAGCGTTTTCTTTATGTTTAAAAAAGAAATATAAAAAGACAAACTGCACGCTATAACAGCGTTTAGTTTGTCTCTATACATAGAACAACAATCTCGGAAACGTAAACAATATTTACTGAATTAATTAATTTTTAAATTTTCCGTTATTTCTTTATTTAATTGTGTATATAACGCTTCATTTTCTGATAGTTTCATACCATAAGAAGGCACTATTTCCTTGATTTTGTCTTCCCAATTAGCAAATTCGTCTTTGTAACAACGTTTAAGCAAATCAAGCATAATATCGACTGCTGTAGACGCACCTGGAGATGCACCTAAAAGTGCAGATAACGAACCATCTTCTTTGGTAATAACTTCTGTACCAAATTGTAATGTTCCTTTACCTTGATCCGTATCTTTAATTACTTGAACACGTTGACCAGCAACGACAATTTCCCAATCTTCACTTTTAGCATTAGGCACAAATTGACGTAAATCTTCCATACGTTCTTCGTTTGATAATGTTAATTGCGAGATAAGGTATTTCGTTAAATTCATCTCTTTTATTCCTGCAGATAGCATCGTAATAAGGTTATTTGGCTTAACAGATTTGATTAAATCCATATTAGAACCCGTTTTTAAGAATTTTGGTGAAAAACCTGCAAACGGACCAAACAAAATAGTTCGTTTACCATCTATGTAACGCGTATCTAAATGTGGTACTGACATTGGTGGAGCGCCTACTGGAGCTTTACCGTAAACTTTAGCTAAATGCTTTTTGGCAATAGCTTCATCTTTACATACTAAGAACAATCCACTTACTGGGAAACCACCAATATGTTTAGACTCTTTAATTCCTGTTTTTTGTAACAACTGTAAACTAGCACCACCAGCACCAATAAATACAAAATTACTTTCAACAATCGTCTCGTCATTCGTTTGCAAATCTTTAACTTTTACTTCCCAAACGCCATCATCGCGTTGCTGAACATCTCTTACTTCATGTTCATAATTTAACTCGACATTTTTATCTTCTAAGTTCTCAAATAATTTTTTAGTTAATGCACTGAAGTTAACGTCTGTTCCTGTTTTGTCATAACTAATCGCCATTGGTATATTAGACGTACGGCCCTCCATAATAAGTGGCGTCCATTCAGCAATTTTGTCTTTATCATCCGTTATTTCCATATTACTAAATAAAATATTTTTATTTAGTCTGTCCACACGTCTTTTCAAAAAATCAACATTTTTAACGCCTTGAACAAAACTCATATGTGGCACCGGTTTGATAAATTTTTCTGGATTTTCAAGTTGGCCTTGCTTAATTAGATAACTCCAAAATTGTTTTGAAACTTGGAATTGTTCATTAATTTTAACCGCTTTATTGATATCTATTGTTCCATCTTTATTTTCACTAGTATAGTTTAATTCACATAACGCAGAATGACCTGTGCCCGCATTATTCCATGCATTGGAACTTTCTTCCGCAGGTGTAGCTAATCTTTCAAACATCTTAATTTCCTTTTCAGGTGCGAGTTCTTTTAATAATGTTCCTAACGTTGCGCTCATAATACCGCCACCAATTAAGATGACATCTGTTTTGCTATGTTGTGTACTCATAACAAATACAGTCCCCCTTTTATATGTGTTAAATAGAAACGTTGTCTTTAATGTTATTAATCACATCAATAAAAATAAAGCGTTTTCTATAGATTAAAAATAATAAAGCACGTATTATCGCTATGTAATTAAACAATAACACAATATATTTCCATACCTCTCTAATTATATACATAATCGGCTCATGAAAAAAGGGCTTTCAGAAATTCTACACAAATTTTGTTAATATGTGTTAACTAGCTCAAATAAAAAAGGCATCATTTTCTAGTAAAAAACCTAATATTACGCTATATTTATTGCTACTTTAAAATTATTTAGCTATTATGCCAATACAAAATTCATTTCATGCTATAATGAATTTCAATTTAAGTAAAGTTTTTTTGGAGGTTTTTTAATGAAATCAATAACATTTTTCATGCATAATGTTTATGCAATGGGAGGCACCGTAAAGTCAATTTCTCAAACGGCAAATATATTAGCTGAAAAAGGACATCATGTAGAAATCATAACTATTTTCAAGGGGGCAGATTCGCCTTACTTTGATATTCATGAATCCATTAAAATAAAACCTTTAATTAACTATCAATTTCACCCACTTAATATAAAAGATATTATTATAAATAGAATCGCTAAATTCACTTCATTTTCTAGGCCAAAATATATTTCTCAATTTGAACCAGGTATTAATCAATTTTCTCACTATATAGAGAAAAAAATGATTAAAGCTATAAGCAATGTTTCTACAGATGTAATTGTAGGTACACGTGCAAGTTTTAATATATTAATTGCCAAATATGCTAGTACTCAAATTGAAAAAGTTGGTATGGAACATATGAACTTTGATGCACATTCTGAGGCATATCAACAAGAGATTATTAAGAATTACAGAGATTTAGACAAAATTACAACATTAACTACTATAGATAAAAACAAATACCAATCACATATCGATATACCTGTATTCGTAGTCCCTAATATTATTAATGAAGTCCGACTCCACGAACCGAAGGAAAAAATTATCTGTGCGGCTGGTCGTTTAGAATATGAAAAAGGGTTTGATTTATTAGTTGAAAGTATTAATCCTATTCAACAAACATTTCGAAAATTTGATTATCAAGTTCACATATATGGTGAAGGAAAAGAGCAGGCAAACTTGCAACAACTGATTAACCAATATAATTTATCAGACATTGTAAAATTATACGGTCCTACACAACAATTAAACGAAAAATTAGCAGTAAGTGAAATTACTGTTGTCCCTTCAAGAAATGAAGGTTTTGGTATGGTTATATTAGAAGCAATGAATCAAAGCAGTATAGTAGTTAGTTTTGATGGAAATGCTGGGCCTGATTCTATTATTCAAAATAATGTCAATGGTTATTTAATTGAACATGAAAACGTAGATGCATTATCTAATCAATTGCGCCGTCTTATAAACCAAGAGTTCAAAGACGATGTTGTCATTCAAAATGGTTATAAAACCGTTGCATCTTATGCACCAAAAGCAATTTATAAAGATTTTTTAACTATGTTAAACGCTTAGATATAATATAGTTGAACAATTTCACAAGCGAATTAATATAAAAACTTTACTAGCCATCCTATTAATCTTTTGAATATGCAAGTCATGTACTTGAGATTAATTCAAAAAACACGCTCGTATAATTTCATTGTAATATGAATTAAACGAGCGTGTTTTTTATTTCCCCTCATAAATAAGGTGATTTATTTAGTGAAGGATATTTTTATTTATAATCTACTAGATTTAAACTATTACATGAATAAATGTAATAAGAATGTCCAAATACACACAAATATAAGCAGAGCAATGCTATAACGCAATGTCATTTTCAACAATTCAGATTCTTTTCCGACTTGTTGTACAGAAGCTGTCGCAATCGCAATAGATTGTGGTGATATTAATTTAGCTGCCACGCCACCTACAGTGTTTGCTGATACCAATAAAGCGCCACTAGCGCCGATATTATTTGCTACTGCTGCTTGAATCGGTGCAAATAATGAATTGTTATTTGTAACAGAACCTGTTAGGAATACGCCAATCCACCCTAATATTGGAGATAACAGTGGGAAAATACTGCCTGTTTTTGCAATACCTTCACCTACTGCACTACTTAGCCCAGCATAAGTCATTAATTTAGAAATCACCAAAATAAAACAAATCGTTATAATCGGTAACCACAATTCTTTAAACGCTTCTTTAAACAATCGCATGCCATCCTTAAATTTAACACTTTTTGACATTAAAATTGTAATAATAATTACAAGTAAAATAGCCGTTCCAGTTTGGCCTATAATATTCAACGGTAACGTGATCGCTTTATTTGCAATATCGCTATAAGTTCCCGGTAATGTTATATTAAATACAAGTGAAGACAATGCACCACTTGGAGCGAAAAGTGACTTAAAGCTTTGTGCACTCCATATCATTACAATCACAGTTAAAATCACAAACGGGCTCCAAGCATATATAATTTGTTTAGGTTTATGTTTTTTAATTGTTTGAGGTTTTTCATCTTTGTTCAATCTAAAGATATTTTTGGGTTGGATTTTTTTCGAGAATAAAGCTAAAGCTAGCATTGAAACTAATGGTGGTATAATGTCTGCCAATTCAGGTCCAATAAATACAGTAATTAAACCTTGTAATACTGCGAAAGTACCACCGACAATTAAAATAGCTGGCAATGTTTCTTTAATACCTTTAAAGCCATCGATAATCCATATTAATAAAAATGGTATTAATAGATTCATAAATACTAAAGTCAATGCTGACATTTGAGAAACTGCCATACCAGAAATATTATCTGGTAAACCTAATGTATCAATAACAGTGACAGGTAAGCCAATTGCTCCAAACGCACCTGCAGACGCATTAGCAATTAAGCAAAGCATCGCAGCTTGTAATGGACCAAACCCTAACTGTGTTAGTAACAATGCACAAATTGCAATTGGTACACCAAAACCTGCTGCACCTTCTAAAAATCCATTAAAAGCAAAGCCAATTAGCAATAACTGAATACGCTGATCTTGTGAAATACTAGAAATACTATCTTGTATCGTATTAAACTGGCCAGTTTCATTCGTAATTTTATAAAGTAAGACTGCCATAACTACAATATATCCAATTGGTATAATACCTTGGAAAAATCCTTCAACAACTGCTCCCGATGCTATCGTTACAGGTAGTTTGAAGAATAGCATTGCAATAATAAGTGTAACAACTACAGTTGTTAATGAAGCATAAATACCTTTCATCTTAAAAATAGTAAGACATAAAAGAAATAAAACTACAGGTATTGCTGCTACTAATGTTGATAACAAGATGTTACCAAAGGGGTTAAAAGATTCTACAAACATTTTGACTCACTTCCATTTTCTATTTTTATTTGGTAATGAAGAACCTAATGTATATTGTGATTTTTTTCACAATTTGATTATACCATTTTTTTATCTAATTACAATAAATTTTTGAGAATTAATCATCCCATTAACAATTTCCCTATTTTATAAATTTAAAAAGTCATTTTTCAATAATTTGAAATTAAAAAATGATTAGTTTTATACGCTTCAATTTATAAGGGAATCTTTTGTTACAGGTTCCTTACATGATAAAATAGTATAAACAACTATTAAGTAGAGGTATACAAATGATAAAACAAATTGAAATTACAGCGTTGCACCTTTTAGAGTCTGAATTGGAAAAAGCAACATTAGAAGGTTACTCACACTTTGTATTAATTAATGACCAAATTGAAATATACCAACATATGCTTGAAGCTGTTGAATTAGAGCCATGCCCGATTGTAACAGACTATACAGTTCAACAGCAATACGTCAACGACTGTCGCTATTTTGGAAAATTAGAAATCACTTTCAACGATTGGATTGAAAATATTAACCACTTCCCAAATGTTATTTTCCATATAGAAACAGCACAAAACATCTTAAAAAGTTTTGAAATCAACAATATTTTTGACTTATCACTTATTTCACTATTACAAGATGACATCCGTACAGATAGTCATGTCGTTTTTAATTTTGAATCCACATTTATTACAAGTAACGATATCTGGAATGAAATTCATAACTTAACACCATTGAACACAACGAAATTCAGTCTAAATAAATTAGCCTATGAACATAAACACCCTATTCCATTTAAAAACAGTGAAACGCTCGCACCAGAGCAATTGCGCTTTACAGATAAATGCTTAAAAAATACAGGGTTTAAATTGCCCCATTGGTTTTATCATATGCTTCAACAACATTTTGAAAAGAAACATCGTGAAGCAAGTTATATTTATAAAAAAGACAAATCTAAAATTAAGAATCACATCGTTTTCTTAGGCTTTGATTATGGTTTCCGTGGTAATTCTCGTTATTTATTTAACCATTTTGCCAAGCACTTTACTAAATTACCTATTTACTTTATTACTAACGATGTTAATGGGCCCAATTTTATTAAACCAGATGATCCTAAAGCTAAATCACTTATCGAAAGTGCACAAGTAGTTATATTAGAAAGTTATATACCGGACTCTTTAAAGCCAAACGGAACTATTATACAACTTTGGCATGGTACCCCTATTAAAAAATTATTTTTAGATAGTCCAGAACCAACCCAAAATCTTAATATTTATAATTATCGCGCCCGTAAATATAATAAGTGGTTGCAACAAGATTATTTCATTAGTGATTGTTCAGCAATTATTGATTATTTTAAAACTGCTTTCCCACAACAACAAACACATATTTTAAATTGCGGTTATCCAAGAGTTCGATATTTATTAGAAAAGCAGTCTGATCATCACTATGTTTCATTTATCAAGCAAGAATTGAAGTTAAATCCTGAAAAAGAAACATTGCTTTATGCACCTACTTGGCGTACAGATTATGATGAATCCGATTTATTACCAATAAGCGATGGTCTGCTAAATAAATACAATGTTATATTTAAAGGACATGTTGAAGCTGGTTCTAACTATGTTCCTGAGAACGCAATTATTGCTCCCACTCATATAGAAGTTCAAGATTTACTGTTGATTTCAGATATTGTCTTAACTGACTATTCATCGATTATTTTTGATGCATTAACTATCGATAAAACAGTCTGTCAATATACACCAAATCATGAAAAATATGTTTCCGAACGTGGAGTTTATGAAGAAGTGATGCATGCGTTATCTACAGTACGCTACAGCGATGCTAAAGCATTACTTAACGATTTAATAAGCCATCAAATGAAAGATATACATGATAATTCTTTTGTAAATAAAAATAACCATGCTTTTGAAACCATTTCACATATTATTCATAAATGTACTAAATCTAAGTAAAGTGTCATGTTTAATTATTTGACTAATTATAAGAAAAAATTAAGTTATAAAGATCCTTGGTTAAAAAATAAGCGTCAATTTCTATATTATTTCAGTAGAAATTGACGCTTTGCTTATTTTTACGTAGCTATTTTGTGCGTGCTCATGCCCAGTGTAATAATAGGAGTGTGCGCTAGAAAATTGAACCATGACTAGTCAAACATGTATGGGCCGATATCATAAGCTATTAATTAACAAGAGAGGCAATCCATTACGGATTACCTCTCTGTTTTGAACATGGTCACTTATTTCCCCTGTTCTTCATTTATAGTATTTTATTGTCGATACGCAGGATCTACTACTCTAACCATACCTTGTTGGTCTACTGTAGCAATTGTATATGTTCCAGGTTGTGCTTGATTTTGGAAACTAAAGATATAACTATAATTTCCCTCACTACCTTCAATTGCATAGTCATTGAAAGGATTAGATTGACCATTCAATGAGTTAACCTCAGCAGTAGCTTTGTCCAATGAATTTTGGAAATTAGGCAAACTTTGTAATGCAGTTTGTGGATTTACATTACCAGACGTGATATTTTGTGCTACTGGTACAGCATTTTGTCCTTGGTAAGGAGCCACGTATTGAGATGCGCTTGAGTTTGATGCATTATTGTTGCTAGCACTGTTACTATTATTTGCATTATTACTATCCACATTGTCATTATTTCCTGAAGTTGATGTGCCATTTCCGCTATTCGTATTATTAGATTCATTATTGCCCTCTGAACCTGAATTATTACCTGAGGCACTACCATTGTTATCAGAAGAACTGTTACCATCATTTGATGAACTGTCAGAATTGTTTCCATTACTATTAGCGTCATTATTTGAAGAACTATCTCCATTAGATTTACTATCTGAATCTTTGTTTTTGTCTGAGTCTTTATCTTTGTCAGAGCTATCATTACTCTTCTTGTCATCATTTTTAGAATCATTTGATTTGTCATCAGACGATTGGTTGTCTTTTGAACTATCGTCCTTTTTACTACTGTCATCATCGCTACCATTTGAACAAGCAGCGAGCGCTAAAGATAAAGTAAGAAAACCTGCTAATAATTTTTTCATATAGAAAAACCTCCTTAATTTTTAATACTCATAACCTAATGGTCATTATCTATGTATCTCATCATCCAAAAGGTTGAATGAGAATTAATTTATTATTCACTATAAATTTAACAATAAACATCTTTAATGAAAATTCCTTAAAAAACATATAAAAATTTAACAAACTCAAAATATTTTTAAACTTTATATCGTCTTAACGCTTATTTAAATTATGCCATAAAACGGTTAACAAATCCTTATTTCTAAATATCTTTTTCCATAATTAAATCTATATCTACTACATTACCAGTATAAAAATGATGTTCTCCTGTAACACGCAGTCCTTGCTTTTCGTAGAAATTAAGTGCTTGTTTATTGTGTTCCCATACACCTAACCAAATTTTATTTTTCTTTAATTCTCGCGCTTTTTCGATTGCGAATTCAAAGACATGTTTTCCTCTTCCGCCACCTTGAGCTCTTGATAAAAAATAAATGCGTTGAATTTCAAGATATTCATTTCCCTTTTGTTCTGTTTGAGCTTCATTAATATTTAATTTAAAATAACCTACTATCTCTTCATTTTCTTTGTAAAAATAAGTGAATGATGCTTTGTTATCTAATTCTTTTTTTAGTTGTTTTATATTATAAGCCGTTTTAAAATACTGTTCGAAATCTTCATCTGTGTAACCACCGTCTTCAAATGTCGCTTTAAATGTAGTGATACTAAGTTGACGCAATTGCTCTAGTTCGTTAGATTTTACAAATTCAATTTGAGTTGACATATTACTTCCCCCACTTTGCTTTCTCTTTAAAAATAATTATACTAAAATGCTTCTTGTCTTACTATTGAATATTAATACTTTTATAATTATTTACTTTCCTCTACAAAAATTAAATTGCTATTAATTTAAAGCGCTTACCTAAAAAACGTATGGTTTAGCCTTATTGTGTAATATTCAATTACATGATAAAGTAGTTCTAGTTTTTTAATTGTTCGTAAATATATACATAAGGGAGTGCCATTTGGCAATGACTGAAACATTTAAAGCTTTTGTAGTCGATGAACAAGACGGCAAAGTAACTAACCAATATAAAGATTTATCAATAAATGATTTACCAGAGGGTGAGGTACTTATAAAAGTTAAGTACTCTGGTATTAATTATAAAGACGCGCTTGCAACTGTGGAAAATTCAAAAATCGTAAAATCGTACCCAATGGTTCCAGGTATTGATTTAGCTGGCGTAGTAGAACATTCCGATACACACGCTTTTGAAGCTGGTGACAAAGTTATTGTCACTGGGTATGACTTAGGCATTAGCCACTTTGGTGGTTTTAGTGAATACGCTCGTGTAAAAGAAGAATGGATTGTACCTTTACCAAAAGATTTAACACTTGAAGAAGCTATGATTTATGGGACAGCTGGCTATACAGCAGGCTTAGCTATCGAAAAGTTAGAACATAATGGGTTATCTGTAGAAAAAGAAGATGTGCTAGTACGTGGTGCCACGGGCGGTGTAGGAACACTTGCAGTAATGATGTTGGACTCAATCGGCTTTGATGTTGTTGCAAGTACTGGCAAGCAAAATGCTGAAGCTCAGCTTAAATCTTTAGGAGCAAAAGAAGTAATACCTCGTATTTCTGAAAGTGATAATAAACCACTTGGTAAACGTACTTGGCAAGGCGCTATAGATCCAGTAGGTGGAGAAAGTTTATCGCAAATTATTAAGCAATTAGATTATGATGGCAGCATTGCTTTAATAGGCATGACTGGTGGAACTAACTTTGATAGTTCTGTATTTCCATTTATATTAAGAGGTACTAGCATAATAGGTATTGATTCAGTTTATACTGAAATGAGACAACGCAAACATATTTGGCGTCGTTTAGCAAAAGACTTAAAACCAGATCAATTACACGACATCAAACAAGTGATTAAGTTCAATGATATTGAGTCAAGTATTAAACAAGTACTTGAACATGAAAATTCTGGCCGTATAGTCATCGACTTTGAAGCATAAACTTAATCAAACTATAGAAATGTTTCAAATTATTAACAATTCATAAATTGTCACTCTTGAATAGAGCGTGAATATGAAAGCAAACTTTAAAATTTGTTTTCATATTCACGCTCTTTTTCGTTATATTACAATTAATATAACCTCGCATTTTTATGCATATAAATAAAAATTACATCTCATATAAATAGATATAAATAAATAAAAATCTTATACTTTAATATTTACAAGTAAAATATGAAAGCGTATACTTATCTTTATCGAAAACATTCAGGAGGGTTTTTATGGGAATAAAAGTAAATAAAAAACTCATCTTTTTCCTTGGTGCGTTGGGAGGTTTACTCTATGGTTATGACATGGGAGTAATATCTGGTGCCTTATTATTTATAAGAGATGATATACCTTTAAATAGTTTTACTGAAGGTCTTGTAGTTTCGTCTATGTTAGTTGGGGCAATATTTGGTTCAGGTGCTAGTGGACCGATGTCTGATAGATTAGGCCGTAGACGTGTTGTATTTATTATAGCAATTATATACATAGTCGGTGCTTTAATATTAGCCTTAGCGCCTTCCATGCCTATACTAGTTCTCGGTCGTCTAATCATTGGTTTAGCTGTAGGTGGTTCTACTGCTATCGTACCAGTTTATTTATCAGAAATGGCGCCTACCGAGCAACGTGGTTCATTAAGCTCTTTAAATCAATTAATGATTACAATTGGTATTCTATCTTCATACTTAATCAATTACGCTTTCACACCAATCGAAGGTTGGAGATGGATGCTAGGACTTGCAATCGTACCTTCAGTTATTTTATTAGTTGGTGTCGCATTTATGCCTGAAAGTCCTAGATGGTTACTTGAGCACAGAAGTGAAAAAGCAGCACGTGATGTTATGAAATTAACATTTAAAGATAGTGAAATCGACAAAGAAATTGCTGATATGAAAGAAATTAACAGTATTTCTGAAAGCACTTGGAATGTGTTAAAATCACCATGGTTGCGACCTACTCTGATTATCGGAAGTATCTTTGCATTACTTCAACAAATAATAGGAATTAACGCAATTATTTATTACGCACCTACTATTTTCAATAAAGCTGGTTTAGGTAATGCTACTTCTATTTTAGGAACAGTAGGAATTGGTACCGTAAACGTCCTAATTACTATTGTCGCAATTATGATTATTGATAAAATTGATCGTAAGCGTCTATTAGTCATTGGTAACATTGGTATGGTTGCTTCGTTACTGATAATGGCTATCTTAATTTGGACAATCGGTATTCAATCGTCCGCATGGATTATCGTAGCTTGTTTAACTTTATTCATTATATTCTTTGGTTTTACTTGGGGACCAGTACTTTGGGTTATGTTACCAGAATTATTCCCAATGCGTGCACGTGGTGCCGCAACGGGTGTCGCAGCGCTTGTATTATCAATTGGTAGTTTATTAGTTGCGCAATTCTTCCCAATTTTGACGGAAGTATTATCAGTTGAACAAGTATTCTTAATCTTTGCTGCGATTGGTGTTTGTGCTTTAATCTTTGTAATTAAATACTTACCAGAAACACGTGGTCGTAGTTTAGAAGAAATTGAAGCAGACTTACGTTCTAGAACAAATGCTGCAAATGCAAATATAGAAGAAACAAAATAGCAATTAGCAATGGATGAGCTGAGTTCTTACTCAAGCTCATCCATAATAAAGAACTAATAACTTAAGTTATTGACAATATAACAGTTGAGGAGGCTGAAACAATTAATTTGTTTCAGCCTCCTCATTATTATATTCAAATCAAAAACTATAAATTTATGCTTACTTATCAATATTTGAAATACATACCACAAGAGTTGGGTTCTGTAGTAATAAAACCAAATTGTGCATACAACTGATCTGCAGGATAATCAGCTATCAAACTGACGTAGGTTCCTGATTCAGCCTCAGTGTTAATATAATCCATAATATGAGTCATTATTTCCTTTCCATAACCATAACCTTGGTATGCTGGATGAACTGCTATATCAATGATTTGAAATGCCGTTCCACCATCACCAATCACTCTTCCCATACCTATTAACGTCTGTTGATCATAGATTGTGACATTAAAACATGCATTAGGTATACCTTTTTCAGCAGCTTCTCGAGACTTTTCACTTAGTCCAGCTATTTTACGTAAATTTCTATAGTCTTCAACAATCGGTGGTTCATGCTTTATCTCAACCATTTATTGCTTTCTCCTAAAAATTATATTATAAATATTTCTTCATAACTACTTTGTTTGATTCCTTAAAGACATCATTATGGCTTGAAACGTAGCCTTCTGCAGCTGCTTTGGGTTCAATATAAAGCTTAGCCAAATTTGCGGCGTTAGCTGCGTCACTAAAAGCACTAGCGATAAGATGAGCTTTAGCTTCATGATATATAATATCACCACATGCATACAGTCCATCAATACTCGTAGAAGTATTGCCGAAGCCTTTAATGCTATACTCGTTAAACATATCTACTTGTGTTGAAGAAGCCTCTAACAATGTATTTTCTCTATCAAAACCATGACTGATAATCACATCATCAAATGCTTTAACCGTTTGTTCACCTGTTTCAATATTCTCTAATATCACTTTTTCAATTTGTGTTTGTCCTTGATTGCCTATAAGTTGATATATATGTGTATTCGGTAATTTTTCAACATTCAATTGCTCCATTTTATCTCTCATTGCTTCATAACCTTTAATATCAGCTTTTCTATAAATAAGCGTAACACTTTTAGCATAACCACTTAAATCGTTAGCCCAATCTAAAGCTGAATTACCAGCGCCAGAAATCAATACATTTTTATCTTTAAATTTTTTTAAAGACTGTACGACATAATGTAAATTAGTCAATTTGTATCTTTCTGCATCTTTGATATCTAGTTGCTTTGGATTAATGATACCTCCGCCAATTGCTATAATCACTGATTTTCCTTCAAATACATTTCCTTTATCCGTTTCAATCTCAAAATGTTGTTCGGCAATTTTTCTTATATCAATTACACGTTCTTCTAAATTCACTTCAGGATTAAAATGTAGACCTTGTCTAACTGTGTCTTGAATAACTTCAAAACACGGTTTCGGTGCTAATCCGCCAATATCCCATATAATTTTTTCTGGATAGACATGCATCTTCCCCCCAAGTTTGTCTTGAATATCTATGATACGGACGTTCATCCCTCTTAATCCTGAATAAAAACTAGCAAATAGCCCTGCTGGGCCACCACCAATTATAATTACGTCATCCATAAAGCATCCTCCCAAATTTAACTTGTATCTTACATACATTATGCTATAATTGATAATCATTATCAACTAAAATATTTTATTAATCAACTTTTATATTTAGGAGATGTTCACCAATGAAAAAAATAGCTTTACTCCTTATTTATTTAATTTTATTTACTGCTGCTTGTGGTACAAATAATTCAAACCATAAAGAAGATTCAAAGCTTGAGTCCACTGAGAAAATATTTAAAGATGATACCGGAAATGAAATCAAAATTCCTAAAAACCCTAAAAATATAGCAGTTTTACACCCTACCTATGTAGGTGCTCTAGTAAAATTTGGTCATAAGCCAATCGCAGTACCAGAATTTGTAAATAAAAACAAAGTATTAAATGACTCTACACAAGGAATTAAACGTATTGATAATACTAGTATTGAACAAGTTACACATCAAAAACCTGATTTAATCATTACTACAATCCAAGATAAAAATATTAAAAAATTACAAAAAATCGCACCTACAGTCGCTTTTGATGCAGAAAAATCTAATTATAAAGATAATACTCAAAAGCTTGCTACTTTAGTTAATGAAGAATCGAAAGCTAAACAATGGATTAAAGAATGGGATACTCAAATGGCAAAAGATAGAAAAGAACTAGAACCAGTAATTAAAGAAAAATCTATTTCTGTCTTACAGCAAACACCAAAAGGAACAATGGCCTTTAGCGATCATCTGGGTAGAGGTACAGAAATTCTATATGATGGTTATAGAATGAAGCAGCCTAAAGCACTCGCACAAGCCACAAAAAATAAATTCGCTACACCAATCAACCCAGAAAACTTTGCAGACTATATAGGTGATTTCGCAGTTATTGCTACAAACGGCAAACAAAATGTACCATTTGAGAATACTAATTACTGGCGTAATTTATCCGCAGTAAAAAATAAAAACATAATTAAGTTCGACGTTACTATTACACAGTATAATGATCCTATTTCATTAGAAAAACAACGTGACATTTTCTATAAAGCATTAATGAATATAAAATAACTTTTTCACAAAAAAATGAGGGGCGAAATCCGACTGTTGGTTTCATCCCCTCTTATCACATAATTCATTAAGTTGAAAAAAATGCATTTAAATTTGAATGATAGTCCTGTTTTAAACTCACTTTAATGAGTTTAGATTTAATACCCTTTTCACTAATCTCTAGGATCTTTAATAATTGCATTTCTTAATACGAAAAACAACAGTATAAAGCCTGCAGTTAAAATTGTATGACCCATGCCTGCAAATCCAGCAAACGAATCTGGCACCGTAAGCCCAACAACTTGATATGTTCCCTTCGTAAACATCATACCTATTGTAGTTAACACACCAATGTTATAAATAATGAAAAACCAGTTAAATAAATAATAACTATCTAATTTAAATATTTTCACAACTGGCAATAAAATAAGGTGCATAAACATACCTAAGATTAACGTGTGTGTATGTACAACCACGAGTTGTGTATCTCCAGTAAAGTTATGAGCAAGTGTCAATTCACGATAATAGAACCCACTTAATAAACCTAATATAGTATAAACTAAAAAAGCATACAGTACTCTACGCATAGATAATCCTCCTTAAGCATATTATAGGATAATATATTAAAAATTACAGTGACAATTCTACAAACTTATCAAAAAGGATTAGGATTATTTAGATTTAGAAATAGCTACCATAACAATAAAAAATAGCTCTAAAGAAATTTACAACGATAAATTTCTTTAGAGCTAATCTTATTATATTTCTTTTAATAGCTACTATTTCTTTACCATTTAGTTCTGTTCATTTCTCTCAACTTCGTCAATTTTATCAACTTTACGCTGAGAACCGCCTTCCCAACTTACATTAAGATATGCTTCCACATTTTTCTTAGCGACTTCTATACCAATAATTTGAGCACCCATTGTTAAAATCTGTGCATTATTACTTAATTGCGCACGTTCTGCAGAATAAAAATCATGTGCTAATGCAGCGCGTATCCCCGTTAATTTATTAGCTGTTATAGCTACACCAATACCTGTGCCACATATTAAAATACCGCGAGCATTTTGGCCTTGTTGTATACTTTTACCAACTTCAGCTGCCACATCTGGGTAGTCTGTTTCTGCACATTGATGACAACCAAAATCTTCAACTTCATGCCCTAACGCTTCAACATGTTCTTTGACCGCTTCTTTTAAATCGTATCCATTATGGTCTGCACCAATTGCTATTTTCATGTAATTTCCTCCTTAATATTTTTCCTTTAATTTTCAATAAAACTGTCAAATGTTTCTAACATTAAATAGGCAGACATCGCGCCTGGGTCCACGTGTCCTTGAGATCTATAACCTAACCTCTTAGAACGTCCTTTATTAGAAATAATATCTTTTGTACTTTCCATACCTATATGAGCTTCTTTTAAAGCTTTATTGTATCCATCTGTAAATGGCATCTCTTGTTCCATTGATTGTGCTAATGATTTATAAAATGGTTCTAATGTATCTATCATTGTTTTATCACCAATTTCGGCTTTACCTCTATCTTTAATACCTTTACTAAAAGCAATCCAAAATTGATATAATCCATTATCATTCAACTCTGTTTGGTTTTTAATCGCAACCGCACCTTTTAAATAACCAGACGCGTATAAAGGACCGACAGATGAACCTACAGCATCTAAAAAACTTTTGCCTACAGCCACACTAATTTTCGCAATATCATTTTGTGATACTAGCTCATTCTGAATCGTTTCCTTTACTGCTTGATAACCAATGTCCATTGTGACACCGTGATCACCATCACCAATTTTTCGGTCTAACTCACAAAGTTCGTCTTTTTTCTGTTCAAACAGTGTTGTTAACGCTAATATATAATCTTTAAATGCTTGATTTGTTAATATCATATTTACGCCTCCCTAAACTACCTTGAAGTTCGGACAATCTACTGGATGATCCACGCATGCCTTCAGCGTCTCATCCACTTTCATTAGCGTCACTGAGAAACCGCCCATCTCCATAGAAGTAATAAAGTTGCCTACAAATGTTTTATAAATGCTAATGTTTTTATCTTCTAAAATTTCACTTACTTCTTTATTAATTATATAAAGTTCCATTTGAGATGTAGCACCCAGACCATTAACTAAGACAACCACTTCATCACCTTCATGATATATCGCTTCTTTTAAAATGTTTTGCATAATCACATTTACTGTTTCTTTAGCTGTTCGAATTGTTGTTTTTTCTATACCTGGTTCACCGTGATGACCTAAACCAATTTCCATTTCGTTATCTTCTAAATCAAAACTTGGTTTGCCTGTTTGAGGTAAATAACAAGGACTTAAACCTATCCCCATAGAACGTGTTTGATCATTTGCGAATTGCGCAATACGTCTTACTTCTTCTAAGTTATATCCAAAGTCTGCCGCCGCACCGGCTGCTTTATACACAAGTAGTTCGCCAGCGATTCCTCTACGGTCATCAATATCTTTAGATGAAGCAACATCATCATTGCCGATAACAGCCGCCGTTTGGATATCATCTTCTATTTCTGTCATTTCGCTAGCCATCTCAAAATTCATTAAGTCACCAGCGTAATTACCATAAATATATAACACACCGTAATCTTGATTGATTTCTTTCGTCACAGCTTGGATTGGTATCGGTGAAGGAGATGCAAATATATTACCCACCGCGACACCATCTGCCATACCTTTCCCTACATAACCTAAAAATCCAGGTTCATGACCAGATCCTCCACCAATCAATACGCTTACTTTACGTTTTTCACTTCTTTTGTTACCTATTAAAGCCCTTTTATGAAGTTCTGAACGTCTTAAATATTCAGGATAAGCAGCTAAATAACCAGTCATTAATTCATCAATAACATGGTCTGGATTATTAACCATTTTTTTCATTTCAATGCGCTCCTTTTATTAAATAAATTCTGTAGTCATTGACTTTAATTTAAGGTACAAGAACAATTTTTAATGATTTGTCTCCTTTTTTCATCAAATCAAATCCTTGTTCAAAATCTTTTAAAGGCAATTGATGTGTGACAACGCCATCAGTTGGAAAGTCATCTTTTTGGATACCATCAATAACAAGTGGATAGCAATAAGGTCCTAAATGACTACCCATTAAATCTAATTCTTTACGATCTGAAATGATGCTCCAATCTACCGTTACAGGATCAGCAAATACAGAGAATTCTACAAAACGACCTAATTTTCTGATTGCACTTAAACCTTGTTCAACAGATTTAGGATGACCCGTAGCTTCAATATAAGTATCACAACCATACCCTTCAGTCATCGCCTTGATTTCCTTAACGACATCAACCTTAGCCGGATTCATTACGATATCAGCACCAAATTTCTTAGCTAGTTCTAAACGCTCATCTTTCATATCTAAAACGACTAATGTCTCAGCTCCTGCTTTTTTAGCTGCGCCTACCATACCTAAACCTAATGTGCCAGCACCAGAAAGTACAACAAAATCTCCTAATTTGATATTGGCACGCTGTACTGCATGCAAACTACAAGCGTAAGGTTCTATTAAAATTGCTTTTTCTATAGGCATATCCTCAGGCACTTTATAATTGATTGCTTCTTTTGTGAATTTCATATACTCTGCCATACCACCATTTACATTGTTTTGGAAGCCATATAAGTCATGTTTTTCACACATCCAATATTCTCCACGGTTACAGAATCTGCAATCCCAACAAGGTACGATTTGTTCGGAAATTACACGGTCGCCAATTTCAAAATCTATAACATCCTCGCCCTTTTCAACGATACGAGCTATAAATTCGTGACCCGGAATCATTGGTGCTTTAATATATGGTGGCTGCGTTTCATCACCCCAAAAGCTCGGCGCACCATCATAAGCTTTAATATCACCAGCACATATGCCACATGCTTCTACTTTTACGATTATTTCTTTTGAATTTTCTATTTTCGGAGTTTCGACTGTTTCATATTTATATTCACCAGGTGCGTAAGCTACAACAGCGTTCATTTGTTCTGGATAATTTTTCTTAGTCATAATTAAAATCTCCCCTTTTCTTTTTAGAAAACGTTTTCATTAACAATTATTATTCTAATATATTTTTTCGTTTCTTTCAAACATTCTTTCATTTATTTTCATTTTTCTTTGTTTTAGTTTTCTTGTGCACTATTTATGTTAAAATGTATTATGATATAAAGAAGGATGTGACTTATATGAAAATATATGCTGATGAGCGTAGAGAACATATTTATACCTATATAAAATCTCATAAACGCGCAACGGTAAAACAGCTCTCTGATTACTTAAGTGTTACAGAAGCAACTGTAAGAAGTGATTTAAGACGCCTTGAAAGTGAAAACAAATTAATCCGTACACACGGTGGTGCAAAGATAACCAATAATCTTGGGTCTAAGTTGAATTTTTCTTATCGTTTATCTCAAAAACATTCGGAAAAATATAAAATTAGTAAGCATGCTTTAAAAAAAATACAACCACAACAATGTATTATGATTGATGCAAGTTCTACAACTTATGAACTAGCTAAACTATTAACCGAAACGACAATGGAACTAACTATCATCACAAATGGCTTAGAAAACGCGGTATTATTAAAAGAGAATCCACATTTAACTGTGCTTGTGGTTGGAGGTTTTGTTTCACAGGATTCAAACGCAATCACCGGTAATATTGACTCGCAAATACTAGAAATGTATCACATAGATTATTTCTTTTTATCTGCGAATGGCTTTACACTTGAAAATGGGTTAACTGATTTCTCTTTACCTGAAGTTCAATTAAAAAAACAAATGGTAAAAGAAAGTGAAAATGTCATTGCGCTTATTGATAAAAGTAAATTTGATATATCCTCGACTCTTTCTTTTGCAAAAATCAGTGATATTACAGAAGTCATAACTGATGAAACACCATCAAATAAGTGGAAAAAAGATGTACCATTTTCATTAACAGTTGCACCATGAAAAAATGAAACACAAAAAGGAACAATGATGACTTTATCTAAAAGTAATTTACATTTAGATCGTTAAAGTACATCATTGTTCCTTTTATTTTGAGTATTATTATACGCCGCCACTCCAGCCAATCGCTGTATATACATAAAGTAAGACGCCTGCAACTATTATCCATATGACAAATAACGGTGCCATAAATTTGAACCATGAGCCAAAGTTAGCTTTAGCGATGGCTATAGCACCAATTGTAGCACCTAAAGTTGGCGTAATAAGGTTACCTAATCCACCACCAAAAGAAAGTGAAGTTAGTAATATTTGATCATTAACTCCTAATGCTGTTGTAACAGGTTGTAATATAGGCACCATCACACTCATCAACCCAGAACCAGAGGGCACTAAGAAATTGAATATTGTAGCTACAAAAAACACTAATACTGAAACAACGCCTGATGAAGCACCCTCAAGTTGCGTCGTCAGACCATGCACAATAGTGCTTAAAATTTGTCCTTTTTCTAATATCACACTAATGGTATTTGCCATAATGATAGCAAAAGCAACTACAAGCATTGGTTTCGCGCCTTCTAAAAATCCATCTACCATTTCAGATGGCCGTTTTTCTTTAACAATATAGGCTAACACGAAGCTTAGACCAAATACTGTAATAAAAACACCATTACCATATCGTTCAGTCCAATTAAGCAAACCGTTTCCTAGCGCCAAAATGATTGGCGTCACAACAACTAAACCAACGACAATAATATCTCTCCAACTTACCTTTCTATCTTCCACCTCCATTGCTTCATTTGATGAATGATTGCTTTGCTGTTGCCAATATTTTGTCGTCATCATACTATTGTCCGGGTTTTTAATCACTCTTCTCGCGTACCATACTACATATAATAAGGTCACAATTAAAAATACAACATACATAATTGCTCTACCACCGTAACCTGAATAAAGTGCGACATCAGGATATACAATTTGTCCTATTTTAGCCATTCCTGAAGGTGAAACTGAAAATGCCATATACAAAGGTAAAAATGTAATCGCTAATGCCATAATAGGGTCTAATTTTAAACGTTTTACTAAAATAACACCTAGGGTTACAAACACAATCATTTGGTCACCGCCAACAAAGAAACCGATAAAAGCCATTAGCGAAAATAAACCTATGATTAATGGTAATGCACCTGCATGTTCAAATCGATAAATCATGAAATTGGTCATTTTCGTAACTGAATTCAACTGCAGAATGCCTCCCATTGAACCTCCTATAAACAATAGCAAGGTAACAGTTTGGGCAGACTGAATACCACCATTTAAAATCAAAGTTATTGCATATAATGGATTCACAGGATGTTGTTCGATTGCGTGATACGTCCCTTGTATCATTGAGCCATCTTTTGCTGTATTAAATGCCCCGGCAGGAATAACATATGTCAAAAAGCAAGCAAACATCATCATTATTAACATCATTAATAAAACATGTGGTAATTCTAATTTTCTTTTTGTTTTTACAGAATTTTGGTTTGCTGTTTGATTAATGGTATTTTGATAAGATGTTGTATTATATTCTGACATAACCGTTCACTCCTTTTAATAAAAAATAGACACAACTTTTATAATTCAGATGTGTCCATCAATTTCAACGCTTGTAAAAATTTAATTCGTAACTTGAGATTGTGTATATCTATTTTCTTTGAAAGGGAGGCCAAGATGATCTCTTAACGTTTCACCATGAAACGATTTATCATAATATCCTTTTTCTTCTAAAATAGGTAATACATTTTCTAAAAATTCATCATAAACCGCACCATATATATGTGGACCAAAAATAAAACCATCTGCTGCGCCGTCTTCTACCCATTCAATAATCAAATCTGCTACTTCTTCGTATGTTCCCATAAACGGAGAGCGTCTGACTGTTTCTTCAAGCGCAACTTCTCTTAACGTTAATTGATTTCTTTTTGCACGAATAGCGATTGCATCTGCTGTAGCTCGAAAACTATTTTGTCCAATTTCTCCTAAATCTGGAAAAGGTGCATCTAAGTCATATTGGCTAAAATCATGGTGATCATAATAACGGCCTAAATAATCTAACGCTTCATCAATATTTGCTAAAGTTTTAATATTTTCAAAGCGCGCTTCTACTTCATTTTTTGTATTAGCTATGACTGGCGCTAATATTGGATAAACTCTTACCTCATCTGGATTACGATTATAAGCTTTGGCTTGCGCTTTAATGCTTTCATAATTACGTTGTGCACTTTCTTTTGATTCTCCTAATGTGAAAACAGCATCTGCATATTTAGCAGCATAATCTTGTCCTTTAGTTGAAGCACCAGCTTGAAAAATAACCGGTTGACCTTGCTCAGAACGACTTGCATTCAAAGGTCCTTTAACTTGGAAATATTGACCTTTATAATTTAATGTGTGCATTTTATTTTTATCTAAATATTCGCCTTTTTCAGCATCAAATTTAAAAGCATCATCTTCATATGAATCCCATAATCCTTGCACTACCTGGATATGTTCTTCAGCAATATCATATCTCGTATCATGCTCTGGGTGATCGCCTTTACTATAATTATCCGCACTACCTTCAAGAGGTGATGTAACTACGTTCCACCCTGCGCGACCGTGGCTGATATTATCAATTGTAGCTAACTGTCTAGCAACAGTAAAAGGTTCACTATATGAAGTGGAAATTGTACCGACTAAACCAATTTTTTTAGTAATAGGTGCAAGTGCAGCTAGCAGTGTTAAAGGTTCATGCCTATCTAAGAAATGGGGGATAGATTTTTCATGAATATATAGTCCATCAGCTACAAAAACAAAACTAAAACCCGCTTGCTCTGCTCTCTTAGCAATATCTAGTTGATAATCAAAATTAGTACTTGCATCGCTTGGCACCTCATTAGACTTCCAAGCATGCATATGGCTACCTGGACCATTTAACATAATCCCAAAATCTATTTTTTTCTGACTCATAATACCCCTTCTTTCTGATTCGCAATTGTGTATAATGGCGCAAGTTGCTCAACCGTTTTTAATCTTAATTTGTGATTTTGTACTGGCATATGCAACATAAACTCGTCAATGAGTCCTTCATTATTTAACTGAACTAGTTGTTGTTTAACTTCAGCAGCTGATCCTTCCAAAACTTCTATTTGCTTTTCTTCAACCTCAAAGTGTTCTGTACTCTGATTAATAAAATCTTCTAATTGCTCCTTAGTATTTACAGTAATCTTCCTACCATCCTTAAAATGCAAAGCGTAGTTTGTACGGCCAGCTTTAACTAATGCTTTATCATTTTCGTTTTCTGTTACTACTGCTGCTATAGCAACAATGAACCGTCCTTCTGGGTATTGTTGTTTATAAGATTTCACTGCGCTTCGTAACGTATCAACATTAGAATTTATAAAAAATGCATATACAAAACCGACATTTTCATTCGCTGCAAACTGTGCCGAATTATCACTACCACCTAATAAAAAGAGCTCAGGGGTATGAATTTCATTATCTCGTATAGACGTTTGTAATTGCTTATATGGCTCGTCTTCTTTAAAACTGCGCTTATTGAAACGGTTTAACAATTGGAATTTATCATTAAATGTTACTTTCGATGATTTGAATTCTGATTGTAAAGCTTGTGTTGCTAATGGAAATCCACCAGGCGCTTTACCAATTCCTAAATCTACTCTACCTGGTGCAAGGTGACTAATAAGATGGAATTGTTCTATTACTTTAAAAGGGCTATAGTGCTGTAACATAACTCCTCCTGAACCTACACGTATTTGGTTAGTCTTGTTCAGTAGATGTGTCACTAATATTTCTGGGCTTGTGCCCGCAACTTCTGGAATATTATGATGCTCTGCAACAAAATATCTTGTATATTTTAATTTATCTGCTAGTTGTGCTAATTCAACAGTTCGCTGTATACCCTCATTTACCGTTTCATTAATATCAATTGGACTTTGATCTAGAATACTCATAGATGTCATATACAATCCCCCCAAATCAATTTTCTGAATATTAGATTACTAGTAATATTATGCTTCTTACATAATTTTGTCAAGTATTCTTATCGTTTTAATAAGGATTAGATACAGACAGAATTATTTAACGTGTGAAATTTAAAAATATTCATAAAAATAGAAGTTGGGCGTTATTTAACTCCAACTTCTATTTCGGGTATTTATAGGAATTGTCTATACACATCGACGTTCTTTGTATATAATGTTTTATTTCATCGTTTATTACTATAAAAAGACGACGCAATATAATTAGCTATTTTCGTTGCAATTTCATGACTATCGCTCTATTTTGAAATTAAAAACAAGCTACTTATAATGCTGTGTATCCACCATCAATTGTGACTACGCTACCTGTAACAAATGATGAAGCATCAGAAGCTAAATATAGTGCTGCTCCTTGTAATTCTTCAGGCACGCCTGGTCTACCTAATGGTGTAAAATTCATCCATGTGTCAATCATTTCTCCACCTTGGGCGAAGTAATCTCTAGTTAATTCCGTTTCCATATAACCTGGAGCAATCGTATTTACACGTATACCATGTTCTGCCCATTCATTAGCCAAACTTTTAGTAAACATAATTACTGCACCTTTAGAAGTATTATATGCTGCTTGAGGTTGTGGTGTGTTTACGATAATACCTGACATTGAAGAAGTGTTCACAATAGAACCCCTTTGTTGTTCAATCATCACTTTACCTACAGCTTGTGAAACTAATACCATGCTATTGATATTGACGTCCATATTTTTAACCCAGCGATCATATGGCATATCTTCAAATTTAACATGTTCATTGATACCAGCATTGTTGAATAGGATGTCTATACGTCCAAACTTATCCATTACATCTGAAACCATTTGTTCAACATCTGACACGTTTGTCACATCTACTTTACATGCCAAAGCTTGATTTCCTGTTTCAGTTTCGAATTCATTTGCTGTTTCTTTTGCTAAATCTAAATTAATATCAGCAATAACTAAGTTGGCGCCTGCTTCAGCTAAACCTTTTCCCATTGCTTTACCTAAGCCTGAAGCACCTCCTGTCACGATTGCGACTTGGCCATCCAATTTAAATTTGTCTAAAACACTCATATATGTAACCTCCATTTAATTCTTCTGTTATTTGTAATTGTAAAATAAATTAATATCCAAAGATAGTGGAAACGCTTACTAATTTTATTCTCTGTCTTTAATTCAACATACGAGCTTTACATGTTAACTTATAAAAATCCATTTATAAGATACTACGCTATAATTTTTACATCTGTTTTAAATATTAATACCAAAATTATTTAAGCTGCACAACGCTTCATAGCTTAATAGCTTAATAAATCTATAACTTATCTAAAAGTAATACCCTTTTTAATAAGTTATAAAAAAGACGAGACAGAAATCAAAATTTGAAATTTGATCTCTGTCTCGCCTATAATAGTCATTTAATGAATAATTAAATGCTAATTCTTTACAATTACATATTATTTAGTAAGACCAACCTATTGGATTCTCGGCATGTTCTTCTAATTCTATTTCATCAATATCAACCATTGATTCTGAAATATTTCTAGAATGGTAACCGATACGTTCTAATATTGCAATCATATCTAAATATAGTAATCCACCTTCTGGTGAACACTCACCTGAGCTTAAACGCTTGATATGTTTTTTCCTTAAATCATGTTCAAGTTTGTATGAGTCATTACTAATTTTAACAATTTCATCACGTTTAACTCTGTCATAAACATTAAACATTTCAACTGTTTTTTCAAATGACATGTTAACATGGTTGTAAAGCTTTTCGATACTTTGTTCAGCTTTATCAGATATTTTGATAGGGTCTGTTTCTTTTTTCTTCAGATCTAATAAATAGGCTTCTGATAAGCCAGCCACTTTTAACATCGTGCGATTAACATCGAATAACACAGACATTCTTTCTGCATCATCTTGTGACAACTTCTTCTCAGATATTTTAGTAAGATACTGTCTGACATTATCATACATATTGTCAATTGCTGCGTGTTTCTGAATAATATCTTTTTCAGTTTTTTCATCGTAATGATTGACTTTTTGTAACATAGATAAAGTCATTCTACCAATGTTTTGGATTTCATCTTGAGCTTCTTGTAGAGCAATATTAGGCGCTCTATTAATTAAATTTTTATCAAGATGTCTTGGCTTGTATTTTTCATTAATATCTTCACCTGGGATAATTTTCGTAACAATCCAAGCTAGTACAAAAATAAACGGTAATTGAATTAAAGTATTAGTTATGTTAAATGTACCGTGCGCAAATGCAATAACCATTTCTGGTTTTAAATGCATCGCTCCTTGCATCCATTCAATAACTATTTGATATAACGGTAAGATAAGTAAGAATATTGCTGCGCCAATTACGTTAAACATAACATGAACTGCCGCAACACGTTTTGATGCGAGAGAACCCGCTAAACTTGCTAAAACAGCAGTAATCGTTGTACCGATATTGTCGCCTAATAATACTGGTAATGCGCCATGTAAACTAATTAAATCATTGGCAAAGAACCCTTGTAATATACCAATCGTTGCACTTGAGCTTTGGATGATGACAGTTAAGAATGTACCTGCTATAACACCATATATTGGGTTTGATGACATATCTAACATAATTTGCTTAAATCCATCTAAATTAGCAAGTGGTTTTACTGCCCCGCTCATTAACTCCAAACCATAAAATAGTGAACCAAATCCAAATAAAATCATACCGATATTTTTTACTTTTCTTTTCTGGATAAAGAATATTAAAAAAGCACCAATTGCTAGGATGGGTAGTGAATAAGCACCGATATCAATACCTATAATAAATGCAGTAACCGTGGTACCTATATTCGCTCCCATAACAACTCCAATTGCTTGTCGCATTGTCATAAATCCTGCACTTACGAGACCAATTGTAATAACTGTAGTCCCTGAACTACTTTGAATTAAAATAGTAACAATCATACCTGCAAGAACACCCATGATTGGGTTACTAGTAAATTTATTTAATATACTTCTTAGTCGATCTCCAGCAGTGGCTTGTAGGCCATCGCCCATCTGTTTGATACCATACAAGAATATACCTAAACCACCGATAAAAGTGAAAATTATCTCCATTACGGATGAATCCATTGTCACACCTCTTTAAATTATTTGTAAACTATGTGAATTATAACTTATTTTTGTTAAGCAAATGTTAATTCTTTATTAAAATTACAGGAAAAGTGCTAAACAATTATGTAATCATATTTCATTATGTCTTCAATACATATATAAACACTACAATGACAGCTTTTAATAAAAACAACAAACATTCAATTATACACAAATAAATTTTGTACATTTTATGAACTTAACTTTATATTAAATAACTATCGAGTTAGTTGACATTTTATAATAAATACTTTATATGTTTTTAACATAAAAAAGCAATGCTTTATCTTTCATTTCTACTTGAATACGTTACTTTTTAATAAAAAAACACTTCCGAATAAATTCATTTTAATATGAATTCAACGAAAGTGTTTTTATATTTTATAAACTTATGAAGGAACTTCTGTACGTTTACCACTATGCTTTCTAATTATTGCAGCACTTAATGAAGAGACAATGCCAAAAATAATAAAACCTACAAACATCCACATAGTACCATTCATTTCTAATGGTTGATTCATATAAAGTAATTCTCTCAAATATTCACCATAGTGAGTAAATGGATTCCAACTTACAATATAGTCTTGATAAAATTTCGGTAGCATTTGTTTAGGGAACATCACAAGTTGCATACTAAAGAACATGGCTATAAAGAATATTGGAATAGACTTCATGCCTAGCCAAGTCATTACACCTAATATAAGTCCTATAAAGCCTAATAGCGCAATTGAAACATACATACCTATTTTATTAATATCTGGAAAATCAAATCCCTGCGCAGCCGACATAAAGTAAACATATCCAAAGCCACCTACAAATGCAGTAATTACACCTATTGCTATTTGTCCTAACGAAGCAATTAAGCGATGTGTTACTTTAATATTATTAGAAGTTCTAAACGCAAAGAATAACAATATAGAGGCAACGATTGAACTAATCCACACCGGCATAAACATTAAGAAAGATGCATTACCGTTACCTTGATGATCTTTAACTTTATGAATCTTTTGATCAGCTACTTCTACTGGATTTGTTAGCCCTTTAATATCACTTGCATTAACTTTAACACCTTGTTTTTCTAAAGTATCTAAACTCTGTTGTGTTATTTGTTTATTTAAATTATCACCAATACCCTTTAATACATTTGTAGAAATTTGTGATGCTTGCATATTCGCGCCATTATTAATTAACGTTTTAAATTCTGCACGTTTGACTGTAACATCTTGAGAAGCCCCAGATTTAGCCATTTGACTTTGCATTTGTTTAGCCTGTTCTGGTTGTATTTCACCTGATTTTACTTTATCTTGCATTTCTTGCTTTTTACTATCCATTATTACTTTTTGAGTTTTACTCATTGCATGTTTTGAAAAATCTTTTTCGAAAATAGCTGCACCAAAATATTTTTGTTCATCTATCCCTTTTCGTGCTTCTTTTTCATTATCAACTTCAACCCATTTTACAGTATTAGAATCACTATTTAATAAATTATCTTCTAATTTTTTTCCTATATTAATATCGTTATTTTGAATAGAAGTTCCTTTATCTTGATTCACAATCGCAATTGGTAATTCCTTTGGTTTTGGATTATACGCTGGATAAAACGCAATTGAAAATATAACCAATATTACTAAAATTGCAATTGGAGCTATCCAAAGTAATTTACTTTTAAATATATTCATTTTTATTTACCTCCTTATCGAACACTATGTTGATTAATAACTACTTTGTTTATTATAATGAGCATAATGCAATTAGCAATACGCAATACACTTAGTATTGTTTGTTTATCAACAAACAATCATGTTTTGTCTATTAAAGTTTAAGGAGTTGAAAAAATGGTAGAAGATCGTCGTGTCAGAAAAACTAAAAACGCAATTAAGCAAGCTTTTATAAAATTATTAGCAGAAAAAGAACTAGAGCGGATAACAATACAAGATATTACAACCCTAGCTGATATTAATCGAGGTACTTTTTACTTACATTATGAAGATAAATATATTTTACTTTCAGATCTCGAAGATGAATTTATTGATGATTTAGCTGAAGAAATAGGTACTTTTAAGTTAGTTTTACAAGGCTCAAATTTAGAAGATTTCGCCAAAATTTTTTCGGAAAAAATTCTTAAAAATATTATATTACACATTCAAAAAGATATAGATTTTTACTTACTTATTTTTAAATTAGATAGAAAAAGCCATCTTGAAGATAAAATTTCTGAGCTTATATATGTTAATATGGCTAAAAACATTAATAACAAGACAAAAATTTCAGGCATTCCATTAGATTATTTTCATAGTTATGTATCTGGTGCTACGATTTCTTTTATCAAACATTGGGTACAAGATAAAAATAGAATGGATCCCGACGTGGTTGTTGATTACTTATTCAAAATTATATTTAATGGTCCGTTACGCCTAATGGCGAACGAACAATATCAATAATATTTCTAAAGAAAGGATTTCATTTTATCATGATAACTGCATATAAACATTCTCCAACAGATAAAATAATTGAATCTGAACTGAATCAAACAGCTTCGTGGGTTAATGTTGTTGATCCCAACTGGGAGGAAATCGAAACACTAATAGATTTATATGGTATTCCTGAAGATTTTATACGTGATCCACTAGATAGTGAAGAAAGTGCGCGCGTTGAATACGACGAAGATTCGCATTATTCATTAATCATATTAGACTTACCCATTATAAATGACACTAATTCAAAGGTATTATCATTTATTACTATTCCTTTAGGCATTATTATTGGAAATAAAAAAATCATTACGATCTGTAATGTTGAAAATGAATTCTTAGAAAACTTTGCGCGTCAGAATATAAATTTACGTTTCCATAGTCGTTTTGCATTAAATATATTGTTAACAATTACAAATCATTACAATAGAAATTTAAGATTGCTAAATAAAACACGTATTCGAATTGAACGTGACTTAAAGAATAATGTCACAAATAAACAACTTTATAATTTAATGGAAGTAGAAAAAAGTTTAGTTTATTTTTTAGCTGCACTTAAGGGTAATGAAAGCATCGTAAAAAAATTATTTCGTTTACCAGCTATGAAACGATTTGATGAAGATGAAGATATTTTAGAAGACTTGGTAATCGAAAACAATCAAGCCTTAGAAACGACGAGACTTTATACAGATATCCTAGAAAGTATCACTACTTCATATGCGTCATTACTATCAAATGAAATGAATAATACGATGAAAACATTAACACTTTTTACTGTATTTTTAACATTGCCAACATTAGTATTTAGTTTTTTTGGTATGAATGTGCCCTTACCTATCGATGACCATAGTTATGTTTCATGGCTCATTGTAATCGGCATATCTCTCATTATCGTAACTATTGTAGGTGCATTTTTATGGCGTAAACAAAAATTTTGAATTAATTTATAGACTAATGCAGTGCCCGCGGAAAGCGTGCACAAAAAACTGTCAACAAAGTTGGAAAATTTGTCGACAGTCTGAGACTAATCCGCCTTCATACGGATTAGTCTTTTATTTTGATAATGCAATTTTTGTAATACTATTAATCTTAATATATCTTTATACTACTATGCTTCAATATTTCTATATTTCTTTCTATATGATAAAGCGTATGTTAAGCCAAATGCTACAATAAATGCAATTATCATGGCTATACCATAATGTAACCAACCATTGTTTTGACCACTAATAGATATAAACCCTGGTATACCTGCAGTACCTAATGCAATAGCTTTAACTTTGAAAAAAGCTATATAGGCAGAGCCAATACCTGAGCCAACGATTGCTCCAATAAATGGATATCTTAACTTCAAGTTCACTCCAAACATTGCTGGTTCTGTAATACCTAGTAAAGCAGATACACCTGCAGCCGAAGCTACGCCTTTTAACTTTTTATTTTCCTTTATAATAAGGAACGCTGCAAGAGTTGCCGCACCTTGTGCAATATTAGACATGGTTGCAATAGGGAATATAAATGAACCACCTGTCGACGTACTGTCAGCAATAAGTTGTGTTTCAATAGCAATAAAACTATGATGCATACCTGTAATAACGATTGGTGCGTATAATAAACCAAATATAAGACCACCGATAGCGCCACCAAATTCATATAACCATGTTAAACCATCTGATAGCCAATATCCTAACGTACGTGTTAATGGACCAACCAATGAAAATGTTATAAAACCTGTTGATAATATTGCTAATAAAGGGGTTAATAAATTATCTAATACTGTAGGTATAACTTTTCTTAGCCCTTTTTCAATTGTCGCAAGAATGTATGTAGCTACTAGCATTGGTAATACTTGACCTTGGTACCCTACTTGATTAATTTCTAGCCCAAATAAGTTCCAATGAGGAATTTCTTTACCCGCTTCTAATGCTTTCGGATAATCATAAGCACTCATCAATTCTGGATGAACCAATATCATTCCAAGCGCTGCGCCGAGATATGCGTTACCCCCAAATCGTTTAGCCGCACTAAAACCAATTAATATAGGTAGTAATGTGAATGGTGCATTAGCAAAAATATTAATCATTTCAGCTAAACCACTAAACTGATTTTGTACTTCTATTAACGATTTATTATCATAAAAAATACCTGGTGCAGTTAATATATTGTTGATCCCCATGAGTAAGCCACCAGCTACAATCGCTGGTATAATTGGAACAAATATATCTGAGAGCATTTTCACAAACTTTTGAAAAGGATTCATGTTTTTAGTGCCCTGTGCTTTTACCTCTGACACCGAAGACGCTTCTTTGCCTGTAAGCTTTTCTAATTCACTAAATACTTTATTTACCGTACCAGAACCTATAATGACCTGGTATTGTCCTCCTGTTGAAAATGTGCCCTTTACAACATCCATACTCCCTAATGCCTTTTCATCTACCAAACTTTCATCTTTCAATACAAGTCGCAAACGTGTTGCACAATGTGTCATTGCATCAACATTATCTTCCCCACCAAGCGCTTGCAAAATATTTTCTGCAGCCTTTTTATAATTCATTATATAACCTCCTCTATCTAACGGAACCGGTACCAAAACACTTTATAATCATTATTGTAATCGGTTCCAATAAATAACGCAATCCCATTTTTGTATATTCTTTATGACTAAACTTTTAAATCAACCCACTACTGCCGTATCATTTTCTTGTATATTGGTGTAATGTGCTTTAATCTTATTTATAAAATAATCTTGTAAGGTTTTTATATTTTCTGCATTTGTAGTTGTATTATCCAAATGTATTGACCACGCTCTTGCAGGACATTGCGTATCAAAAAACATTTTATGAAGTTTCACCGTCTCTCTGTTTACTGGTAACTGATACTTTTTCAATAGCAAGGCTGCAATCCAAAAACTGGCTTCTTCATTCTCCATAAATTCTTTATCAGACAATATCCCATTAATTTTTGATTGGCAGCGTTCTATGCCAATATAATGCGTATTCGCAAAAGCATCACCACAATGCCATTCTACATCTGAAGATGGATGAAACCAATAACATGTCTGCTTATCAACATATGCACACGCCCATCCCTTATCCAATTCATTATTATCCATTCTTTGTTGTAACCAAGCAATATAATCCTTTGCATTGTTATTTTCTGCATCATCATGTAACACCACGCCTAATACATCTGGTTTTAATTCCGTTATTTTAGTTTTTTGATTGTAAAATTCAGAATAAATATGTTCCATTTGTTAACGTCTCCTTTAATAAATCTAATGTAAAAATTTAAACTGATTTATCCGAAAAAATCATCTCTTAAACAAAATACATTGCCTGAAACTTAATTTTTAATATCGAACCTCTTTATAAGATAAAAAAATATTTATATTTAAAGGATTAAAAGACACAACTTTTTGTAATATAATGTATTTTAAACAATATACCATTTTAAATTATTATCAGGAGTTGCCTTTACTATGAAAAATACAACTTTGTGTATTCATGAATTTTTAAACACTCATACACAACGGTGTATACATCAAGTCATAATTTTATTTTCTTTAAACAATAAACTAGATGTTACCTTAAATGGCCACCAGTTATCTGCTGAAAACCATATTATTATTATAAATCACAACGATTTATATCACATCTCAGATGCTGAACAAGTAGTAGAAATGTGTATACCAATACAACAATTCACAAAAACAGTTAAAAGTTTCTTCAATTTTTATTATAACTATAAATTGTTAAATTCGAATGAATATCTAAAATTTCAAATTTTAACGATGATTCAACAGTTGAGCCAATGTGAATCAATTGAGTCACCTATGCTGAACGAAATTATAACGATAATCAATAAGGAAACAAGGGTTGAACATGATTTTATCTATATCCCATCTATACATACAGAAAATACATTACTAAATAATATAACTGATTTTATAAAAGCTCATGTTGCTGAACCACTTTCCTCTAAAGATGTTTCGAGTACATTTTATATTTCTGCGCCTTATATTTCTATATTATTCAAGAAATATTTGGGTATTAGCTTTAAACATTATATAACTAGTCTAAAAATTGCTTTATCACTCGTTGATCTTATTCAAACGAAACATGCAATTTATCATATCTCTGAACATTACGGCTTCAACCATTATTCAAATTATATTCATCAGTTTAAATTTTTCTTAAATATAACACCTAATGAATTCAGAAAATCAGTACATAATTTGCATCAAGACAACATCGTACTAATAAACAATGATTTGAATCGCTTCAAGTCTCAAATTGATATAATCACTAAAGAAAAGCCTGGGCCTTTAAAACAATTACATATCGATATCGAACAATTGGATTTTAAGGATTGGGCAAAAACTCCAACTATCTTTATTCATATTGATAGTTTAATGGATATTATTCAGTCTGACCTTAATTCTAAATTGAATTTTAAAGATTTAACTGATGCCTACGTATTAATAAATAATGTTAGAAACTTCTCTTTAGAAAATTTAAGCCTCACTGGTATGATTGATTTTATCGATTCACTGTTTTCTGATTATGTAGGTATTGCGCTAAGAATAAAATCGATGACACAATTTGATTTTATCGAAGGTTTGATATCACAATTTTTAAAATTCAAACCAGAATATGCAAAACAACAACAGAATTATAATTTTCTAATTCTCTTTGATGCATCTCATTTATCATTGAAGGATGTTAACCGATTATATATTAAAATCAAAAACCTGAATTTTAATATAAAAATGGCTATCACTATTGAAGGCGTAATTGAACAGGTTACTTCGCTGAAGCATGCGTTCACATTACTTCAAAGGTTTAATTTTGATTATCATTTTATTGATATAGAACAAGTACAAGTTCGAAAGTTATTAAACAAAAAAGGTGAAGGTTTCAATAATTCAATGAGTTATTACGATTATTATAATAAAGTGATCAAAGCATCACATATTGACACATCAAAGTTTGTATATACAAAACTAACAAAGCAATGCTTCAAGTTTTATGAAGAACACTATCCTTTAGAAATCACTGATTTAATGTGTCATATACTTATCTTGTTAAATAGAGGCTGTGGTGTAGGATACGAGCTGATGCGAAAAGAGAAAGATGATGTCGCTCTAATGAATAGTCATGGAATCTATGAACCCTTAATGTACTTATATCAATTCATTAAACCTTTTATTGGCAAAGCTATTTCTATACATAAAAATTTTATTATGTTAAAAGAAAGAGATGAGTTTCATTTGCTTTTATTTAATTCTATAAATCACCGTACTTCACCGAAAGATGTACTCAATGTCGTCTTAAAACAATCTTTATTAAATTCAAATATCACATTGTTCATCCAAACGTTGAATCGAGAACATGGATTTATAGACTATGCTTTACCGCCTTCTTTCAACGACATATATATCGAAAGATCTTTATTACGCTATATTGAACAATCCACTATACCAAAAGCAGAAATTAGACAGTTTACAGAATTTAAAAGCAGCTTAGAATTCATATTGCATTATGATGAATTAAAATATATTCGGATATTACAGTCTTAACATTTCAACTATACAATCGTGATAAAGTAAAATATTTAAAAGCATAATAAGACTTTCATTATTAACGTAACTAAATCATGAATAGTACTTTCGATTGCATAATTTAATTATTTTAGATATAACAGAAAGAAATAGATATAAAGGAGAATTATACCTTGAAAAACAGTAAAGTATTCGCAATTACTATAAGCATAATAATGTTAATTGTTGCTATCGTATTGATTATTATGATGATGTCTAGCGGCCAAAAAGAAACTTATTATGGTTATATGAAAAATGAAACAACGGCTGATAAAATAATTAGTGAAAAAGATCATAAAATAGAAAAAGATGTTAAGTTACC
This sequence comes from Staphylococcus shinii, assembly GCF_017583065.1. Classification (GTDB taxonomy): domain Bacteria; phylum Bacillota; class Bacilli; order Staphylococcales; family Staphylococcaceae; genus Staphylococcus; species Staphylococcus shinii. The sequence goes on along the minus strand of NZ_JAGEVL010000005.1, from coordinate 441,493 downwards.
TGCTGAATCAGGATTTTCTCCTAAAAAAGGAGATTTTGTTAAGCTAATTAAAGCAGAAGGTGATGGTGCTTTTAGTAAAATGGAAGTTGTAGATCATGACGACATCCCTCACGGTTTAATGATGAAAATTCATGATATGGGTGAGATGAAAGGTATGTGATGTTTGTAAGTTAACATACCACTAACTTTTGCAAAGCTATAGCCTTTATACAATTCGAATGATCTTAATTAAAGTTGATATTCATTTTTTATTAAGAGTCATAAACGAAACTCCCTTTAAAGTTTTTCACTTTTCCAGTGTCTACTTTAAAGGGAGTTTATTATTAATTGTCTTAGCATAAATCAATATATTAGCTGTAGCTGACAGGATTGAAAATTAAAGCTCATTTGTCTAAATACTATTGCTCAGGCAAACCTTTTATCCATGTCAACTTTGTTTGCGGGGAATGAAATCTTTTTAAGTGTACTAGATTCCTGTTCAATTTCCCTCGCTTTTAACAATGTATTCCTATTTGTCTTTCGGTTTATAATCTTCTTTAAATTCGTTATGTTTAGCATCTTTGATATTTTTGTTGGTCTCACTATCAAAACCTTGTACTAAGATGCCTTTAAATGTACTAATTGGTTGCACCGTATACGTATGTTCCGGATCATCTTTAAATTTAACTTGCTTATAATATAAACCCTTCTTAGCACTATACAATGTTTTCTCAGATTCAATTTCTTCAGTTAAATTTTGTTCATCCATATAACGATCTACTAGTTCTAGATTTTTATGTCCTTGATATGTTCTCATTCCAAAGAAAAACACAATAGCAATAATCAGTGACAAAACTAATAGACCCATGATTTTTAAAAATGTTTTCATCATTAATCTCCTTTAGTTAAAACGATAACTTTCTAACTGATAGATGAGTAAGTATACTCCCTCATTAATGCTTTATTACACCATTATTATATAACAAAAACACAATATTATCAGTATGACTGATTGTAAATGATTAATAAAGTCATATAGGCTTTTTGTAACAAAATCTTCTTAAATTAAACCTTCATACTAAATCAATTTTGATTTTCTTAAGACTTACTTTCTCAATTTAAAAACACTTTATATTACGGTTCTTTTCCACTATATAGTTTCTTGTTAAGTAAACGTCGATAAATATTATTTTTTTATCAGAAAGAGGTGCGCAACCGTTCCTTGACAACAACCATAGTTCATAATAAGGTTAAATTTCAAAAGGGGTGATTAAATGGAGGAAAAAGACAGCTACTTAGAAAGACAACTATGTTTTCTTTTTTATGTGTCTTCTAAAGAAATCATTAAGAAGTATACGTCTTACTTAAAAGAATTCGATTTAACATATACTGGCTACATTGTGCTACTAGCAATTGAAGTAGATGAAAAACTCAATATTAAAACGCTTGGCGAACGTGTTTATTTAGATTCAGGGACACTTACACCTTTACTTAAAAAACTTGAGAAAAAAGGCTATGTAACTAGAACACGTGAAATTGATGATGAGCGTAACCTACAGATTGCACTTACAGAAAAAGGCGCAAATGTTAAAGAACCACTCTCTAAAATATCAAAACGTGTGTTTAGCGAATTCGATATGGATATAGACGAAGCTATTAATTTAAAAGAAACATTACAACACTTCGTTAATAAACATTTTTCTAAAGATATTTAATCTGTCAGAGGTAAAGTTAAAGTTAGAAGTTCTAGTTTTCATGTTATTATTTTTGACTTTACTTACCTCTTACTTAAATCTTTTTATTATGCCCCCTTCCGCTGCCCAACAATGTTACTAACTTAATTATCTTAATATTACACTTTTTTTATTTTTACATAGTTTGACTTTGACTTTCTTTGACTAATATATTATACTATATTTGTACGATAAAAGGAGAGGTGAACAGAGATGATACAAAGCACTAACAATCTTACTAAAGATTTATTAGAAAGTTTAGTCTCAGACCATCACGATTTCAAAGTAAATGTATATCAAACACAAGATAGCTATACAGTTGAAGCTGAACTTCCTGGTTATCAAAAAGATGATATTACTATTAATTTTGAACATAAAACGTTAACTATACTAGCAAAACGTGTATCTAATATACAACAAGATAGCACTTATCTAATTAATGAGCGCAATTCTAATGAGCAAAGTAGACAGTTTATCTTTAAAAATATCGACACAAATAAAATAAATGCATCTATGAATAACGGCATCTTAACGGTAAAACTACCAATTAAACAAACGAAAACACAAATTTCAATTGACTAAATCTAAAATTTAAGGAGAGATGTATCATGGCTTTTAATAAGAGACCGTATAACAATCCATTTTTCGAAGGTGACCCAACTGAGTTATTTAGAGATTTTGGACGTCAATTTTTTGAACATTTTCCTGAAACTACGAGCATTAAATCAGATGTCAGAGAGTTAGATAATGTTTTTATAATTGAAGCTGAACTTCCTGGTTTCAAAAAAGAAAATATTAGCTTACAATTTGAAAATAACGCTCTAACAATTGAAGCTAAGCAATCAAACGACGATAAAGAGCAAGATGAGGATGGTCGCATACTTCATCAAGAACGCACTTATAGCGATGTTAAGCGTCAATACCCTTTTGAAAATATAGATGAAACAGCTATTAAAGCATCATTTGAAGATGGCGTATTAAACGTAACACTACCTAAAAAAGCACAAGAAGAACACTCAGCATCAAATATCCAAATAGATTAATATAGTCATTTTATTGGCTACTGATAATCTTTATAAAATAAATTAAAAAGCTGTAGTTAGAGAAATTATCTAACTACAGCTTTTTTTATAATGTCGTTTTTAATTTTTCACGTTTCATAATGTGACTCATGGTAACTAAAGCAATTACACCAAATATCGCTAATAAGATAAAAGAGAAATGACTTGTTCCAGTAAGACTTGTTATATAGGCTATGACTAATGGCGGGAAGAAACCGCCTAAGCCCCCCATCATTGAAACTATACCATTAGCTGATCCAGCCTCTTTTCCAAAATAAGATGGCACGAGTTTAAATATTAAACCATTACCGACACCTGCGCACATACTAATGAGTAAACAACCTATTGTAAATAATAAGATATGGGCTGATAGACCTAGCATAATTGCACCGATAATCATTAATATAAAGTCACACATTAGTAAAGTTACAGCATTAAACTTATCTCCTAACACGCCGCCTAGCGGTCTTAGGAAAGTAGATAATGCGATAAAGACACCCGCTCTTATACCTGCATCAACTTCACTGATGCCAAAATTTTGTACTAAAAAATTAGGTAAAAACAATCCAAAAGCTACGAATGAACCAAATGTAATAAAATACCAAAGTGATAAATAATATAATCTTAAATCTTTCATCAAAATTTTATACTGTTTAACTAAAGGTACTTTTATTTTTTGTTCTTTATTGTCACCTAACAAAAACATAAAAATCGCAAAAAGTGCTATGACGATTAAATAACCTCTCACTGTTGATTGCCAGCCTATAATACCAGCTATCGGGGGCGCTAAGAATGAGGAAATGGCAGTCCCAATATTTCCCATGCCATATATACCATTTGCTAATCCTACGCGTTCTTTTGGAAAATACTTAGGTATGGATGTTACACCTACTGAAAATACTGCGCCACCTACTCCAAGAAAGAAACCTGATGCCATTAACATCCTAGGCGATTGTGCATAACTTAAGAAGAATATCGGAAATAATAATATAATAAAACTACAAAAGAATACCCATTTCGCACCAATAATATTTGTCAAATAACCAAAAGGGACCCTTAAAATAGAACCTAATATAACAGGAATAGCTAAAATAATAGAAAGTTGGCTGCTTGTAATATGCACATCCTGAGAGATAAAAGGCATAAGTGGCGCAATAATACTCCATGCCATAAAACCTACAACAAGACTTAAAGACTGTAATGTTAATTGAAAAACACCACTTGCTTTGTTCATTTATTTCACCTTCAATTTATAATATTTTTTGATAACTAAGACCAGTATTTGCACACAGTTGAAGTGCTGAATTTCTATATAACAATCATTATCACCGGTGTAATATGAGTAAGTATAAACGTTACTATTAGCAGAATCCTGGCCTCATTTTTATTATAAAATCTTTGTGAAAAATTGAACATAAGGATTATCCCTTAACAAATTGCGGAATTTCCCTACTTCATTAAGCGGCTTTTTTAAAAATAGAATATATTCCAGTAGTTAGATAGTGAAACGACTTTATCCTGTATTATATGTGTTCTAATTAACAAAAAGAGCTAACCTATGCCTATCTATTTAGGCATTTACGTTAGCTCTTTTATATAATTAATGTTTTAAAAATCAATCAATTTTTTCTTCATAGCATATTCTACTAATTCTGGTTTTGATTTTAATTCTAATTTTTGCATAATATGTGTTTTATGTGCTTCAACTGTTTTTACAGAAACAAATAACTTTTCAGCGATATCTTTATTCCCATAACCTTTTGCTATTAAAGGTAATATCTCTATTTCACGCTTTGATAAAATCTTATAAGGGTCTGTTGTAGCTTGCTTATCATGACCTGAATTGTTCACGAATTCATTGACTAACGATGTCGTCAATTTCATATCAACATATGTTTCCCCTTTAAAAACTGTTCTAATTGCCAGTATCAATTGTTCATCAGGGGCGTTTTTTAAAATATATCCTTTAGCTCCATTTCTTAATACGTGAAATAGATATTCTTCGTCATCATACATTGTTAATATTAAAATTTTCGTATCTGGAAAACTTTCTGTAATTTTGCTTGTTGCTATAAGCCCAGATTCACCTGGCGGCATACTTAAGTCCATGATTAGTACGTCTGGCTTGTACTTCATTACTTTTTGGTAAGCTTCCACGCCATCGGCTGCAGTTCCAACTACTTCCATATCTTCTTGATAATTTAATATCATTGTAAACCCAGTACGTACAACTGCATGATCATCCGCGATAACTATTCTCAAAATTAATGTCTCCTTATCCCCTATATTGGAACTTCTAATGTAACAATTGTGCCTCGACCTATTTGAGTATCAATATTTATTTCAGCATTTACAAGTTCTGCACGCTCGTTCATACCATAAAGTCCCAAGCCTGTTCCTTTTGGCTGGTCTGTCTTTATAAATCCATTGCCTCTGTCTATGATTTCAGCAATAAGTTTTCCATGACTAACTTGTACATCAACTTCAATTGTATCAACGTTCGCATATTTAATCGCGTTAAATAAAGCTTCTTGTACAATTCTATAGACTACAGTTTCAATTTCATTACCAAATCTATGCATTGCTAAATTAGATTGATAGATAATATTAATACCATAATTTACTTCTGCCTGTTTAAAATATGTCTTAAAGGCTGCATCTAATCCTAAGTCATCTAATGAAGACGGTCTAAGTTCCACAGATAAATTACGTATATCATCAATTAACTTAGACATTAAGCCTTCTATGCGTTTAGAACCATTAACCAACTGTTCTATTTCTTGTTGATATTTTAAAAGTCTTAATTCAACATCGATATTTAACATTTCTTGTACTACACTATCATGCAATTCTCTAGATATTCGTTTTCTTTCATTTTCTTGTGCTGAGATTGTTTTTTGCATCATTTTTCGTTGGTACATCTTATCGTGTCTTTCTATTTGAGGCGATACATTTTGTAACGTGAACGCTTTAATTCCTTTAGATTCGTCAATCGTTTGATAGGTAGCTGCAAAGGGTTCAACTGTACCACGTGTTGTTTTCATAAATACCTGAAAGCTAGTATTTCCTACGTTTTCTGGCTCTAAAAAGCAATACCTACAAGATTGCAAATCAAATTCATTAGTATAACCGTCACAATGATTACATATGACATTAGTCATACCTTCATAATCATTGTCCAATGAGATAATATCCCTTGCTGCTTGATTCATTGCAACAACTTGGCCACGATTATCAACGAATACAATTTTTTCACTCGTATTATTAAAATATTGCATTAACAACGATTCCATATCTAACTGTTGATTGCTTTCCATTATAATCACCTAATCTTCTTCATTAAATATGCCCAATTTACTTTTAAGTGATATGTTTTTATATGTTTTAGGCAATGGTTGTTGGTTTCTCTGGCCTAGTAATAAAACACCATAAACTTTCTTTTCATACCATAAAGGTATCGCAACCATCGCTGTTAATAACTCACAAAGAACGATAGGATATTTATGTTGTTCGTGCGAAGATAATGATTGTGCTACATTTTCTATCACCATACGTTTACCTGTCTTCATCACGTTACCTGCTAATCCTTTTCCCTTACGTAGCACAATCAGTTTATAACGATTATTTAAATTTCCAGAGGCATAACACCACTTAATTGGGGAAATATCACTTTCTTGCTCATAAAATGCTATTGCCGCAAAATCAAATCCTTCTTCGCTTCGAATTGAGTCTAATATTGATTGGTAGTTAATACTTTCTTTTAACGATAACGCCTTCAACTTATCGCCTCCATTCAAACTTTATGTTTACGATAAATAATATAACTACGACTTGCATATGTGAGTGGCACGCTCCAAACATGCACCAATCTAGTAAACGGCCAGAATGCCATAATTATAAAACCTAAAAGTATATGCATTTTAAAAGCAAGTGGCACTTGTAACATCAAATCGGCGTTCGGAGAAAATATAAATAATTGTCTAAACCAAACTGATATTGTCTCTCTATAATCAAATGATGGTATCGTTGCATTAGTCACTAGCGTTGCATAGCATCCCATAAAAATAATCGTTAATAATAAGAAATTAACAATAATATCAGATGCTGAACTTAGTCTTCTTATATTTTTTTTAGTCACACGTCGTGCAGTTAATAGCAACATACCAATCAATGTTATTATACCAAAAATACTTCCAATATAAACAGCTCCAATATGGTATAAATGATCGCTCACGCCTACTGCAGTTAACCAAGATGCAGGGATAAGCAAACCTACTATATGCCCCATCGCCACAGGAATAATACCCAAATGAAACATTAAACTGCCCCATTTAAGTTGTTTCTTTTCTATAAATTCACTAGATTTTGCAGTCCATGAAAATTTATCAAACTTAAATCTAGCAAGGTGCCCGATAAAAAAGATTGCTATACATAAATAGGGCATAATCACCCATAGAAATTGATTAAACATGTTGCTCCACCTCATTTGCAGGCTCTATACAAGCTTTTAACGTTTCTCTTAAACCTTTTATTAAGAAATAATAAGGGCTATTTTGCTCGGCTAATTGGTTTGTCATTGCATACGTACCATCCTCAATAATCATAATGACAAATTCAATATTCCCTTTTGCTCTTGGATCATTTTGCCACTGTGCTATATACAAAAATTCAAGCATTAATGGCAGAAAATCAGATAGTTCATTATCTGCCATCTTCAATCCAAACATTTCATATAATACTTTTAATTTAGCTAATAATTGTCCACGCTCTTTTTGAGTATCTAATTTATTATATGTCATATAGAGTGGCGCAGTTTTATTGAAATCAAATGTATCGGAATACAATTGCTTTATTTGTAGTAAGCTCAATTCATACATTTGTTCACGATACTGAATTATATCTTGGTATGCCGGATGTTCCATATGAATAACTTCTTCAAACGTTTTAGGGTGTAATGTCAGCTTATCTGGAAATATTAATTGTTGTGCAAAGTATCCAAGTGCCTCTTGATGTTTATTAAACTGCGCTAAATTAATCACGGAAAATCCCTCCATAGAAATTTTCATTATAGATTTCTTGTCCTGATTTTCCAGAAGCAGTAGTTACAGGCACACCACATCCATCGCAATTCGACCCGAAGTATTCTCCTCCATATCCTTCACTACCTTGAGCACGATATGTGTCCATATAGGCTTCTTTGTGTGATGTTGGTATCACAAATCGATCTTCGTGTTTAGCAATTGCTAATAATCGATACATATCTTTAGTTTGTCTTTCGGATAATCCAAGTTTTGATAATCTATCTACATCGAACGCTTTATTTGTTACTTGGGCACGCATATAACTTCTCATCATTGCCATGCGTTGCAATGCCGATTTCACTGGCTCAGTATCACCTGCTGTAAATAAGTTAGCTAAATATTGAATCGGTAATCTCATTTCTTCGATTGCCGGGAATATCATATCAGGATTTCTATTAGCTTTCGTTGCAGTTTGTCCTTCAAAATAACTCATAATAGGACTAAGCGGCGGGCAATACCATACCATTGGCATTGTGCGATATTCTGGATGTAAAGGGAATGCTAATTTATATTCAATAGCTAACTTATAGACTGGAGAATTCTGAGCAGCTTCTATCCATTCTAATGATATTCCATCTTTTTGTGCTTGTTCTATAACCGCTTCATCATAAGGATTTAAAAATAAATCTAATTGTTTTTCGTATAATTCTTGTTCATTTTCAGCTGTAGCGGCTTCTTCAACTCTATCAGCGTCATAAAGTAGTACACCTAAATAACGCATTCTACCAGTACACGTTTCTGAACATACTGTTGGCATACCTGCTTCAATTCGTGGGAAGCAAAAAGTACATTTCTCTGCTTTATTTGTTTTCCAGTTGAAATAAACTTTCTTATATGGGCAACCTGTCATACAATATCTCCAACCACGGCATGCATCTTGGTCTACAAGTACGATACCGTCTTCATCACGTTTATACATTGCTCCAGATGGACATGATGCTACGCAACTTGGGTTCAAGCAATGTTCACACAATCTAGGTAAATACATCATAAAAGTTTGATCAAATTGAAATTTAATATCTTCTTCAATACGCTTAATGTTTGGATCCTTTGGTCCTGTAACGTGACCACCTGCTAAATCATCTTCCCAATTTGGACCCCATTCTAAGTTTAATTTGTCACCTGAAATTAATGAATGTGCTGTTGCTACTGGAGAGTGATTAGTAGCTTTAGCTGTTGTAAGATTTTCATAATTATATGTCCATGGTTCATAGTAATCTTTAATCACTGGCATATTAGGATTGTAAAATATTTTCCCTAAAGCAATTTTCGATAACTTACTGCCGGATTTTAGTTCTAATTTACCTTTTTTATTTAAATACCAACCACCCTTATATCGCTCTTGATCTTCCCATTGTTTCGGATAACCAATACCAGGCTTTGTTTCTACGTTATTAAACCACATATATTCCGCGCCTGGTCTATTAGTCCACGTACTCTTACAAGTAACACTACACGTGTGACAACCTATACATTTATCTAAATTTAACACCATTGCAATTTGCGCTTTAATCTTCAAGCCAGTCAACCTCCTTCAGCTTTCTCACTGCTACATAAACATCTCTCTGATTCCCTATTGGTCCATAATAGTTAAAGTGGTAACTAATTTGCGCATAACCTCCAACAAGTTGTGTTGGTTTTAAATGAATACGTGTTGGCGCATTATGAGAACCACCTCTTGTATCTGTAATTTGTGATCCCGGTGTTTCAATATGTTTATCTTGAGCATGATACATAAACATCGTTCCTCTTGGCATTCTATGAGATACTACGGCTCTTGCTGTTACAACACCATTTCGGTTATATATTTCTAACCAGTCATTATCTTTAATATTGTGTTTTTCTGCATCCTCATTGGAAAGCCATACAGTTGGCCCTCCTCTAAACAAAGTCAACATATGTTGGTTATCTTGATAAGTTGAGTGAATATTCCATTTACCATGTGGTGTTAAGTAACGTAAGACAAGTGTACTTTCATCTCCGGTTACTTTTTTGTCTCTCGTACCGAATACCATTGGTGGTAAAGTTGGTTTATACACGGGTAAACTTTCTCCGAATTGCTGGAACACTTCATGATCAATGTAATAACTTTGTCGTCCTGTTAATGTTCTAAAAGGAACCAAACGTTCTATATTGGTAGTAAATGGTGAATAACGTTTACCATTTTTATTTGAGCCAGGGAACACCGCTGTTGGAATGACTTCTCGCGGTTGTGCAGTTATATTTAAAAATGAAATCTTTTCTGATGCACGTTCACTTGAAATATCTTTCAACGGCATGCCCGTTTGTTGTTCTAAATCCTCGTAAGATTTTTGCGATAACTTACCATTTGTAGCTGAAGATAAATTTAATACAACGTCTACAGCTCGTCTTGCAGTATCTAATCTTGGTCTATCATTTTTTACGGAATCCTCATCTTCTTCATTCCAAGTTCCAACCATGCTTTTTAACTCTTCATATTGTTCTGCTACGGAGAAACTTACTCCATGAGCACCTACTTTAGCTTTTTCTAATAAAGGCCCTACTGTAACGTATTTATCAAATATTTTAGTATAATCTCTATCGATTACTGCAAAACCTGGCATTGTTTTTCCAGGTATAGCTTCAATTTCGCCCTTCGTCCAGTCTTTAATTATCCCGTTCACATTAGAAATTTCTTGCTTAGAATCGTGTGCAAGTGGCGTTGTAACGACATCTTTATAAACTCCTTTAAGATGTACTTCAGCCATTTCTGACACCTCTTTACTTAATGTTTTAAAAATATCCCAGTCTGAACGTGATTCCCATAATGGGTCTATCGCAGGATTAAATGGGTGTACAAATGGGTGCATATCTGTAGATGACAAATCGTGTTTTTCATACCACGTTGCAGCAGGTAAGATGATATCTGAATACAATGGTGTAGATGTCATTCTAAAATCTAAAGATACTAGTAAATCCAATTTACCTTCTGTATCTTCTCTCCATTGAATTTCTTCTGGTTTTACCTCTTCGTTTGGCTCAGCTAATAAACCTGACTTTGCGCCGAGCAAATGTTTCATAAAGTATTCTTGGCCTTTAGCCGAGCTTGAAATTAAATTAGAACGCCATAAGAACAATGTCTTTGGATGATTTTGTTTTGAATCTGGGTCTTCAATTGCAAATTTCGTTTCTCTAGACTTCACGGACTCAATCGCACGTTTCATAATCGCTTCATTATTAAATTCTCCAACGTCTTTCGCTTCCTCACCAAAAGATAAACTATTTCTGTCAAATTGAGGATAAGACGGTAACCAACCACATCTAGCAGCTAAGACATTGTAATCAGCAGGATGTTGATGCTTAATATTTTCTGCCAATGGAGACTTCAAACTATCAATATTTGATTCTTCATATTTCCATTGGTCTGTTGCGAAGTAAAACCAACTTGTTCCATTTTGCAAACGTGGTGGTGCTTGCCAGTCTTTAGCAAAGGCAATCGTATTCCACCCTTCGATTGGTCGACATTTTTCTTGTCCGACATAGTGTGCCCATCCTCCGCCGTTTACACCTTGACAACCGCATAATAATACTAGATTTAAAATAGAACGATAAATCGTATCTGAGTTAAACCAATGATTAATACCAGCTCCCATGATAATCATTGAACGACCTTTGGTATCAATTGCATTTTGCGCAAACTCTCGACCAACTTGTGTCACAACATTTTGTTTAACCCCGGTAACTTTTTCTTGCCATGCTGGCGTATAATATGACGCTGCATCGTCATATCCTGATGCCTCAAGTTCATGATTGAAACGTTTCACACCATACTGACTCGTCATTAAATCAAATACAGTGGTAATATATTTTTCTTCACCATTTGCTAATTTAACCTTTTGTACAGCAATAGGACGTTCAAATATACCGTTACCTTCATTATTAAAAAATGGAAACTGTATGTTTTTTAATTCATATTCATCTTCAGCAAGGCTCATTGCTGGATCAATTTGCTTACCTTCTTCATTTTCTAGTTTCAGATTCCATTGTTTATCCTCTTCCCAACGTTGACCCATCGTACCATTTGGGACTGTTAACTGTTTTTGTAATTTATCAAAAATTACAGGTTTCCATTCACTATTTTCAGTGGATTGGCCTAAGTCATGTGCACGTAAGAAACGTCCTGCTTTCAAGCCATTATTATCTTCATCTAACATTAGGACAAATGGCATATCAGTATATTGTTTTGCGTAATTAATAAAATAGTTATTCGGTTCATTCACATAATGTTCTTGTAAAATAACATGCGTCATCGCCTGTGCTACTGCAGCGTCTGTGCCTGGGTGCGGAGCTAACCAATTATCAGCAAATTTAACATTTTCTGCATAATCAGGGGCTACAGAAATTACTTTCGTTCCTTTATAGCGAACTTCCGTCATAAAATGCGCATCTGGCGTTCTCGTTAACGGGACATTAGATCCCCACATCATAATATAAGCTGCGTTGTACCAATCACTAGATTCTGGTACATCTGTCTGTTCACCCCATATTTGTGGAGAAGCAGGAGGCAAATCCGCATACCAATCATAAAAGCTCAGCATTTCTCCACCTAACAAGCTCATAAAACGCGCACCAGAAGCATAACTTAACATTGACATAGCCGGGATTGGAGTAAAACCAGCCAATCTATCTGGTCCATATTTCTTAATTGTATATATAATTTGAGCTGATATAAGTTTAGAAACGTCTTTCCAATTCGTTCTTACTAATCCTCCCTTACCTCTCGCCTGTTTATAAATCTTAGCTTTTTCTTCATTTTCAACAATTGAAGCCCAAGCAGCTACTGTATTGTTTTGATGTGCTTCTAATGCTTCTGTCCATAACTCCCATAGCTTTCCACGGATATAAGGGTAACGGATGCGTAAGGGACTATATTCATACCAAGAAAAAGACGCTCCTCGAGGACAACCACGTGGCTCAAATTCAGGTAAATCTGGTCCACAACTAGGATAATCTGTTTGTTGGTTTTCCCAAGTAATCACACCATTTTTCACAAATACCTTCCATGAACAAGATCCTGTACAGTTCACACCATGGGTCGTTCTTACTACTTTGTCATGACTCCAACGTTCTCTATACATTTTTTCCCATTCACGACTTTTACTTTCTAAGATTGACCAATCACCATTAAATTTTTCCGTTGGTTTGAAGAATTGCAATCCAAATTTTTTCATTTTATACATCCTCTCACATCATTCATGTATAATTTATATAGTATTCACAAATTTTGTATTTCTTTAATTCTTATAATCATTGTACTTTTTTTCACAAAGTCTAAATATTAGGGATTTACCTATTTAGATAAAAGAATCCCCTAATAACTTTTCGAACATAAAAAACTCCCTTTACTTGTATAATGATTACCATCATTACAAGTAAAGGAAGTTTGTTTAAAATTTAAAAGTCATTTTTCTTTTATTTATACAGCAACTGCTTGTTCCTCACGCGCTTCTACTCGCATCAAGTGATCAATGATACCAGTATAAAATTCTTCAAGTTCTTGTCCTGTACGTTTTCTATCAAGGTTATCCAAACCTATGAAATCGACATGATCCCAATCTTTTTTAATTGGCATCACTTGCCAAACACCTTTTTCTGTAGCTTGCGTTAAATCTTGTACTTTTTTAGCGGGTTGTCCAGTTGGACTTAATGCAGATGTAACTGCTACAACACCATCATTTTCTTGCCAATCTTCTCTAGAATCTTTACCTATCAATTTACTTGTTAAATCCATTAGTCCAAACAAACCACTGTTAGGTCTGTGATGACCTAAACTATTTTTATGCGTTGCTTGACCTGCAAAAGATGTGTATACAATATTAGGATTAACTGATGTATTTAGGTTCAAATCCTCTGAGCCAAATGTTGTTAAATCTCTAGCTGCATTATCATCAGTATTCCAAACTGGACTATCTTTCAATCGTTTTACATATTCTATATAAGTTTCATTAGGCTGCTGTTCGAAGCCCCATTGTGAAAGTCCAAAATCAATTTTAGATTTTTTATTATTACCTAATTTTGCAATATTGTTCAATATATTTTTGATAAAATCTTTATTTGCTAACTTATCAGAAGCTTGAGAACCTTTATGTGGCGTTGCCAATGTTGTGATTGATGAAATCATATTATCTTTTTGCCCTTGGAATAATGGAGAAATTGTACCACCATGTTGTTCTTGATATTTAATTTCTTCAGGATTACCAAAACGTAAAAATTGCTCAAGTAAACGAATCGTTTGTCCGCCCATACTGTGACCAATTAAATGCACTTTCTGACCCGGTTCCCAGTCAGGCATAATACCTTCATACGTTTTTCCATATCTGTTATGACCGTATTTTGCCGCATGTGCCGCACCATAATCTACCTGACCGCCTTTAATATAGTGATATAACTCTACAGCACGACCATAGTTACTGCCAACTGCACTTATACTCGCTTCGTATACTTCATAACCTGCTTTTTCTAATTCTTCTTTCACTTTGTATTTCTTTCCACCCCAATAATTTGGATACAAATCCGGTTTATTACCATCCATTAAACCTAAGAAACCATGTACTAATATAATTGGGTATTTATTTACATGTACACCTTGTTCTGCTTTTTTAGCAGTTTTTAATAAAGATTCCACTTGAGCTTGTTGCACTTGAGAACGATTACGCGTTGTAGCTTGTTTATTTGCTTCTGAATCTTTTACTTTTGTTGGATCATTTTTAGTCTCTTGCTTTACTTCGTTTTTATTTGGATTAAAACCATTTTTTATTTTTAAATTTTCTATCTTTTGTTTATTGCTATTTTCGTCATTTTTATTTTCAGTGTCTGTTTGAGTTTTGTCATCTTTTTCTGCTTTCGCTTTATTCGAAGGTTCTTCTTCTTTGTCTGCTTCTACTTTATTCGAGGCTTCTTCTTCTTTTTCCACTTCTGCTTTATTCAGGGCTTCTTCTTCTTTGTCTACCTCTGCTTTATTTGGAGCTTCTTCTTCTTTGTCTACCTCTGCTTTATTCGGAGCTTCTTCTTCTTCTTTTTCTACTTCTACTTTATTCGGGGCTTCTTCTTCTTTGTCTACCTCTGCTTTATTCGGAGCTTCTTCTTTGTCTACTTTTACTTTATCCGTGGCTTCTTCTTCTTTTTCTACTTCTGCTTTATTCGGGGCTTCTTCTTCTTTTTCTACTTCTGCTTTATTCAGAGCTTCTTCTTCTTTTTCTACTTCTGCTTTATTCAGAGCTTCTTCTTCTTTTTCTACTTCTGCTTTATTCGGGGTTTCTTCTTCTTTGTCTACTTCTGCTTTATTCGGAGCTTCTTCTTCTTTTTCTACTTCTGCTTTATTCGGAGCTTCTTCTTCTTTTTCTACTTCTGCTTTATTCGAGATTTCTTCTTTATGTTCATTATCAGAATCTGTTGACAATTTTTGATCCGTGGTTTGGTCAACACTATTATTTTTTTCAATATTTGTGTCTTTTTTTTCTGTTGGCGCGTCTTGAACAATAGGTTCTGTTTGTTTTACTAAGTCATTGTGAGATGCGGGAGATGTTTCAGATGATTGCTGACTTAATTCTTCAGGTGTATTACTTGATTCTAATTTAAAATTATTTTCAGAGGGAACTTGTTTCTCTTTGTTTGAGCTCGTGCCATTAGCTATATCGGAGTTAACTGTTGGAATATTGTTATTAGCATTTTCTTGTGTGTGATTCAATTCACTTGCTTCAGAAACGTGCCCACTTGCTATAAAAAATGTTGCTGCTAATACTGAAACCGTTCCGACTGAATACTTCCTAATACTAAATCTTTGTACTTCTGTTTTTGTAGATTGTTTCTCTTTTCTCTTCATTAAAATCACCTCATATTATATTTTTTAAAACTACATTCCTCAAAATAAAATTGTTACCCCAATTAATAACTGTATGTTTACAACTTAACATATTTTATGTTGTGTTAAATTAATTTATAGTAAAATTTCAATGACATTATTTTTATATTGCGTTAATATATTTACTTTTTAAAAATAATAAGACTTAATTTAAGAATGGTTTCATATAAATTAAAACCTTTAGCTATCACGTTCGGTCTGAATTATCCATCTATTATTAGTGCAAATAAAAAATGACAAATTACTAACATAGTAATTTGTCATTTTTTATATTGCTTATTAAATTATGAAAGTGCTAAAAATAGAATTGTCTATGATTGATAATTATCCATAAATATATGTTCATCAAATTCTAAGTCTTTTTCCTGCTGTTCATAAAGTTTAAATTGAGATTTATGATAAGATTGTTGGGAATCTATTTTAATCAAGCAATAATGTCCTGCTGCATATAATTCAAAAGCTTTCTCAATAGCTAAACTTCGCTTTCCAGAAATCAAATAATTTTTTCTTTTCGTATTATCAATGTTTCTGAACATTTCATTTGCCATATCCATGACTTTACCTATAATAATGATACCTGGTGTCATTTCTAAATCTTGTGCTTCTACTTGTTTGATTATTGTAGTAAGGTGGCCAGAAATCATTTGTTCATGATAAGTAGACACATTATAAAAAATTGCTATAGGGAAATCTATTTTTGTTTTTTGATATATTTGTTTTACTATTTGAGGTAGCTTTTTTATGCCCATATAAATAGCCAATGTGTCTCCGTGCATAAGACTGTGTAAATCAAGTGCCTCTACTTGACCTTTACAGTGAGAAGCAGTTGTGAAAGTAATAGCTTTAGCAACATTTCTTGCAGTTAGCCCTATACCCATTTTAGCAGCCGCAGCACTAGCTGATGTAATACCTGGTACAATTTCAAAAGGGATTCCCTGTACAGATAATGCTACGGCTTCTTCTTGAACTCTACCAAATATTGCAGGGTCGCCGCCTTTTAATCTGACTACACACGAATGATGTTGTGCCGCTGAAATGATTTGTTCATTAATTTCACTTTGTTGTATATGTTTTTGGTAAGGTCGTTTTCCTACATCGATAATTTCACTTTCAGGTTTAGCTAATTGTAATATGAATGGGTTTACTAATCTATCGTATAATATAATGTCTGCACATCTTATCAATTGCTCAGCCTTTCTTGTTAAAAGTGTTGGATTACCTGGGCCGGCACCAACAAGATACACTTTGCCTGATTCTACTAAATGCATATATAAACTTCCCTATCGATAATTTCAACTTTATATACTTCTACACATCCTGTATCTGGTTCTTCCACAATGCCTGTCTTTAAGTCAATCTTTTGATCATGTAAAGGGCAATATATAAAGTCACCACTCACTGTCCCTTCCGAAAGTGGCCCTTGTTTATGAGGACAAATATTATTAACTGCATGAATTTCACCATTAGCAGTTAGAAAAATACCAATTTCATGATCTTTAACTCTTACTTTCTTTCCGATTAATGGTGTGAGTTCATCGACGTTCGCCACCTTTACTTTGTTCGTCGCTATCATACTTTCACTTCCTCTACTTCAAATATACTTTGTGCAAATTCATTATCTACAATCTGTCTCCAAGGTTCATTACCCGCCGCTGCTTTTGCTTTCATAATACGATTAAATAATTTCTGTTGTTTTTCTTGATCTAACAATACTGCTTGCACATTTTCAAAACCTAGTCTGTTTAACCAAGGCGCTGTACGTTCAGCATAATTTGCAGTTTCTCTATAATATTGCATCAACGCCCCACATAATAGAACTACTTCATCTTCAGTTTCCACTGTAGTTAAATGTTGGCCGACAGTTACTTCTGTACCGCCATTACCACCAATATATATTTGAAAACCATTTTCTACACCAATAACACCAAAGTCTTTAACGCCTGATTCTACACAGCTTCTTGGACATCCAGACACACCCATTTTGAACTTATGCGGTGTATCGATATACTCAAACATTTTTTCTAACCTGATTCCTAGTTGTGTTGTATGTTGTGTACCAAAACGACAAAATGATTTTCCAACACAACTTTTAACTGAACGTGTCTTTTTACCATATGCAGAAGCAGAACGCATCTCTAAATCTTCCCAGACTTGTGGCAACAACTCTTTCCTTATACCATATAAACCGATACGTTGAGAGCCTGTTACTTTCACTAGTGGTACATTATATTTTTTAGCAACTTCTCCTAAACGTATTAATTGATCTGCATCTGTAACGCCACCACGCATTTGTGGGATTACAGAGAAAGTGCCATCTTTTTGAATATTTGCATGATAACGTTCATTCGCAAATCTTGAAGCAATTTCATCTTCGTGATCAAATGGATATACCATATTTAAATAGTAATTTAATGCTGGTCTACATTTAGGGCAACCATCTTTATCTTTAAAGTTTAATTGGTTTCTTACTGCTTCAGACAACTTTAATTGTTTCGCTCTGATTTGTGTTACAATTTGGTCACGTGTTAAATCTGTACATGCACATATACCTGTAGGTTTAGCAGCAATAAAGTCATCACCCAATGTATATTCTAAAATTTGACCTATTTGTCCTTTACACTTACCACATGAGTTACCCGCTTTTGTCGTCTTTGTTACTTCTTCCACATTTGTTAATCCATTTGTTTTTATGGCTTCAATAATCTTACCTTTCGACACACCATTACATCCACAAATTGTTTCGTCGTCAGCCATATCTTCAATACTAAGTCCTACAGATTCACCGCCTTTATGCAACAGAGATACCATAGTATAATCATCGAGCAATTCTTCCTTTTTCATCATATTAAAGAAACGTGGCCCATCTTCAATGTCACTATATAATACTGCTCCGACAATTACATTATCTTTTACAAACACTTTTTTATAATGGTTTTGTTGACTATCAAAAATTTCAATACCTTTAACATCTTTGTCTTCAGTAATATATCCAGCACTATACAAATCACATCCTGAAACTTTCAATGAAGTAAACGTTGTAGATCCTTTGTAACCTGCCGTATCGCGACCTGTTAAATAATCTGCCAGAACTTTTCCTTGTTCATATAATGGAGCAACTAATCCATATACTTTACCATCATGTTCCGCACACTCACCTACAGCGAAAATATCTGAGTCACTAGTTTGCATATAATCATTTACTTGAATACCTCGATTTACCTCGAGACCACTTTCTTTAGCAACTTCTATAAATGGTCTTATCCCGACAGCCATAACTACTAAATCCGCTTCCATCGTCGTTCCATCTGATAGTTCGATACCTGTTACATCTTCATTACCAAGTATGGCACTCGTACTTGCTTGTAATTTAAAGTTCATGCCTTGCCCCTCTAGATCTTCTTTTAATAGTTCTCCTGCTTTTTTATCAAGTTGCATTTCCATTAACCACTCCGCCAAGTGAACAACAGTAACCGCCATACCTTGATCCATTAGCCCTCTAGCACATTCTAACCCCAGTAACCCTCCACCTATTACGATTGCACGTTTTTTAGATTGCGCTATTTCAATCATACGTTCAGTATCTTCAATAGTACGCCAGCCAATTACGCTTGGTAATGTTGAACCAGGTATTGGTAATACAAACGCTTTTGAACCAGTGGCAAATATACATACGTCATATTCAAATTTACATCCCGCTTTTGTTGTCACGTATTTTAAATTACGGTTAACTTCTACGACTGGATCACCCGTAACGAGTTGTATATTATTTTCTTTATACCAGTCGTAACTATTCATAATAGTTTCTTCAACTGTCATTTTCTTTTGTAAAATATTCGACAACATGATGCGGTTATAATTAGGGTATGATTCTTTACCTATTATCGTTATTTCATATTTTTCTGCTTCACGTTCTAATATTTCTTCTATCGTCCGTAGCCCTGCCATCCCGTTACCAATCATTACTAATTTTTTCTTAGTCATGTTTATCCTCCTTATAAACCTCTGTTAAATAAGCTTGTATTACCTGTGATATATGCTTCACTTTTGCACAATCGTTTCCATTAGATCTCAAACAAATTTTTATATCTTCAAATTCTATCTCTAACATATTGAAAAAATCGGACTGTCGCTGATCGCTTGTATGATTGACTAGTTGATGCGCCTTTGCATCTTTTTTTATTTGGTCATTAACCTTTGAATTATCAGTAGCAGCTATAACCAACGATGCATTTTTAATATCATTTTTGTCATAACACTTTGTTAATAGCTTTACGTTAGGATGTTCAATCTCAAAAAATTCAGGTAAAAATTTTTTACTAATAATCATTACTGAACAAGCATCTTCTTTTAATATTTGCGTTAGTTTTCTATATGCAATCTTGCCTCCGCCTATAATGACAATTTGTTTGTTGGTTACATTAAGTTGAATAGGATACATTTGCTAATTCCTCAATTTCTTTTATTCTGTCTTCTATTATTGCTAAAAGCTCATTATTAAAATTAATCACATCGCTATAATAAACATGTGACGCTATATTAAATTGATTAATTTCTTTTTTTATTTTTTTTACTAAAAAGCCGTTATAAAGAAAAACTGGCACAATCAATATACCTTCACTCTTATTTAAATACTGTTCTATATATAATTGATAGCTATAATCGCCATACACTGTCATCATCTGCATAGGTATATTAAAAACATTACAGTCACGCATTAATTTATTTAATGCATAATCCGGTTCTTTATAATAAGAACTTCCATGGGCGATTAAAATAATTCTGTTTACATGGCCTACTGAAACTAAAGCATTGGCAATCCGTCTGTTAATAATATTCGACATTTCTCTATGTGTACCCAGTGGTTGTGCAATATTACTTCTAATATGTGGATAGTCACTTTTCAAGGATCCTAAAACTGAGGGTATATCATATAAATAATGTTTTGCTGGAAACAACAACAAAGGAATGATATTAAATTCAAAAGATCCTTGTCGTATTAAATTGTTCATGACAACTCTCAAATTGTGCGTTTCACCCTCTAAAAATGCAATATGCACATGTCTGTTCTTTGACATCATCAATTGTTTTACAAATTCATAAATCATGTTGTTTTGTTTACCTTTTCGCATGCCATGAATCACTAAAATATTTTCAGCCATTTCCTCACCACCCATCTTATACTTGCATTGTAATACAAATTTAAGAAATAATGTGAATTTATTCACAAATATATATATAAATAGGGAATCCCCTTATACTTAAGATAAAAGGATTCCCTAATATATCTTTTATTAATTAATGAAAAGGTGGCATACCTAAGACTTCTTCATCAAATCTTTCAGGTATTAGCACTTTACGCATGATTACGCCTAAATCTCCATCATCACTTTCATGTTCAGCATAGACTTCATAACCGCGTTTTTTATAAATATCTAATAACCATGGATGTTTACGTGCAGAAGTACCTAAAGTTACTGCAGGTGCTTTAAGTGTATCTCGTAAGAATGTTTCTTCGACATAATTTAAAAGTTTACTACCATAACCTTTACCATCATAAGACGGTTTTGTAGCAAACCACCAAACGAATGGATAATGAGAGATACGACGTTTACCTTCCCAAGGATAACGAACCGTAATTGTTGAAATTATTTCCGACTCATTTTCCAATACAAATGTCGTACTTGTAATGATATTTTTTTTGACCAAATCTACGCTTGCATTAACAGATGGCCAATCAATTCCTAACTCTCTTAATGGTGTAAATGCTTCATACATTAATTTTTGTATTGATTCTGCATCAGATTCTACCGCAACTCTTATATTATAATCAGACATGTTGTCACTCCTATCTATTGTTCGCTCATTTATCCACTAAAATATTCCTATAATAACAAACAATTTTGCAATCATATAAATACAATATGGCTTCTTAATAATTGAGTCAATCGATACGTTTTATAAACTTAAATTAAATAAAAAGCAGTGAGACAATCATCTATTCTTAATGAATAAACTTTTGTTTTCTCACTGCTCGAGAGATGCTCAATATTTAAATAACTTAATTCGTTTGCTTAGACTCAACATAAACTTTGTCATATCATATTAAAGTCACAACTGATATTTTTGTTAAAGATAAATTAATTGCTCAAGCTATCTCTTCTACCATTTAAATAAGCATATACAAGCCCAACAAAAATACCTCCACCAATATAGTTACCAATAAAGGCGAATATAATATTTTTCAATACGTGTAACCACGCCACCGCGTCAAAATCATAAAAGATCATACCTGAATACAATCCAGCATTAAATACGACATGTTCATAGCCCATAAATACAAAAACAACTACACCACAAGCAATAAAGAATGCTCTAGATAAGCCATCCTTAAATTGGATTGACACGTAAATGCCAATATTAATAAAGAAGTTACAGAAAATGGCTTTCACTAAAATTGCGTACCACGTTGCACCAACTGTTTTACCATCTACCATTTTAATTAAACTGTTAACCATTTCTGTTGTCATGATGGGAGTAAATTTCATTAATCCAAATAATATAAGGCCACCTATAATGTTAAATAAGAAACAAACAAGCATAATTCCAAATGCTTTATTCATACCAATAATTTTATAATACCAACCGACAGTTAAATACATAAAATTACTCGTTAATAATTCAGAATGTGTTAACACAATTAGGACCAATGCTAAACTAAAAGAAATAGCTGCCATTAAATTTATTAAACCTTCATTTGTCCCAGCAAATTGCGTCTTGATACCTAACATAAATACTGTAACGATAGCTAATAAAAATCCCGACATCACTGATTTAAGTGCATAACGTCCTGGCGTTTGATTAAACATAACTTCTTTCATTTGTACTTGATTGTTTATGTTTTCAATAGTTTCATTCGACATATATGTATCTTTTATAGACTTATTATTATCTATCATTGAATTTTAAGCACCTCTCGTAATTCATTTTTAACACTTTTTCATACTAATAACCATATTATATTGCTTTCACTTGATATTTAATAGTATATCAAGCAATTTTTTTAATTTTAATTTATTGCGAGTTTTCAAAAATTATCGTAAACTTCACTTGTATAAAAAACAAACTCAAGTTTATAGTCAGGAGTTTTTACTTTGAACACACAATTTTCGGTGTCAATACATATACTAAGTTTATTAGGGACAAACAGCATACCCATGTCTAGTCAATATATTGCAGACAGTATCAATAGTAATGCTACACTTGTTAGAAAATTATGCCGTCATCTTAAAGAAGGGCATTATTTACAAAGTAGCCAAGGTGTTACTGGATATCGTTTAACATGTCCGACAGATACTATAAGATTAGGTGACTTATACCAACTTATTTTTTCTAATGCAGATCATTTCGCCAAAATCCATGGAGACAGTAATGTTGAATGTCACGTAGGTAAAAATATAAGCCACGCGCTAGATAAAATCTATACTGAAGTTGATCAATCAATAGTTAATAAACTTAATACATTTACAATTAAAGATGTTATTAACCAACTATAAAAAAGCTTGTGCAACATGCTTACAACTCATTTAATATATGGAGTGAAGCGCGTAACACAAGCGTTTTATTTTTGTGAAGGTATATAAAAATAGGCATTTTGATAATGGTAGAGTAAATGAGAACAATCAAATGGAACTCCTGTTGTTGTATAAAATACTTGTTCGTAATTTAAACAAGGGTCTCCTTCTACTAACTCCAACTTGTTAGCATCCGAGGCATTTAATTTATCTACGGTAAAATAAATATCCGAAAAACCGATTTTAACCTTTAGGTGATTCTCTAAATAGTTAAAAATAGATTGTTCTGCGATCGATTCATTTAAAAATAGTACGATATCTTTATTAAAATATGACTGTTCATAACATAGAATATCTCCATTTACATAAACAATACGTTCTAATAAATAAACTGACACGTCGTCTTTTAATTTTAATTTTTGTCGAACACTTTCGGGTGGTGTTACTTCCTCTACTTTCAACACTTTATTTGTCACTTCAAGCCCTACAACCTCGTCACTAAAACCACCTGTAGAGAATAAATTAAGGTAACCTTCTCTTTGCTTATTACGTACATAAATACCACTACCTCGAGCTTGATATATAAATCCTCGTTTCTCAAGCACTTCTAAAGCTTTAATTACTGTACTTTTACTCACTTGGTACTGCTCTTTTAAAGTTTCAACACTTGGTAGTTTATCTCCTGCTTGAAAATGCCCTTCTTCTATAAATAAGTTAATCTTTTGCGCAATTTGTTCATACTTGAGCATATATTTACTCCTTTAAATTTTAAATTCAACTCATTATAACATGTACACGATATAAATAAACCGAACCAAATTTTTGTAAGGGTATTTACAAATTGTACCGGTATAATTATAATAGAGTTTAAATGAAACGCTTACATTATTGTAATTTATATTAAGTATATTAAGGAGCTGAAGCGTGTGGCTGATAAAAACGAGATCCTTGCACAAAATATTCTAGATGCAGTTGGTGGCGAAGAAAATATTGTCAATAGTACGCATTGTGCTACAAGATTACGTTTAGTATTAAAAAGATCTATTCCTAATGCTAAACAAAAAGTCTCTGAAATCGAAGGTGTTGTGACAGTTGTAGAAAATAACGGTCAATTCCAAGTTGTTATTGGAAATAATGTTGGTGAAGTGTTTAAATCCTTCGAAGGTCTAACCAGTGAACATCAATCCGATGACGATGATAGTTCTGAGAATAAAGGTTCAATACTTAACAGAGTTATTGCAACCATGTCTGCAGTATTTGCCCCGTTCATTTATATTTTAGCTGCAGCAGGTATTTTACAAGGTTTATTGATTGTCATAAATCTTATTATTCCATCATTCAAAGACACAGGGACTTATGAAGTATTTAACTTTATGTCCTGGGCACCTTTCACTTTTTTACCAATATTTATTGCCATGACGGCTGCTAGACATTTCAATGTAAATGTTTATATTGCTGTCGCTTGTACTGCTGCACTTGTTAGCCCAGATTTAACTAATATGATAGAAAGAATACAGGATGGAGAAGCAATCAAACTATTCGGTATTCCATTAACAGAAACAAGTTACACGTCTTCTGTGTTACCACCACTTTTCTTAGTATGGATATTATCTTATGTTGAAAAATATTTGAATAAATGGATTCATGATGTTGTTAAACCCTTATTCACACCATTTTTAAGTATTGTCATCATGGTACCAGTTACATTACTAGTTATAGGGCCTATCACTACAATCGCTGCACATGGTATTGCCGGAGGTTTTAATTATCTTGTAGACGTTGCGCCATGGTTAGCAGGAGCCCTTATTGGCGGTTTATGGCAAGTATTTGTGATTTTCGGAGTACACTGGGGGATTACACCTATGGTATTAGCTAACTTTGAACAGCATCAAAGTGACGCTTTCCAAGCATTCCAGACAATTGCCGTAATTTCACAAATTGGTGCTGTTATAGGAGTATTAATCAAGGCAAAACGTACAGAAATTAAGCGTGTAGCTTCATCGGCAGGTATTACCGGCATCTTCGGTATTACTGAACCATCAATGTATGGTATAAATTTACGCTTCAAAAAGCCATTTATTATCGCATGTATAAGCGGTGCAATTGGTGCTTTTATCGCTAGTTTCTTTAACCCTAAATATTATGCATATGCTGGCTTACCAGGACCAATTACAATCGTTAATGGTTATAGTGCTGATAATCCTTCATCAATTTGGGGAATTATCATCGGATCGACGATTGCTATACTTTTACCAATTATTTTAATTCAATTTTTAGGATACGGAGATGATACAACAGAAGAAGTAGAAAATAATGCATCTTCCCCGCTTAATGCAGAAAGTACAGAGCACCCTCTAGAAACGATTGTCTACGCTCCTATTGATGGACAAGTGGTATCACTTTCAGAAGTTAATGACCCTATATTTGCTGAAGGTATGATGGGAAAAGGTATAGCCATTAAACCAGAAGATCAAACAATTCATGCACCTTTCGATGGTGTTGTGAGCATGGTTGCGGCCAGTAAACATGCTATAGGAATCACTTCTTCAACAGGGGTAGAACTATTGATTCACGTTGGTTTAGATACTGTTCAATTAAATGGAGAAGGCTTCGAAGTTTTAATTAATGAAAATGATTCATTACAACAAGGACAACCAATATTGAAATTCGATAAAGTATTACTTGATTCAAAAGATTATGACAGCATTATTCCTGTCATTATTACTAATTCAGCTGAATTTAGTGAAATTATAACAACAACAGAATCACAAATAGTAACAAACAATGAACTACTCACTATCATTAATAAATAATAATCTATTAGGAGGCAATTAAAATGACGAAATTACCAAAAGATTTTTTATGGGGTGGCGCTCTCGCTGCCAATCAATTTGAAGGTGGCTATAATCAAGACGGTAAAGGGCTAAGTGTCATAGATGTTATGACAGGCGGCGCCCATGGCAAAGCACGTGAAATCACTCAAGATGTTGAGCCTGACAAATATTATCCGAATCATATTGGTATCGACTTTTATAATCGCTACAAAGAAGATATTGCTCTATTTAATGAAATGGGGCTGAAGTGCTTACGTACTTCAATTGCTTGGTCACGTATTTTCCCTAACGGCGATGAAAGCGAACCAAATGAAGCAGGTTTAAAATTTTATGATGATTTATTTGATGAATTGTTAAAATATGGTATTGAACCTATCATCACATTATCTCACTTTGAAATGCCGTTACATCTAGCACGTGAATATGGTGGTTTTAGAAATAGAAAAGTAGCAGACTTCTTTGCCCACTTTGCCGAAACAGTATTTACACGTTATAAAGATAAAGTTAAATATTGGATGACATTTAATGAGATTAATAACCAAATGGATACAGACAATCCTATTTTCTTATGGACCAATTCAGGAGTAATTATAGAAGAAGAAGAAAATCCTGAAGAGGTTTTATATCAAGTGGCCCATAATGAACTTATAGCTAGTGCAAAAGCCGTTAAAATTGGTAAAGAAATCAATCCAAATTTTGAAATTGGTTTAATGATTTCTCATGTTGCAATTTACCCTTATTCTTCAAATCCTGAAGATATGATGGAAGCGGTAAAAGCAAACCGCCTACGCTTTTTCTTCCCTGATGTGCAAGTGCGTGGTTATTATCCAAGTTACGCGAACAAAATGCTGACACGTAAAGGTTACGATATAGGTTGGCAAGACGGTGATGAACAAATTTTAAGTGAAGGTACAGTGGATTACATTGGCTTCAGTTATTACATGAGTACAGTAGTTAAACACGATGCTGAATCATACACAGGTGAAAATGTTACCAATGGCGGTTTAGCAAATTCAGTAGATAACCCTTATATTCAACAAAGTGATTGGGGTTGGGCAATTGACCCTACAGGTTTACGCTATACGTTGAATATATTATATGACCGCTATCAACTTCCATTATTTATAGTAGAAAACGGTTTTGGGGCAGTAGACGAGATAGATCATAATGGTCAAATTATTGATACGTATCGTATTGAGTATTTGAAAGCACATATAGATGCTGCTATTGCTGCTGTTGAAGAAGATGGTGTTGACCTTATAGGCTATACACCTTGGGGTATTATTGATATTATTTCATTTACTACAGGTGAAATGAAGAAACGCTATGGTTTAATATACGTAGACAGAGATAATGAAGGTAATGGTACGTTAGAAAGAAAGAAAAAAGCATCCTTTGATTGGTATCGTAAAGTCATTGAAACAAATGGCGAATCATTAGATTAAAGCTAAATATCATCATTGTGAGAAATGGTCCGGAACATAAATATATGTCTCGGACCATTTCTTATTATTATTTAAACTTGCTTAACACGTGTAATCCATAGGCAAAAATACCGTACCCAGCCAATGTACGTACTACCCATTTCAAAGTTTGATTGGGGACTAATTTTTCAGTTGCTATGATAGCTGGCACAAAAGTGCTAAATGAATATAATCCAAGCACTTTAATATATCGTTTTTTCATTAGACACACCTCTTTTCACTTTCTATTATATCTAAAAAAGTGGTGTTATAACTGCGCCATTTCTAACATTTCTTTGACGTTTTATACTTCTAATTATTTTCCACTAGTATTGCCAAATTATCAAAAGTGCTATTCATACCTTCTTCAACACCCATGTCTAACAACTGTTGTGCAGCTTTAGGATCGGGTAATTCAGCAGTAGATTGAACCATTGTAGTACCATTATCGTTTTCAGTGATATGAATAATATTGTGCATACCTGCCATCTTTTTATCTATATTTCCATCTTTATCAGCAAAGTAATCATTATAGTCGATTTTTTTAGGTTCAACGACTTCATTATAATGTGTCACTGTATAACTTGTTCCTTGGGGCGCATGGATTGCAAAAAATGCATCACCGCCTGTTTGTACATCATATTTATATACTTCTGTGGTAGCGCCTTGAGGGTGAAACCATTTTACAAACAATGATTGATCCGTATAAGCGTTAAAAATTTGTTGGGCTGTTGCTTTAAAGTTTCGCGTATAAATAATTTTATTTTCGTCTATTTGAATACTCATTTAAGATTCTCCTTCATTCATAATGATATATGACGTTATGGATTTAACTTTAGCATCTTTACGATGACTTTCAAATTTAAAAATGTCTGTAAAATAAACTATTGAACCATCTTGTGCTATTTGTGTTCCATGTATTGCCCCTACCTTTCCATGCGAAATATTATCCTTCACCTCTAAAGAAGCAATATTAATTTTATGATCTTCAAGTTCTTTATAAAAATCATCAAAACCTTCTAATTTGAAACTACCCGGCACTTCCCAAACAAAATCATTGGTAACTATATTTGATAATTTCTTCTTATCAACTGTCGCTGAAGCAATTAAAAATGTTAACATTGTCCTCCTCTTTGGCGCATTATCGCAGGACAAATCACCTGTTAATTCAAATGGAACTTCAAAATTCGTTTCGTTTTTAAAATTTAAATTATGTGCTTTTAATGCTTCCTCAAGCAGTTCAATTGCTTTAGGACCAATTCCATGAATGCCTAGTAATACGGTACGTTCATATTTAGATACCGCTTCTAATGACTTCACGCCTATATTATGCAAAGCATTTGTTGCTGGTTTTCCTATATTTGGTAAACCTGTGGGCATACCATCGACCTCCCCTTTTACGCTTACTATACCCAAATTAAAAACAATTAAATTTTATTCTCGCTATCTTATATTAAAAGATAGTTGACAAACAAAATTTCCTTCACTATCTTATATAATAAGATAGTGAAAAGAGGGATGCCATGTCAGTTTCAAATCAAATGATGAAAGGATTGTTAGACGGCGCCATTTTAGGTCTAATTTCTCAAGGAGAAACTTACGGCTATGAAATTTTAGATAAATTGAAAGCTCAACAATTTCCTGAAATCAGTGATGGGAGTATCTATCCTGTACTATTAAGATTAAGTAAAAAAGGGTATGTAACTTCAATTTCAAAAAAATCAAATACGGGTGGCCCAAAACGTAAATACTATAACATTACAGAAGAAGGTAAAGTTGAATTAGCTAACTTTATTTATAAATGGAATTATTTAAATAATGGAATGAACAATTTGATGAGGAGTGTTAATGATGTTGAGTAAAAGAGCAGAAGATTTCTTATTAAAATTAAGAATAGAATTATTATTTCGCGGAAAAAATGAAGATGAGGTAAATACAATTGAAGAGGAATTACGAGACCATATTACAATTGCTGAAGAGAATAATGAAAATATCGACTCTCTATTAAACACACCTATCAAGTCTTACGCAGACAAATTCTCAACACATTTAAATATGACACAAGGTTTGTTCAAATATATTTTATATTTCATATCCTTCATGTTTATTATGACGACAATACCTAGAATGTTAGATAATTCATTTCAGTTAACGATTGCTTTAATTTGTTATTTCCTTTTTATTTTTTTAGGATCATTTATCTTTATTTTATTCTTTGTCAAAAAATTAATTATGCGCTGGGGAGACAGTAAAATAACTTATACTATTGTTGGAATTTCATCTGTAGCTATTTTTGGTATATATATATTAAGTGAATATTTATTACGAAACTACCCACTTTATATAATTTGGTCACCTAATCAGACAACTAATTTTACCCTTGGGCTAATACTTTTATTATTAACAATGCTGACTTGCTTTATTTTAAAACAAAAATTTTACGCTGGTCTTATACTATTGTTATGTATACCCAATCTGATTGGTACGCTTTTTACAGGCGGTGACTTTACGAACAAAAACTATGTAATTATTTCTTCAATTATCTTATTGATTATAACTTGGAGTTTTATCATTTATACAATTATCAAATATTATCGCGAAAGAGAATCAAATGACACGAACCAATCATAAGTATGAGTGACATACTAAAAAGTTGAACCGTACCCCAGCCGAGCATGCACAGTCAAAATCGTATGATATGTATATAAAAAGGACTAATCCGTTTTAAAATGGATTAGTCCTTTACTTGAAGAATGAGCTTTATATCTAAGTCACACTCTACTATATTTAAAAACTGTATTAGTCTTCTAAAGCAAATTCTAAACTTACTTGGAATAATACATCTTTACCAATCATAACGCCACCTGTTTCAAGTGCTTGGTTAAATGTAATTCCGTATTTTTCACGATTAATTTTACCATTAACGATAAATCCAGCTGTTGTAGCACCATTTAATGGATTTTTACTTTGGCCTTCATATGATAAATCAAAAGTTTCTTCATTTGTTACACCTTTAATCGTTACATTACCTGTAACAGATGAACTATCCGCTTTTGTTAATTCAAATTTAATTTCAGGATAGTTTTCAACATCTAAGAAATCTCCACTACGTAAATGGCCGTCACGATCTTCTACACGTGTATCAATTGAATTAGCATTGATAGTGAAATCACCTGATAATGAACTTAAATCATTTAAGTCACCATCTAAATTTGCATCAAATTCTGTAAATCTACCTTTAATATTAGATATCATTAAATGTTTAACCGAAAATTCAACTACTGAATGTGCTGGGTCAAAATTAAATTTTGTCATTATAAATATACCTCCAAAGTATTTGAGTTTTTATGATATACTAATTATACCAACTATATAATATATATCAACCATAAAACCTTATTTTCTTTGTTACTTTAAATTTTATTCCCTTTAAACTAAAATTCATGCATTCAAAATATAAAATTTAAACGTAGGGATAATGATTTTTAGTGCGCCAACATCTCTTCTTTGATTTCAGTTTTCGTTAATTTTTCAGGGTAATAAGTTGGCCAGTTATCTAGTTCTTTCAACACTTTACCTTTATCATCGCCTGTAAATATATGGAAATGTTCTGTCTTCTTAGGTGCTATATTATGATCGCTGAACTGAACGTATTTTGGTAAATCTTTATTATTATCTTCTAATTTATATGTGTATCTAACGCCTCTATTACCTTTTTCATATTTCAAAATGTCTTTACCATCGTAACTATACTTTCCAGTTATATCTTTACCATTTTTGTTAAATGTAATTGTATCATCAGTAATTTTTATCTTATCTACATCTGTTTTATAACCTTTATCGTAGTATTCCTTATATTCTTTAGCAGTCATAGAATCATCATCTTCAGCTTTATGTTTCATCACTTCGTCTAGAGTGCCATCTTTAAGATAAGGATAAACTGATTGCCACTCTCCTTTATAATCAGATAATGCTCTATCTTTAACTTGTTTATCTTTAAAATAACCATCAGAAATAGCCTTATCATGTTTCGCTTCATGCTTATCATCATCACTATGGATATTGTCACTTAATGCTTTATCAATATTTTTAATATTTTCTTTCATTAGTTTTTGATAAGTTAAATTATCATCTTTTTGCTGTTCTTTATTCAATGATTCCATATTATAGAATTTTAATGGTTTCGCTGATGTTTCTTTTCTTATAGTATCTGTCACTTTATTAGATACATTATCTTCGTATAATATATATTTGGCATCTGATTCTTTGATTTCTTTGACAATTTTAGTAAGTGCTTTTTGTGATGGGTCTTCTGCATTCATATTCTGAACGCCTTTTTGAACAAAGCCATATCTATCAGCTAGATAACCAATAGATTCATGTGAAATAAATACAGTGTTGCCCTGCTTCTTACTACTAGTTTCTTTCATCTTCTCATCTATGTTTTTTAATTCATCATTTAATTTATTGTAATTTTTTTCATAATACTTCTTGTTATCAGGATCTTTTTTAATCAATTCATCTTTAATTGCTTTTGCAAAAACTTGATCATATTTAGGGTCTAACCAAACATGTGGATCATATCCACCATGATGATGGTGTTCACCCTGTTCGTGTTCATGCTCCTCTTCATGTTCAGATTCACCGTGACTATGTTGATCAGTGAGCAATTGTGATTTGTCTAATTTATTTTCTAAAGATAATTTCTTGTCATCTTTTTTAATTGTAGCTGCAACTTTTTTGGCAACTGGATCTAAATTATCACCAGTATATACGAATAAATCTGCTTTTGAAGCGTTTATAATATCTTTTTGCGTTGGTTCATAACTATGTAAATCTGTACCTGCTGGATAGATAGAATTAACTTCTACATGTTTCCCACCAATTTCTTCTGCAAAAGATTTTAAAGGAAAAACAGTCGTATTAACTTTTATTTTTTCGCTTCCTTTATTAGACTCTGCGTTACCACATCCTGCTAACACCATTACTAAAGCTATCATGCTAAACATGATATATGTATATTTTTTCATTTCTAAACCCCCAAATAGTAATTATTACGATTTATAATTATAAGCTTCTTTTTGCTAAAGTGCAATAGCAAACAGGGAATTAATCGTAACTTTTACGATTTAAAAAATATTAAAAAAAGCGGCATAACAATAACTTATGTTTTCTAATAAGTTTGGTTATGCCACTCCTACTAAATAAGTCTATATTAGTAATTCATAGAATATTTATATTTAGTAATGTACTCCAACTACAGTAAAACACTACTGATGAAGTTCTTATTATAAATAACTATGATTCACTGTATCATGCATATATAAGCCAAGATTATTTATCTAATAATTTTTTATAATTTTTATATTTATAAGGATCTTCTAATTTTTCACCGGCGACATATACAGTTGGTGCTGTCTCAACATGATGTTCTTTAGCTTGTTGTTGATCTTTCTTTGCAGCTTTCCAAGCTTTACTGTCTGGCGTTGTGTATTCATTTTTAATTTTATTTTTCATATCTTGGTTTATCGGTAATTTATCTATTTGATTATCTACTAATGATTTATTAATCCATTCCTTTTCAGAATCTGGCTGCTGCTCAAACATTAACTTTTGAAATGTTAAATATTGATCAGGTGCAACGTGCTTAATCGCGTGACCAGCTCTTGAACCTATAATAGAGTCATCACCTAAAAATGCCATATTTACAAATTGGTAGTCTACCTTGTCTTTATCGATGTAATCCTTTTTTAATTTAGGCATTACATTAGTTTCTACTTTTTTACAATATGGACATTTAAAATCACCATATTCGATTATTTTAATTTTGCCATTTTCATCTGTTTTATCATCTTTATGTACATGTTGATCACTTGAACATGCTGTGACTAATATCATAATAGCTACTAATCCTATACTTAACCATAACTTTCTCATATTCCTATTAGTACACCTCTAACTCGTTCTTGTATTATTGGTTATTCTTCAAGATCCATATTCTCTTCTTTATAGTCTGGTTCATTTTTGTGCAAATAACCTTTAGTATTAAAGTTCTTTACATATTTTGCTTTTCCATCTTCAAACTTATAAGTAAAATAATGAATTTCCGCATCATTTTTTAATGGTTTATAAGCGATTGTAACGTATTTCCCTTTTTCATTAACGTAAATATTGGCGTCTTTTTTATCGAATTTACGCTCGACGTCACCTTTATGTTGTTTAGCAAGGTTTTTTTGATATTGCTGTTGCTTATTTACTGCTTTATCTATTTTATCAGCATATTTTCCACTGCTACATCCAGCAAGTACTAGTCCAAATATAGCAAGTAAAATCAATAACTTTTTCATAGTATGAAACTCACTCCTAAAACCTATCCATTTATCCATTCCAAGTAGATAGTTTAATATACATTATCACCGTAAATCATATCATACACCGATTATATAAAATATACTATATTAATTTGCAATTAAACACATGACTTCACCGCAAATATATGCGTAGCAAAATTTATGTTATTCAACAATACTTTTGATATAATGAATATGTATCACCCAACTTATTATTAAGATATTGTCGTTTAAGGAGGCAAAAACAATGTTATTTGTGAAGATTACTCCTGAAGAGTTTGAAAAATTCACACACAAACACTTTTCACACTATACCCAAACACGTATAAATTATGAAGCTCAACAACAAGCTCATTTATTAGGCGTTAAAAATGACGATGGGAATGTTATTGCTGCAGGTATGTTTACAGAGGCACGCGCTCTTAAATTTTTTAAATACTTTTATAGTCAACGTGGTCCCATACTCGATTATTCCGATATTTCATTAGTTAATTTCTTTTTTAAATCACTAACTCATTACTTAAAACAACATAATTGTCTTTATGTCTTACTTGATCCATATATTTTAGAAAATTTAAGAAATGCTGATGGTGAAATATTACAGTCTTATGATAATAGAATGCTAATACGTACTTTAAACCAATTAGGATATCAACACCAAGGGCTACCTGTAGGCTATTCCA
This sequence comes from Staphylococcus shinii, assembly GCF_017583065.1. Lineage (GTDB taxonomy): Bacteria > Bacillota > Bacilli > Staphylococcales > Staphylococcaceae > Staphylococcus > Staphylococcus shinii. Next base: position 406,856 of record NZ_JAGEVL010000005.1, on the reverse strand, counting down.
AAACAAGCCAGATTCGTTGGTTATCTGTACTTGATTTAAAAGATAAATCAGAACAGCAGCTTTTAAAAGAAATGGATTATCAAACACGACGTAACATCAAAAAAACTGAAGAAATGGGTGTTAAAGTACGTCAATTACCTATCGATGAAACAAGTCGTTTTTTCAAACTATTTCACATGGCTGAAGAAAAGCATGGCTTTAGTTTTAGAAATCAGCAATATTTTGAACAATTACAAAAAGACTATCAGGAGTATGCCTCTATACAATTAGCGTATATTGATTTGAATGAATATAAGGATGATTTAATTAAAAAGTTAGATTCACTACACAGCCAATTGAAAGATGCAGAAGTTGCATTAGAAGAGAGTCCAAATTCTAAAAAACAAAAAACGAAACGAACACAACTCATGCAGCAAATCACTAGCCTACAGCGTAAAATTAATGATACAGAAACTACTATTGCATCAGATGGTTCAATATTAGACTTAGCTGCTGCCATATATATTTATAATGATTACGAAGTATATTATTTATCCAGTGGTTCAAATCCAACATACAATGCCTATATGGGTGCTTATAAATTACAATGGGAAATGATAAAGTTCGCTAAAGCACATGGTATTGAGCGCTATAATTTTTATGGTATCACCGGTGATTTTAGTGATACCGCAATTGATTACGGTGTACAGCAATTTAAAAAAGGATTTAACGCGCACGTTGAAGAATATATCGGTGACTTTGTAAAACCTGTCAGACCTGTATTATACAAATTGGGTAAATTAATTGGTAAATTATAACAAACACATATGAAATAACCAAATCTATAAAAACACCCATTCATTCTATTAGCTATGTACTGCTTAAAGGTTAGGCTTGAAAGCCAACTTTTAGCTACATGCTAAAGTAATGAATGGGTGTTTTGAGTTATATCATTTAGTCTATTTTATATGATTGAAACTACTTACTAATTAATTGGAGTTCAATCGCTAGCGCCCCGTAAGCCAACTCGTCGGTTTGTGAGTATATCTGGTAAATTGATGCTAATTTTTGTGATAATTGTATATTGTTGCTAAAGCCAGTCACTTGATTAGAATAATGATTCAACAGTGCTTGAAAAGAGGTGAACACTTCAGTTCCAATAACCTTAACTGTTATTTGTTCCGTCGATTTTAAATTTGTAAAAGTAATAAAATCCCCACTTTGTATTCCCTGTCTTTTAGTATCATTTAACCTCACTTCAACGGTCTTTATACCTTCTCTTACTAATTGAAATGGTTCATCATTTAATCTCATCGAATGTTCTATAAGGCTCACGCTCCATTATTATAAATTTTCTTGTTCTTGTTCAATTTTACGTTTACTTTTCAACATAAACACACTGATTAAACTAATAAATGAAATAATTACTGCAAACCAAAAGGCTGCATGATAACCACTTAATAACGCTTCGTGTTGTATTTGCATAGTCATTTCTTTTTTACCCATGCCTTTGTAATCGCTCATATTAGGTGTGAAATCTTTTGCTACTTGACTCATGATTGTAATTAAACCTGCTGTCCCAATTGAAGCAGATATTTGTTGCACCGTGTTAGTCATAGATGAACCATGGGCGTTCATATCGCGAGATAATTGATTCATTGTATGCGTCATTAATGGCATTAACCCAAGTGCAATACCAATCATACGAATCGCATAAACGGTTGCTAACACTGCTGCAGAAGTATTTTCATCCATTATAACAAAATATGATGTTGTAATTACTACGATAAGCATACCGATAAACGCTAATATTTTCGCACCATACTTTTCATATAAAAATCCTGAAGCTACAGACATAATCCCCATTACGATTGCGCCAGGCAATAATATCAATCCTGATTGAAGTGCTGAATCATTCATTATATTTTGAACAAACATTGGTAGTACAGTCTCTGAACCTATCATTGATATCATTGTGAACGCCATAATAACAATACCTACTGCGAATTGACTATTTTTAAATACTGAAAAATCAAGTAACGGTGTTTCTAATCTTGTTTGACGGAAAATAAAAATCGCAACAAGAATTATACCACCTATAACTGATGTTAATACAATGGGATCATTCCAACCATCACGTGAAATTGAACTTGTACCATACAAGAGTCCACCAAAACCTAATACCGATAAGGAAATGGATAATATATCAATCGGTGCTTTCCTATTTGTCCCTACGTTTTTCACAAACTTAAATGCACCTATAAACGTCAATGCTGCAATTGGAGCAACTACGTGGAACAATGAGCGCCAATCAAAATATTCAACAAGATAACCAGATAAAGTAGGCCCAATTGCTGGAGCCAATCCAATTACTAGTCCAAAAGTCCCCATATATTTACCACGTTCATGTGGTTCGAATATATCTAGTATAGTTGTCATCATTAAAGGCATCATAATACCTGAACCAAGTGCTTGCACAATTCTTGCACTTAATAAAATCGTAAAGTTCGGGCTAAAGCCCGCAATAATCGTACCGATAAAGAATATTGAAATTGCTGTTAGAAATACTTGTCTTGTAGAATAGCGCTGTATCACCATCGCTGATAATGGTATAACGACACCGTTTGTTAACAAGAATGCTGTAGTTAGCCATTGTACTTGCGTATAATCTATATTAAAGTCTTTCATTATACTTGGTAATGCTGTGGTCAACAATGTTTCATTTAAAAGTCCAAAGAAACCACCAAACAACATCATCAATATCATTATTATTTTAGTTTTTTGAGTCATTTTTATCTCCTACATTTCTTTAAGTTTAGCCTCTGAGAAATTAGCCACATTGGTGCATTATACATATAATTTTCAAATATAACATTAAAAATACTCAAAAATATTGTAATTTTTACATCTCATTAATAAAACTGATCTTTTCGAAATAAATCGTAATAATTCCTATTTACATTTTTGTATATTTCCTCCATAATGACTTTTGTGAAGGAGGTCATGTCAAATGAAATTAGATTTACAAACCGCTCGACGTAACTTGAATAGCCCAAACATTAAAACTAGAAAACGTGCGCGCAAGATTATTCAACAGCATAAGCGTAATAAATAATTCATCAATTCCTATTTATTACAAATCATTAATTTGGTAGTGATATCCCTAATATTAATATAGTTATTAAAAAGATTTGATAAGCCCAATCTCAATTATTAAATAACTAAACAATCAAATATACAAATGTTAATACACATACAAAAGGTCCAAGGCATGAATAAATGCCTTGGACCTTTTACATAAATTTTATTTATTCCTTTAATTATAAATAATACTTGTCTATTACTTGTAAATCATCTGTCAGTTCATATATTAATGGAGCGCCTGTTTTTATTTCATAGCCAATAATATCTTCGTCAGAAACATTTTCTAAGTATTTAATTAGTGCACGCAACGAATTTCCATGTGCTGAAACTAGCACTGTTTTACCATCTAAAAGTTGTTGTGAGATTTGGTCATTCCAATAAGGTATTACTCTTATTAATGTATCTTTCAAACTTTCTGATTCAGGCATAACTCTTCTATCTAAATGTTCATATTTTCTATCATTTAAATAATCATTTCTTTGTTCTTCACCTTGCTTAGGTGGCGCAACATCATAAGAGCGTCTCCAAATATGTACTTGTTCTTCGCCAAATTTTTCACGTGCATCATCTTTATTCAAACCCTGCAAATCACCATAATGTCTTTCATTTAGTCTCCAAGATTTTATAACTGGAATGAACAATTGATCAGATTCATTTAAAAGATGAAACGTAGTCTTAATCGCTCTTTCTAGTAAAGAAGTATATACAATATCAATTTCGATACCTTGATCCTTTAATTTCTTACCAGAAGTAATGGCTTCGTTTTTACCTTGCTCAGATAAATCTACATCTGCCCACCCTGTAAATAAATTTTCAGCATTCCAGACGCTTTGTCCATGTCTACATAAAATTAATTTTGGCATATTATTCCTTCTTTCATTAATTAAAATATAATTTTTCTGATTTTTACAGAAATGTTACAGCGAAAATAATTTATGAAATATATCATAAATGCAATCATAAAAGCATTTACGAATTTATCTTGCTTCTCTATATATTAAAATTATAACAATTTACACACATTTTTGAAATAAATGTCTTCTTATATTCACAAAAGATACTTTATTTTTATTTCACTGTAACCTACATGCACTTTTATGATGTTATAGTTGTAAACGTTGAATTAAGAAAGTAAGTATAAGCAAGTAAATAAAACAGATAATTATAAGAAATATATAAACCTGTATAGTTCGTTTTCGTACACAGGTAAAATCAATTAGGAGGATTTTTAACAATGAAAAAATTATTATTAGCATCTTTCGCGTCGATTACAATTGCAGCAACTGGATTTGGCGTGAGTTCAAATGTATCAACAGCTGACGCAGCTGAAACACCTGTACAACAAACAACACAATCAACAAATGATGTATATGATCAATTTATTGAAGCAGGCGGTACTAAAGCTTTATGGGACAATATTGTAATGCCAGAATCAAGTGGCAATCCAGATGCTGTAAATGAATTAGGCTATAGAGGTTTAGGGCAAACTAAAGAATCTTGGGGAACTGGATCAGTTGAAGAACAAACAAAAGGTATGATTAACTACGCCGAAGAACGTTATGGTTCGGTTGACGCAGCGATTGACTTCCGTGTAGCTAATGGCTGGTGGTAAGTATTACACCTGATTTCTAGGTTTAAATATATATAAGTAAGCGAATGGGTCATAGGACTCATTCATAAAAAAGGGACTAATTCCGTATTAATGATATGAGATTGGACATAAATCCCAGAAAAATAGCACTCAGATGATTTGATTCTATTCAATTCATCTAAGTGCTTATTTTTTTATTCAATACTTCGCATTGTTGACTCGCTTTCTTAGGGGACAACTTCAGACTGTAGTCTTTAGCTTGCGTTGTTCCCTCATGAGCCGTGCCAAAATACGTCGCATCCGTATGTAATTTTACATTAAAATACTAAAAAATAAGGCCCTTACGTAAAATTTAATAAACACTACTTAAATATATTAACGAGGACCTTATATATAAATTTCATAACATCGCTCAACTAATATTATCAATTGAAACTTCTGTTTTAACCCACTACAACGCAAAATACTATATTAGCTTTTAACGTTGTTTCTATATAGCAATTCAGTTGTCTGAAATTGATAAATTATATTTTTTTATTATAGTAATAGATTTTACTGTATTGATGCAGGTTCGGGATGTACATAGACAGACGATATACCTTTACCATGCATATGTTGTTCCACTTTATCACAAATATGATGCGCCTCTTCTAATGATAAATCTGAATCTACAACGATTGTTACATCAACGAAAATACTACTACCATGATATCTACCTTTAATTGTATGGACATCAATCACTTCTTCAATGTCTAATACATAATTCTTATATGCTTCTAGCTCCTGTTCATTAAATCCATCACTTAATGTAAATATAGCTTCTTTGAAAATACCGAAACCTGTATATATAATAAGCAAACCTAAAACAGTTGCTAGCAATGTATCTATGATCGGTAAACCAAACTGAGTAAATACTAAACCTATTGCGGTACCAATACTAACTAAAGCATCTGATAAATTATCTTTGGCTGCTGAATTAAGCGAACTACTGTTCGTACGCTTTGCAAGCTTTTGGTTGATAGTAAAAACGGCTAACATAATCAAACCACTAATAACACTGACATAAATCGTGACCGCATTCGGTGTACTGTGTTCATTTGAAAATACATTCGGCAGATTTTCAATTACTACTTGAATACCAACAAACATAATAATAAACGAAACCAGTAATGATGAAATATTCTCAGATTTTAAATGACCATAGGGGTGGTTTTTGTCTGCTGGTTTAATAGAAATTTTCAAACCAATAATAACTGCTAATGAAACAATAATATCTGTCATATTATTGATACTATCAGCCCTTACCGCTGCCGAATCATAGATATACCCTACTATAAATTTTAAAATAGAAAGTATGATATAAACGATTAAACTCAGATATGCACCTTTTTGTGCAAGTTTTAAATTCTCACTTTGTGTCATGTGCTACATCCACCTTAATTGATATTGGATTATATATTATGACCTATCACAAGCATATTTACAACATTTTTTATTATAAAATTATTTAATATTTTTTAGTTAATTATTTTTTTAGCCATTCCTAAAACATACTGTTAAATTGTGCAAAAATTAAAATTATAAAGTTGAAAGTCCTGATGTATCTTCAATCTTTTCTATTAGTGTCCTACTAGTTCTTTGGTTATATAGTAGTATTAAATAAAAAGAGCATTATCGTAGCCACTCCAAAATACAGATAGGACAACTAATAATGCTCAATAATCAATGTCATTTCCTCAAAATTTAATTTGGTGTCAGTCTCTTAATATATATTTAGATAATACAAACGTAATTGGTATAGTAATAATAAGCCCAGCAAATGGTGCGATAACAGATGAAATGTGGAACCATTGTACAAATATATATAATAAGATGGTTTGCATCCCCATATTAACTACTTGAGTTAATGGGAATTGAATAAATTTGCGCCATGTAGGTTTTACTTTGTATACAAAATAACAATTTAGATAATAAGAGACTATAAAACTAACTATAAATCCACTGATATGGCTGACTAAATAATTTATATCAATTAACTTTAATAAAAATAAATAAATTACGTAATAATTAAAGGTGTTAATTCCACCAACAAGAATAAATTTTATAATTTCATATTGTGTCTTGGTTAAATCCATCAATTTTCTCCTTTGTGTGCCAATCTAAAATCTCCATACTACAATAAAATATAATTTGTTTACCAAGGTGAAATACGTATAAATATATTGCTTATAAATCAGTATTTCATCATAATAAATTGTATTATATATTAAAAATAATATCTCGAATAGTGTGCACGTATTAAATATGTAACTTTGTCATTGCATTTATATTCACATGTGCGATAATAATCTAGTTACTAAACATTCAATTTTTCTTTATTATAACGTAACTAACTGTGCTTAAAGGAGTACTTTATATGGATAAAATTACCAATCGCCAACTGCCTTTGATGGTCATTATTATGTTAGGTATTATGACTACTTTTGGACCTTTAACAATAGATATGTACGTACCATCACTACCAAATGTACAGAGTGATTTTGGAGCAACTACCTCACAAGTACAACTTACACTGTCGTTTGCTATGATTGGGCTTGCAATTGGACAATTTACTTTTGGCCCTCTATCTGACGCGTATGGGCGTAAGAAAATAGCCTTACTTATTATTTCAATATACGTCATCGCTTCATTAATAGCGGTATTTACAACATCGCTTTCACTTTTACTAATAATACGCCTTATACAAGGGCTAACTGGGGGAGGCGCCATCGTTATTGCCAAAGCATCCATTGGCGATCAACACAAAGGGAAATCTCTTGCTAAGGGATTAGCCTCTTTACTAGTCGTTAATGGGATTATCACTATCCTTGCACCTTTAATTGGTGGATATGCTTTAAGTGTTTCAAATTGGAAAGCAATATTCCTAATTTTAACCGTTGTTAGCTTTGCAATATTAATTTTTGCATTCTTCAAAATGGAAGAAACGAGAGATACAGATCTTACAAAACTTAATTTTCCCTTAATATTTAAAGACTTTGGATATTTACTCAAGAAACCAGCGTTTATCATTCCAATGCTCTTACAAGGATTAACTTATGTGATGCTCTTTAGTTTTTCCTCTGCTGCACCATTTATTACACAGAAGATATACGATATGACACCGCAACAATTTAGTGTTTTATTTGCGTTAAATGGTATCGGCTTAATTATTATGAGTCAATTAACAGCCTTACTCGTAGAATATATGAATCGCTATCTTCTTCTTGTATTATTGACATTAATACAGATTTTAGGCGTTGTGTTAATTATATTCGTGCTTATATTCCACTTACCATTATGGGTATTAATCATCGCATTTTTCCTTAATGTATGTCCTGTAACTGGAATTGGTCCACTAAGTTTCACATTAGCTATGGAATCAAGAACTGGTGGCAGTGGTAACGCATCGAGTTTACTCGGTTTATTCCAATTTATTTTGGGCGGGATTATGTCCCCTCTTGTAGGCTTAAAAGGTGAATACAGCGTTATGTCTTACCTTATTATTCTAGTGATTACTACTATATTAATTATTTTATTAGAAGTATTATTAAAATCTATCTTAGTTAAACATAACGCATAAATTCTAAAAGCCAACATTTTAGAGTGTATAGAATAACAAACTAACAATGCTAACAAAACCGATTAACTAGTCAAATACGACTGGAATGGAAAGCTATATGTAAATTTCATTTCTATCCTAGCCAATTATATGGGGCGAGCTTACAAAATCAAGTTTTAAATTTTTGATTTTTAGCCTGCCCCTATTTTAATTAATCTATTTTTAATTTAAACAATTGGTAACCATATTTCTGTAATATAATCTTCAGCTCTAATTTCCCCTTCTTTATAAAACTCAAAAAATGGCGCATTTCGTAATTCATAATCTAATGATGGTAAGATATATCTATTAATAGATTCCATAGCTTTTTTTATAGAACTTGGTACTGGACCTTCAGCATCAAACACAATGTATCTCCCGCCTGCTATTTCTGTTTGTTGCCAAGTTGTATTAGTATCATCACTAGTAACCCCAATTAAATAATGCATTTCCCCATTATCGAGTGGTTTACATAAACCTAAGAGACCTGGTAAACGTTCGTAACCTAATTTTAATAAGTCGTGTTTTTTACCACTTTCATCAAAATCCATCCAGAACATAAAAATATTTTCTTGTGCTTTTTGTCCTGTAGCATATTCTCTTTTTTCTCCCACTACAGATAATGTTGGTAGTGTTTCTATTCTATGGTTCATATGTAATCCCCCATATTCATTTTTCTGTTATTATAACCAAAACATCATAGCAATATCTATTCTAAGCTATTAACAGATTGCTTAAGCATCTTAATAGGTAATTTTTAAGAATAAATATATAATAAATGAAATGTAAAGTTGCTTCGTTTTTACATTGGAATAAAATCATTAGGGAGAGCGTCATCATGAAATTAAATATATTACCTGTTAAGCCAATCAGTCAGTTGTTTCCAATACCAATGGTTATGGGCTGTGAAGGGGTATCTACAGCAATGATGTTACAGTTTAATCAGCATAAAATACCAGCTACTCAAATAATGAAACATTGGCCTAAACATAAAAATAATCCTTATAAAGGATACGTAGGTCATCACTTATGGATTAAATGGGGGCACCATCAAACTATTTTCCCTTCTGCCCTCGTCCCACATCTAAAGCGCTATGATCAACATATTATAGATAGTACGGGGCAATCTTTAACGGATTTATGTGCAGTTTTAGATAGTGGTCAACCTGTTGTTATTTATCATACCGTACTCGGACAACGACCATTGCGTCGTACTTATAAATTAGATAATCAACCAACTAAATTAGTTTCTAATATCCATGTTACTTTACTCATTGGCTATGATGATAATAATTACTATTACATCGACCCCCTATGGTCACATATAGGAAAATCAATTGTATTTCCAGCACTAATACCTAATAAATACCAAGTAATAAAAATTAGAAAATCAAAGTTAGCACAAAGTTACAACGCACCAGGCCGTTTGAGCTTTCATATACAAACGTAATTATTTTTGAACGCTAAATAAAAATCAGTTACTTAATAAATGGCTATATCAGGTGCTTCAATATGTAGTTACAATAAATTTAATAATAAAGAAGCGACCATGTTATCTTTATGGTCGCTTCTTTTCACTATATGTTAATGGTATATAAAGCGTGATTAATTTCTTGCGCTATATTATCAGAACGCCATTCTCTTTGATAACCGAGACATGAACAAATATATGTTACCCCCTGTTCTTCAAAGACATTTCTAAAATGGACATGTCCCATAATGCTGTATCGAATATCATATTGTTGATAAATCGCATCAAAATCAGAAGTCCCAATAAAAGCATTAAAATAATCAAATATTCTATGAGGCATTGGTACGGCAAACCTAGGGTGTGTCACAATATGCGTCATTAAAATAATATGTTTATGTTTCACTTGTTCTATATCTTTAATTGTTTGTTTTGCTGCAATCGTCGATAGCTTTCTATCTTCCATAGGCCAATCTATTTTAACTTTGTCTTGCCAAGTTGCGCCATAGTATTTTCTACGAGCTATACGCTCAAGTGAAAATTCTGGACTTGCGTACGTATAGTCATACCAACCTGTATTACCAACAATCGCCCATGAGTCATTGAGATGGTATGGTTTACCTATCAAACACGCTTCCATATTCATATAGTAATCTAAAATTTCAGCAGACGATGCATCCGTATCTGTAGCCCAAAAATCATGATTTCCTGGAATAAATAATATTTTTATATGTGATTGAGTCTCTACATCATAGATAAACTTATGCGTTAATTTATAATTATTAGAAATATCTCCTGCAATAAGTAACAGTTCTATTTTTCGTTTCTGTATAGCATTTACTAATTCGTGTGTATAATCCTCTGGTGTTAATCTCTTGTGGCGATCAATATGCAAATCTGATATGACACCTATTTTCATTACTATCACGTTCCTCTATTATCTTAACACCTCTATTATGACACATTTGAATATTAACTTTTAAATCATGCGCCTATAAATTAATAAGTATTGAAGTCAATTGTTTTTTAAAATTACTATCTATGCTTTTGTGATAATGGTAATATAAAACAATCAAAAAAATAAGGAGTAAATATGTTATTATTAGAAGCTTTTTTAATATTTATTATAGCAGTGATTATTAGTTCAATTATACATAACAAGTTTCCAAAGATACCAATGGCTTTCATTCAAATTGGGTTAGGTGTTTGTTTATATATTCTTCCTATCCCCTTACACTTTGAATTTGAACCAGAAGTATTTATGATGGCTGTGATTGCCCCATTACTATTTGTTGAGGGCACACATGTATCTAGGTCTAAACTGTTAGAATATCGCAAACCTATTATTTTAATGGCGATGGCGTTAGTATTTACAACTGTGATAGGTGTAGGTTATTTCATTGGGTGGATTTGGCCTGAATTGCCCATGCCTGCTGCCTTCGCGATAGCAGCCATTCTTTGCCCCACAGATGCTGTCGCTGTACAAGCTATTACTAAAGGAAAAATATTGCCTAAGGGTGCGTTAACTATATTAGAAGGTGAATCGTTATTAAATGATGCTGCTGGTATCATCTCTTTCAAAATCGCTGTTACTGCACTTGTTACTGGTGCATTTTCTGCGTTCGATGCAATCGAACAATTTATTATTTCAACTATTCTAGGCATATTGATAGGTGCAATTTTTGGCTTCATGATTGTACGACTCCGTGTTTATCTATCCATGAACAAGGGTCTTAAAGATGGTAATACAATGATATTCATTCAATTATTAACACCTTTTGTCGTCTACTTTATTTCTGAGATGTTGCACGCGTCGGGGATTATTGCAGTGGTAGTGGCTGGTTTAATACATGGATTTGAACGTGAACGATTGATTCGTGCTCAAACCGAACTACAAATGAACTATAATCAGATATGGAGTACATTAAGTTATGTTCTGAATGGCTTTGTCTTCGTCGTATTAGGTTATATTATACCTAAGGTTGTTTCTTCAATTTTCAAAGACGAACCGCAGAACATTATATTCCTGATTATTACAACATTACTCATTGCATTAGCTATTTATGTTTTCCGTTTCATCTGGGTCTTTATGTTATTCAAACAATTTTATTATCCAAATAATATCCAATCGTATCTTAATGACCAATATGAAGTGCCACCAAAACGTGTACACTACGCTTTTATTATGACAATGTGTGGGATTCACGGTACAATTTCTCTTTCTATGGCATTAACATTGCCTACTTTATTAGCACAACAACAAACTTTTACTTATAAAAATGATTTACTATTTATTGCTTCCTTAATGGTAATTATTAGTTTAGTTATGGCACAAATCGTGCTACCTATTATTACGCCTTCAGAAGAGAAAACAACATCAACCACTATGAGCTATGCGGTTGCAAAAATTTATATAGTACAGCATGTTATTAAAGATTTTAAAGCAAAGTCTAAAGCACAAACGTCCACAAATTATAGTACAGTTATTTCTGATTATTTTGATGAACTATTCTTCCTACTGCAAATGACGCCAGAAGAAAATAATGCTAAAGAGGTCAAACGACTAGAAACAATTGCTGGCGAAGTAGAGACAGAAACGTTAGAACGTTTAGTAACTCAAAATAAAGTTGACCGTCAAACGATTTTGAACTATCGCTCAGCTATAGAAACATCAAGACAATTTAAAGAATCATCAGCTGTTCATAAATTTAAGGTTGTTATTAAAATGTTGATTTTAAGATGGAGAGCAAAAAAACATGAAGAGAGTTCACAGATAAAACAATTCAAATCAAATTTTCAAGAAGTAAAAAAAGTTATGCGTATCGTACATCATAATGTCGCAATACGTTTGAAAGAAGAACAAACAAATGAAAATGTATTAGAAGTCAACATCGTTTTAAACCAGTATTACAACAGACTGCACAGAATTAGAAGAAATCGTAATAAGCAAAATGAAACACCTGTCACAACAAATGAAGCACATAAGTTAGAAGGGTTATATTTACAAAGAGCTTATCTTGATGAACTAATTCAAAATAAACAACTAGATGCACATGTCGCTGCACAAGTTAGAGAACATATTAATTATAATGAAATCATATTGACTTCAAAATAAAACTACTGTCACTACATCCAATTTCACCTTGGGGTAGTGACTTTTTTACATTATTACAATATAAATATAAAGCCTTAAAATCATTTTTCAATTGTGTTAAAGTTATATTTATTAATACATTAATTGGAGGAAATATATTATGTATTGGAAAAGGCTCATTGTATTATTAGTTCCCCTATTTTTAACTGGCTGTGATTATTCTACAGACGAAGCTAAAAGCGGCTTATTTTATTCAATTTTTGTCCAACCAATCGACATGTTGTTACATGGATTAGGACATTTATACAAAGATAATTATGGTTTAGCAATCATCACAATCGTGTTACTAATAAGACTATTTCTGCTTCCTTTTATGCTTGCACAAGTAAAAAACATGCATATGATGCGCGAAAAAACAAAAATTGTTCAACCGCAAATTGACGAGGTGAGAAATAATATTAAAAATGCGAATTCACAAGAAGAAAAAAACGAAGCACAACAATCGCTAATGAATCTTTATAAACAATATGATATTAATCCTTTAAAAAATGTTCTAGGATGTTTACCTATACTTATACAATTGCCTATATTATTCGGTTTAATTATTACTTTAAAGTATCCTACAGGAGATGGCATTGATCGTTATCCAGACTTTTTATGGTTCAACTTAACAGAACCTAATCTTTGGATTTCGCTAATTGCAGCAGTAGTATATTTCTTCCAACCGTTAGTTAATGCGCGCCACTATCCTAAAGACCAAAGAAAAACACACTATATATTGATGGTTTTATCACCTATATTCATCACATATATTTCCCTACATTCTGCTGCAGCACTTGGACTATATTGGACTGTTGGTGGATTATTTTTAATTATTCAAATGCATTTTGCACATTCATATTACGGTAAACTTGCACGCAACAAAGCAAATCACCTTCAAGATCAGTTAAATGAGCGTAAATCGATTTAAATGTATTTAAAATTTTGTTATTTAAACACTTAATATTTTTGCTTTTTATAATTTATTTGAATTGAAAAATTTCTTTTTTCAAAATAATGATGCTATAATAACATCAATTTAGTATAGTAAGGGGGCTTTCTATGGATTTTACAATTAGAGAGTTGACGGAAGAAGATCGTCATGGTAAAGCCAATGTCCATTACGAGAGTTGGTTAAAAACGTATAATCACATTTCTGAAAACGACTACTTAGAAAATCTTGATAAAGAACAATTTATTAAGAAGTCCTCTATACACGATCTTCCTACCTTAGTAGCAACCGTCAAGGGAGAGATTGTAGGGTTTATCACTTATGGTAAAACAAAATCTATTTCAGAATCTGACAATTGGAGTGAGATATACGCGTTGTATCTTTTAGAAGCGTATCAACGTCATATGATTGGCTATGCTTTAACACAACGAGCACTAGAGCTATCTTATCCAGATAACGTGACACTCTGGGTTGTAGAAGAAAATACTAACGCTATTAATTTCTACGAACAAGTTGGATTTAAAAAAACGCCATATAAACAACCTACTTTCTTCGGCAAAACATATAACGAAATTCGCATGGATTACACACGTACTGAACACGATAATTAAATTCAACACAAATAAAAAGGGGATAGGAAATCTTGTTTTAAAGATTTCCTACCCCTTTGTTTATATTATACAATAGAATTTGTTAACTTTTACTTTAGTGTGTTTCTCCAAGTGCGACTTTAATATCTTCGTCAGACTCAATGATAGCTTCTAATGCAGCATTTAATCCCTTTCGGATCGTTTCCACAGACATTGAAGGCTTTTCGGGTTTATCTACTACTTGTTCAGGGATAAATGGCACATGAATAAAACCGAATTTTATATTAGGAAATTGCGTTGCATGTAAGTAACCTAATTGATATAAAATATGATTACATACAAAGGTTCCAGCCGTGTTAGATAAACGTGCAGGCACACCACTCGCTTTAATAGCTTCAGTCATACGTTTTACAGGTAAGTTTGAAAAATACGCCTGTGCCCCATCTTGATGAATGCATTCGTCAATCGGTTGTTGACCTTCGTTATCTGCTATCCGTGCATCATCAACGTTAATACCAACACGCTCTGGTGTTAATTCAAACCTCCCGCCTGCTTGTCCAATTGCTAACACAACATCATAATCATATTGCTTCATACGTGCTTCAACTGCATGTTTACTTTTATGAAAGACAGTTGGTATTTCTAACTTATCTATCGTATGTCCTTCAATACTATCTGGTAATAGTTTCACCGCTTCTAATGCGGGATTAATTTCTTCTCCACCAAATGGATCAAATCCAGTTATTAAGATTCTCATTTTAAAACGCTCCTTTTTCAATTGAAATCAGTTAAAACGCCCATACATACATTAAGCCAATATGTATTACTATAAGTATCAGTGCAATCGGTGCTTGTGCTTTGATAACGCCAAATTCCTGTTTCATTTCTAATAATGCTACCGGCAATGTATTAAAATTAGCTGCCATTGGGGTTAACAAAGTACCACAGAATCCGCCAGTCATAGCTAATGCACCTGCGATAACAGGGTCGCCACCTTGTGCGATGACAAACGGAATACCAATACTTGCAGTAATTACTGTAAATGCAGCAAAAGCATTTCCCATTAACATAGTAAAAAATACCATACCTAATATATATGCAGCTGCACCTATCAAGTGATTTCCTTCTGGTAATACAGACGAAATACCTTTTGATATAACATCTCCAACTCCACTTACAGTAAATAGCACCCCTAAAGCAGCTAAAAATTGAGGTAAAATACCCACCGTACCAATTTGTTGCGTTAGACGGTCGCTATCATAAAGCACATATTTCATCTTAGGTTTAATTACTATATATGCAGCTATTAACCCTAATATAGAGGAAACGCCTAAACCTATTGCGCCACCTAAAGGCGTCCAATTGGAAACAGCGATAGCTGCAATTGCTAAGATGACAGCTGGAACAAATAGTTTATTCCCATATTTTTGGGCACCATGTAGCCCTTCTTTTTCAGTCACATCAACAATATTATTAATTGTCACTTGTTTAAATAAAGTCAGTATCCCCATCATTAAAATAAATAAACCATTAATTACGTTTGGGATATAAGGACCAACAATAAATGTTGCCGCTAACAAAATCCAAAATAATGCTGTGCCATACTTCTTTTTATGGGTAGAAGACTTCAAAATCCGAAAAGCAGTGTATAGTAATTGTAAACCTATTAAAATATAAAAAACTTCTAAGATATTATTTAATACTTGTTCACTCATCACGGCTCACCTGCTTTGAGTTATATTTTTTATCTAAATATTTATCAAATCTTATATTATTAAGCCAGACAAGCACTAATACAATTAAAGCTATGGGTACTGATGCCAAAACTAATTCAATTGCGTCTACCTTAATGCCTAATGATTGAAATGTCCCTACCATTAATAAAACCCCTGCAGCACCGACAAATAAATTTTGTCCAAAGAAGTTTCCATAATTTTCCATTGCAGAAGTTTGTGCTTTTATTTTTTCTATGTCTGCTTCATCAACTTCATCGTCTTTCAAATTATATCTAGTTTTTAACGCCCCTTGAACCATTGGATTAATCAGTGGACGCACAAATTGAGGATGACCACCGATGCGTATTGAAGCCACGCCAGCAATTTCTCTAATTAGTAAATATATTGTCATCAGGCGTCCACTTGTAACTCGTTTCACTTTTCCTATCATGTTAGAAGCTTGTTTTTTCAAACCGAATCGTTCAATCAAGCCAACCATTGGTAACGTTAATATAAATAATGTAACTAAACGATTATCAACAAACGCTTTACCCAGTGTTTCTAAAATGGAATAAAAATCTAATCCAGACACGAGACCAGTAACAACAGCAGCAATTAAAATCACTGCAATCGTATCAATCTTAAACAGGAACCCCAATATAATAATTAGAATACCAATTAACTTTAACCACTCCATAAAACCCCTCCTTATGCCTACATTATAATTTTAAATTTTCTAAATACAATAAAAATTATCGAAATTTCAATAGTTTATAACCGTTCGTCATAATTATTAGTACTTTTTAATATTACTAATAGAAAACACTTGCACTTAAACTGGCTAGACTAATATTAATTATTCATATTTGTACATAACAAGCCAACATGAACACGCTGACTTAAACATTTGATAATATTTTTATGTTATAACAATTTGTATATAGAAAAAGGGCAACACACATAAGTGTATCGCCCAATTGATTCCATTAAAAAGACGTTGGCTGGAGTAAAACAATGGATAATAGCCATCTTCTCCTTGCCAAAGATAGAGAAGCTTATTTTTTATGGTCACATTTACTAACTAATACCAAGCTAATGATTGTCAAAATGATCATCAGCATTTGATAACCAATATTACTCCTTTCTAGGAGTGTTACTATTCTTTATAGGCATCAACCTATTTAGAATGAGATTAGCCATCATCTATCCAACTTGCTCACTTTTTTATTCTAACTTCATGTCATTTTTAACTAATGTAGCAGAGAAAATCAAAATTAATACGTTATCTAATTTTGATAGCTCTTACTATCATCAAATGATTAAATTATAGTATATTTCAGTTATTTCCAAAATAAAAGAGCTATATCCTTTTAATACCAAGGGATAGCTCTTTTACTTTAACCAGTATATTGAGTCAGTGAGACCTATGCATGAGCTTCAGCTCAAGTAAAAATGTTATTTCTTTCAATACTAATAAGTTTCGATGTGCAAGACGACGAAACTTTTTAAAATAAATTAGATTTCTATAGCCTTCTTTTTAAAATAATCATCTATATCACGAACTCATTCATCACAATTAAAATAACTCTCGACATTCTATAAATTACAACCATTTTAATTCTGAATCAGCAACATTACGTGATGGTAATAATGTTTCTATCACCAGGATAATTGTACAAATTAACGAAATTATATTTAATGATACAGCAACACTATTGATTTGAATAATATCAAAGGTAATATTAACAAATATAGATAGTACAATTAGTATGATTGCTGTTGCGCGTTTTCTACCGGCATCATAAAATCTACGCAATGTAATTGCAAACATTGGTACGATTATCGCTAAAGCAAATATACCCACAAAAGCTGATAATATTGCCGCTACAATAAAGATACCCGTAATAAAGCAAACGATACCGATGAGCGCAATGATGAATATACTAATGATATGAATCAATACCGGTGTCCAAAATTCTAATCTGTTTGATTTGCCATTAAAATCTATATATTTTCTCCAAAAATCTTTATACGCCTCTAGCATGTGCTTACCACTCCATTTTCTTCTTGTGGAACTTTTAAAGTACATATACATATATTCACTAATATATCGTAATACCCTATTTTTTAAAACTTATACTAAAAATATTAGTAAATTTAAAAACATTATATCAAATAATTACTTATTTTGTTTTAAATATATGACTTTACGATACGAGTTAATACGTATGGCAATTCTATAAACGCACTATTTTTATGTAGTCTTTCACTTACTTTATGTGCATCTTTACCGATAGGTCCGCAAAGTATGGTTGGCGCACTAATAGCTTGTATCGCTTCAAAAGGAATCGAATAAGTTTGATTAAAATTAGGTGCATTTTGTTGATAAGTAATTATTTGAGACATGTCGCCTGAAAAATTCAAATAACTACTATCACTAATGCCATTAAAATAATGAACACGTTCACTGTTACGTTGAAATTGTTCTTGTAAAGTTTGACGGACCAATTCAATAGTTTCCTCAACTTTTGCATCATAAGACGTATTAACTGCTGGATAATAAGGCGTTGCAAAAAAAGTAACGACCGCTGGCGCAATGTTTCTACAGATTTGCATTAATCTATCTGTCACTTTAATACTTTGTAAATGTAAATCCTTAGTTTGTCGTATCACTTCTCTTATTTCTTTATCTATAAATGCTTCACCATGATGTTTGATCGCATATGTTTTCAATTGCTCAAATGTCAGTACATTAATTTTAGTATCAAAAGGAATATTTTCGCTTTCTAAAACCGATAACCAATCACTTTCACAACATTCTGTTGCTTTTATTACTGTATCAATAAATTGCCTATATAAGTCAGCAGGTTTCTGTTTGAAAAGGAACATATTAAATAATGCCATTGTTCTAAATGGTGTTTGTACATCGTATGTTTGCTTAATATCTCTTGTCATTAATGAAACAGGCAAAGGTGTCGTTTCATTTTCAAATGCTTCTTTAAATATACTATTGTATTCTACCGCTTGATTAATATAACTCATCATAAAATTAGAGCTCAAACCATCCATTGGGTTGCCTACATGTGTCTCTTTGCCATAACACAATACACCTGGCATTATTTTTCCAATAGAACCAGAATATATATAATGTTGTTCATCTGCACTAGCTTGTTGGAAAGTAGGTTCACTGTTTAAATGAAGCTGAATATCTAAATGATGTTGTTGTTTTAATCTAGCAATGGTCTCTACAGCTTTGCGCATACCCGAGGAATTCACTTCTTCATCTGGTACAGTGACTAGAATTAAATTGATATCCCAGTCTTCGATACTTGCTTGTTCTATTAAAGACAAATGCAACATTAAACCTGCCTTCATATCCATTACGCCACGTCCAAACAAGTATGTATCACGATTTAAATCTTCAATAGCATCTTCACTGAGATAACTATTGTTTTCTTTAAAAATAGTTTTTAACGCATCTGGATTAAAAGCATGTTTACTATACGGGCCAAAGTCTTCTACGCCTACAGTATCAAAATGACTGATTAGAACAATAGTTTTTCTAGAAGTAGGTGCCTTATAAAACGCTACAACTGCTTCTTTTTCATCTTCAGTCCGTTCAAGTAATATATGAGATTGATGCTGTTGAAAATAATTTAATTTTAATAGTAAATCTTTTACAAAATTAGGAAATGTAGTCTCACCTTCTGTATTAGTAATCGTCTCATGCTTAACTAAACTTTTTAATAAATTCAGTCTATCTTCATAAGTTTGCCATAGTTGCTGTGACACATAACCCCTCCTTATGTAAACGCTTCCTTAATTATAATATGTTTTTCATTTCATAATCAATATATTCTCGTCAAAAAGCTTGGTGAATTTAACATCCATGCACTTAATATAGTGTGAACTTCGAGTTTATATAAAAATATAATAAAAAACGGAATTACAAAATCAATATTATAAATTGATTTCGTAATTCCGGTTCGAAAATAATTAATTATAATTTAAAGTTCTATAGATTTACGTTAATTATTAAATTGATTTTTTGGTACTAATATAAGTACTGCTAAAAATGCGATAATCGCTAATGCTGCATTGAACCACAAGCCAAACATTGCTCCAACTTGTATATTCGATACTACAGTCATCACGGTAAAGATAGTACCAGATAATGCGACACCAAATGAATTTCCTAATGATGATGCCATTTTATAAACACCTGACGCAACGCCAACTTTGTCTTCTGGTGCAGTTGATACTGCTGTATCTGTCGATGGTGTTGCGTACATACCTAATCCCATACCATAGATTAAATAACCTATTATACACGTTACAATATAAACTAGCGTAGGTAAAAACGTGAATGAAATTAAAATAATCCCAATAGCATTAAGTGCTGCACCAATTAGCATTGGTCTTCTTGGACCAACCTTTTGTAGCACTTTTTCTCCGACTCTAATCATTACAAGCACGGCTACTAAATACGTAATAGACATGACGCCAGATTGGAAAGAACTAAAATGTAATCCAGATTGGAAATACGTATTAGCAACAATAAGTGTCCCTGCCACTGCATTTAATAAAAAGTTAGAGATTGTAGCACCACTATAACCTTTATGTTTGAATAGTTTAAAATCTATAAGTGGATTTTTAACTTTGCTTTCATAATAGAAAAAACAAAGTGTTGAAATAATAAACACAACAATTAGTGACATGATGAATGGTGAGAAAATCCCATAATTAGATGATTCTGTGATAATCAAGTTAACACTTAGCATTGCAATAATTAAAATAATAAGGCCTACTATGTCAAATTTAGCTTGCTTTGTTTCTTCTGTTTGTATAGCTTTCGTTTCTGGTGTATGTCTCATTAAATACATCGCCATTAATGCTACAAGAATCGAAATAATAAATATTGATCTCCAACCAATAAATGTAGACATTATGCCACCAAATAATGAACAAATGCCTGTGCCTCCCCAAGAACCTATTGACCAATAACTCAATGCGCGTTGGCGACGACTACCAATATAATATTCATTGATAATCGCCAAAGTTGAAGGCATAATACACGCTGCAGATAACCCTTGGATTGCGCGTCCAACAACAAGTAATGGCATAAACCCTGGTATTATGATTAATAACGAACCAACAATACTTAATATCAATCCGATGTAGGTCATTTTCACTCTACCATATCTATCAGCCAGCCCTCCTGTTCCTACTACAAATAAACCACATAATAATGCAGTTAAACTTACTGCCACATTGATTGTTCCATAATTCGTATCAAATGATGACTCTAAATCTGGAACAATATTTACTAATGATTGGGCAAACAACCAAAATGTAATGACCCCTAAGAAAATACCGACAAGAAGTTTATTATCTCCTTCAAACGAATGTGTTGATTCCATATGCTTTTTTCCTCCTAATTTCCCGTAAACACATAGATCACATTTCAAAACAGGTATACACGCCTTTAACGCTATCCTCCATATAAACTGGAAAACCGCTAAAAAAGTCTATATCTATTTCAAAACTAATCTTTTAAGATACAATTGGCTTAAAATTATGTAATAATTATATGCAATTAAATTTATATTAATATCTACATTTTTTACAAATCCTTTTAAAAGCCAATATTAATAAAATAACACTTCACTCTCAATAATGCTAAAGAACTGCGTCAATTATGTATTTATTTACATAGTGAGTAATTTGATTCTCCACTCTAATCACTGCTATATTGGGATATTGGATATAATTTATATAAAATAATTCACATAAAACTCATTAATCTATAAAATTCTGTATAATCAACCATGTCAAACTAATAAAAAAAAGGTGAAACCATGTTAAATTTATTTATCTTATTACTAGAACGCGTTGGCCTAATTATACTCATCGCATATATTTTAATGAATATTAACCATTTTAAATCGATGATGAATGACCGAGAAAAACGCCGTTCGCAATGGCAACTAATTATCATATTTGGTTGTTTCTCTATGCTTTCAAATTTTACTGGTGTACAAATTCGTGGTGATGAAATTATCAACGGCACGGTCTATAATCATTTGAGTCCTGATGCGTCGTTAGCAAACACACGCGTATTAACAATTGGAGTATCCGGGCTAATTGGAGGTCCATACGTCGCCTTAGCTGTGGCATCGATTTCTGGCATTTATCGTGTTTATATCGGGGGCGCAGATGCATACATATATTTAATTTCTTCAATTATCATTGCACTTGTTTCAGGCTATTTTGGACATAAAGCTATGCGAGCAAACAGATACCCAACAATTGTAAAAGGCGCGCTCATCGGTGGTGCTACAGAAATTATTCAAATGCTTTGTATTTTAGTATTTTCTGATAATACCGCACACGCGTGGACATTAGTGAAACTTATTGCCTTACCTATGATTTCCATTAACTCAATAGGTACAGCTATATTTTTATCAATCATACTTTCTACAATTAAGAAAGAAGAAGAAACTCGCGCAATCCAAACTCATGATGTCTTACAATTAGCTAACCAGACTTTGCCTTATTTCCGTTCAGGTTTAAATGAGCAATCAGCTAAACAAGCTGCTGAAATTATTCTGAACTTAATGCGTGTTTCAGCCGTTGCTATTACAAATCGTAAAGATATATTAACTCACGTTGGTGTTGCAAGTGATCATCATGTTGCACAAAAAGCAATTATTACGGATTTATCAAAGATTGCAATTCAAACTGGAACTTTAAAAGAAGCTTATTCAAGTGAAGAAATTGGTTGTAACCACCCTGGATGTCCATTAGAAGCTGCGATTGTTATGCCATTACATGTAAAAAATGAAGTCGTAGGTACACTAAAACTCTATTTTACTAACAAGCACGACGTAAATTTTTCAGATAGACAGCTAGCAACTGGACTTGCAGATATATTTTCTAGTCAACTTGAGCTTGGACAAGCTGAAACACAAAATGCATTAATAAGAGATGCTGAGATAAAGTCACTTCAAGCCCAGGTTAATCCTCACTTTTTCTTTAATTCAATTAACACGATTTCAGCATTAGTAAGAATTGATAGTGAAAAAGCACGAGAATTATTATTACAACTCAGCCAATTTTTCCGTTCAAATTTACAAGGTACACGTAATAATACCATTTCTTTAGAAAAAGAATTACAACAGGTTGAGGCTTATTTATCATTAGAACAAGCACGTTATCCAGATCGCTTCAATGTTAGTTTTGATATCGATGATTCAAGCTATAGTGCTTTAGTGCCACCTTTTGCAATTCAAATCCTTGTAGAAAATGCAATTAAACATGCATTTAAAAATAGAAAGTATGATAATAATATTATTGTAAAAGCCCACCAAAATAATTTCGGATTAAATATTTCTGTCTCAGATAACGGTCAAGGCATACCAGTTAACAAACTTGATAAAATTGGCAAAACTAGTGTTTATTCAGATTCTGGCACAGGGAGTGCATTAGAAAATTTAAATCAAAGGTTAGATGGTTTATTTGGCTATAAAGCTAAACTTCAATTTGAATCAAATAAACAAGGTACAAAAGTAAGCTGTACAATTCCACATAATATTACAGAGGAGGAATAAATATGAAGGCGATTATCGTAGATGACGAACCGCTAGCACGTAATGAACTACACTATTTATTAAATCAGATTCGTCCTTTTGATTTAATTAAAGAAGCCGAAAATATCTCTGAAACATTAGAATTGTTACTTTATGATAACTATGATGTTATTTTCTTAGACATTAATTTAATGGATGAAAGTGGTCTTGATTTAGCTAATAAAATCAAAAAAATGAAGCATCGCCCTTTGATTATATTTGCTACTGCACATGATACTTTTGCGGTAAAAGCGTTTGAATTAGATGCCATTGACTATATTTTGAAACCATTTGAACAACAACGAATCGCACAAGCTATCCATAAAGTTGAACAAGTGCTTCACTCAAATATCGAACAACAAAATTTTATAAATAATGATAATAATCCTAATGAAACACACAACAAACTTGAGAATATGCCAAACGTACTTCCTATAGAAGTTAACGAGCGTATTCATATTATTAACTTAGATGATATTATCGCAATTTCCGTCAATAACGGTGTCACAACGATAAATACGACACTCAATGAATTTGAGACTTCTGAACCGCTGAATCATTACGAAAAAAAATTAGACACTACTCAATTTATGAGAATTCATCGTGCCACTTTAATTAACAAGACACATATTCAAACAATTGAACATTGGTTCAACTATACTTATCAATTAACCATGACTAATCAATTAAAATTCCAAGTGAGTCGCTCTTATATGAAACCATTCAAACAAGATATGGGGTTATCTTGATTTTCAAGTTCTAATTTATGCATTTCAGAAACAACGTCTAGTAAGTCGCATGCCAATCCAACTAAAGTAATCGCTTTCATTTTATAATTAACCCAAGATCAATACGGGAGGAACTTTAATTATGGAAGCAAACAAACAACAAAATGCAGCACAAACGCAGCATTCAAAAACATATAATTTTTTCCATCAAGCACTTGTGATTGCTATTATCATGCTTATTTCAAATATTATCGAAAGTTTCATGCCAATTCCTATGCCAGCTTCAGTTATAGGTCTTGTGTTACTATTTATAGCGCTATGTACAGGTATTATTAAACTTGGTCAAGTCGAGAAAGTCGGCACAACTTTAACGAACAATATTGGTTTTCTATTTGTACCAGCAGGTGTATCAGTTATTAATTCACTAGGTATTTTAAGTACGAGCCCTATCCTAATTATTTTATTAATTATTATTTCAACACTCTTATTGTTATTATGTACAGGGTTCTTTGCTCAAATGCTTATAACTAAATCCTTTATTCCAAGAAAAAGACCACAAAAACAACTTGCGGAGGATAAATTATGATTGAACATTTAGCTATCAACACGCCCTATTTCGGCATCTTACTTTCATTGATACCATTTATTATAGCCACATTTTTATTTAAAAAAACTAATGGCTTTTTCTTATTCACACCACTATTTGTAAGTATGGTCGTAGGTATAGCGTTTCTAAAATTAACTGGTATAGATTATGCAAATTATAAAATTGGCGGAGACATCATTAATTTCTTCCTGGAACCGGCAACTATATGTTTCGCTATTCCTTTATATAAAAAACGTGATGTTTTAAAAAAATACTGGAAACAAGTACTAGGCGGTATTACTTTAGGTACCACTGCAGCACTCATTTGCATTTACTTAATAGCTGAAGCATTCCAATTTTCTAATGGCATTATTGCATCTATGTTACCTCAAGGTGCGACAACTGCTATTGCACTACCTGTTTCAGCGGACATCGGTGGCATTAAAGAACTAACTTCATTAGCTGTTATATTAAATGGCGTAATTATTTACGCACTCGGTACAAAGTTAATCAAACTATTTAATATTACCAATCCTATCGCTCGTGGCCTTGCACTTGGCACAAGTGGACATTCCTTGGGCGTCTCTTCAGCACAAGAATTTGGTGAAACAGAAGCTTCAATGGCATCTATTTCATTAGTTATTGTCGGTGTAATTGTTGTAGTTGTTGCTCCAATTCTTGCAGCAATATTACTTTAAATAATAGTAATTATATTGTAATGAGAAAGAGAGAAATCAATAATCTAAAAGTTGATTTTTCTTTTTCTCATTTTCATTTCCATAAGCACAATGATTTAAAATTTTGGAAAGATACACTCAAGTTATATAAAATATAACAATTTTATAAGTTATCAGAAAATTAAAATTACTTATGATTATATCCTTGTATTGTGATAGGAATTGTTGTATTATGCATGTATTATTAACTTTGGAGGTTTAAATTTATGACATTATTTTTACTAGAAGCAAATGATTTAGCTTTTGCCTCAAATAAATCTGACTTAGAAAAGAAAGCTGCAGACTTAACTACAGGCTCTGTACCGACGCTTATCGAAGTACAAGCAACTGAAGATTTAACACATGGTTATTTTATCGTCGAAGCAAATAATGAAACGGAAGCAAAACAATTTTTAGAGGATGCTTCAATTAATATAAATTTAGTAAAAGAAGTTCGTTTAGTAGGTAAAGAACTAGATGAAGTTAAAGCCGGAGATCCAAAAATTGATTATCTAGTAACATGGAATATTCCTGAAGGTATTACCATGGATCAATATTTAGCTCGTAAAAAGAAAAATTCAGTTCATTACGAAGAAGTACCTGAAGTTCAATTCCAACGTACTTATGTATGTGAAGACATGACTAAATGTATTTGCTTATATGATGCACCAGATGAAGATGCAGTACGTCGTGCACGTAAAGCCGTAGATACACCTATCGATGACATTGAAAAAATTTAAAGAACTACTTTCTCAATGAAATTGAGATTAGTAGTTCTCATAATTGAAGTAAAAAATCATAACTAATCACTTCACGAGTATGGGACATATATAACCCCTTTTACTTGTGAGCATTTAATATATCATGCACATTAAATGACTAATGTATAGTCATACTTGTGGGGGCGGGAATTTGAAATTCAACTATAATTTGGATTTCAATCCCGCTCCTTTATTATCAATTTAATCCCTACTAAAACGATACGAATAATTGAGGTGAAATACGTGATTCATATTGACCATATTCAACATCAATTTGGCGATAACCAAGTTATCAATGATTTTGAACTCAATATAAATAAAGGAGATATCGTTACTTTTATAGGTAAAAGCGGATGCGGTAAATCTACGCTATTAAATGTAATAGGTGGTTTTTTAACACCTACATCAGGCACAGTAAATATCGATGGTGAAATTAAACAAACACCTTCACCAGATTGTTTAATGATATTCCAGCACCACAATTTATTACCTTGGAAAAATATTAATGACAATATAAGAATTGGTTTATCACGACAACTAAGTGACAATGAAATTAACAAACATTTAAAAAGTGTTGATTTAAATAATAAAGGCACCTTATTCCCTGAAGAACTATCTGGTGGTATGAAACAGCGTGTGGCACTGTGTAGAGCACAAGTCCACCAACCAAATGTGATATTGATGGATGAACCATTAGGCGCATTAGACGCCTTTACTCGTTACAAATTACAAGACCAACTAGTTCAATTAAAAGAACAAACTGATGCTACGATTATTTTAGTAACACATGATATTGATGAAGCTATTTACCTTTCTGACAATATCATATTGCTTGGTGAAGGATGTGAAATCATTAGTCAATACAACATTAAACAATCACACCCACGTAACCGCAATGATAGTCATTTATTAAATATTAGAAATGCAATTATGGAAAAATTTGCTTTAAATCACCATATGGCAGAACCGGAATACTATTTATAAGGAGTGTTAGACATTGAAAAAGTTATTTGTTCTTTCAGTAATGTTCCTTTTAATAGTTTCTGGGTGTACAAATGATAACCAGCAAACAGCTCATAACAATAATCAAAATAAAAAGACTATAAAAATCGGTTACCTCCCTATTACACATTCAGCTAATTTAATGATGACTGAACAAGTTAGACAACAAGCAAAAGAATCGGGATATAATTTAAAACTTGTACGTTTTAATAATTGGCCAGATCTTATGGATGCATTAAATAGTGGAAAAATAGACGGTGCTTCAACACTCATTGAACTCGCGATGAAATCTAAGCAAAAAGGTTCCAATATAAAAGCTGTCGCACTTGGACACCATGAAGGTAATGTAGTTATGGGACAACAAGGGAAGAAAGTTTCTGATTTCCATAAACATGAAAATTATAGTTTTGCTATTCCTCATCGGTATTCTACGCATTATTTACTATTAGAAGAAATGCGTAAACAACTGGGTCTTAATGCAAAAGACTTCAGTTATCATGAAATGGCACCTGCTGAAATGCCCGCAGCTTTAAATGAAGGACGAATTTCAGGTTACTCAGTTGCAGAGCCCTTTGGCGCACTGGGTGAAAAGTTAGGAAAAGGAGAAACAATTCAGCATGGAAGCGACATTATACCAGATGCGTATTGTTGTGTCCTTGTATTAAGAGATGACCTAATAAACAACCACACTGATGCTGCAAAAGCATTTATATCTGACTATAAAAAAGCTGGTTACAAAATGAATAATCAAAAACAAAGCGTGGATATTATGGATAAACATTTTAAACAAGACAGAGATGTTTTAGAACAATCTGCCAAATGGACTTCTTATGGTGACCTTACTATTGAAGAAAAAGGTTATAGCAAAATTAAGAAGTTAATTAATGAACACAAACTGTTTAAAGCACCAGATTATAATGAATTTATAGACCCAACGTTATATAAGGAAGGATAAAGTGAAATGACAACTACATTAATCAAAAAATTCACATTGCCCCTATTCACTTTCATCATTTTTCTATTTTTATGGCAATGTGTCATTTGGATAGGTAATTACCAACCTATTCTGTTACCAGGCCCTATTCTCGTAGCACAAAGTATATGGCAATTTATTATTTCCGGGGAAATATTCACACATTTAGGTATTAGTCTATTTCGTTTTTTTGTAGGTTTTGGAACTGCAATTTTAATAGGCGTACCAGTTGGGTTCTTATTAGGTCGTAGTAACACACTTTTTCATGCTATAGAGCCTTTATTACAGTTGATTAGACCCATCTCACCTATTGCTTGGTCACCATTCGTAGTTTTATGGTTTGGTATTGGCAGTCTGCCAGCAATGGCGATTATATTCATTGCTGCTTTCTTCCCTATTGTCTTTAATACTATTAAAGGCATAAGAAATGTTGAACCGCAATATTTGAAAATTGCAGCGAATTTAAACCTCAAAGGATGGTCATTATATAGAAATATATTATTTCCAGGCGCCTTCAAGTATATTATGGGTGGTATTCATATGGCGGTTGGTACAAGTTGGATTTTCTTAGTTTCAGGCGAAATGATTGGTGCTCAATCTGGATTAGGCTTCCTAATTGTGGATGCGCGTAACATGTTAAATCTAGAAGATGTCTTATCTGCAATCTTCTTTATTGGTTTATTCGGATTCTTAATTGATCGACTCATTAGTTACTTAGAAACAATCATTTTAAAAAGATTTGGAGAATAAAGGAGCGTATATATATGAGTTTACAAACACTTATTAAAAATGAATTAGAACCTTATTTAATAGAAATTGACGAAGGTTCATACTACCCTAGAACATTTATTCAAAATTTATTTAAAGAAGGCTATTTCAAAGAAGATGACTTAACTAACAATTTAGAAGTGATCGAAGAAGTATCTAAATCATGCCTTACTACAGGGTTTTGTTTATGGTGTCAATTAGCATTTTCAACTTACTTGCAAAATGCTAAACAACCTCATTTTAATCAAGATTTACAACAGGCACTACTTAGTGGAAAAGTATTAGGTGCAACAGGGTTATCTAATCCCATGAAATCATTTAATGATTTAGAATCATTTAATTTAAATCATTATTACAAAGAGAATCAATTATTCGTGAAAGGTAAATTACCTGCAGTGAGTAATATAGGGCCAGACCACTATTTTGGCGCTATATCAAAAGCTGAAAACGGTGACGAATTAGTCATGTTTATTGTACATGCAAACCAAGACGGCGTTACTTTAGAGGAAAAATCAAATTTCTTAGGCGTTAATGGCTCAGCTACTTTTAAAATCGAACTAAACGATGTACTTATTCCAAAGAATCAAATTATCACTCATGATGCAAAATCATTTGCCGCTGATATCCGTCCTCAATTCGTTGCACTGCAAGTACCAATAGCATTAGGTTCTATTCGTGCTTCACTTGATTTGATACATCAATTTTCCGATGCACAAAACGGTATAAATAAATACTTAGAATACGATATTGATGATTTCGAATTACGTTTACAACAAATCAAAACAGACTTTTATCATTTAATCCAACGCAAAACTTTACAACATGATTTTGCTGAACTCATCAACTTAAAAAAACAAGCTGGCTACTTATTATTAGAAGTGAACCAAGCTTCTATGGTGAACGGTGGATCTAGAGCTTATTCACCCAAAGCGCCACAAGCACGTAAATTAAAAGAAGGTTTCTTCTTCGCTGCGTTAACACCCACTTTAAGACATATAGGTAAATTGGAAGAAGAAATCAACACTAAGCATATTACTTCAAAGTAATACATTTTTTCTTTATCGTTTGTACAATCAACTTTTCAAGTCAAAAAACCTCAACCATTTTTATGATTGAGGTTTTTATTTATGCTAAATCATTGTTTTAATTTGCTATTTATCCTATGAACCATTCAATTGCACGTTTTACTGCCTTGTCCCAATAAGCATAATCGTGCTTACCAGGTCCATCTTCAAATTGGTAAGATACATTTTGTGCATCCAAATATGCTATAAATTGTTTATTATCTTCGTAGAGTTGATCTTCTGTTCCACACATAATAAGTAACTCTGGTATTACCTTGCTTTCAGCTATTGCTTTATCTACTAAATAATATGGATCAAGTTCTGTATCCTGTGTCATTTTATCTACACCTGCAATTGCTTGGCCTGAAAAGTCATTCCAATCAATGTCTATAAAGGTTTGTGCATTAAATACAGATGATAATGGACAAGCTTTAGCAAAACGATGACCTTGTGTTAAGGCATATTTTATCGTTCCATATCCTCCCATAGAATGCCCTGCAATAAAGTTATCCTCTCTCTTCTGTGATAACGGTAAGATTTGATGTGCATAGTCTAATACTTCTAACACATAGTCAAAGTATTTATGACCAAATTTCATATTACTATAACCACTATGGTCAGCGTTAGGCATAATAACTGCAATTTGATGGTCATTAGCATAACGCTCAATACTTGTATAGCGCATATAAGATGTTTCATCACTTGATAAGCCGTGTAACAATAACATTGTCTTTAATTGTTTAGGCTCTACGTCCGTATTAAAATAACTAACATCTTCAGGTAAAATAGCTATAAATTGGTGATTCATACCAATAGTTTTGGATTTGTAATTTATCGTTAACAACGCCATATTATTTCACTACTTTCTTTACTGATTAATACCCTGAGGTCTATGTTTTTGTTTCTTCTGTGTTCTATTTGTAGGGTCTAATCGTTTTTCTAATAACCTTAATACAATATCTATTAAAATTGCAATTAATGCAATTGGTATCGCACCAGCTAAAATAAATGTAGTTCCATCTGTAGCATTTGTTCCACGGATTACAATATCACCTAAGGTCGGTGCACCAATAAATGACCCAACAGCGACAACTCCAATAGCTACAACAAGAGCAATTCTTAGTCCTCCTAAAATAACAGATAAAGCTAATGGTAACTCTATCATGCGTAAGACTTGATTACGTGTCATACCCATACCTTTACCGGCATCTTTAATATTTTCATCTACGCCTACAATACCTGTAAAAGTATTTTTAATAATCGGTAATAAAGCGTATAAGAATACTGTTACTACTACTGTCGTCGGTCCTAGACCCATAACTAACATCAAAATGGCAAGCATCGCTATAACGGGTACGGTTTGTATAATATTAGCAATTGTAATAATCGTCCATGAGAGTTTCTTATATCTAGCTATAACAATGCCAAGTGGGATACCCACAATAGCTGCAAATAGCACGCCATACACTGACATAAGTAAATGCTTAATAAATAAATCCCAAAGGTAGCCAAAGTTTACTGAATAATATTCGATTAATTGCTGTAATAGATTACCCTCCATTATTTTTGACCACCCTTCTTCTCATCTTCAAAATAGTTATGTTTTTTCAAGAAGTTTTCTGCAACAACTGCAGGCTCTTTCCCTTTACCATCAGCCTGATAATTAAGATCTTGCATTTCACTTGTTGAAATCTTATTCTCTAACTTATTAATAATCGGTTTTAACTCAGGGTATTTATCTAATAATTCATTTGTTACTACCGAACTAGCTGCATAAGGTGGGAAAAAATGTCTATCATCTTTCAACACTTTTAAATCGTATGCTGCAATTCGACCATCTGTGGAATATCCTACTGCCACGTCAAGATTTTTAGAATTCAAGGCATCATATACTAAACCAATTTGCATCGGTCTAACAGTATTAAATTTAAAACCATATTCTTTAGTAAACCCTGGATAGCCATCGCCTTTACGATTTAACCATGAGCTATCGACGCCTAGTTTTAATTCATCACTATGTGCTTTCAAATCAGACACTGTTTCTAAATTATATTTTTCAGCTGTCTCTTTTGTAACCATAAACGCATATGTATTTGCAAAACCATATGAGTTAAAGAATGTTTGATTAAATTTCTTTTGGAAACCTTCTTGAGTAGCTTTCATTGCTTTCTCTGGATCTTTAATGGGATCTTCATTCAATGCGCCTGTTAAATCTGTACCATTGTAACGGGCACCCGACATATTTGCATCACCGTTTACAAGAGCGTTATGCTGAATCGTGCTTGAACCTAAGTTATTTATTAATGTTGGTTTAATTTTCCCATCAGTATCATGTTCTATTAAAAGTCTCAGCATATGAGACATAATTTGTGATTCACTCGTCGCAAGTGCTGTAATCTTGACTTCGTTGTCTGAGCTATTTCCACCTAAACCGGGTAAACTACATCCAGACAACACCGTCAGACACAGTACAAGCGCGATACAATACTGTTTCAATCTTTTCATAATGTCCTCCTTAATTTATCTGGATACTTTTAACCCTTTTGGTACTGCCCATTTTTCAACTAATGATAGTAATAGATCTACAATTAATGCTAATGCTGTTACAAGCACTGCAGCACTTACAATCATCAATGGATCATATAAGTTTAATCCGTTAAATACAAAGTCACCTAAACCGCCCGCACCGACATAACTGGCAAGCGTCGCCCAACTAATTACATAAACAGATGATAATCGAATACCACCTAAAATCAACGGTAAGGCTAATGGCAATTCCACATCTTTCATTAATTGAAAACGAGTCATGCCCATACTTATTGCCGCTTCTTTAATATTACTATCGATATTTTTAACACCTAAAACAGTATTATTTAATATTGGTAAAAGTACATAGATAAATAAAGCTATGATTGCTGGTAATTTTCCCACGCCAAAAATTGGTATCATGACCGCAAGTACAGCTAATGTAGGAATCGTTTGTAATACACCAGCAACTGTAAGCACAATATTTGAAGTTCTTTTCATCTTGGATAGAATTATTCCTAAAGGCACAGCTACTACAATGGCAATCAACAAAGCGATCATTGAGATATAAAAGTGTTCTACTGTTTTAGAAATCAGTTGACCACCATATTGCTCTATGAATTGTTTCATTATATATCAGCTCCTACATTATCGGGCTCTACAATTGCAGCTTCAGTAGCGCTAACATCCTCATCTAATTCTCCCCAAATACTGTCATAAACGATATCTACTAAGTTGGCTCTCGTAACTAATCCAATCAATGTTTTACCATCACTATCCACTACTGGCACATTTCTTACATTTCTCTTAAGGATTGTACGAACAGAGTCTTGTAATTTACTATCTATTCGTACTCTATAAATATCACGTTGCATCATATCAATAAGATCCTTATGCGTTCTTAAACCTTGATTGATATCTTCAATATCTAAGTAACCTAATAATCGGCTATTGTTACCTACTACAAAAATAGTATCGACACGACGTGCTCTCATAATTTCTACTGCTTCATTCAATGTACTATCCGCATGTACTGTAACTGGTTTAATCATCGCATCTTTAACCGTACGCATGTTAGGTCTATCTTGTATCAATCTATTTTGACCAATAAAGTCACGTACAAAGTCATTTGCTGGATGTCGTAAAATATTGTCAGGTGTGTCATATTGGATCACACGACCTTCTGACATAATACAAATTTTGTCGGCTAGCTTAATCGCCTCATCCATATCATGTGTGACAAAGATAAATGTTTTACCTAATTTTTGTTGTAACTCTTTAACTAAATCTTGTAATGTATCTCTAGTAATTGGATCTAACGCCCCAAAAGGCTCATCCATCAGAATAACATCCTGTTCAGCAGCTAATGCTCGAACAACACCAATACGCTGTTGTTGACCACCAGAAAGTTGTGAAGGATATCTATCTAAAAATTCTTCAGGCAAGTCGACTAATTTAATTAATTCTTTCGCCTTTTTTTCTTTCTTTTCTTGTGACCATTTTAATAATTTAGGCACTAAAACAATATTTTCTCTAATAGTCATATGTGGCATCAATCCGATTTGTTGAATAACGTAGCCAATTTTTCTACGCAATTCTACTGGATTCATCTTACGGACATCTTTGCCATTAATTGTAATTTGGCCATCAGTTGCTTCTATCATTCTATTTATCATTCTTAAGGCAGTTGTCTTACCGCTACCACTTGTACCAATAAATGCTATAAATTCACCAGATTCAACCTCTAATGAAATATTATCTACAGCTTTTTTACCACCGCCATAGACTTTAGATAAGTTTTTAATACTTAACATGGGTCAATTCCTTTCTATGTATATATTCAATTTCAACTAATCCCTAATAAATTCAGGGCTACTTGTGGATGTTATACATATCCTAAAATAAGTAAAAACATGAGCACATATAGCCCTAATTTGTTTATGTTTTGCTAAATACATATAAATAGTCGTTTTTGCTTAAATTTTTATCAGCCTATATATAACAAGATACATCAATTAATAAAATTAAACAATTTATAATGATGAATTTTGTTTATCAATACATTCAAAAAACCTTTTATTGAATAGTTTAAAATTTATTAATAAAATTTATTTTCGTTTAATTCCAATATGATGCCCAAGTTCTTTAGGTTGATGTTGAATTAATGCAATATCTGCATAAAGTTCAACTGATTTTCTAATAGTTTCTGGAAATGGCTTCGGTTTATTATATTCAGTATCAATACCCATTAGCATCACTTCATATGTCGCGCACCTATCATTTTGCTCATTAGTTAATGTCATAAATACATGTAAGCGTTTCGTATCAAAATCAAATAATTCAATTGTAACAGTAATTGACTCATTTACTTTTATTTCTTTTAAATACATCACGTGATTTTCAAGTGTAAATATTGTATATTGCAATTGTTCGATTGCTTGTAAATCTAACCCTAAAGTAGCTAACCACCCGTCTGTTGCATCGCTGAATACGCGGTTATACTCAGCGTCATTCATATGGCCATTATGATCCACCCAAGTTTTTTTTACTGTTGTCGTATATTCAAATAATGATTGAGTCATATTAATACACCGACTGATTATTGCTTTTTTTCATTGAAGGTGTGTCTTCTGGCCAATATGTTTCTGCAAGTTGCTTCACTTTAACTAAGAATTCATTGCGTTTTTGGTCAAGTTCTGACATCGTTTGGCCTTGTGATGAAGATTCACATCCATTGACGACTTCATCATAAAGTTCTTGGGTTAATTCAGGAGCTAATAACTTAGTCCAAGGTTTTTTCAATGCAGGACCAAATTGTTTTAACATATGACGCATACCGCCCTCACCACCAGCTAAATGGAACGTCATAAACGGGCCATATTGCGCATAACGTAATCCAGCTGCGTGGGTAAACGCTTTATCTACTTCTTCTGTAGTAGCGATGTCATCATTAACAATATGCAACGCTTCTCTCCATAACGCCTCCATCAATCTGTCCGCCACATGTCCTTCAATTTCATGTCTCACATGCAGTACATCCATACCAATACTTTCGTAAATTGTTTCAGCTTTTACTGTTATTTCTTCTGTAGTTAGTTTACCAGGAACAATTTCAACTAAGGGCAAAATATAAACTGGATGAAATGGATGCGCTACCACTAATCTTTCTGGATGTTGTAAATTCTTTTGTAATTCTGAGGGCATGATACCTGATGTACTAGAACCTATTGTAGCATCAGGTTTTGCATAGAAATCTATCTCAGTTAATACTTGATCCTTTAATGATTCAATTTCTGGAACATTTTCTTGAATGTGATCTGCATCTTTAACTGCTTCTTCTAAATGAGGGGTGAACGTTAAATTTTCTAAAGATGCATTTTCTGCTAAGCCAAGTTGTTCAGCATATGGCCAATTTTGTTTCACTTGTTTCAACATACTTTCAAATGCATTTTCACTCGGATCTGTCGCTATGACTTCATGTCCATGTGCTAATATTCTTGTAATCCAACCGCTACCGATTACACCTGTACCTACAACTGCAAACTTCATTTTGTACCTCCTTGTGGCGATCTAAGCTTATACTTTTCACGCGCCTCTGCCGGTGTCATCGGCTCAATATCTAAATCTTTGAGTATTTCTACTGCTTTTTCAACAAGTTGTTCGTTAGATGCTTTTACACCTTTTGCTAAATATAAATTGTCCTCTAAACCAACACGAACGTTACCACCACGTTTTGCTGCTTCCTCTACTGTTGGAAATTGCATCCTTCCAATACCAAATGCTGACCAATCTGCATTTTCAGGTATACGTGTTTTAAAATATTCGATGGTTTCTGGATCATTTTCAGCGCCCCATGGAATACCTAAACAGAATTGAAATAGCGGTGTACCTTCAATAAGTCCTTCATTTATCAATTGTTTTGCAAAAGAAATATGGCCACTATCAAAGCACTCTAATTCTGGTTTAACACCTACATCCTTGACCAATTGAGCTTGTTTTCTTAACCAATCTGCAGGGCTCAAATAAATAGCGTCGCCCATATTGACACTACCACAATCTAATGTACACATTTCAGGTAATAATGTGCCAACTGGTTCATGTCTCTCATCAGGGGTTTGCATATCAGATCCTTTCTCTGCTGTATATGGATCTTCAAGGCTTGGAATGAAATCTCCACCTCCACCTGACGTAATATTAATAATGATATCTTCATCTGCTGCTCTAATTAGCCTTACTGCTTCCCTAAAAAACTCCACATTATGACTAATCCCTCCTGTTTTTGGATCTCTCGCATGAATATGTGCTACAGTAGCACCAGCCTTTGCGCATTTAATTGCAGAATCAGCAATTTCTTGTGGCGTCACAGGGACATGCTTATTTTTATCTACAGTATCTCCAGCACCTGTCAATGCTGCTGTTAGCATAACTTTTTTCATTGATATAAACCTCCAAGAGCGTTTTTAATACATCGGTTAGTGTACCAACTGGACGGTTTAGTTTCAAGCCTTTAAAGATTTAAAAAAAGGAATAATCAACTTTAAATTGTCGATTATTCCTTTAGTAACAGTATTTACCGTAGTTTATTCATTTTATTATTTTTTTATAAATTACATAGACTAAAAAATAATTTAGTCGTTTTTATCACTTTGAGTATATTCCGTCAATCTGTCCAACACTTTTTCTCTCATCGATTCATCTAAATTATCTAAACCAAAAATTTCTGATAACCACAATCCATCAACTGCCAACCTAATTATAGTGGCGTCTACTTTATCTAGCCCATCATTTTCAATATTATGTTGCCACTCTTTATATGTGTCTTGTAATGGTAATAGTAAATTACTGTTTATGCCTTGGGCAGCAAGCATGCCAGATGTAATCGAACCATTTTCAGCACGATGTTCACGAGTTGCTTCAATAAAGGCACGAACCCATTTACCGTTCTCGTTATTATCTTTTTCTACATATTCATTAACATTGTTACGATATAGTTCGTCTGCATGGTCAACGAGCCCTTGTATTAACGCAAATTTGTTTTGAAAATGGTACAATAAGCCTCCTTTACTGACACCAGCTCTTTTAGCAACAGCATCTAACGTTAAATATTCACTACCTTGTTCATCAACGATAGCTGCAGCTGCCTGTAATAATTGTATCTGTTTGGAAACTCTTGGCATTCATACACCTTCTTTCTCAATGTACTATCTGACCTGTTGTCTCGTAGTATTTTATATTCGAGCAAACTATATACGATAAACGCTAAAGTTGCAACTCTATCTTTCTATAACTTCTAAATTAAAGACATAGGTATATTATCATAATTTCTAATATAGTTTACTTTATGTACACTGCCACGGCATGCATGATTATAGGAATAATTAAAAGCAGGGACAGTAATTTTAAGCCCCAGCCTAAACGCTTTATTCATTTTAAAAATTATTTATCATTCATGCCTTTACCATTTAAAATATGATCTATATATTTCAATACGCGATTTTCACGTGTGGAAGTTCTTTTAGCCTGTGCTATATGATACATATATTGTCTTTGTCTACCAGGAGTCAATTGATTAAACGCTTCTTCAAGTTCTGGTATTTCATCTAATTTTGCTTGTAATTCTACTGGCATTTCGTAGTCTTCTGTTTCTTTCATAGGTACTTTTTTTCCTGATTTTTCTATTCTTATAGCTTCTTCAATATACCATTTAATTTCTTCTCTACGACGCTCTATTTCTTCTAAACTCTCAAAACGTAATTGTCTAGCTGCTTGTACATTTTTAGTTTGTTGAATCAATGTTTGATAAGGATCTTCCATAATAGCACCTTTTTCAAACAACAACGCACAATAATGTTTGAAGTCTTGTACAATCACTATGTTTTTATTCTCTAGTGTATAACAAGGATGCATCCATTTGTAATCTTCAACTAATTCAGTTTCTCTAATAATTTCACGCATCAATTTAAACTCGTCTTGCCACTGTTTTAATCTATCAATAAATGCATCTACTTTTATATGATTTTGTTGATTTGGCATAACACTTGCACCTCATTATAATTTTTATTTATTTTTATTCTACTATAAAATGCTCTATTTTATCTATTTGGAATCTTTTTCATCATAAAACCTAAGTTTTCCGATTGATACACTATGAATTAAACGAGAATTATGTTATGATTTTTTTATTATTTTTACAATTACATAATATATAGAGGTGATTGAATGCAACAAGCAACAA
Organism: Staphylococcus shinii; assembly: GCF_017583065.1. GTDB lineage: Bacteria > Bacillota > Bacilli > Staphylococcales > Staphylococcaceae > Staphylococcus > Staphylococcus shinii. The sequence continues at coordinate 367,660 of NZ_JAGEVL010000005.1, read as the reverse complement.
ATTTAAAAAAAGTGTTAGGTCTCACAGATGTTTTAGGAATTGCTATTGGGCAAATTATCGGGGCAGGTGTCATGTCACTAACTGGTATTGGTATACAGATGACAGGCAGTGGTATAACACCTGCGTTTATTTTATCCGCTGTTATAACGTTATTGACTATGTTTCCAATTGCTATATTAGGTTCTACACTACCTACTACTGGAGGTATGTACCAATATACTAGCCGTTTACTGACCCCTAAAACTGGTATATTTTGGCTAATGTTGTTTATGTTTTTACAAATTACCCTATCCTTATATGCACTGTCATTTGCGCAATATTTAGAAGGGCTTTTTCCTGGCGTACCTGTTAGAACTGTCGCCTTCTTATTGTTGACTATTTTATTCATCGTGAATATCGTCGGCGTTAAGTCAGCATCTATTATAGGAAATTTGATGGTCATTACCTTAATTGTAGCCCTTTCTTGTTTCATCATCTTTGGTATGCCACACGTTAACTTTGGCGTATTTAATTCAAAATCAATGTTCCCAGATGGATTTACAGGTTTCTTTACTGCTGTTGGTCTAGTTTCTTTTGCCACTGGCGGAGCACAAGTGGTTGCTGAATTAGGTGGAGAAATGAAAAATCCTAAAAGAGATATACCAATTGTTATTATTGTAGCCACTATTTTTGTTGGTCTATTATATGCCTTTATTGCGTCAATTGCAGTTGGAGTTTTACCGATACCTGAAGTTGCAGGTAGACCTTTAACAAGCGTAGCAAAAGAAGTACTGCCTACGCCCATTTTTATTTTCTTTATGATTGGTGGCGCGATGTTTGCTTTAGCTACAACGCTTAATTCGACTTTTACGTGGGTAACTAAAAGTTTGTTAATCGCAATTCATGACGGCTATTTGCCTAAAGTCTTAGGTCGTGTGAACAAGCAATTTGGCACACCACATTGGCTTTTACTTATTTTTTATATTATAGGTGCGCTACCTATCATTACAGGTATGTCTTTAAATGTTGTTGCACAGTTAGGTACTGGTATATCATTAATTGTATTTGCATTTCCTGCATTAGCTGTAACACAGTTACCTAAAAAATACCCTGAAGCTTATAAACAATCACCCTTTAAAGTACCCTATCCATTACTAGTTGTTATCGCAATCACTGCTATAATTATTTTACTTTATCAGTCTTATTTATTAATATCAGACTTAAAAGTAGGTTATATGATAGGCACATTAATTTATATCTTAATTTCAGCTGCTATTGCACAATTTTCGAATAGCAAAGCAAATTTAAATATAGATAATATACGTTTAAATACAACACACATTTCAGAAAAAATAAATTAATAAATGACCTCTCTATTAGGAAGCAGAACAGGGATCAAATTTTACTATAATGATTCTTAATCTGCTTCCTTTATTTCTGTTTATACGTTTAAAAACATATATTTTGCTACGGTACTTTTGTTTTACTTATTATTTAATATAAGTAAATTAATATGAAATAATACAATAATCATTACTTAACAATATTCAATTTTGGTACAATTAAATATAATCATTTTAATTAATCAGATGATAATCAGTATTTTTGTAAGCGCTTTAACTTAAGGGGGAAGTAAAATGCAACAAGAAAGTATTTGGTTAACAATTGTGGGCCTAGTGATTATTATTTCCATTGTAGGCTTATTAATTGCGCAACGCATTAGTCCAGTAGTTGGTATGATTTTAATACCGAGTATTGGGGCGTTACTTTTAGGTTATAATATTGGGGATTTAGTAAAATTTTTCAATAGTGGCTTAGACCAAGTTATAAATGTCGTTATTATGTTTATATTTGCTATTATATTTTTTGGCATAATGAGTGATAGTGGTTTATTTAAACCACTTGTAAAAAAATTAATACTACTCACTAGAGGTAACGTCATAGTAGTCTGTATCGTTACTGCTTTAATAGGTATCTTCGCACAACTTGATGGTGCTGGGGCAACAACATTTTTATTATCTATTCCTGCATTGTTACCACTTTATAAAGCCTTAAATATGAATCGCTATTTATTATTATTACTATTGGCTTTAAGCGCTGCTATTATGAACATGGTGCCCTGGGGTGGTCCTATGGCGCGTACGGCTTCAGTATTAAATGTTAAAAACGTCAATGAACTTTGGTACGGTATTATACCTGTTCAATTAATCGGTTTTGCACTTGTACTGATTTTTGCAGCTTATTTAGGGCTTAGAGAGAAAGCGAGAATTAACAAAGCTATAAATAAAGGTGAAGTTAGAGATACACAACATATAGATATTCATAAAATTGTAGATAATTACGAAAAAGATCAAGCAGTAAAATTCCCAGTACGTGGAACTGCAGTATCTAAACCATGGATTAATTGGGTTAATGGATTACTTACGATTATTATTATCGTCGTGATGTTAGCTAATATCGCACCGCCAGAATTTGCCTTTATGATAGGTGTTGCTATCGCGTTAGTAATTAATTTCCCAAACGTAGATGAACAAATGAGTCGATTAAAAGCACACGCACCCAATGCATTAATGATGGCCGCCGTAATTTTAGCGGCAGGAATGTTTTTAGGAGTGTTAAACGAAACAGGTATGCTAGAAGCAATAGCTTTAAACTTTATAGCTATTATTCCAGACGCAGTTGGCCCATATTTACATATTATTGTAGGTATCTTTGGTGTACCGCTTGATTTACTTACGAGTACAGATGCTTATTATTTTGCTGTACTTCCAATAGTTGAACAAACTGCTAGTCAATTTGGTGTCCCTGCTATATCTACCGCATACGCAATGATAATTGGTAATATTATTGGAACCTTTGTTAGTCCTTTCTCGCCAGCCTTATGGTTAGCTATCGGTCTTGCAGAGGCGAATATGGGAACATATATAAAATATGCCTTTTTCTGGATATGGGGATTCGCTATTATCATGTTGATTATCGCTGTATTAATCGGCGTAGTAGCAATCTAAGTTATGAATATAAATTGAACTTTTGAACTTAAAATGGGGACAGCTACCCGATACCAAGTTTTACTTGATATGTCGGAAGCTGTCCCCATTATTTATATATAAAATATTTGCTTTATGCTAAGTAAGTTTCACATGTTATCATATAACATTACGCTTGAACTTTGTTATATTTCGCCACGTTTTTTAAACTAATGATTAATATAAAGGCTAATAAGGCAATCGCGGCACTAAAGTAAGTTGTTGCAAAAACGTCTACTTTTGAAACAACTAAGCCACCTACAATCCCACCTATACCAATTCCTGCGTTTAAACTAGACATGTTCCAACTCATAACTTGGCTCGTATCGCCCTCTACATGTTCAATGATACCACTTTGTACAGCTGGATTTGTGCTCCACTGCATGATATTCCAAATAAAGATAACCATCAATAATAGACCTGTGCCCGGTAAGAAGACATTTAAGATTAACATCATAATAATAAAAATAGTTGTCGCAATCGTTAACCAACGTTTACTTGTGAGTTTATCTGATAAGAACCCACCCATTGATGTACCTATTACGCCTGCTACACCATTAATCAACAATGCGATAGACACAAATGATAAATCATGGCCACTTTTCAGCATCAACGGATTAATATAAATAAATGTCACTGAATTGGCAACGAGTAGTAAAAACGTTATACTCAAATATTTTACAATTTCTGCCGGTCTTAATATTTTAGAATAACTACTTGCACGTTGCGTTGTTTCTGTACCTGTTTTAGGTGTTTGAAATTGCGGTTGTGGTACGTAGAAGTACATTAGTATACCGACTAGCACGCTGACTGCGACAATAAATAAGAATGTATATCTCCATCCTACTAAGTCACCTATAATTGTCCCAATAGGTACACCAAATACATTAGCACCACTAAAACCTGAATAAACAATACCAATCATTTTCCCACGATGCTGTGGAGCTGTTAATAAAGCCGTTAATGCTAATATTTTCACCACGATTAACGCTGCCGCAGCTGATGATAATATACGTCCAAATACTAAGATTGAAAAATTAGGCGCCATAGCAATTATTACATTCCCTATAATAAAAGTTAGTAACGCCCATAACAAGACTGGCCTCGGTGAAAAGCGATTAGTTAATTTTACTAAGATTGGACCTGCTATAGCAAAAGTGATCGCATACAGTGTCACTAACTGACCTACTATCGCTTCTGAGACATGTAAATCATTACTCATTAGATTCATAATCCCAGCAACCATCATTTCAACCATACCTACAATAAATATACTTAAAATGAATGTTGCGATTCTCATCACTGACATAGATTCACTCCTCTCTTTTATAAATTTTTATTTTTACATAACCATTATATTATAAACCATACGTCAATACGTTTGAACATTTTAAAATGATAGTAGTTGTATGGTGTTATGATGGTTATTTGTCTTTGAAACACTTAAATTCAACAATTTCTAGAGATACACTCAAAAAATACCAACAAAACACGTAGCTTTGTTGGTACTGCGACTCAATTATAAACCGAATATATACCACTATAATTTACATGAGTCACTAAATATCCGCAAATATTTTAAATATGAAGTTAAATAAGTCATCATAACTCGATTACATATTATCTATCTTCCGTATGTAGATGACGCCCAATCAGTTGATCTCGATGATTAAAGAATTGTTTATAGCTTAAGTATGTCGCAATTAAAGCTGACATAATCGTCGCAGTTGTATGGATAAATACAACCATTAACTGAAACTTCACTGCTTCTAATGGTGCAACGCCACCTAATATCAATCCTGTCATCATACCAGGTATAGAGACGATACCATATGTTTTTACAGAATCAATCGTCGGTACAATCGCTGTTTTAATGCTGTTCCTAATTGTTGCCTTAGAGGACAATTTAGGGTTTGCACCTAAAGCTAATTTAGCTTCGATTTGACTCATTTCTTTTACAAATTCTTTATCTAAATTTTGATAAGCCAAGTTGATGGCTATCAAACCATTACTTCCCAACATACCTGCAATCGGTATAACTTCATTGGGTTTGAACTGTATCGCACCAGTCAGGATTACTCCAACTAATGGCAAGGCAACACCAACGAATATAGCTATAAATGAAATCCAAAACACATGATGCATTACTGGTGATGCCCTACTTATTGTATTCCAAGAAGCGTTTACAATAATTATCAATACAAATGTAAGCAGTAACCACTTTTGATTCACTCCAAAAATAAAATGTAAGAGATATCCCAAAATAACAAGTTGTACTACTGCACGTAATGTAGCAATTAATAAATCTTTAATTATATGTAATTTTTCTTTATAAGAGACAATGATAGGGAATAGTAACAGAAGACCGGTTAATGCTAACGCAGTTGTACTCATGATAAATCATCCTCCTGCTCAATTCGACCTTCAACGATTTTAATCCTTTTCTTGAAATGCCTACTACTTTGTTCATTACTATGTGTAATCCACAAAATTGAGACTCCTTCTTTGGCCATATTAAAAATTAGTTTTTCAATTTTTTCACTATTTTGCTTATCTAGTGCACTAGTCGCTTCATCTAACAACAACATCTGTGGTTTGTACATCAACTGTCTTGCTATTGTTATTCTCTGTCTTTCACCACCGGATAAATGATCTACTCTTGTATTAAAATTGTAATGGCCCAAACCAACTGTCTTCAATAAATATTTTGCTCTTTTACGGTCAAATTTCTCATTGCGTACTTCTGCTGGAAAAGCTAAATTTTCTCCTATAGTTCTATCAAACAAGTCGCTTTCTTGTAACAAATAACTAATTTTCATACGCAATGTTTCTGGGCTAATTTGCTCATAAGGCTTACCATTCAAATAGATTTCCCCTTCTGTAGGACTGATTAAATTATTAATCAAACGCATTAGTGTACTTTTCCCACTCCCTGAAGGGCCTACAATCGCAATGGTTTCTCCTTGTTCAATTTTCAAAGAAATATTGTTGATGATGTCACGTTTATCAACATGATATGAAACATTTTTCAGTTCTAACATGCTACAGCCTCCCTAAGATTTGCTTTATTCATCATTATTCCCTAACACATGATATAAATAACCAATTTCTAAGAAAATATAACTTAACACTACCTGATTAAAAGTTATTTTAAAATAACAATCGTTATAAATGATATAAAATTATTTAAACTATGCAGCGTGATAGAAACGGCCAAATTCATGCCACTTTTTAGATAAACAAAGGCAAGACTGGCACCAATTATAATATAACTTCCTATTTCAAAAGGAGACGTGGCTCCCATAACATGTATACATGCAAAAAGGATTATTGATAGAACCGTAGCAAAACCATAGGTTATTTTTTTACCTAATTCATGAATTATTAAATGCCTAAATATTAATTCTTCAATAAAAGACGTTAAAATGACTATATCTATAAATAATAGCGGTAACATCCAATTATTATCAAACAACTCTTCTAATAACATTTGATTTTGAGTCTCGCCATATTGAAGTGATTTAGGCAAAAAATCCGTCGCCCATTCATACCCAGTAATTAATACAATTGAAACGATATAAGTAGCCAAAATCATTAATAAATATTGTTTACTTTTCTTAAAACGATTCATCGCAATCGGTACTAATCGATGCTTCTTATGGATTAAATAAAAACTTAGCAAAATAATAATTTCAGAGATTACGGTACTTACAATCCTATAATCATTGTCTGCAACTGCATTTTTAATATTAAATAAAAAAGAAACGCCAAATATTACAGCTAAGACAATTAAAGGTACAACTTGATTGAATAGTATATAAAAAGGAATAAGCCAGAAATCTCTTTTCATAATATGCTTACTCTGCCATTTGTTTTTTTCTTGTAATTGCTTCGTGCTTTTTAACATTGATTCCTCATCCATAAGACACCTTCCTTTATATTTATATATTGCAAATATATCATGATTCAAATCACTTATATATATTTTATAAATTTTTCTATATCATTTCATTGTTTAGAACTTTAATATTAAGTGGCTTTTTCATTAGCTATTTTATTGTAAAATGATCATTTTGTTGTAACATATAGTTATATGGGGGGATGTTTTATGACAATATTAACCGTACTACAGTTTATTGTTAATATAATCATTGTTTTATTTTTATTAAGTGGTCTTATTGTAGGTGCACTATTACTATTTAAAGATAAACGCCAAAAACAACATAGCGTATTACGTAATTATCCTTTATTAGCTAGAATACGTTATTTTGGTGAGAAAATAGGGCCTGAATTACGTCAATATCTCTTTTTGGCTGATACTAAAGGTAAACCTTTTTCTAGAAATGATTTCACTAATATCGTTTTAGCAGGCAAATATAATTCCAGAATGACAAGTTTTGGTACTCAACGCGATTATGAAGATGGTTTTTATATTCAAAATACTATGTTTCCATTACAATCCTCAGAATTACACATCGATCAATCACCTATGATATCTTCTTTTATTTATCAAATAGATAATGAACGTCTATTTGATCGTGACGAGCATAGAATAAAAACAGAAATCGACCCTTACTATTTATCAGACGATAATCAAATTATACTCGGACCAGAGCTTGAACAACCTTTCAAACTAAAACGATTAGTCGGACAATCTGGTATGAGTTACGGGGCATTAGGCAGTCATGCTATTACTGCCCTTTCTAAAGGTTTGGGACAAGCTGGTACATGGATGAATACAGGTGAAGGTGGACTATCAAAACACCATCTTTCTGGTGATGTAGATATTATTTTCCAAATCGGGCCTGGTCTATTCGGAGTCCGTGATAAACAAGGTGATTTTGATATAGACGCCTTTACACATTTATCACGACAATCAAGAATTAAAGCTTTTGAAATCAAACTAGCTCAAGGCGCTAAAACAAGGGGCGGCCATATGCAAGGAAACAAAGTTACTGAAGAAATTGCAAAAATTCGTAAAGTTGAGCCATGGAAAACTATAAATTCACCTAATCGTTTTGATCAAATCGATAATCCGGTTGCATTACTTTCTTGGGTACATCAATTACAACAACTTGGTCAAAAACCTGTTGGCTTTAAAATAGTAATTAGCAAGGTCTCAGAGGTAGAAGACCTAGTGCGCTCAATGGTTGATACACACCAATATCCAAACTTTATAACAATAGATGGTGGAGAAGGAGGAACTGGTGCAACTTTCCAAGAGTTAGAAGATGGCGTAGGTTTACCTCTTTTCACAGCACTGCCTATACTTACTTCTTTACTTGAAAAGTACGGCATTCGAGATCGCATCAAAATTTTTGCTTCAGGCAAATTAATCACACCAGATAAGATTGCGATTGCACTTGGTCTAGGTGCAGATTTAATCAACATAGCTCGTGGCATGATGATTAGTGTAGGTTGTATTATGAGTCAACAATGTCATATGAACACTTGTCCAGTAGGCGTTGCCACTACTGACCCAAAAAGAGAAAAAGGCCTAATTATTGATGAGAAAAAATATCGTGTCACAAATTTTGTAACAAGTTTGCATGAAGGTTTATTTAATATCGCAGCTGCAGTTGGTGTGGAATCACCGACACAAATTACTAAAGAGCATATTATTATTAAAAATAAAGATGGTAGTATTCAATCTATCCAAGACTATAAATTAAAATTGATAGAACATGTATAGAAAATAAAAACACTATGACAATCGTTTCGAATTGTTTGTCATAGTGTTTTTATTTATTTGCTTAATTGGGTTATTTTGTCCGTAATCAATGCCTCTATTTCACTCTGTTCATCTTTTAATGGGTTAAACTCAAATTGAACTTCATTAATAAATACAGTTGGGATGCCTTTAATACCACGCTCAAATGTTTCTTCATTAATTGCTAGTGAACGTTCATCTGCTTCTTTGTTAGGTGTTAAATTAAGTGTTTGAGTCATTTTATCTTCAATTGCAGTAAAGCTCTTTTTCCATTCATCTTGTGTATCGTATAAATCACGTATAATTTCTATCGTTTCATCAACTTTTTGATAATTTAAATGAATATTTGCAACCGTCCCTTTTAATAAGGCTTGCTTAGTTTTATCAAAATGTTTGACCACATGTTGCACTTTACCTGCCTCAATAAATGGTTTGAGTGCCTTGTCTGCAGCTCTAAAATAGTTCTTACAATATGGACATGCAAAATTAATAAAAGATTCGACTTGAATTGGCGCTTCATTTGAACCTAATGTAAGATGATTAACTTTTGTCATTTTAACCCCTCCAATTTATCTATTATATTTATTGAAACATGATTCCTGATTTATTGCACATTTTTAATCTTAGTAAATTAGTAAGATTTATTTTTAGATTTATGCAGTTCTTATCAATTTTTATTTAAATCAAATGACTATATGGTATTAATCTTAAAATGGTAAAATATATCTATAAATCAAACTTGGGAGGGTTAATATGAATCAATCAGTAGAACTATTAAAATCTTTAACTGATGTCGATGGCATCGCAGGTCATGAAATGAAAGTGAAAGCTTTAATGCATGATTATTTAAAACCTGTTAGTGATGAAATTGTAGAAGATAACCTTGGTGGTATTTTTGGTAAAAAATCCGCAATAAATGGTAACAAAATATTAATGGTTGCTGGGCATTTAGATGAGATTGGTTTCATCGTTACTAAAATTGATAATGATGGATTTTTAAAATTCACTCCAATCGGCGGTTGGTGGAATCAAGTCATGTTGTCACAAAAAGTTACTGTTACAACAGACAAAGGTAAGAAAATCAGAGGAATTATCGGTTCTAAACCACCTCATGTACTATCACCTGAAGAGCGTAAAAAAACAATTGATATGAAAGAAATGTTTATCGATATCGGCGTTAAAAGTAAAAAAGAAGCCGAGCAATTCGGTATAGAAATTGGAAATATGATTACACCGTATAGTGAATTTGAAACATTAGCGAACAACAAATATTTAACTGCAAAAGCTTTTGATAATCGCTACGGATGCGCGCTTGCCGTTGATGTTTTACAACAATTAAAAAATGATGCTATCGATATTAATTTAGTGGCTGGCGCAAATGTACAAGAAGAAGTTGGTTTACGCGGGGCAAAAGTTGCTGCTAATAAAATCAAACCAGACTTAGCAATCGCTGTTGACGTTGCAATTGCATACGATACACCCGGCATGTCTGGGCAAGTTAGTGATACAGCTATTGGCAACGGACCTGTTGTCATTATCATGGATGCTTCTAATATTGGACACATCGGCTTTACCAAACATATTAAAGAAATAGCTAAGAAACATAACATTTCTATTCAATTAGATACTACAGCTGGTGGCGGTACTGATGCTGGTAGCATACACGTTGCGAATGAAGGTATACCAACTGTTTCCATTGGTGTCGCATTACGTTATATGCATTCAAACGTGTCAGTACTACACACTGATGATTATAAAAATTCAGTCGCACTTGTGACTGAAATTGTTAAATCTTTAAATGATGACGTTGTAGAAGAAATTATTTGGTAATATTTCTACACACTACGCTAAAAGATATAATACAATCAACACATACAAAACCTAGAGTGTGAATTTAAGCTACTGCCATTAATAAAGCGAGGCTGGGACAAATTAATTGTCTTAGCCTCGCTTCTTGATATAATTATTTTGTTTCTTATTAAAAATTGCTTGTTTTATTTAGTCGTGTTTTTCCAACTATCATCACTTAACATTTCACCAGGCCATGTATAAGCCATTACACCGCCATCAATGGTAATCGTTTCACCAGTAATAAACGAACTATCGTCTGATGCTAAGAATGCAACAAGTTTCCCAATTTCTTCAGGAGTTCCTAATCTGCCTAATGGAGTGACCCATTTTTGATTTTCTCTAAATGCTTTACCAGATTCTTCTTCAGCAGTACCAGTCAATTTATCAACAAGCGGCGTTTCAATAGTACCTGGTGCAATCGCATTAGCTCTAATATTTTCACGTCCATATTCTATCGCAGTTGAACGTGTAAAATTAATCACACCACCTTTTGCAGCATTATATCCAGAACGATTTAAGTCTGCAGCTAAACCTGAGAATGACGAAGTGTTAATAATAGAACCACCTTCATCCATCATTAATGGTAAGAAAAACTTAGTCATTAAAAAGGTACCTCTAAGATCGACTCCCATTATTTTATCGAAGACTTCTACAGGATATTCATGTATCCTACCAGCAGCATTATCAACACCTGCATTATTGAAGAGTACATCGATTGTTGAAAATTTTTCTTTAATAGCTTCTGCAAATCGTTCTACTGCATGTTCATCTGAAACATCAACAGTGTAACCTGAAGCTTTATATCCCGCATTATTAATTTCTTTAACCGTATCATGTACTTTTTCCGAGATATCTACTGCTATGACATGAGCACCTTCTTTAGCTAAAACATGCGCGGTAGCTGCACCAATACCTGTGCTCACTCCTGTTAATACAGCTACTTTATCTTCTAATCTTCCCATTATTACTCACGACTCCTTTTTAAAATACACTTTATTTTTTAACGTATCTCAATTATGTACTTCCTTTTTTAATTGCCTACAAAACTTCATTTATTAGTTCTTTTAAATTAAAACGTTTACAAAATCTGAACTTTATACAACTCTAAATTTTCAAAATTTTCATTTAATTATTATCTTTAATTTGTTATACTTTCGACAACTTAATTGGGAGGTTAGGACCATGTCATTAAATTCAAAGGAAAAACCAACGCTTATCAATAGATTTTTAAATATAGTAGAAAAGATTGGTAACAGATTACCTGATCCTAGTATTTTATTTTTCTTAATGTGCTTAGGTCTCGCCGTATTAACTTGGATTATTTCATTTTTCTCTATCACAGTTAAACATCCTGGCACAGGTGATACCATTGCAATTAAAAGCATTTTAAGTAGCGACGGCTTATCAATGATTTTGAATGATGCTGTTAAGAATTTTTCTGAATTTCCTGCCCTAGGTCTTGTATTAGCTGTCATGCTAGGAATAGGTGTATCGGAAAAAACAGGCTATTTTGATAAATTGATGATACAAGTAGTACACAAGGCCCCCAAGAAAATTATAGTCCCTGTAATTATATTAGTTGGCATCTTAGGTAACGCTGCTGGTGATGCCGCTACTATCGTGTTACCTCCACTTACTGCCATGGTCTTTATTAAATTAGGTTATCACCCTATCGCTGGTTTAGCCATGGCTTATGCCTCAGCACTTGGAGGTTTCTCAGCTAATGTCATGATTGGTATGTCTGATGCTTTACTTTATGCTTTTACAGAGCCTGCAGCAAAAATTGTTGATGATAATGTGCACGTAAACGTCGCAATGAATTGGTACTTCATAGCTGCCAGTATTATTGTTTTATTACCAGCTGTATATTGGGTAACCATGCGATTTGTTATTCCTAGGCTCGGAACATATGATACATCCAACTCAGATATTAAAGTTGACGAAGAAAATACAGGATTAACACCTGAAGAAAATAAAGCAGTTTTTTGGGCAAACATAAGCTTCTTTGCAATGATTGCTTTACTCATTGTTTTAGCAATTCCACAAAATAGTTTTCTAAGAAATGCTAAAACAGGTAGTTTACTTAACGATGCACCAATTATTAATGGTGTCGGTCTAATTATTTTAGTCTTATTTTTAGTACCTGGTTTAGTATATGGAATTAAAATGAAAGCATTTCAAAATTCTAAAGACCTAGGTAAAATGTTGGCTGATTCTATGGGATCGATGGGTTCTTTTATTGTTATAGTATTCTTTGCAGCGCAACTACTAGCATTCTTAGAGTGGAGTAATCTAGGCGTTATCATTGCAGTCAAAGGAGCTTCATTACTCCAAGGACAAAATGGAATTGTATTAATCTTAGGCATTATTTTATTAAGCGCAATCATTAACTTACTGATAGGTAGTGCATCCGCTAAATGGGGAATTTTAGCACCTATTTTTATACCAATGTTAATGCTTGTTGGATTTCATCCAGCTTTTACACAAATGCTTTATAGAATTGGTGATTCTATCAGTAATCCAATCACTCCGATGATGCCATATTTGCCATTACTATTATCTTATGCGCAAAAATATGACAATAATATGAAATTAGGTTCCTTACTTTCAAGTTTGATGCCTTATACCATCATTTTAAGTATTGTTTGGCCATTGTTTATGATTATTTGGTATTTATTAGGTTGGCCATTAGGACCCGGGGGACCTTTAAATATGAAATAATATATGACAATTATGCACATAACAGATAAATCTCTCATTGTTAGATACCTGACTGGTGGATTTGTCTGTTTTATATTATGTATTGTAATATATGCGATTTATTTTAAATTAATTTCTATTGAGCAGTATGAAAATAATTAGTAACAAATTATTATATTTAATGTAATATAAACTTAAGAAATGGGTAAATAAAATACAACAATATAAATTACCTCATTAATATTTTAGGAGGCATTATGGAACGTATAGGATTAATTGATATCGGCTCAAATACCATTAGATTGGTTATTTTCGAATTTGATAAAAAAACTGGATTAAATGAATTATTAAATATTAAAACGCCAGCAAGGTTAAGCCAGTATTTAACTGAAGATTTGGCAATGAACGACGAGGGAATTGGAGTACTCACTGAAACACTAAGTAGCTTTAAAAAGGTAGCTGATAAATTTGAAGTTGATGCATTGCATCCTATAGCTACTGCAGCAATCAGACAATCAACAAATAGAGATAAAATTCTCGAAAAAATAAAAAAAGAACTTAATATCAAAATTAAAATCATAAACGATCAAGAAGAAGCATTTTATGGTTTTTATGCAATTACACATACTACAGACATTAATGATGGCGTTTCTGTTGATATTGGTGGTGGCTCAACAGAAGTCACACTCTTTAAAGATAAAAAACTAATAAAATCGCACAGTTTCCCTTTCGGTGTCGTTACTTTACAACGTAAATTTTTTGTTGGCAAAGACCATAACGACAAATCTGCAATTAAAGATATGGAAAAATTCTTATCTAAACAATTTGATCAATTATCATGGATAAAAAATCAAGAAGTCGCACTTGTAGGTATTGGAGGTTCTGCTCGTAACGTAGCACGTATACACCAGTCTGAACACTCATACCCTATCGGTGGCGTACACAACTATACAATGTCTGAAGATAACATTGAAGAAGTATATACAATCATTAAAAAGAGTTCACGTGATGATTTAAAAGATATTGATGGACTAAGTAGAGACCGTGTGGATATTATACTGCCTGCCGTAGCAGTCTTTAATACTCTATTTAATAAAATAGATGCCACTCAATTTACATTCTCTCGAAAAGGCCTTCGTGAAGGCTACGCCATGAATGTTATTGGCGAACGTCACCCAGAAGAATTTAAAAAAGAAAATATTAGAACAGATGCCTTGTATCATTTAGCAAATGAATACGGTATTGAAGAAGCTAGTGCTAACCAACGTGTAAAATTAGCACAATCACTCTTAGAACAATTAATTAAATTAGATAAAATTGAAGTTTCAGCAAAAGAAAAATCTTTATTTGCTGAGGGCGCATACTTGTATTACCTAGGTAGATTTATCGACGCTGATTCAAGTTCGCCCCACACGTATTATATTATTGCTAACTCAATGATTGATGGCTTCAAACACGAAGATCGTGTCAAGTTAGCGCTGCTTGCAAGTTTTAAAAATAAATCCCTGTTAAAGTTCTTTAGTCATGAAACAAAATGGCTTCGTGGTAAAGAGTTAGATAATATCCAATACTTAGGAGGTATTATAAAGTTCGTCAATGCACTCAACATCTCTCATACAAATGCTGTTGAGCGTTTAAATCTCAAAAAAGAAAACGGTGAGTACATCCTTTACGTTTATTATAATGGCGCACCTATTGCTGAAGAATACCAAGCGCATAGACAAAAGAAACACATCGATAAAATCTTAAAGGAAAATATTTCTATAATCTTTACAAAATCTTAAAATTCTTATGATAAATTAAGTGTAGCAAAATATGTATCTAAGACTACTAATGAGGTGTAATAACAGTTATGCATAGAAATTTGGGAGATAAGTATTTAAATTCACCACAATATTATAATAATAGAGAGCTAAGTTGGTTAGATTTTAACTATCGTGTATTACAAGAAGCACAAGATAAAAACAACCCTTTATTAGAACAGCTTAACTTTGTTTCTATATTTAGCTCAAATTTAGATGAATTTTTTATGGTACGAGTAGCCGGTCTACAAGATCAAGTCAAAATGGGCTATGATAAACCAGAAAATAAAGCACAATTAACACCAAAGGAACAACTTGACCAGATTAAAATTAAAAACAAAAAAAACGTTGATTTACAGTATGAAATTTATAATGAATTAATCAATAATTTACGTCAGTATCAAGTAGAAATCGTAAAACCTCATAAGTTACCTGAAACGCTTTTAGCACAACTTGAAACAGAATTCAAAGTTGGTATACTACCTACTTTGACACCATTAGGTATCGATGCTTACCATCCTTTTCCTAAATTAAATAATAAGAGTTTAAACATTTTTGTAAATATAGATACACCTGATGAAATTAATTCTGCTATTGTACAAATCCCATCATTAATACCACGTTTTTACGCACTGAATGAAGGTGATAAACAATACATTATTATGGTCGAAGACATTATCACTTATTTTATAAATGATTTGTTCACAGGGTTTAATGTCATAAATACTTTTACCTTTAGAATTACAAGAAATGCAGATTTAACCATCCATGAAGACGGTGCAGAAGATTTATTAATTGAAATTGAACGTTTCTTAAAAGAGCGTAAACGCGGTACAGCAGTGCGTTTAGAAGTAGATGGTAGAGATACAACACATGAAGATATTATATGGATAATGAATCAATTAGAAGTTCATGATAATGATGTTTATTTCTTAGATGGACCACTTGACTTAACTATGCTTTCTGATTTAGTTGGTCATTTATCTAATAAATTAAAACACTTAAAATATAATAAATATGTACCACAAATTCCACAATCTTTAGGCGATAATAATATTTTTGATCTCTCTCTTAAAAGAGATATATTTTTTCATCATCCCTATGAATCTTTCGAACCTATAGTAGATTTTATACGTGAAGCATCTGAAGATCCTGATACGATTGCCATTAAACAGACACTTTATCGTGTCAGCAAAGACTCACCTATTATTAATAGCTTAAAAAATGCCGCAGAAAACGGTAAACAAGTTACCGTACTTGTAGAATTAAAAGCACGTTTCGATGAAGAAAACAATGTACATTGGGCTAGAATGCTAGAAGACGCTGGTTGCCATGTTATTTATGGTATGACACATTTAAAAACACATAGTAAAATTTCACTAGTAGTTAAACGTATTAATAATAAACTTACTTCTTTTGTACATCTAGGAACTGGTAATTATAATGATAAAACCGCTAAACTTTACACTGATATGGGGATTATAACGACGAACAATGAGATTGCTGAAGATGCAATTAACTTCTTTAACTATCTCAGTGGTTACTCAATAAAACCAATTTATAACAAATTAATTGTTGCCCCATTTGATATCCGTGACGTCTTTTTAGCGCGTATAGATAACGAAATCAAGGCGCAGCTACAATATGGTAATGGGAAAATTATTATGAAGATGAACTCTTTAACTGATAAAGACATTATACTCAAATTATTTGAAGCATCATGTGCCGGTGTTAAAGTGCAACTTATTATTCGTGGAATTTGTTGCTTAAAACCAGGTGTTCCGGGCATCAGTGAAAATATTGAAGTAGTGAGTATAGTTGGACGCTTTTTAGAACATTCTCGTATTTATTATTTCCATAATAATGGAGAAGATAACATTTATCTTTCATCTGCAGATGCGATGACGAGAAATATGATTAAACGTGTAGAAATTTTGTTCCCTGTTGAAGATAAAGCGATCGCAAGCCGTCTATTAGATTATATGAATCTTCAACTTTCTGATAATCAAAAAGGACGTTACCAAGATCAACATGGCAATTATCACTATATTGAAAATAATTTGTCACCATTAAATTCACAAGCTTATCTTATGAATGAAGCTATAAAATTTGGTGAATCTTTACAAGAAAAATCTGCACATCCTCAAGTTATTTCAGCTAATAATCGTAAAGGCTGGTTTACTAAGATACGAAAATCTTTTAAAAAATAAATTCTTAACATAAAGATTTGATTTAAAGTCACGTCTCTAAAGCGTTCAAATTGTTGCATAAGTGAATATTAGACGTGATATGACCTTATAAGAAGTGGAACAGCAATCAAATTAACCCTTGATGGCTGCTCCACTTCTTTTCTGTTTGTTAACTTTACCTATATTTCACTGACATACGCGATGAACGATTTTATTCAATAATTGTTAATAAAAGAGCATTTATTTATTCACACTACCATAATATATAAGTCCATGTACCGATAAACAAACACAATTTGCTATAATATGAATGAGATAAATTCGTACTGCAGGAGGATTACCATGACTACACTCAATCAACTTAAACAAACTTTTCCTTTAATCAATAAGTTACAAAACTATACACCTTTATTCTGGGAAAACCCAAATTTTCAAAAGTCAGAATCATTCCCTTTTTCTATAGACGATATTGAAGAAGCTGCTGCAAGATTGGATAGGTTTGCCAGCTATATTCGTATAGTTTTTCCTGAAACTGAGAAGAATGATGGCTTAATAGAATCACCTTTAAAACAAATTCCATTTATGCAAGATGCATTAACAAAATCAGATTTTCAAACAAATATAGGAAAGTTATGGCTTAAATGCGATAGTCACCTTGCAATTTCTGGTTCCATAAAAGCACGTGGCGGTATTTACGAAGTATTGAAACTAGCAGAAACTATTGCAGTAGATCAAGGCGGTTTAAACTATAGCGATGATTACAGTATTTTAGCTGAACCACAATATCAAGCACTATTCAGCCAGTATAACGTGGCGGTTGGTTCAACAGGAAATCTCGGTTTAAGTATCGGTATTATAAGCGCGAAACTCGGATTCAGTGTAACGGTCCATATGTCGAGTGACGCACGTCAATGGAAAAAAGATTTATTACGCGACCGTGGTGTAGAAGTTATCGAACATCAATCTGATTATCAATTTGCAGTTGCAGAAGGCAGAAAAGCAGCGGAACATGACCCAACTTGCCACTTTGTCGATGATGAAGGATCAGCCGATTTGTTCTTAGGCTATGCCGTAGCAGCTTTAAGATTAAAATCACAAATTAGAGAACAAAATATACAAGTTGATGCTGAACATCCTCTCTTTGTATATCTACCATGTGGTGTTGGTGGTGGCCCTGGTGGCGTGACTTTTGGCTTAAATCGAATGCTGGGTGAGCATGTTTATTGTGTGTTTGTTGAACCTACACATGCCCCATGTATGTTACTAGGAATGATGACCCAGCTCCATGACACTATTGCTGTCACAGATATTGGTTTGGATGGCCGTACTGATGCTGACGGTTTAGCAGTATCACGTCCTTCTCGCCTCGTTGGACAAATAATGAATAACATACTTTATGGTGCATGTACTGTATCTGATAAGCAAATGTATCGCTATTTATACGCTTTGAGCCAAAAAGAACACATATTCATTGAACCTTCAGCAGCTTCTGGCTTTGCTGGTATAAAACCAACAACTCAATCAGCAATCAATAATGGAATTGCTGTAGAAAATGCGAACCACATCGTTTGGGCAACAGGAGGTAATATGGTGCCTAAAGATGAAATGCTCAAGTACGTAGATTATGGCAAGAACTTAGTTGAAAATAATAAATATTAATTTCACTCTTCACTACAACAATATACAAAAATCACTCAATCAAAATAAATAACATTACTAGTTAAATTTAATTTTGTTACTATCAAAACTTAGAATTGTATAGTGGGACAGCGATCAATTTTTGGAAAAGTAATTTTGTTAATGCGCCTATTTAACGATGACTAAACACACTAAGTCCGAGACATCTATTTATGCTCGGGCTTTACTTTTATTTTTTATTAAAATGCATCATGTATATATTTTAAGGGAGCTAAAATGAACTCTGTCCATTATTTTCAGAATATTTATTGAATTACAAAAATATCTATGTTAAAGTGTTCTTTATCAATTCACTTTAGTTCGGTAGAGAAACAAAGTAAATGTAAAGGATGGTTATATTATGAATGCTACAACACTTATTAAAAACAAAGAAATTGAACTCGCATTTTTAAAGCATTTTCAACAAGCCGGATTTAAACTTGTCGA
Organism: Staphylococcus shinii; assembly: GCF_017583065.1. Lineage (GTDB taxonomy): Bacteria > Bacillota > Bacilli > Staphylococcales > Staphylococcaceae > Staphylococcus > Staphylococcus shinii. Next base: position 348,279 of record NZ_JAGEVL010000005.1, on the reverse strand, counting down.
TTTCAGCTTTATCGAATCTCTATCATGGCAAACACTTACAAAAGACGACCTTCAACAAATGACAGAGCGTAGTTTCTGGCAACATGACCATCATATCTTTGCGCTACGCAATGATTTTACTGATCAATTATTGCGTTATTATAGTAATTATCCACGACAGTTAAGCAATGTAGCTTATTCAGGACCTATTGTGCGTGATAATGAAGTCTATACTCAATTAGGTATAGAACACTACAACCCTACCATTACAGATATGCAAGAAGACTTTATGGCTTTTTATGAGTTTATAAAAACCTCACTTAACGATGAGATAGATTTTGTTATTTTAGGTCATTACCAGCTTATTGACTTACTTTTAACGACTAAAGAGCAAACTAATGAGATATTAAAACTCATTCAAGAACGCAATATTTCAGAGCTTACTTCGCAACTTGGTATCGCTCATCCAATCGTTCAATTACTAACTACTAAAACGACAGAACAACTAGATTTATTAAGTCAGATTTTCCAACATGATCATCGTACAATACAAGCGTTAAGACGTTGGGAACAGTGGTTCAAATCACTCGGTATTAATGATATACATCTAGATATTACGCCACAGCCACCCCGTTCATATTACAAAGGCGCATTCATGAGATGTCATCTTAAAGAAAATAAATATCAACAACTAACTGGTGGTTTTTACAAAGGTGATTTAGAAGGATTCGGACTCGGATTTATTTTATAAAAAAGGAGCGACGCACATGCTTACAGTAGCTTTAGCAAAAGGAAGATTATTAAAAAGCTTTATTGCTTATTTAAAGGAAATAAATGAACAATCATATGCACAAGCGTTAGAACAGAGAGAACGTCAATTATTAATTACTGTTGGTTCTATCCAATTTGTATTAGTTAAAGGGAGTGATGTCCCTATCTATGTAGAACAAGGTGTAGCAGACGTAGGTATTGTCGGAAGTGATGTACTGGAAGAAAGTAATTATACAATCAATAACCTTTTGGACTTACCTTTTGGCAATTGTCACTTTGCTTTAGCTTCTAAACCAGAAACAACTACTTTCACTAAAGTTGCTACTTCCTATATGAAAACCGCGCGTAAATATTTTGAATCACAGGGACTTGATGTAGAGCTTGTAAAGTTATCTGGTTCTATCGAGTTAGCTTGTTTAGTTGATATGGTAGATGGCATCGTTGATATCGTCCAAACCGGTACAACATTGAAATCTAATGGGTTAGTCGAAAAAGATACCATTAAGAATATAAATGCAAAACTTATTACCAACAAGCAATCATACTTTAAAAAATCAACGGAAATTGACGATTTAATTCAAACTTTGGAGGTGTCACTCATTGATTATAAATAAAGCGACATTTTTAAATGACTATTTAGATCAGTCCTCTTTAAATGAGGATTTGTATCCCCTAGTTAAAACAATTTGTGAAAAAGTTAAATTGGAAGGTGATCAAGCACTCAAAGCCTACAATAAAGAGTTAGACAAAGTAGATACACCTCAATTAGCAATTCCATTCTCAGAGTTAGAAGCAGCCTTCCACCGGTTAGACAATAACTTGCGAGAAGCTTTACAACACAGTCACGCTCGTATTGAGACTTACCAAAAATCTATCAAATGGACAGATCAGCAAGGTTCTATTGAATGTTATGAAATGTATCATCCTATAGAACGCGTTGGTGTGTATGTACCAGGTGGCAAAGCGAGCTACCCTTCAACTGTATTAATGACTGCAACACTTGCGAAAGTTGCAGGAGTCGAAAATATAACTGTTGTAACACCGCCGCAAGCAGATGGCCTACCTGATATCGTTTTGGCCGCATGTTATATTGCTGGCGTTGATGATGTATTTCAAGTTGGTGGCGCGCAAAGTATAGCTGCACTTGCTTATGGAACTGAAACGATACCTAAAGTTGATAAAATTGTCGGCCCAGGCAATCAATATGTCGCTTATGCGAAAAAATATCTTTTTGGTCAAGTAGGTATAGATCAAATTGCAGGACCAAGTGAAATTGCTTTAATCATTGATAAGACTGCTGATTTAGATGCGATTACATATGATGTATTTGCGCAAGCTGAGCATGATGAATTAGCACGTACATTTGTTATTAGTGAAGATGAGGAACTGCTACAACAACTCGAACAAAAGATTCAACAAACACTCACTGACATTGAACGTCAATCTATCGTAAAGGCAAGTTTAGCTAATCACCATTTCTTGATTGCTGTTGATGATTTCACAGAAGCTTGTGATTTAATGAATCAAATCGCACCTGAACATGCATCAATCCAAACCGCTTCACCACGAGACTATTTAAATCATGTACGCTATGTAGGAGCTCTATTTTTAGGTCATTATTCACCAGAAGTCATAGGTGATTATGTTGCTGGACCAAGCCATGTATTACCTACGAATCAAACAGCAAGATTTACGAACGGTTTATCAGTGAATGACTTTTTAACGCGTCACTCGGTCATAGATTTGTCTCAAGATACCTTCAATCAAATTGAAAAGCCTGCTCGTGAACTTGCCCATATTGAACAACTATATAATCATGAACAATCTATTGAAATTAGAACGACAAAGGGGTCATATTAATGATAAGAATTAACAAAAATGAAAGTCCACTTCGTCCTTTAACAGATTCACAACTAGCTACAATAATACAAGATGCTGCCTTTAACTTTTATCCAGATGACGAATACGAACGCTTTAAAGACGCTTATGCAAATTATTATGGCTTTACTGCTGAACAAGTCATAGCTGGTAATGGATCTGATGAACTGATTCAAAAATTAATGCTAATCATGCCAGAGGGTCCGGCATTAACACTTAATCCAGATTTTTTCATGTACCAAGCTTATGCTGCTCAAGTAAATCGTCCTATTGAATTTGTGCAAGCTGAAGACGATTTAACATTTAATCTTGAACAGATTTTACAACGTATCGAGGAAGTGCAGCCTGCATTCTTTATAATGAGCAATCCACACAATCCATCAGGTAAGCAATATGGTACTACATTTTTAACAGCTATCGCTGACAAAATGAACAATATTGGTGGTTATTTCGTAATAGATGAAGCATACTTGGATTTCGGTGAAGCTTACAACTTTGATATGCAACCACACGTACTACAAATGCGTACCTTGTCAAAAGCGTTCGGTATCGCTGGCTTAAGGTTGGGCGTTCTAATTGGTACACCAGAGACGATTCAACATATACAGAGTATTGAGCATCCCTACCCATTAAATACGCTTACCCTACACATTGCTTTGTATATGTTTGAACATCCTGAAAAAACCAAACAATTTATAGAACATCAACGTCAATTAGCACTTAGACTAAGAAACTTATTTAACGATTATGTTGCAGATATTATGGTCGTATTTCCATCATCTACTAATTTTGTACTTACTAAAGGAACGGAAGCACAAAACTTAGGGGAATATATTCAAGCACATGGTTTTTTACCTAGATTATATAATGGAACAGAAATGAATGACTACGTGCGTTATTCTATTGCTACGGATTCACAATTGGATGATTTAGAAGAAATTATTAAAACTTGGAGGTCTCAATATGATTTATCAAAAAACGCGTAATACTGCTGAAACACAATTATCTATCTCACTTGCAGACGACAATCGTCCAAGCGAAATAAACACTGGCGTGGGTTTTCTGGATCATATGTTGACTCTCTTAACCTTTCATAGCAACTTATCTATTACTATTGATGCAAATGGTGATACAGAAGTAGACGATCACCATGTCACAGAAGACATAGGTATCGTTTTAGGTCAATTGCTATTAGAAATGACACGAGAGAAAAAATCCTTTCAACGTTATGGGGTAAGTTATATCCCTATGGACGAAACATTAGCTCGTACTGTAGTTGATATTAGTGGGCGTCCATTCCTTTCATTTAATGCCAGTTTAAGTCGCGAAAAAGTAGGCACTTTTGACACTGAATTAGTAGAAGAATTCTTCCGTGCGCTAGTCATTAATGCGCGCTTAACAACACATATAGATTTAATTCGTGGTGGCAATACGCACCATGAAATAGAAGGGATTTTTAAATCTTTTGCGCGTGCCCTTAAAGTAGCCTTAACAAGTAATGATACGGAAGGCACACCGTCATCTAAGGGTGTGATAGAATGATTGCCATAATTGATTACGGTTTAGGCAACATTAAAAATGTACAACGTGCAATCAATCATCTTGGTTATGAATCTAAATTAACAGATAATCCAAAAGATATTGAAGCTGCTGATATGGTTATTTTACCTGGTGTCGGTCACTTTAAAGATGCCATGCGAGCTATCCATTCCCGAGGTTTGGTTGAAGTTTTGCAATCCGTTACAAACAAGCCTGTGATTGGTATTTGTCTTGGCATGCAACTGCTATATGAATGGAGCGCTGAAGGTGATGTCTTTGGATTAAAACTAATACCAGGTCGCATCATACCAATTGAAACGCCCTACCCAGTTCCTCACTTAGGTTGGAACAATCTAATTAGTAACCAATCGACACTTTCTCAAGATGTCTATTTTGTACATTCTTATCAGGCACAAATGTCTGAATATGTTGTAGCATTCGCTGAATATGGCACACAAGTCCCTGCAATTGTACAATTTAAAAATTATATAGGCATCCAATTCCACCCTGAAAAGAGTGGCGATGATGGCTTAGCAATACTTAATCAAGCACTGAAAGGCGGATTCCTAAATGATCAAACTATGGCCAGCTATTGATTTAATCAATGCAACAAGTGTACGTCTTACTGAAGGTAAATATGATTCAGAAGAAAAAATGTCACGAAGCGCTGAAGAAAGCATTCAATTTTATAACCAATTCAATTGTGTAGATCGTATCCATATCGTAGATTTAATCGGGGCTAAACAACAATCTTCTATTGAACAAGACTACATTAAAGCCTTACGTACACTAACCGATAAACCGATAGAAGTTGGTGGTGGTATTAGAAGCGTAGAAACTATTGAAGCTTATTTTAACGATGGGATTGATTATTGTATTATCGGTACTAAAGGTATTCAAAACTTAGAATGGTTAGCCGAAATGGCGCACCAATTCCCTAATCGTTTATATCTCTCTGTGGATGCATATAAACGAGAAGTAAAAATAAATGGTTGGGAACAAGATGCTGAACTAGATTTATTTGAGTTAATTGAAAAAATTGAGTCTTTACCTCTTGCCGGTATCATCTACACAGATATTTCAAAAGATGGACGACTAGAAGGCCCTAATTTTGAGATTACTGGTCAATTAGTCAATGCAACTCAAAAACCTGTCGTTGCTTCTGGGGGTATTCGCCATCAACAAGATTTAGAAGAATTAGAAGCGCTTGGCGTTTCGGCAGCTATTGTAGGTAAAGCTGCACATAATCCTAATTTTTGGGAGGGCTTGTCATGATTAAAAAGCGTATCATTCCTTGTTTAGATGTTAAAGATGGGCGCGTCGTTAAAGGCATCCAATTTAAAGGATTAAGGGATATTGGTAACCCTGTCGAATATGCACTGTATTATAACGAGCAAGGCGCTGATGAATTAGTCTTTTTAGATATTTCACGTACAGAAGCGGGCCATGACCTTGTACTCGATGTTATTGAAGAAACTGCAGACAAACTATTTATACCATTAACTGTAGGTGGTGGTATATCAACGATCGCTGATATTTCTCAACTCTTAAATCATGGTGCTGACAAGGTATCACTCAATTCAAGTGCACTTAAAAATCCATCATTTATTAAAGAAGCTAGCGAAAAATTTGGCAGTCAATGTATATGTATCGCTATAGATAGTAATTATGACGATGAATTAAATGACTATTTTTGTTATACACATGGCGGCAAGCAACGTACAGATAAACGTGTTTATGATTGGGTTCAGGAAGTTGAAGCTTTAGGTGCTGGTGAGTTACTTATTACAAGCATGACCCATGATGGTATGAAACAAGGCTTCGATGTCACTCACTTACATGAAATCGAACAACTTGTAAATATTCCAGTTATAGCTAGTGGTGGCGGGGGTAATCCAGAGCATTTCGTTAATCTATTTAAGCAAACCGATGTTTCTGCTGGTCTTGCCGCAAGTATTTTACACGATAAAGAAACAACTGTAGATGAAATCAAAAAAACAATGGCACAAGGGGGTGTCCCAGTAAGATGAATACAGAACAACCTGATTTTAGCAAAGGTCTTTTGCCAGCTATATTACAAGACATTAATACAAATCAAGTGCTAATGCTCGGTTATATGAATGAAGAAGCTTATCAGCAAACACTCACAAGTGGTGTTGTTTGTTTTTATTCACGTTCCAAAGACCGTTTATGGACAAAAGGAGAAACGTCTGGAAATACTCAAATCGTTAAAAATATTCATTTAGACTGTGACCGAGATACACTCCTTATCGAGGTTGTACCAAATGGGCCAACATGCCATACAGGTAGTCAAAGTTGTTTTAATACGCCCATACCTTTCAACGTGCAACAACTAGAACAAACAGTAACTACTAGTGCCGAATCTAATAAAGAAAACTCATATACACAGTATTTATTAAATGAAGGACTAGAAAAAATCACGAAAAAATTCGGCGAGGAATCATTTGAAGTTGTTATAGGTACAATGAAAAATGACCGTGAAGAAGTGACGAATGAAACTGCTGATTTAATGTATCACTTATTTGTGTTGTTACATGCCTTAGATATAAAATTTGACGACGTTGAACAAGTACTCGCTCAACGTCATCAAACCGCTAATAACTTTAAGGGAGAACGCACAGATATTAATCATTGGTAACAATGCCTTAAATATAAAGACGAGATGAATTTGGAACAAAAATCTATTTTTAATAAGATTTCTGTAAACCATATTCATCTCGTCTTTTTTATTTGTTTTTCAACAATTCTTTTTTAAATAAATCTGCCTGTTTTTCCACAGAAATTAAATCTGCATAAATCGCTTCATCCATAGCATAATAAACCACATTACCATTCTGTACAGCTTGGTTATTTTTCCAAGTATTTGATTTTACAAAATCATTATTAGGTTTCTGTCCGTCTTTTGTAGGAACTAATAAATAGTCTCCTGAGTACGTATTAAATTTTTCTTTAGGTACTTTCATAAACTTCTCTTTTGGCATAGCTTGTTTCGCTTCGGGATCCTCTTTTAAACCGAATCCTTCATAGATTGCTTCACTACCCCGACCAAATCTAGGCCCAAATTGATATATATCTTTTGCTTGAATATCCATAATTGAGAAAGTTTTATCTTCTCCAATTGCTTTTTTAATTTCTTTACCATCCTTGGCTAATTTGGATGATAATTTACTAGCTTGCTTTTTAGCTTTTGCTTCTTTATTCACTAATTTACCTATTTCTATATGTGTATCTTTATAATCCATATTTTGCACCTTAATCGGAACAGTTGGCGCAATTTTTTCTAATTTTTTATTATTCTTATTTTCTTTATATGTAATGATTAAATCGGGTTTTAATTTTGCTGCTGCTTCCACATCTTCAGGATCTATCTTCTTAATGTTTGCCATATCTAAATATTTTGAATCAGGAAAAACACTCGTTATCGCAATCGGTTTAATACCTAACTTTTTAAAATTGCCATAATTAGCTGTTAAATCAAGTACCCTTTTAGGATTTTTAGGAATTTGCACCTTATCCCCTTCACCTGTTGTATATGTTTTCGTCTCGGTATTTTCTTTTGAAGCTGCATCTTTAGACTCATCATTATTACCACAAGCTGCTAAAAATAATAGTAAACACAACATGAAATAAAATAATTTTTTCAAAATATTAACCCCTTCCATAATATTATACTTCTATTCTAATCGAAAACGATTATCAATTGCAATATAATAATATAGAATTTTTAATTATTTATAGTTTGGCATTTTTCTAAACTCGAAATTTATTATAGTCGTTTTATTTTTACACTTTTGATATTATAAGTACAAAAGGAGTTGCTATTATGGAAAAATATTTCATAGGCATTGATCATGTACAAGTTGCTGCACCAGCAAACCAAGAAGATTTAGCTAGAGCGTTTTATGCTGAAAAATTAGGATTCAAAGAAATAACCAAACCAGCTAATCTTGCACGAAAAGGCGGGGTTTGGTTTCAAATCGGACAACAACAACTTCACATTGGTGTTGAAACCAATTTTGAACCAGCCAAAAAGGCACACCCTGCATTTGCAGTACACAACGCGACGGAAGTAAGGAAAAACCTTGAATTACAAGAAGTCGAAATTATATACGGAGATGAACTTGAAGGAGCTGATCGCTTTTATATTTACGACCCATTTGGCAATAGGATTGAAATTATAGAATGGCTGTAAAGTCCCACTCTCTAAAGAACCACTTCTTTAAAGAAGTGGTTCTTACTCAGATGGCCTACTAAAACTTTACAATTATTGGAAGTTGGGCTATGTAACATCTCATCGCCAACACGTATCATATAATCATAAACAGATATTACTCAAAAAGATAGACGTCTCCCATTTCTTCATAATTGTTATAACTGCTTATTTCTTCAAATCCTAATGATTGGGCAGTCATAATAGATGGGCGGTTATCTTTTTTGGTGCGCACAAGTATTTGATTACTGACTTGTATGTCTTCTTTCACATACTCTATAACCGCTAAACATGATTCTTTGGTATAACCTTTGCGTGCAAAATCTGGGTTCAAGCGATAAGCTAAATTAAGATATGTTTCACCTAACATTGTTTTATATGTCAAACCACACATACCAATCATTTTACCGCTTCCTTTTTCTATCATTAATGCGTAACCAAAACGGTATTTAAACCAATGTTCAATCCATGACTTAAGCATCTCTTCTGTTTCTTCTATACTTTGGTGAGGCCCTGCTGGGTTATAAACATTTGTTCTTGGATCTGAATGTAAATTGTACAAGTCGACTAAATATTCGTGTGAAGGTCTCACTAAATATAATCTATCTGTTTCAATAATAAAGTTTGTCTCCATAATATAATCTGTCTCCATATTTTCCCCACCTTAGCTTAATATTTTCAACTGTTATATATTATAATTCCATGTACATTAAATCTTCATCATAATAATTAATTCCATCATAGAGTGCTTTAGGTTCTATGCCATAACGTTTAAATCCTAATTGTTCATATAATGCAATGGCACTTTTATTTTCGGACAGGACGCTTAATTCAATTATTTTCACAAACCCTAGTTCTTTTGTCTCATCAATTATTTTTTGAAGCAATAACCTGGCAATACCTTGTCGTCTATACTGGGGATCACAGTAGACCGCCACTAAGTTTCCTTTATGTTTTACCTTCTCTATGCTTTCACTATAAAAAGCACCTATACAAACTAATGAGGTGTCGTCAAATGCGCCAATTGTAAATTGAGTTTCTGTAGGTATGATTCGTGATTTAAACTTATCTATGGAGAATTCAATCTCACGCTTGTAAGTAGATGCAAAACCTTTCGGATCAGTTTGCAATGATTTCAAACGCAGCTTGCGATATTCTTTCACGTCACTTTCAATTAAACGCCTATAATACATTGATTAACACTTCTTTCATAAATTAGATACAAAAATATAACTTTTAAGAGTGAGAGGAAAATCAAAATTTGTAATTTTATTTTCCTCTCACTCTCATATGGCTAACAGATAACAAAGAACATAATAAATAAAACAAGGCTTGTCTACGCGCTATTTTATACTGGTCTTACGGTAACTTCATTTATATTGACGTGACTAGGTTGTTGTAATGCATAAACAACAGCTTCAGCAATATTTTTCGGGTCTAACTTTTTACGAGAACCCCAATCAGTATTACCACTTAATGGCGTATCTACCATACCAGGTGAAATACTTGTGACCCTTACACCTGTTTTAGCTAATTCTTTTTCTAACCCTTGGGTAATAGTATGTACCGCCGCTTTAGATGCGCTATATAAGGTGCTTTGTTTTGTAACTTCAAAACCAGAAATAGAAGCAATATTTATAATATGTCCTGTAGATTGATTTAAAAATATTGGTAATACGGCATTAATACCATATAAAGTACCTTTGACGTTGACATCAATCATATTTTCCCATGCCTCAACATCACCATCTGTAATTGCAGAAGAGAGCATTAAACCTGCACTATTCACTAATATATCTACATGACCAAATTTATTTTCAGTCTCTTTTACTAATTTTGCTACTTCATTTTTTTGCGTAACATCAACGATATGTGTAGCAATTTCAGACTGACTATTTTCTTGAAGTTGTTCTGCTACATCAGATAAACGTGCTTCATTGCGCCCTGTTAACATTACTTTCACGCCATGTTGTGACAATGTTTCGGCAATACTTGCACCGATACCACTACTTGCACCTGTAACAATTGCAACTTTATCTTTTAATTCATTCATTCATATCTTCCTTTCTTCTTCAATTTAACTATTTATAAGGTCATTTCCCTATTTTCAATTATTTTATCATGTTAATTTATTTTTTATTAAAATTTTGTGTTATAACAATTATTCATTACCTATACTTCAATTTAATGTGGGTATATAATAGATATATATCAATTTAGCAACGTTTGATTAAAGGGGGATAAAATTTGAACTTTGATGAAAAAATCAATCATTTACATGCATTTAAGGGCAAAGACAACTTTGAATTTCGCTTTGAAGCATTGTTTGATCAAGAAGAGTGGATTCAAATGTCTTTAAATCAACGCAAACAACTAGAACGTGAATTCCGTATCTATGTAGAACACCATGATCACTTACGTATACCTTATGCGTCACAAGACCATATTCGCATGGGTATGTATAATTCCGTTTATGACTTCAATTCGGTTAAACATAATTTCAAGGCCTACATTTAAGATTAATCTTTCAATAGGTTTCGTTTAAATCAATATACAAAAAGCCTACACTACTATAAAAACAGTAGTGTAGGCTTTCTTAATACTGGGGGTGAGGGTGTTTAAATAAATCATGAAAGTTTTACTGGGGAGAAAAACTTGCACAAAGTTAATAGGTTTTTATTGTAAGCGCAGTTTAAAAACACTATTAAACCTCGATTTACATCGATGTATACAGCGTATTATTGATTAACTAATAGCTCTTTCTTTAAACCATAGTTGTAAATTTTCTCTGCATCAATGTAAGCTATATAGTCAATACTTCTGTATCCATCTTTAATGTCATTAATAATACCTTGATTTACACCTGTGTGTGTGTATATTTCGTAACTACTTTCGTTTGAAAAAATAACTGCTTCAATTACTTTTCTCATAATTAATCACTCCGTAGTTTTCTATTAAGAAGCTTTGTTTATCTTCTACACCCTTATCATAATGCATATTCTAATAATTTAAAAGGATTTTGTGATTATTTTCACAAATTTATCACTTTTGTTCTTTTTTCTTCTCCCATTCAACTCTTATATTTGACATTCCCTTTGCTCAACAAATATTAAGTTGTTGTTTACAATAATTACGCTTAAATTTTCATAAAAGCTGGCGCTTATTTTCGAGGACTCTGTGGTATACAATTTTTATTTATCGCCTCATATAAACCATTTAAATATGTTGCGCCTAACGCCCGATCATATAAACCATACCCTGCTTTACCTGTTTCTCCCCAAATCATGCGTCCATGATCTGGTCTAATGGGTCCCTTATATCCAAAATCATGTAATGTCTTTATAACTTTATACATATCGATAGATCCTGATTCTGATAAGTGTGCAGATTCTTGAAATGACTTATTCCCAACTAATTTCACATTACGCGCGTGAACAAAATGTACACGTCCTTTTTGACCAAAATATGTTAACATTTCCGGAAAATCATTATGCTTATCCGAACCTAAAGAACCTGAACACATCGTTAATCCATTATGTTTAGACGGATGTATGCGAATGAACCTTTCCAGATTTTCTCTATTTGTAATAATTCTGGGTAATCCAAATATCCCCCAAGGTGGATCGTCTGGATGTATTGCCATCAGTACATCCGCTTCTTCTGCAACAGGTATTACTTTGTTAATAAAGTAACTTAAATTCTCCCATAACTTTTCTTCATCAATTGTTTTGTAATCTGCAAAGAGTGCAGCTAAGTCTTCTTTGGTGTAGCTTGAATCCCAACCTGGTAAAGAGAGTTCACCCTTTAGTGGATTCATTTTAGCAATTGCTTCTTCATCATATATCAATGCTGTCGAACCATCTGCTAAAGAAAAATCTAACTGTGAACGCGTCCAATCAAATACTGGCATAAAGTTATAACACACTACTTTAATACCCACTTGACCTAAATGTCGTAATGTTTGGCAATAATTTTCAATATATTTATCGCGCGTTGGCTTCCCTAATTTAATATCTTCATGTACGGGCACACTCTCAATGACTGAAAGTTCTAAATTGGCACTTTCGATTTCTGATTTTAATTCCTTAATTTTATCTAATGGCCAAGCTTCACCTACTGGTATATCATAGATGGCGCTGACAATGCCTCTCATGCCTGGTATCTGCTTGATATATTCTAAGCTTATTGGATCATCCTTGCCATACCATCTAAATGTCATTTCCATTCCAAATGACACCCCTCTCTATATCAATTTAAAGTAGTTATAAGCATTGTTATAGCAAATATTTTTAATTAGCTTCTCTAATAGTCTTGGATCCTCAGGTATTTCTCCTAACTCAACCAAATTACCAATATAAGTACATAGAATCCTTCTAAAATAATCATGTCTAGAATAAGAAATAAAGCTTCTAGAATCTGTTAACATACCAACAAAGTGCATTAATAAGCCTTGATCAGCCAAGGATGTCATTTGATTTAACATACCGCGTTTTGTGTCGTTAAACCACCAGCCAGCACCATGTTGTACTTTACTTTGTATATGTGCTTGATTTTGGAAATTGGCAATAGTAGACCCTACGATGTCGTTATATGTAGGATTTAAATTGTATAATATTGTTTTTGGCAAGTGACCACTTGAAGCCATCATATTTAATAAACTATTTAAGTTTTCAGCAAGATTTTGTTGATCACGTATAGAATCAAATCCGGCGTCAGGGCCTAATTGTTCAAATGCAGTAGTGTTATTATTGCGAATTGCACCAAAATGAATTTGCATAACCCAATCTTTTTCGTTATAAATTTTACTTAATTCATATAATAAGAATGTTTGAAATTGTGCATATGCTTTACTACTTACTTGTTGTTTTTTCAACGCTTTTTGGAAAATATCATCAATATCTGAACGATTATATGACTGATATTCAATAGAACTTAATCCATGATCTGCTAATCGTCCACCTTTGTCATGGAAATAATTAACTCGCATTTTTATAGCTTCTACAAAATCATCTACATTACTAATAGGGTGTGTTAAGCTACTTAATGTTTCTATAAATTCAGCAAAACTTTCTTCACCAACTTTAAAAGCAACATCGGGTCTAAATGAAGGTAATACCTGAGTCTTGAAGTCCATTTGTGTTTGTAGCTCATCATGATAACGCAAATCGTCTGTAGGGTTATCTGTAGTACAAATCACTTTAACATTTGATTGAGTAATTAAAGATTGTGCTGTGATATTATAACGCTGCAAATAACCATTAACTTGATCGTATATTTGATCAGCATTGTTTTCGTTTAACACTTCATGCACATCAAAATACATAGCTAGCTCTAAATGAGACCAATGATATAAGGGGTTTGCAACCGAATTTTCTAAAGTAAGTGCCCATTTTCTAAACTTTTCTCGTGGTGAAGCATCACCAGTTATATAATATTCATCAATACCTTGCGCACGCATCGCTCTCCACTTATAATGATCTCCCCCTAGCCACAACGTTGTGATATTATCAAAGTGCGTATTCTCGCTAATTTGTTGTGGATCTAAATGGCAATGATAGTCATAAATAGGCATATCTTTTGCGTATTTATTATATAGCTCAACCGCTTTTGTATTTTGTAACATAAAACGATCAGTGATAAATTGAGTCATTACTGAAAACGCCCTTTCCTTTAAATTTCTTCTCTTAATGCTAGTTCTTTAACAATTTGTTTATGACGCTTGTCTGTTAGTGGATAACCAATTAAGAATATAATTAGTGCAATTAAACAACCTACACCTGGCACAGCAAAGAACAATACTTTAAGCCCTGTTAATGTTTCCGTAGTCTGAGCAACATTAGGTTGATAACCGATCATAGTTAATGCAAGCCCAGGAATAAAACCTGCCAAAGCTTGTGAAATCTTACGGGTGAAACTATAGCTTGAATACGTAATGCCTTCAGAACGTATTCCAGATTTCCATTGCCCATATTCAACAACATCAGCAATAAATGCCCAAGTCACTGTATTAGGTATAACTAAAAAGAATGAAGAAATTGTATTTACTATTAAAAATGTTGTAATATAATCTCCAAAAAGTGCAAAGTTTAAAATTTCGCACACTACAAATCCTGCTATACCTACGATAGCTGTCATCTTTTTCCCTATCCTCTTGCTTAACAACGTTGTTATATAAAGCGCTGGAACAAGAACGGCAAAGTTCAAAGTACTAACAAGACCAACTAAATTAGGTGCATCCATAACATATTGGAAATAATATAATTGTGACGATTGTTTTAAAAACATCGACATAATTGTTAGTAATGTATAAATTGCTAATACTGCAAATGCTCCATTTTTCAACAAGCTCACAAAAGCTTTTTTACCCATTCCTTTTGTCTTAGGACGTTGTATCACATGTCTTTCTTTGACATTTTTATAACAAATTAAATGTAGTATAACGCCGACAATAGCTAATAATGCTACTGCAATAGGATATCCTACTGCATGATTGGGAAATTGATTAACTAATGGTATGACCACGATACCTGCCACAAATAACGCGGCTTGTGACCCTAAGTTTCTATACACTGATAGCTGCGTTCTATCTTCAGCATTAACAGTCATAGACGCAGAAAGTGAACCATAAGGTATATTAACAACTGAGTATGCCGCATTAAATAACATATAAGTCGCAAATGCCCAAATGGTTTTACCAGTTTGATCTAAATTTGGCGCAATAAATGATAAAACCGTACAAATTGCAAGTGGTACTGTACCGTATAAAATAAATGGTCTAAATTTACCACGTTTACCAATATTCGTTCTTGAATCCACATAAGTACCTACACCAGTATCTACAAAAGCATCAAATATTTTTGATACAAGAAACACCAGTCCACCATAAAAAGCGGAAATACCTAGTATATCCGTAAAAAATTTCAATAAATATATTTGTCCCATATCAAACATCATACCGTTACCTAAATCACCTAAACCGTATGATAACTTTTCTTTGAATTTTAATTTTGGTGTACTAATATCGTCAAATTTTTCTTGCTTTGTTTGTTCTTTCTTCGCTGACATTGAAACCATAAGATGACCTCTTTCTAACGTTTGATGTCCCCTAAACATTTACTTAAGCATTAAAATTATCTAAATAAAACTGTCTTTGTCTTTATTTAATATTTGATTTGTGATTTTAGAAGCACTTTCTTCTATAAATACTTTAAACATAATTTGGAGCATAGATTAATTACAATAAGGGGTAATCAAACCTACCTATATTCATATTCCAATTACACATATATTTTTATAAGCTAAAGGTTCTATGACTTTATTTTGTAATTCCAACAATATATGTAAGCGATTTCAATAAACTTCAAAATTTTTATTACTCATGCTCATGTTACATATACCGTTCCCTAATACAACAATTAGCGTTGTTTGTAATGTTATGCTATTTTCTTAAATAATGAGAATTGACAGTTATCAAAGTTAAAATATTAAGCTTTTAAATTTTTAAACCTTTCCACAAATGCACGTGTCTGTTCTACAATAATTCGATCTGCTCCATCTTGAGCACCTTTGGTTAATGCACTACCAATACCTAAGGCAAACGCCCCTTTTTCATACCATTCATGCATATTTTCTATGGATACGCCTCCTGAAGGCATCATTTCCACTTGTGGTATCGGGCCGTGTACATTTTTTATAAAATCTGCTCCTAAGCCATCTCCAGGAAATAACTTCACTACATCAACACCATGTTGTAAAGCAGTCGTTATTTCTGTAACTGAACTACATCCAGGTAAATAAGGTATCGTATATAAATTACACATCATTGCTATTTGTGCGTCAAAATGAGGACTCACAATAAAGTTTGCACCATTCATTATTGCGATACGCGCTGTAGTAGCATCCATAACTGTTCCGGCACCAATCAAAACATCATTCTTATATTTCGTATTTAAAGATTTTATGACTGTTTCCGCATTTGGTGTCGTGAATGTAACTTCAATATTTAGTATGCCGCCTTCAATAATTTGTTTACATTTTTGCCATGCGTCATCCTCCGTATTACCTCTAACAACCGCAACTAGATAATTTTCTTGTAGTTGTTGTAAAGTTCGCATTTTATTCATCATCATCTTCCTTTTCTGATTAAAATCTCATACTCAACTCACTTTCATTATATTTTTTATTTATTTCCAGTCAATTACAATAAAAATATGTCTAAATAGTGTCATGAACTCATTTACAATAGAATCATTCGAAAGTACTTGATAAATCTAAGATCAATACTAATATCTCAAATTTCAAATGATGCAAAATTAAATAGCTCACAAATTTGTAGCGACGCAGTTAACCATTTGAATTATTGAGATATATGCTCCTTTTTATAAACTTATTAACATTTTTAGAAATAAATTAGCCTAAAATAGCAATTTTGTGAATTAAATCACATAATTACTGATTATTCTGTAGTTTTTTTGAATTCTAAATGCTAACTTTAATAGTGTGAAGAAAGCGCTTTATCATATGGATTATCTACTTTAATAGAACAATAATTCCACTCGTCTTTTACACTACTCAACTCAATTATGATTGTAAAAAACATTATGATAATCACTTTATTCAAACTTATGGGAGAGGAATTTTAAAATGATTCAATCTTTATCACACTATAAAGCTAAATATAATAAACTCATTTGCGTTGATTCAGATGGATGTGCCATTGATTCTATGACTATTAAACATGAACGCGCTTTTGGTCCAGCGCTTGTCGAAGAATGGCATCTCGAAGATAAATCTGAAAGGATCTTAGAACGATGGAATGCATTCAATCTTTATGAAATAACCAGAGGCATCAACCGTTTTAGAGGTCTTGAAAAAATGTTAGGAGAACTTGTTGCAGAGGGTTTAGACATTCAAGGATATGACGACATAAAACAATGGGTACAAACTACCCAATCTTTTTCAAATCCTAGTCTAGAAGAAGCTATTGAAGATAACCCAAACAAATCTGGTTTACGCAAAGCTTTATCTTGGTCTCATAAAGTCAATGCACGTATTAAAGAACTTCCTAGTATCGGTCCTTTTGAACACGTACACAATACCTTAAAAGATGCCGCTTCATTTGCAGATATAGCTATCGTATCGTCAGCCAACCTTTCTGCAGTTCAACATGAATGGGAGTCTTATCATTTAACACCTTACTTGAGCGGCATGTTCGCCCAAGAATCAGGTACAAAAGAGCATTGTCTTGAAGTATTAAAGTCATTCTATGACTTAGAAAATATTATTATGCTAGGTGATGCCAAGGGAGATTTGGAAGCTGCTCAAATGCATGATTTATATTTTTATCCTATCCTTGCCGGCCACGAAGATCAATCATGGTTAGATTTTCACAATAAATACTTAAAACTATTCAGAGAAGGTCGTTTCAATCAAGAAATACAAACTTCTCTAATTTCTATATTTTATAATAATTTTGAAGGAGCGAAATAATTAATGGTAAAAGTAAACTTAAAAGCATCCCCTTATAATCTAGACGACACACAAATTGCTTGGGTTGAAGAAACACTAAAAGATTTATCAAGTGAAGAAAAAATTGGCCAACTCTTTTTCAATTTATTTTCATTGGAAGGTGGGAAAAAATTCCACGACGCAGATTTGAGTAATAAGGAAGTTTTAGAACGTTATCATATTGGTGGCGCACGTTATGAAGGCGGTAATAAAGTTGATGTACAAAGCTTACTCAATGACTTACAACAAAGTACAAAGGTTCCGGTACTTGTTGCAGCTAACTGTGATTCTGGAGGTAATGGAGCATGTAAAGATGGCACTTATATTGCAAGTGCAGCACAATGTGAAGCTGCACAAGATACTAAGGTTGCATACAATGCTGGGCTTGTTTCTGCACGTGAAGCTTCAGCATTAGGTGTACATATCAATTTCGATCCGTGCGTTGATATTCTTAAAAACTGGCGCAATACTATCGTAAATACACGCGCATACGGGACAGATGCACAAACTGTCATCAAATATTCTAGCGCTTTTATTGATGGTTTCAACTCAGAACGTGACATGATTACCTGTATTAAGCATTTTCCTGGAGATGGTACAGAAGAACGTGATCAGCATTTAGTATTAGGGGTAAACGAATTATCTACAGAAGAATGGGACAATAGTTTCCGTAAAGTCTATCAACACCATATTAATCGAGGCGTACAAATGATTATGGCTGGACATATTGCACAACCTGCTTATTCTAAAAAGTTAAACTCAAACTTAGAAGATAAAGATATTTTACCAGCAACATTATCAAAAGAACTTATCACTGATTTACTTAAAGACGATATGCATTTCAATGGTTTAGTCGTTACAGACGCTAGTCATATGTTAGGTATGACTGCTTCTATGCGTCGTGAAGATTACGTGCCACTTTCAATTGCCGCTGGATGTGATATGTTTCTATTCTTCAATGATTTAGAAGAAGATTATCAATTTATGTTAAACGGATATAACAATGGTATCATCACAGATGAACGATTAGATGATGCTGTTCGTCGTATCTTAGGACTTAAGGCACAATTGAATTTACACAAGAAACAAAAAGATGGCACGATTATTCGCACTAAAGAAGACTTGGAAGTTATCGGTTGCCAAGAACATTTAGATATGCGTGCTGAAGCTGCTGATTTAGGTATTACACTCGTAAAAAATACTTTGGATCAATTACCGATTCGTCCAGAAACACATAAAAACATTCGTCTTTATGTAATTGAAGGTGAAAAAGATGGCATTTATAAATCTGCTAATAATGTGCCTGAAGACATTATTAAAGAACTGGAATCGAGAGGTTTTAATGTTACTTTAAACGATGGTTCAACACGCGTTAAAGGCAAGACATTATCTTATCGAGAAGACGTTGATGCAGCACTAGTTTTCGCTAACATTATTGGTTACGCTGCTGAAAATAACTATCGAATCAAATGGGGTACTGCAATGAGCAATGAAATTCCTTGGTATGTACATGAAGTTCCAACGGTATTTGTTTCCTTAAACTTCACAACTCATTTACACGATGCAACGATGGTGAAAGCTTATATAAATGCTTATCATTCTAACCCTGAAACTATTAAACAAACGGTCGATAAACTTATGGGATTAAGCACTTTTAAAGGTACTTATAACGATTTGGTTTGGACTGATAAATGGCAAGCCAAATTATAATATAGACAACAGCATAATATAAATGAATAAATAGGGATTGGAACATAAATCCAAGAAAAATAGCACTCAGATGATTTGATTCTATTCAATTCATCTGAGTGCTTATTTTTTTATTCAATACTTCGCATTGTTGGCTCGCTTTCTTAGGGAGACAGCTTCAGCCTGTAATCTTCAGCTTGTCCTATCCTCTCAAGAGTTTCCCGAAAATACGTCTCATTCATATGGATTTTCACATTAAAATACTTAAAAAATAAGCCCCTTTCGTATAGTTTAATAAACACTACTAAGCTAAACCAACGAGCTAACTATAATCAAAACAATATTGAAAAAGACAATTTCTATTTTATTTCAATAGAAAACGCCTTTTTTTCACTTATCCAAGAACTTTATGTCCCAGATTCTTAATCATTATATTGGGCTAGTGGGACTTATGCTTGAACTTTAACTCACAGTTAAGCCTGTTATGTTTTCACCCCTAGTTATCCTTATTACAGGTATGACCGAAACCTTTTTAAATAAATTATATTTCTGTCTGACTCCCGTCCTCATCTATTATATTTTATATCCAAAATCCGGAATATTTGACCATCTTTCTTTGAAGTAATGAGCGACGGCTTTTGGCCTTCTTTCACGGGTGAAAATCCCTTTCTTATTTCCTTGAACTCTAATAATACCCGTAGAAGTTTCAAAATCTGCAAAATTCCATACCTGTTCTCCAATAAATTGTGGATACTTATCAATAACTTCATGATTGGCTTCGTAATAACGTATTTGGTATTCCTCTGTGAATAATTCATCGTTTATTGCATGCATTCCTGCCACTGTATCAGCACCATATTCAGTAAACATAATTGGTTTATCTGGTTGTTTAATACTCCAACCATCTAACTCTTCTGCTAGTGCCAATTTAGCAGCTTTCAAATCTGCTGTTTGAGTATACCAACCATAGTACCTATTTAAGCATAATACATCGACTAAATCTTGCACTTGGCATGTATCTGGTTGAGAAGTCAGTATTGTTACAATTGTAACAGGTCTCTGTTGTGGATCACACGTTCGTGCTAGATTCACTAATGGTTCGAAATATGCTTTAGCCCCCTGTTCGTCAGAAGCTGGTTCATTGGCAATCGACCACATAACCACACATGCATGGTTTTTATCGCGTTCAATTAACCCTTTAATCGCAGATTCATGCGCCGCTTTCGTACCTATTTCTTCAAATGTATTTCTTGCTTTTTCACCAGTTAAAATTGCATTAAAGTTTAAATGAACTCCTACAGCAGTTGTTTCATCAATCACCACTATACCCTGCTCATCAGCTAAACGCATCATTTCTTCTGAATACGGATAGTGCGAAGTTCTAAATGAATTTGCTCCTATCCATTTCATCAAATTAAAGTCTAATACATTCGCTACTTCATTCATACCTCTGCCATGATAATAACTATCCTCATGCTTACCAAAACCTTTAAAATAAAACGGCTCTCCATTAATTAAAAATTTACCCTTAGCCACTTCGACAGAACGTATACCGAAACGCTCAGAATAAGTATCAATTAACTCTCCATCTTCTATAAGTGACACTTCTAAATGATATAAATACGCATTTAATGGTTTCCAAAGATGTGGATTCTGAACCTTTATCGTACCTTCTACACCTGTTGCTTCTGCTATGACCTGTTTGTCTTCATCCACTAATCGAACCTCAACAGTCCCTCTGCTATGGTTCGTGCTTACTTTATAATTTACATAAGCATCCTCACCTTGTAATTCAGGTACAATTTCAATATCTTGAATATGGATCTTAGGTGTTGTATATATTTTTACAGGTCTATGTAAACCCGCATAATTGAAGAAATCAAAATTTGGTGTATTTTTCTTAATCACATTACCTTCTGCATCTGTTATTTCGCTATAATCTCCAACCGGTAAAGTTGTTTCATCTAATATATTATTTACGCATACCGTTAAACGATGCGTCCCAACTGTGTATGATTTATCTAATGTTACTTCAAATGGTAGGAAACCTCCTTGGTGTGATGTTACCTCTTTACCATCAATATATACGGTTGCCTTATGTGTTGCAGAACCAAATCGTAAGACAATACGTTCATTTTTTAAAACGTTAGGAACAGTGAATGTTCTCTCATACCAAACGTTCCCTACATGGTGGCGAATATTAGCAGTGACACCTTGGTCATTAAACGAACCTGGCACAGCCATAACTTGTTCAGTATTTAATGGTTGTGACACATCAATTTGATCTTCGTCCTCTTCTAATTTAAAACGCCAAATACCGTTTAAATTAATGATACTTCTAAATTCATTTACAACTGGATACAACATACTCAATTACTCCTTTCAATTTCATTAAATCTATCTACAATTCTTCTCTCAATGCTAACTCTTTAACAATTTGTTTATGTTTACGGTCAGTTAATGGATATGCAAAGAAGAATAGTACGACTGCAATTAAACAAGCTGTCGCAGGAACGATAAAGAATAATACTTTCAATCCATGTAATGTATCTGCTGATTGAGTAGCATTAGGAACAAATCCAATAAGTGTTAAAGATGCACCTGGTATAAAACCTGCTAAACCTTGTGATATTTTTCTTGTAAAACTATAGCTCGCATATATAATCCCCTCAGATCTAAGACCCGATTGCCATTGCCCGTATTCCACAACATCAGCAATAAATGCCCAAGTTACAGTATTAGGAATGACCAAGAATAATTGTGCAATCGTATTAATAACCAAGAACATTACGATATGATCTGAGAAAAAAGTAAAGTTGATGAATTGGAATAGAATAAATCCTCCTACACCTATAATCGCAGTCATTTTCTTGCCAACCAATCTACTTAAAAACGTTGTTAATATTAACGCAGGAATTAGCACAAGGAAGTTTAGCGTACTAACTATCCCTACTAAATTTTGTTCTCCTAATACATATTTAAAATAATATAATTGAGAAGCTTGCTGTAAAAATAGTGCACTAATTGTTAAAAGTGTATAAATTGCCAATATGATAAATGGTCTATTTTTCAATAGATTTAAAAACGCCTTACGACCAATCCCTTTCTCTTTCGGTCTTTCAATCGTATGTCTTTCAGTTACACCTTTATAACAAATCATATGGAATATTACCCCAGCAATAGCTAGAAACCCTACTGCTATTGGATAACCAATTTGATGATTTGGAAATAAACTAACAACAGGTATAACGACAATACCAGATATAAACATCGCACCTTGAGAGCCCATATTACGGAATACAGATAATTGCGTACGATCATCCGCATTAATAGTCATTGATGCAGATAATGAACCATATGGAATATTTACAAATGAATAAGCTGCATTAAATAATAAATACGAACCAAAAGCCCATATAATTTTTCCGGTTTGCCCTATCTCTGGTGATAAAAAAGTTATGACTGTAAGTGCTGCTAGCGGTATACTGCCATATAAGATAAACGGTTTAAATTTGCCACGTTTAGCAAAATTAGTCTGATTATCTACAATTGTACCTACCGCTGTATCCACAAAGGCATCAAAGAATTTCGAAACTAAAAATACCAAACCTCCTACCCACGAAGGTATACCTAAAATATCAGTGTAAAATAATAGTAAGTAAATCTGACCCATGTCAAACATCATACCGTTACCTAAGTCCCCAAATCCGTAAGATAACTTTTCCTTAAACTTCAGCCTTGGTTCCTGAATTTCTTTAAAACGCTTTAGTTTACTGTTTGCTGGCTTTAATTTTGCTGTAACCATATCGATTACCTCTTTCCACTA
Organism: Staphylococcus shinii; assembly: GCF_017583065.1. GTDB lineage: Bacteria > Bacillota > Bacilli > Staphylococcales > Staphylococcaceae > Staphylococcus > Staphylococcus shinii. Next base: position 324,859 of record NZ_JAGEVL010000005.1, on the reverse strand, counting down.
TTGAAGTTATTGAAATAATTGATTGTTCCAATAACTTCTTAGTATGTATTAGTAACTGTATTCATAATTAACACTCAATAAGTACGCGCTTTTTTGTAAGCGTTTTCTTATGTGTGCAAAAAAAAGTAACTCTACAAATTTCTCCATCATATAATATGGTTGAATACATCCCCTGTAAGTAATTTATAGAGATCTTTCTTTTATTATATTTTTTAAAATAAAACAGTCAACACAAAAATAACAACGTTGTTATAATTACATAACATACAGCCTTGTGTTCTAAACTGAGATAATACGAATAAAAGCTATAACTAAAGTATGTTGAAAAATTACATAGACTGGGACCATTTATTACAATATACACAACTTAAATTATTTTCATATATTGTAAAACTGCATTTTTCATTCCATTTTGATTAATTTTTGAGATTATTTTTACATTTTTTATAAAAAATTTACTAAAACCGCAACTTTTTTATGATTTTAAATTTTTGAAGTTAATTTCTTAGTAAAATTCTTTATGCTCAGTTCTATATTTCAATGGAGGCATGCCATATTGCTTTTTAAAACATTGTGTGAAGTAACTCTGTTCTTTAAATCCTACATACGAAGCAACTTCAGCAACCGTCATCTTGGTTCTCGCAATCAAATCGCGGGCTTTTTTAACTCTTAGTTCAATGATATATTGTGAAATTGATTTGTGTATTTCTTGATTAAATATTCTAGTCAAGTAACTCGGTGCTAAATCTACATGACTAGCTAATTCTTTCAAAGTAAGTTGATTATCTAAATTTCTTTCTATATACTGTATTACTTTACTGACCTTTGGGCTGTAGGCATTCGCTTTTGTCTTCATAGCTCTTTCTGCATATTCTTTAACAATTGCATGAATGACTTCATCAAGCATCTCACCGTCCATAGTTTGATCAATTATACCAGCATACCTCTCAGACATTTCATCGATGTGAATTAAACTAATACCTGCTTTTTCACCCGCTTTTCTACATAACGTGTTGATGAGAAAAGCTTTATATTGTTCATTAGAAATGTCATCTTTAACTCTGCGTAAACCTGACACAGATACATTCATTTCATTTAAAATTGATAAGGCTTCTGTCACATTCCCATTTTCAATTGCAGTAAGTAATTGGTTTTCTAAATTATAGCGTTGTTCTATTTCTTGCAATGTATACTCCATTTGTACTCTCGATTCAGCTAATACTTCTATAGTAGAATGAAATTTGAAATCAATTTTCACAGTTTCATAAACAACGTTTCTATTTTTTAAAAAGCGTATTGCTAACCGACACATCTTTTGAGCTTTAACATGATGACACAAAGGTATACTGAGTAAATACTGTTTTAATATCGATAACTTTGATATTTTAATATCTGCTCTTTGCAATAGTTCATTACAACGTCGTTCATTCGGTCTTTGCTCCATATACGGTCCAATAATATAAATCTGCTTATTTTTCTTAAATTTAAAAATCAAAAAATTAACATCAAAACTATTAGAATAATGATAAATTTTATTACTGTTCATATGAACAATAAAGTGTTTTAACTCATTCTTAAACTGTTTTCGCGCAGTATTTGTAAATGGTGTTTTAATATGCGTGCTAATACCCTTTATATCACTCATATCATAACCTTCTAATTGAATACCTAATAATTGAAGAGCATTCATTTGTAAAATTTCTAACGTGTTCTCGTTCATAAAAAATCACCCCATTTCTTTATTTTATTATAACTAAAAATAAAGAAATGGGGTTGTAAATTTTATTTTATTAAGCCTGATTTTTCATTTTATTTTAGTAGCATTTTTTAATTTGCTTATGATTTTTTATTATTAAACTTAAGTTTTATTGGAGCATAGAATAAAACAAATATAAGTACGAGTCCTAAATAGCCAATTAACGGATAGAATATAGCTACTAGATCTGTAAATCCAACAAAACTTAAACATAACCCTACGATAACTGCTATTGTATAGAATATTTTAAATCTCATTGTATCGACTATCGTAAAACGTGACGCAAAAGCATAAAACATACCTAATCCAGTATTGAATATCATAGCAAATATAACAATGGCCATAATAATACCTAACACAGGTGAAATATTATTTACAATACCTAACATCGGCATATCCATATTTCCCACAACATCAATTTGGGTGAAAATAGCCAAGTGACTCAGTACAATCATGATACCTAAAGCAAGACCACCAATTAATCCACCAGTCGCAGCAACCTTTGTATTCTTTTCTGATCCTCCCATAACTATAGCCATTGAAGCACCAACAGCAGTATTAAAGGAAGCATAGTTCACTCCAGCTACAAACCAGTTTGGCAACGTTGACGGTTTAGCATCTGATAATGAATTAAGCTGTGAAAATGGTGTGTTTGTAGTAATAAAACTATAAACTGAAATAATGATAATAAATATAATTAAAAATGGCGTTATATTGCCAATAACTTTTACCACACCTTCAACTTTTAACATGCCTGCAAGCAAGATTAATGCAGTCATTAATAACGTACCAACAATGGAAGGTAAACCAAATTGCTGATTAAGATTTGAACCCGCGCCTGCAATCATCACTACACCTACACCAAATAATGTAAAGATAATAACTAAGTCAATAATCCAGCCGAGTACTTTTCCTACTAATGATTTTCCTGTTATATTATGTATCACTTCTTTATGAGAATCTGTCTTGAATTTACTACCTAACCATACAAGCATCATACCAACATAAGTAAATAGTGCAGTGGTAATTATCGCACCAAACGTACCCATAATACCGAAACTTGTAAAATATTGGAGTACTTCTTGACCAGATGCAAAACCTGCACCTACAATGACACCAATAAACGCACTTGCAATTAATAATATCCTTTTCATAGTGTAATCCCCCTATAATAAAAAAACAAAATAACTTACCCCTTAAACCATCATAATATGACTGAATTTATATAGCCTAACTTTCTGACTCATATATAAATTTATCTCCCATTTACCATATTTATAAAATGAGCAATCGTTTCTACATTTTATCATTTAAAGCGTAATTAATGTTGTATTTTCAATAGTACACCTCATACAATGAGCATTTATTTTATTATTAATTCTTCAATATTCTATAAAAAAGAGGCAAGTACAAAACGATGTACTCGCCTCCTATAACTAAATTAGTAATACGCTTTTATTATCTTAATAAATAACCACCATCAACAGGTAAAGTAGTCCCTGTAATATAATCAGATGCACTACTTGCTAAGAATATTAATGGTCTCATTAAATCTTCGGGTACGCCCCACTCACCAGATGGTATATGTCCTTTAATTTCTGGGCCTCTTATTTATTGGATCTTCTTCTAATACTTTAGTCATATCAGTACGAATGTAACCAGGAGAAAGTGCATTCATTTGTATGTTATAGGGTGCTAATGCATCAGCATACGCGCGAGTAATACCAACGACACCATGTTTACTAGCTGCGTATGGAAAGATGTTTTTACCTGCATGGTATGACTGCATAGAACCTATATTTATAATTTTGCCTGATTGCTGTTCTGACATGACTTTAGCCACTTCATGTGCCATATAATACGTTGCATTCAAATTGATATCTATAACATTTTGCCAGTCTTCATCTTTATAGTCTAAGACATTATTTCGAATTTGAACCCCAGCATTATTTACTAAGATATCTAAACTTACCCAAGTTTCTACAGCTTGTGTAACAATTTTTTCTGCAGCACCTTGTTCTTTGAGATCTTGTTGTATAATTAAGACTTCACCTTCATTTTGTACTACGCTTTATTTTAACGCTTCCCACGCTTGGTTTGAAGAACTTACAACCGTTACGTTGGCGCCATACATCGTTTATGCGATAGTGTAATATTTACCTAGTCCTCTAGCACCGCTCATAATATTAATTACTTATATTATATAATTTTACATTGTCATTGTGTTGATAAAAATATAGGAGACAGGCAGAAATCAAAGTTTGATTTCGCATACCTGTCTCCCTAAATTTTCATCTCATTATTTGATTTTAATTTTCATTCTAATTTTCTGCTGTAATATACTTAAGCATATTATAATCGTTTACACAAAAATACTTAATATTAATATAAATACAAGCCCAGAAACTGAAATTACTGTTTCTAGTAATGACCAAGTTAAAAATGTTTCTTTGACTGTTAAGCCAAAATATTCCTTGAACATCCAGAAGCCGGCATCATTAACATGAGATAATATAACACTACCTGCACCTATAGCAAGCACTACTAAAGCCACGTTAACATCTGACGCTTGTAATAACGGTAATACTATTCCTGTTGATGAAATCGCCGCTACAGTTGAAGACCCTAAAGCAATACGTAGTACGGCAGCCACAATCCACGCTAATAGTATTGGAGACATTTCTGTACCTTCAAATAATTTAGCAATTGTATCTCCTACGCCGCCATCAATTAGTACTTGTTTGAAGGTACCGCCACCTCCAATAATTAAGATCATCATACCAATTGGATAAATTGCATTAGAAACTGAATCCATAATTTCTGAATTGTTACGGCCTTGTTTAATTCCCATTGTAAATATGGCAAATAATACTGCAATAAGCATCGCGGTTCCTGCTGTACCTATAAAGTAAACTACAGATTCAAAACCATTTGTTGCTGTTTCATTTCCTGTAATTAACTGGACGATTGTTGAAAATAACATTAGTATAACTGGCGAAATAGCTGTTAACAAACTAATACTAAATCGTGGCATCTCATCTTCACTAAATTCTCTTTGTGCACCTAATGCTGATATATCGCCTTCACGTGTGTAAGCAGTTGGCGCAATTTTTTGTGCAATTTTATTAAATAATGGACCCGCTATCAATGTAACAGGAATCGCAATAATAATACCGTACATTAATACATGACCGAGGTTAGCTTCCAATTCTTTTGCGATAACTACTGGGCCTGGATGTGGTGGCAAGAAGCCATGTGTCACAGATAAAGCTACTACCATTGGTAAACCTAGTTTTAATTGTGATACGTTTGCACGCTTAGCTATTGTAAACACTAATGGTATTAATAATACTAATCCCACTTCAAAAAATAGTGCGATACCTACAATAAACGCTGCAACAAGCATTGCCCATTGTACATGTTTATTGCCGAATTTTTTAATCAACGTGTCAGCTATACGCGTCGCGCCGCCACCATCAGCAAGTAATTTACCTAAAATGGCACCAAGTCCAAAAATCAAAGCAATATGACCTAGAGTACTGCCCATACCATTTTCAACAGTTTCTATTATTTTATCTAAAGGCATTCCCAGTAAAATTGCAGTTACAATAGATGTAATTATTAATGAAATAAAAGTATTTAATTTCAAGAAAATTATTAATGATAGTAATACGATAATCCCTATTACCACCGTAGCTAGTGGCCAAATTGTTTCAAACATCTTCGTTCTCCCCTTTCATAGTAAAGAGTGAATATAGCTAACAGACATAGCTATTTCCATTCTTGGTAACGCTTTCTTTTTATTCTAAAAAAACTTTACTAACTGTAATATTTGTAGGTATGTAGGAAAGGTAATTAAATAATTTGCCACCCAATGACAACAATTAATTACTGCTTTCCTTCTCCTCCAACCTACATACTTACTTGATTATCATTAATCCATATGTTCACGTTGGAACGCTGAAATTTCTGTATAACGCTCCTCTAGTGAACGGCTTAGATTTATAAATATTGAAATTAGTTGTTGGTATATTTTCACATTGTCCTCATTTGGTTTATGTTCGTTAGTAGTACCAACCATTTCCTCAATAATTGAGAAATCTTCAATTTCTCCTAACGCTTTCATTCCTAATACACAAGCGCCTAAGCATGAGCTTTCATAACTTTCTGGGACGCTTAAATTAGTATCGAAAATGTCTGCCATCATTTGACGCCAAACTTCACTTTTAGCGAAGCCACCAGTAGCTTTAATAGTTGACGGTGTCTCATCCATGACTTCAATCAGAGCTAAATAAACTGTATATAGATTATAAAGAACACCTTCTAAAGCAGCTCTAATCATGTGTTCTTTTTTATGAGATAGTGTTAAGCCAAAGAAAGAGCCTCTCGCATCTGCATTCCATAATGGCGCACGTTCTCCAGCTAAATACGGATGGAATATGAGACCTTCTGCACCAGGCTTAACTCGGTTAGCAATTTTAGTAAGCACATCATATGGATCAACGCCTAAACGTTTTGCCGTTTCAACTTCACTTGCTAATAACTCATCACGTAACCATCGTAGTACTACCCCGCCATTATTGACAGGGCCACCAATAACGTAATGATCATCTGTTAATACATAGCAAAAGATTCTTCCTTTATAATCTGTACGCGGTTTGTCTATAACAGTTCTTATCGCACCCGATGTGCCTATGGTTACAGCGACTTCACCTTTTTTAAAGGCATTCACGCCTAAATTAGATAGCACCCCGTCACTTGCGCCAACCACAATTGGTGTATCTTCATCAATGCCCATCAATGTTGCATACCGACGTTTCATACCTTTTAATATATGCGTTGTTGGTACAAGTTTTGGCAATTGAGATTCGTTAATACCTAATAGGTCGAGCGCTTCTTTATCCCAATTTAATGTTTCCAAGTTCAACATACCCGTTGATGATGCCATAGATTTATCTATTACAAATTCTTCGAATAGTTGATAAAAAATATACGTTTTGATATCAGCAAATGTAGCTGTTTGATTATATATTTCTTGTTGCTCATGCTTCATCCAAAAAATTTTAGATAAAGGTGACATCGGGTGAATTGGTGTACCTGTTCTTTGATAAATAGCATCGCCATTATGCTTATTTTTAATTTCTTCCGCGTATTTACTCGCTCTGTTGTCAGCCCATGTTAAGTTTTCAGTTAGACGTTGATTGCTAGCATCCATAGCTATAAGACTATGCATTTGAGCGCTAAATGAAATAAGCTTCAAATCTTTTTTATCAATATCAGCCTCTCTCATGACATATTTAATCGTCATTAATACCGCATCAAATAACTCATCTGGGTTTTCTTCTGATATTTCAACATTCGGTGTATGCAATGGATAACCAATATTATGTTTCATTATAAATTGACCTTTTTCGTCATAAAGTACTGATTTTGTACTTGTTGTGCCTATATCGACACCTATCATGTATTTCATGTTTTTGCCTCCCGATTCTTCACTGCGTTAAAATGCTAAGTTAACCAAAAGCTTTCGATATCATCACCTACGTCATCAAAGTTTAAATGAAATGCTTCTTTCAATTTGTGCGCATCTTTATTTGCAATCGCTTCGATAAATACTTCGTGGTTTTGGTGAATCCTTTCAAAGTCTTCAGGGTTTTCATTCATACGTTTACGCATAGATAACAAAATAAGTGCTTCCATTACCGGGCGTAAATTATTCCAACATGTTTTTAAGTATTGATGTTTAGATGCCATAATTGTTACTTCATGAAATTTCATATCATGTTCTGTAAACGCTTCTGCATCTTCAAATTTCACCGCTACCTTCATCATTTCTAATTGCTTTCTTAATTCTTTTACAATTTGATTATGCATTAAGGGTTTAATTCTACTGAACGCAAAAGATTCCAACATAATTCTTAAATCATAAAGTTCTTTTTTCTCATTATCATCAAATGGTAGAACTTCTGCACCCATTCTTTCTAGATGGATTAACTGATCTTGTTTTAACAATTTAAAAGCATCTCTAACTGGTGATCTACTGACGTTAAATTCTTTAGCAATTTGATTTTCTGTTAATAAAGTGTCAGGTGTTATCGTACCATCAACAATTCTCAAACGAATTTCAGCTGCAATCATTTCGCCTTTTGATACACCGTCTAACCATTGTTCAGGATATGAATAATCCACTAAAACATCACCTCTTTATCAATACGATATACTTGTATACAAGTATGGTAATACACAACTATCAATATTGCAAGCGCTTGCAACTATTGATTGATATGCTTTACATCATAAAAAACCGACACATCAGGTTTTTCAAACCTAATATGCCGGTAAAAATTTTTTTAGTAACGCTAATACAGATATGTAAACTCTTGTATTCTTTAATATAATTAAATTTGTTTTAGTGTGTTTAAATTTTCATATTTTCTGTCCTATTGCCATACAATGACTAGTCTCACAGCAATTAGGACACTTCAGTTTTCTAGTCTTTGGTGTGTGCGATGCAAAGAGCCAAAACTTTATATTTGGCTTGAAAACCTCCTGGCAATTTGGACAAACATACATCAAATGCTTATAGATAAAACGTGTAAAATAGACAGCAAAAGCTATTAAAAACGGTAATACAATAACACTGGGCCACCACTTTCTCGTAATAACGCTTGTTACTAGCGCTGTATATTGTACAATCGCAACTGGTAACACTCGATATATGATTGAGCGAGTCAATATGTTCATGTTACCTTTATTTGTTACATATTGATTAGTTTCTAATAATTTATTTAATGGTGCCTGAGAATCTTTATCGATATAATTTTTAAATTGCTTTATTTCTGATAAAAGCATTTGGTTTCTCTGAATTTCATGTTCTATATTTAATGCTCTTTGTTCAATCATTGATCGTACCGACTTTAATTTATTCTCTTCTATGGTAATTTTTTTAATATCTTTCAAACTAAATCCAAACCGCTTAAGAATTAAAATTATTTCTAAGTCTTGCTTACTTTGATCGTCAAACACTCGTCTTCCATTCTGTTCAGTCTTAGTTGAAGTTAAGAGACCCTTTCTATCATAATATTGAATTGTTCTTATTGAGACATCACATTGCTTTGCTAATTCACCTGTTTGATACTGTGTCATATTTTTATACCTCCTCAATAAAAATATACATGGTGACGTTACGTAATCAGCAAGCAATTCATTTAATTTTTAAATACTTCTGAATATATATCTTGTAATTTACCTTCTACAGAAGTAATATCTGTTGCACATTGCTTCAATACAGCTCTATATTTTTCTGTATTTTCACTATTTTTATAACGGATTTTATGTTCTAGGCTAGCCCACATATCCATTCCTATTGTTCTTATTTGTATTTCTACTGGTACAAGTTCCATAGAATGCGCTAAGTAAACCGGGATAGTCACTACAATATGCAAACTCCGATATCCATTTTCTTTTGGATTTTCAATATAATCTTTACGTTTTATCAAATTAACATCTGCTTGTTTAAGTAATAAATCTTCAATCACGTATATATCATCTAAATAATTACAAACGACTCGGATACCGGCAACATCTAAAATATTCTCTTTTGCAGATTCTGTACTTATCTCATAACCTTTGCGCGCTAATTTGTTTATCAAACTCCGCATTTCTTTAACACGGCGTTCCATATGATGTATTGGATTATGTTTATACATCTGCTGAAATTGGTCATCTAATATATCTAATTTTGTACTTACTTCTTTTAAAGCTGAAGAATACAGTTGTTCTAAGGCAACAAAACCCACAACCATTTCTAAAGCCTCTTCCGATTCATTAATATGATCAATACTTTCTTTAAATTCTTCCTTCAAGTCGTCAACATTCAGCGAAGGTTTACGTTCTATGTACATATTTCGTACCTCCAATTAATAACTTCTTATAAAACATTATAGCTAATTCTAAATTACAATTTAAATATAAAGATAAACCACTTATATTATTCGCCATCCTAAACATGTTTTGGTTATTAAATTTTATGTATCCTATTCAATTAATATTTAAATACAAAAAGAGGGGCAAGCCAGAAATCAATTTTTGCTAAAATGATTTCATCGTCCCGCCCCGGTGAGTATGACTTGGAATGAAGGACTACGTAGTCCACAACATCTATTTATGTCAAAAACTGTTTTAACGCTTTAACAAATACATAGCATTATTAAATAGTAAATATGATTATTCATCTTTTTTATGCTCTATAATTTCTGTTTCTCTATTATCCGTAATATTACGTGCTCGTTTCATTGCATCTTCTTTTTTAGGAAAGGTATCTGAGGCTTGTTTCGCTCCATCTGATTTAACTTTCCATTCCTCGTCTTCATAATATACGTGTACGTCTTTTTGATTTAATTTCGGATTGGCTGAGTCATCTTGTTTGTGATTAGTGATTTTTTTGTTTTTTAATTCTTTTAATTCGCTGTCTGAGGCGTCTTTATACCATGATTCAGCTTGTTTAGTTGCGATAGGAATTATGTTTTCTTCTTTATAACCATCTTTTAACATAGCGTTACCTATATCAATTGCCTTTTTACGTTCTAACTCATCAAAATTTTTCCAACTTTGAGGATAATCTTCCATTGTCCAAGGCATGAACACCACTTCCAATCTTTTTATTCTTGTTTATTGTTTACCACTAATAAATTAGTGTAAACTGTTCGTTGTACTCAATTCATATTAAAAGTCATACAGTTAACAATGATTAATCATTGTCATAAAGGGAATTGTAGTACATGTATTAATTTGATAAATCTCATACATATTGGAGGGACTTTTATGGCAAATATCACAGTTGGTTTAATCCCTTCACCTGATATGCCGCATAAAATTATAAATAAAATATACGACGAATTACCTAGAGCAATTCAAGAACAGACAGATTATGACGGCTGGCACTTTGATAAACATGTAGCTTCTATTGTTGGTACTGCTGAACATATGGATAAAGCCATGGATATAGCAGCTAACATGAAAAAGCAAAAAGAATGGGATTACGCCATTTGTATTACTGATTTGCCCAACTTTTCTAACCATAAAACAGTTATCTGTGATATAAATTATGATAATAATATTGCACTTATTTCATTGCCCGTCTTAGGCGCAGTCAAACTTAAAAAGAAGTTGAAACATTTCATTACCTATGTCATCCAATTATTACACAATGGCAGTTCTGACCAGCAACTTCTAAATAAACGACACTTTAAATTAACTCAATTCAATACTGTAATACCTAATGAAGACACCGATGATCAAAATCATGAACGCATCGTTGTAAAGTCTACCACTTTAGGATGGTTTCATTTGATAGCGGGAATGACTTACGCCAACGAACCATGGTCTGCAATTTTTGATTTCAAAAAAATAATTTCAGTTTCTTTCGCTACTGGAACCTATATATCGATTTTTTCTACCCCATGGGATTTAAGTTTAGATTATAATTATTGGCGTTTTATATTACTTACGCTGTTGTCTATATTCGGGATGGTTGGCTGGCTAATTTATTCTTATAGTTTATGGGAACGACAAAGCCCTAAAACTCAAAAACTATATAGATATATTTATAATTTCACTACAGTTACTACTTTAACTACCATCACACTTTTTAACTTTTTAAGTTTATTTCTACTACTAACAATTAGTACCTTACTTTTTGTGCCTCCAGAATTATTCTCAAACTGGACAGCACTTAACAGCAAAGAGCCTACTTTATTAAACTATATTAATTTAATATGGTTTATAACTTCTCTAGGTATTTTGGCAGGAGCGATGGGTTCAACAGTAGAGAATGCAGATAAAATTAAACGTGTAACTTATTCCTTTAGGCAATATTATAGAAATAAACAGTTAGAACAGGAAGATGAGGATATTTATGATAAATATGAGGAAAATCATTCTTACGTAGGGCAAAAACAAACACATAGAGAGGAGCGTAAGTAATGTGTAGTAATATCGTGAAAATCGGTTTAGTTGCAGCGCCTGGTGTAACTGAAAAAATTGCTCAACATTTAAAAAAAGAGCTGCCAGAATTGCTTGCTTCACATTTTACCGAAGACAAAAAATGGCAAATCGAGACTATTATTGATCCTCTTACCGGTTCGGCAGAAACTGTCCAAAAAATATTTCGTAAGATTTCTGATTATCAAAATAACAATGAATGGCAATATACAATTGGCCTAACCGATTTACCGATTATCAGAAATGGGAATGCTGTCGCATTTGATATCAATAGTAGTAATGGGGCAAGCTTAATCTCTATACCTGCTTATGGTTGGCGTCCTATAAAAAAACGTCTCCAACGTTCTATATTAGGTATTATAGAAGCTATTAATGAAGATAATAAATCGACTATGACACAAACACAAGATAAAAGTGAACAACAATTAAATGCTCAGTTTCCTTTTTCGAATTTAGTCACAACAACTGAGTATTTTGAAGATACAAATTCTCAACATACGTTGTATTACGTTTCTTCAAATACGAAAGGCTCATTTCGTTTAATTAGCGGTATGACCTTTGCCAATAATCCATTTAATATGTTAAAAAGTCTTAGTAACGTAGTTGCAATTGCTTTTACCACAGGAGCCTTTGGTATCGTTTTTACTACTATGTGGAATTTAAGTTTTGTCTACTCTGCGTGGCGCATGCTATTGATTATGCTAGCCGCCATTTTAGGAATGATGGTATGGATTATTGTTGCACATAACTTATGGGAATCATCCAAAGAGAGTAACAATAAGCAAATAACAATGTTATATAATTTAACAACCACTTTGACTTTAACTGTATCTATTGTTTTTTACTATTTAATTTTATTTTGTCTTTTCTTGTTGGCTTCACTAGTAGTGTTACCGTCAGGATACTTAGGACAAACATTGCAGTTAAATGGGCCAGCCAACTTCATTACTTATATTAATCTCGCATGGTTTGCAACATCTATTTCTACCGTTGCAGGGGCGATTGGCGCTGGTCTAAATAATGAATCGCAAATATTAGAAAGTACGTATGGTTATCGACAAAAACAACGATATCAAAAAATGAATGAAGATGAAAAAGAACGTGCTGAAAGAGAAGAAGATGCTCAAGATGAAATAAAAGCAAAAAAACAAGAAAGTGAAACTAAAGCCAAAGAATATAACAATTAGTATTCAACACTCACCGATAGCCTAACCTGAGACAAACCTCAGTCTCTTTTGCTTCTTTATATTCAAAGTAACGACTAACTTTTTTATAAAACAAATAAGCCATCCTTAATGCTGTCGAAGCAGCAAAAGGATGGCTTACTTTATACATTTAATTATAATATCGCTTCTTGCCTCACATTCATACAATTATTTTGAATACTCAACAATGAAGTTTTTATATGTGCATACTGAGGTAAATCTGGTAATGCTTTTAATTGAATATGGTTACCTCTTTCAAAATGTTTAGCAATGTTTTCAAAAATCAATAAATAATCTCCCATAGTATCATCATCTATGTGATAACGTTGTTCATTGCTTAACGCTCTCGTCAGCATAAAACTAATTTCCTCTAAAGCATAAATACTCGGATAATAATTTTGTATTACCATTTTATCACTAAATATTTCACCATTAGCGCTATTATAAACTTGCGTCATATTATTTAACTTCACACTGAGTTTTAACATTTCACGTTTATCTTGTTCTCTTGAAGCGTATTTATTACTTGAAAATAAATAATGGAAAATAACTGCCTCATCTCTAGCAACTGCAGCCAACGTATCAGGTAGCATAGATGAAGCTGTTTTTCTGCCAATGAATAGCAAACAAATCACAGCAATGAGAATACCTACTATAACATCTATCACTCTTGGTAATGCAATTAAAATGGTTAGATGATTAGAGGCAAGCCCGTTTAATAAAATAACTTGTATTGTAATAAATATCACTGCAAACGAATAGTTAGCACCGACAAACATTTCAGTTATTCCTGCTGCCACAGCCAATAATATAATTGCTACAGGAATTGGTGGTGTTGCTAATAATATTAGCGATAAGAATAATACACCGATAATGGTGCCAATTCCTCTTGCCCCTGCACGTTCAAAACTGTGTAACGTAGTCGATCCTAATAATACAGTATGTGCACTTAATGGAATCCAATATGCTTTTTCAAAATCAAACATAAGCGCAATAAAAATAGCAATTGTCATGATAACGATATAACGTATCGTATTTCTAAATACAAATGAATCTAAAGTTAAATTCTGCATCATACGATGGCCATAGATAGGCACTCGAATATCTATTTCATGTTCAACGCGTTCACTATCTGCATTCATAATTGCATCCACTTTAATAATACTATCAACTAAATTTTGATATACAGAATCTACTTCTACTTTTTGTGTCCATTGACGCGTTGTATTACCTTGTGAATAAACCCGTTTAATTACATAATCGGCCATCTCTTTTATTTCTTCTGGCAAAGAGCGTGCACCCTTTTCATTTAACTCTAATAATTCTGAATGAATACCTTGTGCCGTATTATGTAACAATAACAGACGCTGAAACTCTGCTGATTCTTTTGATTTTGCTGTACTTGATGTGATGAGTTGAATATCTGAATTTCTGAACGCCGTTACTGCAAATTGTGACGCCTTAGCAAATGCTTTTGAATCATCAAAATTATAAATCAACTGTTTGATAATGTTGTAATCATTTTTGATTGCTTTTGATTCTGTAGATTCTTTGGATAACAATATTACTAATATCACAATAACAGTTGCTAGCAAACCTCCGACAAACATTGCGCCCCCTCTTATTAAAGCTTCTTCTGGCGCTATAGGTAAGTTAATTGGCAAACTAAATGCAACGATAAAAAACGTGGAAGATGGTCCAGGAATATTTAAGGAGCTAAAGATATAGTACGGTATTACTGAAACAACCAAAAGCAATACACCAAATATGATAGGTTGGCTAACAGTTAACGTCCCTAGAATCATAGCTAAAGACAATCCTATTGCTGAAAATAGCACCGTACGTAATTTAGATTTAGCTGGTCCTCCAAAAACATAGATATGTGCCAAAGTACCAGTTGAAATTAATAATCCAATAGAAAAATAGCCAGTGGCATAACCAATAAGTAAAGGAATTAACATTAAAATACATTGTCTAATCCCTTTTGTTACATCTATTTTCATTGAATTAAAGCGTAGTAAAGATTTTATATAATTAGCCAATATGATCAAACATCTCCTTTTCTGTTTTATTTTACAACGATATGTATCATTTTATTAAGTCTATCACCACATAAAGAGAGCGGGACAGAAATCAACAATGAGATGATTTCGTATTCCCGCCCTCATAAGGCCAATTAAATAGCTAAAGCGTCCTGTATTGAAACATGCCAACCTAATTGTCGGATGACAAGTTTGTTATATTTGCTTTAAATATCAGTGACTACCATTGCTTACTATAATTAATATGCCCGTTTATTAAAAAGCCATATGATTTAGTGAATTTGTTATTTACCTATTTAGTTTAATAAAATATATAGCGTCATCTTTAATATATACTCATACATTAGAAATATTACTTCTCTATTTTAACACTTTTTCTAAATTCTTCTAGATGTGATTCGTATGAGCACTTTTCATCTTATTCAACTAAAAATTAACGGTTGCTTTTGCTACTCTGCTTCTTTAATGTCTTCTTCCACATTTGAATAATCAATATCCGCTTCTAAGAAAGTTTGATTATTTACTGGGAAATGTTGTTCTAGTGTCTCTATATTACTCAATTCAACACTACCATGATTCATTTCAAAATCTAGTACGTGCCCTCCGACTGATTTATAATCATCTACAAAGTGTAAATGGAAGCCACTAGCAGCTATTCCATGAAATAGTTGTGGGGCATAAAAGCCAACAATTGTACCATCTATTTGTTCATGTGTAAATTCCGGTTGACGTTTAGCAGATTCAATAAGTTTCGTATATGGTTGTTCTTGTTTTGGCATCATACGTACATGCACCATTTCAAATTTACCAGTTATTTTTACAGCAATAAAAATATTATCACTTAAAGCTTGTTGTTGTACTTTATTTAATAATGTTTCAGAATCAGTTATATTACGAACATCAAATTGTTTATCTGGATTGAATGGTGTAACTGTAGCAAAAGGTGTTAGCTCGTCACCATTTAACTCTTTAAATTCTCCATATTCATTTGCATGAAATGCTTGATTGTCTAAAATAATCACTTCACCATCAGAACCTGTAAGTGTACCGATACCTAAATCACCGTGTTCTAAAATTTCATTAATTGTTGCAGTACCCTCTAATAAACCGGCCATTAACGTTCCTAAAGTCCCGTGTTGATATAACATTATTTTTACACTCCTAAAACTACTTTTCTCTACCAAAACCATTATTATATTACCCGCAACATAAAATTATACACTTATTAATATGATTAAAACAGTATGTTGCTTATATTTTCTAAGATAAAAGAGTGGGATAGAAATCAAAATTAAATTTTGATTTCTATCCCACTCTTTTATTATTTATGTTGTTTGATCTTGTGAAACGCTAATATCTGGTTTTTCAACTAAATATTGGCTTACTTCAGCAAAGAATGCTTTAAAATGATCAGAATTGTTATGTGCTTCAACAGCTGCTTCATCTTTGTAACGTTCTATGAATGCGAAAGTATTAGGTTCATCAGTTTGTTCGAAATGTTTATAGAATAATGATCCTTCCTCTGTGCTAGCACCTTCAAGTAATGGTTTTACTAATTCTAAATAATCATCTCTTTTAGCTGGGTCAATTTTCATTATTGCGTTAATAGTAATCATATTTTTCTCCTCCTCATAAGTATAATTATTATACTAGGAGCTAAATAAAAAATACAAATAATTAAACTTTATAAATTTTCTTTTTCTATAATTAAAGGTTGATCAGGTTTTACAAAGAACCACATAATAATTGCAAACACTACTGGGATAATTACTAATTCTAATGTCATTGTCCAACCCACGATGTCAACCATCATACCAGCTAATAAGGGGCTTAATAACGCACCGATGTTCCCCCAAAGATTCATCCAACCTGATACTGAACCAGAGAAATTACGTCCTAAATCCGTTGCTGCTGCCCAACTCATGCCTGTAGCAATACCAATACCACCAAGACATAACGACAACCAAAATACATTAACTACTAAGTTCTCTGTTTGTAAAGACATAAATAGTGAGATACAAAATACTAGAAAACCAATAATCGCAATTGATGCACGTGCTACAAAGCGAGATTTACCACTTTGTAATAGCTTATCTGAAATAGCTCCTCCACAAAGTATAAGTAAGAACATCGCTATCCAAGGGGCACCTGCTGCCCATGCCATATCAGGATCAGTAAGTTTCACCTTATACTGTTCTGTAAGATACGTTGGTAACCAAATTAAAAATAATGAGACTACAAACTGTACTACAAAGTATTGTGCTGCTATCGCATAAAAACTAAAACGTATAAAAAAGATATTCCACGGCGCATTCGATTTTTCTGTCTTGATAACATCCCTATTCTCAATAATATAATTTTTCTCTGCTTCATTTACCATCTTGTGTTGCTCCGGTAAATCTTTAGCAATCACCATCCATAATATAGCAATAACAAAACCTACCGCACCAAATATGTAAAATACCGCTTGCCAACCAAACATATTTACAATTGCTATCGTTACCACTGGCGCAATTACTGGACCAAAGTACGAACCAGCGAGCAATGCGCTAGACGCACGCCCTTTTTCACCTTTTGCAAACCAGTTTGTATTAAATACCGCATTAGAAGGATACATTGGTGCTTCGCCAATACCGAATAAGAAACGTACCGCGTAAAGCATACCATGATTTTTCACAACACCAGTTAAAATTGTAAAAGCACTCCACCAAACGAGTGCGATTGTTAATAATTTTTTTGAACCAAATTTTTCTGCCAAAAACCCAGAAGGCACTTGCATCAATGCATATCCTAATGAGAAGAATGACGCTAATAAACCAAATTGTGTTTTATTTAAGTTTAAGTCTTCCATCATCGGTCCTGCAATTATAGATATATTGGAACGGTCCATATAAGCAATTACCCCAATAATAAAAAATGCTATTGCAAAATACCATCTAATATTCGTTCTTTTTTCTTTCATTTCTCTCCAACTTTCTCCCTTAAGTCACTAGTCATCATATGACCTATTGTTTTTAATGATATTATCACAATATGAAATCGCTTACAATAACTTTTTTACTTTCTTCTTAAATAAATAAAATCAATCATAATATCATACTTGAGCCGTATATAAGTTCCATGGACAATTTAGTATTTTAGATTATACTTAAATATATACAAAAAAATTTTGAATTTTTGAGTTTAAAGGAGCCAATCTTAGAACTATGGAACAAATACTTACTGACTTTATTAGCACATGGGGCTATGCTGCCATTGCAATATTAATATTATTTGAAAATATATTACCTTTCATACCTTCTGAAATCATTCTAACTTTTGCAGGGCTAATGTCTGTTAAATCTGGATTATCTATACCAATACTTTTTATAATTTCAACAATTGCATCGTTAATAGGTTTACTTGTACTTTATTATATAAGTAGACTTGTTTCTGAAACACGTTTATACCGATTTGTTGATAAGTATGGTAAGTGGATTAAACTAAAAGGGAAAGATGTTGAACGTGCGAATGATTGGTTTAAAAAATATGGTGCCGTTGCAGTATTCATTTGCCGCTTCATACCAGTTTTACGTGTACTCATTACTATCCCTGCAGGAATTAATCGTATGAATGTTGTAGTTTTTACGATTCTTTCGTTAATTGGTACAACCATTTGGAACTTCGCTTTAATTTATTTAGGCAAATTATTGAATGGCAGTTGGGATATGCTAATGAATGGATTACATACCTATTCATATATTATGTATGTCATTATTATTTTAGCGGTGATTTTTGTCATTTATAGACTTTTCAAAAAAGACAGCGTCCAATAAGAAAACTTTCCAATTGAAAGTCTAATTCAATTAGCCTAAGGCTAATAAAAAAACATGCTCTTGCCACAGTAATCAAATATTGTGGCTGGAGCATGTTTTATATATACGTCTTTAGTTTTGAAACTATTATCAATATTCGAACGTAAAAAAGACTAACTTCCCCCTTTGAAGTTAGCCTTTTACGATTTATATAAAATTTCTCCCATTTAATTAAAACTATAATGTTTCATTGAACAGGTGAACATCAACCATAATTTAAACCCCTTTTTAAATTATGATTCACTCTGTTCATCTTTATTTTTAACAATTCGACGTACATCAGCTAAATCAGTCGCTACATCAATTTGTGGTTTTTTAGTCAATTTACTGACTATGAATGTAACAATCAGACTTGTTAAAAAGCCAGGTATGATTTCATATAAATTAAAGAAATCATTTATATCTCCTAGTGGTTTAACAAACGCAATCCAAATTATAACTACTATTGCACCTGACACCATGCCACTTATCGCACCAGTACGACTTAAACCCTTCCAATATAATGACAAGAGCACTAGTGGTCCAAACGCAGCACCAAAACCTGCCCAAGCGTTACCTACAAGATTTAATATCGTATCATTAGGCGACCATGCAATGCATATAGATATAATTGCGACGATTACGACTGATAGACGCCCAACCAATACAAATTCTTTTTGATGTTCTTTAGCGGCTTCTTCACCACGAAATAGTTTATAGAAATCTTCAGTTAATGAACTAGACGTTACTAACAATTGTGAAGAAATTGTGCTCATAATAGCTGCTAAAATTGCAGCGAGTAAAAATCCGCCAACGAGTGGATGGAATAATATTTGTCCCATTAAAATAAATAATGTTTCAGGATCTTTTAATTCAACACCACCGCTATTTACAAAAGTGATACCTACCAGCCCAACACCCACTGCACCAAGTAAGCTAATCGCCATCCAACTTATACCAAAACGTCTTGCTGTCGGTAATTGTTTGATAGATTTGATAGACATAAAACGAACAATTATATGTGGTTGACCAAAATAACCTAACCCCCAAGCAAAGAAAGAAATAATACCTATAAACGTTGTTCCTTTAAATAAGTCTAAATTTGTAGGTTTTAATTCTGCTGCTTGCGATATGGTATCAAGACCACTTAATTGCAACATAGCCACTATCGGGACCATAACCATAGCAATAATCATAACAACCCCTTGGAAAAAATCTGTTAATGATACTGCTAAATAACCTCCGAAGAACGTATATACAATCACTATAACCGCTATTAATAACATACCGAAGTGATAATTTAATCCAAAGGCACTTTCAAATAAAACCCCACCTGAAACCATTCCAGAGTGAGTGTAAAGCGTAAAGAATACAACGATTATGCCACCAGCGATAATTTTAATAAGATTTGATTTATCATCTACGCGATTTTTAAAGAAATCTGGTAATGTAATTGCGTCTCCAGCCTTTTCTGTATATACACGCAGTCGAGGTGCCACAACTATATAGTTTATGTATGCTCCAATGGTTAAACCAATGGCTAGCCATGCTGCAGATAATCCAGTCGAATATACTTCTCCAGGTAATCCCATAATCATCCAACCACTCATGTCAGATGCTCCTGCAGACAATGCCGTTACATATGGACCAATATTTCTTCCGCCTAACATATATTCACTTACGTTACTCGTAGATTGTTTAAATCCATAGTATCCTATGCCTAACAAAATAATAAAGTAAACGCTCAACATAATATACGTTTGCCAATTCGGATCTACTTGACTCGATAATGATGTCCCCAATATAAACATGTAACGAACTCCTCCCCTTATAATTTTGTTACATGCATATATTATACAAAAATAATCAGCAAATTAAACAATAAATCACAATTTTTTTGTTGATTTCTATACATAACGACCCAATATAACGCTATAATTACTGTTATTACAATATTTTAACACCTTCAAATTATAATTGTATTTTTACATTTATATGATAAAAATACCTATAGTAACATTCGTAAAAATGTATGTTTATCACAATATTTATATAAATACCGAAAATAATATATTTGAGTAACATAACAGATTTTTAATTCAGATTTTGCTATTTATAGTTCATAATAAAGCACTTTTTGACAATAGATTATACAATTAATCCATATCTTCGAATTTAATTAAAATTCATAATATAATAAGTAGTAGACATAAATTTGTATTTTAATGCTACAATAAGAGACATATAATGGAAGCGTTTTATTGATTTATATTTTATACTTTAGAAATTTATTCAACTGGAGTGACATAAATAATGCATAATTCAACAGACAAGAGTGTAAAAGAAAGATTTTTAGATTTACTTTCTGAACAATTTGATACTAAAGAAGCGCTCGCAACTGAAATCATCAATTTAGAATCTATTTTGGAACTTCCAAAAGGGACAGAGCACTTTGTTAGTGATTTACATGGAGAATTTCATGCTTTCCAACACGTTTTACGAAACGGTTCAGGGAATGTCCGTTCAAAGATTAATGATATTTTCCAAGACACGTTAACACGAAAAGAAATTAATGAGTTTTCTGCTTTGGTTTATTATCCTGAAGAAAAGTTACAGCTCATCAAAAATAGTTTTAGTTCAAAATCAGAATTAAATGAATGGTATATCACGACTATTAATCGTCTCATTAAACTAATTACTTATGCTTCATCAAAATATACACGTACAAAACTACGTAAATCTTTACCAGAAAATTATGTTTTTATTGTGGAAGAGTTATTGTATAAAAGTAATAAATATAATAATAAACACTCATACTATGAAACGTTAATTAAACAAATTATAGAGTTAGAACAATCAGATGATTTAATTATTGGGCTTTCTTTTACTGTGCAACATCTCGTGGTAAATCACTTACATGTCGTGGGCGACATCTATGACCGTGGACCTGAGCCAGATAAAATTATGGAAACACTCATAGACTACCCTTCTGTAGATATTCAATGGGGTAATCACGATGTACTATGGATTGGAGCCTATGCAGGATCTAAGGTTTGTCTTGCAAACTTATTGCGAATTTGTGCACGTTATGACAATTTGGATATTATTGAGGATGCATATGGCATCAATTTACGTCCTTTATTAACCCTTGCAGACAAATATTATGATGGTTCAAATCCAGCTTTTCGTCCTAAAAATGCTGAAGGATTATCTGAGTTAGAGTTAGAACAAATCACTAAACTTCATCAAGCCATCGCTATCATCCAATTCAAATTAGAAGCACCGATTATCAAACGTCGCCCTACTTTTGAGATGGAAGAACGTCTAGTATTAGAAAAAATTGACTATGATAAAAACGAAGCAACACTTTATGGAAAAACATATCCATTAGAGCACACTTGTTTCCAAACAGTTGATCCTAATGACCCTAATAAATTAACTGATGAAGAAACAGATGTAATCGATAAATTATTATTATCGGTTCAACAATCTGAAAAATTAAAACGGCACATGACTTTCCTTATGCAAAAAGGTAAACTTTATTTACCTTACAATGGTAACTTGCTTATCCATGGTTGTATCCCTGTCGATGAACAAGGTGAAATGGAATCAATGGTTATTGATGGCGTGGAATGTTACGGCAGAGATTTATTAGACCATTTTGAAGAATATGTGCGGATAGCTTTTGACCATAAAGACATTCAAGATGATTTAGCTACAGATTTAGTTTGGTATTTATGGACTGGTAAATACTCTTCTCTATTTGGCAAACGTGCAATGACTACATTCGAACGCTATTTCATTAAAGATAAAACGGCACATAAAGAAACTAAAAATCCTTATTATTATTTGCGCGAAGATGTAGATATGTGTAAAAAAATGTTAAAAGACTTCGGTTTAGATCCTGAACAAGGTCATATCATCAACGGCCATACACCAGTGAAAGAAATTGATGGTGAAAACCCAATTAAAGCTGATGGTAAGATGATTGTTATTGATGGCGGTTTTTCAAAAGCTTACCAATCAACAACAGGTATTGCAGGGTATACCTTACTTTATAATTCATTTGGTATGCAGCTCGTGGCTCATCAACACTTTAATTCTAAAAATCATGTATTACTTAACGGTGCTGACGAACTCTCAATTCGTCGAGTCGTAGATAAAGAGTTACAACGTAAAAAAATTCGTGACACAAACACAGGTCATGAAATTCAAGCTCAGATTGATATCTTAAAAGAATTAATGCATGACCGTTTTGTAAACTAGATACACACACATAAAGACAAATATTTCAAAATAATCCGAGGCATTAATTATGCCTCGGATTTTCTATGAATATAGGTAACAGCTATGAAAAATAAAAAAACTGTCGACAAAGACACATGCTTTGTCGACAATTCAGAAAGAAAACTAGGTTCATTTTTATATATTTTGATGTAAGTAAGCATCTTTTAAATATCCAATTACCCCTTCTTCAGCTTCAGAGATAAACTGATTACTACGCTTAAATGTTACTACATTATTATTATCTATATGATAGAGTACCATGTCATTTTTAGTTAATTGATTTTTTTGTTTCGCTGGGATTTCTAAAATATTGTGTTCACTTATAAAGCGATTAAACCAACGTGATGTGAAATTCCAATCAAAAAGAATATGATTTCTAATAGGACCATCCACGTTACTCCGCTCATGTTCATCGCTAAATGACACTGGCATCATATCCACATGTTTCAAACCAAATTCTGGCACTAACTCATTAAAAGCTAAACTGTTGAATATGAAGGATTGTGTCATCAGTAAACATTTATTATACCTTGTCATATCCGCATATATTCGATCATTACTTGATAATAAGTTGCCATCAAAAACTTCAAATCCCAATTCTTTTGAACGTTGTGTTGTATTACTAAATAGATTAAATGTCATAACTGGTATATTATGACTTCTTAATTTTGCTCCAAGATGAAAAGAAAACTCACTTTCTCCTACTATAATAATACCAGGAGGTTCGGTACTAGATATATGCATAATTTTACTTAACGGTAAAAAGCTAAAGCCATATATTACAACAGTAATAAATACTAAGCCAAAAGTCACTGGCGTTATATATTCTGCCATCGGTGTACCTTTTTCAATAAATAAGCCACCGAAAAATTGTGCTACAGTTAGAACCACAATACCTCTCGGAGCCATCATTGACACCATTGCTCTCTCACGTTTGGATATCTCAGTGTTCACTGTAGACAATAAGATAGAAATTGGTCTTACTAAGACAATCATTATTGCACAGAAAACAAATAGTTTCCAAGACATGACACTTTTTAATACTTCTAAGGTTAATGAAGAAGTAATTAATATAAAGACAGTGGAAATCATTATAGATGATGTATTTTCAATAAAATGATCGGATTCCTTGAAAATTAAATCGTGTCTCTTCATACGAGCCATCATAAGACCAAATATTGTGACTGCTAACAAGCCAGATTCCGGTAAAATCTCATCACATATTGAAAAAATTAATAAAATAAAGATTAATTGTATCGGTGGCATTAAATTTTGCGGTATAAGATCTTTTTTAATTAACCACATAAATAGGTAAGATGCACCAAACCCAATAGCAATTGCAATGAATAAGCTTATAATGAACCTAGCTATTAATTGCAAATCAAATCCTTGTTCTATAATTTGAAAAATATAAAATGCACCTAAAGCAAGCATCGGTCCAATAGGGTCAAGGATAATACTTTCCCATCTTAATATTGAATCTACACGCTTTTTAACTTTAGCTTGTTTTAATAAAGGTTGAATAACAGTCGGCCCTGTGATTAAAAATAACCCACCTAACACTAACGAAATAGATAGTGAAAAACCAATTATATAATGTAGCGTGACTGCTCCAAGTATCCAAGCAATGATTGCACCTATTGTGATAATACGTATAACCGCTTTAGAAATTCCTTTAATTTCACGAAAATCCAAATTACTACTGCCCTCAAATAGGATAATTGCCACTGCTAATGAAACTAAGGGACTGAATACTGCTTCTCCCAAGCTTTCTTGCGGATTGATTAAACCAAATACTGGACCTACAAGCAATCCGACGATAGCCATAACTACGATAGATGGCCATTTTATTCTATTTGCAAACCATTGGCTAAAAACACCCAATGCCAAAAATATAACAATGAGTAATGTTAAAGGTAAATTTAATAATGACACATGACTCACACTCTCCCGATTCTTTATATTTATTACCCAGTATTTTTATGTAAATTAGCTACTAAATTAAAGCATAAAATAAAGCAATAAGAAGATATATTATCAAAAATTTTATATTAACGCACTAAAAAAGTTTCTCTTTTATTAATTGCTTTAGTTCACTTCCAAAAGTTCACTCTATATACACAATTGTATTCACTATATAAACTTTAGTGTTTAATTTTACTTTATTTTCATATAAAATGATTCATTGTGATACTTTTCTTCAAAATTTTACAATCTAAAATAATGAAAGGATTTCAACTTTTATGACAAACTTGAAAGAAATTATTATTGTAGCTTTTGCATTCGTTGGTGTCGTTGTTGGCGCAGGATTTGCAACTGGTCAAGAAATTTTTCAATTTTTTACAAGTAATGGGAATTTTAGTGTTTATGGTGTGTTTATTACTGGATTAATCATTACAGTTGGCGGTGTCTTTGTACTACATACTGGTTATCGCTTGCGCTCCCATAACCATACTGAACCCATTAAACATTATTTACCGCGTCCTATCGCAACAATATTTGATATTATTTTGACATTATTTTTATTTGCGCTTGCTATGATAATGACAGCTGGTGGGGCATCAACAATTAACGAAAGTACAGGAATGCCCTATGTATTTAGTTCATTGATTTTAGTTCTCGTTATCTTACTAACACTATTTTTAAAATTTGATCGGCTCATTACAGTTTTAGGTATAGTTACGCCATTTTTAGTAATTATTGTTACAATCATTGCTGTTTATTACTTTTCTACAGGACAGTTAAACTTTAATGCCGCGCATCATTACGCGAACAGTGAAGGACGCTCAGATCGATGGTGGTGGTTCGATGCAATTAATTACGGTAGCCTGCAAATTGCCGCCGCTTTTAGCTTTTTATCAGTTATGGGTGGCCGCTTAAAATTTGAGAAATCAACAATTTGGGGAGGTATATTAGGTGGTATTACTATTACCTTCTTACTTTTGATGCTCAACTTAGGTATGATTACTGAATTTACGCAAATTACTGGTGTTGCGCTACCTTCATTATTGTTAGCAAAACAAATTTCTCCAATTATTGGGATTTTTATGTCGGTTGTAATGGTATTGGTTATTTATAATACAGTCGTTGGGCTTATGTACGCTTTCGCATCAAGATTCACTACGCCTTATAGTAAATCTTATTATCGACTTATCATTGTGATGATAACCATTACATTTGCAACAACCTTCATTGGATTTATTGAATTAATAGGTAAAGTATTCCCAGTTATGGGTGTATTTGGTTTTATTCTATTAATCCCAATTTTGGTTAAAGGAATATTACGAAAATAGACACATTTAATTTTGTATGGGGATTTTAAGCTCAATACCATGCTTTAAAACCTTATTTTCTATATTTTAAAAAATTCATCTATTTAAACACCAACTTTACAATATGTATTGTCATAATTATAATTATTATGACAAATTTATAAGAAATTAATAGGATATCAAAATATATGGACACTATAACTTATATTTTCTATTCCTATATTACTTTTTTTATCACAATCATACGTAAAGGAAGATGATTCTAATGCACGAAGGCATTAATTATAAAAAATTTATTTTTCCTATCGCTGCAGGTATCATCATCTGGCTATTTACACCGCTTAGACCAGATGGTTTAGATTCTGCTGCTTGGCACATGTTTGCTATATTTGTAGCCACAATCATTGGTTGTATTACTCAGCCGCTACCGATAGGTGCAATCGCTATGATAGGTTTTACGTTAACTGTGTTAACTAACACGGTTAAAATTGATACTGCTGTAGCTGGATTTGGTAATAGCAGTATTTGGTTAATTGCAATGGCCTTTTTCATTTCTAGAGGTTTTGTGAAAACTGGTTTGGGGCGACGTATTGCATTACAATTTGTTAAACTATTCGGTAAAAAAACGCTTGGTTTAGGGTATTCACTTATCGGTGTAGATTTAATCCTTGCACCTGCCACGCCGAGTAATACTGCTAGAGCAGGTGGTATTATGTTCCCTATTATCAATGCGCTATCCCGTTCATTTGGTTCAAAACCAGAAGACGGTACGCAACGTAAAATGGGTGCTTTTCTTATCTTCACAGAATTTCACGGTAATTTAATTACTGCAGCTATGTTTTTAACTGCTATGGCTGGTAACCCACTTGCACAATCACTTGCAAAACATCAAGGTGTCGACATCACTTGGATGCACTGGTTTTTAGCAGCATTAGTCCCGGGTATTATTTCATTAATACTAGTGCCCCTTATAATTTATAAAATGTATCCACCAGAAATTAAAGAAACACCAAATGCCAAATCATGGGCTGAAAATGAACTCACTGATATGGGCATCATGGCTAAAAGTGAAAAATTCATGATTGCAATCTTCATCATTGCACTTGGACTTTGGGTTCTAGGTAGTACTTTAAATATTAATGCTAC
The DNA here is from genome assembly GCF_017583065.1 of Staphylococcus shinii. GTDB lineage: Bacteria > Bacillota > Bacilli > Staphylococcales > Staphylococcaceae > Staphylococcus > Staphylococcus shinii. Next base: position 297,316 of record NZ_JAGEVL010000005.1, on the reverse strand, counting down.
TTTAACTGCTTTTATTGCACTATCTCTATTGCTCATTACAGGTGTGCTTACTTGGAATGATATTCTTAAAGAAACTGGTGCTTGGAATACTTTAGTCTGGTTCTCAATCCTAGTAATGATGGCAAATCAACTTAATGAACTCGGCTTTATTCCTTGGTTAAGTGAATCGATATCAGGTAGTTTAGGCGGCTTAAATTGGCCAATCGTTTTAATTATTTTGATACTCTTTTACTTCTATTCACACTATCTATTTGCAAGTTCAACCGCACATGTTAGTGCAATGTACTCAGCCCTACTTGGTGTAGCTATTGCTACGGGCGCACCACCATTATATAGTGCATTAATGTTAGGTTTCTTCGGGAATTTAATGGCTTCTACTACACACTATAGTAGTGGTCCGGCACCAATCCTGTATTCAGCTGGCTACGTTTCGCAAAATCGTTGGTGGACTATGAATGCAATACTCGCCTTCTTCTATTTTGTAATATGGTTAGGCGTTGGATCACTATGGATGAAACTTATTGGCCTTATGTAACAGCTAATCCCCAAGTCATGTTTAGTTATTGTAAACATGACTTGGGGATTTTCAGTTAATTTATTTATTCATCCATATATCTGTCATTATATCAGCAAAAGTTGATTAAAATGTATAACACTATTTTGCCGTTCTAATCCACTCACTATTCCGTTTTATATACCCATGACAATAAGCATTCGACTATTATCCATTTATTAATTCCTTCTTTTTATTCTATTAACTATTCATCAGATATAATAAATAATTTTATAATTCCTAACTCAAATTGAACTCATACAAAATAAGCCACCGAACATCATACTTTACTAATGTATGATGTCGATGGCTTATTATTTTATTAATCTAATAATGATTGTCCTGCTGCTACACCAGCTTGTGTTAGTTCATGACTATTAACCCAAACTTGCTCTACTCGAGCGCCACGACTTTCAAAGATATTAATTACATTTTCACTCGCTTCGACAGGAACAATTGGATCATGCTGCCCCATTGAAAGCAATACATTCATATCACTTAAATCTTTATTATCAACAAGGTCTACTGGATATAATGGCGCATATAATAAAGCTTTTTTAAAAGATGTGTCTGGATGTAAAATCATGCTGATTGCAATATTCGATCCATTTGAAAATCCAACAGGTACTGCTTTTGACAAGTCAAAACTATAACGTTCAGCCGCTTCTTTTAAAAATGAGATTAATCTATCAGTACGGTATTTTAAATCTTCTAAATCGTATTTTCCTTCTCCAAGTCTTTTGAAGAAACGATTCATTCCATTCTCAGAAATTTCACCTCTGAGACTGAGGACATTGTATTTAGGATTAAGTGCTTGAGCTAATGGTAATAAATCATTTTCGTCTCCGCCAGTACCATGTAATAAAATGAATGTCGGCGCGTTAGCTTCACCTTCTCTAAAAATATGTTCCATAAATTTCCATCTCCTTTTTAATTACTAATGTTAAACGCGTATCTGTGGTAATAAACGTAATAATTCATCTCTTCTATCTTCGTATTGTGGTGGTAGCACTAACTGATGACCTAACTGATCAAACGGTTCGTCTATCGTAAACCCAGGGCCTTCTGTTGCAAATTCAAAGATAATACCACCGTGTTCTTTCATGTAAATTGCATTAAAATAGCTACGGTCTTTAACTTCTGTTACGTGATAACCTTTGTTACTCATATATGCTTGCCAATCAAGATGTGCTTGGTTTGTTGGAACTGACCATGCAATGTGATGAACGACGCCAACGCCCCAACGAACGTTTGTGTCAGCAATTTGTTTTTTTACTATAACATGATGACGCCACTCACCTTGTGTTTCAATATGAATATATCCTTCATCTTCGCTCGTTTTAACCAGACCCATATCAGTTGTTAAAGTTTTTACTGTTTCTTGCGGGTTTAAAGATAACAGCGTGACGCCATGAAAACCAATAATGGATTGTTGGTCACTTTGAACTTTATCATCTTCCACCAATGCTAAAGGCAAACCGTGTATATCTTCAAACTCTAACGTTTTAGATTCAAATAATTGCGTAATCATTATTTCTATTTGGTGTGCTTCTAAATACTGTGCCCATTCATCAAGGGAGCCTTTTGGAACTCTGAATGCAATACGTTCTACTTGGCCATTACCGATACGTCCTTTATGTGTATTTGGCCAGTTGAAGAAAGTAATGATTGTACCGTTATCTACTGAATTGTTCGCAAAATATAAATGATAGGTTGAAGGATCATCATAATTTACTGTTTTCTTGATTAGTTTCAAGTTCAATATATCTCTATAAAATTTTATATTCTCTTCAGGATTACCAACAATTGCTGAAATATGGTGGATATGTTGAATTGCTTCCATCTCGATTTCCCCCTAACTTTCTAATTATTTATTTTTACATTTCTTTAGGGATTCTTTGTTATTAATGTTGTCTTTGCTAAACTATCTTTTTGTATCAAATGGACGTATTTCTGATTCAATATACTCACGCTGCTCTTCTAAAAATGGTGGGAGTGCTAAACTTTCACCTAAAGTTTCATATGGCTCGTCATCCATAAACCCTGGTCCATCTGTTGATACTTCTATTAAAATATGACCAATGCGTGCATATAGTGCCTCGAAATAAAATCTATCAACTAAACCTGAATTACCTATACCAGCTGCTTTATATTTTTCTAACCACTGTTCAATTGCTTCATGATCTTTCAATCTAAATGATACGTGGTGCACTTCACCATAGCCTTGTCTTGCTTCAGGACCTTGAGTATCTTGTCTTAAAATAACTTGACCACCATTACCGCCTTCACCAACTTCTAAAATGGCTACGTTTTCTTCTTCAATAATTGCTTTCATACCATAAATTTCTTCTAAAATTTTCTTAAAATCATCAAAGTAACTTACAGTAATTTCAATTGGCCCTAAACCATAAATCGCTTTGTCAGTTGGTACTGGCCCATTTTTCCATGGTTTACCAGGTGCAACGCCTTCATTATCCTCATCAGATACAAGTTGATAACTTTGTCCGTCTTCTTCTTCAAATGGTAATACTTTTGTGCCAAATAATTCTTGTATACCTTCATGTTGCACTCCGAACTCATTAAAACGTTGTTCATAGTATTCAAGAGCCGCGTCATTAGGTACTCTGAATGATGGACGTGTAATGGAGTTTGTACCAGGTGCACCTTTAGGTACATTAGGAAAATCGAAGAATGTCATATCTGTACCTGGAGAACCTTCATCATCCGCAAAAAATGTGTGATAGGTATATATATCGTCTTGGTTAACTGTTTTCTTAACAAGTCTCATGCCTAGAATTTCAGTGAAAAATTTATAGTTTCTTTCAGCGTCATCTGTCATAGCTGTTACGTGGTGAATGCCCAATAATTGATTATTTGTCATAGTAAAACTCCTCTTTATAATTTTACCTCGATTTCGAAGTAATTTAAGTTAAAATTTTAAGCGCTACTACTATTCTATAGGTTGAGCACTTAGTTTTTTTAAAGCTTGTTGCAATACAGTTATTTCATCATCAGTTAATACTGAAAATGTTGATTCTAATGTTGAAGCATGATCAGGAAAAATTTCATCCATCATTGCATAGCCTTTTTCAGTTAATGATGCGTTCGTCACACGTTTATCTTGTTCATCTCGTTGCCTAATGACGCATCCTTTTTCTTCAAGTTTATCCACAACATAGGTAATACTACTACTTGCAATAAGTACTCTATTACCAATACGCTGTATCGGTTGGTCGCCTTTGTTATAAAGTAATTCCATAACTGCAAATTCAGTTACATTTAAACCATGCCTTTGGACATCTTTTCTAACAATCTTCATTAAATGATCTACCGTTCGATTTAAACCAACAAATGAATTTAAAGATTCTTTTGTACGATTCATTGGAATCACCAACTTTCCGAATTTTATTTCGAATTCGAGATAAATTATAACCCCTCTTTCCAAATTAGTCAATGATTTAGTATAAAAAATATACTCTCGATTTCTGAATATTCTTCTTTACGGTATTTACGGTTTATTATTTCTGATTTTCTAACTAACTATGGCTACTTACTATTATATAAAAATAAAGTATGTCGTTTTCAGAAGGAACATAAGTGGTATGCATAGAGTGTGGAGGTGTCAAACATTGAATCAATTATTTATAAACAATGAATTTATAGAAAGTAAATCAACAGACACGATGGACGTTATTAACCCTGCAACTGGAGAAAAGATAGATACGATAACTTTTGCAACTGAGAATGATGTTAATGATGCAGTTGCTAAATCAAAACAAGCGCAATTAGAATGGGAACAAACACCAGAACCTACACGCGCAGATCACGTTAAGTTATTAATTCCCCTACTCGAAGAAAACAAAGATGAACTTGCAACATTATATGTTAAAGAACAAGGTAAAACGCTCGCATCTGCGAAAGGAGAAATAGATAAAGCAATACACTTTATTGATTATATGACAAGCTTAAGCATGAACAATAAAGGTGAAGTTTTACAGAACACTAGAGAGAACGAGACTATCTTACTAACTAAAAAGCCAATTGGTGTTACTGCTGGTATCGTTCCATGGAATGCACCTATTATGGTATTAATGAGAAAAGTCATCCCTGCGATTATCACAGGTTGTTCTGTCGTTATTAAACCGAGTGAAGCGACTTCATTAATCACATTGAAAATTGCAGAACTTATTCGTGCTTCCACAATACCAGCTGGACTTGTCCAAATACTTCCTGGTACAGGTGAAACAGTAGGTACTCAATTAGCACAACATCCTGATATCCAACTCATTTCGCTTACGGGGAGTATGAGAGCTGGCAAATCAGTATACGCTGAAAGTGCCAACACAGTTAAAAAGGTGAATTTAGAACTTGGTGGTAATGCTCCTGTACTAGTAACGCCTAATGCTAACTTAGATAAAGCTGTTGATTATATTGTTACAGCCAGAATCAATAACGCCGGACAAGTATGTACATGTCCTGAACGTATTTTTGTACACGAAGACGTTCACAAAGATTTTATAAATAAATTAAAAGCCAAAATGGAACAATTAACAGTGGGCGATCCATTTGATGAAACCACTGATTACGGCGCGATCATTAATCAACAACAACTTGATAGTATTGATGAAAAAGTACAAAACGCCGTAAAAAATGGTGCTACTTTAATTACGGGTGGACATAAGATAGAACGCTCCGGTTTCTTCTATGAACCGACTATTTTAGATAACGTAAACAGTGAAGATGAAGCATTTAAAAATGAAATTTTCGGACCTGTTTTACCTATCGTAACTTATCAAGATTTTGATACTGCAATTGCTCAAGCCAATGATACAAATGCTGGCTTATCATCCTTTATCTTCTCAGAAAATTTAAAAGAAATTATGTTAGCCACTGAAAAGCTTAAGTTTGGTGAAGTTTATGCAAATTGTGAAGCCGAAGAAGTAGTAAACGGTTTCCACGCAGGTTGGAGAGAATCCGGTATTGGTGGCGCCGATGGTGTACACGGTTTAGAAGAATACTACAACACAACTGTTTCCTATATAAGATATGACTAAAAACATAACACGAGAAACTTTAAAACAATTATCTTTTTTAATAAAATAAACCTATTGCGCAAAATCATATTCTAGTATAGCAAACCCCCTGAGATATTTTCGGTCTCAGGGGGTTGCTAATGTTATTCATTTAATGCTTTATCTAATGATTTTATGTTTTGTTTCATTAAGGATTGATAAGTAATATTGCTCTCTTTACTTTCTTCTTTTGAAAGTGTTGCCATATTGTGAAAGCTTAAGGGTGTTGAATTAGATTCTTTCTGTATTACATCCGTAACTTTAGATGAAATATTTTGTTCATAAAGTACATAAGGTTGTTTAGTCTGTTTGATATTGTTAACAATATTCATCAAGTCTCTTTGACTAGGTTCTTCGTTATTCATACCGCTGACACCTTCTTGTTTAAATCCATAACGATTTGATAAATAACCAATAGAGTCGTGAGAAATCACTACAGTATCACGCTTTGGATGCTCTGTTATTTTAGTTAGGCTTTGGTTTATGTCATTTAAGTCATCAACAACTTGTTTGTAATTGTTCTCATAATAAGTTTTATGTTGAGGGTCTTTTTTCACTAAATCATCTTTGATTGATTTCACCATTTTTTTATTTAGAACTGGATCTAGCCAAACATGTGGGTCTTCACTGCCTTCTTCATGATTATGCCCGTCCGCTTCGTGGTCATGGTCATGTCCTTCATGTTCGTGTTCATGATTTACAACTAGATCATCATGCGTAAAGTTAGCCGTTAATGCTAATTTTAAATCCTTATTATTAATAGAACCTGCGATTTTTTTAGCAACTGGATCCATCTCTTTGTTAGAATAGATAAATAAATCACCTTTTGCAATATTGACCATTTCTTTTTGTGTTGGTTCAAAAGTATGCATATCGGCGCCTGGTGGATAGATAGATTCTACATCTACGTATTTACCGCCTATTTGCTCAGTAAAACTTTGAAACGCAAATGCCGTAGTATAAATTTTAAGTTTATTCTTTGAATTGACGTCTTTGTTTTCGCCTTTATTGATATTACCACATGCACTCAACATCACGACAACTACACATGCCATAATGAGTATTATACTTTTCCTCAAAAAACGCCCCTCCAAATCGAAATTATTCCGTTAAAACTATAAACTTATTTTTAGGATATTTCAATGGTTTTTACTTAATCTACTAATATTCTTTTTTATTCACGACTCGTTTTGTTTAATAATCACTAAAATGTGATATTTAATATATATGACTTATAATTAGGAGAGATAGTATGGCTGAAATCAAACAAGGTTCAAACAAGTTTTATATTGGTGACGACGAAAATAACCCACAAGCACAAATCACTTTCCAACCTCAAGGAGATAACCAAATCAATATTGATCACACAGGTGTGCCTGATGAATTAGGCGGTCAGGGCATCGGTTCACAATTAGTAAAATCTGTAGTTGATTATGCACGCGAGAATAACTTAAAAGTTGTCGCTTCTTGTCCATTCGCCAAAAGTGTGATTGAAAAGAATGATGAATACCAAGATGTATACGCAGGTTAAAGTTTAATAACCAATCAATCAAATAGGATTACATGTGATTGATGTGGTATACATTTATGTAATTTATATACAATTAAAAGGTGAAACTAAGTATAAAATTAATGCCTTAGTTTCACCTTTTTTATTATGTTGCTTATTAATTAAATCAATCATAATACGCATTAATATACTTACGAACAAAGCCTTAACCATTTTGAAGTAAATACATATTATGATAAATCCCTTTTTGCGCAATTAGTTGCTCGTGGGTGCCACGTTCGACTATCTCGCCTCGGTTTAACACAAATATCTGGTCTGCATCTTGAATTGTAGATAACCGATGGGCTATCGCTAACGTTGTTCGACCTTTACGCATTTCATTTAATGATTGTTGTATTTGTTCTTCAGTCTCAGAATCAATGTTGGCAGTTGCTTCGTCTAAAATCAAAATTTTAGGATCCGTAGCAATTGTTCTAGCAAATGCAATTAACTGCCTTTGACCACTTGAAAAAGCGCTACCCTTTTCAATTACTTTGTGCTGATATTGTTCAGGTAGTTGCTCAATAAAACGATTAGCATGAACAAATTCTGCTGCTACCTTCACTTGTTCATACGTCATTGTAGGATGATATAATTTTATATTAGACGCTATAGTTCCATAAAAGATAAATGCATCTTGTAATACTAAGCCTATCTTTTCTTTTAATTCTGCTTTGGGTATTGTCTTGATAGAATGTCCGTCTATCTTAATATCTCCTCGTTGATATTCATAAAATCTCATAAACAAGTTGATGATTGAACTTTTACCAGATCCCGTATGACCAACAAGTGCTATCATTTCACCAGGATTTGCAGTAAAATTAATATCTTTTAGTACATCTGTATTACCATCATAACTAAAACTTATATTTTCAAACTCTATTTTGCCGGGTCCTATACAATTTGACGCTATTTCATCTTGTTGTGGTTCATAATTATTATCATCAATTAATGCAAAAACTCTACTTGCTGAGACAAGCGCTTGCTGTAAAATATTTAGATTTTGGCTCACTTGATTAATCGGTTCAAAAAAGCGTTCCATGTATTGAATAAATGCAAAAACTACACCCGCTGTCACACCTGTCGTAAAACTAATTACTCCGAAATAACCAAGAATCATTACAATAGCAAAGATTGAGATAGAACTGATAGCTGGTCTTAACAATAAGCTGTCTAGTTTCACAGTTTTTAACATATATTGATAATGCTCATCATTAATTTGATTAAATTCTTTATTTAAGCGTTTTTCTTGATTAAAAGCTTGTATAATTCTCATACCTTCAATTGACTCTGCTAATTTTGAATTCAAATCAGACAAACGCTGCCTTGATTTTGAAAATAAATACGCTGAATACTTACGATAAGTAGACAAAATCACAAAAATAATTGGCAAAAAGACAAGTGCTATCAAAGCTAATTTAACGTCTAGTACAAACATCATGACATAACTAGATATCATCATAAATAATGCCATAATAAAAGTTGAAAACACGCCAACAATCATATCCACGATGGTTTCCGTATCATTTGTTAATCGTGAGACAATACTTCCACTTGGTACTTCATCAAAATATTTCATACCTAATTTCCCTAGTTTATTAAAGGCGTCAATTCTCAATTGTTGTATCACTTTAAAGGCTAAATATTGAAAAAGGTATTGGCTAAAATAAAGTGTTAATGCGCCAATTATTTGTACACCTAAGAAAATAACAATGAGCCAAATCATACTACCTCTTGGAAAATTTTGCGGTGTTAAATAATCATCGATAAATATTTTTACCATATAGGGCGTCATCATACTTGCAACAGTTGCTATGATCAATGTTAGGAACGCCAAGGCAATAATCCACTTATAGGGTAATGTATATTTAAACAACCTTATCAACACACTACCTTGATCTTTAGCCGTTAAGTTAGCGTGTTCGTATTCAGTCATCTTCATCATCCCCTTTCGTAAGATTGTCTAAGTCGCGTGACAGTTTGGCTTGTAATGCTTGAGCTTGATATGTTTCATAATACCAGCCTCGTTGTTGCATTAATGATTCATGGTGACCACGCTCAATTATTTTTCCTTCATCCATAACAATAATAAGATCAGCATGTTTCACGGCGCTCATACGATGTGCTGTTATAATATTAGTTTTAAACTTTCTCAAATGTTCTAAGTTCTCTAATATTACTTCTTCAGTTTGTGCATCAACAGCAGATAATGAATCATCCAAAATCAATACCTCAGGATTTAACAATAAAGCTCTGGCAATAGAAACACGTTGCTTCTGACCACCTGATAATGATACGCCCCGTTCCCCGACAATTGTTTGATATCCATTAGTAAAATGCATAATATCATCGTGGATATGACTTAATCGACTCACTTCATATATTTGTTCATCCTCTATAGTTTCGTTGCTAAACGCGATATTATTTCTAATCGTGGTAGAAAATAAGAAGTGTTCTTGTGGCACATAACCAAATTGCGTTCTTAATAATTCAACTTTATAATCACTCAATGGATGACCGCCATACGTTATATCTTGAGCATGTTTAGTGTCAAACTCTCTCAACAATAGTCTTATCAATGTACTTTTACCTGAACCTGTTCGCCCAACAATACCTACTGTGGTACCTTGTTCAATTGTAAAATGAATATCATATACACCTTGTTTATCATTACCCGGGAAATTAAATCGATTGATATTAAACTGAATATCGCCTTGAGGACTTTTATCAATTTTATAATGCGTATCGATACCATTAGGTAAGTTTCCAATTTCATCTATACGTTCATAAGAAGCTTTCGCTCTTTGCACAATGTTAAAAAATAATCCCAACGCTAACAACGGCCATACTAACATCCCGAGATACGTCGTAAACGTTATGAGTTGCCCTAAGCTTATCTCATTACGAAAGACCATTTGTGCGCCAAACGCAATAGATAAAAAGTAACTTGTACCAATAACTAGCGTAATTGTCGGGTCAAATAATGCGTCTATTTTAGATACTTTCAGATTTTTATCTACTACATCATCGCTTAAATCTTTAAAGTCTGCTTGGTCACTTGATTCATACCCAAATGTTTTAGTAACTTTAATACCAGCAACACTTTCTTGTGTCTTATCATTTAATTTACTAAATGCAGCTTGAGCCTTTTTAAATCCTTTACTTAAAAGCGATCCATAAAAACTTGTTAATAACACCATAAATGGTAATGGTATCATAGCAATTAATGTGAGTTTCCAACTTACTGTTATAGCCATCGTTATAACAACAGTGCCCCCTGTTATCAATGAATCAGCAATCATGAGGATTCCAGCACCTGCAGCATTTTGTACAGCTCGGATATCATTTGTAGCATGTGCCATTAAATCTCCTGTACGTCTATTTTGGAAAAATATAGCACTCATATCGGTATACTTGCTGAAAAGATATGTCCTTAATATTTGACCTAACTTTTGACTCGTTCCGAATATAGACAACCTCCATACATATCTAAGTACATAAGTTAATATGGCAACTACAATTAATATAGCTAAATAAATCATTAATAACTTAGGTGTTAATTTATGTGTCGTCATTTGATCTATCGTACGCCCGATAATCTGTGGTGGCACAATTTCAATTAATGCAATTAACAATAATGTACCTAAACCAATGATATAACTCAGTTTTTGCTGTTTAAAAAACCATCCCAATTTCCAAAATACTTTCATCCCCTCACCCCCAATGATGTTTTTATTCTATGTTCTCATATCTTACCACACGAAGATATATGTAAATAGAATGGATATTTTACACATCAATTCCACTTACTGTTCACTAAAAAACGGAAACATGAAATCTATACAAATGCGTTGGAGTTCACGTTTCCGTTTTCTATTAGTAAAGTTAAGCTAAAAACGTATGATTTATACCGAGTTTGTGCCACTTAAAATTAATTTGAATTTCTTCTTTGTTGTTCTTGAAACTCATAAAAAACTTGGAACAGCATGATAAGCATCGCTGGATTATATGTTTTAGTTTCAATATACAAATCATGTCTCGAGGCTAATTTAAAACGTTCTGATTTAGTTTGCATCAATTTGTAATGACCATCAGAGACAGTAACACTTCTTGAAAAGAATCCAGATTGGAATTTTAATATATCCCCTTTATCACCTTCGAACTGCATAGATGGTTTAAATCCCATCTTAGAGCGAAAAATTCCAATCTTCTCACCGTTCTTTTCTACTTGCCATACTGTTTTAAACGGTGTTTTAATCGCACCACTAATTGTTCTTTCTTGTAAAATTCGAAAAGTATCATGGCCATCTGTGATTTCAAAGTTCTGTTTACTATTACCAAACAAAGCCATCGCTTCCTGTCCCGCAGATGTATAAAATAATTGTAATTTAAAAGCTACTTCCTTAGTATCGTCATATATATCGATTATAGACTTTGATGCATTAAAAAAGTTTTCTTTAAAATAATAGTGTTTCATATTTAACAGTCCTATCTATGTATTTACTGACGTAACGTTATATCCATTTTATACAAGATATACACTATTTGAAAAGTAATATTACGCTAAGCATTTTTCATTGACTAAGTATACTTTTTATACTAAAGTAATACTTGTAATTAATTAAAATACAAGTATTCGATAAGGAGTAGGACGATGTCTTTTCACGATAATCAATCCATTCAAGTCACTAATATTACTTTGAACGTTGCTGATTTAAAAAAAATGACCACTTTTTATACACAAATTTTAGGTTTAGCTATCAAATCAGAAACAAATACAGTCGTTACTTTCAATATAGGAAGTAATGGTCACACCTTAACGTTACAGGAAATCAATAATGGTAGACGTCCTTCTATTAGGGAATCAGGGCTATTCCATATCGCCTTATTATTACCTAATAGACAAGATTTAGGTAACTTTTTATATCATGCTGCAAGTTTAGGCGTACAAATTGGTGGAGGAGACCATCTAGTTAGTGAAGCGTTGTATTTCGCTGACCCTGAAGGTAATGGTATCGAAATCTATGATGATAGACCTAAAGAAAATTGGCTATGGGAAGATAATAAAGTCAAAATGGATACTCTTGGGGTAGACGTCGATGACCTAGTGGCACAACGTAGTGAGACTGGTTGGCAAGGCATGCCAGATAATGCAAAAATTGGTCATTTACATTTGAAAGCAGTCAACTTGGATGAATCAGAAGATTTCTATATAAATAAACTAGGACTTGAGCACATTTCTGATTTTCCTCAAGCGCTTTTCATGTCTATGAACCACTACCATCATCACATTGCTATCAATACATGGCAATCTAACATCGTACGTCAAGATAATGATAGCAGTCTTGGATTATCAAAAGTGTCAATTTACAAACCAAATGCGGATAGAGAACAATTCGTTGGATCAGAAGGCTTTGAAATTATTATACACAGCAATGAAAACTTAGTAGCAGATAAAAATTAACTTACTTGTAAAAAATAATTATTAAGGTAAAGTTAACATCAAATCAAAAAAGGAAGTGGGACTGTAATTCAATTTCAAAAATTACTATCCCACTTCCTTTTTATCGTTTATTCTAACCATTTAACGACATCAGTTTGCGGCTGACGTACTTTAGCTTTAGGTTCAGCTTCTCTGTATCCAAAAGCTACCATAACTGAAGGTGCAAAGTTTTCAGAATCAACAATGCCTTTTTCTGACAAGTATGCCGTAACAGCGTCTAAATCAAATCCTTCAATTGGACATGAATCTATATTTAGCAATGCTGCACTTGTCATCATATTACCAAGAGCAATATAAGTTTGTTTTCTCGCCCAATCTAGTAAAGATTGTGGTGTATCATTTATATGAAAACTAGTTTGGAAATTATCAAATTTTTGTTCTGTAGCAGGAATACTCTCTTCACTATATTGTTTAATATTTCGTATCATATGTTGTACATATGGTGATTGTGAAGTCACATTTTTACGTGCTAAAATCAAAACAAAATGGCTCGCCGTATCTAGTTGGCCTTGTGCTCCCCAACTGATTTCTTTAAGTTCATCTCTTATTTCACGATTTTGAACCACGACGAATTTCCACGGTTCTAACCCTAATGAACTTGGAGACAACCTTCCTGTCTCTAAGATGGTATTAAAATCACTATCAGAGATTTTTTTATTAGCGTCAAAACGTTTTGTTGCATGCCTAAAATTAAAAGCATTTAGCAGCGTTTGTTGCATTTGGTCCATAACTTTTATACCCTACCTTTCAATTTAAGTACTTTTAAGTATAGTCAAATTTCAAATCTTATTAAAACGATATGTTTATAAATTATGTGCTAAGATATGACAGTCTTTATTTGTCATTAATTTAATGGATGAAGTACTTTTTCTTCAATAGTAGTAAGCACACCCTGTTCATCATGAGATGGTGCCACATAATTAGCAACTTTGAATAATGTTTCATCTTCGCTATTTGCCATAACGTAACTATGCTTAGCTAGTTGCAACATGTCTAAATCATTATTGGCATCACCAAAAGCCATCAAATCTTCTTCATTTATTTCCCAATATTTTAAAAGTCGCTGTAAAGCACTGCCTTTAGTCATGCCTGGTATAATTAAATCAATACTATCACGACCACTAGACACTAATTTTAAATTTTCGCTAAATTTGTTACTTAAATCTTCATCTAATGATGGATGAGATTCCCTATTAATATTAAGTGCAATTTTTACATATTCATCCTTTGGTAAATCTTGAAAAGAATCTATTTCTTTTAGTTTACGATAATAGAAATGTGCATCTTTTTTAAATGCGTCTGTATTGTCTTTTAAAATATAGGCACTGTTTAGCCCACAAACAATTAAATTATTAATTCCACGGTCAATATTTAAATAGTCAATAATTGCTTGGTAAAAATCTCTGTCAAATGCCTGATAGTCGTATAAAGTATTACCTTCATAAATGACGGCCCCATTTTCAGCTACAAAGAACATGTCACGTTCGCCAAATATTGACTTTAATTTTGCATATTGATTGCCACTTGCTGCTATAAATTTAATATTTTGAGCTTTAAGTTGCTGGAATATCTTATCAAACCTTTGCTCATCATACATTTTATTTGAATCTAAAAACGTACCATCCATATCAACTGCGATTACTTTTATCATATTGTCCCCTCAAATCTTCCAATTTATATGTACGCCCTTTCATTATATCGACAATACTAATTGTTTCAAAGTAAACTTATGAACTCTATAACAATTACTAACATAATTGAGCGTAAATTATTTAAACTATATTTTTATTTTTCTCTACTTTCTCAAACTAAATTAAGTAAATACTATTCAATATAAGTAATATTTATATAAATTTCGTTTACGTAGCCTCACCTTGAAAAGTTATAGATTTAATTACTGTTAAAAATAAAATTTTAGCCTGTGACATGTTTATATCACAGGCTCACTAATTTTATATTTGTTTGATAAATTCTAAATACGTTTGTGTATTTTCCGCTAATTGACTCGGCGTAACCGTAAATGCACTGTATAATTTATGCGCACCTACATAATTTGCTTTTACAAAACGCGTTGTCGCAATCATTGGGCTGACTAATTCATCAATTGTAAATTGCACGTTACCTTCTGATGTATAAGCTTCAGGCACGCTTCCGATAGATATCGCTAATCCAATTTGCTTTCCTTTCAGCGCATTTCCTTGTGAGCCATATGCCCAGCCATGAGTAAATACTTCGTCTAAATATTGTTTTAATAATGGCGGACAACTGTACCAATACAATGGGTATTGAAAAATAATATGGTCGTGTGCTTCAAGCAATTTTTGTTCCTTTTCAATATCAATTTGACCGTGTGGGTATTCTGGGTAGATTTCGTGGACGGTTACCAATTCCTCATGTTGAGATAATTCATCTCTCCAAGCTTTATTAACAGTTGAATTATTAATATCTGGGTGTGCAACAATAACCAATGTAGACATAAAGTTCATTCCTCGTTTCATTACTAATTTAATAGCTTTATATTAAACTTCCCTTGTTCAAAAATAAACTGATATGCCTAAGAAAATAATTCATCCACTGTAACATTAAACTGTTTGGCTAATTTAAATGCTAACGTTAAAGAGGGGTCATATTTATCATTTTCAATCGCATTTATGGTTTGTCTTGAAACATTTAAATTTTTACTTAACGTTTCCTGTGATAAACCATTCTGCTTTCTATAAGTCTTTATTTTATTTTTCATTTGATCAACCTTTTTTAAGTGTATTTCTTTTTGGTCGTAAAATAGTTAAATACTAACAAAAATAAACCTATTAATATAAATATAATTTCAGGATAAGTTGATGTTAAAGCGCCCTCAGCATCAAACCAACCAAAAACTCTTAATAATAATAAAAATAGTAGTGAATATATAAGCCAAATAAAACTCTTCGCCAGAATCTCTATAAACATTTTACTTTGTCTTTCATCATACCGTGATTGTGATTTATTTTTATCTAAAGTTTCAGCTGGCAAAAATTTATTTGTAATGCAAGTCCAAAAGCAAGAAAATAGCAACACTCCTATGAACAACATAATATTCATAATTCCATCTCCTAAATGTAAAAAGTTTTTGACATAATTAATATAGAATAGCCTTCACCAAATGTCAAACTTCTTTTACATTCTACTATGATTTCATTTTTATTTATTAAAATAGATTATCTTCCCTATAACAAACTATAAGCCGAGACATTATGTCCCAGCAAAATTATTTTTTCTTATTCTTTTTTTCATAATATGGTATTAA
This sequence comes from Staphylococcus shinii, assembly GCF_017583065.1. GTDB lineage: Bacteria > Bacillota > Bacilli > Staphylococcales > Staphylococcaceae > Staphylococcus > Staphylococcus shinii. The sequence continues at coordinate 281,353 of NZ_JAGEVL010000005.1, read as the reverse complement.
AAATATTACAAAAATTGCGCAAAGAATGGCTACAATTGAACCTAAAGGCATAAATGCCCTCCTTATATTTGAGTAATTTATAACTAATTATTACACTAAGTACTGTTACTATAATATCATTACCAATATAACTAATTCTACAAACCAAAGTATTAAATGATAAAACAGACAACCTTAAAAAACATATAAAGAGCCTGAATTATTTATCCAGCCTCTTTACTTAATTGTCCATTTATGACATTAAACTACTTTTCTTTTTTATCATGAACTTTCGCAATATAATTGGTATTTTCTTTAATATCAAAAATTGTTAAGCCTTTAATGTCTTTTTGTTCACCAGGTATAATAATACTAATAATGTAAGAACAGATAAATGCAACACCAAATGAAATAATAGATACAAAGAATGGTGAGTTGCCACCGCCCATACCATTAAAGATATAAGCAAAAATAATTCCTAATATCAATCCTGCTATAACACCAAAAGTATTTGTTCTTCTTGTAAAAATCCCTACAGCAAACACACCTGCTAATGGTACGCCTACAAGTCCTGTAATTAATAAGAATAAATCCCATAGATCATTTGAATCAGAAGCTATCAAATAAATAGACATACCAAATCCAAATAGCCCAGAAATTATAATCATCCATCTTGCTGTTCTTACCTCATCTTTTTCTGCGCCTTTACCAAAGAATCTGTGTTTGATATCGACCGATAGACAAGCTGATATTGAGTTTAAACTCGATGAAATAGTAGACTGAGCTGCAGCAAATATCGCTGCAATTAATAACCCTGCAATAAATGGTGGCATTTCAGTAAGGATAAAATACGGAACGATTGAAGATGTATTAAATCCTTCGGGTAGTGAACTTTCGTGATTATAGAAAGAATATAACATCGTCCCCATACCATAAAATAGAGGAGCTGATATTAATGCTAATGCACCATTCATCCATAATGAATTTTTCGTTTCTTTCATAGACTCAGACGCCTGATAACGTTGTACAACATCCTGACTTGCTGTGTATTGATGTAAATTATTGAAAATATTACCTAGAAAAATAATTGGAATAGCCGCCGCTGCAGTGTTAAGTTTCCAATTATCTACGCTGATGACCTTTTTATGTTCAAGCGCATCGGATACAACCGTTCCCATGCCACCTTGAATATGCACGACACCTAAGATAATAATAGCTGCTGCGCCACCTAGTAAAATGACCCCTTGGATAAAATCGCTCCATACAACGCCTTCAAAACCACCTAAAAATGTATATAATATACATAAAATACCTACTAAACTTGCAACGACATACGGATTCATATCCGATACTGCTGTAATTGCAAGTGTCGGTAAATAAATAACAATTGCTACTCTCCCTAAATGAAAGAACACAAAAAGTAATGACCCAATAACACGGACACTAGGTCCAAATCTCGCTTCTAAATATTCATATGCCGATGTCACTTTTAACTTTTTGAAGAATGGTACATAAAAATAAATGAGTAATGGAATAATAGCGACAATTGCTATATTACCTGCTATATATGACCAGTCCGTCAAAAACGCCTTTTCAGGTGTCGACATAAAAGTAATTGCACTTAATGTTGTAGCATAAATAGAAAAGCCTACCGCCCAAGACGGTAATCTACCACTTGCAGTAAAAAAACTATCTGTATTTTGACTCGCGCGTTTCGTAAAATAAGCCCCAATTAATAACATAACGACAAGGTAAGCAATGACTGCTACCCAGTTCCAAGCACCAAATCCTACTTGCTGCATTTACTTCAACCCCTAACGTGATGTCTTATAAGTTATAGTCTTTGATTAACTTTGCTAATTTACTTCTATTCGTTTCATTAAATGGTTTAAACGGGCGTTTCGGTAAACCACCATCTATACCACGTGTCGCTAAAATTTCTTTTAATGTAGAATATATCCCCATAGATAGTACTGTCTCTATAATGTCATTTGTCTCGTGTTGAATTTGATAAGCCTCATCAATCGACCCGTTTTGTGCTTTATCAAATATTTGTCTTGCACGTTTACCATTTACGTTATACGTAGAACCGATAGCTCCATCTACACCTGAAATTGCAGCTTGTACAAGCATTTCATCAAATCCAGAAAGTATTAATTTATCAGGAAAAGCTTTACGTATACGTTCTAATAAGAAGAAGTTGGGAGCAGTATACTTAACACCAATTACTTTTTCATGATTAAAGAGTTCAGCAAATTGTTCAATAGAAATATTGACACCTGTAAGGTCAGGAATCGCATAAATAATCAAGTTATTTTGTGTTGCTTCAATTAGTTCAAAATAATAGTCTTTGATTTCCTCGAAAGTAAATGGATAATAAAATGGTGTGACTGCAGAAATAGCATCATAACCTAATTCTGTTGCGTATTTCCCTAATTCAATTGCTTCATTTAAATCTAAAGATCCTACTTGTGCAATCAATGTTACTTCGTCATTAACCGCTTCTTTTGCAACTTTAAATACTTGCTTCTTTTGCTCTTTGCTTAGTAAAAAGTTTTCCCCTGAACTGCCATTCACGTATAAACCGTCTAAGCCCTCAGTTTCAATTGCATTTTTAGCAATTTGTTGCAGTCCTTCTTCTTTCACTTCACCATGTTCATCAAATGGTACTAATAATGCTGCATACAAGCCTTTAAAATTCTCTTTCATAAATTTCCCTCCAACTTATGTTTATATATTTTGATTAACCCTTAAAATCCCTCTTGCTTTAAGTTAAAGCTAAAAATCTTTTCTATTTACAGTTCAAATTGTAAACGCTACCATTAACAGTAGCAATAGTATTTTGAAAATATTCATCACTTATATTAAATATCTATGAAAATATTTTTCATAGTTATTATAACTACACTTTTAAATTAAAAAGTGATACACATTAATGTAAATACTACGAATGGAGGTATGAATAATGACTAATTATAAAATAGCAATTGATGTCGGAGGTACTGATATTAAAGCGGCTGTATTAGATGAAAATTTAAAGTTCATAAATTATCAAAGAATACCTACTCCAAATAACATCAATGAATTCATTGCTGATGCAATCTTTGAACTTGTGTCTCATTTTAAAGAGATTTATAGAATACATCCTTTGCAAGTAGGCATTTCTAGTGCTGGTGTTATCAATGAAAAGAAAGGAACTGTGGTATATGCTGGCCCTACAATTCCAAACTTTATTGGTACAAACTTTCATCAGTTACTTTCACCACTAAATGCAGAAGTAAAAGTGTTTAATGATGTAAATGCAGCATTACTAGGAGAGCTTACTTTACATGATTATGATGCAGATAATATTTTTTGTCTGACATTGGGGACAGGTATAGGAGGCGCTTTTTACAATAGAGTTGGAGGCTTATACAACGGCAATCGTAATAGAGCAAACGAAATCGGTTATTTATTATATAAACCAAAAGACAGATTAACTTTTGAACAACGTGCTTCAACTAATGCCTTGAAATTTCTAATGAAAACACATGCGTTACCCTACTCAGATGATGTACCCAAACTCTTTGAATTGGCTGAGCAAGAAGATGCGTTGGCAATCTCCATTCTCGATCGCTGGAGTACGCATGTCGCGGAAGGAATTGCACAAATTCAAATCGTATATGATCCAGGATTAATTTTAATTGGTGGCGGTATATCTTCTCAAGGCGAAAAATTACTAAAATATATCATACCTAAAATCGAAGAATATTTACCACCAAATTATGGTCACGCAACAATACAAACAACTAAAACCAAAAACCATGCTTCATTATATGGTGCTGTATCAAGGTTTTTATAATAGTTGACATAAATTTTATTGTGGAAGCGAAACAAAACTAAATTTCATTATAAAATGAACTTATCGTTTCGCCTCCATTATTTTTATCAATACTCGTATATACAAATGCAATATCAACAGATTTGTATGTTGATATTGCATTAATTACTTTACGGTATATTTAATAAATTCACGTAACGTTGAAGCTATTCGTTTAATACGACTTTTTTGGTATGCTGATAGACATTATGCATATAGTCATCATCTAATAGTAAATAGCTGACAATATCAATTAAGAAAAGTGTCGCTATTTGTGTATTAATAAACCTTGTATCATTAATTCTAGATTGATCTGTGGTTATTAATACTAAATCTGCACTTTGCGTTAATGCACTGCCCTCGTAATTTGTAATAGCGACAACAAATGCGCCACGTTCATGAGCAACCTCGGCTGCCGCAATAAGTTCAGTAGTTTCTCCACTATTTGAAATAGCTACAAATGTATCTGAAGCTGTTAATAGTGATGCAAAAATTTTCATTTGGTGTGCATCTGTAGATACATTGCCTTTTAACCCCATACGCATCATGCGATAATAAAATTCAGTTGCAGACAAGCCAGAACTTCCTAGTCCAGCATAAATAATTTGTCTACTACGCATAATTTGATTTACCAAATTTTGAATTTTTTCATCAGAGATAAACTCCCCTGTCTGTTGAATAATATCTTGATGGTATTTATGAATACGTTGAATAAGCGGACTATTTTCTATAACGTTGTCCGTCATTTCTTGTTGTAAATTAAACTTTAAGTCTTGAAAGTTATCATAATCCAACTTATTACTAAAGCGTGTAATAGTAGCTGGTGATGTACCTATAGCATGCGCCAATGAATTAATCGTCGAAAAAGTATCATCAAATTGATTGTTTTGAATATATTCAACAATTTGCTTATCTGTTTTGGTAAATAAGTGACGATAGCGTTGCACACGATTTTCAAATTTCATTAGAATCCTCCCCTTTCAGATATAGACATACACTCAGTAAAAATGAAAATATTTTTCATAAAGATTAAATGTATTGATTATTATTTTCTCAATGTTATATTAAAATTACAAATCTAATGGAGTTTAATGATTTATTAAATTTATCAAAGTTATGGAGTGTATATTATGTTACCACAAGGATTAATTGTGTCATGCCAAGCATTACCTGATGAACCGCTTCACTCGTCATTTATCATGTCAAAAATGGCGTTAGCAGCGTACGAAGGCGGAGCTGTTGGTATCAGAGCAAATTCTAAAGAAGATATTATTGCGATTAAGCAAGAGGTCGATTTACCAGTAATTGGTATCGTCAAAAGGGACTATGATCATTCCGATGTTTTTATTACTGCTACTAGCAAAGAAATCGATGAATTAATTGAAAGCCAATGTGAAGTCATTGCTTTAGATGCTACAAAGCAAACACGCCCTAAAGAATCATTACAATCGCTTGTATCCTATGTCCGAGAAAAAGCGCCTCATATTGAACTTATGGCAGACATTTCAACTCTAGATGAAGCAATTAACGCTGATAAACTCGGTTTTGATTACATTGGCACGACATTACATGGTTATACGTCATATACTAAAGGTCATCTTTTATATGAAAATAACTTCCAATTTCTTAAAGATGTATTAACACATATCGATTCTAAAGTCATAGCTGAAGGCAATGTCATCACTCCTGATATGTTTAAAACTGTCACTGAATTAGGTGTACATTGTACTGTTGTTGGTGGCGCTATTACCCGCCCTAAAGACATTACCAAACGATTCATTGACGTTTTAAACACATAAAATTAAAGTGGTCGAGTCATCCAAGAGGAATGTCTCGACCACAAATATGATATAAATAGTTATTAAGTTAATAATATCAAAGAATCAGTTACTTGGTTTCTATTACACCGCTTCAGCAATAAATATTTTACGGTCTTCCCATTGATTCGTTTGTTCATTATAGTTGTCACACGTTATTAATGTAAGTTGTTGTTTCTGCGATTGATGTTCTTCAAGCACTTCTACCTCTTCTGGTTTCACGTCAAAAATTTCAACAATTTTATACTCATTTTTTTTATTTCCTGTTGTAAAATATACTTTACTCCCTACTTTTGCATCTGGTAAGTTTGAGAATTGATAATCTGAGCTACCTGTATAGGTATGGCCAGCAATCGCGATGTTTTGATCTTTTAATGATTCATCGGCTTCAGCAAAGCTGACACCTCTATTGAGTTGTTCAGGTGTAGCAGGCCCTGGATAGACCGGCGTTTTAATATCTGCCTCTGGTACGGCTAAATATCCGGCCATTTTTGTTTTATCTTTGGGGATTTCAACTTCTTGATTTTTATTGTCTAAAGTATCTTTATTATAATTTTCTATCTTTGTTTCATTATCTTTTTTAGTCAAATAATCATCAATATGTGGTTTAGCGAAAAGGTAAACCGCAACTAAAATAAGTAATACTCCCGCCACAGTAATCAGACGATTAACCCATTTCTTCATCCTTTTGTTTCTCCTTTTGAACAATTTCACATTTAAAAATTTACATCAAGTATAGCACAATTCATTAATTATATTCATTAATGACATTAATTTATATCTCTTTGTTAATTTTCATGACAAAAAATTGCACCTTTTTAAAAATAAGTGTTAAATAAGTCTAAGACATTTTATAAACGATTGTGGGGAATTTTCATGATAAGACAAGCAGTTAAATCAGATTTACCAAATATTTTAGACATCTACAATGATGCTATTTTAAATACTACAGCCGTGTACACCTATAACCCGCAAACACTTGAATCGCGAGAGGCTTGGTTTGAAAATAAATTAAAGAATAACGAGCCTATTTTTGTTTATGTGGAACGTGATGAAGCCGTTGCCTTTGCAACTTATGGTTCTTTTAGAGACTGGCCAGCTTACCAATATTCTATAGAACATTCAATTTATGTAAGTAAGCATCATAGAGGAAAAGGTATCGCTTCAAAATTATTACTAGAAATCATCCATCATGCACAAAAAAGTGGCTATAAAACATTAGTTGCTGGTATAGATGCTACAAATGATTATAGTATTTATCTACATAAAAAATTTAACTTCACGCATTCTGGTACGATTCAACAAGTAGGTTATAAATTCGATAAGTGGCTAGATCTTGCATTTTATCAGTTAGATTTAAATAATTTTGACAAGTAATATTTATTTTAAAGCATGTTTTTCAAAGATCAATATACTTCTGTTTAACACATATAACTTGGAATGGTACAAAAATCTAAGCTATCTAAAAAGATTTCGTCAATACATCTTGGCAAAAATGACAAGGGCTGATAAAGATAAAAGGTTAACCTGAGTTGAAGCTTATACATAAGCCACACTAACTTGTTCTATTATCAAATTGAAAATGTGTTTTGCAATTTAAACTTAGTGGTATTAACTATAATGTATTGATTAATTTTGAAGGAAGTGTTTACATGGCAGTATTTTCAAAAGATGAACGTGTAAAAATATTATCAGACATTATTGAAATTCAATCTGTGAATGAAAAAGAACTCGATGTTGCCCATTATTTACAACAACTTTTTAAAAAGTATGATATCCATACAGAAATTTTAAAATTAGATGGTGAATCTTCACGTGCTAACCTTGTTGCAGAAATTGGTAGCGGAAAACCAGTAATCGGTGTTTCTGGACATATGGATGTCGTCACAACTGGTGATGGCGATAAATGGCACTATGATCCTTTCAAATTAACTGAAGATAATCAAGGAAGATTACACGGGCGTGGTTCAGCAGATATGAAATCTGGACTTGTGGCTTTAGCAATCAGTTTAATTGAAATTAAAGAAGCAGGGCTATTGAAACAAGGTTCGATTCGCTTTATGGCTACAGCTGGCGAAGAAGTTACTAGTAATGGTGCTGCTCTACTACATGAAAAAGGCTATATGGATGATATAGACGCATTATTAATTGCTGAACCATCCCAAGATGGCATTGTCTATACACACAAAGGTACAATGGATATTCAAGTTACTTCTAAAGGTAAATCCGCACATAGTTCTATGCCAGAACTAGGCTTTAATGCGATTAATCCTTTAGTTGATTTCATACATGACTTAAATGCAGAATATAACAAAGTAGATGTAAGTAGTGAGCTATTAGGTACGCCTACGATGAATTCAACTATTATAAACGGTGGAGACCAAGTTAACTCTATTCCTGAATATGCTGAATCGCTATTTAATATGCGTACAATTCCACAATTCGATAACAAAAAATTCGAAGATTTATTCAATCGTATCAAAGAGAAAATTGAAAAAGAAAGTAATGGGGATATTACTGTAAATCCATACGTTAACCGTGACCCTGTATACACTACAGGTGATAACTCATTTTTAAAATTAGCTAAATCTCTAGGCGATGAATACTTCAATAGAAATTTAGAAGTAACCTCTTCTACTGCTACAACTGATGCTTCTTATTTAATGAAAGACAAAGAGGAAGACTTCTCATTTGTAATGTATGGGCCAGGTGAAACAGGACAAGCACACCAAGTGGATGAATATGTTTATAAAGATGTATACCTTTCATTTATTGACCTCTACGTTCAACTATTAACACAGTATCTAAATCAATCTAAATAAGTTTGAACCCATGTTTATTAAATATAGGGCAGTATTAGTATGAAAATTACTTAGCCTTGTTGGGGGCGGGAAAACGAATCAAAATTTTGATTGAGTCTTCTCGCCCCCTATTTAAAAATATTTATTTAACTACTTATGTCCTATCTTTTATTCATTTCTAACCACTTAACCATTTCATTTAGATTATTCACTGTCATAGTTGGTGATTGTCCATTATAGTCAAAATATGATTTACTGCGATTTACCCATACTGTATCAAACCCAAAGTTAGCTGCTCCAGAAACGTCCCATGCATTTGAAGAAACGAATAAAATATCCTCACGCGTCATTTGATAATATTTCAATATTAAGGCATAGCTAGCAGGACTCGGTTTGTATTGCTTTATTTCATTTACACTAATAACAGTATCTATATACTTATTAATTTCAGAATTATCGACTAAAGGCATTAACATATTATCATTAGCATTTGATAATACACCAATTTCTAAGTTTTTCGCATTCAACTCCGAAAGTACTTTTGGAATTTCTTTAAAATAATCCAAATCTAAAAATGCATCAAATAGTTGATTTACATCTTCTCTATTGTATTGAATTTCATGAACATCTAATACATAGCGTAGAGATTCTTTAGTCAATTCATCAAAAGGAATATACCTTTGCATTACTTGTCTTAAAAACATATGCTCTAACTGAGTTTTACGCCAAAGTTGCGAAATGGACTTTGCTTCTACTTCATTGAATTGGTCCATATCGTTTTTTAGTGATTCCATATCAAATATTGTACCGTACACATCAAAAATAATAGCTTTATACATATACAACCTCCCTTTCTTGAGAAAAATCAGACTTACTTACTCTTTAGCACGTTTAGACTACATTGAAACAGTTTTAACTTAATTTCAATTAATATTTAATAATTAATTTTACTTTTTACATTTATTTTATAAATTTTCGTGTATTCTAAAGCCAAAATGTAAAGTAATAAATTTTTACTGCCATTTATAAATTATCTGTAAAATTACACTTGAATGAGATTAACTCCTTATAAATGGGATATAGAAAAGTAAGGGAGGAGGCTGGTTGTGATGCGAAAAATATTTTTAGTTGATTTGTTAAACCTATTTTTTATTGCCATAGGTTACATGCTGTTAATCACGTTAGTTTTATTTTCATTTGATTTATTTGAGATTGAAACGACCGGTTCACTATTTTTAAATACACTAAGTAGCGCCACAGTTGTTAGACTGTTTAACAACGAAATATTTAATGGTTTATTCACGCTATTTTTCTTTATCTCTGTATTAATATTTCTCTATAAAGCAATAGACCTTTATAAACAAAACAGATAGATTACCTTGACTAATATGTCCACTAATAATAAGTGACGACAGCATCCAATTATATTTAAAGATTTTCGATTCATGTACTATTTAATTTTATATTGTAAGGTTTTGTTTTTGGTTATATAATATTAATATAGAATGTTATATATCATAGAATAGTAATGTGCCGTTTATCATCATAGTTATATTCCATTCCCAGAATTAGACTTCATGCACCCATTTTAATATATGATATATCACAACATTCTACTCAAGTAGCTTATTGACTACTTGAAAAAATAAGATCTAAAGTTACTTTCAGGCAGTAACTTTAGGTCTTATTCATGTTTTGACTTCTTATAAAATTCCCTCCACCATTTATTGCTTTATCTCGTAACTTCATTTTGTTCTTTTTTAATACTAATTATCTAGAATAACTACGAAATCCAAATCTCTTTCAACAAATCAACCCTTTTCATCCTCTTTGTTATCACTTTGCTCTTTATAAAATATTTGATTTAATCACTTTTATAAACTTCGTTCTGTGTTATCCATTATTTTCCCATTAAAATCTTTTATTTTTTTATTATCTCACTGATATTTTATTAATAAATATATCCTTAAACGCTTTTCACAATGACATTTTATTAATTCAAGTATTCATTTTATTAATTTTGTTAGTTGATTGCCTTTTTTAAAGTATAGAGTTGTACAATAGGCTTACTACTATAAGGAGCAAGCCTCATATCTAGATAAAGGTGATATTTTTTGATTAGTACGCTATCTATTAGGAACCACTATACATCTGAATTAGCAAGGTGTATCAATGAAGTTATAATACTCCTCCCATTAAACAAGCCTTGCAAAATTAACTTAAATGGAACAACCATTACAGTCACTGACGGCATAATTGTTAATAATGCAGATTTATTTCAAATGTTAGATGTTCAAGAGCTGTTAGAGTTGAAAATTCCTTTACCACTTTTTATTGAAAAAGATATCAATATTTCAAAATCATATTTCGATTTTAATCGTATTCATTTTGTAGAGCAATTTAGAAACCTAGTTCTAGAAGCTATCCATCAGCCTATTCAAGATGAGTTCAGTATGAATATGTATATTTCTGGCATTATCGAGTTCTTATTAAGGGAAGCTCGTGTCGTGTTAAAGAGCATCTATATCCCTTGTTTAAATACTAAACACCCCTTAGTAGCACGTATTACTAAATATATTCATGACAACGTTTGTAACACTTTGAATACAAAACATTTATCTCAAACATTTTATATTTCACAATCGTATATATCGATACTATTTGCTAGTAATATCAATATGAATTTTAAACGTTACACAACTTCATTAAGAATTGCCTTATCCCTTTATGATCTAATTCAAGACAATATAAGCATCTATGAAGTAGCTATTAAATACCAATTTTTAAATGTAACAACTTATTCTAAACATTTTAAATATTACATCCAAATACCACCTAAAAAGTATATTTACTTGTTTAAAAAAGGTTATTATAAATCACCATATAAAGTGGCCGTAAATAATGTAACTTCAGCAGATTATTTAGATAAATACCAAGAAGCAACTATACATACAAATAACTCTGATTATTCGTTAAATCTCTCAAAACTGTCGTTTAATAATTGTTTTAAATCCATGACTGTGCTCATTCAATTAGATGACATATATGCCTTACATCATTTTTATGAATATCATATGGTACGCAATGAAGCTAAGACAACATTTTCAAAAATAAACTTTTGTATATTAGATACACATATGAAGCAATTAAATGCACTGAGTGCACAACACTTCATAAATACGATCAAACAGTTATTACTTAAAGGACATCATTTGACTATTAAAATAACTAATTTAACTTTATGTCAAACTCAAAACTTTTCGGTTGGCAAATTACTAGCTGAACTAGAAAATGATTGGAATCAGATTACATTACAGTTTGATTTTTCTTATAATACTTTTAATGAGCTTTCGAATTTTATTGAAAAAATTCGTCACAAGTATCCACTTATTAAAATCGGAATGACGATTGACACTATAATTAAAAGTAAAAATACTTTATCGCAAATGATACATAACATCACTTCAATTAAAGTAGATTTTCACTATATTAATTTAGATTTAAATCTCTTTTGTAGACTAATTGCTGATAAAGTAGCTCAGTCGTCAAAAAAACATAACTTAAAACAAGTATTCTTAATATTTATTAGCCAATTAGGTAATGAGCACGCAAAAAAATTAATTTTAACCAATTTAACTCATAAATCTTTACAAGATTACTACAATACACCTAGCCAACACACACATATATTATTAACGCGATTTTTGGTTGAGTTAAATCAGAAAATCTGTGGTTTTGGTTTTCCATACTATACCGACGATAATGATAGAATTATGCTGTTTAATAAATTTCATTGTCCAATGCCCATTGTCCATATATATAGCTTTTTAAAAGTTTTTTTCAAACAACAAGTTGCCTTACTACCTCACGCAATTATATGTAAAACAAATAGGCGTTATCATATTTTATTATTTAGTAACATGCAAAAAACATCATTTGTCGTTAAAATAAATCATCATTTCATCAAATCATTTCCAGTGTTTTCGAGGCTTTTAAATAAAGATCATGGAATAATCACAAATTTGATACCTTCAAATATAGATCAAAAATTTTTCGGATTGAGCTATATCGAGCAAATCAATAACGCTAATTACCCTTTATCGAAATTAAGTTTACATTACTATAAAGAACCTTTGATTTATAAACTTTCTCAATCATCGATTCAATATATTATGATCGCTATAAACTAACAACAAAATCGGGGTAAAAACAAATGGTTAAGTTTGTTTTTACCCCGATTTTCAATTGCAATATTTAATTTTGTTTATTAAAACATCTGAAACAACGATGCTACTTTACCATTAATTTATTGTTTGGTTATAATCGTTTAAATTTCAAAAAAGTTTTGTAAATCGTCTAAATGTTCATTATCCATTTGATATTGGTCTTTAACACAACCATTTTCAAGGTGTAATACTTCATCTGCACATGACATCAATAACTCATAATCATGTGTAATAAGTAATATTGTATACCCTTGGCTAGCTAAACGATTAAGAATATGACTCATGTCACGCATACGTTGACCATCTAATCCGCTAGAGGGCTCATCAAAAATAAGCACCTCCCGTTTAGTCTCTATAGCACTAGCAATACCTAAGCGTTGCTTTTCTCCTCCCGAAAGTGACAATGGGTGCCTATCAATATGCTCTGATATCCCATACTGTTGTAAACGCGATTGTATCGATGCATCATCTAGTTGGTTATGATTTAAACGTAGTTCTTCAGCAACACTTTCAGCAAATAATTGATTATTCACATCTTGAAAAACCATATATATATGATTTAACCTTTGATTGCGTTTTAATGTTCTCCCATCTAATTCAACATGTCCCTTAAATTTACGTTCTACGCCAGTTAGACAGCGCGCAAACGTCGATTTTCCAGAACCATTGCGACCTATAATTGCTGTTACTTTGCCTTTGGTGAGTTCGACTTTAGGAATGTTAAGTGCATATGGTTGCTTGGCTTTATAGTTAAACATAAAATTTTGCAACGCTATCTTTTCTTCTATATTGGTATAATTTGAAGTTTTAGGCTTCATATGATTTAAATGTATCGCTCTTAATCCTAAATCTCTTAAAGTATCACTTGATAATGCATTGAAAGTGATATTGTCGTATACCGTACTAATCTCTCCTTGTTTCATAACTACAAAGCGATCGACAACATCTACCAAATAATGCAAACGATGTTCAGCAATTATAATTGTTTTACCTTCATTCTTCCACCTTTTCAACAACTGACGTAATTTAGTAATTGTAGCAAAGTCTAAATTAGATGAAGGCTCATCTAAAATGATAATATCGTGTCCGCTTACTTGTATTGCTGTACAAGCGATAAGTTGCTTCTCTCCACCTGACAAGTCAAATATATTTCTATCTAATAAATGGTTCATTTTCAATACTTCAACGCTACGATTAATATTAACTTCTATATGTTGCGGGTCAACACCATAGTTTTCCGGTTCAAATGCTAATTCACTTGTTGTATTCAAACAAAAGAATTGTGAACGAGGATTTTGAAAAACCGAGCCACTTATCTTGGAAATCTCATAAATGGATTGCTGACGTATATCCTCTCCATTGATATGCACATTCCCTTCAATATTACCTTGATATAAATGTGGTATAGTGCCATTTAAAATTCGTGTCACTGTAGTTTTGCCACTGCCTGAAGCACCCGTTAAACAAATAACCTCACCACTATCAATAGTAAGATTAATATTATTTAACACTTTTTCTCCATTTTCATAATTAAACGACATATCTTCAATTCGAATCATTTTTCAACCTCACACTATATAATAGGTTACACATAAAATCAGCGCCATACTAATAAAAAACCAATCTAGCCAACGCATTTTTAGCGATACTATAGATGTTCGTTTATATGTTAAATTCAAACCACGTGTAATCGACGCAACGGTCAATTCGTTCCCAATTTTAACGACACTATTTAATAATGGGACAACACGATATTCGAAGTATTGCAATGGCTTTTTAAATGCCAAGCGTAATGAAATTCCCCTCATCTTCATCGCATCTTTAATGGATGCTGACTCTGTCTTGATAGTGGGAACAAATCTGAACATTACAGCTATGGGAATCGTAATCTTCCTTGGTATTTTCAGACGTTCTAAACCTGCAATAAGCACTTCAACTTGAGTGGTCTTAAAAAGATAATACCCCATTACGAGTGATGGCAAGAAACGTGTAATGATACCTGCAGGTACAAAAATGAGTAAAGTAGCTAGCTGATTATGATCTAATGTAACGAATGCTTCGCCATACCACGCACTAATTGTAACAATGATGCTTATCCATCCAATTAGATGTTTATCAATAAGTAGAAGTAAAACAGAAGGTATTAACATTACAAGTAACCGCAAGAAAATTTCATTTCCCGTTACACCACCAGTTAATGAAATAAGTGAAATAATTATCATGAGACCAAGCTTTACTCTAGGGTCTAAATTAAATATATAATTTTGATTTATTATGCCGCTCTTCATATTAAATCATACCTGCACGTTTAAAATGTTTCTTCAATATGGCTTTAGCGATGTAAGCCCCTATCAACGCTCCAATAATTGTTGTAACGATTATGATTGGAATCATCTCTATTGAAAATAATGCAGCTACCGTAGATTCATAACCTGAACCATATTTCTCCTGTATAAAGGTTAGATACGATTGTCTCATAAAATAAAATGGTAATAGATTGCCTATTGGCCAAAACGAGAAAATAATATAACCTATGCTATTTAATTTCCAATCTTTATAATGGCCCAACGCCATAATAACATCTGCTAATATAATAATTGGTACACTTAAAATCAACGCCATCCATGGATGACCCATAATTGCTAATATTAAGCTTACTATAATACCACAAAGGGATAGTGGACCAAATTTTTGTGTTTTCGTAATAAGCAACATAATCGGTATGCCGCCAACCAAGCCAATCATAGCAGGAAGTAATAACATAAATATTGGTATAATGCCTAAAATACCTGGTGGTGCTATAAATATAAAGTATATTGCCGTGAAGAGACCTATATTTATTAAATCTTTCACATCTATTTTGCTTTTTTTCATCAGTAACTCCCTCTTCACATAAAACTAAATTGGAATGACACAAAAACTTGTTTTTAAATAACGCTTCTCACGATTCCATACCGTAACTAGACAAAGAATACAAGAGCTAGCTCATTTCTCATGCCCAAATATGAGTATAAGATGTTAATTATGCAACTCACCCTATGTTTTATATTCCAATTAAAAATACATTTATTTCAAAGATACTATAATTGAAAACTATTATCAATGACATCGGTTTATAACACTCTAATAGCTTATAAAGTAAATAGTATGGTATTGAATTATCTATGCTACATCGTACATGTAGGTAGGAGTTAATATAACTTTCGTTTCCAAGTCATCACTTATCTATATTAAAAGGCTCTTTGACAAAGAACTTGTTAACATTAAGGGGCAGGACACAAATCAAACTTGAAAATTGATTTTGTATTCCCACCCCAAAGGTGATTTACTATAATCTAAACACTTAGTATCTAAGCATTCATTTTTGTATCATATCTTACTTATTATATACTGCTTAATATCTCAAATTAAAATATGGCGATTCCAAACTGAAATTCTTTTTAAGATTTTTAACTTTAATCTTATCATTAAATATTATATTATAAGTCATTCTCTCTTTAGACTGAAGAGAGGTCAGATAGCCATACGTAAATGTATCTGATAATAATAAAGTTGTTAGCCCTTCCGACAAGATATAGTTAAATTCTAAACAACGCAGTTGGATCGTTTTACTATCTTTTATCGTAACTTCAATCATATCGCTTAATTTATTTTGTGTTACATAAAATGATAAGTTATCAAAATCTTTTGTGAAGTACGGTGTAAAACGATAATACTTATCATTTAGTGAAGCGATCGTGCTCGTCTCTTTTCCATACGGATACGCTAAGCGTTTACTACCAATACGTTTTTCAACACTCATATTATCTACGCGCATTTCTAAAAACGTATCCCAAACTTTTTCTTTAGTTAAGTATGGCATAATATCCTTCATAGAAGCATTAAATTTAAAACGTGTTTGATCATTAATAGCTAAAGGTATATAAATCAATTCTTTTTTATTACGTGATACTAACTTTAGTTGTATCATAGAAGCTACATGGTTAGGATTGATGATTGAACTTAAAAATTCTAATTCCAATTCAAAGCCTTGTTCATTAAAGTTAAACTGCGTCATTCTGATATCTGGTTTCATCAATTTATTGAATATAAAGTATGGTTCTTCATAGTCAAATTGAATTTGCAATACACCTTGTTGCGCACTAAAATTATAAAATTGGCCATTATTAAAGCTTTCTTCAACAATTTGATAATGTTTCATATCTTTTTTGCGTGCGTAATATAACAATGGTTTCAATGAATCTCTCACGATATTATCTACTTCGGTAGGTACTTTTTGTATAAAGTCGCCTAGCGCATCCATCCAAGCTTCCTTTTTATCATCTGCTATTTTAAGTGAAAAATTATTTGTTCTTGAAAATGAAAAATGGCGATCTAAAAAATAACCTAATATTTCATGTCTGTTGTCTAAAGGGCTATTCAGAATTTCTTCTGTAATTAATCCCATAACTTTATAAAAATCTTTAGGCGACACATATGCCGAGCTCATATGTTCCCCTTCTCGCTTAGTCGCATAGTAGTATGGTTTATCTGCCAATATGGCGATTTTCTTTGCGTTAACGTATGCTTTCATTGTAAACAGTTGATCCTCTGCACTACGTAAATCTTCTGGGAACTCAATGTGATTATCAAGTAGTAATGATGTACGATAAAATTTAGTGGGACTTAATGTATAAATAATGCGTGAATTAGCTAAGGTAACATCATCGTTGGTTTCTTTAAACATAGATTTAGGAACACCACGACCATTTACACCTTCCATTTTAACTAGAACCACATCAGCTTGATTCTCTTCAACAAATTCTGATACATCTTTCAATGTATCTGGATGAATATAATCGTCTGAATCTACAAAGAATACATACTCTCCTTGAGCCATATTTAGAGCTGTATTTCTCGGTTTTCCAGGACCACCCGAATTAGCTTCAAGTTGCTTTATAGTTAAATTTAATTTATTTTTATAAGACGCTACTACATCCAAAGTATTATCTGTAGAACAATCATCGATCAATAGAACTTCAAAATCTTTCTGATCATATTTTTGCTCCTGTAAACTGTTCAATAGTTCTCCTATATACTTTTCAGAATTGTAACTTGGTACTATGATTGAAAATTTCATTAATATATCCACCTTATAAAAATGAGCTGAAATACTAATAACATAGTTAGCTCAATGATACCTAATCTATGAATAGATTCGTTATCTTACCTTTAGTTTGTTAGTTATTGTTTCAGCTCATCATAATTTTTGTTTTCAGTTTTTCTTAGCTTCCAAATACGTTTCTTACTAAACGTTCAGCCGAACGACCATCTTGATATTTAAAATGTTTATTTAAGAATGGTTCCACTTTGTCTACTTCAAAATCTTCGTTATCTAATGCTGTGATTAAATCATTAAATGACTCTACAATTTTCCCTGGCACAAACGTTTCATATGGCTCATAAAAATCACGTGATGTAATATAATCCTCAAGGTCAAATGCGTAAAAAATCATCGGGCGTTTAAACACCGCAAATTCATAAACAAGTGATGAATAATCACTAATTAAAATATCTGTAACAAATAAAATATCATTAACTTCTCTAAAATCAGAAACATCCACAAAGTATTGCTCATATTCTCTAGGAATATTTAGTCTATTCTTCACAAATGGATGCATTTTAAATAAAACTACTGCATTATTTTCACGACAATATCGTGCGAATCTAGCAAAATCAATTTTAAAGAATGGATAATGTGCCGTATGATGTCCATTACCTCTAAATGTAGGTGCAAATAATATCACTTTCTTATCTTTAATGATTTGTAGTGCCGCCTCCATTTCGGCTGTAACTTGTTGTTCATATCCCTCGTCAAATAAGATATCTGTTCTAGGGACACCAGTCGGAATTATATTTTGTTCTTTAATACCAAAGGCTTCACCATAAAATGGAATATCTGTTTCTGAAGAAACAAAGGCCTTAGTATAATTTCTATGGTTTACAGAATTAAAGAATGGACCACCTTTTTTTCCAGCTCGGCTATAACCAACTGTTTTAAAAGCGCCAACCGCATGCCATACTTGAATAATTTCCTGACTTTTTCTGAACTTCACTGTATAGAGCAATGGATGAAAATCATCAACAAATATATAATCTGCTTTGCCTAATAAATATGGAAATTTAAATTTATCGATAAAATTACGACGTGCCGAAATATTAGATTTAAACAATGCATGAATTTTATATTTTTCGTCTAAATTTTGGCGTAACATCTCGTTGTAAACATATTCAAAGTTCCCTGACATTTCAGCTCTTGAATCTGATGTGAACAGGACGGTATTCCCCTTTTTCAAATGGAAAAATTTTGTCGTGTTAAATATCAATTGAAAGACAAAATTACGCACATTATACGAATAACGATTATACTTTAATTTCAAATCTGCAATCTTTTGTTTAAGAGGATTTAACTTAGGTGTTGGAGCTTTAAACAAGATATCTAGTACGAACTCATTAACTTCACTGGATATCATCGGCCTTACAATATACTCTGTTTTATTAGAGCTTCCACCTTTTTTAAATGTGTACATAAAATGTTCTAATAGCAAATTATTTTTACCATTTTGAGTAGCTTCCTCATGGTATTGTTCTAGCTCTTCTTCCTCTAACGTATACTGACTTGGATTTAGCAACGATGGGTTGATATTTGCTATATAATCAAAGTCGTCTTTATAAACAATTAAATATTCACCTGAAGGTAGATAATTTCCATCATCCAATATAGCCACATTAAAGCGTGCTACGAATTGATTGCCATTAATTTTCACATCGTTTGCTTTCAATTCTTTGGTCTCAGTTAAATTACGAAGAACAAAACGCTTCTTGTTCAATTCGATATCCTCAACATGACCTGAAATAAATAATTGAATACGTTCCCAATAAATATTATCAATTATTATTTTAGATTTACTCAATTTAAAAACCCTCTCTTTATCCTGTTCATAATATCATTTTAAAATATTATTACTGATTGCTTATTTTTAAAAGTTTACATCGTCCATTTAATAACAGTCTTACCCCACGAAGTAGATAAATCTTTTTCAAATGCATTGACTGCGTCATTAATAGTCTTAACATCAAATTCATTACCTTTTAATAGTGCTAGTTTTTCCACAACATCTGGATGATCTTTATAGAATTTCGCAATATCCTTAAAATCTTGCGCGCCACTTCTACTACTTCCAAACATTGTTAAACCTTTTTCTAATACTAATCTTGTGTTAACTTCAACAGGATATTCACTTACACCCAGTAAGCTAACTGTACCTTCAGGTGAAATCAAATCGATGATTTGGTTTACTGCTGATTGGCTGCCTTTCCCACCTACACATTCAAAAGCATGATCAAAAGCAACACCTTCAGGCACTTCATGTATATGGTATATTTCATCTGCGAAAGAAAAGTGACTTAATTTGTAATCTGTTTTTCCAAAGATATAAATTGCCGCATTAGGGTAGAGTTTATTTAATAAAATTGCAGTAATATACCCTAAATTGCCATCGCCCCAAATACCAAAGCTATTTTTATTTGCATTTGACTTACGCTCAAACCTTTGAATTGCATGCCAACTCACGCTTACCAATTCAGAGTATGCAATTGTACTTAAATCTTCTATACTTTCGTCGATTTCTACGACACGATCATGATCCATAAAAACATAATCTTGCATAAAACCATCATATCCACTAGATCTAAATTTACTACTAGGTAAATAGTTTTCTGCTATGACCGCATCTGTTTCTACGGGTGTATTCGGTACCATAATAACTCTTGTACCAGTCTTAAATATACCTTTGTTATCATAAACAACTTCACCAACACCTTCATGAACTAGAGACATCGGTAATTTTTTCTTAAGTACCTGTTCATTTCTACTACCCGTATAATATCTTTGGTCTGCCGCACAAATTGATAAATATAATGGTCTTACAACAACTTTATCACTTTTAATATTTTCATTATTGTATGTTACTTCAAATTGTCTAGGCGCTACCAATTGATAAACTTGGTTAATCACTCAACATCCCACCTTTGATGATAGAGTTCGCTACTTTAAGATCATAAGGTGTCGTAATTTTAATGTTGTATAGTTCTCCCATCACTAATTTCACTTTTTTATTAGCTACCACAAGAATTTTACATGCATCTGTCATTATTTCTTTATCTTCAAAAGATAATGCGTTATAGCTATTTCTCAATAAATTCACATTAAATGATTGCGGTGTTTGTCCTTGGTACATTTCACTTCTGACTGGGATAGACTGTATTTGTTCTCCATCATTCGACGTGATAATTGTATCAGTTGCAGGTATTACAGTATCGACAGCGCCATGTGCTAATACACTTTCTATATTTTCTTTAATGATTCGATGCGTTAAAAACGGTCTAACCGCATCATGTGTAACGATTACATCTTTATCAGTGATAGGATGTGTTTGTTCAGCTTCATTTATAATATTCATAATTGTTTCGTTACGATCTGAACCACCTTGTACCACTTCAATTCTATCATCATTAATTTGATGTTTACGCAATGTATCCTTTGTATGCGAAATCCACTTTTGTGGCGTCGCGATAAATATTTTATCAAATTCATTCGTAAGCAAGAATTTTTCAACTGTATGAATTAATATAGGTTTACCATCTAGATCTAAAAATTGTTTTGGCAGTGGTACGTTACCCATTCTAGAACCAATACCGCCTGCTAATATACCAGCATATATCATATATTTCCCTCCTATATATCTTAAATCTTATAATTTACTTTTTAATTTTAACTTTAAATAGATTTAAATTTTCCCAATTTGATAAATAGTTTAAAGATTTACCTTTTTATGATATAGATATAGATATTATTTCTTAAGCACAATATACCAATTTTCATCATTCATTTCTACTTATAACTGTTTTTTAATTTTAATTTGTATAAGATTAACTCGTTTAATATATATTGTTTTCCAATTCTAGTTAAAACAAATTAAAATTGGGTTATATGTTTAATATAAGCGTTATTTTACACTTAAAAGGCGTTATTCAACTTTAATCTTTCAGAATATATTTACAATTCTAAATTTTCTTAGTATATTCGACATATTAGCTATTATTAACGTAACAGTTCATCATGACTTTATACATATCGATACATATTACGTTATATTATGGGAGGCGGATTAATTATGAACAAATCAGAACAACTTATTAATGAAGATAGTAAATACTTTGCCAAGCCAGGAAGAATTAAGTATTATCCATTAGCTATTTCACACGGCTATGGCGCAACGCTAGTAGACGTTGAAGGTAAAACCTATATTGACCTGCTATCTAGTGCAAGTTCTCAAAATGTCGGTCATGCGCCTAAACAGGTCACTGATGCTATCAAAGCACAAGTTGATCAATTCATACATTACACGCCTGCATACATGTATCATGAACCTTTAGTTAAATTAGCTAAAAAAATATGTGAAATTGCGCCAGGTTCATATGAAAAACGTGTACTTTTCGGACTTTCAGGGTCAGATGCAAATGATGGTATCGTCAAATTAGCTCGTGCTTATACAGGAAGACCATATATTATTAGTTTTATTAATGCTTATCATGGTTCTACATATGGATCACTTTCTATGTCCGCTATCAGTTTAAATATGCGTAAACATTATGGTCCAATGCTACCGGGTTTCTATCACATTCCTTTTCCAGATAATTATCGAGGTATGTTTGAGCATCAAAACCCAAATACAATTGAAGAATACCTTGCGCCTCTAAAAGAAATGTTTGAAAAGTACGTGCCGGCCGACGAAGTAGCCTGTATTATGATTGAAACTATCCAAGGAGACGGCGGTCTTCTTGAACCCGTAGATGGATACTTTGAGGCTTTACAAGATTTATGCCAGACGCACGGTATATTATTAGCTGTAGACGATATACAACAAGGTTTAGGTAGAACTGGATATTGGAGTTCCGTATCGCATTATAATATTGAACCTGACCTTATTACATTTGGTAAGTCACTAGCAGGTGGTCTACCAATGTCCGCTATCGTTGGGCGTTCAGAAATCATGGACTATCTAGATGCTCCTGCTCATTTATTTACTACTGGTGCCAATCCAGTGAGTTGTGAAGCCGCGTTAGCTACAATTTCTATGATTGAAGATCAAAACTTATTACAAGCTAGTACTGATAAAGGTCATTACGTTCGCAAACGCCTAAACCAATGGCCTGAAAAATATAAATCCGTCGGTAATGTCAGAGGAAAAGGTCTGTCTATAGGCATCGATATTGTGTCAGATAAAATAAAAAAAGTACGCGACCCTGAAGCAGCTTTAAAGATTTGTAATTGCTGTTATGACAATGGAGTCGTTATCATCGCTGTTGCTGGTAATGTACTTCGTTTCCAGCCGCCTTTAGTCATAACTTATGATCAGTTAGATACAGCATTAAATGTGTTAGAAGCTGCAATCCAAGACTTTGAAACAGGAAAATTAGATAACTATGATATAGCGGGGCAAGGTTGGTAATACAAATTGCTTAAATATTTAGTAAAAAAACGGGTAGATATCTCTAACTGATATCTATCCGTTTTCTTTTGTTATTGATTCTATATAGAATTTCTACATACCCCTTTATTACTACCTATTACCGACATCGTGACCAATTTCAACAGTTTTATCATTCTTATTATAAAGTGCGGCTTGAACACTACCAAAGTTCGGATCATTACGTTTTTCTTCAATCTCAAAACCTAAACTTTTGAATATATCTATATCTTGTTGACTTGTAGCATTTTCATAAAAAATTTCTCCACCATCATTATAAAAACGTGGTTTATCTATCGATTCTTGTAGGGTACCATCGCCTCTTAAATAATCTACTAATACTTCGTTTAGTGTAGTTGGTATCTTGTTACCACCTGGTGTTCCTATCCCCATATAATAATCTGGGCCTACAACAATACTTGGTGCAGTAAATGATCTTGGCTCTTTATGTTTATCGCCATAGTTTGGACTTGCCGGATCTGATGAAAAGTTGTCTAATGAGTTATTCATATAGAATCCCTCTTTCATAAATTTACCGGAACCAAAGAAACTGGCTAAAGTATTGGTAGTACTTGTTAACTTACCGTCTTTATCTATGACTACAAAATGCGTAGTACTCGTATTGTCCACATTATTTGTATTGAAATTACTATTGAAATTAACTTCATTCAATTTTCCTAATATATATTCTTGGGATAAGTATTCATCGTAGTCTTCATCTTGACCGTTAATAATATCCCTATTTCTATACATTAACGCCCTAGACTTTAACATGCCTGTAATATAATCTAATCGATTATCAGGTGTTGTATCATTACCAGTTGCTTCATCAATTTCTAAACCTTGAAGCATCAGCGTGCCACCTAATGGATTAGATGCAGAATAAACTTTATTATTTAAGTAATCCGTGCTTACTGGTTCCTTTTTCTCTGTTTTATAACTAGTGAAATCTTTTTCACTAATTTCTTCATCTACTTGTTTAGAAACACTTTTACCAACTTTCTCATAAAAGTATTCCGGACCATGGTCTCTAATACCTTTAATTGTTTTAGCTAAAGCTGGTTGTTTTACGACGTCACCTTCCCTTTTTGTCTGACCGCTATCAAAGAAAGGAGAATCTCTTTCAATATCTGAACCATAAAGTTTCAGACTGCGTTCTAGCTCTGAATCTACTTCAAAACCATCTTCAGCTAATGGTATAACGTAGTCTAATATTTTTTCCTCTTCCATTTTGCCCCCTTCATTATGTGCATCGTGTAAGCCACGTACAAAACCAGGTGTACCTATCTCGTCTTTTTGTTCAAAGTCAAAAGATGAAATGTCTTTGTATTGCCATTGCTTGGGCGCAACGTTTTCTTGTCCATCATAAGCTAACATTGCACCACCACCGCCTAATCCTGATGAATGAGGCTCTGTTATTGCAAGTGCGTAAGAAACACCTACAGATGCGTCTATCGCGTTACCTCCGTCTTTCAGTATTTTTTCTCCAACCTTCGTTGCGATTGGATTGTTTGAAGCAACACCGTAATTTTTGTCGGAAAGATCTTGGGCATGATCTGCTATTTTATTCTCATATAATTCATCTTTATTATAGTTATCCTTTTTAGTTATCATAAAAAAGCCAAAAGATATGAGGATCGTAAGGAGTAATATTACGATGAGCGTTTTTTTATTATAAATACTCATACTTAAGCTCCTTTAGAAAGATATTGGTGATGAGAAGTTTTCAGTTCATTTTGTTCATATTGATCTAATCCTTCGTTCGCTCTCGCGAAAACTATTAATAGTAAAACAATCAATACCACAGAAATAACTGTTATACTTACCCAATGTTCTTTAATGTTCATAAACATACCCTCCATTCTCTTTTTTGAAATTTATGTCTTTACCTTCAATATTATTAAGTAATTTAATTTCTTCTACTTTGTTTGGATTGGATTTGGTGATTTGTCCACCTTGTGATTTAATTGGTGTCACTGTGAACTGAGACTGGCCACCATTCCAATTCTGTTGTACCGCTAAGCCTTGTTTGTTTTTTGATAAAAAATCTTCTGATGTTACATTACCTAGACTGTAAAAAATACTAGTATCTTTATATTTTTCTATTTCTTGTACTACCGAGTTATGACCAATTATCACATCAGCACCGGCATCAACTAATGAATGTGCGTATTCTCTTTGCCGAGTTGTCACCGATCGTTCATCTGTGATACCCCAATCAACGTTAACAACTACATAATCATTGTTTTCTTTAAGCTTTTTGATTAAGGGGATGTAAATATTTGGTTCTAAACTTACTGAAGTCGTATTTTTTAATGTATCTGTATAGTCTGACTCAACATCAGTGAATGATACATTAGCTATTTTTTTATCTTTTACCGTTTGTTGAACTGTTTTACTATTGATAGCGTTGGAGCCATTTCCAGTTAAATAATTATAGCCTGACTGAGCTTCTACCGATTTCATTAAATCTCTTGCAGTCACATTATCTGTAACTTGGTTGATAAGATTTAAACTTTTTATATTCAAATCTCTTAAAAACATTATATTTTCTAAATTTTTATTAATATTTGTTTTTCTATCATCTGAGAATTTCGATACTTGTAAACTTGCAGTAGAATAATCACTCCCCTTTAAGATTGGTTTAATCGCACCAAAAGCTTCGTTAATATTATTTTTTCTAATGTGGTTGTTTAATTCGACATTTCCTAAATATGTCATTCTTATATCACCTTGACCTTTATCCATAGCTTTAACAGGTTCAATTTTTTGTGATGTCATGACAAATACTAAAAGTACAATAGCGATGATTAAAATAATGCTAGTGTAAATTGTATTTCTTTTCTTATGCCGTTTAGTCCACTTGAGTATGCGTTCTTCTATTGAAAATCTTTTAGAATTCTTCATATATATGCTCCTTACTAATTGATAAAGCTATAAAAGAATAAAATGACATAAGTGATACATGTTAAAAGCATACAAGTTGATAAAGTAATAATGACACCTTGCTTTTGGATCGTGTTTGCTATAATGCCTGGTATAACCACTCCTATGCCTGACATTTCGACCATCTCAAAAGGCGTCAACGGATATATTAAATCAAAAATAAATTTTAAAACCATTCCAGTCAAGATCATGGCTGCAAACTTTCTTCGGCCATATAAGATAACAATCCGACTTACACCATGGTTCACGATAAAGTATGTAATACAGCTAATAATGAGTACGGATAATAGCATAATCGGTTGATCAAAAATTAAAGCTAAATACCCAGGTACTACTAACCCAGCTGGACTAATACCAAACTTTTCAGCGAAAATTAAGCTTAATACAATGCCCACAAATAATGAAAAATATAACTCTGAACCTATCATATTATTTGATCCCTTCTATATACTGCGCTATTTGTTTACCTGGTCCATGGATATTACCAACACAAAATATCAATGCGTTTTGAGACTCTTGGTATAACGCTTGCTCTATTTCTTTAATATCTCTACCTTCAAAATTTAAGTACTTTTTATCGGGTTGACCTTTCATTACTTCAGTAACCATTTGAGTACTCTTACCAGTACAAATCAACGTATCAAAATCAACTTCAGTAATGAAATCCTCTGCAAACTGTCTTGTCCTATCGACCCTATCAGAACGGCAATTCAAGATAATGACAATTTTCTTATATGGATAGTTATAGCTTTCGACTTTATTTAATATTGCCTTAGTTGATTTTGGTTCGTTAGCAGCGAATGCATTGACATAAACATTAGTTGAATGATTAGCATCAAAGTATTTAACTTCAACCGCACCAACATCTGGTGGGGCATTTAACATACCTTTTAATGCGATTTCTCTATCGATACCAAGTGCTTCTGCAACACCCATTGCAATGGCTACATTATCAGGGAACACAATATAACCAAATTTTCTTAAGTACGATTCTGGCACTTCTTCTTTATCTACAACGATAAGTTTCGTCTTACGCTTTTTTGCAACTTTAGCAAAAAAATCTGTATAGTCATCTTTCATAACAACGAGGTGCCCTCTATAAGGAATAGTTGCTGTAAAAGCTTCCGCCACTTCGTCTAACGTTGGCCCAAGAACATCCATATGATCTTCCATTACGTTCACGATAACACCTATATTGGCTTTAACTAGTTCTTTTTGGAAAGTAATTTGATAATCGGGATTCACAGCCATACATTCATTAACTAAAGCGTTGGCTTTTTGTTTCACAACTTTCCTAATAATATCGCGTTGCTCTCCTATATTTGCTCCTTGTGGTTTTCTATAAACTGGATACTCTCTAGGTGTAAACCAATACATCATACGCGCGTCAGTACCCGTGGTTTTGCCAATAACCCGATAGTTGTCCTCACGTAAAGTACTGTAAATCAATCTAGTTATAGTAGATTTACCTCTAATACCATTTATATTGATACGTACAGGAATCTTCTCTAATCTGTTAGAATGCCTTTTCTTTTCAACAATACCTAACCAAAGAATAACCCCGATACAAATTATGATTAGTAGCAAATTTTATCCCTCTTTTCAACAACCTATTTAATTTTATGTATTCAAAATAGCGTAGAATATCAATATTATTAAGATGACATGTCTTATCTACCTCTATCTTTTGATAATGACATGCTATCATGTAGTTATTGATTTAGTTTAAACAGTTTGAATTATCTATTAATAATTTGTAAATCTATGTTTACAATTCATCTGTAAAAAAATTAAATATATTCAAAAACCCTTATGTGAAAGTAATTGGTTAGACTTTATATATGTTTTGTTTTTATAAGAAGAATTTTAATATTTTTTAATTACCTAAGAACTTTTTCCTAAAATAAATAAATATATTATTTACCTCAATTTTACATGGCATTAAAATTTAAATGTTATCTTATATGTGTAAGGGACAACGGATACAAATTTTAGGAGGTAGTTTATGAGTAAGTCAGTTAAATTGGTGGTTTCAATATATCTTGCTGTTGTAGCAATTATTTGCTGTGCTTATCTGGTTATGCTTTTAGTAGGGAGTTTTCAAGGTAATGATATGAGAGGCGCCGTATTAGATTCTGATAATACTAAGAACATTGAAAATGTAGACTATATCAACAACAGTTCCCAATCTTCTGAATTAAAAACTACTGAATCTAGTGACATACCTCAAGGTTCACAATCTAGTAATAATTATAAATTAAATAATGTATCTTCATTAAAAGATAATCAGCATCATACATGGTCTTTAGAACAAGGTTTATAAAGAACCATGTATGATTTTTTATAATTAATGGCTCTATTTCCCTATTAATTATGCAACAAATGCTTATCCTTCAAATTTTCTTTACATTTTATCTAGCCCTTTTAATTACAATTCTTCAATTTTATTAGCTATACTTAAATTGTCTGAATTTTATATTTATTGAAAAGGGGTTTTTATTTATGAGTAAATTTACAGAAAGTGAAAAGATTCAAATATTGGAGGATTTAGTCACAATTAAATCCGTAAATGATCATGAAATCCAAGTTTGCGAATATTTAAATGATTTACTATCACAACATGGTATTGACTCAAAAATAATTAAAATCAGTGATACAAGAGCCAATTTAGTTGCTGAAATTGGAACAGAGGGGCCCGTTTTAGGTATTTCAGGTCATATGGATGTAGTATCTGAGGGAGATATTAATAAATGGACATATGATCCATTTAAATTGACTGAAGTAGATGGCAAACTATATGGACGCGGATCGGCCGATATGAAATCTGGATTAGCTGCTTTAGTATTAAGCATGATTGATATCCATGATCAAAACTTATTAGAATATGGACGGATTAGACTATTAGCAACTGCAGGGGAAGAAATTGTGGGTGAAGGGGCTAAAACATTCCAACAAGAAGGATATATGAAAGATGTAGAGGCACTTGTTATTGCAGAGCCCTCACAAGATAGGATTATCTATGCGCATAAGGGTTCTATGGACATCCGTGTCATTTCAAGAGGGAAAGCTGCTCACAGCTCTATGCCACAACTAGGATTTAATGCAATCTCACCTTTAGTTAAATTTGTATATAAAGCTGACGAAGGATTTTCTAAATTTGATAAAAATAATAATTTACTAGGTAACCCAATTATGAACGCTACAATTTTTCATGGCGGCAATCAAGTAAACTCTATACCTGAACATGCTGAATCTGAGTTCAATATCCGCACTATTCCAGAACATGACAATGACCAATTCATAACTTATTTTAATGAAATTTTAAAACAAGTTGAAACCGATAATACAGACATAGAAATTGATACGTATATGTCTAGACCTCCTGTTTACACAACAGGTAAAAATAGCTTGATAACACTAGCTCACGATTTAGGTTTGAAATATTTAAATACAGACTTACCTTCAGAAGCATCACCAGGAGTTACAGATGCTTCTGACTTATTAGTTGATAAAGATGAAGATTTTTCATTTATCATGTATGGTCCAGGTTTAGTAAGTCAGGCACATCAAGTAGATGAATATGTTGAGAAAAATAGCTACCTCACATTCATTGATTTATACACAGAATTTTTCCCTACCTACTTAAAAAATCTAAAATAAAAATTATTTGTGCTACTGGTCACGATATGACTATTTATATACTAGAAAATTAACATTAATACGGATAATAAGGGTGAGATAGAATTCAACTATTGATTTCTATCTCGCCCTTATTTATGTTGCTTTGTCCTATGATTGTAATTGAAACTTTTGATATTGTTTTGGAGTCATGCCATAGGTATTCTTAAATAATTTTATAAAATAACTCGTGGTAGAAAAACCACAGCGCATGGCAATGTCAGTGATAGTGTATTTTGCTTTATCGTTTAACTTATAGATGCTAGCCTCAAGTCTCGTTTTTTGTATATATTCAAATGGCGTTTGTTTAGTTGCCCTTTTAAATAACTTTATCGTTTCCGCTTCACTCATATGGACCACATCGCTGAGTTGTTGTAACGTTATTTTGTTTGAGTAATGCTCATGTATATATTCAATGATTTGTTTAACACGGTTATCAAAATTGTACGTTAAATCATCTATATATGCCGACATGTGGTGTAATAACCATTTAATCGCGTTATAAAATTGTATCGTAACTTCAAGTTGATATAAGTTTTCATGCTTTTCATAAATTGTACCTGTATATTCTATTATTTTTAAAAGTTCTCGTTGTTGCTTATGACTATATGACAAATAAATATACGGAACTTGCTTGGTTAACTCAATAATATAATTTACATACTTATATTCAATAAAATTAGTAACATCAGGTTGCTCAATATTCCAACAATAAAAGTTACTACTTTGAGCCATATCGTGTATATCATGGACAGTATCAGCGTTTATAAATATACCATCTCTCTCCTTCAATACTATAATATTATCCCCAATGTTCACTTTTATTTTTCCATTAATAACATAGACAAATTGTAGAGCATGATGCCAATGTAAAGGTATATGACCTAATAATGTTTGACTTAAAGTTGTGTGGAGAATGACATGCTTCCATTGATAATCTGGGTATTGTATATATTCTTCTCTATTATTTCCTATAATTATTTCATTATCCATATAACATCACCTCAATATATTAATACTTTTAATTCATTTTAATGTATTATAGCAAATTGATTTCGTTTATAGTTTAATATATTAATAATTATTAGGTGATAAAATGAAAATACAAAAACGTATGATAGGCATTATTTTAGCAATTGTAGGAGCTTCTTTTTGGGGACTGGGAGGAACGGTATCCGATTATCTATTTAGATATAGGCATATTGATATTAACTGGTATGTTACTGCTAGACTAATACTTAGTGGTATAATACTTATGATTATTTTTAAAATTTTAAACCCCCATCGCTCTATTTTTATTATCTTCACTAAATTTACAAGTACGCTACAGCTATTGATATTTTCGATTTTTGGCATGTTACTTGTGCAATACTCTTATATGGCGTCAATCGATGAAGGCAATGCAGCAATAGCTACTTTATTACAATATATTGCGCCTGTTTATATTATTTTTTGGTATGTCGCGCGTCGCAAAGCAACTTTTAAGTTTTTTGATGTGTTAGCTATTACACTAACACTTACGGGTACATTTCTGCTCTTAACAAATGGTTCCTTAGATCGTCTTGTAGTACCAACTTCAAGCATCACTTGGGGCGTTATTTCTGGACTCGCACTTGCCTTTTACACAATATACGCAACTAAGTTATTAGTTAATTTTTCCTCAATATTAGTGGTAGGATGGGCGATGTTGATTTCAGGAATATTAATGAATTTCAAAGCACCATTATGGCAATTTGATATTTCACAAATAACTTTCAGTACACTTAGTTACTTGTCTTTTGGTATTATAGGAGGTACTGCAATTGCTTTCTTTTTCTTTATAAAAAGTTTGCAGTATTTATCAGCAAAGGAAACCACTTTGTTCGGTACGATAGAACCAGTAATGGCTATCGTAGCTAGCGCATTTTGGTTAAAAGTAACGTTCCTCCCTTTCCAATTGGTAGGCATTGTATTAATTATTTTATTAATCTTAATGCTTTCTTTAAAAAAAGATCATGCCAACTAAAATTAATATATTATTAACTATATGATTTATTCTAATAATCAATTAAAAAGAAGTGAGTTAACTTGTCTAAATGAAGTATTAGACTGTTAGCTCACTTCTTTATTATATTTTATACACATTTTAGAGCTTTCAAGCTTTATCACGCTCTTATTAAATTAAAATACGTCTATTAATTATAGTGCTAATATTTCTTAATAATCTGCTTTAATTTTGTTATTACTTGTGCTCTTTCAGGAATTGGAAACACTGGATAAATATGGAACAAATTATACCCAGGTATAAAATCATGTGCTATATTTTGTTTATTCAACATATTCGAGAGTTTAAGTGCATCTGGGTATAACGTTTCCTTAGTGCCAATGACTAATGTAATATGTCCAAGTCCTTCTAAATCTCCAAACATAGGAGAAATACGCCAATCTGTTAATGGTAAGTCTCCAGACCATAATTCTAAGAAAAACTTACTCCCTTCTCTAGCTAACATCGGATCGTTTTTCTCATAAACTACAGACTCAGGGTTAGATAATGTTCCATCAAGTACAGGTGATATCATAATAATATTACTTGGTTGAGGTAGTTCTTGCATTTTAATATATTGCGCAAATGATAAAGCAATTTGTCCACCAGCTGAATCTCCCATTACTATAATTTGATGAGGGTCTTCTACCTCTCTCACAATGTTTTCATATATTTCTTTCAATAATGTAAATGTCTCTTTATAAGTAGCATGTGGCACTTTTGGGTAAATAGGTAAAACAATTTTAGCGCTCAATTCACTTGCAAGCGTATCGATATAATCAAAATGATATTTCAATGGATCTTGGAACCAAGCACCACCATGGATATATAATACGACTTGTTGTTGTCTATCGATTTGAGCATTTACCGTATAAACTGTAGACTGCTGGACTGTTGTCGCTTGTATCTTATGTTTAAAATGGTAGTCTGTGCCATCATATAGCCCATTTGTTTGTTCTTTTACAGCATCTAAACTTTTTTGTGCATTTTCAACATTTTCAAATGGACTTTTCGCATTAGTGATTCTTAACATTAATTCATGTAAAAAACTTTTATAACTTCGTTTTTCTCTTACTTTTACGTATAGATATGAAGCGGCAATTGTCACACTTGATAGTGCAGCTATTTTTTTAATCACAATTTTTCCTCCTTGCCTATTACTATTACATATATTTTATAACAAACCCAGTAATAATTTTAACAAAAGGAACTATATCATTAGCTAACTATGATATTTTTAAAAATTAATAATCAGACTTACAATATATTTTCAGTCTCAGCTTCATAGACTTCATCCAACATCATAGACATATACAATTCATCAAAATAATGACCATCCATATAAACAGAACTATGTTTAATTCCTTCGATTTTAAAACCTATCTTTTCATAAAAATTTACAGCAGGTTTATTGATAGTAATAACTGTTAATTCCAATCTTCTAAGACCTTTTCGCTTAGCCCATTTAAAAGTTTCATCAAACATTTGCGTCGCTAAACCTTGTTGTTGTAAATCATTAACTAATCCAGTAATTATATAGCCAATATGTCTCACTTTAGCTAATGTACTAATATGTACTGATAAATAACCTAAAATTTGATTATTTTCCGACTTTACCCCTATATAAAAATTGCGCTGTATGTCATCAATAAAACGTTCTTTATCGAAACTTCTTTCATCTGGCAAATAAAGCATATATTGGGACTCTTGATCAATTGTTCTCATACAATCATACAGCGCTTCCGCTTCATTTGGACAAATTCTTTCAATTCGCATAAACATCCCCCTTAGCACTATGAATTTTTCTTATCATACATTATTTAATATAATTATGACAGTTTTTATCAAATTTTCCACTCTTTTATAATGGACAATTTATTTTTTTAACTATATAAAGAAAGGGAGCTGTGAATACAATGAAGGAGGCTAAGACAATTAGTATGTCTAGCCTCCTTCATTATTTTTGCTTCATAGATTTTAATTCTATATTAAAACCGCTAGAAATCTGTATTAAAAAGAATGTATTTACCCAATTAGATATGACTAAATATAGAAAAACGCTTATCAAATTTTAACTATCTAAACTTTGATACATTAAGTTCAATTGGTGTTCAAATTGTTGCATATCAATGAAACGACCTTGCCGATGCATTTCTTTCCCATCTAAATATATCAAATCTACTGGTACAGTAAAGATAGATAATTCACCCGCTATCTCTTCTAACTCACTTTGATTAACAATGCCCAAAGGAACATTAGGAAAATCCTTCACTACGTCCGCTATTTGAGGTAATACTGCATGACAAACACTACAATTATCTCTCATAACGTGTATGACAGCCAATGGATGACGAGCTATAAAATCATGAAATGAATCTATCGTTGCCAATATTTGTTGCATGGTTGAACACCACCTTCATTTTTATATATTGAATATTATTATGCTGTGTTTAAATGTCATATGTTAAATTTTTGCTTACCTGTATCATACGTAACCCCGTTCACATATATTGATAAAATAATATTAATCTTGAACTACATTTTGAAAGACTTCAGGTAACTTTGTCACTTTTTGTTTTTGTAAATCAAAAAATGTACCGTTTTGGTAGCCTAAGCAATGTACTTTTCCTTCAGACACAATCTCGAACTCGAATTCCCAACGCAATTTGCTTGCTTTTACAATGTAGCAACGACCTTTAGGCTTATCATGTATAGTTATAGGGGTTTTATATTCTGCCGTTGTTTTCATTAATATTGGCGAAATATGTTGGTTCATCATTTCAGAATAAGGCATGTATTGATTTATAAAATCTGTACGTAAGTCTTCGAACCACCTGATATATACTATGTTACTTACGATACCCATCGCATCTATATCGTAACCATTTACTTCTATTGCTTTTTCTGATACCAATTTTCTAACGGTCATGCTTCATTACACTCCTTAGATATTCACACTGTGTGCCACATCTCATATTATAAGTATAGTAGTAATAAAATGCACCAAAATGAAATGCAAATATTATACACTAGCTTAATATATTAATAAAATAGTGATGCTTATATTACTGCTTTTTATCGTCTGTGATTTCTGGAAGTAACTGTTGAATACGTGCTCTTGTCTCTTGTGTGTAACCTTGTAACCCGCCTGTGTGAATAAACAAAATATTATTTTGATCGTCGTAATTACCAGCTTTAATTTCTTCTACTAAGCCTCTAAAAGCTTTTCCAGTGTACGTCGGATCTAAAATAATACCTTCTTGTTGGGCAATATCAATATAAAATTGCAATTCTTCATCTGTGGCTTGTCCATAACCTAGACCAATATAATCATCATTAATAAATAGTGTTTCGTATGATGCTATATTATCATCTAAATGATTTAATATTTCGATGATTTTTGTTTTAAATGCATCGGTACTTTGATCGACTGCGAAACCTATGATATTTTTATTTAAATCGTGACTTATATTACCATACCAAAGACCTGCATAAGTGCCACCTGAACCAACTGCTAAATTTATGGAATCAAATTGGACGTTCATATCTGATTCTTGTTCAACAACCTCATCAAAGGCGTTGATATAACCGTGCGTGCCTATCCAATCGGAAGCACCTACCGGTATGGTAAATGGATGTTTCCCTTGTTTTTCTAGCTCAGTTCGTAATTGTTCCATTGTTTCTTCTCTTGAAACTGATGGCTCAATAATGTGGATATGGGCGCCCAACATCGCCTCTAAAAATAAATTACCTTCAAACTCTGCCATGTTACCTCGAAGTACTAAATAACATGTTATATTGAGCTGCGCACATAATGCAGCAGTTGCTCTTGCATGGTTAGATGTTATGGCACCTGTTGTAATCACTGTATCGTAACCATTATCCAAAACATATTGCAATGTGTATTCTAATTTACGCACCTTATTACCAGAAATTTCAGTTCCAGTATAGTCATCTCTTTTAATATAAATGTTTTTATTTAAAGCAGCACTTAACTGTTCTAATTTATGAATTGGTGTGTTTAAATTAGCTATGTTTAATTTGTTTTGTAACATTTTTCTTTCCTCCTTATGCTCATATGCGTTTATGGGTCAGGTGTAAAAACGGTTGCTTCACTATTTTCTGGATAATAAAAGCCATTTGGTACTGTTTGTAACTCAATCAGACTGCCCCATGGCGTTTTAATATAAACTGTTTGATTGCCTGCCGTATCCTCATACCTCGTATTAGCATGGGGCTCAGAGATAGGTAAACCGCCTGCTTGTTTAACTTGAGCAAGTGTTTTGTCAAAGTCATCTACGTAAAAGGAAATATGTGTAAATCCTATATCCTGTAAGGACACTGGATTATTTTGTGTAGCATGTTTAAATTCAAACATCTCTATATTAGGGCCATTATTAAATACCATCATTCTTTTTTTAATAATTACTGCCCCTTGTTCAATATTTAAAACATGTTCAACATATGAACCCCCTCGCGGCTCTTCTGCTTTAGTCTGACTATCATACGCAATTTTTCCGTCTAAAGCTTCTTTGAAAAATTGGGTAGCACTTTCAATGTCAGGAACTGTTAAACCTATATGATTAATACCTCTAGTGAGTGACATATACTCCTCCCTTTAATAACAAATTATTATTGTTGCTGTTCAAATTGTTTTTTTAATAGGACATACCGATTCATATCTCTATAATTTTCACCGTCAAAAATGTCTTCTACATCTGTAGCTAGAAAAGTAAATCCTGCTTTTTCAGCCACTTTGTTGCTGGCTATATTTCTAACATCTGCTTTAATTATAAGTTTGTTAAGAGATAACGTTTCAAACGCAAAATGACATAAATGATTAACACAATTTGTTACTATGTTTTTACCCGTATATTCTTCAGCTATCCAATAACCTACTTCTGCTTTATGATTACTATTATCTATTTTATGTAAATCAACAGTACCTATAAGTGTTGTTTCATAATAAATTAAGAATAATCTCGCTTTATTGTCCGCATGTTGCTGAATCATCATTTTTAAGTATGCGCGTTCATCTTCCACTGTCACATCTTCTGTTATAAAATCTAAAAATGGAGCTAAGTGTATAAAATTATCTTTAATAGTTTGATATAGTGGTTCGGCCATGTTTAATTCTGGTGGTACCAATGATACCTTTGGCATTACGTTCATTGCTGGTTTAAATTCCATTTCATCACCCACTACTTTCTCTTTTGTTAACTCTAATGATATTTACAATTTCAGAATATTTCAACACTTTTATTTCAAAATAGGCACTATAAACTACAGAACAAAGCAATTATTTTTCTAAGAACAATATATTTTTCTTACAATTCTTTATATAAATAACTGATGATAACGCGTAATCAATGATAAGTGGAAAACCTGTATTTAAACGTTGATTACGAACTTTTAATTTTGTAAACCATTATCATGATAATAAACAAAAAGCTCGCGACATATCATAGTATGCCTCGAGCTTTCTTTGTTTTATTTATGTCAGTTATTATTTTTGTGTGATTTTCATAATTACTTCTTCAACAGTTACATTTTTCGCATCAGCCGTTTCAATAATACGATCTTCTAAATTGGTTACGATTAAAGGAGTAACGATACTTGGTGCGTTAGACTTAATAAAGTTTAAATCAACTTTCATAATCGGTTGTCCTTGCTTAATCGTATCTCCAGTATTCACAAGGCTTTCAAAGCCCTCACCATTTAACTTAACTGTATCGATGCCTATATGAATCAATAGTTCTAATCCTTGTTCAGATTCTAAGCCAATAGCATGTTTTGTCGGGAAGATTGTTTTAACAGTTCCATCAAATGGTGCAACAATTTCTCCATCTTCTGGAATAAAGCCTACACCATCGCCCATCATTTTTTGAGCAAATACTTGATCAGGCACTTCTGATAAAGGAATAAGTTGTCCTTTCCCCGGAGCATAAACTTCTGTATCTGAGACTTCACTTAATTGAACAGTATTTTCCTCATCTTCTTCAGTGATTGTTGTCTCACTAGGTTTTGTGATTTCACCTTTCATAATTAAGGACATATCATGTTTGATTTGATCAGATTTAGGCCCAAAAATTGCTTGCATATTATTACCTACTTCAAGTACACCTGAAGCACCTAATGCTTTCAATTCAGCAGTATCCACTTTACTTTTATCTGCTACTTCAACACGTAATCTCGTAATACATGCATCAAGGTGTTTAATATTTTCTTCTCCACCCATTGCGTTTAAAACATTAAACGGTAATTCGCTTGCAGATGAATTCGAAGCTTGCGCTTGTTTATCTTCGCGACCTGGTGTTTTGTATTTAAATTTAAGGATAAAGAATCGGAATACAAAGTAGTAAATCACTGCGTAGACAAGCCCCACAGGAATGACTAGCCACCATTGCGTTTTATTAGGTAAGACACCTAACAAGACATAATCGATAAATCCACCTGAGAAAGTATAGCCTAAATGTATATCTAGTAAATATAAAGTTAAGAAAGAGAGACCATCAAGTATTGCATGAATTAAAAATAGTAATGGCGCTACAAATAAGAATGAAAATTCTAATGGTTCTGTAATACCTGTTAAGAAAGAAGTTAAAGCTGCTGACCCCATTAGCCCAGCTACTACTTTTTTATTTTCAGGTTTTGCTGTGTGATAAATCGCTAAAGCTGCTGCTGGGAGACCAAACATCATAACAGGGAATTCCCCTTGCATAAATTTACCAGCAGTTAAATTACTACCTTCTTTAATTTGTTCAATAAAGATACGTTGGTCACCGTGAATTATTTCGCCAGCAGCATTTTTCCAAGCACCAAATTCAAACCAAAACGGTGCATGGAAAATATGATGTAAACCAAATGGAATTAACAAACGTTTAATAAATCCGAATAAGAAAACTGCGACCCCTGTATTTGAATCTAATAAACCTTCACTAAATGCGTTTAAGCCAGTTTGAATACTTGGCCATATTAATGCCATTGGGAACGCTAATACAAATGAAGTGGTTGCCATCATAATAGGTACAAAACGTTTACCAGCAAAGAAACCTAAGTAAGATGGTAATGAAATATTATAGAACTTGTTATAACACCAAGCTGCTAACGCCCCAATAATAATACCGCCAAATACACCCGTTTGTAATGTAGGAATTCCTAAGACACTTGCGTAACCACTTGCTGCATCGTTAACGTTGTCTGGCGTCACATGTAAAAACGCACCCATCGTTTTGTTCATAATAACATAACCGACAAATGCTGCAATTGCTGCAACACCATCTCCGCCTGCTAAACCTATCGCAACACCCAAAGCAAATATCATTGGTAAATTATCAAATATACTACTACCGGCGCCGGCCATCATTTCAGCAACGCTTTGTACGCCAGCATTTTGAATAAATGGTAAATAGTGTTGTAGTTCCTCACCTTGTATAGCTGTACCTATTGCTAGCAATAGTCCGGCAGCTGGTAAAATAGCGACTGGTAACATTAAAGCTTTACCTATACGCTGAAGTTGTCCGAATAGCTTTTTAAACATATAAAAACATCCCTTCCAAAAATATAATTTGATCGCTATTAACGCGCAAAAAAAGGCATGAGCAAACAGACTATTCCCTATAGTCTTTCTGTTTGCTCATGCCTGCTTAACCAGTAACACGCAAAGTAACGATATGTTTTTTTCATTATATAACGCTTTCATAAAATATACAATATAAATTTTGAATTTTAATTTGTATAAGCTTATATCATTGCGCCAAATGATTCACGTCAATATCCAACTAAAAGCGCAACGGACATACCGATACAACATATGATAACCCAAGCTAAAATGACTTTCCAAGCAAATTTTAGCCATTGTGTATAGGTTATTTTGCCTACTGCTAAGGCTCCCATTAAAATAGCTGACGTTGGAAATAATACATTACTAATGGCATCGCCGTATTGGAATGCTAACACTGTAATTTGTCTATTAATATCTAACAAATCAGAAATAGGTACCATTAAAGGCATTGTGGTCAAGGCTTGGCCAGATCCTGAAGGTATAAAGAAATTGAGCATAAACTGCAATATAAACATAGCAATAATAACTAAAGAAGATGGTACATCTGCAAGTAACGTTGTCATCCCATGCACAATACTATCAATAACTTGACCATTTTCTAAAATAACAATAATACCTTTTGCAAATCCAACTATCATAGCGCCAAACAGAATATCTTTCATTCCGTCAATCATCGCATCAAATGTACCATTTAATCCAAGGCCACCAATGAAACCAGCGAGCAAACCAGCAAATATAAAGTTAGCGCTCATTTCATTAAATGACCACCCATACGTAAAAATACCATATACATTTAATATAATTACCATGACTATTAATCCTAAACCAACTGCTTGTCTTTTTGTAAAACGTGCTGCTTCCATCACACTGTCATCGAAACCTTCAACTTGTTCCAATTCATATACTAAAGATTTAGACATGTCGCGTTTTACAGTACGTGCATATAACATAACGGAAGTAATTGCAGCAGTTAAAATAAACACATAAATGATGGTCCGTAGCCCCCATCCTGAAAACATAGGTAGTTCTGCCACTGTTTGTGCCACGCCTACAGTAAAAGGATTTAACATCCCACCGATAAAACCACTTGCCGCTCCCAAGATAACCATTGCTGCACCAGTCAGTGCGTCATACCCCAATGTACGTGCGATAATAATTCCAATAGGAACAAAGATAATCGTTTCTTCTGCTAATCCTATTGAGAAACCTAATATTGAAAAGATAGTCATCGTTAAAGGAATCATCAACACTTTATATGAACCTAGTGTTTGCATTACTTTATTTACCCCAT
Source organism: Staphylococcus shinii (assembly GCF_017583065.1). Lineage (GTDB taxonomy): Bacteria > Bacillota > Bacilli > Staphylococcales > Staphylococcaceae > Staphylococcus > Staphylococcus shinii. The sequence goes on along the minus strand of NZ_JAGEVL010000005.1, from coordinate 240,598 downwards.
TTTCAAATGCACCAGTCTTACGTACAATTCCAAATGCACCACCGACTAGAAAAATATAAAATACAATTTCTCCCCCGCTAATTAGTCCTTCTGGTATAGCTCTAAAAATATCAAAGAATGATACACCTTGTTGCTGAACTTGTTCATATGAACCTGATATAACTAAAGTCTGTCCATCTTTCTTCTCTCTTGCATACTCACCAGCAGGAATTAAATATGTCAATACACTAGAAAAGATGATAATAAAGAGTAATAGTGCATACGTATGCGGTGTTTTTAAGTGATTATTTTTAAATATTTTTTTAATCATTTTTACGTCCTCTCCATTTTAACTACACTATGCTATAAAATAACCAAGGCACTATAAATCCTAAATGTTATTAATGCATAATACATGCTTTTCTTCTTTTGTCTGAAAATTTAGTTAACTCTATTATTCCATAGTCTGGATTTTTATCAATATCTTAATACATAAAAAAGAGCGAGACACAAACCAAAAGTTACTTTGATTTTGTGTCTCGCTCTATAAAATCACTTATTTTGTTTATCTTTGCCGACTATCTTTCAATAAAATATCTCATCAACTTTTATTATTAAGAAATATTTTAAAGCTCTATCTATAGCGACTAACACCTCATCGTTATTTTAGAAGAAGCGTTTTACTGCTGTTGAAATAGGTGGTAATTCATCAAAGTCTAATTTTTTATCTTCAGTAATAGATCTAAATGCCCATTTACCATAATTAATTGCCTCTTCATTCACAATTTTACCTGGTAATGGTGCTGCATTTTCATCTACATAAACATTAACTATCGTTGGTCTATTTTCAGCCATAGCCGCTTCAACGACTTCATCAATTCTATTTGGATCTTTAAGTGTATAACCTACGCCGCCACAACTTTCAGCAAATTTTTCTAAGTCAATATCAGTGAAGTTAATGGCATATTCTAATTCACCAGCAGCTTGTTGTTCATATTTAATAAATGAAAGTTGTTCATTATTTAATACAAACAATGTCATTGGTAAGTCATACTGCACTGCAGTTGCAAAGTCTTGCATGACCATATCAAACGCGCCATCACCAATAATACCAACTACTTGGCGGTTTGGATATTCACGTTTTGCAGCTATTGCAGTAGGTAACGCACAGCCCATTGTACCTAACCAGCTGGAAATAATAAATTTATTATTAACTGTTAAATTTAAATAGCGTGTAGACCATACTGTTGCTGTACCGACGTCTATAGAGAAAATGGCATCGTCTGTTCTAACTTTATTTATAGCATCCATTAAGCGTTCAGGTCTAATAGGTTTACTGTCATTAGCCATATCTTCAGCCATCCAAGAATCCCATGTCGCTTTTCTTTCTAATGTTTTATTTAAGAAATCACGATCTGTAACATGCTTGGCCATATCAGTTAATTGTAGTAATGCTAGTTTGCTATCGCCAAGAATACCCACATTAACATCAAAACGATGTCCAATGTTTTTTGGATTTGTATCAATTTGTATTGCTTTAATATTTTTCTTTGGTAAATAATCTACATAAGGATAATTAGTACCTACCATAATTAATAAATCTGCATCTTGCATCGTTTGATAAGCCGTTTTAGTACCAATTTTACCCAGATTCCCTATGTTGTAAGGATGTGCATCTGGAAGAACTGTTTTTGCTGGTAACGTTACAATCGTTGGTATCTTAAATGCTTCTATAAATTCACGGACTTCATCTTTTGCATGTTGTGCACCAGTACCTAGTAATACTACTGGTTTTTTACTTTTGTTAATAAGTTTAGCCGCTTTCTTTATAGTATTTGGTTTGGGTGCTACACGAGCTGGTGGCGCAGTATCTACTTTTTGATTAGTAGTGTCTTTAACTTTGCGCGTCAATAAGTTGTTTGGCAAAATTAATACAGATACACCTTTTTTCTCGTAAGCTGTACGTATTGCTTCGTTTACAATTCCAAAAATATCTTTGTCATTTTCAGTTACTTGATGTTTATATACTGCTACATCATCAACCATTTTATTAACGTCTGTTTCTTGGAAAGCTTTTGTTCCTAAAGCAGTACTGTCTGTTTGACCTGCTAAAATTAATTGTGGCACATTATCCATTTTTGCATCGTACATACCATTTAATAAATGGATAACTCCAGGACCGCCGATACTTAATGCGACACCGATTTTACCAGTTAATTTTGTATAACCCGCAGCAGCTAAACTTGCAACTTCTTCGTGACGAACATGAACAAATTCAATATTATTTCTTTCCGTTCTTAAACTATCGACCACTGCATCAATAGAATCACCAGGAATACCATATAAGTGATCAATATCCCATGCTTGTAATGCTTTTACTAATGCTTCATTTGCTTTAATTTTTGCCATTATCAAAATAGCTCCTTTCAAAATTCAAATTGATTTCCCATAATTTTTAATTAACTTCGCAATCTATCATTACTAAACAGTATATATTTAGTATAAGAAAAGGATTAAAATAGGTAAGATGATTGAACTGAGAACCGCTGTTAGTATCATTCCAATAGAGCTAAATGCGCCAGATTCTAAGTCTATTTCTAATGCTTGGGCCGTGCCAAAAGCATGTGAAGCATTCCCATAAGTCAACCCTTTCGCAATCGAGGTTTGAAACCTACCTAATCTCAATAAATAAGAACCTAAAATACTACCAATCAACCCAGTAGTTACTATAAACATAACTGTAATAGTATCGACGCCTCCAAGTTGATTTGACACTTCTATGCCTACCGCAGCAGTCATTGACCTTGGTAACATTGTCACAATCACTTCTTTTGAGTATCCTAAAATTTTTAACACACTATATACAAATATGAAATTTAACATCACTGCTGTCAGTACACTACTAAAAATAATACTTGCATTTTGTAGTATTTTATGGCGGTTTTGATAAAGTGGAAATGCTAAACAAACAACAGTGCAATTCAATAAATAATGAATCCATTTTCCACCAGTCATATAATCTTGATAATCTTCTTTAAATAATAGAAGTACAATAATAATTCCTATCGATGATATTAAAGCCGGATTTAAAAATGGTGTCTTATATTTTACCTGTAATTTCTTGGCACCTATAAACATAGCTAGTGTTAAAACAATCATTAAAAAGCCTTTTAAAAATATCATCTAATTTTGTCCATTCCCGTATCGCGCAGTTTTAACCATTTTCTCAGCTATAAAACCGGAAATTAACGCGACACAACACGTTCCTAAAATAATCATTGAAAAGAATAGGATGAAATTTAAATTAATGTCAGATACAACGTCCATAACACCAACTACTGATGGGACGAAGAAAAATACCATCGTTGTCAGGAAAAAGTTAGAGCCTTCATTCACCCATTTTGACGGAATTATTTTAAATTGTAATAAGAGGAAAAATACAAGTAATCCTACAATGCTACCTGCAATTGGTATATGCAAAACAGTCTGAATTACATTGCCTATATATGTGATTCCCATAATTAATAACACTTGCAGTAAAACTTTTGATACCTTCTTTGATATTTGCAATATTCATCATCCTTTATTGCATTATTGTCTTAATACTTTATTGATTACATCTCTTAGTATAAGGCCTCTAATTATATAATAAAAATATTGATTTTTAATATTACTTATTACTTTTATGAATGGAAGCGATTTATCCAATTATATTTATTTATGATTATGTCATATGAATTAATTTCTAACAGTTACTGGCAACATGGTTAGTAGACCTTAAATTTGCTTCCTTGGTTAAATCTTTTTAAATAAAAAAGAGTGGAACAACGAAAACACGCTGTACTTAAATGTTTTCGTCGTCCACTTCTTTTAAAATGATGGGGTGCTTAATATATTTTATAATGAAGATTTTGTTACTAGTGCAGTCCGTTACAAGTCATACTTTATAAACGTTCTTTCATAAACTCAATCCATTTTCTCGTTGCATGACTAAGATATTTATCCCGTTTCCAAATAACACCTAACTCCCAACGCATACCTGGGTCATCAATTGTAATATTTTTAAAGTTGCCATCTAATAAATTCACAATATTTTCCGGTAATATGCTTACGCCTAAGTGGGCACTTAATAAATTCTCAATAAAATTCCACTGTGAAATTTTAGATATTGTTTTAGGCACATAACCAGCATTTTTTGCTGCTTCAATAATTTTATCATTTAAATAAAAGTCTTCATTAAATAAGATAAAGTCTTCATCTTTTAACATAGCCATATTAATCTGTTCACGATTCGCTAACCTATGCTCTTTATTCACTACTAATTTTAAGTCTTCTTGGTAAAGTGGTATAGAGTGAAAAATATCTTGGTCTACGGGTATCGTCGTGATGCCAATATCAATTTCATCATTGATCAATTGTGTCTCAATCATTTTGCCACCTTTCTCAACAAGATTGTAGGTCACATTTGGGTATTGCTGGTGAAACTCTCCTAGTATATGTATAAATTTATTCATGTTCATTACTGCTGATAACCCAATACTTATATGGCCTGTTTCTAATCCTAATAAGCTATTAATTTCTTTTGGTAGATCTTTATATAACGTCAATATTTCCTTACATTTCTTGTAAAATACTTTTCCTGCATCTGTTAAAACGAGTTGCCGCTTACTACGATCAAAAAAAGTCATATTAAGTTCTTTTTCTAAGTCTTTTATCGCTTTACTAATCGTAGGCTGAGCTATATATAATGATTTTGAAGCGTTAGTCATTCCTTTTTGATCTACGACTTCGACAAAATATTTCATATGTTTAATATCCATATGTTCACACCTCTATTTGAAACATAGTTAATACTGTACAGTATACGTAGAATTTCTAATAATTCAATCATATATTTTATATAGTCCTTCACAAACTTTTAGTATAAAAATCAGAGCGGAACATCTAAGATGCCCCACTCATTCGTATATATTACAGATATTACTCTATTATATTTATGCTAAATTTGTATCGTTTGATTTTGATTCTTCTGTTTGTTCACTATCCGATTCATCTAAACCAATAATTTTAAAACCGATATAACCAAATATAATCGAAATGATTGGTACAGTATAATTTAAAATAGCAAACGGTGCATATTCTATCACTGAAACACCTAAAGTTGATGCAATAAACACACCACACGTATTCCAAGGAACAAACACAGACGTTAATGTTCCGCCATCTTCTAGTGCTCTAGATAAATTTTTCGGATGAAGCTTTTTATCTTTAAATGTATTTATGTACATACGTGAGGGTACAATAATTGATATATATTGCTCTGAACAAGTAAGATTCGTCCCAATACACGATACAATTACTGATGCAATCAATGATCCTGTAGATTTGGCCACTTTTAAAATAACTGCGATTAATGCTGTGAGCATACCAGAATATTCGAGGACGCCCCCAAAAGTCATTGCTACAAGTGTCAGTGATATTGTGTAGAACATTGATTCTAATCCACCTCGATTGAACAATTCATCTACAAGTTTGTTACCTGAATCAATTGTATAACCCGTTTGTAGTGCTGTAAGTGCTTCTGTAATAGTACCATCTTGCAAAAATATCTGGGCAAAGAATCCTAATATAATACCTACGCAAATTGCTGGTATTGCAGGAACTTTTACTACAACGAGTGCGATTACAATGATTGGTATAAGTAATAACCATGGTGTGATTAAAAAATTATCTTGCATCGTAGCAAGGATGTCTTTAATATTATTTGCATCAAAATTCCTTCCACCAAAGCGTTGTCCTATAAAGAAAAAAGCAATTAATGAAATAACTAATGCTGGAATCGTCGTATAAAACATATGCTTTATATGTTCAAACAAGTTAACACCAGTTAATCCAGAAGCTAAGTTCGTAGTGTCTGATAGAGGACTCATCTTGTCACCAAAATAAGATCCACAAATTACTGCACCAGCAACCATACCAGGTGAAATACCCATACTAATGCCAATACCCATCGATGCAACCCCCACAGTCGCCATCGTAGACCAACTACTACCTATAGCTAAAGCTACAATGCCACATAAGATAATAACAACTGCTAAAAAATATCTTGGGTCTATTAGTTGTAACCCATAGTAAATCATCGTGGCTACTACACCGCTGCCTATCCATGATCCAATTACTAATCCTACAAGTATGATGATTACGATTGCTGGTAAAGCATGACGAATCCCCTTATACATCATTTCTTCAACTTCACTAAATTCGTAACCGTGTAACATTGTAATTAGTATCGCTACAGCTGTTCCAATTAATAAAGGAATATGTGGTTCCTTTTCAAGGACTGCAACTGTAAAAAGCATTGCTGTAATCATCGTCACTAACGTAACAATTGCCGAAACAAAACCTAACGGCCTTTTGACTTTGTTCTTACTACTATTGTCTTTAGCGTTTCTACTAAAAATAATAGCCACCTCCTTTGTTAGTTAAATCATACTCAAGTTGAGAAATACTTTCAATACTTCCTTTATCATTTAAATTTCTATTTAATTTTAATTTTTATAATCAATAAATAATATTTACTATAATTCAAAAATAACCGATACACTTTCACTTTAAGTATTTGTTGAGTTAAATTACAATTGTATGGCATATATTTCAAATACGTTAAATTTGCTTGTAATAATGATTGAGTTCATTGTATTTTTCACTTTAGCTACTTATGATAAATATATAATTTTAAAAATGTCTGGAGTAATGTATGAATATTAAAAGATTTTTAACGACCATATTTATTGCCACTACGATACTTGTAACTGGGATAACAACCTTCCAAACGACATATGAAAATCAAACCGCTAATGCAGCAGTTAATTATTACAGTAAAAATCAATGTACATGGTATGTATTTAATAAAAGAGCGAGCGTGGGTAAACCTGTGCCAAATAGTTGGGGCAACGCTAAAAATTGGTATTACAAAGCAAAAAATAGTGGTTATCGTGTAGGTAGAGTACCGGCAAAACGAGCAATAATGCAATCAACTATAGGCACATATGGGCATGTTGCTTATGTAGAAACTGTTTATAAAAATGGCAGTATTAAAGTATCCGAATATAATTACAATCGTCCTCTAGCTTATGGCACAAGAATATTAAGTAAATCAGCAGCTGCCAAATATAATTATATCTATTAATAACTTTATTCCACTCGATAATTTATAAAGTATTTAAGTATTTCTTTCGAGAAAAAAACGTTGATTTGCAACGAAAACTGCAAATCAACGTTTTTTATTTTATTGGAATTGGTAGCTATGGTGTCCTTTAGCGAATCCTTTCACTGTATAAATCCAAGAACCACCATCATTTTCAATATCATTTGAACAAATAATCAATTGATCTGTTCCTGGAATAAATGCAGGGTGCGTTGATCTCAACATATGGCCGGAGTCTCGACCAGGAATCAAAACTTGACCAATTGGGTAACCTCTCTTATTAAATACCAGAACTCTTCCTTGACCATACATTGCGACATATAAATTATCATCACTATCTATACAACACGAATCAGGACCTTCATGCCCTGTGAAATGATAAGGTATAGACGCTCCAAATGGTGCGATAGTCACGCCGTCTTCTAATAAATCAATACGATGTAATCGGTTCGCATTCGTTTCTGTTACCCACAGTGTTTTTTCATCAGTACTAAGTGCTACACCATTGGCAACTGCTAAGTTTTGTAGAACAGGTGTAATAGATTGAAAGTCTGGTGAAACATAGTAAACACCGCCTTTAGGATTTGTAGAATAACCTCTAAAATCCGTAAAATAAAACCCACCTTTACTATCAAATACTAAATCGTCCACACAATATTCTGTTTCAATATCTGATACAATTTCTTGAATCTTATTGCCATTTGCATCAACAGCATAAATGCCACCTGAACTATCGAAATCTCCTAAATAACACACAAACAATCGTCCGTCTTTATGTATTTTAACGGCTGCTGGATTTTCTTTATGTGAATTTAATATTCGAGTAATTTTTTTATCAGGCAGGGCTACATGAAAAATAGTTCCCCCAAAAACTTCGCAAAGGATCAAGTCTCCATTTCTATCAAAGCAGAGTCCTTCGAGTTGTAATCCCTTATCAGAAATTTCTAACCATGGTTCTGCCGTAATGGTTTGTATCCCTTGTTCATGAGCAAGGATAGGCACCTCACTTTTAGCGTTTCCCGTATATAATAATGAAGGCACTTTATTATTGTCCATTAATCATTTCCCCTTTCTTTAATTTCTTCATATTTTAATTATATGGTATACAAAGTTTCAAATAAATCAATTACTTTAAAATTCACTATCTAATTTACTTATATGCAAAAAGCCCCTAAATGCATTAGAAAATCATTTAGGGGTTAGTTTATATTATTGTTTTTTGAATCTTAATTCTTCTAACAACTGTTGTGCAACGGCTGTATTTGCACGATCTTGTGTTTTTAAGCGTTCTGCTACTTGAGCAATTTCTTCACCTTGCGCACCTACTACAATTGCTAAAGATTTATATTGTAAACTCATATGACCTTGTTGAATACCTTCAGAAACCAATGCTCGACATGCCGCAAAATTTTGTGCTAATCCCACGGCAGCTACAACATGACCTAATTCTTGCGCAGAATCAGCCTTCATTAATTCTAAAGACGCTTTTGCGATTGGCAATACTTTAGTGCCACCACCTACAGTAGCCAATGTCATAGGCACTTCAATTGTACCTACAAGCACTTGTTTTTCTTCATTATAATGCCACGTAGCTAGGCCACGATATTGACCATCTTTACTTGCATATGCATGTGCTGTGGCTTCAGCCCCACGAGTATCATTACCTGTCGCCAACACGACAGCGTGAATACCATTCATCACACCTTTATTATGTGTGGCTGCACGGTGAATATCAACTTGAGCCAATACAGATGCACGCTCCATTCTTTTGGCTACATCTTGACCATCACGACCACCTTTTGACAATGCATCAACTGTAATCTCTCCTTGTACTTTAACGACAGATGCAGTTGCATGATTAGATAAAATGCTCATCAATATATCAACATGTTCTAATTCATTTTTTAAATAAGCTGTTATACCTTCTAAGATGGTATTTAACATATTTGCACCCATTGCATCTTTAGTATCTACGTAGACTTTTAATGACAATAAGCCTTCCTCAGGGAATGTATCTATTTCAATTTTACGAAAACCACCGCCACGCTCAATTATTGAAGGATACACTTCATCCGCAATACGTTTCATTTGTGGTTCAAGTTGTTGAAGACGGTGTTCTAAAACTGCAGTATCTAACACACCATCAAATACAATTTGCCCAATCATTAAACGCTCACTAGAAACAACTTTAAAGCCTCCAGTTTGATTTACAAGCTTTGCGCCATAACTTGCTGCTGCAACTACTGAAGGTTCTTCGACCATCATTGGCACAACATATGATTTATCGTCTACTTTGATTTCAGGTAATAAACCTACAGGTAATGTGCCTTGTCCAATGACGTTTTCTATAAGACTATTCGCAATCTCTTCTGAAATTAAAGGGTTATTGAGTAACACATTTTTATTTTCTTCAGATAACCATCCTTTAATTACTAATTCCTCTAACTTTTCTGTTCTGGACAAATGACGAAATGTCTTACCTAATGGTTCCATTAGTTATTCTCCTTTTCAATTTGAATTGCAATTCCTAAACCGCCACCGATACAAGCAGTTGCTATGCCTGATTGTTTCTCTTCTTGAGCTAAAATATTAACTAAAGTTGTAACTAAGCGCGTACCACTGGCACCAATAGGATGGCCTAACGCAATCGCACCGCCATATAGATTCAACTTATCTTCAGATATACCTAAATTATCTCTCACAGGAATACTTTGCGATGCGAAAGCTTCTGTCATTTCTACTACATCAAAGTCATCAATGACTTTATCTGTCTTATCTAATAATCTTGTCACTGCATGATATGGTGCATAACCCATATACTCAGGATCACAACCAATTTCGGCATGCTCTCCTACTATAGCTAAAATTTCATAGCCTTCTTGCTTCGCATATTCAGCATCCATTAAAATGATAGTTGATGCACCATCGTTAATACTAGACGCATTACCACCTGTTACTGTGCCATCTTCTTTAAATATTGTTTTTAATGTACTTAATTTCTCAACGCTACTATTTCCGCGAATACCTTCATCCGTAGTCATCATTTCCCCATTTATATCTTCTAACGGAACGATTTCATTATTAAATTTACCTGCTTCTGTTGCTTGTTGTGCTTTTTGTTGAGATTCGTTAGCAAAATAGTCCTGTGCTTCACGTGATACGTTGTACTTTTCAGCAATTTTTTCGGCTGTAATGCCCATAGGTACGTTTAAAAATGCGTCAGTAAGACCATCGTGCATAAAACTATCTACAGGGGATTCATCTTCATTAAGCACTAACTTAGGTGCGTTTGTCATGCTTTCTACGCCACCTACAGCTACTACTTTAGCTTCACCTAATTGGATTAATTGCTTTCCTAAAATAATAGACTTCAAACCAGAGCCACATACTTCATTGATTGTCATAGCTGGAGCTGTATTTGGCACACCAGAATGAATTGCTATTTGACGAGCAGGATTTTGACCACTGCCGCTTTGTAATACATTACCATAGATAACTTGTTCCACTTTCTGTGGATCTATATGTATTGTCTTCATCGCAGCTTCTAATGTCTTTGTTCCAAGCTCAACTGCTGAGTAATTGCTTAATTTCCCTCTGAATCTTCCTATTGGTGTACGTTTTGCACTTACAATTGCTACTTTATTCATAATTAGTCTCCTTTATAACTCTTTTCAAATAATTGTATTTTATGCGTTTGATTTGGTATGATACAGTTGCTTATTTATATATAGAAAGGTGTCGATACGCTTTATGACAGTTGGTATTGATCAAATTAATTTTTATGTTCCAAGATTTTATGTAGATATGGCTAAACTTGCCGAATCACGTCAAGTGGATCCAAACAAGTTTTTATTAGGCATTGGCCAAACTGAGATGTCAGTAAGTCCGATGAGTCAGGATATTGTGTCGATGGGTGCTAATGCTGCAAAAGCCATCGTTACAGAAGAAGATAAAAAACAAATCAGTATGGTTATTGTTGCAACTGAATCTGCGATAGATTCAGCAAAAGCTTCAGCAGTGCAAATACATAATTTGTTAGGTATTCAACCTTTTGCACGTTGTATTGAAATGAAAGAAGCTTGCTATGCTGCAACACCAGCTATCCAATTAGCTAAAGACTATTTAGCGCAACGCCCAGATGAAAAAGTGCTGGTCATTGCAAGTGATACTGCACGTTATGGTTTGAATTCTGGTGGCGAACCTACACAAGGTGCAGGCGCAGTCGCTATGATGATATCACAAAACCCACGTATTCTTGAACTAAATGACGACGCAGTTGCTTTCACTGAAGACGTATATGATTTTTGGCGTCCAAGCGGCCAACCTTATCCACTTGTAGATGGGGCGTTATCAAAAGATGCGTATATTCGTTCATTCCAAGAAAGTTGGCAAGAATATGCACGTCGTTACAATAAATCACTAGCTGATTTCAGTTCTTTATGCTTCCATGTACCATTTACTAAAATGGGCAAAAAAGCACTTGATTCAATTTTAACAGATGACGTAGATGAAGAAACTAAAACGCGTCTAACTTCTGGTTATGATGCAGCTACTTATTATAATCGTTATGTAGGTAACATCTATACAGGTTCTCTATACTTGAGCTTAATCTCATTATTAGAAACACATGATTTAGCTGCAAATGATACAATTGGTTTATTCAGTTATGGTTCTGGGTCTGTTGGCGAATTCTTTAGTGGTAAAGTTGTTGAAGGTTACCAAGATGCACTTGATATCCAAGGACATAAAGATTTACTAAACAACCGTACAGAAATTTCAGTTGAAACATATGAAACTTTCTTCAACCGTTTTGATAATTTAGAATTTGATCACGAAACTGAGCTAGAAAATGAAGAAAATGCAATTTTCTATCTTGAAAGCATTAACGATCATATCCGTAATTATAATACCTTAAATTAAGTTTTAAATCACTTATTCTTATCTCTTTATAATTTAATGTGAGGCTGGGGCAAAATTTTATTTGTCCTAGCCTTAATCATTTGTTATATCTGTATAAAATAAATACATAGATAATCATAGTGTCGAATTCAACTTTTATTAAAGTAAGGTACATTATGTTGCTCTTAAACTGATATCATTCAAAGTATTAAAAGTGAATCTGCTTTTACATTCACAGGTGGTATAGTAATGGAGTCGCCTATCTCTCATGCGTCAATTTGACGTAGAGAAGGCGTATAAAGTGATGATTATTTTCATTCACATCATAGCGCCAGTCATCAGTGGCTGTGCTTTTGCATATTTTACTTATTGGCTAAATAAATGCAATAAAAATAGGCGACATTAAGCCACACCAACAAAAATCCCCTCACTACTCGCAATAGTGAGGGGATTGGTGTATAAGTGAATACTTATTTTCGTTACACGTATTATAGCATCATAGTGGGTAGGGATGCAAAATAAGAAGAATTTTGAAATATAATAAAGAGAAATGCCGATGTATACTAATTTTCATAAAATTTTCAAAATGCTAAAAAAACAGAGAACTAATCAGGGCAGAACATAGTTATAATAATTTATTTAATAAAGTTACGAACAATATTTAAACACTGGCAAAAGAGAAACCATTACAATTAACAAACAATTGAATTCAGCAATGAATATCAAATCATATACCAATAGTACGTGGGACATTTTTCGAATTATTCACAAAAACAGATATATATATACTATGGTAATGATGCATTTAGCGTAATGTGCTGAAATAGCTTCGCTTATAACTTAAGAGAGATAAGTATATAAACCTATATTTTTATAAGAAACTTTTGATTTCTTTCAAAAATAAATTGGCTAAATTAAATTCCCATTCTTTCTTTTTTGTTAAAGCAAAAGAATAAAACACAGGTAAATCACTACATGTTTCAATGATTTTCAAATTATTTTCTCTTATTTCCTCTCTAACAGTTTTTAAGGGTAAGACACTGAACCCCATATTATCTAAAATGAAAGTTTTTATAGTGTTTATGCTCCATAACTCTGTTTTTTTCTCTATTTTTAGATTATTTACATCTACAAATTCTTCAAACATCTTACGATAAGTACTATCTTTTTCATTAATAACAAAATGGTTATATCGCTTATTATTTAATAGCTCTTCGAGTGAATTAGGAGCATCTTTATGCGCTACCACGACTATTTCTTCAGGACTTAGTATATGTTTATTTATATATTTATTTTGTATTTCTTTGTTAATAACAAAAGCTATATCTACTTCTCCATTCATTAATAAAGTTTGATTATAATTACAAGAGTTGTTATATAAATCAATATCAGTATCTGGGTACTTTTCTAAAAAGTGCTTTATAGCATCACTTAAACCAGTTGTAACTAAAGATTCAGGAGCAGCAATTTTTAGTTTTTTATTATTATTTTCATTTTTAGAAACGTTCAATATTTGATCATGTGTAGAAATATAGTCATTTACTAAAGGCATAATTTGAAGTAAAAATTTTGTTTGAATCAGTTGCTTATTTGAGTGTAAAAATAATTCGTTCTTTAATTCTATTTCCAATTGGCGAATTTGTTGTGAGATGTTGGACTGTGTATAATTTAATAATTTTGCTGTTTTTGTGTAACTCCCTGTATCTATGAGTGCTTTTAAAATTTTCAATTGCTTAATATTCATTACATCACCTATTAATATTATTAATGTATTAACAATAACATTAATTTTACTTATAGACATTATCACATTAAAATTTTAATGAGGTGATTAATATGACAGGATTTTTGATTTATGTTTTTGTAACTTCAATTACTCCCGGGCCGAGTAACCTATTTATTTTAAATTCTTCTAAAGAATATGGATTATCTGGGGCAAAGAAATTTATATGTGGCGTATTAGCAGGTTTTTTATTTTTAGCCATAATTTCTATAATTTTTTTATTTACACTAGAAGAATTAATTATGAAAATCGAAATGTTTTTAAAGATTTTCGGTTTTTTATACTTGATATATTTAGCATGTAAAACATACGCTTCCACTAAAACCAGTATAAATAATGAAACATATTTATCATTCAAATCAGGGTTTTTACTTCAAATTTTAAATATGAAATCTTTACTATTTTTCGTTACTTTATTAGGAGCTTTTATATTACCAATCTCTAATATGAAAATAACAGTATACATATACATGGCTATAACAGTTATTATAGGTTGGGCTTGTTTACTAATTTGGGGCATTTTAGGGAATTATCTAAAAGAATTTCTTAATAGACACAATTATATATTTAAAGTAATTATGTCATTGTTGCTTTTGTATTCAGCTTTAAACATATTTTTATAAAGAAGATAATAATAACACGGTATAACTTTATTAGGTAAATTAAAAACAACTTACAATACTACATGTAAGTTGTTTTCTATTATATCTATCTATGCATATTAAAAAAGTGTCTAACCATTGGATTAGTTTAAAACGCCCCAATGATTAAAACACCTAATTATTTTTATAATTTATTTCTTATCATTTTCTTCTACTTGTTTTTTATAAAATTCAAATTGCTTTTCGTTTGGTTTTAATGACAAACCTAGTTGTTTTCTTTCCTCGTTACCATCTTTATATAATGAAATCATCATTAATATCACAACAAAACTAAACGGTAACGCGGAGATGATTGCTGCTGATTGCAAAGCATCTAATCCCGTATCTCCACCAGCAAGTAATAATACATAAGCAATCGCAGCTAATGCTAACCCCCATATAATTTTGACGAAACCTGAAGGATTTAATGTACCATAAGCTGTTTGCATTCCTAATACAAATGTTGCTGAATCCGCTGAAGTAATAAAGAATGAAGAAATCAATGCCAATGCTATAATTGATAATATAAAGCCAAATGGTAGTTCATTAAATATACCAAATAGTTGCGTCTCAGGGGGCATTTTGAAAATTTCACTATGTGTTTGCCCTATATCTATACCTGTAGCACCAAAAGCACTAAACCATATAATACTAATCACTACAGGTACACCTAATACTGCGATAACAAATTCACGTATACTACGTCCTTTTGAAATCCTAGCTATGAAAATACCTACAAATGGACTCCAGCTCATCCACCATCCCCAATAGTAGATTGTCCAACTTTGTAGCCATTCAGCTTTTTGTTCATTCAGCGGCGCTACATCTAAACTATTAAAGATTAATGTATTTAAATAGTCCCCAGTACCACTTGTCATCATATTAACAATTAACATCGTAGGGCCCACTATAAAAATAACGACCAATAATAAACCTGCTAAAATCATATTTAAATTACTTAAATATTGAATCCCTTTACTCAAACCACTCCAAGCACTATATAAAAATAAGACGGTAACCACTGCAATAATTATGCCTTGAATAAGCGCGTTGTTAGGAACACCAAATAAGTAATTCAAACCACCGTTAATTTGAATGGCACCGACACCAAGTGATACTGCCACACCAATAATTGTTGCAAATACACTTAATACATCTACTATGACACCAACTGGACCGTCTACTCTATCACCTAGTACAGGTCTTAATGTTCTAGAAATCAAGCCATTTTCACCTTTACGGAATTGCGAGTACGCTAATCCTAATGCCACTACACCATATACAGCCCATGGATGAAATCCATAATCAAGGAATGCTGATTTAAATGCTTCTGACATTGCTGCTTTCGTTTCTGCATCAGCAGTAGGTGGGGCTAAATAGTGTGATATAGGTTCCGAAGACCCATAGAATACAAGCCCAATCCCCATACCTGCACTAAATAACATTGCTAACCACGATACCGTATGAAACTCTGGTTTATCAGACGGCTTGCCTAATTTTAACTTTCCAATTGGACTGAATACTAAAAATACGCAAAAACCTAAAATCACTGTGTAAAGTAACATGTAATACCAGCCAAATGTTTTTGTTACCCATGTCGATATGTAGCCTGTTATTTCTCCAAATTGCGCTGGGAAAATTGCACCAATTAGTACTAATAAACCCACAATTGTTGCCGAAAAAATAAATACACTCGAAAATTGCTTTTTGCCATCCCCCAAAACTTGCACCACCTAAATAATTTATTTTCATGTTGTATAGAATAACATACTGAAGATAGTTATCAACTTTCCATAAAATTTAGTATATTAATTAATACATATTTTACTTTTCGGAAATGCAAAAAAACAGTACTAAACTCAAGGTTTGGTACTGTTTTTAGGTCTGTAAAACTGGGTCATATCTAATTTTTCTAATTTTAATAATTCAATTTTAGTGTCAATGCCACCACCATAACCTGTTAAACTACCATCTTTACCCACGACTCTATGACATGGGATGATAATAGAAATTGGATTACTTCCAACAGCTCCCCCTACAGCTTGCGAAGACATTTTCGCTTTACCTCTTTCTAGCGCAACTTTCCGAGCAATGTCACTATAAGTTACCGTTTTTCCATACGGTATTTCTAACAGTATTTTCCAAACTGTTTCTCTAAAGGAAGTCCCTCTAGCCTTCAAAGGAAAATCTATTTCCGGTTTATTTCCTGAGAAATAGCTATCTAACCAACGTATTGCTTGTTCAAATACTGGTTGCTCTTGCTCAATTAACTTATCATCGTAATGTGCTTCAATGTCTTGATTTTTTGGTAACCATAAACCTGTAATACTTTCTCCGTCAGAGGTTAAGGTAATGCGTCCAATCGGTGATTGATAAGTTGTTTTATAATAAATAATATCCCTCTTTTCCACCCTTTTAATTTTCTATAATCATAAAACTTTATTTG
This sequence comes from Staphylococcus shinii, assembly GCF_017583065.1. Taxonomy (GTDB): domain Bacteria; phylum Bacillota; class Bacilli; order Staphylococcales; family Staphylococcaceae; genus Staphylococcus; species Staphylococcus shinii. Next base: position 223,643 of record NZ_JAGEVL010000005.1, on the reverse strand, counting down.
TTTGATGTAAATACTTTGGGGTATGTACAATTCATATACACATTAACTCTAGGAGGTACTATGTGAGTCACTTCAAACAACAAAACAAAAGTATAGATCTAAATTTTCATAAAAACCCACGATCCGAGCGTATTACATTAATTTATAAAGCGCTCTACCAATTAAATGATATTATCTTAGGTTTAGTATTTTTATGTGGCAGCTTTTTATTTTTCAGCAGTTCGACCGTAACAACTGGTACTATTTTATTTGTTATCGGAAGTATTCAAATGACTATTAGACCTTTGATTGCATTTACCCACGATTTACATTTAGCTTTCAAGCATAAATTAAGATAAAGAGGAGCGGAGAAACCAAGTCTTTGACTTTCTACTCCACTCCTCTTAATTATAAATATCTTAATCTAAAAACTCTTTACCATGTTAATTATTAAAATACTGATATGTAGGATTTTCGTCCATACTAATTAATATATTAGTTTGTTTTCAATCTAGTTTTAATCTTTCTAGTTGGAATAATTAGCGCACTCGCTAACACGCCACAAATAACTAAACATGTGCCTACGATAAAACCTATGCTTCCTGCTGTTTCTACGCTACGCCCGCTTTGTATTATACCTGTAAAAATAGATGTCATAATTGCGATGCCAAATGCACCACCTAGTGTAGATCCCATTTTAAAAATACCTGATGCGACGCCTACTTTTTCAGCTGGTGTAGTAGATACTGCCGTACTTAAAGCTGGCGTTGCAAACAGGCCAGTTCCTCCACCAAAACATACAGCTCCAATTAACGCTACAATTATATATAAAGGTTTATCAAAGAAAGTAAAACTAAACAGTAATATACCCAGAGCTGTAAATATCGGACCAATAACCATCGCACGTTTTGCTCCAAAACGCTTAATACTTTTTTCACCTAATCGAACGACAAGTAATAATGTAATTAAATAAGGTAAAGTGAGCATACCAGCTTGAAAGGCACTCAACTTCAATCCACCTTGGGCATACATGTTAAACAATGCAATAACACCTACACCAGTATTCAATAAAAAGTTAGCTAATACTGCACCAATATATGGTCTGTTTTTAAACAATTCTAAATCAATAAAAGGTGTGCGTTTAGACTTTTCGAATTTATAAAATACAAAAATACAAATAAAAAATAGTACACTTAATATTAAGGTAGGCGAACTTAACCACCCGATTTTATAGCCTTGTGTAATAACAAAACTAATACTTGCAATCATAATAACAAATATAGTAAGCCCTATATAATCAAATTGATTAGACGCTGATTTAACTAATTTACTTTCGGGTAAATTGTTCAACAAGAATAACGCCAAAAGAGATAAAATAATAGATAATACAAAAATCGATTGCCATGATATAAATGTTGCCATTGCACCTGCAAAAAAAGAAGATAAACCAGTACCGCCAAATGCGCCAATCGACCAATAACTTAACGCTTTTTGTCTTTCATCACCTTCAAAAAATTCATTTACTATTGAAATTGTGGCCGGCATTATAATAGCGGCTGAAAGTCCTTGCACCACTCTCCCCATAAGTAACAAAACAACGTTTCCAGAAATAATCAACATAAGCGAACCTATAATACTAAGTATCAATGCGATTCTAGTCATTTTCACCTTACCAAGTTTATCTGAAAAATTACCAGCTACAACCATAAATACACCAGTAACAAATGATGTTAAGCTAATTGAAATATTAACTATATCTGGACTAGTGCTAAATGTTGATTGTATCTTTGGTCCTATATTTAAAAAAGACTGCGCAAACAGCCAATAAGTTAATATAGATAATACAATGGCAGTCAATAATTTACTTCCCGAAAAATTTTTAGTGTTTTCTGTCATAAAAGCATCCCCTATATTCAAATATAAATTCAATTAATATTTATAAAAATTCAAAACATCATACAATACTTTTTCAGTGTTTCATTACACTATTAGTAGACGTTCATCTTTTTTATAAATACTTACACTATGAATGTTATCATTTTTCTAACTTAAAAGTATCGAATTCACATTAATTTAAAGAATTTTCAGATAATATAGGTGAAAAACTTTTTCATTTAGTCAAAATAATTTCTTAATTGCGTGTTTAAAGTATTTTTTAAAGTAATTTTTACGGTGTATACCTTTTCTATTGGTTACAAAGTGAAACACCGATTGTTCAGAGATTAAAAGTTCATTTAAAATATCAACGCCTTGTTCTGTTTGCGAGACCATATTTCTATTTAAATGTTTATTTTGCTTCCCTTCTAATTCACCTACATACCAGTACACATGGCATGGCTGTTTAAGAATTTCATTATTTTTCATAAACTTTAGAAAACCAGGGTACCATATTGATGGTGATATCAATATAAAGGTACCAAAAACGTCTTGCTCTGTTAATAATGCATACAACGATACTAGGCCACCAAATGATGCGCCTGCGATAGCTATATCCTTATATTCTTCAGAAATGCTAAAGCACTTTTTTAAATATGGTAATAATTCACTGGCTATCCAAGTTAAATAATTGTCTGCCTTACCACTATACTCAATATCATTTACATTGGCATACCAAGGTGTGTAGTCTTGCTTTCTGTCTTTAGGAACAATTCCAGCAAATATTACTTCTTTTTCTATATTTTTAAATAAATAGTCGCCATCTTGTACTATAACTAGTGGATAAGACTTCCCTTCAGTCTTAAAATAGTTTTTAGGCAACTTTATTTTTATCTCATGTTGCTGAAAATGAAAACTTAATGTGCTTAAATTCATTTCAAACCACCTCACTTTAAGCATTAAAATCGACAATAATCTATTCTAATTTATAAGAAGTTATATAGTTCAATCTCATTATCCTTTGCGTATTCCATAGCAAGTAGTTCTAGTATGTTAATCATCGCTGGGTTCTCTTTTACTTTAATATATTGAAATTTTAAATTATAAGTTTCTGCTTTAATATTTTGTTGTTCTGTTTCATCTAGATTTTGTTGCGCGCTAAATGCCTTTCTAAATTTCGTTGTGCCTGCATCAGATTTCAAATTAAATTGGCCTAATTTATCGTTCAAATCTTTTTGTGTCAACTTGTATCCCGTCATAAATCCACCAGCTTGCCCAACAAATATAGGCTTCTTATTATTAAATATTACAAAAATGCCTTTTTCATTTTCAACTTTACTTCTACTTTCTTTATCAAATGTTAAAGCTTTTGATTTATCATATTTAAAAAGTTTTTTTAATGGTTTTTTATAACTATCTAGTAATTCGCTTATCTTTTTATCGCCATTCATCATAATCATCCTTCATCTTTTTATTGTCCTTATATATATACACTTAATAGTTAACTTATAAACTTTTATGACAATGTTAGCGGCATGTATTTAAAGGACAGTTTAGTCATCATTATAACAACATAATTTAAGACACCTTTACGTTATAAAGTATACGCTCGTCACTTTATAATAAGGTGTCTTAATTATTAGTTTATTTTAGATAATTTAATACAGTAATACCTACCGCTTCTGCAGAAACACGCATTGCTTTTTCACTAATTGTGAATTTAGGATGATGGTGTGGGTGAATCTCACCATTTTCAGGTGCTGCACCTGCATATATGAACGTACTTGGTAGCACTTTAGCGTAATATGCGAAATCTTCAGACGGTGGTTGTGGTTCACATCTTTCTACTTTTTTAATTGCGTCTGTTTCTGCATTTTCAATTGAATCTACAACAAAACGCGTGAATGCTTGATCATTGTATAGGGCAGGGTAATCGTCATGATATTCTAACTCACAAGTTACACCAAACATAGATTCTAAGCCATCAGATAAGCGTGTAACTTCGTTTTTAATGGTACGTTTTGTATCATCTGTAAGTGCTCGAACATCTCCTTCAATAACGATACTGTCTTTGATGACATTAAATTGGCCCTTACCATCAAATGAACCAATCGTTACGACCCCTGTTTCAAATGGATTTAGTCTTCTTGATACAATTGTTTGAGCAGCATTCACAAAATACGCACCAGCAACAATAGCATCATTTGCTGTATGTGGCGATGAACCATGACCACCTTGTCCTTTTACTGTAAGTTTAAAGAAGTCTCTGCCAGTTTGCACGTTACCTTCACGATAAAAAATCGTTCCAGTAGGCATATGACTCATAACATGAACACCTAACACATGATCTACACCATCTAACACGCCATCTTTAATCATTGCTTGTGCCCCACCTGGTGGTACTTCTTCCGCAGGTTGATGAATAACTACTACTTTGCCATTGAATTTTTCTTTTAATTCTATTAATGTTTCTGCAAGGATTAACATGTAAGCGGTATGAGCATCGTGGCCACATGCATGCATTACACCTTTATTCTTTGAAGCAAATGATAATCCAGTGTCTTCTTGAATTGGCAACGCATCAAAATCGGCACGTATAGCGATTGTCTTACCTGGTTTCCCACTATCAATTGTCACTTTTAACCCATTAGGTCCTATGTTGGTTTCTACATCACAATCTTTGTTTTTATAAAACTCTTCGATATATTTTGGAGTTTGCTCTTCATGAAACGATAACTCAGGATACTGATGTAGAAATCGACGAATTTCAATCATTCGTTCTTCTTTATCTTTCAATAAATCTATTAATTCTTTCACCATAATAGTTCCCCCTATAACATGATAATTACATTATACACTTTTTCTTTTCAAAATATTTGCCAACCCTATTGAAATTTATTTTCTAACCCGTTTTGTCTTTGGTACCATAATCATAATAATAAATAATGATAACAAAGCCATAATAACGTTTAGCCATAAGCCTGCTAACGCACCAATTTGTACATTAGTCAAATTAGCTACAATACCATATAATGCTCCTGATAAAGCAATACCGAACGCGCCACCTAATGATGATGCCATTTTGTATATACCCGAAGCTACACCAACTTTATCTTCTGGTGAATTAGAAATAGCCATATCCGTTGAAGGCGTAGCATAAAATCCTAACCCTAAACCATATAGTAAATAGCCAAAAATACAGACAACTACATAAATCATACTCGGTAAAAAAGTTAGTGAAATTAAAATAATACCAATCATATTAAAAGAAGTTCCTAAGACCATTGGTTTTTTTGCGCCCACTTTTTGTAATACTTTTTCTCCAACACGTATCATCAATAATACGGTTACTAAATATGTTATTGATAGTAAACCTGTTTGAAACGCACTAAATCCTAACCCTTGTTGTACAAACGTATTAGCAACTAGTAAAGCACCCGCCACACCGTTCAATAAGAAATTAGATAGTGTTGCACCTGTGTATGCCTTATTGTTAAATAGCTTAAAGTCAATTAATGGATTGCCTATTTTATTTTCAACTTTCAAAAAAATTATCGTTGACAGTATAAAAGCGATACTAAGCCCTAAAATTATTGGTGAGAATAATCCCAACGTACCACTTTGCGTAATGACAATATTAATACTTAACATCATAATTACAAATAAAATTAAACCGGTATAATCAAAGTGTTTATTATTAGTTACTGGTGATTTCGTTTCAGGCGTTCCTTTGATTAAATACATTGATAATAAAGCAATAAGTATGGATAAAATAAAAATCCAACGCCAACCAATAAATGTTGAGACCATTCCACCAAACAATGATGCTAAACCTGAACCTCCCCACGAACCGATTGACCAATAACTCAATGCACGTTGTCTATCTTTACCGTCAAAGTAGGCTTTCATAATTGCTAATGTCGAAGGCATGATAGCAGCTGCTGAGAGTCCTTGTATAACTCTACCTACAATTAATAATATTGGTAAGTTACTAACTATGATTAATAATGATCCTATAATACTTAACCATAAACCAATATAAGTTATCTTTACACGACCTACTTTATCAGCTAGGCTGCCAGCCCCAACAACAAACATACCAGAAAATAACGCCGTAATGCTCACTGCTATACTGATTGTTCCGATATTACTATGAAATGATTGTTGCAACGTAGGTACAACATTTAATAAAGATTGTGCAAATAACCAAAAAGTTACAACACCTAACACGATTCCTAAAATTAGTTTATTGTCACCTTTATATGTTTGCGCATTTCCCTTTTGAGTCATTTTATGTTCCTCCTATTTTTAAATTTACAAATGACAAACAGGGAAGATAAGCTCAATTGTGAGATGTTTACAAAACATCTTCTATCAATGATACTTGCTATCCTCTCTCAAAAAAGATTTTAGCGCTCTCGTTTTTTTCTTAATATAGGATATTTGCTATTCTTATATTCTTTTTATAATAACTTTGTGTTTCTTTTTAATAATGACAAAAATCGAACACTCTTTTTTGTCATTTTCACAAAACTTTTCAATAACCATATTATGTGTAATCATTATTCACCAAAAAAGCTAACCTAGGATTGTTGAAGTTATCTCACCCTCGGTTAGCTTTTAAGCTTCTTCATTCAAAATACTTTCTGAATTCAATAATTTGTATAGCATTGGTTAGTATTTTCAAATGATAGTTAATTGTATTTGTAACTTTAATTTCGCTAATATTTAATTTTGGATAAGTCACGCGATTTACATAATCAATCGTTTCTTTGTCCATGCCGTAGCGTGTGTTATATTGTTGCCAAACTTTATATAGCGCACCGTGATTCTGATCTAATGTGTAATGTTTAATTTTATACATACCAGGCAAAGCGTTCGTAATATTAAACTGATATTCTTTATAATTTATATCATTTGAGGGGTCATTTATCGTGAAATAAGGATTATAATGTTCTGCATTCCATACAATAACTTGAAAATGATTAAAATCGCCTGTAACCATACAGTTTTCATTTTTATATAAAATATGTTCAGAAAGTTTCGCAAATAATGCACTTGTAAAAAAGGCTGGACGCTTGCTACCAAATTGGTGATATAAATCGATACCATGCAACTGAGCAACGGTTTCTTTCTGACAGTATTGTTGATGTATCTCAAAATTCAACCAATACCCAATCATACAAATATCTCTGTTCATCTCTATCAACTGTTCAAAAATAATACCTGCACGAAAATAGGCACCATTTGTGTAATTTGTATTCCCTGTCAATGTGTTCCATTTTAACAAAGTAAATGGGGTACTATGGTCTTTTAAACCTAACCACTGCTTAATTTGCTTCAATTTTAATATGATATATTTTTTGGATTGGTTATATTGATTATTATCAATTGATTTAAAATTAATCATGTCATTTTGATTTGCACTAAAACCGATATTATCAATCTCTTTTCGATGATAGTCTAAAATATACTTAGCTGCTCTCACATGTTTTTCTGAACCGTTGTCTATATTCATCACTATTTTGACATGGGGAAAATAATTTTTAAACAATTTCACAAGAGACTGAAATATCTGTTCATCAATAGTACTAATGTAAACTACTAAATCAAGTGATTTTCTATCAATTAATATGTTATACATATGTTCTAATAAATAAGTCATTTCTTGATAATAACCTTTAAAGTTCACTCTTGTCTTAGGTGGATTTATTTCTATTCCTAAACCTATTTGGTGTTCAATTAGAAAATCCAAGCATTCATCTAACTTCATATATGGATGTATATTGGGTATTTCTTCATCACTTTCAATCCATTTATGCTCTACAAATCCTTCTTTAATTGGATCCCTTATTAATATATGATTTATGCCAATAGTATTTTTAACTTCACGTAATTGTTTTCTAAACCTTTTTATGAGTAATACTTCTAAGTTTCCTATTTGAATGACATGATCGTAAGATGAAAGTATTTGGCTTGTTTCTTGGAGTCTAATATCTATTATCTTTTGAGCTTCAGGTGACTGTAATAACATATCATCTGTTTGGATAATATATAATGATAAATAATGTAAATATTTTTGATAAATAATTTCTTTTTGTTCTCTATTAGTAGTTTCTATTGCTTCTATATTTTTATATTTTTCTCTAAATTGAGACGGCGTTAATTTCACATGTGCTTTAAAATGTTTTAATAAGGTGTTCGAATTACTGAATCCATGTTTCACAGCAATTTGTGTAATTGACTCATCTGTCATAACTAAATCTTTCTTACAATGTTTCAGTCTAATATGAGTTATATATTGGCTAAATCCCAAACCAACTTGTCGTGTGAATACTTTAGATAAATAAGCAGTACTAAGATGTACCTTATCAGCTACTTCATTGAGCGTAAGACTATTACAATAATTATTTTCTATATAATTACATACAAATGCCACACGATTATCCTCTATGCTTTCTCTATAAATCTCATTTCTTTTTGTAGGTAAAAAACGTGCAATTATAAACATTAACTCTATCAATTGTTGTTCAATGTATAAACGATAAAATTCACCTTTTCTGATATAAACAATCCCAATTTTCGCTATAAGATTAACAATTTGTTTGTATATGGCATCTTGTAAATGTGCTTTATCTAACATGTATAGTTTATCGCTAAAATCAGTTAAGTACTGTTTCAAATAACTTTCCGGTAAATGAATAACAATACATAACGCTTCTTTGCCTTTGCTATATCTATATGGTTCTTGATGATTAATAATAAATACATCACCTTCATTGAACTCATAAGATTCATTAAATTTCCAAATTGTCATTTTGTCACTCAGTATCAATCCAAGCCGTAACCCTTGATTAACTTGTGTATAATCGTTATTCTGTTCCATCAACTCTATACTATAAAAAGTTTCCATAATTCACCTCTTTATAGTTTCTTATTTTAAAGAAATATCCCCAATAATCTATAACTTCTAAAATTTGTTCTTTTTTTGACAAAAAGGTAGTAGAACAGAAAACTAATTGATTCAAATTAATTTTGTCATTCCATCCTAGCAATGCTAACTAAGTGTGAAATATATTTAATAGTAGCGCCTTTAAAACCCAATAATCCGTATGTATTATTTTTCTCTAAAATTATAAAAAATAGCCATGAAAAATTCTATTGTCATAGATTTCTTCATGGCTAATCTTAGTATTTGCTCATTAACAAGTATTTACTTTTTATCTGTTTTATCTATATTATCTTTTAATCCATGTCCTTCTATATCGACACTTGGTAAAATTTTATTTAACCATGCAGGCATATACCATGATGCTTTACCAAATAGTTTAGTTAATGCTGGTACTAATATTAAACGTACGATGATTGCATCAAAGAGTACGCCAAATGCAAGCGCTAATCCCATTGATTTAATCATTACATCATCTTGAAAGACGAAGGCAATAAATACACTAAACATGATTAATGCAGCAGCAACAATCACTGGCCCACTCTCTTTAATACCTACTTTTATGGCGTGTTCATTATCACGTGTAACCGTATATTCTTCATGAATACGTGACATTAAGAATACTTCATAGTCCATTGCCAAGCCAAACAATAGCCCTATAGTTATAACCGGTAAAAATGCAAGTAATGGTCCAGTAGTATCGACACCAAATAATCCAGACATAACGCCTTCTTGCATAACTACTGTTGTAAATCCAAGTGCTGCCATTAAGGATAATACAAAGCCAAGTACTGCTTTTAAAGGTATAATAATCGAACGGAATACAACCATTAATAAAATGAAGGCTAACGCTACAATTACACCAGCAAACAATGGAATAGCCTCATTTAATTTTTGAGACATATCTATATTGATAACACTTTGTCCAGAAACTTCTGTCTTGAAGTCATATTCATCTTTAGCTTTATCATTATAGTCTCTTAGATCATGAACCAATGTGTTTGTTGATTCTGCGTTCGGTCCTTTTTCAGGTATAACTGCTATCATTGCATAGTCTTTACTCTCACTTAGTTGTGGTTCTGTAACTACATCAACGTTATCCATATCATTAATGTCTTGATGCATCGCTTTCAAATCTTTCTGTAAAGCTTGCGGGTTATCTTTTTGATCTTTAACATTAACTAACATTGCAATTTGACCATTAAATCCTTCGCCAAATTTATCCGAGATAATATCATATGCTTTTTTCTGCGTCGAATCTGCAGTCTTCATACCATCATCGGGGATACCTAAGCGCATGTCTTTAACTGGTATTGCAACTAATATTAAAATAATCAAACCAATCAATATAGCTAATAATGGTTTTCCTACAACAAATTTTGACCATCCAGTATCGACATCGTTTTTAAACTCTGATTTTGTTCTTTTTGGTTTAATTTGTTTACGGAAAATACTAATTAAGGCTGGTAATAAAGTAAGAGCACTCACCACAGCTACAAATACACTAATCGCAGAAGCATATCCCATAACAGCTAAGAAATCGATTCCCACAAGAGATAGACCACATACTGCGATAATTACTGTGACACCAGCAAATATCACTGCGCTACCTGCAGTACCTACTGCTAGTCCAATTGCTTTAATATGGTTCGTTTCTGTCTTCATTATCTGTCTGTATCTAAATAATATAAATAATGCATAATCTATTCCAACTGCTAAGCCAATCATAACCGCTAAAGTCAAAGTGACATTAGGGATATCAAATGCATATGTAAGTAATGAAATAATACCTACACCTGTGCCTAAGCCAAGTAATGCACTGACGATTGGTAACCCTGCAGCAACAACTGAACCGAATGTAATTAATAGTACAACAAATGCTACAACCACACCTATTATCTCAGAAGCGCCACCAATTTCAGTAGATTCCATACCTGTACCCATTAATTCAACCTGTACATTATGGTCGTCTTTAATGTCATCTACTTTTTCTTTAATATTATCTTTAGAACTTGATTTTAGTGATGTTGTTTTAACATCATAATTTACATCTGCAAATGCAGTCGTTTTATCTTTACTAATCTGTTTACTATCATATGGATCGGAAACATTTTTGATATCTTTATCGTCATCTTTGATATCTTTCAAAGCTTTTTTGATGTCTTTTGTCACATCAGGCTTAACGATACCTTCTTTCGCATCGCTTTTTAATACAACTCTTATTTGAGCTTTTTCACTATCTTGACCAAATTCATCTTCTATTTTTTTGTTAGTATCGAGTGATTGTAAGCCATTCATAGTAATGTCATTATCAAACTTCGGCGCACTTATTGTAAGGGGAATAATAATAGCCGCAAGTAAAACTACCCACGCAACAACACTCCACCATTTATGCTTAGCCACAAACGATCCTACTCTATATAAAAACTTTGCCAAACTATTGCCTCCTAAATTAATCAACGTTATAGTTTAAATATATACTGTAGATTATTTCTATCCACATACTAAATGCTTTACCCTTTTATTAAAAGAATTAATTATTACAATTTGTATATTTAAACTACAAATAAGGAGAAATGTATATTGAACGCAAAAGATTTACGTGTTATTAAAACTAAACGTGCTCTCTCACAAAGTTTCTACGAATTACTTGAAAAACAAACTTTCTCAACAATTACAGTTAATCAAATATGTGAAAAAGCATTAGTTCATCGAACGACATTTTATAAGCATTTTTATGATAAATATGATCTTTTAATTTATTTAATTAAATACGTAACAAAAGATTATTTTTCAATCGATTTAAAAGAACGTATCAATGCACCATTTACAGTGATAGATAGAACTAGTGATGTAATTGAATTACAGCGTATTAAAGACAAACAAGAACATGACAAAGAATTTGAACGTACGATATCTAATCATTTCATCAGTGTATTACAGAATGATATTAAAGAAAATGAGCACCGTATTTCAGTTGATTCTGATATTCCTGCCGAACTTATATTTTATGTTTATGGTGCAAGTCTATTTGGATTTACAGAGTGGATGAGAGAACATTGTATCGAACTGCCACCTGCCGAACTAGACAAGTATTTCAGAAAATTAATTAATATCCAAGTCATAGATGAATAAAAAAAAGAGCGGTATATGCAATCAAGATTGATTGCATATACTCACTCTTTTTAATCATTTATTTTAGAACATTTCTGAAACAACTTTTTGCTCTAAGAAGTTTAATAAGTAGTCTGGGCTACCTGTTTTAGCATCTGTACCTGACATTTTGAAACCACCAAATGGATGGTAGCCTACAACTGCTGCAGTACAACCACGATTAAGGTATAAGTTACCTACATCATAAGACTCTACAGCTTCAATCCAGTTTTCGCGATTATTTGTAATCACTGCACCAGTTAAACCATAATCAGTATCATTAGCAATTTCTAATAATTCTTCAAAGTCTTTACCTTTAACAAACCCTACAACCGGACCAAAAATCTCTTCTTGCATAATTTGGTCGCTTGATTTAAGGCCAGAAATAATTGTTGGTTCAATGAAGTAACCAGTAGAATCATCTGTGCCGCCACCTTGTTCTAACTTACCTTCTTTACTGCCAATTTCAATATAGTTCTTGATTTTATCAAATTGTTTTTGATTAATAACAGGACCCATGTATGTGTTGTTTTCAGTGTTACCTAACGTTAAGTTCTTAGTTAAAGCTACTGCTTTTTCTAACACTTCATCATATACATCTTTGTGTACAATAGCACGAGAACATGCCGAACATTTTTGACCTGAAAAGCCGAATGCAGAAGTTACAATAGACTCTGCAGCTAAATCTGTATCGATGTTTTTATCAACAACAATCGCATCTTTACCACCCATTTCAGCAATAACGCGTTTTAAGAATTGTTGGCCCTCTTGCACTTTTGCGGCTCTTTCAAAGATCCTTGTACCTGTAGCACGAGAACCTGTAAATGTTACAAAGTGTGTGTGTACGCTATCTACAAGATAATCACCGATTTCTTTTGGATCGCCTGGAACAAAGTTAACAACGCCTTTAGGTAGTCCCGCTTCTTCTAAAATTTCCATTAATTTATAAGCAGTTAATGGCGTATCTTCAGCAGGTTTTAAAAGGACTGTGTTACCAGCAACTACGGGTGCTAATGTTGTTCCAGCCATGATTGCGAATGGGAAGTTCCATGGTGGGATTGTTACACCTGTACCGATAGGTTTGTAGAAATATTTATTATGTTCCCCTTCTCTATCTAATACTGGTTTACCATCTGCAAGCTCCATCATTGATCTTGCATAGTATTCAATGAAGTCAATACCTTCTGCAGCATCACCAACAGCCTCATCCCATGGCTTACCTGCTTCATAAACCATAACAGCTGAGATTTCTTCTTTACGACGTCTAATAATCGCTGCAACTCTGATTAAAAATTCTGCACGGTCTTTGTGAGACCATCTCTTCCAAGATTTATAAGCTTCATTAGCTGCATTAAATGCATCATCTACATCTTTTTGCGTTGCCTTCGAAACTTCTGCAATAACTTCAGTAGTATTAGCAGGATTGATAGACTGATACGTATCTTTTGTGAACTTCTCTTCCCCATTAATAACTAAAGGGATTTTTTGTTTTAATTCACCTTTAACTTTTTCTAAAGCTTTTTTGAATGACTCGACATTTTTACTATCTGTAAAATCAATGCCTGGTTCGTTGTGATAATTGACTACCATTTTTCTACCCCCATGTAAGTTTGTAAATAGAAAACTAAATGGAAATGTTTCCATTCTTATTGCTATTGTATAGATATCAAACAATAATTGCAATCGCTTACAACATTTTTTATTAAAATAAATGGTATTGAACTCATTTCTTCCATTACATTGATATTTGAAATTTTATTCAGTTATGTTTATCATTACTTCTACAAATATATATTATATAAATTTAATAATTTGTAACTTAAACTTTACATTTATACTAATATTAATATGTTAGTATGATAATTCGCAAAATAATCATATATATTTATTTTTAAATTAAACAGAACAATCGAGAGGTAAGCTATAATGAAAACATATACATCTGTGATATTTTGGATGCGTACGATAGCTTGTTTAAGTATTGTTCTTATTCATTCGATTACAACAACATTTAGCAAAATGGATTTTGTTGGTCATGGTACAACTATTAGAGTATTTCAGTTACTCCTTATGTTTAGTACACCATTATTCGTATTTATTTCAGAATTTTTATTAGCTAAAAACTATCACGTTAAAACAAAACCGGGATTTTTAAAGAATAAGTTAATCTATCTCGGTATTCCTTATATCTTAATTAACCTTGGTATTTCATATTTTTATTTCGAACCAAAAACATTAACTCAATTTATGCATAATGTTGGAGATACTATGTTTCATGGTGGTGCAGTCACCTATTTCATTGTCATTATCTTCCAATTCTACATATTGCATATTCTTTTTGCTAAGTATCTAATTAAATGCAAGCCTATTCCAATGATTATTGGTTCTATAATATTCGCTACGGTTTATTGGGCATTTCGCCAATACGTGCCACAATCGGAGAATGATCTTTTAGGCTTATTTTGGGAAAGAGAAGGTTGGATGCTATTTTTAGGATGGATTAGTTATTTTTTACTTGGTTTTTATACGGGTATTTATTATGAAGCATTCATGAAAAATATTAAACGTTTCACTTGGCCTATTATTATAGGATTCATAATTGCCTTATCTATTTTAATCGGTAATTATCTGCTAGGCATTAGTACCTGGGTGGAATCGAAACGCTTTGATATTCCATTCTATGTCACTATGGTCATCTTAGTCTTTTTCTTATTCTCTTCTTATATAAAATATGTACCTAAATTTGTACTATATATAAGTAACTATTCGTTTTGTATTTATTTAACCCATTATTTCTTTGTACATGATTTAGGATTACTAAGAGTTGATAGTTCAATACGTAATATTGCGTTTAACTTTATTATCACTTTAGTCATTTCTATATGCTTAGCTTATTTATTTAATCTATTCAAATTTGGTAAATTAGTTGTCGGTGGTATTGGAAATATAAAATACGATAGTGTTTATGAAAGTTATAAACACGGCAAAATGAATTGACTTTACTAGTTCTATTCATTGTATATAAAAAAATAGTGAGGCAGAAACTATACGTTACTGCCTCACTATTTTTTATTTTAATTATGTTTAAAAATTTCTTGAGTATACACAATAATTAACCTTAATATTTTTTATATCTCTCACTACGATTAAGCTGTGTCGATTCCTTTTGCTCTTTATTATGTGCATGTTGAGCATCATCTGTTTTAGCTTTTAGTGTCCCATTATAATTACTTTGGTTTCTATTATAATCATTACGTTCTTGCGACACATACAAACTATCTACACGCTTTGGTTTTCTAGCCAATAACATAATTCCAGCAATTAACCATAAGACCGCAGTAATCCAATTCAATGTTAATACGGTAATAATACCAAGAAGAATAAAGAACACACCTACAACTTTTGGAAATTTATTAATGAATAAAGCAAATGCGATGGCCAAAACCGTGCATATAATCACTATAATTAAAGCTAGTAGAAATATCTGACTAGCAACATCTACCAAACTAAATGCGTCCAATTGTGATGTGCCTTGATTATACATATTGCTATTATAAATTGAATCTGCTAATTCGTTTTTTACACTTGCATCATTCAAAAATGGTGTAACAATTGCCATAAAAAATATTAGTATAAACTGCAAGATAATACCAATCCATACAAGCACTTTTTCTCCAGTTCTTTTCATATGTATCCTCCCAAGAAATCATTATGACTCAATACATCTACCACTTTATTATAACGTTACTTTTAGCATTTTAAAACCATATTATATAGTAATTAAAATACGCTCAACATTATATTTTTCTGAATTTTTGGTAAAATAGTATTATTACTTTTATAAGGGGATGATAGATTTGGACCTACAAATACAAAAACCTACTACAATAAGAAAAATGATTAAGCAAGGTGAACTGACTGGACATACTAGTGGCATGGCCAAAGGCTATATTCAAGCGAACGTTGTCATACTTCCTTCTGCTTATGCTTACGATTTTTTGAAATTTTGTTTTAGAAATCCTAAAACATGTCCACTTCTAGATGTGTCTGAAAAAGGATCGAAATCATTTCCAACTTTCGGTCAACAAGCTGACATAACTACCGAAGTTGCCGCCTATCGTGTTTATAAACAAGGTAAACTCGTAGAACAAAGACCTAATATCGATACATTATTTACAGAAGATATGGTCAGTTTTTTAATAGGCTGTAGCTTTACGTTTGAACATGCATTACTAGAAGCTGGTATCCCAATACGCCATTTAGAAGAAGGACATAATGTACCGATGTATATGACCAATATCCCAGCTGAAGATAGTGGTCAGTTTTCTGGTAATATCACCGTAAGCATGCGTCCTATGACTATGCAACAAGCTATTAAAGCAACAGAAATCACTTCTCGTTTTAAAAATGTACATGGTACACCTATGCATATTGGTAATCCTTCAGAAATTGGTATTTCTAATATAAATCAACCTGATTTTGGTGAACCAGTAGTGATTAAAAATAATGAAGTCCCTGTCTTTTGGGGGTGTGGTGTAACACCTCAGTCCGTCGCTTTAGATGCTAAACCAGAAATTATGATTACACATGCACCCGGGCATATGTTCATTACAGATATTCCTGATAGCCAATTAATCGAATAAATAAAAAAGCACTTTGACATATCTAAAAATTGAGCGTCAAAGTGCTTTTGATTTTATCTTGCTTCAATATCTTCTTTTGAAACAATAGGATGATCCTTAAATATAATGGAACATACATAGCCAACAATTAAACCTATCACTCCTACAATAGCACCATAAATAAAGATTTTAACTGGATCATTAAACCCAAACATCACTAAAAAGCCAGCTAACGGGGTAGCAGTACCAGTAGCATCGTTTATCATACCAGAAGATGCAATGACTGCACCTGCTAGTGCTCCTCCAATAAAGTTTGCTGTGTAAATTGGTATGGGGTTCGCAGACACTACGTCAGCTTGAGACAATGGTTCGATACATACCGCAATTCTAGATCTACGGTCGCCTAATTTTAGTTTGTTAAACATTGTACCATTGATAAAAGAAGACGCGAATGACACCATGGCTGCAATCGCCATTGGCATACCAGTAAGACCTAATAAAGCAGTTAAAGCCATAGAACTTAATGGAGCTGTACCCACAACTGTGATAACCCCGCCTAAAATAATCCCCATAATAATCGGGCTTACTTCAGTTGAACTTTGAATAATATCACCTATCTTTAATAGCGAATTATTAACTAAAGGCGTTACGCCCGTTGCAACTAATCTTGCTAAAGGTGCAATGATAATAATACCTACTATTAAATCTATACCGTCTGGGACTTTGCGTTCAGCATATTTCATTAAATAACCAATTACATAACCAGCTACGAAGCCTGGTATCAAATCTAGACCACCACATGAAGCAGCGATTGCTAATGCGTAAACCGGCGAAACACCGATAGCTAAAGATACTAAACCAGCTGCAGCAACACCGCCTAAACCTCCAGCAGCATCACCTAATTCACCTAAAAATTTAATTCCTAATAAATCTCCACCTACATATTTATGAAAAGCTTCAACTAAAAATGTTGCAATTGCAGCATTTGCTAAAGCACCCATCGCGCGCATACCTTTAGGTGCTCGATATGTAAATAATGTAAATAGGGCTAACACTATAATTAAAAATAATGTACCAATTAAAATATCCATATTCAATATTCCTCTTTTCTTGTCTAGTAATCGTTAAGTTAGATATGGAAATAGTCATTTAAAAGTTGGCTTGTTCAAACAATCTGTAAAAACTTTATGTTTTATAAATTTTGCATTCATGTTTATATAGTCACAATTATTGCTTTTACCATTTCACTCACAGTTTTATATTTTAACACAAATACCAATTATATTCCGAACAATTTAATTACTTTTCATTTAAGCTCCGCGGAATATTTTTTAATATAATTTTAATTTATTTTATGATATTACACAATCGAATATAAATATAATTCCAACATTTACAACTTTCTTTTGGAAAATACATATTTCATTACTTAATCAAAACAAATATGCTATAAACAAGTTATAGGCTAAACTAATTCAACTAAGTAATATAAAAGTACCGCCAAAACCACGACATTTTGACGGTGACCTATTAAATATTATGTGAATGTATATAGTAAAATCAGTTGAAGCTTTATTATTGCTCAATTGTACTAACTAGTTTAGCAGGTGTCCCGAATGCAAGCGCATTGGCAGGTACGTCTTTAGCAACCACACTACCCGCGCCGATAACAGCGCCTTCACCAATTGTTACACCAGGTAATACAATCACATTGGCCCCTAGCCAAACATTGTTGCCTATATTTATAGGTAAAGCTTGTTCTAGCCCCTCATTTCTAGTTTTATACTCTAGCGGATGAATTGCTGTATACAAGCCACAATTAGGACCAATAAATACATCATCTCCAATCACTATTTTACTGCAATCCATGAAATAACAATCGTGATTAATAAAGACACGCTGGCCTAAATTAATATTATAGCCATAATCAGCTTGGAATGGACTTAGTAATTCTAATGACCGAGGCTCATAATTTAATAATTCCGTTATTATTTCTTGTCTCTGTGTTTGATTGCTAGGACGGATTTGGTTTAAATCAAAACATAAATCTTTAGCTTTTACTCGCTCTGTCCCTAAATTTTCATCATTATTTGCATCGTACCATTCACCGGCTAACATCTTATCTTTTTCACTCATGCTTATTGCTCCCTTTCCTATAATAGGTATTTAGTTTAATTTCTTAAATTTATATTTAAAAACATTACAGTAGGTTTAATTGTGAACTAAACCATTTGACTTAACAATTGATACATCAGCGTTCCAGCATAATTCCCTACGACATACCCCAATGTTCCTATTATTAGAATAGGGCCCACAAGACCTGTCCATCCTTTACCAATAGCTAATGCAGCTGCGGTTGTTGGTCCTCCTGCTGTTGCATTACTCGCTAATAATATCTCTTCAATTTTAAATTTCAAAGCCTTACCTATCAATAAGCTTAATCCCAAATTAAATATGAGTATAATAATAACAAAAACAAAGAGTAAAGGGGCCGTTGTTATAATTGTGGCAAAAGAAGCAGGCACACCTATAACTACGAAAAAAATATAAATCAAAAAAGTACCTATTTCAGATGCACCAGCCAATTTCTCAAAGAAGTCTCCCCATATTGCAACCACGATTAACGTTAAAGTCGTTAGCAAAAGATAGCTGTCTCCAAAGAAAGAAGTGATAATCGTTAGTAAAATATTGCTTTTAGGTACCCATTGTTGTATCAGCTCAGCTCCTTTAAAACTTACTGCAACAAGTGTGATTGCACTGGCAATCGAAAATGCAATATCTAATAATTGAATTTTTTTAGGTTCCCAATATGATTGTTGTGCTTTTGGTGAACGTTCTGTTTCATAATCTGTTTTAAAATACTTTTTGATTATCGGTAGTGACGGTAATGCAATCAATAACATAAAATATAACGCCATAACACTATTATCTGCCACTACCGTTGCTGATACCATATCACCTGGCGTTTCAAGTTTAGAGCTTAGTGCCGCAAAGTTTACTCCTCCTCCAATATAACTACCTGTCATCATTGCCCCTATATTGTTCAAATAAGGTATCCATTGATTTAACGAAATAAATGCAATAAGCGTTCCAATCATTGTCCCTATGGATGCAATGAAAAATATAATCAATAGTCTTCTACTTTCTTTCCATATTTTCATAATATTTGAACTAAATAAAAGTAACGGTATCGATAAAGGTACAACATAATCCCACACAGTATCATATACTGGTGAACTTGTTGGTATAATTTTAAAGTTTGATAATATCATCGCACCAACAAGTGCAATGATGGCACCAGAAATTGTACTCGCCCATTGATACTTCTGTTCTAAAAATAAACTCACAGTTGCCCACACAATAATGATTGCCCATAAAATCCATGTATCACCTTTGTCTATAAGTGCCCCCACTATCATAAAATCATCTCTTTTCAAATATTTATTTTTAACTATCACCTATATTCTATCAGTATCGACCTAATATTTTTATAATTTTCTGAAAAATAAATTGTCTATATGTTAGGTTATTGATATTCTTACAGTTATAGCACCATAAACAAGGAGGAAATAATTATGAAACAAAAAATCGGCTTAATTTTGGGACCTTTACTTTTTCTTATTTTTTACTTTATTCCTAGTATAACAGGGTTAGATGACGCACCTAGAGCTGTGCTTGCAGTTACACTATTTGTTGCGACATGGTGGATTACAGAAGCTATCCCCATACCAGCAACATCATTAATCCCACTAATTTTACTTCCACTAACAGGAGGGACTGATGAAGTTATCGCATCGAGTGCTTATGCTGATCCTATCGTATTTATGTATATGGGCGGGTTTATCATTGCATTAGCCATTGAAAAATGGAATTTACACAAGCGTATTGCAATGACCATTATTTCAATGATGGGAACAAGTAGTAACCGTATCATCCTAGGTACTATGATTGCGACTGCCTTCATCTCTATGTGGATTTCAAATGCAGCTACGGCACTCATGATGTTACCTATTGCTTTAGCACTCATCAAAGAAATTAAAGATGCACAGTTTCTTAAGCCTGAGTCTGCTAGTAAATTTAGTAAAGCACTCCTCCTAACGGTAGCCTATTCGGCATCTATAGGTGGATTAGCAACACTTATCGGTTCAGTACCAAACGCTGTTTTTGCAGCAATTGCGTCTTCTAGTCTTGATAGAAAAGTTTCCTTTGCTCAGTGGATGATTTTTGCCGTTCCACTTACTGTTATATTATTAGTAATTCTTTATTTCTTACTAACAAAATGGTTATTTAAAATTGAAGATGCGGATCATATATCATCAGATTTTGCGAAGAAAGCATTACATGATTTAGGACCTATGTCCAAGGAAGAGAAACTCACGGCAATTGTTTTTCTATTTGTCAGTCTTTTATGGATATTTGGCGGATTACTCCCAGGTTCATTACATATAACAGATACTAATATTGCAATGTTTGGCGCAGTATTACTGTTTCTCATTCCCGCAAAAACTAAAAAAGGTGGACTACTTATATGGGACGATATGAGCAAACTCCCTTGGGGTATACTACTCTTATTCGGAGGCGGTTTATCTTTAGCTGCAGCCTTTGAAGATTCAGGACTTACAAAATGGTTTGGTAGTATGATGGGAATTGTAAAACCTCTACCATTAATATTAATTATACTTGTACTAACCACAGCTATTTTATTTTTAACAGAGGTCATGTCAAATACAGCTGTTTCTAACATGTTGATGCCAATTAGTATTGGCTTTGCAGCAGCGATTAGCCAAGACCCTTTTATAATCATGGGTATCGTTGCTCTTTCATCTACTTGTGCGTTTATGTTGCCAATTTCAACACCACCCAATGCAGCAGTATTTAGCTCTGATGAAATAGAAATGAAAGATATGGTACGCGCTGGTTTTATTTTAAATATTTTCGCTATCATTGTAATTTCACTGTTTGCTTATTTCTGGTTACCTATCGCATTTGGATTATAAAAAATTAATTAAACACAATCATTTAATATACAACATACAACTTAGGTATGATACACTTTCTATACTATGGACGCATGTTTTACTAGAAAAAACACTGTAAAATAATGTTATAAACTTATAGAAGGAGTCAATAATTATGAAATTCTTATTTAAAGGAGCGATAGCAATTGTCTTAATACTCGGTATAGTAAAAACATTCGAGGAACACGATATTGTTTCAGAAGCGACAAACTACTATAACCAGGTTAAAAGCGGTGAAATTGTACAAACTATTGAAAACATTAATTTTGACGGCTTAAAAAATTTAGATTTCAATGATCTGAAACCTTCAGATTTCTTCTAACGTTTATATACTTTCTTCTAGATAAAATAACCTACAAGTGACATCAATTGTCTAAACTAAAATTTCCAAGACAACCTTCAAACATAAAAGCAGCGAGACAGCCAAAAGACTGTTTCGCTGCTTTTTATTTATACTTTTTAATTTTTATATTATGATGTTATATAATCTCCGCCATTCACATGTATAACTTGACCAGTTATATATGAACTATCTGCATATGATGCTAAGAAAACATATGACGGTGCAAGTTCTGCTGGTTGCCCTCTTCTACCCATTGGTGTATCTCCACCTTGGTTCTCAACTTTGTCTTCTGAAAAAGTAGCTGGAATCAGTGGTGTGTAAATTGGACCTGGCGCAACCGCATTTACTCGAACTCCTTGATTAATTAAAGTTGATGCTAATGAACGCGTAAAGGCAACGATTGCGCCTTTTGTAGCAGAGTAATCAATGAGATGAGCCGATCCTCTATAAGCAGTTACACTTGTAGTATTAATAATTGCATCTCCATCAGTTAAATATGGAACTGCAGCTTGTGATAAGAACATCATACCAAAAATATTTGTTTCAAATGTTTCTTTAACCTGTTCTGGTGAAACAGCTTCGAAACTATCCTGAGGAAATTGTACGCCACCATTGTTCACTAATATATTTAATCCGCCAAAATCTTTAATGACTTTTTCAATTAAATTTTGTGATTCATCGACACTTTTTAAGTCATGAGCATATGCTTTTGTCTTAACACCTAATGAAGTTAATTGCTCTACTACCGCTTCAGCATCTTCCTGTTCGTCGTAATAACCAATAGCTACATCTGCCCCCTCTTTAGCATACAAGACTGCAACAGACCGACCAATTCCTGAATCTCCACCAGTAATCAATGCAATTTTACCTTGGAGTTTGCCACCACTTTTGTAACCTTCCATCTCAGTAATAGGTTGTGGATTCATATCTTTTTGTATACCTGGCTGTCTATCTTGTGTATATCCTTTAATTTCTTTATGAAATTCAGTTAGATTCATATGTTACATACCTCCATTTTACTCTTTTACTGGCAAATACCACTTTAAATAGGAATCAAACATTTTGGCCAATATTCAATAGCTAACAACATAATCACATCGCAAAAACTCTGAGGAATAAACAAATTCCCCAGAGTCTTATATGTTATGAACATTATTTAGTAAATTAAGTGAATACCTTTGCTAATCACTTAATTTAACTTTCTCAAAGTATTTTTTCTCTAGACTTAAACAATTTAGGCAAACTCACTCTCACACGTAACAGTTAAGCCCACATCTTATTTTAACATTTTTATAATTACGGCTAAGACTTTTCTTTAAATCGAATGTTTTACAATCCTACTTGAATGTACAAATGCCATAATTGCAAATATACAATATACAACGGAGTAAGTACCCATTACGATATATACTGGTAACATACTATTACCACCCATAAGTAATATAAATGCTTTTGCTGCAAAATAAGCATGCAACAAGGATACAATAAGTGGTAAACCAAAATTAAACGTCACTTTTAAAGCTAACCCTTTCAACATATCGTGATGTGTATAGCCAATCTTACGTAAAATAACAAAATTAGGTATTTCATCTTCAGTTTCATCCATTTGTTTAATATAAATAATACAACCTGCTGCAACTAAAAAGGCTAATCCTAAGAATGATGTAACAAATAATAGGATACCTACAGAATCATCCATCGATTGACGCACCATTTTTTGCGATTCAATGTTCGGCGATACTGATTTAGCAATTTGATTCGCTTCTTTCCATTCGCTTTGTTTTTTCAAATCATAACCAAATTGTTGACGTGTTTCGCTAGCATTTTGTTTTAAATCATTATATTTATCATCATTAACTAATAATACTGGGCCACCAAAACTTATTACACTCATAAAGCTCACGTCCTTTTCTGAGCCAATGACTTTAAACGTGTGTTGGGATTGACCTTGTAACACGATCTCGCCTTTTTCATTGTGTTGAACGAATCCCCCAGGTGCTACCATGTTAACTACTTTCGCTCGATTACCGGTTATTTCATTATCCTTGAAATTTTTGTTACTAGTAATTAACATCGAATCACTCTTAGACATATTCGGATTTCCAACTTCTTTAAAAAATGTATCTTTCGACATTTTGACTTCAGAGACTTCTTTATACTTTTTATCAAAACCAATATGTGCATCTTTCATTTTATTTTCAAATGATTCTGCTTGTTTATTGTCAATAAAATTAAAATCTTGAGGTGATGTCAAGGCGACATTATCATCAATAGTTGATTTACTAATTGCCCCAAAACACAGCACCGTAACCGTTACTGCTGATATAGTTGCAATTATCGTTAACGATAACGCGTTTTTCTTCATCCTATGCATGATTGAAGACGTAAAGACAACATCAGTGATAGACACTTTACCTCGTTTCGCATTTTTAACCATTTTAAAAATAACAGACACTGAACTTCTGAAAAATAAGTAAGCGCCTACTACTGTTAAAAACAATATAATAAACGGGGTAAACATTAAACTACTTAAAAATTTACTAAACATTTCTGTAGACATATAATAGCCAAATGTAATCATCACAACACCTAAGATGCCTGAACAAATCTCAAGTATTGAGATAGTATTTTTTGATACTTCTGACTTTGTACTATCATTCATCATTGATAAAATACTGCGTCTACGCAAGAAAATATAACTTTGTATAATAATTAACAGCATGGATATAAATATTAGTAAACAAGTTTGAAATACTGCTGAAAATTGGAAGGTTAAGGCTACACTTGTGCTAATATGTAAAACTTTTAACACAACCATGAGTAATAGCTTAGACCCAAAAACCCCTACTATAACACCAATAACACCTGTTACTAAAAACATAGCAATCTGTTCAATTATAAGCATACGTAATATATTAGACTTAGTTAAGCCTATCAATTGAAATAAAGCAAATTCACGTGTACGTCTCTTTATAAATAACTGATTTGCATACATTAGAAATACAATTATGATAAAAAATAAGAAATATGACCCAACGTCTGAACCTTTTCTTATAATTGCCATTGAGTTTTCATTGTTAATACTGTCTGTATATTTTAAAGTTACAAAACTAAAATATAATACGATACTTACAATTAACGAGAAAATATACATTGCATAGTGACGTAAGTTCTGTTTTAAATTCTTAAGTACAATTTGATTAAAACTCATGAGCGACACCGCCTAATGCCGTCTGCATATGAATAATATTTTTATAAAAGGCTTGATTTGAATCATCACCTTGGTACACTTCAGAATGAATATTACCGTCTTTTAGCATGATTACTCTATTAGAATAGCTTGCTGCGACAGGGTCATGTGTAACCATAACAATCGTTGCTTCTAAATTCTTATTTAATTCTTCTAAACGATTTAACAAATCTTGTGCACTTTTAGAATCTAATGCGCCTGTAGGTTCATCCGCAAATATAATGGCTGGTTTATGCACGGATGCGCGTGCTGCTGCAGTACGTTGCTGTTGTCCTCCAGATATTTCATTTGGATATTTATGTCCTAAATCTTGAATCCCTAAAGACTTAGTGACTTCATTGTAATTTTTTTCTTTATCTGCTTTAGACATCTTTTGAATAGAAAGTGGTAACATAATATTTTCTTTAACCGTAAGCGTATTTAATACACTATAATTTTGGAAAATAAATCCCACTTCTTGTTTTCTGAAATCTGCTAATGCTTTATTACTCATTTTATTTATTTTATTGCCATTGATCTCAACTGTGCCGCTTGTAATATAATCAATGGAACTCAAGACGTTTAGCAATGTTGTTTTTCCTGATCCAGATGGACCCATTATTGTAACAAACTCGCCTTTTTCTATAGAAAAATCAAGACCTTTAAGCACTTCTTGTTGTCGATGTCTGTTTCCATAGCTTTTAGTAAGCCCTTCTACTTTTAATATAGACATGCCCTTCACTCCTTAAATAATTTATATCCTTAGTTTAACTAAGTTGCAGTCTATTTTCGTTTGTTTCAACTAACAACCCTACGCTTTAAAATGACAAACTTGTCACACATTTGAAACCATGATTTATTCATCTATTGAACTTCTCATTTTTTAGTTACTTTTACAGCTTAGGGGTAAGTGTTTTCACTATATGATATAATAGTCTAGTTCATTTTTAAATAAGGAGTAAGATAAATGTTAAATAAAATTAAGCGGGAGTGGCTAATTGCTCCAGGGACTAATATATTGGCTGGTATAGTCGTAGCATTAGCATTAATTCCAGAAGCCATTTCATTTTCAATTATAGCAGGAGTAGACCCTATGGTTGGTCTATATTCCTCTTTTATTATTGCAGTTGTTATTTCTTTCGTGGGTGGAAGGCCGGCTATGATTTCTGCTGCAACAGGATCTGTGGCTTTAGTTATTGTACCTTTAGTACGGGACCACGGCGTCCAGTATTTATTAGCGGCCACGATTTTAATGGGAATTATTCAAATTATTTTCGGTATATTAAAAATTGGTCGGTTAATGAAGTTTATTCCCAACTCTGTAATGATTGGTTTTGTTAACGCCTTAGCCATTATGATTTTCTTAACACAAATCAAGCATATTTTTGGTATATCTTTTGCCACTTATTTATTTGTTATCATTACTTTACTTATTATCTATCTTTTACCACGTATTTTTAACAAGATACCTGCGCCACTAATTGCGATTATTTTATTAACAATAACTTACTTAGTGACTGGCGCGAATGTAGAAACGGTTGGAGATTTAGGTGAAATTAAACGTTCGTTACCTCAATTTTTCATTCCCGATGTACCTTTTAATATAGAAACGTTAAAAATCATTTTCCCATATGCTTTATCTATGGCGATTGTTGGACTCGTTGAAAGCTTGCTTACGGCTCGTATTGTCGACCAAGCGACAGATACCTATAGTAGTAAAAACCAAGAATCTCGTGGTCAAGGTATTGCCAATGTAATCACAGGTTTCTTTGGTGCTATGGGTGGTTGTGCAATGATCGGTCAATCAGTAATCAATGTACGCTCAGGCGCTACGACGCGCTTATCTACCTTTACTGCTGGTGTGTTCTTAATTATCTTAATCATCGTATTTGGTAATTGGGTCGTTGAAATTCCGATGCCCATTCTAGCAGCTATTATGGTTATGGTTTCTGTGGGAACTTTTAATTGGCGTTCCTTTAAATTTATTAAAAAAGCACCTCGTACAGACGCGCTTGTGATGATTCTCACTGTAGCTATCGTATTAATTACAAGCAATTTAGCACTAGGGGTAATTGTGGGGATAATTGTAAGCGCCTTGTGTTTTGCTACAAAAATTTCAAATGTTTCCGTCCAATATGAAGAGATTAATCATGCTATTCATTATAATATAAAAGGACAAATCTTTTTCGTTTCTATTGATTCATTAATGAACCAACTCGATTTAGAATTACATGACAAAACAATCTATTTAAACTTTAAAGAAGCACATTTATGGGATGATTCAGCTGTTAATGCCATAGACACATTGATTGAAAATTATCATAAAAAGAACAATAAAATTTACGTCAAACATCTAAATAAAGATAGCCGTAAAATTGTTAACGAATTAAGTAAAGTAAACCAAGAACATCTTTTATAAAGTCATTTTCAATCGCATATCTTATAGTGTAAAAACATCAAGCCAATTTTAGTCATTTGCTAAGCTTCGACAAACCTAAGCTATAGTAAAAAATCAAAACAATTATTTTAATCATTTAGATATTCATCACAAGATATAACCAACAGCTATAATACTTAAAATTTAAGTACGACACTAATATGTTATTATTGCCATGTCTTGAAGGGCTAGGAATACGAAATCAATTTTGATTTTGTGTACCTAGCCCTCTTTTTTAAAACAATAACATTGACTTTTATACCTGCTAGGGGTATATTTATGTTGTAAAAGGTTCTAATGTTACGATTAATCATTTACAAATCGAAAGGAGGATAACTTAATGAACGAACAGAAAAAAACTACTTTCAATATTACAGGTATGACATGCACAGCTTGCGCTAACCGTATAGAGAAAAATTTAAATAAAATGGATGACGTTGAAGCAAATGTTAACGCAACAACTGAAAAAGCTACAATAACTTATAACCCTAGTTCAACTACACCTACTGACCTTTCCAATACAATTGAAAAAACAGGGTACGGCGTATTAAATGACAAAGTCGACTTAGAAGTTACAGGCATGACATGTGCAGCATGTTCTAACCGTATTGAAAAGGTATTAAATCGCACTGATGGCGTAGATGAAGCCAACGTTAATCTTACAACTGAAAATGCTACAATTATATATAATCCTAATTCAACTTCAGTTGAGACTTTAATTAAAAAAATTCAAAAATTAGGCTATGATGCTCAACTCAAAAAAGAAGCTGATGAAAAACAATCACACAAAGCATTAGAGTTAAAACATAAACTTACAAAATTAGTTATTTCGGCTATATTAGCTTTACCATTACTATTAACTATGTTTGTGCATCTCTTTAACATGCATTTGCCTTCTATATTAATGAACCCATGGTTTCAATTTATCTTAGCAACTCCGATACAATTCATTATTGGTTGGCAATTTTATGTTGGTGCATATAAAAACTTGAGAAATGGTTCAGCAAATATGGATGTATTAGTAGCTTTAGGAACAAGTGCAGCGTATTTTTATAGTTTGTATGAAATGGTCAAATGGCTAAACAATACCAATTATACGCCGCATTTATATTTCGAAACGAGTGCTGTACTCATAACATTGATTTTATTTGGTAAATATTTGGAAGCACGTGCAAAATCACAAACGACAAATGCCTTAAGCGAATTGCTAAACTTACAAGCTAAAGAAGCACGTGTGCTACGTAATAACGAGGAACAAATGGTACCTTTAAGCGAAGTTGTAGAAGGTGATTATTTAATTATTAAACCTGGAGAGAAAATACCTGTAGATGGAAAAATTCTCAAAGGTAAAACTTCTATCGATGAATCTATGTTAACTGGTGAATCTATACCAGTTGAAAAAACACAAAGTGACTATGTGATTGGTTCAACAATGAATAAAAATGGCATTATCACAATCGAAGCTACAAATGTTGGTAAGGACACTGCGCTCGCCTCTATTATTAAAGTGGTAGAAGAAGCTCAAGGTTCTAAAGCACCTATCCAAAGACTTGCCGATATCATATCTGGTTATTTTGTACCTATTGTAGTTGGTATCGCAATTCTAACATTTATCATATGGATTACTTTAGTTCGCCAAGGTCAATTTGAACCTGCCTTAGTAGCAGCAATTGCTGTACTGGTTATCGCTTGTCCTTGTGCACTTGGTTTAGCTACACCTACTTCTATTATGGTAGGTACAGGAAAAGCAGCAGAGAATGGTATTTTATTCAAAGGTGGCGAACATATCGAGCGTACACATCAAATCGATACTGTTGTCTTAGATAAAACTGGAACAATCACACATGGAACACCTGTAGTCACAGACTTTGATGGTGATAATGAAACATTACAATTATTAGCTAGCGCTGAAAAAGCTTCTGAACACCCACTCGCCGAAGCTATTGTTAATTATGCAAGATCAGAACAAGTTAATTTATTAGAAGTTGATGATTTTGAAGCGGTACCTGGGCACGGTATCAAAGCCACGATTGCTGGAAAATCATTATTAGTGGGTAACCGTAAATTCTTAGAAGAATATCATGTGGATATTGATCGTTCTGAGCTACAATTATCTCAATTCGAACAGTTAGGTAAGACTGCCATGTTAATAGCGATTAACCAACAATTACGTGGCACTATAGCAGTAGCTGATACAGTCAAAGATTCTACTAACAAAGCAATCCAACAGTTACACGATTTAAATATAGAAGTTGTCATGTTAACTGGTGATAATCAACGTACTGCTGAAGCCATCGCTTCACAAGTTGGTATAGACACAGTAATAGCACAAGTGTTACCAGAAGAAAAAGCATCTAAAGTTGAATCATTACAAGCTAATAATAAGACGGTAGCAATGGTAGGAGATGGCGTAAATGATGCCCCAGCTTTAGTCCAAGCGGATATCGGCATAGCAATCGGTACAGGTACAGAAGTTGCCATCGAAGCTGCTGATGTTACCATCCTTGGTGGTGATTTATTACTAGTACCTAAAGCAATTACAGCTAGTAAATCAACTATACGTAATATTCGCCAAAACTTATTTTGGGCGTTTGGTTACAACGTAGCAGGCATTCCAATTGCTGCACTTGGATTACTTGCACCATGGGTTGCTGGTGCCGCGATGGCTTTAAGCTCAGTAAGTGTTGTCACTAATGCACTCAGATTAAAACGCATGAAATTATAATTAAATTTTGAGATGATTCAAATGAAGTTTATTATTTTAAGGAGGTGATTGATATGGCAACCGAAACAATTAAAGTAGAAGGAATGAGTTGTGAACACTGTAAACATGCAGTAGAAAGTGCACTAACAAATCTAGATGGTGTATCAACAGCTGATGTTAATCTTGATCAAGGTAATGTTAAAGTTGATTTTGATGATAACAAAGTCGCAGCACCAAACATGTATGAAGCAATAGAAGAGCAAGGTTATGACGTAAAATAATATCTCAAAAACTTATCAAATATAAGTATCTTTGCTGAAATAAAAACGTAAGACACTTAACCCTTGTTCTCAAAGTAAAGTGGCTAGGACATATATAATGTCTCGGTCTCAACTTAGTGTAATAGCAGTAGCTGACTGAGTTGAAAAAGCTTTTAAACCGAGCTTTTTCAACTCTAGTCCTCCTTGCCGGGAGTAAGACAGAAATCTTTTCTAAAAAATTAGTTTTCTGTCTCACTCCCTTTTTATATTTAAAATAGCTTACGATTTAAGACATACACACTTGCCTACTTATTAATTTACACGTAATTTAGTATCACCAGTCTTAATAACATCGACTGTCGCATCTAAAGCATCCACAATGAGATTTTCAACGGCTGCATCTGTGTAAAAGGCAATATGAGGTGAAACAATAACATCTTGACGTTCGATAAGTTGCTTTAATACCTCGTCCTCTAATTCAGAATTTCGTTGATCACTTGGAAACAATCCCTTTTCGCCTTCATATGTATCAAGTGCTACACCTTTTAAAATACCGTTATCTAGCGCATGTAATAGCGCACTAGTTTTTACAATGGAACCTCTAGCACAATTGATAAATACTGATCCTCGTTTAAATTCATTAAACAATACATCATCAAATAAATAATCATTATCCTTACTTGCAGGGATATGCACCGTAACAATATCTGCCTCTTTTACAGCTTCCTCTATACTATTTGTATAAGTTAAAAATGACTTATAACTGTCCTGCGGCGCAATATCATAAGCAATAACTTCAGCTTCAAAACCTTGCGCAAATATTTTGGCAACAATTGAACCGATGCGACCAGTTCCTATAACTGCAACTTTCAAGTCTTTAATAGAGCGTGATAAGATAGCTGGTTGCCATCTAAAATCATATGAAGCTGTTTTTTGTTGGATATCATTGTAGTTTCTAACCAGATTAAGTGCTTGTGATACCGTATATTCAGCAATTGAATGTGGCGAATAAGATGGTACGTTAGAAATAATTAAATCATATTTTTGAGCTAACTCGAAATCATATATATCAAAACCAGCACTTCGTTGCGCAATCTGTTTAATACCAAATTCATGTAACTTGCGGTATACATCTTCATCAAAAGGAATTTGCTGTGATATTGAAACACCATCAAACCCTTTTACGCGATCGACAGTTTCTGATGAAAGTAGTGCTTCATCTAAATCAACATTTATATTGTGTTTTGTAGACCATGCTTTAATATAAGGTATATCTTCTTCTCTTACTCCAAAAATTTTAATACTTGTCATAAGTTAATCACTCCAATCAGATTATTCTATTCATAAAGATGCTTAAGCGATTGTATTCTTTTTGCAGCTTCTAGTAACGATGCATCATCTAACGCTAAAGAAATACGCACATAATGTTCCCCGTGTTCTCCAAATGGTATACCTGGTGCAACAAGAATTGACTGTTCTTGTAATAAATAATCAACAAAACTTTCTCCATTAAAGTTTTTAGGTGTCCGTAACCATAAGAAAATACCACCTTTCATTGGCTCAAAAGGTATATTTGCTTGTTGTAATTTAGCTTCAAACTCATCTCTACGACGTTTAAATGTTAAATTTTGTTCGTCTAAAAAAGCATCGTAGTTATTCAAAGCGTATGTTGCTGCGTCTTGCAATGCACCAAACATACCTGCGTGCGTATGTGATTGATATTTCTTTAATGCTTGTATGATGTCTTTGTTTCCAACAGCAAAGCCAACACGAAATCCTGACATGTTATAACCTTTTGATAGTGAGAATATTTCTATTGCTAGGTCTTTTGCTCCTTCTGACTGCAATATGCTAGGATTTTTAGCATCGAAGCCAAATGCACTATATGCAAAATCATGAACAATCTTTGTCTTTGTTCCTTTAAAACGTTCAATCGCTTCATCAAATACTGATTTTGTAGCAACTGAACCTGTCGGGTTATTTGGATAAGTCAAATAAACCAAACGTGTATTGAGTAATGTTTCTTTGCTTATTTTGTCCCACTGAGGTAAATAATAAGGTGGTTCCAAAATGAGTGGTTGTGGTTGTGCATCGGCAAGTAATACTCCAGCTTTATAATCTGTATAGCCTGGATCTGGTAACAACACATTTTCTCCAGGATTCACGATACATGTAGGTAAACCTACAAGACCATTTTTAGTACCATATAGTATACATACTTCATCTTCTTTATCTAATTCAACTTGAAATTGTCTTTGATAAAAATCTACTATTGCTTGCTTAAATGAGTCTTTACCGTGGAAAGCAACATACTTTTGATTATCAGGCTGACGTAGCGCATCAGCAAAACAGTCAATAATTCCTTTGGGAGTTTCACCATCAGGAATACCTACAGCCATATTAATTAATGGTAAAGGACCATGTTCTACTTTCTGTCCCATTGTTTTTGCAAAATAACTATCTGGTATCTGTGCCAATCTATCCGAAATTGCCATAAAACTCCTCCTATTAAAAAAACTATATGCCGACCTGTGTGGCATATAGTTACACATGTCACCTATCTTTCAAGCATTAACGCTTGTTGGAAGTAGCACAGTACTTTTATATCAAAGTCTGTTGCTGAAGCTTCATCAGGCCAAATCCCTCAGCTTCTCTGGATAAGTTTATTTTAAATTATTATTAATTTTATCAGAATATTCAAACATGTCAACATAAAAAAAAGCGACTCTATTGAGTCGCTCTTAGCCTTAATATTTATTAATTAGTTCCAACCAACCCATGCGCTAGAACCTTGAGATTGGTAAACTCCAACTGCTGTGTCAATTTGATCTTGAACTGACATACCTGCATGTTCACCATGGCCTAATAATTGGAAGTAACCATATGCACCTGATGACGCATTAACCGCACTTCCGTTACCGCCACTTTCACGTTGGATAACACCTTTCCATTGTGACGCTGATACACCAGTACGTTCTGCCATTTGGTTAGCAATGGCATCAATGCTTGATGTATTTGTAGTTGTTGTTTTAGAAGTAGTGCTTGTTTGAGCAGTTTTAACACTTGTATTAGAAGAAGCTTTAGGCGCTTCAACTGCTGCTACTGGAGTATTGCTTGATTGTTTTTGGACACTTACTTCACTAGCTGAAGTTTCGTTAGTGTTAGTAGTTGCTTGAGTAGTTACGTCTTGTACTGAGCTAGAAGTTGCACTTTGAGCACCTGCAGCTGTGTAATTCCATGACCAAGATTGACCATTTGAAGTGAATGTATATTCATTTCCACCTAAAACAAAGTTATAGTTATACGCGCCAGCGTGTAATGGTTTTTGGTTTAATTCTTCAGGATTGTTTTGAGCTAAATCAGCTAAATGCGCTTTGTCGATATTTTCTTCTGAAGCGTGAGCTTGATTGTGGTCTGCTGTTGTTGCATATCCTGTTACACCTAATGCTACTGCTAATGATGATGCTAAAATTGTTTTCTTCATAATTAAAAAATCCTCCAAATTAAAATCTTTTTAAGTAAAATTATATTTTCGTTAAATTATTTATCGTATGTGCTGAAATCGATTAATTTTTGTGTTTTATTTTTTCGCCACAAATAATATAACACATATTTCAGCTATTTATATTACACTTCCATAACAAAACTTTACAAAAGCAAAGGCGTTTTGTAACATTGAAACATTGCTGTTTTGTTTTGTAATGCATAATTCTCACGTTTTTTTCAAAATATATTGTGTATAGTGTTGTTATATTAAGCTTTATACTTTGTTCGTTGAATGACATCTCATAGTCTGAATTATTACAACCATCCTTTTTGTTACACAAATGTAAAATAACAAAAAGACAAAAAAATTATATTTTGGAGTGAAACTTGCAAATTTTTTTGTCTAAAATTAAAAAGGTCACTGTTATGTGGCCTTTTTATCAAATGTGATTCTTTTATACAATTTTCAAAACATTACATTATATTACAAAATAAACCATACGTTTTAGCTATTATGTATAATTTTACGCTAAGAATTTGAAGATTTGTCTATCATATAATTTCAATGTCTTCATATAAAATGTATTTATCAAATATCCCATTACAAATGGAACTACAAAAAACGCAATAAATACATAAATTAAGTTCAATAATACTGAATGTTCCATAAATCTAAATGCACTTATTGGTCCAACAAGCCCAATAATTCCAAATCCTGCTGATTCTTTTGTGCCACCAATTCCTATTAGTGCACCAACAAAACCAGTGACTAATGCATTTGTGAAAATTGGTAGTAAAATAATAGGATGCCTTACCATATTAGGTATCATCATTTTCACACCGCCTAAAAAGATTGTTATAGGTACGCCTGCTCTATTTACTTTTAACGTACCTGCAACTAACGCACCCTCACATGCCACAATTCCAAGTGAAGCAGAACCAGCCGCTAAACCACTAATACCTATAGCTAATGCAGTAGCTACAGTTGATATCGGTGAGATAATTATAAAACTAAATACTAATGCAATAAGCATAGACATCAATATTGGTTGCAATTCTGTAAATGTATTGACTAAATTACCAATACCAGTTGTAATCATTTGAACATATGGCAATATAAGAACGCCAATAAAGCTAGCTATAACACCTACAATAGTCGGCAGAATAATTAATGTTAAACTACCAAACTTTTCTCCAACAACTAGTATTAAAAACACCGCAATTGCTGCAGTAATCATTGTATTAATAAGATCTCCAACACCTACAAGCATCCAAGCACCATCTTTAAATTGCGCTGCGCCGCTACCCACAAAAGCAGAACTTGCGACAACAGCCGTTGCTAAAGGTGATAAGTTGAACCTCATTGCTATTAGCGCACCGACTAATAATGGTACAGTAAATTGAATACTTTCTACTACTTGTAATAATGTTTGGAAAATTTCGTACTTAGGTGCGAAAAGTTTGAATAGTTCTCCTAAAATAGCGTTAGGTATCAATCCTGCTACGATGGCAATGGCTACACCAGATAGTACATTATATAAAAATTGTTTTGGACTTACTTTAATCATAGAAGTTCCTCCTAAGCTGAAATAAATACTAATATATCATATTTTCTCAATTTTCAGAATATTATTTGGTTATTTTTCAAAAACATTTTTATAGCTTTAGGAGGAATTTTATATCTAAATAACAATCAAAATATCAATACCTGTAATCAAAAGACTGTAACAAAAAAGTAGGTATACAAAATCTCAATTTAAAAATTCGATTTCATTTACCTACTTCTATTTAGAATTAACATTTTTTTACAGTCGATAAGGTTGTTCTAGCATGAGTCAATATTTTATTCTAATAATGGTTTCACAAGGCTACGTCATTAAAACAAAATCTCAATATTACTATTTCATCAAGTTCGCTGTTAGTACAAGGCCTTGAGATGACGTTTCGAAAAATTCTAATTTTTGTAATTGATGCTCGTTAGGTAAGTGTTTAGTAAATTGTTCCCATATCCATATAGCAATATTTTCAGCGGTTGTATTCATTTCAGGCAACGTGTCATTTACCAATTGACCATCTAAATACGGTTCAATTTCTTTTTGGTATAATTTATCGACTTCATTAAAATCTAATGCTAATCCATACTTATCGATATCTGATAAAATTTCAATATTAAATTTGTATTGTTGATCTGCTAAGTCTTTATGCACTGTATTTGTAAAATAAATACGATTATCACAAGTGAATTCAAAAAAATTTTTTATCAAAACTTGGCCCTTACGATATTGAAATTGAGTAGGTGGTTCAATATGATCAAATTTAGTCATTACGGTCACTCCTAACGTCATTTTTATTTATATACCCTTTTATATTATAACTACTTAATTATACATCTATGTTTTTCCTTCAATTTTTAAAGGTAATAGTATAACGAATAGCAAATATTTAAGGAGGTTTATTACATGACCGTATATATTCAAAGAATCTATGAAGACAAGCAACGAGACGGTTTACGAATACTTGTAGATCGCGTATGGCCTAGAGGTATATCTAAAGACGATGCAAATTTAGACCATTGGATAAAAGATGTAGCACCGACTTCTGA
This sequence comes from Staphylococcus shinii, assembly GCF_017583065.1. Taxonomy (GTDB): domain Bacteria; phylum Bacillota; class Bacilli; order Staphylococcales; family Staphylococcaceae; genus Staphylococcus; species Staphylococcus shinii. Next base: position 186,986 of record NZ_JAGEVL010000005.1, on the reverse strand, counting down.
ACTAAGAAAATGGTTTAACCATGACCCTAAATTATATGCTGCTTTTAAAGAAAAATATGAAAAAGAACTGCGTGATAATGCTGATCAAAAAGAAGCATTCGAAGAACTACAAAGTAAAGTTTCTGAGACTGATAAAGACATTATTTTATTATTTTCCGCTAAAGATGAAAAATATAATCAAGCAGTGGTGCTCCAATCATTATTACAATAAATAATTATTATCATAGAAATTGAATATAAAACTACCGCTTATCCTATCAATGTCTTTTAGAATAAGCGGTAATTATTTTATAATGAAATTGTACATACACTATAGTCATTCTAGTTTGTATAAACTTTTCTCACCATCTGGCAAATTTTCAACAAAAGTTTTAGGATTTTCTGCATAATCATTACCTACTCCGCCATTCATTCTCTGAAAATGAAGGTGTGATCCGGTCGTTTGTTCTCCCGTATTACCAGAAAGTGCAATTACATCTCCCGCTTGCACCTCGTCTCCTACATTAACTTTAAATTGGTTTAAATGCATATACCATTGATGATACTGTCCATTTGTTTCAGCTATTTGCACTACTTTGCCACCTAAGTCATTCTCAAATGTGCGGGTAACTTTGCCATCTGTTACAGCTTTAACCGGTGTGTCTTCAGGTAAATCATAATCGATCCCATAATGTTTCCCATCAAAACCACTAAACTCATATTCACCGAAATCTTCTGTTTCTCTGCTCCGATCAAAAAAGCCCGTATAAGAAGTCGAGCGTTCATTTTTATTGTTTTGGTTACTAAAGTCTGAAAAACTTTCATTTATACTTTTTTGTATATGATCTATATTCATTGTTAAGAAAATAAGTGGTACAACTATAATAGTTAATAATACAATTGTTTTTATCGTGTTTTTCACTAAATGAATCACCTTTTAATTAGTTTGATTATTAATTAATAAGTATACTTTTTATATCTTTAAATCTCTAGTAATCCGCTTAAAAATAACCTCATACTTTAGTTTGACATAAAAATAGGAAGCGAAATAAAAAATTTAGCCAATTTCTTCTATTCGCTTCCAAATATAAATCGATACTATTCAATTATTATTTAGATGGCATTGTAACATAACTTAATAGTATACATATACAGTTTTTATCTACATTTTCATTGTTTTGGCTGTGCTAATTACAATGTCAATTAAATAGGTTGTAACAAGTATTAGCTTTATGTTAGTTATTAGTCATCACTATAACTTTTGAGTATATCTTCCATTATAACCCATATGCGTTCAACATCTACTGCAGTAGCAAAGTATGCATTCTTCTCACCATTAGTAATATCATTTAAGTCAATCGCCATTGTTCCATAGGTAAGTGCACTATGGTGTTCTATATCAATATGCGTGTGTTGCATTGTAAATAAACTTGGTTCCAACAGATACAAAATCGTACAAGCATCATGTATAGGACCGCCATCCATATTAAAATGCGTTTTATATGTAGATTTAAAAAATTCTAAAAGTTCGACCACAAATTTTGCAATTTGATTATCTATAGTTTTAAATCTGTTGATAATAGCATCAGTCGCTAATACTTGGTGTGTCACATCTAAGCCAAACACGTTGATAGGCACACCACAATCAAATACACGTTTTGCAGCTTCTGCATCGACCCAAATATTAAATTCTGCAGTAGGTGTCCAATTCCCGAAAGTTCCTCCACCCATAATTGTAATAGAGTCTAAATACTGTGTAATACTCGGCTCTTTAATTAAAGCTGTTGCAATATTTGTTAAAGGGCCTGTAGCCACTAGCGTTACAGGTTCCTCACTTTGTTTTAGTGTCTCAATTATAACATCAGCAGCATAGCTTTGTGTCGGTTTTAATGATGGTACTTCTGGCAATTTAGGGCCATCTAATCCGCTCTTACCATGGATTTGTGATGCAAACGAAGCTGGCTTAATCAGTGGTCTTGAAGCACCGACAGATACGCTTATATCTTCTCTACCCATTACTTCCAGCACATTCAAAGCATTTTTGGTATTTTTTTCAACTGATTGATTACCAGCCACTGTTGTTACAGCTAATATATCTAATGAACTATTTTTAGCTCCTGCTAATATTAATGCAATCGCGTCATCATGTCCCGGGTCACAATCCATAATGATTTTTTTACTCATATTCTTCACTCCAATTATAAAAAATATATAATGTGTACATTTCAAAGTTAATAGTTATTGAGCTGCGTGTTTTTTATACTGTCTATACATAAGTGCAAGTACAACTAGCCATAATGGCGCAAAGATAACACCTATTCGTGTTTCTGGATTTACAAATAATACACAAAAAATAAAAGTAAAAAATATGATGATACATAACGCCATTACTTTACCACCAGGCATTTTAAATTTACTTTTCTTATGTAAATCAGGTCGAGCACGTGTATATCTATAATACGCAATCATAATCAATGTCCATATAAATATGTTTAATACTGTAGAAACAGTACTAATATAAACGAATACAGTCGTCGCATTAGGTATAAAGTAATTCAGTAAAACTGCAAAGAGCAACAATGAACATGTTACTAATATTGCTGTAACTGGTACGCCTCTCCGATTTGTTACTTGGAATTTAGGTGGTGCTTGCTTTCTATCTGCTAATCCAAACAACGTTCTACTATTTGCAAATATTCCACTGTTACAAGCTGAAGCCGCTGCAGTTAATACAACAAAATTGATAATTCCTGCAGCAAATGGTATACCTACTAACGCAAATACTTTAACAAACGGACTACTATCTGGGTCTAATTGATTCCAAGGTATGATAGAAATAATGACTGCTATTGCACCAATATAAAATATAAGGATCCTAAAAGGGACATTATTAATAGCTTGTGGAATGGTTTTGTGAGGATTTTTAGTTTCTCCTGCTGTAATACCAATCATTTCAATACCAAGGAAAGAAAAAATAGCCATTTGGAATGACATTAAAAATCCTGACATACCATTTGGGAAAATTCCACCATTATTATAAATGTTAGAAACACCCGCTTGTCCAAATGGTGTTTGATAAGCCATTACAATCATAATAATACCAATAATAATCAACGAGATGATAGTAACAACCTTAATAATCGCAAACCAAAACTCTAATTCCCCAAATAATCTCGTACTTAGTAAATTGAATGACATTAACAATAAGATACAAGCTAATGCGGATAACCAATTGGGAATTTCTGGATACCAAAATGACACGTATTTAGCAACAGCTGTCACTTCTGCCATACCAGAAATAATCCACGTTAACCAATAGGTCCATCCAGTAATGAAACCTGCTAAATGTCCAACATATTCATTTGTTATATCCGCAAATGAATTGAATTTTGTATCTGAAAGCAACATTTCCCCCATGGCTCTCATAAACATAAATAACGCAAAACCAACAATAATATATGTAAGTAAAATTGAAGGACCTGCCAAACTAATAGACTGTCCAGCACCTAAGAAAAGACCAGTGCCTATTGCACCGCCAATAGCAATTAATTGTATATGCCTATTGCTCAGCTCTCTCTTTAATCTGTCTGCCATAATTCTTTACCCCTTAACCTAGAAATATTCGCACATTTCTATTTTACTACTTTTTAATTTGAGCAAGTATGTTACAACAAAAATACTTTATCAGCTTATTAACATACTTTTAGCAACTAATTTCTCCTATTATATTTACTATTAACTCAATATTTAAAAAGTCAAATCACTTATGTATGCGCTTACATAATATTACAATCATAAATCAACTACATTCATATTTCAACTTAAAATATTTTTAAAAAAAGTTTTCTATACAATACTTATATTGTCTAAACAAATATTCATCTCTTGCTTATATTAAAAAAACTGTTAAATTAAAAATATTAACTTATATATGTCTGGAGGGATTTAATGCGCGCGATTTTTATAGGTATCCTCGGAGCGTTATTTTTTTCAATCACTTTTATACTGAATCATTCCATGGCCAATAGTGGTGGCAATTGGTTATTCAGCGCTTCATTGCGTTTTATATTTATGTTCCCATTTCTTTTTATTTTTGTTTTCATTAAAAAAAGACACGCATACATACTTGAACATATTAAAACGTATTTCTTACAGTGGTTACTTTGGAGCACTCTTGGTTTCGTCTTTTTCTATATTCCAATTACTTTTGTCTCCAATTATAGTCCAGGTTGGTTAATATCAGCAACATGGCAATTAACAATTATATGTGGTTTATTACTTGCACCTTTATTTTATGAATATGTCCAATTTGATAAACAGTTAGTTAAAGTCAGAGAACGTATTTCTTGGCGTTCTGTTAGCACTTCAAGCGTTATGGTATTTGGAGTCGTGTTAGTTCAAATACCTCAAATTACTTCCATAGAAATGCAAACATTTATTATTTCTGTGATTCCCTTGATTATTGGAGCATTCAGTTATCCGTTAGGTAATCGTAAAATGATGGAACTTGTAAATAATGAATTAACAACAATCGAACGTATTTATGGCATGACTCTAATTACGTTGCCTATCTGGTTTGTCATCTTTGTAGTTGGCGTTGTTCAAAGTGGACTACCCTCTTCTAATCAAGTATTACAAACGTTTTTAGTCGCTGTATTTTCTGGTATTATCGCGACTACACTCTTTTTCTATGCAACAAATTTAGTAAAGCATAACCAAGCTAAACTTGCTGCTGTTGAAGCAACCCAAGCTACTGAAATAATTTTTACGCTTATTGGTGAAATGTTATTTTTAGGATTACCTTTACCAGATCCTATCAGCATAATTGGTATCATTATTATCACGTTAGGTATCTTTATTTATAGCTTTATGAATGGCAAAATCAGAGAAAACAATAGTGAAATGCAAAAATTTGACTAATGTACAAATTACATCAATGCACGCGCTTTCTTTAAACTTTCAAAATTACATGTAACATATGATGAAAACTTTATATGCATCACAAATAAAACAGTCAAATTGACATTCTCGTTTGAAAGCAAGATAATTTATATCAAATAGCATTGCTAGTGATTTAATTTAAAGGAGGTTCAAGGTCAATGCCGACAACTCATGTTGACCCAAGAATTACCAGGACTAAAAAATTATTGATGGACGCCTTCCGAGCTATAGCAAAAGAAAAGAAACTTCAATCCATAACAGTGAAAGACATTACAGACCGCGCAACCGTTAATCGTGCAACGTTCTATGCTCATTTTTATGATAAATATGACATTATGGATTATACATTATCGGAAACTTTACTAAATAACTTAAATGATTCATTAAATGTATCAACGGAGCTTAATGAAGAAACGTTATGTAAAAGCTTTATTACTATCACAAGCTACATTCAAGAGACACATAATGAATGTAAATTAAATAGTGAAGCCTATGGCCAAGTTGTAGAGAAAAAAGTAAAAGAAGAATTAGAAGATATCTTTTTAACTCTACTTGTAAAACAACACACTAACGAACAACGTGAAACGCTTGCTACAACTGCGAGATTCTTGTCTTGGGGGCTTTACGGAATAGCAAAACATTGGTTCCATACAAGTCAATTACCAGCTCAAATTTATATTAAACAAGCGCTCCCTTTCTTAATGAACCAAAATAATAATTAAAAATATTTAAAATAGCGGAGCTACAAAATCAAATGCCATTATTGATTTTATAGCTCCGCTTTTATTTTATACTTTACTTTATATCATTAGACATTTTCTAATATATAAAATGACTAATATTTAATGCTTTATTCTCTATTTTCATTTATAAAATCTAACACTTCACCTGTTATCGCAACTGCACTGTTACTTTCACCCTCAACGCCCCCTTGATGCAATCCAATGACTTCATTATTATCGTTAAAGAGTGGGGAACCGGAATTGCCACCATAAGTACTCGCATTATATGTAAGTATATTGCCTTTATTTGCTAGGATTTCGCCTTTACTTTCCCACATTGTTGCTAATGATTTATCTCCAGGATAACCAGTGACCGTTATAGGCATATCTTTACTAACATTAGAAGCGTCTTGTAACGTTGCTGGTTGTACTACATCGCCTACTGATTGACCATTTTTATTTTCGTTAAAATGTATTACTACTAAGTCTTCCGCACCTGGATATGCTTTTATTTCTTTCTCAGTAAATGTACCGTTAGGAAATGTATTAGCATCTTTGGCAGCTGGCGCAAAGGTCAAGTTACCATCTTCCGAAAGATTTGCAACGTGTTTATTTGTTAATACCGTATTCTTGTCTATTACAACCCCTGTAGCAATATTATCTCCGATACTGATATAACCTATTGATTGATAATGTCCACTGGTTGTATTTTCAATTTGAGTTCTATCTTCGTTTGGTAATATAACTCTTGGCATTGCTTTATTTTCAGCAGGACGATCTGCTGTATTTTGCGTCGCTTCAGTACCCTGTGCTGTAGTATTAGTACTCTGAGCATCAACCTTACTATCACTATTAAACATTGCTAATGACAATATAGCGATAAAAGCACATGAGATACTATTAATTAATATTCTTTTCAACATAAATTAACCCTCCAATAAAATATAAATCTCTTCTTCAATTTAAAGAATTTTCTAAAAATAATCAAATTATATTATATTTTAAATTTCTTTATGAAAAATTATTTCATTATTTCTAGAATAATTTATATTCATTAAGTGGATTTTTTACATTTTTAAGCAACGTTTAACATTATTTGTTGTTTACACGATATAAGCGTAAACATGTTGTTTGCTTTAATTATAAACACGTTATACAATACATCTATACAACACATGTTAGTTAAGCAATTTGTGTTGTAAATTTAAAGTTAGGAGGGATAGACGTGACAACAATCCAACACCATCATGGATTCAAACGAACTTTTCAAAAGGGTCATTTGACCTTAGGGTTAACTTTACCTTTCGACAGTTCAGAAGACCATGAATTACCATTTGAAAATCAAATTGAGTTAGCTCAATATGCTGAAGAACTCGGGTTTACTAGCCTATTTGTGCGCGACAGTCCGCTTTATAGTCCGCATCTAGGAAATGTAACGACAAACTACGATCCGTTTGTATTTTTATCTTATCTCAGTGCCAAAACATCTAAAATCGCTCTCGGAACCTCTAGCATTGTTGCTACATTACGTCATCCTATTCATATAGCTAAGGCGGCTACTTCTCTTGACTTACTTTCAAATGAGCGATTTTTATTAGGCATAGCGACAGGAGACCGTAAATTTGAATTTCCTGCCTTTAAGGTAAAAGAAGAACAGTTAACGGAAAAATTCCAAGAAACTATTACGGCTATAAATGAATTGTGGCAAGCACATTCACCAAATATATCAAACTCAATATTTGAATTATATGAAGACTCTGGGCTACAAATTTTGCCTAAGCATAAACATATCCCTATGTTTGCTACAGGCTACTCAAGACAACGAATGACTTGGTTAAAATCCAACATGGACGGCTTAATGTTTTACCCACAGCCATTCCAACAACAGAAAACGCTACTACAAGATTGGCACAACAATGACACTTTCAAACCATTTATGCATCCTCTTGTTGTAGATTTATCAAATCAACCGAACGAGTTAGTGAAACCTATTAAAGGTGGTTATCGTTTAGGTAGAAATACTTTAATTAAAATTTTAAAAGCTTATGAAAAAATTGGCACAAACCATATTATGTTACATTTAAAATCGAATGACAGATCATATAAATCATTATTAACAGAAATTGGCGATTATGTAATACCACATTTCCCGCCACACTTATCACAGGAGGAATATAAAAATGACATTATTAGACAGAATTAATGAACTTGCAAATAAAGAAAAAGTACAACCACTAAGTGTTGAAGAAAAACAAGAACAACACACATTAAGACAAGAATATTTACAAATGATTCGCGGACAAGTTATCAATACATTTTCAACAATGAAAGTGGTTGATCCTTTAGGAGAAGACGTAACACCTGATAAAGTTTATAAATTACGTGAAGAAATGGGAACTTTAGACCTTAATTAAAGCATAAAAAAGGGAGTGAGTTAGCAATCTAGTTAAACAGTTAAATTGCTAGCACACTCCTTATTTTATATATTATTGCGCTAATATTTGTTTCATAGAACGTTTAACACTTCGCGCATACATATCACCAAATTTAACTAAATGAACCATTAATAAATATAATCTATAGAATTCGAGACGCTTTGTCGCGCCTTCACTTAGCGGATAGTGTTTATCATATTCGTCATAAAACGCATCTGTAAAACCTCCAAATACTGTAGTAATACCTAAATCAAATTCTCTGTCACCATACAAGGGTGCTGGGTCAAATAACGCTGGCGAACCATCTGTGAGAAACATATAATTTCCACCCCATAAATCTCCATGCAATAAAGAAGGTTTACTTTGATGTTGTTCTAGTGCTTCCATAATCACCGCACGTACAGACTCATATTGTGTTGCATCGTCTTCACTCCATACCCCCTGTTCTACTAACGTATTTTTCAGATGGTCTAAACGTCGCTCTACAAACAATGTACTCCAATCATCTGTCCAACTATTATCAAATGATATATCCCCGCCTTCATAAGGTAAATCAAAGCCAAACTTTCCGTCTGTTTGTTGCTGGCTATGCATTTGGGCTACTAATTTCCCCAATGCCTCCTGACTTCCTGAACGTCCTTCGTCTAAATAAGTTAATATTAAGTAAGCGTCACCTTCAATTTCACCACTATTTATTACCCGTGGTGCGGTAATATCTGCTTCTTCAAAAAGTTCTAGACCTGCAATTTCCGCAGCAAAAAAAGATGATTTACGATTTCGTTGAACTAATAGAAAATAATATTCATCTGTTGTTTCAATTTGAAAAGCTTCATTAACATCGCCGCCACTAACAGGCGAAATAGACTTTATATTATTTAAAGGCAATTGTGTTTGCCATGACTGTTTCATGAGTGATACCTCCAATTGTTATATTTAATACACGTTATTATTATTTCCTTTTTTCAACTTAATTAATCACTCACATACTCAAATAAACTATATGTGAAAGTTTTAATAATTCTTTTATTTACTCTAGGCATATAATTCGTAAAATGCTAGTCTATTAAAGACATCATTTTCAATTTTACTTTTTAAAATTGATTAAGCACTTATCACAATACATAGTTTTATTACAAATAATTTGATAAATGGAGCGATCATGACATGTACAAACTCATCAAACCTATTTTATTCCAAATTGATCCTGAAAAAGCACATAGGATGACGATTAATGCACTTAAATTCGTCCAAAAATATCCAAAACTTTTACCTGTTATTAACCAATTATTTCACTATGAAAACGAGCAACTACATCAGAATATCAAAGGTATTTATTTCGAGAATCCAATTGGATTAGCAGCAGGTTTTGATAAATCTTGTGAAGTACCTAAAGCCTTAGAACATGCTGGTTTTGGTGCACTTGAGTTAGGCGGCATCACGCCTAAACCTCAACCCGGTAACCCTAAGCCACGCATGTATCGTTTAGTGGAAGATGCTGCATTGATTAACAGAATGGGCTTTAATAATTTAGGCATGAACAAAGCTTTAAGCAATTTACGCAAATATAGTTATCAAATCCCAATAGGATTAAATGTTGGAGTTAACAAGACCACATCCTATGATGCGCGTTATGAAGATTATATTAAAGTTATCGATACATTTAAAAATGATGTGACTTTCTTTACGGTTAACATTAGCTCCCCTAATACGAAAAACTTACAAAGTTTTCATGATAAAGATGAATTTTCACAATTATGTGAAGCTATTCAATCTTATAAAGATAAGCAAAATCTAAGGGTGCCTATTTTTATCAAACTTACTTCTGATCTTACATTAGACGGCCTTGGGCAAATGTTAGAACCAATAACACAAACCTTTGATGGCATTATACTAGCTAATACAACTCAACAACGTGACCATCTAAATTCAACCAATCGTCATGAAACAGGCGGGTTGAGTGGAAAGCCTTTATTCAATCGTAACCTAGAGTTAATTTCATATGCTTATAAACAAACGAATGGCCAATTCTTAATTATTGGTACAGGCGGTATTTTCAATACTACAGATGTAATTACAATGTTACGTAGTGGTGCTTCTTTAGTACAAATTTATAGTTCTTTAGTTTTTGAAGGACCAGGTTTGACTCAAAAATTAAATAAGCAACTGGCACAATACCTCAAATCTAACGGTTATAATAATGTAAGTGAAATTATTGGGTTAGACGTATAATATTTCTATTTGCTTGTCTGCGCGCATTCTTGCACTACCTCTTTTACTTTAAAAATAATAGGGTATAAGTATAATAAAGGAGGTAGTGCTATTATGTATAAAAATATATTATTAGCTTATGATTTTGATAATTCGTTCAACAATGTCCCTGAAGAGTTGAAAAATCTAACCGCTTGCGTAGATAACGCCGAAATTACGGTGTTTAACGTCATCCCAGAAAGTGAGTTAGAAACTTCAGTACGGTATGATAATAAACACTTTGAAGATTTAGCACGTGAAAAAAGCGAATTACTCAAACCTTTTGTTAATAAATTAGAAGACCTAGGTTTAAATGTAAATATTAGATTTAAAACAGGCTACATCAAAAATTCTATTTTGTCAGAAATTAAAGAACATAACTACGATATCATTGTAATGAGTAATACACGTACAAAATCAGATATTAAAAACATACTTGGTAATGTGACACATAAAATTGCAAGTAACGTGGATACCCCTGTACTTATAGTAAATTAACAATAATAAAAAAACTCAATTCCCTTATCATGAATGATAGTGAAATTGAGTTTTTTTATTTTTGTCGTTTCAAATACTGTTCAATTACTTGTAAAACACCAGAATCATCATTTGATGGTGCTTTATGTTGAGCAACCGCTTCAACTTCAGGGCTACAATTAGCCATAGCATAGCTATGTGTTGTTAAATCTAACATTTCTATATCATTATTGGCATCTCCAAATGCTAGTAAATCGTCATGCTTAATGCCCCATTGCTTTAAAACATCTTGAATCGCAATGCCTTTATTAACATTTGGTAAAATAAGATCTACACTATCATTACCACTTGTTACTGCACGTAGCTCTCCTGCAAATTTAGTTTCTAATGTATTTATAACTTTTTCCACTAAATCTTTATCTTTGATACGCATAGCAACTTTCACAAAATTATCATTCTCAATTTGCTTAAAGGACGCTACTTTTTCAATATCATAATAGTAATTACTAATAAAATTTAAAAATTCATCGCTACATGTCTGTTTTACATAAGCTGATTGAATACCACTCAATACAATGTCTGTTAGCTTAAAGTATCTTGTGAGTGTCTCCACAACATCATAAATGAGTTGTTGGTCAAAATAATAAGATGTCATCAATTCATTGTCATAATAAGTAACAGCACCATTTTCAGCAACATACGTGATATGTTGCTCTTTCTCCGGGAAAAATGACTGTAATTGAGCATACTGATTACCGCTTGCCACAATAAATTTAATATCTTGACGTTTCAATTCATCAAATATTTTCTCAAAATACGCCTTATCATACGTGTGGTCCGATTTTAAAAATGTACCATCTTTATCTACAGCTATTGCTTTTATCACCACTGATACTCCTTTCTCTTTTTGAGGATATAATAATAGTCATACTCTTACTCAAACTACATTACAATAATATTAAAAAGGTGACCATCGATATCTTTGAATAAACCACCATAATAACCCTCATGTTTAGTTCCGCTTTGTAGAGCTTGACCACCTGATGCTTCAACTTGTTCTAACAAGCGATTTACCTCTTCTGGCTCAGATACAGAAATAGAAATCAACGTACCATTACTCTCGATATTTGAAACTTGTGCAACTTTCTCAAATTGATTACGTTCAATAAGCATGATAATTTTATTGTCTAATGTTTCAATTCCTCTCATTTTATCTAAAACTGGTTCGTTTCTTTTGATGGTAAAACCTATTTCACTATAAAATGTTTCACTTGCCACTAAATCTTCTACCGGTAAATTAAGCCAAGATGATTTTATATTCATTTTAGTCCCCCTATTTTTAATCACCATAACACATTCCACTTTTAAACTGCTATAAAGAACCTATACCGCGTCTCCTCATTCGCTTTTAAACGGTTATTTTTGAATGAAATGATGATATTGAATCATTATTTATTTGACACATTATCTCTATATGAGTTAAAGTTTTCAACATCTTATTTGCTTATTTTCAACATTTTAAAGCATCTAAAGATAGTTATAACCAAATTATGATGAAATTAAGCTATATCATTAATCATCAATATTTTGTGGCACTTGAATAATCAAATTTCATATATATATGATTATTCGTTTTATTGTGGCCATATTGTTTTAACTAAAAGGAGTAAAATAAATGACTAGTACAATCAATGTGCACGTCTTACACACTGGTTCAGTGATTGTAGACGAAGCATTACCATTCAACTATAAATATAATCCACCTTTAGCATGGACCGGATTGTTTAGATCTAAAAAGAAACAATTGCGTCTGCCTGTATCTGTTTACCTTATAGAACATCCACAAGGACTTGTTCTAATTGATACGGGTTGGCATGATATCAATCGCACAAACCCAATTAAAAATTTAGCTTTTCAATATCCAATAAATAAGGCAGTTTTACCTAAAGGTTCTGCCGTACATGAACAAATAGAAGCATTAGGTTATCAACCTTCAGATATAGATTATGTGATGTTGAGTCATTTACACTGTGATCATGCTGATGGTTTAGCACATGTAGCTGACGCTAAAAACATCTTAGTTAGTGAAGTGGAATGGAATGCTGCAAATAATGATAAAATGCGTTATCTTCCACACCAATGGAGCAATATTGATATTAAAACTTATCCCTTAAAAAATAATGGTATCGGGCCTACAGGTAAATCTTTTGATTTATTTGGAGATGGCACACTCGAATTCATTCATACACCAGGGCATAGTGCTGGGCTATGTACTACACGTGTTAAAGCACATAAAGATGATGCATCATACTTATTGTTGGCCGCAGATGTGGGTTATGCTGAAAAATCATGGAAAAACGGTATTTTACCTGGTCTCGTAGTTGATAAAGATGATGCTATCAAATCATTAAATTGGGTAAAAGCCCAAGCTATAGACAAAGATTGTGTCAAAACGATTGCTAACCATGATCCAGCAGTTCAACCACAAGTCATCTCTTTATAATGAAATACTAGTTAAGTAGTATCGCTCTAGATATCTAGTAAAGTTTAGTAATTGTTATACTACTATTTTGATTTAAAAAATTATAAATATAAATTTAATATCAATAGATAAGCTTGTATGGGCGAGCGTATGTAAGTATAACTGAACTATGACTTATATCTCGTCCTTTTTATATACTTCTGAAAATGAATAGCTTACAAAAACCGCCATCACCTATAGAGTAAACAACTACTTAAAATAACTAATAATACTAAAACAAACTATAATACGTTACTCGCTATATAAGTTTTATAAATTTTCACAAAATTTTCTGAATATTTAGAGATATTTATGCTATGATATAAATTATCATAATTTAGTTATAAAGTTTTACGATATAGTATTCATTAGGAGAGGTTTATTATGAAAGATTTTTTTAACAAAATTTTTAAAAAGGCCGAACCATCCGTTTATCAAGTGAAGGATGCTCATTTAAATAGAACATTACGAGTTAAAGACTTTTTAGCTTTAGGTGTCGGTACCATTGTTTCTACTTCCATCTTCACGTTGCCCGGAGTCGTTGCAGCGCAACACACAGGACCTGCAGTTGCACTTTCATTCTTACTAGCAGCAGTAGTGGCTGGGCTTGTTTCTTTTGCATATGCTGAAATGTCGTCTGCAATGCCTTTTGCTGGCTCAGCTTATTCCTGGATTAATGTAGTATTTGGTGAAGTATTTGGATGGGTGGCAGGCTGGGCTTTACTTGCAGAATATTTTATTGCCGTCGCTTTTGTGGCATCAGGCTTTTCAGCAAACTTACGGGGACTGGTATCACCATTAGGTCTCGAATTACCAAAAGCACTTTCTAACACACTAGGCAATGATGGCGGCGTTATTGATATTGTTGCAGCTATCGTGATTATCCTTACAACTTGTTTATTAGCATACGGGGTATCAGCAGCTGCACGTATCGAAAATATCCTTGTCGTCATTAAAGTATTAGCCGTATTATTATTTATTGTCGTAGGTTTAACAGCTATTGATTTCAGTAATTATGTGCCATTTATTCCTGAACATAAAGTTACTGAAACTGGGTCCTTCGGAGGTTGGCAAGGTATCTATGCAGGTGTATCTATGATTTTTCTAGCATATATCGGCTTTGACTCAATTGCTGCCAATTCAGCCGAAGCAATAAATCCACAAAAAACAATGCCTAGAGGGATATTAGGATCACTACTAATCGCAGTAGTGCTATTTGTTGCAGTTTCACTTGTGCTTGTTGGTATGTTTACATATTCAGCATACGCTGGTAATGCAGAACCTGTCGGTTGGGCTTTACGACAAAGTGGATTTGGTTTAGTAGCAGCAGTAGTTCAAGCAATTTCTGTAATTGGTATGTTCACAGCACTTATTGGCATGATGTTAGCAGGTTCGCGCTTATTATATTCTTTTGGTCGAGATGGCCTCTTACCTTCATGGTTAGGAAAATTAAATAATAAACACTTACCTAACCGCGCTTTGATAATACTTACTATCATTGCTGTTGTTATAGGATCAATGTTCCCATTTGCCTTCTTAGCTCAATTAATTTCTGCAGGAACACTCGTCGCATTTATGTTTGTCTCTATAGGAATATTTGGTTTACGTCCAAGAGAAGGTAAAGATATTCCAGTACCAGCATTCAAAATGCCTTTTTATCCTATAATGCCAGTTATAACATTTGTAAGTGTAGTCATCGTATTCTGGGGCTTAGGTTTAGAAGCAAAATTATATACACTTGCTTGGTTTATCATAGGGATACTTATTTATCTCTTTTATGGTGTGAGACATTCTAAAAAAGATAAAACTTCTTAATTAAAAGAAAAGCAGGGTTCGATACATATACTAATGTTCCGAATCCTGCTTTTTTAAATTGGAAGAAAATACTAATCTTCTTGCTCATCTATTTGGGATAACTTACGAATATTAGAAAAATCTACTTTTTTAATTAATTTTTCATAGGTATTTAGTGCCGCTTCCGTAATTTTAAGCCCTTCTTCTGTCAGATAAATATACATAGCACGTTGATCTTCAACACATTCTTGTCTTACAACTAATGCTTTTTCTGGCTTTTCTATTCGTACAATCAACCTAGACATTGCGCTTTGGCTTAAATCAACAATTTTTATCAAATCATTAATTTTGTATTTTTTTCCTTTAGCTTTATAAATTTCATATAATACATAAAATTCTTTCAAGCTTAAATTGTATGATTGCTTCATTTTTTTCTCAATTAACGTTTCTATATAATGAACGTATTTGGTTAATTGTACCCAATTATCGATTTTTTGTTGTTTTTCCATAATATCCTCCCAAAGATATATGTGTATGATTAACTACCATAGCTTATCTTTTACTCATAAATACTCTTTATATTCTAGTGAGCCACTATATTATATATCTTCTATATATAATCTCTACGACTCAATTTATTAATTGTTATTAATATCTTACATCATCATAACGGATAATGAAATATTTGCTTGCAACCTTTGTCTATTACCATTTAAAGTCAATGCATTTTATTAAAACGTCTAAAATCCCTCAATGTCATAAAGTATTATAATTTCGTTTAATTAGCAATAGCGTTTTGTTACCCCGAAAATTTCAAACGCCTTTTCAGAGCCTCTTCAAGTTAATGTGATATTTCTAAATGCTATGATTAAATGTTAAAATCAATTACTTCCAACATGCTCATATAATCACTTTATGTCGAATAATAATTCCCTTAAAAATTGTTCAATAAAAAACATCAATCTATTAAATAAAATAGATTGATGCTTTATTTGAGCATAGTGACATAATTAGGTTAATGTTGTAATAATTTTTCTTTTAAATCTTTACGTTCATAATCTAATGAATAAGGATCATTCAACCAGTAAATGCCTTCATCTACTTTAAATGTTTGGCCGTTTTTAACTGCGTCTGTATTCTTCCAAACATCTTTATTTTCGAATGATAGATCACTGCCTTTAGCAACTGGTGTAACCACATAGTCGCCTGACATTTCAGGGATTTGTTCTTCAGAGATATCTGCTAGGTCATTTTTTTCTGTTGCTTTTTCTACTTTTTCAGGCATTTTCAATCCAAAGGAATCATATAGAATTTCACTCCCATGACCGTATGTTTTTCCTAAAGCATAGATTTTTTTATCAAAATCTTTAATGATAGATACTGTCGTATCTGCACCAATAGCATCTTTAATTTCTTTTCCATCGTCTTTTGTTTTTTCGTCCCATTGCTTAACCCATGCGTCTGCTTTATCTTCTTTACCTACAATTTTACCTAATTCTTTATGTTGCTCTTTATAATCATGTTTCATATAGTCAAAAGCTATTGTGGGCGCAACTTTATTTAATTTCTTGATATTTTTATCTGTATTATAAGTAATTATTAAATCTGGTTTAAGTTTCGCAACACTTTCAACATTTTCAGCATCTACTTTATCTACATCTTTAAATTTATCTTTTAAAACTTTACTATCATTTACAATATTAGCTACGCCAACAATATTAGCATCAAGTTGTTTTAACCCTCCAGCATATGTAGCGCCTAAGACTACAATACGTTTAGGGTTTTTTGGTATTTCAACTTTTTCTCCTGAATCTTGTTTATAAGTTGTCTTTTCACTATTTTCCCTTGACGACTTGTCATTTGAACTATTGCCACATGCTGCTAGCACAAGTATTAAAGCTAACAATGGTAATAATAATTTTTTCATGCGTAAAATATCCCCTTTTCTCATATTGTATTTAATTATACATGAACTTATATGATTCTCAATAATATGATGTACATTATTTTTAAAATTAAAACGTATATTTTTTCTATCATTAAAACGAAAAACAGCTACTTAGTAAATTGCTAGTAGCTGTTTTGTGTATTCATGACGTTGTTTATCGAATAAAAATTTAATATTAAAATCATCTACGATTTCGCCATTTTTCATAACAATTAATCGTTCAACGATTTGATTTAAAAAAGCTAAATCATGAGATATTAATAGCATGCCTTTATGTGTATCTGTGTAGTACCTTTTTAACACATCTATCATACTTTGCTCAGCAATGACATCTAAACTAGCTGTAATCTCATCACAAATTAACATATCAGGTGCTAACATCAATGTACGTATCGTATTAAAACGTTGCAATTGACCACCGCTTAATTGGTCAGGGAAACTATCTAACAGCTTTTCATCAAGATGCATTTGTTGCATTAATGTATGCATTCGCTGATGAACTTCATTTGAGTTTGTCTCTTGATGATACTTTATCGGTTCTTCTAGAGATGTACTCATTTTGAATTTTGGATTAAAGCTATCATACGCATGTTGAAATATAGGTAATAATTTTAAATTACAATTTGTATATTGCGTTTGAGATACTGGCAACAGACCTAACATAATTTGTGCTAATGTCGTTTTACCTGAACCACTCTCACCTACAATCCCTACGATTTCATCTGGTTGTATCGTAAGATTTATATTTTTCAAAACAGGAGTTTCTCTATATTTAAAGTTTAAGTTATTTAAGTTAATCATTATTTCTCCCCTCCTTTAGTTGGCTACGGGAGTTAAATAATTTTAAACTATATGGTGCTATCTCATGATTTTTAAATGCTTGTACATGATTTGAATCAACCAGTTTACCTTTTTGAATAACATGAATCCAATCACTAAAGTTTAAAACATGTGATAAATTATGCGTGATTAATAAAAGTGTAACTTTATGAACTTCTGCCAAATGTTTGATTAGGTTCATAATATTAGCCCCTGTTATTACATCTAGTGATGCAGTGGGTTCATCGGCAATAATGAGCTTTGGGTTAAGCATCAATACACTTGCTATTTGAACTCTAGCAAGTTGTCCACCTGACAAACTAAAACGATAACTATTCATAGTTTGATTCGGTGCTAAGTCAACCCACTCAAGCGCTTGTATTACAATTTTTTTGGCTTTTGCTTTATCTGTCTTATAATGTTGCCTATAAATTGCGATCAATTGTTTACCTAATTTCATATGCTCATTGAAACTATGCGTATAATCTTGAGAAATAAAACCAATCTCTTTCCCCAAAAGGCTGTGGATATTTGACAGTTTTTTATTTTCATAATTCAACTCATCATAAGTCATTACTAAATTATTAGGTAATTGTTGCACTAACGCTTTTGCAGTTAAACTTTTACCAGAACCGCTTTCTCCTACTAAAACATTAACTTTACTAGCTTTCAAACTGAAATTTATGTGATCTATTAGTTTAGTACCTGTTTCATCTTTAATTGTTAAGTTATTAATCTCAAGTAAATTAGTCATTCATATCACGCTTTCCTTTTAATAATTTATCTCTTAAAGCATCTCCAGCTAAATTAAACAAAAGAATAGTTACTGTGATTAAACATGCTGGAATAATCAAAAGTAATGGATACGAACTAATATAATCTCTACCTGTATTCAACATTGCTCCCCATTCAGGTGAAGGCGGTTGTGCACCGAGTCCAAGAAATGAAAGCGATGATATATATAATATAATTTTCCCAAAATCTACTGTCATCAATACAATAATAGATGGTAAGACTTGTGGAAAAAAATGTTTGAAAATAATAACATGTGTTGGGACGTTAAATAATTTAGCCATTTGTATATAAGGTTTCGTAATTTCACTACTTACGACAGATCGCGTTAATCTCGTGTAAGTCATCCATTTAATAATCGTAATTGCTATGACCAAATTCCAAATACTAGGTTTGAAGAAACTAGCAAATGCAATCATAAGGACAAATTCAGGAATACTTAATCCTATATCAATAATACGCATAATAATTGTATCCACAATGCCTTTTTTATAACCCGCAATTAACCCTAATGGTACACCAACAATGACCGTAATCAACAATGTAATCAAACTAATAATCAATGTATACCTTGCGCCAATAACAACTCTTGAAAGTAAATCTCTACCATAATCATCAGTACCTAGCCAGTGGTTAAAGCTTGGCATTTCAAGACTACTCCCTAGGTTTACCTCATAAGCATTTGTTGTCGACACAAAAAATTGTGCGATGATAAGAGCCAATAAATACAATGCAAACACATAAAATATAAGATGCTGTTTATTTAATTGTTTCATTATATTTCACCATCCTGTCGTTGCGGCTTCTTGGGAGGACGTGAGCTATTATATCGGCGTTTTGGTTCTAACCATAGTAATAATAAATCACTTACTGTATTAGCCAAAACAACAAAGAAACCAATCATAATTACCGCACCTTGTACTACAGGATAATCTCTAGCACGTATACTATCTACTAGGAAGTGGCCAATACCCGGTATGCCAAATAAATTTTCAATGACGACAGTTCCTCCGATAAGACTTCCTACAGACATACCTAATACCGTTATGACTGGTATAATCGCTGGTTTAAATAAATCACACCATAAAATATACCGTTCAGATACGCCTCTAAGACGTGAAGCCTCAACTTCTTTGGATTGGTATAATTCTAGTAAATTTGATCGCATTAATCTTACATAGTATGCACTCATACCTACACTTAATGCTATCACCGGCAATATATAACCAGCCATCGTATCCAAACCTGAAGATGGCAGAATATTAAATTTCTGTGCAAAAACATAAATTAAAATTGTACCTAAAAAGAATGAAGGCACACTAACTGTAAAGGATGTTACAGTTCTGATAAATGTATCAACCCACGTGTGATAATATTTCGCTGCTAAAATTCCCATTGGAAGTGCTGTTAGCAAGACAATTATTATAGTTAAAAATGCAATATTTAAAGTCGGCGGCGTGTAGTAGATTAATTCTTTTATTACTGGTTCACCTGTTTGGTAACTTGTACCAAAATTAAGTTGAACAATTTGGCCTAACCATTGAAAGTATTGCACGACCACTGGTTGATTTAACCCTAATTTTTCTTTTGTTGCTTCAACTTGGTCTGATGATACATTCGCTATATCTAAATGTAGAATCTTATCAACAGGATCTCCAGGCGTAAGTTTCATCAATATAAATGTGATACTAGAAAGGACAAACAATACAATGATCATTTGTCCGATTCTAGAGAGTATATTTTTAATTATCATTGTTTCTTATCTACCCTATAGTCAATTAGATAGATACCCTCGGGTGTTGCTTTTAAGTTCTTTACGTCTTTATTCATACCGACGATATTATCCATATATGAGATATAGCTATTTGCAAAGTCATTTTGTGTAATATCAATAATTTCATTTGTTAATCGATTACGTTCAGATTTATCTACTGTTCTATTAAACTGATCGATTAATGTTGTGACTTTCTTATTGTTATAGTTTCCAGAATTAATAGCACCTTCAGGTTTGTAAGCTTGATTAAAGAAGTAACCCGTATCTCCTCTAGGTATTGTACCAAAGCTATATAAAGAGGCATCCCATTGTTTTTTATCACTTAAATACCCTTCAATGTCATCTACATTTCGAATAGTGATATCAATATTGGCTTTTTTAGCATCTGATTGAATAACTTGTGCCATTTTAGGTAGTTCTGGTCTTCCATTATACGTAGATACGGTTAATTTTAATGGATTTGATTTAGAATACCCTTCTTCTTTCATAATTTGTTTGACTTCTTCTAAATCTTGTTTTTGTATAGGTTGTTTATCTATAAAATCTAATTTTGTATTAAATGGTCCGGTAGCTGGTTGAGCATGATTCTTAGAGATATTACGTGCGATACTTTCACGATTAATAACTTTATCCAAAGCTTTACGTACAGGTTTAGTCATTTTATCACTTGTATGATTGTACATAACCAATGACGTTCTAAATCCTGATACTGCAGATGTAGTTGTCTTATCTCCATTTTTCAACTCTTTTTCCTTTTCAACAGGAACATCTGTAATTACATCTGCTTTACCCGATGCTAAATCGCTTGTACGAGCATTACCATCTTCTTGATATGTAACATTAACGTGATCTAGTTTAGGTTTACCTTGCCAATAATCATCAAAACGATCTAACTTGATATTTTGAGATTGCTTATAGTTTTTTATTTGGTATGGTCCTGTACCAACAGGCGTTTTATTAATGTCATCTGCCTCTGTATCATAAATTGCAGAGAATGGACTCGCTAATTCTGACACTAATTCAGGATAAGCTTCTTTTGTAGTAATCGTAATGTTTTGACCATCTACGTTAATATCTTTTATTGGAAGTGAACCTTTAACGAGGTCACTTTTCTTAATACTTTTTTCCAAACTAGATTTTACCGCTTCGCCTGTCACTTTTTTACC
The DNA here is from genome assembly GCF_017583065.1 of Staphylococcus shinii. Taxonomy (GTDB): domain Bacteria; phylum Bacillota; class Bacilli; order Staphylococcales; family Staphylococcaceae; genus Staphylococcus; species Staphylococcus shinii. Next base: position 165,371 of record NZ_JAGEVL010000005.1, on the reverse strand, counting down.
ATTTTGGAATTTAATGTCATCTTTTAATTTAATGTCTAATTGTGTTGGTGATTTTTGGTCGTATGAATCAACCAATAACTTTTCAACTTTACCATCTGCACCAGCTTTAAATAGGGCTTCGGCAGCACCTATCTTCACTGGTACATCTGTTTCATAAGGTGCAATAGAAGTTGTTTTTAATGGTAGTTCAACGTCTAAAGTTTTCCCTTTCGATTCATTTCCTGAACCACTACACCCCGCTAAGACTACAGCTGATATTGCAAGTAATGAAACAATTCTTTTCATTCTTATTCCTTCTTCCTAATAAATTTATAATCAATTAGAAAATCGTGCTACTCTCAAATGATGTTTATATTATAAAATATAATTTAGGGTATTTATCCAATAAAGTCATGCTATTCAATTTGTTGTACCTTCATTCGGTTACCTGCAAACAACATAATCCATGTTGCTATGATGAAAGGCAGCGTAAATACCGGTAAACCGAACGGCGTTAATAAAGTCGTCATGCCTGCGTGTAATACAACTGTCAAAAGGATTCCTAAAACAATGCTAATATATCGTTGAATCCTAGTACGGAAAGCAACACCTAAAGCGAGCACTGTTAGTATGACATTATAGCCAAACAATCCATCATTAATTTGGTCATGATTTGCACCAAGCACTAGTACAGCAGTAAAACCAATGAGATTGGCTACTATAGCAAATACACCTGCTTTTCTTGAAGCAATAAAAATCCCTATAAGAATCAATAAGCCTGCCATAATGCTTTTCAATAAGAAGATTTCACTGAACCCTGATAAAAAAGCATTTATAAAATGGATACTATGTCCTGAAAATTGTATCTCTTGTACTGTGTCAGGCAGTATATTGACATCTGCATTCACAAACTTAAATTGAAATGACATTAATAAGATCACCCAGCTAACAAACACATATGGCATTGTTAACATAGGCACGCCAAAAGGCTTAAAAAATTCTCTAAATGCTGAGCCTATTGGCATTGTAATCACAATTGCTATAAAAGCAATTAATATACTATACCATTCTGGCACTAAAAATAGTGTCAATGCAATTGCCGTTAGCACTGGATTGAAACCTGCTAATCCCGTGTTAATCTCTTCATTCGAGTAATTTGTTCGTTTCGCTAATAATAATGCAATAACACTCGCAGCTAAGGCCATAATACCTACCTTCCAATTTCCTACGAATAAACCTAACAAAATAAATAAGCCTGTCCATGCATTATTTAATAGTAGTACTTGTGCGATGTTCTTTAATATAATTCGAACAGCATTCACATTGTCACCTAGTTTCTCTGCTTATTCCAACATACAACATAATATATTATAACGGATAAAATTTAAAGTAATACATATTTAATTTCAACGCGTTTTTTTTCGTCATTAATTTATTTCAGAGGGTTATTCTTGTAGTATACGTCTAATCGTCTTATTATTAGATTAGTCACATACTATATTTTTAATTTATAAAAACGTCGAAAGGTAGTGAGCATGTGCATTTTACACAACGTGAACAAGACAAACTAATGTTAGTTATTGCAGCAGATTTGGCTCGTAGACGTCAGCAAAGAGGTCTTAAGTTAAATTATCCCGAAGCAGTTGCCATTATAAGTTTTGAATTACTCGAAGGTGCAAGAGATGGGAAATCTGTTGCAGAACTTATGAGTTACGGCAAACAAATACTAGGTGAGGATGATGTAATGGAGGGTGTTGCAGATATGTTAACTGAAATGGAAATTGAAGCAACTTTCCCTGATGGTACTAAATTAATTACCGTTCATCACCCAATCGTGTAGAGGAGGAATTTAATTATGAAACCTGGTGAAATTATAGTTAAACGTACAGAAATTGAAGTCAATCAAGGGCATAACGCTACAATACTTGATATCAAAAACACAGGAGACCGCCCTATTCAAGTCGGTTCTCATTATCATTTTTTTGAAGCGAATCCTGCCCTTCAATTCGAACGAGAAAAAGCTTACGGCAAACGGTTAGATATCCCTGCTGGGGCAGCAGTCCGTTTTGAACCTGGTGACGAAAAAGAAGTTCAACTCGTTGAATTTAGCGGTAAAAGAAGAATTTTTGGTTTCCATGGTAATGTGAATGGGCCTATTGACGAGGCGCGTGTTTATAAGGCTGAAGATGACGACAGCGCTACAGAAATTATCGCTGAAGAAAATAAAGTCAGCGAAAATGCTAATAAAGAAAGTGGGTATAACAGATGAGTTTTAAAATGACGCAATCACAATATACAAGTCTATATGGCCCTACTGTCGGAGACTCTGTAAGATTAGGAGATACCAATTTATTTGCGCGTGTCGAAAAAGATTACGCGACGTATGGTGATGAAGCTGCATTTGGCGGTGGTAAATCAATCCGTGATGGTATGGCTCAAAACCCTAATGTGACACGTGATGATAAGCAAGTAGCAGATTTAGTAATTACAAACGCACTAATTCTTGATTACGATAAAATTGTTAAGGCAGATATCGGTGTTAAAAATGGCTATATTATGAAAATAGGCAAAGCCGGTAATCCAGATATTATGGATAACGTAGATATTATAATTGGTGCAACTACAGATATTATTTCTGCAGAAGGGAAAATAATAACAGCTGGTGGTATTGATACCCACGTCCATTTCATTAATCCTGAACAATCGCAAGTTGCCCTTGAAAGTGGTATTACAACACACATCGGTGGCGGAACAGGCGCATCTGAAGGCGCTAAAGCGACTACTGTTACACCAGGCCCTTGGCATTTACATCGTATGTTACTAGCGGCAGAATCGTTGCCTTTAAATATTGGTTTTACTGGTAAAGGACAAGCAGTTAATCATACAGCTTTAGTAGAACAGGTACACGCCGGCGCTATCGGTTTAAAAGTACACGAAGACTGGGGTGCAACACCTTCAGCATTAGACCATGCCCTTCAAGTTGCTGACGATTATGATGTTCAAATTGCATTACACGCTGATACATTAAATGAAGCCGGCTTTATGGAAGAAACAATGGCCGCCGTTAAAGACCGTGTGCTACATATGTATCATACAGAAGGCGCAGGTGGCGGACATGCACCTGATTTAATTAAATCTGCAGCTTATTCTAATATCCTACCATCTTCCACAAACCCTACCTTACCATACACAGTAAATACAATTGATGAGCACCTAGATATGGTTATGATTACTCACCATTTAAACGCTTCTATACCAGAAGATATTGCTTTTGCAGATTCACGTATCCGTAAAGAAACGATTGCTGCCGAGGACGTATTACAAGATATCGGTGTATTTAGTATGGTCAGCTCTGATTCGCAAGCCATGGGACGTGTCGGGGAAGTAATTACAAGAACTTGGCAAGTTGCACACCGTATGAAAGAGCAACGCGGTCCATTAGATGGTGATAGCGAATATAATGACAATAATAGAATCAAACGCTATATAGCGAAATATACAATTAACCCTGCTATTACGCATGGTATTTCAGATTACGTTGGTTCAATCGATGAAGGTAAACTCGCTGATATAATTATGTGGGAGCCCGCGTTCTTCGGCGTTAAACCTGATGTCATTGTTAAAGGCGGATTAATAAACACTGCAATTAACGGCGATGCTAACGGTTCTATCCCTACTTCAGAACCTTTAAAATACCGTAAGATGTATGGCCAACTTGGAGGCAATATGCAAGGTACTTCAATGACGTTCGTATCTACTACTGCTTATGAAAATGATATTGGTAAATTATTAGGTTTAAAACGTAAATTAAGACCTGTTCATAATATTCGCAAACTATCTAAAGCAGATATGAAAAATAATAACGCAACGCCAAAAATAGACGTTGATCCGCAGACATATGAAGTATTTGTAGATGGCGAAAAAATCACGAGTGAACCAGCTACGGAATTACCATTAACACAACGTTATTTCTTATTCTAGGAGGTTAAAAATGATCATCGAAGAAATCGTAGGCAATATTGCTAACATTTCAGATAGCGATAAAGGAAAACATATAGAAAAAGTATATTTAGAAAACTCTGATTTAGTTAAACGCATTCAACGTGTTAAAACAGATCACGGTAATGAACTTGGTATCCGTTTAAAACAACCAATCGACTTACAATATGGAGATATTTTGTATAAAGATGATACTAATATGATCATCGTAGATGTAAATTCTGAAGATTTGCTTGTAATTAAACCGCGCTCTTTACAAGAAATGGGAGATATCGCTCATCAACTTGGTAATAGACACTTACCTGCACAGTTCACAGAAACTGAAATGCTCGTTCAATATGATTATCTAGTAGAATCACTACTAAAAGATTTAGGGATACCGTATGAACACGAAGATCGTAAAGTTAATCAAGCATTTAGACATATAGGTCATTCACATGATTGATCACGCACATTTACGCCTGTTTCAATTTTGTGATTCACAATTTCCAACAGGTGCATTCAGTCATTCATTTGGACTTGAAACTTATATCCAACGCGATATCGTTCATGACGAAGAAAGCTTCCAACAATGGCTCATACTTTTTCTAAATGAACAATTAACATATGCTGATGGCTTAACAATGCGTCTTGTTTACGATGCGCTTGAACAAAATGATAAGCAAACTATTTTACGATTAGATCGTATCCTTTTTGTACAAAATTTACCAAAAGAAACACGACAAGGTTCTAAACAAATGGGTAATCGTATGGTAAAACTCGCTTCTGAGCTATATGACTGTGATTGGATAGACTGGTATCATGATCAAATGCGCAATAAAAAAGCGATATTACACCCTGCTATTTGTTTTACTATGCTTGGCCATCACCTTGGGGTCGATATAGAAACGATTATTGATTATTATTTATACCAAAACGTATCTAGCCTTACTCAAAATGCAGTACGTGCAATCCCCTTAGGTCAAACTGCTGGTCAACGTATCGTTCATCAAATGATACCTATCATGAAAGAGACTAGAGATTACATTATGACTTTAGAGGAATCGCAGCTTGGTATTACCGCACCAGGTTTAGAAATCAACCAGATGGAACATGAAAACGTAAACGTAAGAATTTTTATATCTTAGGAGGTCAATTTTTATGACAGATACAATCAAAATAGGTGTGGGCGGCCCTGTAGGTGCAGGGAAGACACAACTTATTGAAAAAATTGTAAAACGCTTAGCAAAAGATATGAGTATTGGTGTCATCACGAATGATATTTATACAAAAGAGGACGAAAAAATATTAGTTAATTCTGGCGTCTTACCTGAAGACAGAATTATTGGTGTAGAAACAGGTGGCTGCCCTCACACAGCTATACGTGAAGATGCCTCAATGAACTTTGCTGCAATTGATGAATTAAAAGAACGCAATGATGATATTGAACTTATTTTCATCGAATCTGGCGGCGACAATTTGGCTGCAACTTTTAGCCCAGAGTTAGTTGATTTTTCTATCTATATCATCGATGTTGCCCAAGGGGAAAAAATCCCTCGAAAAGGCGGACAAGGCATGATTAAATCCGATTTCTTTGTTATAAACAAAACCGATTTAGCACCTTATGTTGGTGCATCATTAGAACGCATGGCCGAAGATACAAAAGTATTCCGTGGTAACCGTCCTTTCACTTTTACAAACCTTAAAACAGATGAAGGTTTAGATGAAGTTATTGAGTGGATTGAACAAGACGTATTTCTTAAAGGGTTAGCTTAATGTCTAATGGACATAACGAATGGACTGGCCAATTAGATTTAACTGTTTTCAATAATGGTAAGAAATCGGTGGCGCGTGACGTTTTTTTCGAAAAAGCCTTAAAAGTCATGCGACCAGTTTATTTAAACAATTCTGATATCCCTACTTTTTATATTGTAAACGTAGGTGGCGGTTACTTAGATGGGGACCGTTACAAAATGGATTTTAATATAGAACCTAACGCAAAAGTGATTTTAACTTCACAAGGAGCCACAAAAATTTATAAAACACCAAATAACCATGTGGAACAGTACCAAAACTTTAGTATTCAAGATGATGGGTATGCTGAGTATGTAGGTGATCCAATTATCGCTTTTGAAAATGCAAAATTCTATCAACATAATACATTTCATTTGAAACCTACAGCTGCATTATTTTATACAGATATATTAACTCCAGGTTATTCTAAAGAAGATAAAAACTTTAGCTATACGTATATGCACTTGTTAAATGAAATTTATGTCGATGATGAATTGGTTGTATTTGACAATACTTTGCTTGACCCATCCAAAAATAAAGTTGATGGACTTGGTTACATGGAAGATTATACCCACTTAGGATCGTGTTATTTTATACATCCTACTGTAAATCAAAAATTAATCGATAATGTCTATGAACAAATCAAACACTATCAACAAAAATACGATTGTCGCTTCGGAATCACTAAACTACCAACACACGGCTTTAGTATTCGAATTTTATCCAACAAAACACAAATTATCGAAAAAATATTGGCTACTTTACAAGAATATGTAGTAAAAACAACATTTAATCGTGATATAGATTTTTTAAGAAAATATTAAAATATAAAGGAGGGCCCGAAACTTTACTTACGGGCTCTCCTTTTCGTATTAATTAAAATTAGACAACCTGACTGAAAATTAATCTTAATTAACACTTACTATGAATCTCACTCTATTATGCGAACTAAAAAGTTAAATTATATTCAAAAACCACACAAGACTAGATATCAATAATACAATCGTTGTAATGTAAATTGCTAGTTTGTGACTTTTTTTTAATTCATTTTCCTTTTCAGTAAACAAACTAAATAACGTTCCGTCTTTCCCCATTAATAAAGTAATAGAATAAATAAGTAAAACTAAAGATAAAATAAATAATATTAATGCAACGAACACCATAAAAATCTCCCTCCCATTTGAGTGACATTTACTAAATTAATACATTGTCATACTATCTTACCTTAGTTTATTAATAAAGAATAATAAATGCTTTTTATAATAATTTAAACAAATTGTTAACTCTGTACTTCTATTATTGCTACAATGGTAAAGGTTAATAAATAATTTTTAATAGGAGTGATCTTGTGATAGATGAATATATTTATAAAAACAATGTACAACCATCTTGGATAGACAATAATAACCATATGCATGATGCACAATATTATTCTGTGTTCAGTGACGCAGTCGCTGGCTTTTTGGAACATGTTGACTTTTCAACTGATTATCGTCATAGCCAAGACGTTACGATTTTTAACGTTGAAGCGCACATTTCTTATTTAAAAGAATTATTACTTCACGATACGTTTTACATCAAAATACATATTTACAATTATGATTCTAAACGCATACATTTATTCTTAACTATGTACAATGCTAATAATGAACGTACCGCTACATATGAAGCGATGATGATGGGGGTTAGCAATCATACAAGAAGTAGTAAAGATTTCCCACTGCCTATTCAAGAAAAACTTAAGAATTATTTTGATAAACAACAATATTTTGACACACCTAAACAATTAGGTCATGTTATCCGTATCCCACAAAATAAATAGCACACTACGACATACTTCAATTTTGACGTCATACAATTTCATTGATATCATGAGATAGAATGACCATTCTACTTTTGGAAGTGTGAGCTATTATGTCGCAAAAAAAACAAGATATACTAAGTGTTGCTGAGCGGTTATTTTATGAATATGGCTTTCGTGGCGTTGGTTTAAAGCAGATTATTCAAGAAGCAAATGTCGCGACCATGACATTATATAACCATTTTGAATCTAAAGATAATTTAGTAGCACAAGTATTGAAACAAAGAGAAGCACGATATTGGCGTTATCTTGATAGTTACGTCGACAAACATCCAGACAAACCTTTTATTTCAGCCGTTAAAGCACATTGCCAATGGCTTAATGATTACTCTTACAAAGGTGATATGTTTATGCGCGCCATCGAAGATTACGCTGATACTGATAACGAAATTGAAAGCACTGCAAGAGGACACAAAGCGCGCCTATTGCACTATTTAGAAAAACTCGCTAACGATGCGGTCATTGATAACGGCTATGATCTCGCTGTACAATACACCTTATTATTAGAAGGCACAACCTCAATGACTGCATTATTGGGGTCTAAAGAAGCAACTGCACACGCTATTATTATGGCAAAATTATTACTACACGAAGCACATAATCAATAATTTATCGACGAGTAGGTATTAATGTTCAAAAAAGAAACCATCCTACTCGTTGTTTAACAATTAAATAGAATGAACATTCTATATATTTTTAATTTTAACTAGAATGAACATTCTATATAGATTTGGAGGTAGTTTATGAAATTTTCAAGACTTGTATTACCAGGTATCGCTATGATTGCTACAACATATGGGCTGGGGAGATTTAGTTTTGGTCTCTTTCTCCCGGAAGTTTCAACAGATTTAAGTTTAACCGCTTCACAAGCAGGTATGATTTCGTCACTATTTTATTTGGCTTATTGTTTTACAATTATATATTCGACGTTAAAAACTGACAAAATTGGACCTAAAAGAATGATTATTTTTGCAGGTCTTTCTGTTTTAATTGGCTTGATTCTAATTGGGATTTCATCAAATGCCATAATATTATCCATAGGGGTAATATTCGCAGGGGCCAGTACAGGTTTAGTATCACCTCCTTATGGTTATACGATTTCCTTATGGATTAAACTGCAAGACCAAGGTAAAGCAAACACATGGATTAATTCAGGTACAAGTTTAGGTCTAATGTTCACCGGTATAACCGCCATGTTTGTCTTTCTTGATTGGCGTGATACCTATTTAATCTATGCGTTTATAGCATTATTGGTATTGACTTGGAATTATCTTATTATTCCAAGTCTGCAACGAGACATTAAAATCGATACTGGTAGTTTGAACATCAGAGATATTTCCGCCAGTAAACGTATTGTTATAGCCTCTACTTTACTCGGTGTTTCAACTGCACCGTTTTGGACTTTTTCAAAATCATTTGTTCAACTTACTGGCCATTACTCAGATATAGCACTATCTATATTTTGGATTTTAATCGGTCTTTTTGGAGTATTTGGCGGTATTTCTGGAGCGATTATCGATAAGAAAAGTCTTCACTTCGCATTTAATATCGGCGTAATTGCATTAGCATGTGCATCAATTTTACTAGCATTTACTCCAAATATCTGGCTACTTCCATTTATTTCTTCTTCAATATTTGGTTTAAGCTATATTTTCTTAACAGGTGTTTTACTTGTTTGGGGTATAAAATTATTTGTAAAAAACGCTTCTTTAGGCATAGGTATTCCCTTTTTACTACTAGCAGTAGGACAAGTCATTGGTTCTTCTTTCGCAGGTATATTCATAGATATACTAAACTACAAATACACCTTTTTAATTTATGGCATAATCGGTTTAATACCTTTATTAATTTATCCTAAGGTTGAAATTACTAAAAGTAAGATGCCTGAAGGAGACTACAGTAAATTGCAGCAAACCAATGCTGACATATTAAATTCAGAGCATTCCATTGAAATTGAGTCACCTACTCAAACAGAATATAATAATTAATCCATTTCATTTTATATAAGATGAAAAATAACCCAGGTATCTTCTATAGTGATACGACTCTTAAAAGTTAGATTTTTAAATCTACTTCAGGGGCATATCAAATGAAGTATTTCCTGGGTTATTTTCATACTTTATTTAATTTAAAGTATTTAATGCTGCTTTCAAATCTTCTACTAAGTCTTCTGTACCTTCTATACCAACAGATAAACGAATCAAGCCATCTGCAATCCCTTCTTTCTCGCGAATGTCTTTTGGAATAGAAGCATGTGTCATTAAAGCAGGCACGGAAATTAAACTTTCTACCGCACCTAAACTTTCAGCTAAAGTAAAATATTTAGATGCTTTAATTACTTGTTTAGCACTTTCTATATCTGCAACTTCAAATGCAACCACACCTGTATGCCCTTCTGTTTGTCTTTGATGAATATCGTGATTTAAATGAGTGGCAATACTTGGATGGAACACTTGTCTAACAGCATTATGTTCTTGCAACATTGCTATAATTTCGAGCGTATTGCGTTGTACTTGTTCCATACGTATACCTAAGGTTTTAATACCTCGAATCAATAAATAACTATCTTGTGGTCCAAGTACGCCACCTGTTGAATTTTGAATAAATCCAATGCGTTCTGCTAACGTTTCGTCGTTTGTAGCAACTAAACCAGAAACAACATCACTATGGCCACCTAGATATTTTGTTGCAGAATGTAATACAATATCGATACCAAATTTTAATGGATTTTGGAAATAAGGTGTCATAAACGTATTATCTACGACAGAAATCAAATTATGACTCTTAGCTAACTCGGCAGATTTTTTGATATCTGTTACACGTAATAACGGATTAGATGGTGTCTCAATGTATAACATTTTCGTTTCAGGCTTAATATATTGTTCAATTTCGTCAATTTGTGTTGTATCAATAAAATCAGCTTCTATACCAAAACGGGTAAACACTTTAGATAATGCTCTATATGTGCCACCATAAACATCTGAATTAATCAATAAATGATCGCCTTTATCTAACAACATAATAACTGCTGAGATGGCTGCCATACCAGAACCAAATGCATAACCGAATTGTCCTTCTTCTAAATCTGCAATTAGTCCTTCCAATGCAGTTCTTGTAGGGTTTGCAGAACGTGAATATTCGTAACCTTGTCTCATATCTCCAATATCATCTTGAATATAAGTGCTCGTTTGATAAATTGGTGTCGTTACTGCCCCTGTATATGGGTCTGTTGTCACTCCGCCATGTATTAATTGTGTTTTTTTATTCATAATCTTTCTCCTTATAATTTAAGATTTGTTTTGACATATATCGGTCACTTCCGTCAGGAAAAACTGTAACAATAACACCTTTATTAATATGTTTTTTTATGTCTAACGCTCCCTGTAGTGCTGCTCCCGATGAACTGCCAACTAAGAGTCCTTCTTGTTGAGCAATTAATTTCACATTTTTAAACGCTTCTTCATCACTGACTTTTATAATATCTGCTACTAATGCTTCAGGTAAGAATGATGGCCATTGTTCAGATCCAATACCTTCTATATCATGTGCATGTGCTTGACCACCGCTTAATATTGATCCTTCTGGTTCTACTATGACACTTTCAATGTTAAATTGGGCTAAATATGCAGCAATACCAGTAAAGGTTCCACCAGATCCTACACCACCAACAAAATAATCAATGTCATCTAGTTTATTAGTAATTTCCTGTGCTATAGTATCTTTATATGCTTCAGGATTATGTTTAGATTCAAATTGGTTTAAATAAAAAGCGCCAGTCTGTGCTTCAAAATCTCGAGCTGCTACCTTTGCCCCTTCCATACCAAGGCTTCGTTCTGTTCTTATTACCTTCGCTCCTAAAGCTTTTATAATAGCAACTTTTTCTTCAGCGAACCCTAAAGGCGCAAAAATCACACTGTTGAGACCGTAATGATTAGCTGCAAGAGCAACACCGATACCCGTGTTACCAGCTGATGCTTCAACAACTGTATCCCCTTCATGAATTATGTTATCTTTCAATGCTATCTCAATTAGATATTTCCCTAATCTATCTTTAATGCTGCCACCAGGATTAAACTGTTCTAATTTTGCATAAATTTGAACGTCTTTATTACTAAACGACTTTAAAAGTACAAGTGGTGTGTTTCCTATTAAGTCAAAACCAATCATTTCATTCCTCCGTGTATTCACCTTCTCCACTCCTCATTCCCTACTATAACGATAAGAATTATAAACAATACATATTCTCTTTGCAAGCACTTTAACTAAATACATTGCAAAAAACACAAATTAATTCTTACTTTTTTAGTCAGTATAGTTGAAAAGGTCAAAAAGCTCTTGTATAGTGAGAAATATCAGAAAATTCTAATTTTAGGAGGATTTATATTATGGCTCAACACCCTTGGCATTTAGACACGCTTTCCATACATGGTGGTCAAGTAACAGATGACTTTTCAAAATCGCGCGCAGTTCCCATTTATCAGACTTCTAGCTATGTATTTGATAATACAGAACATGCAAGAAAACTTTTCGCTTTAGAAGAACCAGGCAATATTTATACTCGAATAATGAATCCAACGCAAAATGTTTTTGAAGAACGTATTGCAGCACTTGAAGGTGGTGTTGGTGCTTTAGCAACTTCTTCCGGTCAAGCTGCAATTCATTTAGCACTTTTAAATATTGTAGAATCTGGGGATGAAATTGTGGCTTCTTCTAACTTATATGGAGGAACTTACAATTTATTAAACATTACTTTTAGGAAATTAGGCATCAAAGTTCACTTTGTTGACCCAAGTGACCCTGAGAATTTTGCACACGCTATTACCAATAACACAAAAGCAGTTTACGCTGAAACTATAGGTAATCCAAAAATTGACGTATTAGATATCGAAGCAGTAGCTGATATTGCTCATAAAAATAATATTCCATTAATCGTGGATAATACTTTCCCTACTCCATATTTACTGCGTCCTTTTGAATTTGGCGCAGATATCATTGTACATTCAGCAACTAAATTTATAGGTGGTCATGGTACTTCTATTGGTGGCGTTATCGTAGATAGTGGTAATTTCAATTGGGATAATGGTAACTTCCCTGGCCTTGTGGAACCTGACTCAAGTTATCATGGTATTTCATATGCTAAAGATGTAGGAGAAGCAGCCTATATAACAAAGGCACGAGTACAATTGTTACGTGATTTAGGTTCAGCAGTATCTCCGTTTAATGTGCATGAATTTTTATTAGGATTAGAAACTTTACATTTACGCTTAGAAAGACATTCCGAAAACGCCTTGCGTGTGGCACAATATTTAGAACAACATCCCAATGTAACTTGGGTGAATTACCCTGGGTTAGAAAGTAATAGCTATCATCAACTAGCCCAAAAATATTTACCAAACGGCCAAGGTGCAGTACTCACATTTGGCGTAGATGGTTCTGTTGAAGATATCGCAAAATTTGTTGACGCTTTAAATTTATTCTCTCATTTAGCAAATGTTGGAGATTCTAAATCATTAATTATCCATCCTGCTAGTACCACACATTTACAATTATCCCCTGAAGAGCAACAAGCTTCAGGCGTTGTGCCAGAACTTGTAAGATTATCAGTTGGTACTGAAAATATTGATGACATAATTAATGACCTTGAAAAAGGTTTTAAAGCATCACTTGAAAATTAACGAAGGAATTTTCTTAGTGTTGCTTATGCAAAAGTTTACTTTTGTATTCTTCTGTTCACTTGAAAATTAACGAAGGAATTTTCTTAGTGATGCTAATAATAAAACATAATTAAAAACTAGGTTAATGCTAAAGAGGCTGGGGCAATTAATTGTCTCAGCCTTAACCATATAAAGAATATCAATATTAATGATTAAATGAGACACATAGATTCTCCCTCTTCAAAAAATGTATCCTTTTAGACTGTCCGAGTCTATGACCTCACACAAACCTAAGCCTCCCTTCCGTGTTTCATGTATGATTGTTCCAACTTTATATTCCATATTGAATTCATAAATTTATATAGGAATATAACCATATTAATCTCATAATTTGGGGTGTTGATTTGGCTGAGTTGTAAAGCCTTTAAACCATATTTTTTCAACTCTAGTCATCCTAGCCGGGACGAGAAAACGAAATCTTTTCATAAAAATTAGGTTTCATTCCCTTCCCAATAGACACTGGAAAGCTTTCATTTATTTTTATTCACATAATAAAGGCCTGTTAATACATTCGCCTCTAAATCACTTATTCTGACTACTATCTCTCTATTTTGAATCAAGTGATGTTTTTGTGCATATGCCTCAATTCGTGTTTTATAAGGTAATGTACTTTGTGTTACGCCACCTCCAAGTACGATATTATATACATTGAAGATACTATATAGGTTCGTACATAACTTTTGTGTTAAATATATTACTTCTTCAATCATCTGTATGATTTGTTTATTTTTTCCTGCATTATACATTTCTATTGCCTCTCTCGTACTAACTTCTTTGTTAAGCAATAAACCCGCTTTCCTACTTATGGCTAGTCCAGAAATTTCATTTTCAACGCAACCATATTGTTTGCACACAGGGCATTGGTAGTCACTATTATCTTTAATAATTGTATGACCAATCTCACCGAAATTACCATCGCTACCAGAAACTAGCGTACCATTTCTCATGTATGCCATACCAACTCCTGTGCTTATAGTTAAATATATAAAATCCTCTGTCATCGATGAAACATAACGTTGTTCTGCTAATATAGCAGCATCCGTATCATTTACAAAATATGGTTTAAATGAACTATGTTCAGTGATAAATTCACCTGCATTAAAGCCATTGTATTTTTGCAGATTTGGAGGGTTTAAAAATACACCTTGAGTATAATCACATGGCCCAGGCATAGCAATATTTAGTATTGTATCATTTACGTGTTCAACACTTTCTAAATAATTCTTAGCTATATTAATTATTTCAGTAAACTGTTGTTCGGGATTATTTATATACGTTTCAAATTTATGGCTCTCTATAATTTCTAACTCTTCGTTAATCAAACCTACAATTGTCTTTGTTCCACCTATATCTGCACAAATTTTTAACATTGTAATTACCTCCTATAATTGTATAAAAAGGCAGAGATAACTAAAGTTATCTCGCCTTTAATTTTTTATACATAACTAACGATAAATGTCATATCACCTCTAAATGTTATTTCTTCATCCTCAGTAGTTAGTATAAAATGTGTCCCTTTTTCTAAAGTAATAGCTTCGTTATTTACCGTAACTTCGCCATTGCCCTCTACAACAGATACTAAACAATATGATTTTGGTTTTGTATAAGCTAAATGACCATTGATTATCCATCTTTCCACTGTAAAGAACTTATTAGATACAAATTGCGTATAATCCTGACCTTGAACCACTTCATGTTTAGCTGATGTATTTGGTGAGCTAGCCGAAAGGTCAATTACATCTTTACTTTCTTCTAAATGAAGTGTTCTTTTATTTCCTTCTTTATCAGTTCGATCATAGTCATAAATACGGTAAGTAGTATCAGAAGATTGTTGTGTCTCTAAGATTAAGATCCCTTCTCCTATTGCGTGCACGGTACCTGCAGGAACATAGAAAAAATCTCCTGCTTGAACTTTGACTGATTTGAATAATGTATCGAATTGTTTATTATCAATCATTTGATTTAACTCATTTTGATCCTGTGCATTTACACCATAAATAATTTCTGCGCCTTCTTTTGCATCTAAGATATACCAACATTCGGTCTTACCATATTCACCTTCATATTTTTGCGCATACGTATTATCTGGGTGTACTTGTACTGACAAATTATCATTTGCATCTAATATTTTAGTTAGTAACGGAAACTTATCTTCTTTAGGATTTCCAAATAACACTTTGTCTTCTGCCCAAACTTCATCTAATGTTTTACCCTTATGACGTCCATTTTCAATGGCGTTTGGACCGTTCGGATGTGCTGATATCGCCCAACATTCTCCAGTATGAGCATTAGGTATATCGTAGTTAAATGCTTTAAGTGCACTACCTCCCCAAATTCTTTCTTGAAAAACGGGTTTTAATAATAATGGCATTTATTCCTACCTCCCACTTATATTTCTTTAAGTAAATCGTAAATTTGTTGTGTGTGTGTTGCCTCAATTAACTGTTGGCGAATATCGTCGTCCATTAATGTTCGTGATAATCTTTGTAACAGTTTTAAATGTGTATCATTGCTGTCATTAGGTACTGCAATTAGAAATACAATATTAGGCAATGTGCCATCTAAGCTTTCCCAGTCGATACCACGTTTATTATTCATTACAGCGACAACAGGTTGTTTCACTGCCGATGATTTTGCGTGAGGTATTGCGACATTCATTCCAATTGCTGTCGTTGCTTCTGCTTCACGTTTCAGTACAGCATCTTTCAATTCATTTTTATCTATAATGTAATCACCCTTATCTAGTTGATCTATGAGATCGTCTATCGCTTCGTCTCTTGTATTTTTCTTATCGACTATTTTAATAACATCTTTATCAAATACATCAACTGTATTATTTGTCTGTTCAGTTGTTTTCTCTTTATTTATATCCGTTGTAGTATTTGTTGTAGGACTGGCTTCTGATTCGTCATCTTGCTGTTCCGCTGTCATTCCCGTTGCAATACTATTAGTATCAACAGCTAATGCTGGTGTGTTTTTTCTTAAAAATAACACTGCACTCATCGTGACAAGACTACCAACTATCACAGCAATAAAGAACCATAAAATCTGATCTATACCACCTAAAATAGCTACAATCGGACCTCCATGAGCCACTCTATCTCCTACACCACCTATTGCTGCAATAGCTGCTGCTACCATCGCCCCTACCATATTGGACGGAATAATTCTTAACGGATCTTGTGCAGCAAACGGAATAGCACCTTCTGTAATACCAAATAATCCCATAGTAAATGAAGCTTTTCCCATTTCTACTTCACCTTTATTAAATTTACGTTTATTAATAAAGGTAGCTAAACCTAAACCAATAGGCGGCGTACAAACCGCTACTGCAACCATCCCCATTACAGCATAGTTACCTTCAGCAATTAGCGCTGAACCAAATAAGAAAGCAACTTTATTTACTGGTCCGCCCATATCAAATGCAATCATCGCACCTACAATTAATGCTAAGATTACAATGTTAGTACCTTGCATACCTTTCAACCAAGTTGTCAATGCTTCAAAGATACTCGCTATCGGTGCACCAATTAAGAATATAAATATTAATCCCACAATGAGTGATGAGATAATAGGAATTATGATAATCGGCATAATGGGTGCCATCACTTTTGGTGTTTTTACATTTTTAATCCATTTCGCAATGTAACCTGCTATAAAACCTGCTACAATACCTCCTAGAAAACCAGCTCCAGCATCACTACCGTAGAAGCTACCGTCAGCAGCTATAGCTCCACCAATCATACCGGGTACAAGTCCAGGTTTGTCAGCAATACTAACTGCGATGTAACCAGCCAATATTGGCACCATAAAACTGAAAGCTAAATTGCCTATATTTTCAACTGATTTCCAAAATGAATCATCTGGAATCTCCAAACCTTTTGAAGTTGCTTCTCCACCAATTGTCAGTGCAATCGCCATTAACAATCCACCTACAACGATAAAAGGCACCATAAACGATACACCGTTCATTAAATGTTGATAAACCATCTGAATACCAGTTTTAGGTTTATCTTCTTGGCTAGGCTGACTAGTTCCATTAGTTTCATGATGGATATGAGCATCTTTATCAATAATTCGTTGAATCAATACTTCCGGTTTATGAATGCCTTCTCTAACACTTTCGTTAATTAATAACTTCCCATCAAATCTTGATAAATCTACTTGGCGATCTGCTGCAATAATAATGCCGTCTGCTTCTCTAATTTCTTTTGGTGTTAAAACATTTTCTGCACCTACACCACCTTGTGTTTCTACCTTGATATGTACGCCCATATCTTTAGCAGCTTGCTCTAATTTTTCTTGGGCCATATACGTGTGTGCAATCCCATTTGGACACGACGTAATCGCTAAAATTTTCATATCATTCATCCTCCTTAACTCAATTGTAAACGCATTCATAAGATTATAAAAAAGAATAATTGCCGTTACTAGTGGCAATTATTCTTTAATTAAGTGAATGATTTTTTCTTTTAAACTTTGATCTTCAAGCACTAATAATTGGTCTACAGCATTCTCATCCAATTTGGCGATAGTATGAATAATTTTCTTCATTACAGGAATATCTTGTTCCGTAATCGCTAAGAAAAAAACAAGTTTAGCTTTATTTTGTTTCCAGATATAACCTTGCATGTTTTTAAAAATAATTACATGTGATTTTAATACCTTTTCCGGATCACCATGTGGCATACTCATACCATTACCAATATACGTAGAAGAAAACTTCTCTCTTTCCAATGCACTTTTCATGTAATCGTTGGTGACAGCATAATTGTTGTCTAGAACAATTTGAGCTTGTTCAAAAACATAACTTGCAACCACTTGTTCCTGTTTATCTGAGTAAACACTAAACTGAATTGAAGCTAATTCATTTTGATGTAATACAGGGTTTTGCTTATGGTGTAACGCTGAAGCAATTTTATTTTCATCCTCCTCTGAAAATAGAGGAGATACTTCTAAGCAAATTAAGTCATTAGGCAGTTGTGTAGTTTCAATAGTATGTGTAGAAATAAGAGCATCAATATCGCTAAAGTTATAATCATCAATATCTTCTATTTTCAATGTATCTACTATATGAATACTATCATCTATATTTTTAATTTTTGCTTCTAATAAACTAGAAATTCCTAAACCATAATAACAAGTGATAACAATATTAAACGAATCTTTTTTATTGCGATCTATCGAAGATTGAAAATGTAACGCCAAAAATGCAATTTCATCTTCAACTAAATTTATATTCGCATCCTTTGCAAGATGACTCACTGTCTCATATAATGCATTAAACACAAAGGGATAATACTTTTTAATATCTTCAGTTAAAGGATTATTAATATAAACATTCTTTGCTATACGTAAGTAAGTTCTACTGAAATGTGCATATAAATTGTCGCGTAGTTCTTGATCTTCTGTAAAATCAACTCCTACATTTTTCTCCATCTGATGAATCATACGATCGATATAACTTTTAACAAAAACCTGTTCAAAGCCTAAATCGTATTTATTAAAATAATAGCTAATAAAGAAAGATAACAGTTGCGCAGTTTCATCTGAAAGTTGATAACCTAATTCCGAATTGATGTCTGTAATACATTGTTGCGCGATTTTATAAGAGGATTTATCAACTACCCATGAATGACCGTCCTCGTTATTGCGTTTAAATATAATAATTAAATGTATGAGTAATTGTTTTATACGCATTTTAGAGGTTTGTATATGATGTGCATTTAAATTATGTTCAATAATTTGACTAATAATATTGATATGCGCTTTAGGTATTTCATTTAATATCACATCATCAACCGTTTTATTTTCCGAAGATAGTTGATTTAAATGTAAAATCGCATTCCTAATATTCATTTCGTTTCCGTTTACAGTGACGCCTTTTTTCTTAGTTAGATTAACAGTAATATCAAATGAATTGCACCACGACTGAACACGCGTTAAATAATCACTGATTTCTGATTTAGATAACTTAAAGTGATGTGCTAATGAATCTAAAGTTGTGGGTTGTTGATACATTAAAATATGATAACCCAATTTTAGCAGTAGTTCGTTTTCTTTATTTGTAAAATCAGAAACAACTTCTTCTATATACTCTATACTATATAGGTCTTGGTTCATCTTGAAACCACGACCTTTGACACTGACAATTAACGCCGATAATACTTCAACATTTATATATTTAATATCATTCCTCACTGTTCTATTAGAGACGTTTAAGTAATTTGCTATTTCATCTGCGCTTAAAAAATGATTACTGTTGTTGAGTAACAATCTAATGAGTTTAGCATGTCTTTCTAACATCACTGCACCGCGCTTTCTCGTAAATTTACTTTTGTTCAAAGGTTGATTTAATGTTTAAATTCATTGTAGCTATTACCTATTATTTAAGCAAGAAGTGGCTTATTAAAGTTCACATAATAAAAAACACCAATTCAAAAGACATCATCTAATGAATTGGTGTGTAAATGTATTTTATTTTTCTGATGTACGGATAGTTTCTCTAATATATTCGTAAGCTTCTTTAAGCTGTTGCATTTCTTGATCATCCAATTTAATCGCAAACCTCTGTACAATACCAGAACGATCAACTAACGTTGGTAAACTAAATGCACCATCTACTAAGTCATATTCTTGACTGATTGAAGTCAGTGGCATAATAGTACGTTGGTTCAACGCAATAGTTTGTATCAATAATGTCGTAACTTTGGAGATAGCTGCATTGGTCCAACCTTTTTGATAAAAAACATCCATAGATACCTCATTAATAATAGATGTGATATGTGCTTTATCAATTTTCGGGCTATCACTTAGCGCTTCATATTCTGCTAGTGGCATACCATGAATACGTACTTTACTCCACACAGGTATTGCATGTTCCCCATGTTCGCCAATAACAAAAGCTTCAACATTTTTAGGATCGATTTGGTAATGATGAGCGATAATCGTCTTAAATCTTGAGCTTTCTAAAGCAGTTCCCGTTCCAATGATTTTATTAGACGGATAATCTATTTGATTAGCAAAATAAGTCATCGAATCTACTGGATTTGAAACCAAGATAATTATTGCGTCTTGTGTCACTTTAGCTATTTGTTTCGTAACTTTTTTTATAATGTCATGATTGCCTTGTGCTAATAGTGTACGATCACCGTCATTTGTATCTGTTGGCACACTCGCAGCAATCACAATGAAATCAGCGTCTGCTAAATCTTGGTAATCTCCAGCTTTGACCTTGATGTGCGCAGTATTAAATAATCCTTGTGAATGGTTATGATCTAGAGCTTCACCACTTGCAATTTCTTCTTTGTCATCTATCAATATAATTTCCGAAAATAAATTCAAATATTGCACATCCGTTAAAACTTGGCTACCAACTCTTCCTAAGCCAATAATACCTAATTTAGACATACATTACACCCCTTTTTCATTACTGATATATGTTCATAATAATTTATTTTTCATATGGAATAACGTCTTTACCATATTCTTTTTTAATGAATTCTTTCATGTTTTTAGATTGTAAGACTTTTATAAGTGCTTGATACTTTTCATCATCTTTATGTCCTTTTTGCACAGCAACAATATTCGCAAATGGTGATGACTCTGTTTCACTAATAATAGCATCTTTATGCGGCGTTAATCCATTATCTAACGCATAGTTTGAATTCATAATAACTGCAGCACCTTCTTTACTTTCATATGTCTTAGGTAAGAATTCGGCTCCTTGTTTATTATTAAACTTCAAGTCTTTTTTATTTTCTACAATATCTTCAAATTTGGCGTCTTCGATACTAACTCCCTTTTTGATCTTTATTAATCCTTGATCTACAAAGAATGATAAGAATCTGCCTTCTTCAGCTGGATTGTTAGAAACGTATATCGTTGAACCCTTAGGGATGTCTTTAATATCTTTATATTTTTTACTATAAACACCCATAGGCGTAGTAAATACTTTTCCAACTTCTTCTATATCGTAATTATGGTCTTTCTTTTCTGCTTTTAAATATGGTGTATGTTGGAAGAAATTGGCATCTACATCGCCTTTATCTAATAGTTTATTAGGTACTTTATAATCATTTACAGTTTTAACTTCTAAATCATACCCTTGTTTTTTCATTTCTTCTTTCGCATGTTTCAGTACTTCACCGTGTGGTGCTGGTGAAGCCGCAATTGTGATTTTTTTATCCTCATCTTTCCCATTTGTGTTGCCACATGCTGTAAGAACTACAGTTAATATTAATGACAAACTTAAAATAATTAATTTCCTCATAATTTATTTCGCTCCTTATGAATTTTAAAGTTCAAACTAAATAAAAAAATACTTTCTCTTAATTTAACAAGAGAAAGTATTCACCTTCTCTTATCTCTAAAAGTTTAATAACTTTTTGTGAATTAGCACCATTTCGTATAACGACGGTTGCTGGGTTTCATAGGGCACGTCCCTCCACCTCTCTTGATAAGAGTAAATTAATATGTAGTTGTAGTGTTTTTATCCTAGCATTACACTCATGTTTAGTCAATAAAATTTTAGAAAATTCTAAATAATACGTTTATTAACTCTTCCAACCCTGTTCCATGTGAAACAAAAGTCTCTTAAACGATTTATGTTTACATAAGGACCATTGCTACATATGCAACAAGGTTATTTAATGCATGAAGTGCAATAGCAGTAGCTAAACTACGTCGTGTTTTTAAATAGACATATACGATACCTATGGCGATAACAAGATACATAACGATTTCTAATGGTGATTGCGCTTCTGTTACATGTAAAGATGCAAAAATAATTACAGATATCACTGACATTACTATGAAATTCAGTTTTTTTCCTAATTCACCAATTACCAAGTGGCGGAAGAGAAACTCTTCAGTAACCGGTGCAATGATTACAATAGAAAAGAACGCAAGCACTGTTGATAATGGGGTACTAAACATTTGTTGAACTATTAAATCGTTTTGTGTTTCTTCAAACTTCCATTGTTCAGGTGCAAACGCATCGACTAACATAGGAAAAATTAATTTAAATATAAATATGACTATAAATGTAATAACAATGAGTTTCCAGTATTTCTTAATATTAAGGAATCCACTTTTCCACTCAATTTTGTAACTATTTTTATGTAATAACATCCATATAAGCATGATAAAAATAAATACACCAATTTCCATTAATAAAGCAGTCGGACTTGACGTATTAATATCACCATTGAAGTGACTATTACCAGAGCTTATATTAACTGCCAATAATATACTCAAAATTATAATTGATAATATAAAATTACTAGCTAAATAAATGATTGGTAGAAAAAAATCTTTACCTCTAATATCCTTCCATCGATATTTCCTTTCATTTTTAAACGGCATCGTAATCCCTCCTAAAAGTTTATACACAATATACTTTTATATTGCACAATTTCTATTTCCATCAAACATTTTACAGTAATTTAAATATATAGTATAGCTGGTCGTTAAAGTTAAATAATTTAATTTTCAATGCGTAGAAGGAATTGAAAAGTGGTATATAGAGATTAAATATACTATACATATTTGAAGGAGTTGTTATCGATGCGTATATTGGTACTAGGCGCCGGCGGTATTGGTGGCTATTTTGGTGGCCGTTTAGCTGAAGCTGGCAAGCATGTTACATTTTTAGCAAGACCTAAACGCAAATCCTATTTAGAACGAAATGGTTTAGCAATTCATAGTGAAAAAGGTGATTATCATTTTAATCCACAGCTCATCACAAAAGACGACCGTGTCGAACCTTTTGATATCGTACTCTTGTCTTCAAAATCTTATCATTTAGATCATGCTATTGAAGATTTAAAACCGTTTATAGATCATCACACCTTAATTATCCCATTACTTAACGGCGTTGCACATGTTCCAAAATTACAAAATGCTTTTGGGAAAAATAAAATCATGGGCGGTTACTGCATTATAGAAACAACGCTTGATAGCACTGGGGAAATCGTTCAAACTAGTCAATTTGATAAACTCTTTTTCGGAGAATTAGATGGTACTGAAAGTAATCGCGCTAAATATGTTGAACAGGCGCTTTCAGGAACAAAAGCTGAATTCATCCTAAACTCAAGTGTTGAACAAGGTATGTGGAATAAATACTTAATGATTACCGTATTATCAGGTGTGACAACACTCATGCATGCGCCTATTGGACCTATTCGTGATAGCGAAGGTGGTATAGAGTTTATTAAGTCCTTATATAACGAGGCTGCTAGTATTATGCGTAAGCATAATGCACCTATCTCAGATCAAATTGTTTCTAAATATATGAAAGCACTAAATCAACTATCTTATCATTTCAAAACTTCAATGCAACGCGATATGGAAAAGGGACTCAATATCGAAACCGATCATTTGCAGGGGTATTTGTTAGAATTAGCCGCACATTACAATTTAGATGCCCCACTACTTACTTGTGTGTATCAAAACCACAGCGTATATAAAGAAATGTTACATTAAGCAATTAAATATATATAGGACTGTGATAGAAATAGTTTTTTAGCTAAACTTTCTGGGCACTTCCTAAATTTTTTATTATAATGACCAACAACATATTTGTAAGCGACTTATTTTAAATATTTGAACTATTTATTAAGAAAACGGAGGCATTCGTCATGCAATCTAATCAACCTCAACATCCATTTGATTTAGCAACTCAACTCACACAACAGCAATCAGGCGTGTATTCAGGTCATACTTCTAATGACTATGCTAATATGGTCGGCCCCTTCGGTGGTGTCATCGCATCCACATTATTACGTGCAGTTTTAGAACATGATGAAATTCTCGGAGAACCCATCTCTCTGACAATCAACTATGCAGCTCCTATTCAGGAAGAAAAATTTAATATAATAGCCTATCCATCGCGAACGAATCGATCAACACAACATTGGTATATAGAACTCAAACAAAATGATAAAACCGCTATTACTGGAACAGCAATTACTGCTAAACGCCGAGATACATGGTCATCAACCGAACTAGCCTTTCCTGATGTTCCACTTGCAAACGAAGTAACGCTTACATCATTAGAAAACGCACCCCCATGGGCGCAAAACTATGACATCAGAACAATTAAAGGTGTGCCACTAGCAATGGATCCTACTGAACAACCAGATTCTGTCACATTGCAATGGATAAAAGACAAGCCTAATAGAGATTTAGATTTCTTATCTCTTGCGTCTATGTGCGATGCTTTCTTTCCACGTATCTATGTTCGTCGTAAATCATTCGTTCCTATTGGAACAGTGTCACTCACAATATATTTTCACGCTGATTCTAAGTCTTTAGAGAACAATGGAAGCCAATCAGTACTTGGACATACACGTGCCCTTAAATTTTTTAATGGATACTTTGATCAAACAGGAGAAATATGGAGCCACGATGGCAATTTACTTGCAACTACAAGTCAGTTTGTATATTACAAAGAATAAATTTTATACTTATTTGATATTACTATAATTAATAATTTTTGATATAGCGAGGTGTTTAAACTTGAACAAACCAGAAGAAATTACTATTAATACATTAAATTTTGAAGACGATGGGCAAATACCTAATAATCCTTATTTACCTGTTTTAGCTTATCAAAACTTATTTTCAGCGACTGATGATTTGAGACATATATTATCCGCAAATCAATGGGGTAATACTTGGGAAGGCGGTGTTTTCTCTTATCATCATTATCACAGTAATTCACATGAAGTATTATTAGTAATCAATGGAACTGCTCAATTAATAATAGGAGGCAAAAATGGCGCCACTATTAATATTAATGAAGGTGACGCTTTAATATTACCAGCTGGCACTGGTCACAAACTATTAAGTCAAAGTAATGACTTTACAGTTATGGGCGCCTATCCCAATAGTCAGTCTTATGATATTTGTGTTGGTAAAGCAAGCGAACGACCTCAAAATTTATATAATATTGAAAATGTTCCCGTACCTAATACAGACCCAATCTTTGGTAGTCAGGGGCTATTGAAAAAATATTGGACTTAAATATCGTGTTTTTTAATAATAATCAAATAACATTAAAAATGGTCCGTTTCATATCTAAGCTATGGAACGGACCATTAAATTGTTTTAATTATTTAGTTGTCTGCTTGAATGGGTGCAGTTCAAAATTGTCTCATCCTTTATCATTATATGAGCATAGCTGACCTGGACTACGAACTCTTTATAAATAAATTAGGTTTTTGTCCCACTCACCCTAAAATCTATATCATTTTATTATGATATCTATTATTCTTTTACTTCTTTTTCATTTGTACGTTTTTGTAAAATAATAGCTAAAGTTGCAACTACTAAAATTAAAATTACGATGCCGATTATTCCTAGGAATTTGGCGACATTGCCAAACACAATCCCTACAACTAAGAAGTCTGTATCTGAGAATGTCGTCGCTGCGCCACCTAAATCTCCTAAGAAAGGTAAAAACAGTAACGGCAAGAATGTGATTAATAAACCATTTAAAGCAGACCCCGCGACAGCTCCTTTTATACCGCCTCTTGCATTACCAAAGACACCCGCCGTCGCACCTAAGAAAAAGTGTGCTACAACGCCTGGGAGTATCACGACACCACCAAATAAGAACAAGATAAACATACCAATCACACCAACTATAAAACTGACAAAGAATCCTATTAACACAGCGTTCTGTGCATAAGGGAAGACAATCGGGCAGTCTAAAGCTGGCTTTGTATTCGGCACCAATTTCTCTGAAATACCTTTAAATGCCGGTACTATTTCAGCTAAAATCAAGCGTACACCTGTTAATATAATAAAGACACCCGCCGCAAAAGTCACACCTTGTATTAGTGAAAATACAATAAAGTTTTGTCCATTACTAATCTCACTATGTACATAAGTCGGTCCTGCAAATAATGCCGCAACAAAATACAATAATGTCATTGTTAAAGAAATACTAATCGTACTTTCTCTCAAAAAGCTTAAACCTTTCGGAAAATTAATTTCCTCTGTAGATTTTGATTTACCTTTAAATAGTTTTCCAACTTCTCCAGCTGCCCAATAACTTATCGTGCCAAAATGACCTAGAGCAACTTGGTTATTACCAGTGATTTTTTTCATTGTAGGATGTGCCAATGCCGGTAATATAGCCATTATTAACCCCAAAATAATAGCTCCAACAATCACTGTCAAAGTACCTGTAATATTACCGACAGATAATAATATTGCTAAAAATGCTGCCATGTAAAAAGTATGATGACCAGTTAAAAAGATATACTTTAAGTTAGTAATACGTGCAATAATAATATTTACAATCATACCAAATACCATTATTAGTGCTGCAGTTGTGCCATATTGTTCTAACGCAATTGATATAATTGCCTCATTATTTGGTACTACGCCTTGTACACCAAACGCATGTTGAAATATTTTTCCAAATGGCTCAAGAGATTGTGTTACCACATTTGCACCTGCGCTTAACACTAAAAACCCGAGAATTGTTTTAATCGTTCCAGATGTAATATCTGTCGCCGATTTCTTCTGCATAATCAACCCGATAAAAGCAATTAGCGCAACTAATATCGCTGGTTGACTCAAAACATCAACAATAAAATCAAGTATTGGTTTCATTTTACTGCCCCCTTACGTTTTATTTATAAGATATTCAGTTCGCTTAATTTATCATTTAATTTTTGTTGTAATTCTTCTTTGTCCAAAATATTATCTAATACAATAACGTCCCCTAAATTCTTAGTGTTTTCCTCTAAATCTCTACCACAAACAAATAAATCTGCCATATCAGGACTAGCACTCATCACGTCACTGTGTTCCACTTTAATATCTGCTGGCGCGTTTAAATTTTTCAGCGCTTCTTGCGCATTCATTTCCACCATAAAACTACTACCTAAACCGTGACCACATACTACTAAAATTTTCATTTTCCTCATTCTCCTTTAAATATATTTACTATTTCCTTAATTTCTTGGGCTGCTAATAATTGGTTTACTGTATCTTGATTACCTAATTTAGTTGCTAAATCTCTTAAAATGGCCAAATGACCATCATTATCTACAGCACTAAGTACAAATATAAGCGATGCAAAGTGGCCTTCTTCAGAAAAATTAATATGTTTATTTAATTTTAATAAACTTAAACCAATATGTTTCACATCATCATTAGGCCTTGCATGAGCGATTGCAATTTCAGGTGCAATCACAATATAAGGCCCTAATTCTTTCACACTGTCAATCATCGCTGTAACATAACTTGGTTCAAAATAGTCTTGTGTAAGTAAGGGATTTGCAGCTATTGTTATTGCTTGTTCCCACGTTTCTACTTGATCTAATATTTGTACCTTGTCTGCAGACAATATTTCTAAACTCATCTATATCCTCTCCTTACAGTTGGCTTACATGTTTAACGTATTGCATAATAGCTGTTATATTTCCTGAAAATATAGTCTCTCTTGCTGCTTTATCCATAATTAGTGTACTCAGTTGCCTTAACGCATTTAGATGTATTTGAGGTTGTGCTGTAGCTAAAGTAATAACGATGTACACCGGATCATATTGATCATGTGAAAAATGAATACCATTTTCATATTGGATCAAACTAAAGCCCACTGATTGTTTTACATGATCATGCTTTGCATGAATCAATGCAATATGAGGACTAATCACCATATAAGGCCCAAAAGTATCTAATTGACGGATGATATCAGTCGCATATGCTTTGTCTACTATACCGTCTTTTTCCAGCATGGATACAGCTTGTTTAATAGCATCATCACGTGAAAGTACTGGCTGCTGCGTCAATATCCTCGATTGTGGTAACACCTGTTCTAAAGTAGGGCCAATACCACGTAAATCATCAATGTATTGTTCTCTAGAGTGATTAATAATTTCATTTAATTGAAGACGATCATTTCTATCTAAAAACGGCGAAACCCTAATCACAGGTACTGTTACTTGATCGAAAGGGACAGTAGAAATAATATAATCTACTCCTTCATGCTTTAACACACTTTCATCTATCTCATATATAGAATACGCATCCACGACCTCAAGCTCTGGGTAAATGTGAGTAATTCTGCTTTTTAATAATTGTGAAGTTCCTATCCCAGAACCACATAGCAGTACAACTTTGATTCTATTTGTTGTCACAGTCGAAATACGCTCAATTGCTGAGGCAAAATGTAAGGTAATATACGTTAGTTCATTATCATCAAACTCAATATTATAAGTTTCTTCAATGCCCCATATATGTTTTTTTATACCTTCAACCAACTGTTGATATTGCAGAATAACTTCCTTTTTCAAAGGGTTTTCATGTGTCATATCAAATTTCAACCTGTGAATTGCAGGTCTCAAATGAACAATCAAACCGTTTAGTAACTTATTATCTGACATTAAGTCCAAACCTAAATTTCCGCTCATTCGTTCAATGAGTTGTTCCGTTAGAATATCCAAATCATCTATTTCACGATGATGGTATTTTACTCCTGAAGTCTTTGCCCCTAGTAAATGTAAAGTAATAAAAGCAGCTTCACTTTTTGGAAAATTAAGCTTAAAAATCTGTTCTAATTTCCCCTTAATTTGCAAGGCGATTTTAAATTGTTCAGTCTTTTGCAATTTTTTATATTCTTTATCCGGAATCTCAAAGATAAAATCTTCATTCGCTCGATGAATCGCTATCAAAATATGATAAATCAATCCATCAATTGCACTCTGTACAAGTTGATAATTTGCATCAAGCAATATCGAAGCAACACTCAATCGAATTTGTTCTAACTCATGAGTTGAAAACAAATCATGACCCATTTGATGTGTATGCGTTTGAAAATATTCATGAACCATTTCTGCATATGCTTTACGATATGCATTTTCATCGCCCTTAATTAAGAAACCTTTATTCTTCTCATATTTAAGTTGTAAATTGTGTTGCTCTAACCATTGCTGTACGCGTTTTAAATCTTCCACTATCGTACGTCTAGTCACTGAAACCATGGTCGCCAGTACATGAGAAGCAGTAGGTGTTGTAGATTCAAAGAGTTTCAAGGTAATATACAATAACCTTTCGTCTTTGGAATAATGTATAGACGTTGATAAATATTGAGGTTCTACAGCCTTTAGTTTCTCTGATGAGGCCGTGATTCTAATACCATCATATTTATTTCGTTGAATCGTTAAAGCTAATTTACTCGCCATATCTTCAATGTATTCAAGATCATATTGGATCGTCCTCTCTGAAACATTGAAATGTGTTGCTAAATTATGAATTTGCACAAAAGTTTCACGTTCAATAATGAACATCAAAATGTGATACTGCCTCTTGCTTAACATATTAGCAACCTCCTTACACTTATATTGTAACCGCTTTCCTATGGTTATAGATGTGTAATCTACTTCGCCTACTAATACGAAAAATTGCACATCAAAAAATTACATTCCATTTATAAATTATATAATGTCATTTGAATGATCGATAGATTTTTATAATAATTATTTTTAAAAATAAAAAAATGAGACTTCAGCTATCTAGCTTCCATCTCATTCAAACATTATATATTTTATACTTCTCTAATCATATTTAAAAAGCGTTGCAACTCTGTCGTTTGTGGGTGATTAAAAATTTGTTCTGGTGCTCCTGACTCACCAATAACACCATCATGAATAAAGACAATTTTATTAGAAACTTCCTTAGCAAAACGCATCTCATGTGTCACTATAATCATGGTCATTCCTTCGTTTGCTAGGTCTTTTATTACACGTAATACGTCGTTCACCAGTTCTGGATCTAATGCAGAGGTAGGTTCATCAAAAAGCATAACTTTTGGATTCATTGCCAAAGCTCTCGCAATCGCGACACGTTGCTGTTGCCCGCCAGACAATGCATTAGGTCTTTGGTCTTTTACAGCTGTTAAATCTACCCTCTCTAAAAGTGCTAATGCTTGGTGTTGTGCCTCAACCTTTTTCATTTTCTTAACAGTAATTAGTCCTTCCATAACATTTTCTAATGCCGTTTTATGGGGAAAGAGATTATAACTTTGAAAAACCATACCCGACTGCTTGCGCACTTTAATTTGGGATTTTTTATCTTTATTGTCATAAGTTTCACTATTGACGTAAACGGCGCCTTCTGTAGGTAATTCTAGCGCATTAATCATTCGTAATAAAGTCGTTTTACCAGAACCTGAACGTCCAATAAAGGTAACTACCTCTCCTTGATTAACTTTTAAATCAATGCCTTTAATCACTTCTTTATCATTAAATGTTTTCTTTATATTTTGTAATTCAATCATGAATGATACCCTCTTTCAAGATAAGATTCATAAAAGTTTTGGACGAGTGAAATAATAAAACACACAACCCAGTACATAAGCGCAACGAGTAGATATATTGTTAAATATTCATAAGTCGTCGACGCAACTTCTTGTGCTTTTCTAAACATTTCAGCAACAAGTATAAAACCGAGTAACGATGTATCTT
This sequence comes from Staphylococcus shinii, assembly GCF_017583065.1. Taxonomy (GTDB): domain Bacteria; phylum Bacillota; class Bacilli; order Staphylococcales; family Staphylococcaceae; genus Staphylococcus; species Staphylococcus shinii. The sequence continues at coordinate 134,562 of NZ_JAGEVL010000005.1, read as the reverse complement.
TAATTAAACTTAAGAACGTATTACCTAGCGCAGGCACAGAAACTCTTATTGCTTGTGGCAGTATAATACGTTGAATCGTTTGACGATAATTCATACCTATTGAATACGCTGCTTCTGTCTGGCCTTTTGGAATAGACATAATACCTCCACGAATAATTTCAGAAGCATACGCGCCTACATTTAAAGATAGACCAATAATTGCAGCTATTACTGGTGCTAACGTCCATTGATTTTCTGAGTTGTTAGTTAATAGTCTGCCGAGTTCAGGGATACCATAAAAGATAATGAATAATTGTACAATCATCGGTGTTCCTCTAATGATTGAAATATAAAAACGTGCAATGCCTCTGAGTATACGGCTTGTTGATATACGCATTAATGCAGTTACTAGTGCTATAATCAATCCTAAAACAAAAGTCACTAAAGTGATTGGGATTGAAAATTTCACCAATCCTTCAAGCATTGGCATAAATGCTTGTCCAGCTGCATCTAATGCATGTTGTTGCTCTGAATTAAGGTTTAGAAACATCTTCACCAAACCATTTTTCACTTATTTTTGCTAATTCACCATTATCTTTTAACTTTTTCATTGCTTTATTAACTTCTTTGATTGTTTTATCGTCTTCTTTTTTACTGAAAGTCAAAGCAGATTGACTCTTTTCAGCATCGCCTTCAATTGCTTTCACCTTAGCGTTAGGTTTTTGTTTTTTATAGTCTAAGTACGAGATATTATCGTTAAACGTGCCTTCTACTCTGTTTGATTGTAATAAATCCATCGCTTGGTTGAATCCATCAACTTTCGTAAGTTCTGCACCTTTAGATTTTGCTAATTTACCATAGTTTGATGTAAATGTTTGTGCTAATTTCTTACCTTTAACATCGTCAAATGATTTGATATCTGTATTATTTTTATTTACCACTAGCACACCCTGAGAATAAGTGTAAGGTTCAGAGAATTTATATTTTTCTTTACGTTCTTCGTTTATACCAACTTGGTTCGCAACAACATTAAATCTACCCGAATCTAAGCCTGCAAACATTGAATCCCACTGTGTTTCTTTAAATTTAACTTTATAGTCCATTTCTTTAGCTACTGCCTTCACTACATCTATATCATAACCAGTTAATTTATCATTCTTATCATGAAATGAGAAAGGTGCATATGTCCCTTCTGTTCCCACAACAAATGTTTTATTTTCACTAGCGGTTTTATTTTTACTATCGCTTTCTTTTTTACTTGAAGAGTCATTACCGCATGCTGCCAGCCCCACTGTTAAAATTAAAGTAATTAACATCATTAACAATTTTTTCATTTCTTGCCCTCTATTCTTATTATTCTTATCGGATTAAAATTAGTTTATTCCTATCCTACTATTTAGTCAATAGATTTTTATCGATATGATAATATTTTTTTAAATTTCATATAATTTTAATTTTTTGCAATTTTACGTTACCTCTTATTTATAAAGGGTCTCCGAATTTAAAATAAAAAAGCATATTTCCATTATGTTCATGGAGATATGCTTTAAGATTTATTTATAGACTTTTCTTTAACACTTTATATAAGTCAATCATTTCTTGCGCAAGATCTTTAAAAGTAATAGCAGTCATTAAATGATCCTGACTATGCACTGTCAGCAATGTCATTGTTATATTTTCACCCTGCGCTTCTTTAGATAACATATTAGTTTGTATATGATGAGCTTCAAGTATTGATGATTCAGCTTGCTCTAACTTTTGTTGTGCTTCCTTAAATTTGCCTTTCTTAGAAGCAAAAATCGCTTCCATTGCATGACTTTTCGCATCACCACTATAAGCTATAAGAGCCATGGCAAATTCTAATTCTTGTTCTTGTTCAGCCATATATTCACCTCTAATTAACCATTAACTGTTCTGCTATTTTTAACACATTGCCACCATTCATCGTTCCATAATCTCTCATTTCAATAACATCGACTGGTATATTTTTATCACGACACTTTTTATTATATTCTTCTTTTTTAAAGCGTACTTGAGGGCCAAGTAACAGCACATCAACAATGCCATCATCAATTTTTTGATCGGCCTCCGAAGTAGAAACAGCGAAAATATCTCTATCTAAGTTTTGACTCTCTGCTTCTTTTTGCATTTTTTGAACAAGCATACTCGTACTCATTCCTGCTGCACAAACAAGCATAATTGTTTTTTCAGCCATATAAATCCCTCCTCCATTTTTATTTTTAACGTTGAATTGATCTTGCTATCATTGATACTGTATGTCTTTCTCCTCTAATAGCTTTACTTAACTCAAATATATTATTTACTGGAGCCAATCCTCCAAATCCTGCATCACCAATATGCTGTATATCCACACCACAAACTTTATTACGAATTGCAAAATCTCTAATTGTGCTTGGATCAGAACTTTCTTGGCTTGTGCCAATTGCCGACATAACTAACCCGCCATGTTGATGAACTGCCTTAACTATTTCTTTTAATTGAATTTCATCAAAACCTGGTACAGTACCAATTGATGGAGCTAAAATAATATCTGCACCAGCATCTATAAATTTATTTACAAATGTTTTCGTAATTACGGGTTCATCGACACCTGCACTATGCATCTTACCAGCTATAATTAATCCACTAAAATTTGCTCTTGTATCTGCAATAGCATTGACAATTCTTTCATTAGATACCCCAGTACCTGGATTCCCTGTCATACAAATAAAATTTATTCCTAATTGCTCTAATGCTTTTACTGTTTTCGGACTTGCCTGTCTACCTTCACTTATATTTAACTTCTCTTCTGTCATTGTTGCTTGAACATCTACTGGTTCTAAATTCACACCAATCGGTCTGGCTACAAGCTTTCTTAGTTCTTTAATGACATGCTTATTTTCATCTATATTTACAATCTTGGGATCAAATGCATCTAGCCCATTTAATAAAATCAAGTCTGCTCCAAATGCTCTTGATAGCTCTGAATTCGTAATATCAGGAATAACTGGTGTGCGAGTTACGACATTTTCCGCTAGCACTACACGACCATCACTTGCCTTTATACTTTGTTTTAATTCTGCAGATGTCATTTCTACTATTTCTGTAGCATTTGCACTTAATAATCTTTTCACCATATTATCTCCCCTTTATTTTTCAGTTTCCTTCATATTCTCTGCTTCTTTTTGTTCTAAATGTAAATTATATTTTTCCATTGTCCGATAAAAAGGATAATAAAGTAGAATGTCTACAATGATACATACCATTTGAACCACAGACCCACTATAATGACCTGTTGCTAAAAATCCGCTTATTATTGGTGGAATAGTCCAAGGCATCGCAGTACCGTTTGTAAGATGTACTAATCCACTTGCCATAGCAAAATAAGTTATCGTTGCATTAATCATTGGCGCTAAAATAAATGGCACGATAAGTCTCACATTCAATACGACTGGCAAACCAAACAATGTAGGCTCATTAATATTAAATATACCCGGCATTAGCGTCAGGGGTGCCATTGTCTTCGTGATCTTACTAGAGCGTTTCTTAAATGCTAAAATGGCAATCACAATTACCAGCCCAATGGTTGAACCACCACCACCCATAAACACAAAATTATCTATAAATGGCTGTGTAATAATATGCGGTAATTCACCATGTGGATCCACTTGATATGCTAGACGGTTTTCATCTATATTTTTCAACCATATCGGTTGCATAACAGCATTAACTACATTAGCGCCATGAATACCTACAAACCAAAATGCGCTATTGAGACCAACTAGAATAATTGTTCCAATCAATGTGCCACCCATAAGACTTAATGGAACACCCAATGTATTGACAATAAGTTCATGAATATTACCAAAAGGTAAATTATCTAGTAATGTATAGATAATCAACCACATAATAATGATTACAGCTCCTGGTATTAATGCGCTGAAACTTTTAGAGACAGCTGGTGGTACTTGATCAGGCATTTTTATTCTTATATTTCTATTAATAAACCATTGAAAGATTAAACCTGAAATAATACCGACGATTAAAGCAACGAATAGACCCTGGCTCCCCATATACATCTGCGGAATCGCTTCTTCTGGTGCCTTTCCCCCAGTCATTACTTTTGGTGTCACAACTAAAAATGCAGACATAGAAATTATCCCAGCCGAAACGCCATCTGTATTGTATTGGCGTGCAATACTATGTGCTACCCCAAAACTTGCTACTAATCCCATTAATCCAAACGTACCATTAACTGCTTTCATTAAATATGGTTGAATACCTTTTGATTCTAGCCATTCAATCCATCCCGGTATTGCAATACCACTGATGACTAAAAATAATGAGCCAATGATAATTAAAGGCATTGCAACTATAATTCCATCCCTTAATGAAATTAAAATTTTATTAGACCCCAGTTTTGAAGCAACAGGTAATAAATACTTTTCTAATGTGTTATTTAGCTTACTCACATTAACACCCCTTATAAACCCAAACTGAAAACATATTTAAAATTACGATAAAAGTATAGTTAAATTATCTTTAAGTGATTTTCACAACTAAGCGTGCCGCTTCTCCTCGGGCTAAACGGTCAAAACCTTCGTTTATTTCTTCTAACGATAAAGTATCTGTTAACAGTTGATCTACGGCCAGACGCGATTGTTTATATAAATTTACAAATCTTGGTATATCGCGTTCAGGGACACAACTCCCTACATAAGAACCTTTAACTGTGCGTTCTTCTGCTGCAAGTGTAACTTGTGGAAACGAAAAATTATGCTTTGGGTCAGGCAGACCAGTTGTAGTAGTCGTGCCGCCACGTTTTGTTATTTGATATGCAACTTCCATTGCTGGCACAACTCCAGCAGTTTCAAAAGCATAGTTAACACCCCCACTTGCATAGGCTTTAACATTTTCAACTACATTATCATCTCCCGAATTAAATACTGCTGTTGCACCTAATGATTTTGCTAACTCAAATTTATCTTCATTTATATCTAATGCTATAATCTCACTCGCACCCGCAAGACGAGCACCTAAAATAGCATTAAGCCCAATACCACCTAATCCAACAACTGCTACTGTACTACCTGCACTAATGTTAGCTGTATTTATAACTGCACCAATGCCTGTTATCACTGCGCAACCAAATATGGCTACTTTTTCAAAGGGTATATCCTTATCTACCTTGACAATTGAATTGGTTGAAACAACTGCGTATTCCGCAAAACCTGAGATACCTAAATGATGATACATCGTTTGATTATGTTCTGATTGTAAACGAAAACCACCTGCTAACATTTCTCCCTTTTCATTAGAAGCTGCCCCATTTTCACATAATGCTGGTCGTCCTTCTCTGCATGGAATGCAGTGACCACAACTAGGAATAAACGTGCATACGACATGATCACCCTTTTCAAAATCTGTAACGTCAGGCCCTAATTGTATAACTTCACCTGCCGCTTCATGACCTAACACCATTGGCATAGGTCTCGGACGACTGCCGTTAATCACCGACAAATCTGAGTGGCATAACCCTGCAGCACCAATTTTTATCAACACTTCATTAGTTTTAGGCTCAGATAGTTCTAATGTTTCTATTGTTATAGGCTTACTTTCAGCATATGGCTCTGTGCTTCCCATTTCATGTAATACTGCAGCTCTCGTCTTCATTTAAAACCCTCCTTGGTTAACGTACGTAAATAATTACAATAAATTTCAGTCTTAAAATTATATTATTCGTAGTAGCCATCAGTAGATTTTCTTAATCCTTCAAATTGCTCTCCATCATGGCCAAACCAAATTTGCGCATCTTTTTCTTCAGCTAAACGTTTAATTTTTTCTACTGATTTAGTCCAACCGATTGAATCGTATAAAATACCGGGGGGTTTTAATGTTTCTCCCATACTCTCTTTCGTATAAATTGCATCAGAAGCCAATATAATAGTACCAAGCTCAGCGCTTTCTATCTCTAGACCAATCATGCCCCAAGCATGGCCACTACCATAGTTTAAAATGCGCACCCCTTCTACAAGTTTCAAATTATCTTCTTCTTTTTTAATCGTTCTCCATTTTAGGTTATTCTTAATCCATGCATCGATGTCAGCCCAAATATAAGCACCTTCTTGTTGGTTACGAGCATATGTCTGCATCGTCCCATTCAATTCATCATTGTGAACAATAATTGTTGCATTGGTAAAATATTCTAAGCAACCTGCATGATCTAAATGTAAGTGTGATGCCACAACAAAGTCCACTTCTTTTGGATCTACATTGATTTGTTCTAAACGATTTGGTAAATGACAAGCTTCATCAGCAAAATAAGGAAATGCTTTTTGAGTAGCACTAATCCACCTACCATTCTCACCCATTGCATTAGGATTACATGCAGTATCAAACAATATTTTGGCTTCAGGATGGTCTATAAATACTGTGTAAATAGGAAATTCGTGCATTTCATTTTTGGCTTCGGGATTGTCTAAAGTAGCTTGATTTGAATTAGCAATCATCAAATTCTTATCCATCTTCATACGTCCATTATCTAAAACATACATTTTCATGCGTTCTTTATTCACATTCACCATCACGATACACCCCTTTTTAAAATTGTATAATTACATTATAATTGTAAACGCTTACAAAAATCAATTTTTTAATTATTTAAAACACATGTTTATTTTAAAATTTTATAATGCTTATTTTTAAAATAAATACGCCTAAATACATAAAAGCGCAGTGCAAAAATCTAAAATAGTCTTTTAGACTTCTGCACTGCGCTTTTAATATTATTGTAACCACTACAATGTTTACTATTCATAAGATGCAGCGTAATATTATGGTATTAATTTAGTGCTTTTTATCGTTTGGAATATTTCATCATCCACGATAACTTCAACATTAGCATGTTGTCGTAATATACTTGCAGGTAGTGATTCAGATATATCATCTTTCAAGAGCTGCTTGATTGCATCTCGCTTATGTCTACCTAATGCTAGCAAAATTATTCGCTTCGCTCGCATAATAGATGTAAGCCCAAGCGATATTGCTTGTTTAGGTACATCTTCAATCGTTTCAAAGTGTTTACTATTCGCCTTAATTGTCGAAGGTGTCAAATCCACTACGCTCGTTACGCTGTCAAAAGATGTATATGGTTCATTAAAACCAATATGCCCATTCTCACCAATACCTAAAATTTGAATATCTGCTGGCCCTATATCACATAAAAGCTGTTCATAAACTTTAGATTCATGTACAACGTCTTTTGCATTTCCCATTGGTAAATGTATATTATCCTTCTGCCATGAGTCATTATGCTTAAATAAATGTTCATTCATATATACATGATAACTATGTTTATGATTTGGCGCTAAGCCAACGTACTCATCTAGGTTAAATGTGGCCACCCGTGATAAATCAATTTGGTTAATGTTTAATAACTCTGATAAACATTTATACACATCTATCATTGTATTTCCTGTGGCCAAGCCTAAAACTGTATTAGGTTTAGATTTGACTTGTTTTAATAACTCAGTTGCTACGTATTGGCTAGCAATAGTTTGATTTTTCAAATTTATAAGATTCATCGTTTCACCATATCTTTCTTCAATCATTGACATATCCCCATATATTTCCTCATGTTATACTAAGATGTTTCATTTTCTAAAAGCGCCTCAACCTCATTTTTTATCGTAGTGACATGAGGACCATATATAACTTGAACGCCATTCCCTTTTTGAATAACACCTCTAGCTTGCGTAGCTGATAGCATGGATTTGTCCACTTCTTTATCAGTGTTTAATGTCACTCTTAAACGTGTAGCACAACAATCAACTACGTCTATATTTTCTTTACCACCAAGTGCTTTGATTATTGTTTGTGCACGGTCTGTTACTTCTACAGCTTCTGTTGTCACTTCATCTTCACGGCCAGGTGTTTTAAAATTAAACTTCGTAATCAAGAATCTAAAAATAAAGTAATACATTATAAACCAGATGATACCAATAGGGATAACCCACAAGAAATTTGTTTTAGAATTTCCTTGAAGTACACCAAATAGTAAAAAGTCTATAAAACCTCCACTAAAAGTTTGTCCTACTGTTATATTAAAAACGTCCGCCATCATAAATGCTAGGCCATCTAAAAATGCATGAATCACATATAATAATGGTGCAACAAATAAGAAGCTAAACTCTAAAGGCTCTGTAATGCCTGTTAAAAATGATGTTAATGCTGCAGATAACATTAATCCCCCTACAACTTTTTTACGTTCTGGTTTAGCCGTATGATAAATCGCTAATGCTGCTCCACAAAGTCCAAACATCATAGTAATAAATCTACCCGACATATATCTTGAAACACCTGAAAAGTATTTTGTAACGTCAGAATCCCCTAATTGCGCAAAGAAAATATTCTGCGTCCCTTGTATCATATGCCCTTTAACTTCTAACGATCCTCCTAAAGCTGTTTGCCAAAATGGTAAGTAGAAAATATGATGCAATCCAAAGGGACCTAATAATCTCAAGATAAAACCAAAGAAAAATGTACCAATTATTCCTGTTTTATCTACTATTCCACCAACACCAAAAATCCACCCTTGTACTGTAGGCCAAACAAAAAACATAATGACACCCAATACAATTGAAGCAATTGCTGTAATAATCGGTACAAAACGCGAACCACCAAAGAAACCAAGATAATCAGGTAGTGATATCTTATGAAACTTATTGTGTAAAAGCGCTGTCATTATACCAGTGATAATACCACCAAATACACCTGTTTCCACAGTTTGAATACCCAGTACCATACTTTGTCCTGCCTCAGCTAAATTATCTTTTGCTAATGTCCCAGTTATCGTTAACAAGCCATTCATTGATGCATTCATGATTAAAAACCCAAGCATTGCCGCTAATCCAGCAGTCCCTTTATCACTCTTTGCCAAACCTATGGCTACACCTATCGCAAATATAACTGGTAAGTTTTGAAAGACGATATTTCCTGCAGACGACATTAAAATAAATATATTCTGTAATAAACCAATATCTAATACTGGATAAGCTTTGACCGTGTTTGGATTACTCAATGCGCCCCCAATGCCTAGTAATAACCCTGCTGCCGGCAAAATTGCTATGGGTAGCATAAATGATTTCCCAAATTGTTGCGCTCTTTCAAACAATTTACTCATAATAGATAACCTCCTAATTACCATAAATATACAACTAACGAAAATTTTAATCAACGCCTATCATTATAATGAAAATTATTTTCACATAAGTATTGATTTTTAATACGATAAGTATATATATTTATAAAAAATCGAGGCTAAGACATTTATAAATGTCTTAGCCTCGAATATTATATTGGCAGTTACTAACAATATTGAAAATCAACTTGTCATAAGTCTTGCCGTAAAAGGTATTACGATTAGTCAACGGTAGAGGAAAAAATAATTTTGAAAAACGTTTTCTGCCTTAATCCGTCTAAGATAATTATTTAAAATATGTCACCTAATGTGACAGCCATAATTGCTTTAATCGAATGTAATCTATTTTCAGATTGATCAAAAATAACAGCATGTTTTCCTCTGAATACATCATCTGCAATTTCCATTTCAGTCAAACCATATTTTTCATATATTTGTTGACCTACTTCTGTGTTTACATCATGAAACGCTGGCAAACAATGTAACACGATAACATCTGGATTCATCGTATTCATTAACATTGATTCATTTACTTGATAAGGCAACAATTGATTGATACGGGATTCTAACAATCCTTCATCTTCACCCATAGAGAACCAAACATCTGTATAAATTGCATCAGTTTGATATATCGCTTGTTGAATATCATCAGTAATCAAAATATCACTTTGTGAATCAGCAGCGTATTTTTGAGCCAATATTTGAATATCTTTATTCGGTTGTAAAGATTCTGGTGCAGCAATATGAACATTAACGCCTAATATTGCGCCAGTAATTAATAAATCATGTGCCACATTATTTCTAGCATCGCCGACATAAGTTAATGTCTTTCCTTTTAAAGTGCCCCAGTTTTCTTTTAATGTGAAGAAATCCGCAATCATTTGTGTTGGATGCCATTCGTTAGTTAAGCCATTCCACACTGGTACGCCAGCGCTTGTTGCAAGTGCTTCTACGTCCTTTTGGTGATGTCCTCTAAATTCAATACCATCATACATTCTACCTAATACTTTTGCAGTGTCTTCTGCAGACTCTTTAACTCCTAAGTGAATATCGCCTTGTCCAAAATATTCAGGGTATGCACCTAAATCATAGGCAGCAACACTGAAAGCTGAACGAGTTCTTGTAGACGGTTTTTCAAATAGGAACGCTAAGTTTTTACCTTTTAAATAAGGATGTGGGATATTACGCTTTTTCTTTTCTTTTAATTCACCAGTAAAATCAATTAAAGTGTTCAATTCATCAGCAGAAAAATCGCATGTTTTCAAAAAATGTTTGCCTTTAAATGTTTGTAACTTATTTAGTGCTGTTGTGTACGCCCCAATTCCATCACTCCAATATTTTTATAAGATTTATATACATAATAACTGTAATTTCAAATAAAATCAAGTATAAATATACTATATACTGTATAATATTAAATTATTCCGTAATTATTCGCTATTAAAATACTCTATTTTTACACATAAGCGTAATTTTATATCACTTAAGCAATTAAAATATCAGATAATAAACAATTATGAAGTTAAAGATTTCATTTATGCGTTATACAACATTCAACACTTTCTATATAGTACCTTTGTGTTGTAACAAATTAATCAATGGAGGTGAATTGTGATGTTTAAAGACATTTTAGCTCTTCTAAAACAAATCGTTGCTCATTTCGTTTCCGGCGGTTTTCAGGAAAAATAACGGCGTACATTTTTGTTCTACCTAAAAAACCTCATAATCACATTAAACTTTAAAAATGAATAAAGTTAACAGTCGTTAAACGTCGATGTATCAAAAGCCTATTGAGCTATCCCACCATAGCTCAATAGGCTTTTTATTGTATGCTTATTTTCAAATTTTTTGCTATGTACTTTTGAATAGAGATTTCATATTCATTCAAAACTTTGGTGAGATATTCTATTTCAATTTATAACAAACAAAGCAGGAAGTAGAACAGTTCAATCATTTTAGTAAAAATTGATTTCTGTCCTACTCCCTGCTTTAGTTAGTATTAGTTATTCATTTGAGTATATTGTTTTAAACAACTTCCTTATTTTCACTTATACCTCTCTTCTGGTGTTTTTAGGAACCGCGTCATAACCGCACTAGCTACATATAAAGCAAATATTAAGTACATCATACCTTGCACACCAATACTATCGTAGAATAATGCAACTAAACCGGGACCAGCAAAAACACATAAACCAGCACCTAAATTCAATATTGCCATTGCTGGTCCTTTATCACCATCATGCACAAGAGATGGTACTAGTGCTGATATTGGCACGAAACCAGCTAAACACATCCCCCATAAAAACCCTATAGTTCCCACGATAAATACGTTTCCAGTAAAAATTTCAGGAATAAAATATAATCCTAAAGTGAAGACAGCACAACCAACACCGCCGATATATGAAATGGTGTTTTTCCATCCAATCTTGTCGCTCAAAGCCCCAAATATGATATTAAAAATAATGTTAGCTATAAAAATAGTGCCCCAAATATTTAACCACGTTGTTGTAGCGATACCTTTGGTGGATAAATATATTGGAAGAAACAATGGAAATGCGTATTGCGCTGCCTGGTTTATAATTCTTACAATACAGGCTACTGCTACACGAGGCTCTCTTTTTAATATTGTAATACCAGCACCCATTTCTTTCAGATGCGCTTTAAAACCATCTTCTTTATGTTCAAGTTCAAATTTATCACGATTTACAAATACTGCTAAAAATGTTCCGATAAGTACCCAAATAATCGCTGTCCATAATGTAAAGAAATGCCCAAATAATTGAATTGTAATTGAAGAATAAAATGATCCAAGGACGCTTAAACCTCCTGTAAATACAAACCAAAACCATCCGACAGCTGCGCCTAAACGTTTTTGTGGAGAACGATATGCAACCCATACTAAAAATGAGTAAGCAAATAGAGGATAACCGAAACCTCTAATTGCATATGATGGTATCATCATTTCATAACTCATTGTTGGAATTGCTAAACCTACAAAAATAATATGTCCAATAATATATAGCAATGTACCTAATAACATTACTTTTCGCGGCCCGATCACTTCCACTAAAACGCCAGAGAACCAAGAGCCAATAGCAATAGTTACGCCATAACAAGTTGTTAATAATGCCGTTTGTTGTACGGATAAACCTTGTTCATGTAGATATGGGCTAATCCATGCTAATTCTAGACCGTCTCCCATCATAAATATAAGTACACCAATGTATCCCCATATTAATGTTGGTGGCATTCCCATTTTAGCTAATTTCTCATTCATCTATAACACCCCTGTTTATAAAATATCATTCCTAATTATCCTTAATTTCGAGAATATTTTTACCCAATGCTAAAGTTACTTTATCCATCATGCGCTATTCACTAAAATTAGAAAGCGCTTTCAGATATTGTAGTTATTTTATTTCATTTTTTTATTTTATGCAAATTTATTTTCGTTTATTTTCGTTATTTTAGGTTATCGGTAATAAAACACTAAAAGTTTTAATTTTAAAATAATACGTTGCCTCGTTTTTTCTTATCTAAAAAGTGTCTTTTTTCAAAAATCTAATAGATTTTTAATGTAATATTTTATTTAACAATGATTGAAATTTTTTATGAATGCGATTACAATTAAGGATATTTAGTCATCATATGACTTGATGATATCTATTTTATGGGAGATGTGATTATTATGATGCTTCTTGTTGCTTTTAGTGCAGTTATTGTTCCGTTTATTTTCTTAGTATTATTACGTATGTCTGCATTAAAAGGAATGACGATAAGTGCAATTATTATAACGTTATTAGGGGTTTTTGTTTGGGGGATGAATGGTGATGTTATCATTGCATCGCTATTACAAGGTACACACAAAACATTTACTATTCTTTATATTTTATTTGGCGCCCTTTTATTACTCAATACATTGCGTCAAACTGGTGCAGTAATTCGCATTAATGAAGGATTCAAACAAATATCAGGAGATATGCGTGTCCAAGTTATCTTAGTTGCTTTTTTATTTGGCTCATTAATTGAAGGTGCCTCCGGATTTGGGACGCCTGCAATGGTAACTGCTCCACTAATGGTTGCCTTAGGATTCCGACCAATTATCGCAGTTGTAACTGCATTAGTTGCAGATAGTGTAGCCGTTTCATTTGGTGCAGTTGGTACACCAGTCCTTGTAGGACTCAGTACATTAAATGACGCAGATAGTTCTTTCTTTCAATCAACGGCAATACGTATTACAACTTTAGATTTATTGAGTGGTATTTTCATTCCTATTATTTTAATTACTGCAATGGTGTTATTCTTTGGCAAAAATAATAAACTTAAATCTATCGTTGAAATGTTACCTTGGCTTGCACTAATTGGTATTGTTTATGCTGGTTCTGCATTTATATATGCCTTTTTATTTGGCGCAGAATTTGTTGCTATTTTAGGCTCTCTTACTGGATTAATCGTTGCTGTTATTTCAGCTAGAAAGGGTTGGTTATTACCTAAAGAAGAATGGACAGATGGCTTAAATCCTGATTATGAAGTCACTACAAAAGAGCAATCAATGCCATTATTAACTGCTTGGGCGCCATATTTAATGGTTGTTGTCTTATTGTTACTTACAAGAACTGTTCCAAGTATAAAACATTTTACAACGCAAGTATTGGATCTTACATGGAATAACATTTTAAATTTTGAAACAATCACATCTGAATGGGAGATTTTATATTCGCCAGGAACGATTCTTATACTTTCAGCAATTTTTGCTGTTTTTATACAGCGAAAACCATTAAAAGATATAGGACATGCTAGCCTTGATTCATTAAATACCATCAAGACAACTGGAATTACGCTCATCGCTACACTTGCGATGGTACACGTATTTATTAACTCTGGTATTAACACACATGATTTAATCAGTATGCCAGAATATATAGCTAAAGATATGGCACATTACTTAGGACCAATTTGGTTATTTGTCGCTCCATTTTTAGGTGCGTTAGGCTCATTTATAACTGGAAGTGCAACTGTTTCTACATTGACATTTTCACCTATCCAATTAAATATTGCTGAAACAATTGGCGCCGAGCCATTCACTGTATTAGCGGCTCAAATTATCGGAGCAGCTGCTGGAAATATGATTTGTGTACACAATGTTGTAGCTGTTTGTGCTGTTGTTGATATGCCGGGTAAAGAAGGCAGTGTTATTAGAAAAACACTCGGACCTGCCTTAATATATTGCTTACTTGCAGGTATCAGCGCTTTCATATTTACTTGGTTGTTCTTTTAGCTAATATTAATTTTAAAGGAATATTTTATAACCTGCTTTAGATTTCTAAAAATTAAATAGTATTTGAAACTAACATAATAGTTTCAAATCGGCGCATTAGGAAAGCATACTTGCAAAAGCCCTACTACTTATTTCTATGAGATAGTGGGGCTTTAATTATATTCATCATTATTTAATTATTTTACTTGAATATCTAATACCAATAAAACTTAATAAGGCTATTATTACTCCCCCTGAAGTAAAGACTCCACCTAGAGTAATCAAAGGAATAACCAAACTGATAACTCCTAAAGATAGAGTGTCTGCAGCGTAATTGGATGTTGATGACAGGCTGAAAACTTTACCCATTAAATGGTTGGGTGTCTTAGTTTGTATTGCTATAGATCTTGTTAAGCCCTCTACAGACTGACCAACCCCGACTAGTATAGCGGCTACATATAATATTAATGTATGAGGGAACATACCAATGATTAGTAACCCTACTCCCCAAATAAAAACGCCTAAACTAAATTTGAAAATAATATATTTTTCAGATAAAAGCCCTACTATTAATGAAGTAAGTAAAGATGCTACTCCAAGGAAAAAAGTGGCGAGGCCGTATACTCCAACACCTTCTTCCAATGATTTAGCAATAAATAAAGGTAAAGCAACTCTCCACACGCCTGTATTTATAAGGATACATAAGAACTGTATGATTATAATATATGGTATTTCTTTAGACCTTTTAATGAACTGCCAAGATTCGGAAAAATCTTCTTTTGCATTTGTTTTCTCAGAAGTTTGGCTAGGCTTATATTTTATTAAAGCATTTGCTATGAATCCTAAAAATAACAAAAGGCTACAGATATAAAATATTCCAACATTTCCTACAAGTATAACTAACACACCTATTAAAGCAGGTAGTATAATATTAGAACCTCGTTGCAAGCTATCTATTAATGCATTACTCGTTGATAGGCTTTCTTTTGAAACGATTTCTGGTAACAACGCTCTAAAAGCAGGGTCTGTAAAACAATTTAGTATCGTGATTACTGTCGAAATAATTAATAAAGTTATGTAATTTAGTTGTCCTATTAAGGATAGCAAAGGTATCGATAAAATTATGAATGCTAAAATTAAATCAGATAAACAGAGTATTTTCTTCTTATTATGTTTATCAGAAAATGCTCCCCCAAATATGCCAAACAAAATAAAAGGAAGCGTTTGGCTCATTACCATTATTGATAATTTCCAAGACGAGTTATTAGTTAAATCAATAGTAAACCAAATTAATTGTAAAGAAAACAGAACAAAACAACTACGTCTAAAAAAATTACCCGTTAATAAGTAAGTAAAATCTTTAATTTTCAAAATATCTACATACGTCACTTTTATCACCTATTTTTAATAATTGAATAGACTTACTTATTCATTTCGAAAACAAATTATACTTACATCGCGAAGGCTTAATAATAACTCTGTCGCTTTTAAATTTTATTATTACTATACTCTTTTTAAAATCATATTTATACCTTTAATTAATTTTAAAAAAATATTTAAAAATTAATTCACTACTGAAAATAAAAGTAGGTTGTTTTTTATAGAGTTAATATCAACTACACCAAATAACATTTCAAAAAATTTAGGTTTTATAAATTCTTAATATTATCATCAACGTAATTATTTTGATAAAGTACAGTTAAATCATTATATATATGGGTACTACGTGGGGATGGGATATGCATATGAAATTTGAAAGTATAACGTTATTAACGTCAGAATTGGAAGAAACAAGACAGTTCTACGAGGAAACATTAGAGTGTCCAGTTGAAATCATTGACGAAGAGGGTTTTATGGTTCAAATAGGTGAAACAGAATTACATTTTAGAGATACACATAATAACAACCAACCTTATTATCATTTTGCGATTGATATTCCTTATAATCATTTTTATGATATGAAAGACCATTATCAAAATATTTTATTTTTGTTGATGGAGAACAAACAACATACAACTTATTTTGAATCTTTTGTAGCACATTCTGTTTACTTTAATGATCCTTCTGGAAATATTGTCGAATTAATTGCTAGAGTCTCTAACATGACAGAAGAACCTGAATTTTCAAGAATTAGCGAGATTGGTTTTGTA
Source organism: Staphylococcus shinii (assembly GCF_017583065.1). GTDB lineage: Bacteria > Bacillota > Bacilli > Staphylococcales > Staphylococcaceae > Staphylococcus > Staphylococcus shinii. Next base: position 117,977 of record NZ_JAGEVL010000005.1, on the reverse strand, counting down.
TGCAATGATACAGAGTCTATCTATCAAGCTTTAGCACAATATCATTTGGAAACACATGAACAGAAACAGTTTGTACCTGACGCCTTGAATTTCCTAGGAGACACACGTGATGAAAGTTTTATTTTATTAACACCTGAAGATAGACGGTGGTTCTTTTCTGAAAAGACATCAACCGCCTTCCCAATAGAAATTAAAACGCAACAATTTTATTTAACTTATGATCACTTTCAACAATGGCATTTAACGCCATCATAATTATGACATAATAAAAACGACATGCATAAGTGGGAAATCAGTATTTTTGATTCCCCACTTATGCACGTCGCTTTTTATACAATTTAAGATTTTTCTAGACTTGTCTAATTAAAATCAACGATTATCCCAACATATATGTCCCGTATATTAAATACTAAGCATATGAGACATCAATTTATTCCGTCACTTGAGCTTTATCACTGACAAACTTTTTTAACGTTTTGTTCAGTCCATCTTTCGCTTCTTGATCATAGCCATATGTCCCATCTTCATTTGCAGTAATGTGCTTATCTAAAATAAATCTACCTTTATGAATCGTATCTGCCCCTAGCTCTTTAATCACTGGGTCTAAGCTATACTGAATTGCCAGTACATGTGCGAATGTGCCTCCTAATGCTAAAGGCAATACAGTTTTCCCAGTAAATGCACCTCGTGGTAATAAATCGAGATAAGTCTTAACTATACCTGAATATGCTGCTTTAAACACTGGGGATACGATGATAATGCCATCTGCATTTTCAATTTTTTTGTGCGTTTCATTAATTGAGTCGTTCGAAAAATCTGCTGTAATTAATGCTTCAGCATCAAGCTGATGGACATGAATGACTTCAGTATCAATTCCTACACCATTCAAATATTGTTCGGCATAATCCACAACTCCGGTTAAACGTGATTGTATTTTATTGCCACCTGCAATAATAGCTACACTTGTCATATTAATGAACCCCTTCCCATAACTTGCTATAACCTCACTATAATAAACTACATATAAATATGCTGGATTTGTTATGTTAATTATTCTATGAGCCTAGCGTATCATCAATGATTAATGCTGTCATAATATTCGTCTTAAAAACTTATCTCTTTCCTTATATCCCATAAAAATCATTATTCTGGAATCTGCTCGATAATAACAATTTCATTATTTAAATTTATGTAAGCACATGTCCCAGCGTCAATACTTATATGCCACTTATAAACTCCTGATTGCGCCATTGCATCACAAAAGGTTGGGAAGTCTGTTTCACCTGCTTGATGTTGTACCAATGCTTCTTTCACTTGCTCTTTATCTGTATGTTTTGCTATAGGTACAGTACTTTTCACACCTGTATCTATAATTTGTTCTCCATTTTGATGCGTATATACTGTTGTTCCAATTTGAATATCAACTGTATTAATCGTTATTCCCATTACTTTAAACGCTTTAAATAATTTTGGAAAATCTACACCAGTATATTGTTGATGTGCTTGATGAATTGCAGACAATGAAAAAGTCATAATGTTTCTCCTTAGTATCTTGTTTTTTATTATCATATCTTTAAAAGTTTAGTAAAACAAGGTTTTTTACAACTAAATACCGCGTAATAACTTTACACAAAATAAATAAAATTATTATAAGATTTTAAATAAAAGTCCTTTTGCTTATCAAATTAAATTGCCAGATGTATAATTGTGATAGTTTTTAAAAGGAGTGGTATGTTATGAGTACATTTTCCAACGAAGAAAAAGTACAAATTTTATCTGATATTGTGGCAATGAACACAGTAAATGATAATGAAATTGAAGTGTGTGAATATTTTCAAAAACTATTTGCACAACACGGTATTGATTCTACGATTGATAAAATTGACGACCGTAGAGCTAACTTAATTGCTGAAATTGGTGAAGGACAACCTGTTATCGGTATTTCCGGTCACATGGATGTTGTTTCTGAAGGTGATCATAGTCAATGGACTTACGAGCCATTCACATTAACTGAAGACGATGGTTTCTTATATGGACGTGGCGCTGCAGATATGAAATCTGGTCTTGCCGCTTTAGCCATTGCACTAATTGAAATCAACAATACACAATCATTAAAACAAGGACGTATTAAATTCTTAGCAACAACTGGCGAAGAAATGGAGCAACTTGGTTCACAAAGTTTATACGAAAAAGGTTATATGGACGATGTTGAGGCACTTGTAATAGCTGAACCATGCCAAGATATGATGGTTTATGCACACAAAGGCTCAATGGACTATCGCATAAAATCTCACGGTACATCCGCACATAGCTCAATGCCAATCCTCGGCTTTAACGCAATTAAGCCCTTAATCGAATTTATTCAAGATATAGATGCTTCTTACAATAAAATTTCTAAAGAAGTACAAGGCAACGCTTTAGATTTCACTCACTTTATAGATAGAATGAAACAATCCCTACCTGCAACATATGCTGCAGAAGAAATTGAAAATGCCCTACAAGGCCTTGTAATCACAAATACTTTAATTAAAGGCGGCGTTCAAGTCAATTCTGTACCAGAAGATGCAGATGCAGACTTCAATATTCGTACAATCCCAGAGTATAATAACGATCAAGTTAAAGCATTGTTTGACGATACAATTGACAAACATAATGCTAAAGGTGCTAAATTAGAAAGTGATTTATACCTTGATTTAGACCCTGTTTTGACTACAGGTGAAAATAGCTTAATCGATACTGCTCAAGCAATTGCTAAATCAGCATTTGATAAAGATTTCATTGCGGCTCCAATCGGTGGCGTTACAGATGCTTCTAATTTATTACGTGGCAAAGATGAAAACTTCCCATTCCTAGTATTTGGTCCTGGTGAAAAACCACATCAAATTGACGAACGAGTTGAAAAATCAATGTACTTCAAATTTATTGATTTCTATACAGACTTATTAACTACTTACACAAACAACCATAAATAGAATAAATCATTAAATATGAAAAAGGGCTTAACTCTTATGTATTATAAGACTTAAGCCCTTTTTCATATTCTTTATGCTATTACATATATTAATAATCTACTTACATTTATTTATTGGAAATGTGTATCTATTGTTGTATTGTTGTGCCTACATTTTCACCATCTTGTAATTTTTTAATAATATGTGCTTCACTTCCTGCTGCAATCACAACTTTTTGACAGCCAAGTTCAATTGCTTGGATTGCGTCTTGTACTTTAGGAATCATCCCTCCATATATCAATTCTTGATCGATAAAGCACTGAATACGTTCTGCGTTCAACGTAGACTGTACTTCTTTATTAATTAAAACACCTGGAATATCACTTAAAAGATAGAGAGGCGCATTAAGTGCTTGTGCTATTTTATAAGCTAATGTATCCGCGTTAATATTATATAATTGTGACGTTGCTTGGTTCATACCAATTGAAGCAATGACTGGAATAAATTGGTCCGTTATTTTATCAAATACAGATGTATTTATATCTTTGGGTTCACCTACATATCCATATTTCTCGTCTAGTGGCGCTACATCAAAAAGTTTAGCATCTATACCATTCATACCAATACTTTGTATATTAGATTGATTAATTTTACTTACTAGACCTGGGTTTACATTACCTACTAATGTCTGGCTTGTTATTGACAATACTTCATCTGTCGTAACTCTCAAACCATCTTCAAATAAAGGCGCTACACCTTGTTGCTCTAATGCTTTATTTATAAATGGACCACCACCATGCACAATGATTGGTTGGTAGCCTTGTTCCTTTAATTTAGAAATATCCTCAATCGTCGAAGCATGTAGATTAGTTAACGTGCTACCGCCTATTTTTATAACAATATAACTCATACGATACACTCCTTACGTTCTATACGATGCGTTAATGCGCACATATTCATATGATAAATCACAACCATATGCTGCCGCTTCACCATCACCGTTTCCAACTGAAGCTTCTATTACAATGTTATCTTCTGTTAAACGTTCTTTTAATAATTCCTCATCAAACTCTAAATGAATACCTTGTTCTAATACTGGTAACTGACAAAAAGAAACATTTGTCTCATTTGGTTCTACAAATTGTGATGCGTAACCTATTGCGTTTACAATTCTGCCAAAGTTTGCGTCTTCACCATGTATAGCCGTTTTGACTAAATTAGAAGATACAATGCTTTTAGCAATCTTTTTTGCTTCTTTAACATTAGGCGCACCTGTTACTTTTGCAGTAACTAATTTCGTAGCACCTTCGCCATCTTTGGCAATTGATTTCGCAAGGTATTGACTTACAAAGTTGAAGGCATATACAAATTTATGCCACTCTGGATGTAAAGCATCAATTTTACTATTGTTCGCTTGTCCATTAGCCATACATAGTACCATGTCGTTTGTACTTGTATCACCATCAACCGTAATCATATTAAACGATTGATCCGTTGCTTGTTTTAGACAATAATCCAAAGTATCTTCATCAATATTAGCATCAGTTGTTATAAATCCAAGCATTGTTGCCATGTTTGGATGTATCATACCAGAACCTTTAGCACTACCGCCAACGGTAACCGTCTTACCATCAATTTCAACTTGTACTGATAAATGTTTAGTCGCTGTATCTGTTGTCAAAATAGCTTGATTGAAAAATTTACTATTATTATATTCTTCTTTCAAAACGTGTTGTGTACCATAATGAATTTTATCCATAGGTAGAAACGCACCTACAACGCCTGTCGATGCAACACCAACGTTTTGTTGCTCAATATTCAAATGTTCTGCTACCCAAGCTTGTGTATCTAGCGCATCTTGCATTCCTTTTTCACCTGTACATGAGTTTGCATTCGCTGAATTAACCACAATTGCTTGTAATGTTTTATTAACGTTAATACTATCTTCAGTTATTTTTAAAGGCGCTGCCTTAAAACGATTTAGTGTATATACACCTGTAGCTGTTGCTTCTGTAGTCGAGTAAATCCAACCGAAATCTTTTTTCTTTCTTCTTAATCCTGCATGAAATCCGCCGGCGATATATCCTAAAGGTGAACTTACATCACCTTGTAAATCTATATTTAATTGGTTTAACGTATCAATTGTTTCAATATCTATCATCTTCTCTCCCCTTTCAAATTAGTTTATGGATATACTGGTGTTTGAGTTAATCCTGTATTTTCGTTCCATCCATACATTAAATTTAAATTTTGTATTGCTTGGCCGCTTGCCCCTTTAACTAAATTGTCAATTACCGATACTATAATTGCACTTTGGCTTTCTTCATCGACATAAATCCCTATATCACAAAAATTACTGCCATATACTTCTTTTGTTTTAGGATAATTGCCAAGATCTCTAATTCGAACAAATGGTTTATCATCATAATATTCTGTGAAAATTGCATGTAAACCTTCATTAGTTACATGTTGATTAAGTTTTACATAAATTGTTGATAAGATGCCTCTTGTCATCGGTACAAGATGTGGGGTAAATACTACTTTTATATTTTCATTTGCTAGCTTTGAAATATACTGTTCTATTTCAGGTTTATGTTTATGCTTACCTATCGCATAAGCGCTAAAGTTTTCATTCATCTCTGAATAATGGACATGCTGTGCTAATGATCTTCCAGCGCCTGAAACACCAGTCTTGGCATCAATAATAATAGAATCATTGTTAATTATTTGTTCGTCAACAAGTGGGTGTATCGCTAACAATGTAGCAGTAGGGAAACACCCCGGATTTGCAACTAATTGCGTATGGTTTTGTTCAATATTTGACCATTCTGCAATACTGTAATTGGCTTTTTCTAATTGTTCTTGTGGTGCTGCTGATTCACCATAGAATTGTTTATATACAGATCTATCACCCAATCTGAAATCACCAGATAAATCAATAACTTTTATATTTCTTTCAATTAATGATGGTGCTAAACCTTTACTTATATTAGAAGGTGTTGCGAAGAATACAACATCACAATCAATCTGCTCACTATTCAGTGCTTCATATTGATGTGTTAAGTGACTCAAGTGAGGAAATGTTTCTTTGATTGGTTCATCAATTTTTGAATGTGAGAATATATATTTAATATTTACATATGGATGATGTGTTAATAACCTAATTAATTCAATCGCTCCATAACCACTGCCTCCAACAATGCCAACATCTATCATGACGTTCATTCCTTTCTGAATATTCGGTCTTTTATAATACTATTTTCCGCTTTTTTCTAATACTTCAGTGATGACACTGATCACTTTATCAATTTCTTGTTCATTAATAACTAGTGGTGGCGCAATACGAATAATATTACCTTGGGTTTCTTTACATAACACACCTTTTTCAATCATCTCTAAACAATATGGTTGCGCTGCTTCTGTTAGTTCTATTCCGATAAATAATCCCCTACCTCTCACGTCAGAGATGATGTTACTATCTATAAGTTGCAATTGATTTAATAACTTTTGTCCAAGTTTTGCAGAATTCTCTATTAGCTTTTCTTCAATTAGCACATCTAATGCAGCCATTGAAACCGCACAAGCAAGTGGATTTCCTCCAAATGTGGAACCATGTGTACCTGGTGTTAATACATCCATGACATCATGATTAGCTAATACTGCCGATATTGGGTATAGTCCTCCGCCAAGTGACTTACCTAGTAAATAGATGTCAGGTTCTACACCTTCCCATTCCGTTGCAAACATTTTACCTGTACGTCCAAGGCCGACTTGTATTTCATCTGCAATAAATAACACATTATGTTCATCGCATAATTTGCGGACTTCTTTGATAAAATTATCAGGAGGAATATTGACGCCACCTTCACCTTGAATAGGTTCTAATATAATAGCTGTTGTATTCTTATTAATTAAATCTTTCAAATGACTTAAATCACCAAAGTCAGTGTAGTGAACGTTATTTAATAAGGGACCAAAACCTTGTTTATAACTTTCTTGAGAAGACAGCGATAAAGCGCCTAACGTACGACCATGAAAGTTTCCCTTCATCGCAATAATTTCACCTTCACCATCATTAACACCTTTTATGTCTGTGCCCCATTTACGAGCAATTTTAATTGCTGTTTCAATAGCTTCGGTGCCTGTATTCATTGGAAGAACCTTTTCTTTATTAGCAAGTGAGCATATCTTTTCTTCCCATTTTCCTAGATTATCACTATATAGAGCACGAGAAACCATTGTTATTTTTTCACTCTGTTCTTGAAATGCTTTTATAATTTTAGGATGACAATGCCCTTGATTGACGACTGAGAAACCCGAAACACAATCTATATAACTATTGTCTTCTACATCCCATACTTTAGCGCCACGACCTTTAGCCAATGCTAATTTTAGCGGGCTATAATTGTTCGAACTATACTGATCTGTTAGTGCAAATAAATCGTTCATCAAAAATCCTCATTCCTTTTATATTTATTCTTAAAACTGAATTAATATTCATATATGATACGCTTATTTTTTCTATTAGTCAAAGGTTTTTTTGAATTTTTACACTAAAAAAATATTTAAAACCTTGATTTATCGCAATAAAAATATAAGTTATCTAAATTTTCAAAATAATTAGCGTGGGGTGATTTAATAATTTATATGCATTTATTCTGCATAATATATAGCATACCGTTAAATTGTACTCAAATGAAATTGCGTTAGTTTGTTGCGCAAAACGTTTCAGACTACCGTAACACATAAAAATAATAAAAAAGGCGAGCACACGAATTAAAAAATAATTTATTTTCGTATGCTTGCCCCCACAAAGTTGACTTGTTTCTCTATAGTTTCAGACAAATTTAAAGTTAAATGATCATTAATAGTAATGTGCCATTAAGTCATCGTTAAAACTCTTTTGTTATATTATTTCTAATTAGTTGAATCAATCTTCTGTTGTTTGTGCTATTTTATGTTTCTCTCGTAAATCCTCACGCATATCTTCATTTATTTTCTTAGCACGTTTAAAATAAATACTTTCAAAATAACTAGACGTAGCAATTTTATAAAATATTAGTGCGATGACGATAATGACTATAAAATCATACGGATAATGAATCCAGTTCATACCTTTAAACTCCTTACTTCCTATAAATGATAAGAAAGCAAGTACAATAAGGTATAAAATAATCCACAAACTACCTCCGATTTGTTTCTTAGTATTTTTCCAATTCATTTTATATTCATAAAAGAAGTAAATTGGTAAACCTAGAATAATAATAAAGATTACTTGTGCAGTTGTCGGCCACATCGCCCAATAAATCGCTAGCGACGCCATAACAAAGGAGAATGGTGCCATAAATTTCAGTAAGTTTGCACGAAACGGCCTATGCATATTAGGAGCCATTTTCCGTAATGAAATAACTGTGGTCGGACCAGTTAAATAGGCCACTAGTGTTGCTGTTGATATAACACTTGCTAATGTCGCCCAATCTCGGAACAATGACACCATTACCATGCTAATAATGGCATTAAAAATAATAGCCACACGTGGGATTTTATATTTTTCATTCATTTTTCCTAAAAATTTAGGGATGTGACCATTTTTTTCCATTGCGCGTAGTACACGACCAGTCACCGCAACAAATGATACGCCTGTACCAAAAGGTGAAACAACAGCTTCCATATATAACAAAATAGCTAACCAATTTAAGCCTAAAAGAATGGCCATATCAGCAAATGGAGAGTTAAAGTTAATGCCACTCCAACCATTTTCATGAAGCATGTCACTAGGCATTGATGTAATAAATGTACTTTGAAGCACTATGTATAGCACCGCACTTAATGTTAGTGAAATAGCTATGCCTCGCGCGATATTCTTTTCGGGTTTTTGTATTTCTGACCCCATATTAATAATCGTTTGGAACGCATTAAAAGAAAAGATGATTCCAGAAGCAGTGGTCGCTGCAAATATCGGTGCTGAACCATAAGGCATAAATTGACCTACGGTATGCCCGTAATTACCTGAATCGAATCCAGAAATCATTAACATAATAATCGTCAATAAGGGCACACCTAATTTAAATATTGAAATTAAACTTGTAAATGAGGTTAACAGTTTAACTGACCAATAGTTCAATAACGAAAAGATAATAATAATCACAAACACTGCCATTAAACCAGCGTTGCTTATAGAACCATCTTTCATTAAGCCTGTGGTGAATTTTGCCCATGACCATGGCCAAGAGCTCATATATTGTACTGCTGACACTGCTTCGATGGGGATAATTGTTACTAACGACACCCAGTTAGCCCAAGAGGCAATAAACCCTAACAACGAACCATGTGTATATTGCGCATAATTACTCATTCCACCAGATTGTGGAAACATCGTACCTATCTCTATGTAGTTATAAGCAATTGATCCAATGACTACAAAACCTATAATCCACGAGATAATTGCAGCTGGGCCTGCTATAGATGAGGCTTCCCAAGCACCGAACAACCAACCAGAACCAATGAGTGACCCTAAACCTAGCAATACCAACTGCGGTAAATTAATCTTATTACTTTCATCCTTTTGTTCCATAATTACTCCTATTTAAACGTCTTTTATATCATATCAAGGAAATGTAAAGTTTATACACGGTCTTGTATATTTCGTTATTATACTCTGATTAAAATTCAAGTCAAATCAACATTTCAACTGCCAAACTATGTATGTTTTGGTATTTTTATACAAAATAGAGATAACTACTGTATGATAGTTTTGTACAATTAATACGCTTTGACCTCACGATACAAACAACGTGAAGGCTTATTTTTTAATGTTACTCATTTATTCATTTAAAGTATAAATACAAATAAATTCTAAAAAGTAGCAAATGTTACTTGAAGCCTATAACCTCAGCGTTTAAAGCATTTTATATTACATAAAAAAACAAATTTAACATCACATTTACTTTTAATGTGTATAAATACAAAATAAAAGCAGTATTTACAATTTATTCTCAAAATACCTTGTAAATACTGCTTTTTTTATAATGTCACACAAATATAAAAATTAAATAAATCACATTACAATCAAGCATAATCTTATAGCTATATTACATTCCTCTATAAAAAGAGCTGCTATTTGTGTAAAATAACAACTCTTAGCTATACTTAGTTTTTATGCTTTTCTTCTTCTTCCCACCAAAGTGCGTCCTTAGGATTTTTCACAACATCTTCAAAGTCCGCCTGTGTCTCAACGTTTGGATAAGAACCTCTAAGTGATTTATTAGATGTAGATTTGAACATCGTTATAAAAATAATAAGTCCAACCACATTGATAAACATTAGATAATATGAAGGTGCAATTTGTTGTCCTGTAGTTTCTACTAATGTAGAAAGGATAAATGGTGTTAAACCACCAAATACCGCAGCACCAATATTATATACAAGTGATAAAGTACGTAATCTGACTTTCGTATGGAACATACTTGGTAAAACTGAAGGCATTACACCTTCAAATGTAGACATGAATAATGCAATAATAAACAAGCCTAATAATACGAATGGAATCATTGGTATACTCATTAACCAAAAAGCAAGTACGGAAAATAAACTAAACCCTGCTAATCCAAATATTATTGTGCGTTTATTACCGACCTTATCACTATACCAACCGAAGAAAAACACTGCAGGTATCATCATTAACATTGTTATAGTACTTAATATAGAACCCATCGTTCCACCTAAGTTAATAGTTGAGTTAAGGAAAGATGGCATATAAGATAACACCATGTAGTTTGCGACATTTAAGAATGCAACACCAGTGAAGCAAACGACAACGTCTCTCCAGTAATATTTGAATATATCTAAATAAGAATATTCTAATTCTTCTTTTTCCTCTAATGTAGATTCATAAGCCGGACTTTCATCCAATCTTGAACGTAAAATAATTCCCACAATACCTAATGGTGCAGCAAGAATAAATGGAATTCTCCAACCCCAATCTGCCATTTGTTGATCACTTAGTAATGAATACATCAAGCCTGCTAAAATCGCCGCCATTATATTACCAGCAAGTGTACCAATTTCTAAACCGCTTCCCAATTTACCACGAGTCTTATCAGGCGCTGTTTCAGCAATATAAGTCATTGCGCCTGCATATTCCCCACCTGTCGAAAACGATTGAATCATACGAACTACTAGCAATAGAATCGGTGCCCATATACCAATTTGTTCTTGTGTTGGTAATAAGCCCAGCATCAGTGTGGATGCTGCCATAAGTAGTATTGTTGTCGACAGTACAATTTTCCGTCCATATTTATCCCCTAAATGACTGAAAAATATACCACCGATAGGCCTAACAATAAATGCAAAAGCAAATACAGCAAACGTAGATACTATTTGCATTTCTTGCGGTAAATTGCCAAAGAAATTTGCGCTTAGAATGACTGCTAATTGTGCATATAAACCAAAGTCAAACCATTCAATGGCATTACCAATACTTGTAGCGACCACGCCTTTTTTAGCTTGATCCGAATCTACTCTGTTAACTTTTTCCTTTTTAAACTTCACAAATAAAAACACCCCTTAATTTGTTTCCATCTAATATAACATAACCTCTATATCATTTTATAAACAATTAAAATTCGAATAATAGTCGTTTTAAATCCTCAAAAAATATCCAAAATTTAAATGTATAGAGCATTTTATAACAGTTATATTTAATGTGAGTGACTAAGTTAAATTAGCATTTCAAGTTATACAATAACTTATATTTGTGATAAGAACTCACTTCCTAGCTTATAACTAGGCCTGTTAAATTTTGTTATAATAAGAGCATCAACAACATATGGAGGCGTATTTAAAATGAAACAAATTTACTTTAACCATGATGGTGGCGTAGATGACTTAATTTCCTTATTTCTTCTATTACATATGGACGATATCAAACTTGTTGGTGTCAGCGCCATTGGTGCAGATAGTTATATTGAGCCCGCAGTAAGTGCCTCTCAAAAAATTATAAATCGTTTTTCTGAACATCCTATTCACATAGCCGCTTCAAAAGAACGTGGAAAGAATCCATTTCCAAAAGATTGGCGTATGCACGCTTTCTTTATGGATGCGTTGCCTATATTAAACGAGCCTACAAACGGTCAATCTAATATACTTGAATCTGAAGCTTATCAAGATATAATTGAAAAAATTCAAGGTAGTCCCGAAAAAGTCACTTTACTCTTTACTGGACCACTGACTGATTTAGCTAAAGCAATTGCTGTAGATGCTACTATTGTTCAAAATATCGAACGATTAGTATGGATGGGCGGGACATTTTTAGAAAAAGGTAATGTAGAAGAACCTGAGCACGATGGCACTGCAGAATGGAATGCATTTTGGGATCCAGAGGCTGTAAAAACAGTTTTTGATACAGATATTATAATAGATATGGTTGCTTTAGAGAGTACCAATCAAGTACCTATGACATGGGATGTTAGACAGGGATGGGCAAATGAACGTCATTATCCAGGGGTAGATTTCTTAGGTGTAAGTTATGCTGCCGTTCCACCATTAACTCATTTTCAAACAAATTCAACTTATTTCCTTTGGGATGTCCTAACTACAGCTTATGTTGGCATGCCTAATCTGGTTCATAAGCATGACTTAAATGTATCTGTGTATACAGAAGGTCCTAGCCAAGGTAAAACTTATGTCGATGATTTACATGGTAGACCAATTTCAGTAATCGATCATGTTGAGCATGATAATTTCTTTAAATATATTACGGATTTAGCTAAAAAAGTTACTAAGTAATAGACGAAAAAACCCAGAACCATAATTTAATGGCTCAGGGTTTTATATGTTTAATAACTACTGTCATCTAGATACCGATCACCTATGACTTTTTTCGTAATAGCTTCCAATTTGTCTTTGGTCATTTCATTCTTTGGTTTTGAATTCAGGGCATGCTTTTTAGCTTTATTATTACTATAATCATCCAGTGGATACATTTTGAAATTTTGTCTAGTATTACTATCAAGCGGATTCGCAATGTCATAATGTGTTACTAATGACTTCCATTTTACATCTTTGATTGTTATACCTTTAGGTTGTTTTTCAATATTAAACTGAAGATTGCCCCCTAGCGCATTACTTTCATTACCAGTAGATTGGCCATTCAAGAAATTTCCCAGGGAATAAGCAACCAATGTTTGATGATTATTGTCGCCCTTCACCCATTGGATTGGCTGAATCACGTGAGGATGTGTGCCGATTACTACATCGACACCTGCATCAGCAAAAACCTTGGCATATTTTTTCTGTTGTGCATTAGGCTCGTGTTTGCCTTCATTACCCCAATGTGCCGATACCATAACCATATCACTTTGTTCTTTAGCTTTTGCTACATCTTTTTTGATTTGTTCCTCATTAAAGTAGTTAATTTGATATTTATTTTCCGGTTTAATATCATTCGTTCCATATGTATAACTTAGCATTGCGATTTTAATACCATTTTTGTTAAATGTTGGAATCGTATCTCTGTCCTTTTGAGATTTAAATGTGCCTGTATAAAAAACATGCTTAAAATGTTCCCACAACTCAATCTCATTTAATAATCCATCAGTACCTTGATCTAGAGCATGATTATTAGCACCATTAACTACATTGAAGCCTGTGTTCATAACATCTTCTGCAATATCACTAGGTGTATTGAACTGCTTAAAACCAGAAAGCCCTTTTTCATCTCCACCAATTGGTGATTCTTGATTTATATAGGCAATATCCGCAGCTTGTATTTCTTTCTGTAACGATTCATACATAGGTTCAAAATTAAAATCACCATTGCTTTGTAAAGCATCACGATATACAACTGGATGTATTAAATTATCACCCACTGCATAAAAAGATGCTTTTTGAGTTAAATTCCTTTGATCTGACAAACAAAATATACATAACGTTAAAAAAAGTGAAATCAATAAAATTAATAGTATACGATACTTCATCTTGTTTGACTCCCTCTCATCAAAAATTTTGTTATACATACGCTTACATTAATTATTAGTATAGTTTTTCTTGTAATACAGTTCAATAATAAACAAACATTTTACATTTTATTATATAAAAAAGGTGAGTATATGAAATCATCTTTAACATAATGATGTCATACACTCACCCATAGCATGATATAAGGTTGACGAATAGCCAAAAATCTTAAAACAAGTACTTTTAAATATTAGCCAACTTATAAAATTGCACACGTCTTTAGTATCTAATATTTTTTGATAATGCTATTTTCAAATATAACTAAATAAATGATTTAAATGCCAGTAATATAGCCGAACTATTGGCTAAACATATTGCGTTACAGTTTCAGTAGGTAATCTATATGAATCATGAGCTGGGTTCTTTGCTTTCCCAACAGCAACAATCAATACCGGTACATAACGTTCTGCATCAATATCGAACGCATCAGCTATTTGATCACTTTCAAATCCACCAATTGGATTTGTATCATAACCATGCGCTTTCGCAACTAACATAAATTGCATTGCAGCTAAACTACTATCGATTTTAACGATATCATTCATTTGCGCTTTAGGAGCACTATCATAAAGTGCTACCACTTTATCTAACATTTCATCTTTCACTTCTTCAGGCATAAAACCGTGTTTTACAGCATTATCATAAATTTCTTCGCCGTAAGTTTGGCTTTGCATATCACCAAAAATAACTACCATTGCTGAGGATGTGTCATTTTGACGTGTGTTGAAACGAATTAGTGGACGTAATTTGTCTTTACCTTCCTCACTTTCTACTATTAGAAAACGCCAAGGTTGCATATTAACAGAGGATGGGGCTTTCGTTGCTTTTTGAATCATTTCGTCCATTTCTTCTCTAGGGATTTTAAATTGCTCGTCAAACACCTTCACTGATTTTCTATTGTTTAAAATATCTTCAAAATTATTATTTGTCATTCTTTTCTACTCCTTAATTATTTTTAACAAAATCAAATTATACTCAATTTGACCACTTTTACAAATCTTTTGTTTATTAATATTTTTCATAATACAACAAAACATTTTAAAACCTTATTACAATCAGTGTTTATATGTATAAATTTTTTCATAAAGAGATGACGTGCTTCTAAATAATCATTTATTTTCCCAACTCAATTTAAAACTATTTTTATTTAAAAAATACACAAATTTTTGAATAATTATATCTAGATATCAATAGACATTGTAATAGTTTTTTCTCGAAATCCTATTTTTTCATATAATTGTTTCGCCACGTTTTCTGCATATACGTTAAGCCTTACTTCATTGACGCTATGTTTTTTAAAGTAATCATTAACAAAATGAATTAATTTCTCAGCTATACCTTGTTTTCTATAATCTTCGAATACATATAATTCATAAATAAAACCGTATTCCTTCTGTTCAAAAGTATCTATTTTTTTATCAATAAGGATAAAACCTTGTACAACTTCACCTTCACCATAAACAAAATACGATGCGCCTTCTTCTTGTAATTGCTTAGACATCGTACGCATTAAAGCATCACTCAAATTAAAATCCACAGTTACTGATTCTTTAAATACTTCTGGTATCACTTGATTAATCACTTCTAATTCTTGAGCATTCGCTTTTCTAATAGATATAATATCTCACTCCTCAATTATTTATAATATTTCTTTCTCATATTCTAGCTTTAATTAATACCTCTTCACACTAAAAATATTTATTTTTTCATAAAAAATGAGAATTCTCTCCAATGTATGCGTTTGATATATTTTAAATTTTAATTACACACTATATTATTTGTAAATTTATAGTAAAATATATTAGTAGCATCCTTTAAAAAATAAATAATCGAAAAAAGCACTGAAATTATTCATAATTTTTTTGTATAAGTATCAAACCTCGTTTGTTTTTATTTATACTTTTAAGTCATGCTACAATATGTACTTTAGGTTCAATTGCCAAAAAATACCTATACTTTAATTCTTAGAGCATTATTTTACAAAATCAGTCTTTCTACCAATATATTAATAGTTGATATTTACGATTGAAATTTGTTAATATTTTACCTTGTATAAAAATATAGAGAAAATTTAAAAAAAGAGGGAACATAATGAAGTCCATTTCAGTCATAGTGACTTATTACAACTCAGAAGATTATATCGAAAGATGTTTGAGTAGTCTTAAAAAACAAAGATTCCAAGATTTTGAACTCATTTTAGTTAATGATGGTTCAACTGATAATTCTAAAGAAATTGCGACAGCAACTACTAAAGAATGGGATATCCCCATTAAAGTAATAGATTTACCACATAATACTGGCCATGCACATGCTAGAAACATTGGCCTTAAAGAAGTTGAATCACCTTATTTCATTTTTATTGATTCGGATGATTACCTAGCTTCTTATGCTTTATCATTTTATATGAAGAAATTGAATAGTTTTGATGCTTTAATTGCGCCTATTCATTCTTTTACTTTAGATATTCCTCAATACGTCGATCAAAATTTAGTACGTACAGAATATTTAAATACAAAAACAAAATCAAACCAATTTTTACGTAAACAAACGGTTTGTAATATTGTTTTCAAAACGGCAATCGCACGTGGACACAACCTACAATTTAACGAAGATTTAAATATCTTTGTTGATTGGTCATTTATATTAGAATTCATTAAATATGCTAATGATTTTGTTCGTATCAGCCAATTTCCTTTCTATATTAAAGGAGAAATCTACGATCCATTTTTAAAACCAGCATTATCCCAACAAGACTTTGGCATTATATTTAACGATTATGTCTATAGTTTTTCAGATTCTGTTAAACGTGCGCCACTAAAAGAAAACAAAGTGTTTATTAAAAATAAAATGAAAAATTTATTCAAACGTTCTTTTGAACCATCATTAAGAAAATTACCTGAACGTTACGAAAACAATAGTGAATTACTTCCAAAAGTTACGCGTGAATTACTACCTACAATATTTAAAAATGAAAAACCATTATTTATGATTGAATCATTAATGCTGATGTTGAATAAACGTAATTCTGCTTTTAAAGTGAACCAGTTCAGAAAGCAAGCACGTTTAGTTAAAAATATTGTTTTACGTAGAAAAAATAAACATCGTGCGCTGTATCAATTAACAGATAGCGAAGATAAAGTAAAAAGCAATAGAATTGTATTCGAAGCCTTCGCCGGTAAAAATTATAGTGATAGCCCTAAATATATTTATGAATATATGATGAAACATCACCCAAATTATGAATTTATATGGGTCTTCAAAAGCCCTTCTAAAGTTCACTTACCTGGTCCAGCTAAAAAAGTAAAAAAAGGTTCTAAAGAGTATTATGATGCTTATTCAACAGCTAAGTATTGGGTAACTAACGCAAGATTACCTTTATACTTAAATAAAAAACCTAACCAAGTCTATATTCAAAATTGGCATGGAACACCTTTGAAACGTCTAGCAAATGATATGAAAGTAATTCGTATGCCTGGTACGACCACTGATAATTACAAACGTAATTTCAGAGAAGAAACAAGTCGCTGGGATTATCTTGTTTCACCTAATGCTTATTCGTCCAAAATATTCGAAACTGCTTTTTGGATGAATCCAGAACAAATTCTTGAAATTGGCTATCCAAGAAATGACGTATTGGTGAATCACGCAAATGATAAAGGATACATTCAACAAATTAAAGAAAATCTAAACTTACCTGCAGATAAGAAAGTTATTATGTATGCACCAACGTGGAGAGATGATGAGTTCGTCAAAAAAGGTAAGTATCTATTCAACTTACAAATTGATCTAGATAACCTACAAGCACAATTAGGTGATGAATATGTTGTATTACTAAGAATGCATTACCTCATTTCTAATGCATTAGATTTACGTGGTTATGAAGATTTTGCAATTGATGTATCAAACTATAGTGATATCTCTGAATTGTATTTAATTTCAGATTGCCTAATCACTGATTACTCTTCTGTAATGTTTGATTATGGTGTACTTAAAAGACCACAATTCTTCTTTGCTTATGACTTAGATAAATACGGTAAAGATTTACGCGGATTCTATCTTGATTATCACAAAGACCTACCTGGTCCTATCCATCAAGATGCTTACCAGTTAACAGAAGATCTAAAAAACTTAGATCAAGTCGCTATAGATTATAAGGATAAAATCGATAAATTCTATAATGAGTTCTGCTCATTAGAAAAAGGTGAAGGCTCTAAAGCAATTGCAGATTTAATTACAGGTAAAAAGCATAATTAATTTACCTTAGTGTATTATAGCAATCTAACTTTAATTACAGCTCATTTCATTAGGGCTTAATTAAGCTATGCTAGTGCCATGCATAAGTCACACCTTAAACAAAGAAAGAGCCCGGACAGTCCGGGCTCTTTCTTGTATATAAATTACTTGATTATAGTTTTTATAGTTAACAGCAAACCTTTACTACGTGTAACCAAATCATCTATCATTCAATAAATGATATCTTAGGAATGGGACAGAAATCTGTTTAAGCAAATTAGATTACGTCATCGCTACCCGCCAAATATGACTAGCATTGATAGGTATAAAAGGTTAGCTGAGTTGAAGTTATTGCATAAAACTGTTAACTTAATAAATTTAGAAATGACTTTTTAGAGAAGCGGGTTTAATGATTAAGGCTGAGACAATTAAAATTTGTCCCAGCCACAAAATCATCTATATTAAACTAAGTATCTGGTATTTATTTAACTGTACCAGCGTCTTTATCATGTACACCGTGACGATAGAAATCAATGTATTCTGGTTCTAATGGTTTTTTACCACGAATAATATCAGAAGCTTTTTCTGCCATCATTAGTACCGGTGAATGGATATTACCGTTTGTCGTACGTGGCATTACTGAAGCATCTACCACACGTAAATTTTCCATGCCATGAACTTTGAATGTTTCTGGATCTACAACTGACATTTCATCAGAAGCAGGCCCCATTCTACAACTACATGATGGATGTAAAGCAGTCTCGCCATCACGTTTAACCCATTCTATAATCTCTTCATCTGTTTGTACTTCAGGCCCCGGTGAAATCTCTCCACCATTAAAAGGATCTAATGCTTTTTGTTTCAAGATATTTCTTGCCACTTTAATCGCTTCAACCCATTCGCGTTTATCTTCTTCTGTAGATAAATAGTTGAATACAAATTCTGGTTTTTCAAATGGATCTTTTGATTTAATCTTCAAGTGACCACGAGAATTTGAGTACATAGGGCCGACGTGTACTTGATAACCATGCGCAGCTGGTGCTTTTGTACCATCGTATCTTACTGCGATTGGCAAGAAGTGGAACATTAAGTTTGGATAATCTACTTCATCGTTAGAACGAACGAAGCCACCACCTTCAAAATGGTTTGATGCAGCTGCACCTTTACGTCCTAAAATCCATTGTAAACCAATAAATGGCATCTTCAATTTATTTAAACTTGGTTGCATTGATACTGGCTGCTTACATGCATGTTGCACATAAACTTCTAGATGGTCTTCAAAGTTTTCACCAACACCCGGTAAGTGAATACGAGGTTCAATACCTAATGAACGTAAGTGTTCAGAATCACCTATACCTGACAATTGTAATAATTGTGGTGAGTTAATTGCACCACCAGATAAGATAACTTCTTTCGCGTTAACTGTATGCTCTTTACCATTCTTCTTAAATGTTACTCCTGTAACTTTATTACCTTCGAAGTTTAATTTCGTAACAAAAGCACGTGTTTGTACTTCTAAGTTTTTACGTTTCATCGCTGGATGTAAATATGCTCTTGAAGCTGATACACGACGACCATTATGTACTTGACTGTCAAATGGACCAAAGCCTTCTTGACGGAAACCATTTACATCTGGTGTTTTATTGTAACCTGCTTCAACGCCAGCATTGAAAAATGCTTGGAATAATGGATTATCAGCTGGACCACGTCTTAACTTGATTGGACCGTGATGCCCTCGATAAGGGTCGTCTTTCGTAGAACCAAATGTTGTTTCTAGTCGTTTGAAATATGGTAAACAATGCGCATAATCCCATGAATCCATACCTTCAGGTTTGGCCCATTTTTCATAATCCATTGGGTTCCCTCTTTGATAAATCATACCATTAATTGAACTTGAACCGCCTAAAACTTTACCACGTGCATGGCCAACTTTACGGCCTCCCATATGTGGTTCTGGCGTTGTTTCATAAATCCAATCATATAATTTATTACCAGCTGGATACATTAAAGCTGCTGGCATTTGTATTAATAAGTCCCATGGATAATCACTACGCCCCGCTTCTAATACAAGTACATTATTTGATACGTCCTCACTTAAACGGCCGCCTAGTACTGAACCAGCGCTACCGCCACCTATGATGATATAATCATATGATTCTTTCATAGTTATACTGCCTCCTGAATCTATTAAATGTTATTTAGCCTTCTCTATTTATATATTTATAATTTAGTTATGCTTTACCGAACCAATTGACTGTTTCTGGATTGGTATTACGTAAAATATGCTTTTCTTCTTGATATTCAGCTAATCCTGCTTTACCAAGCTCTCTACCAATACCTGATTGTTTATATCCGCCCCATGGTGCTTGTGCGAAATATGGATGGAAATCGTTAATCCAAACGGTACCCATTTTTAATTTATTTGCTACGCGTTCTGCTTTTCCAACATCATTTGTAAACACGCCACCTGCTAATCCGTAAATTGAATCGTTAGCAAGCTCGATTGCTTCTGCTTCAGTTGTGAAACTTTCAACCGTTACAACAGGTCCAAACACTTCTTCTTGTACAATACGCATTGACGTATCACAATCCGTAATAACTGTTGGTTCAAAGAAGAAACCAGCTTGTAAATCTTCACGTTCAGGGCGTTTCCCACCAATTGCAATCGTTGCATTCTCAGATTTAGCAACTTCCATATAGTTTTCAATTTTTTCACGGTGCTCGGCTGAGATGACTGGTCCCATTTCTGTATCTTCGTCAAAACCGTTACCTAATTTAATATTTTTTATTCTTTCTATAAGTGCTGCTTCAAATTTTTCTTTAATATCGTTTTGCACGATAATTCTTGCTCCTGCAGAACAAACTTGACCTGCATGGAAAAATCCACCATTCAATGCTTGATCTACTGCTAAATCAAAATCAGCATCATCAAATATAATATTTGGATTTTTACCGCCTAATTCTAAAGCAATATTTGTTACATGATCTGCCGCATTTTTCATAATGTGTTTACCTGTTTGAATACCACCAGTAAATGATACTAGGTCCACTTCTTTATGTGATGATAAGGGCTCGCCTACTTCTGAACCTTTACCTAGTACAAGGTTAATAACACCTTGTGGGAAGCCAACTTCTTCCATCAATTCAAATACACGAATAGTAGTTAATGGAGTAATTTCACTCGGCTTCATAACTAATGAACATCCTGAAGCTAATGCAGGTGCTATTTTCCAAGATGCTTGAAGTAAAGGGTAATTCCATGGCGTGATTTGCGTAACAACACCAACTGGTTCTTTTATGACTTTACTTTCTGTATTTGGGATCGGTGAATCTATGATTTCACCACCATCTTTGTCTGCTAGTCCAGCAAAGAAATTAAATACATTAGCAATATCGTCCATATCAGCATAAGATTCTTCTAACGTTTTACCAGTGTCTAACGTTTCAAGTTTAGCTAATTCTTCACGATGTTTAACGATTAAGTCAGAGATTGCTCTCACTTTCTTACCACGATTTTCACTTGTTTCGTTAGCCCATTCGCCATCTTCAAATGCGCGTCTAGCTGCCAATATTGCACGCTCGCTATCATCGGCTGTTCCTTCTGCAACTTCAAAAATCACTTCTTGATTATATGGATTAATAATTTTTCTTGTTTCTTTATTTGAGCTTTCAACCCACTCACCATCAATAAATTGACGGCGAGATAAATTTTTTACAAGTTCCATTAAAATTACCTCCGTTAAGTTTGTTAAATTTTTATTTAACGAATTTTATAGATTTTATGTTAGCATAGTAGTTGAAAGGGTGTCAAACGAGTTCAAATATTACACACTCATTTTCAATTATGATCTGATATCTATAATTCTTAGATTAATTGACCTTTTTAACTTGAACTTAAAAAATTTAATCGGAGGTGTACACATTGGTACATTCTAATAACCCTGAAAATCAATTAGACGAAGCCAAAGACATTGTTATCAATGCAATTGGTGAGACAATGGATTTATATGGCATCAATAGAAGTGTCGGAAATTTATTCGGAACTATGCTTTTCGAAGATAGTATGACGTTGGACGCAATGCGCGAACAATTACAAATGAGTAAGCCGAGTATGAGTGCTGGCGTTAAAAGACTCCAAGAATTTGATATCGTAAAACAACAATTTACACGTGGAAGTAGAAAACAGCATTTCATAGCTGAAAAAGATTTCTTTAATTTCTTCAGAAATTTTTTCACTCGAAAATGGAGGAGAGAAATTGTCATTAACGCTGAAGCAGTTCATGATTCAGTTGCAATGTTAGATAAAATCATTAATGATAAAAACGTTGATGAGGCTACTAAGAGTGAAGCAGTTGAAACTAAACAGCAACTCGTTGATACATTGCCCTATTATGAATGGTTAGATCAATTAAGTGATGCGCTTGAAAGTGGCGAAATCTTTAAATACTTCCCCATACCAGAGGAAACGCACAGAGAAGACTAAGTTTTCGGATTTATAATAATAAAGATCACATTACTTATTCTGTTAATGATTCACCTTCATTCTTGCTCAATATATTTATTTTAAGCTCGTTCAATATTACAGGTATTCCCTTTTTATTTAATTAGTAAAGCTTATAAAAAATAGCTGCCGACATGCTGTCGGCAGCTATTTTTCCTTTTATAAATTGTCGTCTTCTTTTTTCTCTCTCACTTGTGTAATTCTTAATGAACGACGTTCTACTTCCCTATATTTATCAGCGCGATGTTCCAATTTGAGTCGGTCCTCAGACAATGTCCGTAAGAAGGATATCATCATCATTACAAAAACAACTAATACTGGCACACTGGCTAATAAAGAAGCTGTTTTCAATACATCTAATGCACGTTCGCCACCCACTAACATTAAAGCAAATGGTAACAAGCACAATGCAAATGCCCAATATAATCTATTGGCTTTTAATGGTTCGCCAATCACTTTTTTCTGTGATGCTGCAGCTAAAATATAAGAACCAGAGTCAAATGTTGTTGCTAAGAATAAAATAGCTGAAATTAAGAATAAAATAATAACTAAATTTGGAAACGGCAAATGATGTAAAACTTCAATTATTGTAGCTTCAGTAGTATGTGAATTTAAGAATTCAATAACATTAAATTGACCACTTATTTGTAAATACACTGCATAATTTCCAAAAATACCAAAGAATAACATACAGCCTAATGTACCATATATTAATGTACCTAAAACAAGTTCTTTTAGTGTACGACCTCTTGATATACGTGCAATAAATAATCCAATAAATGGTGCATAAACTATCCACCAAGACCAATAGAATATCGTCCATTTTTGAGGGAACATTGTTTCTTCACGTCCCCCTATACCACCAAAAGGTTCAATCCATGTTGCCATCTGGAAAAAGTTTTTAAACATGTTACCCATACCAGTGATTGTTGTTTCCATTATAAATATAGTCGGACCAACAACTAACACAAATCCAAGTAATATAAATGATAAGATCACATTTCCATCACTTAAAACTTTAATACCTTTTTTCAAACCTGAATAAGAACTATAAGCAAATATAGCTGTAATAATTAATAAAATAGCGCTCTTCATGAGCATATTATCTCCATCCATTCCTGTAAGACGCTCTATTCCTGCTGTAATCATCGGCACGCCTAAAGCTAATGATGTAGCTGCTCCGCCTAACAAACCAAAAATAAAGACAATATCAACTATTTTTCCGACAATACCATCTGTTTGACCTTTTAATACAGGACGTAAAGTTTGACTGATTTTATAAACTGGTTTGTTCTTCACAAATACAAGATAACCAATGCAAAGTGCCGGTAACACAAATGTCGCCCATGCAATTGGCCCCCAGTGGAACATGCCGTACATCGTAGCATAATTAAGTGCGCTATCTGTCATACCATTAACTCCGTGTGGAGGATCTTGATAATAAAACGCCCATTCAATGATACCCCAGTATAAAATATCAGAAGCAATCCCTGCACAAAACAGCATTGCTGCCCAACTAAAATTATTAAACTCAGGTTTATCTGTTGCTTTACCTAGAGTTACATTGCCATATTTACCAAAAGCTATGTATAATACGAAAATCAACGTTACTAAGCCAATCAGTAAATATATAGAACCTATTGTACTAGAAACAGCATCATTCATTTTAGTAATAATGTCTTGACTGGCTTTTGGAAAGACCATCATAGGAATTACTGCAATAAGTAAAATTATCGATGATCCTATAAAGGTCGTCCAATCCATGACTTTATTCTTTTCCATTTTTGAACACCCCTGAACTTAATTTTCTTATTATGTATAAGTTGCTAAAATAAATAAACGTTAGCAAAACAAAATATTAATTCACAAACATGAGCCTAACGAACTTTAAATAATAATGCAAATTACATTCAAAAATACTTTTACCAAAATATGAATAATTATATAATATGAACATCTTTCCATCATAAGAAAATTGGCACAATCACAGTGTTAAGTTTAAATTTAACGTAATTAATGAATCTTACAATTTTTATAATTGGATATTTATACTTAAATAATGCATAAATATTTGTTTTTATTTTTTTCTATGAATTCAAAAAATTAGAATTAATTATTATTAAAATCCAAAATTCTTAATACCAAAAAAATATAAAATCAGAAATTTTTAATTAGGTAAAATGAATGTCGTTATTGGTAATAATATGCAAAATTTAAATGTTTTAATTGTCTTAACTCACTTTTTCGTACAAATATTCTATAATAAGGTAAGACATTTTATAATTGAATTGAATAAAGGAGTACTACAAATGGAGAAATCACAAATTGTTAATTACTGGGATAAACGTGCTGGCTCTTTTGGCGAAAATAAACAAGCAGAATTAGAGAGTAAACATGCATTAACTTGGATTAATGAAATCAATCAAATCGCCCCTATATATAAAGACATGAAAATTTTAGATATCGGTACTGGCGCTGGTTTTTTAGCAATCTTATGTACTCAGCATGGAGGAGCAGTCACTGGTATAGATCTTTCACCAGAGATGATAGAACATGCTAAAGCAAATGCACAACACTTCAAACAAAATATAGACTTTAAAATTATGGATGCTGAAAATCTAAACTTTGAAGATGAAACGTTTGATATAGTTATTTCAAGAAATGTAACTTGGCTCCTACCAGATACAAAAGGTGCTTATAAAGAGTGGTTACGCGTTTTAAAACCACAAGGTAAATTGATAAATATTGATGCTGATTATGGCAAAGATTCATTTGAGTCTTATGAATCTATTGGATCAAACCATGCGCATGACACGCTTGGTAAAGACATGCTAGCAGAAAGTGAAGCTATTAAGCAGAGCATCTCAATTAATCACCAACCCCGGCCTCAATATGATATTCAAATACTTAAAGAATTAGGTTTTAATCATATACACTTTGATGAAGGAGTATATCATCGTATTTATAATGAAAAGGACGCTTTCTATAACCCAACGCCTATATTTTTAATATCCGTTACAAAATAGTTACAGTTATTATTACGCATTTTTTATAATAGATAGAAAATTTATTATATTTAGTTATATAAGGTGCCTACAACTTGCGTTTCAGACAGTTTTTTATCATACTATTAATTGAATAAAGTAAAAGGAGTGGTAAGAATGAATAAAGAACAATTTGACAAAGTAAAAAATGGTAAAGGATTCATTGCAGCATTAGACCAAAGTGGTGGTAGTACACCTAAAGCGTTAAGTGACTATGGTGTTACTGAAGATCAATACAATAGTGAAGACGAAATGTTCAAACTCGTTCATGACATGCGTACACGTATTGTTTCATCGCCTTCATTTAGCTCTGATAAAATTGTTGGTGCAATCCTTTTCGAACAAACGATGGATCGTGAAGTAGAAGGTAAACATACTGGTGACTACCTTGCAGATAAAGGTATCGTACCATTCTTAAAAATAGATAAAGGTTTAGATGAACAAAAAGATGGCGTTCAATTAATGAAACCAATGCCTGAGTTAGACGACTTATTAAACCGTGCAAACAAACATAAAATTTTTGGTACTAAAATGCGTTCTAATATCTTAGAACTTAATAAAGATGGTATTGATTTAGTAGTTAAACAACAATTTGAAGTAGCTAAACAAATCATTGCTGCAGGTTTAGTTCCTATTATTGAACCTGAAGTTAATATTAATGCTGAAAACAAAGAAGAAATCGAAGCTTACTTAACTGATTCTATCTTAGAAGAATTAAATAAATTAAATGATGACCAATTAGTAATGCTTAAAGTAACTATCCCTACTAAGGCAGACCAATATCAACCGCTAATTAATCATCCAAACGTTGTTCGTGTCGTTGCATTATCTGGTGGTTATAGCAGAGAACATGCAAATGAAGTACTTAAACAGAACAAAGATTTAATAGCAAGTTTCTCTCGTGCACTTATCAATGATTTAAATGTAAATCAATCAGATGAAGAGTTCGATAGAATTTTAGGCGAAACAGTTGAATCTATCTATGATGCTTCTGTTAACAAAAACTAAGTATCCATTCTTATAGTTTCATAACACGTATCGCTATATAAATTAAATAATTAAGCTTTCTGAGGCTGGGACGTTATATTTGTGTCCCAGCCTCAATTTTCATTGCAATAATACTTTCAATTTACTAAGTGAGCTTTAGTTACATATACATATAATAACTTATGAAATGACAGATTCCATAAAGCTTTCTTAGAAGCATTTGTAATTCTTATATCAACTCTAAAGTCATTTATATATACTCCCCTATTCACTTATTATAGTGCGATTTATTATTTCTTTGTACATACTAATATCTGTATAAATTTCTAAATAAACTAGCCAATACTGAAAACTATCTATATACTAATATTAATTTAAAAAATAACTTTATTTAAAAAATAGGGAGCATACTTAATGAAAAATCATTTACATAGATGGGTTATTGAAGCTTTAAGCTTTATGGCACTTGGCTTATTTGGTTCATTAATAATTGGACTTATTTTAGAAACATTAGGCAGTCAAACATTAATACCACAACTTAATTTATCTTTCTTATCTGAAATAGGCAAGGTAGCTATGTCCGTAACAGGTGCAGCAATCGGTGTTGCTATAGCTTATGGCCTTGGCGCCAAACCATTAGTTATTTTTTCTTGTGTTATCGTTGGGACGCTTGGTTATGACACATTTGGCGGTGGTGCTGTAGGTGCATATATCGCAACACTTATTGTCGTTGAATTAAGTAGAATTTATGCTGGTAAGACAAAAATTGATATCATCATTACCCCTTTGCTTACCATTGTAGTTGGTGGTGCAATAGCAAAACTATGTGGTCCAGCTTTAAATCAGTTCATGACTGGTTTAGGTAAAGTGATTATTGTGGGCACAGAACAACAACCATTGATTATGGGGATAGTCGTATCCGTTATATTTGGCCTAGCCTTAACAGCTCCTATTTCTAGCGCAGCGCTTGCTTTGATGCTTGATTTAAGTGGCTTAGCTTCTGGTGCAGCCACTATCGGTTGCGCTTCCCAAATGGTAGGATTTGCAGTCAATAGTTATAAAGATAATGGTTGGAGCGGCTTACTGTCTATTGGTATTGGAACGAGCATGTTACAAGTTCCAAATATTATTAAAAATCCAATGATTCTCTTACCTCCAACACTTACAAGCGCAATTGCTGCACCAATTATGACGACGCTATTCCCGATGACGAATAATCCTGCAGGCGCAGGGATGGGCACAAGTGGTTTTATAGGTCAAATTATGACGATTAATACGATGGGTGGTTCGCTTCAAACATGGTTACTGATAGCTGTATTCCATATTTTACTACCTTCATGCCTCAGCTTTATGTTATATAAATTCTTCTTAAATAAACAATGGATTAAACCCGGAGATCAACGTATCAATATAGCTAATTAAAGATTATAATTTTATATTATTCATTAAGCGCTAAGTAACAATCTATTTATTATCAATGCTTCCTCTGTGAAAAGAAAAAAGGTGACTAAATTTCTATCGCTGCTTAAACCTAGCTTATAGAAATCTAGTCACCTATTTTTATTCAATGCTAATTAGATTGATTTTCACCTTGTATTGGCACTTGTCGGTTTGTTGTCACCTTTCTCTTTTGAGTAAAATAAAGAACAAAAGCAACAAAGTACCATGCTAATACGATTAACCACTCTGCCGGCCAAGCAAGTGATGAAGGCATGCCAGGAAGATAAATAATTATAAACAAAATACTAAGTACAACTGCAATAATACCTACAACTCTACCATTTCTAATACGGTATGGCCTTTCTAAATCTGGCTGTGTCTTACGCAATTTTAAAAATGAAATTGCTACTAATAAATAGCCTAATACGACCCCAATACCTCCAGCATTAACAATCCATGAAAGTGCTGGTCTTCCTAATAACGGGGCTACAAATGCAAGTACGCCTAAAAATAAAATACCGTGTGTTGGTGTTTTGAATTTAGGATGAATATAAGCAAACCATTGCGGAATCATTTTGTTTTTAGCCATAGCATACAAAATTCTACTACCACCTATAATAAATGCATTCCAACTGGTAATAATGCCGGCGACGCCACCCAGTACGAGTAAAACGCCAAATCCACTATGCCCAAAAAGATTTACCATTGCATCAGCTGTAGCTAGACTGCTTGTGCCAAGTGCTTTTGGAGATAATCCTGTTGCGACACCAAAAACAATAAGTAAATAAAAAATCACAGATGCAATAATAGATAAGATTAAAATACCACCAATTTTTTTAGAAGGTGCTTTCACCTCTTCAGCAATCTGTGGTATAACATCAAACCCAACAAATAGGAAAGGAATCATCATCAACACGGACATTGTTCCACCTACACCATGTTCAAATGGCTTTAAATTACTGAAATTACCATTAAATCCAGCACCAAAAACGAGTAGCAAACCGACTGAAACAATAAATATTGTAAAGACCGTCTGCATTATCGCTGCAGGTTTAACACCAAAGTAATTTAATGATGTTAAGACAATACTTCCCACAGAACCAATTAGCACCCACGTTAAGTACACGTCCCATCCAGCAATATTCCACATGAATCCTTGATGTTGAAAAGGAATAACATAATCAATTACTGTGGGTAAAGCGACTGCTTCAAACGTAATCACTGATACATAGCCAAATAATACTGACCAACCAGAAATAAAAGCAATACCTGGTGAAAATGCTTTTTTAACAAAGACAAACCCTCCACCAGTTTCTGGAATTGCAGAAGCAAGTTCTGCGTATGTAAGACCAATTACAATTACTAAAAAGCCTCCTATTAAAAAGGCAACAATACTTCCTATAAAACCTGCTGTTGATACCCATTCACCTGATAACACGACCCATCCCCATCCAAGCATGGCACCGATTGCAAGAAATAAGACATCAACAATATTCATTGATTTATCAAACTGTGATTTTTGTGATTTCATTGAACATACCCCATTACATTCTTCAAATTAAAATAATAATATAGGCAAGGTTGTCACAGTAATATAATTTCATCACTGTGTTTACAACCTTGTCCTTGATCATTATTTCTTAAACCTTCAACCCTTGTTTATATTTCAATTGAAATTACTTTAAGCATTAATTCATAAAATTATTCTTGAATAGAAAGGTATTTTGTTTCTAAGTATGGTTCAATACCTTCTATGCCGCCTTCTCTACCATAACCACTTTCTTTCAAACCACCAAATGGTGCATGGGCAGCAGAAGGGCCTCCGTCGTTCCAACCAATAACGCCATATTCTAATTCATTGAAGAATTTCAGTCCAGTACGATAGTCATTAGTAAAGAAGTATGATGCTAAACCGAATTCTGTATCATTTGCTATACGGATAACCTCATCTAAATCTTCATATGTCATAACGGGCGCGACTGGTCCAAATGTTTCTTCATGCATAGCTTTCATATCCAAATTTGCGTTAGAGATAACTACTGGTTTCAAGAAATTGCCACCTAACGATTGAATCTCTTCAATACTACGAGACAATTCCCCACCTTTCTCTTGTGCATCAGTAATATGCGTTAATACTTTCTTAACAGCTTGTTCATCGATAAGAGGACCTACTTTCACGTCACTTTCTAAACCATTACCTACAGTCAGTGCGTGCACTTTTTCAATTAATTTCTCAGTATATGCTTCTGCAATATCTTGATGTACATAAATCCTATTAGCGCATATGCACGTTTGACCTGCATTTCTAAATTTAGAAGCAATCGTTCCATCAACAGCTGCATCAATATCTGCATCTTTATGCACAATTAACGGCGCAAGTCCACCTAATTCCATAGTTACATTTTTAACCTGTTGTGCAGATTGTTCTATCAATGTTTTCCCAACTGCAGTCGATCCAGTAAAGGTCACTTTACTGATAAGTTCGTGTTCGGTAAATAAATCGCCCGCATCTTTACCAGATGCAATAATATAAGAAATAGCATCTTTAGGGAATCCAGCTTCATGTGCAAGTTCTACTAATTTAATCGTTGTTAATGGCGTTTTTACTGCTGGTTTACAAATAATTGTACAACCAGCTGCTAAAGCTGGTGCCATTTTACGTGTAATCATAGCTGCTGGGAAATTCCATGGCGTAATTGCACCAACAACACCTACCGGAAATTTATCTATAATGATTTTTTTAGATGGAGCATTGGCTGGAATTGTGCGACCATATACACGTTTTGCTTCTTCTGCATACCACTTTACATAGGAATTAGCATAAGTCACTTCACCTTTTGCTTCAGCAAGCGGTTTCCCTCCTTCTAATGTGATGAGACGCGCAAGTTCATCTTGATGTTCATCTATAAGCTCTGCCCATTTCATCAATTTAGCAGAACGTTCGTGAGCGTCTATTTTTTTCCATTGTTGAAATGCTTTATGTGCGCGTTCTATTTGGGCTTGAATATCTTCATTACTTGTATAATCTAAACGTTCGATGACTTCATTTGTCGCTGGGTTAAATACTTCTAATTTTGTCATATTAAGGTCTCCTTTTTATTGATTAATTATAAGATACTTATAATTACCCATACCCTATATCAAAAAGTATAAAGTTTAGTCGTTTATGCGATACCTTCTTTAGAAATCACAGTCTCAAACACATCAGTTAAAATACGTAATCCTTCATTTAATTCATCATCTGTAATAACTAATGGTGGTAAGAATCTAACGACATTTCCTTTAATACCTGCAGATAGCAACAATAAACCTTTTTCGTTTGCTACTTGTACAAGCTTGCCTGTTAATGCTTTGTCAGGTTCACCAGTTTCAGGATTAACCACTTCAAAAGCAACCATTGCACCTAAACGTCGTATTCTTGAGACTTGATTATACGTTTCACTCAACGATGTTAAATATGTTTCTAAGTTATAACCTAATCGTTCAGCTTTACCGTTTAAATCTTCTGTTTCTATAATTTCAATAACTTTAAGCGCAGCCTCACAAGCTAATGGATTACCAGCATAAGTTCCACCTAATTCTCCTGGCGCAGCGCTATCAATAATTTCTGATTTACCCACTACACCACTTAATGGAAATCCTGCAGCCAATGATTTAGAAACTGTGATTAAATCTGGTTCAACATCAAAATGTTCTATAGCAAATGTTTTACCCGTTCTCGCAAAGCCACTTTGTATTTCATCAGCGACGAAGACAATACCATTATCATCACAAATCTGCTTGACTGCTTTTACAAATTTAGAATCTGGGATAATAAATCCACCTTCACCTTGAACAGGTTCCATAACAATACAAGCTACATCAGTTGGATCTACCGTTTCTATAAAGAAATCATGTAATTTATTGATAATTTGGTCTGTATAAGCTTCATTTGATAATTCTTCAGATTTTTCAGAAATATTAGGGTAAGGTGCTTGGTAAACTTCTGGCGCAAATGGCCCAAAACCGAATTTGTAAGGCTTCACTTTACTTGTCATAGACATAGTTAAATTTGTTCTACCATGAAACCCTCTTACAAATGAAACGACAGCTTGTCTGCCGGTGTATTTTCTTGCAATCTTCACTGCATTTTCTACGGCTTCTGCGCCCGAATTAAGCAATATTGATTTTTTTTCAAAGCTACCTGGTGTAATCTCTGTTAACTTTTGTGCTAAGTTTAGATAACTTTCATACATAATCACATTAAACCCTGGATGTATAAATTTATCTAATTGTGTTTTTAAGTGCTTCGTAATTTCAGGATGTGTATGTCCCACATTCAATGTTCCAATTGCGCCGGCAAAATCAATAAATACATTACCTTCAACATCTTTAATGGTTGCACTTTGCGCTTCATTAGCAACATGCAAATTTCCGTTTCCTACACCGCGTGCTACATATTTTTCACGTTGCTTTTTATAATAATTAAATTTATCTGACATCATGAAACCTCCTATAACTTAATTACAAATGTTATTTCATTTATTGTCTAAAAATTTAAAATATTATTGGTGTTCTGTAAAGTACCAGTTTAACTCATTATATGGTACCAGATGGATCAATGATTACTTTTTTTAAACGTTGAACCGCTTCAGGTATTTGCTGTTGTTCGATTTTAGAGAAACCAATAATCAATGTCTTTCGCTCACTATTATTTTGAAGCGCTTTCACATTAAAACGATTTATTGTATAAAGCTCTAATTTAAATTCCTTAGCTCGGGCTTCAATTTCTTCATAAGTATACGGTGAAACAACTTCAATAATAAAATGTAAACCTGCTTGCGTATCTTTGATATCAATATTATTACCAAATGTCATTTGCAATTCCTCAATAAGACATGCCCTCTTTTTACCGTATAACTGATGCATCCTTTTTAGATATTTTTCATAGTGTCCTTCTTTAATCAATAAATTTAATGTTAAAGCATTTAATATTGAAAAATCAGGAATTGTACTTTGATTTTGTACTTCAAATTTTCGAACTAATTTCGCTGGTAATATCATATAACTGATACGCAACGCTGGCATTAACGTTTTTGAAAAAGTGCCTAAATATATTACGCGTTCATTTTTATCAAAACTAAATAATGAAGGAATATTATCCGTTTCATATTTGAATTCGCTATCATAATCATCTTCAATAATGTAACTGTGCGTCTTACTCGCCCAGTTTAATAAGCTTATACGTCTAGATACAGGCATAATTGTGCCCATAGGAAATTGATGCGAAGGTGTCACAATAATAGCATCTGGTTGTACCTTTTTAATTTCTTCTATAGAAATACCTTTATTATCTAATGAAACAGGAACCATTTGTGTTTGTGTTTGCTGCAATATAGTCCTGAACCTAGAATATCCTGGATTTTCAACTGTAATCTTCACATTTTCAGACATGAGTTGTATCAATTTCATTAATAATGTATTGGTGCCTGAACCAATAATTATTTGTTCTGGATGACATTGAATACCTCTTTGATAAGAGACGAGTTTAGCAATAGATTGTCTTAGTTCTATTGGTCCTTTTACATTTGGAATTGATGAGAGGTAATGATCATAGTCTTGAAAGACACGTTTGGTTAATTTTGTCCATATATCTATTGGAAATTCAGATATGTCAGTGCTCATATGAGAAAATGAATAGTCATAATCTATTTCTGCAGCACTTTTATACGAAGCAATTGTATTTTGGGCTTCTGGGTTAATGATTAATTTATCTAATGGCTCCACAAAATAGCCTTTCCGCTCTTCTGTATAAATATATCCTTCAGCTAATAATTGTTCATATGCTGCTTTGACGCTATTCACACTTACATTCATATGCTTCGCCATATTTCTTTTGGAAGGTAACTTTTCATGGCTTTCGTATTTAGAAGCTAGCATATCAGACTTCAAACGTTTATATAATTGTCTATAGATATATTGATTTGTATCACGCTGCATAGGCACACCTCTCTATTATTCAATAAATAAATTATTATTAATATTAGCTATAGTAATTCATGATTTTATAAATTATATCATATAAATGCGACGTATTTTGGCGAGACTATTGAGGGAACAGGACAAGCTGAAGACTACATGCTGAAGCTGTCCCCTAAGAAAGCGAGCCAACAATACAAAGTATTGAATAAAAAGAAGCATTCAGATGAAGTAATTCAATTCATCTGAATGCTATTTTTCTAGGATTTATGTCCCAATTCTTATCTATGTTCTGAAGCAACAGTTACCTTTCTGATAACTACTACTTTAAATTCTAATTATTATCTCTTTTCGGGATACATTAATTCTTATTTATAATATAGGCGAAGCTAATTTTGCAATAGCTTGTTTAAATTTAATCCAATTAGAACGTTGATTATAACGCTCTTCTGTCAATTCTTGTGATACTTTCAAATCTTCAAAGAAAGCATCTTTAAGTTTTTTAGTAATATGTTCATCATACATAAATGCATTTATTTCAAAGTTTAATTCAAAACTACGAATATCCATGTTTGCAGAACCTACGCTTGCAACTTCGTCATCAATAATCATCATTTTTGAATGGATGAAACCATTTTCGTATGTGTATACTTTAACACCATCACGTATAAGCTGAGCCACGCTTGAAATCGTCGCCCAATATACAAAGATATGATCAGGTTTGCAAGGTATGATTAAACGTACATCTACTCCTGACTTAGCAGCAATACGCAAAGCATTAATATAACCTTTATCTGGAATAAAATATGGACTATGCATATAAATAGATTTTTTAGCATTCATAATCATCTTCATATAACCAAATTCAATTTGATGCCAATTATCACTTGGTGCACTAAGTGCCAATTGCATTGATACATCGCCACCCTGATTTGCATTTTCTGGGAAATATTTTTCATTATATTCTAACTGCTCACGTTTTGCTTGAGAGTTCCAATCATGGATGAAGCTTAACTGTAATGCATCTACACCATCGCCTCTAACTCTTAGATGTGTATCTCTCCAATAACCAAATTTTTCATTTAACCCTAAATATTCATCTCCAATATTAAAACCACCAACATAACCTGTCATACCATCGATGACCACAATTTTACGGTGGTTTCTATTATTCACTCTGAAATTGATTAAAGGGATTTTAGCTTGAAAGAATGCTTCAACCTGACCACCTGCTTCTTGGAATGCTTTGAATTTTGATTTATGGACAGATTTTGAACCTACTGCATCATATAATAATTTTACTTCTAAGCCTTCGTTTGCTTTTTCTTCTAAAATATTAACGATTTCAGTACCTAAGCCATCTAATTCTAAAACATAATATTCCATATGAATGTAGGACTTAGCATTTCGTAAATCTTCTTTCATTTGAGCAAATAAATCATGACCATCAATATAAATATCAATATTATTATCATTACTTAAGAATGATGGTTCTTTTGTTAATAATGTTGTCGCAATATCTTTGTGCTTTCTGACGATTGGATTATCAGAATCACTAATTTTATTTGTCGATGCACTCAATTGAGATTTTACACGTTTCATATCATCCTCTATTTGATTATGTGTAAAGCCTCGTTCACGTTTCTTACGTACGCCTCTACCAAAGAAAATATAGATAAAGAAACCTAGTATAGGCATGACGAAAAGTAAGAACAACCATGCCCAAGTTGCCGTAGCATCTCTTCTGTCTCTATCTAAAAATACAATTAAAAATGCTAATATGATGTTCACTACAAAGAAAAATGCTAAAACGCCTCGATAGATCGTACTTATACTTGGATCAAAAATTAATTGCATAAATTCACCTCGTTGTACTTTCGCTTGTAGAAAGATTTATAAAACCATTCAAAATATTTACTAATTTAATTAAATATTAAACATCTATATTACTAAAAATGCAATGCTTATCAAACTCAATTATATTGTAAAATCTTTAAATTTACCATCTTCTTCAGTCTATTATTTATAAAATGATTTGTGTTATTTCTGTAGAGTTTGTTCAATAGTGTGATTACGACCAGCTTGAGAACCAAATAACGTGATAATACATGCTGTTATTAATAAAATGGATAATGAAGCCAACCATTCACCAGTAATGTCATGTAAAATACCAAATAGTAATGGACCAATTGCAGCAAATAAATAACCAATAGATTGTGCCATACCTGACAATTTAGCAGCTGTTTCACTATGCTCTGTTCTCAGACTAAAGAACGTGTTAACTAAACCGAATGCAATACCACCCGCCATACCAATAAGAATTGTTGATACAATTGCTAATTGTGGAATAAATATCATAATTACAACACCTACTATAAAACATAGCCCAGTAATAAAAGTTAATAAAAACTGAGATTTCATTTTTGTAGCAAAAATAGGCGTAATAAATGTAAATGGAATAATTGATATTTGAAGCACCGATAGATAAGCACCCGCTTCACTGATGGACATGCCACTTTGTGCAAGGTATGCTGGCATCCAGTTTATAAGTGAGTAAAAGATAAGCGACTGTCCCCCCATTAGTATAGTAATCTGCCACGATAACGGTGATTTCCATACATTAATACTTTCTCCAGATATGGCGGTCGTCATCTCTTGTTCACCTTTTAATTGAAATGACCATAAAATAATTGTTAAAAGCGTTACTATGCCAATAACACTTATCGCAATATTATAATTAAAGGCTTTTACTAATGGCGCTGTTCCATATGAAGATAAGCCCCCAAAGACATTCATAACAACAGTATAATAACCAGTCATAATACCAATATGCAGTGGAAACTTCGCTTTAATAACTGCTGGTGCGAGCACGTTACCAAAACCAATACCTATACCAATCAATACAGTGCCAATATACAACCACGATACGCCTGTAACTGATCTAACAATAATTCCTATTAATATTAACCATAAAGCTAGAAAAACCGTTTTTTCGAGCCCTAACCTATTACTCGTTCTAGCAGCAAATAACGAAATTACAGCAAATGCTAATAAAGGTACTACTGTTATTACACTAACGGCACTATTAGATAATGCTAAATCTGTTTTTATATCAGGTAATGCTACACCTATAGAAGTTATAGGCGCTCGTAAATTTGCTCCAACTAATAAAATGCCTATAAACAATAACCAATTAAATGGTTTTGTTTTTCTATAATTTTCCATACTGTACCACCTTGAGAGAATTATTTTAAAATCAACACAATATATGGTACGATATGTACGTTATATTGTAAATAGGAGCGATGCAATTGTATAATATTCAGAATATAGTAGCGAAAAACATCGCTGACCATCGAAAGAAATATCAACTCAGCTTAGAGAAAGTTGCAAAGGCAACTGGAGTCAGCAAAAATATGTTAAGTCAAATTGAAAAAGGAAATTCAAATCCTACCATTACAACTCTGTGGAAAATTGCCAATGGACTTCATCTATCTTTATCACAATTAACATCATTAAATAATGATACAGTAGATTTTATTGATGAATCTGACATTGTGCCAATCATTGATGATAAAGTTACCATTTATCCATATTTTCCATACGATGATCATAAGAAATTTGAAATGTTTAAAATGGCAATAGAACCCGATGGGAAAATGGACTCAGCGCCTCACCATATGGGTTCCGAAGAATATATCATTGTAAACGAAGGTAGCCTTGAAATAGAAGTTGATTCAACAATTTACACAATCAATCATCATCAGGCTTTTCGTTTTAACAGTGATGTGGCACATAGTTATCGTAATCGTAGCAATGTCACTGCTGTTTTCACCTCTACCATGTATTATCAATAAGCTGTTTACAAAGTCACTATTCTAAAGAACTACTTTATAAAATCCACGTCTAAAAGTCCCACTGTCAATCCATTGAGCAAGTGGGACTTTTACTATGTTCATTAATTTATGTAATCCTCATATTTAACTGCCAGCTCTTACATCTTTTCTACAAATTAGCTATTCCGCTTAATAAAACACAACATAATGTTATTTTGATTATTTAAATTTAAAATATGTAACATTGACACTCTTAGAAATGTCGTATATATTGTACATGTAACATATATTT
The DNA here is from genome assembly GCF_017583065.1 of Staphylococcus shinii. Taxonomy (GTDB): domain Bacteria; phylum Bacillota; class Bacilli; order Staphylococcales; family Staphylococcaceae; genus Staphylococcus; species Staphylococcus shinii. Next base: position 79,719 of record NZ_JAGEVL010000005.1, on the reverse strand, counting down.
GACACACAAGGTGGCGATATATTCATCATGAATAAAGTTAAGCATTATCGAAACGCCAAGCATATGTCTCAACTTACACTTGCAAGAACAGTTGAAGTATCAAGGCAAACAATCAATATGATTGAAAATAATAAATATAATCCATCATTGAATTTATGTATTAATATAGCGAAAGCTTTAGATGTTACACTCAATGATTTATTTTGGGAGGATGATCCATATGAATAGAAAAGATAAGTGGTTATATCAAAATTTCATCGGTTCAATGAGCAATCCAGATGAATATCAACAGTATGAAATTGATAAAACACTAGCCAAACATAATATTATCGGATTATATGCACTTATCGCACTCGTTTATTTATCTATTTTCTTCGATATTGAACGAGAATTTTTATCTCCATTCACTATTGGTGGGGTATTATTGCTTATTGTTTTAGGTTGTAGAATGTCTATGAGTAGATTTAGTGCAGATCCGTTGGAAATAGAGGTAAAAGATCAAGAAGTTTATCATAAGTTGTTACGAGAAACTCGTAATAAGAGGATCATTTTTTTAATTATTGCAATAAGCTATATGCTGTTGACTACAATAGTAATTGCGCCAATCCTTGCAGTTAATAGTTTAAATTTTGCTATATTAACAAAGTTCAGCACCTATCTACCTTTAATTGTCATCATAATATTTACGATTACAAAGGATTCGCGGATAAAACTAATCGACGAAAGGGGTAAACATGATGAATAATGACAAAATTCTACGTTTAATTCCTAATTTTAGATTTACAGACGAATATGAACGTCAACAACTATTACATGATTATGCTAGGTTCTCTCCATGGATTTTTTATGGTGGACTCATCATCAGTGCGTCAGATTTTTTTATAACTAGCTATCTAAATCGCCTACCTATATTAGGTACATTAACTTTCATATTAATCTTAATCTATTCAATCATATTAATCGCTTCACTTCGTAAGAAAAAAGTAGATACTTTAGAAGTATATACTGAGGCACAATATAAGATGCAATTAAAAAAATTACATAAAAGTAGCATATTATTCGCAACTATAATGTTTGTAGTATTCAACCTAAATAATTATTGGATACCACTCATTTCAGGTTCTGATTTACCACAAAGTTCAGATATCTTGAAAAATCTATTTGTTAATTTAATCATTGCTATTATAACGGGTTTTGTCATTTATGGTTTTGCTAGAATTAAACTCATTAAAGCATACAAAGATAATGATTAATAATATGAATTGTCTTATGATTTATTTAAAATAAAACATAAGACAAATAAATCACACCAGTAACTGTTAACATACTAAATAATGTAGAAAAAAGGACGATTTGCGCGTGAAGTTCTGGTTCCACTTGATATTCCATGGCAATTGTCGATGCATTTCTAGAAGTTGGAAATGAACTCGCAATTAATAGTGATTGTGCAATAATGCCATCAATATTAAGTATATAGATAACAGCTAGAGAAACCATTGGGCCTACTAGTAATCTGCCTATTAACGAAATCGTAATAACACGATGGAAAAATTTAAATTTAATTTTTGATAATTGAGCACCCAGTAAAAGTAACGCTATGGAACCAAAGCCATCTGAAAGCTGCTCAATTGGTATTAGCGCAAATTGTGGTAATTTAATTTCAAATACTTGGAAAAAAACACCTAGTAAAAGTGCGTGAAACACAGGTAGTTTTAGAAAAAAAGTAACGATATCTTTGATAGAACTTGTGGCTGATAACAAATTATACATACCATATGAATAAGTTAATAAATTTTGAAATACTAAAATCAAAATTTGTACAGAAACACCCAATGGGTTTTGGCTGAATATAAATTGGCTGACAGGTAATCCATAGTTTCCAGAGTTCATTAAAGATATACTATTTTTTAAAGCTGCTCCTTCGCCATCCTCTAATTTTAATAATTTTGCAATAATGTGACTTATGCATATTAAACTAATACTGTAAATCACTACATAATATATAATTTGCGAAAATACTTGAAATTCAATCTTAATATGATAAATGTTTATAAAGACAGCAGCAGGCATTAGGCAATATGTAATTAACGTAGAAAAATTTTGTAATTTAAAGTCAAATTTTCTTTGCAAAAATGCCCCAATAACTATTAATAGTAAAATGGGTAATATAACTTCTAAGATAATAAATATAAACATAAACAACCCTCACTATAGCGTATTTAACAGTGCTCTTCCTCCCACCTAACTATAGCTTAAATTACCATAATTATAACTATAAGTATAAATTTAATTTATTATTTATATACATAAGATTAGCTTATAGTTCAAAACAAAATTAATCTTTAATGTATCTATTCCTCTTAAAAAATTTAATTATAATTAGTAAAAATAATGTAATTCATTCAAATAATTATACTGTTACAAAGTATTTAGACAATTATTTAGTGTAACAATCTCTTCTCTATTAAAGCCGTAACGAAGTGTTTGAATTTTTTCTAAGCAACCGGTAGAAATTGTTTTGGCAACGCCCTTTAAATATAAAAATGACTAATCCAATATCATGTGGATTAGTCATTTTTTGATAATGAAGTTTATACCCAGTCCCATTTTTAGTTTTTAGATTTAATATTTTCTTTTACTATTCTCTAAATAGTAATAACATCAAATCATAAAAACTTTTCTATATAAAAGGCTGATTCTTCAATAGATTTGTATTCTGTATTAATGACTGTTGCGTTTAATTTTTCAAAAATCTTTTCAGCATATATTAATTCTTCTCTGATTCTTTCAATACTGTTATAGTTTGTTGGACCGTGTAGCCCCAACACTTTCACACGTTCATTACGTATGTTTAAAATATAATTAGGGCTTGCAGTTAAACCAAATACTTTTAACTCCTTATGCCTAAAAACTTCATCAGGTATATCTACTTCTGGCACCAACGGTATATTTGCAATTTTGTAACCTTTATTCGCTAAATACATACTAAGGGGTGTCTTAGATGTTCTTGAAACACCAACAATAAGCGCATCGGCTTCTCCAATGTTAGTAAAATGTTTACCATCATCATATTTAACAGAATATTCCATAGCTTCTATTCTTCTAAAATAATTTTCATCTAATTTACGTAAGGCTCCGCTTTCTAAAATAGGCGAACAATTTGTGCGTTGCTGAATAATACCAATTAAGTCAGACATGTAATCAACATATGGGATACCCGCTTCTTTTGCAAATTGCTGACCAACAATATTAAACTCAGGGTTCACTAATGTTGTTATCACAACTGCTGCGCGTGCTTTAGCACTTTTTAATATATTAATGAGCTCTTCTTCATTTTTTATAAAAGGAAACTTTTTTATTTCAATTTGTGATACATCAGGAAATTGAGTTAACGTTGCATGTACCATCCGTTGCGCTGTTTCTCCTATGGAATCTGAAATAACATATAATCTGAGTTGTGGTTCTATCGAATCATTAAACACGTAATCGACCACCTTTAACCTCACTTTGCGCAGTCGATAACAAGGCTCCAGGAACTCTAAATGGTGAACATGAAACATAGTCAATATCTATTTGATTAAAGTAATGGATAGATTTATCGTCGCCACCTAATTCGCCACAGACACCTATTTTAATAGTCGGGTTAACAGATTTAGCTTGTTGTGTAGCCATTTTGACAAGTTGACCAACACCATCCTGATCTAATGTTTGGAATGGGTCATTTGCTAAAACACCTTGTTCTGAATATGAACCAATAAATTTACCAGCATCATCTCTAGAGAACCCAAAAGTTAATTGCGTTAAATCATTAGTACCAAAGCTAAAGAAATCGCATACCTTCGCTAATTCACCGGCGATTAGGCAAGCCCTTGGTGTTTCAATCATTGTTCCAATTAAGTATTGAATTGTTTCTCCAGCCTCTTGTTGCAATTGTTCTATCTTTTCAACAATTTTAGCTCTTAAAATTGTAAACTCAGCCACTGTAGAAACTAAAGGAATCATGATTTCTGGTTGACACTCAATACCTTGTTCTTTCAGACATAACGCACTTTTCACTATAGCTTCAACTTGCATAACATACAATTCTGGATACGTAATAGCAAGGCGACAACCTCTATGCCCCAACATTGGATTTACTTCGTCTAAACTCTCAATGTATTGTTCCAATTCTCTTACAGACACATTCAACTGTTGAGCTACATTGTTTTTTTCTTCCATCGAACTTGGTAAAAATTCGTGAAGTGGTGGATCTAACAACCTAATAATCGTTGGTCTTTGACCAGATAACTTTAATATTTCTTCAAAATCAGTCATTTGATATTGCTGAATTTTATTTAAAGCAGCAATACGTTTATCTTGAGTATCTGATAAGATAAAGCGACGCATTTCAACCAAACGTTCAGGGCCGAAGAACATGTGCTCTGTGCGAACGAGACCTATTCCCTTAGAATTAAACTGATAACCAGTTTGAATATCTTGAGGCGTTTCCGCATTCATTCTAACCTGTAATCTCGCTACATCTTCTGACCATGACATAAACTGTTCAAACGCTTTACTGCGCTCTGCTTTCATCGTCGACACTTCACCATAATAAATATCGCCTTTAGCGCCATCTACGGAAATAACATCTCCTTCGTACAACGTACCTCCTGAATAATTAACTACTTTATCTATGACATTAATTTCGATATCAGAACATCCTGTAACGCAACATTTACCCATACCACGTGCTACAACGGCTGCATGGGAAGTCATACCACCATGCGTTGTAACGATTGCTTCACTTGCAATCATCCCTTCAATATCTTCTGGAGAAGTTTCTGGTCTCATTAAAATAACTTTATTGCCCTTTTCTGCTTGTTCTTTCGCACTTTCTGCCGAAAATACAATCTTACCACTTGCTGCTCCCGGACTTGCTGGCAATCCAATTTTAGAAATTGTAGTTGCTTGTTTAAGTGATTGCTCATCAAAATTAGGATGCAATAACTGATCAATAGATTTTACTTCAACATTCATCACTGCTTCTTCTTTAGTTATAACGCCCTCCTCAAATAAATCAACTGCTATATGTATGGCCGCATTAGCAGTACGCTTACCATTTCTCGTTTGCAGTAAATATAATTGTCCATTTTCAATTGTAAATTCAATATCTTGCATGTCTTTATAATGCGCTTCAAGACGTTTGGAAACATCCACAAATTGTTGATGTACATGTGGCATTTGCTCTCTCAATGAATCAATATCTTTAGGAGTACGGATACCTGCCACTACGTCTTCACCTTGCGCATTTAATAAATACTCTCCAAATAGTTTAGACTCTCCTGTAACTGGATTGCGTGTAAAAGCAACTCCCGTACCACTGCGTTCCCCGCTGTTACCAAATACCATTTCTTGAATATTTACAGCAGTACCGATATCATGTGGTATTTCATTTAATTCACGATATACACGGGCACGGTCGTTGTCCCATGATTTAAACACTGCTTCAATAGCTTCAGTTAATTGGTCAATGGGTACTTGTGGAAATGGCTTATAAACTTCTTCAACATATACTTCTTTAAAATGTTCGCAAATTTCTTGTAGCCCTTCAGCTGGAATATCTGCATCATTTTGATAACCATGCTTTTCTTTATATTGATTGAAATATGTATCAAATGATGCCATAGGAATACCGTATACGACTTCGCCAAACATTTGTAATAGACGGCGATAACAATCATAAGCAAAACGAGCGTCTTCAGTCTTTTCAGCTAACTTTTTAACATTGTCATCGTTTAAACCTAAATTTAAAATTGTGTCCATCATCCCTGGCATAGATATTTTGGCTCCGCTTCGTACTGAAACTAACAATAAAGATGAGTCCGAAGAAAATGATTTTTGTGTACGTTCATAAAAAGCAGTTAATTGTGTATTTAATTGCTCCATGAGCGCATCAGAAAGCTTAGATCCATGCTCTAAATATTTTATACAAGCTTCTGTTGTTAACGTAAAACCATCAGGTACCGGTAAACCTAAGCGCTTCATCTCTGCCAAATTAGCACCCTTGCCTCCCAGTAAATCTTTCATAGACTTTTGTCCTTCATCAAATGCATAAATATATTTTGTCATACTGAATCACCTCAAATAGTTAATATGATATACTAATTGCTATTGAGTATGTCATATTAAACGAAAAATAACAACTAAAATATAAAAATTCATTATTTTTTTCGTTATTTGACATAATTTTTATCTTTTAAATAGTATAAATCAAGCATGACTTAGTATAATTTTCTACTTTTTTAGTTTAAGATATCTCTTAGCTTAAACTTTAAATAAAACACTTGATTGCAATCCCCATTTTCATAATGCCTTTACTATTATAATTATCGTATTTATATAGTTTCTTAAATACATTTTAAATACGGTAACTAGAGTGGTAGCGTAATGTAATCATTCTATAATTTTTATCCATAAGGAATATTGCAAATTTAATGGTACTGATTAAATTACTATGAAAACATTTTATTTTTTTACACAAAAATACAAACTTTATATATATTGATTTCATTGAAATAGTCGTAATGCAAACTCACAGTCCCAATACATACAAAAAATTATTCATCTTCAAAATCATAATGTTTTAAATATAAAAAGGACGAATCCACCTTTATATGGATTCGTCCTTAACTTTGAAAATGAAATTTGTATTCTAGTGCTTTCCTCACAATTTTCTATACCTATGAATAATAATAAATAACCTAATTTTATTAGCACTTTGTCCATTTCCCCTATAATCTCAAACTTTTGGGATAAACATAATGGAAATTAAAGAGAAAAATCCAAATACAGCAAAGGCCAACTCATAAGAAGAAATTTGAATCACATTTCCTGAAACCATGGCGCCTATGATTTGCCCAAAAGCTAGTGTGAAAAATGGAACTCCTATACCTAAAGAGGGTGCTTTTTCAAAAATTTTAATACCCCATATCATTAAAATTCCTGTTAAAAACACATAAGAACTGCCGAAAAATAGCGCGGATAAAAATATAATAAATAAATTAGCGTTATCAATATTTAAAGATAAAATAGAGGTTGCCATCATTAATACTACAATAATATATAAAGTTTTAATTGAAAATTTGGAAATTAAACCACCTGAAAATCCTCCGATGATACCCGATACTCCAACTAATATCCAAAAAGAAGATGTAATGAAGTCTGAATTAGAAGGTACTGTTGCAATATAATCTTTAGAAAAAGTCCAATAAATAGCAGATGAACAACCTAAAATCAAAGAAGCAATGTTTATAGACATGCTTTTTTGTAGTAATGGTTTCAAACTGTATGGCTGTGTTTGGATTTTGAATTTTTTTATAGCAGAAGTATGTTTAGGTATATAAAGATAATTTATTAATAAAACGATAATTGCTATAATGCCAAACATTAAATAAACAATTCTCCAATTATCAGACAATATATACGCGATAGGTCCAGAGATTACGATACCAAAACCAGTACCAGCATTTATCCATGTATTAGCTTTGTTTTGCGTGCTTTTATTCAAATTATTTTGAACAACCTCACCGTAAGCTGGTGAACCAAATCCTGTACTCATACCAGCAATAAAAACACCTAAGAATAATAAAACTGCTTCATGAGACACCGAGATGATAAAAATACCTAAAATAGAAGTTAAACCAGCTAAACTAACAAACAACTTTGGGTCTTTTTGGTTTGAATAGTAAGTAGAAATCGCAATAGCTAGACAGTAAGCAATATAAGTTGCGGAACTTATCATACCCATAGTACCACTGCCTAATTTGAGGTCACTTGAAATATTAGGTAATAATAAGCCGAAAGCGAACCTTGCTAAACCGTAAGTAACGGCAATCATTAAAGTCCCAGAAATAATTATTTTATTATTCATTGTTTAGCACCCCTTTTGAAAGACTTATCGTAATAGATTTAACATCCGCAAAATCCATATGTTCTATCATTGATGTACTACCTTCCAATATAAAGAGTAACTTTTTAGCTAAATCTTTTATGTTATGATAATTTTCACTTTCTAATTTTTCTTCTATTAATTTTGCCACCTTTATTTTATGATTACTGACGATATCTACAATCTCTTGATTTGAATGTCTAAATTCTTCCATAGCTTTTAAAAATAAACACCCATTTGTATTTTTACTCTTTAACCATTCTAAGTGCTGCTTGATCATATGCTCTAAACTTTTATCATTGTTGCTTTCTAAGAAATTCATATACACATCTTCTCTATATTTTAAAACGGCGACAATTAAGTCATCTTTAGACTTATAGTTTCTATATAGAGTCATCGTTGCAACATTTGATGCTTGGATAATTTGGTCAATGCCTGTTGCACTAAAACCTTGTTTATCAAAAAGTTGATTTGCACTGCAGATTAATTGTTCTTGTTTTCTAGTTAATTTTGTCATTATATCCCACCTTAAAAAGAGAACGTTCACTCTCATATTAATATAGTCTCTAATTTTTTCAACAGTATTTTACAATTAAAAATATAAATAACTTTACCTATAATATTAGGATATATATACAATATAGCTATTTAATGTTTTTTCACTGTTATTAGCAGATGTAGTAAACAGTTAAAATTTTTGCTTGTATTAATAATATATAAAAACAACTATGGTTCAGATAAAAATGCTCAAAAAAAATGTTTTTAAAATATGAACTTCATTTATAGTACCTCTCATTAATAAAAAACCTTATAAATAAGGGAATACAAGATAATTATAATTTTAAACATCATAATTTTATTATTATTATAAAGTTCATAAATAACGTTAAATTTGATTAAAATATTCTTAAAACAATGTTGAGCCTGTTGTTTTATTTTATAAACTTTGTTATTCTTCTTTATGTTCAATCATAGGGAGGTACATAGTTTGGAAAATAAAAATCAAAAATTTAATGGAAAAAAACTTTCTTCAGTTTTTACCTTTAGTATTATTATAACAGCAGCTGTAGTACTTTTAGGTGCCCTGTTTCCTACTCAGTTCAACAATATAGGTAATAACATTACTGGTTGGATAACTGAATACTTCGGTTGGTACTATATGGTAATTGTCGCTATAATGATATTTTTCTGTACTTTCTTGATATTTAGTCCCATTGGAAAACTAAAATTGGGAAAACCAGGAGATAAACCAGAGTTCAATACAATTTCATGGTTTGCCATGTTATTTAGTGCTGGGATGGGAATTGGTTTAGTTTTCTGGGGAGCAGCTGAACCGATTAGCCATTTTGCATCTCCACCTACAGGAGATCCTAAAACGGCACATGCTTATACAGAAGCTTTAAGAGGTGCATTCATGCAATGGGGATTTCATGCTTGGGGTGTATACGGCGTTGTTGCCTTAGCATTAGCTTACTTCCAATTTAGAAAGAATGAACCAGCATTGATTTCAAGAACTTTACGTCCAATATTTGGAGATAAAGTAGAAGGACCACTTGGTATAATTATAGATGTTATTTCAGTCTTTGCTACTATTGGAGGCGTTGCGGTTTCATTAGGTCTTGGTGCTATGCAAATTGCAGGTGGACTTAATTATTTATTTAACATACCAAACAATATTGTGACACAAGGTATTATTATTGTCATCGTAACAATTTTATTCTTAGCCAGTGCTTGGTCAGGTTTAAGCAGAGGCATCCAATATTTAAGTAATGCTAATATAGGGTTAGCAGGTATTATTTTGTTATTTATCTTTATCGTTGGCCCAACAGTTTTAATATTAAATATGCTCACAAGTGCCACAGGCGACTATTTAAATACATTTTTATTTAATATGTTTGATACAGCGCCTTTAGACTCACAAAAAAATGATTGGATGACACAATGGACCTTCTTCCAATTGGCTTGGTGGATTAGTTGGAGCCCGTTCGTTGGTATATTTATTGCGCGTGTTTCAAAAGGTCGTTCTATAAGAGAATTTGTTTCTGGGGTTATGTTAGCTCCAGTACTTGTAAGTTTAGTATGGTTTGCAGCATTTGGCGTTTTAGGTATTGAAACGGCTAAAGACCATCCACAAATCTTTAATATGCCGCCCGAAACTGCTTTATTTGGAGTCTTTAATGAAGTTCCACTAGGATTTATATTATCTATTGTTACTTTATTATTGATAGCAACATTCTTTATTACCTCAGCCGACTCAGCAACTTTTGTTTTAGGAATGCAAACCACATTTGGTTCATTAAATCCTTCAGCTATAGTTAAAGTCATTTGGGGTGTTGCACAAGCACTTATCGCGTTTATTTTACTATTCTCTGGTGGAGATAACGGATTAAACGCATTACAAAATATGGCTATAATGACAGCTTTACCATTCTCGGTAATTATTCTTTGCATGATGGTTAGTTTTTATAAGGACGCTAATAGGGAACGTAAATTCCTAGGGTTAACACTAACTCCTAACAAACATAGAATGAAAGAATATATCGATTCACAAAAAGATAAATTTGAAGATGATATTATTGCCAAAAGAGCAGAAAATAGAGACTCAGAAAAATAGTTGTCCTATCATATTTTTGTATGTTAGGCTGAATTAAGAAGAATTCATAATGTATTATTTCCTAAAAGGCACACACGTGAGTGTGTGCCTTTTTTTTATTAAATATTGTGTAAGAAGAAAATAAAAAGTATTTGTTACGAGGAAGGAGTTTTATGTCATACTTATATTTATTTATCGCGATCATAACTGAAATAACTGGAACTGTTTCTTTAAAAGCTTCTATTGGGTTTAGCAAATTCTATCCGAGTCTTTCGGCTATAGTTTCTTTTATTATTTGTTTTTACTTTTTTAGTTTAGCTATGAAATATTTACCTTTAAGTATAAGCTATGCTACTTGGGCAGGCTTAGGATTAGTTTTAAGCACAATTCTTTCAGTGATAATATTTAAAGAAAATTTAAATACTATAGGCGTAATTTCGATTATATTTATTACACTTGGAATCATACTATTAAATACTATGGGTACTTCAAAATAAAATACTAATTCACCTATAATTTATTTACAAATATAATTATCAAGAGGAATTTTGATTGTGTCTTTACTTGCTAGGTAAGGAGGACTTTCACCTAACATGTAGAGTTATGATTTTGAGAGCGTTATATTATAGTAATACTATAGTTTGTAGCCTTTCAATTTCACTATCTCAAAAAGGATTATATATACTAATCTTAAACACCTTTTTAGTGTTATAAAATGTGCTAGCCTGGTAATTTTTAAATTCGCTCTCAGGTATTATTGCGACATATTTTATTTTTTATAGAAAGCCCCTAATTAGAATTTAGTTGTGTTTATTAAATTTTAATTAGGGGCCTTCTTTATTGTACAAAAGTATATAATTTGTATTACATAAAAAAGCCCAAGCTACATTGATTTGTTGCTTGGGACTTTTAACATCACCAGTTCATTGCCATTTTTGGATAATATGATTTAACTACTTAATAACTTATTAAGCTTGTTTTTTAATGAGAACATATAAGTCACATATTATATTTTTGTATAACTAAGTTAAAAATAAAAGCATTTACGCTATCTTCTTTCTATTTCAAATTGCTATTTGATTTAAACTGGCTCTTATTATTTTGCGGGATTTAAAAGTAGGTGAAATAGAGAAATTACATTTTACAATTTAGATATATTAAACAAATTGAAGTATGAAAATTACTTAAAATGGCATGTTCAAACACAATAATTGTGCTAAAGTAGGTGACTATTTAAAATATAAACGTTTGGCAAATTAACATACAAAGAGATTATCATACTAGTTTTTCAGTCAATACAGTGTAACAATTCACAATAATGTTTGTACATTATCAAAGTTAATTCGTTTTGGCTATTTTCATGTAGTGTAATATAATTTTGTAAAACTATTACAATAAGTCATTCAAAAACTTATAAATACTTTTTATACATCATGTCCACTTCCTTTCATTCCATGGTACATCAATAACACATTGATGTGAGTTATCACTTAATAACTCAATAATGGCACCATTACTATTTAATAATTGCTGATTGAAAACAAAACGTTTTGTATCTACAAAGAATTTTATTATAAATTTTATAGAATTATTTAGTAATAACTTAAAGTTATTATATTGTCGGTTGTGTAATTTGTAAAGTCTTTTTTGATACTTTACTAAAAAATGAGTCTACTATATTTTATGATATTCACAATTTAAAATTTTCACATTACAACCTTGCTACTTATTATAAATTTACTAATCAGATGAAATATACATCAACTAAACTATAAATAGTTAACACCATAAAGCTATTTGTAATTTAATAGCGTCCGAATATTTTTTTGGATTCAAACCTGTACGCATTTTGCATTTTTCTAATCGGTAAAGTAACGTATTGCGGTGTATATAGAGATATTTTGCAGTTTTAGCAATGTTCAAATCATTTTTGAAGAAACTTTTTAGAGTTTCTATGCTTTGTGAATCTAAATCACTTAAAATTCTATGTTTATATCTTTCTCTTATTTCACTTTCTATTTGATAAAGCAACGTTTTCTCTTCTACATCTTCAAATGACATCAATGATTGAGTTTGATCGCTCAACATAAAAACAAGTTCACATTCTTCATAAGCTTTTTTAAAATCATTCAAGCTTGAAAAAAGTAAACTTGAAGCCATTCTTATTGCTAACTTTAATGATTTAAAAGCATGATAGATTCTAACTATCTTTTCATCCAAAGCTTTTTGCGATTCATCAGAAGCCAGTATAACGATACGATTATGATTAGTAAAAGCTAAAGCGAAAGTACTCTGATCGATTTTGCTAGTTAATGTACGAACAATACTATTTCTTGAAAATATTTGTTTTTCTAAATTAATAATAATACATTTTCTATAAGCTAATAAATTTGAGTTAAGTTGCTTAGTTAGATATTGCACAAACGAATTAGAGGGATTACTTTTCAACAGTTCTTCAATAAATAACTCTTGGCTCCTTATTTGCCCTTCTAGTTCATATGTAAAATAGTTTTGATATAACAATAATTCAGTCGACATTTTCACTAAATCTGCTACATATAACAGTGCTTTAGGATCGCCTGTAATACCAATAACACCTACAATTTCGTCTTGAAATATAATAGGTAAATTAATACCTGGCTGTGTCCCCTGAAGTTTCTCACAATCTTCTTGAGTCAATATAACCGTTTTCCCGCGCTCTAATACTTGACGCGCACCTTCGTGTATACTACCGATTCTACTTTTATCAAACGATGCTATAATCTTGCCGTTAAAATTCATTATATTAATATTGCTTTTCGTTCTTTTTGCCGTTTCTTCAACAATAAGCGTTGCTACTTCTTCTGTTAATATCTCCATTATCCCACCACTTTATCACTTTTATACAAATTTAAAGGTATATTCTTGTATAGTTTAACCCTATTTTCAATAAAATAAAAACTATATAATAGAATAATATATAGCAGAAAGCGTTTACAAGGAGGTAGTTTAAATTGAAAATTGTCTTAGCGCCTGATTCATTCAAGGGTAGTATGACCGCTACTGAGGTCACCTCTTATATGTCTTATAGTATTTCCGAAGCCTACCCTCATGCTGAGATTCACGCTTTACCGGTTGGTGATGGCGGAGAGGGAACTATGGAAGCACTGGTAAATGCAACAAATAGTACATTTATAACGGTTACTGTTACTGGGCCATTAGGTAACCAAGTTACTGCTCAATACGGTGTATTAGATGATAATAAAACTTGTGTTATTGAAATGGCAGAAGCATCAGGATTAAAACACGTACCAGAAGAAAAATTAAATCCAATGATCACCACAACATACGGCACCGGAGAACTAATACGAGACGCATTAGATAAAGGTTATAAAAAATTCATTCTAGCGATTGGTGGATCAGCAACAAATGATGCCGGCGCTGGTATGTTACAGGCATTAGGTGCAAGATTGGTCAATAAAGATCTTAATGATATACCTTTTGGTGGTGCTGCGCTAAAACATGTCCATCACATTGATTTAAAACACTTCGATGATAGAATTCAACATTGTAGCTTTGTGATTGCAACAGACGTTAAAAACCCATTAATTGGTCAAGATGGTGCAACCCATGTCTTTGGAAAACAAAAAGGTGCCTCAACTTCAGAAATAGTATTACTAGAACAAAATCTTACACATTGGGCGGATGTTGTTGATTCAACACAACATATACGTCTACATGAATTAGCTGGTGCTGGTGCTGCTGGTGGACTAGGGGGGGCTTTCAAGGCATTTTTCCCTAGTGAATTTGAGGATGGCATTAAAGTCGTTATAAATCATATTCATCTCGAAGATTATTTACAAGACGCAGATTTAGTAATTACAGGCGAAGGTAAAATTGATTTCCAAACCTTTTACGGTAAAACGCCAATAGGTATTGCCAAATGCGCTCAAAAGTTCAACGTGCCTGTAATCTTTATTGGAGGAACTGTCGATGTAGATATTGATACGTTTAAAGATGTTGGCGTAGTAAGTGCCTTTAGTTTAACCGATGGACCTATGTCACTTGCACATACGATTGCTAATTCGGAAAAATTAATAAAGAAAGCAACTAAGAATATCGTAAAAACATTTTTCCATAATTAATAACATATTCAAGGGGATGTTAGTTATGAGAATCAAAGATACGATTGAAAAGATACCAGGAGGATTGATGGTTGTACCTTTACTTTTAGGCGCTACAATCAATACGATTGATCAACTACACTTAAGTTTTATAATGAATATATTAAAGCAACTCGGCGCACCGAAGACTGAGCAAGGCTATTATGAAATGTTGCAAATTGGCGGATTTTCACAGGAATTATTTAAAGATAGCGCGTTAGTATTAATTGCACTTTTCATATTTTGCGTGGGAAGTCAAATGAACTTGAAAATTGGTGGAAAGGCATTAAAAAAAGGTTTTTTATTAACATCTACTAAGTATTTTTCCGGGTTAGCAATTGGATTACTGCTCGGCGCTATTTTTGACCCGTGGACAGGATTATTTGGATTATCTACAATTGCAATTATTGCTGCAATGACAAATAGCAATAGCGGTATGTATGCCGCATTAACAAGTGCCTATGGAAACCGTTCAGATATTGGCGGATTGTCTATATTAGCAATTAATGATGGACCTCTACTCACACTAATTTCATTAGGGTTTATTGGCACTACTTTTCCAGTCATATCATTCATATCAGTACTGCTTCCATTAGGTATAGGTATGCTATTAGGCAACTTAGATCCTAAAATTTCAGATTTTCTACGCCCAGGAGAAACAATACTAATTCCGTTCTTCGCTTTCTCATTAGGCGCCGGTATGAATTTAGCTGAATTCTTTAATTTCTCCGTATTATCTGGTGGGCTAACTTTAGCTCTATTAACATTTATATGTACGGCTGTTACTGGTGTAGCTGCATTTAAATTATTTAAAGAAAAGAGTGTTATCGCCCCCGTTTCTGAAGCTTCCACTGCTGGAAATGCTGTATCTACTCCAGCTGCAGTAGTTGCGGCTGCTTCTACCGCTCTAGCAAACGGTAATTTAAGTCAAAGTGAGTTTGCAATGATAGAAAAAATTGCCCCTGTGGCGACGGCTCAAATATCGATATCTGCTATTACTACCGCTATTTTATGTCCAATAGCAGTTATAATGATTGATAAACATCAGAAAAATAAGGGTATATATGGAAGAAAAGAATATTTTAAGCATTCAAGCGCACCATTTTTCAAACTAAAACAAGTAAATAAACTACACTTCTATGAAAGCGTTTTAAATAAAAAGGAGGAGTAATTTTTGAAAACCACTATTCTATATGGTAAATCCAATGTTGAAATTGAGTTACCGGATCACAGTATCTTAATCGAACCGCAAGACTTAACTGCACTTGAAGATGATATCGGTGCAATACAAAACGCTTTATGTCACCCTATCGGTACTAGACCTTTGAGCGAAATGGTTCAGGCTCATCAATCTGTAGCTATTGTGATTAGTGATATTACAAGACCAACGCCTAATCATATCCTTGTTCCCTTACTTATAAAAACATTGTCTCATGTACCATTGGAGAATTTTGTAATTATTAATGGTACTGGTACACATCGTGATCAAACTCGTGAAGAGCTTGTCCAAATGTTAGGTGAAGACATCGTTAAAAATATCAAAATAGTTCATAATCATTGTAATGATAAAACAACCTTAAGCAAAGTTGGGCATAGTAAATATGGATGTGATGTATATCTAAACAAATCATATGTTGAGGCGGATTTCAAAATTGTTACCGGCTTTATTGAACCACATTTCTTTGCTGGTTTTTCAGGTGGTCCTAAAGGTATCATGCCAGGAATTGCCGGTATTGAAACAATTATGACCTTCCATAATGCTAAAATGATTGGTGATATTCGCTCCACTTGGGGTAATATGACAGATAATCCTGTTCAAGATATGACCCGGGAAATTAATGCCATGTGTAAGCCCGACTTCATGCTCAATGTAACATTAAATAAAGAGAAAGCTATTACTGAAGTTTTTGCCGGAGAATTATATGAAGCCCACGACAAAGGATGTGCTTACGCTAAGAAACATGCCATGTTCAAATGTGATGAACCCTTTGATGTTGTAATAGCTTCTAACTCCGGATACCCTTTAGACCAAAACTTATATCAAACTGTTAAAGGTATGAGCGCTGCACACAAAGTTGTCAAAGAGGGTGGCAGTATTATTATGTTATCAGAATGTAGCGATGGATATCCTAATCACGGAAACTATGCTGAAATTCTTAAAATGGCTAATAGCCCCCAAGCACTCGTCGACATGATTAACGATCCTAACTTCGCTATGTTGGACCAATGGCAAGTTCAAAAACAAGCTGTTATTCAAACATTTGCAGATGTTTATTTATATTCCAAACTCACTGATGAACAGACTAAAGACGCTATGCTATATCCAGTTACTGAAATTAATGACACACTAAAAATGCTTGAAAGCAAATATGGGAAAGATATGACAATTGGCGTTATGCCGTTAGGACCACTAACGATTCCATACGTTGAATCATAAATTAGGAGGAATAATAATGTTAACTGATACTTTAAATAAAGAACAAAATTTAGAAAATATTCTTAAAGATATGAACAAAGTGATTATAGCTTTTTCTGGAGGCGTAGATAGTAGTCTAGTTTTAAAAAAGGCTATTGATGTATTAGGTCATGCAAATGTTAAAGCAGTTATAGTCAAATCTGAGTTATTTAGACATGAAGAATTCGACCAAGCTATTCAACTAGCAAATCAACTTAACGCGCCAATAATAGAGGCTGAAATTGAAGAATTGAAAGATCCACACATTATTGAAAATACACCTGATAGTTGGTATTACAGCAAGTGCTTATTATACTCAAAATTAGAAGCGTTAAGAAAGAAATACAACTTTAACTATGTGCTTGACGGCATGATCATGGACGACTTAGATGATTTCAGACCAGGATTAAAAGCAAGAACAGAATTTAATGTGAGAAGTATATTACAAGAAGCGGATTTATATAAATCCGAAGTAAGAGAAATCAGTAAGGCCAATGGATTACCAGTTTGGGATAAACCGGCATTATGTAGTCTTGCTTCTCGTATTCCTTATGGGGAAACATTGAATTTTGACAAAGTAAATAAAGTCAATGAAGCAGAAAAATATATTCTAAGCCTAGATATTAGCAATGTTAGAGTACGTTACCACCATAATATCGCTAGAGTAGAAGTTAATGATATCGACATTCCAACCTTAGTACAGTATCGAAAACAAATAACACTACGCCTTAAAGAACTTGGCTTTGACTACGTAACGATAGATTTAGAAGGCTATCGTACAGGAAGTATGAACGAAGTCATCGATTCATTAGATGCATATTAATTTCATAAAGGTGGCATAACTATGACTGACAAGCAAGATTCTCTAGATTCATTGCTTCAAGCTGTCCAATCAAATCAACTTTCTATTTCAGAAGCCAAGACTAAATTAAGTCATTATGACGAATTAGGTTTTGCCAAAATTGATTTGCATAGGAGGCAACGCCAAGGCTTTCCAGAAGTTATTTTTGGTGAAGGAAAAACAACTTCACAAATCATAGATATCATCAGCACTTTACTCGTACATGAAGAGGTTGTTCTAGTTACAAGAGTTGACCATGATAAAGCGCAAGATATTATAGCTAAGTATAGTCATCTTGAATATCATGAAACAGCTCGTATTATTTGTACCCCTGTAAACAATATCTCAAAATCTAAATATTACACGTCTATAATTTGCGCCGGAACTTCTGATTTACCAGTTGCAGAAGAAGCAGCTGTTACTGCTGAAGTAATGGGCATACATGTAAAACGTTTTTATGACGTAGGTGTGTCAGGTATCCATCGTTTATTTTCACATATAGAAGCAATTAGACAAGGTAAAGTTTCAATCGTCGTTGCAGGTATGGAAGGCGCCCTTTCAAGTGTAGTATCAGGATTAGTAGATCACCCAGTTTACTCTGTTCCTACTAGTATAGGTTATGGTGCGAATTTAGAAGGCGTTACAACGCTATTATCAATGGTTAATTCCTGTGCACCAGGAACAAGTGTCCTCAATATAGATAATGGTTTTGGTGGCGGTTATAATGCTGCGATGATTATAAAAATGATTGAAGCTTATTAGAAAGGAGTGAAACAATATGCCTAATGCAATTTATTTAGATTGTCACGCAGGTATTGCAGGTGATATGTTACTATCTGCACTTGTCGATTTAGGTGCAGATGTAAACTATATTGAAAAGTACTTAAATGAGTTGCCTTTAAACAAATTTAAGTTAAACTTTTCTTCTCAAAATAAACAAGGTATTCAAGCCACATCATTATCAATCGATTATGAACCAGCACATCACCATAGAAAAGCTACAGATATTTTTAAAATGATAACAGAAAGCGCCTTGCCTGTTAGAGTAAAAGAACGAAGTATCCAAGTATTTGATGTTATTGCACATGCAGAAGCAAAAATTCATGGCATGTCAGTTGAAAACGTACATTTTCATGAAGTAGGTGCGATGGATTCAATCATTGATATTATCGGCAGTTGTTTAGCATTAGAATACTTAAACATTGATTCTTTACTCGCTTCCCCGGTTCCTACCGGACACGGAAAAATCAATATTGCACATGGTATTTATCCTGTACCCGCGCCCGCAACTGCTGAAATACTCAAAGGTATCCCGCTTGCCGCATTTGATGTAGCAAGCGAATTAACGACCCCGACAGGCGCTGGTTTTATTAAAGCATTAGTATCAGAAGTCGGGCCACTACCAAGTGTCACAATATCGAATATTGGTTATGGTTGTGGTACCAAAGATTTTGATTTTCCAAATATATTACGTGCAGTTCAATTTTCTAAAAAAGAAGCAACTCCTGCTCAAGTTCAAGTATTAGAATGCCAACTTGATGACATGACACCAGAAATGCTTGGATTTTTTATGGAACAAGTGATAGACGATGGTGCTTTGGACGTTTATTACACACCTATTACAATGAAAAAAAGTCGTCCAGCTACACAACTAACAGTTATTTGTAGTCTTACGCAAGCACAATATTTCGAAAACTATATACTCAAATATACGACATCATTAGGTGTACGTAGTTATACAGTAAACCGAAAAATCTTACATCGTCAGTTTCAAACCGTACATACAGATTACGGCGCAATATTAGTGAAATTAGGTATGTTTGGTGACAAAATTATAAAAGCAAAACCTGAATTTGAAGATGTTCGGAATGCTGCGATTCAATCAGGAACGCCTTTTGCTACCGTATATAACGACATACAAATAACTATACAAAAGCACATTAATATTGATACGGATTAACTCAACACTAATATAAATAAAACTAAATCACGGCGTAACCATAATATTAAAAACCAAAAGTATTACAGAGCTCATAATGCTAAAAAATGAGTTCGTTTACTTCTTCAATAATATTTATTTATCAATCCTTCTAGTTTGAATTGTATCCGCAAACAAATATAAACGCACTTCCATTCATTAGTTGAAGGGAGGTGCGTTTTTTGAACTTGATTTATAATGTTACAGGTTCCCTGAAAATTCATCCAAGTTCAAGCTAATATTATTTAACTGAAGGGCCTAATTCGATATGTGCGCTGTCTAGAGCAAGTTCTAATACTTCAATTACTTGAATACTGTGTTCTAACTTTTGCGTAGCTATATCAAAGTTTTTCTCATTAATTATTTCGGCAATTTTTACAAATTCTTCGTACATGCGATGTTCATGTTGATTAACCTGATATGACTGTGCACCACCATCGTTATATTTTAATTCAAAGGCTTTTAATTCATTTGTAGGACCTTTAATATTTATTGTTGCTTTATCCCCTTGAATATAAGATTGATTATCTGAACTAGAGTCTTTCGCACCTATACATACAACTTTTATACCGTCATAATTTAATTGTAAAATGCCAGACGTATCGATATTATTTTCTATGTTTGCAAAGTAGGCTACTCCGTTTGGTTTACCAAATAAAGCAATTGCCAAATGGATATTATAAACATTGATATCCATTAACGCTCCGCCACCTTTAGTTGGATCAAATGCAGGTTGAATAATATCTTTTTTAAAATCATCATACCTTGATGAATACTGCGAATAATTAAATTGTGCAATCTTACTATCCCCTATTTCATGTAAGGAGCGTTTTAATGCGTCAAAATTATTTAAATATAGATTAGTAATGGCTTCTATAATAATAACTTGATGAACTTCAGCAAGATTTTTTAATTCTAATAATTCTGCTTTTGTTAATGTAAATGGTTTTTCACATATGACATGTTTATGTTGTTTAATTGCCTTACGTGCGTAATCAAAGTGCAAATGATTTGGTACGGCTAGATATATAGTGTCGATTGTGTCGTCTGCTAAAAACGCATCATAACTATCATAAATATGCTTAATATTAAATTGCTTTTGTAACTTCTCTACATTTTCCGGATTTCTCCCTGAAGAAACAAGACTCTGAAAATTATATTCTGCTATTTGCTCCATCACAGGTAGCGCTTCTTTAACAATTTTTCCCGCCCCAACAATTCCAATGTTCATAAATCATTCCCCTTTTTAAATTATTTGTATTTTTTATTTATTTTAATAATTAATTACATAAATATAGTGTACTTTATAGGCGCATTTAATTCAAAATCAATAATACAAAATCATTAGATTTGTTTTTAAAAGTAATTTGGTGGTATACACTTAATATAAAGGCATAAAATCACATTTGCATTTTTTATGTGTAAGGAGGGCTATAAGATGTCCATATTTTATTTTATAATATTTTTAATAATAGTCGTGGTTTTCTTCCTACTCATCAAGAAACTATACAGGAATGAAGCTTCGGTGAATAAAAGAAAGCGTAAACGTGAAAAAAGAGTAGAAAACTATATTAACGAAGCGTTCAAAATAGAAAATTTACAAGCTATCAAAGAAACACCGGAACATATTACTTTAGCTTATCCTAAAGAAAAATTGAACGTTCCACACAGTAATGTTTCTCAAGTCCAAGACGAAAATGAAGAAAAACTAGTTACTGATTTTGAATTGCCAACCGATATTCAAAGAGAAGAAGTGTATAATTATGCAATTAAACACACGCATTTTTATATTGCACATGCACGTTATGATAGACTTCAGGAACAAGATAATCAGTAAATTCAGTAAGTTAATCTATTAATTTTTTAAGGAGGCTTTATATATGACACCAATTGTAAAAGTATATTCAAATGATGAAGAAATCGAAGTAAATATTAATACACTAAAAGATCAAAAAATAAATGCAAAAGATGTCTTTGTATTAACTCATGACCCTGATCGTACAGAAA
This sequence comes from Staphylococcus shinii, assembly GCF_017583065.1. Lineage (GTDB taxonomy): Bacteria > Bacillota > Bacilli > Staphylococcales > Staphylococcaceae > Staphylococcus > Staphylococcus shinii. The sequence continues at coordinate 57,776 of NZ_JAGEVL010000005.1, read as the reverse complement.
GAATTGTAAATAATACCGAAGTATCCGGTATTAATTACAATCGCTCTAACGTGGGAGATGAAGTAGCTAAGCAAGGGAATCAATTGCGTGAAAAGTTACAAACCCTAGGTGTTTCTGAAGAAGATTCTCAAAAATACGAAGAACTCATGGATCAAGGCAAAGTCTTATTAATCGTTACTGATTCTCGTGCAAGAGATGTTTTATAATACTAATAATTATCGACACAAATAATAACGACCTTCCACAATTATTAAATTGGATGGAAGGTCGTTTTATATGTACTTTGTACATTTATAATTAAGACTAAAGTTGATTAAAATTATTTACTTGTACGTCAGTTATTTTATCAATTTCTACTTGTTGGTCTTTTGGCTCTGTAACATGTAAATATTGCGAATCGTCATTATCCTCTATTGCTTTAACAGTTATTCGCTCATGTTCAACAGTTTCTACAATAATCTCTGAATGTTTAGATAACGCCTCTTTAATATGATTTTTATCCATACGGGATCCCCCTTATATATCAAGATCTTATAATTGCCATACCCGACATTCATTTTTCCAAACGACATGGATTTGGCTTAGTTTAGACACTTAAAATTACACTGAAATTCATTTTTATTCGACGTTCGACGTATACGCCTTAGTTTACCTTTTTAATTAACTTAAAATAACCTCGGCTAATTCTTCAGGCGTCGTTTTACCAAAATAGTATGTAACGTCTAACTCATTTAATGCTGCTATAATATCATCTTTTACTACCCGAACACCTTGTAGTTGATTTTCAACATCACTGATATCACCTTGCCCAAAGAAATCACCATAAATACGACATGCTGAAATTCGACCTTGTTCAACTGCCAAACTAATGTCAATCGTTCCTGCTACTAATCGCGCATCCCGATTATATTCATAACGTGGAGAACGCCCATAATTCCACTCCCAGTTATTGTATTTTTTCTCAAGCATGTCATCAATCGCTTTCCAATCTTTATCTGTTAAAATATAGCGTTTAGCATTACTTAAATCATCAACACCTAGCACTTGCTTAACCATTAGATTTTTAAATGTTTCTATTGTTATATTTTGATATTCTGATGCTAAGTATGGTCGAATACTACCGACACGAGAACGTACTGATTTAATACCTTTAGATTCGATTTTTTTGCGATTTGGTTTAAGAACATTAACCATGGGTTCATAATCTACATCTAACAATAGAGAGTAACCGCCATAAATTCTGCCTTTAATCAGTGTCATAGCTGCTCCAGATACCTTTTTACCATTAATTGCTAAATCATTACGCCCACTTTGTTCTACTTCAGTGGCTCCAAGCCGATGTAATGCTTGAATACCCGGTTCATAAAATTTTTTAAAATTACCATAAATTGTATCATCTTTTTCTAGAATACAGCACATATTCACTGCACCACGGTCTACATATACCGCTCCGCCTCCTGTATCACGACGCACAATTTTAATATCATTTTGTTCTAAATAATCTTGGTTAATTTCTACAGCAGTATTTTGAAAACGACCTATCTCTACTTTAGGATCACAATAATATGGGAAAAGTATATCTTCATTTAAAAATATGTTTTCACTTACATATACTTGCATAGCCAATGATACAGCACCATCAGTTATATATTCACCATTTCTAATCGGTTCAATTAAATACATAGCCATCTCCTATTCAGTTAATTTTTTATTCGCTTCTAAAATCAGTGTTGAAATATCATCAGTTAAATGTATTGTTCTCTCTCGTATATCTTCTGGGATACGATAAGCTTTTTTATTCAAGGTCATGAATAATGCGTTTGGATTTTGTCGTGTCATACGTTGAAAAGGATGTTTCACAAATTGTGGTGTCGTGTAGCCAATACCTATTTCTAGATAAAGCACTTTACCTTCTTTATGCGTATTAAGAAATTGATTATAACGCGACAATTGTTCCACAAAATCTGCATCTTCCACCATTCCAACTTGTGCCTTACGTTTATTAATCTCCATAGGCGCATCACATTTTGGGCAATGCGGCACTAATTCCCTAGGTATCTTCATATCTTCCTGTTGCGCTACCATTTGGCGTATCGCGTCATCGTCACGATAGGTTTGAGCATGACAATGTTGGCTACATTGCCATAAAATATACTCTCCTTGAATATGAAAAACTTTTTCTAAATCATAATCTGCTACTGCAAAAGCGTTATCAGCATTTGTTGTAATAATATGGTGATCTTTTGCTTCTAAAATTTGTTTTAATGCTACATAAGAGGCACCTACAGGTTGATCTAAATAGTTTAGTGCAACAAAACGACTTTCAAACGCCCAATACTCTTGCCAACTTTCAAAAGGATGTAGACTTGCCTGCAACATATCGAAGAAGCCGTATTTGGCTATAAAATCTGGAAAATGTTGCGTGAACCTTTCTCCGATATAAGTAAATCCATCTGCAGCAGACATACCGGCACCAATACCTACTACAACAGCGTCCGCTTCCGCTAACGCATCAGCTAATTGGTCAGCTTGTTGGTCATATGTTGTCGTTAAGACGTCCCATGTTGATTCAGTCATTATGTTTCAAGCCCTCCTTGTATAACTTAGCATCTATATCAGTAAACACATTGAATATTACTTTAATTGCTGATTGATGGGTTTGTTTATAATTCAACACCGTATCTATAGCAATTCGAGAGGCTTCTGCTTGTGGAAAACCAAAGACTCCTGTAGAAATACAACAAAAAGCAATACTCTTTAGTTGATGCTTGTCTGCTATTTCTAAACAGTTTCGATAGCATCGCGCAAGCAAATCACGATTCATTCGTGACACTGGCGTTTTACGTATTTGTGGTCCAACTGTATGAATAACGTAATTTGCAGGTAAATTATAAGCATCTGTGATTTTCGCTTTACCCACGCCTTCTTGTTTTCCTTGGCTTTCTATTAGCTCTGCGCATGCTAAACGTAACTGTACACCTGCTTTTGTATGAATAATATTATCTATACAATTATGATTCGGTTCAAAACAACCTAACAACTGACTATTGGCCGCATTCACAATTGCATCTACTTGTAATTGCGTAATATCACCTTGCCATAAATAAATATCGTTATCTAAGCATGGTGTTAAAGACGCCATATCGGTCACTTGTTGTTTATTATATTGATTTAATAATGCATCTTGTACATCAATAAAATCTTTAGATATACCTTTTGCTGGCCTTATATTTATTAAACTTCTAAACATCTCCCAACGTGCTTGTTCTGTATCAGGTAAGTCTAATGTTTTATCACCATTTGCCTCATGCCATAAATATTCAATCAAATACGCTAAGCGTTCTACTTGTTGCATGTTTTATGCCTCTGGAAGTGCATTAAAGGCTGCTTCATCAATGTTTTCTAATTTTACTAACCAGTTCTCTTCTGGCTTTTCAGAATTTAAAAGTGTCGGCTCATCTTCTGCCTTGGTATTACGTGCCACAATTTTACCTGCTAATGGAGATTGTACGTCTAAAACTGTTTTTGAAGCTTCGATACTGACAATTTCATCGTCAACTTTCACATTATCTTCACCCATAAACGCCACATAACCTACAGTTCCTACATCATCTTGTAATTCTGGTGTCATTCTATAAACATATTGTTCTCCTGTTTTTTCAATCCATAAGTAATTCGCTAATTTTTTCATTTATATCTTCCTTTCTTTAATTATAAATTCATTTCTGCAATCAATTCTATTGTGCGACTCCGATTTTCGAAACCTGGTATTAATGGGACAATCATAAGTTCGTCTGCATCAAATGTTTCTATTATTTGCTCTAGTTGGCTTTGAACAGTTGCTTTTGTCCCAACAACCATACGTGCGCGATTTTGTGCAATTAACTGTTTATCTCTTTCTGACTTTTGATAATCTTGAGCTGTCGCTATTGATGGCATACGATTAAATTCTGCAAATTGTTTTTTACCCAACAGCCAAACATCTAATGCTTGTGCTAATAATGAGGCATATTCCTCATTGTCAGCAACTACAGTAAACACCGTGGTCATAACTATAGGATTCATATTTAACTTAGTCGGTTTAAATGACGCTCTATAAGCTTGAACACTTGCTTTAGCGTTTTGGATGGCCGTAGCATTTGGTAATAAGAATGTTCCTAAAGTATATCCCATTCCTACTTCGCCTGCCATTTTCGCGGAATCAACACTTGTACTTAACAACCACATTTGAGGAACTGTCGTAATACTTGGTTGTGCTAACACATTATCTAATCGTTGTTCTATGTTATTTTCAGTTAAATAATCTCTTATGTCTAATATAGACTGCTTGTAGTCTAAAAAGTAAGATTTTGTTTCATTAAGTGCTTTTTTCACACTGGAGGTGCCCGGATTATTACCAATACCTAAATCTACTCTCATTGGGTAAAACGCCTCTAACAATCGAAAGTTTTCCGCCACTTTAAATGGACTATAGTGTGGTAACATCACACCACCCGAACCTAGCCGTATACGTTGTGTCTTTGCTAACAGTTGCATCATCATTAACTCTGGGCTAGCACAAGCAAACGCTGGAACGTTATGGTGTTCCGTGATCCAAAACCGTTTATAACCTAATTCATCTGCTAATTGTGCTAACTTTACAGTGTCTTGTAAGGCACCTTCCGCCGTTTGTCCTTCATCAATGACAGCATAATCTAATATGTTCAACTTTACCAAGTTTAAATTCACTCCCGTTATACCACATACATATGCTTTTCTATATTTATTACTTATAGCAATGTAAAATTAAATTGTATTTAGTCAGAATATCAAATTCAACACATATTACTCTCACTTTATAGAATAACGGATATAGAAATATTTTGTTATATTTTGCTTATAAAATGTCGAAATTTCTTGTTTAATTGACCATTCTGTCACATTAATGTTAATTTTAAATTACATATTACAACAAAGAATGAGGTCAAAGCTATGATAAATAATTTTGATTCACTTTTCAAAACAATTACACTGCCCAACGGAGTTAACTTAAATAATCGTTTTGTACTTTCACCCATGACGACTAATTCCTCTACACAAAATGGTCATATTACAGCCCAAGACTTGCGTTATGCACAAAGACGTTCACATGCAGCGCCGCTTCAAGTAACTGGTGCTGCTTATATAGAACCATATGGTCAACTTTTTGAATATGGATTTAGTATTATTGATGACAGCTGTATCCCAGGTTTAAAAAAATTAGCTACTGCCATGAAACAAGATGGTAATAAAGCTATTTTGCAACTTACACATGCAGGTAGATTTTCAAACCAAGCTATTTTAAATTTTGGTCAAGTATACGGACCTAGTCCTATGTCATTACATTCACCTATCCAACATGAGGTGTTGGCAATGTCACAAACAAAGATTGACGCTGTGATTAAACAATACGCAGATGCAACTTCACGTGCCATTCAGGCTGGATTTGATGGTGTTGAAATCTCCGCAGCACAACGCCTACTCATTCAAACCTTTTTTTCTACATTTTCTAATCAACGTACGGATCAATACGGATCACAAAATTTAAGGAATCGTGCACGTATAGGCTTAGAGATATTAGCTGCTGTGCAATCTGTTATCGATAAGGAGGCTCCACCTAACTTTATACTAGGTTATCGTGCCACACCTGAAGAAACACGCGGGAGCGACATTGGTTATACAATTGACGAATTCAACCAACATCTAGACTGGGTTTTAGAAACCGCAGATATACAATATCTGGCAATTGCTAGTTGGGGTCGTCAAATTTACCAAAACAAGGTTCGTTCAGATGGTAATTATAAAGGACAATTTGTAAATGCAGTTGTCCGTGACTACCTAAGAGGCAGAGTACCTGTTATTGCTAGTGGTGGAATTAATTCACCTGAAAGTGCCTTGGACGCATTGAAACATGCCGATATGGTTGGTATGTCATCACCTTTTGTAACAGAGCCTGATTTCGTATCGAAATTAGCTAATGGTACTCCTGAAAAAATCAATTTACATGTTACCCTTGAAGATATAGAAGAATTAGCTATCCCATATGCAGCATTTAAAGATATTGTTAAGATGATGGATTACGGCGAAGGTTTAAATAAAGAAACACGTGACGAACTACGTAAACTTGAAGAAAATTATGACCAAGTGGAATATACTGCAGTCGAAAAAAACGCGAAACCATAATACCTTATCTGGTTTTATGGTTTCGCGTTTGTTAATTTAAAATACTATCTAAATATCTAACACAAATGTATAAATTCCAAACTATTTTTTCATATTAGCCGTTTTGCTTAGCAAATGCCTGACCTATCGCATTTAACTTACGAGGGGCATCATGCACATCCATTTTCACTTCTATAAAATGCATTCTATCTGGTTGTGCTTCAACTTGAAGTAACACCTTTTGGAATTCTTCACTCGTGTTGACATCATGCGTACATACTTCATCTTTACCACCAAAGACAGTTGGTAATAACTTATAATCCCACATTTGGATGTCGTTATACATTTCATTTTCGCCGTGAATTTTACGTTCTACTGTATAGCCATCATTATTTATAACAAATATAACTGGTTTAATTTCTTCCCTTATCATCGTAGATATAGCTTGCACAGTTAATTGTAACGAACCGTCACCAATCAATAATAAGTTTCTACGTTTAGGATCAGCCAATTGTGTACCTAAAGTCGCAGGTAATGTATAACCAATAGAGCCCCACAATGGTTGTCCGATAAATTTATTATGTTGATTTAATGCTAAATCATACGCCCCAAAGAATGAAGTTCCTTGCTCAGCTATAATTACATCTTCATCTTTAATAAAATCCTGCATCATTTTGAAGTAAGTCTCTTGTGTTAAAGGGTCATCATTCAAATCATAATCATGCGCACTTGGGCGCTTATATTTCGGAAAATCCGTGTGATTTACATAATTAAGTTTATTTAATCCAGCTAGTAAATCTACTAACGATACATCATTATCTTTCGTTTCATTCATTTTAAAATTATGATGATTAATCATTACTACATCATCAATATCAAATTGATAAGAATATCCAGCTGTGGCTGAATCTGTCAATTTTGCACCGATATTTAAAATTGCATCACTTTGGTCTACATAGTCTCTTATGGCTTTATCTGCTAATGCGCCATCATAAACCCCCATATAATATGGACTTTCTTCATTAAATGCACCTTTACCTAATGATAATTGTGCAACTGGAATATGGGTTTGTGTTACAAATTTTTCTAAAGCTTCATGTAATCCGAAACTATTAATTTCGTGACCAGTGATGATAACAGGTTGTTCTGCACTTTGTAATTTTCCCACTATCATTTGCATATATTTAGAAACATCCATATGTTGATGCTCTGCTATTTCAAAAGTTGATATTATTTCTATCTCGGTATTCGCTACATCGATTGGTAAGTGAATATGAACTGGTCTTTTTTCAAATAATGCAGCATTTATCACTCTCGGAATTTCCGATTGTGCATTTTCAGGCGTGATATAAGCTTGTGCTGTCGTAATTGAATCATACATATTTCTATAGTCATCAAAATGTCCCTCACCTAAGGAATGATGCACATATTTACCAGCTTGTTCAACGGCACGTGTCGGTGCGCCAGTAATTTGAATAACTGGTACACGTTCTGCATATGACCCAGCAATACCGTTTACGGCACTTAGCTCTCCTACACCAAATGTCGTTACCATAGCAGCAATGCCCTTTAACCTTGCATAACCATCTGCAGCATAACTTGCATTTAATTCATTCGTATTGCCAACCCATTCTAAGTCATTACGACTAATAATATCATCTAGAAAGGTAAGGTTAAAATCTCCTGGTACACCAAACACTTTATCTACACCAACATTGCCCAAACAGTCCATTAGATATTGTCCTACACGTTTTTTCATTTTCATTTCCCCTTTACTCTATATCTAATACACTTCAAATTTAACTTATAACATAATAAAGGTCAACAATATTGACTCTTATTATTAAGTGAACCTTCCCGAAATCACTCACATAAATACCAACATTATTAAACTTTAACAACGGTTTGGCGCACGTAAAAGATATTACAGAGGTCTAAGATTACAATGTCCTCCTCCTTTAAAAAGACATCCAATTTAAAACGCAGTTAGCTGAAATATTAATAGTGCTATTTCTACTTATAATTAAAAATTCCGAGACATCTAATGATGACCCGGAACACTTTTTATACGATGCAATTTAGTTTTTTCAAAATCGTGAAGAGTTGAGTTGTATTCATACAGTGCTATATTTTAACAAGTTTTGATTTTAATACCGCTAACTGTATATTATACAAACGCTTTAATCTTTCACATCGCCTTTCAAATATTTTACCTCTTGGAATCCTGTACGATACGAAGCAAATTCTTCCATAATTGCATACCAGTCATTACCGACTTTTTTTTGGATATCTCTAAATAAATCATTCTGCGCTTTGTTTAATTCACGAACTAATTTTGTACCTTTTTCAGTAGGATAAAGGGCTTTAATTCGTTTATCAGCTTCTGTCTGTTTTTCAACAATAAATGCTTCATCTTTAAGTTTTTTCAGAGTTGCGTGACTGCCTTGTTTAGAAATTTCCATACTTTTCAAAAGATTTTTAATTGTAATACCTGGAACTTTTTCTATAAAAAATAAAAATCTGTGATGTTGTCTATTCAAACCATAATCTTCAATTATTTCATCTGCCGTATTTATAAAAGTTTTATACGCAAAGTAAAATAACAAGTTTTCATAATCATTATTGTTTCCTTCCATTCATACTCACATTCCTTATCTATATTAATCACTTTCGTTATAATTATTTTGTCTTTTCCTAGGAAATATATACACAATATAACCATAACATTTTTATAATTATAGCAGACTTACTATTTGTTTTATTCATTATAAACCATTCAACCCTATACCATAGTTGACTCTATACACTTAAATGAAACGATAATAACGTATATATCAATACGACTTTAACCCCTTTTATTGTAAATAATACATCATTTTTGCATTCAATTCACAATTAGAAAAAAGGACCATTGCCCCGAAATTGGTAGCAATAGTCCTTTCGCTAATAAAGCAAAAACTAATTCTGCTTTTAATTATTTTTTATTTTCTGAATCGATTTTATTAGAGAATTTTTCAAGTTGTTTCTCGGCAAACGACTTACCGCCAATACCAAACGCAATTGCAAATGCTACAGCTACAGCACCTAAAATTAATAAGAATGCTACGTTAACAATACTTTGCGCAAAGTTTAGCTGATCTAATGTCATAAATACGGAAACAATAATGACTAAATATTTTACAATTTCAGCCAACATACCGTTCCCAGTTGATTTGTTAATAAATTTTGCAACTAAGTTACCACCGATTAATCCTAATGCTAAAATGATTGCAGCAGAAATAACAAGCGGTAAGTAACCGATAATTGCTTCACCAATTTGGTTTAATACAGATAAATTCACTGTGCTAAGCGCTTGAACTGTAAAGAATAAACCAATTAACGTAGTGATTACCCAACCAGCTGCTACTGGAATATCTATGCTATCTTCATTTTTTCCAAAATTAACATATTGATTAAATTTACTTACATTTAAACTTGATAATATGTTTTTCACTAATGTACCTAAAACTTTTGCGATAAATAAACCAATCACTAATATTACTATTGCAACAATAATTTTAGGTGCAAAGTTAAGTATACTGCTCATCATACCTTTAATAGGTTTTGATACTGATTGCATATTTAATGAATCAAATACTGACGGTAAGAACAGTAAGAATACTAAGAAGTATGCTAGCTTACCAAAGGTTTGTATTAAACCTGCTGACTCAGATTTTCCGCTTTCTGCATCTACTAAGCCTTTTTCTTGTAACCAAGACTCAAAACCTAATGCGCCTAGGCCTTTAACTATGATATTCTTAACAATTACTGCAATAATCCAAGCAATAATTAAGAATATTAATGCACCTATAATATTTGGGATGAAACTTATAACACTATCAAGTGCTCCCATTAAAGAATCTAAAATTTTACTCATGTAAATTGCCCCCTTTTTTGGACAAATACCCTAGAAAAATAAAGATAATCATATTTATATAATTTTTTAAAAAATATTTTTGCAAATCAAGGTAATACTACATATCATTTATTCATCAAACACCAAATAAACATATTACGAAATAATTAATTATAAATTAAGCGAACTATCGATGATATTATTCTTCTAATTAATTTTTATTTATAACTATCAATCTTCTATAATGTCTAGACCTTCACTTCTCAATTGTTCAATTCCTGCTAGCATATGATTGATTTCTTCTTTAGAATGACTTTCCCATGAACCTAATTCTGCAACAATTTTCAATGGCTCAGTAGAACGATATGAGCGCGTTGGATTACCGGGAAACTTCTTGTCTGTAACATTGGGATCATCTTCAAAATCTCCTTGTGGCTCTATGATATAAATGTGTGCGCCTGCTTCTTCTTTGGCTAAAGCTACAGCCAATTCAGCGCCCCATTTTGCTGCTTCTAATGTTCCGGTAAAATAAATATGATTCATGATGCGGTCTTGGTAATTAGATTTTTGCAAAGGCTTCAATAAATCACCTATCTGCAACTGAGCTTTTGTACCATGTAAATATAAATCTTGTTCAAATACTTGCTTTTGATTTTCCATAAAATAGTTCCCCCACATTTCTCTAAAACGTCTTACTATTATATGTTCCAATTAATAAAATAAATAGTCTATAATATTTATTTTTCATATAGTATAATAAACACAAAGGAATATTTCATTGAAATTATTAAACATACTTCCAACAATATCATGCATAGTTTTATATAAATTGAGGATACAAAATTACACTACTATTTTGTATCCTCATACTATTACATGTCGATGATTAACTATTTAAATGCACTAATTCATCCGCTTTATCTGTGAAGACTCCGTCCACTCCCCAATTAGCCAATTGATTTGCTCTCATCTTATTATTTACTGTCCATACATTTAATTCATAGCCAGCATCTTTTATTGCGCGAACACGATTTTTTGTAAGCTTTGCATCTTCAATATTAACAATTGTTGATTCACAAAAATCTAAAAGCGTTCTCCAGTCTCCTTGAAACGCTGCTGCTTTGAAGATAACTGCTCGTTTGTATGCTGGCATATGTACTTCTGCTAATTTTACTAAATAAATATTAAAACTAGATATCAATACATTTAGGCTTTTATCTAAGTCTTTTAATTTTTCAGCTACTTGTTGAACCATGCTTAAAGATAAATCACTACCGTTACTTCCAGTCACACCCTTTAACTCAATGTTTAAATTCATTTGAAATTTATTAGCAAATGTTATTATTTCATCAAAAGTCGGTAATTTTTCATCCTTAAATTTTGAACTGAACCAATTGCCTGCAGAAGCATGCTTAATTTCTTCATACTCCAATTGTGTAATTTCACCAACTATATCTGTGGTTCTATCTAAAAAGTCATCATGAATAATAACGAGTTGTTCATCCTTTGTAATTGCAACATCTAGTTCCACCCATTTTAGTCCAGTCACTTTTGCTGCCGCTTCAAATGCTGCTATAGTATTTTCAGGTGCTTTACTTGATAATCCTCTGTGTCCATATATATTAAACATCTCATCTTCCTTTTCAAATAGATTTTAGTGTAATTATGATATGTCATTTAAGATATTACAAATAATCTAAATGGTTTGTTAAAGTGCCTGACGTAATTTATAGAAAATATAACTTAACAAAAAATCGCCTTTGACACCTTACTAAAGGTATTCAAAGACGACTAATTAATTATTTATTATGCTTTTGAATTTACGTATGATGAAGGATCAACTGAATATTGATTACCTACGCCGCCTTGCATACGTTGGAAGTGTAAGTGAGGAGCAGTAGAGTTACCTGTACTACCTGATGCACCGATTTGTTGTCCTTCTTTAACCTGTTGTCCTTTTTGAACATTTAAAGAATTCATATGCATATACCATTGATAGTTATCACTGTTTTTCTCTTGGATAGTAACTTGGTTACCACCCCCATAATTACTCCAACCACTTTGAGTTACTGTACCATCAGTTAATGAATAAACTGGTGTATTTTCATCCATAGCGTAGTCGACACCATAGTGCGCACCGCCCCCATGATATTGACCGTATGGTTGTAATTGACGGTTTTTAGTTAACCAATTTGATGAATTTGAGTTGCTTGTTGAATTTGAATCCGATGTATTGTTTGAAGTACTTTGGTTTGTTGAATCTTGGGCTGTTGTATTAGTTGTTGCATTTGATGTTTCATTTGTTGTTGCATTTGTTGTTGCATTTGATGTTGCATTCTGTTGTACGTTTTGTTCCCCGTTACCATCATCACGTGTATAACTATCATTGTAGTCTACATTTGATGTTGCTTGTGATGTTTCTTGTGGTGTTGCTTGTTCAGATGAAGTTTGAGCAGAAACTTCGTCTGAACTATTTCTGTTTTGTGTATCGTTTTGCTTACTACTTTGATTTACATCATAACCATCTTTTTGAACTTCTTCATGGCTTTGATTAGCAGAATAGTTATTATCATTATTTATTGATACATTTGCATTTCCACTTTGATTATTCATAGGGAAATAAAAATAATGATAATTCCCTTCACCATCAATTAAATAGAAATAATATTGTTGTTGATCAAACATAGATTGGTCCCAGTTACCATCTAATGTGTGATGATAGTTCCCACTAGCATCTTGATCAATATAACCATAGTTAAAAATACTATTAGAAGACTGGTTACTTGAATATTGTGAATTAGATTGACCGTTTTCAGATGCTTGTGCCTCTCCTTGTGCTATGCCAATTGCTCCCAATGACAATGTAGCAATCGTTGCTGTAACAAACTTTTTCATAATTAATAAATCCTCCCAAATTTTTTCTTAAGCTAATATATCAGATGAAGTGATTTAATAGAATAGTAGACATCGTTTTTTAATTTACTGGTAATTATTTTGAGATAGCTGTAATTTTTTTGAATATTCCTAATTGCTTATCGTTTTAAAGTAGTTGACTAAACTTTCTTTTGCTTTATTTATAATTGGTACTACATCATTTTTATTTTTATAACATAATCCAATTACCCTTTTCGCATCATGGTTTTTTATTGGGATTTGTCTTAAATTTGGAATCTTTACATTTCTTAAATGAGGTAAAATAGAAATTCCTAATCCTGAGCTGATAAAAGTTGCAATTGTAATAACTTCATCACCTTCAAAACTAATTTTTGGTGTAAATTGATATGATTTTAAAATTTCATCTATTTGACGACGTAATAATAAATTTGTTTTTAGAAGTATAAACTTTTCATCTATCAGTTCATCAATTGCTATTTCATTACGTTCTCCTAATTTATGGTTTTCATTTACTGTTACATATAATTGCTCTACGATCAGTGGTTCGAAATGTGTATGTTTATTCATTTCTTCAACGGTTGTGATAATGATATCTACTTCTCCTTTATCTAGCATCACAATTAAATTTTTAGCATCATTTTGCACTAATTTTAATTCTACATTAGGATATTTTAAATTGAATGTTTTTAAAAATTCTGAAATATATGTCACGCCAACCGAGTGTAGAAAGCCAATTTTCAATTTACCATTGTAAACGTTAGTAGTATCTATAATATTAGTTTTATAAATATCCATTTCTTCAACAATATTATTTGTTGTTTTCAAAAATTCTGCTCCATATTTATTCAGTTTAATTATCCGACCAATTCTATTGAAAAGAGGTACGCCAAGCTCTGCCTCTAAATTTTTCATCGCTCTACTTAGTGTTGACTGACTTATATTTAACACACGCGCACATTCAGACATATTTTCAATTTGTGCTAAATATTTAAAGTATTCTAAATGATGCCATTCCATGAACAACAACTCCTATGCAAATAATGCATTATTAATATGAAAATAATGCATTTTTTATATTATTAATTACATGCTACCATAAATACATCAATCATTAAGTGAGGACATGACATTGAATAACTTAAAAAACAACTATGTAGCAAAAGGTTCAAAAGATTATATTAAAATTATTGTTGCACTCTTTATTTCTGGCTTCACTATCTTTTCGATATTATATAGTGTTCAACCGTTGATTCCACATTTTACAAAGTCGTTTAATGTTAGTGAAACTGTAGCAAGTTTAGCTTTATCTTCTGCAACCATTACCTTAGCTATTGCTATGTTATTTTTTGGCGCACTATCCGAAGTTTTAGGTCGTAAACCGATTATGATTTTTTCGGTAACAACTGTTACGCTTTTAGCACTAGTTCAACCTTTCGTGGTAGATTTTAATACTTTCTTAATCATAAGATTGATACAAGGCGTTTGCTTAGCAGGATTGCCCTCTATAGCTATGGCCTATATTGGGGAAGAAATTTCACCACATAATTTACCTGAAGCCATGGGGATTTATATAAGTGGAAATGCCTTTGGAGGGGCTTTCGGCCGTATATTCACAGGTTTTATTTCTAGTATTTATGGCTATCAAATAGGACTTTTATCTATCGCAATAATAAGCGTCATTGCCACTATAATGTTCGTATTTTTAATTCCTAAGTCTAAACATTTTGAAAAACAGCCTTTTTCTGTAAAAGCATTATTAATTAGTTATTATGATCATTTAACAAATATTCGATTACTCAAACCCTTTATGATTGGCTTTCTGTTACTTGGTTGTAACATAGCTGCATTTAATTATATTGGTTTCGAATTAGCAGATAAGCCATACAATCTACATGATAGTATCATTAGCTTTGTCTATTTATTATTTTTAATAGGTATGATTTCCTCAATATTAAATGCAAAATTACGTACTAAATTAGGTACTTTAAACGCATTAAAATTCAGCATTTTATTACTAATTTTCGGTATAAATATCACTTTATTATCGCCGTTGTCATTTAAAATTATTGGCTTAGCCTTTAGCGTTTATGCATTTTTTAGCGGACATGCAATCGCAAGCGCAGTAGTTACCAGCCGCGCTGAAGACCATAAAGCCCAAGCTTCTAGTCTATACTTGTTGTTCTATTATATGGGATCTTCTGTTGGAGGTACTTTAGCCGGTGTATTTTATAATTACATTCAATGGCCTGGCGTTGTTTTAATGATCACGGGTTTTATGATTATTGCCTTTGTTATTTCACTTACCATTAAACAAAAATAGGCTTGGAAATCTAATTTTAAGATTCCCAAGCCTAAGTTATTATTTACATTCAAACTTTTACTATTTTATTGTATCCATTTGTGCTTCAAATTCATCAAGTAATTCACGGGCTTCGTCTGTCGTATTTGTACTCATTAACTGGTGTCTTAATTCACTGGCACCCCTAATGCCACGTACATATATTTTAAAGAATCTACGTAAAGGTTTAAATAAACGTGATTCATTTTTTGAATGTTTGTCAAACAGGTCCAGGTGTAACCTTAATAAACCTAAAAGTTCTTCACTTGTATGTTCTCGTGGTTCTTTTTCAAATGCATAAGGGTTATGAAAAATACCGCGCCCAATCATCACGCCATCAATTCCATACTTTTCCGCAAGCTCAAGCCCCGTTTTTCTGTCTGGAATATCTCCATTAATTGTTAACAATGTATCTGGCGCTATTTCATCACGGAGTTTTTTAATTTCTCCAATCAATTCCCAATGTGCATCTACTTTACTCATTTCTCTACGTGTACGAAGATGAATTGATAGATTGGCAATGTCCTGTTCAAATACATGTTTCAACCAATCTCTCCATTCATCTATTTCAGAATAACCGAGTCTTGTTTTCACGCTTACTGGTAGACCTCCGGCTTTTGCTGCTTGAATAATTTCAGCTGCGGTTTCAGGGCGTTGTATTAAACCTGAACCTTTACCCTTCGTTGCAACATTTGCTACGGGACACCCCATATTCAAATCGATACCTTTAAAGCCCATCTCAGCCATACCAATACTCATTTCACGAAAATGCTCAGGTTTATCTCCCCAAATATGAGCGACCATTGGCTGCTCATCTTCCGTAAATGTTAAGCGACCACGTACGCTGTGTATACCTTCAGGATGACAAAAACTTTCTGTATTTGTAAACTCAGTGAAAAATACATCAGGTCTTCCAGCCTCGCTAACAACATGACGAAAGACAACATCTGTAACATCTTCCATAGGTGCTAAAACAAAAAATGGACGTGGTAATTCACGCCAAAAATTTTCTTTCATAATATATTTAAACCTTCTTATCTATTATTATCTCGAATTTTTATCCATGACGATATTACCACAAAAAGTCAACTTACACAAAAGGAAGTTACCTAAGGAAAAACTATCTAAATAAACCTTACTATCAACATGTTACAAAGAAGATAAGGGGCCTACTTTTATTAATAAATCAGATTTCACATAAAGTGACGAACTATCTCATTTGAAATTTGAGAATACTGCAAAAAGTATAGGTGAAATTGTAACTGACTAATACGTCACCTAAACTTTTTCAATAAATTACTTGAAAACAACAGAATGATTTATTTTCCATTGTTCCCCTGATAGCTATATATACTACTTAATAAACCTACACATAATATGGAAGCTGCAAAAATTAGCGATGCATTGTAATCCCCTGATTCACCAATTAATATACCTGAGAGTGCTGGTGCAATCATTTGTCCTAAACTGTAAATCACTGTTAATAAAGCTACCAAGTTCACTTTATGGTTACCTTGAAACATAAGTGTTTGTGCTTTAGACATGAATAATGTTGTTAACCCAAGGAATGTTGCTCCAAAAAATAGAGAACTAATTATTAAGCTCACTACATGCCCTGAAAAAACAGGTAGTATCACAGCAATGATTTGTAGTACAAATGCAAAATATATAGCTTTCGCATGCCCTACCTTATTTGCCATAATAGACCATAAAATCGTAGAAGGAACAGCACCTAAACCTACAAACATCCAACTTAACGCTGCATAATCCGCTAATCCTGGTATTGATTTAACGATGGCTACTAAGAATGTCCCTGTAATAATGTAACCAGCGCCTTCACAAAAATAGGCGATTGAAAATCCCCAAATAAATTTTTTCTTCACTTTAATTGTTTCGGTTTGTTCAATATTTTTTGATTTGAAATTTTTATTTTCGTTATTGTGATTTTCGTGCATACCAAATATAACAATAATACCTATCATTAAAGAAAAAATGCCTAGTGATATCCAAGTAAGCTTCCATGTGCTCGCTGTAGTAAATAAGAAAATAAAGATACTACTTGTAAAAATACCTAAACCTACGCCACTATATAACAGACCTGAGATGCCATCTTTTCTCACTACTCTTAAAGCTTCAAGCGTTACATTCGATGCTAAAACAAAAACTGTACCGCTTGTTATTCCAGAAACCAAACGCAAAATACACCATAGTTGAAAATTATCAGAAAGCCCCATCATTAAAGTCGAAATAATATTTATAAATAAATAAATTTTCAAATCTGTAACCTTACTAAACATAACAATCCATATAGGAACCATGGCGCCTATCAAGTAACCTAGATAATTAATCGTAGCTAATAAACCAGCACTTCGATCATCTAGGCCCCCTGTTTGCTGCATAAATGGCAAAATAGGTGTATATGCAAAACGTCCAATCGCCATCACTATAAATAAACAAATCATCCCCAATAAAAGTTGTCGATAAGCGTGTTGCATCTTCTTCACACCTTTTCGTTTTAGTAATTCCATTATACGCTTAAATTACATATTTACACTTATCAAATTTCTAAAGTATATAAATCATGTTGATACCCTTTTAATTTTGAAATATTAAGTATAGAATAGATTTTATTCGTATTTTCAATTTTCTGAATATTTTAATTAGGAGGTATCGATATGAAACAACAAAATGTACTTTGGAAAGATTGGAGACTACATGGCATTGTATTAATTATTATGATTATTTCTGAAGTAATTGGTGCACATAAAATACCTTTAGGGATAACTTCAATCCTTTTATTACCAGTTGTTTATGCAGTGTTACTCGGATTAGGAGTTTATTTCACGCCCATCATCGGTAAAAAACAAGCTAAAAATTCTGAACCAATGGTATTTATTTCAGTAGCACTGCTCATAGCAAAATTTGGTGTAGAAGCAGGGCCTGCATTACCTAAAATCATTGCAGCTGGGCCTGCTTTAATATTACAAGAAGCCGGCAATTTAGCTACAATTATTATTTCATTACCATTAGCTATATTATTAGGTTTACGGCGTGAGTCTATAGGGATGACTCATTCAATCGGTAGAGAACCTAATTTAGCGCTGATTACCGAAAAATATGGCATCTCTTCCCCCGAATGGCGAGGTGTGATGTCTATGTACATATTTGGAACCATTTTTGGGGCGATATTTTTTAGTATCTTTTCTGGCATTTTAGTTTCCATTTTACCATTTAGTCCAATTGCTTTTGCCATGGCTACAGGAGTAGGTAGTGGCGTAATGACTGCAGCTGCTCTGGGACCTTTAGTCGAAATGTATCCTGACCAAGCTAGTACAATTACCGCATTTTCTGGCGTAAGTAATCTTCTAACGTCAGTGACGGGACTTTATGTTGGTATTTTAATTGCTCTACCTTTAACCCGAAAATATTATAACTTGATTATGCACGTTAAATCAAAAATCACAAAAGATAAGGAGTGACTATGATGTCTTCAAAAGTTACAAATTGGATTCTCACCTTATGTATAGTAGGAATTATTTCACTTTTTAGTAATTGGATTGGCTATAGCGTCATGCCTATTGATGCAACACCGGGCATTCTTGCTTTAATGGGTATTGCCTTATTAGGTTTGATTTTACGTGATATCGTGCCTTTAAACATACCAAGTATTGCTTATATTGGCATATTAGGTTTAATCATCACTATCCCTGGGGTTCCTGGATCCTCACGTATTGTCGAATGGACTGAAAAAGTAGATTTACTATCATTAGCCACACCAGTTGTTGCATACGCAGGCGTTTCAATAGGGAATTCCTGGGCAGATTTTGCCAAGTTAGGGTGGAAAACCATTGTTGTAGGTATTGTTATTTTGCTCAGTACATATATCGGTTCTGCGCTCGTAGCAGAAATTGTATTAAAAATTCAAGGTCTAGCTTAAGAAACTACAAATAACCCCCAGCTTAAAATAAGTTAACTGGGGGCTTTAATATTAAACATAATAAAGGAACTAAATATAATAGATAAACACACAAAAATTTAATAAAAACAAGACGATTGCTGGCATCGCTTTTGTAACTGGATCTTTACCCAAAAGAATATGTGACAATGCTCCAGCCAACATAGTTAACCCTATTAATACACTAGCAAATATTGCCAACGAGCCATAAAAAACACCAATTAACATTGCTATACCACCAATAAACTCAAACGCTCCAGTAATTTTATTGAAAATAGGTGGGTAACCAAATCGCGCAAACTCTTGTTTCATCTCACCAGAAAATATTTTAAAGCCTGTCATGATAAAGAATAAACCTAGAATTACTTGTAATATTAAGATAATAATTCCCATACAAAATTCCTCCTTTAATCGTTTTCTATCGACTTACTAAACCAGATATAATATAAGGTGTAACACGTTTAATATAAGCTTCGGCTGAAAGATCGCTAAAACTTTCACACCATTTTTCAGAAGCTCTATAAATACTTGCACTTAACATACTAGCTGCTAATTGACGTGTATGTTCATCCTCAAAGCCCGCTTCAGACAATAACCTCAACAACACCCGCTCAATATGTTCTTGGATAATATTCCCAATAGTTTCAGGGTAACTTCTATGGCATCTTCGACTTAAAGATAACTGAAATTCTGATACTATTTTAAAAATATATGTAAGCGTTGCTTCGTCTATACTCTTTTGATCAAAATACTCATAATTCAAATCAATTAATAATTCTTCTGCAAGCGCTTTGTCTAACAAATCATATATATCACTAAAATGGTAATAAAATGTAGCCCTATTGATAAGCGCCTCTTGAGTAATATCTTTTACTGTTATATTTTTAAAATCTTTTTCATCAGACAACTTAATAAAAGCCTGCATGATAGATTTTCTAGTTTTGATTACACGTAAGTCTGATTTTGATTGTACCATTCGATGACCTCATTTCCCTTCAACAATGAATTATGGATGTTGAATATCCAACATTATTGACAAGTTGTTGGTATTTATAAATCGTATTACTGCTTATTATAAAACTATATTGGTTTTAATTAAACTTTGGAGGTCAAATTATGGAGAAAAATATGGTATGCGATATTTATTCAGGTGTCTGTAAACCTAGTAATGAAAATGAAGTTGAAACAATTAACTTAAACATAGAAACGTCTAAACAGACTTTATATTATATCACCGATCCTATGTGTTCTCATTGTTGGGCATTTGAGCCAACTTTAAATAAATTATTAGTACAGTATGGGCATTTATTTAATTTTCAAATGGTTATGGGAGGCCTATTAGAAAAATGGGGAGAAGGTCCAATTGATCCAGCAAATGGCATTTTCAAACCAGCAGATGTTACCCCACACTGGCAAGAAGTAGGACAATATTCACGTATGCCGATTGATGGAACAATAATGGAAATAGATCCCGTTCAATCCTCATATCCAGCATCACGTATTTATAAAGCAATTCAATATCTAGACTCACCTATAGCTGCAATAAAATTTATTAGATTAGTTAGGGAAGCTGTATTTGTTTTCAACAAAAATATTTCTGATAAAAATGTACTCAAATCACTGCTACAACTATTTTATAAAAATGAAAAAACAAGTCGTATAGAAGACATTTTAGCTTTATCAGATAATGACAAAGGAAAACAATTACTGCTTGAAGATTTTGATTTAGTTCATAAATTAGGGGTTCGAGGTTTTCCAACTATAGTGCTATTAAATCACGATAACCATGGCACTAAAATTGTAGGCGCCAGAGAACTCAACGTATATATAGATACACTTAAAAATTTAAATAAATCTATGAAAATCGAGCCTAAACCTTTACCAGATTTATCATTATATTTACAATCTCATCCGAGGTTATTTTCTAAAGAAATTGAAGTAATGTATGATTTAAAAAAAGAAGATGTTCCAAAATTTGTACAACAATATTTAAATAGTTCTAATTATATTACTCAAAATATACTAGGAGAAAACTATTATGAAAGTGCTTCAAATTAACATATCGTAATTTTTATCTAATCAAAAAGGGAAACAACCAAAATCAACTATTTAATCTTGATGTTTCCCTATTTTGCCATTGAGTATTTTATTTTAATATGGACTAATTATGCTTTTTAATGGCCATATGTTTTATAGCCCCTAACTATATATTCAAATATTCATCGTAATCAAATGTTTCAATGTTATTGGTAACCACAACACTTGTATCAAGTTTAAATTTAAGATATCTGCTTACTTCACAAACGGCGTTAACTTGTAAATTCTCAATTTCATTCATCTCGAGTAGTATAAAACGAAGTGCTTCTGAGTGATAATTAGATTGAGCTAGCAATTTCTTAATATTTTCTAATAATAACGCTTTATAATTAACACCAGAAATAGCAACTACTCTTGAATTAATTGGTTCTTTATTTTTATTTCTTAAATAGAATAATGTGTTCCCTCTACTATACTGAATAATAATAAACATAATAAGTTCCCCAATCTTAACGTTATATTATTTATTATTATACTTTACACATTTAACGCAATTTGTAAACAAAATAAATTAAATTTACAACAACTTTTTAGAACAACCCCGTTGGGTTCGTATCGTAACTAACCAATAAATTTTTAGTTTGTTGATAATGCTCTAACATCATTAAATGATTTTCTCGTCCTATACCACTCATTTTATAACCACCAAAAGCAGCATGTGCCGGATAAGAATGATAATTATTAACCCACACTCTACCAGCTTGGATACCTCTACCAGCGCGATATGCTATGTTCTGATTTCTTGTCCAAATACCAGCGCCTAAGCCATAAATTGTATCATTTGCCATAGCTAATGCTTCATCATTATCTTTGAATGTTGCTACCGATAATACCGGTCCAAAAATCTCTTCTTGGAAAACACGCATATTCTGATTACCTTTAAAAATAGTAGGTTCAATATAATAACCGTTTTTTAAGTTCTCATTTTCTTGCCTTACATTACCACCCACAAGTATTTCTGCACCTTCATCTTTACCAATATCTAAGTATTTCTTAATTTTTTCTTGTTGTTCGTTAGATGTCTGTGCCCCTACCATTGTTGTATCATCTAAAGGATTTCCTAGTTTTATTTTGTTAACTTTATCAATACATAATTTTATAAATTCATCATAAATATCTTCATGGATTAATGCTCTAGAAGGGCATGTACAAACTTCACCTTGATTTAATGCAAACATAACTAATCCTTCTACTGCCTTATCTAAGAATTCATCGTCTTCATCCATAATATCCTTATAAAATATATTTGGTGATTTGCCTCCTAATTCGAGAGTTACTGGTATGACATTATCACTGGCATTCTTCATAATAATCTTACCTGTTGTTGTTTCACCAGTAAAAGCGACTTTATTAATCTCTTTATGTGTAGCCAGTGCTTCACCAGTCTCATTGCCAAATCCATTTACGACATTTATTAATCCTTTTGGTAAAATGTCTTCAATTATTTCAACAAAATGTAGAATAGACACAGGTGTTTGTTCCGCTGGCTTAAGAACGACAGCATTTCCAGTTACTATAGCAGGAGCAATTTTCCAAGTTGCCATAAGTAATGGGAAATTCCATGGAATAATTTGGCCAATGACTCCTAATGGTTCTTTATAATGATAAGCTACTGTATCATTATCTATTTGTGAAATACCACCCTCTTCTGCACGTATCACACCTGCAAAATATCTAAAATGATCTACAACTAACGGTAAGTCTGCAGCAAGTGTCTCTCTAACAGGTTTACCATTATCAAAAGTTTCGATAACTGCTAAGTATTCTAAATTCTCTTCTACACGATCCGCAATATCTAATAAAAGTTGTGACCTTTCAGCTAATGACTTTTTCCCCCACTCACCCTGTGCTTTTTTAGCAGCTTTTACTGCTAAATCGACATCTTTTTGTGAAGACCTAGGTACTTTTGCGTAATTATCGCCAGTAATTGGGGAAATATTATCAAAATATTCGCCTTCTTGTGGATCTGTCCAACTTCCATCAATAAAGTTACTATATCGCTCTTTAACTTTGTATTTTGCATTACTTTCATTTGGATTTGTATAAATCATATAAATACCTCCTTTATATTGTCATATACCCCTCAAAATTTTATGTAAGCGCTTAAATTTATAACTGTAAAAGAACAATTTTTTGATGGTTGGCCACAGCAGTTAAACTTTTATTTAATCTTTTTCGGTACTTTCTTATGTATAAAAATAGAAGCTAGGACGTAACTTTGTCCTAGCCTCTATAAGTAATCACTTTCTGTAATACTTTATTTGAAACGTCTATTTTTCATCTTCTTTTTTTCTACGACGTTTAGCAAATAGTAATAATGCACCTAATCCTGCAAACAATGAACCAAATAATGTACCATTGCGTATTTCTTCCTCACCTGTTTCAGGTAATTCTGATTGTTTATTTTCTTTATTATCTTTTGATTTGTTGTTTTCCATAACGTTAGAACTCTTATTTGAATCTTCTACTTGTGATTCATTAGAGTTGCTATTATCTGTGTTGTGGCTAGCATTTGATGAATTTGAACCTACGACCGGATTTTCTCCTATACCTGAGTTTTCTCCTGCGCCTGGATTTTCTCCTGTGCCTGGATTTTCTCCTGTGCCTGGATTTTCTCCTGTGCCTGGATTTTCTCCTGTGCCTGGATTTTCTCCTGTATCTGGATTTTCTCCTGTATCTGGATTTTCTCCTGTGCCTGGATTTTCTCCTGTATCTGGATTTTCTCCTGTATCTGGATTTTCTCCTGTATCTGGATTTTCTCCTGTATCTGGATTTTCTCCTGTGCCTGGATTTTCTCCTGTGCCTGGATTTTCTCCTGTACCTGGATTTTCTCCTGTGCCTGGATTTTCTCCTGTGCCTGGATTTTCTCCTGTACCTGGATTTTCTTTTGTACCAGTTACATTTGTATTTGTAGGTTCTGAAGTATTGCCCTCTTTATCCGTGGCAGTCACTATGATAGTATCTCCATCATTTAAGTCTACATTTGATGGAATTTCTACTGTATAGTTGCCTTGATCATCCGCTGTACCTGTTGCTGTTGTACCGTCTGGGAACGTTACTGTTATCGTTGAGCCTGGTTCTGCTGTTCCGCTAACTGTTGTGTCTTCGCTTGTTACTTCGTTCACCGTTGGTGCTTCTGGTGCTGTTGTGTCAGTAACTGTTGTCGTTGCTTCTTCGGATGTGTTGCCATCTTTATCTTTAGAAGTAACTACGAGTTCTTCTCCACCATCCAAGTCTACATTTGTTGGAATTTCTACTGTATAGTTCCCTTGGTCATCCGCTGTACCTGTTGCTGTTGTTCCGTCTGGGAATGTTACGGTTACTGTTGAACCTGGTTCCGCTGTTCCTTTGACTTGTGTATCTTCACTTGTTACTTCATTCACCGTTGGTGCTTTTGGTGCTGTTGTGTCAGTAACTGTTGTCGTTGCTTCTTCAGATGTGTTGCCATCTTTATCTTTAGAAGTAACTACAAGCTCTTCTCCACCATTCAAGTCTACATTTGATGGAATTTCTACTGTGTAGTTCCCTTGGTCATCCGCTGTACCTGTTGCTGTTATACCATCTGGGAATGTTACGGTTACTGTTGAACCTGGTTCCGCTGTGCCACTAACTGTTGTATCTTCGCTTGTTACTTCGTTCACCGTCGGTGCTTCTGGTGCTGTTGTGTCTACTACTGTTGTCGTCGCTTCTTCGGATGTGTTGCCATCTTTATCTTTAGAAGTAACTACGAGTTCTTCTCCACCATCTAAGTTTACATTTGATGGGATTTCTACTGTGTAGTTGCCTTGGTCATCTGCCGTACCTGTTGCTGTTGTACCGTCTGGGAACGTTACGGTTACCGTTGAACCTGGTTCTGCTGTTCCGCTAACTGTTGTGTCTTCACTTGTTACTTCGTTCACCATCGGTGCTTCTGGTGCTGTTGTGTCTACTACTGTTGTCGTCACTTCAGATGATGTATTACCATCTTTATCTTTAGAAGTAACTACAAGCTCTTCTCCACCATTTAAGTCCACATTTGATGGAATTTCTACTGTGTAGTTGCCTTGGTCATCCGCTGTACCTGTTGCTGTTGTGCCATCTGGGAATGTTACGGTTACTGTTGAACCTGGTTCCGCTGTGCCACTAACTGTTGTATCTTCACTTGTTACTTCGTTCACCGTTGGTGCTTCTGGCGCTGTTGTATCAGTAACTGTTGTCGTTGCTTCTTCGGATGTGTTGCCATCTTTATCTTTAGAAGTAACTACGAGTTCTTCTCCACCATCCAAGTCTACATTTGTTGGAATTTCTACTGTATAGTTCCCTTGGTCATCCGCTGTACCTGTTGCTGTTGTATCGTCTGGGAACGTTACTGTTACCGTTGATCCTGGTTCTGCTGTTCCTTTGACTTGTATATCTTCACTTGTTACCTCATTCACCGTTGGTGCTTCTGGCGCTGTTGTGTCAGTAACTGTTGTCGTCACTTCAGATGATGTATTACCATTTTTATCTTTAGAAGTAACTACAAGCTCTTCTCCACCATTCAAGTCCACATTTGATGGGATTTCTACTGTATAGTTGCCTTCGTCATCAGCCGTACCAGTCGCTGTTGTTCCGTCTGGGAACGTTACGGTTACTTCTGATCTTGGTTCCGCTGTTCCTTTGACTTGGGTATCTTCACTTGTTACTTCTTCCACCGTCGGTGCATCTGGCGCTGTTGTGTCAGTAACTGTTGTCGTCACTTCAGATGATGTATTACCATCTTTATCTTCTGCTACAACTCTGATTGTTTCATCTCCATCTAATTTTACGTTTGATGGAATTTCTACTGTGTAGTTGCCTTCTTCATCAGCTGTAGCTGTTGCCGTTGTGCCATCTGGGAATGTTACAGTTACTTCTGATCCTGGCTCTGCAGTACCTTTGACTTGTGTATCTTCACTTGTCACTTCGTTCACCGTTGGTGCTTCTGGTGCTGTTGTGTCTACTACTGTTGTCGTCGCTTCTTCGGATGTGTTGCCCTCTTTATCTTTAGAAGTAACTACGAGCTCTTCTCCACCATCCAAGTCTACATTTGTTGGAATTTCTACTGTGTAGTTGCCTTGGTCATCAGCTGTAGCTGTTGCTGTTGTGCCGTCTGGGAATGTTACGGTTACTTCTGAGTCTGGTTCCGCTGTGCCACTAACTGTTGTGTCTTCACTTGTTACCTCATTCACCGTTGGTGCTTCTGGCGCTGTTGTGTCTACTACTGTTGTCGTTGCTTCTTCGGATGTATTACCATCTTTATCTTTAGAAGTAACTACGAGTTCTTCTCCACCATCCAAGTTTACATTTGATGGGATTTCTACTGTGTAGTTGCCTTGGTCATCTGCCGTACCAGTTGCTGTTGTGCCATCTGGGAATGTTACGGTTACCGTTGAGCCTGGCTCTGCAGTACCTTTGACTTGTGTATCTTCACTTGTCACTTCGTTCACCGTTGGTGCTTCTGGTGCTGTTGTGTCTACTACTGTTGTCGTCGCTTCTTCGGATGTGTTGCCCTCTTTATCTTTAGAAGTAACTACAAGCTCTTCTCCACCATTTAAGTCCACATTTGATGGAATTTCTACTGTGTAGTTGCCTTGGTCATCCGCTGTACCTGTTGCTGTTGTACCGTCTGGGAACGTTACGGTTACCGTTGAGCCTGGTTCTGCTGTTCCTTTGACTTGTGTATCTTCACTTGTTATCTCGTTCACCGTCGGTGCTTCTGGTGCTGTTGTGTCTACTACTGTTGTCGTTGCTTCTTCGGATGTATTACCATCTTTATCTTTAGAAGTAACTACAAGCTCTTCTCCACCATCCAAGTCTACATTTGTTGGAATTTCTATTGTATAGTTTCCTTCTTCATCCGCTGTACCTGTTGCCGTTGTGCCATCTGGGAATGTTACGGTTACTGTTGAACCTGGTTCCGCTGTGCCACTAACTGTTGTATCTTCACTTGTTATTTCATTCACCGTTGGTGCTTCTGGCGCTGTTGTGTCAGTAACCGTTGTTGTTGCTTCTTCAGATGTGTTGCCATCTTTATCTTCTGCTACGACTTTAATTGTTTCATCGCCATCTAAGTTTACATTTGATGGAATTTCTACTGTGTAGTTGCCTTCTTCATCCGCTGTACCTGTTGCCGTTGTGCCATCTGGGAATGTTACGGTTACCGTTGATCCTGGCTCTGCAGTACCTTTGACTTGTGTATCTTCACTTGTTACTTCATTCACCGTTGGTGCTTCTGGCGCCGTTGTGTCTACTACTGTTGTCGTTGCTTCTTCGGATATGTTGCCCTCTTTATCTTTAGAAGTAACTACAAGATCTTCTCCACCATCCAAATCTACATTTGTTGGAATTTCTACTGTGTAGTTGCCTTCTTCATCCGCTGTACCTGTTGCCATTGTGCCATCTGGGAATGTTACGGTTACTTCTGATCCTGGTTCCGCTGTGCCACTAACCGTTGTGTCTTCACTTGTTACCTCGTTCACCGTTGGTGCTTCTGGCGCTGTCTTGTCTACTACTGTTGTTTTTACAGAATCAGAAATATTACCGTTATTATCAATAGAAGCTATTAATAGTTCTTCTCCACCTACTAAATCAATTTCATTTGGAATATCTATTGTGTATTTTCCTTCGTCATCTGCTGTACCTGTTGCTGTTGTGCCATCTGGGAATGTTACGGTTACCGTTGAGCCTGGCTCTGCAGTACCTTTGACTTGTGTATCTTCACTTGTTACTTCGTTCACCGTCGGTGCTTCTGGTGCTGTTGCGTCTACAACTGTTGTTGTTGCTTGTTCAGATTTATTATCAGCTTTATCTTGTGCAACAGCGTGAATTTGTTCTCCTCCTGTTAATACAGCATTGTCCGGAATTGAGACACTAAAATTACCTTGATTATCTGCGTCTACATTAACTGTCACGCCACCTGGGAATGTTACTGTAACTGTTGAATTCGCTTCTGTTGTTCCTGTTACTTGTGTATCTTCGCTTGATACTTCATTTAATACTGGTGCTTTTGGAGCTGTTGCATCTACGACCGTTGTTGAAACTTCAGGTGAAATATTACCTCTAGAATCTGATGCAGTAACTTTCAATAATTCATTACCTGTTAAATCAATTCTTTCAGGAATATTAACAGTATAATTTCCTTGGTCATCGGTTGTACCAGTTGCTGTAGTACCATCTGGGAACGTTATTGTTACTGTTGAATTTGCTTCGGCTGTCCCTCTGACTTGTGCATCTTCGCTTGTCACATCTTTCACTGTAGGTGCATCTGGTGCTGTCACGTCAGTTACAGTTGTAACTACTGGTGCTGTTTCATTACCAGCATCATCTGTTGATATGACTTGTATTTCTTCCCCACCTACTAAATCAACTTCATCTGGAATAGCAATTCTATAATTTCCATCGCTATCTGCTTCACCAGAAACTGTTACGCCATTAGGGAACTTAATTGTCACTGTTGAGTTTGCTTCGGCTGTTCCTGTTACTTGTGCATCTTCGCTTGTCACACCATTAACCGTTGGTGGCGCTGGTGCTGTTTCGTCTGTGACTGTTGTTGAACCAGGGCTGGAAACATTTCCTGTCGCATCTGTTGATGTTGCTTGAATCGTTTCGCCACCTTCTAATCCTTCATCTAATGGAATATTAACTGTAAAGTTACCATTGTCATCTGCTGTTGTTTCTACAACTGTTCCACTTGGGAAAGTAACTTTAACTGTCGAATTCGCTTCGGCTGTTCCTGTTACTTCCGTGCTCACGCTCGTTACATGACTTATTTGTGGAGCATCTGGTGCTGTTGCATCAGTTACTGTAGTACTACCAGATTGTGAAACGTTACCTGCGTCATCTGTTGATGTTGCTTGAATCGTTTCGCCACCTTCTAACCCTTCATCTGATGGAATATTAACTGTAAAGTTACCATTGTCATCTGCTGTTGTTTCTACGACTGTTCCACTTGGGAAAGTAACTTTAACTGTCGAATTTGCTTCAGCTGTTCCTGTTACGCGTTTACTATTACTAGTTACATCTTTAATTATTGGAGCATCTGGTGCTTTCATATCTTTAACAGTGGTTGTTGTTATAGCTGATTTATTACCTGCTTTATCTGTTGAAATTGCTTTAAATTCTTCTCCACCTTCAAGAATTACACCATTTGGTATATTAACTGTAAAGTTACCTTGATCATCAGCAGTTACTGAAACTTTACCTCCACCTGAGAAGCCAACTGTTACTGATGAATTAGGTTCAGCTGTACCTGTAACTTGTTTATCATTACTTGTTATTGGATCAATCACTGGCGCATCTGGCGCTGTTTCATCTGTAACTGTAATTTGGTCTGAAATTTCACTTGTTTTTCCATCTTTACTAGCTGTTGCTGTTAAAACTGTACCAGCTGTTAAGGGCTGGTTTAGTACGATAGTTGCTGCTGAACCATCACTAGGTATTTGAACTGAGCCAATTTCATTATTATTATTATCCCGAACTGTGACAGTCGCACCTGCTGTTCCATTGACTTGTATTTCTGTATCGTTATCGTCAACTGGATTAATTGATGGTGTAGGCACTTTAGAAATATCAATAATGTTAAATGTACTAACTTCATCATTTTCATAGTTAGGCGAATCTATTGCAATTGTATATGTACCTTCAGGCGATTGAGGGATTGAAACAGAGAATCTGCCATCAGAATTGACTGTTGATGTTCCAATCACTTTACCATTTGCATCTATAACTTTAGCTGTTTGTGATGCGGCACCTTCTTTTAATGGAACTGAACCAGTTACAACTGTATCTTTATTAGTAATATCAGCTGCTTCAGGTTTATCAACTAATGGAGAAGTTTTATAGTTGATGACTTCATCCCCATCATTTTTACCGTCTCCGTCTGTGTCATTGTTTTCAGGATTAGAAAGTGATACTTGACGCTCGTATCTATCTAACAATCCGTCTTTATCATAATCTTGTAAGGCTAAAGTCGATGTACCTAAAGTATTATTGATAAGTGACCCTTTACTATCAGTTAAATAACCTGCAAATGTAAAATCTTCTTTTTGTTTAGTAGTTTCTCTAATTAAGTTGCCCTGTGCATCATATTCTGCATCCTTAGTTAAAATATTATTTACACTTTGGTTTAATTTAATTACTATTCTAACACCTACAGTTTCAGGTAAAAGGTTGTTAAATTCAATAAGTTTATTTAAATTATCACTAGTAATTGAACCATTTCCTATTGCATCTAAAGTTAAATCTGCAACTTTATCAGCTTCATGATATGTTTTATCAAAACCACCTAAACCTTGATAATCATACTTATGCAATTCTACACTTTCGATATATGGTAATAAATCTTTATCTATTTGATAATGGTATGACCATTGATTACTTCTTGTTTTGCTGTAAGAAAATATACCATTTTTCATTATTTGTTGATCAATAATAAATCCGCCATACTCTCCAGGAGCATCGTCGTAAGCAGCTGATCCACTACTCGCTTTAAATGTATTACTGTTCTCACTTGATACTGCTTTTTCTAATCCGACTAAATCACCATCTGTACTTGTTAAGAAATAACCACTACTTTCAGATGTACGTACGATTCTATTTCCTGTCGAGTCGCGTACAAACATTTGATAATTTAATTTATTATTATCTAAACTACCAGCGTTTTTTAAAATATTCGCTACTGTATCATCAAGTTCAATTTTACCGTTTGTTGCTGTATATTGTGATAAAATTTCCGCTCCACCAAATAAACCATCATTAGCTCTAATAAAGTTTACTTCCCATGTATTAGTAACTTTTCCATTTTCATCAGTTAATCTAATAAATTCAACTGGTTTACTTCTACCTGCTGGATTTACCGTTATTTTTGTGACATGTTTAGCTATAATTGGGTCTAATTTCAAGTCAATTTTATATCTATCACCAGAGTTGGATCCTGACATATAACTATGGATATCGAACGGAATAACATTGCTGTTTAGTGTTGTTTGGTTATCTAGTGAACCTGGATCAAATATTAATGATGCAAACGTATAATTATCTAAATAACCTAATGATTTTTCTACTTCTTCACTTTGATCTACTGCTGCAGCTAGCGCTGTCGGTGTAGCCATCGCTCTAAACATTGTACGTGTTGGTGTAGCAAGTGTTGTTACACTTTCTTGATTATTAACAAGTTCGATAATTGAAGCTTTTAAAATTTCAGTGTTAATTTCTTCATCCGTAGCAGTCTCATAATTAATATCTGTATTGTCCATGATAGCTTTTGTTTCAGTTTCCGATAACTGGCTATTTAAAAAAGATTCAACGGTAGATTTTTTGTCTTTAGTTGTTGCTAATTTTGCTTCTAATTTTGATTTAGTATTTTCAGTTTTTTTCTTGTCTTTTATAGTTATTGCCTTCGACTTATCAACTTTAGACGCAGATGTTGAACTTCCAGAAGTTTCTATTTTATCGTTTTTAACATCTGTCTTTTGTGATTTTGTAACTTGTTTATTGTTATCTTTCTGTGGTTGCTTTGTTTTTGATGCTTTCTCACTATCAGAATTCTTATTAAGTGGTTTTTCTGTTTTTACTGAATTTGTTTTTTTAGCAATTTCTGTTGATGGTCTTTCAGTCTTAGATGGTAGATTACTTTTATTTACTTCCTCATTACTATTTTCTTTTGTTGCATCTTTATCATTTACTGTTTCAGGTTCTGAGTAATCCGAAGATGATGTTTGATCTTCAACTGTATTAGTATGGTCACTGTCTTTTTGTTCAGTATTCGTTTCTTCTGTTTCAGGTTTTTCACTAGTTACTTCTTCTGTTTCAGATTTTTCATTTTCTATTTGATTATCACTGTTCTCATTTACTGTCGATTCCTCTGATTCGTTTTTGGAATTTTCAGTTTTTTCTTGTGTTAGTGTATCTTTACTTTCACTTTC
Organism: Staphylococcus shinii; assembly: GCF_017583065.1. GTDB lineage: Bacteria > Bacillota > Bacilli > Staphylococcales > Staphylococcaceae > Staphylococcus > Staphylococcus shinii. The sequence continues at coordinate 25,494 of NZ_JAGEVL010000005.1, read as the reverse complement.
CACTTCTTCTGTTTTTTCTTCTGTAGAATTATTTTCCTCTACACTTTTAATATCATTTATATCTAAAGCTTCACCTTTATCTTTGGTACTAGCATTATCACTAGTTATTGAGTCTAATTCATCCGCTTGAGCTTCATTACCTACCCCCATAACTAAAGTAGCTCCGATTAATAACGATGCAGTCCCAACTGTAAATTTCCTAATAGAGTATTTATTCAGTCTATTAGGCAAAAAACCTTGTCTATTTTTCATAATTTTCCCACCTCAAATATACTTTTTCACAACTCAATATTACTCAATTTAAAAATAAATGCAAGAGTTTTTTATAATGCTTTACATAATTAATACAATCAAACGCGCGCATTTGATTGTATTTCATTTTTTTATAACGCACAATTAAATAACGAAGGACAGAAAGATTCTTTTTGATATCGTTATTTAAATCGTATTGTTTTTTAAACTTGAAGTATTTTAAGTGTAGTCTTAACTTGTTGAAATTTTAAATGTGGCTATAAATACAAATAGTTTGAAATATAGATGCTATTTACAACATATATAAGGACAAGACAGCAAAGTTTCCCTATTCATAAACAGCCTTAATTTCAATTATTAACCATGGTATCTAAAGAAGTTATCCCTATAAAAGGCTTTTTACATTTAATTATTTTTTTCATGAGTAATGCGAGCCAATATTAATTATATTTTCAATGGTACGCAATGTAAAGTCGTTTTACAATAGTTGAAAAATTAAAATAATTATAGCAATTAATATTTTTCATTACTTCAATAAATCGCCAAATAATGTTTTGATGAATTATGATATTTATAATGTTTTCAAAAATCTTATTTTTAAAAACAGACATTTACTATAGAAGGTTTTCTCAACACAAAAAACCTCGAAACACAAACGTGTCTCGAGGTAAAAGTAATTGTATTATTTATTATTTAATTGAAGTTCTGTGTCGTTAGCTTGACGGACTTGTTTCAATAACGCATAGTCTTCAATTAATGATTTACCATAAGATGGAATCATTTCTTTAAGTTTTGGTTCCCATTGTTTAAGCTGACCAGGGAAGTTTCGTTCAATTACTTCTAATGCAACAGATACTGATGTTGAAGCACCTGGTGATTCTCCTAATAATGCGATGACAGAATGGTCTTTAGAATTAACAACTTCTGTACCAAATTGAATAAATCCTCTACCATGTTCTTTAGTATCTTTAATAACTTGAACACGTTTACCAGCTTGTAAGATATCCCAATCTTCTTCTTTAGCATCAGGCACAAATCGACGTAATTCTTTCATTCGATCTTCTTTTTTCGCTAATACTTCTTGAATTGAATATTTAATTAATGGAAAATTCTTAGCAGCGGCAGATAACATCGTAATCACATTACTTGGATTAATTGATTTGAATAAATCCAAGTTAGAACCATTTTTCAAGAATTTTGGACCGATAGCTGCAAATGGTCCGAATAATAATGAATTTTCGTCTTGAATATAACGTCTGTCTAAGTGAGGTACAGTCATTGGCGGTGTACCTTCTGGTTCTTTACCATAAGCTTTTACTTCATGTTTATCTACAATTTCAGGATTATTACATACTAAGAATTCTCCTGTAATTGGGAAACCACCTAAGTGTTTGCTTTCTGGAATTCCAGTTTTTTGTAATAAAGGGATTGCTGCACCACCGGCACCGATAAATAGATAATCTGTAATATGATGTTCTACTTTTTTAGTTTTTAAGTCTTTAATTTTAACTTCCCACTTACCATCTTTACGACGGCTAAAGTCTTGAACTTCATGTTTATAGAAAAGCTGTGCATTTTCATGTTCGCTTAAGTTTTTAGCCATTTTTCTAGTAAGCTCACCGAAGTTAACATCTGTACCTTCATCAATTTTACTAGCCGCAACTATTTCATTTGGGTCACGACCTTCCATCATCAATGGCATCCACTCTCTTAATTTTTCGTGGTCTTCAGTGTATTCAATGCCTTTAAACATGGATAATGGAGATAATGCTTCATAACGTCTTTTCAAGAAATTTACGTTTTTATCGCCTTGCACAAAGCTAATGTGTGGTAAAGGGCGAATAAATTCTTGTGGATTTGCGATTTGTTTACTTTTTACTAAATGAGACCAAAATTGTTTCGAAATCTCAAATTGTTCATTTATTTCTTTCGCTTTTTCTACGTCTATTGAGCCATCTTTTTGTTCAACTGTGTAATTTAATTCACATAGTGCGGCATGTCCAGTACCAGCATTATGACGTTCATTTGAACTTTCTATAGCAGGTTTGTCGAGTCTTTCAAAAAGTTTAATATTCCAATCTGGTGCAAGTTCTTTTAACATTGTCCCGAATGTTGTACTTAAAACACCCGCGCCAATTAAAATAACGTCTTTAGAGTTTGATTCACTCATTATTTTTCCACCTTTCAATCATCACTTTTTAATAGCAATTTATAATATTTTTTAGTTTATAAGATACCAGTTATTCTGTTCCTAATATATTCATACCCTATAATACTTTCTTACTATCACAAAAATGCTTCTCGATATATATCTCTCATAGCATATGATAAAACAACACTGTCGAAATGTAAAATGTATATTACGATAAGATTAATTTCTAATAAAATGCATTAAGCTCATCGGTTATATTGAGCTAATTAGTTACCTATAATTATGTTGTCTATCAAACGCGCTTTACTAAATTTAACCGCTAATGAGATGAAGATTTTCCCATTTATTTGTTCTTGTTTGATTAGTTGAGGATAGCTATAAATAGCAACTGTTTCAATATTGCCACTCGTATGTTGCTCAATATATTCACGTGTTTTTTCAATTAATTTTTCACTTTCTCTCTCTCCTTGTTCGTACATGGATTGTGCTAAACGGAGACTTTGAAATAAATGTGGCGCTTCTAAACGTTCTTGTTCTGTTAAATAAATATTACGTGAGCTTTTGGCTAACCCATCTTCTTCTCTTACGATATCTACAGCAATAATTTTAATTGGATGATTAAAATCATCTACCATTTTTTCAATGATAGCTAACTGCTGTGCATCTTTTTTACCAAAATATGCTTTATTAGGACGTACAACATTAAATAATTTATTAACAATAGTAACTACGCCATCAAAATGTCCTGGCCTCTCAGCGCCTTCCAACACTGTCGCAAGACGTCCTGCCTTCACTTCAATCGTCGGATTTTGTGGATACATTTCTTTCTCGCTTGGATGAAATATATAGTCAACGTTTACTGATTGGGCTTTAGTTGCATCAGCATCAATATCTCTTGGATAAGAAGCTAAGTCTTCATTCGGCCCAAATTGTAAAGGATTCACAAAAATACTAATTACCGTCACATCATTTTCATCAGCAGATTGAGCCATCATCTTTAAGTGTCCATCATGTAATGCCCCCATGGTAGGAACAAAGCCGATAGTATTGCCTTGAAGTTGTAATTCATTCGTAAGCTGTCTCATTTCTTTAATACTCGTAATTATTTGGGTCATTTTACATCCTCATCCATCACACGTTTTTTATAAGTATAATTTTCATCAGGAAAATGACTAGATTTCACTTCTTTGTTATATTCAGTTAATGCGTCAACACCGACTGAAAAATCACCATATTGTTTTACAAATTTCGCTTTATGATCGACACCATAATTTAATAAATCATGGTAAACCAATACTTGTCCGTCAGTGCCTTTTCCTGCACCAATACCTATTACAGGTATATCTAGTTGTTTGGTGATTTCTGATGCTAAATCAGCAGGTACAGCTTCTAATACTAGCATGATTGCACCAGCCCGTTGGATTGCATGAGCATCATTCAGGAGTTGTTGTGCCGCTTCTTTGTTACTTGCTTGCATTTTATACCCGGTAATACCTACACTTTGTGGCGTAAGCCCTAAATGCGAAACAACTGGAATCCCCATACGGCTGCAATTTTCAATATAATTTGTTAAATGCGCGCCCTCTGCTTTAATCGCATTAGCATTAGTTTGTTGGTATAGTTTGACTGCTATTTCTAAGTCATATTGTTCAGTGACACCCACACCACCAAATGGGACGTCAACAACGATATAAGTATCAGGCGCACCACGACGCACTGCCTTAGCATGATGTATCATATCTTCAACAGTTACTTGCACTGTATTATCGTAACCCAAAACTGTCATGCCTAATGAGTCTCCAACTAATATGATATCTATCTGGGCTGCTTCAGCTTGTTTAGCACTTGGGTAATCATAAGCCGTAACCATTGAAATTTTTTCTTTATGTTCTTTAACTGCTTGTAACTGACCTAATGTTTTCAATTAAAATCAACTCCACAATTTGATATATTTGTATTGTTATACATATACTAACTAAACTTTTTAGAAAAGGAAATAAATAACATGAGCAATTTCGCTATTATTGGTCCTGGCGCAGTAGGCAGTACAATCGCATATGATCTCCAACATAATCAACCAAACTTAAAATTATTGGGTCGTCGTGAGCAAACACTTAATTTCTTTGTAGATGGAGATTCAACTAATCCCCATCAATTAACAGTAACTGCTTTAAATGATTGTCATGAGAAATTTGATGTTATATTTATTGCAGTAAAAATACCCCAACTGTCAAAAGTATTAAGTAAATTAGACCACTTGTTACATCAAGATACTATGATTATTTTAGCTCAAAATGGTCATGGCCAATTATCAGAGTTTACACATCCATTCGTTTATCAAGCTGTTGTGTATATTAGTGGGCAAAAAGAAAAGGATAAAGTGACTCATTTTCGTGATCATAAATTAATTTTGAAGGATACACCTCAAACACAAGCACTATGCAAAAAGTTGGAAAATACGCCGCTAGAAATTCAATTAACTGATGATATAGAAGCAGCCATTTGGTATAAACTGCTTGTGAACTTAGCTATCAATAGTGTGACTGCTTTGAGCCGTTCTACCGCTTCTGTATTAACTGTCCCAGGTATTAAAAATCTATGTGAGAATTTATTACGCGAAGGTACAGAAATTGCTAAATTTGAAAATGTAATATTTGAAGAAAAAATCGTAACTGAAATTATGACAATTTATGAAGGTTATCCTAGCGAAATGGGTACGAGTATGTACTACGATATTATAGAAGATAAACCACTAGAAATTGAAGGCATTCAAGGTTTTTTATACAACAAAGCGCGATTGCACAATTTAAAAACGCCTATACTTGATACAATTTACCCTCTTTTACTGGCACAACAAAAACATTAAAACACTGTTAACTTTTAAAATAAGCCTAAGCAATCAATTTACATTAATTGATTGCTTAGGCTACATCTTTATCTGATAAATGGAGGTAATAATGAACTTCACATTTTACTAATCACATTATCCCTCTTCACTTCATAATTATGAAGTAACGCCGTATATTTCATAACCATCATTCGATACAAACTCTTATAGATTTTAAAGACTTTCTGAAAATAATCATTAATTATAGAACCATTGAAACAACTTCTAATATTAATAATATAGTTGAGACACAATTCCTTTTCTTTGTTTCCTGTCTTTTAATAACTGCATACAGCAAATATATGGACTTAATATTTTTTATCTTTGTTCATATAGAGTTCATATAAGCCAGTTATATTACAGTTATTAACAAATTGGAGGTCGAAAAATGAAAAAATTAATGTTTAGTTCAGCATTCTATACGCTATTAGGTATGTTGAGTGGCCTTTTTTACCGTGAAATGTCTAAAGGCGAAAATTTTAGTGGTTATTCTCAATTAAATGTTACACATACACACTTACTCGTTTTAGGTACAATTATGTTCTTAATATTTATGGTAATTGAATATCAATTGAAATTAACTAAAAATAGTAAGTTATTTAATAGCTTTTTCTATATATTCCACTTAGGTATTTTAGTAACAGTAGCAATGCAATATATTAATGGTATTGCGACAATCAAAGGTTTTAGTGTTAGCCCAGCAATAGCAGGTATCGCAGGTTTAGGACACATCATGATTTCTATCGCCTTTATTTTATTCTTTGTACTTTTAAATAAAAGAATAAATGCTAACTCAAATAAACTTAAATAATGATTTAAGTTGTTATAATAAAATCGTTTTAAAGTGCTTATCGTAAAGTAGTAGTTTAAAGCGATTTTATTTATTATGATACAATAATGGACCAAGTAACTATCAATATTAATAATAAAAAGCATCATACTTTGTAATTTTTTAAGTTATTAATATTAACACTCCCAATATGATGATAAATAGATACAGCCATTTTTCAAAATGATTATAAGACGTTAACTTAGATAAATATTTACCTATTATCACTGAAATAATTAAACAAGGTAATGATAATAAAAATAAAGGAATCGTTTGTTCTGTCCATATACCGCCAAACCCTTGCCCCATAACTACAAATATTGCCGTTAAGAAAAAGTGTGCTTGAATTGTACTTCTGAAATCTTTGATATGCCAACTTGATAGAGTCCCGTAAATCACAACTGGAACACCATGAGAGTTATATAGACTACCTAAGGTTCCAGAAACAACACCTGTAATGCCAGACCATATATTAGATTTTAATACAATTCGTATACGATTATTTAGAAAAAAATACTTACTTAATGCATATGTACCATAAATAATTAAAAACCCGCCTAACATTATTTGCACAATATCAGTATTAAAATATCTTAAAATCCAAATACCTATAGGTATACCAACTAAACTACCTGCTAACATAATAAATAAAACACTATATTTTATACTTCTATAATCAGAAAATATATTTAAACTTGCTACAAATAAGCCTGCTAAACCGACTAGAGATATTGTTGTATGTGTTTCTAAACCTATCAGTGCTAGTAACGGCATACTTATGAGTGCTTCTCCAAAACCAAAATATGTTCTTACTAGCCCCCCTAAAAATATCGCCAACAAACTAAGTATTATAAATATATCCATACTTATACTCCTATATTTAAATAATTAAAAAACTTAAAAACAAAGCACTTACACAATTTTCAAATTCATTTATACCATATCATTATTCTTTTTGTTTTTATAAACATTTGAAAATGATTTTAATAATTTAATGAATTAAACGATTAGCAATTTAATATGTAGACTTGCTAAGATTTTTCAAAAGTGTAGAATCGGTGGAAACGCTTACAAATTAGTGTAAATTCATTATGTTAGGAGAATTATTTTGCTTTCAGAGATCATTAGTTTTTTAGATAAAATCATTTGGAGTCCACCGCTCGTCTTTGGATTATTAATTACTGGATTACTATTTTCAATCATGTCTCGTTTTGCACAAATCAGGCAATTTAAAGAAATGATTCGCTTATTATTTAAAGGGGAAAAATCACCACAAGGTATTTCTAGCTTTCAAGCCATATCCCTATCTCTTGCTGGCAGAGTTGGTACTGGGAATATTGTCGGTGTTTCTGCAGCAATTTTTATAGGTGGACCTGGTGCAGTATTTTGGATGTGGGTTACTGCATTAATTGGCGCTAGCACAGCGTTTGTAGAATCCACACTAGGTCAAATCTATAAACAGAAGGAAAACGGAGAATACAGAGGTGGTCCTGCTTTCTATATAGAGAAAGGTATAGGTGGCAAATTTGGTAAAATATTCGCGCTAGTATTTGCCGGTATTACAGTAATATCTATAGGTTTTTTAATGCCAGGTGTTCAATCCAATGCAATTGCAACTTCTTTGCATAGTGCTTTTAATATTCCAAAATGGATTGTAACAATTTTTCTAATCATACTTCTTGCGCTTATAATATTTGGTGGTATTAAACGCATTGCTAGTATGGCTACGGCAGTGGTCCCATTTATGGCTATTGCGTATATTTTGTTAGCTATTTTAATTATTTGCCTGAATTTAGGAGAAGTGCCAGCATTGTTTGCACTTATATTTAAATCTGCACTGGGGCTACAATCAACATTTGGTGGTATAGTCGGAGCAATGATTGAAATTGGGGTAAAAAGAGGGCTTTATTCTAATGAAGCTGGGCAAGGCACAGGCCCTCATGCAGCTGCGGCAGCTGAAGTATCTCATCCAGCTAAACAAGGACTTGTCCAAGCATTCTCTGCATACATAGATACACTATTTGTTTGCACCGCAACTGCATTAATTATTTTAATGTCAGGTACTTTTAACACAACAGATGGTACCAAAAATATTCACGGATCCCCAAATTTAATAGAGGATAATGGTATTTATGTACAGAATGCAGATGGCTCAAAAGATTATTCGGGTACAGCAATGTATGTTCAATCTGGTATTGATAAAGCATTTCAAGGCTCTGACTACCATTTTGATCCTAATTTTGCTGGCTTTGGCTCATACTTTATAGCTATTGCTTTATTTTTCTTTGCATTTACTACAATTTTGGCATACTCATACATTTCTGAAACAAATATGGCATATCTAACTCGGAAAATGACATCTAAAAAATCAAATTTTTTTATCACTTTAACTCGTTGTATGTTAATTATTGCAACTGCATTTGGAACTTTAAAAACAGCAGATGCTGCTTGGGATATGGGAGACTTAGGTGTCGGTTTGATGGCATGGTTAAATATCATAGCTATATGGATTCTATTCAAGCCTGCTTTTCACGCTCTAAAGGATTTTGAAAAGCAGAAAAAAGAAAAAGGTTCCGGTAGATTAGCTGTATATCGTCCTACAAACGAAGAAGTTCCCAATGCTGATTTTTGGATAGATAAAGCAAGTAATGAACAAAATTTTTATAAGAACAAGTAATATAAAATTGCAACGTTACAATAATCACTTATGTCTGAAAAGATTCATTGTATTATTACGTTAAATACAAGATCAGGGTGATTATAATAAAGAAATTAAGAAAGAAAAATCTCAGGGTAAAAACAAACGTAAATTTCTATTAAAATAATATATGAACTGACTTCATTTATTTGAAAAAACCAAAGCACTTTCGTTGAATTCATTTAAAATGAATCAGACGGAGGTGTTTTTTCTATGAAAAGAGTGTCTTATTCATTAGAAACAAAGTATAAAACTATTGAAATGACAATTAAAAGATATCATACAAAAGAAATTATGGATAAATTACATATTCACAATAGAACTTAAATTTCACTTTATAACACTGTATATCTCGTTATTAATTCACAATGCATCGAAAGAATTAACCTTTCGTATATTCTAGCATTGCAAATCATATGACCACCATATTATAAAGTGAAATGATAATTTTGTATTATGAGAATTAATTGGCGCTAAAATACTTTCATTACCAACCTACAACTTTTTACTTGTAATCTATAACCATAGAAATGAGTGTAATATCATCACTGTTATTAATATAGCTGTGGGTAATATCAGATTTAAATCTTAAGGCATCTCTCTCTTTTAACGTAATCACTTCATTTTCTAAATGCATTTCTAGTTGACCTTCAATAATGATAATTGATTCTTCTGACCCAGCTAAATGTGGTTCAGAATTTAAGGTAGCACCTGGATCTAACTCAACGTAGAAAAACTCAAATGACTTACTTTTCTCAAATGGGAAATACGGATACACTCTATATTTCCCTTCATTTTCTGTCACTGGTACGATATCTTCTTTTTTCACTTGTATATAGTCAGATTCTGCTTCACTCATCAGACTACTAAATGACAATTTCAGGCCATTACTAATCTTCCAAACAGTATTAATAGATGGAATTGTATTACCTTTTTCTATTTCATTCAGTGAAGATGTACTCACGCCAGTGAGTTTTGATAATTTTTCCAGACTAATTTTATTTTTCTTTCTATATAAATAAATATTTTTCGCCACAATTTTATGGAATTCCATCATAACTGCCCCTTTTTACATTGACTTTCCTACTTAGCGGATATAAAATCCTTTTAAAAGGATAAATCCTATACATAGGAATTATTACCATTATATTTCCATAGTAAAGGATATCGTGAGGAGAATGCAATTTGTTTATTTCTTTTATCATTTATACATTTTTCATGAGTTATACACCAGGACCAAATAATTTATTAGCTTTGGATGGCAGCTTGCGATTAGGTATTAAAGGCACGTTAAAATTCTTGATAGGTATTGGCTTAGGTTTTTTAACTCTTTCACTTCTATGTCTTGTTTTTAGTGAATATATGACGCTTTATTTCACGAGTTTTATATTTATTATAAAATTAGTAGGTTTTGTTTATTTATTATATCTAGCGTATTCAGTATTCAAACATAATTCTAGCGATGCTAACTTGAGCCATACTTATCGTTTGCGTGATGGATTATACCTTCAATACATGAACCCTAAGACTATCGTTTACGTGTTAACCGCAATTGTTACTTATGTCACTACGCAAGATATGACCATTTTTGCTTCCGTGAGCTATACAGTTACAATCGCATTTATAGGTGTTTCTGGCGCAGTAGCTTGGGCATTTTTAGGTCTTTGTTTCAAAAAAATACTATTAAAATATAATACTGCCTATAAGATTTGTATGTCATTTTGTCTAGTCATCTTGGCCTTTATGATGCTATTAGAATAATGTTCGATTAACAAACCAACCACTATCTAATTATTTTATTTATAAATTTATGTATATACTTTTAAACTAATATAAAAACGGGAATTATAAATGAGTATTTTATCATATCAACTCATCTAACTATGTTAGAAGTATATCTTATCTACTTCATGCATTATAAAATTGAGCTTTATATTTTAAAATATTTAGTCTGATTGTTATTTATTTCAAAACAAGATACAATTAATTATTGTTATTTTGAAAATGAATGTAGAAAACTTTCAAAAATAGAAATAATAGTTTCTTACTTACATAACTAAATTTTGATGTATAAATCTTTTTATACAGTTTCCGTTGATTTATTTAACTCTTAATTGAATAGGTGGTTACATATGTTTTTAGCTTGGAATGAAATTAAACGTAATAAATTAAAATTCAGCTTAATCATTGGTGTATTAATTATGATTAGTTACCTACTTTTCTTATTATCAGGCTTGGCAAGTGGTCTGATGAACATGAATAGAGAAGCTATTGATAAATGGGATGCCGATGCAATCGTATTAAATAAGGATGCAAATCAGACAGTTGAACAATCCATCTTCAACAAATCTAAAGTAGAAAACACTTATAAACAACAAACGACACTAAAACAAACCGGCGTTATCGTATCAAATGGTAAACAAGAAGAAAATGCGCTTCTTTTTGGTGTTAAATCTGATACCTTCTTACTACCTAAAATCATTGAAGGACAAAAAGTAAGCGCCGAAAATGAAGTTGTTGCCGATAAAACTTTAAAAGATAAAGGATTCAAGATAGGTGATAAGTTAACGTTATCGCAATCAGACGAAAAATTAAAAATTGTAGGATTCAGTGAAAGCGCAAAATATAATGCTTCACCAGTACTTTTTTCAAATGATAAAACTATCCAAAACATTAATCCATCATTAGCAGAAGATAAAACAAATGCCGTGGTAGTAAAAGACAAAAATTGGAAACAAAAATCTTTAGATAACGACTTAGAAGCCATCGAAATTGAGAAATTCATTGAAAATTTACCTGGTTACCAAGCACAAAATCTAACTTTAAACTTTATGATTACATTTTTATTCATAATTTCTGCAACAGTCATTGCTATATTTTTATATGTCATTACATTGCAAAAAACAAATCTCTTTGGTGTTTTAAAAGCACAAGGTTTCACAAATGGTTATCTAGCAAAAGTCGTATTATCACAAACTTTTATAATTGCACTCATTGGCACAATTATAGGCCTTGCACTTACGATATTGACAGGTTTCTTTTTACCTGATGCGGTTCCAATTAAATTTAGTTTTGTTACATTAGCAATATACGGTATTGTACTTATTATGGTTTCACTTATAGGAAGCCTCTTCTCGATTTTAACAATTAGAAAAGTTGATCCACTCAAAGCGATTAGTTAACTAGGAGGTATTAAATGCTAGAATTTAAAGATGTTACTAAATACTTTAAAGATGGTAATCAGACCATTGAAGCTGTCAAACCTACGACTGTCAATTTTGATAAAAATGAACTTATCGCTATTATAGGGCCTTCTGGTTCTGGAAAAAGCACATTTTTAACAATGGCAGGCGCATTGCAGACGCCTACATCTGGAGAAATTATCATCAACAATAAAAACATTTCACAGATGAACCAAAAATCATTATCCAATACACGTATGCAAGAAATAGGATTCATTTTACAAGCAACCAATCTCGTTCCTTTTTTGACGGTAAAACAGCAATTTAAATTATTACAAAAACAAAAAAAGGATGTTCTAACATCAAGTGAATATACCCAACTTATGGAACAACTTAATCTCAAAGTAATAGAAAATAAATTACCAAGTGAGATATCTGGCGGGCAAAAACAACGTGTCGCTATCGCTAAAGCTTTATATACAAAGCCTTCACTTATATTAGCGGATGAACCTACCGCTTCTTTAGATACAGATAATGCTATGGAAGTAATGAATATTTTGAAAGAACAAACCGTTCAACACAACAAGACTTGTATCGTTGTAACACACGATGAACGTTTAACTTCATTCTGCGATCGTGTATATCATATGGAAGATGGTACTTTGCAACTGACTTAATCATTTAATAATCTTTTTATAATAAAAAAGAGCGAGGCTTCAATCAAACTGGATTGAGGTCTCACTCTTCTTTTTATTTTATACGATAAAATTCACAATTAAAATTAATCCTAAACCTATAACTGATAAAATGGACTCTAATAAGGTCCAAGTTAAAAATGTTTCTTTCATAGTTAAACCAAAATATTCTTTAAACATCCAAAAGCCTGCATCATTCACATGTGAACAGAAAATACTTCCAGCTCCAATGGCTAAAACGACTAATGAAATGTTTACGTCTGTTGACTGTAATAATGGTAAAACAATACCCACCGACGAAATTGCTGCAACTGTTGTTGACCCTAATGCTGTACGTAATAGCGCTGCAGCTAGCCAAGCAAGAATAAGCGGCGACATTTCAGTGCCTTTAAATATCTCGGAAATGGTATCACCTACACCACCATCAATTAGTATCTGTTTGAATGTTCCGCCACCACCAATAATAAGAATGAGCATTGCAATAGGGGTAATGGCATTCGAAACGGTATCCATAATTTGTTTCATGCTCTGTTTCCTTCTAACCCCCATAGAATAAATTGCAAATAATACAGCAATCAACATTGCAGTTACAGATGTTCCAATAAAGTAAATGAATCCTTCAAAACCGCTTGCTTTTCCGTCTCCATTACCGGTAATTAACTGCACGATTGTAGCTAATAACATTAAGATAACAGGTGCTAGAGCCGTGAGCAAACTCATACCAAAACTTGGTAAATCCTTGTTTTCAAACACTTTAAACTCACCGACAGCCGCTTGGTTGCCTTCTCTTTTAAAAGCTTCGGGTGTTAATTTATGTGCAATTTTTGGAAAAATACCTCCAACAATAATTGCTAAAGGTATACCGATAATAACGCCATACATCAATACATGACCAATATTAGCATTTACCGCTTCTGAAATTGCAACTGGGCCTGGATGTGGTGGTAAAAAACCATGTGTTACTGCTATAGAGGTTGCCATCGGAAGACCAACTGTTAAATTTGAAATCTGCATTCTTTTAGCTAATGTAAATACTAAAGGAATCAATAACACGAATGCTACTTCCAAGAATAGCGATATCCCAATAATAAATGACGCGATAATCATTGCCCACGTCACATATTTCTTACCAAACACATTAATTAATGTATCGGCAATACGTGTAGCGCCGCCGCCATCTGACAATAACTTACCTAATATAGAGCCTAATCCAAAAATGATTGCAATATGCCCTAACGTATCACCCATTCCTTTTTCAATTGTAGTTACAATTGTATCTAACGGCATCCCTAGTAATACACCAGTTAGCATTGAAGTAATGATTAGTGCAATAAACGTATTAAGTTTAAACCACATAATTAACATTAATAATATGAGTACCCCAATCACAACAGCAACTAACGGCCAAAATTCTCCCATCATGTAATTCCCCTACTTTCTATATCTCTTTCGTATTCATCTTATATACAGTTGTTAACGTATCTTCATCACCAATATTTCCTGGGAAAATAACATAAGGCATTTGACTATATTTTGCTTCTTCTCCTGTTAGCCATACTGGTACACCTTGCGTTATTTGACCGATAACACACGCTTTTTTAATATTCAGTCCTTTAGTGGCAACGTCGCTAGAAGTAATACCACCTTTAGCAATAATGAATCTTGGCTTTACTTTTAACCCTTGTACAATACCAACTAATGCATTTGAAATATTCGTAGAAATACTTAAATTATTCGTTAAATCTTCTGTTTTTATTACATCTCTTGAAGTATAAACGACGACATCTCTCCCCGTTTGAATAAACGATGACACCTTTTCTATCTGTTGGTTTATGTACGATTGTAAATCATTTGTAGTTACTGCTTTCACATCAAATTCAATGGACGCAATATTAGTATTTGTTAATAAATGTTGAAGTTGCGATGAAGTTTTTTTAACATGTGATCCTACAATCATAAGCCCACCATTAGTTTGATTACTAAAATGATTTAAATTAATAATTTCGCCTGGCGTTTCACACATAGCTTTAACAAATGACGCAGCTGTTCTAAACATGAATTTTTTATCATTGTTTCCTAAAAATGCAGTTAAACATGACACGAAATAATCCATATCTTCATCATTTAATGCATCGACAATAACAGCATCAAAATTTGAAATACTACTAAGCACTTCATTAATTGATTTGTCATCACGTTCACGTATTTGTGATAAGCGAATATGTTTTACGTCATTAGCATTAATTTCTCCATGACTTTTTTCTTCAATAAAGCTTGCCATTGTTCTACTACTAAATCCAAATGTAGTATCATTTGCAAACTCACTTTCTGACACAGGCATATACGTGTCGCCTTCTCTTAAGTAATGAACACCTTCAAATGTGTAACGTTTACCTTCAAAGAACGCCGGTATATAAAACACGCCATCAAATTGTTCATCTGAAGCTCCACTCAAGACTTTCGGCTCTAAATAAAAATGGCCTCTTAGTGTGGAATCCCCTCTACTTATTACAATGTATGGATGATCTAATCGTTGTGAAACTCGTGCTATATTTCTGCTAATTTCTTGATGTAATTCTGTTGTTTCTTGTTCATTTAACGCTCTAGAATTCGTTAATATATAAAACATATGGTTTTCTTGCTTAAAGCCATCTTCAATTAACGATTCCGACCATTCTGTATACACCGGTAAGTCTTTTACTGTTTGAGTACCAGTTGGGTCGTCATCTAGGACAATAATTTTATATTTAAAAGTATTAAGATTTTTTGAAATAACATCATGCTTCATTTCATTTATTAAACGTTCAGTTAACATCTTTTCACCTACATATTATTTATATTTTCAAAGTATTTTATAATGCCAGAATGGTCATTCATACCATTACCGTGAGCAACTTCTGATTTATATATTTCTTTCACTTGATTTGCTATAGGTAATGTAAGACCAACTGTATCCGCTGTTGAACTCACGTTCTTCATATCTTTTAAATTTATATTTAACGTGCCCCCAGGTTGATAATCTTCCTCAATCATTTTTGGAAACTTCGCATCCATTACACTAGAACCTGCTAAACCACCTTTAATTGCTTCATACATATTTGCTAAATCTATATCAAATTTTTTTGCTAATACTACTGCTTCTGAAAGCGCCGCAATATTGGTATTAACTATAATTTGATTTGCTAATTTTACTACGCTACCAGCACCAACGTCTCCAACTCTTATAACCGATGCAGCAATAGGTTCTAAAACTTTTTGAACTTCCGGTAAATCCGTTTCTGCGCAACCAATCATCACTGATAATTCACCTGTTATAGCTAAAGGTTCTCCTCCACTTACGGGAGCATCCATATATTTAACTTGTCTTGTTTCAAGCACTTTACTTATTTCCAATGATTCATTAGGCGTTAGTGAACTAGTATCAACAACAGCTTTTACTTTAATATCTGTTTGCTTTAATATTGCATCTTCACCACTATATAAAACAGCCTTTACTATCGCACCATTTGGTAATGATGTAATAACATAGTCAGCTTGTTGAGCCATTTGTTGTACTGAAACAGCATTTGCGCCTCGCATCACTACTTCGTGTTCTGCCTCTTTATTTAAATCATTAACAAGAACAGTTACGTTCGCTTTTAATAAATTTTCTACCATGGGCTTGCCCATAATACCTAAACCTATAAATCCTACTTTCACAATCAACACCCTTTCTGAAAACGTTTACAACGATAATTGTATACTAAAACATTAAAAATGTATACATTTTATTACTAATTTTTTTATAGTACACTTAATGTAATGAGGTGAGTTAATTGAATAATAGTGAATTAACAATTTATCAAAGAATAAGAAATGATATCATTTCTGGAGCTTTTAAAAAGGACGAGAAAATTACCGAAGCTAAGCTTGCTAAAAAGTATGAAGTTAGTCGAACACCAATTCGTGAAGCTTTAAAACAACTAGAATTAGAATACTTTATTAAAAACGCTTATATTTTCATACCAACTACTGAAGAATATAGACAGATATTTGAAATGCGTATTTTATTAGAAACACATGCCTTAAAAAAAGCTGCTATTGTTTATACAACATCAGATTTAGAAGAATTAAAAAGCTACACTGAGATAGATATTGAAGTGGAAGATGAAGCTAAAATCATTGAAATCAATGATAAATTTCATCAGAAAATCATCGCTGCTACTAATAACCAATTTATTCTAGATACATACCAGAAGTATAAGAGTTTCATTTATTTATTTAGTCAAACTGTAATTAACAAACGTCGTCCTGGCTTAATAGAAGAACATAAAGCCATTGTTTCAGCGCTTTATGATAGAGATATTAATTTAGCTGTCACGTTACTCGAAAACCATTTAAAAAACGACTTAGAATTCAGCCTTTATTATTTAGAATTTAAGAACAATAAATAATTTAAAAAGACACGAAATTTTAATAGTTTCGTGTCTTTTTATGAAGTGAAAATTAATTTATAGTCGCTGAATTATCGTACGCAAATCATTAGCATTGATTTTCTGTTAAACAAGGTATATATTATTGGCAACAAGTATATTTTTTATACCTGCAGTTTATATATAACGTAAACAGGTAATAATTAATACAATGATAACTATTATATTTATGGAGGTGCTTTATGAATATCATTGGCCATCATCACATTTCGATGTATACAAAAGATGCGCAAATCAATAAAGAATTTTATACTCAAATTTTAGGGTTACGTTTAGTTGAAAAATCTGTAAATCAAGATAATCCTACGATGTATCATTTGTTTTTTGGAGATGAAATTGGTTCTGCTGGAACATTGCTGAGCTTTTTTGAAATACCTAATCTAGGAAAAAATCGCCCAGGTACCAATTCAATTCATCGTATATGTTTATTAATCCCTGATGTATCCTCTTTAATTTATTTTCAATCTCGATTAGAAGATAACAATGTAGCTACGACAAATATGACATATTTAAATCAACAAGCCTTGTTATTTAAAGATCCAGATGATTTAGAGGTTATACTAATCGTTAACAATCAATATAATATACCAAAAACATGGCGCAAGAACCCATACTCAGATATTCCTACAAAGCATCAAATTTTAGGTATGGGCCCTGTAGAATTACGACTACGTGATACTCAAAAAACAATTAATTTTTTACAGCAAGAATTGCGTTATACTCTAAGAAAAGATACAGAGGAAACAGTTATGACCTTAGATGAAAGTGGTTTGTACTCAGACTTTGTAATCTTCGAACAGCAAGGTGAGCGCGCTAGACCTGGTCAAGGCTACGTACACCACATAGCTGTAAATACACCCAGAGATTCAAATTTAGAAGCTATTTTATCAACAATTAATCAAAACCCTGGAAACAATAGTGGTATTATTGATCGTTACTTTTTCAAATCATTATACTACCGACATAATAGTATTATGTATGAATTTGCAACAGAATCCCCTGGTTTCACAGTAGACACAGCTATTGAGAATTTGGGTGAACAACTCAACTTACCAGATTTTATGGAAGAGCAACGTACTCAAATTGAATCACAATTACACGATTTATAAAGGATGATGATATATGGCTATTTTAAAAATGAATGAAAATACTCCATTAGAATTTGGGCTTTATTCACTTGGAGACCACCTTCTCAACCCTCATAATGGTGAAAAAGTAAGCTACGAACAACGTATACAAGAATTAATCGAGGCAAGTCAATTAGCAGAACAAGCAGGTATAGATGTATTCGGTGTGGGAGAAAGTCACCAAGAGCACTTTACTACACAAGCACATACGGTGGTATTAGGTGCTATAGCGCAAGCGACTAATAAAATTAAAATATCTAGTTCTTCTTCAATTATAAGCGCAGCAGACCCAGTTAGAATATTTGAAGATTTTGCGACATTAGACCTAATATCACATGGAAGAGCAGAAATAGTAGCAGGTAGAGCTTCTCGTACAGGTATCTTTGATTTATTTGGCTTAGATTTAAATAATTATGATGAGCTTTATGAAGAAAAATTGAACTTACTGTTAGAATTGAACAAAACCGATAAAATCACTTGGTCTGGTAAATTCAGACCAGATTTAAATAATATGAAAATTTTCCCTAGACCGATAGATGATAAATTACCAATTTGGCGTGCTGTAGGCGGGCCAGCAGCAAGCGCTATCAAAGCGGGACGACAAGGTATCCCAATGATGATTACAACACTAGGTGGGCCAGCGATGACATTTAAAGATTCAATAGATGAATACCGATTAACTGCAAAAGAACATGGTTTCGATACTTCACCACAATCTTTACCAGTTTCCACTGCTAGTTTATTCTATACTGCTGAAACAACTCAATTAGCTTTAAAAGAATATTACCCGCACCTTAACGTTGGTATGTCATTTATAAGAGGAGCTGGATATCCAAAACAACAATTTGCTAACGCCCCTGATTATAGAGATGCCTTAATGGTCGGCAGTCCACAACAAATCATTGAAAAAATACTTTACCAACACGAACTTTATAATCATCAAAGATTTATGGCTCAAATTGATTTTGGTGGCGTACCTTTTGATAAAATTATGAAAAATATAGAACTCATTGGTAATGAAATCATTCCAGGTGTTAAAAAACATTTGAACAAATAGGAGGTATACAATGAAGAACGTCGTGCTACTTTCTGGTTCTACAGTTGGCTCTAAAACAAGTACTGCTATGAAATATCTAAACGAAGCTATTACAAATCAAGATGATACACTAAACATCCAATTATTCGATTTAAAGAATTTAGATTTATCTTTTAGCGATGGACGAAATTACTTGGACTATTCTGGAGACACATTAGAATTAACTACTGCTTTAATGCAAGCTGATATTATTTTTATAGGTTTTCCAATCTTTCAAGCATCTATACCAGGAACACTTAAAAACGTATTTGATTTACTTCCTGTTAATGCATTTAGAGATAAAGTCGTTGGTATTGTGGCCACAGCGGGTTCTCCAAAACATTATTTAATTGCTGAAACACAATTAAAACCAATATTAAGCTATATGAAAGCACACGTTATGCAAACTTATGTATTTATCGAAGAACGTGATTTTTCTAATGGCACTATCGTTAACGATGACATTATATTTAGAATTAATGAGTTAGCAACATCAACATTACGTGTTTCTAAGCTATATAATCAACTTTTAGAAGAAGAAAATAGCCAATATGATTTTTAAATCATAATCGTATTAATGTTTTAGCTATCTACAAATTTAAAGATCCGAGACATAAATTTATGCCTCGGATCTTTTTTGACCTATAAAAATAGTCATTATTAAATTTTAGCTATTATTTTCTGTGTCTTTCTTTTTTTCTTGTCGTTTTCTTAAGAGCATCATTGAACCTATAGTGCCAAGTAAAGCACCAAAAATCCAGCTATCTTTATTTTTTCCACCTGTATTTGGTAAATGAGCTATTGAATGCATACTATGTTCAGAATGTTCATTAGTTTCATCCTTCATTATTTGTAAATGATTTGAAACTACATTTAATGGTTGCAACCCTGTGTTATATCTATGCAGATGTGTTTGAGGTCTATCATCTAATGAAACATTATCTCTATCATTTAAAGTTTGTACTTTTACATTTTTATTTATACGTTTATGTGAGTTTGAATTTTTGATAGTATTGTCTAAATGTTTGTTTGCCATATTATGATTCTGACCTTTTACAGTTGGTGATTCTATATCTAATATACCATTGCCGTCTTTATCATTAACTTCTGGTGAAGTCACTGAACCAATTTGATTTAAACGTGTTTGTAGTGCATCTTTACCTATTGTGCCGTTTGGTACATCGTTCAGTTTTTCTGACGCATTTGTTTTTGCTATTTCTAACGCTTCAATTAATTGGTCTAACTCGGCTTTTTCACTTGGATTAATTAAATTATCGGATGTGATTTCTGCTAACTTATTATCGACGGCTTTCTTAGCTTGTTCTACTGCCGTAATTGCTTCTTCTGCTTTAGACAACTGCTCTGTATCTAGCACTCCATTGGCGTCTTGATCATTTACTTCTGGTACTGTCACTGAATCAATTTGGTCTAAGCGACTTTGTAGTGTATCTTTACCTGTTGTAGCGTTTGGTACATCGTTCAGTTTTTCTGACGCATTTGCTTTTGCTGTTTCTAACGCTTCAATTAATTTATCTAATTCAGCTTTCTCATTTGGATTTACTAAGTTATCAGACGTAATCTCAGACAACTTATTGTCGACGGCTTTCTTAGCTTGTTCTACTGCTTCAATTGCTTGTTCTGCCTCTGATAATTGCTCTGTGTCTAAAACCCCATTACTATCTTGGTCATTTACTTCTGGCAAAGTCACTGAACCAATTTGATCTAAGCGTGTTTGTAACCCATCTTTACCTGTTGTACCGTTTGGTACGCTATTCAATTTCGTTGAAGCATCTGCTTTCGCTGTTTCTAATGCTTCGATGAGTTGTTCTAACCCAACTTTTTCACTTGGATTTACTAATCCATCCGCTGTGATTTCTGCTAACTTATTATCGACGGCTTTCTTAGCTTCTTCCACTGCTTCAATTGCTTGTTCTGCTTTAGACAACTGCTCTGTATCTAAAACCCCATTGGCGTCTTGATCATTTACTTCTGGTGATGTTACTGAGTCAATTTGATCTAAACGTGTTTGTAACTCATCTTTACCTGTTGTACCGTCTGGTACATTGTTTAATTTCGTTAAAGCATCTGCTTTCGCTGTTTCTAACGCTTCGATAAGTTGATCTAACTCAGCTTTTTCACTTGGATTTACTAATCCATCCGCTGTGATTTCTGCTAACTTATTATCGACGGCTTTCTTAGCTTGTTCTACTGTCGTAATTCCTTCTTCTACCTCTGATAACTGTTCAGTATCTAAAACACCATTACTGTCTTGATCATTCACTTCTGGAGAAATCACTGAATCAATTTGATCTAAACGTGTTTGTAACTCATCCTTACCTGTCGTACCGTTTGGTACACTATTTAATTTCGTTAAAGCATCTGCTTTCGCTGTTTCTAACGTTTCGATAAGTTGATCTAATTCGAATTTCTCTTCTGGATTAATTAATCCGTCCGATGTGATTTCAGATAACTTATTATCGACGGCTTTCTTAGCTTGTTCTACTGCTTCAATTGCTTGTGCTACCTCTGATAACTGCTCTGTATCTTTAACCCCATTACTATCTCGGTCATTTACTTCTGGTAAACTCACTGAACCAATTTGATCTAGGCGTGTTTGTAACCCATCTTTTCCTGGTGTGCCAGTTGGTACTTTGTTTAATTTTGTTGAAGTTTCTGCTTTTGCCGTTTCTAACGCTTCGATGAGTTGTTCTAATTCGGCTTTTTCTTCTGGATTTACTAAGCTATCCGATGTGATTTCAGTTAACTTGTTAGCTGCTGCTTGTTTAGCTTCTTCTACTGCCGTAATTGCTTCTTCTGCTTTAGACAACTGCTCTGTATCTAAAACTCCATTGGCGTCTTGATCATTTACTTCTGGTGCTGTTACTGAGTCAATTTGATCTAAACGTGTTTGTAACTCATCTTTACCTGTTGTACCGTTTGGTACACTGTTTAATTTCGTTGAAGCTTCTGCTTTAGCTATTTCTAATGCTTCGATGAGTTGATCTAACTCAGCTTTTTCACTTGGATTTACTAATCCATCCGATGTGATTTCAGACAACTTATTATCTGCAGCTTGTTTAGCTTGTTCCACTGCCGCAATTGCTTCTTCTGCCTCTGATAACTGTTCTGTATCTAGCACGCCATTACTATCTCGATCATTTACTTCTAGCGCTGTCACTGAGTCAATTTGTTTTAAGCGTGTTTGTAACTCATCTTTACCTGTTGTACCGTCTGGTACACTATTCAATTTCTCTGAAGCTTCTGCTTTCGCTGTTTCTAACGCTTCGATAAGTTGATCTAACTCAGCTTTTTCACTTGGATTTACTAATCCATCAGATGTGATCTCAGACAACTTGTTAGCTGCTGCTTTTTTAGCTTCTTCTACTGCCATAATTGCTTGTGCTGCCTCAGACAGTTGGTCTGTGTCTAACACGCCATTACCATCCTGGTCATTGACCTCAGGCGCTGTTACTGAACCAATTTGTTCTAAGCGACTTTGTAGTGTATCTTTGCCTGTCGTACCGTTTGGTACACTGCTCAATTTCGTCGAAGCTTCTACTTTAGCTGTTTCTAACGCTTCAATAAGTTGATCTAACTCGGCTTTTTCACTTGGATTTACTAATCCATCAGATGTGATTTCAGTTAACTTGTTATCTACAGCGATCTTAGCTTGTTCTACTGCTTCAATTGCTTGCTCCGCCTCTGATAATTGCTCGGTATCTAGCACGCCATTACCATCTTGATCATTGACCTCAGGCGCTGTTACTGAACCAATTTGGTCTAGACGTGTTTGTAACTCGTCTTTGCCTGTTGTACCGTTTGGTACATTATTCAATTTCGTCGAAGCTTCTACTTTCGCTGTTTCTAATGCTTCGATAAGTTTATCTAACTCAGCTTTCTCACTTGGATTTACTAATCCATCAGATGTAACTTCAGATAACTTATTATCCACGGCTTTCTTAGCTTCTTCCACTGCTTCAATTGCTTCTTCTGCCTCAGATAACTGCTCGGTATCTAGTACACCATTGCCGTCTTGATCATTCACTTCTGGCGCTGTCACTGAATCAATTTGATCTAGACGTGTTTGTAATCCGTCTTTACCTGTTGTACCATCTGGTACATTATTTAATTTCGTTAAAGCATCTGCTTTCGCTGTTTCTAATGCTTCGATGAGTTGTTCTAACCCAACTTTTTCACTTGGGTCAACCAAATTATCGGCTGTGATTTCCGCTAACTTATTGTCTGCAGCTTTCTTAGCTTCTTCCGCTGCTTCAATCGCTTGTTCTGCCTCTGATAATTGTTCTGTATCTTTAACCCCATTACTATCTCGGTCATTTACTTCTGGTGTTGTCACTGAACCAATTTGGTTTAAGCGTGTTTGTAATCCATCTTTACCTGTTGTACCGTTTGGTACATTATTGAGTTTTTCTGACGCATTTGCTTTTGCCGTTTCTAATGCCTCAATTAATTCCTCTAATTCTGCTTTTTCATTTGGATTTACTAAGTTATCAGACGTAATCTCAGACAACTTGTTAGCTGCTGCTTTTTTAGCTTCTTCTACTGCCATAATTGCTTGTGCTGCCTCAGACAGTTGGTCTGTGTCTAACACGCCATTACCATCCTGGTCATTGGCCTCGGGCACTGTTACTGAACCAATTTGGTCTAAGAGACTTTGTAGTGTATCTTTGCCTGTCGTACCGTTTGGTACATTGTTTAATTTCGCTGAAACTTCTGCTTTCGCTGTTTCTAACACTTCGATAAGTTGATCTAACTCAGCTTTTTCACTTGGATTTACTAATCCATCCGCTGTGATTTCTGTTAACTTATTATCGACGGCTTTCTTAGCTTCTTCCACTGCCACAATTGCTTGTTCTGCCTCTGATAATTGTTCAGTGTCTAAAACACCATTACTATCTTGGTCATTTACTTCTGGGATTGTCACTGAGTCAATTTGGTCTAAACGTGTTTGTAACCCATCTTTTCCTGGTGTACCGTCTGGTACATTGTTTAATTTCGTCGAAGCTTCTACTTTAGCTGTTTCTAACGTTTCGATTAATTTATCTAATTCGGCTTTCTCATTTGGATTTACTAATCCATCCGATGTGATTTCCGCTAACTTATTGTCTGCAGCTTTCTTAGCTTTTTCCACTGCTTCAATTGCTTGTTCCGCCTCAGATAACTGCTCGGTATCTAGTACACCATTACCATCTTGATCATTTACTTCTGGTAAAGTCACTGAACCAATTTGTTTTAAGCGTGTTTGTAGTGCATCTTTACCTGTTGTACCGTCTGGTACATTGTTTAATTTCGTCGAAGCTTCTACTTTAGCTGTTTCTAATGCTTCGATGAGTTGTTCTAATTCGGCTTTTTCTTCTGGATTTACTAAGTTATCAGACGTAATCTCAGACAACTTGTTAGCTGCTGCTTTTTTAGCTTCTTCTACTGCCGTAATTGCTTGTTCTGCCTCTGATAATTGTTCAGTGTCCAAGACTCCATTACTATCTTGGTCATTTACTTTTGGTAAAGTTACTGTACCAATTTGATCTAAGCGTGTTTGTAACCCATCTTTACCTGTTGTACCGTTTGGTACGCTATTCAATTTCGTCGAAGCATCTACTTTCGCTGTTTCTAATGTTTCGATTAATTTTTCTAACTCAGTTTTTTCATTTGGATTTACTAATCCATCCGATATGATTTCTGCTAACTTATTATCGACAGCTTGTTTAGCTTGTTCCACTCCTACAATTGCTTGTTCCGCCTCAGATAATTGTTTAGTATCTAGAACACCATTACCATCTTGGTCATTTACTTCAGGCGCTGTCACTGGATCAATTTGGTCTAGACGTGTTTGTAATCCGTCTTTGCCTGTTGTACCATTTGGTACACTGCTCAATTTCGTCGAAGCATCTGCCTTAGCTGTTTCTAATGCATCGATAAGTTGATTTAACTCAGCTTTCTCACTTGGATTTACTAAGTTATCAGACGTAATCTCAGACAACTTGTTAGCTGCTGCTTTTTTAGCTTCTTCTACTGCCGTAATTGCTTGTGCTGCCTCTGATAATTGGTCTGTATCTTTAACCCCATTACTATCTCGGTCATTTACTTCCGGTGTTGTCACTGAACCA
>NZ_JAGEVL010000007.1 GCF_017583065.1 Staphylococcus shinii | reverse complement strand
AATGAACAAGATAGTAATGCTGTTCAAAAGGATGACAGTACATCTGATAAAGACGACGTTACTTCTGATGATTCACAAGATGTAGCTAAAGACAGCGTTAAATCTGATTCTGCTTCTACTAAACAAGATAGTAATACTGTTCAACAGGATGACATTGCATCTGATAAAGACGACGTTACTTCTGATGATTCACAAGACGTAGCTAAAGACAGTAATAAATCTGATGCTTCAGTTGAACAAGATAGTAATACTGTTCAAAAGGATGGCGCAGAGACTACTAAAGTAGTCAACACTACTTTCTACAGTGCACAAGCTGCACCTAAACTTAGAGTAGCTAGAAGTGCCGATTCAACAGTCGCAACACGTTCTGCACTTACAAAAGAAGCAACAACTCGTTCAACATTACCAAAATATTCACCAAAAGTGAGTTCTTCAATTAATAATTATATTCGTAAGAACAACTTTAAAGCACCAAACTATGAACAAGATATAGCATCATATTTACCAAAATATAATTATCGCTACGGAAAGCCTGAAGGTATTGTTATGCATGACACTGCTAATGATAATTCAACTATTACTGGCGAAATCAATTTTATGAAAAATAATTATCAGAATGCTTTCGTACATGCATATGTAGATGGAAATCGTATTATTGAGACAGCAAATACTGATTACTTAGCTTGGGGCGGTGGCGCTGCAGCTAATGAGCGTTTTATACATGTAGAATTAGTTCATACACATGACTATGATTCTTTTGCACGTTCAATAAATAATTATGCTGATTATGCAGCTACAAACTTACAATATTACGGCTTAGTTCCTGATAGTGCTGAATATGATGGTGTAGGAACTGTTTGGACGCACCAAGCAGTAAGTACTTTCTTAGGCGGTACTGATCACACTGACCCTCATGGTTACTTAGCTGCACACAACTATAGTTATAATGAGTTATATGACCTTATTTATGAAAAATATTTAATTAAAACGGGTCAAGCAGCTGCTTGGGGAACACCTTCTTCAGGTAGTACGAGTGGAACTGGCTCAAATAATACTGGTTCAAGCAACACAGGTACGACTGCACCTACTAAAACAGGCACTGTGAAAGTAACAGCGAATAATGGTGTTGGCAGAATTAATACTACTAACGATGGTTTATATACTACAGTATATGACCAAAATGGTAAGAAAACTGACCGCACAAACCAAACACTTAAAGTTACAAAATCAGCTACTTTAGGTAATGAAAATTTCTATTTAGTTTCTGATTTCAATAAAGGTACATTAATCGGTTGGGTACACCAAGGTGACGTTAATTATAATACTGCTAAAGCAGCAACTAGTATAAATAAAGCTTATAAGATTAAGCCTGGAGAAACGTTATATACTGTTCCGTGGGGCACAAGTTCTCAAAAAGCTGGAACAGTTTCAGGTAAATCTACACAAACGTTCAAAGCAACAAAACAACAACAGATTGGTAAGACTAATTATGTTTATGGAACTGTAAATAATTTATCTGGTTGGGTAAGTTTAAGTAAGTTATCTTCAACAAGTAATACTGCTACTTCCCCTACTACAAATTCAGGGAAACTAACTGTAAGTACACTTACGAATCAACAAGGTACTGTTGCCAAAAATAACCATGGCGTATATACGACTGTATATGATAAACAAGGTGTTCAAAAATCATACGTTAATGGCAAAACATATAAACTAAGTAAAAAAGCAACATTAGGTAATAATGCATTTTACTTAATTACTGATAATAAAACCAATACTAATATAGGTTGGATGCAAACTGGTGACATCAAAGTTAAAGAAGCAGCAACAAAAGCTACTTCTAACCAAACACAAAATATAAGTAAAATTGGTCAGTTAAATACGAAGAATTCTGGTATTAAAGCTACTGTTTATGACCAACAAGGTAAAGACGCTACAAAACTAGCTGGAAAAACTTATAATGTTACTAAACAACGCACTGAAGGAAATAAAACTTATGTATTAATCCAAAATGTTAATCAAAATACGCCAATTGGTTGGATCAATACAAAAGATATTAATACTCGTAATTTAAGTCAAGCAAGTGCTAAAAATGGCCAATATACTGTTAAAGCAACTAATAATGGTCTTTACGCAGTACCTTGGGGCACAAAATCACAACAACTTGATACACTTAATAATCTAAAAAATAATCAATTTAATGCATCTAAATCTGTTTACGTTGATAAAGATGAATACGTTTATGGTATTGTAAACAATAAAACTGGTTGGATAGCTGCAAATGACTTAAATAAGTTACAACCAGCTAATAACACTAATGCTTCAAATTCTCAAAATATTACTAAATCAGCGGTAACACCGTATAAATATGATTATGTTATTTTCAATAAAAATGGAAGCTATTATCTAGATCCAACATCTACAACTGCAGCAGGTTCACTTAAAGATTTCTATGAAAGTATTTTCACAGTATACGAAACTCAAGTGATTAATGGCACAACTTGGTATCATGGTAAACTTTCTAATGGTAAAGTTGTTTGGATTAAAGAAACTGATTTACGTAAAGAATTAGTAAAATATTATGATTCAGGCCTTACTTTAGATCAAGCAGTTGCTATCCAAAAAGGTTTAACTGCTAAACCACAAATCCAACATACACCTGGAAAATGGGAAGATGCTACAGCAAGAGAAATCAAAAATGCTATGGATTCAAGTAAGCTAGTAAAAGATGAGACTCAAAAATATCAATTCTTACGTTTAGATAAAACTCAAAATATTGGTTCAGCTGATTTAGATAAATTACTTGTTGGTAAAGGTATATTAGAAGGTCAAGGCGCAGCATTTAGTGAAGCAGCTAAGACTTACGATATCAATGAAGTATATTTAATCTCACATGCTCTATTAGAAACTGGCAATGGTACATCTAAACTTGCAAATGGTGGCGATGTTGTAAACAATAAAGTTGTTACAGATGGTCCGAATAAATATTATAATATGTTTGGTATTGGTGCTGTTGATAGTGACGCTGTAAAACAAGGATTTATAACTGCTAAAAACAATGGTTGGAATACAGTTAAAAAAGCAATAGTCGGTGGCGCTAAATTCATATCTGAATCATATATTGATAAAGGTCAAAATACACTTTATAAAATGCGTTGGAACCCTGAAAATCCAGGTGTTCACCAATACGCAACAGATGTAGCATGGGCATCTCATAATGCTACTCGAATCAAAGGTTTCTATGATTCTATGGATAAATTGGGTAAATACTTCGACGTTGATACGTATAAATAGTATTTGTTTAAAACTTTAAATCAAACAATTAAAAGAAGCGTACTAATGACAATGCTTATCGCAAGTTATTGTCATTATGTACGCTTCTTTTTCTTATTAATTAACTAGTGCATATATACTTGATGTACATTTAACTTATATAATAATTGGTTTAAATTTTCAATGTCTTTCGATGTAAGGTTTTGACAACGTGCTTCAATCAAAGCTACCCTCACCTCGTTAATTTGTTGTACCAGTTCTTTTGCTTTATCTGTAACCATCAAATCTTTACATCTCATATCTTTATTGGATTGCTTACTCGTAATATAACCCATTTGGCATAACTTTTTTATCCAGCGTGAAACAATTGACTGCTCTTTATTAATTTTCATAGTCAAATCGTACTGAGATAGGACTTCATAGTTATATAATATTCTTAACATTTCTAATTGCTCAGAAGTCAAATCAGTTCTCTGACCAAACCTTCTACTTACCAAATTTAAATCATTACCTGTAAGTGTAATTAACTGTTCTAGTTGTTTGTACATGTTGCTCATCTCCACTATCATAAATTTAGCTTAGTTAAAATTAAAAGTTTATTTACACTATTTTATTTCTTAATATTATAATGGTATCCCTCATGATATACAATAATAAAAGACAAATTGTACTATTTTGTTGCATTTCTCATAGGTTTTATAATAGATTAGAACTAGTGTATATAAAATTTATCGTACCATTTAAAGGAGTAACCGAATGTCACAATTGAAAGAAAGAGATTATTTTTTCGACAATGCAAGAGCTGCGTTGATTTTCCTTGTAGTCTTTGGCCATTTATTACAGCCTTATACAGAAGCCAGCGCACATTTATCTTCATTGTATTTAACAATATACAGCTTTCATATGCCAGGATTCTTATTTATTTCAGGCTATTTTGCTAAAAAAGCTGGTGAACTTGGTTATTTAGAAAAAATATCAAAAAAACTATTAATTCCATATGTTATATTCTTTGGCTTTTTCTCTTTTTACTATTACTTAACTGGTAAAGAAGATAGTGTTCAATTCGATCCTTTTGATCCAGTATTTGCATTATGGTTTTTACTCACATTATTCTTTTTCCACGTAATATTAGTAATAGTTAAGGATTATAAACCATATTATGTATTACCTGTAGCATTAGTTATTTCGCTATTCGCTGGGTATTCTGAGAATATTGATAATTACTTAAGCTTTTCTAGAACAATTATGTTTTTCCCAATATTCTATATAGGCTATTTATTTACAACTAAACATACACAGCTTTTAAGAAACAAAAAGTTTCTACCTATAGCTATTATCACTTTACTAGCCTTTTATATTATATACACCTATCATCCGATTAACTCCAATTGGTTGTTAGGCGATTCACCCTATATGTCACTTGAAGGAAAGCTAGATTTCTACAGTCCAATCAAAAGATTGTTATTATATTTTATCGTTTTAATTACGATGTTTGCTTTCTTCAATTTAATACCTGAAAAGGAAAAATTTTACACGTATATAGGTCGTAGAACAATGCATGTATATTTACTACATGGTTTATTTATTGGAGTTATCCGCGGTTTTGGAATATATCCATTTAAAGATCATATCAGTATTTTAACTTATCTATATTTAGTTATCGTTACATCTATCATTGTATATATACTATCAAGCCGGTTTGTATCTAAATGGACAAACCCAATTATAAATTTACAATCTCCTTCTAAATTCAAAGGATAAATAAGTATTAAACCGAATTGTATTTATTTTAAATATGTTATGATAAGTATTGAGGTACTTCCAACCAATCTGTACATATTTAAATACAATTCGGTATTTTTAATTTTGAGGTGAAAAATATAATGCAACTTTCATTAAATAACAATTCAAAACATTTAACGGCGCCTAGTATTCGTCAATTTTCAAATCGTATTAAAGGGATTAAAGATTGTATTAATCTAACTATAGGACAACCAGATTTTCCGATGCCTAAGGAGGTTAAAGCTGCTTACATAAATGCGATTAATGAAGACCAAACGAGTTATTCACATAACAAAGGATTAATTGAAACAAGAAATGCTGTAAGCCAATATTTTGAACAACGCTATGGCTTTACTTATAGTTCAGAAGAAATCATTATCACAAATGGCGCTAGCGAGGCCTTAGATACTGCTTTAAGAAGTATTATAGATGAAGGAGATGAAATATTAGTTCCTGGACCAGTATATGCTGGCTATATTCCACTCATCAAGACACTTGGCGGTATCCCAGTTTATATTGATACTACAATAACCGATTATAAAGTAACACCTGAAGCATTAGAAAAACACATAAACTCAAATACTAAGGCAATACTACTAAACTATCCTACTAATCCAACCGGCGTAATATTGTCTTATGATGAAGTACAAGCCATTGTTAATACCTTAAAAAATAAAGAAATATTTATTATTAGCGATGAAATCTATGCTGAAAATACTTTTACTGGTAAACATACTTCTTTTGCTGAATTTGAAGTGATTCGCGATCAATTATTACTTGTTGGTGGGTTAAGTAAATCACATTCTGCTACTGGCATACGCATTGGCTTTTTGATTGGACCAGAATATTTAATTGAAAAATTGACTTTTATGCATGCTTACAATTGTATCTGTGCCAACGTTCCTGCTCAAATCGCATGTATTGCCGCTTTAAATGAAGGCTTAGAAGCACCCCAGTATATGAACGACGCATATATTGAACGACGTGATTTCTTAATTCATAAATTAGAGTCAATGGGGTTTGAATTAGATGCTAAACCTGAAGGAGCATTTTACATTTTTCCTAGCATTAAGAATTTTACAGACAATGACTTTGACTTTTGTGTTGATGTTTTAGAAAATGCACATGTCGCAATTGTTCCTGGGTCTGCTTTTACCGATATTGGTAAAGGTCATGTACGTATTTCTTATGCATATGAACTTAATGCATTAAAAGAAGCTATGAGAAGACTAGAACAATATCTCGCTCAAAACTATAATTCATAATAAAAAGCACCAACTAAATGTAAGTTTGATATATGCCTGCTGACGTTTCTATTAATAATTATACGCATGTGGTGTGAATCAGCTTCAACATGATGTTGGTGTTTTAATTTAAGTTTGATGCAAGTATTAATTTATAGTCTTATTTGAAACACTTTTAAATATAATTTGTATATTTAAGATTTCTTATTTTTATCTTTAGTGTAAATATTCCTCTCGGCAAACGTTTTCAAAATTTGATAATAAGCTAATGAATCTTCTTTCTCCATGTCAAATTGTTGAATCACATCTTCTGAAATTTTAGAGAATTCTTCCTTTAATTTTATACCTTTTGTGGTTAACATTACTTTTACTCTACGCTCATCATCTTCAGTTCTAAGACGACGAATCAAATCTTTTTTCTCTAACCTTTTTATGATTGGACTGATTGTTCCTGAATCTAAATATAATTCATCACATAATGTTTTTATGTATACTGGAACTTCATTTTCAATATACAGCAATACAATATAGTTCGGGAAACTTATATCATATTGTTTTAAATACTTATTAAATCTGTTTGCAACTTCTTTACTTGTAATATAAAACAAGTAACACATTTCTTTTCTCATTTGGTCATATATGTCTGATGTCATATTTTCTCCTCATCCCTTCTTAATTATAATATTAATCTACGTTTTAATTTTAGTCAAATACAATAAATAAGTGTAAAAAAGTTTTCGCATTAAAAGTTTTCCGCTATATATTAGTGGGAAATTAAATTTATATTACTTGATTTATAATTATTCGTATGTCTCAGCCTATTACGTTGCAATCTAAATAGTAAATAAATTTTTAACTTATATCACCATATATAATAATATTTATCATTTTATGCTTTCATCACTATAAACATAAAAAAACTAGGTGAGACATAGCTCCACCTAGTTTTTCGATAATGCTTTTTTATTTTTTGTATTTTTTAATTTTATGGAAATTTAGGGAATTGATCAAAGTCTGGATCGCGTTTTTCTTTAAACGCGTCTCTGCCTTCTTTTGCTTCATCTGTTGTATAGTAAAGTAAA
Organism: Staphylococcus shinii; assembly: GCF_017583065.1. Classification (GTDB taxonomy): domain Bacteria; phylum Bacillota; class Bacilli; order Staphylococcales; family Staphylococcaceae; genus Staphylococcus; species Staphylococcus shinii. Next base: position 517,420 of record NZ_JAGEVL010000007.1, on the reverse strand, counting down.
GTAGCGTCTCCAGCCATTTGTTGAAGTCCAGCTAAACCATCAGTGTCTGCATTCATAGCCGCTTTCAAGAATCTTAAAGCAGTTGGTGAATGTTGTTTCATTTCTTGACACCATTGTACTGTTTCATCTTCAACTTGATCCAATGGAACGACAGTATTGACTAATCCCATGTCTAATGCTTGCTGAGCATCATATTGACGACATAAGTACCAAATCTCACGCGCTTTTTTGTGTCCTACGATACGAGCTAAATAACCTGAACCGTAACCAGCATCAAACGATCCAACTTTAGGTCCTGTTTGGCCAAAGATTGCATTATCTGCTGCGATTGTTAAGTCACAAACAACGCTAAGTACATGTCCTCCACCGATTGAATAACCTCTTACCATTGCAACGACAGGTTTTGGAATCACACGGATAAGTCTTTGTAAGTCTAATACGTTTAAACGAGGGATTTGATCATCTCCGACATAACCACCATGGCCACGTACTTTTTGATCTCCTCCTGAACAAAATGCTTTATCCCCTTCACCAGTTAAGATAATAACAGAAACACGTTGATCATCACGTGCTCTTGTGAATGCGTCGATCATTTCTTGTACTGTGTTTGGTGTAAACGCGTTACGTACCTCAGGACGGTTAATCGTTACTTTTGCAATACCATCATATATTTCGTACTTAATTTCTTTATATTCTTTAATTGTTTCCCACTGTCTAGTCATTTTGTTCCTCCTTATGAATAAAACCTAATACTATTCTATCAAATTCTGTAAATTCTTCCACATGTACCGTATGACCACTTTGTTCTACTTCGTTTAACTCTGTATTTTGAATCATAGTTTCCATGCGTTTAGCAATTTTACAAAATTTACCATCTAAAATACCTACTATAATACATGTGGGTACTTTAATTTGATTTAACTTCGGCCATAAATTAGGCATTTGTCCAGTACCATAATCACGCAAAGCCTTTGCTAAACGTAATGGGTTTTGACGTAATCTCATATCACGTATTGCCTTTTTAATGGATTTATCTAATTCATATTGCGTATAGAAAAGAGGCAACTTTTCCCAGTCATTAACAAATATTTCTAAACCTGCAATTTCTAACACTTTTGCTCTAGCCTGATCAACCTGTTGCCTTTCATTACGGTCTTCTAATGCTTCGATTCCTGGAGATGTGCTTTCTATAATCAATCCTGTTAATTTCATTTTACCTTCAATTGCATAATATAAAGCAATTCTACCACCCATTGAATAACCATGTAAAAACAAATGATAATCCTTAAATAATTTTAATACTTCATCTAACTCATTTGAAATAAATGAAAAATCCCAAGTTTGATTTGTATCAGAGTCGTCTTGACCATGACCAGGCAAATCTACAGTTAAAATATTCAATGTTTCTTGTAAGACACGAACATGTTCATTAAAAGCCTGTTGATCACTGATAAATCCATGTAGCATAACCAATAATTTATCCGTATTACTTTTTGCTTGGTAAAATTTATAATTCAACATTAACAATATCACTCAACTTTTTATAGAGTTTTAGATGCTGTTGCTTATTTTCTTCACGCTGCGTAATTATTTCGTAAATATGGGCACCAAATTTAGATAAATCTGCATATTTAAATGCTTCAATTGATTCATATCTGTCAAAGGCAAAATCATATAGCAAAGCTGTATGTTCAAAATCAAGCCCTGTTGGAGTGCCAAATAAACGTTCAAAATAATCTTCTGCCGTTTCCTTTTGAGGTAAATATGAAAAGATGCCTCCACCATCATTATTGAGTAAAATAATATTTAAATTGATATCATTTAATTTGGACATTAATAAACCATTCATATCATGATAAAAAGCTAAATCACCTATTAATAGTGTTACTTTTTTATGCACTGCCATACCTAAAGCTGTAGACACCACGCCATCGATGCCATTTGCGCCACGATTAGCAAACACTTCCGCATCGCAATCAATGAACAAATTATCAACATCACGAATCGGCATACTATTACTAACAAATAAAGTATCTGATGTTGTTAATTTATCTAAAACATTCGCAACATATGCCGCTTCGTCTGTTGCTGTTCTTACATAATCTTTAATCTCAACAATTGCGTGTTTCTCTAATGTCTGCCATTTTTCTAACCAACGCTTACGTTCAACAATCGGTGTTTCTGACAACTGTCTAAAGAAATCATTGGCTGACATTTCGTAGGAAACATGTGGCGTAATAGGAAATGCATCAGGTTGATCATTATTTTGAATTAAAATTTGAAAAGCTTCTGTCTCTTTTAACCATTGATTTAATTTTTTGGAAACAACTGGTTTGCCAACTCTAATAATAAAATCAACATCTAATTCCAAACCTGCTCTATATAGTAAATCATAGCTTGTCACAACATTAGGATGATGTTCTCGTCTTAGTTGACTCAATGGATCAGCTAATATTGGCATATCGTGTATCGTTGAATAAGTTAGGACTTGGTCAATATCTTGATGCTGCATATCACCAACGATAATCAAACCTTTACTCTTTTTAATAATCGAACTGATTTCATTTAAACTAGTTGTTTTTTGATAATGTGGTAATGTTTTCATATCTGAGGTTAACCATTCTACTTTTTCAATATTCGGTGTTAATGGCTCTCTAAATGGTAAGTTTAAATGTATTGGGCCACGATGAGGACCATATAGAAATTGACTCGCTTTTTGTAGCTGAAATTTCACAGTGTTCGTCATAAAATTTTCCGTTACATTTGTATCAACTACTGGGAAGTCAAATTGATATTGTACATAATTTTGGAACATGCTCGCTTGATTGATTGCTTGTGGCGCACCAATATTTCTTAGTTCATGTGGACGGTCACTAGTAAGCACTACTAATGGTAAATGGCTCAAACTACTCTCTGAAACAGCAGGAGTATAGTTTGCAGCGGCGCTACCTGAAGTACATAGAATAGCTACTGGTCGTTCGCTTCCTTTCATTAATCCCATTGCAAAAAATGCAGCACTTCTTTCATCTGGATGAATCCAAGATTTTAATCTAGGATGGGCTTCAACCGCAATTGCTAATGGTGTTGAACGTGACCCTGGACTTATTACTACTTCTCTTATGCCATAAGCATATAATTCTGAAACAAAGGTAAACACTTGTTTCGTTAACGCATCTGTATGATTATTCATATTCCTCGACTCCTAAAGCTTTCATCATAGGGTTAAATTTAACTGCAGTTTCTTCTACTTCACTATCTGCATCAGAATCACTCACAATACCACAACCTGCATATAAAGTGGCTTGATTTTTTTTAATCAACATCGAACGAATTGCCACGATAAATTCACAGTTATCATACATATCAATATAACCTACAGGTGCGCCATATAGTCCACGTGTACCAAATTCATTTTGTTCAATGTATTCTAATGCTTCAAATTTTGGATAACCGCCTAATGCTGGTGTCGGGTGTAAGTTATCTAACAAGCCTATATATGACTCATATTTCAACTGACCTTTTATTTTAGTATACAAATGATATAAATGGTCATTTGTTAAAATTTGAGGTTCTTCATTATAAGCAACGTCTTCTACATAAGGCGCTATATCATTTAATATACTTTCAACAACAAAGCGATGTTCATTTAAGTTTTTCTCATCATTTAAAAAAGACTGGATATTTTCTTTATCTATTTCACCTTGATGTGTTCGCTTTATCGTACCTGCTACTGCTTTCGTTGATAATATTTCATTGTTTACTTCCATTAATTGTTCTGGTGTTTGTGAAAAGAAAATACTATCTTGTGATTCTAAAATAAATAAATAACTATTATGTTCTCCTTGGGAAGCTTTATTCAAAATATAAGGTATTTTAATCTGTTTATCAAAGATTATTAAACGTTTTCTTGCTAACACAATTTTTTTATTTTCATCTAATATATCAATTGTATCTTTAACTAAATCACGCCACTCGTCTTTATATATATCTTCGATGCGCTTAATATCCCCTATTTCAAAGTCAGGTTGCACATTTGTTTGAGTTAATTTATCTATAATCGCTAAAAATGTATTTATTTCAAATTGGTCTGATTTCACTGTATAAGTTATATAAGTATATCCTTGCTCCATTGTCACTAATACTTCTGGCAAGATAAAATGATTAATACCAAATTCACGCCATTCATCACCGGATTTATGTGTAGAGAATTGGAAACCTCCACAAATTTTCAAATGATGTTTGTCAGAATTTGGATGAATTAATTCAATGTTATTTTTATATTTTTCCCATTCACGGAAAATAGATTGTTTGTTTTCAAAATCATTTTTAAATCTTGTAATAGCATGATAGCCAAAGAATGAAGTTTCGTTGTCATTTTTCTTAAAATAAAAACGGTCTCCCGCACAATCTTCCGTTATATGAAATAATATTGTAGGGTCTAATTCATAATTCAATTTTGCTTCTACAGAGACCCAAGTATGATTACTTTCGTATACCGCTTCGACAATTTCACTTTCCTTGACGTCAAAAGTCATCTATTTCACTTCTTTCATTTATCAGTTTGTACTCATTATGATATTGTACCACTTTTCACAATGTATGTATGGTTTCTAGCTTATTTCATTCATACATTTTTACGTTATTTGACCTTTCTAACTTCTTCCATTAAAATATATTTGATAAAAAATATTATAAATTAAAAGAATACGAGGTAAATCATTATGGCATCTCAATATCAACAATATTCTACTGTCAAAAAATACTGGCAGTTAATGCGACCACATACTTTAACTGCTGCAGTGGTGCCTGTACTTGTCGGTACTGCTACTTCAAAACTTTTTATCCTTGGTAGTGAAAACCAACTCAATCTCGGTGTTTTTCTAGCAATGTTAATCGCATGTTTATTAATTCAAGCTGCGACAAATATGTTTAACGAATATTACGATTTTAAGAAAGGACTTGATGATCACACTTCCGTGGGTATTGGTGGTGCAATTGTTAGAAATGGTATGAGTCCTAAATTAGTCCTGAACTTAGCTATTGCATTTTATATCATAGCTGCACTACTAGGTATATTTATAGCCCTCCAAAGTTCATTTTGGTTAATACCTGTTGGTCTTGTATGTATGGCTGTTGGATATCTTTATACTGGCGGTCCATTCCCAATTTCATGGACTCCTTTTGGTGAATTGTTTTCAGGCGTATTTATGGGTATGATAATCATTTTAATTTCATTCTTTATTCAAACAGGAAATTTACAAAGTTTAGTTGTATGGATAAGTATCCCAATCGTTATTACTATCGGTTTAATTAATATGGCAAACAATATCCGTGACCGCGTTAAAGATAAAGAAAGTGGTCGTAAAACGCTACCTATCTTACTTGGTAAAAACAATTCTGTTCGTTTCTTAGCGTTAATGTATATTGTCGCTTATGTGTTAGTTATATATATCACTTTCTTCCAACCTGGTGGCTCAATCTTTTATTTACTGGCCTTGTTATCATTCCCTATGCCAATAAAAGCAGTACGCAGGTTCAAGAAAAATGACACGCCGCAAACAATGATGCCTGCTATGGCAGCAACTGGTAAAACTAACACTTTCTTTGGTTTATTATATGCGCTAGGTATTTATATCAGTGCAATATTGGGTGGAATTTAATAAGGTACGCTTTACATTAATAATGGCTACCAAAGTTATATTTATTATCGATCTTCATTAAATGAAGGTCGATTTTTTATTTATTTTTATCGCTAATTGGAAGAATCATATGATAATGCATATGTCCATATAAATCAAATTCACTAGCAATTTGAAAACCTAATTTTTTATAAACGTAAAGCGCTCCATCATTATGAACATCACAATTTAAACTCCATTTTTCCTCACTATAAGTCTCTATGACATGTTGTACTAATTGTGTCGCTACACCTCTGCCACGGTATTCAGGGAAGGTTGCAACAGTTTCAATATACCATTCATCGTCATTCGCTTCTTTCATTGGCATTGGTGTACCATATGACCGGATATCATCGTCTAAATCCATATTCAACCATGCTTGTTCCAATTCTATTTCTTTATCTCCTGGATATGCGATTAAGCAACCAGCTATCTCGCCTTCTATTTCATAGACCCACGTGTTACTGTAATGACCTCTATAAGGTACATCAACCATACTCTGTTCCATAATTTTAAGCAGCCGTGATTCATCTATATCTGCAACCATTTGTATATCGAGCCCACTCCATATGATATAACATAGTTCAGCAATTTTCGACGTGTCACTTGGGTTTGCTTTTCTAATCATTAATAACGCTCCCCTTATTCATAATTTCTTTAATTCTATTATATATTAATCAACTGGAAATTTCGAAGTAATCACCAAACTTCATCTAATTTTTATAGCAACAGTAGTTTTCTATTGTTGTATATCTTCATTTAAGCGATAATTAAAATAAGAACTTAAACATGAAAGGATATGAACATATGAAAGTAAACAAAGTAATCTATGTTGTACTCGCATTTATATTGGGTTGGTGCGGTATCCATAAATTTTACTCTAATCAACTTTTACAAGGAATTATCCATCTCATTTTCTTCTGGACGGGAATTCCATATATTATAGCAATAATTAGTGGAATTATTACTATTTTCTTTCATAAAGCAGATGAAGATGGCTTAATTACTTTTGAAAAATAAAACGCGTTATCGAAAATTACTTATAAATTTCTAAAACCATCTATATTTCATTCGAAAAAGGGTAAAGAAAGTATAATCCAATTTAAAATTTTTGAATTGTAACTTAGGAGGTTTGAAATGAAAAATATAATCAAACGTGTGTTTAGAGCATTAGCTGTAGGTTATATAGTTAGAGCAATAAGAAATCTAATTAGTAAAAAATAAAATCATAATGTCACTAAATAAAAAAAGATGGGACAAAATATCATCAAAAGCGAAATCACTATGTATGATTCTAAATAGCTTTTGTTGTATTAATCTAATCCCCATCTAAAATAAACTTTATTTGAGTTGAAAGTCGACTAAAGAACGTTACACGCATTTAAAGAGGGAGCGAGATTTTGAATAATATCTCGCTCCCTTCTTTAATTTATATATCGTTCTTATCAGTTAATTGTAAATCCCCAATGTAAACGTTTAAGACCTTACTTTTTACATAAAAAGCTCCCCTATCTGCAGTTTACTTTTTAATTTGAAGTAACTACCTTTAGAGGAGACTAATATTTATATAAATCTTATATGACATATACTAAAACATGTTTTCACTTAGTTAAAATGATTCTCTATTAGCGTCTCGTTTTATTTATTGAAGAAGCTTAATCTATTAAGTAAAGTACCAATAGAATAGTTTTTAACTATTAATTTGCGCTCTATACACGTGTACTTTATCTACAAAAAATTGAACAGTTTTATTGCCTATTTTATATTTATAAACTTTACCTACGGCAGATTCAACTGGTTTCTCTACTGGTTGTCCATAAACGTTTATTAATTTTTGTGGCGTTATAGTACGTCCGTCTAAATTAAATGCAACTTGATCCGCTTTATGATTACTCACTTTATAAAAAATTTGATCTTTTACAACAAGCTCTTTAGCTGGCGCTGACTTATTGCTAGTAAGTTTATAACCGTTAATCTTCACATTATCGTATTTTAATGCAGTTTTAAAGTTCTTATCTAACACAAAATTACTACTAGCAGCTGTATAACCATTATAATTATACCATGGCGTTTGTGCCGCTTCTGCTTGATTCTCTGCGCCTTCTCCATTTACTACATTAACTCCTAAAACAGTCCCAAAAACAATACTACTTGCCAAAACAATTTTTGATAATTTCTTCATTTCAAAGTTACCTCCTAGGTTTTTATTTTGAATCTCTAACTTACGTTTTTATATTACATTAATGTTACAAATATTACAACTATTTTTATAAAGTTTTCCGCAATATTTTAATATAGAAAATATAAGTCTTTTAACTAAATGTTTGAACCGTCTTTATTTAAATATTCTAAAATTTAAGAATTCGTTAATATTAATTTCATAAAACTTTAGTACAACTCACCAATAAAGAGAATAGATAAGATTGTTATGATTACAAGGGCGTAAATGCCATTATTTTTATCACCAAAGCCATCGTCGATGCTACACTTATGCATCAAGCCTAATCAGCTTTCTTAGTTTCAGCGAGACCGAATCAGAGACCAAACTATTTTCCTTCTTAAATTTATTATAATAACAACTTTGATTGAAAGATAATCACCTAAATTTATAAAAAAACAAACCGAAAAACTATTTTATTAGCTCTTGGTTTGTTTTATTTCTGTAATATTAAGTAATGTTTTTGTAATTTTGTTCATCACTTAACGGATATATGTAGATGTCTGAAGTCCACTTGGTACAGGTTATCATATTAATTTTAATTACTACATTAGGGAATCTCCTTATTTTTAAACAAATAGATTACTCTATAATTTTGTCTAACCTCTTAAGTCTAATACTTTAACTCTAAGGTCTCATCTTAATATAGGCTATTTTTAATAATTAAATTAAGCAAGTCACTCAATATATTTAAAAGAATTAATAATACATTCGAAGAATCAAAAACCATCCCGAAGGATGGCTGTGAAAAGATACTTTGAGGTGGTTAAGGGGGACCACTATATATACCATAGCATTAATATGATAGTTCTAATATTAGTACATTCCCTTAACTTTTTAACAAACACTGAATTAGATTCACCAAAACTAAAGCACCACTAAATTAATTCTTAATTTAACGAGAATTATTTTCTGTCGCAAATAGAGGTATTCTTTACGACCTATATATAACAGTATAGTTTAACGTTTATTAACTACTTGTTGACTAAATTTTTAAATTTGAATTACTTCTAAAAAACCCCTCTATCATCAAAGGTCGAAGAACCTAAAATAATAGAGGAGCTTGGGAAATGTGATTGAGAATAAGATTCGGGAGTGCAATTATAGTATTCCACTTCAAATTATTTTTAAACACAAAATTTATATTTATTTTATATAAATTATCGTTACTATCTTAATATCTATATTTATCTAGTACATATTGATTTGTTTTTCTGTATAAATGTCCAAGAATAACTTAGAATTTTTGTCTTATTATAAAAACATAATAATTATAGAAAGTTTTTCTCTTTAAATAAGAATCAAATAATCTAATTATTCTTATCCTCTTAAGTTAAATTTATAACCAATTATTTTATCTAAAAAGAATTTAAACTAACAATGTTTCATATCTCTATTATTAAGGTAAAGTGGTATATCCTTCTTAGTATATAAACATCTTAAAACGTAAATTTTTTAAACCAGTAAATTAAATTTTTCTCTTTCTTCAACATTTCCAAACCTTTTCATATTTTATATCATACGCATATCCAATTTCATATAAAACATCCCGGATATACTCATTCACTTTGAATTTCTTCAATAAAGATTAACATATATCAAATTATAAATATAAGGAGGTTTATAATGGAAAACCTACAAAACAAACAACCTATTTTAACGCTTAATGACCTTTATGCATCAAATGTTATTTATACTTCTAGACCTTCTTATGGTTCTAACCCATGGTTGGAACTTGAAGAACATCAATGCAATTTTTCAACAGGTAGAGAATTAATCATATCTGGGCAAACACCTATATTAGTACATGCAGCATGCGTAACAAATAAATTATCATTACTTTTTAAAACTGTTGGAATAAAAATACCTAGTAATATCTGGAAATTTGAAAATCAAACCACTTATGAAAAATTAATAAAAAAATTAGCTCATGAATATGGTAAAAAAATTCATTTTCAATATGCCCATGAACCGGAAGTTTTAAAAAATAAACATTATGCATTAGATAAAGAAACTCTTATTGCCTTAAACAATAAATCACGTCTTGCTGAATGGACTGGTTATAAATATTTGCCTAAAAGAGAGGTTGTCACGGTTGCCGAATTTGAAAATTCTGTTTCTAATTGGTCATTTCCTTTTGTAATAAAACCAGCGGGTGATTTACCCACAGCTGGCGGTTATGGCGTGATGATTTGTTATAACAACGAAGATTTAAAAAACGCTAAACAAAAAATTTCAAAAGCAAGTCATATGACTAATTCACTCATTATTGAACAAAAAATAGAAGCTGTAAATAATTATTCTGTACAATATGTATATTCAGAAAAAGAAGGAATAAGGTATTTGGGTGCCACTGAACAATTGACAGATCAATATGGGCATTATAAAGGTAATCATAATGTCCAAAAAGTTCCTCTCTCAGTTATACAAGCAGGTAAAGAAATAATGGAAATTGGAGTGAAAAATGGTTATTTCGGTATTGCTGGATTTGATTTATTGGTTGATAAGAAAAATAATATATTTGCAATTGATTTAAATTTTCGACAAAATGGTTCAACAAGTATGTTGCTTTTAGATCCATTTTTACATGATGGCTATCATAAATTTTATAATTATATTTCTCCCTGTGACAACGAAAAATTTTTTAACATAATATTAAAATATATCCAAAAAGGCTTGTTATTTCCTATTGCTTATTATGATGGAAATTGGTTTAACAATGAGAGCGTTAAATCAAGGTTTTGTGGAGTATGGCATGGCAGTAATAAAGATTATATCGAACGTATTGAAGAAGAATTTTCAAAAGAAATTTATGATAATAAATAAAAAAGCAAGTTGACCTTAGCGTTGCAAACTCAAAAAATTTAAGTTTTGTCTTACTGCTTTTGGACTAGTATTTATGTATTTATGTATTTATAGCGTTTTTCAATTTATTATATCTTTACAGTTTCTTTCAAATTAACTTTATTCAATCCAGTTTGATTATCTACGTATATTGTTTATGAGTACTTTTCTATTTTGCGCATGTAACCTTCTTAGGTTTAAAATTATCGCAGAATTATATTTTGTAATCTTCTTAACTATGAAACGACCAAAAAATTAAAAGTATTTTAAAACAAAAATACCGAAACCCTATTATTTCAAGAGTTTCGGTATGTAAGAACACTTTATAAAAACTAATTTACGGAAACTGTGGATGTTTATTCTTATTTATTAGATGAAACAGCCAAAGCCGAAAATGATAAGGCTATACAAGCGTTAGAAAGCATAGAAACTAATGCCAATGCGTTGGCGTAATCTTGTAAAAATTATATTAATATTGGCGTTTCGTTGGCTTAAAAATTCATTTACGACACTAACCAAACTTATCCAGATATAATAAAAACCCGTTAAATCAACGTTTTGCTCACGTCAACTTAACGGGGATTATCTAATTTACGGAAACGGAGGGATTCGAACCCTCGCGCCGCTCTCGCGACCTACACCCTTAGCAGGGGCGCCTCTTCAGCCAACTTGAGTACGTTTCCAATGGCTCCACAGGTAGGACTCGAACCTACGACCGATCGGTTAACAGCCGATAGCTCTACCACTGAGCTACTGTGGAATAATTAATGCCTTTAATCAAGCACAAATACTATTATATCAACTATCTTTTATTTTTCAAGAGGTATGTAAAAAAAATATGCGGAATATTTACACTAAATTAATATAATATTCCACATATGCCTTTTTTACATTTTTTATTTGCTGATTTTCACTATTTTGGTTCAAATAATGAATATTTTGCTAATGCTTCATATATATTTAATTGCGGTTTAGTATAATCAATTGGTGAATCAGGGTCAAATGTAGCGACTCTAGCTGCCCTATCCATCATATAATAATAGTATATACCATTTAAATATTGGTGATGCATACTATGAGCTGAAATATTAGCTACGATGCTTTGATTGTCTACAAAAGTAACCTTACATTTCCTTTCTTTAAGTGGTCTAATATTATGGACATAATGGATGTTGATCCAAGTATTATCTGCTTTACGATCAGAGTGTGTGGGGAAGAAATATGTGGGAAATAGTGGAGTGAATAAAATTGGCGGCTTACTACTTATACCAGTGATACGCATGGTATCTTCCTTTTTAAACACATAACTGCTACCATAAAATCTACAGGAACGGTCGATAATCTTAGCTACGCGTTCTTTAATGATTTGACTATCGGCCTTATACCTTAATAAGTAGCTACCTTCATATTGTCCAGTTGCTAAATTACATGGCTGCAAAACCATATCACCTTTTTTAATAATATATGGTTGAATCATTGTTGTTACCTCCTTTATAAGTTTTGGTGATAATCAAATAATATATCATTAACATCTTAAAATCAATATATATTATAAATACTTTTATAGATTTCCTGCAATTAATTTTCAGTGTAAAGTCTTTTTCGATTTCTTATTTTTAGTAAACTTGCAATTAACACTATTTTTTCGGAAAAGTCAGAATATTCATTGATTTAAAAATTAAAACCTTGTATACTATATGTAAATAAAGATAGAGAGGTTGTGACGTTTATGAAACACAATACACATGTAAAATACAATACATTAGAATCATTTGTATCAACAATTAATGACTTAGGTATTGAACTAATCATCGATGAATCTTTACGTAATGTCCGCAAGCAACAGTTGGAACAGCTTATCGATAATGCACTTAAAAATAAAAACGAGAATGATTTCAAACGTTATACAGAAGAATACAGAAACTTGGAGGAATTTCTCGTTGGCTAATTTAACTTCTTGTTATTTAAAATAAGGTCTATTCCCTACTTATCAATTAAGTTAGTGAATAGACCTTTTTACATTTCCAAAATAACATTTATTTAAAATTTTATGACATAAGCCTTATCAATTCATGTCTATCGATGTCTCCAAAATAATGATAAATATCATAATTTGAAAGTGCTTCTTCAATACTATCAAATTCATGTAGTGTGCCTTCCAACGCATTTTCTAATTCCGTAATATCCCCTTCACCGAAGAAATCACCGAAAATTTTTGCATGTTCAATGCGTCCTTTTTTCACATCTAATTTAATCTGCACAAAACCTTTTTCAAATTTTTCTTCTCTTTCAAAATTATATTTAGGATTTCTACCATAATTCCATTCCCAAGTACGATATTTTTCATTGCTTAACTTTTCTATTTTTTCCCAATCTTTATCCGTAAGTTTATATTCTTCTACTTGAGTTTCTCCAAAAATAGTTTTTAGAATTATTTCTTTAAATTTATCTATATCTATAGGCTCATCTAAGAATTCAGAAATATTCGCAACTCTACTTCTTACAGATTTAATACCTTTAGATTTAATTTTTGCTGGATTCACTCTTAAAGCATTCTGAACTTCATCAAGTTCACTATTCAACATTAAAGTACCATGGCTAAACATGCGATCTTTTACTTTTACCATAGCATTTCCTGATATTTTAGCTTCACCAACTTGAATATCATTTCTTCCGCTTAATTTTGCATCAACCCCAAGCGATTTCAATGCTTCAACAATTGGTTCAGTAAATTTTTGGAAATTATGGAAACTATTACCATCATCATCTGTAATAAAACTAAAGTTTAAATTACCTGTATCATGGTAGACTGCGCCCCCGCCAGATATACGTCTTACAACATCAATACCTTGTTCATCAATATATGATTGGTTCACTTCTTCAATAGTATTTTGGTTTTTCCCAATTATGATGGATGGTCTATTTATATAAAATAAAAAATAACTATCATCTTTTGGCATGTTTTTTAATACATACTCCTCCATTGCTAAATTAAGCGTTGGATCTGTAATATTATTATTACTAATAAACTTCATTTACTGCACTCCTTTTTCATATTATATACCCTTACCTTATTTATGCTATATTTTCACAAAAATTGCCAATCATTCACTTTGAGAATAAAGTAAAATTTATAAATTGTCTTATATCAAGCAATTTAATGGTTATTTGTTTATTTGTATGCTGATTTTTTGTATAATACTATCTAGTTAGCATTTCTAGGGAGGACTAAAAATGACTGTTGCAGAAGTTGGAAATATCGTAGAATTTTATGACGGCTTAAAAGGTCGAGTAGAAAAAATTAATGACAACTCAGTAATTGTTGATTTAACAATTATGGAGAACTTCGAAGAACTAGACTTGCCTGAAAAGACTGTCATTAATCATAAACGGTATACAATCGTTGAACAAGAAGGATAGTTAAAATGAATAGACTTTCTAAGGCATTAATATGGTTTATCGTTAGCTTTCTTGCATTTCACGCTATCTTATATGTTATGTGGGGTGAAAAACAAGAATACTGGTACCTCTATACCGGTATTATGTTAATCGCAGGCGTTAGTTATGTTTTTTATCAAAGAGATATCGAATCCAAACGGCTATTGACATCTTTAGGTATAGGAATCATTACAGGTATAGTATTAATCATTATTCAGCTTATTATCGCTGCTATAGCTACTGATATTAAGTATGCTGAATTAATTAAAGAACTGACACGTACAGGTGTGTATTATAAATGGCAAATGTTAGTTACATTAGTTTTTGTAATACCTTGTCACGAGTTATATATGCGTACGGTATTACAAAAGGAATTGCTTAAATTAAAATTACCTAGTTGGTTAGGTATTATAATTACAGCCTTTTGTTCAGCTTCTTTATTTTATTACCTAGATAATTTGTGGATTGTGTTCTTTGTATTTGTTGTACAAATCGTACTTTCATTAAGTTATTTTTATACACGTCGAATTGCCACAACGGTTATTGCACAAATTGTAGCTGTTGTAATTCTATTAATATTTAACGCATAAACTTTAAAAAGCTGGGAGACTCATTCTAAAATGAATCTCCCAGTTTTTTTATATTATGACTTCAAATGTTTGTTTTTGCTGAATTTGATATTCTTGATTTTTCAAATTACGCGAAATTAATTCTACCATAGTGATTTCACCGGTTTCATGGATGACAGCATCTTCTAAATATTGTCTATAATTTCTATAACAGTAATCTGTCATACTTACACGATACATATGATCTAGTCTAATATTATTTAGTGTAACGCGGTTAAATGGCTTTTTATTCATATCTATAATGTAATCTATACCTTGCCAGAACGTACATAATGTTTCATCTACAATAGTTAGACTAAGCTCCCCTTGGCTAAATTCAATATGACCATAACAATATTCTAAAATATCTTTAATTTGTTGACCTTTAATTGTTAAATCAATTGGTATGTCAGGATGGGGATGTGCGTTATATAGTTCCTCATTCGTAATGGTGCCTGACAATCCCTTTTCACCACTTATAGGTAAATGAATACACGAAATATCGTAGTCGTATGCTAATCGTATACTGTCATGTAATAGCTGTGTAAACTTATGAGGTTTAGTGATAACATCCGTCAATCCTCCAACTTTAGCATCAATATCTGTGGTAGTTAAAACTTCTTTACTCCAATGTTCAACTGTTTTCCTATCATAAAAAGTTAAATCTAATAAATCTTCATCTTCTTGATACTCGTTCAAATCAATAATTTGGGATTGAATATCTTCTAATTCATATGAAGTGGTGCGTTTTTTAAAATCAATTTTCACATGAATTAACTGTTCGGCATTTTGCCCTGCTTGAACATAAACTGTTTTATCATTTCGTCCTATAAATGTTTGGTGTTGATGTCCAGTAATCAATAAATCTATAACACCCAATGTCTGCATTAATTTTTCCGCTTCATTTACGTTTTGTTCATGTTCATTTGCTGACTTATTTAACTGATTGAGACCACCGTGATAAATTACTATAAGAAATTCTGGTTTTTCTGTTTCATGTATAAAACGAATCCAACGTTTAGAAGATAATAAAGTCTTTTCAATTTGAACATCTTTTTCCATTTCAAAGTGTTCTCTTTCCATTAATCCATCAGAGGTCAAACCTACTATAGCAATTTTCACACCTTCAATTTCTTTAATTGTATATGGTGTAGAAAAATAAGGCTCACGTGTACGCTTATATTCAATATTTGCCGATAACCATGGAAATCTAGATAGCGACACTGCTCTTGAAAAGAATGACAAACCAAATTTAAATTCATTGGGACTAATACCACTTGCATCATATTGCATCGCATTCATCAATTTTATCATTGGATGACGTTTATATGGTGCAACTATAGCATAATAGAATGCTGCTAAAGAACCTGCTAAACTACCGCCACTATCTAATAGAATGACATGGTCGTTTTCTTCTCTCACCTTTTTAACATAAGTACCAGCTCTATAAATATTTGAGCTGTAATCTCCATTAAGAAAATAACTATGCATATCTGAAGTTGTGATAACGTCTATTGCAATCTTTTCACTTTTTTTCATATGCCTCTCTCCTCATTAACCACAGTTTAACATGTTTTGAAAAGACCATGATACTAAAATACCATTTTTATAACTTCAAATAGTTTATTTTCAACTGTGGGATTTTATTTTTTAAAAGACCTTATTTCCATATCAAATACTAATCTCATTTCAGTATTAAATATTCAAAATCTTAATTAAAGTATGAAAGACTAACTTAATAAATTGAGAGTGATAGTTTTGTTCACTTGAGATTTTGCTCATGTGTAAGAGTCACTAACTCAATAAATTGAGAGTGATGTTTCGTTCACCTGAGATTTTGCTCATGTGTAAGAGTCACTAACTCAATAAATTGAGAGTGACTCTTTAAAAAAAAGCCCGAAGCATATATCTATGCCCCGGACTCTCATACTAATGACTATTATATTACGCTATTTATCACACTACCATTAACCAATCTGTACGCGCTCTTTTGGATAATGATATTTATCTGGTTCGCGTCGTCCACCAATCATTATGATGAAACTAATTAATCCAACTCGACCAATAAACATCAATATCATAAGTGCCATTTTTGACATATCATTAACATCACCTGTTACGCCTAAAGATAAGCCACAAGTACCAAATGCTGACATTACTTCGAAAAATGCTTGTAGAAATGTTATTTTTCCATTCTCTACAACAAGTATAAATATCATACTTGCAAAGGTTATAATACCAGCCATCGTAAATACAGCAAATGAACGTTGAACATCTGTAGTATGTATTTCACGATTAAATGCTTTAATAGATAATTTTTCGGTATTATTACTAAAGTTAAATAGGAATAGGATTAAAATAGCGAACGTAGTTGTTCTAATCCCTCCGCCCACTGAACTTGGAGATGATCCTATGAACATCAAAATGCTCATAATTACATTAGTGCCTTCACCAAAATGGCTTACGTCAATGGTCTGCAATCCAGCACTTCTGGTCGTTGCAGATTGGAATAGTGCATAAAACAACGACTTATGCCAACTCATATTTTGAAATGCATGATTATATTCTAACAATAAAATTATAATCACACCGAACACAAATAAAACTAAATATGTCACGGTTGTAATTTTCGCAAATAATGAAAATCTAAAATTAGGGATTCTATTTTTAATATAAGCCTTCACTTCAATCAAAACTGGAAAACCAATTGAACCTAAAATAATTAAAAACATTACAATCGTTTGTACAAAGTAATCATTTGCATACGGTATTAATGATTGACCCGTTATATCCAAACCACCATTTGTCGTGGCAGATACTGCAACGAAGAATCCTTGCATAATCGCATATTGTAAATCTGGCGTATCTCTATAGAAATAAAAAGCTAAAAGAGCTGCTCCCACAACTTCAATAATTAAAATTGTACGAACAATATCTAAAATGAGTTTAACAGTACCACTCATAGTATCTTTGTTATTATCCAACATAATCAATTGGCGTTCGCGCATACCAATATGTTTACCTAATACAACCCATAACATGGTGCCTATTGCCATTACGCCAATACCACCAATATTAAGTATAATCATGATAATGATTTGTCCAAATGTTGTATAAGTTTCAACTATATTTATTGGAGAAAGACCTGTAACACTTACACCCGAAACAGCAACAAATAGTGAATCTATTGGATCTACATTTATACCTGATTTATGAACAAAGGGTAGATTCAGCAATAAAAACGCTACAATAATTGCTATAATATAATACATCACAATACCTTGTTGAGGGCTTGATTTTTTAAATAATTGATTGAAAATGGACAACGTTTATTCACCCCAACGCTACTTCAATTTAATATTAATATCCTGTACTTTTCCATCTCTATATACTTTAGCAGTTAGTGTCTTTAAATCATCTTTATGACTAAATATGATTTGTCTATATCTGAGGTTATCTTCTACTTCTTTATCATCTAATTCTACTATTACATCATTTTTTTGCAACCCAGATTTTTCTCCAATTGAATCTGATTTGACTTCTCCAACTAATACACCATTGTTTACATCATCAGGCAATTTGATAGATTGTCTGGTCGCATTATCAATGTCTGCAATATTAGCAAGCTCTACGCCTGTATTAGGATATATTACTTCACCTTTAGCTTCAAGTTGTTTTGCAATAGATTCTGCATCATTGACTGGGATTGCAAAGGCGATTCCTTCAACATTATCCATGTCGATTTTCAATGATGCAATTCCTACTAATTTACCGTTCTTATCGATAACGCCGCCACCAGAATTACCCGGGTTTACAGGCGCATCCATCTGAAATGCGCTCATCAACACATCAAACTTATCATCTTTATCAATATCTACTGGTACATGGCGGTTTAATCCTGAAACAATACCTTCTGAGACACTGCCTTTAAAATCAACACCTAAAGGATTACCTACAACAATGATAGGTTCACCTAGTACTAAAGTACTTGAATCTCCCATTTTAATTGCTTTTACATCACTATTAGATTTCACTTTCGCTTTGATGACCGCAATATCTGAAAATTTATCTGCGCCAATTACTTTACCTATTGAACTGTCATTGTTACCGTATGTAATCTTTTGTTCTTTTTTATCACCAACAACATGTGCGTTCGTCATAATAAAAATAGAGTCGCCTACTTTTTTGTAGACGACACCTGAACCTAATTCATTTTCTTTACCTGCTTCTTGTGTCTCTTTCTCTGCAGATGATGAATCGTTACTTGTATCATTTTCTACTGTTACAACTGAATGAACTGCACTATTTGCACTTTTCATTGTAGCAGTGTAAGTTTTGTCTTTATCACTATTGTTTTGAAATACATGATCCCTTGTATTTCCATTATTATCTACATTACTAAATATTGCTTGAATTAGGATAAGCAATAATATAACTGCAATGACGATTAAAACCTGTGCCCATTGTTCTATGAAAAAGTACTTAACTCTGTCCATAAATGACTGCGGTCGACCATCATTTTGTTGTGAAGCCATTTTTCTTTGGTGTTTTGATTCATTACTTGTTCCAATACTATTTAGTGTTTTACTTTCATTTTCATCTTCTATATAGTCATTTACACGCGATTGTTGCGCTTCTTCAGAATAAAAATGATCGTCATGTATATTTTTCGGTTCATCTTTTCTTTCTGAGTGACTATGTTTTGCTTCTTTATTATGTTGTCCTTTATCGTTCTGATAATCTGTAGTTGATGCAAGAGGTTCATTTAAATTTGTTTCGGGCGTTTTTTCTGATTCAACTGCAGCCTTTGTTTCTTTCTGCTGGCTATCTTTAGGTGTTTCATTAATTTGATTTTGGTCACTCATCTTACCATTGTTACGTTCTTTCATAACTTGTTGTTGCTGTTGAATCTCTTCTTGAGTCAATTTCTCAATACGTGCTTTTCTCAAATTTTCTTTCACACGTTCTTCATTATTTTTGGCTAATTCTTCGGCTTTTTCAGCG
Source organism: Staphylococcus shinii (assembly GCF_017583065.1). Taxonomy (GTDB): domain Bacteria; phylum Bacillota; class Bacilli; order Staphylococcales; family Staphylococcaceae; genus Staphylococcus; species Staphylococcus shinii. The sequence continues at coordinate 497,630 of NZ_JAGEVL010000007.1, read as the reverse complement.
CGTTGTTTTCTTGCTTTACGCTCAAGTTGTACACGTTGTTCCCGCTCTTCATTATGAAAATACTCACGTCTTTTACGGCCGTATTTTTCTTTTGGGATTACATGTTTTTTATTATCTTTCACCATAATTCCCCCTAAAACTACATGTTTCTTTAATTTCTATTATGACATATCACATAAAATATTTCTGCTTTATTTTTATTTTATTGCTATATATATAAATGATTATAAGCACTTTCAGCATATATTTCTATCTCTAACATTATTTTTTCCATTTTTAAAGCTATAAAAGCTAGTAAGAGCGTTGCTTTTTAGCGTATCTACAAAGAAAATTTCAATCTTCTCTCTATTGTTCAGACTCGCTATTAAATTAGTTTGGGAAAATAAGTCTCTTAGTATTATTAAAATGCAATAGTTTATATAAGGAATTTTACTGCATAAAAAAAGACGAAATAGAAATCATATTTTTCTAAAAATGATTTCATGATTTCGCCCCACTAACTACGGATAAAAAATTGTTCAAACTAGTGATTATTTTTGATCATTCTATAAATTATTCATCCTAACTAACGTCCACATTTCTATACTTTTGTTATAAGAGAATTATAAACATAATTAACATTATTTTAGCTATATTTTTCATCTTCGTTTGTTTATCTAGTACCTCATCACTATTGCATTATAAAGCATTTTATAAATTTATTTTTCTAATTATTTAATTGATTCCCTTCATTTGGTATTGGGTTTTTATTAAACATTCTTGCTAAATGTATAGTATTGTACGCTAACAACTCTACATGTTTTTTCGTAAATTCATTTTCATAATTAATATCCATATACGAAGGCCCAGGGCCAGCTTCGCCCACCCAATATGCATCGACATTAGGAGGTATAGTAAAACCAATATGAGATAATGAATACAATATTGAAGTTGCAGCATGTTTTGCACCATCCTCATTACCTGTCACTACAGCGCCCCCAACTTTATTATAAAAAATTGATTGCCCCTGGTCATTCGTTATACTACTACTACCGTACAATCTTTCTATAGCAAGCGTAGCAATGCTACTTTTTTCTCCTAACCATAGAGGCGTGCCTATAATTAAAATATCGGCATTGATAATTTTATCTAATATTTGTGGCCATTCATCCCCTTTGCCCATATCATCAGCAATTCCGTATGAAATATTATAATCACTCAATCTAAGAATTTCAGCGTTTACGTTTTCTTTTTTATAAATTTCAATAACTTCGTTAACTAAAGCTTCAGTATTAGACCCCTCATCTCCATGTTTCAAAGAACCATTTAAAATAATTGCATTTAATTTCATCACATACACTCCTTCTAGTAATATCATTTACCCTATAATTGTAAATTTACTACTTAAATTATAAAGTAAATAGTTTTAATTAAATTTCTGTGAATATAAGACGATATACGAAAAATAGTATGTATATGTTGATAATATAAATATAATATTCTCAAAGACATTTATGTATTAAAGAAGTGCGTCTTGTATTTTATTATATTACCTACTAGAAAGAGAGGCTCAGTAATATTTAAGAATTTTAGTCTCTAATATTTAACTTCCTAATATATTAATATCTATATTTTATTACCTTAAATTTGGTTAATTTTAAACAGTTCTTGTAGTATTTATCAAAAACAGTTTGAGTATGAAAATTATAGGGAAATTATTATATAGAATAATTTAATTAATTGGAGGTTTTATTATGTCTTATGAAAAAAATAGATTGTTAATCCAAACATTACGTGAATGTGTTGAAGCATGTAACTACTGTTTCCAAGCCTGTTTGAAAGAAGAAAATGTAAAAATGATGGTTGAATGTATCCGATTAGACCGTGAATGTGCTGATATGTGTGCTTTTCTAGAACGCGAATTAACAATAGATTCATCATTTGCACACGATTTGGCAGAAATATGTTCCAAGATTTGTGAAGCATGTGGAAATGAATGCCAAAAACATGAGCACGATCATTGCCAAAAATGTGCAGAATCTTGTTTCAAGTGCGCAAAAGCTTGTAAAGATATCGCTTAAAACATAACTATTCGAAGAATAATATTTTGCCAAAGTAGGCTATCTAGGTATAATATATTTTCGATTATTCTATTTTCCTAATAACCTATATTTAAAAAATTATCAACAAAATTTGAAAGTGCTTTATTACTGGAGGGATTAAATGGATTTTATTATCATAATATTAATAGGTTTAATCGTTGGAGTGACATTTTCATTCTGGTTAACTAACAATAAAATTACTAGCCTTATTATTAGCACGCTTTCATCATTAATTGGCGCATTTATTGGCGTAACAATGTTAAATTCTTCAGGTAAGACATTGTCAAATTCAACAGGGTTATTCTTTATAATTCCAACGTTTGTCGGTTCTGTGTGCCTCACTTTATTAATTTTATTTATTATTAAAACAAGTAAAGATATTGTGAAAAATTAAACCAATTTAATTAATATATCACTTAGGCAGTGTATTAATTTTATTTATAGCCATATTAAATTGTTATAATTTATTAGTGTAACAAAATAAAGACAGCGTGACGCCACTAGCTGTAACTTTATAATTATTCGATGAACAAAAATTATTATATTCAAAATAAATAAAAATTAGTTATAAATGACTAAAGAAGTAAAAGCACGGAACCCTCAATTTTTGGGTTCCGTGCTTTTTGCTGACGGTATTAATTTTTATTCATAATAACCTGCAATTGATTTAACTTCTAAAAATTCTTCAATACCATAATCGCCCCATTCTCTTCCTATGCCTGATTGTTTATAGCCGCCAAATGGTAAATTGTATGCCTGTCCAAATTCATTAATCTCTATAATACCAGCTTCAATAGAACGGGCAACTTTATGGAGGGTCTCTTTGTCTTTTCCATATACGTACCCTGCTAATCCATATTTTGTATCATTTCCAATTTCAATAGCTTTTTCTATATCTTGATAAGTTATAACAGACATCACAGGACCAAATATTTCTTCTTGAGCGATAGTCATTTTATTATTAACATCACTAAAAATCGTAGGTTTAACAAAGTAGCCTTTTTCAAGTTGTTCTGGCTTTCCTGTACCTCCATAGATCAAAGTAGCACCTTCTTCGATGCCTTTTTCTATATAACTTTGTACACCTTCATATTGCTTTTTATTAATGAGCGGACCTAAGTCTGTTTCTTCAGACTGTGGATCGCCAACTTTCAAGTTTGACATTTTCTCTTTTGCCGCTGCTAAGAATTGTTCTTTCATAGACTCTGGAATAATTGTACGACTTCCTGCTGTGCATTCTTGACCTGTATTATTTACAATTTTTCTTACAGCTCCTTCTGCTGCACTTTCTATATCAGCATCTTCTAAAATAATGTATGGTGATTTTCCACCAAGTTCAAGAGATACTTTTTTGAAATCTTCACTGGCTTTTTCCATAATTTTAGCACCAACGCCTCCAGAACCAGTAAATGACATCATACGTACTTTAGGATGCTCAGTTAAAGGATTACCAACGTTTTCTCCATCTCCATTTACTAAATTAAAAACACCTTTAGGGACGCCAACCTTTTCAAATATCTCTGCTAGAATTATCGCGGCGTATGGCGTTTCTTCAGAAGGTTTTAACACAACTGGACAACCAGCTGCAAATGCCGCAGCGAGCTTAAGTGACGTTTGATTAGTGGGGAAATTCCAAGGTGTGATCAATCCAGCAACCCCAATACCTTCTTTTATAACTAGGTTGTTATCACGACGTTCTTCGAATTCAAAATCATCTAGCGCATCTCTCGCTGCCGCAAAATGATTGAGTCCCATCTGATAATGTACTTTTTCCGACACTTTTAAGGGAGCGCCTAATTCTTCTGTCATTGCTTGGATTAAGTCTTCTTTACGATTTTCATACTCTTCGACGATTTTCGTTAACAAATCTTGGCGTTCTTTGACTGAAGTATGGCGAAAACTAAGATAAACATTATGTGCAGATTCCACTGCTTTATCTACATCTTGTTTGTTACCTTTAGCTATTTCACCGATTTTTTCTTCAGTTGCTGGGTTAATGACATTGATAGTTTCTCCACTTGTACTTTCAATCCATTCGCCATCTATATACTGTTTAACTTGCATTCTCATCTTTCAACACATCCTTTTTAAAATTTATTTCGCAATTTCTTGGGTGTTGACCTTAAATGCTCAGTATTTTTTCTAATGTTTATATTCTCGTATGCCTTATTACTGAGCATTCCTTTTTGTTAATAAGTTAAACATACAATCGTGATTTTAAGCGCTATTTGTAAGATCTAATTTACATGTTATATTACTATCTTTCATATCTACATCAATTTTAAAAGCTTAATAAACTTTTTAGAAGTGTCTTTAATATAAATAATAATTACGTAGCGTCATTATGGAATTATAAGGTTTTCTAGTAACTATCTACTCCTACAACTAATTAGAAAATTTAACGTTTCTGTAAATATTTTTGAAAAATAAATTTATATAAACCTAACATTATTAATTATGAAACCATCGTTGGGTACAGCTGGTATATCATTAAAATTAAAATCAAAGCTTTGTTCTGGTATATCATAAGTAATATGTTTAATTAAAAAGTCCATCGTAGCTTTCAACATGGCCATTGTTACAAATTCTCCAGCACAGCGATGACCAAAATCATAACTGCCACCACCTTGAGGTATAAAATTAAAAGGCGTTTGTTCCCAATGTTCAAATCTTTCGGGTATGAATTGTTGAGGGTTGGACCAGTCTTCTGGATGTTTATTAGTTCCATACAAATCTAGAAGTGTGATTGTGCCTTTCTTAAATTTAAAACCATTATATTCAAAATCTTTCTTTACTTTAGCTACTGTAAAAGGAAAAAAAGGATAATATCTTCTTGTTTCTTGTAAAAACATCATAATTTTTTTCTCCTCGCCATTTTGTAGCTTTTTTGCTTCTTCTGGGAATTGGTACATTGCAAGCCCAATGTTAGCCACCCATACAGATACCGCTGTCATCGGTCTTAATAAGTTTAATATTTCAACGGCAACTACTTTTTCTCCTAACAGTTTTCCATCGATATCATGGAACCAAGAAAACTTATATAAAGCTTTATCTTTGTCTAAATTGAAATTTCCATTTCTTATATCATGAACTAATTCTTCTATCCATTTTTCAGCTTTTATTCGTTCTCTTCTACTTTTCCAATGTTTTAATCCAACTGATGCGGCATTTTCAAATAAATTTGATAATTGTGAAGCGCGTTTATCACTTTCATTTTCTTTTAAAGGGACTCCTGTCCATTCACACGCAGTTTGTAAAAAAACTTTCTTTGAAGCTTCATACATATTAACGTTTTTCCTATTAGATATATGGTCGAAATAAGCTAACCAATATTTATAGATTAATTTGCTAATTTCGACCATTTCCTGATTACCCATTAATTCCATAAACATACCTTTTCTTTTGTAATGAGCACCTTCATCTAATCCTTGTACACCCCCCTCTCCAAAAAGTGTTTTATTAACTCGAGACGGGGCTGCACCTTGTCTTTTAAATAATTCATTATCATAAAAAAGTTCTGCTTGCTTACGCCCACTCAAACAATACATTTTTTTGCCTATCAATTTTGTTTGGAATATATTAGTATTCAATGCTTCACGCCTATTAATTATAAAATAGTACCCTTCTTTTAATAACTTTAGAGTATGATCAAAATTTTTATCTTTTGGTGCCTCTTTCATTTTATCCCCCCTATTCCTTTCTATTATTGCCATATATATAATTTTAAAACAGAAACTATTTTAATTGGTTAGATATAAAATTTAAAATTATAATTTTCCAAATTATTAATATAAAGCTAACAACGTTAAATTATAGTTATAACTTTATATTAATATTTAAAACTGGATAAATAAGAGCAAAATTAAAAGGCCTGTTCCCTTAAATGTATAGGAACAAGCCTTAGTATTTATGAACTAACTTCGAAAATTTAAAATTTATATATTTATTTTTTCTCTTTTTTATTTTTACGAACAGAACCTAACCAACCAATGATGACTAACAAAATCATAACAGACCAGAAGATTGACTGCCAAACAACGCTGTGTGGGAAATGTTCATCTAAAACTCCGATATCTGGGTGAGCAAGCACCATAACAACTAATTTGATACCAACCCAACCAACAATTGCAAAAGCTGCACCTTCTAAACCTGGATATTTATTTAATAGGTTTACAAACCAAGTTGCAGCAAAACGCATTATAACAACACCTAGCATGCCGCCTAAGAACATAACAACAAATTGGCCTAAATCCATTCCACCAAAATGGATACCTACTGTTGGTAAGGTAACCGCTATAGCAAGTGCCGCAAGCATTGAATCAATCGCAAAAGCGATATCGGCAAATTCTACTTTTAACACTGTGCCCCAGAATGATTTAGCACTAGCATGTATCTCTTCTCCAGATTCATCAAAATGATGATCATCACTACCATCGTTCTTATCATGGTCTTTTTCCTTAAAGAAGGATATCAAATTCCGGATAGACATATATAGCAAGTATAAAGCACCTAGTGCTTGTATCCACCAGAAATGTGCAATAACACTAATTAAGAATAAAGATAAGAAACGGAATACAAAAGCACCAAGCAACCCATAGAACAGCGCTTTTTTACGTTGTTCAGGCGGTAAATGTTTAACCATTACTGCCATTACAACTGCATTATCTGCAGCTAATAAACCTTCTAAAAATACGAGTACTACTAACACCCATAGGTAAGGTAAAATCAAACTCGGATCCATATAGGACATCTCCTTTAGTTTTTTACATAAAAATAGAGACCTAAGCTAAGTCAGTGCATATGTTATCCTTTTATCGTATTTTAATAAACGTATAGTAAATTAAATACAATTCACAGACAATATACACTGTTAGCAAAGGTCTCACTCGACAGTTTTATTCTGCCCATCTTACCGGAAGTATTATACTTCGTAATGACGATAAAAATGACTAAGTTAAAAAGAATATATCAATATACATTTACCTATATCTAGGTATTACTTGCATGCTTCATATATCAATTTAACTTTAGTTAAGTTACTCCCCTCTGACTACATAGTCATAGGTATTCTATTAATATGGTTATTATACACAAAAACAAAATTTATAACAATCCATATAATTTAATTTCTGGGAATTTTTCTTCAAACCATCTTGTAGCAAACTCATTTTCAAATAAAAATACGTAGTTATCATATACATCTTTAACTAAAATAGAACGTGTAGAGCTCATCTTATCTTTGATGTCTTCTTCATTTTCTATCCAACGTGCAATTTTTTGACCAACTGGCTCCATAACAACGTCTACATTATATTCATTCTTCAAACGATGTTCGAATACTTCGAATTGTAACTGACCTACAGCACCAATAATAATCTGGTTTGTGTGTAATGCCTTATAATATTGGATTGCACCTTCTTGAACTAATTGTTCGATACCTTTATGGAAATGTTTTTGCTTCATCACATTTTTGGCTGATACTTTCATAAATAATTCTGGTGTAAATTGTGGTAGTTCTTGGAAACTAAATTTTTGATTACCACCAACTAGTGTATCACCAATTTGATAATTACCTGTATCATATAGACCAATAATATCACCAGCAACCGCATGATTTACAGTTTCTTTATCATCTGCCATAAACGAAGTTGAACGAGTGATTTTTTGTTTTTTGTTTGTTCGTTGCAAGTTAACATCCATACCACGTTCAAATGCACCACTAACAACACGCATAAAAGCGATTCTATCTCTATGTTTCGGGTCCATATTTGCTTGGATTTTAAATATGAATCCTGAAAAATCTAAATCAAAAGGACTTACTTCTATGTCTTCTTTTGTTTGACGTGCATTTGGCATTGGCGCATGGTCCACGTATGCATTTAAGAAATTTTGTACACCGAAGTTTGCTAATGCCGAGCCAAAGAATACAGGCGTTAACTCACCATTCAATAGTGCTTCATTATCAAAGTTTTCACCCGCTTCTTCAACTAACATAAGTTCATCAATTGCTTGTGCAAATGCGCTATCATTTTTCATTTCGTGGTCTTCTTTAAGCTCATAGTCATCGTCTAAGTGTAAGATATTTTCTTCATCTCTAAATGGTTCAATTGTATGCGACTCTCTGTCAATAATACCGAAAAAGTTTTGCCCCATTCCAATTGGCCAATTCATAGGATATGTTTCTATATCTAATGTAGATTCTATTTCATCTAATAATTCAAATGGTTCTTTCCCTACTCTGTCTAATTTATTGATAAACGTAAAAATAGGAATACCTCTCATTTTACAAACTTTGAATAGTTTTAACGTTTGAGGTTCAATACCCTTTGCGCAGTCAATAACCATAACTGCACTATCTACAGCCATCAAGGTTCTGTATGTGTCTTCAGAAAAATCTTCGTGGCCTGGCGTATCTAAAATATTAATTTTATAATGGTCGTAGTCAAATTGCATTACTGAACTGGTAACAGAAATACCACGCTCTTGTTCAACTTTCATCCAGTCACTTGTAGCGAATTTCCCGCTTTTTTTACCTTTAACTGTACCTGCTTCTCTAATTGCACCACCAAACAGTAATAATTTTTCTGTTAGTGTTGTTTTACCAGCATCTGGGTGAGAAATAATTGCAAAGGTTTTTCTTGATTCTACTTCTTCCTTTATATTCATTTATAATCTCCTTTAATTCTCCAATATCCATTTAACGATATCATCAGCAAAACGTGTCGCTGTTGACTCATCAAGTAATGTAAATAAGTGTATCACAAGTTCCTCTTTCATATCATCTTCATTTAAAGTTGATTCTACTTCTAACGACCAATTTATTTCAGGAATTGCTATAAGAAATAATTGATTTACTACATTTTCATATATATACACATTAGGCTGGATGTCATTGAAGTTGATTTTTTTAACTTTCATGAAAACCTCCGTCAAATTTTTTATAAGCCGCTTCTAATCCAATAAGATCGTCACGATGCGGTACTTTGATATGACCAGGCATAATTTGATATGGTTCTCGACCTTTTGAAGCTAATACCACAGTATCCCCTGGCTCAGCAATATCTATAGCATGTCTTATGCCATCTGCACGATCATAAAATTCAATATAGTTATCATGTGTTGCACCTTTAGCTAATTCTTGTGTTAATTTTTTAGGATCATCATCCGCAGGGTTGTCAGGTGTAAAGATAACATAGTCTGCTCGGCATGCTACACGTCCCATTTCAGGCGTTTTAGTTAAATCACGTTCACCTGCCATACCACATAAGAAAATTAATTTTTGTTTGGCGAATGGCTTAACGGCATCAATTAATTTATCCATTCCATCTGCTGTATGTGCATAGTCTATAATTAGATCGATTGGTAGTGAAGGATCTAATACTTCTAATCTTCCTTCTACAGGTTCTAAATTTTCAACAGCTTTTATAATTTCATTAAACTCAATACCTTTACTCCACACTGCAATCATTGCAGCCATAATGTTAGAAACATTAAACAGACCAACATAAGGTGATTTTACATAGAATTTCCCTTCAGGTGTATTAAAATTAAATTTAACTCCTTGCAAGGATTCTTCAATCTGTTCCGCTGTAAACTGCGCATCATTATTGACCCCGTAAGTGAACACTTCATATGGTGTTACTGAGCTAAGATATTCTGAAAAAGGATCATCATTATTTAACACAACATATTTATCTTGTGATAAATCTTCACCTAATTGGCTAAACAATAGTGATTTAGCGTGACCATAAGACTCCATTGTACCGTGAAAATCTAAATGATCTTGTGTTAAATTTGAAAAAATGGCTACATCGAAATCCACGCCACGAAGACGACCTAAAGATAAACCATGACTAGATACTTCTAATGTCATTGCTTCAGCACCTGCTTCAACTGCTTCATTCACTTTCTTTGTTAATGATACAGTTTCTGGCGTTGTATTTGCTCCTTTTGATTTAACTTCATTTATTTGAAACCCATTTGTGCCTAAGTAAGCACTACCTTTATTTAATTTTCTATGAATATGATGTATCATCGTGGCGATTGAAGTTTTGCCATTCGTTCCTGTCACCCCATATGTTACGAGTTGCTTACTAGGATAATTAAATAACATATTAGCTAGCAAACTTGCTACACGTAAAGTATCTGGGACAATGACTTGCGTTACATCTCCTATAATTTGTTGTTTTTGGTTAACAATAATAACCTCACAGCCCTGATCTACCACTTCTTGGCAAAATTTATGGCTGTCTACTGTATAACCTTTTGATGCTACGAATATACTGCCGTGTTGAGCAGTACGAGAGTCAGTTGTTATATCTGTTATATTTCTATCTAACGTGCCGAAAACTTGTTTCACTTTAATTTTTTCAAACAACACATTTGCTTCCAACATATATCGCTCCTTTATTTCCAATACTTCTATTATACACATTTCCCGATGTTTTTATAGAATCTAACTATTTGATATTTATAATTTCTTCCTATTATATTAAGCTGCTTGAACGCTTAAATATACTCAAGTACCATCTATTTAAGTATTGTAATCTTTATATTGTAAGAATATTAACTACATGTTATCAAAATGTTAAAACTTTCTATATATTTTGTTATTTACAGAATATAAGCTTATTGTTTTAACAAAAGTGGTAATATATACATATATAACAACTTTATTTTATTAGATTTTAATTTCCCAATTTAGTATGAATCATTTCACAAGCGTTTGTAAAATGATATAATTTAAATTAATTGTGTGTTTTTTCTTTCACACCTCAAGTAAATACGTTAAAATTACCTTGAGCTAAATATAAACTATTGGAGGGTGGCTTTTAATGGTTACTCAAAATAAAAAAATACTGATAATTACTGGATCTTTTGGTAACGGGCATTTACAAGTTACGCAAAGCGTAGTAAACCAATTTAACGAAATGAATCTAGACAATTTAACAGTTATTGAACATGATTTATTTTTAGAAGCTCACCCGATTCTGACTTCTATCTGTAAAAAATGGTACATTAATAGTTTTAAATATTTCAGAAATATGTATAAAGCTTTTTACTATAGTCAACCAGACCAATTAGATAAGTGTTTCTACAAATACTATGGACTTAATAAATTAATGAATTTACTTTTAAAAGAAAAGCCAGATCTTATTTTACTAACTTTTCCAACGCCGGTTATGTCTGTATTAACTGAACAATTTGATATGAACATACCTATTGCAACAGTAATGACAGACTACCGCATGCAAAAAAACTGGATTACACCACATTCACATAAATATTATCTTGCTACAGAAGAATTAAAAGACGAATTTGCAAGTATCGGTATACCAAGGAATAAATTGAAGGTAACAGGCATTCCAATTTCTGATAAATTCGAAGCGGATATCAACCAAGGAGATTGGTTACGCCAAAACAAATTAGATCCCAACAAACCAACTATATTAATGTCTGCAGGTGCATTTGGTGTTTCAAAAGGCTTTGGCCAAATGATTCAAGAAATCTTAAATCGAAGTCCTCATGCGCAAGTAGTTATGATATGTGGTAAAAACAAAGACTTAAAACGTTCGTTATCTAGTCAATTCAAAGCTAATAATAACGTTCTTATTTTAGGTTATACAACAAATATGAATGAGTGGATGGCTTCCAGTCACTTGATGATTACGAAACCTGGCGGTATCACCATATCAGAAGCATTAACGCGTCAAATACCAATGATTTTCTTAGACCCCGCACCAGGACAAGAACTTGAAAATGCAGTCTACTTCGAAGAAAAAGGTTTTGGTAGTATTGCAAGCACACCTGAAGCAGCAATAGATCAAGTTGCTACATTAACAAATGAGCCAGATAGATTAGCTGCAATGTCACAAGCAATGGATGCTTCTAGAATTCCATATTCAACATACAAATTATGTAAAGATTTATTAGACTTACTTAATCATTCATCTCGATATGAGGAAGTTTACGGAAAGGTTCCTTTATATGCAAAGCTCTTCGTTAAATAATTATGGCACAAATAAAAATTTTATAATCATGCTAATCATCTTATTCTTAATGGAATTTGCTCGAGGAATGTATATTTTAAGTTATTTATCATTGCTTCCAACAGCAACCTCAATTGCTGTTGGTATAACATCTATTGCTATTTCTATACATTTTATTTCAGATGCAGCTACAAACTTTGTGATTGGTTTCTTACTTAAACGCTTAGGTACAAAATTAGTACTAACTTTAGGGTTTTTACTTGCTTTTGCCAGTCTATTTTTAGTTATCTGGTTCCCTACTTCACCTATAGTATTAATCATCAGTGCCGTCTTATTAGGTATTGCGGTAAGTCCTATATGGGTAATCATGTTAGCAAGTGTTGATGAAAAGAACCGTGGTAAACAAATGGGTTATGTGTACTTCTCTTGGTTACTAGGTCTACTAGTAGGTATGGTTGGCATGAATATTATATTTAAATTTCATCCGACGCAATTTGCGTTTTTAATGTCACTTGTTGTATTAATTGCTTGGATATTATATTATTTCGTAAAAATTAGACTCACAAATTATAATACTCGCCCCGTTAAACAGCAATTAGGTCAGATAGTAAATGTCACAAAACGACATTTACTTCTTTTTCCGGGGATTTTACTACAAGGTGCTTCAATTACTGCTCTTGTTCCTATATTACCTACATATGCAACAAAAGTTGTCGGTGTTTCAACAGTTGAATATACGATGGCAATCGTATTTGGTGGCATTGGCTGTGCGTTTTCAATGTTGTTCTTATCTAAGATAATTGATAATCATGGCACATTATTTATGTACAGTGTAATATTTAGTGGTTTTGTACTCTATACACTTATGATATTTGCTTTATCATTAATTACTGAAATTACATTAGTTTGGATATTAGCAGTATTTATTGGTCTTATGTATGGTATCTTACTACCAGCCTGGAACACATTTATGGCAAGCCATATACATTTAGATGAACAAGAAGAAACTTGGGGCGTATTTAATAGCGTTCAAGGTTTTGGCTCTATGATTGGTCCACTTGTCGGTGGTTTAATAACTGAGTTTTCAAATTCAGTAAATAACACATTTTATTTTTCAGCTTTTGTATTCTTATTCTTAGCAGTTTTTTATGGTATCTATTTTATCAAACATAAAAAACACATTTAGAGGATTCTTAAATTTTAAAATAAATAGGAAAAAATGTTAAGCTTAATCAAGTTATCAATTGAAAATTATCATTAGCCAACCTTAAATATACATGTACGCATGAGTTATAACAACTCAAAAAAATTAGAACATGAAACTTAAAATGTATCTAGTTAAAAAAACGTCAATTTCTATTAAAAACATATAGAAATTGACGCTTTTTTTATTTTCATACAATTTTTCACCTTGCTTACGCCTAGATTGTATACCTACCAAAATTATAATATTTTAAATATAAAAGAGAGCTAACCTAAATTGATTAGCTCTCTATCTTTTTATGTCTAAACAAGAACTGTTCAGACAATAATTAAAATGAAACATGTTTACGCTAAATTAAAGTTTTCTAAAACTTTCCATTTATCTTCTTTTTCATCGTAATAAACTAAAGAAAGTTGCTCAATTGTTTCTTTGTAGTCAATTCCCGCTAGCTTCAATTGTCCATAAATATCTTCAAATTCTTGACTCGTCAACCCTTGGGCAATAGTAAAATGTGGTACAAATGAATGATCTGCAACCCCATAAAAATCGCCTTTGTTAAATTGATTAAATAAGTTTTCTAAAGTTTCTGTTTTTTCAACTTTAAAATAAATAACATTTGTAATCGGCGCAAAATTAGATGCTTTTGTTGCATGAACATCGACCGTTGGAATGCCTTCGATTCTCGATTTGATTGTCTCTTTTACAGACTCTAAATCGTCATCGTTTATTTTAAATTGCCCCTTTATCGTTATATGCGGCATAATAGATGCATAATGAGCATCATAACGCTTACGATATGCATTCACTTCATCTTGAAATGCTTTTGACGGAATTAATGCCAATCCTAAAATCATTTAAATTCCTCCTTTGTTTAACATAATTACATTATAGCAAATTTCAGAAAAATTCGTTACTCTAAAGTCAATTTATTTCAGAATATTAAAATGAAATATTATCAGATAAAAAATATTTTAACATTTCATCAAGTAAATATTGCCATGATTTCCATCTATGACCGCCTTCAAATTCTAAATAATGGTACGTAAAACCATTTGTTTTAATAATTGAATTTAATTCACGATTTGGTGTTAAAAAATCTGCGGTTTTACCAGTAGTCGGTAACTTGAAATTTTCCTCTTCTAATCCAACCGCATGCCAAATTGAAAGTTGCTCTTTAAATTGACAGCGTTCAATCAATGTCTGGATAGCCTCATCATGTTGCGGACTTAATAATCCCACTTGACTAAATATACGCGGATACGACAATGCAGTAATTAAGGCTGCGCTACCAGCTAAACTATCTCCTAAAAGAACACGCGCATTACCTACTTTAAACGTTGGGAATGTCTTATCTATAAATGGTAATATTTCATTAGCCATAGCTTTCACAGTCAACGGTGTACGCGCACCTTGAGGGTGAAATTCTGCTCTTCTTTTATCAACGTCTTCATAGTGAAAACCTACAAAAATCGCTCGCTCAATTTCATTGGCTTCTCTTAACTTTTCATAAGTACGATGGATTCTACCAAAAGCAAAAAAGTCTGCCCCATCAAAGCAAAAAACAACTTTATATTTAAATAATTCTGTAAAATCCTTAGGTAAATAGATAGATAACGTAACATCTCTATCTAAAATCTCGCTAGGAAAATTAATCTTATTGATATTTCCTGGTTGAAAGTCATACATAAATCATGCGCCCCCTAGTAGTCTTATAGACATTGTACCAAGAGACGCATGATTTTAAAATATTTCAACTTAACTTTTACAAATTGAGTGATTACTTAATCATCAATTTTTTCTTCTTTGAGGCGCTGAGGATAATCTTTTAGCCAGAAAACAGCATTAGGCACTTTACTAGGATCTGGTTTATAAATAGCGCGTTTACCTGATCCAAGTTTTTTCTTTTGCTTTTCATAATCTTTCAACGCATTGATTGCTGGCTTGTGTAGTATCCAAATAGCAATAATATTTAACCATGCCATCATACCTACGCCCAAATCACCCATCATCCATGCTAAATCTGCAGTTTTAACTGCACCATATACTGTCGCTAAAATCAGAACGATTCTTATAATATTAATATATATAAAAGTGGTTTTCTTCGAACTTCTTCTAGTTAAGTACGTAATATTGGTTTCAGCAATATAATAGTATGCCAATATTGTTGTAAAGGCAAAGAAGAATAATGCAATTGCGATAAAGTATGATCCAAATCCTGAGAATGCAGGATCAAAATGATATCCACTGCCATGGAAAGCTTTATCAATACCCGCTTGCGCATACATCGCTGTACCTGAATAATCTTTATCTCCATTCGACATTTCTACAAATATTCCATTATCCTTAATCATACTTGCTTTACCATCTGACATCGATCCGCCATCAGTAACATTATATGTACCTGAGAGCAAAATAATTAAAGCAGTTGCTGTACAAACAAATAGTGTGTCTATATAAACTGAGAATGATTGTACTAATCCTTGTTTAGCTGGATGAGATACTTCTGCTGCAGATGCAGCGTGTGGACCTGTACCTTGTCCTGCTTCATTCGAATATAGTCCTCTTTTAACCCCAATTTCAATCATAGCGCCTACAATACCACCAAAAGCCGCTTCAAAACCAAATGCTGATTTAAATATCAAAGCAAATAGAGCAGGAACTTGTTCAATATTTATAAATATAATTATAACTGCCATTAATATGTACGCAATTGCCATAAACGGAACGACTGCAGTTGCTGCATTTGCAATCCACTTAATACCTCCAAATATGATTAAGCCAATTAATGCCGCTAAGAATAGTGCTACTATCCAAGGTTCTATACTAAACGCATTTTTCATCGAACTTGAAATTGCATTAGACTGCACGCCTGGTAATAATAGCCCCACTGATATAACAGTAACGATTGCAAATATTAAACCGTATATCTTCCCTAATTTCCCCTTAATACCGTATTCAATATAGAATGCTGGACCGCCTCGATATTGACCTTTCTCTTCACGTTTATATATTTGTCCGAGCGTGGATTCTATAAACGCACTACCAGCACCTAAAAATGCTGACGCCCACATCCAAAATATAGCACCAGGTCCCCCAATAAATATAGCTGTCGAAACACCTACAATATTACCAGTCCCAACTCTACCTGCTAAAGATAAAGCTATTGCTTGGAAACTAGATATCCCTGTAGGTGATTTTTCCCCTTGAAACATTAAACGTATCATTTCTTTAAAATGTCTAAGTTGAAAAAACCGCAACATAAAAGAAAATAATACCCCTGTAACTAACAATCCATAAACTAATGGTTTGCTCCAAACAATATCATACAACCACGTAAGTAATCCCTCTAACATAACGTATCCCCCTTGTTGTACTATCATGTAAAATGATATATTTTTCATTATTATACACATATATAATATTCCGCGCAACGTATTCATTAAGTTATCTTTTTCACGAATTATATATTTTATTCTCTAATTTATATTAAATATTTCAGAGTACTATATTTCAATCGTTAAATAGTTTTACACCATTTAACACAAATTATTCTAATTCGTATGATTAACTTTCTATTTTTTTATAATAGTGGCACAGAAATTACTGAATTCTATTTTCATCTTTTGTTCTTTGTTTATTTGAGATATACTAAATAGTACTTAAAAAAGAAATTTAGGAGGAACTGTCCTATGCTAAATAAGGTTTGGTTTAGAACAGGAATTGCCTTATTAATCCTGTTTTTACTAATCAAATTAGTCATGGAAGTCCATAGTGTATTTTTACCGTTTGTAATTATTATTCAATCGGTATTGTTACCATTGTTATTAAGTGGCTTCTTATTCTATATTTGCTTACCTTTTCAAAAAATATTGGAAAAAAACAAAGTACCCCGTTGGGCTAGTATTACAATTATCTTTATCGCTTTATTTATCATTATCGGTATTATTATTAGGTTTATTGCACCACCTATTGCAGAACAAATTGAAAACTTAATTAATCAAATACCAGCATTGCAACATGAAATCCAATATATTATTAACTTTGCTTTAGATCAAATGGAAAGATTACCTGCTGATGTAACAGATAGAATAAATAAAATGGTTCAATCTATGAGTGATAACACTGCAGATATATTATCTAATTCATTTAGTTATTTAACTTCATTTATCTCAACGCTATTTTTACTTATCATGGTGCCATTTTTCTTAATCTATATGTTAAAAGACCATGAACGTTTTATACCTTTTATTGCTAAGCTATTTAAAGGCGATAGAAAAGTTTTTATTGTTGATTTATTAAAAGACTTAAACCATACAGTGCAATCTTATATTCAAGGTCAAGTAACAGTTAGTATCATTTTAGGTATTATCTTATATATCGGTTATTCAATTATTGGTTTGAATTACACACTATTATTAGTTATGTTTGCCTGTGTAGCCAATATGATTCCGTTCCTTGGTCCATGGATGGCGTTTGCTCCAGCAGCCATTATCGGAATTATTCAAAGTCCAACTATATTTATATGGGTATGTATTATCACATTAGTTGCTCAACAACTAGAAGGTAATGTCATTACACCAAACGTTATGGGTAAATCTTTAAATATTCATCCCTTAACAATTATTGTTGTTATTTTAGCTGCTGGTAATCTCGGTGGCTTTGGCCTAATACTTGTAGCTGTCCCACTTTATGCAGTGATTAAAACGATTGTTCGTAATGTTTTCAAATACAGACAACAAATTATTGAAAAAGCAAACAGTGATGTTAAAGAATAGCTTAAAATAGCATTCTTGATAATATGTCATCGTTTTATGTTTAGTTACGTCACTTAAATCAGCTAGACAAATTATCTAGCTGATTTAAGTATGTATATTGAGGTCGTGATAAGTGCGCATCACGACCTCAATTTTTTTAATTAAAAAAACAGTCTGGGACATAAAATTCTTAGACAAGTGAAAAAAGGCAATTTCTATTGAAATAATATAGAAATTGCCTTTTTCATTATTGTTTTGATTATAGTTAGCTCGTTGAGCTACTACTTTTCTTATATTAAGTGCCATTAATACAAATCCAAGTTCTCTTTTGACTTTATTTATGCATCTAACCGACATTCGAGTGAAACCCAAAATAGCCTTCATAAATCCAAAAACAGGTTCTACATCAATTTTTCTTTGATTGTAGATTTCTTTTGTTTCTGGTTCTGAAAGCTTTTGATTGATTTGGGCTTTGAAATATTCCCAGTTATCATTTCTCATTATTTTTTTATTAGATTTTGAATTTGATTTCATACAATTGTTCTTCAGTGGACATTCTGAACAATTATCGCATTCATATAATTTAAAATCTCTCCTAAATCCATATTTATCATAGCGATAGGCATACCTTTTAAAACCAAGTCTTTTATGATTCGGGCATATAAATTCATCATTGATTTCATCATATTTCCAATTTTGAGTATTAAAAATGTCACTTTTATATTTGTTGGTTTTATCTTTAATAAACATGCCATAAGTTATGAGCGGTGTTCTATTAAATTCATCTATAATTGCCATATAATTAGGTTCACTACCATAACCAGCATCAGCTACGATATATTCAGATAAATGACCGTAGGTCTCTTTAATTAAAGTTAAAAAAGGCACCATTGTTCTTGTGTCTGTCGGATTTTGATACACATTATATGATAAAACAAATTGAGAATTTGTCGCTATTTGTAAATTATATCCTGGCTTAAGTTGTCCATTTTTCATATAATCTTCTTTCATCCTCATGAAAGTTGCATCATGGTCTGTCTTAGAATAACTATTTCTATCTTGGAGTATAGCTTTTTTGTTTTTTATATTTATACTTTCGTTCTGAATAATCAGCGAATTTCTTTTTATATCTTTTGATTTCAGTTCGCTTTTGACGTATTTGCTTTCTTAACCGAGTACATTTTTCATGTTCAATGTAATAATTTAAATCTTCGATTTCTTTATCCAAATGAGTACCAATTAAATCTATTTCTTCTTGTGTTAATTCATGATCATTATCTTCTTTAATCTTAGGTATGATTTTCTCTTTCACTAATTCGTAATATAGCGCTTTAGAATCTTCATTCATTTTTGATTCATAGTTTTGAATACTCTTTTTCCAAACAAATGTATATCTATTGGCATTAGCTTCCAGTTTTGTACCATCAATAAAAATAGTTTTATCATCTATAAGATTTTGTTTCAGACATTGGCTGTGAAATTGAATAAATAAAGATTCTAATAGCGCATCTACTTTAGGATTTACTCTAAAACGATTAATTGTTTTAGAAGAAGGTGTTTGATTTTGTGATAGCCACATCATTCGGATACTATCATTAAGCAGTTTTCTATTTTACGACCAGAAAATACGGATTGTGTGTAAGCATATAGAATAATTTTCAACATCATTTTGGGATGATATGATGTTGCCCCGCGATGATGTTTGAATTCATCGAATTCACTTTCCGGGATTGTTTCAACAATTTCATTAACATGTCGTGACATATCATTTGTGGGGATAAGAACTGAAGTTTCCATTGGTAGTGTAAGTTGAGTCATGTTATAATCTTTATACATAAGGCACCTCTCGTTAATTTAGTTTAGTTGTGTTTATTAAATTATACGAAAGGGCCTTATTTTTTTAAAGTGTTTTAATGTAAAATTACATATGAATGAGACGTATTTTGGCGAGACTCTTGAGGGAACAGGACAAGATGAAGACTACAGGCTGAAGCTGTCCCCTAAGAAAGCGAGCCAACAATACGAAGTATTGAATACAAAGGAAGCACTCAGATGAATTAAATCATCTGAGTGCTGTTTTTCTGGGATTTATGTCCCAACCTCTTTCATAATTTTATTTAACGATATGATAACCACTATCTACATGAATATTTTCTCCGGTCACACCACTTGAAAAATCGCTTAATAGATAAGCCGCAGTTTTACCAACTTCCTCTTGATCAATATTACGTTTTAACGGGGCACGTTCTGTTATTTCGTTTAAGATCGTGTTAAAACCGCCTACACCTTTTGCACTCAATGTACGAATAGGTCCAGCTGAAATCGCGTTAACACGGATGTTTTCTTGTCCTAAATCTAAAGCTAGGTAACGAACATTTGCTTCTAAACTTGCCTTCGCAACACCCATAACATTATAATTTTGAACTGCAAATTCGCCGCCTAAATAAGTTGTAGCTACAATGCTACCACCTTCAGGCATAAGTTTTTTCGCTTCACGTGATACAAGCGTTAATGAATAAGAACTAATATCTTGTGCTAATAAGAAACCATCACGTGATGTATCAATAAAACGACCACGTAAATCTTCCATATTTGCAAAAGCAATTGAATGGTAAACGCCATCTATGTTGCCAACTTCTTCTCCAATTTTAGCAAAACCATTTACTACATCTTCATCACTTTGAACATCAATTTGGTACATATGATGTGTTTCTTGATTTAATTGTTCAACTAATTTTTCCAATTCTTTTTTACTACGATCTTTACGGTATGTAAATACTAATTTTGCACCAAGTTGATCCAATACTTTAGCAACGCCAAAACCGATACTACGTTTGTTTGCAATGCCCATAATGACGAAAGTTTTGTTTTCTAAATTTAACATGAAAATAACTCCTTTATTTAAATTTTCATTTTTAACTGGTTCGAATTCAGATGACACAGATATATCCACTTTTCATCGATACCAATATCAACATTCCTTATTTTAACATTGGTTATAATAAATAAACAATTTATTTTAATATCAATTGAATTTTTTATGCGTTTACATAGCAAAAGGGAATTAATCACCCTAAAACAGTTGCTATAAAAAGGTTCTAACATGATTTTGTAACAAATTGAAAGCTAGTAATCACAAAATACTATTTTTTGAATTCCGCTCCTATATGTTAAAGGCTGAGACATTTATATATAACAATATGCATCAGCCTTCATATTCAAATATTGAATTTATCATTAGTAAGGTAATACAAGATAAAATATCACTTATAATCATAAACTGTTTAATAATAAAATTCTAATTCACGTTTCAATTCATCAACATATTCTTTAGAACCTGTAACAATAACACGGTCTCTGTAACGAAGCTGAGTATCACCATGTGGCACAATAGATTCATTATTTCTAATAATACGAACGAAAATAATATCTCCACCGAATGGGAAATTACGTAGTTGAATCTGATCATATTGATGATTTAACATGGCAATTTCATACAGTGATGTTTCAACATTACTTAACAAGTTAAGCATATTAGGTGTTTCTATCAAACCTTTTAATAAAATCTTGTTACTCATGTAACTACTAAACACTTCAATACCTTCTCTTTGAAGAGCCTCATCATTAGAACTAGATTCCAATCTACAAATAACACGTTTTACACCGTGAGCTTTTGCCATTAATGCTACTTTGCGATTAATAACGTCATCATTTGTTGAACACACAACGATATTACGTTTAAATAAACCAAGACGTTCAAGCAATTCTTCTTCATAATCTGCAATTTCGACCATTGAAATTGCATCAGATAATTTACGTTTATCACTTAAATCATTTCGATAATAAAGTGAAACCTGATAAAGTTGCGAAGATAAATTTTGAGCAATAGGTATAGTTAATTGGTTCTTTCCTATCAAACTCACTTCAATTTGTCTTGTGGCTTCATCCGGCATTGGAAACATTTTCTTAAAGATAATTGGCACAAACACACAAGTAATGACTGCACTTAAAATTAAAATTCCCGATATCTCAGGTGAAATTGTACCAAGTTGTTCCGCAATTTTAGCAGAAGCAATAACTAATGATAATGTAGATGTTAATAGAAATGCGGAAGAAATTGTAGTTTTCATATCAAACCATCTACGTATATAAAATACTGGTATCAATTTAGATATTAGAAAAGCTAATATTAAAAATGGAATAATCAACAATAATGCCGGTTCTTTAACCAACTCTGGGATATTTAAATCTACACCAACCATAATAAAGAATATCGGAATAAAGAACCCATATCCAAATGAATCTAACTTTTCTACCATATCCTCATCCGGATTAAGAAGAGAAACTACAACCCCAGCTAAAAATGCTCCTAAAATATTTTCTGCACCAACACCTTCAGCTAAAGCTACTAATAATAGGATAAGCGCAAATACAGCACGTATCCCAATTTGAGTAGTACCATCCATTAATTTTTGTAAGAATTGTGCCTTCTTGAAGAAACCACCTAAAAAGTAAAACACAATTGTAAATACGACTAAACTGCCGATTAACCACAAGGATGTATTCCCCGAAGCATGTAACGTACCATATGCTGTTAATAAAATCATTGTTACTAAATCTGCTAGTACAGCAACTAACAAGATAAATTGTCCAATTGTCGTACGCATAATATTCATTTCTTTTAATGTTGGTACAACGACACCTAATGAAATCGTTGATATAATAATAACCATAAGCAAGACATCATCAATTAAGCCCAACCATTTGAACATATATGCAAAAACAATAGAAATAATCATAATAAACATAAATACAACTATCGCTAGTTGTAAATGACCTGGCTCTTGTTTTTTAACTTTTTCTTCTTGCTTAGTTGAACTTTTATCTCTTTTAAAAGCTTTAAAATCAATTTCCAAACCACTTAAAAACATTAAAAATATAAAACCTAAAGTTGATAATATATTGAGTATTGAATCACGTTCGACTAAATTTAAAAAAGAATGTCCTATAATAATACCCATTAATATTTCAGCCACTACTATAGGTAAAAAATTGATTCTTAGTCTATTGACTATAATTGGCGTGAAAAATGCCGTTAAAACTACGACAACAAGCGACACAAATTCCATATAACCCCCTTATGTTAAGTAAGACATAAATGATGTTGCTAATCCAAAATAAATCAACATACTGACAATATCATTAATAGTAGTGATAAAAGGACCACTTGCAACTGCAGGGTCAATTTTTAATTTGTTCATCACCAACGGGATCATTGAACCTACTAATGTCCCCACTGTCATCGCAATTGTTAAACTACTACCTACAATGGTTGCTAAGATTGGTTGGCCGTATAAGACCATAATAATGATAAATAACAAGATTGCACAAACCAATCCACTTAAAAATCCACTTCCTGTTTCTCTTAATGCTACCTTAAATTTACTTTGTTCATCAATTTCACCCGTTGAAATGTTACGAACAGAAACGGCAAGTGATTGTGTACCCGAGTTTCCAGACATCCCACTAATAATTGGAATAAATGCAGCTAATAATGCAACTTTTGATAATGTATCTTCAAATGATCCTAAAATAGTCGCCGTAATCATACCTAAGAATGTAAGGATAATCAACCAAGGTAATCTTTTTCTTGCTGTTTTAATTACAGAATCATTTGTAGCGTCGACGTCTGAGACACCGGCTAAACGAGAATAATCTTCGCTTGCTTCTTCGTCCATAACGTCTAAAATATCATCGATTGTGATAATACCAAGTAAATGGTCTTGATAGTCAACAACTGGCATAGCTATAAAATCATAGTCTCTCATTTTTTGAGCGACGTCTTCTTGGTCATCAGCTGCATTTGCACTAATGACACGCTCACTCATGATATCTTCAATATACGCATCGTTTTCAGCTACAATCAAGTCTCTAAGTGAGAGTACGCCAGCTAATTGTTTATCATCATTCACTGCAAAAATAACATAAATAGTTTCTGCATTAGGTGCTTGTTCTTTTACATGGATAAGCGCCTCTTTTACAGGCATTGTTGCTTTCAACGAGATATATTCAGTGGTCATGATACCACCGGCAGTATCTTCCTCATAATGTAATAACGCTTTAATTTCTTTAGCGTCTTCACGCTTCATTAATGTGAGGAGACTAACTGTCTTTTGTTTAGACAACTGATTCATAATATCTACGGCATTATCGTAAGACATATCTTCTAAAATTTTACTAGCATAATTAGCATCCATCGTATCAAATAATGCTTCATATTCATCTTCATCGATTTCTAATTGTTCAAAGAAATCGGCAACTTCTTCTGGCGATAGCACTTCAAAAATACGTTGTCGTATATCTTCATCGCTATCTTCAAAGTATTCACTTTGTTCATATGTATGCATAGATAAGAATTCATCTCTAAATTCGTCAATATGATTATTAATCAACAAATCATCTAGCAATACTTTATTATATACTTGTTCATCTTCTAATGTGATTGACTCTTTTTCATTAGCCATTAGCCCCACCTCCATAGTTCTTTTAAATTATATCATATTAAATATAGTTTCAATCGCGTCATATCTATCGTTTATTACAATCTTTTGATTTTTAATTGGATGTATAAATGATATCTGGATACAACGTAATAATTGATGATGGTAAGTTTCATCTTTACCACCATACAAGTCATCACCCACTAATGGATGACCGATATGTTGAAAATGCACACGTATTTGATGCGTTCTTCCTGTCAGCAATTTCACTTCACATAAGGTGCGGTTGCCTATATGTTCGAGCACTTCATATCTAGTCTGTGAGGCCTTTCCTAAACGACTGACTTGGCGCTGAATAATACTTTCAGGATGTCTTGCAATAGGAGCATCAATTAAACCTTCACCGTCTAATAACCCCTGACAAATACATAAATATTTTTTATCAATTTTAATTTGGTTCATTAAATGATGAATAAATCCATGCTTGGCCAACACAACAATCCCTGAAGTATTACGGTCTAAACGCGTAACAATATGTGGGGTCAATGATATCTTTCTATCATTAAAATAACCCAACACTTGCTCTACTAAACTAAAATGTAAATGATCTCTAGAAGGTGCACAATTTTGTTGGGCAGATTTCGACACAATAATTAAATATGAGTCTTCATATAAAATATTTAATGTGTCGTAAAATGGATTTAAGTTAGGGCTAGGTGTTTCTTCACTTAAAAATACTTCTAAAATATCATTTATAGCTAATTGCTTTCTGACGGTAACTGGTTGTCCATTAACTAATAAAGCGCCATTATGCTTAATGGCGCTTATCGTCCGTTTAGAAAACTCTTGTTGCTGTAAAAATGTGCGAACCATTTCTGGTCGCTGTATCATATAAGTAAATTTCATTTACTCATCATCTCCACTCGAGATGAACGAGTCGTGTACCCTTTTCCAAAAAGGAAATGGTCTAAATCTAGCAAATCGAATTTTTTCATTTGCAACGCGATATTGTATCGCGTTAACATTTTTATGTTTTATACTAACGTGGTCAATCGTCGTT
The DNA here is from genome assembly GCF_017583065.1 of Staphylococcus shinii. Taxonomy (GTDB): domain Bacteria; phylum Bacillota; class Bacilli; order Staphylococcales; family Staphylococcaceae; genus Staphylococcus; species Staphylococcus shinii. The sequence goes on along the minus strand of NZ_JAGEVL010000007.1, from coordinate 472,042 downwards.
AAAATAGTATCATGATTAACTGGTGTTATTAAACATGTATGATGTTTTGGTAAGACTAAAGGAGAGCCTACTGTTCTAAATACACGATTATTAATTGATGCAATTTCAGCAATTTGCATAGCTTCTAATGATGGGTGTATTAATGCGCCTCCTAGTGCCTTATTATATGCTGTAGAACCTGATGGCGTTGAAATACACAAACCATCACCTCTAAAGCGTTCAAATTGATTACCTCTAATATTCACATCGACAACTAAGGTCGAACCATTTTCAGTTTTCATAGTAGCTTCATTTAATGCTAAATGACGTGTCTCATATCCATTATCATTATAACGTACTATCATTTCTAACAAGGGATATTCAATAACTTGGAATTCAGAGTTATTAATCTCAATTATAAGTTTCTCAACTTCATGTGGCACCCAATCAGCATAAAAACCTAAATGCCCTGTATGAACACCTACAAACGCACAACGAGATAGCATATGACTATACTGATGAAAAGCTTGTAACAGTGTTCCGTCCCCACCAACAGAAATTACGATTTCTGGATTATCCGGATCTTCAACCATCTGAAAATCTTTCATATGGTTAATCATTTTATGTTTTAAAGCATTAGATTTTGAATCACCTTTAGATAAAATCGTGTAACGCATCGTAACATCCCCTAGTCATTATTATGCTTTTTCGCACGCTTTTTAGAATAATATTTCTGAGCTTCTTGAATTTCTTCTTTTATTTCTGACATCTCTTCATCTAGCAAAAATGCCGCTTCTGCAGCCCTTTCTAATCGATGTTGAATCTCTGGTGGATAATCTCCATCATATTTATATCTCAAAGTATGTTCTATCGTTGCCCAAAAATTCATAGCCAACGTTCTAATTTGAATTTCTGCTAATATTTTCTTTTCTCCATTTAATGTTTCAATAGGATATTCAATAATAACATGAAATGAACGATAACCACTTTGTTTGGTATTACTAATGTAATCCCGCTCTTCTACAACTTTAAAATCTTGACGCTGTCTTAATAAATTAACCACAATATCAATATCATCAACAAATTGACACATTAAACGCAAACCTGCAATATCATACATTTCTTCATGTAAACGATCAAAAGAGATCTGGCGTTTATTAGCTTTATCAATAATACTTGTCATAGGTTTGACTCGGCCTGTTACAAATTCTATAGGAGATGCATTATCTTCTACTTCGTATTGTTTTCTAAGCCCTTTTAATTTAATTTTCAATTCGTCTACCGCTTGTTTATATGGAGATAAAAACTGATCCCATTGATTCATTGTGCCTCACTCCGCTTCAATCTAATTCGAAAATGTCCTCTACAACGGAAACAAACTCCTTACCATAATTTGAATTACCCTGAATGTTATCCAATATGTAATTAAACTCATTTTCGAATTGTTTTAATTCTAAGTCGTCATTAACGATAATTTTCTTGCCTTTGTTTTCATGTAACATAGACCATGTTTCTTGAACAAATATCAAATAAGAATAGTTTTGTCCATCGTCTAATATATATGCAAAGCTATAATTATCACTATCAACAAGCATTTGTCCTGCTTCTTGTAATCCTTCTGTGGATTGTTCTGTATAGCAATTAATACTATCTTCTGTAATTTTTATTTCATTCACATAAATACGCATGCTTGTTCCTCCTTATTCTTCATTATTTTAACATAATTTCATGCTACATAACATGTTCCAAGATAATGTTATAACAACATTAAGCTATCAATTTCAACTATTTATGTAATCACAAATGCAGTTCAATTTAAATTAAATAAAAAGTGTTTTAAAATAAAGGAACATACGCATCAGAAGGAGAGATTATAGTGGCAACAAACAACGAGATTGAATTCAAACAATTGTTAACAGAAGCACAATACAATGCTATTCATAAAATCTATTTCAGAGAAATTGAGTCTTTTAAACAAACAAATTACTATATTGATACGCCGGATTTTGATTTAAAAAATCATAAATCAGCTTTAAGAATTCGAGTAAAAGATGAATACCTAGAGATGACATTAAAAATACCAGCTGAAGTCGGTCTTACTGAATACAATTTTGAAACACATATCGTTCCTAAATTAGACAAACTTATTCCAGAACAATCGTTGCCTTCTGAAATTGCAGATCAACTTATAAAAATGGATATTGATTTAAGTCAATTAATTATTCTAGGTTCACTTAAAACTGAACGTTTAGAGAAAGAAATAAATGGAAACTTACTTGTGCTTGATAAAAGTACTTACCTAGATTGCGAAGACTATGAATTAGAATATGAAGTAGAAGATTATGATGAAGGTTTAATTCAATTTAAATCAATCCTTGAAAAATTTAATATGAAACATGAAATTCCATCTAACAAAGTACAAAGATTTTTTAATCGTAAATCAAATTTATATCATAACTAATTACATGCAATTGCAAAAAGTCGAATTACTTCCAAATGTAAAAATTCATGTTATATTAGTATTATATTAACAGAATACGGTGATATTATGACGCAAACACCATACGAAATCATTGGCCAAAAAGCCTTATATGAGATGATTGATTACTTTTATTACTTAGTTGAACAAGATAGTAGAATTAATCATTTGTTTCCTGGAGACTTTTCTGAAACAAGTAGAAAACAAAAACAATTTTTGACTCAATTCCTAGGTGGGCCAAATCTTTATACACAAGAACATGGTCATCCAATGTTGAAAAGACGTCATTTAGATTTTATTATAACAAATCATGAACGCGATGCTTGGCTCGAAAATATGTATAAAGCCATACAGCATGCTAATTTTCCCGAAGGTGTCGGTGATTATTTATACGAGAGATTACGCTTAACAGCGAATCACATGGTTAATTCCGAAAATTAATTGTAGGTGGAATAGACATGACTGAAGAATTAAGATTAATACAACCCAATAGTCGTGAAGATGTAAATCTTTCACCTGTTAGTAAGATAGAAATTTATTCCTTTTTTGATCCTTTCAGTAAGGAATGTTTTAAATTATCTGCAATCCTTTCTAAATTGCGCATTGAGTATAAACAATATATAAGTATTAGACATATATTGAACCCATCATTACGCGTTTTGACTAAATGCCAAGCGCAAAGTACATCTGATTTAGATAATATCGCACTTGCATATAAAGCTGCTGAGCTTCAAGGACGAATACGTGCGGAGCGTTTTATACATCTTGTACAAAATGAGATTATACCAAAGCGAGATATTATTACAGAATCGATGGTTAATAATTGTATCAGTAACGCAGGACTAGACTACGAAGTTTTTAAAGAAGATTTGCAAAGTAACTGTTTGAAAGAAAGTTTACAAGTAGATTTGCATATCGCACGAGAAATGGAAATTGAAGAAGCCCCTTCCCTTGTATTCTTTAGCGAAGACGTTCACGAAGAAGGGTTAAAAGTAGAAGGACTATACCCTTATCATATTTACACTTATATTATTAACGAACTCATTGGTTCAACAATAGAAAAAGAATTACCACCAAGTCTTGAAGAATACATCCAACAACAACAATTAGTTACTAAAGAAGAGTTACTAACAATATATGAGTGGCCAGAAAAATTAATGAATAAAGAGCTGAAAAAGTTAGCAATACAACAAAAAATTGAAAAACTTAAATCACCAGATGGTAAATTTTGGAAAGCTAAAAATTAATGTGATTAAGATTTAACTAAATCCCCTTTATGAATTAAATTTTAACATAAATAAAATGATCAAATTAAAAGCGATGATTTTTACGAAACACAGTAAAAATCATCGTTTTTTGTTTTTCTATATCTTTTTTCACTTAAAGTTTATTGAATAGTTATTCAATTATACTCATTTTTAGAAGGATAATTTAAAAGGGCATAAAAAAAAACGCCGTGTCTGATTACACGGCGCTAAACAAAGGGGATGGGAGAAATTTTTCACTTCAAACAAAGGGGTATGTTTGTTATGTGATTAATTTCATGTTTATAATATAACACGGTAAAATACACCTTTCAACCTTTTAAATTAAATAAGTTCAGTTTGTCACAAACTTGTCATATTGTAACCGAATACATTCATACTAAGCTTTCATTAGCTTTTCAAAAGCATCTAATTTTTGTTCAAATACTTGGCAAGCTTGTTCAATTGGTTCAGGTGTTGTCATATCTACCCCAGCATTTTTCAAGATTTCAATTGGGTAATTTGAACTACCCTTTTTCAGGAATTCATTAATATATCTATCTACTGCTGGTTGACCTTCAGTTAATATCTGATGACTTAAACTTTGTGCAGCACTATATCCTGTTGCATATTGATACACATAATAGTTCATATAAAAGTGAGGGATTCTTGACCATTCTTTGCTGATATCTTCATCCGTTTCAACTGAATCACCAAAATAAACACGGTTTAATTCAGCATATTCTTCGTTCATACGATTTGCTGTCAGCGGTTCTCCCCCTTCTTCTATTTGATGTATTTTGTGTTCAAATTCAGCAAACATCGTTTGTCTAAATAAAGTGGCACGGAAACGCTCTAGTTCTTGATTTAACAATAATAACCTACGTTCATCATCTAAATGTTTATCCATATAATCACTTAGTAAAGCTTCATTACATGTAGATGCTACTTCCGCGACAAATATTGTATAATCACTTGAATTAGATGGTTGATTTTTACGACTAAAATAACTATGAGCAGAATGACCAAATTCATGTACTAACGTATATAAATCAGACACAGTATTTGACCAATTTAATAAAATAAATGGATTTGTTAGATGTGCACCTGAAGAATAGCCACCTGAACGTTTACCTTTATTTTCAAATACGTCTACCCAACGATTATTTAATCCTTCATTTACTACTTCCATGTATTCTTCGCCCATAGGTTGTAAAGCTTTAACCATCCAATCTTTCGCTTCCTCGTATGGCATTTCAAACTTCACATCTTTAACTAAAGGAGTATACAAGTCGTACATTTTCATGTCTTCTAGACCTAATAATTCCTTACGTAATTTTGTATAACGATGCAATAATGGTAAATATTTGTGTACTGTTTTTACTAAATTATCATAAACAGCTTCTGGAATATGATTATTACTTAAAGCTGCTGCTCTTGCAGATTCATAATTATGTGTACGCGCATTAAATACATTCTTTTTAACTTCTCCTGCTAATGTAGCACTTAAAGTGTTATTGTATGCACCATAAGCTTTATATAAATTTTCAAATGCAGATTTTCTCAATATACGGTCATCTGATTCTAAACATTTTATAAATGTACCTTGTGTAAGAGAATGACGATTACCATCCTTATCAATAGCATCATCAAATTCTAAGTCTGCATTACTGAACATACCATATACATTGTCAGCAGTTGATAAAGCATCTTGTGCCTCAGTAAGTAATTTTTCTTTGTCTGCACTCAAGACATGTGGACGCTTTTCATTTATTAATTTCAAATCAAATGCGTATTGTTTCAAATCGTCATTTTCTTCAATAAATAATTGGATCTTATCTTCATCAATTTGTAAAATTTCAGGTACTAAGAAACTCCAACCTGAACTAAACTTAATTATTAACTGATGCGCACGCGCTTCATAGCCTGTATATTTATCATTTGCTGTGTCTTGATCTTGCTTTAAATGTGCATATACATAAACTTTTTCTAATTTAGAACCTAATTCATCTTCTAAAGCTAATGCTTGATATAAAGTTTCAGCACTATCAGCTAAATGACCTTTAAATTGTTGTTCTTTTCCTAAATTTTGCTCTGCTTCTTTAAAAGCTTCTTCAAAAGCTTCATCCGATTCGAATATGGTAGTTAAATCCCATGTATATTCAGGATATTTACGTTCTTGTTCTTCTCTTGTTAATTGTTGTGTCATAATTTTAGTAAACCTCCTATTAAATTCAATACTATAATTTTCTCATGTAAGGCTCAATTTTGCACGTTATTATACCCAATATTTTGATATGATTTTTGAAATTTGTGAACAATTCTTTGAGCTATTAACAGTCTATTAACTTCATAATTATAAAATTCATTATATTTAATAGTATTCGAAAATTCCCTTACATTAATTTTATTTTTATCAATTCTATTCATCAATTGTAATTGCCAATAAATAGGATGGGATTGTATAAATATCTGCTCTGGATACACTATGCCTAAATTTTCACAAATCCATGTTTCCCCTAATTGCAAATTATAAATAACGCTTAAACTAGGCTCTTTAACAGAGCATTGACGTCTGCAATTCTTAATGTATTGTTTAATCGCAGAGTGCGTTAATTTAAAATTACATGGTAACATTACAGAATCACTTGTATAAAAATAATATGTAAATTGTTTATAGGAAAGTTGTTCCCTATGTGCTATAAAACGATTCCCTCCAATAAATTGGACTATTTTATATCTATATAATACAAACGTATCACTATGCCATGAAAATAGTTGCCTTTTTTTCAAATCAATATACGCCCGTTCGCACTTATTTAAAGTCAATATATTCGTCCTTTTATTATATTTCAATTTACCGATAATCCAAACAACATCAAAACCAATTTTAGCTAAAGCATTGCTTCGTTTTTTAATATTATCAATTGTTATATTTGAAAATTGAATTTCAACCGCAATTTTATTATTAATAATTAAATCTGGATATTGATAGCACTGTGATATATATGGTTCAATCACTACATAAAAATTTAACTCATTCAATTTTTGTGCTAATTCGTATTTAAACATATAGTGTTCGTATGTCTCACTCTTGTTACAAAGGTTTGAATTTTTATGTAAATGAGCAAAATGTGATGCTTTTATTGACCCATTTTTTAAAACAACTTTGTTTTTACAATATGGACAGTGATAATCACCGTTTTTATTAGCATTACGTGCAATCATTAATGTGTCGTTGCTATCCTTGGCATATAACATATTTAAATCACCTCATTTAGTATACACGGTGATTTCACACAAATTACTTTAATAAACTGTACTATATACTCACTTGATATAATGATATAAAAAAACCAACAAAACATAAGCTTTGTTGGTTTTAAATCTTTTTAAACAAAACATAACTCTATATATTACAAATTAATTGTAGAAATGGTTATGTTGTTCTTTATAATTTTATTCATATTAATTATTCTGCAGTGTTTGGAAAATAACGTCTCACTTGCGAAGCGACATTATGGCTCATAATTATTTTTGCGTAGTCATTTAAATATACTTCTGATTTATCAGTAGGATATGCGAACTCAAGTAATTGACTATAACTATCATTAATTGTTTCTTGATCTACATTTTCGTCAAAGTGCACAGCGTAATAATAAATATTGTTAAGACTATATAATAAATCTTCAAATGCATCTGTCACTTGATCGTTGTGATGTGCATAATCGATTACTTCTTCTAAATCACTAAATTTAACAATAACGGTACGTGTATTTTGTTGCTTATGGTCGTTGCGTTCTTGGCTATGGCTATTTTCTTTCTGTTGTTGACGTTGCTCAAATAAATCTTCTAAACTATCGTCTTGATCAAACGTCTGTGATAATAAATCATTTACTTGGTAATCAAGCTGTTCACTATCGTCCTCTGACATATTAATCAAATCTTCATTTTTAGATTTAGATATCGTCACCTCAACACCTTTTTCAAAAGCATGTACTTGAATCCATAACGGGCCTTCAACAACAAAGTCTTCTTCTTCATTAATTTCTTCCATCATATTCCAAAAGAATTCTTCTCCACGTTTGCGATTAGTCCATAAATCTTCACGTTTAAACCCTCTTGCTTCAATATCACTATATGTTATAAATAATTTAACGGTAGTATCGTCAACGCGCTCTATTCTCATATCATCTCACTCCTTACAGTCGATGAATAGTAATCATATTGTATTAGAACATAGCAATAATTACAATTGATTTGTTTGATTAAATTTCACTAAATTCCAATTAGTATCTTATATTAACATATACCCTTATATTAGCCAAAAAAACAGCACTAACTATTCAAGCGTGCTGCGTCAAAATTAACTTATCTCTATATTAAATCTATTTTTTCACTTAGGCAACCTTTGCGTTTGACCTAAGCCCCTGAATATTTGTTATGTTAAATATAACAAAACCATAAAGTAACTTTTAATTCATTACTTTATGGTTTAAGGTTTATTTATTTCACTTATAATTTGTCTTAGTCAACCATACGTTGCGCTTCTTGCAATTGAAACGTACGAACTTTTCTAGGTAAGAAACGTCTGATTTCATCTTCGTTATAACCAACTTGTAGACGTTTTTCGTCTAAAATAATTGGACGACGTAATAAACCAGGGTTATCTTGAATAATTGAATATAAATCTTGAAGTGGTAATGCATCAATATCTACATTTAATTTTTGGTATGTTTTAGAACGTGTAGATATAATTTCATCAGTACCGTCTTCAGTCATTTTTAAAATTTGTTTGATTTCGTCAATTGTTAAGTGTTCTGAAAAAATGTTACGCTCCGTATACGGAATGTCATGTTCTTGTAACCATGCTTTCGCTTTACGGCAAGATGTGCAACTTGGTGAAGTAAATAATGTTACCATACATCTCACTCTCCTATTTTTCATGAATGTAAATTCATTTGATTTCAATATTTATATGATTAGGAAACTTTATAGTTTTCTTCGCCTTCCTTAACCTTACAATGAAAGTATACCCTTTCAACATTAAAATTAAATGAGAATTCTCTAATTTTTTTCAAAAAATTTAAAATAAAAGTATTTCTCAATAAATTCAACTAGAAATATTGATGTACATGTAGTTTAACATAACTTACAAATGATTGAAATACTGTTATAATAAACGTATTGTGTATTAAATTAAATTTCAGAAAGTAGGCCTCATAAAATGGAAACATTATTTTCAGGTATCCAGCCTAGTGGGATTCCAACAATCGGTAATTACATTGGCGCATTGAAACAATTTGGTGAAGTACAAGATGATTACGATTGTTTCTTTTGTATCGTTGACCAGCATGCAATAACGGTACCCCAAGATCGATTAAAGCTTCGTAAACAAATTAGACAACTTGCTGCAATCTATTTAGCTTCTGGCATAGACCCAGAAAAATCAACACTATTTATACAATCTGAAGTGCCTGCGCATGTTCAAGCTAGTTGGATGCTCACTACGATTTCTTCAATTGGCGAACTAGAACGTATGACGCAATTTAAAGATAAAGCAGTAAAACAAACTGAAGGCGTACCAGCCGGATTGTTAACTTATCCACCTTTGATGGCTGCTGATATTGTTATTTATAACACTAATATCGTGCCAGTTGGTGATGATCAAAAACAACATATGGAGTTAACACGTAATCTAGTAGACAGATTTAACTCTCGTTATAATGATGTATTAATCAAACCAGAAATCCGTATGCCAAAAGTTGGCGGCCGTGTGATGAGTCTTCAAGATCCAACTAAAAAAATGAGTAAAAGTGATGACAACCAAAAGAACTTTATCTCATTGCTTGATCAACCAAATGTTGCCGCTAAAAAGATTAAAAGTGCTGTAACCGATTCTGACGGTATCATTAAATTTGATCGTGAAAATAAACCTGGCATTTCTAATTTATTATCTATTTATTCAAGCTTAACTGATGAATCGCTTGATTCACTTCAAGAAAAGTATAAAGACTCAAACTATGGTGTGTTTAAAGCAGATTTAGCAGAAATCGTAAAATCATTTTTAACTAATTTCCAAGAAAAGTATGAATACTATTTCAATTCTGATGAGCTTGATACAATTTTAGATAATGGTAGAGATAAAGCACAAAAAGTCTCATTTAAAACATTGAAAAAAATGGAAAAAGCTATGGGCTTAGGTCGTAAAAGATAAGTTATTGACCTTAAAATGCCCACAATATAAAAAGGAGAATCCAGTACATTGGATTCTCCTTTTTTAATGCTTATTTTTTATTTCTTTTTACCAGTTTTAGGATCGATACTCTTATCAATTTTCACATGTTTTAGTGTTGTATCTCCACCAATTTGATGATATACCAAACCTTTAACTTGTGGGTTAGTTAAGTGCGCTTCCCCTTTTTGGTATATTGGTGCAACTGGTGCTTCTGCTAATAGTAACTCCTCTGCTTCCTTCATAGCTGCATTACGTTCTTCCGGTTTCTTCAATAATTTGCCATTGGCATCTTTAACTAATTTATCGAATTCTTTATTACCCCATCCCGTATTATTAGATGGATTACCTGTAGTCATAATATTCAAGAATGTTAATGGATCTGGGTAATCTGGGCCCCAACCAGATAATGATGCTTCAAATGTTTCAGAATGTTCTTGGTTCACTCTTTGTTTAAATGGTAATTGTTTAATTTTCAATGTAACTCCTGGCAAATTACTTTCAACTTGCGCTTTAATATACTCTGCTGATATTTTTGCATCTGGAGTATCTTCTGTATTCATTGTAAATGTTAATTCTTTGATCCCTAAATCTTTTTTGGCTTTCTCTAAATGTTGTTTTGCTGCTTTTGGATTATATGTTAATGGCGAATCGATTGATTCGGTAAAATCCTTACCGTCTGGTGTTTTAGCTGTTAATTTAGAAGTAAAACCATCTGTAGCCTCAGAACCATTATTTTTAACTGAATTTACATAGCCTTCTTTATTGATAGCTTGTGAAATTGCTAATCTTAAGTCTTTGTTTTTAAATTCCGGTACATTGTCTCGATTTAATTTAATATAAAATGTACTTGCTAATAAACGTTTCTTTAATCCAGGGTTATCTGCATATTTATCTACTTGATCAGCTGTAATCGTTGTGTCATCTATAGAACCTGTATCATACAATGAGGCCCCTGCTTGCTGGTCTTTCAACACTTTATAATTTACACGGTCTAAATTCACTGCTTTTTTATCCCAATAATCATCATTTTTAACAAGTTGTATTTTATCTTCAACTTTCCAATCTTTGACTTTAAATGGTCCATTGAATACTGTTTTATCAGCTGTAGTGCCATATTGTTGCCCGGCTTTCTTCACAGCTTTTTCATTTTGTGGCATAAACGTTGCAAAGGCCAGCATCTCGTTCATATATGGTATAGGTTTTGTTAATTCTACTTTCAACGTGTGGTCATCTACTGCTTTAACGCCTAGCTCATCTACTTCTTTTTTGCCCATATTTATTTCTTCAGCATTTTTCAAATCATACATAATATAAGCATATTCAGATGCCGTGTCTGGATTAACGACGCGTTTCCACGCAAATTCAAAATCATGCGCCGTAACTGGATCTCCATTTGACCATTTTGCATCTTTACGTAAATCAATTGTCAAAGTTTTACCGCCGTTGCTTTCTTTGGGCATAGCTTTTGCGACACCTGGTTTAGCTTTATCATTTTCGTCTAAAGTATATAGCCCTTCATATACTTGATTATATATATCAAATGAAACTGTATCAGTAGCTAATGCCGTATCTAATGAAGAAATATCTTGTGGTATCACTTTTCTAAATACCTGACCTTTATCTGAGTACACCCCTTCAGCGTTACCACAACCTGCTAACACAACTGATAGTGCTACTAAAATAATTAAGAACTTGAATTTTTTCATCATATTCCCCCCTTTCCCTGTTAAACAGAAGCTGCTTGTGATTGAGATTTTAATTCTTCAGCTTCTTCATCTGTGGTAAATACATAATGACTTGCTCTAATTTCATGTAACGATCGTTGACTATTTTTAGTGTCATCTTCTTTAAAGTGAGTTCTTTTTCTAACTCTTTCACTTTCAGGGTCAGGCTGAGGTACAGCAGAAAGTAATGATTTTGTGTATGGATGCATTGGATGATTGTAAATTTCATCTGCACTACCTATTTCTACAATTTTACCAAAATGCATAACTGCAATTCTGTCTGAGATATATTTAACCATCGATAGATCATGGGCAATAAACAAGAATGTAATGCCACGCTCTCTTTGTAATTTCAATAATAAATTTACCACTTGAGCTTGAATTGATACATCTAATGCCGAAATAGGCTCATCGGCAATAATAAACTCCGGTTCCACTGCTAATGCTCTTGCAATTCCTATACGTTGACGTTGTCCACCTGAGAATTCATGGGGATAACGATTGGCATGCTCTTTACTTAAACCAACAGTTTCTAGCAAATCATAAACACGTCTTTTACGGTCTTTTACCCCTGTTGAAAGTTTGTGTATATCAATACCTTCAGCTACGATATCCATTACTTTAAGCCTTGGATTTAATGAAGCATAAGGATCTTGGAAAATCATCTGAATTTTTTTATTGAATTTCAAAGAATCTTTACGGTTTTTAATTTTTTGGATATCTACACCTTCATATAAAATCTCGCCATCTGTTATGTCATTTAATTTAATAATTGCTTTGCCTGTTGTTGACTTTCCACAACCAGATTCACCAACAAGTCCAAAAGTTTCGCCCTTATATACATCAAAAGAAATATTTTCAATAGCTCTAACTTCATTTCGCTTACCTTCGTTAAAATATTGTTTTAAATTTTTCACTTGCAATAATAGCTCATTACTATTCTCCATTGAACGACACCCTTTCTACCTGTTGTGGTTTACCAAAGTTATTCGGCATATTACGCAAACGTTTTTTGACCATTTCAGGTGGTTCTATATGAGGCGCACGCTCGTCCAATAACCATGATTTTACAAAATGTGTTGGCGATACTTGAAACCACGGTGGTGGTGTCTTAAAATCAATGTCTAAAGCGAATTGACTACGGTCCGCAAATGCGTCGCCTTTTGGTGGGTGTAGCAAATCAGGCGGTGTACCCGGTATTGCTAGTAACTCTGTATCTGTACCTGTTGATAAATCTGGCATTGAGGAAAGCAATCCCCAAGTATATGGATGTTTAGGATCATAGAATATTTCATCTACATCACCTGTTTCTACCATTTGGCCGCCATACATAACAGCAACTCTATCCGCTATGTTTGCTACAACACCTAGATCATGTGTAATAAATATAATAGAGGTGCTAATTTTATGTTGAAGCTCTTTCATAAGTTCTAATATTTGTGCTTGCATAGTCACATCGAGTGCTGTAGTAGGTTCATCTGCGATAAGCACTTTAGGTTCACATGCGAGTGCTGTTGCTATTACGATTCTTTGCCTTTGTCCACCTGAAAATTGATGTGGATATGCATTAAATCGTTTTTCAGCATTCGGTAAGCCCACTAGATTCAAAATTTCTAACGCTCTTTTTTTAGCGTCCGCTTTATTATAATTTTTATGTTTAATTAGTGGTTCCATTACCTGTTTCCCAATTTTCATTGTTGGATTTAATGATGTCATTGGGTCTTGGAAAATCATAGAAATATCTTTACCACGTAATTTAATTAATTCTTGTTCTGACTTTTTAGCTAAATCTTCACCTAAGAAATTAATTTGTCCTTTTTTAATTCTCCCGGCGTCACCTTGAAATAATTTAGTAATAGCTTTCGTTGTTACCGATTTACCTGAACCAGATTCACCAACAATTGCTAATGTCTCCCCTTTATCGATAACAAAGTCAACGCCTCTTACCGCTTGCACTTCCCCTGCGTCGATGTCAAAGGAAACATGCAAATCACTAACTTCTAATATTCTTTCTGACATATCTGTTGCCTCCTTTTATTATCTACGCATTTTCGGATCAAATGCATCACGTAATCCATCACTAAATAGATAGAAGAATAAAATCAATAAACTCAATACTAATGCTGGTATAAATAATTCATGCGGATGGATGAGCAACATTGCTCTTCCTTCATTTACCAATGAACCTAATGATGTTCTTGGTGCAGGTACCCCAATACCAATAAAGCTTAAGAATGCTTCAAAGAATATTGCGTTAGGTACTGTAAACATTGAAGTAACTACGATAACCCCTAACGTGTTAGGCAAGATATGTTTGAAAATTAATTTAAATTTTGATGCTCCTAATGTCTTCGATGCCAAAACAAATTCTTGATTTTTTAATTTTAAAAATTCTCCACGAACGACACGACTCATACCAATCCAGCCTGTTATAGCCATCGCTAAAATAATCGTCCATATAGATGGTTCAAAGATCAATACAAATAAAATCACAACAATAAGTGTTGGAATAGAAGCAACTATTTCTATAATACGTTGCATGACATTATCTAACCGACCACCAAAGAATCCTGATATCGCTCCATAAATGACACCTATAAATATATCTAGTAAGGCAGCGACAACACCAATAAATAATGACACTTGTGCACCTTGCCATGTTCTTGACCATAAATCTCTACCTAATTGGTCTGTACCAAACCAGAAATTCTCTTTAACGCCAGCTTCTTTATAAGCATCAACGCCTTGTGCGCCTTCACCATCAAAAGGTAAGAATGAAATTTGATCTAACACTGGTATTTTAGCTGGTAAGTTACGACGTTCAACATCTTGTTCAGCATAATCATGTGAACTTAACAGCGGCCCTATCAACGCTAATAACACAATAATAATTAAACCAATCATACCTACTACTGCGAGTTTATTCCGTTTCAATTGCGTCCATGCATCTTGCCAAAAGTTTTTGCTCTCTCTTTGCATTTCTGGTTCTTTTTCTATATCGTTGTTACTTCTAATAAAATCAGATGCTGGAATAGCTTCAGAGGTAGTAGTCATCACTGCATTTGAATGATCATCATTTAATTTTTTATCTCTTTTATCAGTCATTATTTTTTACCCCCTTGTACACGAATACGTGGATCAATAACACCATATAATATGTCTACAAGGAAAATAGAAACGATAAATAGTGTACTGAATAAAATTGTCGTAGCCATGATAACTGGGAAATCATTTGTCGTTATTGATCTAACGAATTGATCCCCTAAACCAGGCACGCCAAAGATATTTTCAATTGTCAATGTACCCGTTAGTATACTCGCTAACATCGGTACTATAATTGTTATAACTGGAATTAATGCATTTCTTAATGCATGACCGAATAAAACTCTCATTGTTGAATTACCTTTGGCGCGTGCTAACAAGATATAATCTGAACTTAATACTTCAATCATTTCCGCTCTTATGTATCTAGCCACGGTTGCCAGTACTGCTGCAGATAAAGCTAGTGAAGGTAGCACTGCTGTTGATATCCCTTCCCAACCAGCAACAGGAAACCATTGTAATCTTACTGAAAAGACATACTGTAATAATACTGCTAACACAAATGAAGGTACTGAAACCGCAATAACCGAAATTACCGTTGCAGAATAATCCACCCAGGTGTTTTGCCGTACTGCTGCTATAACCCCCAAAATCAAACCTAGTATTACTCCGATAACCATCGCCGTCATCCCCATCTCAAACGATGGTAATAACCTAGGTTTTATTAAATCCCAAACAGGTTGATTGTCATATTGGAATGAGTTACCAAAGTCCCCCGTAACAACATTCTTTAAATAACTGGCATACTGTACAGGTACCGGATCATTCAGACCATATTTTTCATTTAAAATTTGTTTCTGCTCTTCATTTAATTTTTCATCATTAAATGGCGAGCCTGGCATTAACTTCATTAAGAAAAACGTGATCGTTATGATTATGAATAATGACAAAATCATATACCCTAAACGCTTCATAATATACTTAAGCATATTTTATCCCCCTTTAATTTCAGAATAAACATTCCCTTCAAAATATTCAGAAATATTTAATAACATTATACTTTTAGTTCATATTTTAATCAACATTGTTTTACTTTACATTATTAAAGGAATCTTTTTTTAAATAAATTTATTAATCTTATAAGTATTGTTGTAAAAGAAATTCCATCAATTATTATTCATTTCTAAGTAATTTTAAGTTACAATAAATTTATTAATTAAAGGAGACAAAATAATGAAAAATTTAACTTCAATACTTGGTTGGGCACTTTTAACACCAATTCTTTCTTTGCTATTTTGGTTTTTCGTTTCACATACCTTAATCTATTTCATTAATATTTTCTTCTATATATCTATTTCGTTAACCGTATTCTTTTTTATTATTATCATCGTACAAGAAGGTATTTTCGACCCTACAAGTTATGGTTTTAGAAGACTAAAATATCAGCTTTCAAGTAAAAAGCACAAAGATACCATGGAAAATGATGAATTTTTCAAACCTAAGCAAGTCAAAAAAGATGACTATTTTGTCTCTCCATGGGTGAAAATTGCATTTAGTTTTAATTTATTTTATTTAATACTCACAATCGTCATATCATTTTCAATTTAAAGCCCAACCTAATTGGTTAATTTAATTAAAATAGTGATACGTTATATATTTTTTGTAATGCTAACAAACATTCAAAACAAAAAATTAGTCCGAGACATAACTAGTTGTCTCGGACTAATGCATTATATGAACAGAAAATGATTATATCTTTACTAAAAACAGATTAATTCTACTAAATCATTATAGCCAACAATGATTTCTTGCTCTCTTTTTTATTATTTCGTTTCAATATTCGGGTTACAAAACAAAGCATAATATAACAATACAAACCCTATTAAAACAACGATTGCAACGTATATCGACATCATCCATGGTAAAACAAAAGCCCCTATAATTAATCCAGAACGTGCTAATAAGTTACCACCATAAAACGAAACCATACCAAATGTATTGTATGTACTTCGTTTATCATCTGGTATCATTAAAAATCTTTGTGCATTTTGTATAGGTGAGTATATCAATTCCCCTAATGTAGCAATCATTGAGAATAAGCATAAAATCCAAAATGAACTCGCAGATGTTAGCACACTATAACCAACAGTATATAATATAATACCTAAAATAAATGCAATTCTTTTGGATGTTGATTCCACAACTCTATTTACTGTAAAAGTTAATGTAGCTACAACAAGTGTGTTGATTATCATAATAACAGTAAACATTCTCACTCCATCTATGTAAAAACCAAAAAAGTTTAAAGTGTCAAAATCAGACTTCAATCTCACTACAACGTAAGAATTTAAACTTAACTCAGCCATAATAACTAACATATAGCCTAAATTTAGCATCATAAAATATTTATCTTTAATAACAGTATGGTAACTATTTATAAAATGTTTAAATTTAGAAGTTAACTCTTCTTTTTTATTATATACTTGCTCAACATCATAGTATTTCTCAAAAAGGTACCAACTTATGAGCATTGCTACGAAAAAAATCACAAATAATAATCGTTTATGACCTAAATAGAGTAGAGCGCCTAGCACCATACCAATTGCTGTACTTATATTAAACATCCAATAATTTAGTTGATAAACGTATTCGCGAACTTCTTCATAAATTGCATCCATAATCGCTGCCTCAAAGATAGGTTCGCTCGCTGCAAACATAATTTCAAATATAAAGACTGTCGCACAAAATACAACTAATCCTATCCCATCCATAGTAACGGTTATACTTAAAATAATAAGACAGATTGCATACAGAAAATGAATGTAATTCACCACTTTCTTCCTATTATAATTATCTCCAATATATCCACCTATGAAGGATACAATAAAACTTACTATTAGATTTGCAATTAAGAAAACACCGGCAAATACCGCATTTACTTTACTAGTTAAATATAATGCCAAAAAAGGTAAAATCGCTTGGCTTGCAATAATCAAGATAAAATCTGCTATAAGCCGTGTTTTTAATGTCGTGGATAGGGTCAAAAATCTTTTCATCTTATATACCCCCTTGTTCATTTCATGAATGTTTACTATTATACATTAAACGTATATTGTTAATAGATGATTATTAAATAAATTATACTTTTAAATGATAATCTTGCCAATAAGCATAATTTTCAATACTTTAAATAATCCAAAATTTTATATTCATTTAAAGAAGTTTAATTCATAATAATAAGGAGTACCATGAAGATTAATCTTCATATTTTAAAAAATAATAAAATAGAAGTTAAAATTTTAAGGAAAACTTTCAAAATATCATTGAACACAAAATAAACCAAACACTAAAAACATAGTGTTTGGTTTATTTTAATATTTATAACATAACAGTATTTGACTATTATACAATTTTAGTCACTAAATTTTTTCAATACAATTACTGCATTATGCCCACCGAAACCTAAGCTGTTACTCATTGCATAAGTAATATTTAAATCTTCTGCTTGGTTAGGAACAATATCTAAATCACATTCTGGATCTGGTGTATTCGCATTAATTGTAGGTGCAATACGACTATCTCTAATAGAAAGCGCAGAAAAGATTGCCTCAATACCACCTGTTGCACCAAGTAAGTGGCCTGTCATTGATTTAGTTGAGCTTACTTTTAATGTAGAAGCAGCTTCACCAAATGTATTTTTAATGGCTTGAATTTCAGTTAAGTCACCCACTGGCGTACTTGTACCATGCGCATTAAGATATTGAATGTCTTTGGCTTCAATACCAGCATCATCCATAGCTGCTTGCATAGCACGAGAACCGCCTTCACCTTGTGGCGCCGGAGCTGTAATATGATATGCATCTCCAGTTGAGCCATATCCTACAACTTCTGCATAAATTTGAGCTCCACGTGCTTTTGCTGAATCTAAAGATTCTAATACTACAATACCAGCACCTTCACCCATGATGAATCCATCACGACCTTCTTGGAAAGGACGACATGCTGTTTCTTTATCATCGTTTGTAGATAACGCACGACTAGCACTAAATCCTGCGATTGCCATATGTGTGATCGGAGCTTCAGCACCACCAGTAACCATTGCATCTGCATCGCCACGTTGAATAATCTTAAATGCTTCTCCGATTGAGTTTGTACCAGTTGCACAAGCTGTTACCGTTGAACCATTTGGACCTTTGGCCCCAATATCAATAGATACTTGACCAGTAGCCATATCAGGTATAAGCATTGGTACAAAAAATGGACTCACTTTTCTTGGACCACGATTGATTAATTGACTGTGAGAAATTTCAAATGTTTCCATACCACCAATACCTGAACCAATCCATACTCCTATTCTATTAGCAGTGTTGTCGTTAATTTCAAGTTTAGCATCTTGAACCGCTTCTCTAGCAGCTACTACTGCATATTGAGTGAAACGATCCATTCTGCGTGCTTCTTTTTTCGGAATATGATCTTCTATATTAAAATCTTTTAGTTCTCCAGCTAAATGAACACTGTAATCTGTTGTGTCTATTCTTGTAATATTATCAATACCATTAACACCTTTCAATGCGTTATCCCACGATGATTTAGCATCGTTGCCTAGAGGTGATAATGCGCCAATTCCTGTTATTACAACACGCTGTTCTTTGCTCATAATTTATCCTCCTATTTTCCCCATCTTAGTGTGACAGCACCCCATGTTAAGCCGCCACCAAAACCAACTAATACAAGGACATCGTCATCTTTAATTTTGCCATTTTCTAATTCTTGGGCGATACTTAATGGAATAGATGCTGCTGATGTGTTACCGAATCGATCTACAGAAACACTCATTTTTTCTTTTGGTATACCTAAACGTTCCCTAGCAGATTCCATAATTCTAATGTTTGCTTGGTGTGGTACGAACATATCAACGTCGTCTGGGCTTAAATTTGCTTTAGCCACAGCATTTGTTGACGCTTCCCCCATGATTCTTACAGCAAACTTAAATACTTCACGACCATTCATAAATATTTTGCCATTTTCTGGATTTAAAAATAAATGTTTTGCTCCTGAACCATCTGAACCTAGTTCATAACTTAAAATACCACGGCCTTCTGATACTTCACTAATAACTACTGCACCAGCGCCATCTCCAAATAAAATGGCTGTTGAACGATCAGTAAAGTCAGTAATTTTAGACAACTTATCTACACCGACAACTAATATATTTTTATAATCACCAGATTGTACAAATTGTTTTGCATTAATCATTGCATACATAAAGCCACTACATGCTGCAAGTTGATCCATGGAAGCAACTTTACCAACACCTAATTTTTCTTGTAAAATGTTAGCGACGGTTGGAAAAGGAAAATCGCCTGTTGATGTCGCCACAATAATCATGTCAATTTCTGAAGCTTCAATCCCTGCATCTTCGATTGCTTTTAAGCTCGCTTGATAAGCCATGTCAGAAGTTTCTTCATTTTCATCTGCCCATCTACGCTCTTTAATACCAGTCATTTGAGAAATCCACTCATCTGAAGTTTCTAAAAATGATTCAAAATAGGTATTTTCTACAACTTTTTCAGGTGCGTATGCACCAAAACCTTTAATACCCACATCCATGGTTGTACACCTTCTTAATCTTAATTTTAATGTTCATTTAAATTACACTTTTAATACCAGGTATTAATTTAACATAATACACATTTCAAATACAAGAACAACACATCGAAATTTTAAATATTACTTCTCTCTATACAAACTACACTTAATTATTTATAATGAAGTTATATATATTATATTGGAGGCATTACATAATGAAATACCTCGCAGTTTTATTTTGGTCTATTGTTTTATTACAAATGATTAATTTCGTACTTAATAGCTTGAATGGTGGCGGTACACTTAACTATGTAACACCGATTTTTGGAGCGATTGCTTTTACCATTATTATTGTTTTATTTGATATGGTTATTAAACCTAAAAAGCATGATACCAAAGAACAACACTAAATACAGGGTAAGACAGCAATCGGATAATTCCATTGTCTAACCCCGTCAAAGATAACTATATCATTAAATAAGTCCGAGGCATATAAATGTCTTGGACTTGTTTTTTAATATAAAAAATGGGAACACGTCAGAAAACAATTGTCTACTTTGTTTTCTAATACGCGTTCCCAAATAAAATTATTTTATTAATTAAAATTACTTGCTATTAATCATGGTTGTTAAACTATTTCTGGTTTGTTTTCAGAAAATGTTAAGCCATCATCAGTTAATCCTATATCAATAGTTGTGCCTTCAGGTAAGTTTTCTCTTATCATTTTACGTGCAAGTGGCGTTTCAATTTGTCTTTGGATGAAACGTTTTAATGGTCTTGCACCAAACTGCGGTTCATAAGCTTCTTCACCTAACCAAGCCTTCGCGTCATCTGTGACGTTGATTGAAATACGTTGACCCATTAATCTAATATTTAGTTCTGTTAGTATTTTATCAACGATTAAACTCATGTCATTAATAGATAGTGGTTTGAATAAAACAATATCGTCCATACGGTTGATAATTTCAGGTTTAAAGTATTGATTTAAACTGTTCATAACAGCTTTTTCTGTTGTTTCAGTAATCACACCAGTATCTTTTACATTTTCTAATAAAATTTGTGAACCTATATTACTAGTCATAATAATAATTGTATTTTTAAAGTCTACTTCTCGTCCTTTAGAATCCGTTAAGCGACCTTCTTCAAGTATTTGTAATAACACGTTAAACACGTCGCCGTGAGCTTTTTCAATTTCATCTAATAAAATTACAGAATATGGATTACGGCGAACCGCTTCAGTTAATTGTCCCCCTTCGTCATGTCCGACATAACCTGGAGGCGCACCAATAAGACGAGAGACAGAATGTTTTTCCATATACTCACTCATATCAATACGAATCATATGTTTTTCAGAGTCAAATAACGTAGACGCTAATGATTTAGCTAATTCTGTTTTACCTACACCTGTAGGACCTAAGAATAAGAAACTACCAATAGGTCTGTTAGGGTCTTTAATTCCTGCGCGTGCTCTTACAACAGCGTCAGAAACTAAATCTACTGCTTTATCTTGCCCCACAACACGTTCATGTAGTATATCTGAAAGGCTTAATAGTTTCTCTCTTTCAGTTTCAACAAGTTTTGAAACTGGAATACCTGTCCATGAACTAACGATATCTCCAATTTCTTCATCAGAAACAATTTCACGAATGATACGTTCATTATCGCCATTTTGTTCATTTTGAAATGCGTCTTCTAATTCGCGTAACTCTTTTTCTAATTCTGGAATTGTACCATGTTGCAATTCAGCTGCTCTTTCTAAGTTATAATTATTTTCAGCATCTTCTAGTGCTTTTCTATTTTCATCCAATTCCGTGCGTTTTTCTTGTAATTTCGCAATTTTTTCTTTTTCTTCTTCAACACGAGATTGAATTGCGTTTTGTTTTTCTTTTTCATTAGATAATTCTTGTTGTAATTCTTGTAAACGCTGTTTACTTGCATTATCTGATTCATTTTTTAAAGCACTTTCTTCGATTTCTAATTGCATTACACGACGATTAACTTGATCTAATTCTGTTGGATTAGAACCCATTTCTGTTCTAATTGTCGCACATGCTTGGTCCACTAAATCGATTGCTTTATCTGGTAAAAAGCGATCTGTGATATAACGGTCTGAAAGCTCTGCAGCAGCTACTAATGCTTTATCTTGTATACGTACACCATGATACACTTCATAACGCTCTTTTAAACCACGCAAAATAGAAATTGTGTCTTCTACATCTGGTTCCGATACATTCACTTTTTGGAAACGACGTTCTAAAGCTGAATCTTTTTCAATATATTCTCTATATTCATTTAGGGTAGTAGCCCCAATACAGTGTAATTCACCTCTTGCAAGCATTGGTTTCAACATATTTCCGGCATCCATTGCACCCTCTGTTTTACCAGCGCCTACAAGCATATGAATTTCATCTATAAATAGTATGATTCTACCATCTGAATCTTTTACTTCTTTCAATACTGCTTTTAGTCGCTCTTCAAATTCACCACGATATTTTGCACCTGCAACAAGTGCACTTAAGTCTAATTCAAATATTGTTTTATCTAATAGCGACTCTGGTACGTCTTTTCTAACAATTCTCTGTGCCAAACCTTCAACGATAGCTGTTTTACCTACACCTGGTTCTCCAATAAGCACAGGATTATTTTTTGTTTTTCTACTTAAAATTCTCACAGTATTTCTTATTTCTTCATCCCGTCCAATTACTGGATCCATATTACCTTGGCGTACTTCTTCAACTAAATCTCTACCATATTTTTCTAAAGCTTCATAATTTGCTTCTGGATTTTGTGTTGTCACATGGTTTCCTCCTCTTATTTTTTTAATAATCTCTACGATAATCTCTTTTTTATTATCTACGTATTGTTTTGTTGTATCATCAATGTCCATTGCAGCTAATATGATATGTTCCATAGAAATGTATTCATCTTCATATGATTTCATATATGATTCTGCACTATTGAATAATTCATTTGCTTTGGGACTGATATATTGTCCGTATTGAATATTATCTCCTTGTACAGTTGGATAGTTTTTTAATTTATTAGTATATGCGCTATTTAAATATTCAGTATCAATATTAGCTCTTTCTAGAACACTTTTAAATAAACTTTCGTTTTCTTCAAGCGCTGCTTTTAAGACAGCTTCAATTTCTATATTTTGGTTTTCATGTGCTTTTGCTAATTCAACTGCTTTTTGTAAAGCTCCTTGAACTGCATAGGTCATTTGATTAATATCCAAAATGATTCACCTCACCATTTAGTATTTGATCAAGCGTCTTTAAGTTTGACTTTGACTTTCTTTGACCTTAAATATATTATAATACTTCCTATTAAATTAATCAACAATAAAGGACGCTTTTTTATATTCTTTTCATGAGACTTGAAAGCTTACTACACCTTATATTTTGCCTGCTTAACATAGAATAAAACATACATTTATTATTAATAAATAATAAAACTCAACTAGCATTTTCGTATTGATTAACTAAATAAACACAATAATAGTTCTTAGAATTATGTTACGATTATTGTAAATAGTCATTATAAGGGAGTGTGCTTACATGGAACCAGAAATTAAAAAACCAATACCACCTTTTAATAAGCAGACAGCGTTAGAAAAAGTAAAGATAGCTCAAGATGCATGGAATACACGAAATCCAGAAAAAGTTTGTCTTGCTTATACGGAAGACTCAAAATGGAGAAATCGTACTGAATTTTTTGAAGGACGTGAAGCAATCAAATCTTTTTTATATAGAAAATGGAATAAAGAACTTGATTATAAATTAATGAAAGAATTATGGTGTTACACAGATAATCTTATTTCTGTCCGATTTGAATATGAGTGGCGTGACGCAGAATCAAATCAATGGATGCGAACACATGGCAATGAACATTGGGAATTTAATAAAAATGGCCTCATGACTAGAAGAGATATGAGTGCAAATGATTATCCGATTAACAAAGAAGACAGAAAATATTAAGATTAAATATAGATTAATGAATCTCACTATGATTAATTCTATTTTTTATATTTATAGAGGAAAATAGAGACCCTTTATACTGTTAACCAAAGGAGATTATAATATGGATCAAAATTCAATGTATAAGACTGCATTAGTGACAGGTGCGACGAGTGGTATAGGTAAAGCCATCACAAAGAAATTACTACAAATGAATATGAATGTAGTAGCTGTAGCTAGAAACCAGGATAAATTAAATAGTTTAGCTTCCGAATTAAATAACGACTCTACATTACTTACGGTACAAGCAGATGTTTCTAATAAAAAAGAAATAGAATTTGTAGTTAAACAAGCCGAAACGCGTTTTGAAACCGTTGATGTTCTTGTTAATAATGCCGGGAAAATGGGTTCTAGTAGGGTCTTAGATGGTTCGGTATCTGATTGGGAAGATATGATTGATATAAATATTAAAGGTTTGCTTTATGGTGTTAATTCGGTAGTTGGAAATATGGTCAATAATCAAAAAGGTCATATCGTCAATATTTGTTCCGATTCAGGATTTGAAGTTATTGAACGTTTATCTGTTTATTGTGCTACAAAATTCTCTGTGCGCGCTATTTCTATTGGTTTAGAAAAAGAACTAGCTAATACAGGTGTACGTGTAACAAATGTATCGCCAGGTATGGTGGAAACGGAACTCAGTTCGAAAAGCCCCTTTGAAGAAAACAGAAAAAAATTAGAACCTAAAGATATTGCTAACGCTGTATCCTATGCTATTTCTCAACCAAAGCATGTTAATGTTAACGAAGTCACTGTGCGCCCCTCTTAAAATAGTTAAATTATAAAAAAATGTATGCTAAGAAAACAAGTGCTTTCTTAGCATACATTTTTAAGTTCTAAACTTTAATTTGATTTATAATATCATTGACATTTACATGCGATCTTTTTTCTACAATTTTAGATTTTAATTGAAACAAGAACTCAAACATTATTATGTTGTTTAATCTATTTAGATTTTTTGGTAATATGCTTTAATATTTCATCCGTTAGTGCTTTTACACCTTTTGCTTCTAAATGGATACCATCTGGTGCAAAATATTCTGTATGGCTTTCTGAATGTTTATACCAGTCAATTAGAGTAACATTATCATATTTTTTGGCAGCATCAGCCATCAATTTATTAACATGAGATTCATAACTTCTAGGCACTCTTGTATTTACTAAATACACTTGCGCATCACCGAACTTTTTAATTAATTCATTTAATTGTTCTTTAGAAAAATCGCCGTTTGTTCCTAACTCTAAGATAACTTGATCTGACTTTTGGTTATAATTTTGATATTTTTGATCAACTAATGGACTCGCTTCGTATAAATTTCTACCAACTTTTCCATCAATATTAGCATGAGGTACTCGCATCTTAAAGGTTTCTCCAATATCCACCATTATAGAATCTCCAATTAATAATGGTTTCAAATCTGCATATACTTCATTATCTTTCTCCTTTTTAAAATTGGAATCTCCTAAAAAGTTAACGTCATTAACTGGAATTGGTCTAACTAAATATTTATCTATTTCATCTGTATTATATGAAGTTGCTTTATGGTTTATGTCATTTTCACCTAGTTTATCAAAGCTTCCTGCAAAGACAAACATAGTAGGAATTAAAAATAAAATTAAGACGATAGTTCTAATCACTGCCTGTTTATTTAAACGTGAGATATTAAATACTTTTATTCCTCGTTTTCTAAACGGTGTCTCTATATAACGATATGACAACTCTGCCAAGACAATGGTTAAAATGATATCTACTGCGTAAATATAAAAAGGTAATTGGCCATCTACATAATATGAATGTACAAAGCTGATTACAGGGAAATGCCATAAATATAAACTATAAGATCGTTTCCCTATGTATACAAATAATGGATTACCTAGTATTTTGGCAAAATAACCAGAAGGATGTACCGCACTAATAATTACTAGTAACGTCAATCCTGAAATTAAATAAAAACCACCATTATATATCCAATTACTATTATCATTCACTTTTAAGAAAAGGATTAATAAAAGTGCAATTCCAACCACACCTATACTATCGATGATAGTTCTCAATAAATGATTGGGATTTTTTTTTAATTTAAACGGAGGCCAAACAAATGCAAATATTACACCTAATAACATTGTCTGTAACCGGGTATCAGTCCCAAAATAGACACGTGAATGCCCTGTTTGTGATTGGGCAATAATAACCATTGTTAATAAAGAAATTAGTGAAACTATCCACAATATCAAAGTCACATTTCGGTATTTCTTTATTGTAAGTAGTAAAAAAATTAAGACAGTGGGAAAAATAATATAGAATTGCTCTTCAATTGCAAGTGACCATAAATGTTTTAATGGCATAAAAGCAAACTGTTCGAAATAATTAACATCCGATGCAATGTACCACCAATTTGACACATAAAAAACAGCTGCGAAAGCATCTTGTTTAATATTTACTATTTCATCAGGTTTAAGTATTAATGTAGCTACCGTAACAACCATCACAAGTACTGACATAGCTGGAATTAATCGTTTAACTCGCCTTAACCAAAACTGTTTTAAATTAATAATACCTGTAGATTCATATTCAAAAAGTAATAAGCTAGTTATCAAATAACCAGAAATCACAAAAAATGTATCCACACCTAAAAAACCGCCAGTCAACCATTGTTTGTTTAAGTGATAGATGATGATGCCTATGACCGCAATTGCTCGTAATCCATCTAAACCTGGCATATAACGCGTACTATACTTTAACTGCTTATTTAAATTATTGCTCATTTCTATTCATTCTTTCATCCCCAATTAAAATATTTCGCTATTATCGTTATCATTCACTCAATCATTGTAATACTTCTGTAATATTACTGCAATTATTTTAATGAATTGCACTATAGAAAAATTATATTTTTAAATGGTTAGTATTTTAATAATTTTAACAAAAAAATAGCCCAATGTACGATAAGTACATTAGACTATTCTTTAGTTACTATTTATTTTGTTTTAACCGATACCTAAAGCAATTTTAGCGTAACGAGACATCATTTCTTTACCCCATGGCGGACTCCAAACGATGTTTACTTCTGTATCTGAAATCTCTGGAATTTCTGCTAATACCATTTTAACTTGGTTTACAATTTGAGGTCCCATTGGACAACCCATAGATGTTAATGTCATTTCTACAGTACATAAACCTTCGTCATTTACATCTACATTATATATTAAACCTAAGTTAACGATATCGATACCTAACTCAGGGTCAATAACCATTTCTAAAGCATTCAATATGCTATCTTTTAATCCTTCATCCATACATTTCACCTCTTCGTAATTAATCATACTAACAATATATCAAATATCTTACAAAACTCCAATAAAATGCTATGATATTCATACGTCAATTATTAAACATTAAGGAGAATTCAATGGAACCTTATTTAATTTGTCTAGATTTAGACGGAACTCTTTTAAATGATGAAAAAGAAATCACACCTTATACAAAAGAAGTATTAACTAAATTACAAAAACAAGGGCACAAATTAATGATTGCCACTGGTAGACCATATAGAGCTAGCCAAATTTATTATCATGAACTGAATATGGATACACCAGTCGTGAACTTTAATGGCGCATTTGTACATCATCCTAAGGATGATCAATTCGAAATTAAACACGATGTATTAGATTTAGATTTATCGAAAAGCATTATAAAAAGTTTAAATGATTATGGTGTATCTAATATTATTGCCGAAGTTAAAGACTACGTATTTATTAATAACTATGATCAAAGGTTATTTGATGGGTTTTCAATGGGTAATCCAAAAGTAGAGACTGGAGATTTACTTACTTCATTAACTGAATCCCCTACCTCAATTTTAGTTGAGGCGGAAGAGTTCATGATCCCTAGAGTCAAACAAATGTTAACACGCTTTTATGCAGAAAATATTGAACACCGTAGATGGGGTTCACCATTTCCAGTCATTGAAATTGTTAAACAAGGGATTAGCAAGGCACGCGGTATAGATTACGTAAAATCTCATTTAGAAATCGATAGAAATCATATTATTGCATTCGGCGATGAAGATAATGATTTAGAAATGATTAAATATGCTAAATACGGTATTGCCATGGATAATGGATTGGATGAACTTAAACACGTTGCAAACCAAGTTACATATTCTAATAATGAAGATGGTATTGGACGATATTTAAATGATTATTTCCAATTAAATATGCCTTATGAAGAAACTATAAAATCTCAAATTTAATTCGAGATTTTAATTTGAGGAGGCCTTTCAGTATGAATAAAATTGTAGTTGTTGGTGCAGTTGCTGGAGGCGCAACTGTGGCTAGTCAAATCAGAAGATTGGATCAAGAAAGCGAAATTGTTGTTTTCGAAAAAGACCGTGATATGAGTTTCGCTAACTGTGCGTTACCTTACTATTTAGGCAATGTCGTTGATTCACGCGACAAAGTGCTTGAAGCAACGCCAGAAGCTTTTTATGATTCTAAAAATATAATTGTAAAAACGTATCATGAAGTGACATCTATAAACGATGATTCACAGACAATTACCGTTTACGATTACGTGAATAATACTTCGTTTGAAGAACATTATGATACTTTAATATTAAGCCCTGGATGTAGTGCAAATTCGTTGAACTTAAATAGTCCAATAGCATTTACTTTAAGAAATATGGAAGATACAGATGCAATTGAAGCTTTTATTGAACAACATCAAGTTAAAAAAGCACTAGTTGTGGGCACGGGTTATATAGGTTTAGAAATTTTAGATAATCTATATGAACGTGGTATCGTACCTACTCTAATCCATCGCTCAACGCATATCAATAAATTAATGGATCAAGACATGAACCAATCTATTATTGATGAAATGGATAAACGTCATATCACTTATCGCTTTAATGAAGAAATAACAAAAGTAGATGGTAACGAAGTATATTTCTCTTCTGGTAATGTAGAAGCTTTTGATTTAATTATTGAAGGTGTAGGCGTAAAACCAAATTCAGGCTTTATTAAATCATCTAGTATCACTTTAGATAACAAAGGTTATATTCCTGTTAATGACCAATTTCAGACTAATGTGCCAAATATATATGCACTTGGTGATATCATAACTTCACATTATAGACACGTTGATTTAACCGCACACGTTCCGCTTGCTTGGGGTGCACATCGTGGTGCAAGTATTATTGCTGAACAACTAGCAGGTAACCCTAAAGTGAAATTCAAAGGCTTTTTAGGTTCAAATATTGTTAAATTCTTTGATTATACTTTTGCTAGTGTAGGCGTATCACCGCAAGAATTAGAACATTTTGATTACGGAATAGTTGAAGCTAACCAAGGCGAACATGCAGGATATTACCCTGGAAATAAAAAATTACACTTACGTGTTTACTTTGATAAATCTAACAGACGCATTATTCGTGCAGCCGCAGTTGGAGAAAAAGGTGTAGATAAACGCATTGACATCTTATCAATGGCAATGATGCAAAAATTAACAATTGATGAACTGACAGAATTTGAAGTCGCTTATGCCCCTCCATATAGCAGACCAAAAGATATTATTAATATGATTGGCTATAAAGCTAGGAATAAATAAAAATAATCTGTGTTTGGAAAACATAAAAATATCGATGATTTCTACACTAAAATTAAGTAGAAATCATCGATTTTATTATTTATATTAAAGCCTTATCACTTATTTTATTAATGGTTTAAGATTTAGACTTCTATAAAACTGAATCTTTTTATAAAATCCTCTTCTTTCTTATAAAAAGATTTCAAGTTTTCTTTACTATATATTTTAACAATTACAATAATGATATTAACTTAGTAATCATACCTAAAAAATTAATAATTATAATACAATTCAACTTAATTATATCGATTCTTTAATCAAATCATCTAAATGGTTAGTTGTTAATGCCGTTTGCTTATTTAATAACTTTATATCTTCGTATAAAGTGTTAACTTCTGAATTTGAACCTTGAATTTGGTTCATCATTTTGATGTTAATAATTAATTTTAACAGTGGATAGGCAATATATTTAAATTTTTTAAACAGAATCGACTGTAATTTTGGTGTAATGTTATAGTTACTATGTTCAATTAATAAATGTAATTCATTATATGACCTAATGATATTACTGATAAGTTGCTTTTGATTTCCTTTGTATTTATTTTTCAGTGATAACCCAGTATTTAGAGGTATTATCATTGCTGCATGTGACATTAACCAATCTTCAAATTTTGTTTCGTAAGTTAATTTTATAGATGAATTTTTAAAAATTTCATCAAGTTTATTATGAAATGGTATTACTCCATTAAGGTTGCTTACTTTTAATTCCCCTGCATTAAATCGAATAACAGTGGTTTCACTATCCGTTCTGTTACCTCCAGTCATTAAAAACCCAAAAGATATATTTTTAGATGTAATTGATTGCTGGATTACTGTTTGACGAAGTTTATGAGGATTAGTGTTATTACCTATAAAAATAATATTGGTGCTTATATTTTGAGCTAATGAAGGTACAACTGAGTAAAAATCTGAATACTTCATTGTTACAAAGATAACATCATAGTTATCATTCTTCCCTAAATTACTTACATAGTTAAAGTGATCTGTAGTTCTTTTATTTTGTAAATAATGATTCAACACAACCCCTCTGTTATTTAAGTGATTATAATTTTGACCTCTAGCTAATAATGTTATGTTATTTTCAGGTTGATTTAATACATATGCTAAATATTGCCCTTGTACACCAGCGCCATAAATAAGAATATCCATATGCGTCCTCCTTTTAATGAACATTTGTTCATTAACTTGAACTTATTATTATAAAAAGTTAAACTCAATAAACAAAACAAGTATATTGATGCTTATTGTACAGATTTCAAAAATCGTTGATAAATGAGGAATAGTTATGGATAAAAGAAAGGAAAAATCACGTCAACTTATTATCGAAAATTTTATAAAACTAATGCAAAAAAAGGACATTGCTAAAATATCTATGAAAGATATTGCCGAAGCTTCTAATATCAATAGAGGAACGATTTATTTAAACTTTTTAGATAAATACGACATACTTAATCAATCATTAGATTTTATATTAGCTGAAGCAATTGAAAAATGCGAACGTACAATGAACCTTCAACAAGATGGTAAAACAAATATGCGCGAAATACTCATAGCTATAGATAAACAATATGTGATCTTGAAACAATTAATACAAAAATCTGATTTAAATATATTAAGACAAACGCTTTCTGAAAAATTTATGCAAAACATAAAACAAAAAGATAATGAAATAGCGTTACAATTTTTAGGTTCGGCAATTGTAGGTGTTATTATATGGTGGATAGAGCACTCTAGACCCTGCTCTATTGATGAGTTAAGTGATGAACTATGGCATCTGTTAGAGCCACATATTGATACATTTCTATAGATTAAATGAGAAAGTTTCAGCGCAATTTTAATACTTTATGTTAACGCTTGTTATCTTACACTATAATACCTTTTAGTTTAAACAAACTTATCTACCGGCAAAACAACAAAAGAGGCTATGACAATGAAGTCGTAGCCTCTTTTATATAACTTACAAACCAAACATTTGTGTAATTGGTCCCATCGGTAAAATAATACCAATAATGATAGTCAAGATGATAACTACAATAGTAGTCCATAATAAACTATGACTTGGTTGACCTTTTTTACGTTTAGTAATTGTCACTTCCATCAATGCAACGACTGCTACACCGCAAATCATTTTCAATGTCAGTAACATATGTCCACCTGCATTATCAGATGAGAATGATTGAATCCAAACCCAAAAACCTGAAATTAACACAAGCAACATAAATAATCTTAAAACCATATGA
Organism: Staphylococcus shinii; assembly: GCF_017583065.1. Taxonomy (GTDB): domain Bacteria; phylum Bacillota; class Bacilli; order Staphylococcales; family Staphylococcaceae; genus Staphylococcus; species Staphylococcus shinii. The sequence goes on along the minus strand of NZ_JAGEVL010000007.1, from coordinate 439,841 downwards.
ATCGGTTTAAAATAAGGTGAAGCGCCTTGTTTTTCAGAAAAGTTAAAGTAAGCCGCAAAGAATAAAATAATTAATAATGCCCAACTTGCTATATGCATATGTAACATAAAATATAACCCCCACACACGTTTTTCACTTCAAAAGTATATAAAACAGAAGTATATTGTAGTCTTTTAATTATAAAATCAAAAGATTACTTACCTTATCATACTTAAAATCACTTCATTTTTCAAAAAGAATTCTATATTAATCTACTAATGATTAGGAAAAAAAAGCGGGATACAAATCAAAATTTTAAATTTGATACGTATACCCGCACTTTTTAATATCTTAATATTTTTATTTGTCAGCAATAAAATTAGTTAATGTTCCGATATTATCGATTGTAACTTTAACCTCATCACCTGGTTGTAAAAATTTAGGTGGATTCATGCCTGCACCAACGCCTGCTGGTGTACCAGTTGCGATTATATCACCTGGGTGTAATGCCACAAATTTAGAAATTTCTTCTATCAATTCATCTATTTTAAGAATCATTTGACCTGTGTTACCATCTTGACGGATTTCATTATTTACTTTCGTAACGATGTTCACATCTTCTGGTGTAGGTAATTCATCTTTTGTCACAATATAAGGACCTATTGGGCAACCACCAGTTAAACTTTTAGATAAGAATGCTTGGTCTTGTTCATTTTGCGCTTTACGGTCGGTAATATCATTAATAATTGTATAACCATATACGTAATCTAACGCTAAACCTTTAGGAATTTTTTCACCAGATTTACCAATTACAATACCAAGTTCACCTTCATAATCTAACTGATCAGTAATATCTTTATGGTTTGGAATCGTGCTATTATCACCAGTTAATGATGAAGCAGCTTTTGTAAATACATATAAACGTTGTACTTCATGATTTAATTCACTAGCATGATCTTGATAATTGCGTCCAAATGCAATTACATTATTTGTTGGCGTCACAGGTGGTAAGAACTCTATTTCACTAAATAGCACTTTATAGTCGTCACCTTTACCACTATCTTCTGCTGCAACTACAGCTTTACGAACTTGTTCTTGAAAATCGACAACTTGATTTTGTTGAAGTCCGTTTAATAATGTTTTCGGGTGAAATTCGCCTTCAGCAAAATCTGCAAAAACTTTTTTTAAGTCCCATGCAGCCTCTTCACGTTTAACTTTCACACCATAAGATGTCTGTCCTTCATGTCTGAATGATAGGAATTTCATTCAATATCAGCTCCTCATCTATATCTTATTACATATTATAACTATATTTACCCCGAAATAACAAATAAATAACTAGCGCTTTCAAAAATTAATATATACTTAGTGAGAACGTATTTTTCATGTTGCAAGCCTTGTTGGATTACAAATTCAAAGCAGTATATACATTTTACCATTTAAACATAATTTTATAGTAAATAAATACAACCAGTGTAAGGGGGTAATTTATTTTAGGTATGTGATTTTTCGCCATACCCATTCAAAAGGTCCCATTTTAAAGTGTTTTAAATAAAAATAACAACCAACTAGTTGTATGCCATAAACAAGTAAAGCAATGATATAAGATTGATATAGTGGCAATTGGTTATATAAGCCTAACCCTATACCTAAAAATATTATCGACAAAACAACGCTCTGCGTTAAATAAACAGATAAACTCAGTTTACCTGGATAAGTAAATACTTGGAGCAAGTTTGCAATACGCAAACTTTGGTACATAGCAATAAAAATCAATATATAACCTGCAGCAACAATTGGTCCACCAACAATATTGATATTTTGGTATGCGCTATTTGAAAAATCTAGCGCATATGGCATTTTAACAACATATCCAATAATTAGGCATAAAATGCCCCATTTAATGGCGCTTTGTTTTTGAAGTTGAATTTTTTTAACTAAATTTAATTTTTGTGCAGCTATGCCTAAAAGAATGTATGGTAAAAATTCAAGATAAGCAGACCCCATCACCACATCTAATACATTGTATAAATTTTCTAGCGCATTTATTTTAAGAAATTCAGTAAAATGCCCTTGTTGTTTAATTTCTATTAATTTAGATAAAGACACACCACTAAAATTATGTTGACTATATGGATTATTTATTAAGGAATATACTACAAACGGTATAACTAGCAGTAACATTTTTAAGATAAATAAGATGATTGCTGCTTTTATTAAACGCTTGGCTTTGACTTTAATAAATAACACTGCTATTGCTCCTGTAAACGCATAGCCAAATAAGATATCTCCTGAAAATACAAAGAACCCATGTAACAAACCCATAAACATAAGAAAGAACAATCTTCTAAATATTATTGGGTAATAGTTAATTCCTTTTAACTGACTATTGTCATACATAATACTCAATCCATAGCCAAATAGGAATGTAAAAATAGGATAAAAAGAACCAATTATTAATAAGGTAATTACGTGCAATAATACAGCATCAAATCCATGCACAACATCACCCAACATACTTTCCTCATAAGGAAAACTAAAAACTAATATATTCATTAAAATAATACCTAACAAACTTAATCCACGTAATGCATCTATTTCATGTAACCTCTGCTGCGATGACACAACAAGCACCCCTTATAGTTTTGTTTATTCATCAATAGAAAGTTGCCCAAATTTAAAGAAATATAAATAACCTTTAACATTTGTTTTTAAGATAGTTTCTAATGTATTTCGATAGTATTCCATTTGTATTTTATAGCGTTCTCTTAGTTGTGCACCTATTGCTTCATCCGACATATCACGGCGTCTATTAAATGCATCTGTTTTATAATCCACAAAGTAATATTGTCCATCTTTTTCAAAGATAAGGTCAATCATTCCTTGAATTATAGAAGCATCTGCTTCCATATTTTCAATACGGTCTACTTTAGCTTGATTGACTACAAATGGTAATTCACGATATATACGGTCACTCATAGCAATCGTTGTATAAAGTTCACTTTCAATAAACTGGTAAACATCTTCAAATCGGATATCTTTTTTAGCATCTTGATCAATAATATGTTTATCTATCAACTGATTGATAAATGTATCCACGTCACTATGAGATAGCCCTTCCTTTCTGAACGGCAAATGTTGCATTACCGTATGCATAAGAGTTCCAATTTCATTCGCTTTCCGTTTCGTATTATGACTTAAAAACCCTGGTCTTTCGTAGGAAGCTGAGCCAATTCGATATTGTCTAACTCTATCGTAATTTGTGTCAGCTTGCTCAGTCTCGAGTTGTCGTTTCAATTCTGAGACGGATTGTTTTGATGGTTTTTCAATAGCTAATTGATGTGGGTAATTGAAACTTAATTGTTCATGAATCTGTGACTTGAGCTCATCATTACCAGTCTGAGTCGTTTGTATATCTGTAAGTGTACGTTGCTCACTTTCGGCTATAACAATTTCTGACGCAATATCTTCATAAAAGTCTGTTTTTAGCTGGACAAAAGGCGTCATCGAATCATCAATGTCATTGATTGTTGCTTCAAAACGCAATTCTTTTGGCAGTGAAGTAGATTGATATTTAGCCAATATAGGATAAATCATATCAATCGGTCGTTGCGCTGTTAAACGGTAGCTAACTGGTAAATGCGTCTCTGAAATTGATACCTGTTCAAACTGAGTTAGTTCTTTTTCATCTTTTACGCGACCTATTAAAAATAATTGTTCTTTAGCGCGTGTCAACGCAACATATATTAACCTCATTTCTTCTGAAACCATTTCTTTTTCTGCTATCGCCTTATACGTAACAGATGATAATGATGGATAAGATAAGTGACTATCAATGTCATAGTACGTCATACCTAAACCATAACTTTGATTTAAAATTACTGGTCTGTGCAAATCATCTCTTCTAAAACGTCTCGATAGTCCTGAATAAATTACGAATGGGAATTCTAATCCTTTACTACTATGAATCGTCATCATTCGTACAACGTCATCATTTGGACCAACAATATTTTCTTCACCAAAGTCTTTACCTCGTTCTATTAATTCATCTATAAAACGGATAAATTGATACAACCCACGGAAACTAGAATTTTCAAATTCTACCGCTTTATTAAATAACCCGTACAAATTTGCACGTCTTCCTTTACCACCGACAATGCCACTAAAATATTGAATAACATAATGGTCATTATAAAACTTATCGATTAGTTGATAGACAGGATGACTTTGGCTATAACGTTGATATATTTCAATATCTTTCAAGAAAGCTTCTAGTTTAGCGACTAATTTTTTATTAGCCACATCATTTGCTATATAATGCTGTATCGATTGATAAAAATAATCATCATTGGGACTAAACACCCTGATATTTGATAATTCATCCTCAGTAAACTGGTAAATCACAGAACGCATGAGTCCAACTAAATAAATATCTTGTAGTGGGTTATCTACTGTTCTTAAAAAAGACAATATAAGTTGTACTTCAGTCTGTTCAAAGTATCCCTCTTTACTATTAACATGAAAAGGAATGTTATGATCCTTAAACGCTTGTTGTATCTTACGTGCCTGTCCATAAGAACGTTCCAAAATAACGATATCTTTATAACTAGGTTTTCGATACTGCTCAGTTTTCATATCATAAATTTCATGCTCTGACATAATTTTTTCTACTTGTTGAACAATATATTCTGCTTCTTGTTCCGAACCATTTAAGTCCGAAGAAGCATCTTCAACTAACATATTCATCTGAACGTCATGCGGCTCATTATCGAAAGGTGCGCCGTAATAAAGTTGTGCAGCATCATCATATACAATTTCTCCAACCGCTTCATCCATCATATGCTTAAATAAATAGTTCGTTGTAGTCAAGACTTCTTTTCTAGAACGGAAATTTTGTGATAAATCTATGCGCATACCATTCTCTGAACCATCTAATGTAAAACGGTTATACTTTCCTATGAATAAACTGGGGTCCGCTTGTCTAAATTTATAAATAGACTGCTTTACATCGCCTACCATAAATAAATTCCCATCTGCCTCACTACCTCGTTTAATACATGCAATAATTTGCTCTTGTACACGGTTGGTGTCTTGGTATTCATCCACAAGTATTTCTTCGAATTGATTGCGATACATATCAGCGATGTCTGATGGGGCACCATCTTCATTCATCAATACCCGCAATGCAAAATGTTCATAATCCGAAAAATCAAGTAAATTTCTGCTACGTTTCTTTTGATTAAATAACTCAATCACATCTGCTGTTACTTGTGCTAAATATGCTACTCTAGGCGCTAAACGCTGCATATCCAATTTTAAATCTTCAGCATTACGCGAAAAATAATCTTCTTGTACTTTAGTTACCAATGCTTTGTATTGATCGTAATGTTTTTTACCATCATCGTATGCATCTAGCATCATCTCATTGGCTTCTTTTATTTTTTTATTCTTAGCTGGAAAACGTGCTTCAAACTGATGATCGGCGATAACTTGTGTATTTAATATACCGCCTTCCATCGCTTGGGCAATAAAACGACGCTCTTTTTCTAAGACCTCAACTTGTTTATCCACTTCTTCTAGCATCATGAATAAATCATAGCTTTTATTCAGCGCTTCCAATGCAGAATTCATAAAGACCATAGCTAAATCACTTAATAACTTTAATAAGTCATCTTGCTTTGTAACATCATCATATGGTGCTGATAACTGCTCCAACCAAGCCATTGGGTTTGGGTTCGCCACGCTAAAATAAAACATTTCTTTAACTGTGTTACGTAGTTGATTATCATTACGATCAGATGATAATTGTTCCGTTAAATCAATAAAGTTAGAATCTAGCTGGTCGTAATGTTTTTCTAATACTTCATCTATTGTCTGTTCAAGTAGCAATATATTTTCAGCTTCACTGCTCGTTCTAAAATTAGGATCGATATCAAGCACATCATAGTGGTGTTGAATTAATTTCAAACAAAAACTATGTAACGTAGATATCTGCGCTTGATGTATCTTTACTCGCTGATTTTTTAAATGTGTGTTATTTGGGTCCTCATTTGAAGCTTCTTGAATTCTTTGGTCTACGCGGTGTTTCATTTCTCTCGCACTTGCATTCGTAAATGTGACAACTAGGAGTTTATCAACATCAATTTTATCTTTAATAATACGTTGTATAATGCGCTCTACTAGTACGGCAGTTTTACCAGAACCTGCAGCAGCTGCAACAAGTATATCTTGTCCCTTTGCATAAATACTCTTCCATTGGTTATCTGTCCACCTCGTATTTTCAGGTTTCACTGGTATTTGACTCATTTTCCATCGTCCTCACTTTCTACAATCACATTCTGCACTTCTTCTAATGGATCAATAGACTCGTCAACTGTACGATAACGTTTACTATCTATCATACCGTCTACATGGCAGACTGATTTATAACTACAAAAGTCACATGGTAACGTCTGATTATATTTCATCGGCGCTACTTCTGTATGTCCATCCATAATATTTGATGCCGTTTCAATAAAGTTTTGTTTATTATGATGAATTAATTTGTAAATAGTATCTTCGTCTGCAACCTTACTATTACTTTTAATAGCGCCATCTTTTTTCAAACCTAAGGGTACAATATCAGAATTATAACTTGGCTCCAATCTACTATCAAAAGCATCTAATACTGATTCATCACTATTTAGCAAGCCACTTAACTTGAAGGATTGAATGAATTCAGAGTCTCTTTTTTCTTCCGACAATTGGTTCCATGCTAGTTTAATACGAGGTTCATGTACATGGAAATACAATAGCCCGCCAGGTTTAGTGAGGTCTGTTAATCCTAGACGTGATTTATTTTGAAGTACGATATCCATATAGGTCATCATTTGCATTTGCATACCGTAATAAACTTTTGTTAAATCCAAAGTTCCACTATATTTAGATGACTTATAGTCAATAATATTTACAAAACTCTCTTCGCCATTTTTATACGTATCTATCCGATCAATCTGTCCACGTATATTTATAGGTATACCTTGTTTTGTATATAATGGTTTGGCTAATAATTCGCTATTATCTTTTGGTTTTCTTCTAAAACCAGCTTCAAATCGTTGTGGCGTAAATTTAGTATAGTTACCTTGATATTTTAATGCCGTTAAAGTCGTTTCTACAATTGCACCAATACGTTGAGATAAATAACGGTAATAGGCTGTTGAATTTAATAAGTTAAATTGTACTTCAGGCAATATTTCACTTAATGCTTCAACTGTTAGCTTATGAATTTGTTTTGGATTTAGATTCTTAAAATCACCATTCACTTTTTCTGAGATGAATTTTAATACTTGGTGGAAAATATCTCCCAGATCAAAGTTTTCCAATTTGTATTTTGTACGTTCGTTTAAACGTAAACCATGTGACGCAAAGTGTTTAAAGGGACAAGCTTGATAACCTTCAAATCTAGACACACTTGCGTTAATTGTAGAACCGTACAATTCTTTAGATAAAGATTCACTTAATTGAACCGTTTCATTATCATAAGTTAAAGCAGATAATAAGTAATCTAAACCATCATTTAAACTTTCATCATCTCGCATTACTTGATATGTATCTAACCAAGTTTCTGCAACAATTTCATCATCTAACCAAGCCTTTAACGATTCGAACAAAGCAATTTTAGTTTGATGCGGATGTTCCATTAAAGTGAGTGGTTGCGCTTGATGTTGATGATGTATATTTTGAACTTCTAAATTAGTAAATAATTGTTGAATTTGACTTAAAAATGGGCTCGGTTCTTTTTGATCGCCGCCAGAACCCATGAGTGAGTATGAAAATGTAACCTGCTTACAGCTACGCGTCATCGCAATATAACATACAAATGCTTCATCCATTTGCAATATGTCTGCCGTAGGACTTAATTCTATAGAGGATTGTTCTTGAAAATATTTCTTCTCTTCGTCCGTAATTAAACTTGAAGATGAAACGGTTTGCGGTATAACGCCATCATTTGCCCCTACTAAATATACGTGCTGTTTGTTATCTACTTTTGCTAAGTCCATAGTACCAACACTTACTTGATCAAGTTTCTGTGGAATCATTACAAACTCTAACTGTTCTAAACCAATATCAAGCAATTCTAGAAAACGTGATTTAGACATCGTTTGCTCGCCAAACACAGTGACTAAGTCATCCAGTGTTTGAATAAATCCATGCCATATCTGGTCAATTTCTTCAGCGTCTTTATGTTGGCCGTTAAAATCTAACGTATCACGTTCGGTCATTAATTGGCTTGGTAAGTCGAAAGCTTCCAATGATTCATAGAAAGCAGTTGCAAATTCAATAGCTGTTGTTGCATGATTCATACGCTCTTCAAAAATCATCACTTTATTGATGACATCTGTTTTCATCTGAATAACGCGTTCAAAAGTCTCACGTTCTTCATCTGTTAATGGCTGTCGTTTTAGACCCATTTTTCTAAATTGTTCAATATCAAAATATTTTTCATCCAACCAACGTTTGCCATAAATACCACGTTCTAAAACAAAATTCTCTAATGTATCTATTAAGTAATGACTATCCTTAAATTTCTTCGACAGAATATCCGTTTTAAAAAGCCGCATAAGTGGATCGAAATTCCAATTGGTTTGTATTACTTCTATCAATGATCTTATCATTTCCATAATAGGATGATGTGTCATTGACGGCTTTACATCGATGTTATATGGTATGTCAAATTGCGGCAAAATCGACTCCATGAGATAAGCATAGGCTTCATCTCTATATAAAATAGCGATGTCTTGAAACCTATATCCTTTTTCACGTGTTTCTCTTAAAATACGACGAGCAACTTCATTTATTTCCTCTCTCATCCCACTAGCTTCTAAAATCGCTATATCACCATTTGACACTCTAGGTTCAAATTGTAATGCATTAAAATTACGCTCTAAATTGACTAGGTCAGAATTCTCAAAACGGTACACTTCATCAAAACGCTTAGTATGTAATCCTACGTTGAGATTATTTGCAATTTCTTCTATATGTGTCAATGATTCCGAAGGTTTTCTAAATAAACTAAACATATCTTTATCGCCATCAGTTGTTAATACAACCGTAACTTTTTTAGCGTATTTAACTAAACTACGGATAATTTGATACTCTAATGTCGAGAAGTTATGAAACCCATCAATATAGATTTCTGCTCGTTTCAACCATTCAGATTGTTCCATCATCGTGATGAATCTTTGCAAACTATCTTCAGTAGATACATATGTCCCGTCAATTCTATCTTCTAAATGTTTATAAACCAGTGCAATATCTTGTAACTTATGTTTTGTTCTTGTTTGTAAATCATTTTCTGAAATATAATCATTTAATTGTTGCGGTGTTACCGCATATTTTTTAAAATCTTGTATTTGTTCATAGAGCTTTTCACTAAATCCATAATATTTAACTTGAGAACGGTATAATTTCAATTCTGATTGATGTTGCTGTATGATGTCATAAATCATCATTTCAGTTCCTGCTTTAGATAATTGTTGTTCTACCAAGCCACCAACTTCTTGAAATACACGATAACTTAATCGTTCAAAGTGTAAAACTTCGGTTCTCAAACTACCATTTAGTGATTCATCATTTACGAATGATTGCTCAAGTTGAAAAGTATTTTGTGTAGGCGCAATTAAGACAATAGGATCGCCTAATGGATCTTCTCGCATTTTTGTTTTAATTTCTTCAATTATTGCTTTTGACTTCCCTGTGCCTGCTCTGCCAATATAAGCATTTAATTCCATGATTTACGCCAACTCCTTTGACTCATATTTTAACATATATATGGTTGTGTATAACTATTCTGACACCTTAGACGTCGAATATATTAGTATATGTCTTTACTGTAATTTTGATTAATTAATAATAGTTTATGGAATATTAGAAAATGGTCGAATAAAAATCTAATTTCTTTAAAAAGATCTCGTCTTTCCACCTCAGATGAAGGCTATGCATAAATCCCACTTACTCAATAAATTGAGTAACAAGGCTTTAATTCTTTATCCAGTAACATACTGCCAATACAATAATTGAGGCTAAGACAATTATTATATTTGTCCCAGCCTCCTCTTACATATTCTTTACGTTAGTTTTTTGCATTATGATTGTACTTTTAAAATATAAGTATATTCATAACATTAAACCTTTTATTTTATAATAAGTTAGGGCAATGAAATCTTATTTAGTTAATAAAATTTCATTGCCCTACTCTCAATATTTTATTATTCATACTTTGTATCTGGATTAAATCCAAATTTCATTTCATTTAATGGCCAAAAACTAAACGACACTTTACCAACAACTTGGTCTTCGTCAATTAAACCAAACGAACGACTATCTTTACTTACTTCACGGTTGTCACCCAATACAAGTAATTTACCTTCTGGGATTTTATTTTTATCTTTTACTTTATCTAAACCTTCAGTTTGTTCGTTCATCTCTTTTGTTGTAAAACTACCAGTTATATAATTATAATCTTTATGTTTTTCATTATAATCTAAATAAGGTTCATCTACTTTTTTACCATTAACAAATAACTGATCTTCTTTATATTCAATGTTATCCCCTGCTGTACCGATAACACGTTTAACATAATCATTATCCTTAGTTGCATGGAAGACAATAACGTTACCTTTTTCAACATCTCCAAATCGTTGACCAATTAAATTAACAATAACGCGTTCCCCATCTTTTAATGTAGGATCCATAGAGTCCCCTTTAACTGTATATGATTTCCCTACGAAGTTAACAATTAGCAATACTAAGGCCACTGCAACAACGATGGACACAATCCATTCTACTATTTCTTTTCTCAATTCCTTCACCTCGTTTATTTAATTAAAAGTCACTGTAAAATTTTCAAACGGATAATATCTTAAGCTTGTGTTGCCAATGATATCTTTCTGATGGACGAAACCTAATGTTCTTGAATCGTTTTTATTTTCACGATTATCATTAAGTACAAAATAAGCATTCGGTGGAATAATATCACTTTCAGAATCTTTAAGGTTTCTAAGTGACAAGTTATTAATGCTATTCTTTGTATACGGCTCATTTACTTTCCTATCATCTCTATATAATGAACCATTTTTAAATGAAATAGATTGCCCAGGTTTTCCGATAATTCTACTAAACTGGATTTCTTTTCCGTTACGATACATAATAATATCATTATTATCTAAAAAATTAAATGTCGTTTTTATTTTATTAACAATAACACGATCACCTTGTTTTAGATTTGGGGCCATTTTATCGTCTTTTATCACTGATCCTGTAAGTACAAATGCCTGAATCAATAGTACAATAATAATCGCAAATATAATGGAAATCAAATGTTTTAATAATTTTCGCAAGTTGTCACTCCTCTGACGAATGCATAAAATGTTTCTCTAGTTTTCTACCAACGAACCACACTATAGCAATCACTAACACTATAGTTATCAGCCTTATCGGATTAGTGAAAAGTGTTGTAATGTCATTACCTAACCATCCAATAAGACCAATCATTATAAATTTAGATGCTATTAGTACAATTAGATAAGCGTGCGCTTTAATATGAGATAAACTTGCCACAATATTAACTAGTGCACTTGGTGTGAATGGAAAACACATTAAGATAAAAATAGGGATGACACCTTTTCTATCAATAAAATGTATTAAACGCTGAACTGATGTCCGCTGTTGAATTTTTTGCATATATTTTGTATGTGTTAACCTTCTAAAAATTAAAAATACAATGTAACTTCCAACTACAGTACCTAGCCAAGCTAATAAAGTACCTACGAACCAACCAAATGCATTAACGTTCACGATTACAAACACAATGATTGGTAGAATAGGAATAAATGCCTCAATAAATGGTAATAGAAATCCTGCGATGTATCCTAAATTCCCAAATATATCAAACCAATACTGTACTTGTTCCTCTGTCATCAAATCCATCCTCGTCATCACTATTCTTTATAATTATAAGTGTAAAGTTGCTTTTTTAAAACTATAAAGCGTTCAATATAATATAAATCAGTCTTAAGAACGACATAACTTTAAAGGCGTCATCGAATGATTATTTATACTTTCGATTAGCACTAATTTTGAAGAAAATGAAAAAAATAATAACCACACTAATATTTACTTTAATTAATAAGTTTGCAAAATGTTCGTATGTATAAGAAGAAAAGCGAGTTAGACGAAGAAATCTAATTTATTTAAAAGATTTCTTCATCCCATCTCGGCAAAAATGACTAGAATTAAAAGGAATAAAAGATTTACGAGAGCTAATGCTCATGCATAAGTCCCACTAACTCAACTAATTAAGTAGCGGGACTTTAAATTACTGCCAATACAATGATTAAGGCTGAAACAATTAATTTGTCCCAGCCTCCTCAAATATAAAATTAACATCAGTTAATTATATGCTCTATAACAGTGTGTTGATGAATTATAAACGTTTTTCTAATTCTTCTTTTTTATCTTCAAAACCTGGTTTACCTAATAAAGCAAACATATTTTGTTTATATGCTTCAACTCCAGGCTGGTTAAATGGATTAACGCCTAATTGATAACCGCTCATAGCACATGCTAATTCAAAGAAGTAAACGATATAGCCGAATGTTTCTTCGTCTAAACGAGGGATATTTACAACAATATTAGGTACACCACCATCAGTATGTGCTAACAATGTACCTTCAAATGCTTTCGTATTTACTTCGTCTATAGATTTACCAGCTAAATAATTTAAACCGTCTAAATTATCAGTGTCTTCTTCGATAGTAATATCATGTTTAGGGTTATTAACTTTCACAACTGTTTCAAATAAGAAACGACGACCTTCTTGAACATATTGTCCAAGTGAATGTAAATCTGTTGTGTAGTTAGCACTAGAAGGATAAATACCCTTATAGTCCTTACCTTCTGACTCACCAAATAATTGTTTCCACCATTCATTAAAATATTGCATTGATGGTTCATAGTTAATCAACATTTCTGTGTCATAACCTTTTGCATATAAAACGTTACGAATTGTTGCATATTGATATGCAATATTTTCTTCTAGATCTTCTGAAGACAATTCTTTACGTGCTTTTGCTGCACCTTCCATCATTGTTTTAATATCAATACCTGCAACAGCAATCGGTAATAAACCAACTGCAGTTAATACTGAATAACGTCCACCAATATCATCCGGCACAACAAATGTTTCATAACCTTCATTAGTTGCAAGTTGCTTTAACGCACCTTTTTCTTTATCTGTTGTTGCAAAGATACGATTTTTCGCTTCTTCTTTACCATATTTATTTTCTAGTAGTTGTTTAAATAATCTGAATGAAACTGCTGGTTCAGTCGTAGTACCTGATTTAGAAATAACATTTACTGAGAAATCTTTACCATCTAAATAATCGATTAATTCTTGTGTATAAGAAGAAGATAAATGATTACCTACAAAGACGATTTCTGGGAATTCGTCACTATTTCTAAATGATGATGTTAGCATTTCGATAGCTGCGCGTGCACCTAAGTATGAACCACCAATACCAATTACTACAAACACCTCTGAATGTTCTTTGACACGTTTTGAAGCTTCTAAAATACGCGAGAATTCTTCTTTATCATAATCTACAGGAAGATCAATCCACCCAAGGAAGTCACTACCAGCACCAGTTCCTTCATGAATTGTTTTGTGAATTGATTTAACTATATCTTTTTGTTGCTGTAATTCATGTTCGCCGAAAAATTCTAAAGTTTTACCATAATCTAATTGAATATGAGTCATTTTGAATTGCCTCCAGTGTTTTTAATTTCAACATTATTTTACTAAGTTTATTTTGAGTATTCAAACAACTAGCCTATATAAAGTTTAAAATCTGGCTATTAAAACATTCATTCACTCAATATCTTCAATAGTCTATTCAATTTTTTATACATAAATAAATAATATCCAACTCTATTAAACTCCTTTAAAACAACATTTAACAATATAACGGAAGCCATATTTTTTATATTTTTGTATATTTATGTATAAAAATGGTTTTATTTCCATTTCCTTTATGCTATACTAATCAATATCAAATTCATATTAATAAATTATAAAAATTCAATTGAGGTGGAACTATGAAAGAGAAAATAGTATTAGCATATTCTGGTGGTTTAGATACAAGTGTCGCAGTAAAATGGTTATTAGATAAAGGTTATGACATCGTAGCTTGTTGTTTAGATGTCGGCGAAGGCAAAGATTTAGACTTAGTATATCAAAAAGCTTTAGATATGGGCGCAATAGAATGTCATATCATTGATGCTACGGAAGAATTTAGTGAAGACTTCGTTTCATATGCAATTAAAGGGAACCTAATGTATGAAGGTACATATCCATTAGTTTCTGCATTATCAAGACCTTTAATTTCAAAAAAATTAGTTGAGATTGCGAGCAAAACAAATGCAGTCGGTATTGCACACGGTTGTACTGGTAAAGGTAATGACCAAGTGCGTTTCGAGGTTGCAATTAAAGCCTTAGACCCGGACTTAAAAGTTTTTGCCCCAGTAAGAGAATGGGCTTGGAGCCGTGAAGAAGAGATTGATTATGCAATCAAACATAATATTCCAGTTCCAATCCAACATGATTCTCCTTATTCTATCGACCAGAATTTATGGGGAAGAAGTAATGAATGTGGCATACTTGAAGACCCTTACGCTGCACCACCAAAGGACGCTTTTGATTTAACAAACGAATTAGAAGATGCGCCAGATGTAGCTGATGAAATTGTACTTTCATTTGAAAAAGGTATACCAACTGCTTTAGATGGTACATCTTATAAACTTAGTGAACTTATTTTAGAACTTAACAAACTTGCTGGTAAACATGGTATTGGCAGAATTGACCATGTTGAAAACAGACTTGTTGGCATTAAATCTAGAGAAGTTTATGAAACACCTGCAGCAGAAGTAATTGTCAATGCACATAAAGCACTTGAAACAATTACACTTACTAAAGATGTTGCACACTTTAAACCAGTGATTGAAAAACAATTTTCAGAACAAATTTATAATGGTTTATGGTTCTCACCTTTAACTGACAGTCTAAAAGTATTTGTTGATAGTACTCAGGACTATGTAACTGGTGATGTACGTCTTAAACTTTATAAAGGTAACGCTATTGTTAACGGAAGAAAGTCACCACATACGCTTTATAATGAAAAATTAGCTACTTATACAAAAGAAGATGCATTTAATCAAGAATCAGCAGTTGGCTTTATTGATATCTTTGGCTTACCTACTAAAGTAAACTCAATGTTACATGGTGGATATAAAGATGAGCAGTAAAGCTTGGGGTGGTAGATTTAGTGAGCAACCAGAAGCGTGGGTTGATGAATTTAATGCTTCGATACACTTTGATAAAACATTAATTCAATATGATGTCCAAGGTAGTATTGCTCATGCAACCATGTTGGCCAAACAAGGTATTATTTCTGATACAGACTGCGATCAAATTATTGAAGGTTTAAATGCAATTTTAGCTGATTATGAACAAGGTAAGTTAGCACTTGATGTTTCATTAGAAGATATTCATTTAAATATCGAACATGAATTAATAAAACGTATTGGTGATGCAGGCGGTAGATTGCATACAGGACGTAGTAGAAACGACCAAGTAGCAACAGATATGCATTTATATACAAAAGCAGAAGTCTCTCAATTAATAGATTTAATTATTTCCTTCCAACAGACGATTGTAAAAATTGCTGAGTCTCATATAGATACGATTATGCCTGGTTACACACATCTGCAAAGAGCTCAACCAATTTCATTTGCGCATCATATCTTGACATACTATTGGATGCTAGAAAGAGACAAATCACGTTTTCAAGATAGTTTGAAACGTATTGATATCTCTCCACTTGGCGCTGCTGCGTTAAGTGGTACGACTTATCCGATAGATCGTCACGAAACACAGTCATTATTAGACTTCTCCGCTATTTATGAAAATAGTATGGATGCTGTTAGTGATAGAGATTATATTGTTGAAACACTGCATAATATTTCATTAACAATGGTTCACCTGTCTCGTTTTGCTGAAGAAATTATTTTTTGGTCATCTGCAGAAGCCAACTTTATTACATTATCAGATGCATTTTCAACTGGCTCATCAATTATGCCTCAGAAAAAAAATCCTGATATGGCTGAATTGATCAGAGGTAAAGTTGGACGTACAACTGGTAATTTAATGAGTATGTTAATGACACTTAAAGGATTACCTTTAGCTTACAATAAAGATATGCAAGAAGATAAAGAAGGTCTATTTGATGCAGTTCATACATTGAAAGGTTCTTTACGTATTTTTGAAGGAATGATAAATACAATGACTGTAAATGTAGATCATTTACAAGAAACTGTGTATAATGACTTTTCCAATGCAACAGAACTTGCTGATTATTTAGTTAATAAAAATGTTCCCTTTAGAAATGCTCATGAAATAGTTGGTAAAATTGTACTTTGGGCTATTCAGCATAACGTATACTTATTAGATGTACCTTTAGAACAGTATCAAAGCGCACACGAAAGTATTGAACCTGATATCTACAATTATTTAAAACCTGAAAATTGTATCAGCCGTAGAATAAGTCACGGTTCTACTGGACAAGAAGCTGTTAAAAAACAATTAGAAATTATAAAACAAAACTTAAATTAGAATTTTTGCACAGATACCCTATTTAATAGGTGTATCTGTGCTTTTTTATCGCCCAGCAATTAAAATATTGTGATTCACTTCGTTGATTATATGTAATGTTTAAATTAATTTTTTATAGTTTAAATTAGAATTTTGTAAATACTATTTTCAATTTAAGTTTTTTTATGTACTGTAAAAGAAAGTTAATATTAAAGGAGTGACCGCTTGTGAAACATTCAAATAAATTTTTGATTTCAAGTATAGCAATATTATCATTATCTGGTATAGGAAGCTCAACAGTTACAGAAGCAGCTAGCAATTCTCAAGGTACAAACAGTCAAAGCGAAAAGACTTCAGTTCAAGCAGCTGACGATAATAGTAAACAAGAGCAACAAAATTGGATACATAATTTAACTGGCGAGAAATTCACAACAATTGCACATAGAGGTGCTAGTGGCTACGCTCCAGAACATACATTTTACTCATATGACAAAAGCCATAATGCTATAGGCGCGTCATATATTGAGATCGACCTACAAATGACTAAAGACGGTCACCTAGTAGCTATGCATGATGAAACTGTAGATAGAACAACAAATGGTACTGGTCGCGTCGATCAGTATACACTTGAAGAATTAAAACAGCTTGATGCCGGAAGTAAATTTAACGAACAAAATCCACAATATGCTAATTCAAATTATAAAGGTGCACAAATACCTACGCTAGACGAGATATTAGAGCGTTACGGTACTGATGCCAATTATTATATAGAAACAAAATCTCCAGACGTATATCCTGGTATGGAAGAAAAATTATTAGATACACTTAATAAACATCAATTACTAAATGAACAGTCTCTCAAAAAAGGCCATGTAATAGTGCAATCATTTTCACAAGAAAGTTTACTTAAAATGAAAAATTTAAATTCAAATGTGCCACTAATAAGATTATTAGACAAAGGCGAATTACCAAATATGACGCAACAAGATTTTAATTATATTAAACAATATGCTATTGGCGTCGGCCCTGAATACACCGATTTAACTAAGGAAAATGTCACCAACCTTAAAAATACAGGATTTCTTGTTCACCCATTCACTGTAAACGAAGTTGCCGACATGGAAAGACTAAATGAATATGGAGTAGATGGATTATTTACTAATTATCCTGATTTATATAAACAAGTCGTAAACGAACAATAGCTAATACTTTAAATTAGATAATTAATCCATAAAAACTCAAAGAAGTCCGAGACATCTATTTATGTCTCGGACTTCTTAATTTACTACTATATATGAATATTTATTTACGCCCATCCACGGTAACGAGCTGCCTCTGCAGTACGTTTGATTCCAACTATATAGGCTGCTAAACGCATATCAATCTTTCTATTTTGAGATAATTCGTAAATTGTATCAAAAGCTGTTGTAAGTTTTTCACGTAGTTTCGTATTTACTTCTTCTTCAGTCCAATAATAACCTTGGTTATTTTGAACCCATTCGAAATACGAAACAGTTACACCACCAGCACTAGCTAATACATCTGGAACTAGTAATTTACCACGTTCTGTTAAAATACGTGTACCTGCTGGCGTCGTTGGTCCATTTGCCGCTTCAACCACAATATCAGCTTTAATGTCATGTGCATTATCTTCTGTGATTTGATTTGCAATTGCTGCTGGTACAAGAATATCACAGTCAATTTCAAACAATTCCTTATTAGAAATTGTTTCATCAAATAGGTTAGTCACTGTTCCAAAACTATCTCTTCTATCTAATAGATAATCAATGTCTAAGCCTTCTGGGTCATGTAAAGCACCATAAGCATCTGAGATACCAACAATTGTTGCGCCCATATCATACAAGAATTTCGCTAAGAAACTTCCAGCGTTACCAAAACCTTGTATAACAATACGAGAACCTTTAAGATCTAAGCCTTTTCTTTGTGCTGCTTGTTCAATAGCAATAACAACACCTAAAGCAGTCGCACGGTCACGTCCTTGTGAACCACCTAGCACGATTGGTTTACCAGTGATAAATCCTGGTGAATTGAATTTGTCTAATGAACTATACTCATCCATCATCCATGCCATAATTTGAGAGTTTGTAAATACGTCTGGTGCTGGAATATCTTTCGTTGGTCCAACGAATTGAGAAATTGAACGCACATATCCACGAGATAAACGTTCTACTTCATGAATACTCATTTGACGTGGATCACAAATGATACCACCTTTACCCCCACCATATGGTAAATCAACAATGCCACATTTCAATGTCATCCACATTGATAATGCTTTAACTTCTTCTTCGTCCACATCTGGATGGAAACGTACGCCACCTTTAGTAGGTCCAACAGCATCATTATGCTGCGCACGATAACCAGTAAAAGTTTGAACAGTACCATCGTCCATGCGCACAGGAATTCTAACTTGAAGGAATCTTAAAGGTTCCTTTACTAAATCATACATCCCATCATCAAATCCCAGTTTGTGCAATGCTTCTTTAATAATTTGTTGCGTAGAAGTAACTAAATTATTATTCTCAGTCATGATCATTTCGCCTCTTTTTCGTTACTAATGATTTCGCTTTCATGATAATTGTAACATAAGATTTTCCTTTTTAAAGGGTTTTCAAAACATATGTTACAGAACTGTGAATTTATTCAAAAACGCTTCTAATTTTGTCTAATGCAAAGTCTAATTCTTCTTTAGAAATAATGAGTGGCGGTGCAAATCTAATGACCGTATCATGCGTTTCTTTACATAATAAGCCTTTTTCTTTTAATGCTTCACAATAAGGTCTCGCTTCTTCATTTAATTCAACCCCAATAAACAAGCCACGGCCGCGTACTTCTTTAATTGATGGATGCTTTATTTTTTTTAATTCTTCTTTGAAATAATTACCTAATTCTAATGAACGACCTGGTAAATCTTCGTCAACGATTACATCTAGCGCTGCATTTGAAACCGCACAAGCTAGTGGGTTACCACCAAACGTAGAACCATGAGAGCCTGGTGAGAACACGCCAAGCACTTCTTCGTCAGCTAATACTACAGATATTGGTAACACGCCGCCGCCTAATGCTTTACCTAAAATGTATACATCTGGTTTAACGTCATCCCAGTCTGTAGCAAACAGTTTACCTGAACGTCCTAAGCCAGCTTGTATTTCGTCAGCAATAAACAATACGTTATGTTCATCACATAGCGCTCTTATTTCTTTTAAATAACCTTCAGGTGGAACATTAATACCAGCTTCACCTTGTATTGGTTCAATTAAAATTGCTGCTGTATTTTCATTAATAGCGTTTTTTACAGCTTCAATATCACCAAAGTCTACTTTGCGGAAACCGTCTAATAATGGACCATATCCTCGTTGATATTCTGCTTCTGATGATAAAGATACAGGTGCCATTGTACGACCGTGGAAGTTACCATTGAAAGCAATAATCTCTGCTTTATCTGAATCTATTTTTTTCACATCGTAAGCCCAGCGGCGCGCTGCTTTTAAAGCTGTTTCAACTGCTTCAGCACCCGTGTTCATTGGTAAAGCCTTAGCTTTTCCTGAAAGCTTACAAATTTTTTCATACCATTCACCTAGATTTTCACTATGAAATGCACGTGAAACTAAAGTAACTTTGTCTGCTTGATCTTTCAATGCTTGAATAATCTTTGGATGTCTATGACCTTGGTTTACAGCTGAATATGCCGACAACATATCCATGTATTTGTTACCTTCTGGATCTCTAACCCAAACGCCTTCAGCTTCCGAAATAACGATTGGAAGCGGTACATAGTTTTGTGCTCCATAATGATTTGTTACTTCAATGATTTCTTCTGATCTTGACATGATATCTCCCCTTTGTAAAAATTTAAGAGTAAAAAGACTCTTAAGTAATACTCATTCATAGCATAACGTATTTAACGATTAACTGAAACTATTTTCTGAAACTGCTTGGACTTTATGTAACGAATGCCTCTAAATCAGTTAAATTAGCGCTAATAATATAATTAATAAACATCAAAACAATATTGTAAACCCTTACATATATAATGACATACTTCCTTATATTAATACAAGAAGATTTCCTTAATTTTTAAATTAAATTATTTTTTGTTATTGTTGCACGAAATTGCATATTTAATCACGGTATTATTCATTTTTTCAATTATGTATAACCTGCATAAATATATAACAATCGAGGCCGAAACATCTAGTTAATGTTTCGGCCTCGATTGATATGCTAAGCATTCTATTTATTATCTGTTCTTGGTAGTGGATAAAAACCTTGATTGAATTGTTCCCAAAGCTTAGGTGGTAAATGATGTCTATCTTTTCTATTAGGATCAAAATGAGAAATGATTTCATCTTCCTTGCCATCTTTAATTTTACTTATAAAATTATGATCTAATAATATTTCTCTACCCAAAGCAACAAGTTCAACATTTGTAGACTCAATCGCTTCAATTGCTTGATCCGCAGTAAAGATAGAACCGATACCTACTAAAGGCATGCGACCATCTATCCATTCTAATAATAATTTAATACGTTCTTGTCCTTTATATTTACCCTCACGTGTTTCTGAATGTATATCCATTAGAGAAACATGTAAATAATCTAAAGGTTTATCGATTAATTGTTTTACTAATGATTCGGTAATTTCCATACTTATGCCAGGTGTTTCTGCTTCTTCAGGTGAAAATCTATAACCAACAATAAAATCTTTATTACCATGTTGTTTGACTGTTTCTGTTACTTCATCAACAACGCTTAATGCGAATTTCAAACGGTCTTGGCCCCATTCATCTTCACGACGGTTATAATAAGGCGATACAAATTGATGAATTAAATAATGATTCGCACCATGGATTTCAACACCATCAAACCCAGCTTCTATAACTCTACGAGTCGCTTCACCAAAAGCTTTAATTGTTTGTTTAATTTCATCTTCAGTAATTTCACGTGCATGATGTTCTTCTTGTTCACCAAAACTTTTTAGTGAAATTGGCGTTGGTGCAGCTACGTCTCCATCTGGTGTTAAATTAGGTAATGATTGTGCACCACCATGATGAATCTGAACAACAGCTTTTGCACCGTTTTTTTTCATAGCTTGAGCTAAACGTTTTAATCCTTCAATATTTGAATCATGGGCCACAGATGGTTGTCCAGGAAATGCCTTCCCTAAATCTGTAACATTACTAGCTGCTGAAATAGCTAAACCAACATCTTTCGAACGTTGTTCCATATAAACAACTTCATCATTTGAAGTAGATCCGTCATCATTTGATGTAACATGCGTAAGTGGTGCTAAAACAAATCTATTTTCTAAAACAACTTTATTAGGCAATGTTATTTTTTCAAATAATGGTTGAAATTTTTTATTCATTTTACTTTTCCTCCTATGCGTTAAAACATTAGAAACCCTTTAAAACACTTATAGTTTGTAGTGCTTTTCTTATTCTAACTATAATAATCTGATAGATAAATAAATATGCTCACGCATATATTTTTGTAATTTTTATAGTCACGATTTTAATTAACTCTAAACTGCCTATGTCTTAAATTAATGCATTTTATATTTCCAACTATCATAACTTTATAATATATATAACGAAAACAAATATTCACGTTGATACCGCCCCTGCTATTGTGAATAGTAAAAAGATTTTTAGCATGGCTTAATGTCACATTTTATTTATTGTTCTTTATAAATATTCTTATTATAAAAAGTTAAATTATTTTCATTTCCTTATTAAATTTCACCGATTTATAAAGTACAATTCAACATTAAGTATATAAGAAAAAATCATAATTGCTAATGACACTCCTATTAAAATACACATAAACATTTGACTAATTGCACTTAAAATTATCATAGCAGAATTGAAATTTTGCTATAAGTGTTCATTAAATGAAGCTATCTCTATAAAAAAATGCAATTGATAATCAGTGAGGAAGTTTTTTATTTTAGATACATTTGTATAGAATCATTGCTTTCAATCTTTATT
Organism: Staphylococcus shinii; assembly: GCF_017583065.1. GTDB lineage: Bacteria > Bacillota > Bacilli > Staphylococcales > Staphylococcaceae > Staphylococcus > Staphylococcus shinii. The sequence continues at coordinate 417,168 of NZ_JAGEVL010000007.1, read as the reverse complement.
TTTTATAAAGTTTCTTATTGATAAAGATATAAAGGACAATCCTATAGATACTAAAATAATAATTATTACATTTAGTAAAACGCTTATAAGATTATAAGCGGGTAGATATGTATATAAGAAAAAAAGAGGGATTAGGAAAATTAGATCTAACCACCCTAAACCATTCAATGATTCTTTTAGATTTTTCATTATCTCGCCTACCTTTATTACAAAATTGAATATTCCTTATCTTAACTTCATAATCTTCAACAGTTGTACAGAATATATTTAGAAGTTCGAACACTAGTAAAACCGACTTTGGCACTCAATTTACGTTTATTAATAATCTAACAGTATCAAAACACCACCGTTAACTCCTATGCATGACATAGTTAGAACAATACAAGGCTACTTATAAACATTTTTATTAATTGCTTAAAGATTGATTAATCAACTATTTAACGCCCTTCTGTTCCACCACATTTAAAAAAATATCTGCCCTAGATTTCCAACTTGATACAAACATATCATTTGTTGTTTAAATTCCTTACTAATTGTTCTAAATTTATATATAAAAGAGCACCTAACTTCTTAGTCTAACAATAATTCAGATTATAGAAGTTGTCCAATTAACCGCAGCCAGTCCAAACATAATCATTTCAAACCACGCTATAAAACAATTAAAGCTGAGACATTAATTTATGTCTCAGCCTTAAGTAAAGATGACTTCATTCATCTTTGATCGCATTTTTGGACTGTTTAATCCAAACCGGTAAGCGTTCTTTAATTGTTTGAAACCCATATCTTTCGGTTTCTTTAATTTCATCTAATACTGATTGCTTTTCTTTCTTACGCTCATAATTTTTAAAATAGTCATTATCTTTTAATGAAAGATTTAATTTCCCTTCATCATCAATTGAAATTACTTTCGCTCTTACAATTTGTCCTTCTGATAAAAACTTTTTCAAATTATGGACGTAATCATCCATAATCTCAGAAATATGGATTAATCCTTCAGCATTGTCAGGGGTTTCTACAAAAGCGCCATACGGTTGAATACCAGTCACACGAACTTTAATATGTTGACCTACTTTATAGTGATTATTCAACGTGATAACCCCTTAATTCGTTTTACTTAACACTATTATAATAGCATACATTATAGGAAGGCACTAACATAAACATAGAAAAATTTCACATTTTACAATTTTATATTGTTAAAACAATTATTTAAGAAGGTACTTAGATGTTGAGATATTGCATTTTTATTTGTATTTTATAAAAATTTCGATTAAATCGTTATTCCTTGTTTTACTAATACTGGGTATTTTCTCATTAATTTATTTTGTAAATTAAACATTTTAATTCTTTTTAATTTTTTTACTATTTATTATTAAAAGTTTGTTTCGATTAAAATCTCTCATCATTTTTACTTGCCGATTCCTCCCTCGCCATTTTAAGACACTTATAAAAAAGGAGAAGAGTAGAAACCAACATCAAAATTGATTTCTAATCTCTTCTCCTACAGTGTCAATTAAGTATTAAATCAGCTTGTTTAAATTAAAAATGGTCATTTATCTACTAATTCATGTAAACCATTAATTATTCAACGATTTCGATTGAATCAATTGTAATGTCATATAATGGTTTGTCTTGTGGACCTACTTTTGTATTAGCGATATCTTCTAATGTATCTTTACCTTCAATTAACTGACCAAATACAGTATGCTTTTGGTCTAACCAAGGTGTTCCACCAGTTTCACCATAAGCTTTTACAATTGGTTCTGGCCAACCTCCGTCTGCTAATTGACTAAGCATTGATTCCGGCACTTCATTCATTTGAACAATGAAGAATTGAGAACCATTTGTATTTGGTCCTGCATTTGCCATTGAAAGTGCACCGTAGATATTAAACGCTTCTTTTGAAAATTCATCTTCAAAAGGTCCACCGTAAATACTTTCGCCACCCATGCCTGTAGCAGTTGGATCTCCACCTTGTACCATAAAGTCGTTAATTACACGGTGGAAAGTAACGCCGTTGTAATAGCCATTTTTAGCATGCGTAACAAAGTTTTCTACTGTTTTTGGTGCAACTTCTGGTAACAATTTAAACGTCATATCGCCCTTGTTTGTATGCATTACCATTTTAATTTCATTGTCATTTATTTCTTTGTTTAACTGAGGATAGTTCGTCATTTTTATTCTCCATTTCATGTTAAGATGATATATGTATTCTAACACAAAAGAAGGGATGTATTGAATTATGTTATACCGTTTTTCACATAAAACTGGCAGTTATGGCGTAACAATTAAAGAAGAGGATGAAAATAAAGTACTTGTTCAAGTTGAACAAGTGATTAATCACCCTAAACAAGGTGATTTACACAATCCTACAGAAACTGAAAATGTATTTTTCCATGAACGTAAAGCACTTAGTCATTACGAGAAGCGCTATACGACAAAATCACATCTTAGAGAATTCAATGTAGAACCTATGTCTTACATAGAATCTTTACAGAATGCAATATCTAAATTAGAAACTAAATTAAAAGCTCAAGATACATTGCATGCAACTATGTCGCTCAACAGTTTACAGCGTTTAAAACATGATTATTCCATTCAATATAAACAAAATTTTGAATAAAAATACCGTGTTTCTTCTTATTTAATAAAACATCTAACACAAGTGTTTCAAGGCTTCCTGACGTTTTTCAGAATAGTCCACTTCATGTATAATGGTTTTATAATACATTTTTAAAGGAGGATAAAATAATGAGTTTGTTACATATATCGGTGCTTTTGCCGTTAATATTCGCACTCATTATTCCAATTGTATATCGTTTTTATAAACGCGTACATTTAGGATGGTTTGTGTTACCTATCCCCGTCGTCTTATTTATATATTTCCTATCATATATTTCGGCAACCATGTCAGGAAATAACATAATGCAAAAAGCTAATTGGATGCCTCACTTCGGTATGAATTTCAATTTATACGTTGATGGTTTAGGCTTATTATTCAGTTTATTAATAACTGGTATAGGCAGTTTAATTGTACTTTATTCTATAAGTTATTTAAGTCGACAAGAGCAACTGGGAAATTTTTACTGTTATCTATTGCTCTTTATGGGTGCTATGTTAGGTGTCGTATTATCAGATAATTTAATTATCTTATATTTATTTTGGGAATTAACTTCATTTTCTAGTTTCCTGCTCATCTCATTTTGGCGTGATAAGCAAGCATCTATATATGGAGCTCAAAAATCCATGCTCGTTACAGTGTTTGGAGGATTGTCTCTTTTAGGTGGCATTATCTTGCTTTCCATAGCTGGCGGGACAACAAGTATTCAAGAATTGATTCAAAATGTTTCTGAAATTCAAACTAGCCCATTCTTTATTCTTTCAATGATTTTAGTTTTAATTGGGGCTATTACCAAATCGGCGCAATTTCCATTTTACATATGGTTACCAGATGCTATGGAAGCACCAACACCAGTAAGTGCTTACTTACACTCAGCAACAATGGTTAAAGCTGGTCTTTATTTAGTTGCACGAGTAACGCCAATTTTTGCTGTTTCACAAGGATGGATTTGGTCGGTAACTTTGATCGGTCTAATTACGTTATTATGGGCATCGTTTAATGCTACAAAACAGCAAGATTTAAAAGGTATCTTAGCATTTTCTACAGTTTCACAATTAGGTATGATTATGTCTATGCTAGGTATCGGAGCAGTTAGCTACCATTTTGAAGGTTCTGAAAGCCAACTTTATATTGCTGCATTTACTGCTGCTGTTTTCCATTTAATTAACCATGCAACTTTTAAAGGTGCATTATTTATGGTGACTGGTGCAATCGACCACTCTACAGGTACACGTGATGTAAATAAATTAGGCGGTTTATTAACTATCATGCCTATCTCGTTTACGATTACAATCATTACTTCATTAAGTATGGCTGGTATACCGCCATTTAATGGTTTTTTATCTAAAGAGTCATTTTTAGAAAGCATGATTGAAATTACAAACGTTAATATGTTTAGTTTAAATACGCTTGGCATATTAATACCGATAATCGCAATTATCGGTAGTGTATTTACATTTGTTTATTCTGTCAGATTTATTGGTCAAATCTTTTTAGGTAGTCACAAAGCTCATGAATTACCTAAAAAAGCTCATGAAGTGTCTATACTTATGCTTATTTCACCAGCGATTTTAGCTATTTTAGTTATTGTATTTGGTTTCTTCCCATCAATATTAACTGGCTCAATTATTGAACCAGCAGTAAGTGCAATTAGCCAAACTACAGGTACAACAGCAGAATTCCATATGTTCCATGGCTTTACACCAGCCTTTTTCTCTACAATAGGTATTTATGTTGTAGGTATTTTGCTCATTTTAACTTTTGGATATTGGATTCGTTTATTGCATTTACAACCTACCAAGCTCACATTAAATTACTGGTATGATAAATTTGGCGAAGTTACGCCAGGTTATTCAGGTAAATTTACTGACGCTTATGTGACTGGTTTTACGCGGAATAACTTAATCATTATATTTGCTTCATTAATAGTAATTACGTTAGTAACACTTTTAGTTACTCCGTTTAATATCGACTTTAAAGATGTAAGTGAAGTACGTCCATTTGAATTAATCATTGTAGTATTAATTATCACTGCTGCTTCTATGATTATATTTGCTAAATCTAGATTATTTAGTATTATCATGGCAAGTGCTGTAGGTTATTCTGTTGCTATATTCTTCATTTTCTTTAGTGCACCAGATTTAGCCCTTACACAATTTGTAGTTGAATCTATCTCAACAGCATTATTCTTATTATGTTTCTATCATTTACCTAATTTAAACAGACATAAAGAATCACGTTCTTTTAAATTAGTAAATATTGTTATTGCAGTCGGTGCAGGTATTGTCGTTACGGTGCTTGGTTTAATTGCTTATGGTAATAGACATTTCGGCTCTATCGCTGAATTTTACAAATCCAATGTTTATGACTTAGCTCATGGTACCAACATGGTTAACGTTATTCTTGTTGACTTCCGTGGTACCGATACGTTATTTGAATCTGCGGTACTTGGTATTGCTGGTTTAGGTGTTTATACAATGATTAAATTACGTACAAATAACAATAAAAATGATGAAGGAGGTAAAAACGTTGAACAGACAGAAAAATAATTTAATCTTTCAATATTCAGCTGTTGTTATCTTCTTTCTCATCGTGATGTTTGGTTTATATTTATTCTTAGCTGGACATTATACGCCAGGTGGCGGTTTCGTAGGAGGTTTATTACTTTCTAGTGCACTCGTGATTATTACAGTAGCTTTTGATATAAAAACGATGCGCAAAATTTTCCCTTGGGACTTTAAAAAATTAATCGGTATTGGCTTTTTCTTTTGTCTAGCTACGCCGATTGCGAGTTGGTTTTATCATAAAAACTTTTTCACGCATACACCATTTGAAATTCCATTAGTAATTTTAAAACCAGTGGAAATGCATACTGCTACATTTTTTGATTTAGGCGTATTATGCGCTGTTGTAGGTACAATAATGACTATAATATTAGCGATTGGAGAGAATGAGTAATGGAAATAGTTATGATTTTTGTTTGTGGTATTCTCACTGCAATGAGCGTCTATCTCATTCTTTCTAAAAGTTTGATACGCATTATTATTGGGACTACTTTACAAACTCATACAGCCAATTTATTTTTAATTACTATGGGTGGTCTTAAAAAAGGTGAAGTGCCTATTTATGAAAAAGGAATCACTTCATATGTAGATCCAATTCCACAGGCACTAATACTTACAGCTATAGTAATTTCGTTTTCTGTAACAGCATTTTTCTTAGTGTTAGCTTTTAGAAGTTATAAAGAATTAGGCACAGACAACGTAGAAAGTATGAAAGGAGTGCTAGACAATGATAGAGAGTAATCTCATTATTTCATTACTCGTCATACCAATGATTACTATTATCGCACTCATATTCATTGGTAAGCGCCCTAGGATAAAGCGCTACGTTGCCTTATCTGGTACAGCTATCACATTAATCTTTGCAATTATTAATTTCCAAAATGTACTTAAAGATGGTCCAATCACATTAGAATTAGGTTCATGGGACGCGCCTTATAGTATTGTCTTTGTTCTCGATATATTTAGCGCTTTACTCGTCATCACCAGCTTAATTATAACGATGTTAATCATCCTTTATTCCTATCAATCCGTAGGCATCGAGCGCGAAACATACTACTATTATTTCGCAGTAATGTTTATGGTTACAGGTATAATCGGGTCATTTATTACTGGAGATATTTTCAACTTATTTGTATTCTTTGAAGTCTTCCTATTATCTTCTTATATTTTGTTAGTTATAGGTGGGACTAAAATACAATTAAGCGAAACCATTAAATATGTACTTATCAACGTAACTTCATCAGCGTTCTTTGTTATAGCCGTAGCTATGCTCTACTCTGTAGTTGGCACTTTGAATTTAGCTGATATTAGCGAAAAGATCAGTCAATTACCTGCTGAAGATAGTGGCATAATAACAATCATATTTATTATGTTTATCTTTGTTTTCGCAACTAAAGCTGGTGCATTCCCAATGTACATTTGGTTGCCAGGTGCATACTATGCCCCACCGATTGCAATTATTGCATTCTTTGGTGCTTTATTAACAAAAGTAGGCGTGTATGCCATTGCAAGAACAGCTAGCCTATTCTTTAATGATTCATCTGATTTCTCGTTTTATACAATATTATTCTTGGCGTTACTTACGATTATTTTCGGGTGTGTCGGTGCAGTCAGCTATTTCGATACTAAAAAAATCATACTTTATAACATCGTAATTGCTGTAGGCGTTATCCTAGTTGGTATAGCGATGATGAATCAAGCAGGTATGATGGGTGCGATTTATTACACGCTACATGATATGTTAGTAAAAGCTGCCCTATTTTTCCTAATTGGTGTTATGTATAAAATTACTAAAACACATGATTTGCGTAAATATGGTGGACTGATTAAAGATTACCCAGTTTTAGGATGGACGTTCTTTATTGCTGCATTAAGTTTAGCAGGCATCCCGCCACTTAGTGGTTTTTATGGTAAGTTTTATATTGTACAAGCTACATTTGAAAAAGGATTTTACCTAAGTGGTATCGTTGTCTTACTTTCAAGTTTAGTAGTACTTTATTCTGTTATTCGTATTTTCTTATTAGGCTTTTTCGGAAAATCTGAAGGTTACCAAGTAAATCCTAAGCTGCAGTATAAAGGGATACTAACAATAGCAATCATTTCAGTCGTTATCTCAGTTGCTTTCGGACTTTCTGCAGATTGGTTACAACCAATTATTAAAGATGCTGCTGAGACATTCTACAATCCTAGTGTCTATAGGGACGCAGTATTGGGAGGTAAGTAATATGGCAGTTCAAATATTAGTGAATTTGATGCTTTCTGTATTTTGGTTATTTGTCACTGGCAGTTATACATTTAATAACTTTATTTTAGGTTACTTATTCGCACTTTTATTAGTTTACTTAATGCGTGGTGTATTACCAGGTAGATTCTATATCATCACTGTCTATAAAATTATAAAACTGTTCTTAGTATTTTTAATTGAATTAGTAAAAGCAAATATAGATGTTATTCGTATTGTTATTAAGCCAAAAATTGATAACGAACCAGCATTCTTTACGTACCATACAGATTTAAAAAATGACTGGCAAATCGCATTATTATCTAATTTAATCACACTAACACCAGGTACAATTGTGCTAGGTATTAGTGACGACCGTACTAAAATATATATACACAGTATCGATTTCACTACTAAAGAAGAAGAAATAGAAAGTATAAAAACATCCCTTGAAAAAGTGGTCAGAGAGGTAGGCGAAAATTAATGGACTATAACATTATATTGATTATTGCGTTGGTTATTGTTGCTTTATCAATGTTAGGTATGCTTGTTCGTGTAATTATCGGCCCTTCTCTCGCTGATAGGGTCGTTGCACTTGACGCCATGGGCATTCAACTTATGGCTATTGTTGCTTTATTTAGTATTTTCTTAGGTACAAAATATATGATTGTAGCCATTTTATTAATAGGTATTTTAGCTTTTCTTGGTACAGCAGTGTTTGCAAAATATATGGATAAAGGTAAGGTGATTGAAAATGATAACGACGATCGTCATTAGTATTGCACTTATCTTAGTCATATTGGGCTCACTTATTAGTGCCCTAGCCGCGATTGGCCTATTACGTTTAGACGATGTATACGCCAGAGCGCACGCAGCAGGAAAAGCAGCAACACTAGGTTCAATGCTATTAATTAGTGGCGTCTTTTTATACTTTATTGGTCGTGAAGGTTATGTAAATATGCAATTACTTGTGGGTATTTTGTTTATTTTAATAACTGGACCGTTAGCAAGCCATCTAATTATCAAATCAGCTTATAATTTACAAACACCTGCTTCTGAAAGAACGAAGCATGATGAAATTAAAGAAGATTTAAAAGATACAAAATTATAAAAGTAGTAAATTGGGATTTGATTAAACATATTTCCTATTTTCCTAATAATGTGTATAAAACACTTGTGGGAGAGACATGAACCATGTCTCTCCCACATTTTTTGCTTATTAAGTATTTCATGTTTCTTTCCCACTCATAATTTATTTGCAAAATCAGTTGTTATAAAGAACATTACATGATATATTAAATCGTAATAATTACGATTTAATATAAACAGGAGTGTTTTTATGACAACATGGACTATTATTGGTGGTGGATTACATGCAGTAACTATCGCTATTAAATTAAGATCTTTAGGTTTAAAGGCATCACAATTATCAATTATTGACCCAAACCCTAATTTATGTGCTCAATTTGATAATTTTTCACAACGTATTGATATGCCCTATTTACGTTCACCATGTGTACACCATGTGCACCCTAACCCTTTTCATTTAAATCAATATGCTAAAAAAATGCATTATACTAACGCTGCATATGGACAATACAAACGACCTAACCGAAATATGTTTATGAACCATACACATGATTTAATTCACTTATATCATTTAAATTCATGTCATATTCAAGGATATGTCAATGGCATTAAGAAAAGTAAACAACAATGGCACTTGCAATTGAACAATCAAAGCTGGATTAGTTCAGACCATGTAGTAGTTGCATTTGGTTGTAATCATGAAATATATGTTCCTAAACTATTTCAAAATCAACCTGACATTTCTCACATTTTTGAAAATGAACAAAATAGTTATACAAGTACATCGCATGTCGTTGGTAGCGGTATTTCTGCAGCCCATCTCACTTTAAGGCTTTTAAAGGAAAACAGTAATAACCAGATTCATTTATGGATGAATAAAACTATAGATGTCCATGACTTTGATGCAGATACTGGATGGCTAGGACCTAAAAATATGAAAAAATTTAGTGCTATGCAATCTTCTATTGATCGTTTAAACACAATTAAAAATGAGAGACATAAAGGATCTATGCCAAAAGAACTAGAATTAAGACTTAAAAAGTATATTAAAGATGGTCGTCTTAAAGTACATATTAACGAAATAACAGATATAGTTAATCACCATATTTGCACTGACACGTGTTGTATACATTACGACCGTATATTATTAGCTACAGGTTTTAAAGAAACGATTATGCAACAACCTTTAATCCAGCAATTAATAATGGAAAACCAAGCGTCAGTAAGCGCTTGTGGACTGCCTTCTATCACTCCATCTTTAGAATGGCTCCCTAATCTTTATGTAAGCGGTGGATTGGCTGATTTGGAGCTTGGACCATTTGCACGCAATATTATGGGAGGACGTGAAGCCTCATTAAGAATTGGTGAAGCTTTTGAACACAAACAGTACAACAAATCACAGCAGTACTATTATAATTGTGAATCCTTAAATATCAAACAAAGCATAGGACAATAAAGTATAAACACAATAACGAATTTTTTATCTTTCTATTCTAGATAAAGCATTTCATTATAATTAAAGATGTCACTGCTAATAAGACAAAAATAAAGGCAAGAATCGTCTCAACAGATGATTCTTGCCTTTATTGTTATGGATTAACGTTTTAATGGTTTTATAGCAATAGTTCCTCGCATTACACAAATTAATCTATCTTTATCATCTTTAATATCAATAGACCATACCTGTGTTGTTTTTCCTTCATGAATAATTGTAGCAGTTGCATATATAGTTCCTTCTGTAGTTGAACCTATATGGTTACCATTCATTTCTAAACCAAGTGGTACATACTGTTCAGTATCAATTAAATAAGCAGCTCCCATCGAACATGCCGTTTCACCAAGTGCTAGACTCGCACCTCCATGCAGATAGCCAAATGGCTGTTTTACTTTATCAGTCACAGGCATTGACATCACCATTAAACCACGTTCTTGTTTCACAACTTTAATATCTAACGCGTCTAACATATTAGCCATTGTGTCACCTCATTTTCTTTATATACCTTTTATAGTACCATAGCAGCAATTGTTCCAAAAATAATTAATGGAATATTGTAAAATAGGAAGTTAGGTATACAAGTATCTCTAATGTGGTCATGTTGTCCATCAACATCCAAGCCTGCAGTAGGACCAAGAGTAGAATCACTTGCTGGCGAACCTGAATCCCCTAATGCACTGGCTGTACCTATTAAAGCAATTAATGCCATTGTGCTTAATCCTAACGATTCTCCTAATGGCACAAATAACGTGGCGATGATTGGAATTGTAGCAAACGATGAACCAATACCTAATGTAACTACTAAACCAATAATGTACATCACTATAATGCTTACTAGTTTATTATTACCTATAACTCCACTTAACCCCTCTACAAGTCTATTAATGTCACCTGTTTCATTCATTACTCCCGCAAAGCCGTTAGCAGATAAAATAACTACACCAATAAAAGACATAATTTTTATACCTTCAACAAATTGTTTATCTAATTCTGTCCATTTATAAGCTCTTGAAATAAAGAATACAAGCACACCTGCTAACGCACCAAAAATCATAGAATCCGTTAGTAATTGCACTAAGAATGTAGCTATAATTGAAATAATAGTAACTACAAGAACGTATGGTTTAATTTCTATTTGACTATTATCTTTCGCTTCTTCATGCTGTATGTATTTTCTTGGCTTTCTATAATAAAAAATACCAGCAATCAATCCAAATACATAACCTAATGAAGGTATAATCATCGCTTTCCAAATCATGTCCATTTCAATTGGGTGATTTGCTTTGGTAAAACCATTCTGAATAATTTGGTGAAATATTTGACCAAAACCAAAAGGTAATAAGACATAAGGCCAACATAAACCAAATCCTATAATAATTGCTATCTGTCTTCTGTCTATATTTAGTTCATTAAACAAACTAATTAACGGTGGTATTACAATAGGAATAAACGCAATATGGACTGGTATTAAGTTCTGACTCATAATACTCATCACTAATAAAGCTAATATGATTATCACTTTCACTTTAATACGTGACATCTTGCTATTTTCAGCATGGATACCATTTATAATTTTATTCACTAAATAATCGGTAATTCCACTATAAGAAATAAGCGCTGCAAAACCACCAAGCAATGCATAACTTAGTGCTACTTCTGCACCATCTACAATATTCTTACCAAAAACAGACACGATATCTGAAACACTCATACCTGCAATTAATCCACCTACTAAGGCACTGATAAACAAACTGATCACTACATTTAATCTACATAAACATAAAATAATCATCAGTATCACTGCTATTACTACTGCATTTATCACAAAGCACAACTCCTTTACCACGTTATCGAACTAAAGCATTATGAGAACTATAATATCAATAACATGAGCACTTGTCAAACACCACAAATAATTTGTCCATGCATCTCATATTTTTCTTTTTAAAATGGTAGATATTTAATTTTTATAACTCTAAACACTAATAAACGCACGATTTATAGCACTTTCATTTTATCACTATTTGTGACTTGAAAATTCAAAAAAGCGGAAGTAAGAAATCAACTTTGTAATATTGATTTCTTACTTCCACTCTAAAAAAATATTTGTGTTAACATTTTCATAATTATTTTAAATTACGTAACCATTCTACTATAGTTGGAATTAAGTATCCTGTTGGACCTTTTGGACCTTTATACGTATTTTTATTGGTAGTTGCGGGGCCAGCTATGTCAAAATGCATATGAGGTGTTTCTCCTGCAAAATGATTAATAAAAGTTGCTGCAAATAAAGCTTTCCCTTGGCCATTAGTATGATTAACTAAGTCTGCAACATCACTATTTTTAATTAAGTTACGTTCAGTCGTTGTCATAGGTAATTCAAATACAAATTCATCTTTAGTCTGTGCATACTTAAGTATTGTTTGTAAGTGCTTTGTTGCATTTTGACTAAATACAGCAGCCTTGTCATCTCCTAAAGCTACAATGGCTGCACCTGTTAATGTTGCAAAATCTAAAATCACTTGTGGTTGGAATTGATTTGCGTAGAATACTGCATCACCTAGTACTAAGCGGCCTTCTGCATCTGTATTTAATACTTCAACCGATTCACCACTTAAAGCGGTATATACATCATCAGGTTTCATTGCAGCTTCATTTATCATATTTTCTGCTGCAGCAATAACACCGACAATATTTATTTTCAATTTAAGTTTGCGAGCAACTTCTATCATTCCTACGACGTTAGCAGAGCCACACATATCGAATTTCATCGTTTGCATGCCTACTTTTCCTTTTATAGAATAACCACCTGAATCATAAGTAATACCTTTACCTACTAAGGCAATAGGTGCTTCATCTGTTTCCCCACCATTATATGTTAATGTAATGACTCTTGACCCATGTTTAGAACCTTTACCTACTGCATGGATTAGACCAAATCCTTCATTTTGTAACGTCTCATGATCTTTAATATCGACATCTACTTCTGTCTCTTTAAAATGATCGTAAATAGAGTGTGCATAATACTCAGGCGTTAAAATGTTTGGTGGAATATTACTATAATCACGTGCTAAGTTTATTGAACTACCAATGATTTGACCTTCATCAATAGATTTCAGTATGTCATCATCGTTTGTATGTATATCTAATATTAGTTCATAAGGCGCAAGTTTATCTGTTTTATAATTATCAAATTGATAAATCGCACGATTACTTTGTTGCCCTAATATCTCTGCAACCATCTTCCTAGATAAAGCTTGTGTGTTAAATGTTTCTAATATGAATGAGGCTTGTGTAATACGATATTGTTGTAAATATTGAAACAGGTTGCCAAACGCTTTCAAATAATCACTATATGTCGCTATTTTAACATTACCTATACCGACAGTGATTAGTTTTGTGTATTCGTCACGAATTGTAAGCATTGTACTAGAAACTGTACCAACATTTGTACTGACAATTTGATTTTGTTTTAATAGCTTTAATTGCTCATTGATATTGTCTCCGTTAATAATGATGTCCCCTAGTTGATTTAAATGTTCAGGCAAACCAATAATTAACGTGTTTGTTGCTATTTCATTGCTATTTTTATGCTTAACTAACATAGAACATCTCTCCTTTATTAGTTTTAAGTGCTTTTAATACATTTTAATATGATACCCTCGAAAAGTTTAACAAAAAAGGCCGGACATAAACCATGTCTCGGCCTCAGGTATGTTTAGACAATAGTGACCGGAATAAAATATCTTACTCCTTGTCCCCTTATCATCTAAGTATTGGCGGGACAGTGAAATCATTATAGAATATGTTTTTCTATCCCGCTCCTTTAAAATTTTTCATCACTGTTAAGTGTATGAATTACATAATTAAATTATATATTAAAATTTACCTTTTTTGAATGCTAAACCGATACCGCCAAGTTTAAATACTGCACGTGTATCAATAACTTTCTTCATGAATGCTGCTTTTTTACCTTGGATATCTTTACCATAAACAACACCAACGCCATCATGTGCACCTAATGAACATACAGTACCACGATCAACGTAATCAAATTCTTGAGTTGGTTGACCTTCTAAAACATTTTTAATGTTTTTAGCAGTGTGTTCACCTTGTTGCATAGCGATTTGTGCTGTTGTTGGTAATGGACGTTCTTCTCCAGAAGGGATAAATGCAGAACAGTCACCAATAACAAAGATATCGTCATAACCTTCGATAGTTAAATCTTGTTTAGTTACAATACGTCCACGTTTTACGCCTTCGAATGATTCTTCCATCAATTTACTACCACGAACACCAGCCGCCCATACAACTGTATTAGCTTCTAATTGTTCTTCTTTATCGTTAACTTTTACCACAAAACCTTTTTCGTTAGCTGCAACAATTGGTGTACCAATTTTGAATTCTACACCTTTATCTTCTAAGTAACTTACCGCGTAGTTAACTAATTCGTCAGAGAACATTGGTAACATTTTAGGTGCAGCTTCAACGCAAGTGATTTTCACTTTGCTTTGCTCAACACCATATTTATTACATAATTCTGGAATTCTATCAGTTAATTCACCTAAGAATTCAACACCTGTAAATCCAGCGCCACCAACAATGATTGCTAAATCTTTATCATTTTTTTGTTTTGAAGACGCATAGTTAGCAAATTTATCTTCGATATGACGAGATAATTGACGAGCAGTTAATATGTTTTCAATTTGGAAAGCATGATCTTTCATACCTTTGATACCAAATGTTTCACTTTCAAAACCTAAACCTACAACTAAGATATCAAAGTCAAAGATTCCAGCATCTGTTTCAACTTTTTTCGCGTTGCGATCAATTTTAGTAACTTCTGCCTTAACAAAGTTAACTTTGTTTTTGTCTACAACACTTTCAACTGGATATAGTAAATCTTCATAGCTAAGAGTACCCGCTGAAGCCTCGTGTAACCACGTTGCTTCGTAGTGGTAATCATTTTTATTAATTAATGTAATTTCAGCTTCATCTGCTGAAATTTGCTTTTGTAATTTTGTAATAGTTTGTAAACCGGCATAACCAGCGCCTAGAACTAATACTTTCTTACGATCTTGAGCCATTTCATTCACCTAAGCTTTCTTAATTTTTTTGTTGCTATAGTCTTTTTCTATACCCCATTCACAATATAGTAATTCACAAAAAAGACATTTTTCATCCAATACTAATTTTATAGTTTTTACTGCTGATTTTCAAGCACCAACGACCATATTGTTTATTATTTCACATAAACGATTAAAAGACTATAGTTTACACTTATTTTAAGTGAACTATAGCCTTTACATTTAAATATTATAATTTAGCAATCTTCTGGTGATCCAGCAACTTTTGCAGTTCTAAATGAACTACCACAACCGCATGAAGCAATTGCATTAGGGTTGTCTATTTGGAAGCCACCGCCCATTAATGATTGTTTAAAATCAATCGTTGTGCCATCTAAAACTGGTTTATCGTATTTATCTATTAAAACTTTTAAACCATGAAACTCAAAGATTTCATCATTTTCAGCAGGTTCAGCTTCAGCAGACATACCATAAGTTAAACCAGTACAACCACCGCCGTTTACCTTAACTTTTAAATAACCATCTGCCATATCATTTTGCTGTAACATATCTTTAACTTCGTATGCAGCAGCTTCAGTCATTTCAATAATAGCCATTATTTTTACCTCCCTAAAAAATCCATGTTTCTTCTATATGTGCGTAAATTTTTTGTAATAAATCATCTGGCGAATCACCTTCAACGATATCACCATTCACTAATGCATACAACCCACTAGAACATATGCCACAATTTTGTAAACAACCGTATTCTAAGACGTCTACATCTGGGTCATTTTCAAGCTGATTATATACATAATCTCCACCCTTCGCTAAATTCGAAATGCAGAACTCGATTATTGGATTCATAATACACCCTCTCATAAAATATCAGTTAAGCAATTATAACAAAAAGGTTATTGTTATTTCTACATACTAGCTTATAAATTATCACTTGATAAATAATAGAAATAATATGCACTTCACTTTCAGAATACAATAGAGTTGCAGGCAATAATGTCCATTAAAATAAAACATATATTTTTAATAATTACAATTTGTCTTCTTTATTTGTAGTAACAAATAAAAAAGCATATAATAAATATAAGTAAGCTGATTATAGAAAATTGGTATATCGATGCAGGACGAAATATGATTTAACCACATTATATTTAATAACTTACATTGACGAGATAACAAGTTCAATTACCTACTATAAAAGTAAGTAATTGTATGTTTATGCTCAATACAATTTTTACTAGAGGGGTATCACAAATGAAAAATTTAGTATTATTAGGTGGCGGTTATGGAAATATGCGTATTATGTCACATATCTTACCATCTGCATTGCCTGAAAACTATACGATTACATTAATAGATCGTATGCCTTATCATGGTTTAAAACCAGAATTTTATGAATTAGCAGCTGGTACAAAATCAGATAAAGATATTCGTATGAATTTTCCTGATTCAGATAGAATCAATAATGTCTATGGAGAAATCAATGATATTAATTTAGAAGATCAAATTGTTTCTGTTGGTAACACAAAAGTAGACTATGATGAATTAGTTATTGGTTTAGGCTGTGAAGATAAGTATCATAATGTTCCTGGTGCAGAAGAATACACGCATAGTATTCAAACACTTTCTAAATCACGTGAGACTTTCCACCATTTAAGCGAACTACCAAATGGTGCCAAAGTAGGTATTGTCGGTGCCGGTTTAAGTGGTATTGAATTAGCTAGTGAATTAAGAGAAAGTCGTAAAGACCTTCAAATCTTCCTTTATGATAGAGGCGAACGTATTTTATGTCGTTTCCCTGAAAAACTTAGTAAGTATATTGAAAAATGGTTCAACGAACATGATGTAACAGTTGTTCCTAATTCTGATATTAATCGCGTGGAACCAGGTCGTATTTATAATAATGACGTACCTGAAGATGTGGATTTAATTGTCTGGACTGCTGGAATTCAACCAGTAGAATTAGTAAGAAATTTACCTATAGACATTAGTAAAAGCGGTCGTGTGATTTTAAACCAATATCACCAAGTCCCAACTTACAAAAACGTTTATGTCGTAGGTGACTGTGCAGACTTGCCACATGCGCCAAGTGCTCAACTAGCTGAAGCCCAAGGCGATCAAATTGCGGATGTTATGAAATTACAATGGCAAGGTAAACCACTACCTGAAAAAATGCCAGAAATCAAAATACAAGGTTTCCTCGGTTCTCTAGGAGATAAAAAAGGATTTGCTTATATTATGGATCGTACCGTTACAGGTCGCTTAGCTTCCATTTTAAAATCCGGTGTACTTTGGATGTATAAATATCATAACGGTTAATTAATGACTTTAGTAAATATAAACTAAATAAGTTAAGTTTATTGAAAGTCTGTTTTCATACTTATAAACCCAGGCGGCACCATCATTTGTTAATGGTGTCGCCTGGGTTTATTTTAAAAACAAAATTTTAGAACCGTGATTATTATATGATTAATAGTCATAACTTAAATATCTTTTTGATTGAATAACTTGATTTAATGATTATCTAAAAAGCGAGTTATATCCTTTAATTGTACATATCCATCAGATACATACTCGTCATTCATAGTTACGAGTGGATAAAAGAGTTCGTCATCTTGAATACGCTCAATAAATTGTTGATCATGATCTGATAAATTTTCGGTATCTTTTTCAATATCAATATACGTAAATTCAAATTGTTTATCTGGATACTTTCTATGCAATAATGGCTGCAACCAGTCAAACGTATTACGAGATGTCGGTGCATTGACACAACTTGCACAAACAACATCAGCCCCATAAACAACAACACTTATTTTGTCCATATATCTTTCCCCTTTTATCTTGAATTATAGATTTTTCGTTACATTTCTATTATAATAAAAAGATAAGTAGAAAATGAAATAATATACTTGAAAGGAGGCATTTCCATGCCAACTGAAAACGTAACAATGTTTGATCAAGTAGCGGAAGTCATCGAAAAATTACGTCCCTTCTTACTGCGTGATGGTGGTGACTGTTCCCTTGTTGACGTAGAAGACGGAATTGTTAAATTACAATTACATGGTGCTTGTGGTACATGCCCAAGTTCAACAATCACATTAAAAGCAGGTATCGAACGTGCTTTACACGAAGAAGTACCAGGAGTAATCGAAGTAGAACAAGTATTCTAAGTGATAGAAGCTTTATATAATATAACATCAGAAAATTTAGTTCCTTTCGAACACTTTCATAAGGAACAGTACAATGATCTTTCAATATAATTGTTTTCATTGTACTGTTCCTATTTTTTATGCAAAAAATCCTTTCAACACCTCACTAACACGTGTAGTTGATGAAAGGAATTTTATTTTTATATTTTATTTTTGATGCATATGCTCATTGATATTTTTAGTGATGTATACCCAGCCTTTCCAGCCAATATGTACTGCATCACTTACTACATACGGTTCATAATCTTTATCTGACATATCATATGTCTGTCCACCATGATCCACTATTGTTTTATCAATTTTTTTATATATATTCTGACGTCTATCTTTATCAATACCAATGTGATCATACCACTTACCGTTAGAAGGTATAATAATATAGTCAACATCCGCGCCAGCTTCTCGTAATGTATCTACAAGTAACTCTAAATCTTTGAATTCAGGTGAATTTTCCCTAAATTCATGATTTCTATTAATTTTTCGTTTATGCTTCTTTATTAAATCCCAATATTCATCTCGAATACCAAATTCATTTGTTTTTGTATGTTTCGCGCCATAGATTTCCGCTTCCGTCATCACATCATCCCAGGAATCATTTTTTGAAGTAACAGGATCGACATGTGACACAGGTGATTTTCTCAATGGGTACACAGCTTTAATAGCTTCAATTTTCTTCAATTGCTCATCTTTAAAATTTGAAAGATAACTTTTATCTTCTTGTGTTTTCCCTTGTGCAACTTTTTCTAAATATGAACGGTTCTCCACATCTTTAAATTGTAATAATCGTTTGGCATAGCGTTGTTTAAGTTCTGGACTTAATTGTTCTTGATTAAACAACTGATTGAGTTGTACTTTTGAAATACGCGCCTTAAAATTATCTTGCGTTAAGCCATTTTTAGTAAACCACTGTGGTGAAACGATAAATGCCATTTTTTTACCCTTTAAATTCCTATATTGTGAACCTAATTCCACAGCGTTTACTAAATCTGTTGAACCACCAGTACCTATTAAGAAGGGTTTCTTACTAACTTGATTTCGGTTATTCAATAAAATTGCTGGATTAAATGGGTCGTCTTTTTCTAATTCACTAGAACCATATATCGGATAATACGCATCAGACTGATACATTTTATCCTGCACTAAAGTTCCTTTTAATACTTGATCTGTTAGAGCAACACTTTGCGTAGCTATTGTCTTAGAATTAATTAACCCAGTGAACCAACTTGCTGGCAACACTAAGAAAATTCCAAACAATACAAGACTTAAAATAATAGGTATAAACGGTTTTAATTTCATCGTAATTCTTCTAATACCGCTACAATCTTGTTAGGTGTCGCCCATTCATCTCTATCAAAATCCATAATCGATACTTCAATATCTAATTTATTTTGAATCTCTAGCAAAAGACCTACCGTTTGAAAAGAATCAATAATCCCCTCTTCAAAAAGTTCTACATCTGGATTCTCCTTAACGACATTATTTTCAGCAACTTCAGTTAATAAATCTAATACTTGTTCTCTAAATTCCATAATAATTCCTCCTCATAATTAAAACAGTTTCCCAGAAAAGATAAGAAAACCAAACGTTACAAAATGGAATGTAACGATAATACTTAACATTGATGTGTATTTGTTAGACAATCTTGGCGGATGATTTTTTCGCCATTTTTCATAATAACCATAACCAATAAATAAAACTGCGTGATATAAACCATACAAAATATAATGAACTTCAATACCATGCCAAATACCCATAATTAAGAAGTTTAATGAGAAAGCAATATTAGACATTGTAAATTGATTTTTTAATAAGCGTTTTTTCGACATAAAGAATAAAGATCTCATATAGATACAATCTCTGAACCAGAAAGATAAAGACATATGCCATCTATTCCAAAAATCTTTGATATTCTTTGCTTTAAACGGTTGTTTAAAGTTTTGTGGCGTCTGTATGCCATATATATAGCTAAATGCCATCGCAAATAATGAATAACCAGCGAAATCAAAGAAGAGATACAAACTATATGCATACATATATAACCATTTAGCAGTGAAATTTGAAAAATCTAACATTAATGGATTAATCGCATAAACTTGTATTAAATAAGCAATAATGTATTTATACAAAAAACCTAGCATGATAAAATGTATTGCTTTATTTAATGATATTTGATAATTTTCACTACTTTGTATTTTGCTTTCATCCTTAACAAAACGTTTGTAGCGGTCAATTGGACCAGATGAAATTGTCGGGAAAAACGAAATGAATTGAAATACTTTAGTAGCTTTCACTTCTTTTATTGAACCATCACGAATTTCCATTAATAATTGAACACTTTTGAAAGTAACATAAGAAATACCTAAGAAGCCTATAAATTCAATTACCTTATTTTCATGGAGCTTTAATTGTGCAGCACCAAACCACGAACTTTGCATTACTTTCACCACTACAAGTGGCAATATCGATAAAGCAATCACTGTGAAAAACTTTATAAATGAGTTGTTTTTTGAACGTGATTTCCAATAAAACATAATAATTACTACTTGCCATAATAGATATAAAACAAAGTTTATAAGTTGAACACTTAAATATGCTTGGCCAAATAAATTATGTTTATCTGAAGAAAAAATGAGCACAATCATAATAGCTGTACTTATACCATTATAAATACGGCTTCTCTTTCCGGCTAAACCTAATATAATTACCGGAATTAAGACTATAAATGCTATAAGAAAGAACGTAAATGCGCCATATGGAATCATGTTAATACATCCTCGGCAATCTGCTTACGATCTAATTTCCCATTTATTGTTAAAGGAAATTGTTCTTTAAATATAATCTTTCTTGGGATCATATATTCTGGCATCGCTTGTTTAAGTTCTTGTTTAATATCGTGTATCAATGTTTGTTCATCTTTAACATTGTTTAAGTCATTTAACACTACAACACCTTGTAATTGCGTTACTTTATTATTTCTGTATACTGGTACAACAATTGCTTCTTTAACTATATCTACCTGTCTTAAATGAAATTCTATTTCTTCTAGCTCCATACGGTATCCATTTAGTTTCACTTGAAAATCTATACGTCCAGTGATAAACCATAAGTCATCTTGAACGGTTGCTTTATCACCAGTAAAATAAGATCTGCAATCATTTATATCTTTAAACACTGCGTTAGAACGTTGCTCATCTTTCACATAACCTTCACTTACGCATTGTCCGGAAATGATTAATTCTTCATTTTCAGCTAATGATAATTGCGTTCCCGGTCTCACTTTCCCTACTGGTAATGGATTATATTGATTAATAACTGCTTCAGTGATTAAGATACTTGTAACTGCAACTGTCGCTTCTGTAGGCCCGTATGTATTATAAACATATGCAGATGGAAAACGTTGTAACAACATCTTAGCAGTTTTATGCGGTAAAATTTCACCACAAAAGAAGAATTCTTTTAAGCTTTCATAACGTTCTTCAGTTAAATTAGGTAACATTAAGCACATTTCCATAAATGATGGTGTAGACACCCAAACGTTTATTTTGGATTGCTCTAACATATCATTTAATAATTTAGGCTTATTAATCATTGTCTTATCTACTAAATTTAATGTTCCTGCAGTAGCTAAACATGGATAAATTGCCATTACAGATAAATCAAATGAAAATGGCGCTTGATTTAGCCATTGTTGATTCTCACCTATTTTATTCAAATCTACCATCCAGTTCGTAAATTCGTTAAGACTTTCATATCTAATTTGCACACCTTTAGGCTCTCCTGTAGAACCTGATGTAAAAATGGTATACGCAATATCTTGATCTTTAATTTTAGATTCAAATTCAACCGTTCGTTTATCTATCTCAAGTGATTTTGTATTAATAATGTCTCTACCATTACTATCCAGTGAATTTTCACCTGTATTAAAGATATAATCAGGATTAATTTTTTCAATAATAGTATTAATACGCTCTTCAGGCATTGAAATATCGAGTGGTACGTAACCACATCCCGCCTTCATACTGGCAATCATTCCTACTATCATAAATGGTGACATATGGCCATATACAATTAGTGGACTTTTAGTATCTTTAATTAAATACGCAAGCCTATTTGCATACTGATTTAATTCACGATACGTCAATACGTCAGTGTTATGCTTAACCGCTATTTGCTCAGGGTACATTTTTTCATTTTCATTTAATGAATATATAATATCCTTCATACTATTCTCCTCGACTAAAATTCATTATAAATAAAGTTATTATGCGTATCTCCAGAACCGTAAATTAAATACAGCCCTATAAATATTGCAAAATATAAAAGAGTTAATAACCATGGTTTAATTTTTTGATATTTTGTCGTGTTCTCCATTTCTTTACGCATTTTTCACCTCTTCATTTCCATTGTTTTTTTATACTATTATCTTTTTATTACATAAGTAGTTTTTTTGTTGTAATGCTATTTACACTACTTTAACATTTTACCAACTTATTATACATTTTTTATGATGTTGTGACAATCGAATTAACAGTTTTATATATAACAAAAATGTTAGATTGTGTATTTTATAGAGTTTTATAAAACTAAAATTTTGTTAATTGTTAGTTTGTTTTACATAACACAATTCAATATCATAATTTATTATCATTACAATAATGTAATGATTTGTTAAATAATAATGTTAAAATTACTTGCTAAGTCATTGTGATAACTTCATGGTGTTATTAGCATCTGTAGGATTTTAAGTACGTAATAAAGTGATTATATTATTATTGGAAATAAACAGAACAGTGCGTAAAAACAATAAGTTTTTTTGAAAATTATTCATTAAATGCAGGATTTTTTACTTACTATATATTTGTTTAATTGAGCTCGACTTGTAATAAAATTGACACTTATACAATTTTTTAAGAACAGTATGGTTTAAAATTTCATATAAAAAATACACCTCCATCCAAAGCAGAGGTGTATTTCAATATTATAAGTAAGTATAATGTTCTTACCTTATTTGTCTAATATTAGTATATAATGATTTTTATCACGTATATCATTATCTAAATACAAAGTTTATTTTAAATTGACCGGTGTTTTAGCATACTGATTGTTTAATACCAATGTTATATTATCAACACATAATTGAATCATACGGTTTCTAGTTGTAACGGATGCACTTCCAATATGTGGCACAATAACTGCATTGTCCATAGACAATAGAGGATGTGCCATATCGATAGGTTCCTCACGTAAAACATCTAGTCCACAAGCAGCAATTTGCCCTTCTTGTAATGCATAAACTAGTGCTTCTTCGTCTACGACAGCACCTCGCCCTATATTAATAAAAATGGCATCATTTTTCATTTTTTCAAACGCTTGGGCATTAAATTTATTTCTAGTTTCTTCTGTAAGTGGTGCAGTACAAATAATAAAATCACTATGTTCAAGTAATGTATCAAATGGAACATACAATGCACCAAGTGCTTTTTCAGTATCTTTATTTCTGGATCTATTATGATACATAATCTTAGTGTCAAAACCTTTTAACCTTCTTGCAAATGCCTTACCAATCTCTCCCATGCCATATATACCTACATTGGCATTAGATAAATCTTTCCCTGCAAATAGGTATGGTCCCCAACTTTGCCATTCTCCATTTTGAACATACTTTTCAGCTTCTACAATACGTCTAGCTACTGTTAACATTAACGTAAATCCAAGTTCTGCGGTCGTTTCAGTTAATACATCAGGTGTATTAGTAACAGTTATCCCTTTACTATTTACAAGAGGCACATCTATATTATCAAAACCAACTGCCATATTAGCAATCACTTTCAACTTTGGCGCAGCTTTGATAACTTCACTATCTATTTTTTCACTTAAAGTAATCAAACAAGCTGTTGCATCTTTAATAGCCTCCAAAAATTGATTTCTTGGCATGGGTATTAAAGACTCGTCCCACATTTCAACTTGTCCAATAGCTTCTAATTGATCTTTAAATGGTTGTGGGATACTTCTACTTACGATAATTTTTTCCATTCAATCACTCCTAACTTTGAAGTTCTTTGATAACATCATTTAAATCTTTAAATGTGTATGTCGGAGGTACTGGTTTAAGTTCAAGTTCTTCTTTGGTTGTCACACCTGTTTGTACATGAATTGTATCAATGTTCACATTGATCCCTGACATAATATCTGTATCATATAAATCTCCAACCATGGCAACTTCTGAGCGCTCTAAACCTAAAATTTCTAGTGCTTTTCTCATAATAATTGGTTCAGGTTTACCAATGAATATAGGTTGAACGCCAGTTGACACTGTCACTACGCTTGTAATAGCGCCGTTTCCAGGTAAAAAGCCACGTTCTTTCGGTATCGATACATCTTGATTCGTTGAAATAAACTTCGCGCCATTACGCACTCCTAAAGTAGCTGTTGATAGTTTTTCATAAGTAACGGCTTCATCTAAACCAATAACTACATAATCTACAAATTCATCTTCTTTAACTACTAACCCTTTGTCTGTTAACGCATGTTTCAACCCACTACCACCTAACATATAGACACTTGCTCCTGGGGATTCTTCAGCAATATATTCTGCAGTAGCTAACGCAGATGTAACAACTTCATCAGCTCGTGCAACTAAGCCCATTTTATTTAGCTTTGTAGCTACTTCTTCCGGGTCTTTAGTCGAATTATTAGTTACGTATAAATGCGGAATTTTGTGTTGATTTAAATATGATATAAATTGAGATGCACCATCTATATGTTCATCGCCTTTATATAAAGTACCATCTAAATCAATTAGGTAAGCTTGATAATTTTTCATATTACTTATTCTCCTTTTTTGCCAAATGCAGTTACAGGCACATCTTCACTCTTTAAAAATTGCATAACTTCATCTACATATGTTTGATAATAAGACACCGATTCATCAAAAAGTGGTACTAATTCAGCGGTATCAAGTTCATCATAGTAATGAACAAATTGCTTTCTAACATCAACAGTTTTATTAATTTGATTTTGAGTATCTTTTGAAATTACTTTTTCTAAAGCTAAAATATCTATTACGTCTTTATAATTTCCTGGGTCTCTTAAGATAAAACCATCAATAATCATGTTGCCAATGTCTACTGCTGATTCAATAAACATTTGAGCTATGCGTTCGAACGCATAAACATTATCTTTGTTTTGCGGATAATCTTGAATAAGTTGTTGCAAGTAATTTAATTTTGTATTTAATTGATCTTTATTCACGAAATACATCTTTTCACCCCTATCAATGTCATCATACCATACCTTTGCAGTCAAATTCATTTATGGTTATACTGTAAATTAAGACTTTTTAACTAAATTAAATATCTAAAAAACTAGAATTGTAAAATAGAAGAAGTAAGGAGTGTTTGAAAGTGATTGATATGTATCTTTATGATGATGATGAATCAGCTCAGGTGCAATTTGTTGGTTTTGTAGGTGAACATAGTCGCTACGACTTAATGTTAGTCCAAACAAATCGTCATTTCGGTAAAACGATTGTATTAAATATGCAAACAAATCAATTCGGTATAATTGGTACCGATGATTTAGAAGAAGAAGGTTATATTGCTCATATATTAGGTGTTAGTGAAGATGAAGGCAATGAAATTTCCGAATATCTTAATGAAGTTATTCAATAATTAAACACTACTTTTATATACTTAGCTAATATCGAGAATAATTATTTAAGTTAAAGCGCTCGTATTTATCTCTTCTAATTCCATTCTCTGTAAATATACGCATGTATAATGTAAATCAAAAAAGCAACTTCATTCATTTTTGGAATGGAGTTGCTTTTTTAATAGTGACTATTCTGTTTATATACTAAATTTATTTTCAAAACACACTTTATATACTTTACAATTTCATCCAATACTCAAGTAAATTGTAAATATTAATTACGATACCACTTAACAAAAATTATTATTTTTCAGTATCTTGAATACTAGGCTTGATTTTAACATCATGTAACTTATCTTCTTCTAAATCCGTTTCATTAATGTCATTTGTCTCTATATAATTTTTCATTTCTGTTTCTGGAATACGTCTTAATATAAAGTACGGGCAACCAAAATTACAATATTCCAATAAATAATCTTGAATTGTTGAAAAACGTTTACTTAATTCTGCTTTCTTATTAGAATCTTTATAAAACCCTTTTAATCTTAGTTGGTCATAACCAAAATCTCCAACAATAAAATCATATTTATCCAATATATCTGAATAGCGATTTACAAATGTTTCTTCATCAAAACATTCTCTATAATCTTCTAAAACTTCAAAATATTGTCCATTTAACTTTATCATGTTATTCACCTAATCTAAACGCATCAAATACTATTAATCACTAGTTAATTCGTTAATTAATAGTTTTTGATTTGTATATAATTATATTTGATTTCTAAGAAAGACTTAGCTCATTAATATTACGCATAAGCGCAACTGAAACAAATGAACTAAGTCTTTAATTAACTTATTTATTTAAATGCTTACCTATTTCTGTACCAAGTTGTTCTTCACCAATACGATGTTTTTCTTTAGCCGCTTCGTTTACTTGCTCGTCGGCATGGTATGAGCTTCTTACAAGTGGCCCTGCTTGGCAATGTTTAAATCCTTTGTCCATTGCAACTTTTCTTAATTTACCAAATTCTAATGGTGTATAATATTTTTCAACTTTTAAATGTTTACGTGAAGGTTGCAAATATTGACCAATTGTTAAAATATCAACATCATTAGCACGTAGGTCGTCCATTGTTTCATAGATTTCCTCGTGTGTTTCGCCTAATCCAACCATAAGACTTGATTTTGTTGGGATATCAGGTTGTAATTCTTTAGAACGTCTTAAGAACTCTAACGTACGATCATAAGTTGCTCTAGCACGAACTCTTGGTGTCAAACGGCGGACTGTTTCGATGTTATGGTTTAAAATGTCTGGTTTTGACGCCATTAAAGTTTCTAATGCATCATAGTCTCCGCCCATATCTGAAGGCAAGATTTCTATTGATGTGAAAGGATTACGCTCACGTACTTTACGTACAGTTTCAGCGTATACATTTGATCCTGCATCTCTTAAGTCATCACGAGCCACTGCAGTAATAACAACGTGCTTTAAATTCATTAATTCAACAGATTCTGCCACGCGCTCTGGTTCATCTAAATCTAATTCATTTGGAAGTCCTGTTTTAACTGCACAGAAGCGGCAAGCACGTGTACATACTGCACCTAAAATCATAAACGTAGCTGTACGACGTTCTCCCCAACATTCATGTATATTTGGACACTTTGCCTCTTCGCAAACTGTATGTAAATTCTTTTCGCGCATCATTTTCTTAAGACCAGTGTAGTTTTCGTTAGTATTTAGCTTTATTTTCAACCAATCTGGTTTACGTAAAATCTCTTCATTTTTAGTAGCCATAACCGCACAATCCTCCTGATTTGAAATCTTTAATCATTATAACGAAAATTCAGGTAAATTAAAACGTATAAAGTCATATTTTAATATTCCAATAATTTTTCTTTGAAGATATCTCTTAAAAACTCCGGCATTAAGTAATCTGTGGGCTGATCTTTTAAAGTAGGAAAATAACGTCCAAACGTATACATATCTATCGTTCCTAAAATGTATGTCTCATCATCATGTATTAATTCACCATTGATAAAGTAACGTGACTCAGACTCAATAAATCCTAAATTATATAATATATAACCGCCAAAAATATTACCTCTAAAGCCTAAACCTTGGGCGTGTTCATTAAGATATTCTTGTTTTTGACTTTTGATTATTATATTTTTTAACTCTAGACCACTTAATCTAATGCGAACTGCGTTTATTGGATGAGGTAACATTTGATGTATATCATACTCGGTTAAACGCTCTGCATCTATGCCATTTACGATAAGTCCTGCGTTAATAATTGTACAATCCGCATTTGTAAATTCAAAAATACTTTCTGCTAAAATATGAGCCGTTTGAGTAATGGTATCTGTTCTTCTAGGCAATGAAATTGGTTGATCAATCACTGAATCATTTAACAACATTTTTCCTTCTTCATCAAAATGAGTCTCAACTTCTGGCAATCCATCGACTGGATGAAGTGTTGCTTCTTTTTTAATTATGCTATTATTTTCAATTTCTAGAGTGACTTCCCCTAAAAAATGCCCGTATTTTCCTGCTGCAGCCATTAATACACCATTGTTAATTTCACCATTTTCAAAATAGTGGTGTGTATGACTACCTAAAATCAAATCAATTTCTGGGATTTCTTGACATAATTTTTCGTCAAAGAATACACCAACATGGCTCATAATCACAAGTAAATCATAGGCACCTTCATTAGCTTTTATTTCATCTTTAATTGCTGCTAAAGGATTTGTAACAATCCAATCTAAAGCTCGATAAAAAGGAGTGAATGGAGCGGTAGCCGCAATAAATAGTATGCGTACCCCGTCTATAACTTTTATGAATGATGATGACATATTACGTGGTAAACGCCCTTGTTCGTCAAAGACATTCGCACAAGTGACATCGAATGTAGCATTGTCATATAAAGTGTTTAATGCATCATGAGAGATTGTCATACCTTCATTATTTCCAATCGTAGCGATATCACAATGCGCCGCATTTAATAATTCGACATTTTTGATACCCATGGTTGCTTCTGTGACAGGTGCCGAAAGATCTACATGGTCGCCAATATCTAAATAAAGTGAATGATGCTGTAACTTTGGTCTCTCTTGAATCAAATACTCTGTAATTCGTGCATATTCATGTAAGTGACTATGTATGTCATTTGTATGATAAATTGTTAATTTCATCTGTAGTTCCCCTCCTTTGTTTTATAAAAATGATTTAATTATTAAATATATACCCATAATTAACATTACTGTACGCAATAATATTACAACAGTCTCTGATTTTACCGAGTGATTAATTTTCACGCCAATCTTTGCACCAAAATAACTTGCAAACACTAGGACAATTGCATATAACCAGGCCACATGTCCTTGTGCAATATGGCCTATTGAACTCATAACACTAGAAAAGAATATCATCATCATGCTTGTACCGACAGCCACATGTGGTGGGAATCTAAATACAATTAACATTAATGGCGTCATCAAAGCGCCACCACCTATGCCTAATAACCCTGTTAATATGCCAATAAATAATGTTGCGATAAACGAAATCAAAGGTGGCACATGATAAAAATATTGCTTACCATAACCATCAATATAGCTCCGTTCATATTTTGCTTTAGCAAATATTTTTAATGGTTTTATGTTCTTTCGTATTACAAGCAAACTTGCTACTAAAATTAAAAATAAACCAAAATACAAGTTAAAAGATGTTAATGTTAAGTAACGACTTATTACAGAACCAATGAGCGCCCCAGGTAGCAAACCAAATAAAAATATCGAACCATTTTTCACATCAACTTGTTTAGTTTTCAAATACCCCAACGTCGATGATAGTCCAGTTACTATTAATATAACTGATGAAGTACCTATAGCGATTTGAGGCGTTATACCTTCAAGCAAATCATGATCAACACCCAAATAAACGAGTGTAGGTACGATTATTATCCCGCCACCAATACCAACTAATGAACCTAAAATTGCTGATAAACTACCAATTAAAATCAATACTATTATTGTTAACATCCAATCGCTCCTAAAATAATTTTAATTGTTGTGGTGCCAACCCCTGATAGTCTATGCCCAATAACCGTTGATAAGTTTTAGCATTTTGGGCCGCATGTCCACCAGAATTATTATTAAAAACGACGTAAATATTTTTGGCTTTATGTTCTAGTACTTTCACTTTATCAATTAATGCTTTTAATTCTTGTTCACTATAATCATACAAATACCTTACTTCTCTCCATGCTTCATCCGTCATATCTTTTTTAGTCCACCCATGTACATTTCTCCCATGATACCGTACAAATGCTGTTTCATTCGTAATGCGATTAACCATCGGCACAGAACCTTGACCAACTTGAGGTTCATCACAAACTGCGTGAATAATATTTTGTTGTGTTAAAAACGCCAAAGTTTCTTCTTTAAAAGACTCATTAAACCAAGACTGATGTCTAAATTCTACACATACAGGAAAGGCTTCTAATTGTGCTCGAATATAACGAATATACGTTATATTTTGAACAGTACAATCAAACCAGGGAGGAAATTGTACCAATACCATTGCGAGTTTATTTTCATCTTTTAATGGTTGCAACATTGTTTTAAATTGATCTACTAAGATTTGCCTTGTCTCTGCAAAGTCATGATAATCTGCATGTAAAGTTAATGCTTGATGTATTTTAACTATAAATTTAAACCTTTCAGGTGTTTCTTTAATCCATTTTCTAATATTCCTCTCAGGCTGAATTGCATAATACGTTGCATCCAATTCTACGATTGGAAAATGACTTGCATATGTAACTAATTTATCTGTCTTACGCTGCAAGTCTTCATATAACGAATCATGGTCACCCCAGCCCGTTAAACCTATATTTATCATAGTATCACCAAGTTAATGATACCATATATGTTTTAGTGGATTCACTTGATTAAATTCAATTTACTATAACTTAAAAAATAAGAAGTAGTATTGAAATCAAAAAATTAAAGTTGATTTCAATACTACTTCTCATTTCTTATAATTACTATTTTTCAAAAAATATTTTAAACTAAAGTATAAGCTAATAAGTAATTTTCCCATTATATTTATAGATACTTACTGATTCAATAATTGATTTGCTTGTTGTACAAGACGTTCCATCAATGTTGATGCCGATGAACATTGTGCCAATCTAGGACTTTGACCACTCCATAAATGTGTCCACTGCGCATTACCTTCTCGAGCCGCTTCTTTGCGAATTGCGCTAGTCAATTGGTTTTGTATAGGATAGTCTGGGATATCTTCATTGTACTCATTCATCTTATGAATAAATTCATTGTCTATACCTCTCGCAGGTTTTCCAGTAAAGACATTTGTAACTACAGTATCCGTTTCCTTACTATGTTGTATTGCATTTTTATAAAGCTGGCTTGCACCACTTTCTTCGGATGTTAAAAATGCCGTACCCATTTGTATGCCTTCAGCGCCTAAAATCATACTAGCGACCATACCTCTGCCATCCATAATACCACCTGCTGCAACGACAGGTATATTCACTTGATCAACAATTTGAGGTACGAGTGACATCGTACCTATGAGTGGCGTAAGATTGCTAGATGTTTCTGTAAACGCGCCTCTATGTCCTCCTGCCTCACTACCTTGGGCTATGATGGCATCCATGCCGGCACTTTCATTAGCAATTGCTTCCTCCACACTGGTAGCCGTACCTATGACTTTAATATTTCTTTCTTTTAATCTAGTAAGTATTGATTGATTAGGGATGCCGAATGTAAACGAAACTACAGGCACACCCTTTTCAATTACCATATCAATCGTATCCTCAAACTGCTGTTTTTCACTTATATTAACAATAGGTTCATCTATATTTAATGCTCTGCGATATGGTTTTAACCAAGCATTCATGTGCTCTACTTTTTCAGGAATAAATAACTTATCACTAGGCACAAACAAATTCACTGAATATGGTAAATCAGTTAATTGTTGAACATAAGTGATTTCTTTTTCCAGTCGCTCTGCACTAAAATATCCTGCGCCAATCGTTCCTAATCCACCACTATTACTCACTGTCGCGACTAATTCAGGCGTGGTCGATCCTGCCATGCCAGCTTGTATAATTGGATATTTAATATTTAATAATTTAGTAACTCTAGACGATAATTCCATTTTATCTGCCCCTTTGCCTTTTTAACAAAATAACACCATTAAATTGCGATAATAGTCATATATTATTTTTATTGAACGCTTTCATTTGTTCTTCTAATTTTTCATTTTCCTCTTCATCCATCTCATCTTCTATTTCCATGCCTAACATTTCTTCAATAAGGTCTTCATGAGAAACAATAGCTTCCGTACCACCATATTCATCTAGAACAATAGCTAGATGTTTACGTGAAACTGTCATTTTTCTCAACACCCATTCAGCACGATTATGCTCATTTACAAATAAAGGCTCGGAAGTATATTTTAAAATATCATTCTCAGGTTCACGGCTCCAAGCTAATAAATATTTTGAGTGAAAGATACCTATAATTTGATCGATATCTTTACCATATACAGGATAACGTGTATATGGATTAGAAACCACAGTCTCATAAGCTTCTTTATATGAAATATCTGAAGAAAAGGCAGTAACATTTATGCGAGGCGTAGTATCAATATCAGTGATTTTTAACTGTTCGAAATCCATAACCCCTTGAATACGATTACGTTCCATTTCATTAAAAGCCCCTTCGCTACCTGCAATAGTAACCATCTGTCTAATCTCTTCTTTTGAATAACGTTGTTGCTCTTCCTGTCCTCTAGATAAAAATCGGTTAATTGCATCTGTGATACCATTAAGAATTTTAGTGATTGGTTTAAATATTAAGACGAAAAACGATATAGGTGTATACACTAAACGTGAAATTCTATCTGGATATGTAGCTGCAATTGACTTAGGAATAACTTCTGAAATAACGATGATTACTACTGTTGTTACTGCCGTTGCAATACCAACATTTAAACCCATATCTACTGCTAATATTGTAACTAATGTAGGTAAAATAATATTCGCAATATTATTTCCAATCAGTATTGCTGTGATAAATTCACTCGGTTTTGTTAATAATTTTGATAATTTTCCCGCTTTTTTATTTCCCTCTTGAGCATCTGTTTGTATTTTCATCCTGTTTGCAGCAGTTAATGCGGTTTCACTTCCCGAAAAGAAAAATGAAACAAACAAAAGTATGATTATACCAATAACCATAATTCATGACTCCTTTAATAAGCTAGATTAATAAATTCACTTTCATATTTTTTCCCACTTTAGTTACTTTATAAACGCGCTATTCTAGTAATATTTTAAATCGTTTTATGTTAAAAGCAGGTATATTGAGAGCTATTCAACTCAGATAAATAAATTATTCTAAGGATAATAATATAGTAGAATAACAACCATATAACTAAAGTAACACAGCAACAAAGTTATAGAATGTCTATAGATAAAAAATACCTATCAGAATAGAGAGCTATCGTTCAGCTTCAAACAAATACAGTCACCATTGTTACTAAAATGATTCATTTGCTATCAACCTTAGATTTGATAACACACAATTGCAAAATCTAAACAATTCAGATCATAACTTTTTCAAATTTAAAGAACTCAAATTCTTTTTCAACTCCATTCACATCAAACATTTCTTTATAAAATCCTGTAATATGAAAATTGCATTTATTTATGTAGAAATGGATATTACGCTTTTCAAAATAAGGTGTATGTAATTCCCAAACTTTAGTTTCTGGAAAATGATTTTCAATCGCTTTCCAAACTTTAGCCCCAATCCCTTGTCCATGAGCATTGTCATTAATATATAATGTATCGACATGGTTTCTTTTATTTTCTTTATCAATTTCAAAGATAGCACCACCAATATTCTCACCATTTAAATAAAAATAATAAATATGGGGATTATCTGAATAAAAAGATTTATTATAATCTTGTTCTGATGGAACTGATGCAAAATTTTCTGGATGTTCTTGTTCAGGCAAAGTTTCTTTAAGGCCATTCAAAAATGACAATGAAGATTGTTTTTTGAAAGCTTCGAATTCATCCTTTTTAACGCGTGTTAATTGTATTTCATTTAATCTTTGCTCTGTCACGTTTTATTCCCCTTAAAAGTAAAAACTATATGTTCCTTTCAATTTCCTTATTTTCAAAATTAAAAGGGTGTTTGTCATAGAGGCAGACAATACAACCTTAAAGTCATTTATATACAAAAAAGCACGATATAATACGCATATTCGACAACATTTAAAAGTAAATGGTATCAAAATGGTATCAATCGTGCTTTTTTCATATTAAAAGGTTGAAAGGACGGGGCTCAAACCTATCCGATACTACCTTCCATTTCAAATTTAATTAAACGGTTCATCTCAACCGCATATTCCATTGGCAATTCTTTTGTAAATGGTTCAATGAAGCCCATTACAATCATTTCAGTCGCTTCTTCTTCAGAAATACCACGACTCATCAAGTAGAATAATTGTTCTTCAGATACTTTTGAAACTTTCGCTTCGTGTTCTAAAGAAATATTATCGTTGAATACTTCGTTGTATGGGATTGTATCTGAAGTAGATTCATTATCTAAGATTAAAGTATCACATTCGATGTTTGAACGTGCGCCCTTAGCTTTACGTCCAAAGTGAACGATACCACGATAAACAACTTTACCGCCATCTTTAGAAATTGATTTAGAAACAATTGTTGAAGAAGTATTTGGCGCTTTATGAATCATCTTAGCACCAGCATCTTGTACTTGTCCTTTACCTGCAAATGCAATAGATAAAGTACTACCTTTGGCACCTTCACCCATTAATACACAGTTTGGATATTTCATCGTTAATTTAGAACCTAAGTTACCATCAACCCATTCCATGTTACCATTTTCATGAACTAACGTACGTTTTGTAACTAAGTTATAAACGTTGTTTGCCCAGTTTTGGATTGTTGTATAACGAACATGTGCGTCTTTATGAACGATGATTTCAACTACTGCTGAGTGAAGTGAGCTCGTTGAGTAAACAGGTGCTGTACAACCTTCAACATAGTTAACAGATGCACCTTCATCAGCGATGATTAATGTACGTTCAAATTGTCCCATATTTTCAGAGTTAATACGGAAATATGCTTGTAATGGTGTATCTAATTTAATGTTTTTAGGTACATAAATGAATGAACCACCAGACCAAACAGCTGAGTTTAATGCTGAGAACTTGTTGTCTGCAGCAGGTACAACTGTTGAAAAATATTGTCTGAATAACTCTTCATTTTCTCTTAATGCACTATCTGTATCTTTAAAGATAATTCCTTTATCCTCAAGTTCTTTTTCCATATTATGGTAAACAACTTCAGATTCATATTGTGCAGAAACACCAGCAAGGTATTTTTGTTCTGCTTCAGGAATACCTAATTTATCAAAAGTACGTTTGATTTCTTCAGGTACCTCATCCCACGAACGTTCTGTATTTTCAGATGGTTTAACATAGTATGTGATGTCATCAAAGTCCAATTCAGATAAGTCTCCACCCCATTGTGGCATAGGCATTTTGTAGAATTGTTTTAATGATTTCAATCTATAGTTAAGCATCCATTCTGGTTCATCTTTCATGCTTGAAATTTCACGGACAATATTTTCCGTCAAACCACGTTCTGATCTAAAAATGGAAACATCTTCATCATGGAAACCATATTGATAATCCCCAACATCAGGTGCTTTTTTAGCCATTTAAATCACTCCTTTTATATATTAAAAACGACTTACGTGCAAAATCATTTGTGTTTTACTTTTTATATGCTGTTTAAATAGGCAATGTATTAAACCTTTAGCTACATTAGCTATCATGTTGTAATTCCTAGTTTGAATGGAATTTTACACATTGTCAATGCATCGACTTCAGTTTAATCTTAGTCTTCAGTATTGCCTTCTTTTTCAACTGTACCCTTTTCGAGTGCTTTCCATGCTAATGTGGCACATTTAATACGTGCAGGGAATTGAGCAACGCCTTGTAAGGCTTCAATATCACCCATATCTTCGCTAATTTCATAATCTTCACCAAGCATCATTTTAGAAAATTCTTGGCTCATTTTCATAGCATCTGCTAATGAATGACCTTTTACGGCTTCGGTCATCATTGAAGCACTAGACATGGAAATTGAACAACCTTCCCCATCAAATTTAGCATCTTTTATGAAACCATCTTCAATATCAAACGTAAGATGAATGCGGTCCCCACACGTTGGATTATTCATATCAACGGTCATAGAACCATTATCTAAAGTACCTTTATTTCTCGGACTTTTATAATGATCCATAATCACTGAACGATACAACTGATTTAAATTATTAAAATTCATATGAGAAAAACTCCTTCGTCTGTTTCAACGCTTCGACGAGTTGGTCAATATCTTCTTGTGTGTTATAAATATAAAAACTTGCGCGTGCAGTAGAAGATTGATTCAACCACTTCATAAGTGGTTGTGCACAGTGATGCCCAGCTCTTACAGCCACTCCTTCAGTATCTACCGCAGTTGCTACATCATGCGCATGAACATCAGTCATATTGAATGTAATAACACCAGCGCGTCTTTCTTTCGCAGGTCCATAAATTTCAATACCATCTATCTCTGACATCTTGTCGTAAGCGTACTGTGTTAATGCTGTTTCATGTTGTTGGATCTCTTCGAAACCTAGGCTTTCAATATATCTTACCGCTTCAGCTAAGCCAATTGCTTGCGCTATTAATGGTGTACCAGCTTCAAATTTAGTAGGTAAGTCAGCCCATGAAGCTTCATATTTGCCTACAAAATCAATCATATCTCCGCCAAATTCAATTGGTTCCATTTTATTAAGTAACGCGCGTTTACCATATAAAACACCAATACCTGTCGGACCAAGCATTTTATGACCACTAAAGCTGTAAAAATCAACATCTAATTCTTGCATATCCAATGCCATGTGAGGCGCTGCTTGTGCACCATCCACGCTAATGATTGCGCCATGTTCATGTGCAACTTCTGTTATTGCTTTGATATCATTAATTGTGCCAAGTACGTTGGATACGTGTGCTACAGCTACAATTTTTGTATTATCATTAATTGTAGCTTTGACATCTTCAATTGCTAATTCTCCGTCGTCAGTCATTGGGATAAATTTTAATGATGCATTTTTACGCTTAGCCAATTGTTGCCATGGCACGATGTTAGCATGATGTTCCATCTCCGTGACGACAATTTCATCGCCTTCTGAAATGTTAGCATCCCCATAACTGTGAGCGACAATATTTATTGATGCTGTTGTACCTCTAGTGAAAATGACTTCTTCAAAGTATTTTGCATTAATAAAACGTCTCACTGTTTCACGAGCACTTTCATAACCATCTGTCGCTAATGACCCTAATGTGTGTACACCACGATGTACATTTGAATTATAACGTTTATAATAATCAGCCATTGCATCAATAACTTGCACGGGTGTCTGACTAGTAGCAGTTGTATCTAAATAAGCCAAGCGATTGCCATTAACTTGTTGATTGAGAATTGGAAAATCTTTTATAATTTCAGTAACATTTAAAGTATCAGTCAAATTACTCACAGGCCTTCCTTTATTAAAAATCAATATGCAGACCTTAGCAAAGGTTCAGTCACAATTGATAGATCGTTATACTATTTTTATCGCTACGGTCAAAATTGGACTTCCCGCTTTAATTACTATTG
Source organism: Staphylococcus shinii (assembly GCF_017583065.1). Lineage (GTDB taxonomy): Bacteria > Bacillota > Bacilli > Staphylococcales > Staphylococcaceae > Staphylococcus > Staphylococcus shinii. The sequence goes on along the minus strand of NZ_JAGEVL010000007.1, from coordinate 379,462 downwards.
TCTTAACTTCAATTTTAACTCTATTTATTTACTTTTAATTCAATTACTTCACGTAATTGACGTTTAACATCTTCAATTGGTAGTTCACGAACTACTGGATCTAAGAAACCATGAATAACTAGGCGCTCTGCTTCTCTACGAGAAATACCACGACTCATTAAGTAGTATAATTGCTCTGGGTCTACGCGGCCAACTGAAGCTGCGTGTCCTGCTTCTACATCATCTTCATCAATTAATAAAATTGGGTTAGCATCCCCACGAGCATTTTCAGATAACATCAATACACGAGATTCTTGGTTAGCATTTGATTTAGCGCCACCATGTTTGATGTATCCAATACCATTAAATACTGTTGAGGCACTTTCAAGCATAACACCGTGTTTTAAAATATAGCCATTTGTTTCTTTACCATATTGAACAATTTTTGATGTTAAATTAACTTTTTGGCTACCTGTACCAACAACAACAGATTTTAATTCACTTTCTGAACGGTCACCAATTAAGTTTGTTGTATTATCAATAATCTGGCTACCTTCATTCATAAGTCCAAGTGCCCAATTAATTGTAGCATCTGCTTGAGTAACGCCACGGCGGATAATATGACCAGTAAAGCCTTTATCTAAATAATCTACAGAACCATAAGTGATTTTTGAGTTTGCTCCTGCATTTACTTCTGAAATGATATTCAATTGGTTGCCTTCTCCGCTAGCATTTGATAGATAGTTTTCAACATATGTCACTTCTGCACTTTCCTCTGTGCTAATAATGACATGATTGTAGAAACTTGCTTGTTCATCGTCATGTAAGACAACATATTGAATTGGATGTTCTACAACTACATTTTTAGGTACATATACAAATACGCCACCGTTTAATAATGCTGTGTGTAATGCTGTTAATCTGTGTTCATCAACAGTAACAGTTTCATTCATGAAATATTGTTTTACTAAATCTGGATGATTAACTAATGCCTCAGATAAACCTTCAACAATAACGCCATCATTTTTTGCAGAATCAGAAACTTTAGTAAAAGCCAATGTATTATTATGTTGAATAATCAAATTCTCAGAATTATCTATATCGATAATATCTTTTACTGCTTCTGGTAATTCTTCTAACGTATGATATACGCTACCTATTGTTTCGTGTTGCTTAAATGAGTCAAAATCCCATCTGTTAATTTTTGTTTTATCTGGTTTTGGCATTTCTAAAGTTTCAGTTAATTTTAACGCTTCTTTACGTAATTCTGTTAGCCAAGTAGGTTCATTATGGGCTTGTGAATATTCAACTAGTTGCGCTTCAGAAATGTTCAAAGTTTCAGTCGTCATACTTTTTTCCTCCCATTTGATGATTGTATGATTTAATTCATCGGTATAAATCAAGACCTTAAATCTTCATCTAAATTAATATGTTTAATATGAGTTGAGACTTATTCTGTAGCACCATACTCTTCTTTAACCCATTCGTAACCTTCTTCTTCAAGACGCTTAGCTAATTCTGGACCACCAGAAGTAACTACTTTACCGCCATACATAACGTGAACATGATCAGGCGTAATGTAATTTAATAGACGTTGATAGTGCGTGATAATTAATGAGCCAAATTCGTCTCCACGCATTTGGTTGATTCCTTTAGAAACAACTTTTAATGCATCAATATCTAAACCTGAGTCAATTTCATCTAAAATAGCGAATTTTGGTTCTAACATCATTAATTGAAGAATTTCATTACGTTTCTTCTCACCACCAGAGAAACCTTCATTTAAGTAACGTTGTGCCATATCTTGATCGATATCTAAGTAATCCATTTCTTTATCAAGTTTTTTGATAAATTGCATTAAATTAATTTCTTCACCTTCTTCACGTTTAGCATTTATTGCTGAACGCATGAAGTCTGCATTTGTTACACCAGTGATTTCTGATGGATATTGCATTGCTAAGAAAAGACCGGCTTTTGCACGTTCGTCAACTTCTAATTCTAAGATATTAACGCCGTCTAAGATTACTTCCCCTTTTGTTACTTCAAAGCTTGGGTGACCCATGATTGCTGATGATAATGTTGATTTACCAGTACCATTTGGTCCCATAACTGCGTGTATTTCACCTGTGTTGATTGTTAAATTAACACCTTTTAGAATCTCTTTATCTTCTATAGACACATGTAGGTCTTTAATTTCTAATGTTGATGGCATACATATTCCCTCCGTATTATATGATATGTTTTTCCTATCTAGTTTATAATAATTTTAATCTACAGTCAAAAGACTGAGCACTTGTTACATCATCTAATTATAACGTAGTTATATATGAATATAAACCTTTTCTAGTGCTAAATTAAAATCGTTATTAAAACACAATAATTTTCGATAATATTACTATGTTTTCTGTAAATGATAAAAATATCCTTAATGTTCTCAATGCAATAAATTCTCTTTTTTTACATTAATCCACATTATAAATATGGTATCTACATCATTTAGCTTCTTAGTGTTTATAATATTGTATTTCATTTTTTTATGCTAATATCATTACTACATTATTAAAAAAGGAGAAAGATATGTCAAAAATTAAATGGTCTAATTTATGGAAAGGTTTTGCAATGGGCACGACTGATTTAGTCCCTGGAGTAAGCGGTGGAACAATTGCACTGTTGCTAGGTATCTATGATGATTTCATACGTTCCGTTAGTGGGATTTTTTCAAAACGATTTTGGGAAAGTCTGAAATTTTTAATTCCTATTGGTCTGGGTATGGTTATCGCAATTGGAGTATTAAGTAAACTTATTAATTATTTACTTAGCTCACATACAGTACCAACAATGTTCTTTTTTGTTGGACTTATCGGAGGAATTATTCCTTATCTATTGAAAACTTCTAAATTCAAACAAACGTTTAGTATACAGCACTATATATTGTTGTTATTAGGTATCATTATTATAGTGGTTATTACTTTGCTAAATAATGGAGATAAACACGCTGGAGAAACTTTAACATTAGATTTCGGTTTAATGATCAAATATTTTATAGCGGGTGTTTGTGCTTCTAGTGCTATGTTACTACCTGGTATATCAGGTTCGTTCATGTTACTCGTCTTTGGCGTTTATGGCACAGTAATGTTTGCTATTTCAGAATTTCTGTCATTAAACTTTGCAGCAGTACCTGTTTTATTAACTGTAGGCTTGGGTATTATTTGTGGATTTTTATTCTCAAGTAAATTAATTCAGTATTTACTATCCTATTATACGTTTCTCACATACGCCCTTATTATAGGCTTTGTAGTTGGCTCACTTTATGCAGTGTTCCCAGGTCTACCTGGCACTTTTATAACTTGGATAATTTCAATCATTACACTTATATTAGGATTTATTATAAGTTATAAATTAGGAAAAATTACAGCAGATGACTAATGATTTTTTAATTGGTATTGCATTTATTTACAAATTAAATTAATAGCCATTCATTATCGTTCAACCATCTTATTTCACATAAAGTAATTCTTTACACTAGCTATGAACCTGTACTTTTTATATAATAGAATACCAATCAGAAATGATTGAATAACAATATATCGGAGGAATTAATTAATTTTTGGGAACCTTTATTAGTTTAATTACATTTATTTTATTATTAGCTTTAACCGCATTCTTTGTGGCCACAGAATTCGCAATCGTTAAAGTTAGAACATCAAGGATTAACTCACTTGCGAATGCAGAAAATAAAAAAGCAGTTGCCGCACAAAAAGTAGTATCACACTTAGATGAATATCTCGCTGCTTGTCAACTCGGTATAACAATTACAGCTTTAGGTATTGGTATGGTCGGTGAATCTACGTTTGAGTTTTTATTACATCCTATTTTTAGTAGCTTAGGCCTTTCAGAAACAATGATTCATATATTCACATTAATTAGTGCGTTTGTAATTGCAACTTATTTACACGTTGTGGTTGGTGAAATGGCACCTAAAACAATTGCAATCCAAAAAGCCGAACAAATCACATTACTCATTGCTAAGCCAATTATCATGTTTTACAAATTATTTTATCCATTTATATACATTCTTAACGGCTCGGCAAGATTAATTTTAAAAATGTTTGGCATGCAACCTGCTAAAGAAAGTGAATTATATCATTCAGAAGAAGAATTAAAACTATTAATTAAAGAAAGTCATGAAGGCGGAGAAATTTCTGAAAATGAGTTAACACACATTAACCGTGCTTTCGCATTTGATGAAATGAAAATTGCGGATGGTTACTTGCCACTTGAACAAGTCTCAGTTATTGATATTAATAGTAATATTGACGAAACTAAAGCATACGTAAGTAACGCAAACTACACAAGATTTCCTGTGATTAAAGACACTTCTACACAAATTGTAGGTTATATACATGCAAAAGATCTATTAAGTAATGAAATAAACTCGCTTACAGAAATCACTCATAAGATTCTTAAAATCAAATTAAATTCAAAATATCATCAAGTCTTAGAGCAAATGAAATCACACCAAATTCATATAGCTTTAGTGGAAGATGAACAACAAAACCCGCTTGGTATTATCACAATGGAAAACATTTTAGAAAACATTGTCGGTGATATTAAAGACGAATACGATCAATCTTAATAATCAAAATAAGTACAAATGATTCCGAGGCATAAATGAATGTCTCGGTTTTTACGTATTTAATTATCTATAGTTGTGTTTAAAATTTCAAAAAGAAATACTAAACTAGATATCCTTGTTAGAGTTAGATTAATATGACAGAATTATTAAAATGAAAATTGATTTTTAGAACTCTAGATTGTGAGTAATTTCATTCAATTTTTATTTAGTGAAATGTCACAAATAAAACCCGACACATAACTTATATACGTTTTCATCTATACTGAAATGAAAATGCATATAACATAATTGTCGGGTTTAATAATAATAAAATATCAATAGCGAAAATGATATTTCATTCATGTTATATATTAATAATAGAGCTTCATCAAGATGCATGACTCTCATTCTTTTAAGTTCTCCCATTACAGTTAAAATTAATAATTTATAACTAATAACATTAAATATTCAAAGTAACAATCATACCTTTTACATTTAACTTAGCTAATCTATCAATTAAAACTTAATTATATTTTACACCTTAGAATTGTTTAATTCAAACTCAACTGCTAGGAAATACTTTATTACTCTTTCTGTTAGTATTAAATTTAAATACTAATTAATTTCAACCTATTTTTTGAAATTCTTATCAAACCAAAGTAAATAGACGATAGCACCAACTGGTACACCGACCAATGGCGTTGTAACCAAACTTACAACAAACACACAGGCTATAATCGTTAATATATCATTAGTACGTCACTTTTTATTTAATAAGTAATTCCACATTTCTTTTAGACTCATTTCAATCCACTCCTTAATATTTAAAAGTCCAAATCAATCAAAAGCTTTCAGAACCAGAAACAAAAGAAATCTACAATCAAAGAAAAATGGATGTAGAACCTGTTTTTGGATTTATGAAGGCTATTTTGGGTTTCACTCGAATGTCGGTTAGAGGCATAAATAAAGTCAAAAGAGAACTTGGATTTGTATTAATGGCACTTAATATAAGAAAAGTAGTAGCTCAACGAGCTAACTATAATCAAAATAATAATGAAAAAGGCAATTTCTATATTATTTCAATAGAAATTGCCTTTTTTTGTTAGTCTGAGATGTTTATGTCCCAGCCTCTATCTTATGCTACTTAAATCCTTTTCGCTTAATTTGTCTAAATGTAAAAATACCAAAGATTATAATAAATAGCCCTTGAGTGCATCTAATTAAAGTTGAACTAAAATCTATCGCTCCAACATTTAATGTTTCTCCTATAACTGGTATAACTATATTAAACGCTAGCAAGAATAAAGTAATTCCTACTAAAACTTGTTGTGACTTAGGCATAAAAACTCTCCTATTTATAAATTATAGTATGACTGCAACAAATGTTGCTGCAACTCCATCTGCTGCCACTTTATTTAATCCAGCATTTTTTTGCAAATAATCACTTATGATTACTGTTGCCTTTTTCTGAGATTGTGCAAGCATGTTAACTAAATTGGTTACCGATTTGTAATGTAATGCTACAAGCTCTTGACCAGAAGTAGTTTCTATTTTTTTAATCATTTTATCCCAGCCTTTTTGGCCAACCTTTTTCATTACAGCTCTTATACCTTCTGCTGCTGCTTTTGCAGCTATTGTCGCTTTACCACGTTCTTCTGAAGCTGCTATGTTATTCTTTAATTCTTGTTTAACTGATGGGTCTTTAAAATCACTCTCTGGCATTTCATTAATTGCTTTAATCCAAGCTTCTTTATACTTAATATACTCTTCTTTTGCTTGTTGGTCATTATTTTTCTCTGTAGTAGCTGCTTTCACTTGCGCTGAACTCATTGTTAAAGGTTGTAATAAAATCGTACTTGCTAAAAATACAGTGCTAAATTTCAAAAATTTGTTTTCCAAACCTATACCCCCTGTTTTTTAGTTCCCTACAACCACATTGTACATAACCTTTTATTTATTTGTTTTTTATTGCCCATATGTCTGAATTATGTTCCTAAATGTCTAATCTTAATAATTGAATGTAACGATAACAAATAACCCACTAACATTTCTGCCAATAGATGATTACGGTGGTCAATATTTAATTGGTATACATATATCACACTCGTGTTGTTCTACAACGTTTACTATGTATCTTTCCATAATCACTCTTGTATTATCATACTCATACCTACTTTCACTAACAAGCTCATGCAAGCGCATGTATAAGTTTTGCACTGCTTGTGAAGTATGCTCTATTCTTAAAATAAGATATAAACCACCTTCAATATAACGATATTTTAATTGCTTCATATTTTTATCTTTTAGCACTACACAAACATCATATCGATAATTTAATGGATCTACTTCGTTAGGATTATCCAATGCTATACCATAAATAATTGTAGATTCATCCCATAACCCATTACCTTTAATTATATTTTTTAACTCTTCCATTAATACAATATTATTTTCCCCATATTCACCTATGTTTCTTAAATAACCTACAAAGGTATTTTCTATATTCTCAATATATTTTTTCATTTTATCATCTCCTCTATTACAAACTACTGCCATTTAAAATTTATTACAATATATATTTCAAAATCTTTTAAAAAAATTATTAAACCACCATCCTTTTATAAAGATAGTGGCTACAATACTAATCCCCCAACGGAACATCATTTATAATCTTAGTTCTATTAGGGTACTGCTTATCCATTTCTTCTTCTACTTCATCACCCCATTCACCAACATTAATGATTACTGGTGTATCTCCAGTAAGCTCATGATTATCTGTAAATAACGTGTGATACTTACCTAATAAATCACGCGTTTTTAAACGATCACTTACCTTAATAGGTACTTCAATCACCTCAACGCTTTCGTTGTAAACGATGTTGTATTTGCCTGTATCTGAATTCTTCACGTATTAACCACGTTTAGTGACTACCTCTTTCATTTCTGGTTCTTCTCCTACTGCTGCATTAGACAAAAGATGTAGTATCTCATTCGCAGTAAGCACATTATCATCAATAACCTTGCTTTTAACTTCATTGAGATAGTTTGCTATCTTTTTTCATTCTTTAATAGTCTACTGCCTTGTGTGTGGGCGCTCTATGGACTGTATCCTGCCTTGATAGCCGACTGTGTTAAGTTTAGTGTCTTTAGATATTCAGAGACAAACTTTGCTTGTCTTGGCTTTAATTCACTCATTCAATCACCTCTTTATAAAAAGGCTAGACATAAGCCCAGCCCAATTTTTTATACAATTAAATTTTTCTGTTTTTCTTAGCAAGTTCAAGTATTTTGTCGCCTGAACTCTTTTCACTTTTAGGCATATTAGCTTTAACATCTGCAATTACTGATTGCTTAATTGCATCTATAAATTCATCATCTAAGTTATAAGCTTTCTTTAATTTATCTATTGTATTCTCAGTATTATTTAATTTATATTGTGTATTTGTCATTTCTATTTACCACCTTTAAATTTTAATTTTTTATGATGTATGAACGGTAATTCACTAACATTTATAAAATCACTGTATAATGTTTCTTTAAAGTTATTCCTTAATGCTAGAGTAATTGATTTATCATTTTGAGACTTCTTAAATATATCCTCACTTTGATACACATCAGTAAAATGTAAAAATTCATCTTCATAATCCTTATTTACACGTTCAATTTTGTCTACAACTACATTGTATTGATCTACGACAGTTTTTAATTCTTCAAGTAGTTCAACTTTTTCATTCGCATATAAATGCGGTAAGTCTTTTTGATGCTTCAATAATTCAATAGTTTTATTGTCTCTTGCGTCTTGTGAAACCTCTTTTTTCGTATCAAAACGCTTAGTTATGGCTTTCAATCTATTGTCATCTTCTGCAATTACAGTGAACAAGTCATCTGCTTTGGCATCTTCACCACTAGCAATTAATTCTTTATATTTAGATTGATTCGCCTTATTTTTAGCTTCCAGTTCTTGCTTTTGTTGTTCTAAATCTAAAATACTTTGTTCTTGATTATTAATATAATCATTATATTCATCGAATAAATGTTGTGTTTTCATTTTGTCACTCCTTATCTATCCATTAATTTTTAAAAATACTTTTTTATCTTCCAATACTTTTTCAAAGTCTTTATCTCCGCCATAATCCAACTTATCATCTGCCTTCTTGATTCTTGAGGGCTCTGTTTCATTAACGATTCTAGTTAAATTTTTTTCATATTCAGCAAGTGATCCATATTCTGCCATTTCTACTTTGCCCCTCTTCTTTAATTTGTTTCGCTTGTGCTTCATTATGCTCACGTCGTTTAATTTCTCGTAATTCATTTCTTTTTGTGCGATTATCTGTTACTAGTTTATACAATTCGCGCTTTAATATGTCTATAATATCTGGTATATAGGTGCCATGAGATTTCATATATCGCTTAATATCATTCTGTTCATTAATAGTGTACTTACCTATCACCTTATAAAAAGCTTTTAAGTCTCTTTGACTCTTTCGAACAAACTTATCCAACTTCTGCTTTTGCTCCATTATCTCTATTGCTAATGTCTCTAGCGGAAAAGCTTCATAGTATATTTGATGTAGGTATTCATCACTAGATAAACGTGGGTAAATGCGTTCATACATCATTTCTATATCTTCTTCTGCTCCACTTATCTTTTCTGAGATGTAGTAAGGATTAAATCTTGTAAGTAATTCATAATCACTAACTTCTTTTTTTACTTCGTATGTCATTGGTGGGTCATATGTGCCATATACAAGCTCTGATTGATTATCAATAATAATACTCACCTACTATACCTCTAGTTTCTTTATAGCTTCATAACGTCTCATACTGCCATCGATAAGCCTTTGTATACTGAGCATTGCTTGTTGTTGTTCTTCCTTATTACTAATCATGTAATAGCCACGTTGCGCCTTTTTATAGCTACAACCAATAGCATACCCATGTCGCTCAATTTAGTTACTAATTACTGATCTAATCCATCGTTCGTTTGTGCTATTTATCTCATAACCTAATTGATTTAATATCTTTTCTTTAGTAATATATTTATTCGAAGCATTTCTTATCACGTTGAGTATCTGCAAGTGGTCATCGGGTAAGGTTTGCTTCTTTTTTCTTTTACTAATGTCATTGTTTTTTCACCTCAATCCATTTTACTTTATACCTTTTTTACACGTTTAAAAAAACTAACGTTCGCTTTTTAATGCTGTTTTAAAACTGTTAAACATTTACAAAAATGCCTATATAACAACAATAGAATAGTTTTATCATACATAATCACACGATGCCATATATAGAACTAACGTTCTCTTTCGTGAACATTATTGCAATTTCATTATCAAATCATTATTATAATTGGTGGTCTTTATGAAAAGGTATCTGTTACTTATCACTATGTTTTTTTCTGTCATATTAGGTTTATACATATATATCGGAGCAACATTTAACCTCTACTCGTTACATTTAGCTCCTCAAACATTAATTGGAATCTTTTTAATACTTGCAGGAGTAGTTCAATTATTAGGTGGTCCAAAACCATACTTAGCATATTTATTTATAATTGTTGGAATAGTTTTACTAATTTTAAATTAACAAGTAAAGGAGATTTATTATGAGCTTACCCGTCGCTATTATACTAGGAATTATCGCTATAACTATCTACGCTTACTTTTGGGCATCTATATTTCGTTGGGATAATAATAGAAAAGCTAAAGGTAACAACTTAAAGTTAATGAGAAAGAGCACGTTCTATTCGATTTTTATCGTGCATGCTATTTGTGCAGCTATCTTTGTTGTCATTGCAATCTATATCAGTTATTTTAAATAAGTTACTTTAAACTATATTGCCTTGCTAGCAAAGTACTGTAAATGATATTACGATTGATATAAACCAACTACTATTGGATAAACTTTTTTATGTGACCAATATTAATCATTTTTGATTAACATTACTTTTCCTTCAATCCAATCGGACTTTTTTGTCCGTTTGCTATAGCTCTTTTTTGAGCATGTACTTTTGGTTACTCTTTTTTCGGAAACAAATAATGCCGTAACAATTTGTAACATCGCGTTTCACGCCCCCACCCCACACTCTAAATTGTCATCAATTATCATCATGAAAGAACGAAACGTGCCCCCTTATATACTCAGAACATTTGCATTTCTTAACAATTTTTAACAAAAAGGGAGCACCCAAATAGGTACCCCTTGCGTGAAAACATTATGAAAAACTACAGTATATAGCCACCGGTTTATGAAATTAATTTTTACGACTTTTAAGTCTGTAATCTTCACCAGACATTTTTATAGTTGTTGTATTTTTCATCATTCTTGAGAATATCTTTGAAAGATCTTTATCTCCCATTAATTCTTTTTCAGTGTTATTTGTAGTAAAAATATTGTTTTGTCCTGTTCTTAGATTAAGGACATCAAATATTTTAGATTTTCCATAGTTTGTAAGAGACGTTCCATAATCATCAAGAACTAAGAAATCTACGTCTTTAATAATGGTATCTAGTTCTTTTTCAGTCGTATCAGAATGCTTATTATAAGTATCTCTGTAGGTAGATACTTACTGAGTAACATCAGCGAACAATACAGTATATCCTTGCGCCTTTAATTCATTAAGGGCTAGACGATTTTCCTAGTCCAAATGACCCCTGCAAAAGCAATGAGCACTTATTTTCTTTTTCCATTGAAAATTTAGATACATATCTCTAAATAATTTGCTTTGATCTGGTTAAATTCTCATTCGGCGGAATATAATTATCAAACGTAGCATTTTTCAAATCATCATTTAACATTGAATGATTAAAAATACTGTTAATCTTTCCACGTTTAATCTTATCCTTATACCTACTAGTGCTATTTTTAGCTAATTCAATCATTTCGCAATCACAACCTATACGCACTTCACTACCATTACTAAACCTTACATAATCATATAGATTGCCACAGCGTTCGCATCTTAAATCATTTTCTTGTTTCTCAATGCTATATTTTAATTTAGATTTCATATCCATTTCATCTATACTTTTCATAAAGGACCTCCATTATCAAATGCATTCAAGTATTGTTGTCTTTCTGGTGAATTAAGCCAATCATCTTCTTCATTACTTGAACTAGTTTTTTCACGTTTATTCTTTCTAGCTTGTACATCTTCTATTGATTTTATATTGTCGTTATACCAAGATTTCAGAATCGCATTTGTATAATTCCAATTAGTTACATTTAAAACAAAGTTAAGTAAACTAAACACTTTGAAAAGATTTGTCGATGAAGACATTTTAATCAACAAAATAACACTCTCTTATGCATAAAAAGTATTCGATGAAATAGATAATAAAGGCTATGTATATCAAGTAAACAAAGAAGCATTAAGTATATTTAAACACGTATTTGAGTACGCTAGACGCATATATAAATTACAAGATTTGGAATTCTTAAAAGATATTACGCTAAACAAAAAATCAAAACGTATGATGAGATTAAAAACAAGCGTAATAAATATCTTGAGTTAAATGAAATAGATGGGTGTATCTTTTATGCTTTGTATTCGATAATTTTCAAACACTACCCTTTTTCTAATTAAAGTTAAACAAAAAGAACCCTAAAACCACTGTGGTTTTAGGGTTCTTTGCATACTTCAATATTATTTAGCTGGTACAACGGCACCATCATATTTTTTATTGATTTCATCTTTAATTTCTTTAGATTGTAATACTTCCATCAATGCTTTGATTTTTTTATCATCTTTATGCCCTTCTTTAACAGCAATTAAATTGGCATAAGGATTGTCTTTCGCTTTCTCTAATACAATAGAATCATCTTTAGGACTTAATTTTTGATCGATTGCAAAATTAGAGTTGATAATGACAGCATCAGCATCTTCATTTTGATAAATTTTCGGTAAGTATTCTGCAGATTGTTTATTATTAAATTTGATATCTTTTTTGTTTTCTACGATATCATCAAATTTTGCATCTTCAATCTTCACGCCATCTTTTATTTTAATTAATCCTGCATCTTGGAAGAATTTTAAGAAACGGCCTTCTTCAGCTGGATTATTAGAAACATAAACTGTGGCACCTTTTGGTAAATCTTTTAGACTCTTATACTTTTTAGAATAAACAGCCATTGGTTCTAAATGAACATTACCCGCTGATTCTACTTTATATCCTTTATCTTTTTTCTCAGTTTTTAAGTAAGGTGTATGTTGGAAAAAGTTTGCGTCTAATTCACCTTTATCTAATAATTTATTCGGTGTTGTATAATCATTGATTGTTTTAATTTTCAAATCATAGCCTTTATCTTTTAATAATGGCTTGGCTTTTTCTAATATTTCAGCATGAGGGGCTGGAGAAGCACCTACTGTAATTTTTTTATCTTCACTACCTCCACTATTCCCACAGGCTGCTAAAACAAGCGCTAATACAAGCACAGAAGCTAAACTAAATAATTTTTTCATATAAAAAGTCCCCCTTTTTAAGATTATCTCTTGTCAATTTTATTAGTAGCCCAATCACCAATAAATTGAATGATGAACACTATAATAAGGATTAAAATTGTTGAAACAAAAATAACGTCATTTTGATTTCTAGTGAAACCTGTTAAATAAGCTAGGTTACCTAAACCACCTGCACCAATAACACCGGCCACTGCAGTTGAACCTACTAAAGCAATCGCTGTAACAGTAATACCTGAAATTAACGCTGGCATCGCTTCAGGTAAAAGTACTTTTTTGACTACAGTCCAAGTAGTAGCACCCATTGACCAAGCCGCTTCAATAACACCTTTATCAATCTCTTTAAATGCAATTTCTACAAGTCTGGCATAGAATGGCGCCGCACTAATGATTAAAGCTGGTAATGCTCCAGTTGGACCACTAATCGTGCCTAAGACTAAACTTGTAAATGGAATTAATAAAAGTATTAAAATAATAAATGGTATCGCTCTAAACAAGTTAACTATAAATGAAACAACGCTATAGAAAACTCTTGCTATAGGTGATTTACTTTTAGCTGATAAAAATAGTAATACACCTAATATTAAACCTAATACAAACGCAAAAATTGTCGAAATTACTGTCATATAAATTGTTTCGTATGTCGCTAACCAAACTTCGTCCCAGCTGACGTTTGGCATTGTAAACATCTCGCGGAGGATGTCACTCAATGAATTACCCATGTCTTAACACCTCCACTGATACATGTTGCGCTTCTAAATCATTTTTGAACTTTTCGAATTTTTCTGAATTTACCTCGCCCAATTGAATTACTAAGAATCCAAGTGAACCGTCTTTTGTATGTTTAATATTAGCTTCTAATATATTCACATCAATATTATGTGTTTTCGTTATGTATGACACTAGTGGTTGCGTGGCATTATTCCCTGTGAAATTCAAACGTACAACATAATCATCTTCATTAAGCGATACTAAGTCACTAATAGATTCATCGAAATCATCATTTAAATCATCTTTGACAAAGCGTTTTGTAACGGCATGTTGTGGATTTTCAAAGACAGTGGATACTTGACCCTGTTCAATCACACGACCGTTTTCCATAACAGCTACTTCATCGCATATACGTCTAATGACATGCATTTCGTGCGTGATAATCACTATTGTCAAATTTCTTTCTTCTTTAATTTTCAATAATAACTCTAAAATTTCATCTGTTGTTTGTGGATCCAAAGCACTTGTCGCTTCATCACAAAGTAATACAGTTGGTTCGTTTGCTAACGCACGTGCAATACCTACACGTTGTTTTTGACCACCTGACAGCTCTGAAGGATATGCACTTTCTCTACCTTTTAGTCCAACAAGTTCTACTAATTCTTTTGCTCGTTGTTTTGCTTCACGGCGAGGTACGCCGGCTATTTCCAATGGAAATGTAATATTATTTAATACAGTACGCGACCATAGTAAATTAAAATGTTGAAATATCATGCTCACTTTTTGACGCTTTTTTCTTAATTGTGATTTTGATAGCTTACCAATTGTATCTCCATCGATAATGACGTCTCCTGAAGTCGGTTGTTCGAGGTTATTTAAAAGTCTAATTAAAGTACTTTTCCCCGCACCTGAAAAACCAACTACTCCAAAAATCGAGCCTGATTGAATACTTAAATCAACATGATCTACAGCCAGTACGTCCTGTTTTTTCGTTTTGTACTTTTTGACTATTTGATTTAACTCAATCATAGTGTTTCCTCCTTGTGTTGCTATTCATTCAATTAAAAAATGCTTCCTCTATGTTCACCGAAGTATAGAGAAAGCAAAATTGCTTCTCTCATCTTCTAAAGTTTTAAAACTTTATGTGAATTGGCACCATTTCTTTTAAAGACGGTTGCCGGGCTTCATAGGGCACATCCCTCCACCTCTCGTGATAAGAGTTTCATTATTTAATTATTTTTAATCCTACCATTGCACTAATGTTTCGTCAATAACTATTTTAAATTTTCTAACAAATAAGGCACCGATTGAAACGCATAGATTCTTTTTTGCTCTTCACCTTTTGACATTACTAATAAAACTGGTACAGATTGAATTTCATACGATTGGCTAAAATCGGGATGAAAGTTTAAGTCCATTTTTATTGTAGGTAATTTCAAAATATCATTCGCAATATCTAGCATACGTTCAGAAATCTTACATGTCCCACATGTTGGCGTATAACCAAATATAAGATACTTATCTTCGTTTATATATTTATTGACGTCAACGCGTTGTTCACTTGTTACATTCATGTTAATAAACTTACCCTTTCAGCTATATAATCCAATCTTGCTTTCGCTACTTTGTCCTCATCCTTTACTATAAAACCATGTTTTTCCAATACTCTAGATAAATATGGTCTAGGACAACGAGCAACTTCACAAAATTTTTTATCTACTCTTATATGTCTACTCTCACTTAAATAGCGTTTGAACCATTTTCGTATTCTTTCACCTTCATCATCAGAATCTACAAGAATATATACTTGCTTGTCATATAAAGTATCGATCATTTCATCTAATTTATCTACACCCATCGTACCATTCGTGCAGATAATTTCTATCGGTTGATCAATTACCTGTTTGACTCGTTTCTTGTCTGACTTTCCTTCGACAACAATTACTTGGTTCAGTATCGTCATGACATCCACCCTCTAAATGTTGATAGTAAATCTTTCTACTTAGTTCTTCACAATCCGTGGTGACAATAAACATAATTTACATAGTTAAAACATTTCTTATTATTACAACCATAATTTATCATTTTTTAAAATTAAGATGAACTTGTTAGGCTTATATAATTCCTAAGTTTTCAATAATCTACAGTGCTATAAGAAAAACTCCAAGATAATTATATCATGGAGTTCAATGTTATATTATTCGCCAATCATTTCTGAATATTGCTCAGCAGTTAATAATTCATCTAATTGACTTTCATCACTTAGTTCAACTTTAACCATCCAAGCTTTTTCGTATGGTGATTCATTTACGAATTCTGGGCTATCTTCTAACTCGTCGTTAGATTCAACTACTTTACCTGATACAGGCGCGTATAGTTCTGAAACTGTTTTTACGGATTCAACACTACCAAAAGTGTCGCCTTCATTAATTTCGTCATCAACTTCTGGTAATTCAACGAATACGATGTCGCCAAGTTCACCTTGAGCGTATTCAGTGATACCAATAGTTACTGTATTACCTTCAACTTTTACCCATTCATGTTCTTTAGAATATTTTAATTCACTCGGTACTGCCACGAGAATCCCCTCCTAAATGATTTTACATATTAATGATGCCATATGCATACCATACAATCAACTATTTCTTGACATATTAATATTTTTATAATGTTTTCACAGCAATAGTTGAAGCGTTTACATATATTATTTATATTTACAACTTACAGAGATTACTTTTTTTATAAAAAAGTAATTAAGATAACCATGTTGCTTTATATTGGTCTTCTTTAAAACCTACTGTAACTTTGTCTCCAGAAATAGCTAATGGTCTTTTGACCAACATACCATTTGTTGATAATAAATCTAACTTTTCATCATCAGTAAGATCACTCATTTTGTCTTTAAGACCTAATTCACGATATTTAGCACCGTGCGTATTAAAAAGTTTATTTATATCGATATCTGTAGCCTCTAAAATTTCTTTAAACTCGTTTTTAGTGGGCGTATGCTGCACTATATCGATTGGTTCAAAGCTCACACCGTAGTCTTGTAAAAACTTAGCTGCTTTTTTACAAGTAGTACAATTAGGATATTGGTAAAATTTTATCATTATTCTGTACCTCCTATAACTAGTTAACATTAATATATCAAATTTATTGCTAAAACGCTCTAATTAATAAGCTGATTTTTTTTATAACTTTAAAATGTCCGTTATAATAAGCTTAATTATATTTTTAAAAAGGAGAAATTTATGAAACCTATTAATACAAATGAAGCATTTAAAGAAACTGTACAAAGTAGTAATCCAGTTATTGTGAAATTCGAAGCTGGCTGGTGTCCTGACTGTAAAGCAATGGATATGTGGATTGACCCTATCCAAGAAAAATACAATGATTACGATTGGTTTACAGTTAATCGTGATGAGCTTGAAGACGTTGCAGCTGACAACGACGTGATGGGTATACCAAGCTTATTAGTATTTAAAAATGGAGAAAAATTAGCTCACTTACACTCAGCTAATGCAAAATCACCAGAACAAGTAGAATCATTTTTAGCTGAAACATTTAAATAATTGAGATTTTTTATCTCATTTTAAGTGGCTGGGGCAAATTAAATGTCCAGCCTTAATCTTTGTAATAGCAGTATTTTTTAAAGAGCCACTTCTCAATTTATTGAGTTAGTGGCTCTTATGCATGAGCTTTAGTTCAGGCAATCAGTTTTGAGTTAGTGGCTCTTACACCTGAGTCCATACACATGTGTTTCACTTTTGAAAGTTAGTGGTTCTTATGCATGAGCACCAGCTCTTGTAACCAGTTTTAAATTAGTGGGACCTTATAATAACCTTAGACTTAAGTAGGCCTTTTGTCCCTCTCAACCCTACTCGCCTTTACTAACAGGCCGTCGCAATCTTTTTAAATGAATTAGATTTTTGTCTCACTCTCTCATTTTTTATATAAACATTATTTTTAAATTTTGAGTGAATAGCTATAACAATTGGGAGTGGGATAAGAATCTAACGTAAAATTTGATTCTTATCTCACTCCCTAAAATTTGCTTTAAAACTTTTCTATTACCTGCTCCGCATGACGTTTTCTATGTGGCATCTCGTCTTGTAAATCTGTAAGATATAAGAAACCTACAAGTTGTTCATCATCCTTTACATTAAATATTGATCTTATTTCAGGCGTAAATATATATGTCGGTGATTTCCAACATGTGCCAATACCAGCTTCATACAACAATAACATTAGGTTTTGTGCGAAAGCGCCAAATGCCATGTTATTCTCTAAATTTTCTCGTTGTCTCGGATCCCTTTTTAGAATTAAGGCAAGCATGCCACCAAGATTCGTAACGGTATTATAATGATTTTCTTGTTTTTTATCTAAATTAGGAAAGGCAACTTCTGAGAGTTGTTTACTCATCGGACCTAAACGATCTTTAGCGATATGAACCACTCTCCAAGGCTCTCTCATACCATGATTGGGCGCGTCTGTCGCTTGCTGTATTGCTTGATATAATGCGTTATCATCTATCGTCATGTCTCTTTTAAAAACCTTAATACTTCTACGATGTGCAATTGCATCTTGTAGTTCCATTGATTATCGCCCTTTCGTTAATGATAATTATTTTCAATTATAAATCAGGCGACCACTATTTTCAAACTACTCGTATAATTTAATTTGTTCTTTTAATTTTTCAACATGAATTTGACCAGGCGCTTTTGGCGCATCTAAACAACCGTATGAAACTGAACCTCCGAACAATCCCTGAGCAGTTCTTGAAATTAACCCTAACTTAGACATCGCTATACCAACAACGTTTTGTGAAACCGTGTCTACTGTCTCAGACATTGCATTTAATAAATTTAAGACATCTTGTTTATCATGAGGCATAACAGCTACTTTTAAATAATCTGGCTCAAGCTGATGCATTTTATAATATAAACGTTTTAAAATTTCCAATTTAGGTGTCTTTTTGAAATTATGTTGTGATAAGACAACTTCTAGATTTTCACGATGCGCTGAATCTATTACTGTATGATATTTTTCTATTGGCATAGCTTCTTCATATTCAATATCTATCATATCGATGTAGTTTAATGGAATTATCCTCTTTAGCACGTTTAAGTATGCGTCGTTTTCTAGTAGACCTTCTCCACCTTGTGTCTTCGTTCGATAGGTTACTAATAATTTTTTATTTAAGTTTAAATTGTATATATCTTCAGCAATTTTCGCCAGATATGTTTCATCAAAAACTGACCATTGATCTATTCTTAGTTCTATAATATCTATAGATGATTGATATTGTTTCAAATCTTCAATTGTAGTTCGTAGTAATTCACGTTCAGGTGCAATTGTTACAGCTATATCAACTTTTGCCATGTTTAAACTTCCTTTTATAAGTAATATTTAAATAATTGTATAACAATTTCTAAAAATAATACAATTAAAAAAACATATAAATTACTCGTTGAAATGATTTAAATAATTTTTCTTGGGTAAACATGAATTAGAAGTTTTTAAGGAGGTCATAAAATGGCAGTAAATTATGAAACAAAAGCAACAAATACAGGTGGACGTAATGGTCACGTTCAAACTGATGATAAAGCAATTGATGTAGCAATTGTGCCACCAGCTCAAGCTGATGCTGAAAAAGGTACGAACCCAGAGCAATTGTTTGCAGCCGGATATGCTTCATGTTTTAATGGCGCATTTGATTTAATCTTAAAACAAAACAAAGTTAGAGGCGCTGAGCCAGAAGTTACTTTAACAGTACGTTTAGAAGATGACCCAGACGCTGAAAGCCCTAAATTAAGCGTCTCAATTGATGCAAAAGTTAAAAATGTATTATCTCAAGAAGAAGCTGAGAAATATTTACAAGACGCGCATGAATTTTGTCCATATTCAAAAGCTACACGTGGCAACATCGAAGTTGACTTAAATGTATCAGTAGTTGACTAATTTATTTCCCCTCGAAAATTTCTTATTTGAAATTTTTGAGGGGTTTTTTGTCTTTTTATTCCTGATGTAAAATCTAGATGCTTTAATGCTTACATAAAATTTAATCACTTGTTCCCTTCATCTTTACTTTGAGAAAAGATATAAGCAATTAATACAGCAAAAGAAATCAGGATTAGCACTGCTAGTGAAACTATAATAGTTATTAAAGCTCCCACAATTTATGCCTCCATTCACATTTATGCGTCTCACTACATTATACCATAATTATCATATCTCTCTTATTTACTTAAAATACATATTAAAATAAATTTAAAACTTTATAAAAACCTATTCTTTTGTATCTTGAATTGTAAATGTCCACATATTTTTGTAAAACATTAAAGATAGTATTGCTCAAATAAATTATTTCCTTTAATATTATAATTAAATTGGTAAACGAGAATTATTCATACATTATAAAAAAACCTTTGCAGAAGTTAGGAGGCATTGAATGACGCAAATTCGTTATTTAACTACTGAAGATTTTTCTATTTATAAATCCTTATTACTACAAGGCATTCATAAAGAACTCGAAGTATTAGCCTGGAAATTACAAAATGAGAAGTGCTTAAATGATACAGATTTACACAAACTATTATCTGCAGATTCAACAGATTGTATCGTTCTTGGAGCTTTCGAACAAGATGTTCTTATTGGCGCTGTTACATTAATCCATCACCAAACCTATAGTTTATCTCATAAAGCAACCTTAGAAAATATGTGCATTAAAGATGAAAGTCAAATTTCCAAAGAACTTATTTCAAAAATGCTTATGCGTCAAATATTTGAAATATGCCATGAAAAAGAAATTGAAATATTGATGACTTCACTTATTTCAAATAATATCAGTGGCAAAGTCTTTTTTAGTAACTTAAATTTTGAAACACTTGTTTTAGAACAGCACGCTAGAAAGTATGATAATTATTATGTAGATGAACACTGGCTTATATATTACTTTAACGGTGATGACGATGATTTATTTGCTTAATAACAGTGATTGATAAATCGTTGACAACAGGAGACCAAATCCCCTACCTCACAATTAATTTTACGTGCAAGTTGATAGATTGTTTTTAATTTTAAACAGTTTGCTTACTATAATCCTGTCCAACTAATCTTAAAAATAACTTGCAATTATATTGCTTAACAAATATTATTTTTGTTAAGTGCTATTGTATCAATAAATATTCTATTCATCTTATTATTTAAGAGAGGGCTGAACATTTTGAAATATGCTACAACATTATTATCACTGTTCTTGTCATTAATCACACTTGCTACTCCATTGTTAGTAGTAAACGAAGTTTTAGAAGGCAAACTGCCGATATTAGCAGGCGGACTATTTATCTTAGGCGTTATATTAATTAATATATATGCAGCAATACGTGGCGACCGTATTGCTAATTTATTCGCACTATGTGTTTCCATATTTTCATTCGTTTTATTAAGCTATCCATTATGGAAACCTTTTGTAATTGGTTTTTTATAATACTAATAAATATCTCAACTTATTTATAAAAGCTTTATGGTTACTATATCTGTAACTATGAAGCTTTTTATGATTTTATATATATTATTATGCTGTAAATATAAATTTACAAATTTTCTGAAAACGCTATAATATAAAAAATAAGGGGGAGAACATTATGAATTTAGCATTATTAGGTTTTATCATGATAATTATTTTTATGATATTAATCATGACGCGTAAAATGTCAGCATTAACAGCTTTAATTGTTTTACCAACAATTTTCGCTTTGCTTGGTGGGTTCTATGCTGGGTTAGGTAAATTTATGCTCGAAGGAATAGAAACAGTTGCACCGACAGGAATTATGCTTACATTCGCAATTCTTTATTTCGGAGTTATGATAGATGCGGGTCTATTTGAACCTGTAATTAACCAAATCATTAAAGTGGTCAAAGGGGATCCCGTTAAAATTGCATTTGGTACTGTAATATTAGCTTCAATGGTGGCATTGGATGGAGATGGCACAACTACATTTATTATCACTGTCACAGCAATGATGCCACTTTATAAAAAAATTGGTATGAGTTTATACACACTGTCAACGCTTGCATTATTATCTATTGGTGTTATGAATATGTTACCTTGGGGCGGCCCGACAGCTCGAGCTATTTCTTCTTTGCAAGTAACAACCGAAGAAGTATTTATTCCTATAATACCTGCAATGATCGCAGGTATTGTTTTTGCTTTCGGTGTTGCGTTCATACTAGGAAAACGAGCTAAAAGACATATTACATCTTATACCGATATAGATTTAAATGACATTAAACCAGAAATTTCAACTGAAGACTCATTGCTGAAAAGACCAAAAATGTTGATACCAAATGCAATACTTACAATTTCACTAATTGTCTGTTTGGTAATAGGTATACTACCAATCCCAGTAATGTTTATGCTTTGGTTTGGAATCGCAATTTTATTAAATTATCCAAATCTTAGTATTCAAAATTCAGTGGTTAAAAAACATGCAGGCGATGTATTATCAGTTATTAGTTTAGTATTTGCCTCTGGTATTTTTACAGGTGTGATGAACGGTACAAAAATGGTTAATGAAATGGCAAATGCCTTAGTAAATATCATTCCAGATGCTATGGGTAATCATTTTGCATTGATAACTGCGATATTAAGTGGGCCTTTTACATACTTCATGGCAAACGACCCATTCTATTATGGTGTACTACCAATTCTTGCTGAATCTGCACATCAATTCGGTATTTCAAAAGTTGATATGGCAAGAGCTTCTGTATTAGGCCAACCATTACATGTACTAAGTCCTTTATATGCCGCTGGTTATTTACTAGTTGGTATGCTTGATATAGAATACGGACAAAATCAAAGAATTGTAATAAAATGGGCAGTTGGATCTAGTTTATTTATGATACTTGTTGCGTGTATTTTAGGAATTATACCGTGGTAACTTCAAAGTAAACTTTTAAAATAAATTATAAAATATGGGGCTATGCAACTTATCTAAAAAGATAGGCGGCATAGCCCCATTTCTATATACTTATGGCAAGCATTGTAGCATTTATGATTTATTGCTCCAACCTGGAGATAGTAATCATTATACAAGGTCCCACTTTTGTCTGTTCATATATTGATACATCTCATATGCCCCATTGCAGTATTTTAGCGTTCATATTTCAACATAAACGTAGATAGTAAACAAGAAATATTAGAAGAAATAAATTTGTATCATACAAACCGTTTTATTTATGTTTTACATGGGTAAAAGTTAACGTCGGATTTACAATATTGAGGAGTGTTTTTATGAATCAAATTAATGAATGTAATTATATCAATCCTTCTAATATTTCACTTGATTGGGAATGCTTTGTACTAAGCAAAAGTGACATGGAACTAGATGGATTGCCAAAGGAACTCATTAATTCTTGGATGGCACAAAATATCATTGAACCTTTTTCTATTAGAAACAACGAAATTAATTTTAAAACAACAGATATAAAAGCTGCCTTAGAAAAACAAAATTGGTATTATGACAATTAAATTATTAATTAGCTAACTCTACGTTATGTCGATATAAACTTAATGCTCGCTTGGCAGAAGCTAAAACTTCATGATCAAAATAGTTACTATAGAAATACGAATTTAATGCAATAAAGCTTGTTTCATTTTTCGGAAAATTTTTGTCGCCAATAATATTATGCGCAAGTTGCCCGAGTGGTGTATCATCTTCTATAAAACCGATTACAAAATTATAAAATGTCATAAGCATTACCTCGATTATCAATATTTTAATCGTTACAGTGTTTTCAATTATGTGAGCGTTTGTTTAATCATAACAAATAATAATGTTTTGTCTATCACGATACATTTATAAATTTAAATGTTTATAAATTAAATACTGCTATGACAATATTTAATTTGAATTGTAAAATTTACAAAGTTTTTTTAATTTAATGTTAATTTCATAAATTAAACTATAGATAGAGCCTGGGACATAAATCCTAGATAAATAGCACTTAGATGATTCAATTCAATCCTCTAAGTGCTTCTTTTTTATTCAATACTTCGTATTGTTAGCTCGCTTTCTTAGAGGACAGCTTCAGCCTGTAGTCTTCAACTTGTCCTGTTCCCCAAGAGTCTCGCCAAAATACGGCGCAATCATATATAATTTTATGTTAAAATGCTTTGAAAATTAAAGTCCTACTTTTTCAATGTAGCCAACTTAATTGATCAAACAAACATAACAATTACAAAACTCAATAAATTCAAAACAAAACCACCTTTAAATTAAATAACCATTCTTATACTAAAAAATGAAATTATATGTATAAAACAATTGTTTACAAATATATTTTTAAGCTAATCAATATATGAAACGCTCCCTTTTTGTTTATTAAAACTTCTTATTTTAAACGTAAAATTTTGCCTTTTAACTAAAAAAGCTATAAAGCAATCCAAAATGATAAATTACTTTACAGCTATTATGAGTATATTTTTTAATTGTGATTATACTAACACGTTACCATTTTGATCTGCTGGTTTGAACAATGTTAATATTGCGCCTATGATAGCTAAAATTTGTGGAACACCAGTCCAACAAAATACTAAGAATAATAATCCCATTCCTGTTTTTCTAGCATAAAATTTATGAATACCAAAGCTACCTAAAAAAACGGCTAAAACAATGTAAATAACTTTATTTACTTCATTCATATTTTTATCTCCTTACTTATTTATATTAACTCCATTATACATCAAACTATTTAATAAATTAAATAATATTACATGTTATCATAATATATTTCGAAATATGATTGCTCTAATTTCAAAATATTTGTATAGCTATTAGGCATAATTTCAGTACTTAATTCGATAAACTTATCTAAAATTAAAATTATCAAGTAAGCATTATACTTAGCATCTTTAAACTTGTGTTTGATTTGTTCAATAACCATATTTTCTTCTAAGAGCACAAGTGCACGCCCATAAGTTTTATCTACTTTACTTCTTTGAAAAGCAGGCTCTAAATAACTAAGTATATCGTCTACACTACTATATGTTTCAAGGCCAGTACGGATATGCAAATGAATTTTGTCGGCGATTTCTCTAATTCTTTCATCTTCTTGTCTATTTTTAGGCATTAAATCATTGCGAATCAAGTTTTTTTGTTCAACAATATCATTTTCTATTTGATTATATGACTCTACATAATCGCTAACACTTTTCGACTTCAATGTTTCAACTTTTTGCTCAATCTTTTTCAAATTACTATCATATTCTTTCATTATTTCTCCCTCTTTCCCCCTTCGAATAATTAAAGCTTACTACTTTTTATCCTATCTTTACCGAGTGAAACCTTAAAATTCATCCTATATGAGAGTGCAAATTAATGATAAGATGATAATGTTATAAGATTAAATGTTACTACAGTTAAATTTTTTAAGATTTACATAAATTTTGCACAAAGTTAATAGTTTCTTGAGTGCATACACAGAAAAAGGAGGTGTGGTATTTTGAGTCTACATTTCATGGTTGTTTTTTGGTTATCAGTAATTTTCTTAATTTGCGGTATAGGCGCCCTTATTGCATACAAAGTAAGAGGTTCACAACAAGCTAAAGAATCTTTACTTGGCGTTACTGTCATGCTTCTTGTTTTTGGTATTGTAGGTATACTATTCTCATTGATATTTAGTTAAAAAATAAATGTTAACTTAAAGTTTTTACAAGAATCTATAGATCTATAATCCAAAATGCGTTATATCTTATTTCTTAACGTAAACCAAACAACACAAAATACTTAACACGCCCCTATAGGTGATTTTGGAAAAACAAATTAATAATGCTTTTAAGTAGGAACAAGGCAGAAATCAATTTTTAATTTTGATTGTTGCCCTGTTCTTTTTTACTAAAATTAAACTACATCCTTTAATCTAGCAGAAAAGTGTAAATGATTAATATTACTATTGCTAAAACAAAAAAATAAATAAAACGTTGAAAAGTACGTTTCTTTTCATGCCGTATTTCATCTTTGGCATAATTTTTATTTTCATGTAACCTAGTGTTAATAAACAAAAACGGCATTGTAGCTAAAAATGCAAAAATAAGACTTAATATTATAATAATAACTATGTTCATAGGCTCACCTCTAAAAAACATTGTTTTTCTTAATTCTTATTCCCTGTATTTTGGATTTTAATGAAGGATTGATTGAATATTAGCAACAGTATTACAACTTTTTGATTTATAATTAAATTAAATTGGATTTAGCTCGGATAAAAACTTTTAAAGGAGGAACTATTATGAATTTAACTTATTTACCACAATGGGCTGTTATTAACCAAAGTCAAAAACAATTTGTTATACAAGAAGATAACACATCGCTATCAATTGTTAGCCCTATAAATGATTATGCCATGGGGATTTTAAGCCAGGTGTATTTTGATGTCGATGGAGGAGTAATAACAAACTATAAAATAGAAAATAACAGCAAATCTTTAATTATTGAAATCGATGAATCAAAGAAACGGTTAATAATTAAAGATATTTAAAACGCTACATTCTAAACAATAATTCAGAATAAATATTAGATATAGATTTTCACTTATTAAAGCAATTAATGGGTATACTATTTATAGCATGTGTTATTTATTTTATCTAAAATAAGATAGGTGAGTGATTTGTATGAAATTTTTCAGAAATTTATTGTTACTCGTATCTGGTGTATTAGTCGTCCGCGCGCTTTTATTAAGTGTTGATAATTCAACTAATAATAAAATAGAAAACAAAGTGAGTGTTCAAGATAAACAAAAATAATAAATTAATATTAATTTAACTAACAATCATTATTTTGAATTTTAATGATTGTTAGTGTTATATTTCTGACTTTAGTTTATATTTCAAAGAGAGGTAAATATGCAACAATTAAAAACTAAAATTGAAAATTATCAAATCTATATATATTTTGCTGCCATATTGCTTGGTGTAATTGTGGGATTAACATTAGATTATACATCTACATTACTTGAATCATTAATCCCTATCTTTATTGGAATTTTAATGCTTAGCATGTTTTCACAAATTCCTTTTTTTAACTTACGTAAAAACGTTCTAAGTGTTAAATATATTATAGCTTTAGTTCTATCAAATTTCGTACTTATCCCTATTTTGGTGTTTTGTCTAATCTCTTTATTCAATATCACTTCCACTGCTATATTGATAGGTATAATGCTCGTATTGTTAACGCCCTGTATTGATTATGTGGTTGTCTTTACCTCATTGGGCAAAGGCAATGCACAATATATGTTGTTTTCTACGCCTATTTTGTTTATTTTACAAATTATCTTATTGCCCTTATACTTCGCTATTTTTAATAAAGAAAATTTATTTACTTCTATAGATTTAGCGCCCTTTGTTCAATCATTTATCATTTTTATCGTATTACCACTAGTGATTGCTATGCTATTACAATATTTTAGTAAGCGTACTTTGATTATAGCGAAAACTTTGAATATCACTGAATGGTTACCAGAAATATTTATGTCATTCGTACTTTTTTCAGTGGTTGGTTCTCAAATACATAAAATCACTCATGATTTAAATATCTTAGCTACTGTCGTCCCAATCTATATTATATTTATGATTATCGCTCCTTATATTGGATATATGTCAGGGAAATTATTTGCGTTAGAAACTGAGACTTTACGAACATTAGCTTTTAGTTCAAGTACAAGAAATGCTTTGGTTGTATTACCTTTAGCTCTTTCATTACCAGATAGATTGGTCACAATCACAACAACTGTGATTATCACACAAACGCTGGTTGAGTTAACAGGAGAGATTTTCTATATAAAAGTAATACCAAAATTAATTAAATAATGCTTACTATAAAGTTTTTATAATCAACACCCCGTTTTCTGATATAAAAAAAGTTTTTTATTATATCAGAATTACATATCATGCAATTAAAACATTTGCTATAATAGATATCAATCGTAGAATATTACCTTTTGATTTAAAGTCTTCATATAAGTTAATACTTTAATACGTTTGAGCATAAATTCATTAAGTTTCATATTGGATTTAAACTATTAAACTGAGGAGTTGGATGTTTTGAAAAAATTTATTTTAGTTTTATTAGGGGCACTAGGTACTGCATTTTTAATCAAACCTTTGTTAACAGTTGTAATCGATGACGAAGATGAAAGTGTTGACGAGGATCGAACAAACGAACAATTTTAAACTACTGTATGTAAATACGATAGGTCAATTATGAGTATTTTCAAAAGCGCCAACAAACTCTTAAGAGTTTGTTGGTTTTTTTGATATTTCTAGTCACAATTCAATTATTGTTATTTTGTGTAAATTTACTATAAAATAGATATATAGTTTTTAATTTATAATGATTATGTACCAATTTAATCCATTATACCTTTAAGTCCTCTATACATGTGAAATTTCTAAATTTGAGGTGATTTGATGCAAATACTAAGAAAAGTGACTGACAATGACGCCCTTGTATATTATATAAAAACTGATCTAGGTTTAATCATTAAAATTAAATCTAATCCTTCTTTAAACAATGCCGAAACAAAACAAATGTTGATTGACGTAGCAAAGGAAATGGATGATAAATTGAGGAGTAATATAGAATAAATAACAGTTTCTATATTCTTTATATTCAAAAATTTAATGACGGTTTGTAAAGGCTTCCTTCATTACTGTTGTTTAATAACAATTTTAAAAACTATTCACTTCTTTAGGTATCTATATGACAATCCTATTTAGATGAACTGTGAAAAGATCTGTAGTTAAAGATTTTTTCGCAGTTTTTATAATTATGTACTGAATTAATCCAAAAATACTTAGAGATTAAATAACAAGAAAAAAGCGCCATCTCTAAGGATGGCGCAAATCTCGAAAATATAATCCACACTAGAGTTTGGAGGACTTCTTGTGCTTATTTATATCTACCCTTAAATTATTTAATAAAAACATGAATAACTAAATTATTTTTAAATCCCTTAATTTTATTTATTAATTCAATATATTCATTTTAGCATTTTTGCTAATATATATTTTGATGTTTAAGAAAAAAATTAAATGAATCCAATCATACTGTTGGAAAACAATTTAATAAAAAGTTATCCTATAGATAAAGCATTAAATGAAATGAGTAATTAAATAATCGTTATTCGTAGTAATAATTTACAACGCAATTCTATTTAGTTATGTATTAACTTAATAATAGAACTGTTTTCAATAAAAAGGGTGATGAAATGGAAGTACTACGTAAAGTTTATAAGGACGATGAACCAATCTATCATGTCAAAACTGACAAAGGATCAGTCATTCGGATCAAAGGTTCTGACGAACTAACAGAACAAGAAACTGAAGAACTATTAACACTCGTATCTCAAGATATTGATAAAATGAAAAAATAAACGATTATATTTTATAAAATACTACAAAATGTATAATACATAATCTAATTATTAGGTGCATGTTTAAATAAAGGGGCAATTAAGCAGTAAAACACCTGTATAAGATAAAAAATACATTAACTGTAGTAATATACTGAGATAAAAGGTTAATATTATGTTTCGAATAAATAATTCCGATATAGTAACACATACGAAATGCGTGAATGTGAAACCTAAACAAAGTTTTAGATTTCGAATTCACGTATTTTTAAATTATATTTTCAGATTATTAATAGTCTAAATCAATTTGAAAAGTTATGTGAGGGATATTATCTTCTAAATAAACATCTGAAACGCTTTCAAAGCCAAATAACTCATAGAATGACTTAAGATATGCTTGACCAGATATTCTAACAAGCGTTTGTTTGTATCTCTTTTTTATCTCATCAAGTGTGGCTTTTACAATTTCCCTACCATAGCGAGATTTTCTATATTTTTCTACTACTAGCACCCTACCGAAAGTGATATAAGATGGATGTTCAATAATACGAGTATATGCAACGATTTCTTCCCCATTTTTGAGCATTATATGCAAAGTATTTAAATCAAATTCATCTACTTCTTGATAAACACAATTTTGCTCAACTATGAATACATTGACCCTAACTTGGAACACTTTAATCAATTCCAAATTCGACATTTCTTTTGTGTGCTTTATAACTAATTCCAACCCCTATTTCTCCAATTAAAAAAGTACTAGCTCTATCCTTCCCTACTAAAAACGAGGATACTAAGAATAAATCTAGCACTATCAACAAAATTAATCCATGAAAAGAAAAACATACAAGAGTTAACGATTTAATTCGTAGCCAAGTAAAAAACTCATTTACTTTATAGTTATTCACTCATTTTAGCCAGTTTATTATATCTTAAAATTTATATTTTCTATTGCTCAACAATTTGAATTAAATTACCGCATGTATCATCAAATATAGCATATTTTACACCTTCAACCTCTTTAGGTTTTGTATAAAATTCAATCCCTTTATTTAATAATATTTCATATTCTTTTTCCAAGTTATCTACACCAAACATAGTTACCGGTATACCCGCTGCATATAATCCATCTTGATAGTTTTTAGCAATTGGACTTTCATTAGGCTCCAAAACAATTTCAACAGGGTTATTAGAATTCTCTTCAGTAACTGTTAACCATCTAAAATCACCGCCTATTTCAATATTATGCTTTAATTTAAAGCCTAATTTTTCGGTATAAACTTGTTGTGCTTTATCTTGACTATTAACAAAAATACTCATAGCGATTATTTTCATTATTGATCTCCTTTGTCATAATTTATTATTTTATACATATGCCCTAATTAAATTATTTTGACACATACTTACAATTAACTATATAAATTACACTTTTCTATATCACTATAAAAATTAATGTAAATATACAATTTTTTATTTAATTTACTAAAATAAAAAAACATAAATTTTGTAATACTACTACCTATATATTACAATTAATAGTGGTAGTAGTATTATCTATTTTTTAGGAGTGAATGGTTGTGAAAATTCTTAACGAATTACGCGAAAAATCAAATTTAAGCATATCCAAACTAGCTATTAATTTGAATAATGGCTATGGTACAGATATCAGAAATTGCCAAATATGGGATTGGGAAAATGGCTATCGCACAATTTCAGAAAAAGACGCTGCAATGTTAGCAGACTATTTTAATGTTTCAGGAGAAACATTTATTTCATAATTGCATCCAACGGAATGTAATAATAAATTAAGGGACAATAAATTGTTACTAAAGGCTATGACATAGCAAATGTCATAGCCTTTAATCTTGAGAATGGTTATATAAAATTCCCTTAACAATAAACTCTATTATACAAAACACTTTTTTTATACTGCTTGATTTTTCTCTATTACTATTCCATTTCAACTCTTATTTTTCAAATTTTCCAGTCACTTTATTTTTTGTAAACAACAGTAATAAAGTAGTCAACACCTTCAATGCTATTTGTTACTGATGGCGTGACACTCACTAATTCCCAATGCTGTTTCTCATCCACGTTTTTTAAGAATTCGTTGACACGTTCATCAAATTCTTCAAAACTTTCTTCATATTGCATATGCAATGTTTTTATCTTCATAGTAATCTTTCCTTTCCACAATTTTTTTCATAACTAATTATAAATCTATGAATTTTCCGTAACAAACATTACGAGACTTACTTAGTTTGATTAAACACTTTTATTGTAAGGATACTTTTTAAATTTTAGAAATACGTATTTCATTATCTAACCAATCAACAATTTCTTTGAAAATACTTAAATTATAAGATGATTCATTTAATATTTCATGTTGTAATCTATCATAAATATGGATGGATTTATGTTCGGATCCAATTTCTTGGTATAATTGTAATGAGTCATGATAACTTACTAAACCATCTTCTTTTCCATGTAATATCAAAATATTATTCGTAAATCGCTGCGCATTATTATTCAAATATGTTATGCCATCCATTAATGTAAAAATTAATCCCATGGATATGTGTTGAGCATTTAATTGGTCTATTTCATATTTTCTAATAACTTCAGCATCAGAGCATAGCCCCTCTCCTAATTCATTTTTGATATAAGTATCTGATGAAATGTTTCGATTAGGATTACCGAATAGTTTATTGTTATAGCGTGTTAAGGCACCAGATGTAACTACTCCATCTACAGTACCAGGATAAAGCGTTTCAAATAGAGTGACAGTATAACCACCCATGCTATGTCCAATGAGGTATACTTTACCTTCAAAAGTATTTTTCACATATTCTATTATCGCCGTTAAATCTTCGACAATTTCATACATATTACTATAATAAGTTTTCGCTCCTCCAGATCTCCCATGTCCTCTTTGGTCATATCTTATTACATTAAACTCGTTTTCGTTTAAATATGTTGTTAAAACATCGTAACGATCTAAATGTTCCGCTAACCCATGTGCTATGATTATATTTGCCTTCGCTTCTGGACAATCATTAATTTTAGTGTATAGTTTCGTATTATCTGATGAAGTTAAATATTTAATATAATGCATCTCGTTCACTCCTCAATTTTTAAATTCTATACTCGCAATTATGTCTACCCTTATTGTATCAATTTACACTCACGTTTTTATGTTATTACTTATCTGCTCGTTGCAAATTTTATTTTGATAGCGCATATAAAAATAGTTTCAGTCTAATTAATTTGTTATACTCAAAACAAGCAAATCTCAATAAAGAAGGATAATTTTCTTATGTACAAATCAGTAGACTTAATAAATTCAGTATTTAAATTTACAAATGACATTAATATTAAAACTTTGGAAACAGAAATTTTTAATGAGGAATATGAAAGTTGTACTTTTCAAACTAATAAACAAACTTTCAGAAGTAGAATCGCTAAAAAAACACCAAATAAGCGAGGCTATTTTGTAGTATTTTGGACTAAAGATAACGCTAATAAAAACAGACCCTTTACATTTGATGAATCTTGCGACAAATTAATTATTGCAGTAATTGATGAAAGTCAAAAAGGTTTATTCATATTCCCAAAAGATGTATTAGCTAAAAAGAATATTATAGCTAATAAAGATAAAAAGGGAAAAATGGCAATGAGGATTTATCCATCTTGGGAATACAATTTAAATCAAACTGCATTTAAAACTCAAAAATGGCAATTAAACTATTTTATTGATTTAACTGGTAATGTTGATAAAGTTTTATTAAACAATTTATTAAATTAAAACCTCACCTACCAAATTCAAGCAATATTATAAAAACGTAACTAAATCAATTCTCTGCGTTTTACACTCTTAAAACTGAAAAATAATTACCATCTCTACACATAATCAGTTTAATTTTTGTATTATTGATGAAGTTTTGATATAGCTTATATCATAATAATCCGCCATACTTTTTAAAAATTGTAATAGATATATTTCGTCTATTTCTTCACGTTTAAATGCTTCTTTTAAATAATTATGCAAGTTCTTTTCTGATGAACTACATTTATTTTTAAAATACCCCCACATGTGGTCGTACGCATTAATTATTGATCCACTATTTGGTTTCGTATTTAATGCATCGTTAATTAAATTTTCAACTTCTTCAATCGTTGTATCAATTTTCAATTGTTCTCTAATTAATCGATATTTATTTTGATCATGCCATAGTACCTCATACTTATGTTGTTTCCATAATTGCTCAATTTGGTATTGTTTGCTCATTGTTATGTATCCTTTTCGCCTCTCCAATTAAAAGATATATTTTAATAAAAGATTATATTTTTGGTATTAAGTATAATACATTTACGACGTAATATTTGCTTATTTCTATTGTCTGTATAGATAGTATTACCTTATTTTCATTATCACAAACCAGAACATTATCAGTATTGCTGTTATTATAATTAAAGCTATTAAACTAAAAAACAATGCTAATACTATGTTCTTACAACTTTTTAATTACAGTTAATGATATGCTTACATGGGAGCGTGATATAAGTGTCAAAATATATATTGTCTTATAATTTAAACTCAATTTCATATGGATATGAAAAATTACCTGCACAATTAAAGTCTCTAGGTAATGCGCTATATATTTACAGTGGCTTGTGGTTTTTACAAAGTGACTTAGATAAAAATACAATTTGTGAAAGCATCAAAACATCTTTTAATGATACTGATGACTTTCTAATTTTTGAAATTGAACAGAGCCCTTTGGGTACATTAAACGCACAAAAATATTCTGAAATTCAAAAACTACTAGATGCATAAAATTTTGATTTATTTAGATAATGTCTAATATTTCTTAATAAGACATCTTATAAAGGTTTACTACTCAAAAATGCGTTTATAACACATATTGAATTATTGTCACTTTCTATCTTAGAGAAATACTTTTTTATGCATAACTCACTTTTCCACAGCGGAACAATGAATGTTCATTAGAGTAACGTATGACAGCTCACCATCGCTTTTTCTCTTTCTTATAAACTTTGTTATTTCTGACATATATAATTCATTTTAAATACAAATATACCAAGTTACATACATTTTGTTTGTTTTAAATTTTAGCATTTTGTATATTATTTATAGAATGGTCTAAAAATATTTTTGAGGTGAATAACATGGCAGATGAAAGTAAATTTGAACAAGTTAAGGGAAACATAAAAGAGACAGCAGGCAATGTTATGGATAATAAAGAATTAGAAAAAGAAGGTAAAGAAGATAAGGCTTCTGGTAAAGCAAAAGAAGTAACTGAAAATGTTAAAGACAAAATCAATGGTGTTATCGATAAATTAAATAAGTAAAAATAATTTATGTAAGATCACAATACTAATTATTGTGGTCTTTTTTATAACTAAATTTACAACAATTCATTAAATAGGTCAAAACAGATTTCTTTAAAATTAAATCTTATCAGTCTACATATAAACGTAGCACACTTTATAGTTGCAAAAACGTTTATATGTAGTACAATTGAATAAAACATACTATTTCTATAGGGATATTAGATTCATGTTTATATAGTGAATTTAAATTTTTAAAAGGCAATTTTAAGGGGACATTATGAAAATTATAAAATATGAAATTGGTAATATAGATATTAGTTACACAGTCAAGACACTTAAAGGTCATGTGTTTACGCATGCATTCCCTAAAGATACACCGTCAGATAATGTTCAACGTTATTTGATGTTGTTATCAAATACTGTGGATGAAAGAAAAGTTAAATAAACATTTTAATTTGTATAACAAAGGAGTGAATCAGCCAACTTATTGCTTTAATAAGTTGGCTGATTCACTCCTTTTTACTTATTCATATTATTTATTAGTTACCTAACATTACAAATTATCCATGAAAAATGATTTTATTTGTTCATCTTTTATAAAGTAATAAGACATTTTTCCTTCTTTGTATTTATCAAGTACCCCTTTTTTATATAATAATCTTAAATGATGTGACGTTGTTGCGATACTCATATTTAGTAATACAGATATATCACACACACACATTTCACTTTCTTTTAATAAACCAAGTATAATTTTGACTTTAGTATCATCAGAGATCTTGCTAAAAATACTTAATAGTGATTTAGATGCATTTTCCTCTATAAAATTCTGTGCATTTTCAATTTTCTGTTTATGTATAAATTGCACTTCACAAGTATAATCGTTAGCCATTTCTTCCACTCCCTTAATTCATAATTAAATTATAAATAGTTTGTACTGTTTCATTTTCAATTATAATAAATAATCCTAATCCAATATATATTACAGATATTATCCAACGATTAAATCTCTCAATTACTTCTCCAATACCTGGAATTTTTGATAAAATTTGCGCTGAAAATACTAATAGTAGAATTAAAATAACAAATGTAATTAATGTAGTTATCAATTCTACAATATTTAAAGTTACAAAATACGGCACAAATAAACCAATATTGTCTGCACCACAACTAGCAATGGTAACTAACGCAACGATACCAACAAGCTTACTTAACCCTTTTTCATTTAATTCTCTTTTAGCTCTCTTTTCACCACCACAATCATCAGAAATAGCTACACGAATACCTAAATAAATTGGTATTAATCCCAATAATCCTAAAATCCATTTTTCAGGAACATAGTTTAATACAAATGCTAAAAATAGACTTATGACAATTAATGCTAATGAACCTAAATATTGACCTATATAAATATCTCGATATTCTTTTCTTGTATTAGCTTTAGCAAAAAATATTAATAAAATAACTAATAAATCTACTGCTGTAGCTGTGTACAGAATAATTGCTGTAATAATAATTTGTAACATGACACACCTCATTCAAAAATACTTTTGAATGTATTATATAATATTCAATACCCTAATTAAATAGAAAATTCACTATATAATTTAGTCTTTATGCACTGGTAGCAAATCAAAAATATTCAGTTAAAATCAAAAAACGGGACCCACCTCCAAATTAAAAATTTAAGGTTTTAATGTCCCGTCAAAATAAGAAGCAAATCTATCCCTATAAACTATAGGTTTTATATTAGTATGCTTTATATTCATTAAAAAACTGAAATTGAATGTTATGCTTCAGTTTTTCACTTAATATTAATTTTTAGTTATTCATTTATTTACTGTAATGTGGGCGAATAAATACCATCTCTGATTCATAGTCATGAACCACCTTATGCGCGACTTCGGTTTTATTTGCACCACCGCCTTCCCAGTTTTGGTCTAAGGATTGAAATTGAAGATAATTGCCATCATAATTGCCGTTAGTTACAATCGCAGTATGACCAGCACCTTCCCCATAATTTTCATTAAACACTACAATATCACCTGCTGTGGCTTTGAAATCAGATGTATTTTCATAAACTGTTGCTTCACCTATAAAATTATTTTCTGCTGGAATATCTTTTGCATAATCACCCTTTAATCCATGCCCGTATAAATAATCCCACTGTTCATTTACAAGATCGAAGCATTGCCATCCATACTCTGAATCATAGTCCCAACCTTTACCGTTTAAAGTTTCAACATGATTAATTGCATCTTGTTGTGTTGCATTTGTAGCAGCTGAAGCATTACTAGATTGATTTATTACAAATATGTATAATGTTGCCGATATTAAAAGCACACTGATTTTTAAAATATACTTAAACATAAAAAGCCCCTTTGTTTATTAAAATTATTATGTAACTTTAATTTTCACTATAACTTATTTCATTAATTCTTTATACTAAAACTATTGTCATAAAACGTAAACGGAGGTAATGTAATGGAATATTTTGCTACATTATATTTTTTCACTGGTAAAATGGGTGCTGGTAAATCAACAACTGCTAAAAAAATAGCTAAAGATAAAAATGCCGTACTATTATCAGAAGATGAAATGCTTGAACAATTTTATCCAAATCAAATAAAGACATTTGATGATTACTTAACTTATTCAAATCGTATTAAACCTTTTATTAAAAATCACGTTCAAAATTTATTAAGCGTTGGTACAAATGTGGTCATGGATTTTCCAGGAAACACTCAAAAACAACGCAAGTGGCTTAGCAATATTCCTTCAGAAATCCATGTTAGCCACAAACTCATTTATCTAAATATATCAGACGAAACATGTTTAGAAAGGTTAAAACAACGAAATATAGAAAATCCTGAAAGAGCTAATTTTGACACATTAGAAACGTTTAATTATATTAGCCAGTATTTTGAAGAACCTAATGAATTTGAAGGACTAAATATATTAGAAATAACGCAGTAAACATTCACTAACATTTTCATATAAAATTAAAGAGCACTTCTTATGATTTTTTAAATTCATAAAAAGCGCTCTTTTTCTGAAAAACCTACATAACTTCAATTACTCACTTACTGCAAAATAATTACCTTGTCCGTCTTGAAAATTAAATACTCGTCTACCTGACATTTCAATGATTTCATGACCAGTTAAGCCTTTTTCTTTTAATTTTTCATACAATGCATCAAGTTCTTTCTCTTTGAACATTAAAGATGGAGTAGTAACGCTTATTTCTGGACTATATTTTTTCATGAACTCTTTTTCAATAATTGAAATTGATGTTTCAACATCATTCTTTGGCGCTACTTCTACAGCCTTAAAACCTTCTGCCATTTCTTCTTCAGAAACTACAACAAATCCTAAAATATCTGTCCAAAATTCAACTGATTTTGCTTGATCATCAACATATAACATCACTTGATTTAACTTTTCCATTCAAACCCCCCCACTTGTTTTGTATATACTTACCCTTTATATTATCGTTTAGAAACATCATTAGTAATAATTACTTCAAATCATTGATTTATCAAAATATATTAAATTTAACAATATTAAATAGCTGACATTAAGAACCTATTTAATTATAAGTAATTATATTGCAAAATATAAGATTTTATTATCACAAAACTCATTTATATATAGTACAATTAACTAATATAATTATTTTGCGTAGGTATATAGAAAATTCCATATGCTTGTTACTAATAAATTTTAGTATTGGGAGTACCTAAAAAATTATTAGTACAAAATTAAAGATATCAGAAAGATCTTTAGAATTTTATTTAAAGGAGCATATTTATGGAAGTTGTAGCTTTTAATTATGACCACGAAAACCACGAAAATTATACTTATATTGTAAAAACTATGTCAGGTGTCTTATTTTCTCATTCAGTCAACAAAGATATGTTACCACATAAAGTTACCTATGAATTACTTCAAAGAGAAAGAAAACTTGAATAATAATAATCAACTTATTACACTTAGCAAAAATGGGAAATCAAAACTAAGGGGAGTTAATATGAAAATATTAAATTATAGTATAGAACATGATGTTTTTAGTGAACTTGTTACTATTGTGGCAGAAACAGCCAAAGGAAAACAATTTAGTTTTACTTTTTCAGATAGTCACACACTTAAAGAAGTGAAAATTAAATTAGAAGAACTTGCTGATACATTAGACAACAATAAATAATTTAAATCGCCTGAAAATAGTATTAAAGAATGACACTCCTGGTAATTACCTAAACTAAATTATGAGCTACGAAATTGCAATCACTGCCATAAGTAAGGCAGTGATTTTTTTATTCAATTATTTAAACTAAAATATTCGGTCAATACAATGACTTATGTTTACCATTTGTAAGTGAAAACAAATTTGGTTACTTATCATATTTTAAAACAAATGTTTGAATTTTTAGCTATGTTATTATACAAAAACGTAAAAAATCTCATCGATAACGATGAGATTTAGATTCTATAGTTTAATTCTTGCTTTCTTAGGTATGTCTTTTTCTTTCACTTCACTATATCCTTTTACTTCTCCAACTTTATAATTTAACTCTAAATAATGATTTGTCTTTAATTTTTTAATTGCTGTATAGGTAATCTCTTTTTCATTACCGTCCTTATCATATGCTTTATTCGTATATTTATATTGTTTAGTACCTTTACCAGAATCTTTTACACTTCTAGGTTCATTAGTTTGTATATAATACTTTTCACTTGTGATTAAAGGATTTAAGTTAGCAAGACTCCTAACGTTTTTACTATCTGTATGAGATTCAGCATATAACTTCCAAAAGAATAGCGCTAAAATTATTACCACTATAAATATAAATATTTTAAAAATAATTTTCATTATTTAAACCTCCTAATTTTTAATTCAATACTAACATTTCATTATTATTGAATCGTTCGAAAATCATTACAAAATACCAACCAAATGTGACAATTTTGAAAGAAAGAGCTTATCGTGTATTCTATAAAAGTTTCTTTAGTTACATATAGTCACTTTCTAATTAACTTCAAATAACTATTGTTAAAATAGAAAAATTTAAGACTCAAAAAATAACAAACCACCCATAGATATTGAGTGGTTTGTTTAATCATAAGTATTTATTTTAAAAGTTTATCTTTTAATTGCATTGCTACAACAATAATTAGCCCATTTGAGATTCCTACTAAAATACTACCAAGTGTATTATCTAAATAATTAAATATACAGAATGAAATCGTAAGCATTAAAATTAGAGCTACTACAACAATTAAAAAAGTTCTCATAAATCTCCTTTCGTAGACGAAATTTTGATAAAGTCCTATTACTAAATTTTGTCCTATGTAATTCCAATTGGAAAGATTTATTGTTTTATAATATACCTATAAATATTTCTAATTTTACTTTGACAATTATTGTATACCTTAAGATACTTTGTACTTTAATTTTATGATAACATTGATTTAATTTATTAAGTATACTTAAAATATTGGGGTGATTTTATGATAAAAGCAATTTTATTCGATTTAGATGGAACAATTTTAGATAGGGAAACCTCATTAAAAAATTTTATTGATGTCCAATATGACAAATTTTCTAATTACTTAAAACATATTGAAAAGATTACTTTCAAAAATAAATTTATAGAATTAGACCAAAATGGGTATGTTTGGAAAGATAAAGTTTATACACAATTAATAGATTATTTTAATATTAGTCACTTAACGCCTAATATTTTTCTAAATGACTATACAACAAACTTCTGGAAACACTGTTTGCCTTACCCTAATTTATATAAAACTTTAAAGCTACTCACCGAAAATAATTATAAATTAGCTATCATTACTAATGGGAAATTCCCTTTCCAATATAATAATATTAAAGCTTTAAAAGTCGATAAATATATGGAATTAATCTTAGTTTCTGAAAAAGAAGAGGTCAAAAAACCTAACCCTCTTATTTTTGAAAGAGCTGCTAAGAAATTAGGAGTAAAACTAAATGAATGTATTTTTGTCGGTGATAGCCTAGAAAATGACTATAAAGCATCTAAGTCAGCTGGGATGTATGCGATATATAAATCAAACAAGAATCAAAATTCAATTAATATAATACCTACAATTAAAGATTTATTTGAAATACCTTGTATTATTAATAACTACAACTAACTACTCTATTTCAAAAATATTTAGCGCTAAATTCTACAAATATACTGTTGAAATGAAGAAATATCTGGAGATTTATTTGATATCTGATTGAAAAAATATAGGGAATAGAACGATTTTTCATCATAATGAAAAGCCTATAACAATTTGATTATAGGCTTTTCTTAAATTCATATTTTCTCTTTTACTTTAGTTATTATTTTTAGAAACTAATTTTCATAAGGTTCAATTAATGTAACATAATTTAAATTAACAGCTTTTTCAAACGGCGCTGTAACCACTAAAATATTTTCGTTTGATAATGTTTCATCTATCTGACTTACGGTAATACTTCCACTTTTATAATTATCATGTATATATAAGAATACACCATTGTTTTTATCGTTATTCAAGTAGTGTTTAATGACATCTAGTCCCATAATTTCCCCTCCTTTTTTATTCTGATTTTACAGAATTTATTTAATCCTATATTAGCCACTTGATTCTATAAAAAATATATACTTAGATATTTAAACGTATTATACCTGTAATGCTATAGTATTCTCTAGTGTCCATTCTATATTCCCTTAAAAATTAAAATTACGTATAATTGTTAATTTATTATTGTCCACTATCTTAATTGTATTTTAAATTCTTTAATTTCTTTCTTACTATTCAAAACAAATATTTTCTTTTCATTCTCTAATTTCCTAAATTTCTTTAATAAAAATGGCTTACGATATTTAGGATAATTCCAAATATATTTTAAAAATGTAAGATTTATTCTTTCTTTACAATCTTTTCCCATATCAATTCGAGTTTTGCCGAAGTTTTTCAATAATCTTTTAAAAACCCTGTAATAACAAATTCTTCTAGGTAAATTTAAAAATATAATAGTATCAGCTGACAGTAATCTTTCTTCCAAAATACCAGTATAATTGCCATCAATAATCCATTCATTTTTATCTAGTAAGGAATTTTGAATTTTGAATTGTTCGTCTTTTGTAGTCATAACCCAATTAGGTTTCCAAAATAATTTATCTAAATGATAAACAGGAATTTCTAATATATGTGAAAGTTCTCTTGATAATGTTGATTTACCAGAACCCGATGATCCAATAACTATTATTTTACTCATATTTTAATTACCTTTCAGTTTGAATATTCCCCTAATTATGCATGCCCAGAACTATATAAACTGATATTACAATAGCGTTTTCGAAAATCCAGAAGACTTCTTTTCAAATCCATTATTATAATAAAAACTATGTGCATTATCTCTTTCTAATCTATTACCACTATTTAAAGTGATTACTTTACACACTAGTTGGGTTGCTAATGCTTCCGACTCTTTTAACAAAAATGTTCCATAGCCTTTTCCTCTATAATTGGAATTAATAACGAAAGCTAGTAAACGCATATATTCTCCTTCTTTTTCATAAAAAAGCATTTTGCACATACCACTCAAACCAATTATCACATCATTTTTAATTAAAAGTAACAAATAATAATCTTTATGGTTACATATCTTTTTTAAACGACTGGCCAACTTTTCTTTTGTTGTTGGATAGCCTAACTCTTTATATAAATCTAACAAATCATCCATATGGTTAATATCTTTTTCTACAAATAATCTTGTCTTTAATGTCATAATCTAACCTACTTACTCGTATAATTTTATATGCGACTTATCTAGGTTATAGTAGCCGAATCAACCTAGTAATATATCAAAAGTATACTGGAGATTTTTTATATGGCGCTTAATTTATAATAAACTAGAGGTTTTGACTAATTATATATCTAAAATGGTTTTAAATACTATTTTCATGAATTATTAGAGTTATCCGAAAAAAATTTCGAAATCAATTTAAAAAAATGCTTTGGAGATTCTAGGTTAGCTAAATGCGCTGTATCAGGTATTGTACTATTTTTTACATAAGGAATTTCTTTAATCATTAGTTTAGATATATCATGAAAGTCTTGAACATCGCATTCACCATTAATAATTAATACAGGGATTTGAATATTTTTTATCTGTAATATATTATCTTCTGTTTCTATTTCCACGCATAGAAAATCTGGCTCAGGTTTAGTTAAAAATTTCACCTGCATATCAATGATTAATTGTTTCACATCTGGGTTGATAAGCTCTGGTGCTCTATTTCTTTGTATCCAAGTCGTATAGTTAAACTGTGCTGTTTCTTCTATTTTATCTTCTTGTAATAATCTTTCTTCTTTTTCTTCATATTTTTGTAAGAAAGTAGAGTCATTCCATCCACTTAAAGCAGGAGACAAAAGCGCTAAACTCAGACATTTTTCTGAGTATTCTAGATAAAAATCAATAGCTATTTTTCCGCCGAATGAAGCAGCTAAAATATGGATGTGATTGATGTCTAAATATATAAGCAGTTCATTTATAATTTTATAATAAGAGTAATTTCCTCCAGTGAAATCACTTAAACCGAAACCAGGAAGGTCAAACCTAACTACTCGATATTTTTCTGATAATAAGTGAAATTCTTTATCCCACATACGTGAATCTGCAATCCCGGCATGAATTAATAATACATTTTCACCATTCCCTTTTGATTCAAAATATATATTAGCTCCTGTAGCGTTAAAAATACCTTTAAATTCATTTATTTGCATGAAATACTAACCTCCGATTTATATTCATAAATAATGAGTAACACTTAAAACATTAATAAGGTAGGCACATTTCTAGTAATATACCAAAAGTATACTGGAGATTAATAATTCACTGAATCATCAAAATATTTATTTTTCAAAAAATAATAACTAATATAAACATGACTATATATTGTCCGAATTATTTTTTTAAGTGCTCAGCGAAACAACAATTGATTTTTAGTTTACTATACATTAAAACGTATGAAACGAAAATCTACTAAATGATCAAACATTTCACTTGTGCTTATATGTGAAATTAAACACAGCTCTGTATTAATATTAGTCAATTATGGTGCTAATCCAATGATAATTTATTAATTATAGATTTTAATAATACAATTTGTCCAAAATGTCGATTAGTATGAAGAATAGCAAAATGAATAGATTCATTAAAATTTTCCATAACTATGTCTGCATCTTTAAGAACAATTGCTTCCTTTCTATCTTTCATTAATTGCTCTTCTAATCTATTAAATATTCTATCAAATTGTTCGTCCAACAATAAATTCAGTTCCTTAAAAGAAGGCTCATTTCCATCAAAATCTGTTGGCGATGTACCCCATAGAAAATATTTTGCAGCAGTTTGCTTTAATGCATTTTCCCCATTAATAGTTTCAAATACTAAAAAATCATTTAACAAAATTAAATGACCTAATTGCCATTTAATATTATTATTAGCGACGCTCGGTTGAAAAGTAGCTTTATCTTCATCAATATCTTTTAAATGTTTTTTTAATAATTTATACGATGCTTGAAATTGTTCTTTAATCATTTTATAATCCCTCACTTAGAAAATTATTGGATTTACTATAAACTTCTTAGTGTTAAAACACTAGCATTTATTTTTATTTATTGCAAAAAACTAATATATGTCAATTTTAATTTTTATCTATTCGAATATAAATTAAGGTAATAAAAATACAAGCCCTCAACCATAAAGGTTAAGAGCTTGTATATAAAGTCGATAAATTTTTATTAAAATATTTATATATTAAATATCACTATAAGTCTTGTTGTATTACCTTTAGAATTCAAGAAGTAATATATTAACCACCTGCGCCACCATAACCAATATGTACGTCGGTTACATTATCGTTATTTGTATTAAACATTACGCCTATATCATTATTTGGTCTATAAACATATATATCATTTGAATTTTCATGTGTTTTCATCAATTGAATAAAAGAGATAAAAAGGATTTGAATATTGAAATCAATATCATACTCATTATAATCTTCATAAAAACATTTACTTTGTTTATAAATGAAAACATCAGTATATTGAGTGCTTTTAGC
Source organism: Staphylococcus shinii (assembly GCF_017583065.1). Lineage (GTDB taxonomy): Bacteria > Bacillota > Bacilli > Staphylococcales > Staphylococcaceae > Staphylococcus > Staphylococcus shinii. The sequence continues at coordinate 334,800 of NZ_JAGEVL010000007.1, read as the reverse complement.
TAAAATATCAATTATATTCTTTTTCACTCACATTTTAATACTCTTTATACTTTTTATTGTGATAGTGATTCTAAAATCATTTGTAGTGGTCTTTATTTTTATGAAAATAGAAATTCAAGTATATACATATCAATCCAACAAGTATAAATACACCATGACTTATAATTTCTAATACTAAAGAGCTATCCAAATCAAATGCTTTGAATACAAGAGGTTGTATAATTATTATAGCCAACAAATATAGACCTACTTTATTAGAAGTAAAGTACTTTGCCACAATAACACACACCTTTCTATATAGACACTACTTTACCATTTCTCTGTGCAATACATAGATTTTGACAGAGTTGTTATTTATCTAAAACATCTTCATTAAGGATTAAAAATGCAATGACTCCAATAGGTACTCCTAACAATGGTGTGACAAATATACTTGCCACAAATACATAAAATATCAACATCCAAACGTCATCAGATTCCCATTTTTTATTTAATAAATAATGCCACATTTCTTTCAAGCTCATAACAAAAACCACCTTTTGTATTTTAACCAATTTAATTTTATTTAAATATAGACTATCATAATATCTAACATAATAAAAACCCGATTATCACGATGAGTTCATATCTATTCTGTAATTATTACAAACAATATTTCACTTCTCCCATTATTGTTAACCACAGATTCAATAATATATTCTTTATTTTGATATCTAATTCTATGATTTGTCTTAATTCCTTCTCGATTTCGAATGACTAAGCCTATAGGCGTTTGATTTTGTGTGATTTTCCAATCTTCTGATTCAGTACTCTTCAAAGTCTTAATATCTACCTATGATTTAACAATTCTACTTTTTTCAAAATCATCTATATATGGTGCTTAACTTTCTTTTTTAACAATATTAATTTTATTATTAAAATGATACGCAATTATTCAATTATTCCTTAAATTGCTCTTAAAGATTGTTCAAAGTTATAAAATAGTCCAACATAGACGCTGTAATCTATACACAATTTTTTGGTTATTAGTGTTTAATATGCACACTATTTCCGTTACGATCTGTTTCAAAATCTGTGTTGATTAAGCACCATTAAAATATCGAATATTTATTATAGTTAATTTTTTCTTCTGCAAGTCTGCATCGTAAACTTAACCTTCTAGCCACTAGTGACGTTCTATACGCCTTAAAGTCATATCTTTCCATTTCATTTACCTATCCAGAATTTCAAAAATAATCTGTGATACCTAAATACTCATACAATCCCCATGACACATTGGTGTTCATATATTTTGAATTATTGTATAGTAAAAAATAAAACAGTCTGGGACATAAAGTTCTTAGACAAAGGAAGCACTCAGATGAATTAAATCATCTGAGTGCTGTTTTTCTGGGATTTATGTCCCAACCTCTTTCCATATATGGAAACGGCGGGAGTTCATTATACCGTTCATCTATACATTTAAATATCGCTATAAGCATTGTCATATCAAGTTTTACATTGTCTTACTATGTTAGTGTAAAATGTTAAAATTGCAAAAACATCATAAATTTGTGCACTATGAATATGTTCGTTACCGTATGCGTGAGATACTTAATAATATTAGTTTGTGCTTAATTAGTTTTTTAAAAATTTACTAATTCATTTTTTATAACCAATATATTTCTTCACTTCTACATAATCCCCTGTATCATAATTTAATTTACATTTATTTCCGACCCTTACTGTAGCATAATCAAACATTTCAATCATTATATATAATGATTCACTTATTTCATTAATATTTAAATGAGGATAAGTGTAAGTCAATTCACTATTTTTATTAGACCCTAAGTAATTGGGTAAGTATTTAAAACTCTTACCAAAATTAACTTGAAAATTAAACTTATAACCTTCATCCCACGCAAGCATTAAAAATAGCATTCTTCTACATATGTTCAAATGATCTATTGCATAAAGCAACTCATTCCTCCATATACCTTTCATCACATAAGTAGAAATCCAATAAAACTCATTTATACATTCATCAAATATTTTTTGATATGGTTTATTAATCCAATAACTTGAATCACTAGAACTATCGATATCTAACAACAAGTTGTTTTTATCAAGAAGTACTTGTATCAAATCATCTTCTGCTAAGTATTCAGGTATTCTATATTTAGATAATAATGTTAGGTCAATTCTATTGTAATCATCAAACAGCATTAATATTGGATAGCGTTCTTCTAATTCAGACGGGTATAAATCTTGTGCTTCTGGAAACTGAGTTATTATTCTATTGCCAAATTTATTTATCCATTCAAAATCAGTAATCATATCTTCTAAACTTTCAACAATGTAAACAATATCAAAATCTTGGTGTATATCCGATTGAATATTTTCATTAATTCTAGATCCATTCATACATACTGCTAATATATTATCATCTTGTTCAGCAATACTCAGAATTAAGTTCAACATTTCTTTTTGTGTTCTCATTATGCACCTCACTATATAACAATCCAATTATAAAAATTTTTTTAATTTTTGAAAAATAACTATTAGTCATTTTAGACTAATAGCTGTTACTCAATTTTATGTATTTGCTTTTATAACAAATCGCTAACTAATCGACGTACATTAAACGATCTAAAATGAATTTCTGACATTCACTCTCTGCTGCATCGAGAAATGAATAAACGTATAGCTTATATGTTTAATTGCTGATATTCACTTTTTAAAATCCCCATGTGAATATCAGTTTCATACTTGCCATTAATACAAGCTCCTTCTCTCTCTTCTCCTTCAATTTTGAACCCTACATTTTCATACGATTTAATAGCTCTTTTATTATAAGCAAGTACCTTCAAATAAATTCTGTGAAGTTTTAATTCATAAAAACCAAAGTTCAATATTGTGTTTGAAACCTTTGTTCCAATTCCTTTATTCCAATATTGAGGATTGAATATACCTATCGCAAACTTCGCTTTATTATTTTCATCGTCTATGGTTAATCTAACTTGCCCAATAAACTTCCCCTCATATTCAATAACCCATTCATAAGGGTCTGCTTTTATACCACATACTAATAATCGCGCTTTATCTAATGATTTATCTGTGTTTGGATTCATATTAGAGCCATACATTTCTAATAATTCTTTATTGAATGGAATTTTAAGATATTCTTTCGCATCATCATCAAACGCATCTCTTAACTTTATACTTTCATCTACTATCATTGTCTCCTTCATCTTCATCATCCTGTTCATAAAATTTCATATGTGGCTTTTCCTCTTTATAATAGTTTAATCTATCTTGTAATGTACCAGTATGTAGTTCTAGCTTATGGCCGTCTGGATCAGTGAAATATATTGATTTTTTATCTCTTAAGTCTCTAGTACGTCCCTCTAATATGTTCACATTATTATGTTTTAACCATTGATACCATTCTTCAAATTTACTTTCATCAATTGTAAACGCCATATGTGTATACGAGTATTGAATTTCATTTCTCGGTATATCCTTTTCTTCATTTAATGCTATCCATAGACCACCCAATGTGAAATAGGCTGTTTTATCACTCTCTACCAGAATATTAACTTTCAGAATATCTTTATAGAAAGTTATGGATTGTTTAATATTTGATACTGAATAAGTAACATGATTTATAGATTGAATCATACGCTATCACCTCATAGTAAAAATATATTTTAAAAATCTTTTCTATATCCATAAAACATTCTAAACCCCTGTTTTTCGTAAAATTTTGATGAATGGCTTGTTGCTAATAAGTCAATTCTTGTATCTGGATACATTTTATGTAAGTGATTTATCAACTCATTACCTATGCCCCTGCCTCTTTTCTGTTCTATTATAAGCAACTCACAGATAAACAAAGTCGTGTAACCGTCTGTTATACCTCTAATAAATCCTATAACATTACTGCTTTTATCGACTGCAACAATTGTTATAGAGTCTTCTAAAGATTTTCTATACATATCTTTATTTTTAACAAGATTTTGCCATCCTTCTTGTTTATTCAATTCATTAATTTGTTCCCAATAACATGAATGAAATTCTACCAATTTATATTCTATGATAAAAGCACATCCTCACTTTATAATTCACAGAATATTCTAACATAAATTCGCATAAAAATAACCACTCTGAAAAATAGTTCATTAATAAAATTGTGCTAAATAGTAATATTCCATCAAAATATAACATAAATATATTCCTTCATTAATACTTTTAATTATAACTTTTTGTTATCACTATTATTTTTTAGGTATAGTACAATTAAGTTAATATATCAATTTAATTGCTTAGTTTAAACACTATATGAAGATTACTTAATTCAATTTAAGCCGTTACGAGTGTTTAAATATAATGAAAGACAATATAAAGGGGAAATTAGATGAAGAAGTATTTAGGATTGTTATTAGCTAGCACATTGGTGTTAGGAGCATGTGGAAACAAAGAAGAAAACAAATCTGAAGATAAGAAAGAGGTAAAAGCACCAGAGAAAAACAAGAAAAAAGAAGACAAGAAATCTAATAAACAAGATAAATCCAAGGACACTTCTAACCAAGAAGTAGCGACACATGATGAAAACACTGAACAACAAACTAAAGAAGAAACTTCTCAATCGCAAGAAAATGGAAAAGTTGATGTGTCAAATATAACTGACCGTTCAATATTAGAGTCTGTTATATATGGTAATTATACCGAAATGGAAAAAATCAATGCTTATAATAGCGCTGTAGCTAATGGAGTTATACCTCAAGGAAATGTTATGGAAGGGCCCGCAAGTGCTGCCTATGAAAGTTCATTAAAAGTTGAAAGTGGCGAAGTTGAATCAGTTTACGAAAAAAATTCTAATGACACTAATGATTATTTAGATGAAGATACTGCGGAACAACAAAGAGAAGACGCTACTGGTGGACCACGATCGTTCCGTGAAATCAAAGAACAAACCGGTAAAGGGGCAAGTGATTTTACAGAAGCAGAAAAAGAAGAAGCTAATGCATACGCAAGAGAACATTAATAAATCAAGGGGCGTCCTAAATATTTTGGCTCTTTGTCAAAGAGTCAAAAATATAGGGCAAGCACATAAGTGCCTACCCTTGCATGTCCACTCAACATCTTAGAGGAAGTGGGTTACTTACTTATATATCAAAAACCTTTACGTTTAATTTGTCTGTATACAAATATGATTGCAACTATTAAAGTTATACTATCAAGTATCTTTATAAAAATTGAACCAAACTCTAAAACTTCAATTTGAAAAATTGCACCTATAATAGGTAGACTGAAGTTAAATATTATTAGAATTAATAGTATAGCCAATATTATTTGTTGAGATTTCGGGATAATATCTACTTCCCTTTTATGTTAAATTGTCTTAGTACAAAGAAATATTGAATAAAATTATTACTTTTTATTATTAGAATTAGAAGAAAATAAAAATGCACCAAAAAATAATAATGGAAATATGGCAAATAAACGTATATTAAAAGAATTATCATCAAAAATAATTGGTAAAGAAATATAAATTATAAATGTTACTACTAAAAATATTAGATAAATTTTTTTATTAATACTCATATGTAAAACCTATAAAACAATTGCTATAAATGCTCTAGCAACAACATATGCAAATTGTTTATTAAAACCGAAATTATTGTTTAACCCATTCGCTATACCATCTGCTAAGTTGCCTTCAAAACCCGTTAAAATATCACAAAATTTATTGATACTTTGATAATGGAACATAACGAGTTTAGTAGCTGTTGTATTTTCTATTTTCTTCACCAATTTATTCCATGCCTTTTCACCAACTTTATTTACAGTAGCTCTAATAGCTTGGGCTCCTGCTTTTGCAGTCATTGTGGCTTTGCCTCTTTCAGCTACACCATCTCTATAATTTTTCACTTGACCTTTTAGCCTATCAGCAACTGCCGGATCTTTAAAATCACTTTTACTATTACCAATCTCTTTTAAAAGTGCATCACCAATCTTTTTTCTTTGATCCATTTCTTTATCTATTTCACCTATAGTTTCAGCATTAGCTTTACCAGAATCTATAGTAAAATATACGGGACCAGATAAAATTGCAGTAGCAACACTAGTAGTTAATATTTTTTTAATTTGCTTATTCAACGTTAAATCTCCTTTTATATAATGTTTCTCCAAATTACTATATAAAATAACATTCCCAACATAAGTTTAACACAATTAAAATTCAATTCAATTAAGGTGGTGTAAAGATAAAATTAAGCTAAGCCACCCACCAGAACTTATACTGGTGGATGGCTTAGTCTAATCCTCCAACGGAACATCATCTATAATCTTAGTTCTACTAGGATGCATTTTTCTGTTACTCCTCTGCATCCTCTAGTTGCTTAAGTACAATTAGTGGTGTGATTTTATTATCTTCAGTAGCAATTGCTATGCCAGAAACACCAGCAAACCCTATAACTCCATCTAATCATGAAGCTCAAGCTGCCAGTAAAGGGTTTAAATATTTCACTACAGTTAATGGATATACTGCTGCAAGTGATTTTGCAACTAAGTCAGTTGGATATGCAGCTGCTGGAGGTTTAGGATACTTAGCAACCGGAGGAGCAGGTGCAATAGTTGCAGGAACTGTCGGTGGACACCTATCTGCAGGTCTAAGTGGTATAAAAACTGTATACATAACAGATAAACAATACATTAATAAAGCAGGTCAAATAGAACATCATGCAACATTATATAAAAACAAAAGTAAAACTAAAAAAGCAGGAACTGCAAAATGGATAACTTCTACAACTTATCCAAATGGAAATAAAGAAGCAGGTCATAAATAATATAATAGTCCATGTATTTAATTAAATACATGGACTATTACTATTAATATACCTAGAAACAAATAAAAATAAAAGCCTACCCATAGGCTTTTATTATCAATTTTCACTTCTTTATCTGAAAAACTTCTCCTTTTTTGTTGAAACTTACCTACAGATACTTGAAATAACAAACATATAATAATGAATGCTACTATAAATAGTACGCTTAATACCACATTAAGCATTTAAACACCTCCTTTTTTTAGTCTATTAAAAATTTCAACTTTATTCAGTTGCTTTATTGACTTTGAACCTCAGAAAATCTACCTATTCATTTAGGTGGGGTTTTGCATATTTCTTATTATTTTACAAACCTTTTTATTTAATTTTTAAAATCTTTTTGTAGTTAAACTCCATTCATAATTGGCTCGTACCGCATTTTCAACTCTAGAAACATATTTTATTATCTTGCTATTAAAAGGTTCGTTATCTGCGTATAATTTATTTTTAAGTTCACTATATTTTTTTATTTCTAGAACAGTTAACTCTTTTACATTTAATAATGCTTCTTCTATAGTGCAATCATTTTCTTTTTGCACGCTTATTATTAAATTATGTATCTCGCCGTTATCTATCTCTTTTTTTAATGACAAAATATCATTTGTCCAATTAGCGATTTTATTTGCTGAGGTCATTAATTCATTAAAGTTTTTATCACGTGCATTAGTAGTAACGAACGTCGCATCTCCTCTTTCAACTAAATCAAAACAAATATAAACACTACCACTATGTTGACGTTTTTCAATATAAGTTTCTATATCGGGCACATAATTTTCAATTTCATTTTCAATTTCCCAAATATTGATTCAAAACATTTGTCTATGCTATTAATTATTCTAGTTTGCCATTCTATTGGCGCCCCTTTTCGTGCGCGTTCCCACCAATTTCACCAACCATTTATAAATGGATCTTCTTTATAATAGTCTAATCTATCTTGCAATGTTCCTGTATGTAATTCTAATTTATGCCAGTCTGGATCAGTGAAATATATTGATTTTTTATCTCTTATGTCTCTATTACGTCCTTCTAATATATTCACATCGTTATCTTTTAACCACTGATACCATTCATCAAATGTATGTTCATCAATTGTAAATGCCATATGCGTATATGAGTATTGAATTTCATTTCTTGGTATATCTTTTTCTTCATTAAGCGCTAGCCACAGACCACCTAATGTAAAATAAACCGTCTTGTCACTCTCTACTAAAATCTCAGCTTTTAATATATCTTGATAGAAAGCAGTAGACTTATTAATATCTGATACAGAATAGGTAATGTGGTTTACAGATTGAATCATGAAATAGTACCTCCTCACTAACAATTTCTAAATTAATTTTATTTGAGTTTTTAAAACAAGTGATATATTGATTCAACAATATCTTTTATATTTTTCTTCATTATAATAAACTACATATTTTTAAATATATAAAAATAACACATCGGTATTGTTAGGTGTATAACCAAGCATACGTAGCATTGTAACAATCTGCCCTTTATGGTGGTACTCGTGCGTAACTGAATGAAATAGTAATTGACGCACTGTTTTCATAATCGACTCATTTCCTTGTTTCCATGCGGGACTTTTCTCTATATAGTTATCCAATTCATTACTGCTTCTTTTTAAAATGTCTTCCATGTAATTATCCGCCTGTAAAAAATATTGCTTTATATCATCTATTTTCAATTCTTCAATCTCTTCACTTGTAAACAATGGCGTTTTTGTTTTCTCAAGAACAAATGAACCTAGCCATGCATGGTAACAACCTGCTATATGTATTAAAGATTTTTTTATACTTTGGAATCCAAAGTCAAATTCTTTAGAGAATTCATTTTCATTTAAAATACTACATTGTTCTAATAAAATATTTCTGTTCTGTTTAACCCATTCATACTCATTTAACCCCTAATATTTATTTACAGAATATTCTAACATAAATACACATAAAAATAACCACTGCAAAGAGTGATAAATTAATTAAATTGTGCTTAATTGTAATCTCTTTCTCAAAATACTATATAAGTAAATTCACATATAATACTATTGTTCATAACTTTTTGCTATCACCATTATCTTTTATATATAGTACAATTAAGTTAATAATTTATTTTTTAGGGGATGCATAAATGAAAAAGCTATTATTTTTAGTGTTAGTTAGTTTTCTAGTATTAGCTGCATGTGGTCAAGATGAAAGCAAATCGGAAGATAAAAAAGAAACTAAATCGACTGATAAAGAAAGTAAGAAAGACAATAAGAAATCAGATAAAGAAAAAGATAAATCAGATGATAAGTCTAATGAAAAAGTAGCGGGCAAAGAATCACTAGAGCAAACGAATACACAAGAACAGCAAACTACACAGGAACAAGTGAATACTCAACAACAACCTGTTCAGTCACAAGAGAAATCACAATATGAAGAGCAACAAAACTCACAAGACGGTAATAACGAGCAATCAAATATACCTGCTGGTGACGCTATGTTTGGTGAATATAAAGATGATGGTTCTTATTGTACAGTTGGTGGTTGTTTAACACCTGAACAACAAAAAGATCAAGAAGAAGCAAACTATGAAGAGATGGAAAATCAAGGGTATTCTCGTGAAAAGTATGATGAAATCCAAAATAAAGCAGAAGAATTGCAACAACAAAGAGACAATGGAGAAATCTCATCAGAAGAGTTCACCGATAGTTATCTTGAATTATATGACTGATAATTCTATTTAATATATTTTTATATGGGCATTTAACAATGCCCTTTTTTATTTTATCTCCACAATATCTTTCAAATCAACTTTACTTAATCCAATTTATTCATATAAATATAATGTTTGTGTGTGAACATCTACTTTCTGTATGTAGCCTTCTTTAGTTTGAATATATCCGTCGACAAAATAGCGCAATTCAATTGTAGGCTCGTGATACATTTTTAATATCAACTTATTAGTTAAATCGTTCAATTGGTGGTCGCTTAATGACGGTCTAGCAATTTTATTTTGGTCTTGTATGTATTGTTCTAGTTGCTTGTATTGTTTGGGCAGTGTTTTAAAGGCTTACCACTTAACCATGACACGCCCTTGTCGTATACGTGGGTTAAGATATTCTCTTGGTATTTTCCGATAATCAGTTTCATATTTATATTCATCTGGTGCGTCTGGATTTATTACTTTCATATTATCACCCCATGAATATAATAGAACCCTTGTTCGTATATGTAAAGATGTATATTGTATATAAATGGACAAAAAACAACCACCCCGTGACTAGTGTGGGTGGTTATTATCAAAGAAACTTAAATCACATTAGCCATAATAATCAAAGTTACTCCACAAATAGCAGCAATAATAGTAAAATAAACGCAACTTTTATAGCTAACTTTTTTATCACTTTTACTTATTATTTTATAAATCTCATATAACCAAAGAACAAATGCAAAAATTCCAAACACAACAAAACCTATTCCTAATACATAACCTATAATATCTAAAAACATAATTATTGCCTCCTTTAAATTCAATTTAAAACAATAATAACAAATAATTATAATTGTGAATCTAACATTATTGTCATATTCAATTCAGTACTAACTAATATATAATCATTAATTTCACAAAAAAATGGGGCAAGCACTTAAGTGCCTACCCTTAATACAATCACGTGGTGTACTTATATTGCACCCGTTTATTATATTTAATTTTACCAAATAATTCTTTTTCATATTTAATACATTCTTGTTTATCGGGGATTCTAGCAATTGCACAGTAGAATGAACTCTTTTATCTCCAAGAATTAAGTATAGTCACAGATAATAAAGATACATATTCTATTACTTAAGCTAATTTGCTCAACGATCCATCAAATATTTGCTTTACTCTGGCCTCAGTTACATAAAAAACCTTCCCAATTTCTTTCTATGAATATCCTTCACTTAACAACCAAAATATATAATGCTCTTTATCTGGCCCAACTTGTTCTACAATCGACTCTAATTCATTATAAATTATCACGTCTTCAATATTATTATCGTCATAAAAGTCTGTTTCCACTTGATCATTAAGTTCAAAAAAATCACTTAAATCATTATTACATTCATTTACATCATCATTTTTCTGTACACTATGATAGTTAAGTATAAATTGCTTTAATGTAGCTTTATCATAATTCATATATTTATCACAATCCTCACACTACAGTTGCTCTTCTATGCTTCTTAGCACTGTTATTACGGTTAAAATACTTAAATCTTTTTGTAGTTTGTCAATCGTCTCATAAGCCTTTATACGTCCATTAGAATGCATAAAATCCATCACTTCTTTTTACTCTTGTTTTGTATTAATTTAATGTGCACTCAAAAATAAAAAGCCTATGACCAATTCAGTCATAGGCTTTCCTTATATGGAGACGGCGGGATTCGAACCCGCGTCCAGAGGTTCTGATACTAGCACTTCTACGTGCGTAGTCTATCAATAGGTTTCGCATAATGGGAGGTGATAGACATCCGTCATTATGCTAGTTTGATTCATCTCTTCTAGGCAGACTTCAAACGGCAATGCCTAGCGTATCCTACTATAGGTTGAATCGCGTTAACGGTACATAGGAGATACCGTTAGGCGATGCAGAGTGCTATTACGCAGCTACTGCGAAATTATTGTTTTCTTTGCCAGTTATTATAACTGTGTGTGTTGGTGACGGAGACAACCCTCCGACACGCTTAACTAGCTCATGGAACCCCTGTCGAATCCAAAAACGCCCCCAGAATAATATTAAATGTACTTTCTGCTAACTTCGTAATCACTTTATAACGACTATATAGTAACTACTAAGCTTTTTCAGAAAGCACATATTATATTACCAAAGATTATCGTCTTTGGCAATATATCCGCTTAATAACGGGCTTTCATCTCTCTAGCTACATCACGTTGTACTGCTTTTTCTTTTAATGCTTGGCGTTTATCATATTTCTTCTTACCACGAGCAACACCTAATAAGACTTTGCAGTGACCGTGTTTGAGATAGAGTTTCAATGGAACAATTGAATAACCAACTTCACGTGTACGTTCACCAAGTTTTTCAATTTCACGTTTGTGCAATAATAACTTACGTGAACGACGTGGATCATGGTTAAATCGGTTGCCTTCTTCATATGGTGCAATATGCATGTTGTTTAAATACATTTCACCACGGTTAACTTGTGCGTAACTATCTTTAAGATTTGCACTGCCTCGGCGAATCGATTTAATTTCTGTTCCTTGTAACACAATGCCCGCTTCAATCGTATCTTCAATATTATAGTCATGTCTTGCTTTACGATTTTCTGCTAGTGTTCCTGGTGATTTTTTCTTTGGCATTGAGTTTCACCTCTTTGTTGAGTTATTTTTTCTTCTTGCGCGCTTTATTTTTCACTTTTTTGTCTTTGTAAAATGGTTTGTGTTTCGTATTACCTTGTTCTTGTTTCCCATTGTTACGTTTGTTTTTACCTTTACGCTGTTTCTGTTTAGTACGGTTACCTTTACTATTTCTATCATCTTTTGATTTGTCTGATGATTTAGTACGTGGGTTAGCTTGAATCGTCTTACCACGAGAAGGTCTTTGGCCGCGTTCATTTTTAGCCAAAGGCATACCTACAATTTGAAAATCAATCATACGTTCATCAACATCAACATTGATTACTTTGATCTCTACAGGATCGCCTATACGGAATACTTTAGCTTGGCGTTCACCAATCATAGCCATTTGACGTTCATCAAAGTGATAATAGTCATCTGTCATGTTGGAAACATGAACCATACCTTCAATTGTATTTGGTAATTCAATAAACATACCAAAGTTTGCCACTGAACTAATGATACCTTCGAATTCTTCGCCAATATGTTGTACCATGTATTCGGCTTTTTTCAGTTCATCTGTATCACGTTCAGCTTCAATCGCTCTACGTTCTCTTTGTGACGTATGTTCAGCAATTTCAGGGAGTGCTTCTTCCCATTTATTTTTTTCTTTTCTATCCATAGACTGTTCTACAATGTACTTGCGAATTAATCTATGCACAATTAAATCAGGGTATCTACGTATCGGTGATGTGAAATGGGTATAATACTCTGCTGATAAACCAAAGTGGCCCAAGTTTACATCATCATAACGTGCTTGTTGCATTGAACGTAACATCATCGTTGAAATAACCATTTGTTCTGGTTGACCTTCAACTTCTTGTTGGATTTTCTGTAAAGTGGATGGGTGAATATCTTCGCCTGTCCCTTTAATCATTAAACCAAAATTAGTTACAAAGTCAAAGAATTGACGTAGACGTTCTGATTTAGGTTGCTCATGGACACGATAAATAAATGGTACTTCTAAACGATCAAAGTGTTCAGCAATTGTTTCGTTAGCTGCTAACATAAATGATTCGATTAAACGTTCACCTTCGCCACGTTTTCTTAATTGAACATCAGTTGGGATACCTTCTTCATTGACGAGTACTTTAGCTTCATCAATGTCGAAATCAATTTCACCACGACGTCTTCTCATATTAATTAAACGTTGAGACAAGTCTTGTGCTAAGTCAAGCATCGGTGTAACTTCGCTATATTTATTACGAGTTTCTGCATTTTGATCCGTTATAATTTCATTTACTTCATCATAAGTCATACGATAATTTGAATGAATTACACTATCAAAAATTTTATGTTTAACAACTTCACCACGCTCATTAAGCTCCATTTGACAACTTAAGGTCAATCTATCTACTTTAGGATTTAATGAACAGATACCGTTACTTAAACGGTGTGGAATCATTGGAATTACACGGTCAACTAAATACACACTTGTTGCACGGCTATAGGCTTCTTCATTTAACGCTGAACCTTCAGTTACATAGTAACTTACATCTGCGATACTTACTGTTAGTTGTGTATTTCCGTTACTTAATTTTTTAACACTAATAGCATCATCTAAATCTTTCGCATCTGCGCCATCGATAGTAATTGTCAATTCGTCACGTAAATCATGACGTCCTGCAATTTCTGATGGTTCGATATGATCTGGCACTGCTTCAGCTTCTGCTAAAACATTATCAGGAAATTCAATCTCGATTCCATGTTGATAAATAATTGATAAGATATCTACACCTGGATCATTCTTGTGGCCTAAAATTGCTGAAACGATACCTTCTGGATTATCTGTACCATCAGCATATTTCGTAATTTGTACGAGCACTTTATGACCGTCAACAGCTCCAAGGTTTTGACCTTTTGGAATAAAGATATCTTGCATAATTCGTTTATCGTCTGGTAGTACAAAACCGAAATGACGTGCTTCACTATAGGTACCAACCACTTGAGTAACTGAATGTGTTTCTATAGTTTTAACTTCGCCTTCAACCTTCCCTTTGTGGTCCCCTTTAGATTGGTGTATTTCAACTAGGACTGTATCACCGTCCATAGCTCTGTTTATTTTCGTAGGTGGGATAAAGATGTCATCCATATCCTCTACTTCTGGACGTAAGAATGCAAAGCCTTTCTTATTCTGGCTAAGTTTACCTTTTATCAATTTTGGTTGTTTGGACTTTTGTGATTCCTTGCGTTGATATCTATCTGTTTTTGTACGTTGAATTAAACCTGTTTGTTCTAATTCAACAAGCACCTTAATTAAGTCTCTAAATGAGTCGGCACTATTTAAACCTAATGCATCTTGAAAATCAGACACAGACATTGGTTCATAATCTGGTTGTTTAATAATTTCTTCAATGGATTGCTTTAAATTCATTATGCCCCTCCTTTCTATTTTTAAATATTTATTTTTTAATTAGACCAATCTAATGATTCTAGGAAATTATAGACGTCTTCGAATACTAATTCTTTCTCTTTGTCTATCGTAATGACATGTCCAGAATTTGCATACCATTTAATATCTTTATCATCAGATTCGCTCTCATTGTATATAATGTTTGCAGAATCTGTATTAATCATTTGGTCTTGTTCTGCTTGAATAACCAATAACGGATCCATCACTTCATCAATGTGTTCTCTTACATCTTCAATTTGACCTTGTAACTCTTTTAAAGTATCTGTGGGTTTGAAATTATCCATTTCTTTTTGAATTGTTGCTTCATCTTTACCTTCATACTTTTTAAAATTACGGGCATATTCTAAAACACCTTCAAACATAGCGCCCTCAGTCTTAATATACATAGGAGAGCACATAGTTATAATACCCTTTACATCTCTGTTTAAGCTTAATTTTAAAGCATAGCAGCCACCGAGTGACAAACCAGCTACAACTATTTCATCATAACCTTTTTCCACTAAAAAATCATAGCCATCTAAGGCATCTTTTAACCATACAAAAGGACTTGATTTTAAAATTTCTTCTGGTGGTGCTGCATGACCTTCATATTGAGGTGCGTAAGATGTATAACCTTTTTTCTGTAAGAAACGACCTAATTGTCTTACATCTGAGGAATTTCCTGTAAAACCATGCAACAACAACACTGCTCTATTCCCTTCTTCAAAAAAGAATGGCTCTGGTAGTTTCATCTGCATTGTATTCAATCCTTTCGTTTATGCTTTTAATTACAATATTACTATATTTATCTATGCTTGAATAATTTACTATTCATTTAATATCCAACATATCTATTATAAATAAAAAAGCCCGACTTTAACATTGTCGGACCTTATAAACCAAAATAACTTATGCCTAACATTAATAAGAAGAAAATGATAGACAATACAATTGTTAATCTATGCAAGAATAAATCAATACCGCGTTGCTTTTGTTTACCAAATAACTGTTCGGCGCCACCACTGATTGCACCTGATAGTCCATTACTTTTACCTTCTTGGAGTAACACAACAGTTACTAATGCAATACAATCTAAAATCAAAAGTACTATTACTAATGTATGCATGAAAATTGTCCTCCATTCATCATATACGAAACGCATTATATCATACGTTCGTTGTCTTTAGCAAACTTCTATCTATTGAACGTACTCTTACGTACTATTGAAACGATTAACATATATACGCCGAGTACAAATGACATCACTAATACTAATGTTAGTGGCAATAAGTTTAAACTAGTTTTCACATCTAAAATTGCACGATAAACTGCACTAATATTAATTATATTATATAAAATTTGTGATGCAAAGACTGCAAACATGAACCACCATAAATAGCTGTGTCGATTCCAAATTGCAAAAATACCAGCTAAGTTAGCTAAGATATACATAATACCTGTAAACTGAAAACTATTTTTAATTGTACCAACAGCGTTTTCTGATGTTTTTTGGCCACTATTAGATAGCAATTGTTTTATAACACTATCATCTAACACTAAAAATAAATGTATAGCATAAAGTATAGCAATGATTAACGAACTATATGCTATCATGTGTGCCGTCTTAATTTCTTTTGACTTCGGTTTTACATCCATAATGAGTTAAGACTCCTTCTATAATTTACACTTACAATTATATCAGTTTCATAGTGAAAGATGAACAATTTAAGTAAATAAGTAAACTAAAATAATAAGCACTAGTAATACTTTTTTACTTTTGATATCACATAGATATAAATAGACAAACGTTCATCTATTTATATCTGTAAACATTACGCACAAAAGGGCCTGAGTGTCTGAGGCTTTGAGCTTATACTATATTAATAATTAAGATTTAGATCAAAACAAATCCTTCCACTGTTTACAATAGGCTTGCTATTGCATAAGTCCTACTTGCTCAATTTTCAATTGAACAAGTACTTTTGATGTTTACAATAGCTTTGCTATTGCATAAGCCCCACTAACTCAATAAATTGAGAAGTGGGGCTTTAAAAAACACGCAAGTCATTATGACTTGCGTGTTAGCGCGTGAACTCTTAAATTTTAAAGCTGTATTATTTAGATAAGTTATAGAAAGATTTAAGTCCGTCAAACTTACCTGTTTCGTATAATTCATCTTCAATACGTAATAATTGGTTGTATTTAGCAATACGGTCAGTTCTTGATAATGAACCAGTTTTGATTTGGCCAGCGTTAGTTGCAACAGCAATGTCAGAAATTGTAGTATCTTCTGTTTCACCTGAACGGTGAGATACAACTGCAGTGTAACCAGCTTTTTGAGCCATTTCAATAGCGTCAAATGTTTCTGTTAATGTACCAATTTGGTTAACTTTGATTAAGATTGAGTTACCGATACCTTTTTCGATACCTTCAGATAATTTAACTGTGTTAGTAACAAATAAATCGTCACCAACTAATTGTACTTTGTCACCGATACGATCTGTTAATACTTTCCAGCCGTCCCAGTCATTTTCATCCATACCATCTTCAATAGTGATAATTGGATATTTATTAACTAATTCCTCTAAGTAGTCAACTTGTTCTTCAGCAGTACGTTTCGCACCATTTTCACCTTCGAATTTAGCGTAATTATAAACGCCATCTTCAAAGAATTCTGAAGAAGCACAGTCAAAGCCTAAGAATACATCTTTACCTGGCTCTAAACCAACTGCTTTAATCGCTTCTAAGATTGTTTCCACAGCATCTTCCGTACCTTCAAATTTAGGAGCAAAGCCACCTTCGTCGCCTACTGCTGTTTCTAAACCACGGTCTTTAAGGATTGATTTTAAGTTGTGGAAGATTTCAGTTCCCCAACGTAATGATTCTTTAAATGTTTCTGCACCTACAGGCAATACCATAAACTCTTGGAATGCGATAGGAGCGTCTGAGTGAGAACCACCATTAACGATGTTCATCATTGGTACTGGTAATTGTTTACCATTAAATCCACCTAAATATTTGTAAAGTGGTTGTCCAAGTAAATCAGCTGCTGCACGTGCTACTGCAATAGAAACACCAAGAATAGCGTTAGCACCTAATTTACCTTTGTTTTCAGTACCGTCTAATTGGATCATCATTTTATCGATTGATACTTGTTCTAATACTGAAAATTCACCTTCGATAAGTTCTGGTGCGATAATTTCGTTAACATTGTCAACTGCTTTAGTAACACCTTTACCTAAGTAACGTGATTTATCACCGTCACGTAATTCTACTGCTTCATGTTCACCAGTAGATGCACCTGATGGAACTAATGCGCGACCAAAAGCGCCGCTTTCTGTTAATACTTCTACTTCAACTGTTGGGTTACCACGTGAGTCAAGGACTTCGCGAGCGTAAACATCTGTAATAATTGGCATGTTTATAATCTCCTTTATAAATAAGTAGTTTAGAAATATTAAATTTCATCTTCATTATAGCTTTAAATACTATAAATACAAAGTAATTTAATTCTCTTGTGTTGTTTATAAGATGCTACAAATTGTCAGAATAAGAAACGCTTCTATACTAAATTTATAGCACTAGTTTTCACTCAAAATTTTAATTCATTATATTAGCGGTTTATTAATGATTCACCAGTCATATCTTCAGGTTGATTAACATTTAATAAATCTAATAATGTTGGCGCTAAATCACCAAGACGACCTGTTTCACGTAATGTCACACCATCTTTTGTAACAATTACTGGAACTGGATTAGTTGTATGCGTAGTCATAGGTTCATCTTTATCTGTTAATACCATATCTGAATTGCCGTGGTCAGCAGTGATAATCGCATGGCCACCCATTTCAGTTATTTTATCAACAACTTCACCTAAACATTCATCTACGGCTTCAATAGCTTTAATCGTTGGCTCTAACATACCACTATGTCCAACCATATCAGGGTTCGCAAAGTTTAATAAGATTAAATCTAGGTCACCTTTATTTAGTTCTTCGATTAAAGCATCTTTTACTTCATATGCGCTCATTTCTGGTTTAAGGTCATAAGTTGCAACTTTAGGTGAATCAATTAAACGACGACGTTCACCTTCAAATTCATCATTGCGACCGCCACTCATGAAATAAGTTACATGTGGGAATTTTTCTGTCTCAGCAATACGTAATTGCTTCAAACCGTTATCTTGTGCAACTTCACCAATTGTATTAGTTAAATCGACTTTTTCAAAAACAATTTCAGCATCTACGTTGTCATTGTATTTTGTAAATGTTGCATAGAATAAATCTTTGACTTGTTCTACTTTAAACCCGTCAAATGCTTTATCTGTAAACACTTCAGAAAGTTGCCCCGCTCTATCTGGACGGAAGTTATAGAAGATTACTGCATCGCCATCATTAACACCTTCATTTTGGTCTTCAATGATAAATGGTTCTACAAATTCATCTGTTAAATCTTTAGCATAGTTAGCTTCAACGCCAGCTTTTGCTGATTCAAATGTCTCTCCACCAAAATTACGGATAGCATTATATGCTTTTTCTTCTCTATCCCAACGTTTATCACGGTCCATTGCATAATAACGTCCAGATACAGAAGCGAATTGACCGATGCCTAGTTCATTAAATTTAGCTTCAGTTTCTTCTATATATTTTAATGCTGATTTTTGATCAACGTCACGTCCATCTAAAAATGCATGGACGTACACTTTTTCAAGACCTTGCTTTTTAGCTAATTCTAATAAAGCAAAAAGGTGTTGGTAATGACTGTGTACACCGCCGTCTGATAACAGACCAAAAACATGTAGTACTGAATCATTATCTCTAACATGTTTCATAGCGTTGTTTAACACATCATTTTCAAAGAAATCTCCATCTTCAATTGATTTATTGATACGCGTCAAACTTTGATAAACAATACGACCAGCACCAATATTCATATGCCCAACTTCTGAATTACCCATTTGACCGTCAGGTAGTCCCACATCTAAACCACTTGCTTCGATTTGTGTAGTTGGATAGTTACTATAATAACGGTCAAAATTAGGTTTATTAGCTAGTTTTACAGCATTACCGTGCTCGCTCTCTCTGTTTGCAAAACCATCTAAAATAATTAATGCAGTTGGTTGTTTCGCCATATTATTTTGCACCTTCTAACAATTGTACAAAATCATCCACTTTAAGTGATGCACCGCCTACTAAAGCACCATCGATGTCTGATTCTGCCATGTATTCTTCAATGTTGTTAGGTTTAACACTACCACCATATTGAATACGTGTTGCTTCTGCTACAGTTTGGCTAGATAATTCTGAAACTGTTTGTCTTACAAATGCACACATTTCATTTGCATCTTTAGCAGTTGATGATTTACCAGTACCAATAGCCCAAATTGGTTCATATGCGATAACAACTTGTTGTAGTTGTTCTTCAGATAAACCTTCTACTGCTTTCTTAACTTGGTTTCCAACAACTTCATTTGCTTTTCCGCTTTCGCGTTCTTCGTCAGTTTCACCAACACAAATGATTGGAGTCATGCCATGATTAAAGATTGCATGTGCTTTCTTGTTAATTTCTTCATCTGTTTCATGGAAGATTTCACGACGTTCTGAGTGACCGATAACAACATATTTAACACCTAAGTCAGCTAACGCTACTGGAGAAGTTTCACCAGTGAAAGCACCGTTATCTTCGAAATATGCATTTTGTGCACCAATTTGTAAGCCTTGTGCTTTTCCTTCATTAACTAACGTCACTAATGCATCCAATTGGATTGTTGGTGCACAAATAACAGATTCTACTTCTTTAGTATCCGGTAATGTTGGTAATTCATTTACAAAATCTTTAGCTTCTTGTACAGTTTTGTTCATTTTCCAGTTACCTGCGATAATTGGTTTTCTCATTATATTACACTCCTATTAGTAAATTATGATTAAATATTGTCTATATAATCATGGGTTGCTGTTTTTAGTCGTGCGATTATTTGTTAGCAATTGCAACTACGCCTGGTAGTTCTTTGCCTTCAAGATATTCTAATGATGCGCCACCACCAGTTGAGATATGGCTAAAGTCATCCGCATAACCTAATGAAATTGCTGCAGCTGCTGAATCGCCGCCGCCAATAATAGTATTAGCATCTTTCAATTCAGCGATTGCTTCACAAACGCCAATCGTACCTTTAGCAAAGTTGCTTAATTCAAACACACCCATTGGTCCATTCCATACTACTGTATGTGCACCTTGTAAATGTTCTTTGAATAATTCAACCGTTTTCGGTCCAACATCCATTGCTTCTTGGTCAGCTGGGATATTATCTACTGTTACTTCAGTAATTTCTGCATCATTTGAGAATTCTTTAGCGACTTTACAATCAACTGGTAATACGATTTGATCGCCGGCGCGGTCTAATAATTCTTTAGCAAAATCAACTTTATCTTTTTCTAATAAAGATAAGCCAATTTTTTTACCTTGTGCTTTAAAGAATGTGTATGACATACCGCCACCGATAAGTACTTTATCTGCAATTTTCAATAAATTTGTAATAACGCCAATCTTGTCAGAAACTTTTGCGCCACCAAGGATTGCAACTACTGGTTTATCTGGGTTTTCAACTACGCCACCAATATATTTTATTTCTTTTTCCATTAAGAATCCTGCTACTGTTTCTAAGTTAGCTGCAATACCTACATTTGATGCATGTTCACGGTGCGCTGTACCAAAAGCATCATTTACGAATACATCACCAAGTGAAGCCCAGTATTTACCTAATTCAGGATCGTTTTTAGATTCTTTTTTGCCATCTACATCTTCAAAACGTGTATTTTCGACTAACAGTACATCACCTTCATTAAGGTCTTTAACAGATTGTTCTAGCGTTTCACCACGTGTTTCAGGTACAAAAGTAACTGTTTTACCTAATTTTTCTGTTAATGCATCAGCTACTGGTTTTAAAGTTAATTCTGCTTTGTCGCTTTCTTCTTTCACTTTACCTAAATGAGAGAATAATACGACTTTTCCACCTTGTTCAATAATATATTGAATTGTTGGTAATGCTTGAACGATACGGTTATCGTCAGTGATTTCTCCATCTTTCATCGGTACGTTAAAATCAGCACGAACAAGTACAGTTTTACCTTTTAATTCTAAGTCAGTTACAATTTTTTTAGCCATGTAAGCTTCCTCCTCTGAATGGAACAATAAATTAAAATAAGCGGAGAAGCGTTGTGCTCCCCGCTTACTCCTAAGCATATTGTTTAAATTTAACAGCACAACGCGCTTGCTAAATTAATTTTACATCGAATTATTTAGCTTGAGTTGCTAAGTGTTCTAATGTACGAACTAACTGTGAAGTGTAAGACATTTCGTTATCGTACCAAGCTGCTACTTTAACTAATTGACGGTCGCCAACTGTCATTACACGTGTTTGTGTTGCATCGAATAATGAACCGTAAGTCATACCAATTACGTCAGAAGAAACGATTTCATCTTCAGTGTAACCGAATGATTCGTTTGATGCATTTTTCATTGAAGCATTAACGTCTTCAATACTTACATTTTTCTCTAATACAACTGTTAATTCAGTTAAAGAACCAGTAGCTACAGGAACACGTTGCGCTCCACCGTCTAATTTACCATCGATTTCAGGGATTACTAGGCCAATTGCTTTAGCAGCACCAGTTGAGTTAGGAATAATGTTTTCAGCTGCTGCACGCGCACGACGTTTGTCGCCTTTTCTGTGTGGAGCATCTTGTGTGCTTTGGTCACCAGTGTAAGCATGGATTGTAGTCATGAAACCTTCTACTAAACCGAAGTCATCGTTTAATACTTTTGCAACTGGAGCTAATGAGTTAGTAGTACATGAAGCACCTGAAACTACTGTTTCTGAACCATCTAATTCTTGGTGGTTTGTGTTATAAACGATTGTTTTTAAGTCACCAGTAGCTGGAGCAGAGATTAATACTTTTTTAGCACCTGCTTCAATATGAGCTTCTGCTTTTTCTTTATCAGCGAAGAAACCAGTACATTCTAATACAACATCAATGTCTAAGTCTTTCCAAGGTAATTTACTTGGTTCTGGCTCAGAGAATGATTTTACTTCTTGTCCGTTAACACGGAAACCGTCATTTTCAACTTCAACTTCTCCTGTGAAGCGTCCTTGCATAGTGTCATATTTTAATAAATGTGCTAACATTTCGTCATCTGTTAAATCATTTACTGCTACTACGTCAATTCCATCAACGTTTTGAATTCTTCTGAATGCTAAACGACCAATTCTACCAAAACCATTAATTGCTACTTTTACTGCCATTATAATGGCCTCCTTTAATAAATGATATTTAAAAAGTGTTATCACTTTTTATTACTATATGTTTACGATTGCTTTTGCTGCACCTTCATCTGTAATTAATACAGTGTTTTTAGGAGCAATTGAAAGGTAAGCTTTAATTGCTTCTCCTTTTGATTTACCCCCTGCTACAGCAAAAATAAACTTTTTCGACTCAAGATCTTCTAATTGAAGTCCTATCGTTTTTACCTTGTGTACGATATCGCCTTGATCATCGAAATAATATCCAAATGCTTCTCCCGAGGCATTGTGATGTTGAAGTTTTTCTATAACTTCATTAGGTGATTGACGTCTTCGCGCCATCTTCAGCGCATCACCAATGCCATGGATTGTAATATTGGATTGTTTGATTTTTTCTAGTGTCTGGATTACGGAGGGTTCTAACATAAGCGTATTATACGTCGTTTCGCTTACATTATCTGGTACATATAACGTTGTGTAATCACCATTTGTTTGCTGTGCCATACTAGCTGCAATTGTGTTTGCTTGATAAACAACATTTTCACCAAGTCCGCCTCTCGCAGGAACGAAAAACGCATTGTATGGTTGATGATGCATTGCTTCACTAACGTAGGCCATTGTTGAACCACCTGTTACTGCAACAATTGCATTTTCATAAAGTACATCTTCAACGAGTTGTCCTGCCTGACGGGATAATTCAATCTTAACTGTTTGATCAGCGTCTGAATCCCCTGGTATGACATAGACTTCTTTGATTCCATACTGTTCTTTAATAACTTGAGCAAGATGATGGTCATCAGAATAGACATTAAAATAACCATTCAATTGTCTGACCGTTAATTCACCTGCTTCTGTTATTTCCATACCTGTGGGTTTAACTTTAATCAAATCCTGTTTCTTTAGTATGTCCGTTTCAGAACGAAGCACACGTTCAGTCAAATCCATATATTCACTTAAACTACGTCTACCTACGGGTTGATGCTTTGAAATAGTAGTGAGAATCGAGAAACGACGATACATTTTTTCAACAATTTCTGGCACAAGCTTTTGTTGAACTTTTATCAAATCCTTCACTACTATCCTCCTCCGTTTCTTTATAAAGGGTCAAGTTCTAACCATAGATTGACTTTTTCCGTCCCTGGCGGGACAAAAAAATATAACCTCTTATATTTGCAATAATACTACTATCGTTTTGAAATTGCAAGCAAAAATAGTCCTTATCTTATCAACTACATTTACTATTAAAATCAAATATTTTTTATCTGCGTACAGTAACAATTTACCCGCTATATAATTTGTTAATCATCAATACTTAAATTAATTGGATCAATGAGTTTGTCACATTTTCTCTAAATCCGATCACTACACTGAGCAACTCTAATTGAATACTATGTATTAAATCTTTAAAATGAATATATATTAAACAAGTCGAGGAGAGAAACGCATGTCTAACAATAATAATCCAGAAGTTATTGACCCAGATGATCAACGTTATAAGGATAAGGATTACTTTAATAAAAAAAATCAAGACATCCCTACAAACAATCAACATCACTCTTTAAATTACACAAAACATTTCGGCTGTGGTTGTGGCCCCTTAGGGTGTTTTGGTGGTTGTTTTACTTTAATCATTATATTTTCGTTAGTGTCTTACTTACTCAATTTTTTATTTTAAAATTATATTTTCAAAAATGATGATTATAAGTTATGTTTCATCGTTCAACTACTATACTATTAAGTCCTGATTACATGCTTTCCACATAGAATCTACCTTTTAATAATAAACGCTTCTATCTATTTTCTAACATCTCAATTCATTATAATGCTTATATATTCATAACTGTTGTATAGTAACTTAAGCTATGCGACAGTTTATTCTTTATCCTCTCAAAACAACTTAACTTCTTTGAATATTCCCCGCTCTTAGGCAAAATTTTACTAACTAATCAAAAAATACCGTAACATACTTGTAATATTTGTAATCTCATTGTTATAAATATATTACTATAAGATTACAAACAATTCAATTACAAAATTATTAAAAGGAGTTTTAAAAAAATGAAAAAGTTCACAAAAGTTATTTTAGCTGGCGGTATCGCATTGAGCACATTATTAGGGACTACAGTAACACAATTTGCATCACAAAATAATATTGCTGAGGCAGCGACAAAACCTTGGTACGCATACTCTGGTATGACTGGTCAAAATGGTAACTTCATATTAGATACTAATTTTAAAAATGCTGTAAAGCATAATAATGTTAAGCTTAATGGTTACAATATATACGCTGATAATCAAAGCGCTTTAAGTTACCAAAAATATGCAAAAGAAGTTAAAGTACATGACCAAAAAGTAATGAAATTTGCTTCTAACAAAGCAATCCAAGCTAAATTCCCTGTTAAGAAAAACCATATTTCTCAAGAACAATTGGTTAAAGTATGGGGAGAAGGTAAAGTTGTTAATACAGCAAAAGGTCAATCTATTTCATATATTTTAAATGGTAACAATATTAAATTTGATATCCAAAATGGTTACGTGACAGAAGTGACTTTAGGAACAGTTATTTCTAAATAATTAAAAAACTCTAACTAACATTAATTTCTGAAATGATTTTACACAAATAAAGCCGGACTGATTACTTATCAGCCCGGCTTTTCAATATTAACAAATGCATTGATGCATTCTTGTTCAACTGTATTTTAGTCTTCTTCAGATGTTTGTGCGCTTCTATTTGAAGTGCTATTTTGTGACGATCTTTCTTGGGTACTATTTTGAGAGCTGTTTTGTGCGCTTCTTTGACTTGTTTTTTGCTCTGTAGTAGGCTCAGATGTTTTTTCTTCTGTTGATGGTTCTCTTGTTCTTTCTTCAGTAGAAGGCTCCGGTGTTTTTTCTTCTGTCGTTTTTTCTTCTGTCGTACGCTCTTCAGTTGTTCTTTCTTCAGTTGTTGCTTCCTCAGTTGTTGCTTCCTCAGTTGTTGCTTCCTCAGTTGTTGCTTCTTTTGTTTTTTCTGGTTTTTTCTTTTCTTCAGTTGTGCGTTCAGCAGTAGCAGGTTGTTGAGTTCTTTGTTGCGTTTGTTGCGTCTGTTGTGTTTGCTGCGTCTGAGGAGCTTGTTGTGTTTGCTGCGTCTGTTGTGTTTGTTGGGATTCTTCAGTAGATTTTTCTTTCTTTTTCTTCTCTTTTTCTTCTTTTGTTTTCTCTTTTTCTTCTTGTTTCTGATCCGCTAAACGTTCGTTAGCTTTATTGGAATGATCTACAAATGCAAAAATAGCAAATATGAGTCCACCTACTAATAGTAATACAATTACTCCACTAACTATTTTCGCAAAACCACTCATTTTCTTGTTATCTTGGTCATCAAAGTTATTATTTTGATTATGCTTTGGCATATGCTCCCCTCACTTCAATTTATATCATACATTTAAAATTACTGTGTATACGTTCAATATCAAATATATATTTTACACTATTTCATATGCTAATTAAACTTATTAACTAATTTTTTAATCTAGTTGTTATCTTAAAGTCATATATATAGTAAAATACATGTGTATGATAAAATTTTATGATTTACTTTAATACTAATCTAATTTTATCTGCACTTTCAATACTTTAGAGAAAGTAATTCAAAAGATTAGCTTATATCTATTATCATAACAGGATGTGTTCTAAATTGAAAAAACATGAACTCTTTGATGACTTAGATCAACACTCAAAAAATACGAACACTGGTCTTAGACAAATTATGTTGGAAAATGATAATCATAAGACTAGAGAACATTCAAAATCACGTTTTGCATTCACAGTTTTTATTAGTTTAATATTAATTAGTCTTTTAGGCTTTATTTTATTATTTCTGTAGATACAAATATAACTTTCTAACGTATTAATCCTTTGTAAAAGCGTAAATACGTAAAAAGATAGTTACATGCCATTAATTGCGTTAATATAGATTTAGAGGAAGGTATAAATGAAAGATGCTTTTTCAAAACGCTTTTGTTATAACCCCATACCGATAAAATGACTAGCAACGAAATAGAATTATAAAATAGATAAAATCTAATTAACTTCTGCTAATAACGTACTTAAGGCCGAGACACACAGTTATGTCCCAGCCTCGCTACTAAAGGGAGTCAAAATTTTACCTTCGTTAGTATATTATGGGGTATACTCGAAATAATTAAGAGATGATTAATTAATATCGAAGGTACTTTTATTATAAATCGAAACTCCTTTGTTTTAAATACTTCTTAAGGTAAGTAAATGACATATTCTTGAACAATCTTTGAAAAAATTATGACCTTCAAATGCGATGCGATTGTTTCATTTAAAACCATTGCAACATTAGGCATTACTATTTATGAGGTGATAAAATGAAAAACTATTTAATTACAGGTGGCACAGGCATGGTTGGTACACAATTAGTAGAAGCCATTGTCCAAAGTGACGCACATATTACAATTTTAACAAGACAAGATAAAACAACATCACATCCCAAAATCACTTATGTAAATTGGTCAAAATCTGATTGGGAAGCACGAGTACCTGACATAGATATCGTTATCAATCTTGCGGGTGCAAGTTTAAATAAGCGTTGGACTAAAAGCTATAAACAAAAAATTATGGTGAGTCGATTACAATCAACGCAAGCCTTATTTGAATTGTTTGAAGAGCGCGAGCAGAAACCCTCAGTATTCTTCAACGCAAGTGCTGTCGGTTATTACAAACCCGATTTATATCGCACATATACTGAATTATACAAAACGTTACCATTTGATTTCTTATCAGAAGTAGTCTATCAATGGGAGCGTCTTGCTCGTCAATTCGAATCATTAGGTACACGTGTAGTTATAGGTAGATTTGGTATGGTGCTATCTAAAGAAGGCGGTGCCTTACCAATGATGAAACTGCCATATGAATTATACGTTGGTGGTAAGATTGGCACTGGAAGACAGTGGTATTCTTGGATACACATTGACGATTTAACAAGAGCAATTCTTCACACTATTAACACAGAAGAAGCACAAGGCGTATTTAATTTTACTGCACCTATTGTAGAACACCAAAATTTATTTGGTTACACACTGGCGCGCGCAACCCATCGCCCTCATTACACATGGGTACCATCATTAGCACTACGAATTATCTTAGGTCAAATGTCTACAGTTATTCTTGATACGCAAAAAGTTATCCCTAATAAACTACAGGCAATTGACTTTAAATTCAAATATCCAGATTTAAAAATAGCTTTAGAAGATTTAGTACACTAATTGAACAGGACTGAATTTAAAAAATGAAACATGATCGTTTATCACATGTATTACTTTTAATCTCTGGTTTATTACTATTGTTAAATGGTGGCTTTGCATTTGAGAAATCTATACCGATGCTCGTTGTTTCATCCTTTTTAATCATTTCCGGAGTAATTATTACTGTGTTTGCACTAAAACTCTTCTTTAACAGTAAAAGCACTTCAAAAAGTAATACATTCCAAGATTCTTAATATACTTTTTAACTAAAACCAACCAAGTGCTATCTTTGCATTTGATTGGTTTTTTATTTACTTAATTATTATGTTTGGATTTGATTACTATTAATTCTTAAAGAAAGATAATCAATCTTGCAACGGTTAAATTTATAGTGTTCAAGATTACAATGCGCATAAAAAATCCGGAACACCTATTTATGTCCCGGATTGTATGAAATAAGCCATAATTCTATTTGTGGCTTATCTACCAACTTGTAATTTTATGATTCAGGAACCATTACTTGGTCAACTAAACCGTATTCTTTTGCTTCTTCAGCAGACAAGAAGTTATCTCTATCAGTATCTTTTTCAATTTTTTCGATTGATTGACCTGTACGTTCTGCTAAAATTTGATTTAATTTAGCACGTGTTTTAAGAATGTGGTTAGCAGCAATTTCAATTTCTGTAGCTTGACCTTGTGCGCCACCTAATGGTTGGTGAATCATTACTTCTGCGTTTGGAAGTGCAAAACGTTTACCTTTTGCTCCAGCTGCAAGTAAGAATGAACCCATTGACGCAGCCATACCAATACAAATTGTTTGTACGTCTGGTTTGATGTGTTGGATTGTATCATAAATTGCGAAACCAGCAGTTACACTACCACCTGGTGAGTTAATGTAAAGATAGATATCTTTTTCAGCATCTTGCGCTTGTAAGAATAATAATTGAGAAACAATAGAGTTTGCTACATTATCATCGATTTGTGAACCTAACATAATAATACGATCTTTTAATAAACGTGAGTAAATGTCATAGGCACGTTCCCCACGGTTTGTTGTTTCAATTACTGTAGGTATTAAATTCATTAATATTGCCTCCTTATTTCTAATTGATAAACTTATTTTAACTCAAAAGTCAAACATGGTCAAAGAATAACGCTCACTTTTTTTATGAAAGTTAAATTATTCTTATTGACCGGAGCCATTTTGATTTGTACACTAAGATTAATGTGTTTTTTATCCCCTCGTAGTGTAATGGATAACACGTAAGATTCCGGTTCTTAAGATAGGGGTTCGATTCCCTTCGAGGGGACTTATAATTTTTAATTATATACATATAAAATGGGAATACCAAATCGACGGTATTCCCATTTTTATATCTTACTAAATGATAAAACCACAAACTTCTAATATCAGCTCTCCAATCATATAACACGTTCATATAGGGCATAGCCATAGAACGACAGATATTACTTCTTCTGGTTTAGCAAATCTGCCAATTGGCCATTGTTCAATCAACGCATCCATAGTTTCAGTTTTATTACTTAACTCATATTAATAAAAGTACTACCTAACACATCTCGAACATCGTGTATCACTAAAAAGGCATTTTCATCTTCTTCATTTACAAGTTTTTTCACTCTTGTCACTTGTGACTGTGGCACAACGACATAAAGCATATGTGTTTCATTTTTACCATATCCACCTTTACCAGTAAGGATTGTTGAACCTCTACCTGTAAAAGCGTTAATCTTATCGCTAATTGTTTCACTTTTATTTGAAATTACAGTAACTGCTTTTTTAGGGTTAAACCCTTCAATAATAAAGGCCGTTGCTCGTTCAGTAACAAATAACATAATAATTGTAAATAAGACGTTTTCTAACGGTAATACCATTAAAAAAGAAAGCACTACTAATGCATCAAGTATAAAAATACCTTGCGATGTTTTAATCTCTGTATATTTATTTACTATTTTAGCAATAACAGATGTCCCACCAAGCGTACTGCCTGTTGAGATAACTAAACCAGCACCAATACCGATAATAGCGCCACCAAAGACCGAATTAATAACAAAGTTATCGATACCGAGATTAATATTTTCAGTTAAGTGTAAAAAGAAGGACAGAGCAGTATTTGATATTACTGTATAAACAGCAACTGTTTTACTTAAAAATTTCCAACCAATAAAAACAACAATAGTATTTATAATTAGAGAGGTCCATGCAGGCGATAAACCAAAGGCATACAGTAATGAAAGTGATATGCCAACAGTCCCACCATCACCAAGGTTAGAACCAAGTAAAAAGCAATTCACCCCTATAGCGTTAATTAATGTACCGATCAAACAAAATATAATGTTTCTATAATGCTTATTAATAAAATCTAACATGTATGCCCTCCTTATTGTCTAAATTACTTAATTAAACTTCGCCTCGATTCAACCTTAGAATCAAATTTTCTAATCATATAAAAAAGACACCTAAACAAGGTGTCAGTAATTGAAATGATTGCTTTTATAATATATTAGCATAATTATTAAAAAAATATCCAGATATAATTTGTTTATATATAGAAAAATTTTCCACACAGTAAATCGACCTGTTGTTGCACTAAATTACAACTCTATTGATTCGCCACTACGTATTTTATCCGCCATTTCATTTAATTTGCGCAAACGATGGTTCACGCCAGATTTAGATATCTTTCCAGTCGACATCATTTCACCAAGTTCTTTTAACGATACTTCTTGATGTTCTATTCTTAATTTTGCAATTTCACGTAACCTATCCGGTAAATTATCTAATCCTATTTCTTTATCAATGAGATGGATACTCTCAACATGCTTCATTGCAGCACTTACTGTTTTATTTAAATTTGCAGTTTCACAATTAACTAGTCTATTTACAGAATTTCTCATATCACGTACGATGCGTACATCTTCGAATTTTAACAATGCTTGGAAACCACCAATCAAACTAAGAAAGTCTGATATTTTTTCTGCTTCTTTTAAATATGCTATACTCCCCTTTTTCCGTTCAAGATGTTTGGCGTTTAATTCGTATTCATTCATCAATTGTGTAATACCTTCAGAGTGATCTTCGTACAATGAAAATATTTCAAGATGATAAGAAGATGTTTCTGGGTTATTCACTGAACCACCAGCAAGAAAAGCACCTCTTAAATAGCTTCTTTTCATTTCGTCTTCATAAATCATGCCCTCATCAATTTCATGTGTGAAAACACCATTTTTTAAAATACCTAACTCATCTAAAATTTCTCTTGCTCGTGCTTTAATGCGACAAATATATATATTGTTCTTTTTAAGCTTCATTTTCTTTCTTACTAGTAATTCTACTTCAACATTAAATACTTTTTTGATTAGTGAATAGATACGTCTAGCTGTTGTAGCATTTTCAGTTTGGATGTTGATAACAAATTGCTGATTGGATAGACTGAGTGCACCATTCATTCGAATAAGGGCACTGAGCTCTGCTTTTGCATTCTCTTCATCTACTTCTATTCTTGTTAGTTCATTCTTCATATCGGATGCAAAGCTCATTACAATCAGTCCCTTCTTAACTTTATAGTCTCACCTAATGTTTTTCTTCATTTTCTTTTTTGCGTGTAAATTCAATTGTCTCTGTTTCTTGCATAGCAATTTCATATATCATCTTTGAAAGAACATCTGTATTATGCCGTACATAATTTTCAGTAGAAACTTCAACCAAGTTTGGATGTGTAAAAACTTTAATACCTTGCGCTTCCATTTTAGTTATATCACATTGCACAGGTTCTGCATTATCTTCTCTATAACGTTCTACTACATCCCCATGAAAGGCTTGCGTACTACAAATAGCGTAGTCAATACAATTATTTCCTATGTGATCATGTATTGCTTTGACGTGGTCGAGTGCTGTGTAATGATTTGTTTCCCCAGGTTGTGTCATAACATTCGACACATATAGTTTAGGCACGTCAACTTTAAGTAATGCTTCAGAGATACCTTTAACACACAGATTAGATATAACACTCGTATATAGTGAGCCTGGACCTAATACAATTAGATCCGCTTCCTCAATAGCTTCCACAGCTTCTTCCATTGGTTCTACATCCTCTGGCTCTAAAAATACACGTTCTATTTTTTTGTTTTTTTTAGGTATTTTAGATTCGCCATAGACAATTTCTCCATCTTCCATCACCGCATTTAATCTTACACTTGTATTTGTTGAAGGTATAACACGCCCTCTAATATTTAGTATTTCACTCAATTCTTTAACTGCATGTCCAAAATCATTATTAATATTTGTAAGTGCAGCAATCAATAAATTACCTAAAGAGTGTCCTTCAACTTGATTTTCTTTAAATCGATATTGAAATAATTGTTCTATTGTCGATTCAGTTTCGCTTAATGCTGAAATTACATTTCGTATATCACCTGGAGCAGGTATATCCATTTCGCTTCTTATCTTCCCAGTACTGCCCCCGTCATCGGCAACTGTTACAATTGTCGTAATATCTATAGGGTAGCCTTTTAAACCTCGTGCTAAAACGGATAAACCAGTACCTCCACCTATAAGTACAAGTTTAATTCTTCTCATCTTTATGCTTCACGCCACTTTCGACATGTGCATCTCTATGATGCACATAAACATTATAGTCAAAACTCTCTTTGAGTTCTGCTCCGATTCGTTTGGCTAATGCGACAGAACGATGTTGTCCACCAGTACACCCAATGGCAATAACAAGTTGAGATTTACCTTCTTTTTTGTAACCTGGAATCATAAATTTTAATAAATCTATTAATTTTTCATAAAAAGTTTCTGTTTCTTTCCACTTCATGACATATTTATAGACTGCTTCATCTTCACCAGTTAACGGTCTCAAATCATCAACATAGTGTGGATTAGGTAAAAATCTTACATCAAACACTAAGTCAGCGTCCATTTGAATACCATGCTTAAAACCAAAACTAGTTACATTTATATTAAAAGTTTGATAGTTACTTTGATTGAAATAATCACCAATACGTTTGCGCAATTCTTTTGGTTTCATTTGTGAAGTATCAATTGTATAGTTTGCCAAGCTTTTAATCTCAGTCAATAGTTCACGTTCTTCTTCAATAGATTCAATTAATGAGCGCTGTCCTCTTTCGTTCAATGGATGTGCACGACGTGTTTCTTTGTATCTGGAAATCAATTTTTCATCAGATGCTTCTAAAAACATCATATCAACGATAACATCTGAATCACCTTTGATTAAATCAATTTCTTTAACAAGTGACTTGAATAATTCTTTACCTCTTAAATCGATTGCAATCGCTACTTTTTGTAAAGAAGGATTACCTTGTCTCATAAGTTCGACGAATTTTGGTAAAAGAATTGGTGGTAAATTATCTACACAAAAATATCCAATGTCTTCTAAGCTCTGTATAACTACAGACTTTCCGGCACCTGACAAACCTGTAACAACTAATAACTCACTTTTCACAATATCTTGTTCTTCCGGTTGCATCTTTTCACACCATCCGTTGTTTATTTATCATAATAATAGTCCAATCGTTACGTTGAATCACCTTTGTATTCATTCTTTAAAGTGATTCATTTATAGCTAATAGTCTTATAGTATCATATACCATTTTACATGAAAAAGGTCGGAGGTAGTAGTCTAAGCATTTGTCAATATGAGATTATTTATATTGAGTGACTTTAATTTTTAAAATTTAATCATGACAACATTTCGACATGTATAATTTTTTATGTAAAAAAAGCTAGAATGTATTCACTTACAATCCACTGTAAGTTTGACATCCTAGCAATAATTGCATAACTGAGGTTCATTCATTGATTCTAATGCCTCAGTTAATTTTTAAATTATGCTTCA
The DNA here is from genome assembly GCF_017583065.1 of Staphylococcus shinii. Taxonomy (GTDB): domain Bacteria; phylum Bacillota; class Bacilli; order Staphylococcales; family Staphylococcaceae; genus Staphylococcus; species Staphylococcus shinii. The sequence goes on along the minus strand of NZ_JAGEVL010000007.1, from coordinate 300,733 downwards.
ATTGTATCTTTAAGGTGTTCAATATATGCAATTGCACTTTGTGCTGCAATACTTCCATCACCTGTGGCAGTTACAATTTGACGTAAGCCTTTTTCACGAACATCGCCTGCTGCATAGATACCAGGAATATTGGTACTCATATCTTCATTAGTCAAGATATAACCAACTTCGTTTGTAATACCTAAATCTTGGAAAGGTACTGTTAATGGTTTCATACCGATATAAATGAATACACCATCTGCATCAAATGTTTGTTCTGCACCATCTTTAGTTGATTCTAAAGTGACAGAACCGACTTTTCCATCTTTTTCATTAATAGTTTTTAACGTATGACTCCAGATAAAATCAATTTTGTCGTTTTTAAATGCGCGATCTTGAAGTATTTTTTGTGCACGTAATTCATCTCTACGGTGAACGATTGTTACACTGTCAGCAAATTTTGTAAGGAATGTTCCTTCTTCAACAGCTGAATCACCACCGCCGATAACAAATAATTTTTTACCTTTAAAGAATGCGCCGTCACAAACTGCACAGTAACTTACACCACGACCGCCAAGTTCTTGTTCACCTGGAACACCAATTTTTTTATATTCTGCACCAGTTGAAATGATAACTGCATGAGCTGTAATTACATTATTACCAAGATTAATTTCTTTATATGATCCTTTATCTTCAATTGATTTAATATCACCATATTGATATTTTGCACCGAATTTTTTCGCGTGTTCAAACATTTTTGTAGATAAGTCTGGACCTGTAACCATTTCAAATCCTGGGAAGTTTTCAACTTCTTCTGTATTCGCCATTTGACCACCAGGCATGCCACGTTCTATCATTACAGTGCTTAAATTTGCACGAGATGCGTAAACTGCAGCAGTCATACCTGCTGGACCTGCACCGATAATTGCAATATCAAAATCCACTTGTTCAGCCATTTAATTGCCTCCTATTTAATAATTCATTATGCGCAGTATATATGATTTCTTGCATTTTATAAACTTATATGCTCACTAAATAATCGATTGTTTTATTTAAACGATATGCTGAGATATTGAACCAGTCTAACACTTGTTGTTTCGTCACTTTAATATCAGTGTTTCGAAAATACATATACACAAATGCCGCTACATAATCATCCACATTAGTTAAGTCTACTTTTTCAGAAATAATTGCTTCCGCTTGATCAATCCATATAATAAATAATTCTTCATTATTTTTCAATGATTCCACATCATAAAGCATTAACAAACCTCTATGAATAAAATCTAACTTATTTAATTTTAAATCTTGTATAAGGTATGTTAAATATAATTTTTCATAATCATTCATAGATTCTAGTACGCCCCAAATTTCTTGGGTCAATAATACTTCTCTTCCCTTTAATTGATTAAGTAAAAAAATGCCATACAATCTATGGTGACTATCGTCATTTAATAATAATGGTAAGATTTGTTGATCAAAGTAAGCTTTACTTTCTTCTATAACCCACGGAGCATGCCCAACGTCTACTTGCGTAATCTCTTGTAGTTTGGACCAAAAATATTTACTATCTTCCAAATTTCCTAAATAGTAATTATTATAACTGAGTGCATTGTACATTTGTATAGAAAGGAATTTTCCTTTTCTATATAGGGGCAGTAGTATCTTTTGTGATGCTTCATATTGTCTTAAATAACATAGAACGATACCTAATTTGAACGATTCGTCATCATTCATCGGCATTACTTTTCCTAAAATTTTTAAGTAACGTTGATATTTCTCTTTATCATTTGTGTTATATAGTAATAACGTATAATGACATAAGGCATGTACATCACTATTATCTTCACTCAATAAGCGTTCAAACATCTCTTTTGCCGTATCATATTCATTTAAATATAAATAACACATTGCTAACAAATTACGTACGACGCGATGTGCTTGTATGTCATCATTTTGATTTAAAATAAAATTCCTTGCTTCTGGTAAACGACCTTGGGAGAATAAATATTGAAAAATGAGTTGTATGGCAAATAGTTGGCTTTCTGTTTCAATTTTTTCAGCAGAATGGTAGGAAACTTCAAACATCTCTTCAAGTTCATCTCTATAATCTTCATCGTCAGACATTGTAATATAATTGATTCCAAATAGGAATGCTTTATTGGCTTCATTCATCGTAATATTAAGTTGGCTAAGTTGGAAATAGCTTTCTTCCACAAATTCATCTTGCGCTATACTTTCATAAAAAAGATGTTCCGCCTTATTACCTAGTCCTATATTTACTAGACATTCCGAATATTTTACTTTTGTATCAAAATCTTGAGGTGACATTTCAAGCACTTTTCTATAATATTCTGCAGCCTTTTTATAATCTTGTTGGTGAAATTTTTGCTCACCTAATTTTTTATAAAATTGACTATCTAACTTCATCGGTATTACATTGTCGTTATGCGCCATCCATGATCACCTCCTATGTTTTTAACTTTTAATTTGTATGGGATTCCCATAAGCCAGCGAATTATCCGGTATATCTTTAGATACAACGGCGCCCGCACCTATCTTGACATTATTACCTATCGTAACACCAGGCAAAATAGTAACGTTCGCTCCAATTAATGTATTGTTTCCAATACAGACTGGCCCTGTTTTAAACTCATTCACTAGAAACTCATGCGTCAAAATAGTTGTGTTATATCCAATGACACAATTTTTACCTATTGTAATATATTCTGGATATAGTAAATCTGGAACAACTTTAAACGCAAATGCAGTTTCTGCTCCGATATTCATTTTTAGAAATTTACGATATATCCAATGTTTTAACTTTACTATAGGTAAATATCGACAAATTTCAATAATCACTGTTTGCTTGAAAATTTTAACAAACCTTATATAACGGTACATATGCCACAGTGGATTTCTGACTTGTGACTTTAGTCTTTTTAAATTCCGCATGCTATTTTATCACTTCACTTTGGTATTTGGCCATGATAACGGCCCAACATCTTTATAACGTGGCGAATGATATTTCACCCTTCTAACAATCATTATGATAATACCAACTAAAATTAAGATTATAGACATTAACTGTGCTACACGAATATCGCTTGTTAACATTAAACTATCCGTGCGCATGCCCTCCACGAAAAATCTCCCGATAGAATACCAAATTAAATAAAGGCAGAATGTATCACCAATACGTAGATGTTTTCTTAATAAAATCAATATAACAAAACCTAAGATATCCCATATAGATTCGTATAAAAATGTTGGTTGATAATATTTACCCTCAATGTACATATTATCAATAATAAAATTAGGGATATGTAAATTTTCAAGCACAGATCTTGAAACTGGTCCACCATGGGCTTCATGATTCATGAAATTCCCCCACCTTCCAATACCTTGTCCAAGAATCATACTAGGTGCAATTACATCACCAATTTGAAAAGGGTTAATGTTCTTTTGTTTACAAATAATAATGCCAGTAACAAATCCTCCAATTAAACCACCGTGTATCGCAATACCACCATGCCATATCATTGGTATCTCAATTGGATTTTGTATGTAATAAGGCCATTGAAAAATAACAAAATAGATTCTTGCCACAATAAAGCCTAATATTGCACTCCAAAAAATAATATCAACTAGCGTATCTTGGTCATAACCAATCTTTTTTACACTAGCTTGTGCTATGAAATAGCCTAATAGTATACCAGCCGCAATGATGATGCCGTACCATCGGACTGAAATCGGTCCTAATTCAAATGCAATAGGATCGATATAGTTTAATGTCAACATTACTTATTTCTCCTCACCATTATTACCATTACGTAAAATTTCTGCATTTAAACGATCATTAAATTCTTCAGCGGTATTAATACCCATAATGTTTAGTCTGTAATTCATCGCTGCTACTTCAATGATAACTGCTACGTTACGACCAGGTCTTACCGGTATCGTTTTCTTCGTGATTTCTGTATCTAAGATACGTAAAGTTTCTTCATTTAATCCTACACGGTCATATAATTTCTCTTTATGCCAGTTTTCTAAATGAATATTCAAACGTAATCGTTTTTCTGTAAGAATTGATCCAGCACCAAATAAAGTCATAACATTGATAATGCCCAAACCTCTAATTTCTAGTAAATGTTCTATTAATTTTGGAGCTCTTCCAATTAATTCATCTTTACTAATTTCTCTTATTTCAACATTATCGTCTGCTACAAGTCTATGCCCTCTTTTAATTAATTCTAAAGCTGTTTCACTTTTACCAATACCAGAATCACCAGTTATTAGTACTCCTACACCATACACATCGACAAGCACACCGTGAAGCGACGTCGTTCTAGCTAGTTCATGTTCTAAAAACGTAGTCAAACGGCTCATTAATTGAGTAGTAGCAATTGTAGAAGTAATTAAAGGTGTTTCATGTTCTTTTGCAGCTTCAATCAATTCTTCTGGTGGTTCTAAATCTCTCGTCACAATAATTGCCGGTGTTTCAGGTCGGCATAATTTTCTCATGCGTCCTTTACGTTCTTCATCTGGCAATAAATTATAAAAAGATAATTCTGTAGTACCTAATAATTGAATACGGTCTGAAGCATAGTGAGAGAAATACCCCGCCATTTCCAATCCAGGCCTTGAAATATCAGTGTTTTTAATTTGCTTATTTAGTCCTGCTTCTCCTGCAATCATTTCAAGTTCGAAGCGTTCTACTAAACTTTTTGTAGTTAACATTGGTTCACCTCTATCAATATTTCTCCGACATTTATAGTATATTTATTATCATATCAAAAAGAATAGATAATCCATATTAAAAAGTGTAGGAGATCAATAATTTAATTCATCACTTCTTAATTAATTATAAACGATATCTTCAATTTTTAGTTCGTTCATCTAATAATTATATATTTTTATAGTAAAACCAGAAAAAGAATCCTCACAAACAACACTATTATGTGTTATTTGTGAGGATTCTAATTTTGTACTTTTAATATAGTTCATCAATGTGTACTGAAACATGATTGTTTATTTAACTGTATCTCTCTCTAATACTGGTTTTAAATACCGTCCTGTATAACTTTCTTCAACTTCTGTAATTGCTTCAGGCGTACCAGTAGCAACAAGTGTACCGCCGCCATCGCCACCTTCTGGGCCTAAATCTATGACGTGGTCAGCCATTTTAATTACGTCTAGATTATGTTCTATAATAACTACAGTGTCACCATTTTCGACAAGTGTATTTAACACTTTTAACAGGCGGCTAATATCGTCAACATGCAAACCAGTTGTAGGTTCATCTAATATATAAATTGATCGACCTGTAGATCGTTTATGCAACTCTGAAGCAAGTTTCACACGCTGCGCTTCACCGCCAGATAAAGTAGTCGCAGGTTGGCCTAACGTTACATAGCCTAAACCAACATCTACTAATGTTTTCAATTTACGATGAATTTTGGGTACATTTTCAAAGAAAAACGTAGCTTCTTCAGCTGTCATCGCTAAAATATCAGCAATATTTTTTCCTTTGTATGTTACTTCTAAAGTTTCACGGTTATATCTAGAGCCACCACACACTTCGCAAGGCACATATACATCAGGTAAGAAATGCATCTCTATTTTTATAATACCATCACCTTTACACGCTTCACAACGCCCACCTTTAACGTTGAAACTAAAGCGTCCTTTTGTATAACCTCTAACTTTTGCTTCATTTGTCTGCGCAAAGATATCTCGTATATTATCAAAAACACCTGTATACGTAGCTGGGTTAGACCTTGGTGTCCGGCCAATCGGAGATTGATTGATATCAATTATACGATCTAATTGATCTATACCTTGAATTTCATCATAATCTCCAGGTTTTACTTTAGATTTATTAATGTGTTTTGCTAATGATTTATATAGTATTTCATTCACTAATGTACTTTTACCAGAACCAGAAACCCCTGTGACAACAGTCATTGTTGAAAGTGGGAAATCAACATCTACGTCTTTCAAGTTGTTACTTCTAGCACCTTTCACGCTAATTTTGCGATCTGTAATCTGCCTACGTGCTTCTGGTACTTCAATGCGTTTTTGTCCACTTAAATATTGGCCCGTTAATGATTTCTTATTATTCATTACCTGTTTCGGTGTCCCACTCGCAACGATTTCTCCACCATGTTCACCAGCGCCCGGACCAACATCAACTAAGAAGTCTGCTGCGCGCATTGTATCGTCATCATGTTCAACAACGATTAAGGTATTACCTAAATCACGCATTTCTTTTAACGTATTAATTAAACGGTCATTATCCCTTTGGTGCAAGCCGATAGAAGGTTCATCTAATACATAAAGTACACCTGAAAGTCTCGAACCAATCTGAGTCGCAAGGCGAATACGTTGTGCCTCGCCACCAGATAGCGATCCAGATGCACGATTCAATGTTAAATATTCAAGTCCAACGTTATATAAGAATTCTAATCTTGAATTGATTTCTTTTAAGATTTGATTAGCAATTTTTCTATCTTGTTCAGATAATTCTATATGTTCATAACTATGCAACGCTTCCTTAATGGATTGTTCAACGACATCACCAATATTTTTTCCGGCGATGTAAACAGATAGCGCTTCGCGACTTAAACGTTTACCATGACAAGTTTCACACGGCAATTCAGTCATATATTTACTCATCATTTCTCTTACCAATTCAGATGGAGAATCATGATATCTTCTATTTATATTATTGATTACTCCTTCAAACTCCATTGTACGTTTGCGCGTTTGTCCATTACGTTGTGTGAATGTAAATTCAATTTCTTTACCTTTTGAACCATATAAAATGATATCCTTTTGTCGATCTGTAAGTTTTTTAAAAGGTTTATCCATATTTATTTTAAACACTTCACAAACACGACTTAACAATGTTGGATAATAATCAGAACTAGATGATTCCCAAGCAACAATAGCGCCTTCGTTTAACGTTTTATTAGCATCAGGAACAACTAAATCTAAATCAACAGTAAGTGTTTGACCTAAGCCACCACAGGTTGGACATGCACCAAATGGACTGTTAAAACTAAACATACGTGGTTCTAATTCGCCAATTGAAAATCCACAAATCGGACAAGCATGATTTTCCGAGAATTTTAACTCTTCGCCGTCAATGATATCCACTATAAGACTACCTTCAGAAAGTTGTAATGCTGTTTCGATAGAGTCTGCCAAGCGTGATTCAATGCCTTCTTTAACAACTAAACGGTCGATGACTACTTCGATAGTGTGGTTTTTGTTTTTATCTAATGCAGGCACTTCATTTACATCAGTTATTTCACCATCTACTCTTACACGTACGTAACCTTTTTTACTAATGTCATCAATTAATTTCTCTTGTGCACCTTTTCTATGGGTAATTACTGGCGCAAGAATTTGAATCTTAGAACGCGCCTCTAATTTCATGACTTGATCGACCATCTGCTGTACTGTTTGTGATTCTATTTCAATGCCATGATTAGGACAAAATGGTTTCCCAATGCGTGCATAGAGTAATCTAATATAATCATAAATTTCTGTTACGGTTGCCACAGTAGACCTTGGATTTTTACTCGTTGTTTTTTGATCTATTGAAATAGCTGGTGATAATCCCTCTATCGTGTCTACGTCTGGCTTATCCATTTGGCCTAAAAATTGTCTTGCATATGCACTTAATGATTCCACATACCTACGTTGTCCTTCAGCATATATTGTATCAAATGCTAAAGATGATTTACCTGAACCTGAAAGTCCAGTCATAACTATAAGTTTATCTTTAGGTATTTCTATATCAACATCTTTTAAATTATGGGCACGTGCCCCTTTTACTACAATGGATGGTTGCTTCATTTGTGTCACCCTTCTGCTTTTAATTCAAATAACATATCCCTAAGCTCTGTAGCTTTTTCGAAATCTAAATCTTTCGCTGCTTGCTTCATTTCTTTTTCTATATTTGCAATTGTCTTTTCGCGTTCTTTCTTTGTCATTTTCTTAGGAACTTCCGTTTGTTGTTGATCATTAGTTTCATTGTTATCAACAGTAGCACTAATCACATCATGTATCTTCTTATTAATTGTCATAGGAGTAATGTTATATTTTTCATTATATGCTTCTTGGATAGTGCGACGTCTTTCTGTTTCATCCAACGCATAACGCATAGAGTCAGTAATCTTGTCTCCATACATAATAACTTCACCACGACTATTACGTGCAGCACGTCCAATTGTTTGAACAAGTGATCTTTGTGAACGCAAGAATCCTTCTTTGTCTGCGTCTAATATCACTACAAGAGATACTTCTGGTATATCAATACCCTCTCTTAATAAATTAATTCCGACAATGACATCATATGTGCCCATTCGTAAGTCACGAATAATTTCAATTCGTTCTAGCGTTTTAATTTCTGAATGTAAGTAGTTAACTTTTACGCCTGCTTCTTTCAAATAGGTAGTTAAATCTTCACTCATTTTTTTAGTTAAAGTAGTTACTAGGACACGCTCATTTCGATCAATACGGTCTTGAATTTCCCCAATTAAATCGTCAATTTGATTTTCAGTTGGCCTAACTTCAATCTTAGGATCCAATAAACCTGTTGGTCTGATAATTTGTTGTACCATCTCATCTGTATGTTCTAATTCAAATGGACCTGGTGTAGCAGATACATAGACTAGTTGCTTAGTCTTATCTTCAAACTCTTCAAATTTTAATGGTCTATTATCTAAAGCACTCGGTAAGCGGAACCCATGGTCAACCAATACTTGTTTACGAGCACGGTCGCCGTTATACATACCTCTAATTTGTGGTAACGTAACATGTGACTCATCAATCATTACTAACCAATCATCACCAAAGTAATCTAAAAGCGTATAAGGTGTTGAACCTGTTGGTCGTAAAGTAAGATGAACGGAATAGTTTTCTATTCCTGAACAAAAGCCCATTTCTCTCATCATCTCTAGGTCATAGTTTGTACGCTGTTCTAAACGTTGCGCTTCTAGTAATTTATTTTCAGAACGTAATTCAGTCAAACGTGTTTCTAATTCATTTTCAATTCTTTGGATAGCTAATTTCATTTTTTCTTCACGTGTTACGAAGTGGGAAGCTGGGAAAATGGCAAAGTGGTCTCGTTCTCTTAACACTTCACCAGTTAAGTAGTTCACTTCACGAATGCGATCTATTTCATCACCAAAAAATTCTACTCTAATACACATTTCTTCTCTTGAGGCTGGGAATATTTCTACTACATCACCTCTAACACGGAATGTACCACGTCTAAAATCAATATCATTTCTCGTATATTGCACATCAACTAATTTTTTTAGCAATTCACTTCTATCCATTTCCATGCCGACACGAACACTTACAACTAAATCACGATATTCTTCTGGGTTACCCAAACCGTAAATACAACTTACACTGGCTATGATAATGACATCATCTCTTTCAAATAATGCACTAGTTGCTGAATGTCGTAATTGATCAATTTCATCATTAATAGAGGCATCTTTTTCTATAAAAGTATCTGTTGATGGCACGTAAGCTTCTGGTTGATAATAATCATAATAACTGACAAAATATTCTACTCTATTTTCAGGGAAGAATTCTTTGAATTCGCTATATAATTGACCTGCTAGCGTTTTATTATGTGCAATAATTAATGTAGGTTTACCCACTTGTTTAATAACGTTACTCATTGTAAAAGTTTTACCTGTACCTGTAGCTCCAAGTAACGTTTGATGTCTTTTTCCTTCATTGACACCATTCACAATTTTTTTTATAGCTTCTGGCTGATCCCCTTGGGGCTCAAAATCAGAATGTAGTTTAAACGGATAATGTTCCATATTAACCCATACCTCCTATATCATTTCTAACGCTTAGAACCTATTTCAAATTTCCTTATTAGGTTATATATATTACTTATTTGGCGTAATTTTTTCCGAAGGTGCTCATACTCGTTACATATTTTAACAGATTAACAAACACGAAAGCAAACATTTGTTCGTTTTAGTTAATCTTGTTCTCTATAAATAAAAAACAAACATAGTCAATCTACCATGTTTGCATAAATTAGGATTATAATCATATTCTTGATTATCTCAAGCCATATAATTATAAAGCGCTTATTCAATTATAGCAATTGGGTTGCTCAATACTTACTTTTCATTCGTCTTCTTTTTTGTGCAATTCTAATTGATCAATAATGAGATACCCTGCCAACATAGACACTACATCTATAAAAATAATCCATTCGCTATGGAAGAATCCTTTTTGTACAGACGCACCTATTATAACTAATGTCAGAATTGTGCCTACCCATTTATTTCTCGTTAATACACTAAATAACACAACAAAAATACAAGGAAAAAAAGCCGCAAGCGCATACCAAATCATTCGTTTCACCCGTTTCTATTATTCAAAATAGCCATGGTTGTTTCTCGTAATTCTGATTTTGGAATAAATTTTTCTGTCAACATTTCAGGAATGATATTTTCTATAAAATCTTGTACCGAGCTAAGGTGATCAAATTGCATGATTGTCTCTAATGACATTTCATATATTTCAAAAAATAATTGTTCTGGGTTACGTTTTTGAATTTCTCCAAATGTTTCATATAATAAATCTATTTTATCAGCTACCGAAAGCAATTGACCTTCTAACGAATCATCCTTACCTTCTTGTAGTCTTTCTCTATAGATAGCTTGATATGGTTCTGGAATCTCTTCATTTATAAAATGATCTACCATTTCCTCTTCTACTTGTGAGAATAATTTCTTTAATTCTCCACTAGCATATTTTACAGGTGTTTTAATATCTCCTGTAAATATTTCTGCGAAATCATGATTTAATGCCTTTTCATATAAGCTTTTCCAATCCACTTCATTCCCATGATATTCTTCAACTGTCCCTAAATATTGAGCTATTTTAGTTACTTTGAATGAGTGGGCAGCGACGTTATGCTCGAAATACTTAAATTTACCTGGCAATCTAATTAATTTTTCTAAATCAGATAAGCGTTTAAAATATTGATGTACTCCCATGACATCGCCTCCTAAGTTTATTTAATGTATCATTATACTTATTTTCATAATATCACTCAACAAATAAAATGTCTTACTAATATCCTTGAAAATAAATATTTAATATAATGAGGGAGTGGAACAGCGAAATCACATTACGCTACAATGATTTCATTGTCCCACTCCCTCGTACAGAATCTTCAACTTATTAAAACTTTTTCTATATTCATTCTATCAAATTAATATAGCTATCGATTTCGCTCATTATATTATAAAATAAATTATTAATATATTTGTAGACTGAGGGCTATGGTATTTGTTAGTGAATATAATTATACTGTCCTGTGTTATGTACAGTTCTATAAGATTTTTGGCCTACCCCTTGCCAGTTCATCTCTGACACAAGGATTGACCCATCTGAATTTTTACGTTCCACTACACCTACATGGCCATAGTTGCCTGCAGTGCTTTGAAAAATAGCTCCAACTTCTGGCGTATGGTTTACTTGATAGCCATTTTGGCGAGCTGCTGAAGCCCAATTATTTGCGTTCCCCCATAAATTACCTACAGACTTTCCTAGTTGCTGTCGTCTATCGAAAGCGTAATATGTGCACTGTCCCCAAGTATAATAGTTATTACCATTTGAAGCTTGTTGCACTGGACTATACTGTCCTGTAGATTCCGCATTTTGATTGGCATACGTATATTGGTTGTCTACCCCTGTGTCTTGTGAGTTAACATATGACCATGCTTGTGGTGCAACAGATGATACACTTGATGAAGTTGCAATATGATTTGGTATTGATTGTTCATAAGTAGTTGCATTGTAATTATCATTTTGCTCACCAACATGTTCACTAAATATTTGCTGTAATTGATTGTTTAAATGTGCTGAACCTTTCTCAGAGACTGCTATAAGTTGACCTGGATAAATCATTTCTCTTAAATTTGGATTTAACTGGACAATTTGATCAACTGTAAGTTGATGTGCTGTTGCGATACTTTGAATTGAATCACCAGCTTTTACTTCTACAATATCATCATCTGGAAGTACTAATCTTTCTCCTGCTTGCACATATTCTCTTTTATCTATTTGGTTTAAGCTTTGAATTTCATTAGTTGATGTTGCAAATGCTTGAGCTATATCTGTTAATTTAGCATTTTCTTTCACTGTATGGATTTGGTCTGCAGATGCTACACCATTTATTCCAAAAAACATTGCTGCCGTAGTTATAGAAAATGTTAACCCTTTCTTCATTAAGTATTTCATCCTTTACTGTCTTAATTTTAATCAACAATAATATAGCACATAACCCCTAGACATTTGCGATTGTTATTATACTGTAATACAACAGTCAATTTTGAATTTAAATGAGTAAATTTATTTCATTGAAAAATAGCTCAGCACCTTGACATCACTGTATTTAAAGAAACAATATCATTTCACCACTACTAGACTATGTAATATTTAAAAATGTATTTTGCATCCAATAATTTATATTTTAAAATCATAAAAAATATGCAATTATATATTTATCCTCTTTTTAAATGTATAACTACCTCTCTCTTTATGTTTAGTTCACATGTCATTCATTTGCTATCTGCTATAAAATTCCAAAAAATAAAGGAACGAGATATCAATCAATATTTTACAATTGATTACTACCTCATCCCTTATATACTACCAAATTTCAGATTGCTATTTTATTTCGTGTAATTTAGTTTCATTTGTGATTATTTTTCACTATGATCCATCTGGCTACGTAAATATGCTTCTATAAATGAATTAATATCTCCATCCATTACCGCATCAACTTTCCCAGTTTCTGCATTAGTACGATGGTCTTTAACCATAGCATATGGATGGAATACATAAGATCTGATTTGACTACCCCAGCCTATGTCTTTTTGTTCTCCTCGAATTTCTGCCATTTCTTGTTCTTGTTCTTCAATTTTCAATTGATATAACTTAGATTTCAAAGTCTTCATAGCCGCTTCTCTGTTTTTAATTTGAGAACGTTCATTTTGGTTATTTACAACGATACCAGTTGGATGGTGTGTAATTCGGATGGCTGATTCAGTTTTATTAATGTGCTGCCCGCCTGCACCTGATGCTCTAAAAGTATCAATTGTAATGTCATCTTGATTAACTTCAATTTCTATCTCAGTATTATTAAATTGTGGGATTACGTCACATGATGCAAATGATGTGTGTCTACGTCCTGAAGAATCAAATGGAGAAATTCGAACAAGACGATGCACACCCTTTTCAGCTTTCAAATAACCATAAGCATTATGACCTTTTACAATTATAGTCACGCTTTTAACTCCAGCTTCGTCACCAGGTAAGTAGTCAGCAATTTCTACTTTAAAGCCTTTTTGCTCACAGTAACGTTGATACATTCTCAAGAGCATGTTAGTCCAATCTTGCGACTCAGTACCACCTGCACCAGGATGTAACTCCATAATAGCGTCGTTTGTATCATAAGGGCCATCTAGCAACAATTGTAATTCAAAGTTGTCTAACTCATTTTCAAATGAATAGACTTCTTGTTCTAATTCTTGCTTCAATGTGTCATCATTTTCTTCTAATAACAATGCTCTTGTAGTGTCCATATCTTCCAGAGTTGATTCGAGAGACCTATAAGCATTAACAATTGATTTTAAAGCATTATTCTTATCAATCACCTTTTGTGCTTTATCTTGGTCATCCCAAAATGTAGGATCTGTCATCATCTCTTCAAATTCTTTAATATTCGTCTCTTTTTCCTCTAAGTCAAAGAGACCCCCTAAGTTGTTCTAATCTTTCTCTATAAGCATCAATATTACGCTTAATTTCTGATAATTCCATTTTGCATCTCTCCTATTATCATTTAAATGAAATACTTACACTTACTTATTAATCTCATTTATTTTATCCAACGTCACTATTCTACAGAACTTCGACTTAACATTTCAACTTTACATTGAATCTTCTCTATATTCAGCATATTGTTTTAAGACAAAAAATTAAACCGGAAGTTAATGATATGACTATCAATGCTCCCGGTTTAATTTATAATCACATGTGTTACGCACCGTGACAGTTTTTATATTTCTTACCGCTACCACAAGGACAAGGGTCATTTCTACCAATATGTTCGTCTTTAACATATGGAGATGATTTAACTTTTTCTTTACCATCTTCTGCAGAAACATGCTCAGCTTTACCAAAGTCTGTAGCTTTATCTCTTTCCACATCATCTTCAACTGAAACGACTGATTTAAGAATATATTTACTTACATCTTCTTCAATATTTTGCATCATTGTATCAAACAATTGATGGCCTTCATTTTGATAATCACGCAACGGATTTTGTTGACCATAAGAACGTAAATGTATACCTTGTCTAAGTTGATCCATTGTATCAATATGATCAGTCCAATGTGTATCAATAGAACGTAGTAAAATCATACGTTCAAATTCGTCAAATTGTGTACCAATCTTTTCTTTTTGATCTTTTAATGCTACCTCAACTTTATTCCAAACGATTTCAATGATATCCTCTTTATCTTTACCTTTAATGTCTTCAACTTTTAAGTCGCCTTCATTTAAAAATACATCATCGATATAATTAATGAATGGTTCATAATCTGGTTCATCTACTTCTTCATTCACATGGTAGTGAACGCCTCTTTCTAATGTTGAATATAGCATTTGATCTACTAAATCACCACTTGTATCACTATCAATAATATTATTACGTTCGTTATAAATAATTTCACGTTGCTTACGTAATACATCATCATATTCAAGCACGCGTTTACGCGCATCGAAGTTATTACCCTCAACACGTTTCTGTGCAGATTCCACTGCACGTGAAACCATTTTAGATTCGATGGGTGTAGAGTCATCCATGCCTAAGCGGTTCATCATATTTTGTAAACGCTCTGAACCGAAACGGACCATCAATTCATCTTGAAGTGATAAATAGAAACGGCTATCACCTTTGTCACCTTGACGACCAGAACGGCCACGTAATTGGTCATCGATACGACGAGATTCATGTCTTTCCGTACCAATAACTGCAAGTCCGCCAATTTCTTCAACGCCTTCACCTAGTTTAATATCCGTACCACGGCCTGCCATATTTGTAGCAATTGTAACAGCACCACGTTGTCCAGCGTTGGCAACAATATCTGCTTCACGTTCATGATTTTTAGCATTTAATACGTCGTGACGTACGCCGTTTTTCTTCAATAAGTTAGAGATGTACTCACTGGTTTCAACAGCGACAGTACCTAAAAGTACAGGTTGTCCTTGTTTATGTTTTTCAATTACATCTGCGACTACTGCATCAAACTTACCTTTTTGACTGATGTATATCAAATCTGGTTTGTCTATACGTTGTACCGGTTTATTCGTTGGAATTTGAGTTACAGTCATGTTATAAATATTTCTAAACTCTTCTTCTTCCGTTTTTGCAGTACCCGTCATACCTGATAATTTATTGTACATTCTGAAATAGTTTTGGAATGTAATAGATGCCATTGTCTTAGATTCATTTTGAATTTTCACGCCTTCTTTGGCTTCAATAGCTTGGTGTAACCCTTCAGAGAAACGACGGCCTGGCATTGTACGACCTGTAAATTGATCGACAATAAGTACCTCACCACCATTGACCATGTAATCTACATCTCGTTGTAATGTTACGTGTGCGCGTAGGGCAGTATTAATATGACTAATAATATCAACATTTTTCACATCATATAGGTTATCGATTTTAAACATACGTTCAGCTTTGTCGATACCTTGTTCTGTTAATTGAACTGCTTTTGTTTTCTCATCGAAATTATAGTCATCTTCACTTTTTAGCATTTTTGCGAACACATTTGCTTGAGTATACAGAGAAGTAGATTTCTCTGCTTCACCCGAAATTATTAATGGTGTACGTGCTTCATCGATTAAAATAGAATCAACTTCATCAATAATAGCAAAGTTTAATGGTCTCATAACTCGCTCTTCTGCATAATTCACCATATTATCACGTAAGTAGTCAAAACCTAGCTCATTGTTTGTACTATACGTAATGTCACATGCGTAGGCTTCTCTCTTTTCATTTGTTGTCTTACTATTTAAATTTAACCCAACAGATAATCCAAGAAACTCATATAATTCAGCCATTTCTTGACTTTGAACACTAGATAAGTATTCATTGACTGTAATAACGTGGACGCCACGCCCTGTTAAAGCATTTAGATATACTGGCATCGTTGCTGTTAATGTTTTACCTTCACCAGTTCTCATCTCAGAAATATCGCCACCATGAATTGCGATACCGCCCATAACTTGAACTTTATATGGACTCATATTGAATACACGCTTTGCACCTTCTCTTACGATTGCAAAAGCTTCTGGTAGAATATCTTCTAGTATTTTATTTTGTTTTTTTATATCTTCTTCAGCTTGTAATTGTTCTTGAAATGCTTTTGTTTTTCCTTTAATCTCTTCATCAGTTAATATCGACATATCCTCTTCTAATGCAAGGACTTTGTCGGCTAATTTACCAAGGCGTTTTATTTCTTTTTTATTGCCATCTGCAATTTTTGATAAAAAACCCATTTTGTTCGCTCCTTTAGCTTAATAACTCTTAGCTTACAACAACTTATATTATCATTAATAAGCTTAAATTTACACTTATTGACTTCAATATATTTATTAATTCTGACATCAAACATAAACTTTGGTTATTTTTAATTCGTCTTTGAAACTTTACTCACTAAAAATATACACAAATACATGTATAACTTTCAAATTATTTCATAGTAACATAGCAAAAAATGAGCGTCCACGATTTAACTTAATCATGAACGCTACTATTATTTAATATGAAACTAAATTAAAATGTTATTCAGTTGTTTCAATTAGCCCATATTTACCATCTTTTCTCTTGTATACAATGCTTGTTCCATCTGTTTCTCGATCTGTAAAAATAAAGAAATCATGCCCTAATAAATCCATTTGCAATACCGCTTCTTCTGAATCCATTGGTTTCAAACTGAAATTTTTAGCACGAATGATTTCGATTTCGTTTTCAGAATCATCATTTTGAGTTTCTACTACTTCATTTTCTTCTGGTAGTGAGGCAAACGCTTCTTGCTCACCACGATTTCTATTTCTACGATTTACACGTGTTTTGTATTTTCTAACTTGTCTTTCAAGTTTGTTATTAATTAGGTCAACGCCCGCATACAAATCATCGTTACGTTCTTCAGCTCGTAATGTAACATTTTTCAATGGAATAGTTACTTCTATTTTAGTAGCTGAGTTATGATACGTTTTTACTTTAACATGTGCAGTGGCATTTGGCACATCATTAAAATAACGTTCAAGTTTACCAATTTTCTCCTCAATATAGTTGCGAATCGCATCAGTAATAGTGAGGTTCTCCCCGTGAATTTCAAATCTGATCATAATAATCGACTCCTTTAAAACCTCTATATTGGTAATATTGCTTACTCTTATAATACCACTTTTATGTTATCGTGCAAACGTAAACACATCGAATTTTCTGATTTTTCTAATAAGTAGGGTCGCTAACGCCTTGTGAACCGTTAACCCTGTAGTATATATATCATCTACAAGTAATATATTCTTATTTTCCAAATCTATATTTTGCGCAACTTCAAACGGGTTAATTAGCTCGGCACGATGCAATTTTCCTAATGATGATTGTTTCGGCCTTACTTTTGCAATTAATAAAGATTCGTATGGTACATTCATTTGATCTAATACACACGTCACAGGGTTAAATGTACGTGTTTGATCTTTTTCTATCGACGAAGGTATAGGTACAATATAATCGTAACGCACTTTAGGCAGCCGCATTTGGGCAGCTAACACTTCGCTAAGCGCCACATCTTTCATAAATTTATATTGGTGTATTAACTGCTTTACAATTCCTTCGTATTGATAGTCACAATAAAGTTGATGCATTAGTTTGAATTGTGTAATCAAAAATTTACAGTCTAAACAATCTCTTTCGTTTACAGCTAATTGTTTCAAACATCGTGAGCACCGATTTTCTGGTAAAAGTTTAACATTTTGCCACTGTTCTAAGCATCTTTCACAAAATTTTGTTGCTTTTCTATAAAAAGTCTTAGCATTAAAGTCTTCAATATATGTTGCCTGGCACTGTATGCATTTAGTCATCTATCCACCCCTTTTTACGAGCTATTTGATTCATACGCCTAATGTTTTTACGTGCTTTTATCATTTTAAATGTGACGCCTTCATGTAGAAATAAAACAAGTCCACTTGGATCTTCTCGCTTGCGTCCAACCCTTCCTGCAATTTGAATTAATGCATTGGTTGAAAAGTGATGACTATTGCAGACTATGACGTCCAAGTTAGCCATCGTAAAACCACGTTCTAAGATTGTTGTTGTAAAAACAATTCGATACTTTCCAGCTCGTAAGTCCTTTACTTTTTCAAAACGGTATACATCATCACTATGAATATAAGTTATTGACGTGAATTTGTTTTTGTATTGCTTATATGTTTCTTTCATTAGTTGAATATTATTAAAAAATACAAGAGTATAGCGTTGATTAGCAATCTGCTTTCTTAAAATATTTAATAGTTTTATTTGAATTTTGTGTGGTTTTAAGTTGAAGTTTTTAAATTGAGGTATCGGGAGTGAATGTCTATGAAAACGTGCTGGTAAGATAATCATATCTGTACATTTCATTTGTTGGAGTAGTTTTTTCGGCGGTGTAGCAGTCATATAAACGTGGGAACACTGTTTTTTTGACGCGTGTTTAACTGCTTCAAATAAAGAAGGATCTATGTCTAAGGGGAAAGCATCTACTTCATCAACAATAATTAAATTAAAATGTCTTTTAAAACGATACAACTGATGTACAGTTGCTATGACGAAATGACCGTTATATTTTTGGGTTTGCCCTTGGTATAAAACATCAATATCTTCTTGCTGAAAGCTATCTGCAATTCTCATGCTCACCTCAATTACAACATCCACTCTAGGAGAAACAATGGCAATATTATACCCTTTACTACGCGCATATTGGATAGCTTCAAATATCATTTCTGTTTTTCCTGCACCTGTAACGGCATATAATATCTTTGACTGAAACGCTTTTATAGCCGCTAAAATTTTATTGGATGCATAACTTTGTTGTTCCGAAAGGTCAAATGGTAATTGAAATGCGCCTTGCGAAACGTGGCTTTGCGATGCGGTAATAAAAACTGAATGTACATTATCCATTCTTCCTAAATTAATACAATTTCGACAATAAACAATGTATTTATTCAAAACTGCTGAAAAGTATTTATAGTAATGGCTTGGTTGGTTAGTGTGACACTGTATACAATGCCATTTGTTATTTTTTATAATTACACCTTTTGATACACGGCTGATCTTTTCATTGGTTAAAAGTGATTTATCTATAATTAATCTCCCATAATATTTTATCGTCCTTTACCTCCAAATAAAGACATGTGGCAACGAAACCTGACATGTCTTTATTGTAAAAATATTATTTTGTACGGATGGTGCGCCCAACATAACCTAACCCAATTCCCCCAGAGCCTAAATGCGCTGCGATTACAGGTCCAAAACTTGAACGATAAACTGGGTATTGCGCATAATTTTCTTCTAACTCGTTTTGAATCCAATCTGAGTCTTCCGCAATATCACCTTCAATAACAAATAGTGTGACTTCTTCAAACTCTTTTACTTCTGCAATGACTTTATCAATCATTTTACGCAAAGCACGTTTTTTTGTTCTCACTTTCTCATCAGGTACTATTTTACCATCATCAAATTTTAATACTGGTTTCATTTTTAACATTGTACCAATCCATGCTTGTGCACCAGTTATTCTACCGCTTTTTTGTAGATTTTTTAAGTCATCTACCATTAAGACTGCGCCAGTATCTTCACGCATGGCATATAGCTCTTCAATGATTGCTTGCGGCTCAAAGTTTTGTTCAATCATTTCAATCGCTTTGAGTACATATGCGCCTTCAACCATTGCCGCTAATTTTGAATCAAACGTATGGACATTAATGTCTTCAACCATTTCTCCAGCTTGAGTAGCTGTTTGATAACAACCACTAATGCCTCCAGATAAAAACACACAGATGACATCTGTATAACCTTCTTCACTTAGTTGTTCGAACTTATCCAAAAAATCACCGATCGCAGGTTGGCTAGTTGTTGGAATTGTATTCGAGGTCTTCATGCGTTTATAAAATTCATCTGTAGATATTGTTGCATTCTCAACAAAATTTTCACCAGAATCAAAAGTGACACTCAATGGAGCCACTTTTATATTATATTTGTCAATTAACGTTTGAGATAGATAACTCGTTGAATCTGTCAAGACAGCGATTTTCATCATAATCCTCCTCAATTATACTCACAACTATAATACCTTACTTTTGCTTAAAAGAAAATTCATTTTAACATTTAATCTATAATTCAATACAGTGTATAATATTAGTTAATAACTGATTCACTGAAAGTAACTAAACGTATAATACATAATTGAGGTGACTATAAATGGATGACATAATCAAAACAATCAAACAAGAACATAAGATTGAAAATATAATCAGTAAGTCGCGTTTTATAGCGCATATTAAACCTGTTGAATCAGAAGAAGAAGCAAAAGCGTTTATAGCAGCTGTCAAAGCAGAACATAAAGAAGCTAATCATAACTGTTCAGCATATACAATTGGTGACCAAATGAATATTCAAAAAGCAAATGATGACGGTGAACCAAGTGGTACAGCCGGCGTGCCGATGTTAGATATTCTTAAAAAGCTTGAGATCCATAATGCATGCGTGGTAGTTACACGTTATTTCGGAGGTATTAAATTAGGCGGTGGCGGTTTAATACGCGCCTATAGTGGTGCTGTGAGAGACGTTATATTTGATATAGGACGTGTTGCTTTACGTTCTGCTATACCTACCACTGTAACTATAGGTTATGATTTAACTGGTAAATTTGAATATGAATTAGAAAGTACACCTTTCTTATTGCGAGACCAAAACTACACGGATAAAGTAAGTTACCAAATTGATGTTGTTAATTCCGATTATGATACCTTTCTAGAATTTTTAAATCGCACTACCTCAGGTAATTATACTTTAATTGAAGGTGAAACAGTTCGTCTCCCTTTCGATATTCCTACAAATTAATTTTTTGTGATGCTAAATTAACATCCAATTAATATAAATACACAACACATTTTAAACAAAAAATACACCTCCTATAATCAGGAGGTGCATTTCTATTGCTATGAGCAATATTTTATATGTTATTTGTGATAATCATCATGCTGTTCTTTATTTTCAATTAATTTTAATAATGGTCGATACTCGTCATCAATGAGTCCTGTAAATTCAACGATAAGTTCAATCGTGATTAAAATCAAAATAAACATCATGAGTACGCCCCACGGTTGAGATAGGTATAATATAATACTAGCAAGACTAAATAAGATTGCTATAGAATATATCAATAGTACAGTTTGACGATGTGAATAACCGAGTTCTAAAAATTTATGATGGAGATGCGATTTATCAGCTTGCATAATATGCTGACCTTTCTTCACACGACGAATCATAGCAAAGAGCGTATCAATAAATGGTACAGCTAAAATAACAATCGGGAAGAATAATGATACAAAGGTAATATTTTTAAACCCAAGCAGTGATAAGAAACCTACAATAAAACCAACAAGCAAAGCACCACTATCGCCTAAAAAGATTTTTGCTGGATGGAAATTAAAGAATAAGAATCCTAGAAGCGCTCCAATTAAAACACTACAAATCATCATAATAAATATATTTGCTTGTAAGATAGCTATAAAACCTATTGTCATTAATGCAATCATTGAGACACCAGATGCTAAGCCATCTAGTCCATCGATTAAATTAATTGCATTAGTAATTGCTACAATCCAAACAACTGTAATCGGTATCCCAAGAATACCAAAATGAATCGTAGGTCCAATAGGTAAAGAAATAAAATCAATAGTCACACCATAATAAACAACAACAAGTGCTGCAATTACCTGACCTAATAATTTAATTATCGGCTTCAAATCATAAATATCATCTATGAGTCCAACCAAGTAGATTAACACTGACCCAATAACCAGAGGTTTAACTTCCGTTTCTATAGGATGTCCAAGCCATATCCCTACCAAGAATGATATGAGTATTACAGTTCCACCAAGTACGGATATAGGTTTAGTATGTACCTTTCTAAAATTCGGTTGATCTACAATCCCTAATTTATGTGAAACCTTTATAACTATTGGTGTAAGTATCAAACTGACAATCATTGAAAAAATGATTAATAATAATGTGTACATCAGTTCACCTTCATTAATATAATTCTGTTTTATTTTTTATTTCAAAATCCTAAGTTGAAAATAATTATTCAAATTAATTGTAAGCTAATCATTATCTATTTTATCGACTCATGCAAATTTAAATTTAAAAATTTAATTACAGTCGTTATATAGTATGATATATTACATAATTCTATAATACCCTATACACTTTTACTTATACAACTTGAAATGCGATAATTGATAAGTCGCAGGATTATTTCTTAAGTATTTAAATTTCAAGAGTGAATCATTGTATATTCACTCAAAAAATAATTTTAACACGAATATTAAGTGAATGTTATAAATTTCTATTTTCATAAAGATGACAAATTGTAAGTTTTCACTTACAATAACTAAATGTTTATTAAAGAGGAGTGTAAAGTTAAATGTTTGAAGCTATCATCTACAATATTTCTGTTACAGTAGCAGGTATCTATTTATTTCACCGCTTACAGTATTCAGAGAATAAAAATATGGTGTTTTCTAAAGAATATGTTACTGTTTTAATGACTATAGTAGCACTTTTACTATCCGCTTACCCTGTACCATTATTTAATCAATACACACTTTACTTAACCTTCATACCTATACTATTCTTAGGTAGATATACGAATATGTTTTATACTGTGCTTTCGGCGTTAATCGTAGGTTTAGTAAACGTTCTAATTGGTGATTATACTATCATTGCTGCTATGATACTCATTGTTATTGCTATAATTGTTGGGGCTGTTGGGCCATTTTTAAAACAAAACGATATTATTTCACTACAAATTCTTAATGTGATTACACTTGTTATTTTCCTTATTTTATCACTCATAAGTCCATATTACGAAATTACAGAAGTATTATTCTTAATACCTATATCATTTATATTAATGATTACTTCATCAATCACATTTGTCGATATTTGGTATTTTTTCTCTTTAGTAAATCGTTACGAAAATGAAGATAAATTTGACTATTTAACAGGTTTAGGTAACGTTAAAGAATTCGACAGACACCTAAATGAAACGACGAGCATCGCTGAAAAAAACAACCAAAGTATTGGGTTGTTGCTCATTGATATTGACGGCTTTAAAGATGTAAATGATAAATTTTCACATCAGTCTGGTGACGCAGTATTAAGGCAAGTTGCACAACTTCTTAAAAACTATGTTCCACAAGAATTTAGTATTTACCGTAACGGTGGCGAAGAATTCTCTATCGTTTTATACGATTATACTTTAGATCAATGTGTTAAATTGAGTGAGAGTATACGTGGTGGCGTAGAACAGTCAACTTTCCATTTACCTAATAAAGAGGTTATTAAATTATCTGTTTCAATAGGTGTTGGTTATTTAACTGCCGATGATTATAAGTCACAACGTAAAGTATTTAAAATAGCAGATGATATGTTGCATATGGCTAAAAATGAAGGACGTAATCAAGTAATGTTTAATCCTATCGTTAAACTTTAATAGTCTTTTTAACTATTCTCATTTTTATTATGACTATATAAGCGCTATTTATTTAACCATTGCTAAACAAAACTTGTGAGATGTTTTGCCTTAAACTACTTTCTTGTCGCATCACAATTTGATTTATATCGATATAAAGACAAACACTCAACATAAGGTGTTTGTCTTTTTTTGATATATCGAACCTCCTATCAAATCTCATTACTCATCAAACAAAATCAATTTTAAATACGAACAATCATTACGAATTCATTGGTCGCTTACTTCTCCTACTACAAACTTTAAGTTTTTTTATATTTAAAATTCATCAAACTATTATGACAAATAATGTTAATTTAACGCGATAGTTATTAATTTTATTATCTTTAGCTAAAGCTTTCATTTTCTATAAACTGTTATAGTTATACAATTAAATTTGTTACAATATATAGGGGTACATTAAAAAATGTTGACGGTGTATGAATTACTATTGAAAGTTTCAATTGTACACTGTAAACTTTCAATTGTTCTAAAAACTTTTCAGGAGGTGCAAAGCTATGTCAGATTCAATTACAATCATTGATGAAGATAAGGTTATTGATGTCGTTCTTATTGCAGGAAGAATTTTACTTGAAAGCGGCGCTGAAACTTACCGCGTTGAAGACACAATGACGCGTATAGCTGCAAGTTTTGGTTTAGATGATACATATAGCTTTGTGACATCTACTGCAATCATTTTTTCATTAAATAATCGTACTAATACACGACTTATCAGAATCCGTGAACGTACAACAGACTTAGAAAAAATTGCTTTGACTAACAGTCTCTCACGAAAAATTTCTAATAATGAACTTAATATAGATCAAGCAAAATCTGAACTGGTACATTTGCACCATGCTTCTTTACAATATTCATCCATAACAAATTTCTTGGCAGCTCCTATTGCATGTGGTTTTTTCCTATTCATGTTTGGTGGTATCATCCAAGACTTTATTTTCGCTATTATCGCTGGCGCTGGCGCTTTTTTAACGTTCAATTATGTGCAACGTTATATACAAATAAAATTCTTTTCTGAGTTTATTAGTGCAGCAGTCGTTATTATGATAGCCTCTACTTTCACAAAAATGGGTTGGTCACATAACCAAGATATTATAACCATTGCCGGCGTTATGCCACTTGTACCTGGTATTTTGATTACTAACGCTATACGTGACTTGATGGCTGGCGAATTACTTGCAGGTATGTCACGCGGTGTTGAAGCGGCGTTAACTTCATTTGCGATTGGCGCTGGTGTTGCCATTGTATTACTAATATTTTAAAAAAGGAGTGCTTATATGGCCATTGTATATTATTTTTCACAATTTATAATTAGCTTTCTTGCAACAATGCTATTTTCAATTCTGTTCAATGCACCAAGACGCCTCCTTTTAGCATGTGGTTTTGTAGGCGCAATGGGATGGATTATCTATAAGTTAACGTTTGACGCTGATTTAGGTAAAGTTCTAGCCTCTTTTTTAGGTAGTTTTATCCTAGCTATAATGAGCCACGTGATGAGTAGACGTTACAAACGACCTGTAATTATTTTTATTGTCCCTGGCATTATTCCACTTGTACCAGGTGGTTTAGCATATGAAGCGACACGTTTTTTAGTAAGTAATGAATACACCCATGCCGTTAATACATTTTTAGAAGTGACTCTAATTTCTGGAGCGATTGCTTTTGGTATTTTATGTGCGGAGATTATTTATTACATCTATACACGCATAAAACAACATTATGGTAAAATGAATGGTAAAACTTATAAAAAATCTTACAACATGAACAATAGAGCTTAAAGGGGTGTTTTTATGAAACAAGACATAATTGAAAGACTAACAAGATACGTAACTATCGACACGCAATCTGATCCAGAATCTAATACAACGCCATCTACAGAGAAACAGTGGAATTTATTAAATTTATTAAACGATGAATTGACTGACTTTGGATTAGAAACCGATATCGATGAAAAAGGGTACTTATTTGCAACATTAGAAAGCAATATAGATGCTGATTTACCAACTGTTGGATTTTTGGCTCACGTCGATACTTCACCAGACTTTAATGCTACGAATGTCAATCCACAAATCATTGAAGCTTATGATGGCAAACCAATTCAACTTGGAGATACAAGCCGTGTTTTAAGCCAAGATGTTTTTCCAAATATGAAAAATGTTGAAGGTCATACACTTATGGTTACAGATGGAACGTCATTATTAGGTGCTGATGATAAAGCGGGCGTCGTTGAAATTATGGAAGCTTTAAAATACTTAACTTCACATCCTGAAATCAAACATGGCCGTATTCGCGTTGCATTTACACCAGATGAAGAAATTGGCAGAGGTCCTCATGAATTTGATGTTGAACGCTTTAATTCTGATTTTGCGTATACGATGGATGGTAGTGAATATGGAGAATTGCAATATGAAAGTTTTAATGCTGCTGAAGCAATCGTAACTTGTCATGGTGTCAACGTGCATCCAGGCTCAGCAAAAGATGCGATGATTAATGCTGTATTATTAGGCCAACAATTTAATTCATTACTTCCACCAAACGAAGTTCCTGAAAGAACTGAAGGTTATGAAGGTTTTTATCATTTGATGAAAATAAACGGCGATGTTGAAAAAACAACACTTCATTATATTATTCGTGATCACGACAGTCATCAATTTGACCTACGTAAGAAACGTTTAATTGAAATAAAAAATGATATCAACACGCATTTCGAAGACAATCCTATTGAAATCGAAATCAATGATCAATATTATAATATGGGCGAAAAAATCTCCGCTAATCCACACGTTATTGATATACCAAAACGTGTTTTTGCCAAATTAGATATTCCAGCCAACACTGCACCAATCCGTGGAGGCACGGACGGTTCGCAGCTTTCTTATATGGGACTACCTACACCAAATATCTTTACTGGTTGTGATAATTTTCACGGTCCTTTCGAATACGCATCTATTGATGTGATGGAAAAAGCTATTGAAGTCATTGTGGGTATCACCGAAGAAGTCGTACAAACATATCAAAAATAATTGTATTTATATAAAATTAGGTTCCGAGACATATACAGATGTCCCGGAACCTTAATTTTTATGATGCTATTTTACTAAAATAATACAGATATTACGAATAAGGCTATTAAAAACTATTTATCATATTAGTAACTTGAGCTACATTCCAAAAAGATAAATTTAAATGCATTTTAACAACTTAATTTATTTGTTTTCATCAAATTGCGTTTTCAATAGTTTAATCGCTTGAACTGTATAATGTCTGATTTGAATTCCCATTTTAAAATCAGTAAAACTCTCTGGCATTTCAATAAAGGTATTAAACATTGCTGTAACACCTATAGATTCAAATAAATCAAACTTATCATCAGTGGCACAAATTGCTATTGATGGTTTATTATATTTTGTAGCTAATTCTGCTAGGCGGACCGTTGTCGTTTCAAGTATTTGGTCAGCTTCATTTATACCTTCACCAAAAATGATCAAATCTGCTTGCGCTATTAGGGCGTCTAAGTGTGTAATTTGATCTACGAGTTCATGACTAGTCATGATTTCTGCATTATAGAGTGCATTTAATACTGCAGCGATGCCACCGCCTGCTCCCCCTCTTTGCACTGGACCCAACACAAGTTTTAGTTCACTTTTGAACATTTCACTTAAATACCAAATCAAATTATCAATTTCGGCAGCGTTTTCACGTGTTATGCCATAAGTTTCGTATGTTTGCATAATTTCACTATTTTTTCCGTAAATTTTACTATCAAAATCTGACATTAATTGAAAACGTACGTTGTTTAATTTTGGCTCCAGCCCAGAAATATCAATTTTGCGAATATATTTCAATTTATAACTACCTTGTCGTAAATCAATTTCTTGTGCTTCGTCATCATAAAACTTAGCACCAAGTGCTTGTAACATACCCGCGCCACCATCAAAACTACCCATGCCACCTAGTGAAATAACAATATGAGTCGCATCATTCTCTAGAGCATCTGCTATAACTTCTCCTAAACCATAGCTTGTACGTTCGTTGATTGGCTTTTGACCTTTTAAAAATAGATTACCTTCAATCACAGTCATACCACTATCTGTGATACCATACACCGCTTCTACTTCCTGCATATCAGCATCATGTGTTGTCATTCTGTATTTTGTACCAGACTGCCAAAGAAAAACAGAATCCATTAGTTCATGACGACCGTTAAATAAAGGTACTTGTACTATGTCTGCTTTTTCAATTTGGCTAGCAACTGCTTCTTCAACATAACGATTCGCTTGATAGCTAGAAATAATCCCATTAAATTCATCCATCGCAACTAAAACTTTCATTTTGTCACCTCTAGTATTTTTATTAAAATGATATTTGATTGATAAAAATAAAAATTAGAAACACGATTACTTTCCAATTTTATATACATATGAACATATATGAATACCACATCATTCAGTCATATATGTATAAATGATAAAATAGTAGTCTACATTTCTTATTCAATTATTTATTATACATGCCAGAAGAAAAATTTTCACATTATAAGAAACGCTTGTTAAACACCTACCTCATTGATAAGCGCTTAACAAGCGTTTAAAACTTTATTTTATTGTAGTTTATTCTTCAGCGCTAGCTAATGTTGAAACATTAATGTCTTCGTGACTCGCATTCCAAATTGCTTGTCCCTTAACAAAATAAAAAGCTTGTGGTGATTCATGTTTCACATTTGTTTTTTCTTCTATATAATCAGATAATTCGCGTTCTTGTTGTACAATTAAATAAAAACCATCCATATCTCTTTCATATAAAAATTTGTTGAATTGGTCAATTGCATTTGCTGAAATCGGGCATGTTTCACTATGTTTCAGTACAAATACATATTTATTTTCATTAATAATTTGCTCAAACTGGTCAATCGAACTCAGCTTTATAGCCATTCTATTCACCTCTAAAAATATTTAACACACGATGATGTTTCAAAAAGTGTGAAATTTACACGATATACTCATATCATTGTTTCCAATTATACACAACTCTCTTTTTATTGTTAACTGTTTATTTAAAATTTTATAACTTTGCTAAAAAACCTTTTTAATTAAAGCCTTCTTTTACATTATTATATTCTTTGTTAAAATCAGCGTCAAACTTCTCTAAATCTTCACCTTTCTTCGGTAAATCTTTAGCGTTGATTTTTTCTAATTGTTCGCTAATATCTATAGTTTCTTTACGAGTTTCATAATAATTTTGTAAGCTGTAATACATTTCTATGGCATTTTTACGTGCATCGTTGACATAATTGTTTGTAATTGCTGTTTTATTCAAATCTTTAATTTGCTTATCAATCAAAGGCATAATTTGTGTTTCTATAGACTGCCTCACTTTTGTAGAATCTGTTGAATCCGCTTCTTTTTCGGCTGTGTTTCTCAACTCTTTATTATTTTGTTCTAATTTACGCTTAAAGTTATTTACGTCAGTTGTCGAACCTGCGTCACTTGCTTTTTGAATATGTGCTTCAACTTGAGATCTATTTTTTTCAAATAACTTAGTATAATCTAAAATATCCTCATTTGCCTTAACTGCCTGATTGCATAAATCTGTGAAGTTTTTTAAATTATTAATAGCAGCTTTTTTCTCTTTCACCGATTTCAAATATGTTGATTTTAATTTTTTTGTTTCTTCAGAATCAGCAGGTAATTTTTTCGCAGCCGTTTCATAATTATCAAGCTTAGGAATCAATTTACTATTCACTTTATTTTGTAATTCGTTAAATTCTTTTTTGTTATTGTCTGTCATATCTGTCTTGCTCAAATCATCTAAACGCTTTAAATGAATATCATCTATGACCTTTTTCAGTTCTGTTTCTTTGGATTTCACATCATTAAGCGTGCTATCAAAATCTTTAAATTCGGTCGATCCTTCATTGCCACATGCGCTTAGTGTAATTGAGAAGCAAAACAATAAAACAATGCAAATTATTTTTTTCATTTCTGCACTCCTTATCATTCAGTATTATACAGAAACTTATTTAACTTGAAAATGATATATGATATATTGTTTCAGAATTTATAGTTTAACAGTTCTATCATAACATTGAAAGGCGTGGACAACCTACATGTATTCTCATATTCAACCATTAATAACAAAAGATTCTAACAACATTTATCAACAACGATACCAAGACCTAAGCGATACGCTTTTCAACTTACTTGATACACCTGTTAAATCAACACATCATATCGGTGGGACTTCGCACTTTAATTATCCTACAGAGCCTATTTTAGATATATTAGTAGGCGTAAATAATTTACACGATATTACATCCTTAGATGAAAAACGTTTAAATTATAAAGGATTCTATCGCTTACACCACCCATACAAGAAAAAAGTAGTTATGGCGCAATTTAGTAACTTAATAGAATTAAAACAAATTACTCGTTTACATATTATTCAAAAAGACTCAAAACTGTATAATGATTATTTGCAAACAAACCTTTTACTTAGTGAAAATCGTATATTATCCTCAACATTTGGTAAATCAAAACAATCTGTAGCAATTACTGCATCAAATATTCGTGACTACGAAAACCAAAAGCATCAGCTGTTTTGCGAACTCATAAAACGTTTAAGTGACGGTGCGAAAAATACTGATATATAATTAAAAGTGTTAAAAATGAAATGACATAATATGGAAATGAATGGAATAAATATTTATAATGTACACTTTTAATTCAAGGCATTTTCACTAAATTCCCATTTTTGAGACTAACCTATTAATGAACCAATTAAAATTCAAAAAAATCATAAATAATATCCTAAGATTTTAGCCAAGCACACGAATCATTGGTATAATAAATAAATGAATTCAACAAGAAAGGATGTTCTATAGTTGCATAAAGATAACATCTTAAAGGAATTAAAAGCGATTGTACCATCAGAAATTATTAAAATTGATGAACCCTTAAAAAAGTATACATACACGCAGACTGGTGGTAAGGCTGATTATTACCTTTCCCCTACCAAAAATGAACATGTTCAAGCTATTGTTCACTATGCTTATACTAAAGATATTCCCGTTACCTATTTAGGAAATGGATCTAATATTATTATTCGCGAAGGTGGTATTCGCGGTATTGTTATCAGCTTGCTTTCACTTGATTATATCGATGTATCAGATGACGCAATTATTTCTGGTAGTGGTGCAGCAATCATAGATGTTTCACGTACTGCAAGAGACCATGCTTTAACAGGTCTTGAATTTGCATGTGGTATACCTGGATCTATTGGTGGTGCTGTATTTATGAATGCAGGTGCTTATGGTGGAGAAGTAAAAGATTGTATTGATTATGCACTCTGTGTAAATGAAAAAGGCGAGTTAATTACATTAACGAATAAAGAATTAGAATTAGATTATCGTAATAGTATTGTACAACAAAAACACTTAGTGGTTTTAGAAGCAGCATTTACACTTGCGCCTGGCAACCTAGACGAGATACAAGCGACTATGGATGACTTAACTGAAAGACGAGAAACCAAACAACCACTAGAATATCCATCATGTGGCAGTGTTTTCCAGCGTCCTCCAGGCCACTTTGCAGGTAAATTAATTCAAGATTCTGAATTACAAGGTCACCGTATTGGTGGCGTTGAAGTGTCTAAAAAGCATGCTGGCTTTATGGTGAATGTTGATAAAGGTACAGCCACTGACTATGAAGATTTAATTCACTACGTTCAAGAAGTCGTAAAAGAAAAATTTGACGTTGATCTCCATCCCGAAGTAAGAATCATTGGAGACCATCCTGTTGATTAATAGGAGCAAAGACTATGATTAATGTATACGGTTCTACAGTAGATAATGAGTCTCGGTGTATACACTATCAAACACCATTAGACATTATTGCAATTAAATTTAAATGTTGTGATAAATATTATCCTTGCTATAAATGTCATAATGAACATGAAAACCATAGCATACAGCGATGGAATTCAGACGAATTTAATGAAAAAGCAATTTTATGTGGCGTTTGCCATCATGAAATGACTATCAATGACTATATGATGATTGAAGCTTGTCCCGAGTGTGATGCGCATTTCAACAATCGTTGTAAATATCACTATCATTTATATTTTTCAGTTTAATTAGCCATTTTAAAAAATACGTGTTACATCTTCTGTTTAATAAATAAGATGTAACACGTATTTTTTTACAGTTTCTTTGATTTCAAAATTTTGATAATTACACTTTGCTTATAATACTTTCCTGTGATTTTGGATAAAATAAACAACACCCCCACAAAAATTGAAGGTTTTGTTTATTTTAAGTATTAGTATTTATGTACCAAACTATTTCATTTGTTGTAACTTCAATTATTAAATTCACAATTTCACACTTCGATTGATTGTCAATTTTTCAGTTAGTCAATTAATGATCTATTTTATCACTAACAAATTGAATGAAAGTCTCTACGTCACCTTTTTGAATATCCTTCATAGGCATTGGTCCAATATTAAATTTAAAATTGATTTTTTCACCATCGTAGTTAATCGATTCTATTTCATTATATGCTATGCTTCTATAATAAAATTCACCGTTCATATCCACATTCAAGATAATTCTTTCACTCGTGGCTATAAAAGCTCCTTCAAATTCCGAAGAACCTTGTACAGAATATTCTATAGTTCCCAAGACACTAGGTCCCTTTTTCTCAGTTGGATACAAATCATTTGGATTAATATTATCTAGTATCATGTATTTCAATCCTCCTACATTCGTTGTTTTGATTTTTACAAGTTGATGTTAGAGGCTTATTTTCTAAAAATCATCTTGTATTCATTCCATTATTATAACATTACTACCTTAAAGTTTAATAATATCTTGATTTATTTAAAACCAAGATATAACACGGCTTCAATTATCATTTTAATATATTATAAATGCGATTTAACTCAACGATTCTACTATTTTTTAATAATTCATTAACTTAACTTGGAGCATTAAAAAGAGAGCCTGGTATAAGCCAGACTCTCAATTCAGACGTTCCCCCACAGATAACGTCATTTAAACTTATTTTTCTAAAGCTTTCTCAACTTCTTCAATTTGTTTAATTGCTGTTGTTGTTGATCCACTTGCAAAGTACCAAAGTTTAGGATCAAGCTCATATACTTTGTCATCTTTAATTGCATCTACATCTTTGATTACATCGTTACCTAATGCGTTTTTAGCTGTTGATTTACCACTAATTGCTTGTCCACGGTCCATTGCAAAGATAATACTTGGGTTTTTCTCTGCTACATATTCATTTGTTACATTTTGACCGTGTTTACTATTTTTAATATTTTCATCAGCTGGTGTGAAGCCCATTGTATCAAATATCATCGAACCGAAACGTTCACCTGCTCCAAATGTTGATAATTCACCTTCATTTACTAATAAGAATAACGCTTTTTTATCTTTTAAATCTTTTGTTTTATCTTTGATGCCTGCAATTTTATCATCTAATTTTTTAGTTAGTGATTTTGCTTTGTCTTCTTTATCATAAATTTTACCTAAATTTTCAGTGTTCTTTTTCAATGAATTCACTTCATCTTTATCATCAACGCCAACGTAAACTACTTTTGCATCTGGCGCAGCTTTTTTGAATTCATCTAGATTTTTTTGATTCGCTGTACGTCCTGAAATATAAATAACTTCTGGTTTAGCTTCAGCAACTTTATCGAAATTAACTTCTTTTAGACTTCCAGTATTTAAATATTTTTCATCTTTGAAATCACTTAAGAAATCTGGTAATGATTTATTACCTTCACCTTTAGGAAGTGCTTTTACTTTATCTTCAAGTCCTAATTCTTTCATTGTATCTAATGTACCATAATCAAAAACAACTGCATTTTTTGGATTTTTAGGAACTTCTACAGTTTCCTTGACTGCTTTAGCATCACTGCCATCACGTTTCTCTCCACTTGCTTGATAGTTATTTTCAATTTTTACAGTTTTATCTGAACTTTCGCCTTTTGAATCAGCTTCTGAATTTTTTTTATCGTCTGATCCACCATTACTACATGCTACTAATAAAAACATTAACCCTACTACTAATAATAATCCTAATTTTTTCATGTGCTTAACTCCTCCTGGATTTCTAAATGATGTATTCCTTTTTATGTCCCTAAAAGTTAACAACGTTACAGTTGCATCACTCCCCTCAAAGTTATCATTAATTTATTACATGGAATGTGCCAATACTAAATCTTCATGAGCTGTTAACTCATCGTAATAAACACATATGCGTTGACCGCGAATTTCTTCAATTCTGACATCCATGTCATATAATGTTTTTAGTACATTTGTTTGTATAACGTCATTTTTCGTACTTGCTTTTACAAGTTGGCCATCTTTTAAAGCGATGATGTCATCAGAATAACAAGAAGCAAAGTTAATATCGTGAATCACCACAACTATCGTTTTGTTCAAATCTTTTGCGAGCCTACGTAATGTTTGCATAATTTGAACCGAATGCTTCATATCAAGATTATTCAATGGCTCATCCAATAATATGTATTCTGTATCTTGAGCTATAGTCATAGCTACATAAGCTCGTTGACGCTGTCCACCAGAGAGTGTTTTTAAATAACGGTCTCTAATTTCATTTAAATGTAATAAATCTAATGCATATTCAACTTGATCTCTATCTTCTCTTTTCAATCGGCCTTTCGAATGTGGAAAGCGTCCAAATTGCACTAGTTCTTCAACAGTAATATTTAATTCTGTGTGATTAGATTGTTTTAAAATTGCTAATTTTTTTGCTAAATCATTACTTTTATAATCAGTAATTAATTTTCCTTCTATTTCAATCGTACCTTCTTCAAAATCAATCAATCTTGTTATAGCTGAAAGGAGTGTACTCTTCCCTGCACCATTTGGGCCTATCATCGTCGTCAATTTCCCTTTGTTGATTTCAACATTTATATTTTGCAAAATCGCTTTGTCTTGTATCGTCTTATTAAGACCTTGAACTTTGATCAATGCGCATGTCTCCTTTTAATTAATAGATAAATGAAGTAACTTCCTCCAACTAAATCAATAATGATGCTGACTTGTGTAGTTGCTTCAAAGAAATTTTCTACTACTCCTTGTGCGATGATTAAACTTAACCAACTAATACAAATCGTTGCTGGCAAAATATACTTATGTTTATATGTTTTCATTAGTTCATGTGCTAAATTGACTGTTAGTAATCCTAGGAATGTAATAGGACCAACTAAAGCCGTTGAAATAGATACCAACACTGATACTAAAATTAATAATAAGCGCGTTAAAGTTTTATATGGTATACCCAAGTTGATTGCTTGGTCTCGACCTAATAACAGTACATCTAAATACGGGATTGCATAAACCGTAATTAGAATAAGAATGACAAGTATAATACCACATAGCGTTACGAGCTTACTGTTAGAAGCGTCAAAATTTGCAAACATCGCACTTTGAACAGCTAAGAAATCTTCTGGATTTATAATTAGTTCTAAAAATCCTGTAATACTTCTAAAGAAAGTTCCTAAGATAATACCAACTAGTAAAATGAAATATACTGATACATCGCCAATTCTAAAAATACCTTGGAATAATAATAAAGAAAAACCAATCATAACTATTAAAGAAATTAAAAAACTTAAATATAAATTTGTAACAAAGGCTGATTGTACACCGAATACAAATACAATAAGAACTTTTACAAACATATAAATTGAATCTAATCCCATAATAGAAGGCGTTAATAATCTATTGGTCGTAATTGCTTGGAAAATAACTACAGAGGCCGCTATCGCACCGCCCACCAAGACCATAAGTATGAGCTTTCTCAAACGACTAGTAAATTGATATTGAAATATTTCAAAATCAATACCTATTACAAGGTAAATGGCTGCTACTATGACTGTACATGCAATTAAGACGTACATTTTTGTTTTAGCGCTAATTTGCATAGTTATGTCTTCCTTTCATTAGCAAAATTAAGAAAATAATAGTGCCAAAGACACCAATTGTTAAACCTATATTAATCTCATACGGGTAAACAATCAGTCTGCCGACAATGTCTGAAAACATAACAAATATAGCACCTAACATCGCAGTATGTGGCAAAGCATTTTTCAAATGATCTCCTCTAAAAATTGAAACAATATTTGGAACAATGAGCCCTAAGAAAGGTAATGTTCCAACAGTCACAACAACTAGCGCTGTAATCGTAGCTGTGATAAATAATCCAATGTTAATAATTCTTTCATAGTTGACACCTAAATTATTACTGAAGTCTTTCCCCATCCCTGCGATTGTAAAATGATTCGCAAAAATATATGTAAATATTAGTAACGGAATGCTTAAGTATAAAATTTCATATCTACCACTCGTAATAATGGCAAAATTACCATTTAACCAGTTACCGATACTTTGAACTGTATTCGTCCTAAGCGCTATAAAAGTTGCAAAACTCGAAACAATACCACCGAGCATGATTCCTAAGAGTGGAATAAAAATAACATCGGTAAAGCGAATATATTGAACTAATTTTACAAATAAAAAAGTGCCCGCAATGCTCAAGACTACTGCAAAAACTAATTTAATCATGATATTTTCTTGAGGGAAAAATATCATAGATATTAAGATACCTAGTTTCGCCCATTCCATAGTTCCTGCTGTAGTTGGACTCACAAATTTATTTTGCATCATTTGTTGCATAATCAACCCAGCAAGCGCTAGTGTACTACCTGATATTAATATACTGACAGTTCTTGGAATTCTACTTGAGACAATAATGTTTATTTGCTCTTTGGAAAGTGTGAAAATGTCAGTAATAGAAACCTTACTCACACCTATAAAAAGAGAAAGGATAGTAAGTAATGATAAAATGATAGCTAAAACTATACCATTTAAAAAGAATTTCATAATGATGTACCTCTAATCCTTTCATAATTCTGAATTATTCATGATGTTAACCAATGGTTATGATAATCATTATCAGTGGTTATAATAAAATTCTACCATTTTTAAACGTAAATTCAATAGCAATCAGTGATTTAAATAAAAGTATTTAATTGTAAACTATATACAAAAAATATTTAATTTACTGTTGATGAGTTAGTTGAATTTTTATGCTTTACTTGTTTAACTATTTATTTGAATAGCTTTTTCATTGATTTCTTACTGAAATATTTAATGGACTATACCAATCTAACTACTAATTCCATATAAAATAAGCCTTCTAAAAGTTTAACTTTTAGAAGGCTTATTGGTTATATAATTGACATTAGCACTCTAGGCCAGTCTTATATTCATAATTTATTTTAGTCTTCGAAAACAAAGTCTTCATCTTTTAACGCTTCAACGTTTAAAGCTAATGTGTAGCCATCACCTTTTACAGAGAAGAAGTCATGGTTTTTAGTAGTAGTGTCTAAAGCATTTTCAATGATTGGATTAAACTCACGTTCTTCGAAATATGGATCGAATCCTAAGTTAGACAATGCTTTATTTCCATTATATCTAACATAGTTAAGTACATCTTCAGTTAAACCAATATCGTCATAAAGTGAATGCGTATAAGCAACTTCATTTCTGTATAAATCTTCTAATAATTTATACATTTCTTGATCTGCTTGTTGCTTTTCACTTTCAGAAAGTTCGTTACGTAAACTTTGTGCATCCATACCTGTAAATACACCATGAATAGATTCGTCCAATAATATTTTACGGATGATTTCTCCAGATGTAGTCATTTTACCTTGTCCCGCAAGATATAATGGGTAATAGAAACCAGAATAGAATAAAAACGTTTCTAAGAATACGCTTGATACGCGTGCCATATATTGATCATAAATTGAAGCTTCTTTACCCCATAATTTATGATAATTATTAATAATTTTATCAGATTTATATTTTAAATGTGGTTCTTCAATGACCCATTTATCTAATAAATAGTTTGTTTCACTAGAAGGTAGTAATGTAGTGAAGATATGCGAATAACTTTTAGCGTGAATTTGCTCCATCATCGCCATAAATGAATATACAGCTTTTTTACGTAAATCTGTCGTATGTAACATAATAAGCGGCATACCATCGTCTGCTTGATGGGTATCTAAACCAGTTAATCCTGCTAAAGCTTTTTTAAATGCTTCTTTTTCAGGTTCAGATAACGTTTTCCAACTTGCAATATCTTTAGATACTTTAAATTCTGTTTCTACCCACATTTGCGAAATATTTTGTCGCCAAAACATGTTAGTCATGTCTTCTTGTGTATTCCAATTGACTGCTTTCATTTAGATAATGTCCCCTATCTAGTAAATATTTAATTAAAGCAGTGATTTACAGCCTAATCTAACTCCTAGACTAGACTGGTTTATATAATCACTTAACTTGACTCTTATTGCTATTTTATATTGAACAACTTGTACACTCTTCAACGCTTAATAATTTATTTCTAGTGTAATATAAAGATTTTAATCCTTTGTGATGTGCATACACATAAAGTCTAGATAGTTCACGTGTAGAAATTTCAGAATTCACATATAAAATTGTAGAAATACCTTGATCCACGTGAGTTTGAATAGTTGAGATTAAATCTATTAATTTCATTTGGTCTGTATTAAAGGCAGATTTATAGTACCACATTGTCTCTGGTGATAAGAATGGCATTGGATAAAATGTTTCTGCGTTACCATAAGTACGACGTTCAATTTGGTCAACGATTGGCATAACTGAACTAGTTGCATTTTGTACATAAGAGATACTTTGCGTAGGTGCAATCGCTAAACGGTATGCATGGAATAAACCGTGTGTTTCAACTTCTTTTTGTAACACTTTCCAATCTTCAGCTGTCGGAACATCAAAACCTTCAAACAATTTACGAACTTTTTCATATTTTGCTTCAAAAGTTTGAGTTGTATAGAACTCAAAATACTTACCGTTTGCGTAATCAGATTTCTCGAAGTCTTTATATACTTCTTGTCTTTCTTTAGCAATTTCCATTGAACGTTCAATAGAATAATAGTTCATCATCATAAAGAAGATGTTAGCGAAATCTTTCGCCTCTTCAGATTCATAACCAATTTTATTTTTAGCTAAGTAGCCATGTAAATTCATTACGCCTAATCCTACTGAATGTAATTCTCTGTTAGCTTTTCTAACGCCAGGTGCATTTTGAATATCTGCTTCATCACTAACAACCGTTAACGCATCCATGCCAGTATGCACTGAGTCTTTAAATTTACCAGATTCCATCACGTTTACGATATTCAATGAGCCTAAGTTACATGAGATGTCACGTTTAATTTCATCTTCTGTACCATAATCATTGATAATAGAAGTCTCTTGTAATTGGAAAATTTCAGTACATAAATTACTCATTTTAATTTGTCCAATATCAGAGTTAGCATGCACTTTATTTGCATTATCTTTAAACATTAAATATGGATAACCTGATTGTAATTGTGTTTGTGCAATCGTATTTAACATTTCACGTGCATCTTTTTTCTTTTTATCAACATTTGGGTTTGCAACTAGCTCATCATAATATTCATCTAAATTAATATCATCTAAAGTGACACCGTATTCTTTATAAATTGTATGCGGCGCAAACATATGGAAATCTTTGCCTTCTTTTGCAAGATCAAAAAACTTAGACGGTACGATTAATCCTGTTGAAATCGTAGACAAACGTAAATCTTCGTCAGCATTTACTTTTTTAGTATCTAAAAACTCTTCAACATCGTAGTGGAAGATATTTAAATAAACCGCACCTGCCCCAGGACGTTGTCCAAGTTGGTCTGCATAACTAAAACCGCCTTCAAGTGATTTCGCAACTGGAAGTACACCCTTAGCAACACCTTTGATGCCTTTAATCGCTTCACCACGTGCGCGCAATTTAGATAAATTAATAGCAACACCGCCGCCAATTTTACTTAATTGTTTTGCCGTTGAATCAATAAAATTAATTGAATTTAAACTATCATCTGTTTCAAGCAAGAAACAAGATACAAGTTCACCACGACGAGCACGACCAGCATTTAAGAATGTAGGCGTTGCCGGTTGGTAACGTTGTTCAACCATTGCTGAAATGAATTGTTTAGCTGTGGCTTTGTGTCCATTTGCTAGATATAATGCAACGATTGCTACGTGTTGCTTATAATCTTCTAAATATTGACTTTTATCGTTTGTTTTCAAAGCATAATCTTTGAAAAACTTACTTGCAGACATGTAACTCGCAAATTTAAACGGAATATTCTTAGCATAATCTGTTATTTCTATCAAATCTGCTTCTGAATATTTTGCAAATAAGTCAAAATAGAAATCATTATCAACGAGATAGTGAAGGCGTTCGATTTCAGTATCAAAATATATTGTTTTATCTTCTATTTCTTCTAAATATACTTCTAATGCTTCTTGATCCTTTTCTAAATTGAAAAAGCCATTATCTTTACGTTTAGTAACCTCGTTATTTAACTCAATATGATTGTATTTCTTCTCGTCCATAATCTTCATTGAAATGCCCCACCTTATCTTTAAATTCGCTAATATCATTTTGCGTTCCTTGTACTTCAAATTTCATTAATAAAGGAACTTGATATTTTTCTGAGATAGACCGTCCAGCTTTCGCAAAGTTTTGACCCCAATTGCGGTTTCCGCTAGCTGCAACGCCTTTTAATAAATTATTATTTACATCTAAAAATGACTGAACTGGTTGTGGTACTTCGCCAAATCCTATCGTTCCAGTGACCAATATGAATGGTTCTTCAATTTTCTCAGAACAATTACTTTGTGTAATTTCCATTACGTTTGTAAGCTCGGTTTTTTTGATGAATCTGCGCACATTACC
The DNA here is from genome assembly GCF_017583065.1 of Staphylococcus shinii. Taxonomy (GTDB): domain Bacteria; phylum Bacillota; class Bacilli; order Staphylococcales; family Staphylococcaceae; genus Staphylococcus; species Staphylococcus shinii. The sequence goes on along the minus strand of NZ_JAGEVL010000007.1, from coordinate 259,977 downwards.
GGAAAATGAAAAATAGACAACCTTCATTGGACCACCTTCTTTCTTTATTTAACTAATATTTTATTAATGAAAAATCGCAACTATAAAATTAAACTATTATAATTTATACTTAAGAAATAATAATTAGTATTAACCTTTGGAGTTAACCACTATATATAGAAAATACGTCATCTATATATTGGTATGTAAAAACTCATTAATTAAGTATTTATGCTTGATTTGTCATTATTAAACGCTCTCACTAGTGTTATTTTACTTAAAATTTGGTTTATTATAAATAAAGTGACCACGTATATAAAACACAATATATTGTGTTTCGTCCCGATCATCAATACTATATTATGTGTTTCATTATACATAATTCAGAACCTTATTTAAAGACCTTTGTTTTTGACAAATTCTTGAAGAACAGAGATAAATGGCACCAATTCAACATTAAACTGACGTTTTTGAGTGCAAAAAATTTTTTTACTGAATTTAAGGTTTTTTCATTTGCTTTTTTCGAAAAGCTTGTAACGCTTGATTTACCGTGGTTTACACGATAACACCCCTCAAGTTGTCTACAACCTAAATTACTCAAGCCATAAATTACATTTAAATAAGTTGTAAATTCTAATGCTAAAACAAGAACACTTGTTCGTTCATGTAATCATAATATACTTTCATTAGACTTTCAAGGATATATACAGGTTCTAGGAATATATGCTAATATATATACGTTAAAAACTAACAATTGAGGCGATACATGTGAATCCTAAAGTTAAGGGTATCATTGCCATACTTATTTCAGCAGTTGGTTTTAGCTTTATGTCTGTTTTCTTCAGATTAGCTGGTGACTTACCAGTATACCAAAAGTCACTTGCTCGAAATTTAGTAGCAATGTTTATACCAATGTATTTTATTTTTAAATATAAGCAACCCCTATTCGGTAAACTCAGTAGTCAGCCCTTGTTGATTTCACGTTCAACTTTGGGATTAATTGGTGTTTTGTTAAATATTTATGCGATAGATCATATGATTCTAAGTGATGCTGATACTTTAATGAAGTTAAACCCGTTTTGGACTATTCTACTTAGTTTAATATTTTTGAATGAAAAAGTTCGTAATTATCAATTTATAGCTATGATTGTAGCCATAGCAGGTATGTTATTTGTAATAAAACCAGAATTTTCTTCATCTATGATACCAGCTATAGCCGGCTTATTATCTGGTATATTTGCAGCAAGCGCATACACTTGTGTCAGAGCTCTTAGTACGCGCGAAGCACCCTATACAATTGTGTTCTACTTTTCATTCTTTTCAATTATAGTACTAATACCATTTACTATATTTACATTTGAGCCAATGACAATGACTCAAGTATGGTATTTAATCGGTGCCGGTCTATCAGCTGCCGCTGGACAAATCGGTATTACGCTCGCTTATAGCTACGCGCCTGCTAAAGATATTTCCATCTTTACGTACGCATCTATTATCTTTACCGCTTTATTTGGCTTTATCTTATTTGGTGAATCGCCAGACTTTTATGCAGTACTAGGCTATATGATTATCATTGGATCTAGTTACTATATGTTTGAAAAAGCAAGAAGGCAACCTACTACAATTCAAAAAGCAGAAGAAAAACCATAAATATAAAGGAGATTTCAATTATGAGCGAAGGACGTAACAAAGAAAATTTACAAGATATAACTTTACTTGGCAATCAAAACAATAAATATGAATTTGATTATGACCCATCAGTCTTAGAATCATTTGATAATAAACACCCAGGACGCGACTATTTTGTAAAATTTAATTGCCCAGAATTTACATCACTTTGTCCAATTACGGGGCAACCTGATTTTGCAACAATCTATATTTCTTATATACCAAATATAAAAATGGTTGAATCTAAATCATTAAAACTATATTTATTTAGTTTTAGAAATCATGGTGATTTCCATGAAGATTGTATGAACATTATTATGAATGATTTAATTCAATTGATGGATCCTCATTATATTGAAGTATGGGGCAAATTCACACCTCGGGGCGGTATTTCAATCGACCCTTATACAAACTATGGTCGTCCAGATTCTAAATATGAAAAAATGGCAGAACATCGTTTAATGAATCACGATATATATCCCGAAAAAATAGATAACCGTTAGAATCCTATTTCCATAAACTATCAAAGAAACTTGAGTACATTACATCTTTGGTAGTTTATTTTTTTATAATTTTTTATCGTTAATTAACTGATTATTCATTAAATTTTGTACTTTTCATATATACGCTTGTTATTTTTAGAAAAACGGTATAGAATAAATCCAACCGTTTAGGGGGAGGGAATTTATGAAAAAGATTGATTACACACACGAAGAAATAATGAAAAGTATTCCAAACAAAGGTTTCTTCGGACATCCAAAAGGACTAAGTACACTTTTCTTCACTGAATTTTGGGAGAGATTCAGTTACTATGGTATGAAAGCTATTTTGATTTTTTACCTATACTATAGCGTAGCTGAAGGTGGTTTCGGATTAAGCCAAGCCGTTGCGATGCAAATCGTTGCAATATACGGTACCTTAATCTACATGTCAGGTGTGATTGGTGGTTGGATTGCCGATAGGATTACTGGCACTCAAAATGCTGTCTTCTATGGTGGTATCCTCATCATGCTTGGTCATTTATTACTATCATTACCAAATAATTTAACATTAGTTATGATTGCATTAGCTGTCATCATTGCAGGTACGGGTTTGTTAAAACCAAATATCTCAACTACAGTTGGTGAATTATATGATCGTAATGATGTACGCCGAGACTCTGCATTCACATTATTCTATATGGGAATCAACTTAGGTAGCTTACTTGCGCCGTTATTAACTGGTTTCTTACAAACTAGAATTAGTTTCCACGCTGGTTTCTTAGCTGCTGCAATCGGTATGTTCTGTGGTTTAGTTGTCTATGCGATTAAACGTAAGAAAAACTTAGGTTTTGCTGGACGTAACGTCCCAAATCCATTAACAAGACCAGAGCTTAAGAAATTCGGTTATATATCTGGTGTTGTCATCTTATTATTCTTAGTTTATTTATTAGTTTTACATTTATTCAATGCACTGACGCTTGAAAACTTCAGTTTCTTAATTACTATTTTAGGTATCGTATTACCTATTTACATCTTTATTAACATGATTGTAAGTAAAGATGTAACTAAAGATGAGCGTTCACGTGTATATAGTTACGTACCACTGTACATAACATCCGTAGCTTTTTGGATGATTCAAGAACAAGGCTCAACAATTTTAGCAACGTTTGCAGATAAAAAAACACAATTAGAAATGTCAGTCCTTACCAATGGATTATTTGACTTTACAATTCCAGCAGCTTGGGCACAATCATTAAATCCAATATTTATAGTTGTATTAGCACCAGTATTTGCAACGTTATGGATGAAGTTAGGCAAACGCAACCCACCTACTGTATATAAATTTGCATTTGGAGCAATTATTGCTGGGCTATCATATTTAGTAATGATTATTCCATTAGCTACAGGCAACGAGTTAATTAACCCATTATGGCTTGTACTGAGTTTCTTATTAATAACAATCGGTGAACTTTGTATCTCACCTGTCGGTTTATCAACAACTACAAAATTAGCACCTATTGCATTCACAGCACGTATGATGAGCTTATGGATGCTTAGTAACGCAACTGCACAAGGACTTAACGCACAACTCGTTGTTATCTATACTAAGATGGATCAAAGTGATTACTTTATGTATTCAGGTCTTGTTGCAGTAGTTATCGGTGTATTATTATTACTTATTTCACCAAAAGTAATACGCGCAATGAAAGGCGTTTATTAACCAAATTAATTGAACAAATGGCTAGGAGAAATAATTTTATATACGGTGTAGCTATGCTCCTGTCATCTATCCTTAACTTGATTAACAGCCCAAGACAATATTGTTTTGGGCTGTTTTGTCTTACGTTTAATTCTGACTATCTTCAAAAACACTTGATCTAAAATATTCCTATCTTATATCTTTATTCCACTAATACATTGGTGATCCTTACACATGTGCTCTGTAGCCAGATTACTCCTAACCGCATCTCTAACCTCTTTCTGCTTGAGCATACCATTCTTAATTAAAAATCCAACACAATCATTACCCATTTTATCCATTCCGTGAACACTATTATTTATATTTACTGGAATATAAATATAGTTGTATATTAATTATAATTTATCAGAACATTCAGAATATTGCTATTTTGAGAATATTATTGCAATTAAATTTAATTAAGCGTAAAATCTTTTTTATACATTTTTATTGGGAGCAAGGAAGGACGGGAATGTTTTATGCAAGATAAGTATACATCACAAGATCCAACAGTCGAATCAATTCCTCAAAAAGGTTTTTTTGGTCATCCTAAAGGACTCGGTGTTTTATTTTTCGTAGAATTTTGGGAAAGATTTAGCTACTATGGTATGCGTGCATTATTAATCTTCTATATGTATTTCGCTATCAAAGACGGTGGCCTTGGTATGGATAAAAGCACTGCACAATCAGTAATGGCTGTGTATGGTGCATTAATTTATATGACCTCAGTACTTGGAGGTTGGATTTCAGATAGAATTACCGGTACACGTAAAGCCACATTTTATGGTGGTGTATTAATTATTATTGGTCACATTTTCTTAAGTTTACCATTAGATATCATCGGCCTATTTATCTCAATGTTTTTCATTATAATTGGTTCTGGTTTAATGAAACCAAGTATTTCAAATATTGTCGGTAGACTATATCCAGAAAATGACACGCGTATAGACGCAGGTTTTGTTATTTTCTATATGTCAGTAAACTTGGGTGGATTACTTTCACCACTAATTTTAAATCAATTTGTAGATAGTGGGAATTTCCATGGCGGTTTCTTAATTGCAGCCATTGGTATGGCGCTTGGTTTGATTTGGTACATGCTTTTCAACAAGAAAAACATTGGTGATGTTGGTACAAAACCTACTAATCCATTAAACCAACAAGAGAAGAAAAAATATGGTTTAATATTTGCGGTTGTAGCGCTAATTATTGCCGCTGTGTTAATTATTACTGGTTTAACAGGTACACTTTCATTTAATATCGTAAGTACAACTGTATTAGTACTCGGTATAGCATTACCTATCATTTACTTTACAATTATGATACGCAGCAAAGAAGTAACAGACGATGAACGTTCTCGTGTTATTGCTTTTATACCGTTGTTTGTTTTAGGTGTTTTATTCTGGTCTATTCAAGAACAAGGAGCAAATGTACTTAACTTATTCGCTTTTGAAAGTAGTGATATGAAATTAAATATTTTTGGATGGAAGACGGACTTTGGGCCAACACTTTTCCAATCCATTAATCCATTATTTATCGTATTATTAGCTCCAGTTGTGTCAATCATATGGGCAAAAATGGCTCGACGCCAACCAAGCATAGCGACAAAATTTGTCTTAGGTGCGTCTTTAGCTGGTGCTTCATACATCATGATAGGCTTAATTGGACATTCATCGGGTGGTTCAATGTTAAGTGTTAACTGGGTTATCCTTTCTTATATCATCTGTGTAATCGGCGAATTATGTTTATCTCCAACTGGTAATAGTGCCGCTGTTAAATTAGCACCAAAAGCGTTTAACACACAAATGATGAGTTTATGGTTATTAACAAATGCATGTGCACAAGCGATTAATGGTACACTTGTTCATTTAATCGAACCACTAGGCTATAAAAACTATTTCTTATTTTTAGGTGTTATTGCAATTGTAGTAAGTCTTATTGTCCTTGCTTTTGTACCAAAAATTGTTAGAGGCATGAGAGGCATTAAATAATTTCAATACGAACATAAACAAACCTTAGGTGACAGTCCTAAGGTTTATTTACGTTCGTATAGTTATTTTTCAAAATAGCTATGATCTTTCAGACCAAAAGTTGCTTCTTTTATCAATTGATATATTCAACATAATAAACGCCACCACTGTTTAATTTATATATTATAATCTTTTTCGTATAATATTAGCAGTAATTTGGGCCGACTCCTGCGGGAAAATCACTAGCTGAAGACTACGGGCTAAGGCAGTGTCTGCGGAAAGCGTGCACAAAAAAGCTGCCAACAAAGTCGAAGACTTTGTCGACAGTCTAAAATAAATCAAACGCTTAAACACGCGTTTGGTTTATTTTTTACTACTCTATAGGCATAAAATACAGACTAACTCTCATTTTTTAATATCAACCAATATCAAATTTACGCACTAACTTTAGAATATCTTATTATATGTACATAAAAGGCACACATTACGTCATCTTACTATTAGCTCATATTTACGAATATGACTTGCTATTTGCTTACTAGATGATTAAGGTCTATAATTTAGTCCCTAAGTGTTATGTATTTATTTTATAAGAGAATCGGGTACATAATAAAATAGAACGTAAAATCAGAAGAAATATGGTGAATAGATTGACTAAAACAAAATATAAACACGGTGTGTTATTTTATCATGAACACTCAGGTATAAAAGATATTTACAGAGGTTTAGGGGATGTGGCCTCTTCTTTAACAACATTTTGTAAACAATTATCTATCCAACTAAGTGAAAATGAAGGTGATATCATCACTTTCTGCAAAAAAATAAAAGACCAAAGCTATAGTGATGATGTTGATATTATTTTCATTCTTGGTGGAGATGGTACAGTAAATGAACTTATTAATGGACTAATGCAAAGCGAATTAGACATCCCTATTGGTATTATTCCTGGCGGTACGTTTAATGATTTCGTAAAAACATTAAATCTTAATCCACGCCATAAAGCGGCAAGCCAGCAATTAATCAATTCAGAATTGCAATCTTATGATGTAATGAAGATAAATGATCGATACGCACTTAACTTCGCAGGATTAGGTCTTATAGTACAAAATGCAGAAAATGTTCAAAATGGAAATAAAGACATTTTTGGGAAACTGAGCTATGTCGGTTCTACCGTTAAGACATTACTCAATCCAGAACACTTTGATTATAAAATAACCGTAGACGGTAAAGAGATTAATGGCAATACCGCAATGATTGTGGTAGCAAATGGCCCATTTATAGGAGGAAGCCGTATTCCATTAACGGACCTCTCACCTAGTGACGGTTATTTAAATATATTTATTTTTGAAGAGCACAGCTCAAGTGTAATAAATGATATATTTAAACAACGTGACAGTATGAATTGGAATAATATGACAGATGGTATTAAACACATCTTAGCTAAAGAAATAACTATTGAAACTGACCCACAAATGAAAGTAGATATAGATGGTGAAATTGCCTTAAACACACCACTCAACATTGAAATCGTACCTAGTGCAATTGATATACTAACGTCGCAAGAATCAGATATAGATACACAACAGTCAGACGATGATTAGTCCAAGCACTAATTTACCTTCTAAAAACATATTTATATATAAAAATAAGATTTTATCATTGGCTCTTATGCCAGTAATAAAATCTTATTTTTTAATGCTTATACCGCACACAATAAACTCAAACAAAAGTCATAAATAAAAGCAGCAAAGAAAACAATAAGAATCGTCCGCTTCACTGCTTTAAAAACGTTTAAATTTTGTATTCACTATCTCCTAAAAAGTATTGCTCTACATCTTTCCAATTATTAACACGTGCAAATCTATCATCATTGATATTATGTGTTGCAGTATATATAATTGGCGTTCCAGTGAAGATACTTAACTGTCGCGGATTGTCATCGATTAAATAATCTGCATTAACAATATCTTTTCGACCACAAAAAACAAAATGTTGAGGATCTAAAAATGGGAAATATTCTCTCAACCAATTATATTTATCATGAAACGACGTCGGTACATCCATTGCAGCAGTCGCGATAAATACATCATAATATTCAGTTAGCTTCTTCACAACATCTTGTGCATCCGCCATTACTGCTAATTTTTTAAAAAATCCAGGCTCACGTAAGATTTCAGTCAGTAAACCATCATGCTCAGGCATCGCATGTCTTAATTTAATACCATCTAACATATCTATAGAAATACCTAAGTCTGTGCGCTTATTTACATCTTCAATTAATGCACCTACTGTGTCAGCAAGTACTTCATCCATATCAATCGCTATTGATTTTCTAGTCATTGTACTACTCTACTCCCTTTTTCTTCTTAATATGCTTTAATTTATAACATGCAATATACATGTACAAATCTATCCCACTATCAATCCAATTATAGCAAAATACGTTCAACTAAACCAAAATTGAACATAACATTAATAGTACCTCTTTCAAGTAATTTACTAGGCCCATAGGATAGCCATATAATAAACAGCCTACTTATATTAATCAAATGCCAATTTTTGTATCGTTGAACGTTCGTTAAGAATTATTTTTAGAAGTTAAAGTCTTTAAGTACTTCTATCATTTTTTCATTTTGCTCTGGAAAGCCAATTGTAATGCGCACGCCTTTAGGAAACTCTCTCGTAATACATCCTACACTTAACAAAGCTTCATACAAATCATGTGGTTTATTTGTTTTCACGTAAATAAAATTCGTTTGGCTAGGGTAAAACGCATCACTTTGAGATAATCCAAAGAATTTCGCTCTCTCTTGAGCGTTGCGATCACGTATAGAAGTTAAATATGCTTGATCCTCTAATGCAGCTAAGGCAGCGTATTCTGATAGACGGCCAACATTAAATGGTGGACGTATAATGTTGTACTTTTCAATAGCTTCTTTAGCGGCTACAACATATCCAATACGCATACCCGCTAAGCCATATGCTTTTGAAAATGTACGTAATAAAAAGGCATTTGCAAATTGTTTTTGTAATGCTAATGTATCTGGGAAATCATCAGCAGTTACAAATTCAACGTATGCTTCATCAATAATAACCGGAATATCACTCGGTACACGTTCTAAAAAGCGTTGTAATTCATCATGTGAAAAATAAGTTCCTGTAGGATTGTTTGGATTACATAACCAAACTAACTTAGTATCTTCATCAATTTCCGATAAAATACCTTCTAAATCAAAATAGCCTTCTTGGAGTGGTACTTGAGTCACCTTTGCAGATTCTACAATTGCATTATGATAATATTGACCAAATGTCATTTCACTTGTCACAATCTTATCTCCAGCTGTCAGTACTGCACGTGAAATCATTAAGATAACTTCATCTAAACCAGCACCGAATAATATACGTGATGCGTCTACGTTTAAGTATTTGCTTATTGCTTCTTTTAATAATGGAGAACCCGTCTCAGGGTAAAATTGTAGCTCATCTAAATGTGCTTTAATTGTCTCATTAACTTTTGGTGTTGGACCATATAAATTCTCATTAGAAGCTAATTTATATAACTCACCTTCAATTCCATATTGTTCTTTTAATGCTCGAGGTGATAGTCCTGGTTCGTAAGCTGATAATTGTTCAATTTGTTTCTTCATAGTTGCTTCGGTCCTCCTTGAATTTACAGAAATTTCAAAACTTAGTAACTATTATAAACCTTATAACAGACTAAAATCAATGTGTCATTACAGACACCATTATTTAAAATGATAAAAAATATGAGACTAGATAACTTTAGTATTATATTTCATACTAAGATATCAGCCTCATATTATCTTATTAATATTTATTTATCGATTAAATTATGTTCCTCTAAATAATTTTTTGCTACATTATAGGGGTCTTTCTTTTTAACTGTTACATCATAATTCATAGCTTGCATATCTTCGTCCGAAATTTTACCTGATAAACGGTTTAGTGGTTTTTTAATTTCAGGATGTTCTTTCAGATAAGATGTTTTAAACATAGGAGCGCCTTGATAAGGTGGGAACACATGCTTATCATCTTCTAAAACAACCATATCATATTGTTTTAATTCAGCATCCGTTGAATAAGCATCAATCAGGTTAATATCTCCACTTTCAATTGCTTGATAACGTAATTTAGGTTCCATCGTTTTTACATCACCTACATCTAGATCGTAGGCTTTTTTAACAGCTGGATATCCATCTCCACGATCATTGAATTCCAATGTAAAGCCTGGTTTAATCTCATCACTCACCTTATTCAAATCACCAATTGTTTTGATATTATGTTTTTCAGCAAAATCCTTTTTAACTGCTAAGGCATAAGTATTATTGTATTCCATAGGTTTCAGCATAGTCATATCGTATTTATCTTCTAAACTAGCTTTCGCTTGGTCATATACTTTTGCTTCTTGCTTAGATTTTAAATCTTCTTTAGTTAATTCGCCTAATACAGTGCCAGTGAATTCTAAATAACCATCAATGTCATCAGATTTTAGCGCATTAAAAAGAAACGAAGTTTTGCCCATACCATCTTTAACTTCTACCGTATTATCCGTGTCTTCTTCAATTAATATTTTATACATATTAGTAATCACAGATGGCTCTGAGCCTAATTTTCCAGCTAAGACAACCTTGTCACCTTTTTGGGCTAGTAACGGTGCAATAATTACTAATAATAAAACAATGACAATCGCACCGAGTGACACCAAAAGTTTTTTATAAGAAAGCTTTTGCATAAAACGTAACACTAAATCAAATAAAATAGCTAATAACGCTGCTGGAATGGCACCTATTAAAATAAGAGATGAATCATTTCTATCAATACCTAATAAGATTAAATCACCTAAGCCACCAGCACCAATGAGTGCAGCTAACGTTGCCGTACCAATAATCAATACCATTGCCGTACGAATGCCTGCCATAATGACTGGCATAGCAATGGGCAATTCTACTTTAGTCAATCTTCTACCTGGCTTCATACCGATACCTTTAGCCGCTTCAACTAATGATGTATCTACTTCATTAATACCAGTATATGTATTTCTTAATATTGGTAACAGCGCGTATACGACTAATGCTATAACGGCTGGAACTTTACCTATACCAAACAACGGTATCATTAATCCTAATAATGCTAGTGAAGGGATTGTTTGAAGTATCGCCGCGATATTCATAACAATTTCCGAAAGTTTACGCGTTTTTGTTAAAAATATACCCAAAGGCACACCAATTAGTGCTGCAATCAATAATGCTATAAAAGATAATTGTATGTGTTCAAATATCGTTGTTATTAATTGTCCTCTACGCTCTACAAGTGTATTAATGAAGGTATTCATTCATCGTGACCTCCTTTATGCTCTGACAAAATTTGAAAAATATCTTGTCTTTTCAATACGTGCTGTGTTGAAGTAGCTGGATTATTAATAATAACGGCCTCACTGTCAATCAAAGCTGTATACACGTCTTTAACATATAAATTACTATCAACAATTGGGTAATCTTCTTTCATTTCTCCTTCTTGAATAGGCAATTGATCTATTAATTCGGAAAGTTTTAACTCATTAATTGAACGTTTCAATTTATCACCCATAAATTGTTTAACAAAATCGTTTTTAGGATTTGTAACGAAACCCTCTGGTGTATCTATTTGTTCTATCCTACCCTCATTTAACAAACATATACGGTCGCCCATCTTCATAGCTTCTTGAATATCATGAGTTACAAATATAATCGTTTTTTTGATTTTTTGTTGTAGCTCAATTAAATCATCTTGTAATTTTTCACGACTAATAGGATCCAAAGCGCTATATGGTTCATCCATTAAAATAACTGGCGGATCAGCTGCCAATGCACGAATAACACCTACACGTTGTTGTTGCCCACCAGAAAGTTCATCTGGTTTACGATCTTTATATATTTCAGGTTCTAGTCCTACCATATCCATTAATTCATCAATACGTTGATCTATGTCCCCGTCTTGCCATTTTTTCATTTGCGGTACTTGTGCGATATTCTCTTTAATAGTCATATGTGGGAATAACGCGATTTGTTGTAAGACATACCCAATGTCCCAACGCATTTCATATATTTGGTAATCACTTATTGGTTTATCTTTAAAATAAATATAACCTTCTGAAAGAGAAATCAATCGATTTATCATTTTTAACGTAGTCGTCTTGCCACACCCTGACGGACCGATTAAAACAAAAAACTCCCCTTCACCAATATTAAAACTAATATCATCAACAGCTATTTTATCACCATAGCGTTTAACTACATTTTTAAATTCTATCACTTTGTCACCTTCATTATCATATATTCATTTAACAAAAAATAATTTTTCAATCAAATGACATATTCCCTATTTGTATTGGTTTTATGTATAATTCAATTAATTTATTCATAGTATTTAATTTGCAAGTCACCGTTCTAATCATTAAAAAAATAGCGAAGTTAATTCGAAATAAAATTATATCTATGGCTCATGAATTTACATAGTATATTAATTATTGTCAAATTAACTTCGCTCAATCGCTTTAGTTTATAAGTTATTTACTTATGCTAGTGAGTAAAGGGACAATACCTATTTTCTATTATAAGATGTCGTCACCTTTAACTTTTCAAGAAAGCTCATTTAAAAAAATAGATTTGCAAATCACATTTTTAGTTTAAGCGCTCGCGTGCTCATCTTAACAACATAAAAGTGACTTATTTTGTTACAATCTTTTGTACAGATTAGCTATTTTATTCTGTTAAATTTTAGATTTATATGATTGAATTTTCTCCAAAAACATCGGACAATAATGTTTTAATTTATAACTACCTACACCTTCAATTAAAATCATTTCTTGTTTTGTTTCCGGTTTTCTTTTAGCAAATTCTTCTAGAGTAAAATCTGAGAAAATACTAACTGGTGGAATACTCAAGCTTTCACTTAATTGTTTTCGAACTCCGATTAATTCATCGAATAATGCGCGATCCACACCTTCTACCGTATTGATATTTACTTTTTCTCTTGTTTTACGTTTGAATGGCGTTGTAAATATTTCAACTTGGCCTCCGAGCAAATCCTTAACAGATTGATCACACGTTAAAATTTCATCATGTTCGTTTAAAAATCCTTTAAACCTTAATTCATCTATTAGATGACTAAGTTCTGAAGTTGTGTAATTTTTCATAATTCCATGTGTTGATAATTCGTTATAATCACAATATCGAATATAATCAGAGTCTTCGCCTCTTAACACCTGTATAATAACACTATAGCTCTCTTTTTGTTTCATACGTGCAATACAACTTACAATCATCTTCGCTTCATCTGTCATATTATATGTTTTATTTTCGATGACACAATTACTACATTGTTCACATTCTTCAAGTTTTTCATTCGGTTCAAAATAATGAACTAAAGTAGCCTCTAAACATTTCTTTGTTTTAGTATAGAGAATCATTTTAGTTAATTTTTCTCCCATCTTATCTTTATAGTCGTCATCTGCTTTTGACGATGAAATAAAATATTGATGTAATCCAATATCTCGTTCACTAAATAATAAGATACAATCACTGTTTAAGCCATCACGACCTGCACGTCCTGCTTCTTGATAATATGATTCTAAATCGCCAGGCATATTATAATGTATAACGAATCTCACATTAGATTTATCTATACCCATACCAAAAGCGTTAGTTGCAACAACAACGCGTACACGATCATACACAAAATCATTTTGCGCTGCTTCACGCTCTTTATTTGTCAGTCCAGCATGATAAATCGTGCTGTTAATATCATTACTCTGTAAAGCTTCATGCAATTCTTCAACTTGTTTACGTGTAGAACAGTAGATAATGCCTGCTGCATTTTTATGTTCTTTTACATATTCCATAACAAATTTTTGGCGTTGATACGTAGGATTAACTTGAAAAACGAGATTACGCCTTTTTGTACTCGTTTTTACCTCGTCGTTTTTCCCTATATTCAAACGTTCCATTATATCTTTTTGTACTTCAATTGTCGCAGTTGCAGTTAGTGCAACAATCGTAAAGTCTTGAGGTAATGCAAATACTTTATGGATTACATCTTGATAACTTGGTCTAAAATCATGGCCCCATTTAGAAATACAGTGAGCCTCATCAAAAGCAACTAAATGTATTGATAGTTGCTGTAATAAGCTAATAAAATAAGCATTATCAAAACGTTCTGGCGCAACATATAAGAATTGAATTTCACCATTTCTTAGTTGTGTTTCAATTTCTTTTTGTTGTTTTTGCGTTAAACTGCTATTTAAATATGCCGCACGAATACCCATCGCTTTTAATTGATCAACTTGATCTTTCATCAATGAAATTAACGGGCTGATCACAATTGTTGTGCCACCCAACATTAATCCTGGTACTTGATAACAAATTGATTTTCCCCCACCGGTAGGTAAAACGCCGAGCACATTTTTATGATCTAATACTCTTGATATGATTTCTTTTTGACCAGGACGGTATGTGTCATAGCCAAAATAATGCGATAAAGTTGACTCCATGTTATAAAATCCCTCATTGTTCTTTTTGTTCTTCAAGCTCGCTCCATCTTGCAATATCTTCTTCATACAACTCATTTAATCTTCGTTGTTCTTCGCTTAGTTCTTTAATCTTGGCATAATCAGAAGTTGCCTCAATCATTTCCTTTTCTATAGCTTCTAATCTTTCTTCAGTTGTATCAATACGTTCGATAATCATTTCATACTCTTGTTTTTCTTTAAAAGATAAACCTTTTCTTTTTTTCTTTTCCGGTTGTTGTTTAACTTTAGGCTGCTGACTATTTTGCTCTTTTAACTGATTCTGTTCCTTTTTATAAGCTTCATAGTCTTCAAATGTACCTATGATACGTTCCATTTGACCATCATGAATATACCAATACTCTTGTGCTACTTTATTTAAAAAGTATCTATCATGACTAACTGTGATAACAGCGCCACCGAATGTTTCAATATAATCTTCAAGAATTGTAAGTGTTTCTGTATCTAAATCATTTGTTGGCTCATCTAGAAGAAGTACATTCGGTTGGTGTACCAATAACCTTAAAAGATATAATCTTTTTTGCTCTCCACCAGATAATTTATAAATCTTTTTACCATGTGTTGCGCTTGGGAATAAAAACCTTTCGAGTAATTGCGTGATAGACACCGATGTACCATCTTTTTCTTTAGCAACTTCACTTTCTTCTCTCAAGTAATCTATCATTCTTATATCACGATTCAGACGTTCTTCAGTCTGTTTAAAGTAAGCGACTTTTACTGTTTGCCCAATTTTAAGTTCACCTTCAAAATCTTTATCTTCGCCATTTAGGATATTAAGTAACGTTGTTTTACCTGCGCCATTAGGTCCAACAATACCAATTTGTTGCCCACTTTGGATAATTTGAGTTATATCTTCAAATAAAGTTTTTTGGTTAATACGTTTCGTTAAGCCGTCTAATTCGAATACTTGTTTTCCTAATCTTGAATACGCAAGATTTAAAGACGCTTTCTCTTGTTGATGTTGATTTTTTACATCTTGTTCTAGTTCATTAAATCTATTTTTACGGGCTTGTTGTTTAGTCGTACGTGCTTTAACTCCAGCACGCATCCACTCAAGTTCCTTCTTATATAAGGATTGCTGTTTCGCTTGTTGTTTTTGTTCTATAATTTCATTTTCTGCGCGTTGTGCTATATAATCTTCGTAATTTCCTACATAGGTAGTCAATTTACCTCTATCTAATTCAATAATGCGAGAAGATACTTCGTTTAGGAAATAACGATCATGAGTAATAAATAATACTGTATGTGGATATTGTTTCACATAGTTAATCAGCCAATTAATTGATTCAAAATCTAAATGGTTGGTTGGCTCGTCTAATAGTAATAAATCAGGTTGTTCAATAAGTGTTTTAGCTAAACCAACACGTTTCTGTTGGCCTCCTGAAAGTTCACTTACTTCTTTGTTTATATCATAAATACCTAATTTAGAAAGAATTGTTTTAATTTCAGCACTATAGTCCCATGCTTGGTAATTATCCATAGCTTCTTGAGCTTGCATCATTTTTTGAAAATCTTCATCGCTTTGGGTCATTGTATATCGAGCCAAAGCATTTTCATACGTTCTAATAACCTTAATCGTTTCAGTTTCTGAAGTTAATACCGCTTCAAACACCGACATATTTTGATCAAAATCATGTTTTTGAGATGAATATCGGATACGATAAGCATTTGGATGTGATACTTCTGCTTCAAAGTCTTCATCCAATCCTGCAATCACTTTCAATAAAGTACTTTTGCCCGTACCATTTATACCTACAAGTCCTATTTTTTCACCTTCAGAAATTGACAACTGCAAATTATCAAAAATGGTTTTATCGGCATATGATTTATGTAAATGTTCAATTTTATACGCTTCCATTGCCCAACATCCTTTTTAATATCGAAAATTATAATTATTTCTGTTAAACTTAATTTCAGTTCTACATATTATACACCTTTTTGAACTCAAATGATACAAAGGAGCAATGCTTATGTCGGAATTTTTCCAAAACTTGCCTCCTTATATCCAAGCACTAATAGCTGGTATTATTACATGGCTACTTACTGCATTAGGAGCTGCAGCTGTTTTTATTTTCAAGAGAGTCAACGATAAGATTTTAAATTCAATGCAAGGTTTCGCTGCCGGTATAATGATTGCAGCTAGCTTTTGGTCACTCTTACAACCAGCTATTAATTATGGTGAAGGTACATCATTACCATGGTTGCCAGCTGCTATCGGTTTTCTATTGGGCGGAGTATTTATTCGTGCACTAGATTTAGTTATTCCTCACATACACCCAAACACCCAAGATACAAACCAATACCAAGAAGGTGTAGGTACAAAAAAACTCAATAAGAATACGTTACTCGTTTTAGCTATTACACTACACAATATCCCAGAAGGTTTATCTATAGGTGTCGCATTTGGCGGCATTGTGGCTGGCAATGGGCAAGCTACATTTTTAGGGGCTCTTGGCTTAGCTATAGGAATTGGTATTCAAAATATTCCTGAAGGCGCAGCTTTATCCATGCCAATAAGAGCGGCTGGTGCTTCTAGATGGAAAGCATTTAACTATGGGCAAGCGTCCGCTATTGTCGAACCTATATTTGCAACAATTGGTGCAGCTGCTGTATTGATTGTTACCCCTATGTTACCTTATGCCTTAGCATTTGCTGCAGGAGCAATGATATTTGTAGTGGTTGAAGAACTGATTCCTGATTCACAAGCTAGTAATAATACTGACCTTGCAACAATGAGTCTCATGTTAGGTTTCACTATTATGATGATTTTAGATGTTGCGCTTGGATAAGGGCAAACCAAATGATTGATGTTGTTATATTTTAAAATTAGACATTAAAAAAAGTTACACGATTTTAACAGTCAAAGACAAGCAATACTGTCTTAGGCTGTTTTTTTAATGACATTTATCATACAGTCATAATAAGCAACATACGCTCCATAATTAGTTTCACTTACTTTATAATTACATTAAAACAAGTCGTACCACTAAATCTCTATAAATTAAAAAAGACCGACGACTCTATATTAGAATCGTCGGTACTTTTATTTATTTTTTCTCTTGTCCTTTTGGACCTGGTTTATACTCATAATCTGAAGGATTAACTTTTTCGAAATCAGGATTATCGTAGAATCTTAAAAGATCACCGTTGAGGACATCGTCACTCATTTGTAAATCTTTCTCAGATTGTTGTTTACGCTTATCAAAGTCTTTAGGTTTTTCTGTTATTGGTTCATTATTCTTATTATCATAAATTCTACCATTAACATATTTATAATCTTTCGTTACGAAGTCACCATTTCTAAATGGCACTGTATCATCGTGATCTTTCGATAATAAATCTGTACCCATCATTAAGTAGTTCTTCGTATCAATACCCATTAAATGTAATAATGTTGGCATTACATCGGCTTGTCCTGCATAAGTTTTATCTACTGTACCTTCTTTACCAGGAATCTTCAACCAGAAACCAGTACGGTTTAAGTCGTTGAATTTAGCTGGTGTAATTTCTTCACCTAATAATTTTTCCATTGCTTTATTATGGTTTTCAGAAATACCATAATGGTCACCGTACATCATTATTACTGAATCATCATATATCCCTTTTTTCTTCAGTTCATTTATAAACTCTTCTAATGATTCATCAAGATATCTTGCAGTTTGTACATAACCATCCACGGTTGAATCCCCTGTGTTTGGTTTGTCTATTGATGCATCTTCTGGTTTCACAGTAAATGGATAATGGTTAGTTAATGTAATTAAGTGACTATAAAATGGTTCTTTTTCTTTTGCTAAATAATCTGCTGACTCTTTAAAGAATTCTTTATCTTTAAGACCTAAGTTTTCAAGATTTTCTTCAGACATATCGAAATATGTTGCATCGTAAAATTTATCTACACCAAAATGCTTGTACACTTGGTCACGGTTCCAGAATGTTTTGTAGTCACCATGCATAACATTAGATGTATAACCTTGCTGTTGATCTAGTATTGCAGGTAATGATTGGTAAGTATTATCACCTTTCAATGAATAAGCTGACCCTTGTGGTAGACCAAACAAACTGTTATCCATAGTAAACTCTGAATCTGATGTTTTACCTTGTCCAGTCTGGTGATAGAAGTTTGGATAATATCTGTATCCTTCATTACCAGAGGAGAGTTTATTTAAGAATGGTGTAACTTCTTCACCATTTACTTTTTTATTTATCAAGAAAGTTTGGAAACTTTCCAAATGAATTTTAATAACATTTTTCTTTTTAGCTGCGCCGAAATATTCTTTGTTCGGTTCAGTTCGTTTTTGTTTCGTATAATTTAATACCTTAGTTAAATCGTCTTCATTAGCCAATGCTTTTTGTTGATTGTTTTGAACTGTTTTAACACCGTCATATACAGTGAAGTTATACGGTCCTAAATATTTAACTAAATATTTATGGTCAAATGTACGTGTTAGTAATTCTGGACGATCTGACTCAGCAAATGCCAAGTTTAAAAAGAATAGTGCGACTGATGCAGCCATTACTACTGGTACAAACTTTTTACTGAATACACGTTTATCAAACCATTTTTGTTTAAATATTAAAACAAACAGGTACACAATAGTATCGATGAAGTAAACAAAGTCATACCATTTGAATGAAGCTGTTACAGCACCACCCATTGATTCAACATTTCCAACTTGATTTAATGTACTGAATGTTAAAAAGTCAGAAAAGAATCTAAAGTATACAACGTTTGCATATAATAAGAAAGTTAATAAAAAGCCACCAATAAAGATGAACCAGAAGGCTTTCTTACCCTTGAAAAACAAGAAAATACTCAATACTAATGCAATTAAACTGTATGGATTCATTAATAAGATTAAGTTTTGAACTAATCCTTTAACACCTAAAGAAAAATCAACATAATATGAAAAATATGTTTTTAAGGTGACTGTTAGCACCGTTAAAATAAAAAACCCAAAAAGAGTTAATTTCTTTTTGTGTATACTCATGTTCTTATCCCCCGATATAAATTATTATAGGCTAGAACGCTTACCTAACCTTATAAAAAGTGGCAAAATTACTATCTTAAACATTTATTAGCGATGTTAGTATCTCTAATAAACGAAAGTCGTTATTGGCTTGGGTAATTGTTTTAGAATCATGCTTTAGTGTCATCTTTAATCATTAACTTAAAGTACACTGTTACAAGCATTCATATGTTTCATTTTTTAAGTTTTTAATTGATATCTATATTATGAATTATTGATATTTGACTATTGTCATGCCAATCCATATTAATAATATTCATAAGTCCAAATTATCTTTACAATTTTTATCATTTTGTAATATGTTCGTAATAAAACGCACATAGTTCAATTAATAAATATAAAGCAATCGTAGTTAAATATCAAGTAAAAAGACACTTTTTTATGTAATTTGGCATCCAACAAAAGCTTTATTAACGCCTTATTAAACAGTTGTTAACTGACTATTAAGTATTTATATGCTTTTTAATTATACCTTTATTGAATAGCATATTAATCGGACTATGGTCGTATTAGCAATTCAACTAATATAATCTCTAACTTTCACATGTTTGTACCTATTTATAGCCAACTAAATGATTTGAGGAAATAAAGATAGAAAAAAGCAGTAACCCAAAATCTAGGCTTAACTTTGGCGTTACTGCTTTTAAATATTTATTACAACAATTAATATTCGCAGCTTATTTTAACATCTCTAATTGCATTCTATACTCAATGCCGTGAAATAATTGATTCAACCAATTTGTATATTTGATTAAATTCTTCTCGGCACTTTCCACATCTATAAATTGAAATTTCAATTTAGTCCCTTGATGCTTTTGTCCTAATTTTGTTAAATGGTAACTTGCAATCGTACCAATTTGTGGGTAACTTCCTAAAGTATAATGATCATTTAATAAAATAATTGGTGTGCCATCTCGTTTAACTTGTATCGTACCAATTTGTACCGATTGATGTTCCGGCATGTCTTCATAAAATGCTTTTACAGGTTCTCCTTCTAAATACATACCAACTCTATTCGCTCTACTTGTCACTTTATATTCTCCAGAAGTAAAATGAGTTAATACTTTTGATTTAAAATCTTCTGTACCTTTATTTTTTATTACATGAAAAACATCAGACATATAATTGAAAGATAGGGCGTAACCATCAATTCCCCAATCTGTTTGATGTGTTTCTTTTAGATTTTCAAATAATTTATGGTGACGTTCAGTGTAGTCTCGTTTCATGTTAACTTCGTCACCTTTTTGTATTTTGCGGCCATGGAAACCACCTATTTTCGACTTGAAATCCGTTGAAGTTGATCCTAACCATTCATCTAACTCGAATCCTCCACCTACTGCCAAGTAAACTCTAGATGTACGATTTGTTTCTGTAAAAACGAGCACATCACCTTTTTCCATTAAATACAATTTGTTGGGTAAGACTTTCATATGTTCAGTTTTAGCTTTGAAATTTCCACCACTCAAAGCAATAAGAGTCGGTTCAGTAAAACGAAAACTCGCCATTCTGTTAGTCATTTCTAAAGTAGCTTCATGCTTATCATTAGCTACAAGTCTGTTTGCAATTTCATGCGATAAAGGGTCTAAGGCACCACCAGGTATAACACCATCATGTTCATACCCTTTACGACCAAAGTCTTGAAAACTTGAAAATAACCCTTCGCCTTCTATTATGATTGACATGGTTGAAATCCTCCTAAATCCAGTGCTTCCTCTTGAATCGCACAAAATTTAACATTATCTCCTAGTTTTAATTTTGTGAAATCTTCTAATTCTGGATTAAATAATCGCACCGGTGTATACCCTATAACAAGCCAATCACCATATGTATCTGTTGTAGTGATACCTGTCTTTTTACCTTCAATAATTACAGAGCCAGCAGGAATAAAGGTCTTTTTTCCACCCGTATGATTTACAAACAAACGCTTATCCATGCCCGTTAAATAAGGGAATCCCGGCGTATAGCCCATCATTGACACAAAATAGGTTTGTGCTGTATGTAATTTCACAAATTTTTCAAAGTTCATTTTGTAATAAGTTAGTAAAGAAGCTAAATCAGGGCCATATTCCCCACCATAAATCACTGGAATTTCAACAGGTTCAACCGTTTCTTCCTCATGCTTAATTTCCATTTGTACAGTTTGCATTAATGCTTTCATATATAAAAATGGTGATTGAATATGATGATGCTTAATCATGTCCCTTGCATCATAACAAATCATCATGTCTGATTCTGTAGGTACAATTTCTGTTATAAAAGGATATTGTTTGTCTGCTAAATATTTTTTTAAAGCTAACAGATCTTCAGTCAAATCTTTAGAGACTTCTTTTTCTATAGAAACCACTATTGCTTGGTCTCCTTGACTATATATCTTCATAGTTTCACCTCATAAATTGTTACTAACGATAAAATACATCAAATGCTTGTATCAAATAATGTACGAGTTCTTTTACTAGGAAATAGACAAATATAAATTGAAATACGCAAGATATTGTAATGACAAAGCGTGTTAAATAAACACTTTGCCTTTTCAACAATTGATTTACGCCCCATTTGGTAAGCACAGAAATTATAATAATTGTTAATGTCCAAACCAATATCATCATTTTGCCTCACTCACTGTTTATAAGTTTTAGATTACTATTCTGTTCATAAAATTTGGGTATCTTAAATCATGTATATGCTATCAATAACCCATGTTTATACTTTCTATATTCTATAGATAAATTTCTACCTCGGCAACCTCTCGTAAGCTATTTATTAGAAAAATCTGTACTTTATTATTACTAATTTTATCTTTTAATTCATGTACCTCAAAATCTTTTTCCAGCAACTCACCTTTATCTAATAGTTCTTGACGCATACAACCACGCAAAAAGTCTTCATTATAAAGGGGTGTATAGTAATGGCCATTTTCTTTTATCATTACATTACCTATATCAAATTCTAATACTTTACCTTTTTCATTGTATAATAGAACGATATCTGTTTGATGATTATGTTCTAAATGTGCTCTTTGTGTCGTCTTGTGAATTACGACTTGTTTATTCACATCAGACGTTAAAGGTAACAGTTTTGCTGTAAATGTTGACTTTTCTGGTAAAGACGCTGCAACGTATTCCATTGTGCCATCTTTATTCAATAAAATTTTCAGTCGATAAATACCCGTTGCATATTGCTCACTAATTGAGTCTATAAGCTCTGACCAAGCCGACTCATCAAACAAAAACCCTAATTTTTCTGAAGCGTTTTTCATTCTATTTTTATGATAAGAAAGCCTAGGAAACAAGCCTGATTCTAACCTCATTGTTTCAAAAAGTTGCATTATAACCTCTCCAATATCTTTGTCTTGTCTATAAATTCTTGAACTTCCTGCTCAGGTATAGAATCAATCGTAATACCTGCACCGACACCATAAATCGCTTGATTATTTAAGTATTGTATTGTTCGAATCGGCACATTAAAGATTGATTTGCCATTTGGAAGCAATAAGCCAATTGCACCACAATAAATATTTCGCGGCGTTTGTTCTAGTGCTTTTATATAGTTCATCGTATTAAGTTTTGGGGCGCCTGTAATCGAACCACAAGGAAACAATGCACTTAGTATTTGATTTAAGTTTGTGTTTTTATGTAACTTGGCAGTGATCATTGAAGTCATTTGAAATACTGTTTGATATGGTTCAATATGAAACGGTTTATAAACGTTAACCGTGCCAGTTTCTGCAATACGACTCATGTCATTACGTAGTAAATCTACAATCATCACATTTTCTGCTCTATCTTTGCTTGAGTGACTTAACGTGTTTAGATTGTTCCTATCTTCTGTTTCATCACTACCTCTTGGCATCGTACCTTTCATGGGTTTACTTAACAATATATCTTCATCTGCTTTAAATGGCCCTCGTTGGAAGAATAATTCTGGTGATAATGAAGCAACCTGTAACTCATCTGTTTCAATAAGCGCTGAATAAAAGCCATGATTATCATTTAATAGATGATAGTATAATGTCGCTATAGAATGATGAATTGAATCTACTAATCTTGTTGTATAATTTACTTGATATGTATTTCCCTCTACAATAGCTGATTGTATCGTCCGAATATGTTTGATAAGTTCGGCTCTATTTAATTGGAATTGGAAGCTACATTGTTGTTGATATATCGTGTCATCAATGTTCGTCTTCGCTTCTGATATATTTTCAAAAATGTATGCTGCCGCGTATACATAGCCTTCTTCAGTAGACACTGTTGCCATCTCTTTATTAAAGTACGTTGCCGCTTCATAAGGTAAGTACAAGGCTGCACAATAGCCATCGTTTTGGTACTTCTCTGCAAAGCACACGACTTCACCAACTTCTTCTATAGTGTATGCAATTTTCTTAGCAATACATTCTGTAAATAAATAACGATATGTCTCATGTGTTTTTTCATCAGTTATGTAACGATAATTAAAGTGTATTTGCATAATATGCCTCCACTATATCTATAAATATTTGAATCTGTTTAAGACCATATTCACTTAATATGGATTCTGGGTGATATTGCACTCCATAAATAGGTAATACTTTATGTTCCAAAGCCATTATAATACCTTCATGGTTGGTCGCTGTCACAGTTAACGTTGTGGGAAAGGATGATTGATCCGCTTTTAAAGAGTGATAACGCATCACATCGAATGATTCTGGTAAACCATCAAAGATACCTATGCCATTATGTTTTATGCGTGTTGTATGACCATGAATAGGTTTATCACTTTTTACTATATTTCCACCAAAATAAGTCACAATTTGTTGAAACCCTAAACAAACGCCTAATATAGGTCCTTTTGTTGAAAATGTTTGAATTACTTGATTTAATATCGGATAGTCTTCAGGAGAACCTGGCCCTGGTGAAATTACAATTGCATGTGGCTGAAGTGAATGAATACGTTCATTTGTCATCATTTCTACATCAACTACCTCAACTTGTCCTCTATAACTTTGCTTAATATAATCTACAATGTTATAAGTGAACGAATCTTTATTATCTATAATCAGTATCATTTTGTCGCCTCTTTTTAAATATCTTCATTATTCTGTTATACTTATTATCACAAATATTAACTTGATTTTACAGTTTAAATATATTATTCTAAATCACGTTATAAATGAATACAAAGAGGTTCCTAGCTGATACCCTCTATAAAAAACTAGACACATGAATTTCGTCTGTCTTTTTTATAGAGATGGACGTTTTTTTATGCCGTCATAGCATGAGTTAAAACAGCTAGTTTGACAATATGAAGGAGTGCAAGCAATATGACGCAACAATCTTTAGACAATAATAAGGCCATCGTAGTATTTAGTGGCGGTCAAGATAGTACGACTTGTCTATTTTGGGCTAAAAAACATTTTGAAAATGTAGAACTAGTTACATTCGCATACGGCCAAAGACATGATACAGAAATTGAAGTAGCAAAACGCATAGCGCAAGAACAACATGTAAAACACCATATCTTAGACATGTCTTTACTTTCACAACTAACACCTAACGCCCTAACACAACATGATATGGATATCGAAGTAGGAGATGATGGCATTCCTAATACGTTTGTTCCTGCAAGAAATTTACTTTTCTTATCTTTTGCTGGTGCCTTAGCATATCAGACTAATACTAAAAATATCATTACCGGTGTATGTGAAACGGATTTTTCTGGGTATCCAGATTGTAGAGATAGTTTTATCAAATCAATGAATGTAACGTTATCACTATCAATGGATAAAGATTTTGTAATTCATACACCTTTAATGTGGTTAGATAAAAAAGCAACATGGGCTTTAAGTGACGAACTTGGAGCGCTAGATTATATTCGCTACAACACGCTCACTTGTTATAACGGCATTGTTGGTGAAGGCTGTGGAGAATGTCCTGCTTGCGAATTGAGAGCAAATGGTTTAAATACGTATTTAGCTGAAAAAGGAGTGAATTAATTATGTTCCAACAAAATTATCCTAGCGTGCAACATCCCTATACTTTTGAACTAAATAAAGACTTTAATTTTTCTGCAGCGCATTATATACCAAATGAAGACGCAGGCAAATGCATGCGCACACATGGCCACACTTATTTTGTAAATCTAACGATTGTCGGCGATAAACTAGACCATAATGGTTTTTTAGTGAATTTTAGTGAACTAAAACAATTAGTCCACGGACAATTTGATCACTACTTACTCAATGATTTACCACAATTTGAAGGAAAAAGTCCATCTACTGAAATTGTTGCTCAAACTATATATGAAATGGTTCAAACATCTTTAGATCAACGCAGTAATCAACCTAAATGTGTACAAGTCTACGTAAGAGAAACGCCGACAAGCTATGTCGTATATAGACCAAAGGAGCAACGTAATCATGAGTAAAATACCTGTACTAGAAATTTTCGGTCCAACCATTCAAGGTGAAGGTCGTGTCATAGGCCGCAAGACCATGTTTGTACGAACTGCCGGCTGTGATTACCGTTGTAGTTGGTGCGATTCAAGCTTTACTTGGGACGGTAGCGCTAAAGAAGATATTCGTATGATGACTGCTGAAGAAATTTATGAGGCTTTATACGAAATTGCTGGCGACTCTTTTAATCACGTGACAATTTCTGGTGGTAATCCTGCCCTAATTAAAGGAATTCAACAATTAGTTGATTTATTTGATGAAAAACACATACAAAGTGCTTTAGAAACACAAGGAAGTAAGTTTCAACCATGGATGACTCAAATTGACGATTTAACAATCAGTCCAAAACCACCAAGTTCAAAAATGAAACCAAATTTGCCTATATTAGATGAAGTCATCGAGCAATGCGTGCCAGAATCACTAAATCTAAAAGTTGTTATTTTTGATGATGAAGACTATGAATTTGCAAAAATGATTCATCACAGATACCCTACTATTCCTTTTTACTTACAAGTAGGTAATCCTTATTTAGATGGTGAATACGTAGAATCACACACTAAAAAGTTATTAACGTTATATGAAACGCTAGTAGACCGCGTAATGGTCAGTAGCGATATGAACAATGTATATGTTCTACCTCAATTACACACGTTGCTATGGAGTAACAAAAAAGGTGTTTAAATTGTGTAATCTATGCGATCCGTTGTATAATGCTCTTTGTCTATATAACGAATCGCTTTTTAGTGATGCAAAAATATATAGTTGGTCATCACTGTAAAATTATTTTTATTATGCATTTAACATCATTTTTAATCACATTTGAATGATGATGCTTTGAAGAAATTATGTAATTAAATGAATAACTTTCACTTAATTGATATAATGTTGCAGTGAAGTATCTAGGTTAGGAGAGCATCATGCTAATTAATATAATTATAAATATAGCTACGGTATTAATTGTGCTCGGCATTGATTTATATCGTCAGAATTTCAAACAACTAAAGTTTAGCTCTATACTGATTGCAATAACACTCAACGGTATTATTAATTTATTTTTAGTCGGTGAATATGATTACATCGCCTTTTATACAATTACACAATTATTTATTTGGACTTTATTACAACTTTATTTAAATCGTAAGATAACTGCTTTTAAAATTACAGATCAAAAATTCATTGCAGTTATTTTAACAATTATCATGAGTACATCATTAATCCTTACATATAGCACTAGCCATGACTCGTATTATATGTCTATCCCATACTTAGCCCCTGCTATTTTCCTAATTGGCGCAATCTTACTTTTCTATAGTACTTTTCAGCCAAATGAAAAAGAGCAACTTAAGCTATTACAACGTATCAAGCACCCAATTTTAATAGGTCAAATATGTATGATTGGTGCTTTTACGATAATGATGCTATTAACACCTTACTGGTATGCCTTTATTATAGTTCATTTGCTATTTATATTTTTCTTATTATGGCAGAATATATTTTTTTCACATAAATGATTAACATATTATATTTTGTGGTATAAATAAACAGTTAAATGATTTCTTAAAGGAGGTTAAATTATGTTTGGCTTTATTCTTATGTTAATTGTCGGTGGCTTAATCGGCTGGATAGCTGGTGGCATCGTTGGTAAAGATATCCCAGGTGGGATTATAGGTAATATTATTGCTGGTATCGTAGGTGCAGCATTAGGTTCATGGATCTTTGGTGACTGGGGTTGGCACTTAGGTGGCATCGCAATCTTCCCAGCATTAATCGGTACAATCATTTTAGTTGCAGTCGTTTCATTCATTTTCGGTAAATTACGTAAAAAATAATCAACCATAATAAAACGTAATGATTTACTAAAATTAATATGGGGTGAATCACAGAAATTTACTCGAGATTTTGTGACTGCCAAGGCAAAAGCGTCCGAGACATAACGATTGTCTCGGACGCTTTTGCCTTTTATAAATTCATAGTATTTTAATCAAGGACTAATTAAAATTTATCTATTTTTAATTAGTTCTTTTTTCTTTTTATCTTGTGTTTCCGAATACTTTCTACGCTCATTACTGCCAACGTCATCGTTAATATCTTGAGTAATATTGTGGTTATTTGTTTCATAAGCACATTTGAAATTAGAAGCCTGCACAATATATTTAGGACGTTGCTTCACTTCGTAATAAATACGACCGATATACTCGCCGACAATTCCTATTGAAATGAGTTGGATGCCACCAAGGAGTAATATAGCTGCAATTGTAGAGAAATAGCCTGGTGTTTCAACGCCTCTTATCATAATACCTACTGAAATATAACCGATATATAGCAAACTAATAAAGAATACAATTAGCCCCAGATAGATCATTGCACGTAAAGGTTTATTATTGAATGAAATCAAACCATCAATACCATAATTTAATAATTTACTAAATGACCATTTAGATTCTCCATCCTCACGCTCAACATTTTCATAGGTAAAGACTTTGGTATTATAACCTATCCATTCGTACAAGCCTTTAGAAAATCTATTATATTCATCTAATTGGGTTAAAGATTGTACTGCACGTTGGCTTAACAATCTAAAATCTCCAACGCCATCTTCTAATTTAATATCTTCTACAAAATGATTTATCAATTTATAATAAATTTTCGTCATCATTTTCCTGGACTGATTTTCACCCGTTCTATCTCTTTTGGCTACCACTTGATCATAACCGTCCATATAACCTTCTATCATTTGAGGTATTAATTCAGGGGGATGTTGCAAGTCTGCATCAATCATAATAACGCCATCGCAATTTTCACTATGTTGATAACCAGCAATCATTGCTGATTCTTTACCAAAATTACGGCTAAAGGATATAAATTTAACATGATTGTCTTTCGTGGCCATCTCTTGAATATAATTAATGGTCTTATCTTTACTTCCGTCATCTACAAATAATAAATCATAGTCATAATGATGATTCTGACTATCTTTCGATAATATTTCAGTCAATCGTTCATACGTTTTTACTATTACTTCACCTTCATTATAACAAGGTACTATAACTCTTATTTGCATATATAAACACCTTCATTTCAATTACTTCAATTTTCACTTTATCAATTCTCACCATCATTATGCTATATAAATCATTTAGATTTACATAATCTTTATATAGCCTTAATACTAAATATTAAAACTTAACTTTTAAGCGAAGATTTTTAAAAACGAATTAATTTCAAGATAATTTTAAAAAAATCAAAAATCATTCATCCATTGAATTTTTAATCAAAATGCTAATATTGACCGAAATATAAACTTATAAAAGTTATAAATTGTTACTTTAAGTCTATCAATTATTTCCATTATTTGAAAATGAAAACTATCAACACAATAAAGAAAAGACTATATATTCAGAAATCAATTAAATACATAGTCTCGTTCAAAATTATTTTAATGTCCCTATACGAACCTTATCAGGATCATTGCCTTGTCGCTCATCTTTATTTAAGCTATCAATTTCAGCAATATCAGTAAGTTCTAAATTAAAATCAAAGATATCATAATTTTCTTTAATACGTTCAGGCGTTTTAGACTTTGGAATCACTAGTCTATTATGTGCTAGATGCCAACGTAGTACAATTTGAGCTGGTGTTTTATTATAACGTTCAGCTAATTTTGTAATGACATCGTATTCAAGCAATCCTCTATTTCTCATTAACGGCATCCAAGCAGTAACTGCAATATCATGGCTATCACAATATTCCTGTAATGCTTGTTGATTGAAATTAGGGTGCACTTCTATCTGATTCACTGCAGGTACAACTTCAGTTGCTTCCATAAGCTTTTCTAAGTGATGTTGGTTAAAGTTACATACGCCAATGGCACGGATTCGCCCTTCCTCGTATAACTTTTCCATAGCTTTATAACTCTCGATAAATAAGCCATCTGCTTCACATGGCCAATGTATTAAGAATAGATCTAAGTAATCAGTACCAAGGTTTTCAATTGATTTGGTAAAGAATTCAATCGTTTGATTATACCCTTGGTAGTCATTCCATAATTTAGATGTAATAAATAGATCTTCTCTAGGTACGTCTGATTTTTTCAATGCATTACCTAATGCAATTTCATTTTTATAGAAATAAGCTGTATCAAATGCACGATATCCAGCATCTAACGCTGCTGTTACTGCTTGTTCCATCTCTTCTTCTGCGATTTTATATACACCTAATCCTACTTTAGGCATTGGGTAACCATTATTTAAATAATATATATCTTCTATCATTATTAATCCCCTTTCTGATTACTTTGTTTGTATAAGTAATATCTTTATTTTAATACGCTTAGACATAAAAATATACTATCTCACACTTTTTCCTTTAATAGACCACAGTATGTTATCTATATAACTATATTGCTTACCCATAAATATAGTTCCGATAATAAAAAGAATCTAATGATATGCATACTTCAAAATTAACTATAGTAAATTCAATGAATCCACTTTTTTAGTCATATAGGTCATAAAAAAACAGGAGAGAAATCATTTTATCAAAAATTGATTTCTCTCCTATTTCCTAATTAATGTTACACTTTCACATTAATCATCGCTTTTTAATTATTTTCTTCTTCCTCGGCTTCTTCTTCTAATGTTGGTCTATTTTTATGATATTCTAACTCTAAAATAACAGTAATGATTTGGTGGTTATCAATTTCAGAAATAACCCATCTATCATATTCAGTATCAACATAATCATTCTGTTGTAAATTCGTATTGTGTGCTTGTAACCAACCACCAATGGTATCAATGTCCTCTGAATCTTCAAATTCGATATCTAGTTGATCTTGTAGGTCGTTTAATAATACACGACCATTGATTTGATATCTACTGTCTGTTACTTTCACAATATCGTTAACTTCATCATCATCAAATTCATCACGAATTTCGCCAACAATTTCTTCTAAGATATCTTCCATTGTTAAGATGCCAGCTGTACCGCCGTATTCGTCTATAATAAGGGAAATATGGACATGTTCTCTTTGCATACGAACTAGTGCATCACTAATACGTGTTGTTTCTGAAATCATAGGTAAGTCATGTACATAATTACTTACTTTCATTTGTTTTCCTGAAGCGTATTCAGTTAAAAACTCTTTCACATTAATAAACCCTTTTACATGGTCTTTATCCCCATCAGCTGTAATAGGATAACGGGTAAATTGGTGTTTTTTAATTGTGTCTAACAATTCATCCACGTTAAATGGTTCATTCATCGTTATCATTTGCGTACGCGGCACCATAATATCTTTAGCTTGTCTTTCATCAAATGAAAAGATATTTTGCATGTAAGCTAATTCGGTCTGGTTAATTTCACCGCCATTATAACTGTTGTTGATTATTATTTTTATTTCTTCTTCTGACATTGCGTCATTATTAGCATCAGGATCAACGCCAAACATACGGATAATCATTCTCGCTGAACCGTTCATTAACCAAATTAATGGTTTCATAATAACACCAAAATAGAATAATGGTCGTGAATAGAACAATGCTAATTTTTCAGTATGCTGTATTGCTAACGTTTTAGGTGCTAATTCACCAAGTACTACGTGTAAATAAGTCACAATAATAAATGAAACAATAAATGATATTGTTGTCGTTAACGGATCAGGCAAGCTAATCGCTTCGAATAGTGGGTGTAATAGTTTATTAAAAGTCGGTTCACCTAACCAACCTAAACCTAAAGAAGTTACAGTGATACCGAGCTGACACGCTGATAAATAATAATCTAGGTTTTTAATCATTTTTTTAACTACACGTGCACTACCATTACCTTCTGACGCAAGTTGATCAATCCTAGAACTGCGGACTTTCACCAAAGCGAATTCCGAGCCTACGAATACCGTTGTTAATGCTATTAAAAGAAAAAATATTACTAAATTCATTATGGTCACAGTTTCCAATTAATTCCCTATTTCTAGGGATTCACCTCCAAAATATCGTGTCACAATAGGTGACCGAACATAAGTATTTTTATTGTTAATGATTGCTTTTTGACGTACTACATCCTTCCCATTGTGACACCTCCCTAAAAATACGCATTTCTTTTATCATATCACAAAATGAACATTTCTTGTAATTTTTGCAATCAATCGCTTTTTAAGCCAATTAATTATTGAAACTTAAATTTGTATTAAAGTCAATTTTTCAGTATTTTTAAGCCTAAGCAATTATGATCCGAAATTGTGAACTTCGCCTGATTTAATCGTTGTTAAAACATGCATATCATCATCGACGACTACAATGTCAGCATCTTTTCCTACAGCTATACTCCCTTTATTATCTTCAATATTCAATGCAATTGCTTGGTTTAAACTTGTAACACGCCATAAGTCATCTAAAGAAGCTCCAGTAAATTTAATTAAGTTTTTTAAACCTTCATTCATTTTCAAGATACTACCTGCAAGAGCACCAGAGGCCAGTCTCGCTTCGGAACCTTTTACCGTTACATTCTGACCGCCTAAATCATATTCACCATCTGGCATACCTTTCGCTCTCATAGCATCGGTAATCAAGAAAAAACGTTTATTTCCTTTTTGTTTATAGGCAATCTTTATAGACGCGGGATGTGAATGAATACCATCAACGATAGATTCTGTACTAAGTTTATCATTGACCCAAGCAGCACCAGATAATCCTGGATTTCTATGTTCGAACGCTGTGCCAGCATTATAAAGGTGGGTCACGTGCTTCGCACCATGTGCCACCGCTTCATTGACTTCATCGAATGTTGCTACCGTGTGACCAATAGAAAAATTAATTTGATTATGTAACGCTGCTAAAGTTTCACGTGCGCCTTCTACTTCTGGTGCAAAAGTCATTACTTTAATTTGGTCGTTAGCAATTTCTTGAAATTGTTGTATCTTTGCAACTGAAGGTCGTTGAACATACGCTGGGTTTTGAGCGCCTACCTTATGTTCAGATATAAATGGCCCTTCTAAGTGTATCCCAACGATACTTGCTGCGTTTAAGTTATCTTGTTGTCCTTGATAGTTCACAATATTCTTTAATGCTTTGATAATATTTTCATCAGACTGGGTCATTGTTGTAGCCAAGAAGCTTGTTGTACCTTCTGATAATAATGATTCTGACAAATGTTTTAACCCTTCAAATGAAGCGTCCATAGCATCTTCGCCATAGCCACCATGCATATGTATATCAATAAAACCAGGTAGCACATGTTGCCCTTTTAAATCTATAGTTGTTAACTCTCCTTGATATTCACCTGTACCAATTTGTGCAATTTTACCATTATCAATTATAATATAACCTTGTGCAATTGTTTCATTTTCAGTATAAATGCGACCATTTGCAATAACATATTTACTCATTTTTCTACCTTCTTTTCGCTAATTTAATCTCATTAATTTCTTTGCAACTTTATTAATATTTTACCAAATTCAATCACTTAATTATATTCAAAGCTTTTTACTTTTCACTATATAATTAAAAAAGCCAGAAAATGAACTCAATTAGATGAGTTTTTCTGGCTTTCCTTTATTTCTTTATTGTTATGAAGCATCTATAGTTTAATCATTCATAGCTTCAGAAGTATGAATTTCATCTTGTGTTAACTTAGGTTTTAATAAACCATAAATAATTGCCGCAACTAATGAACCGATAATAATTGCAATTAATGATTGAAGTACGTGACCAAAGTCTGTTCCTAATATAACAATAATACCACCATGTGGCGCTTGTATTGCTGAACCAAGTCCTAGCGCAATTGCACCAGCCACACCAGATCCAACCATCATTGAAGGTATAACTCGAATTGGGTCAGCAGCTGCAAATGGAATAGCGCCTTCCGTTATAAATGATAAGCCCATAATATAGTTAGGTAGTACAGAACCTTTTTGTTCTTTTGTGAATTTCTTACGGAATAGAACCATTGCTGTTGCAATCGCAATTGGAGGCACCATACCACCAATCATTGCTGCAGTAATTGGCGCAGCATTACCACTTGTCAACGCTGCTACAGAGAATACATAAGCCGCCTTATTAAACGGACCGCCCATATCAATAGCCATCATCGCACCAACAACTAAACCAAGTAGCATTATGTTCGTACCTGATAAACTTTCCAATCCATTTAATAACGTATTATTCAACCATGATGCTGGTGGATTGATAACATAAATCATTAGTAATCCTGTAATCGTAACTGAAAGCACCGGGAAGATAAGTGTTGGTTTTAAACCTTCTAACTCTTGAGGCATACCTGAACATAATTTCTTAATACCTAATGTTAAATAACCTGCTAGGAAACCTGCAAGAATACCGCCAATAAATCCTGAATCACCTGTACTAGCTAGAACACCACCGACAAGACCTGCTGCAAAGCCTGGCTTATCTGCAATACTACGTGCAATGTAACCAGCAAGTATTGGAATAATTAGCATGAAGGCACTCTTATTACCTATATTCCATAATTGTTCAGCAAAAGCATTATATTCTGAACTTTTTGGATCAAAAGAGTTAGCACCAAACAAGAACGCAATTGCCATCAAAATACCACCAGCGATAACAAGTGGTAACATATTAGATACACCATTCATTAAATGTTTGTATATTGTTTTACCAACGCCTTGTTTTTCGTTGCTTGTTGATTGATTACTTGCCTTATTGCCACTGCGTGCTACAAATGGCTTGCGAGATGTATCTTGTGCTAAGTTAATTAATTCTTCTGGTCGTTTTATACCATCTGCAACAGGTACTTCAACGACGTTTTTACCATCAAAACGATCTGTCTCAACATGTACATCTGCGGCTACAATAATACCTGAAGCACGTTGAATATCTTCGTCTGTAAGATGATTTTTTATGCCGCCTGAGCCATTTGTTTCAACTTTAATCTTAACATTCATTTTCTCAGCTTGTTTTTTCAAAGCGTCACGTGCCATGTAAGTATGAGCAATACCTGTTGGACATGCTGTTACTGCTAAAACGTATGGTTCATTTGAATTTTCATTATCTGTGGCAACACCTTGAGCCGCCTCTTCAGATGCTTCTTCTTCAGTTGCTTCATCATCAGCCTGATCTATAATTTGTAATACTTCTTCAGGCGAATTGGCATGAAGTAATGATTCACGAACTTTTTCATCCATCAGAATACCTGACAATTTAGCTAATGCATCTAAGTGTGTTTGTGCTCCGCCTTCTGGTGCAGCAATCATAAAGAATAAATGTGCTGGTTGCATATCTAAACTTTGATAATCTACACCTGCTTTTGATTTCCCAAATGCAATTGCTGGTGTAGTAACTGCTGAAACCTTAGCGTGAGGTATCGCTATACCTTCACCAATACCTGTTGTACTTTGAGATTCACGATTATGGATTGCTTCTTTAAAAGAAGTCACATCATTTAGTTTTCCAGCCTTATCTAATTGATTAACTAGTTCGTCAATGACACCATTCTTTTCTGTTGAAGAAAGATCCATTGCAATTGTATCTTTTGTTAATAATTCGGTAATTCTCATATTATTCACTCCCGTCTAGTGTCGTAATCACAACTTGTGTTTTAATGTCTTCAATTGCAGTTTTCGTAGCTAAATCATCATTAAATGCTGTAGCAGTACCTGCTGACACAGCTTGTTTAAATGCTTCTTCAGTCGTCAGACTTGCTTCTAAACCTGCAACCATGCCTGCTACTGTACTATCTCCAGAGCCAACAGTATTTACAACATGACCATTTGGTACACTTGCTTTATAACTGTATTGTTCATCTACATATACGGCTCCTTCTCCTCCCAATGAGATAATTACAGATTTAGCACCTTTTGCTAAAATTTCATGTGCAAATTGAATCACTTTTTGATCTGAATCAATTGTAGTATTAAACATTACTTCTAATTCATCTTTATTCGGTTTAATAAATAATGGATTATATTTTAATACAGATTCAACTAAATCTTTTTCAGCATCAACTACTAGTTGTGCCCCTGTTTCTTTTGTAATCTTAGCAATTTGTTCATAAGCATCACTTGGCACACTCTTAGGTATACTACCAGCAACAACCACTGTATCTTCTTCTGTTGTATCCCTAATTTGCGATAATAATGCTTCAAACTGCGTACTCGAAATTTGTGGACCAGGTGCATTAATTTCAGTTTCTTCGCCTGTTTTTAATTTAACGTTTATTCTAGTATCCTCATCTACTTGAACAAAATCAGTACAAATATTTGCTTTAGTTAAGGTATCTGTAATAAATTGTCCTGGAAACCCACCTGCAAAACCAAGTGCTGTAGATTGTACTCCTAGTGTCTTCAATACTCTAGAAACATTAATACCTTTGCCACCTGCAAATTTATATGTTTCTGTAGCACGATTTAATCCATTAAGTTCAAAGTTATTTGCAAACATAATGTAGTCAATAGAAGGATTAAATGTAACTGTATAAATCATAGTGTTCCTCCAATAAAGTTATATTTTTCAGCAAATAATCTAAAGTATTTATTTGTCATTGCCTTTTTAGAAGTAATAAGTGATACATTAGCTTCTATGGGGACATGAGCAAAATATACTTTTTCGTATTTAGCATGATCAATTAATACATAAACTTGTGTTCCTAATTCCATGGCATGGTGTTTAATAATGGCTTCTTGTTCATCTGGGGTTGTTAAACCATATTTTAAATCTATCCCATTCATTCCCAAAAACACCTTATCAAAACGATAACGCTTCAACGTTTCTAAGGCGCTCGCACCCACTGTTGCAAATGTAGTAGATTTAACTTCTCCACCAATTATTAATGTTCTAATTCCATATTTAAGGAGTTCTTCAACATGCGTTAAACCATTTGTCACTACGATGATGTCGTTTGCTTTAATAAACGGAATCATTTCGAGTGTAGTAGAGCCTGCATCCAAAAATACGCAATCGCAGTCTTCTATTTCTCTCGCAGCAATTTTGCCAATTTCTTGCTTCTCTTTTAAATTGGTACCTCGTTTATCTGCCAAATTGGGCTCTAACACTGAAGTTTGATTGAGTGTTGCGCCTCCATGTAATCTTTTTAATTTTCCAAAATTTTGTAGCTTTGATAAATCACGGCGAATTGTCGAAGCACTACAACCTGTCCGATCGATTAATTCTTGTAACGTTAAAAAATCTTTTTTTGACAATTCAGTCAAAATTAACTCATGGCGTTTTTCCGTTATCATACCTTCACCTCAGCTCATTGCCATTATAATGTTTCCGCTTTCTTTTTTCAATCATTTTTTGTCAAAAACAATCAAAAACAGTCAATTATTAGTTGGGAAAATTCATGTTTATGTCAAATTTTGTTCTTAATACACTTATCTGCTTTATTTTCGTATAGATCAAATTTAATAAAAGGTTAACTTCGATTTAAATCTCTCTTCTCAAAAATAAACATACTAAAAATAGCCATAAAGTAATCTATCGTTATAGATTGCTTCATGGCTATTTATAGCAAAACCTTATAATAACAAGCTTACATATTTAGCTTAGCATTAGCACGTTACAAAGTTTCTACTTGAGTACAAAAAAAGACATTTGTATAAAATTTAATAAACAGAACTAAATTAACAAAGGGCCTTATGTATAAAAGTTATAAAGTGGTTAAACATACATTATTAAGGAAACCTTTAATCTTAATACTTTCTTAGTAGCAAAAGCCGCTTTCTAGATAGTTCAATTTGACATGTATGTTAAGTTAAATCAGTTATAATGCTATGTCCGTGCTACATTACCTCTTGTACGACATGTACAACTTGCGCTTGTGTTACTGCGATTAAATCTTCTACTTTTATATTAATTTGAACCCCTCGGTCTCCGCCACTTACGTATATTGAATCTAATGCTACAGCATGTTGGTCAATCACTGTTGGAAACTGACGCTTCATTCCTATTGGCGAACAACCACCTCTAATATAACCAGTAACCTTTTTCAATTGATCAAGCGGCATTAAATTCAACTTTTTTTCTGCCACTGACTGGGCTGCTGCTTTCATATCTAATGTTTTATTTACTGGTATAATAAAAACGAAGTGTTCATGCGCTGTATTCTCTAACACAAGCGTTTTATATACATGTTCTGGAGCAACGCCTACTTTTTGGGCTACATGTTCTCCATCCATATGTTGTGTACTAATATCATATGTATTCACGCTATATGCTATAGCTTGTCTGTCTAATATTCGCATCGCGTTTGTTTTCTTTTGTTTCATTTCATCACCTCATAGTATATCAACCTCTCCGATTGATACATATAACAGCACAAATGATAGGATTTTAACTTTATTTATCATCCTTGTATAATTTTTAATTCAAAACTTTAATCTAATTTCAAACTTTTAATAAAATCAGTTAATTCATCTCGCATTGTTTCATCTTTCAAAGCGTATTCAATCGTAGTTTTCACAAATCCTAATTTTTCACCAACATCATACCGTTCACCTTCAAAGTCATAAGCGTAAACTTGATCATTTGTGTTTAAACGTTCAATTGCATCTGTAAGTTGAATTTCGCCACCTGCGCCTTTACCTTGTGTCGCTAAATAATCAAAGATATCCGCAGTCAATACATAACGTCCCATGATAGCTAAGTTAGAAGGTGCCGTGCCTTGTTTTGGTTTTTCAACAAATTTAGCCACTTCATATTTTCTACCTAACTTTTTCATAGGATCGATAATACCATATCTATGCGTTAAATTTTCTTTAACTTCTTGTACACCAATCACTGATTTTCCAGTTTCTTCATAAGCATTCATCAATTGTTTAATCGCTGGCGTTTCAGATTCAACTATATCGTCACCTAATAATACTGCAAAGGGTTCATCGCCTATAAATTGACGCGCAGAATAAATCGCATGACCTAATCCTTTTTGCTCTTTTTGTCTAACATAGAATATATTCGCAAGCTCTGTAGAGTATTTCACTTTTTCAAGTAATTCTTGCTTATCCTTGTCTTCTAAAATCATTTCTAATTCCTTTTGATTATCAAAATGATCTTCAATAGCTCTTTTATGTTTACCTGTTACAATAATGATATCTTCAATACCTGCACGAGCCGCTTCTTCAACTATGTATTGAATTGTCGGTTTATCTAAGATTGGCAACATTTCTTTCGGCATAGCTTTTGTAGCCGGCAAAAACCTCGTACCCAAACCAGCAGCTGGTATGATTGCTTTCTTTATTTTTCTCAAAACGCTCATCCCTTTCTTAAACAAATTTTACGTACTGATTGAAAATAATCTACACTTCATTATCCTTTTTAGCCGTTAATATTATCATAACATTGAAACGTTTCACTTAATACTTTTTTCATTTATAAAAAATAACCACATAAACGTC
Organism: Staphylococcus shinii; assembly: GCF_017583065.1. Lineage (GTDB taxonomy): Bacteria > Bacillota > Bacilli > Staphylococcales > Staphylococcaceae > Staphylococcus > Staphylococcus shinii. Next base: position 220,742 of record NZ_JAGEVL010000007.1, on the reverse strand, counting down.
ATAAATTAACGTTTGTGTGGCTATTTTTAATGCTTAATCAAGCGCTGGTTGACGAATAACATCTCCTGTTTTATTCACAACAACTTTATAGTCTCTTTCTGTTTTATATTCATGGAATGTATAAAACATACCATCTTTCGATTCTTTAACATCTTTTAACACTGCGTTTTCACCTAGCTCATCAATAGCATATTTTTGTGCTATAACTTCAGATTCTTGAGGAGAAATATTAGGTTTATCATTTTGCTGTTTTATTTGATAAGACTTGTCAAAAACGCTTGCTTTATTATATTCATCTACAGTAACTCGATAATACGTATTTGGTTTACTTTTATTTTCAAATGTGAAGATGTAATAATGTACGCCTTGACACGTCGTATCAATACCATAATCATTATAAGCATTTGAAGCATTATTATCTTTATTCACTAATGTTTGTGCCTTTTTTAATGAGTTGGAAAATGAAGGCAAATTTGCTTTTCCAATTTCGTCATTTTTTAAATCATGTGTCGTCAATTTGGCAATAGGTTTATAGTTTTTGGCATTATATGGCTCTTTATGTGTTTCTTTTTCCGTTGCTGCATTTATTGGATTCTCACTTTTTTCTTTAGTTATATCTTTAGCTTCTGCAATTTCGTCCACAACAGAAAAACTAGAAATGGTTTCATGCACTTTGCCTAGAGCTTGTTGGTTCGTAGCTATAAAAAGAAGAAAAGCTAAGCAGCAAGCGAGAAGGAAGGCCAAGATAGTTAAAATTAAATTTTTCAAGTTTATCCCCTTACTTACAGTTATTACATTTCCTATAATGTTATCATAGATTATTGACGAAAAACTTATATAGAACACAATTTAAAACAATCGTAACCTTTGTTACATGTTTATTACGTAATACCTACTTTATTTAATACAAGTGTCATATTCACCCTTCCTTCAATACGACTAATATAGATATCGCCATTAACGCAATTAAAATTCCATATAATAAAAAAAGCAGGGCAATGAAATCTAATTATTTTTAATCAGATTTCATTGCCCCACTTTTACCAAAACAAAAAAGCCGCACAAACTCAACATTTATTTACAATCACTTAGCTAAAATTTATAACATATTTAAGATTAGGACACGCCATGGTCATATATCCTAACCACCTCTTTCTTACAATGAATTATGTTCTTCTAAATCGTGATCTCAATTGACTCTCTATAAAGATGACCAACATACCTAAAACCATAACGAATATTGACATGTATAATGGAAACTCAAAATTAATATCATATAATGTACCTGCAACTAATGGACCAATAAAGTTTCCCATACTGGTAAACGTAGAGTTTAACCCACCTGCAAAACCTTGTCTATTTCCTGCTATATTCGAGAAATAATTTGTAATAGCTGGGCGAATCATATCGAAACCAATAAAAACAATAAAGCTGATGAACATGATTGACCAATAACCATGAACAAAAGTTAATGCCAATAGAATAATTGCTGAATATAACAATGAATAAGTAATAAATGTTAGTTCTTTAAAATAGTTCATAAACTTATCAAAAAAGAAAACTTGGAATACCGCACCTAAAATACCGCCGCCTGTGATAGCAAATGAGATATCAATAGGAGAATATTGCGCTTTATCAGCAGTATATAATGGAAACAGTGTTTCAAATGAAGATAACCCGAAAGCTAATACTAGTGTTAAAATGATTGGCGTAAGAAAGACTTTCCAGTCAATTTTCGCTAGTAACTCAGGTTGATATTTGGTAAACCCATCTTGTGTTTCATGTTTCGGATTTTTAATAAGTATAATCGATAGTAATAAGGCTAAACAGCCACTAAAGCCTGCAACATAGAAAGGTAATCTATGTGATACTTCTGCTAATAACCCACCAAGTCCTGGTCCTAAAATAAATCCCGAATTAATTATTGCTGACATATATCCAAAGTTTTTAGCTTTATCTCTACCTGATGAAATATCTGCAATCATGCCTGTAACGCCTGGCATAACCATACCCGCACTAAAGCCACCAAGTACTCTAGAAATAATTAGAAGTGAGAACGTATGACTTGCAGCGAATAAGAATTCTGAAATCGCAAATAGGCCTAAGCCAATACAGATGATTAACTTTTTACCTAATTTATCTGCGAGTGTACCACCAAATGGTGAAATAATCATTTGAGCTAAAGCAAATACAGCTACAAGTATGCCTAAATCGCTACCTTTTAAACCTAAATCTTTTAAATAAACGGGGAGCACAGGAACAACTAAACCAATACCTAAAAAGACAAGAAAAATATTAAAATATAAAATAATAAACTGCTTCTTCACGTTACTCGCTCCTTTCTTTTTATAAATTGTTTAACGTGGCTTTCAATTCTCTAATACACGAGAACAAGCCTAACATTAAAACATTTTATAACAGTTTCAAGAGAAATGACAATAAAAAATTCATTTTCTAATCACTATCATATAATATCGTAATTATAACTTGTATAATAAAGGTGTATCTAATTTTCAGAATGGGGGTTTCATATGATTTATCAAGTAGATGGTAAGACAATTGTTTTAGTATTAGAACAAGGTGAAGATATTGTATCTGCGGTAACAGATATTGCAACAGAACAAGGTGGTCAATTCGGTACAGTTAGTGGCATTGGCGCATGTTCTAGCGCGGAACTTAACTTCTATAATTTAGACACCAAAACTTATGAAAAGAAAACCATCGATGAACCATTAGAGCTCATCAGTTTAATGGGTAATATTTCTCATATTGACGAAAAGCCTTTTGCGCATTTGCATGCCACTTTCGGAACTAACCAATACGAAACACTGAGTGGGCATTTAACTAAAGCTGTCGTTTCTGCTACAGCAGAAATTGTAATTACAATGACAACTTTAGATATAAATCGCAAACACAATGAAACAATTGGGTTAAACTTGTTAGATTTATAATTTGTTATTTAAAGTAAAAGAGTAACTTCAGACTAAATGTTACTCAATATGTACAACGTTTAGTAAGCAGGGATGTTTCAATATCGTAGAAGCATCTCTGTTTTTATACATGGATTTATCTTTCTATAGATTATACGCTTAAATGTCCCTTTTAAAGCGCTATATCTGCTTGTTTAACATGTATAATTTAAGTTAATAATTGAAATTTGTATTTAAAAAATGTATCATGTAGTCTCATATTTCAAAAACATAAGTTAATATTGGTCTTTGTCTATTAGCACAAAAGGTGTTTTTGATTACATTTAATTATGTACAATTAAATTACAATTCATTAGTAATCTATTATATTAGCGCTTAATTAAAAAGAAAGTAGGTGTATTTATGCAAGCGCGTTATATCGCTAGAAGCATTTTCCTTATATTGATATTAGTTTCAATATTTTTTAATAATTATTTCCAATTTATGACGCTTAACCTATTTCTAGCGTATGTGCCGTTTGAACTATGCTTACTGTTAAATTTATTTAAACCAAAATACAAATATGAGTGGCCATTATTCATTATTTTCACACTTATTTTTGTCTTTATGGTACCAAATACTTTGTATATGATTACTGACTTAATACATTTAAATCAGTTTAATTTCAATTTTTATCAAGGTTTAGTAATTAGCGAATGGGCATACTTTGCATTTCTTGTATCTGGTGTATTACTAGCTATTTACCTATTAATCTTAATGTTTTTAGAAATGGAACAATTCACCCAATATCTTTGGCTTAATAGATTAATTATTATAGTTATGATGTTCTTAAATGGTCTCGGTATATTTATCGGACGTTTCTTACGTCTACATTCAGTTTATCTTATTCATGAACCGCTTCGTATTTTTAATGAAGTATCCTCGAGTTTAAATGCTGATACGTTACGTTTTATTTTATTACTTATTGCGTTACAAGTGATCATATTCCTATTTGCGAAAGGAGTGCGTAGCGTAAAATGACTTGGAATATTTTAGTTCTCATTATCGTTTTAATTTTATGTCAATTGATTATAGGACACTTATTACATGATGTAGGCTTTTCATATCTTCACAGCATTATATTGATGTTATTCCCATTAGGTATTGGTTTATTTTATCTCCAGCTATTTTATTATGAACGTCGTTTTCCAAATTGGAATGTCCCTATCAATATAAAATTAAGATTAAAATACATGTATATACTGACGTTTTTTGAATATGTAACTTTATATATTTGTGTCTTTAGATTTTAATAAATTTATATAGTATATATTATATTTTGGTCACGACATACCTCTTACTTATGGGTGTATATAATAATTTACAAATTTGCATACTCATTACTAAGCTGTCGACAAGTCTTCGAACATTTTGTCGGCAGCTTTTTACGTATTTATAAATTGCTTCAGCCATAATAATAATATAACCGCCAATCGCTTCATTTTCCTAAATAAACTAAACACGTTATATTAGATTTCAAAATTTTATTAACTGAGCTAAACTTTAACTAAACCATTTTTATTATTGCTCTAACGTGATAAAAAATAAGAGGTGGAACATGTTATTATGTCCCACCTCTTAGCTAAAAGCGTTATATATAAATCACCTATTTAAAATGAATCCGTCATACCATAAATTTTAAAGCTTTAATGCTTGTTTAACTTCTTGAACTGATTCGGCAGAAACCTTTAATTGCGCATATTCGTCATCAGATAAATTCAAGTCTATAATGCGTTCAATACCATTTGAACTTAAAATTGTCGGAACGCCTAAACATATATCAGTAAATTGGTATTCTCCTTCTAACAAAGCAATACTAGGAAGCAATCTATGTTGGTCTTTTAATATCGCTTCAATCATACTGTAGACAGCTGAAGCTGGGGCGTAATAAGCTGAACCATTTCCAAGTAATTCTACAATTTCTGCGCCCCCCTTACGTGTACGTTCAACAATTGCCTCAATTTGTTGTGCATCAAGTAATTTATGAAGTGGTACGCCGTTCACATTAGTTGAATCTACTAATGGGACCATCGTATCGCCATGACCGCCTAGTACTAAACCTTTGATATCTTTAACAGATACATTTAAGGCTTCTGCGATAAATGTTAGATATCTTGACGTATCTAATACACCAGATTGCCCTATTACACGCTCTTTTGGAAATCCAGAAGCTTTTAATACAGAATATGTCATAGCATCTACAGGGTTGGTAAGTACAATAATCTTACAGTCAGGTGAATATTTCACGATTTCTTTTGTAACATCATGCATAACAGCCTCATTAACTTGTACTAAATCATCACGACTCATGCCAGGTTTACGTGGCACACCTGCTGTAATTACTACAACATCTGAATCTTTTGTATCAGTATAATCAACGGACCCTTTTACATTTACATCAAAACCATAGACTGGACTACTTTCTAAAATATCTAATGCCTTCCCTTTAACTTGACCTTCGTTTGTTGGACGATCAATCAAAACCACATCAGCCAACTCTTGTTGCGCAACGATAAAAGCTAATGTCGCTCCCGTATTGCCCCCACCTATAATAGAAACTTTTTGTTTTGTCATAAAAACAACTCCCTCATACAATCTCTTGATTATGTTACATAAATTATATCATCTCTAACCAACGATAATGATTTCATTTCGTTAATTTAAATTATCAAATTTACTTATGTGTTTTTTGTCTTTTAATCCATTTCCAAATTATCAAAATGGCTAAAACAATTAATACAAAATAAATTATTTTAGAATAAATATCCATGTAATAAACAATTGCATGCCAGTTTCCACCCACGGCTTGACCTAAATAAATCAAAACCGTATTCCAAATTAATGTACCAATCGTAGTAAACAAAATAAACAAAGGTATATTCATTCGAGTTAAGCCTGCTGGGATAGAGATTAAACTTCTTAACAGTGGTACAAAACGACAAAAGAAAATTGTCCAGTAACCATACTTTTCAAACCAATTAATCGTTCTATCTATATCTTTAGTTTTTACACGTAAAAACTTTCCATAACGATTTATAAAGCGATATAAATTCTGTTTACCAATCCAAGCGCCAATACCATATAGAACAATAGCTCCAATAACAGAACCAAGTGTTGAGGTAATTGTCACTCCAATAAAGCCAAGGTCAGACTTAGTTGTCATAAAACCGCCAAACGTTAAAATAATTTCAGATGGTATTGGAGGAAATATATTTTCCAAAAAGATTAATAATGCTATACCTAAATAGCCGTGTTGCTCCATAAAATGCGTTATCCACTGTTCCATTCATTTCCTCCTATAGGTCTTGAAAACAAAGCATTAAAATAGGTTATTCGTTAACGCATATAAATACATTGATAAACCAAGTAGAATCATACTTAAAATTGTTAATATTAATGCCAAAATAATAGTACGTTTATAATGCTTAATAAATGCTATGAATAAAATAGCACCGTTATAAAAGAAAAACAGGCCAAAAAGTGTCATCATTATATTAATATCAGGATACACAATATTTAATATTGCAATGACTAAGGCAAAACCTAAAAACGGAAAATTAATAAAATTACGTTGAAATTTATATTGATTTAGTTGATGCTGTTCGTTCTGTGTATTCATTATTTTTACTCCTTCAAAATTTAAACTACGGAATATCGTGACCTAAAGAAGCCGTATAAATATCAAACCATTCTTGATCTGTAAGTGACACCTTCAAGCCATTAATCGCTTCATCAATACGTTCAATTTTGTGTGTACCTAACACAGGCATTAGTGATGCAGGGTGTTTATTTAACCATGCTATAATAATACCATTCGATGTTACATTATATTTTTGTGCTAATGGAGAAAGAACTGCCATGATTCTTGCAGATTTTTCGTCTTCTAAATTAAATAACTTGCCACCTGCCATAGGACTCCACGACATAATTTTAACATCATCCTTATACATATGATTAATAGTACCACTTTCAATAGCGTCTAAAGTATAAGGTGATACTTCTAATTGATTTAAAGTGATATGCAATTTATCACAAACAAGACACTTGCTTAGTAAATCATATTCAGATTTGTTGAAGTTTGAAACGCCAAATGACTTGACTTTGCCTTGTTTGACTAATGCTTTTATTGCTTCAGTCACTTCGTTAGGATCCATTAAAGGTGATGGTCTATGAATAAGTAGCGAGTCTAATTGTTCAACTTGTAAATTTTGTAGCGAACGGTCAACAGATTGAATAATATGCTCTTTACTATGATCATAGCGATGACCACTTGATTCATGAAATGGATTTGATGGCAATATAATCCCACACTTCGTTACAATTTCTATTTGATCGCGGAGTTGTGGTGATAGTTTTAGTGCTTCACCAAAGATACCTTCACAACTATACGAGCCATAAATATCAGCATGGTCCATAGTTGTAATACCTCTTTCAACTAATTCGTTTAAATATCTATTTAGTTGTTGCGGTGTCCATTGCCAGTCTTTCGCTCTCCAAAATCCCTGTATTATATTCGAAAAAGAAACGTATTGATTAATTTTCATTTTATCCATATATCTTCAACACCCTTTTTATTATATTCAATAATCAAGTGAACTGTAGCATGTCCAATTTATTACGCAGTCGGTTTTCATCTATTTGTTCACCAATAATTACAATTGTTAATGGCATCGTTGTGTCGATGACTTGATAATCTGGTAAACCAAATGCATATTGAAATTCATATGTATCATTTGGCATATCATGAAACTTGACGTATCCCTTCAATCTTAGAACATTATCTGGTAGTCGTAAAATAAACTGATAAAATAATTGACGGTCAATTGGCCCAGTAAATTGGTACTGTATACTTTTAATACCATGATGATGCGCTGGTCCACCCAAGTGCTCTTTATTATGATATGTAGTTAAAATTAAGTCACTCATATCTAAATCGGCATATGATGTATAAAATTTTTGCGCTAATGGATTAATTTTTTCAATTTCATTTATCTTATCGTACTCAACTCTATTCAATAAATCCATTTTGTTGACCACAATTACATGACTTACTTTTAATTGTTCTTCCATCAATTGTATTGTACTATTAGTATATTGGGTTCTAGTCAAAAATCTCGGCGCGTCGACTAAGCCTATAACCACTGGTGGAGCAAGATGCTCGACGATTTCGGGATCTTGGCAAGCCGCAATAATTTCAATTGGATGTGCGACACCCGTCGCTTCAATTATAATATGGCGCATTGCACTTTTGTTAATAAAATGTTTTAATTGTTTTATTAAATCCCGTTGCAAATCACAACATATGCAACCATTTAATATCGATGCAACCTCTACATCATCGCTTAATGCATTGCTATCTACATCTAAATTGCCGTATTCATTTACGATGATACTTGGGTTTTCATTTTTATTTAGTAAATATTTTACATAATTACTGAGAAAAGTTGTTTTCCCACTACCTAAAAAACCTGTTACTACGGTAATAGCTATTTTAGGCTGTTTAATATTTTTCAAAAATATCACTCATTTCATAAATTTAAATGTTTGTGTAAAAGATAATTTTTTCGTATAATTAATCTTTCACTTGATAAAATATTAGATATCTTCTAAACTTTATACACGCTATATTTTAGCATGGCACAGTGCAAAAGTGTTTTTGAGGAAGTGTCACACACAACGTTAGACGGATTCAGGTCCGATGCAAAGTGAAGAAAACGGATAGAATGTCTGGAGGAGAACTTATGTCTGAACCACTTAATTTAAAGGAACAACTTTGTTTCAGTTTGTATAATGCTCAAAGACAAGTAAATCGCTACTACTCTAATAATGTCTTTAAGAAATACAAACTAACATACCCACAATTTTTAGTACTTACTATTCTTTGGGGTGAATCACCTGTCAATGTCAAAAAAGTCGTTACGGAATTGGCGCTTGATACTGGTACTGTATCTCCATTACTTAAAAGAATGGAACAAGTTGATTTAATCAAACGTGAACGTTCTGAAGTAGATCAACGCGAAGTATTTATTCACTTAACTGATAAGAGCGAAGCAATTCGTCCAGAATTAGATACTGCATGTCAAGACGTTGCAGTTGCATCTTCTCTTGATGAAGATGAATCTAAAGAATTAAATAGATTACTTGCTAAAGTAATCGATGCCTTTACAGAAGAAAAAGCAAAATAAGCTTTTCTAACTATAGTATAAGTCAAGATATATCAAATTGATTCCTTAAATATACTTGATTTAAAGAGAGAGCTCAAACACTTTTGTGTTTGAGCTCTTTTTAACTATTATAAAATCTCATACTATAAACAGTAAAGCTTAGAATACCTATTTTAAGAAAACATTGGAGCTTTACATAATCATCAGCTCTAAATCCCATTTAATACCTACTATTGAAAATTAAAGTTTATTTCTTTATGTTTTTATGAAGCCCTTAAATAATATAATTTTCGGAATCTATAATTATCTACAGAATTATGAAGCATTAATCTTAATCATTTGTTGCAAATAACCGTTTTCTTTAGTAGCTAAATCTTGATAACTACCCTCTTCTAATATAGTACCTTCTTGCATCACGATAATTTTATCAAAATTTGGTAACAATCTTAAGTCATGTGTAGCTACAACTAGCGTTTCAGCATGTTTATGAACTAAATCCATAACTATATTTGTATGATGGATATCTAAAGCAGTTGTAGGTTCATCAAGTAGCCAAAATGCAGCAGGTTTTAATAATAATCTTGCTAAGGCTAACCTTTGTATTTCTCCACCTGATAATGTTTGACCAGAAAGCGTTATCGCCCTATCTAAATCAATGTGAGCTAATCCAAGTTGGTTTAGGACTTCTCTAAGCACATCATCTTCTTGTTTTGAAAATAAATTTTCTCTTACCGTGCCGTCAAACAATTGTTGTGTTTGTAAGAGCGCATTAATATAACTATACTTATCTTCATTTAATATTTGAGTAATATATTGTTGATTTAATAGTACTTCACCCTTATCACTTTGGTATAAACCTAGCATAAGTTGTAATAAAGAGCTTTTACCTGAGCCAGATGGCCCAACTATCGCTACATGTTCACCTTTATTTATGACTAACCGAATCTGTGATAATACGTAGGTTGATTGATTCCAATATTTGAAATCAACATCACGTAATTGCATTAAAGGTCTTTCACTAGAAGTTGACATTTTCATTGATTCATGACCTTGTATCGTTGGATGTGCAATCACCTCATTAATATCAGCTAAAGCTTCATCAGTATCAGCTTTATAATAAGCCACGTTACTCATCGGTATCGCTTGTTCAAATAACGTTAACATCATTAATACAATACTCGTCAAATACACAACATCTAACTGTTGGTTTTGTACTTGAATAACACCTAGATATAAAGTGAAAAACAATGAAATCATCGCTACTATATTCAAGCTATATTCATAAAGTGATAAGAAACGTTGTTCTTTAGCTTGAATGTTTTCATACGCGTCTAACTGTTCTAAAACTTGCTTTTTATAATATTCTGTTTGATTAAACCGTGCTAATTCATCGTAACCTTCTTTATAGTCATAAAATCGACTTAAAAATCTGCCTTGGACTTCGTTTACTTGTCTTTTTAATATACGTGCCCTTTTAGCACTTAGCCAAGGGATAACGATTAACGTAGCAATCATACTTACACAAATAATTACTGCGTGTATATATGAAAAATTAAACATCGTAATCATTGTGATAATCGCAGTTAAACCGATAACTACAGGTGGATAATAGACCCTTAAATAAATATTTTGCAAAGCTTCTACTCTACCAATCATACGTGCAATCAAGTCACTAGAATTGAATTTACGATAAACGTCAGGTACCACTGGCAATAATTTTTTGAAGAATTGAACCCTCACATCGCGCAACATAGTAAACGTCGTTCTATGAGAGAGTAGTCTTTCAATATATCTCGCTACCGCTCTAAGAAATCCAAACATTTTTACTGACACAATCAATATCATCAGCGCAAACAACGGTGCTCCTAAAGCACTTTGCGTAATCATATAACCACTTAAAAAGAACATACCTAACGCAACTAAACTGCCGACAATACCAACTAAAATGGATAATATTAAATCCTTATCTATGCGAAATTTAATCCGTGGTTTCATGTTCATCACCGCCTCGTCCAGGGTCGTTTAATTTATGAGCGTCGCCTAACTTTAAAGTTCCCTGTTCAATCAAAATACGTCTGTCTGCATTTTTAATTGTATGTGCTCTATGAGCAATAGTAATCATTGTGATATTAGAAAACTGCTGCTCAATCACATTTTGTATTACATTCTCAGTTTTCACGTCTAAGCCTGTTGCTGGCTCATCAAAGATTAATAGGTCTGGATGTTCCAATAATATTCTTGATAGCTCTATGCGTCTCATTTGACCTCCTGAAAGCATCTCTCCACCTTCACCTATTCTTGTGTCTAAACCATATTTTAGCGATAATACTTTTTCTTTTAATTCTACATCAGCTAAAACTTGTAATATTTGAGCATCATCTACTTGATGAAACATCGTTATATTATCTCGTATAGAAGCGTTGAAAATATATGGTGTCTGACTAAGGAAACCTATGTTCAAATCATTCTGTTGGTAAGTAATCGCACCACTTTGCGGTTCTATATTTTGCGCAATTAGTTGCGCCAATGTAGATTTTCCTGCACCGCTTTTACCAATTAATGCAATATGTTCACCACTTCTTATATTCAAATTAATATCTCTTAATGCATACTCATCTGCATCTTTATATTTAAACTTCACTTGGTCTAAGCGAATCAAAGAACTCTGACTCAAACGAGTTTGTATTTGAGGTTTTGGCTCTTTATCTTCCCTATCCAATACTTCGAACAATACATCACTTGAACCTTCACTTTGCTTACCAGTATGAAAAGATTGTCCAAGATCTTTAATTGCATTGTAAAATTCTGGTGCCAATATTATCGCAATTGCCGCTGTCTTGAAATCTATATTATGAAATAAAATTAAACCTAAACCAGCCTCTAATGCTACTAAACCAATACCGAGCATACTAATAAATTCAAGCATTAAGCCAGATAAAAAAGCACTTTTTAAAATACGCATAGTTAAATCTCTAAATGTAGTACTTTCTTCATAAAGTTCTTTTTCTGTATATTCAGTTCTATTAAAGAGTTTTAACGTTATCAGACCTTTTACTTTATTTAAAAATTGTTGGCTAAATTGATTTAAATAAGTCATTTTATCTTTAGATTCATCACGAGTTTTCAAGCCAAAAATGATATAAAAAAGGGGAATAAAAGGCGCTGTAACAATCATAATTAATGCCGTGTTTAAATGAACAAAACACATTGCAATAATTATTAATAATGGGACCATCGTTGATTTAAATACTTGCGGGAAATAACTATTAAAAAAAGGAACAATACCATCAACACTTTCAGTTAAAGTGTTCATCTGTACGCCAATTGAATCTTTAGATTGCTTAATAATAAGACGTTGTCTTAAATCACGCTTAACTTTTGCTGCCATTTGATTTCCTACCATTTGGTTCATAGTATTAAACGTAGCACGTGCTATTAAAATAATTAATGTAAAAATTAATAAATTTAATAAATCATGATTACCACTTAACAGCATTGCATTTAATATTTCTGCAATCGAAATATTTTGCACTACAACTGTAATAGCTAAAAATGTACTGACCATAAACATAAAAATAGGATATATTTTATATTGCATTGCTAAACTTGTTAATCTTTTCACAAATATCACCTACCTCACATTATAGACTGCGTATATAAAAATTAAATTAATTCGCTCATTATTTTCTATACTTTTTATGATGTTTTCATATTTTAGACATAATTAATTTTTATTATTTTAATTGAAATTTTACTATAACTTTACACTAATCCTCTAAAATGATTATTATCTATTAATTATATACATCTTTAGTCCAAAATCACATTTTTAAGTGGCATAATACATTTTTATTATGCTATCATTAAAAAATGAAAATACACAAAATTTTATAAGTACTATGAAAGTAGGTAAATTATGTTAATACTTGAATTGATTAAAGGTATCATTCTAGGTATCGTTGAAGGTTTAACAGAATTCGCGCCTGTTTCATCAACAGGGCATATGATACTCATCGATAATATGTGGTTGAAATCAAGTGAATTTTTAGGATCTGAATCGGCGTTTACATTTAAAATTGTCATCCAACTAGGTTCAGTATTCGCAGGCGCTTGGGTATTTCGTGAGCGTTATTTCGAAATGTTACATATAGGTAAATATAGAGGAGAACCTATTGATGGTATTGGTCAAAAGCCAAAACGTTTAAACTTATTACATATCATTGTAGGTATGATTCCTGCAGGTGTTTTAGGTTTGCTATTTGATGATGTTATCGAAAAATATCTATTCAGTGTACCAACAGTAATGATTGGATTGTTTGTAGGTGCGGTTTATATGATTATTGCTGACATCTACAGTAAAAAAGTCACTAATCCTCAAAATGTAGATCAAATCAATTATTTCCAAGCATTTGTTATCGGCCTATCTCAAGCCATAGCAATGTGGCCAGGTTTTAGTAGATCTGGATCAACAATCTCTACTGGTGTATTGATGAAAATGAATCATAAGGCTGCTTCAGACTTTACATTTATCATGGCAGTTCCTGTCATGCTAGCAGCGAGTGGTTTATCACTAGTGAAAAATTTGGAGTATATTCAATTAAACCATATCGGTTTCTATATCGTTGGCTTTATCGCCGCGTTTATCGTCGGATTAATTGCAATCAAAACTTTCTTATACCTAATTAGTAAAATTAAATTAATACCATTTGCAATTTATAGAATTATATTGGTTATTATCATTGCCATTCTATACTTCGGTTTTGGTATCGGACAAGGTATCACCGGAGAATAATTTTAAGTTTAACTTAAATGCTTGCACATTAAAGCTGATAAACATCTACCATTTTTCAGATGTTTATCAGCTTTTTATTCTTATATTCCAAACTATTTAATCATTAGCCTATTTCTCTTTAATAATCCTATGATCAGGCTATATTTACCGTTTATTTTCATGTATGATAGGGTAATATGAAGATAGTATAAATTAAATGGAGGCAACGCATATGGACAAAAAGCAATTAATCAAAACAATAATCACAGTGGCTCCTGTGTTTTTAGTACCATTAATCGTTGAACGCAAACGTATTAAAGATCACCCAGATGTTAAAAAAGCAAGCGATGCAACCGTAAATGCTTCTAAAACAGTTGCAGATAAATCTGTGCAATTTAAAGATACTGTCGTTGAAAAATCATCTCATGCAAAAGAATATGTAGTGGATAAAAAACACGACATGGATCAAAAACGTGAACTTAAACGTATTGCTAAGGAACATGATCCAGCATACATTGAGAAAAAAGGCGAAAAGTTAGAAAAAGAGAACCGTAAAGAAGCTCAAAAAATGAATAAAATTCTTCAAAAAAATATCGACAAACGTCATAAAGAAGAAGCAACAGCACGTCAAGATAACGAAAAACAACGTATTAAAGATATGAAAAAATCTAACAAACATATGGAAAAAGTTGGATTAACGCCCGGCAAACTTGATGAAGAAACTGAGAAAAAAGGCGAAAAATTAGAAAAAGAAAATCGTAAAGAGATTCAAAAACTGGATAAAATCCTACAAAAAAACATCGACAAACGCCATAAAGAAGAAGATAAAGTACGAGCAAAAGATAAAAAAGCGCGCTTATCTGAATTCAAAAAATATAAAGATTACGTTGCTAAAAGTGTTGTAAAGCAAAACAACGATAATAAAGGCGAATAACCCTGATGACAAAAGTCATTATAGATGGAGATGCTTGTCCTGTAATCAATTCAGTTATTGAATTGACTGAGGGGACAGGCATTTTTGTTACAATCGTTCGTAGTTTTAGCCATTTTTCCACTGTGGAACAACCAGAGCATGTAAAAACCATTTATGTCGATGATGGACCAGATGCTGTTGATTATAGAATTGTTAAACTAGCAGGAAATGATGATTTAGTAATCACACAAGATTATGGTCTTGCAAGTTTATTACTTAATAAAACAAAGATTGTTATGCATCATAAAGGCTATGTATATAACCACCAAAATATTGACACTTTACTGGAGCAAAGACACACGAGTGCACAATTTAGAAAAAGTGGTGGTCGTACAAAAGGCCCTTCTGCATTCACAGAACAAGATTTAGTTAAATTTGAATCTGCATTTTCATCTATATTACAAGATCAATGCTTGAACAAGGAGGAATAAAAATGAAAAGAATTGCTGTTTACTGTGGCGCTAGTAAAGGGAATGACCCTTCCTATATGTCGGAAGCTTATCAGCTAGGTAAAACTATGGCCGAAAAAGGTTATGAATTAATTTTTGGAGCTGGTTCAGTAGGTATCATGGGAGCAATCCAAGATGGTGTATTGGACCATGGTGGTAGTGCCATTGGTGTTATGCCTAACATGTTAAATGAAAAAGAAATAACAAGTGAAAAATTAACAGAACTTATTTTAGTTGACTCTATGCACGAAAGAAAAAACAAAATGGCCGAATTAGCAGATGCATTTGTTATGGCCCCTGGTGGCGCCGGCTCTTTAGAAGAATTCTTTGAAATGTATAGTTGGTCACAAATCGGTATTCATCAAAAACCAATCGCTGTATTTAATATCAATGGTTTCTTCGACCCACTACAATCACTATTATCTCACATGATTGAAGAAGGATTCATCGATGCTAAATACGACACTTTAGCACCATTATGTGATACGACTGAAGCACTTTTTGAAACTATCAAGCATTATAAACCTTTAGGCGTTAGAACTTACGACTAAATTATTAAGGGCAAGGGAGCAAATTATTATTAAATTTGTTCCCTTGCCCTTTGTTTATAATTTACATAATTTCTACTAATTGTTTTAGTATCATCAATGCAACGATAATGATAATAATTGCTGAACATTTATTTAAACTCAAAATATATTTTCCTGTTTTATCAACATGTCCTACAAATTTTCCTGCTATTGCTAACAAGAAAAACCAAACCCATGACACCAAAACTGTCGCAACAGCAAACACAACTTTCTCCGTCCCTTCATATACAGCAGCACTTGTACCTATTACACCTATTGTATCCATAATTGCATGTGGATTTAACAATGACACTGATAATGCGAAACCTATTTGCTTTTTAGCAGACATAGGCTTATAAGTTTGAAGTTGATGTTGGTGTGATGTCCATAACGACCATGCCATATAAACTAAAAAGACAATGCCGATACAATATATAGTTATCTGCAAAATGGGTAAGGACAGCAAAATTAACGAGATGCCTAATATAGCTAGCAAAATTAATAATGTATCACAGAAACCAGCAGTGATTATTACGGGCAATGATTTATAAATACTTTTATGATTAGCACCTTGATTAAATACAAATACATTTTGAGCGCCTAAAGGTAATATGAGTCCTAATGCCAATAGTAATCCATGAACGACTGGTTGCAACATGCAAAACCACTCTCCTTTATTTATTATGTCTATACTAACTATGCTATACTATATGCACAGAAATTGGACCAACCAGATTTAAATTAGAATACCAACCAGATAATATAGGAGTTATTTTATGTTCAAACCAAAGTATAAACAAATTATTGATGATATCATTGCACAAATTGATACTGGCGAATTAGAACAAGGCATGCAATTACCTTCTCAAAGAGATACGGCCTCCCAGTACCAAGTAAATCGTTCTACTGTTATACAAGCGTTCGATATTCTTAAAAGTCAGGGAATTATAGAAGGTAGAGAAAAACAACGCTTATATGTATCTGGAAACACATGGCATAGTTATATTAGAAACAATATTAATTGGCAAAACTATATTAGTAATAGTACAACTAAAAACAACCAATACTTTGTTCAACAAATTAATAAATTAGAATTCTATACTAACATGATGCGTTTAGGTACTGGAGAACTTGGTCCCGATCTTATACCTAATGAGCGGTTTAAAGAAATTTTGAGTAAGTGTAATGCTAGTGTGTTAAACACTAATTACGAGCAACCCCAAGGTAATCTCAAACTTAGAGAAGCAATTGTGAAATATATGGGAAAATTAGGCATTACATGTACAGTTGACCACATTTGTATTACTTCTGGTGCCTTACAAGGTTTAAAACTAATTGCAGATGGCTTACTTATTCCACAATCTAAGATTATTGTTGAATCTCCTTCATATATAAACTCAATCCGTACATGGCATAACATTAGAGCCGATATACAACAAATAAGCATTTCTGATATTAAAAGTAACATTAACAATATATTTAAAGCACAAACACAATATACAAACAGCATTTTTTATTGTATACCGACATTACACAACCCTACACAACATTGTTATTCAATAGAAGAAAAACAAAAAATCATCATGCAATGTGCACAACGCGGTATACCTATTGTAGAAGATGACGTTTATGGAGGCTTATATTTTAAACACGAACGTCCTAAACCCTTAAAATCATTTGATACAAATGACAATATTTTATATTTGAATAGCTTATCTAAGACTGTAAGTCCTGGTTTGCGTGTCGGTTGGATTATTGCCAAGCCTTCCGTCGCAGCGCATTTAGCTGATTTAAAAATGCAAAATGACTATGGCGTAAGTTCTATATCACAATATATCGCGTCAGAATGGTTAACACAGCCACAATATCACGAGCAACATCTCAAAAGTCTAAAGGATAAACGTTTAATTAAAAGAAATTTATTTTTAGAGTCCCTAGAGAAATATTTTAATAATTTCGGTTCTTGGTCAACGCCAGAAGGTTCATTTTATATTTGGTTCCAATTTAAGACGCCAATTGATATGAGAATACTTTTCGACGAAGCTGTTGCAGAAAATATACTTATTAACCCTGGAGAAGTTTATGATAAACATGCACGCCATTGTATTCGTTTCTCATATGCTTATATAGAACCTGATGATATCGATTCAACTTTAAAACATTTAAGCAAAATTATCCAAACACATTTTAGCCAATCGTCATAAAAGAGAATGGCACAGAAATCTAATTTATTTAACAAGACTTCCTCTACGCGTCCTAGCAAAGTTAATGTAGATTAAAATTTACTGAGCTGAAGCTCATAAATAACCCTATATAATGATAGAGGCTGAGACAATTAAATTTGCCCCAGCCCCCAATCATTATACATTTGTAGAAATTGCGATGTACGCTATCCAAACAACTACTCTCAAACGTTTTTTGATAAATTTTTATAATATCTAACATGCCTTTTAAGTGGATGGTATTTACTAAGATTCGGATACTCAAAATAATCGTATAATTGCATGCCAATCTTTTCCATCACTTTTCTAGAAGCAGCATTATTTTCTGAAGTAAAGGCATAAACTTCTTCTAAACCTTGAGATTTGGCATATTTTAATACAGCTTCCGCGCCTTCTGTAGCAAAACCGTTTCCCCACACTTCTGGGATTAATCGCCACCCTATTTCATAAAATGGCAACTCTTCAAATGTATATTTACTTTCTTTAGGCACATAATTCAATCCTATAAAACCTAACCAACCATTTGTCTCTTTCAATTCAACTGCAAATAAACCAATATTATATTTTGATATAACTTCATCCATTTTATTCATATCGTGTTCTGAACGTCTATAACTTAATAAACTCGGAAAATATCTACGAACTTGTTGATTTGCGTTCATTTGTTGAAATGGTAGCAAATCTTCCTCTCGCCAGTCACGTAACCTTAAACGTTCAGTTTCAATATAAACTGTCATATGTTACACCTCTAAACTGGAAAATAAATTTCTATATAAAAGTAACGCGTTATGAAACAGTTCATATCGCGCTACCTACATATTATTGTCGCTTATCATCAATTAAGCTCTTGAAATATAACTAATTAACTCTACATTTACTGTAACTTCTTTCAAACGGCCACGTTCACTTTTCGGTGCAGTGAAAGTTGCATCGATGAAATCATTTTTATGATTTAGTCTATAAGTAGCTACAAAAGTATCTGTATCAGATTCAAAGTTTGGCAAGTGTGCAATTACACGTTTAATTTCACCTGTCGAATCTTTTATTTCTCTACCTGTAATATTTTCTATTTCTCTACCTAATTCTGGTAAAGTAATAGATCTGCCTTCTAATAAATTGAAATCTTGTTCATGCATATTCATTACCTCTTTTCTATGTAAGGGAATTATCAAACTGTAACGTAAGTCAAACCAACCATCAATTTAGGACTGAATGAATAATCAACAATCCCCTTGTATTTCAACTTTTTTGCATTTTTATACGTATTTACTAATCCACATTATGTTTAATGATACCCATTATAACAATTAGTAAAACCATATTACAATGATTTCCTAGGAAATATTACAACGTATTTTCAAAATATAATTAAATCTAATTACTATATATTATACAGATATACTTTTTTATTATCTATATTTCGTTCGGCTCCCCACTCTACCTATGTAATTTACGTTTCTGAATTTATATCTTTTTCTAGACTTTCAGATTTATCTTTCAATTTATCATGCTCTTTTTCTAATTTTTCTTTTTGTTTTTTCAAATCTTTCTGTTGTTTTTCTAATTTATCAACATCTTTTTCCAATGATGCTTTTTCATCATCTTTACCACAAGCTGTTAATGTAACTGTTGCTGCTAATATGAGTGCCAAACACTTTTTCATGTAAGAACTCCTTTTTCATTATAATATATTAATTTTATCATTAATTATTATTATCTTCATTAATTACTGACAGTTTTTTAGACATAATTAACTTCTCCACCTGATAATCTCTTTTTAAATTCATTTCTATCATTTCTTTGTTGCTATACGCAACGGTGCTTTCTATTTTTTGAGCACCTTGATTAATTCCCCACGATTCTATGGATGTTTTCAATTTGTCACCTATACCTTGATTTCGATATTCAGGATGGACGTAGAGCATTTCAATCACAACTTTACATCCTACTACTTCAAATTGTCCCCATACAAACCCTACTAAAATATCATTAAGTGTTTCAATTAAAATGTGCCCCGCTTCTAGTTTCAAACTTCTTTCAATCATTTCTATACGCAAAGCGACAGACAAATTAGATTTTTGATAATCGTAATACTGTTGTTCAAGTTGTTCCTCATGTATGTTTGCAACTTCTGCTATAAATTTATTTTGTGATAATGAAAGTTGTTCCATAATTTCTCCTTTTAAAAAGTAAAGTTGATTTATGTCGTGATATTAGTCATAATAAGCCATATCTTATTCTTACATTCTATAAAAAAGGTAGCGGAATTCAAATGAAATCTACTGAAAGATTAATGCGTGAAAATAATGTAAAATCACTACGATTAAACAATACTGATAGAGAGACATTCGAAAACTATATGACTTATGTACGCGCGGATTTGAGTGTGAATCCTCATGACTCTGAAAAGATGTTGAATCGTATATTAACTCAATTATTACAAGCCGAAAAAGAAGGCACGCTCGCTATGGATTTCTTTGATCATGATCCTAAATCACACGCAAAACAAGAAATTAAAAAATTGCCGAACGAGACACTCACCAATATATTCAAATATATTTTCCAACATATTTTACTTTTCTTTGGTATTTTTTGTTTTCTAAAAGGGTTTATTGGGTTTTTTATCGGTGCTAAACGGCTATATATATATACATTTCCCATAATGTTACTCGTCGGTATTAGCATTATTTTCATATTTATATGGATGGTTTTTAAAACTGTGCAAATGCAATGTTTTACCAAATCGCATTGGACTTGGATTATGACATACGTAAGTATTATAATTTTATTATTTGCGATATTTTATGTATTTTTTGTACCTCAAGCAGCGCTTGCTGTAGGTCCTTATATTTTTATAAGCAATTGGACATTTATTATTATTTCTTTTATAATTATTCCGGTTTCATTGTATATTGATCATCACTATATTAATAAAGACACAAATACTTCACTATGATTTAGTAATGACTTGCTTTTAATATTAAAAGCAAAGCAAGATGATATGATGTACTGCTACGATGATATTTGAATGAATTGAATGCATTCAATTCATTTTCAGGCATTGTTTCAACGATCTCATTAGCATGTCGTGACATATCATTTGTGGGGATAAGAACTGAAGTTTCCATTGATAGTGTAAGTGGGGTCATATTATAATCTTTATATATAAGGCACCTCGTTAATTTAGTTTAGTCGTGTTTATTAAATTCTACGTAAGTGCCTTATTTTTTAAAAGTATTTTAATGTAAAATTACATATAAATGCGAAGTGTTTTGGCGAGACTCTTGAGGAACAAGCCAACAATACGAAGTATTGAATAAAATAGAAGCACTCAAATGATTTGAATTAAATCATTTGAGTGCTATTTTTCTGGGATTTATGTCCCAATCTTTCTTATTTTATATTGCTTAATCTATAGCTAAATTGAATAAAATATTTCTACTCATGACCTCTAAACTTTAATTATTTTTCTGATCAAACATAATAAAGTCCGTATAGGGAAATTTAAAACGCTATATAATCTACACCGACTAATTATGACAACATTACTTTAAGTTGTCATGCCTTCTTTTTTCTCAACAGCAACACTGATAAATAAGAATATTAAACCTATAGCTGTTAAAATAGGTGCGATAAGACTTAGAGATGCTACTGGTAAATGAGTAACAACTAACCCACCTATAAATGCACCTAAGGCATTCCCTAGATTAAACGCTGATTGGTTTAATGTACTAGCAAGTGTTGGCGCATCTTTTGAAATTAAAGTACTCTTGAATTGTAGTGATGGACTCATACTAAATCCTATTAAACCAAAGAAGAATATACCTGCGACCATTAAGAATCCGTTCATTTGGATAAAGTATAACAGCACGAAATATAAAATAAATACTGTAAATATCATTTGTAACGCTTTATTTAAATTCCAATCTGCAAGTTTACCACCTACGACATTGCCTAACGTAACACCTACACCAAATATAATAAGTAAATATGAAATAAGATGCTCTTGAACATTAGATACGTCAGTTAAAACTGTAGATATATATGTGAAATAAGCAAACACACTACTAAATCCGAATAATGTCACGGCTAATGTTAACCATAAACGCTTCTCTTTTAAAATTTTCAATTCATTTAATACAGAAGACTTAATCGTTTCACGTTGCATTGGTACAAAAATAATGATTCCTATTAAAGCTAACGCACCAATAATAGAAATAACAATAAATGTCATTGGCCAACCGAAATTTTGACCAACTAATGTACCAAATGGCACACCTAAGATGTTACTTAAACTTAGTCCCATAAACATCAAAGCCATGGCACTTGCTCTCTTTTCTGGCCTAACCATATTTGCGGCTAATATAGAACCTATACCAAAGAATGAACCATGTGCTAATGATGTAATAATACGGCTTGTCATCATAAATCCATAACTCGGACTAAATGATGCAGCAAAATTACCTAAAATAAAGATGCCCATTAACACTAATAGTAGGTACTTTCTATTCCATTTTATTGTTAACATGACTATGATTGGTCCACCAATGGCAACACCTAACGCATAACCAGTAATTAATTGTCCTGCTTGACTCACAGTTACATCAAAGTCCCTTGCAATATTTGGTAAAAGTCCCATAATTACAAATTCTGTCATACCGATTGCAAATGCACCGATAGCCAGCATCCATATAGCTATTGGATATTTCATTTTGACTCTCCCTCCTATTCCGTTTTTTAAACATGTTTGTGATTATACTAAAATAAAGTTACTGAAAACAAGGTAATTGCTTGATTTTTTATTAAATTATTATATTAATGCGCTTTCATTAAAATTATATGTGTATTTAATCGTCCTAATTTAATTTTTGAGTTACAATTTTTCATAAAAAAGAGCTAACAGCCCCACTTAGAATTAAATGACTTGCTCACTTTATTCTAAAGATAAAACTATTAGCTCAAAATATAATTTTAATTAATTAGTAATGCGTCTATAAAGAACCATATTATCATAATAACCATGATAAATGCTTGTGCAACTGTGCTTGCTAAGAATGCTACAACCGAACCAAAACTTGCCTTTAAAGCTTTTGTAAAGTTTGGTTCTTGAATCATTTCTACAATTAATACCGCAACAAATGGAATAATAATAATTCCAAATGGAGGAAAGACAAAGCACCCCACAATAACGCCACCAAGCGCTGCATATTCACTTGCTTTTGAACCACCAAATTTATTAACAAAATATTGATTCATTATAAAATCTGCAACGATTATAAATAATGTAAGTAAAATCATAGATACATAAAACACCCATGATAAATTACCATTGTGAAAACCGAATTGATAAATTAGAAAACCGACCCACAAGACAAGTACAGATGGAATAACCGGCTTAATTAAACCTATAAATGCTAAGACAAATGCCGCTATAATACATAACCATAAAATAATTGCCATTATTAACTACTCATACTTTCTTCTGTAAATTTTTGATCTTTAGTAAAGAAAATGAGAATCATGCCTATAAATATAGATCCTGCAGAAACATAGAAGACATTTCCTAAACCAACCCATTGACTCATTATACCACCTAACAAGTTACCACATAATTGGCCAATAACCATTGCATTAGCAAATAATGTTGAAGCATAACCCGGAAAGTCCGGCAATATATCCTGAAAGTAACTAATCCCTAAACCAAGTAGTATTGCTAAAAATATCGCTAAAAACACTTGTCCTACAAACATCATAGCTAAACTTTCGAACACGCCGATACTAAAGTAAAATAACCCTCCAAAGAGACCACCTAACATAAGTAACATACGCGTAGTCATTTTCGCTGACAATATACCTAAAACAACCATAAAAGGCACTTCTAATCCGGCACATAAACTTGCTAATCCACCAACAAATCCTTCAGGTTCATTAAGGTATTTCGTTACAAATAGCGGCATATTCAATGTATACATCCATTGCCCTATATGCAGTAAAATAAACGCTAAAAACGGAACAAATAGTGACTTATCTCTTAACATATTAGGAGCTGTTGTCTCAACATGGTTTACATCAGAAACAGTGTGTTCTGTCTTGATATCTTTAAAGAAAAATACTTGTAATAGTAAGGTGAAGATAATGATTGTAATGGTACCACCAAACAAGCCTGAATATCCATTAGCACTTAATAGTAAAGCACCGATTAAAGGACCAAATAAAAAGCCAAATGAAAACATAGAACGTAAAACTGCATTAGCAAATTTAGCTTTGTTTCTTGAAGCAGAAGCATTAATTGATTCACGAGCTGATGCATACATTTGAGGCATTGCTGGCGCAAAACATCCTTGAAAAATAGCGTACATTGCTATAAAAATCCATATTTCATGGATATAGAAATAAATTGAAAAACTGACTGCCCCCATAAATAAGGCTGTAATTATGATTAATTTTCTATTAATATTGTGCGTATCAGAGAAACGCGCAACTATCGTATTCATTATAAATTGACTAATTGCAGCTAAGGCTAACAATAATCCATATTGCGTGGAAGTCATACCTAAATCATTTGTAGCAAACAACACTAAATAAGGTACAGTAATTGCTATCCCCATACCTAATAGCATCATATTCACTACAAATAATTTGTAGTTTTTAATATGTAATAAGGCACTAAACATGTAGACAACCTCTATTCTCTTAATAATATAAATCTTCGTCAGTACAATAACTTTACTTTTATAAAATGAAACTCAAAATCAAATCCATATCTATTTTATTACTCAACATATTCCATCATTAGATTTATAAATGACTCTACCTGAGGCAACTGCTTCATGCTTGAATCGTAGCTTAAAAACGTAGAACGTATGAGCGATTTATTATCGATATCCACACGTTTAAATTCGAACAACTCGCGATCTAAATGTTTCATCATAATTTCCGGCAATATTGTTACACCTACGCCATTCAATAACATTTCTTTACAAGTTGCAACTTGGTCTACTGTAATCATTGCATGATAATCTTGACCAACGTGACTTCCATACCATTCTTTTATTTGGTTAATGTAAATTGGGTCTGCTTGGAATTCAATAAAAGGCATTGTTTCTAGTTCATCGTTCCTATTTTTAGGATAAATGAAGTAATGCTCGTCATTAAAAAGGTGTGTATTACTTAAATTCATAATCTTATTACCACGAATAATCATGACATGATAATCTCTGTGATTTGCTTTAATTTGTTCGCTTGAACCAACTTGAACTTGAATTTCTACATTAGGAAATTGTCTTGTGTACAAATTCAATACTTCAGGTAACAAAGTTTGGCCAATTAAAGACGAACATCCAATAGATATTGTCCCGTTGACTTCACCAATATGCGCTTGCATTTTGTCTAAAAACAAGCGCTCTCTATTCAGCATTTCTCTAGCGTGTTCAATTATCATTGTACCTTCAGTTGTCGTAATCAATTGTTTTTTAGTTCGGATAAAAACATTGACGCCAAAAGCATTTTCAATCGCTTTAAGTCTTTGCGTAACTGCAGGTTGTGAAATATAGAGAATTTCAGCTGCTTTTCTCAGTGTTTTTGTTTCATCCAAAGTAGTTAACAAGCGATAATCGTCAATCTTCATAATTATCCCCCTATTTTTATAAAACCCTATTAATTATCGTAGAATAACTCTATTTTTTTATTTGTGTAGATTACATGCAATTCTAAGCTTTTCATTTTACATGTAATATTCACTATAACACGTTTATTTATATACTTATATGCCATTTTTAACACATAATTTTCAATAGTTAGTACCGTTTCCATTATATTTACTACTATTTCAAATGTATGTCATGATATATTAATTCTTTTCATGGTGTGAAGTCTTTTGTTGTCCTTGTTTATGCGTAGAAGTATGTCTATGCTGTTTATGTTTTTCATGTGTGTGGTGTTTGGATTTATGCATATGATGTTTATGTTCTTTCGACTTATGTTTACTATATTTCTGACCTTTAGCTTTTTGTTTAATTTTATGATAGCAATACATAATCTTATCTTGCATAGTTGGGAAATCAGCATCAATTTTTATCATAAGTTGATGCGCGATTACATATGCTTCATGATATTGTTTTTTAGTAATTTGTCCCGTATCCAATGCACGTTTTAAGTCGTCTTCATCAACAAGTTCATAAGTCCCATTTGGTAATACAAGTACGTCTAAACACAAATCAATCGTACGTGCATTTCCTTTCTGAGTAACATTTTTTAAATTAATATCAAAATAATATTCTAATGGGTTGCCCTTGTCATCTAACATCACTGTAATACTATAACGCTTTTTCTCAGGTAAGATTTGTAACCACTGATAGTTGTCATCAGCAACAATAATGTTTTGTCCAACTACTGACACCTCTAATGGCTCCCGAACTTTTTTCATAGTGACTAAACCAATAATACCTTTAAACTTATTATTGTTCACTTTGACCTCTGTGTATTCTCTATCAATGATGCGACGCCAGTGACGCTTATCGATATATTTTACTTTCACTGTCACCAACTCCTTGTCATTATTATATAAAACTGTTTCGCCCATGTCATCTCATGAATTATATTGGTGTCTTTTAATTTTAACTTTAAAATTTGATTAGTATTATTGTACTATATTTCATAGTGTAAAAGCGAAATTGACAAATTCTCTGAAGTCTGATAAATTTTATCTATATTTTTCAGAAAATTCCATAAATAAAGGAGCCTAACCATGACAGTTATTCAAAGACCATTTAGAGCAGATCATGTTGGTAGTTTATTACGACCAGATCGCTTAAAAGAAGCACGACAAGATTACAAAAACAATAAAATTGATGCAAATGCATTGAAAACTATTGAAGATGAAGAAATTGAACATATTATTGAAAAACAATTAGAAGTAGGATTACATAGTATCACAGACGGTGAATTTCGTAGAAGTTGGTGGCATTTCGACTTTTTAGAACATTTAGATGGCATTCAAGGTTATACATCCGAACATGGTTTAGAATTCGAAGGTGTGGAAACTAGAAATTATAATGTGAAGGTTGTAGATAAGGTTGCATTTAACCCAAACCACCCCCATTTTGAACATTTCCAATTCTTACATGAAAAAGTAAATGGCCGAGGGACATCAAAAGTCTCTATCCCTAGCCCTAACCAGCTTTTCCATCCAAATATTTTGAACGAAACAATATACCCAGATATTGAAAGTTATTCCCACGATGTTGCCAAAGCATATCACGATAGCTTATTAAAATTCTATGAGCTAGGGGCACGTTATATTCAATTAGATGATGTTTATTGGGCAAACCTAACATCAGGAACTCAAAAAACGCGTGGTCGTGATCGTACCGAAGAAGAAAAAGAAACTGCACGTCAACTTGCATTCCGTGTTGTCAATGAAGCAGTACAAGGATTACCAGAAGATTTACTAATCACAACTCACGTTTGTCGGGGTAACTACCAATCTACTTGGGCAATTTCAGGCGGTTACGAACCAGTAGCACCTTATTTATTCCAAGAAAATTTAGGTGGTTTTTTCTTAGAATATGACGATGATCGCTCTGGAGACTTTGAACCATTACGTTATTTCCCAAATGATAAATCAGCAGCAGTATTAGGCTTATTCACTTCAAAAACAGGAGAACTTGAGGATAAAAATGCTATACTTAAGCGCATTGAAGAAGCTCAACAATATATAAATTTAGATCAAATTTGTTTGAGTCCACAATGTGGATTTGCTTCTACTGAAGAAGGTAATAAACTTACAGAAGAAGCACAATGGCAAAAACTTGCTTATATAGTAGAAATTGCCAAAGAAGTATTTGGCACTGCAAAATAACATAAAGTGAAACAGTATTAACGATTTGAGGGCCCGAGACACAAAGTAATGTCTCGGGCTCTCAAATCTATTTTTTTATAGAGTTTAATATTCATTCTGTTCAATAGCTTCAGCAGATAATGCATAACGCATATTGATATCTTCTAAGTTAGGGTACTGTTCGTTCAACCAACTTTGGCTCAATAATTCAAAATGTTCAAACTTAAATGCAGGTTGACACATACATCCAACAAGCGCGTAAGCATTTTGACCTTCCACTGATGATGCAAATATGATCCCTTTTGGTACTACATACTGTAATACGTCCCCCGCTTCTATGTTTTTTCCTAAGGATACTTGTTCATATCTACCGTCTGGGTGAATCATATGAATCATAAGTGAGTCACCATCGTGGTAATACCAAATTTCATCTGCATCGATACGATGAAAATGTGAAATATTGTCATGCGTTAATAAGAAATAAATACTAGAATACTGCGCTCTTTGATTTGCGCCGACTATAGTACCTTTAATTACTTCTTTATAATAACCACCTTCTGGGTGCGGTTGCAGTTGTAATTGTGAAATCCAAGCTTGTACGTATTGATTCATATTATTTCAAATCCACATTATGAAATACATTTTGCACATCATCTAAGTCTTCTAATACTTCAATAAGTGTTTCGAATTGTTCCTGATCTTCTGCTGATAATTCAATATCAGATTGGGGCAACATTTCAAATTCCGCAACTTTAAATGTATCAACACCTATTTCTCTTAATGCATCTTGTACTTGAGCAAATTGGTCTGGCTCAGCATATACAATAGTTAATCCATTTTCATCAATCACATCTCTGACATCCACATCTTTTTCCATTAATTCTTCTAATGTATCGTCTACTGATTTGCCTTCAAAACCAAACACAGCTGTATATTCAAACATATAAGCGACTGATCCTGATACGCCCATGTTGCCTCCATTTTTACCGAAAGCTGCACGTACATCTGAAGCTGTTCTATTTACATTGTCTGTCAAAGCATCAACGATAATCATTGAGCCATTTGGTCCAAAGCCTTCATATCTTAATTCATCATAATTTTCTTCACCAGATCCTTTAGCTTTTTCAATTGCTTTCTCAATAATGTGATTCGGAACTGAATAAGTTTTGGCACGCTCTAATGTTAAACGTAAAGTTTGGTTGGCATGTGGGTCAGGTTCACCTGATTTAGCTGCTACGTAAATCTCTTTACCAAACTTCGCATAAATTTTACTTGTATTTTTATCTTTTTGGGCTTTTTTTTCTTTAATATTATTCCACTTACGTCCCATGATTTCATCTCGCTTTCTCAATTACTACATCTATTAATATGATATATTATACAATATTTTTACTGTAGAATATAGATTTACGCACATTGATTGAATCCAAAACCTTTTCAAAGTAAAAAAACTACAGATACTTACTATGATAAAGTAAATAACTGTAGTTTTTATTTTAATATTCTATTTCGATTATTAAAGGCGTCATAGTTTACTATTAATTACTTAACATACCCTTCAATATCATCTAATAAAGATTTATAGTTTTGTGCATTGTCATTATCCATAAATAAGTATACTTTACGCTCATCTTCAGTTGAACGTATTTTGCTTACTCTATCTTGATCAATCAATCTGCGAATCGATGCAAGCACCTTAGTTCTACTTAATTCAAGTTCAGTAGTTGCAATTTTTAAAAATGGCTGCATCAACATATTATTTTCACTACAATTTTGTTCTATCAATTCTAAAACTGCCACATCATTCATGGTCAATTTATAGTTTGAATCAATATAGTGCATTAAGCTTTTATATTTTTTATAAATATTTAAAAATTGCTCCTTTTTGTCTTTATTCACTGTTGTTACACCTCCAAATGCTAGTAAGCAATACAATACAATTATCCACAAATTCCACGTCTATGTCTTTATTATTTATAGTTATTGATTTGTCAAAATTACGAATAACGATAAATTGAATTTTGCTACGCATATTATTTAAAAAGGTATAATATCATGTCTTTTTAATTTTTATAAATATCAATGATGTGGACCGTATTATAATTTAAATCAATGATCAAATTCTCTTCTTCAAAATGATGCTGCATAACACTGAAATGCGGTTTATTATAATCGTCGATTTTACTGATTAATTCATCTGACCATGTATGTTCAATTCTTAAAGATGGTGCAATAATACCATTGATATTTCCAAATGTGCTATTTATTTTTTCATAAAAAATAATATATGGACGTTTCATAGCCTTATCTTTAAAATTTAAATGTATTTGAATATTTTGTGGCTCACATTCTGCAGTTTCACTCTCACCTATGCGCCAATCATTTACAAAAATCGAAATTTTCTCTGGTTGGTTCACAATAGTATAATATTCAAAATCTTTCACTTCGTATCTCATTTTCTCCATTATTCTTTCATACATATTACCAAGAACGGAGCGGAAACCTTTTTGATCATATAAATACAATGCATTTTTCTCACCTTGTTGCTGGAATAAATCTATCCCTACACCAGTAAAATGTTCACGCATCTGTTTAAACATACCCATAAGCAATGGTGGACTTTCA
The DNA here is from genome assembly GCF_017583065.1 of Staphylococcus shinii. Classification (GTDB taxonomy): domain Bacteria; phylum Bacillota; class Bacilli; order Staphylococcales; family Staphylococcaceae; genus Staphylococcus; species Staphylococcus shinii. Next base: position 190,162 of record NZ_JAGEVL010000007.1, on the reverse strand, counting down.
ATAATTTCCATATTATCGTCATTCAACAAGTAATTATTATGCACATTCAAAAGAAAGTACGCTCTTTCTTCTAATTCCATATCGTTCATAATTTTTCTAATATTACTGAATTTAAATACTTGTTTTGTAAGCAAATCTTCATGATCTTCACTCAAATAAGGCGATGCCAATTTATGATTATCAACAAAGAAATAATCAAAACCTATACGTTTCATCTGTTTTTCCATCAATTTAAAACATTCAGGGTTATTGAATAAGTGTGTAATATCAATACCAAATTTCACATGTTCTCTGTACTGCTGAATTTTAATAATATTACGATAAATTTCTTTGATAGGCATAGTCTCAGCGTTAAAGATATAGCTCACTGAATGCATATGTTTTTCTGATAATTCAGGGTGTGCTTGTAAATAAGTTTGATATTGACTATAAATTTGATCGATATAAATATTCACGTCATCACTATTTGTGATTTGAAATGCTAAATTTACATTTGCATGATAAACGAAGTTAATAAAGCCATAAGCTTCATCCATAAATGTTTCTTGTAACTTTCTTGGATCTATCATGCAATAAACAACAACCTTTTGTGTACCTTCAAATAGATAGCTCATACTTTTATTCGCAAACAAGTTATGAAACTCTTTTATATTATGAATTTGGATTACAATAGTATCGTTAGTAGATTCATTAATATGCTGTAAATCAATGCATATATAATTATTTTGAACATTGAGTTTGTTAAGTCGCTCCGTTATTATATTCTGAATCTCAACTATCGAACTCGCAGTGTAATCTTCTGTCGTAAAAGGAAATGATTTATCTAATTTCGAAAGCATACGATAATCCTTTGGCGAATGACCAAAATAGTGTTTGAATTTTTTACTATAGCTAGCAGAACTACTAAAACCATACTGATCAGACACTTCACTAATCGTAGATTTTCCCGTTAACAAAGTGGATATCGATGTTGAAAGTTTTAAAGTATCTATATACGTTTTAAAGCTCATACCTAATGTATTATAAAATTGTGATGATATATTTGATTGAGAAATAAAAAGCTTATTAGCAATTTCTTTTAATGTTAATTTTTTATCTAAATGGTTATTAACGTAATCTAGCATTTCACCAGTAATACCATAAAATGAGTAGTCTGTTTGTTGTTTTAAATATTTTATATCGACTTTTGCTTCAGAAGCAATAATATCGACAATATTATTCATGTAGGACTCAAATAATACTTTAGTCAACGTTTGATTTAACTGACGTTGCGTTAAACTGAGTATAGATTGGAATAACGCATTGGAAGATTGGATTAAATTTGAAGTATATTGATACGCAAAAAAATCATAGCCACGATCATAAAACCAATCACTAGCAATATATAATTTAATCGCTTTTTCATTTCTTTTTATTGTAAATATTTCAGAATTATTAATTATAAATAAGTCATTTTCAACTTTTATATCTGTTATAAAATGTTGTATTTCTGTGATTCCTTTTAAAGGAAGTATTAGTAGTAAACCATCCGCCACACGTTTCGTAGGATAATTATCCATAGAAATAATATTTAAGCACTGCGCTTTCATAATTTAACCTCTTTCAAATAATTGTCATACGCTATGCATTAAAATGTCACTCTATCATAAATGCTAAAGTTGGCACTTTATATCTTAATTATTTAAATAAGTATTTTTTATCTTTAGATAATTTTGTATAAAACAAATAATTTTGTCAACTTTTTTCATTAATTAAACTCAATTTTAAAAATGTTGCATTGTATTTTTTAAAATTTTAAAATGTTGTTTTATCAAAGAATCCCATCAGATAAAAAAATCACCTTCAAAAAACCTCTCATCTCACAAGGTATTTTTGAAGGTGTCTTCATCAAATTGAATGTTAAAATTTTATTATTTTCTAAACTTAGTTGCAAGTCTTAATACATACTTGATGATATGCAACAGATTCACAAATAAATTAAAGCCCATTTCCCTTGGAGAAAATTGTCCACGCTTCATACGATTAAAATCGTACAGTGTATAGAGTAGAAATAGTAACAAGCCTACTACAGTTATAATCGTATGGAAAATTGGATTTTGTATAAACATACCGATTAAACTTGCTATAATAAGTGCAACTAAAGTAACAAATAAATATTTTCCCATACTAGCCGCATTACCAATTAAGAAATAGCCGATAATACCAAAAACAATAAACGCTGAAATTGCTAAAATGATATTTTTGAAAAATACCTCTGGTCCTAAATTTTGTAAATATGCGGTGAACGTTGCATAAGATAATAAACCTACAACAATTGCGTAAATATGGGAAATTACTAAACCGTATTTACGTGCCCGATTAAAGATAACCGTAATCAGTACCAAGGCAAGAAGTACGAATGAAAGTGGTTTTCTCCATTCCATAGGTAAGAATTGTCCAAAATAGCAACCAATACCAAAAATAATCCAGTAGTACATAAAGAATAGCCATACTTTACTATAAGCATGCGACTGTGATTTAGATTGTTTTTGTTGCTTATTAACATGTTGTGTTGATTCAGCCAATTTACTCACTCCTTCTCATTATAGAACTATTTATAAAAATAATATGCGTTTAATCATAACATTTATGGGATATATGTATAGCATGTAAATTTTCACAATGTCCTACGATTGCATTTATTAATACTTTAATGTTCACTGTTTCATTGATTAGCAAACATGATGAATGTATTTTCTAACAATTTTAATGTTAAAATCACTATTTTTGTTAATAGTTAATGTTACATTTCAAATAAAGTTAATTACAAGTGAAATGTAACACATGCTTATAAACTCCTGTACAAAGGCATTTATCGAACAATCCTCAGTGAAACACTAAATATTAATAATATTACAACTTTATAACAACGTACACAAAGCAAATGATTTTTGTTAGTATGAAACGTGAATTGAGATTAAAAAAACTAACGACATGTATTTATTTCAATAATCACTGTTAGACATAGGCATTGAAGGAGGAGTTTTTTTGAAAAAGTTAGCATTTGCAGTAACAGCTGCTTCAGGTGCAGCAGCATTCATAGCAAATCATGAAGCTGATGCATCAACACAGCATACAGTAAAATCTGGTGAGTCACTATGGTCAATTTCACAGCAATACGGTGTTTCAATTGATGAAATTAAACAAAATAATAACATTAATAATAACATTGTATTCCCAGGACAAGTCATCGAAATTGGCGGAAGCGGTTCTAAGGGACAAGAATCATCTTCAAACGCTGCTTCAGGTGAATCAAGTCACACTGTACAATCTGGTGAGTCTTTAAATATCATTGCAAATAAATACGGCGTTTCAGTTGATGAAATTGTTTCAGCCAACAATTTAAATGGTTACATCATCTACCCTAATCAAACATTAACAATCCCTGGCGCAACAGGAACTGGTGGTGCGGGCGGAAGCTCAACAGAAACACCAAACACGAACACAGGTGGATCATCAGCAAGTGATGCTAACTTATACGATTGGGGACAATGTACTTGGCACGTATTTAATCGTAGAGCAGAAACTGATCGACCAATTAGCACTTACTGGTGGAATGCAGATCATTGGGCAAACAATGCTGCTGCAGATGGTTATACTGTAAATAATTCACCTACAGCTGGTTCAATCATGCAAAATTATGAAGGACCTATTGGACACGTTGCTTACGTAGAACAAGTAAATCCAGATGGTAGTATTTTAATTTCAGAAATGAATTACAATACGCCTCCAGGTACTGTTGATTATCGTACAATCCCTGCATCACAAGCTTCAAGTTATAATTATATTCATTAATTATAAACTTATTATGCGAATGAAACGATGACAGTAGTAAAATAAATCAAATAATAGCCTGAGACATAAATGTCTCAGGCTATTATTTTGTGCTCACGAACTCTAACCATTTATCATTTCCTAGCGCTCTATATTTGAATCAAACAGCGTGAGACTGAAAGCTATTAGATAAGGTTAATAGATTTGTTTTAACCAATACTCAAGTTTAAGTTCCATTAACTGGATGTACTTATAAAGAGAACTGGAGCTCTTACATAAGTAATACTAATTTTTATAAGTAGAACGTCTGAGTAAAAGCTCATGTGTAATAACCACTAACTCAATAAATTAAGAAAAGTGCCTTTAAAACTACTGCTATAAAATAATTACGGCTGAGACAATTAATTTGACTCAGCCGCTTTTGGATTGCTTTATCTTAAATTATAAGAAAAAATTAATAATATAATAAATCAATGCTGCAACTATTGCAGAAATTGGTAATGTAATAACCCATGTAACAATCATACGTTGCGCTGTATTCCACTTAACACCTTTAATACGGTTAGAAGATCCCACACCTAAGATAGATGAAGAAACTACGTGTGTTGTAGATAGTGGGAAATGTAGTGATGATGCCACAAATATAGTTAACGCAGATGATAAATCTGCTGCAGCACCATTAGCTGGTCTTATTTTCATAATATTACCACCAACTGTTTTAATAATTTTCCAACCACCAACAGCCGTACCTAATCCCATTGCAGTAGCACAAGAAACTTTAACCCATAATTGCGGTTCTACGCTAGAACCCGTTTGAATACCCGCAACAATTAAAGCTAATGTAATAATCCCCATTGATTTTTGAGCATCATTCGTACCATGTGAAAATGATTGTAAAGACGCTGTAAAAATTTGGAAGAATCTAAAGTTACGGTTAGTTTTTGTAAGGTTCGCATTTTTAAACACTACTTTTACAATAGAGTACATAATAAACCCTACGCAGAATGCAATAACTGGTGATAAAAGTAACACGATTATGATTTTTGTAAAACCTTGATAATGTAATACGGCAAATGAACCTTGTGAAGCAATTGCCGCACCAGCGATAGAACCTATCAATGCATGAGAAGATGAACTCGGTATACCATAATACCAAGTTAGTAAATTCCAGAAAATTGCAGCAATAATAGCTGCTAACACTACAACTAGACCATTTTCTAATTTAAATGGGTCTACGATATCTTTAGTTATTGTCCCTGCAACTCCAGTAAACGTTAAAGCACCGATAAAGTTCATAACAGATGCCAAAAGTATAGCCGTTCTAGGAGTTAAGGCACGCGTTGAAACAGCAGTAGCAACAGCATTGGCTGTATCATGGAAACCATTGATAAAGTCAAATATGAGTGAAAAAATAACAATAGCTACTGTGATGATCAAAATATATTCCATAAGTTAGGACTCCTTAGCTATTTTTCATTATTATAGTTTCAAAGTTATTTGCTACGGCTTGGCACTTATCTGCAATTTCTTCTAAGCTTTCATATATTTCTTTTATTTTAATTAATGTGATTGGGTCTGTTTCACTATTAAAAATATGCTTAATTGATTGACGTAAAATACCATCACAATTTGTTTCAAACTCTTTAATATTAATAGAATGAATACGCATGTGTGATAATTTTTTATCTACTAATAAGCCAACAGCTAATTTCATTTCTGCAATAGCTTTTTGAATATTATCTACAAACTCAGCCATGTATTCATCAGTATATTCAATAGAATACATTTCAAACATTCCTGAAGTTTCTTCAATTGCGTCTAATACGTCATCAATTGCGTTACATAAAGAGAGGATATCCTCACGTTCGATTGGTGTGATAAAAGTTTGGTTTAAGTCTGAAATCACTTGATGCATTAATTCATCACCATGTGACTCATATGTTTTAATATTATCAGAGTATGCTTTTAAATCTAAGTGTGTATTAAAATCCATTTTTCCAAATTCAATTGCTGCTCTGTCTAAATTGAACACCATTTCTTCTAATTTCACCATGAACTTATCTTTTTTCTTGTTAAACATCCAAAAAATCCTCCATTTACAGCGATTGTCCCCAACCACCTTCAATAAATTTAAAAAATTTAAATACCAATAATTAAGATAAATTAAGATTCACAAGATTTACAATTCACTCATCATTTTTTATTGTTATAGTTATTGTTAAAATTGTGTAAATGAGTATTTGCTTCTATTGGTTAAAAAATCTCATAAATGTTGATTTATCCTTATTTGAAAATAGCATAAAATTTACAATCCTACAATTGCATTTACAAATTCTTAATATTACATTTTCGTAAAATTAACAAAATTTTACTACTTTTATTGTTATTAATCATAGTCGCATATTTAGGAATTGTAACCTATCAGATTGAATTAATTTTAATAACTATTTCATATTAAACTCACCTTAAATATGATTGCATATTTATTATTTGTATTCAACAACTTTTTTCACTAATTTGCAAATATTTTTATAAATAATTTTAAATACATATCTATCCACCATATAATGTTAAAAACAAAAAGAACCCAAGAAATAAACAATCTTCCCAGGTTCTAAATACGTATTAGCTAACACAATTCATAATGCCTATACATTTATTATTATATTTTTGCAGTCACTCATTAATTTTATATATTTTCAGATAATCTTGATATCAATTCATTTTGCTTAGGGAAAATAAATTTCATAGTTGTCCCTACATTCAATTCTGAAGAAACAGATACATGGACACCTAACTTTTCTTTCACATGATTGACAAGGTACAAGCCAAGCCCAGAAGCTGACGTTTCATTACGATCGGTAGTGGAAGTAAAACCTTTTTCAAAAATACGTGGTAAATCTTTAGCACTTATCCCTTTACCTTCATCTCTAATTTCAAGAACTGTATGACCTTGATCTACATAAGCATGGACATGAATTGTACTTTCTTCGCTATATTTAACGGCATTTGATAAAATTTGTCTAATCATCATTCGGCACCATTTAGCATCTGTGTATACTTTATAGTCATCCTCAAAATCCAAATCATAATCAATGCCTTTAGACTGGCTGATATATCGAGTGATTTGTATTTCTTCAATAACAAGACGTTTCAGCGCCACATGTTCAAAATACATGTCTTTATTTTGTGATTCTAAACGCGTTAAAAATAACTGTCTATCTAACATGTCATTTATTCGTGTCCATTCATATAAAAGTGCATTTTTTCTAGTAGTATCTTGTTCTTTTTCTATTAATAACTTCATTGCTGTTACAGGCGTTTTAATATCATGTACAAAATCTGTTAATGAGGCTTCAGTGGATTGAATCTGCTTTTGCTGACGCGTAACTAATGATTTTTGAGCTATAATTTGGTCGTGTAAATAATCAACCACTTCTTGCTGTAAAGGCGTATCTGCTAATGATTTATGCTTTAACGCCTCAGGTTCTATATTCTCATCTAAGTGTTTAAAAAATTTTATTTCCTTTAAAAATGTGAACGATAAAAACAATATTGAAATACCTAGATTCAAAATAATAATATAATATGTACTCCCTACACTAATATCATAATCTAAATAAGCAATAATCAAGGTGATAAAGTTTAAAAAGATAAACCATAAAATCCAATATATACGTGACCTTAAAAAAATATATATCCACTTAAAGTTATCCATGAGCCATATACCCTTTACCTATTTTCGTCTCAATTGCATCATTCATATCAATGTCAGCTAATTTTTTCCTTAAACGGTTCACATTAACCGTTAACGTATTATCACTAACAAACGCCTCGTCATCCCATAACGCAGTTATCAATGTGTCTCTCGTGACAATTTGATTTTGCTTCTTAACTAACATTTCTAAAATAATCATTTCTGTTTTGGATAAATAAATCTGCGCTTCATCTTTACTAATACTATCTTTAGACAAATCTAAAGTTGCATCTTGCCAAGTAAGGACACGCTTTTCTTCTAAGCTAAATTGATATACACGTCTATAAATCGCTTGTAGTTTGGCAATTAATATACTCGTATTAAATGGTTTTTGAACATAATCATCCGCGCCCAATTCCATACTCATCACATGATCCATTGGATTGTCTCTCGACGACAGGAATAAAATTGGCGTATTAGATATATCTCTAATTTTCCTAGTCCAATAAAAACCGTCATATTTAGGTAATTTCACATCCATAATAATGATGGCAGGATCGACCATTTCAAATTTAGCCATTACATTACTAAAGTCATCAATACCATAAACTTTAAAATCCCATTGTTCTAATTCTTCGCTTAATTCTTTAAACAATGTCATATCATCTTCTACTAACAAAATATCCACGTCATCACCACTTTATTTAGTATATTTTATATCTTCGCCTGACTGAATTCTCCCGTTAAAGTGCTTTATTCGACAATCTATTTCAAACCCTCTCATCATCAATCCTTGGAATGGTGACTGGACCAAATAGTACACCGGCCAAACAAGTTTAGGTATATAATCATATAAATGTACCACTACAGTTTGCGTATCTTTGAGTCTGCGAAATTCTAGTTTACCTTGTTTCAATAAATTGGGTTTTACTAGTGTACCACCCACCAAATATAATGAAATAATATCATCCTCTATTTGCATTTTATTAAAAATAAGAATAGGCTTAGCCTTATCTTTAATATATATTACATAGTTACCTTCATCTTTGTATGTGTGCAGTAAGGTTCCTTTAGTTTCATTTAACCATTTAAAATAGTACTCAACCATTTGTTCTAGTGTCCAATTCATAGGAAGTTGCATGCTTAAAGCGCTACGAACGTCATCGTATTTAGAAGATTGAAGTTCCACTGACACATGTGGACGTGATACAGTTGTTGCTGTTTTTTCAACGAAGACACCATGTGCCGACAAACGTTGTACAGTTTCATAATCAAATCTACTTCCACTAATATAAATAATTTTACTTATGCCATTTTTAGCAGCTGCCCGTCCAAAGTTATCTGCAGCGATTAAATTCAAATCTCTTGCTGTGGCCTGTGTTAATTTTGCTGAATGTTTAGTTGGATCTAAATAATAAATGGCTATATGCATATCTTTCATCGCTGATACAACATCTAAATAATTATAAATATCTTTTTTTAACCATGTCACCGCTTTAAAATCTTCTTCTTTAGGATATTTTGATAATGTATATAAATTAGCATCATTTTTTATATGTTGAATTAAATTTTTACCTATATATCCTGTAACACCTGCCAATAAAATGTTAGGTTTCATAATTATACTTCCTTTGCATTAGTTTAGCTCAACATAAATATGTCCTAGTAATATCACGCTAATGATGTTAAGTTATACTATAACTAATCATTAGCAAAATAGAAATAAGGAGTGGACACACATGGTTCATCAAATACGTGAAATCGGTATCAATGATGTAGATCCATTTGTTAAATTATTAACGACAATTTATGATGAATCTGATTATTTAATATACAATCCAGGAGAATACGCGCCGTCTAATAACGATGCGCTTTCGAACCTAGAACACTATATTACATCGCCTTCCAATGCCATTTATATCGCTGAAAATAATGGCGAGCTCGTCGGCTTTGCAATCGTAACGACAGAAGATTTTGAACGCACACGTCATGAAGCTCATTTTTCAATGGGCGTCATTAGACACTACAGAGAAAAAGGACTAGGTCAATCTTTAATTAATTCTGTAGAGGCATGGTGCTTAAACCATAACATTCGTCGTATAGAAGCAACAGTTGTACCCGAAAATACTACAGCTGTTGAATTATTTAAAACTGCCGGTTATCAAACAGAAGGTGAACTTCGTGATAAACTATACATCGATGGTAGATACTACAACAAATATGTAATGGCCAAGTTATTACTTTAATCTACCTCTAAGCATAATATTTAAACGCGTCATACTTATAGTTACATTGTAAATGAACAAAGACCCAAATAACAATATTGTCATATAATCTTTTGGATGTTGAAATTCAAAATACAAATCTCTTTTATAAGCATTAATAGTTGACCTCGTTTAACTTGTAGCTTCAAATTTAAAAGGAGTGGGATGATAAAATCATTACTAAAAAATATGATTTCTATCCCACTCCTTTTTTACAGCTAGAATGTACTCAATTTTTGAAATTAAATTAATAACTATACTATCTACGTTTAACTCACTCTCATATTAACACCCTAGTAATTTAAAATTACAAGTGCTTATCAAAAATTACAAATAGAACCTAATGTCCCCTCATGTTTTAATAAGGGTTTAATTCAATACCATTAGGATTCGCCGTTTCTTCGCTAACATTTGTTTCAACACCTGAAGAACTTGTATTTCTACTTAAAAATCTCAAGACATCTTTTATATTTTGTTGTGATTCAGGTAAATCCATATGAAATTGGTATTGATGTCTCAAATTATGAGAACCATCAAAAAATAATTTATCCGCTGGAACATCTAAAGACTTCAACTTTTTATAAAATGATATATTTTGGCTGTAAAACGGATCCGCGTCACCTACAGATAAAAACGTTGGTGGGTAATCTTTAGTAACCTGATTTATCGTAGACATTTCACTAATATATTTAAATTGTTGTTCCCAATCACGTTTTCCAGTATAACTTTCCATAAAAAGTTGTATTCTCGGAAATTCAGTAGCTTTCACTGTTTTCATATCATAAAAGCCACCGAAAAATATTGCTGCCTTCAATTGATCTGCCTCAAATTGTTGTTCAAATGACATATCTTCTCTTAATGATTTATTTGTTTGAATTGCTGTGTATTGACTAGATAATTGTGCCCCCGCAGAGTCTCCTCCAAAAATAACTTGATCAAAATCCATAGGTAATTCATGCTTATTACGCTTTATAAATTTTACAGCTTGGTCAATTTGATGTAGCTGCGTTGGGTATTTATTATCTGGTGCAAGCGCATAATTAACATTTACTACAATATAGCCTTGCTCTGCAATTTTCGATAATAGTGGGTTTTTATACTGTTTATCACCTGCGATAAAACCTCCACCATGCATCCAAAAAATTACAGGCAACTTATTATCTGAATCTAATTCCGTAGGCGTTAATATATCTAACCTACTATTAGGCGTGCCAGTACCATAAGTTATATTTGTAAATGCATTTACATTTTTATTGTTAATTTGTACTTTCTCTTTAATTTCTTGTGAATGTTGGCGGTCATACTGTTGTTTTAATAACAGCGCAGTCAAGATTGCTACTACAATAACAATACTTAAAGTAATTATTGTCCATTTATGTTTTTTCTTCATGCATTACCTTCCCTTTCGAAATGCATTGTACCATAATTAACTAGTGCGCAGTAGTGTTTATAAATTGTCGAAATTATTAAAAACTCAGCTTGCATAAATTGTACAAGCTGAGTTTATATTTCTTATTTTAATAGAACAAATAATTTATGCTATGAACTTTTTATTTTGACGTTTTCTGCTATAGTATTTGATTAACACACCGATTACAACAACAAGTCCAACAATACCCATTATTGGATATAAGAAGTTAATCAAACCTGCGAAACCTACAAAACTTAAACCATAACCTACAACCATTATAATTACAATAAATATATGATATTTTTTACTATATGGTTCTGTAAATCTAGCGGCAAATGAATACATTAAGCCAAGAATTGTATTATACATAACAGCTAACATAATAACTGATAATACAAGTGCAATCCAAGGATTTATTCCATTAGCTAATGTCAGCATAGGAATATCAGCATTCTCAATTTTTGGGAATTCAGACTGTAGCGCAAAGTTAATCAACGCTAATAATATTGTATAAACAATACCGCCAAACAATGCCCCAGCCCCCGACACTCTACGTCTAGAAGCATCACCGCCGATAGCTACAATCGTACTAAAACCTACTGCGAATGCAAGTCCGCCATAGTTAATTCCTTTTAATATACCTAACCATAAGCTAGCTTCTGGTACAGTTTCGTTTACTTTACCTATCGAAATACTTCCGTTAAAAAGATAATACGCAGCAATGATTACAACCAAAATAATTAAGAAGGGTGTAACAATGCCTAACGCTCTAACAATTTTATTAAAATCCATCAATAATGTAATATAAATTGCAATAACCATAATCAATGCGCCTAACCATGTTGGCACATTAAAGCTTTCTTGGAATGTTGATCCTGCTCCAGCAATCATTGTGACTGAAATGCCAAATAAGAAAAAGATAAGCAAATAGTCTACAAGTTTACTGAACTTATCACCAAACAAATAGTCTAAAGTTGATTCGTGGTTTTGCGCATCAAACGCAGTACCGATTTTTGCAACTTGTCGACCTATAAAGCCTAATATTAAACCAGAAAGTATAACCCCAATATATGACCATAGGCCATATGGTGAGAAAAATTGCATAACTTCCTGTCCTGTTGAAAAGCCAGCACCTACAACGATACCGACATAAGCGAAACCAATTTTTATAGCTTCTTTATTCAACCCCATGTTATTTTAACCTCCTCATAGTTAACACATTGCATTATTATAACTTACTGATTATTTTTTGCAACTGCACAACATAAAATTTTACACTTTTGATTGCTCTCAATAATACTCAATAATTTAAATGCTATTTTTAATCATTCATTATATTCTTTAAATATAACGAATTTTATTATAGCTATTGCATATTTATAGTTATCTTAATTTTATTTTTGCAATTTTATACATTACTAAAGGTATGCTTTAATAGTGTGTAAAATTCCAAAAAATAAAATAAAAAGAATCAAAATAGATACACCTTTTAACATGTATATTTCGATTCTTTAGTAAATCACTTTAATGTATTATTTTGTCAAGTTCTAATAATTATGATTGTTCAACTATGACGATTTTGTTATTAGTGTGCATTTTTAAAACGATTAAGTTCGTTAAAGTCAACAACTACGTTATCCATACGTTTAGCTGTTTCTTTTAGAACATTACGTGCAACACTGTTAGTTGGGTCCAATTTAAGTATTTGGCGTGAAATTTCAAATGCCTTTTTATCAGAAATGACTGGTTCAGGAACTGCATGTAACAATAACATTTGTAACAAACTTTTTACTTCTTTGCCCTCAGTAAGTTTTATGGATGACTCAGCATGATAATAAGCAGAATCTAAAGCACCCTGAAGATCACTTAATGGATAGACTAATAATAGAAAAGCTAAGTCATGCATTTCTGCAGTTTCTTCTACTTTCATCATATCTAAAATACATGTATAAAACATAATGTTTTCTGCTTCATGTGCGCTTGAAATGTATACTTCTTCAAATTCCATAAAATCTGTTTGGGACATTAAACGTTTGACTGACTCAAATTCGCCGTTTAAGACATGCTTTAATATTAAATCCTTCATGGCAATGTCCTCCTAGATATCCAGATTTCTATTACAATTAATTTTCATTTTACCACAATTCATTTAAATATTCCTATAAAAAAGAAATTTTTTGCTATATTAGTTGAGAACTTCATTTTAAATTATATTTAACATAGTAAAACAAATAACACTATTTAACCAAACGTTTTATTTAATTCTTCCAAAGTTTCTTCTATGGAACTTCCTACAGATAATTTCACAGCTGCAGTAAAGCTACCTTCAACAATTGGTGCTTCTACTTTTTCAATGCGTTGATCACCTTCATACATTTCAATCGCTAAATCTAAATTCATTTCAGCAGAACCTATATCATAAAAACATAATGCATCATCTGTTAATTCGTTTATTAATGCTTGAATATGATCATACGATGTACCAATTTTACCATCAACGCCACCTTGCACAATTACGTTAACATCACCAGCCATTTGGTTTAATAATGCTTGTGTACCTTCTGCAATTTCTTTACTATGGCTAATTATCACTATATTTGTCATTATGAATCATCTCCAATCAACGCGTTTAAGATATAAACACTACTTTGAGCTCCAGGGTCAACATGTCCTAAAGAATCTTTTTTGAAATACGCAGCTCTACCTTTAGTCGCTTCGATATCTTTGGTTAAATATGCGTAGGATTGCAATGTCTCTCTTGTTAACGATTCATCTTCTTGTATAGCTTGGTTTGCGCGTTCAATTACGTCATACATCGTTTTTTCATTTAACGTTACTTTACCCCTTTGAGCAATTGCCTCTGAAAAAGTTTTTAAAAGCGCTTGCAAATTCGAACGATCTATTTCATCTGATACTACTTGTGACATTTTTACAAAACTAAAGCCATATAATGGACCAGAAGCGCCACCAATGTTAGACATAAGTGTCATACCTGTAGACTTTAGTAAACTTTGCATAGAACTATCGTCAATATTATCTGGTAACGCTTTGAAACCTCTAACCATGTTCACTCCGTGGTCACCATCACCGATTGCTCTATCTAATTCTGTTAGTAATTCTTCTTTCTCTTCAAACACATCTACTAATTTCAATAATCTTTCTTTTAGTTCAGCGACATTCATATATTTTCGCTCCTTTTATAATTACTTTATTTTAATGAAAATACGGACTTTCTGTTGTATCAGTTAACGCTACTAACAATTCTTCTGAAGAGGGCACAAATGTTAATGATAAACCTTGCATATCTAAAGCAGTCATGTAATCTCCAACTAGCCAATGAGCAATCGATTTACTCTTTTGTTCTAAATTTTCACCGACATATTTTGCGGCAATATTAAGTTCAGATAGAGGTGTTGCGCCCATGCCATTTACCATTACAATGAGCTCATCTGATTCAACTTCTGTTAGCAAAACTTGTATTAATCGCTCTACAATTTGATTCACAGGTTCAACCTTTTCTCTAGACAATCCTTTTTCACCATGTATACCCACGCCGATTTCCATCTCATCTTCTTCAATATCAAATCCATACTGTCCAGTAGTTGGAACCATAGGTGCTGTTAATGCCATACCGATACTTTTTATTTTAGGTAATAAATCTTCTACTTTATCTTTAATCTCTGTTAGCGATAGCCCTTTTTCTGCCAAATATCCTGCATATTTATGAACAATCACTGTGCCAGCTACACCTCGACGTTGTGCTTCGTCTTCCACTGCAATATCATCTTTTACGATGACAGTTGCTACTTGAATGTCTTCCATTTCTGCCATTTCTTGCGCCATCTCAAAGTTCATAACATCACCAGCATAGTTTTTTACTATTAGTAATACACCATCACCATTATCAACAGCTTTTATGGCACTAAGAATCTTATCTGGCGTCGGTGAAGTAAATACTTCTCCACAAACTGCGGCGTCTAACATACCTTTGGCAACATACCCCGCATGAGCTGGTTCGTGGCCACTTCCGCCACCAGAAACCAAAGAAACTCCTTGTTCTTTTTTATTTTTTCTAACTACGACTGTGTCTGAAATAATTTCTATTTGCTTATTTGTTTTTGAAAGCCCGTCCAACATATCATTCAAAAAATTCGTTTTTTGTTTAATTAATTTTTTCATAATAACGACCTCCTATTTAAACTATTCAGTTATAGTATACCCCACACACAAATGCAAACGCTAACATATGAATGCGAATTTTATTTGTACGTGAGAAATTGAGACATTATTCACATTTTCTAAAACCGATTTATAGTAGCAATACACTGTTAGCAAAGATGAGTAATCGCAAAAAAAGCACGAGATATAAATATATCTCATGCTTCTTATCTTTGGCTTTTTCTATTTTATAAACAATACGTAAAGTAGAAATTTTATAATTTACATACTTTTCGCACTAAAACAAATTATACTGATTTCGTTTTATACATTAAGTATAAGAAATAAGGCGCGCCTATTATAGCAACTACAATACCTGCCGGAACACCTGATGGTTGTAGTATCACTTGTCCAATAGTATCTGCTAGCACAAGCAAAAAAGCACCTATCAATATTGAAATCGGTAAGAACATTTGATGCCTTGGACCAACAATCGACTTAGCAATATGTGGTCCTAACAAACCAATAAATCCGATTGCCCCTGCTACAGAAACAGCCGCAGATGATAGCACAACTGCAACTAATAATAAGACGATACGTTCTCGGCCTATCTTGACACCAACACCTTGAGCAATATACTGATGTGTATTTAATAAATTTAAGACGTTTGCTTTAAATAATAAGAATGGTATTAATACGATTATCCATGGTAAAAAGGCGATTACAAACGCCCATTCATCACCCCAGATATTGCCAGCAAGCCAAGAAGCTATGAATTCTGATTGGTCTTCGTCAAATGTGGACATTAGTGTTAATGAACCACCACTAAGTGCAGTAGACATCCCCACACCTACAAGTACCATACTCGCTGGAGTAATACCTTCTCCTTTATTATAACTAAACGAGAAAATAATAAGCGCTGTTAAAACGCCACCTATCATACTAATAAATGGTAAAACATACACAAAATTACTTGCGTCTACCTGGCCTACCACTATAAACAAAGCAATTACAAATCCGCTTCCGGCATTAATACCTAATATACCAGGCTCTGCTAGTGGGTTTTTCGTTACACTTTGTATGACTGCACCACTCATGGCTAAAGCAGCACCAGCTAATATTGTAATAATCATACGCGGCAATCTAAATTCCATCAATATCAATGTATCTGTATATTCACCCTGGCCAATCAACGTTTTGAAAAATGCCTCGACAGACATTTTATATTCTCCTGAAGTAATACTCCATGCACACGCTAGTAAGACTAGAATCGAGAGTATAATCATCGTAAGCCACTGTTTATATCTTAACTTTGGATCTATCATGAGAAGCGACCTCCTCTTTTAACTAAATACAAGAAGTAAGGTACACCAATAAAGGAAATGATAGCTCCCACTGGGGCTTCTCCTAACATACGTGCAATCGTATCTGCTACTAGTAATAGCAAACCACCGACTACAGCAGTCAAAGGTATCACTCTAGCATAATCCGTCCCCACTAAGTATCTCACTATATGGGGCACCATTAGGCCGACAAAAGCAATTTGACCTACCATTGCAACTGCAATACCAGCTAAAATCATAGATAATATCAGTGAAATAGCTCGCGTGAAAGCCACATTTTGGCCTAAACCTTTAGCTAATGTTTCGCCTAAATTTAAAATTGTTAATTGCTTACTCATTGAAATGATGATAACAAGTGCAATGATGATAAATGGTGCTGCCCAAACTAATTGATTCCAAGTTGTACCAGACACCCCACCTGCACTCCAAAATGTTAAACTTTGGTTTAATCTAAATAATAACGCCACACCTTGGCTTAATGCAGTTAGTAATGCACTGACAGCAGCACCTGCCAAAATAATTCTCATCGGGTTGAATCCATCACTTCTTGATCTTCCAATCATTAATACAATAAACCCGCCCATCAACGCACCTATAAAACCAGCAAACATCATCACTAAAAAAGGCGCAGTAGGATAAAATGCAAACGTAAGCGCTAGCATAAATGAGGCCCCCGAGTTTAAGCCTATTAAACTTGGATCAGCCAAACCATTTTTAGTCACACCTTGAATGACAGCACCTGAAGTACCTAGCGCAACGCCTACTAATATTGCACCGATATCTCTTGGTATACGTATTTCACTGATAATATTATGTTGTTGATTTTTAGAATCATAATTAAACACTGCTTCAAAAATTGTGCCTAAATGAATTTTAGCATCACCAAATAATATTGAGATGATTAGTGCGCCAATTAATAATAATACAGCTATGATAAAAGTTGCTGTAAAACTTAATTTCCCTTTTCTCTTAGTAGTCATAATTTACCCCTAAACTTCTGAATAGCTCTTTCTGCATAAATCATACGTCACTAGCATTGGTTTGCCAGTTCTTGGGTCTGTACTAATTTCAACATCAATATTGAATACTTTTTCTAATATGTCTTTGGTTAATACTTCTTCAGTGTCACCATTTGCGATAATATCGCCATTCTTCATAGTGATTAAATGATCAGAAAAACGAACAGCTTGGTTAATATCATGCAATACCATAATAATCGTGCAACCTTGTTCTTTATTAAGCTGTGTAATTAATTCTAATATTTCTAACTGATGGGAGATGTCTAAATATGTTGTTGGTTCATCTAAGAATATAATATCTGTACGTTGAGCTAACGCCATTGCAATCCATACACGTTGTCGTTGGCCTCCACTTAAATCGTTTATCGGCCGTAATTTAAAATCATAAGTACCTGTAACACGCATTGCCCAATCGATTTCTTTTTTATCTTCAGCAGATAGACGTCCAAAACCTTTTTGATGCGGAAAACGACCATATGATACTAATTCACCAACTGTAAGGCCATCTGCAACCTCTGGAGATTGAGGTAAAATTGCAATTTTTTTAGCGATCTCTTTCGTAGATTGTGAGTGTATATTTTCGTTATCTAATTTAATTTCTCCGCCTTTTATTGGTAGGAGTCGAGATAACGCTTTAAGTAATGTCGACTTGCCACAACCGTTTGGTCCTATAATAGAGGTAATCTTGCCATCGGGTATATTAACATCTAAATTATCCACAATGACATTTTCTCCATAACCTATAGTGACCTGTTCTCCTTTTAAGCGATTCATAATTCCCCTTCTTCCTATATTAATAAGCATAACATCGTGTATTTTCCCAATTAATTTATATTATTTTATGTTGAATTTTCTATTTACTTTAAGTAAATGATAATCATTATCATAGATGATATTATATCATTTTTTACACCTAATGACTATTAATTATTTTTAACAGACCCTCATATTTCGTTATATTTACAGGCTTTTAGTTAAAAAATAATATTTTCAACTTATGGCATTCTCTATTATTTGATCAATTTTTCGCTATAATAAAAGCCTAATTTATGATGGAAATTTTCCAAATAAATTAGGCTTACTTTATTATTTAATTTTTAGTTTTTTATGTTAATGTTCATCGATTAAAAAACCATTACCGTATACATCACGTACGTCATGAATAACTAAAAATGCGTTATCATCAATTTTTCTTATCAAACGTTTTGCTTTTGTTACTTGTGTTTTAGTGATAACAACATATAAAACGTCTTTATCTTCTTTTGAGAAATAACCACGTCCATTTAAAATAGTAAGCCCACGCCCTACTTGTTCATCAATAACTTTAGCAATTTCATCAGGCTTGCTTGAAATAATTGTCATTGCTTTCTTTGTATTTAAACCTTCAATTACGTAATCCATTACTTTTGTACCAATATATAATGAAATCACAGTGACCAATGCACTAGAAACTGGAATAACAGTCAGCGATATAGCTACAACAATTAAATCGAAGAATAGTAATGCGTAGGGCGTACTCACGTCTAAGTATTTATTAGCGATTCGAGCTAATATTGTAGTCCCCGCTGTAGTACCACCTGCAAGCACGATGACACCGATACCTAGTCCCACACAAAGACCACCAAATACTGCATTAACTAATATATTGCCCGTTTCAATTTCCCAACTTCCAGTTAATTCTAAAAAGATAGAAATTAAAATCGTTGCGACAATCGTTAAATACATACTTCGTTTACTTAAAAATTTATAACCTACCCCAATTAAAATGGCGTTAAATACAAAGTTTGTAATACCTGGAGAAATGTGAAAAGCATAGTAGAGTACGATTGCTATACCAGTCACGCCTCCCTCACCTAAATCAGCAGATATAATAAAGGTATTCACCCCAGCTGAAAAAATGAACGACCCAAAAATAACTAATATTAAATCTCGTACTGTTTTATTCACCCACAGGACCCCCTTGATTTTGCTCTAATCAATTGAATGTTAGCAAATTATCGGAAATACTACAACATGAATGTAAAGAAAACCCTTTCTATAATAAATTTAATTTGTATTGTAATGCCTTTGTATAAAATTAAAATTTATTAATTTTCAAAAATTCTGAAATTTCTGTTTACTTATTAATTCCTCTTTGCTATAATAAAATTTATCTTCTTATTGATAGCCAATAAGAAGCCATCTCCTTTGTGTTGTTTATAGTAACAAACAAAACAATTTTTGCTCGAGTATATACTTAGTACCTAGTCCTTACTATTTATATACAGTTAATTCATTTCCCGTAAAAGCCAAGTAATGATGAATGTGTCTCCTCACTTCAATTACTTGGCTTAATTTTTTGCATTTTATAATTATAATGGTTCATGGTTACGAACATAATTTGTAGCAAACTGTAACGTTATATCTATAAGGAACAAAAAAACTAGATATTCAAAAGCGTGCACAAACACTTTTAAACATCTAGTCATTTAATATATTTCAATCAAAAATAATTATACAATTCATTTATAACTTACCAAGCAAATAGTCCAACAAATCCTGCAGTCATCAATGATACTAAAATACCTGCAAGTAATAATATCGGTACATATTGAGATACAAAATCTGATGTTTTCTTATCTACAATTCCTTTTAATGTACCTACAATCATACCAATTGTTGAAAAGTTCGCAAATGAAATTAAGAATGTTGTAATGACTGCACGTCTATGTGGTGAATAAGATTCAACAACATCTTTAATCTGACCCATAACAACAAATTCATTAGTAACAATTTTTTTGGCCATCTGTTGCGCAACAATCCAAGCTTCGTCCCATGGTAAACCAAGTAACAGCGCAAATGGATACATAAACGCACCAAGTATTTGATCTAAGCCAAAACTGCCCTTAATGCCTGCCCAACTACCAATGACACTTGTAAGTAAATTAATTAATCGATCAATTAAATCAGATAGTGCGACGAAACTAATAACAAACGCTACAATTATTAAGATTAATTTACCTGCATTTAATACTGAGTCACCTAAGAATGAGAAGAACGGTTGACGCTCTAATTCATTACTTTGAATAGTGTAAATAATATCTTCCTTTTCTTCTACTGTAACTGGATTTAATATGGATGAAATAATAATAGCATTAATTATATTTAATGGAATAGCAGTTAATACTAAATCACCCGGGACCATAGAAACATATGCGCCTACAATAGCGCCAGATACAGAACTCATAGACATCATCGCTACCGTTAAAACACGAGTTTCTTTCATACGTTTTAATTGTTCATTTGAAACTGCTAATGCTTCCGTATTACCCAAGAACATCATTTCAATACCAAAGAATGACTCGAACTTCGGTTGGCGTGTGATTTTTGCTAATACCCAACCAATGCCACCAATCACTTTAGGTAAAATATTGAAATACATTAAAATGTCAAATAACGGAACAACTAATAATATTGGGAACAGTGCACTTACTGCCATGTCCATTGCACCTGGTTTTACCCAGCTAGAAAAAGCAAAGCCTGTACCTGCATGTGCTGAATCAATTACCCAAGAAATACCATTAGCTAATGTTTGTACCGCAGTTTTTCCCCACGGAAAATACATAAAGAACCAAGCTAAAAATAAGTTTAAAACAACCAATATTGCAATTGATTTCCATTGAATATCCTTTTTGCTTCGAGAGAATAATACTGCGATCCCTAAAAACACAAACAATCCAATTATGTTAATCACTAAAAACATAATACACCCACCATTTCTTATTAAAATCATTGATAACAATGAATTTTTGAAAGTAATTATGTAGCTATGTATTCAGAAGAATAAAGGTAAATGCATATTGCTGACATAAACAAACTTGCGTTCGTAGACAACATTAAACCATGCATTTACCTTAATTATTCCTAATCCCTAGTTTTGTTAATTCATTTTTGTTAATAATTTATACTTTCTCAAAACACTGTTTATTAATAATTCACAATAATTATAGCATGCATGTACTTTATATAAAATAACAATTTTATTGTTCGATAAACGTCACTTTTTGTACACAATCTAAGCTTAAATATTCGTATCCTACTATGAAAACGCCTACAAATCCATAGTCATCATTTACTTTTTACTCTTTTTCTTACTTCGTCAAATTTTGTGTGCTTACAAATTGTTGGTATTTCTTATGATTCATAATCAATTCTTGATGTGTACCTTTGCCAGTTACTTTACCAGCATCAACAAAAATAATTTGTTCTGCTTTCTTAATAGTAGATAATCTATGTGCGATAACTACAGTTGTACGATTTTCCATCAATTCTTCTAGCGCATCTTGGATCTTTCTTTCACTTTCACTATCCAAATTAGCTGTAGCTTCATCTAATAATAAAATGTCTGGGTTTTTCACAAAGCTACGGGCTATATCAATACGTTGTCGTTGCCCACCAGATAATTTCAATCCTCGTTCGCCAACCATGGTATCGTAACCATCTTCAAATTGTTCAATAAATTCGTGACAGTTAGCCAATTTCGCAAAATGAATCAGTTCTTCTTCACTTACTTCGCGATTAATACCATATAATATGTTGTCTCTAATCGTACCATTCATCATTGAATTTGATTGCATCACGTAGCCAATTTTGGTACGCCATTCACCTAACTCAATATCATAAATGGAGTCACCACCATATTTGATATCACCCCGGTCAATATCATACATCCGCTCAATAATATTAAAAATAGTACTCTTTCCTGAGCCTGAAGGTCCAACAAATGCAGTTACTTTACTCTGCGGTATTTCAAAATTAACGTCGCTCAGTATTGGCTTAACACCATATTTAAAGTCAACATTTTCAAATACTAAGCTACCATCAGTAATCATGTTTTTTTGTTCTAAGTAAAATGCTTCCGTTGGTTCTTCCATAATTTCATAAATACGACCACTTGCACCCACAGCTTTTTTGTAATCTGTAACAAGTGTTGAGAGATTGATGAGCGGCGTTGTTAGTTGAATAACATAGATAATCATAGCAATCAATGTACCTGCTGTGATAGCACCTGTTGAAATTCTAATGGCACCAAAACCTAATATAATAGCGATTGTAAGTAACATAATCACACCTGAAATAGGCTGTATTACGGCAGTGATTTTAGCTTGTTTTAGTCCTAAAAAGTAAATTTCTTTTAAGTTTTTATGTGCATTATTTAGTTCTAAGTCTTCCGTATGCGAAACTTTCACTAAACGCATTTCAGTTAAAACACGACCCAATAGACCACTAAAATTAGCGATTTCAGTTTGTGTTTTTTTAGAAATCTTTTCCATGACTTTGCCTAAAGGGAACATGATTAACACAAAAATTGGAATAGTTATGAATGTCACTAACGTCATTTTCCAATCCAAAATAAATAACATGACCAATGAACCTAAAAGCGTTAATACGGATGGTAATAAATTAGGAAGTTTTTGAGAAATAAATTCGTTGATAACTTTCGTATCATCCGTCAGTCGACTCATCAATTGTCCACTTTCGTTTTGGTCAAAAAACGGCATTTTTAAATGTATAATATGCTGCCATAATACAGATCTAATCGCGTATATAACCTTTTCCCCAATTTTACTTAACAGATATAATCCAATACCGCTAAGTAGCGCATTAAGAATAAATATTAAAATAAAACCTGCGATAAACATCCAATTCATATTCTCAAAGGAAAACTTATCTACAAATTTTCCTGTGAAAAGTGGTACTAAAAGTCCAGTAACACTACCCAATGAAGAAATAAATACAGCAATAATGATAAGGCCAATGGGCCATGATAGTTTTTTAAATAAATAGAATAATGGATTTTCTTGCTTCATATTTTTACCTCTTCTATTCCTATATTTTTTATGTTTTTAAGCTAATGCTAAAAATAAATATGAGCAGAATAACATTATAATAGCTAGTGACTTAAATTCCAAGTAAACACAATTTTATTTTTCACAATTATTTTTGACAATACAATAATTGCATTGGTTTTATGAATGTATTTTATTTAAACTTTACAATATGCTAAAATATTTCTATTGCAATAAAACTCAAAATATTGAGAGGGAATGTAATTATGAGAAAGTTAATTTTGACATTTATAACTGTACTCTTCGTTGGTACAATTATAACACCATTTGCTGAAGCTGAAACTATTACACCTACACAAGCAGCAAATCAATATGGTTATAATGTATCTGAGGCTTACCAACCTGAAGGTGCAGTAAATGTTGCACAAACGGGCCAATTACTTTATCAATACGATATGAATAAGAAATGGTACCCTGCTTCAATGACCAAGTTGATGACAATGTATCTTACACTTGATGCGGTTAACAAAGGCGAGTTGTCTTTAGATGATAAAGTGAAAATTACAGATACACACTATCGGATGTCTACCCTACCAGAATTGAGCAACACTAAATTGTATCCAGGCGAAACATACACAATTAAGGAATTGCTCCAAATTACAGTATCAAACTCAAGTAATGCAGCTGCACTCATTTTAGGAAAAGAAGTCTCGGGCAACCTTTCGGATTTTACCGATAAAATGAATGAAAAAGCAAAAGCATTAGGAATGAAAAACACGCATTTTGTAAATCCAACAGGTGCAGAAAATCAGCAACTCCGTGATTTCGTACCTAAAAAATACAAAAATGAAAACGATAATACGTCAACTGCCAAAGACTTCGGTATACTTTCACAACGTGCAGTTCAAGACACGCCGAAAATATTAGATTTCACTAAGCAACTTGCACCTACACAACACGGCGTGACATATTACACTTTCAATCATTCACTAGAAGGCGCTGATATGAGTTTAGAAGGTACTGACGGTTTAAAAACGGGTTCAAGCGATGTTGCTGACTATAACCATACTATAACAACGAAGCGTAATGGTTTTAGAATTAACCAAGCTATTATGGGAGCTGGCAATTACGATAGTCTTGGTGGTGAAAAGCAACGTAATATGATAGGCAATGCTTTAATGAACATGTCTTTCGATCAATATAAATATGAAAAGATATTGTCAAAAGGTGAACAAAAGATTAATGGGAAAACATACTTTGTAGAAAAAGATCTCTATGATGTATTACCAAAAGATTTTGGTAAAAAAGATTATAAAGTTGTAATTGAAGATAATAAAGTACATATTGAGTATGATCGTGAATTTATTAGTGATAAATATGGTCCACCTTCAGTTGATGTCAATAAACCACTTGTTCATCAAGCTACTACAGTTGTGAAATCATCATGGGATGAGCACCCTATATTAACTTTATTAGGTATGGTCCTAATTATTGCAGCAATTGCAATCATTATCTATCTAATCATTGATTTGATAAGAAAAAAATCAAATAAAAAGAAATAATAATCATGCAAGTGATTGTGCCATTGTTAAATCCTGCTCTTGTTCAAATGGAATAATGCACATAAAAATAGCGTTAATATAACTACTTCTGGAAAGTAGACAACTAGATGTTAACTGCTCAAGCAAATTGAGGGTGTAAAAGCGAAATCTAATTTTTGATTTTGTTTTCACACCCTCTTTTTTAATAACCAAACTAAATAAGTCAGGTAGATAAATAAATTTCAGTTGAAATGGTGATTCCTAATTCCAACCGCTTCTTTGTATACCTTTTAAACAGTTAATACTAAATACACGTCTTAATCCTTAACCAACAATAACAAAAAGAAGCTAAGTTACATCAATGGGAATCAACCCAGAATTTCTGTAACTTAGCTTCTCAAATCAATTCACAGTAAATAATTTATAACATAGCAAAACTATTTTTCATTATCACCATAAAGTTCTTTTTTAATTTTAGTCGTAGAGATACCTTCAGTACGATTTAGATAAATTACTTCACATTTATCTTTTAAGAAGTCGAATTCGCCTTCCCAATCATGACCCATAACAAATGTGTCTATCTCATAACGGTCCACATCGATTTCTTTTTGTCCCCACCCACTTTCTGGGATTACAAGATCGACATATCTAATTGATTCTAACATCATTTTTCTTTGTTCATAGTTATAATAAGATTTTTTATTCTTAACACGATTAAATTCATCTGTTGAGAGGGCAACGACTAGATAATCGCCCATTTCTCTTGCTCTTCTTAATAATTCAATATGGCCATAATGTAATAAATCATATGTTCCATAAGTAATAACTCGTTTCATAAGCATATGCTCCTTAACAAAATATTAATTTAAATTTTACATTTTTAAAAATTATAGCATATTAAATGTTAGTTTACGAATTCTGATAATTTTCATCTTTTTAAAACTTGCTTTAATTTCATTTTACTTCTAAATTTTGCACGTTTCGGTAGCACTTCTACTTTAAAACGATAGTAATTTGGTCTTCCAATACCCACGCTCAACAATGCATTTCTCCACTGATAATATAATGTCTTATTCCATTTTACACTACCTTGTTCAATCACTTTTATTATTCTAAATAATGCTTCGCCAGCGTAATCTGTTTTTTGCATTTCATTAATATATGAAATAACATTATCTAACATTTGTTGTGTAACAATTTTATGCTCTACGAGGTAAGCTTGGATTAGATAACTTACAATTAGCTCATCCATACGATAACTATAATAAATTCTTGCTTCTCTTAGTAATAATGTATCCATTACACGCGCTCTTACTTTTTCTGCATCACGCATATAAGATTCAAATTGATTTGCAAGTTGATCAGTTATTGATCCAATTTGTTCATTATAACCATATACGATATCTGGTAACAGTTGAATATCACGAGCCTTCTTGTATGCTTGAATTATAAAAGTATGTTCTTCACAAAAAACAACATCTTCATCGAACCGTAAATCAGCAAATTTTGCGCTAAACATTTTGGCGCCAGGGCCAATTGATTGCATCATTTCAGGACATTGAGCCATATTTACAGTATCTAATTTTTTGATTGATTCATGAGAATAAATAGTTTGCCAATCTCCATTGTTTTCTCTAGCAATTTGTCCGATAACAATATCTACATTTTCATTGCTTTGGTAATAGTCAGCCATAAAATCAATTCTACTAGGTAAAAACTCATCGTCAGCGTCTAAAAACATAAACACATCACCTGACATATTAGCAATACCAACATTCCTGCTGGCTGCTGCACCTTGATTTTCTTGGTTTATAATTATTATATTTTTATATTCTTTTTGCAATTGTTCTAATACAAACTTACTATCGTCTACGGAACCATCATTAATGCATATAATTTCATAATTTTGCTTTGTATCAATCGAGGCAATTGCTCTACGAATTGTTTTTGCTGCATTATACACAGGAATGATTATTGAAATTTTCATTTTTCCACCATCTTTTCAATTTCATTAATAATATTCGTCAAACTATTTTTTGTATTATATTCATGCCACGCTTCAAACAATGTAGCTGGTGCGAAGTTATTTTCTTGTAACTTATGCATTAACTCATCCTCGCTATATGCTTTATATGTCTCTGGTATTTTTTTATAAAATGCATTCAATCCACGGGCAAGATTATAATCCGCTTCATCATAGACATAAAAGATTGTAGGTTTCTTTAATATGCTCGCTTCAATTGCTAGTGAACTGTAATCACTAATAATTACGTCTGCTAATATCATTAATGATTGCAAGTTAATTGTCGTCTGCTGCTCTGTGGCAATCGAAGGATGTAATTTGCTCAATAAAGTATACTCTGGCAACTCTGTTTCAAATTTCTGTTTATCTATCTGACGGTTAGCCTGCTTGTGTTCCCGATAAGTAGGTACATAAACAGCTACCTTACCATTTATCCCATATTGTTGTTTCAATTCTTGTTGTCTTTGTTCAACGTTCAATCTCGTATATGGCACCAATCTCGGCAAGCCAGTTCTTAAAAACTGTTTTTCATTTGCTCCAAAAGATTCTTTAAAGCAGTTAGCCATGGGTTCGCCACCAATAATATACTTATCTGTTGCGTCGTACACTTTTTTATATTGTTGAACTATTTTATTATTTGATAAGTTAACTTGTCTATCTGTAAACCCGAAATTTTTCAATGCACCTGTTGCGTGCCATGTTTGTAACACCGTTTGCTGTTTTTTCTTCTTGAATCCACCCATTATCAGATAATAAGTGTCTATCACAATCACCTTTGCGCTACTTAATGCCTTGATATGCTTAAACACTTGTTTATTTCCTGCAGGTAAATATACTATATGCTCTATATGTTCGATATATTTACGGTTTTGTTCTGTACCAATAACTGTCAGTTTATATCCTTTACGATTTAACGCTTCAATAATAGGTAACACATCTTCAGCAAAAGTCATCATCACAACAATATGGTCACTTTTGACTTTTTTCTTACGATATATCATATTTAACAAGCTAATAATAATGATATAAAGCTTTTTTATAATTTGTCTCAATACATTTCACCGCCGTTATTTATTAACTACTTTAGCTTATATTATATCTATCCTACAGAAAAAATTATAGAAAAACCCTTTTATGTGTGTGAGCATAAATACATTTTAAAAATGGATTTAACTTTCCTACATGAACTCACATAATTTTAAAATTTATACTTTCTAGCTAAACTTTTATGCTATTTAGGTATCGTAACAGTTCTCTGACAAAATATTAAATATAAATATAAATAGCAAACGAATTAACACCTTTTAATATTAGATGAAAATAAAAAACGGGAGTAGCCACAGAAACCATTTTGGTAAAATTGATTTCTATCCTACTCCCAATATAAAACTACTCAATCATAGTCATATTCCAATAATTTTTATTACATAAAGTCTGCAAAGTGGTCTCTATAACGCATATGCATAATTGAACCTACTATAAACAAGAACAATATGATTAATAAATTATACAATGTTAGTTCCCAATGTGTTATAAAATACCACTCTTTATGTAACACAGCAGAACGATATGCTTCAGCTAAGTAATAAATTGGATTTAATTTCATTACTTCTTTTACAATGCCTTCTGGCGGTACAATTAAAATAGATGATGCAAAGAATACCATTCTCATAAGCGCTTGAATTGCCTGTTGCGTATCTTTTACAAGTACTCCTAACGTTGACGTAAACAACGCTATTGCAGTTGTTAATATTAATGCAAATGGTACATACAAGAAAAGTTGTAATGTGTATACCGTTGGATAGTAACCTGCCAACATACATAATAAAATAACTACAATAAGCAATGCAAGATGACCGTAAAACCTACTCATTACTATGTAAGAAGGTATAATTGATAACGGAAAATTCATCTTCGCTACTTGATTATACTTTGTTGCTATTGATTTAGTACCTTCCAAAATACCTTGGTTAACAAAGAACCACATGCTAATACCTACGAGTAACCAGTATATAAATGGCACGCCATCTATAGGATCATTACTTCTAATACCAAGACCAAATACAAACCAATAAACCATAATTTGCATAGCTGGATTAATTAATTCCCAAGCCATACCTAGATAATTATTTGTATTAGAAATCTTCACTTGGAACTGTGCTAGTCTCTGTATTAAATAGAAATTTTTAAAATGCTCTCTAAATACTACCCACACTGCATTCATTTAAATAAACCACACTTTCAATCGATTTGCTTATCACAATTTACTTATGACGCTATTGTATTCAATTTCAATATACGCTTTGTTAACTATCATAACAACTTTCAGTTACTTTCGAAAATAGTTATTTAAAAAGTTAAATCTTTTATATATTGAGTAATAGTTGATATAAGTCTAAATAAAAGCTATCGCACTTTATATTTTTTGTAATTTTGGCGTTATAGTTGATTTTATAATTTTTATTCAGTAAAATTTAACAACTGTACAAGCATTAATTCCGTTAAATTATACTCACTTACTTTACAATAGGTTTATAAATTTAACAACTAATATAATGTATAATATAATAGTATTATCTGTAAACAAGGAAGGTAAAATTATGAATGTATCCGTTAACATTGAAAATGTAACTAAAGAATATCGTATTTATCGTAATAACAAGGAACGTTTAAAGGATGTCTTACTCCCTTTCCATAAAAACAAAACATTTTATGCCTTAGATAACTTGTCCTTAAAAGCATATAAGGGCGACGTAATTGGATTAGTCGGCATCAACGGTTCAGGAAAATCCACCTTAAGTAATATGATTGGTGGATCATTGTCTCCTACTGATGGTGGTATTAAGCGCGATGGTGAAGTAAGCGTTATTGCAATTAGCGCAGGGCTAAATGGACAACTAACAGGCATAGAAAATATTGAATTTAAAATGTTATGCATGGGATTCACTAGAAAACAAATCAAAGAATTAACACCTGAAGTTATTGAATTCAGTGAATTAGGAGAATTCATATACCAACCTGTAAAAAAATATTCTAGTGGTATGCGCGCTAAATTAGGCTTCTCAATTAATATTACAACCAACCCTGATATCCTTGTTATTGACGAAGCTTTATCTGTGGGTGACCAAACTTTTGCCCAAAAATGTTTGGATAAAATTTTTGAATACAAAGAACAAGGTAAAACTATTTTCTTTGTAAGTCATAATATGAAACAAGTACGAGAATTCTGTACTAAAATTGCTTGGATAGAAGCTGGCAAACTAAAGCAATTCGGCGAATTAGACGAAGTCTTACCTGAATATGAAAAATTCTTAAATGACTTTAAAAAACGTTCTAAAGCAGAACAAAAGAAATTCAGAAGCGACTTAGACAATTCAAGATTTGTAGTAAAATAATATACACCATAATAAAAAACCTAGCATTGAATAAGAAATCAATGCTAGGCCTTTTTATATTTTATGGACTTTTGAATCAATGAATTACAAACAAAGTAATTAACAAATACATTTAATGATCGACTTACAACATGCGAACCTATAAATCGACGCGTCTTCTTCACTATTTTTTAAATTTAACTTTAGCTACTTTAAATAAAAATTTAGGTATCGATTTCATTCTTCCTATACGCTTCCAATCAATTAATAAGCGATAAATCCATTCTATGTTTAGTTTTCTAAATATTACAGGTGCTCTTTTTTTCGCGCCACTGAAGACTTCTATTGAGCCACCTACTCCCATCAAAACAGTTTGGTTAAATTGATTTGAGTGACGTTCTATCCATTGTTCTTGTCTTGGGTAACCCATACCAACAAACACATAATCCGGATCAAAAGAAGTAACTTGTTTTAATACCGTTTCATCTGATAAATCAAAGAACCCATGGTGGTAATCAAAAATAATATTAGGGTATTTTTCAGTTAGTTTTTGTTGTGCTGTTTTAACAACATCTTTTTCAGCACCCAGTAGAAATACTTTTTGTTGATTTGCATTAGCAATTTTCAAGCACTCTTCCATCAATTCAATACCTGGTACTCTAGCTTTTAAAGGTGTATTAAGGATTCTCGCGGCTTTAACGACGCCAGTCCCATCTGGTACTACATAATCTGCACGGTTTATTAAATTTCTATAGTTCTCATTCTCCGTAGCAAAATCTACAATTTCAGGATTTGCAGTTACAATAAATAAATTTCTAGAAGTTGATGTTAAGAAAAATTGTTTAATATTGCCTTGCATTTCCTCTAGAGTAACGTTATCAAAATATACAGATAACACATTTACTTTATTTTCTTTGTTGCTTTCCGTCATGTTTTGGAATCTCCTAACTCATTTATAGCGCTTTATCATTATAGTTTATGCTTGTTATATTAACACATTATGATTCATCCATATAATATAAATAAGTACTAATCATCTTTATATTATAAATCTACATCCAAAGTCCAAATGCTTTATTTCAAAATTTACTTTATACTTAATATTGCGCTATGACTGTTTTTACTTTCTATAAAAGCGTTTATTGAAAATTAAAATCGAGGTTATATTATGTCATATTTACAATCATTTTTTAGCTCTGTAATACAACTCAATTTGTACTGGGTCGTGTTTATAGCTTTAATATATGTTTTGATTCATTCTTATCGCACCAAACCAATAAATCAAATTTTAGATATATACTTAAATTACATCCCCGTATTAACACATGAATTCGGACATATCTTATTTAATAAAATAAGTGGCGGCAAAGCTAAAGATTTGGTGATTGTTTCCTCACCTTCAGAACGTATCGAAACTTCTCAACAAGGTTTCGCTATTACTCAATCAAAATCACGCCTAGGGCAAGCCATCACCACTTTTGGCGGATATATTATGCCACCACTAATGCTGTTTATCGGTTTTTGGGCACTAGATTCACAATACCCTAGTTTATTTATTGTGGCGTACTTAATCATTTTTATATATTTTTTAATATTGACTTCTAGAAAAGTATTGCCAATCATTATTGTGATATTGTTATTTGCTTTACTTTATTTCTTGTTTCAAAGCAATAATCAACTCATGATGTTTTACATTGTAGCAATCACTTATCATTTCATTCTAGGTGTACTTTTAGGCGAAGTTATCCAATCATCATGGACTATTTTTAAATTAACATTTTCACGTCAACCAACGACTTGGGATGGCTCAACACTGAAATCACTAACTTATATTCCAACATTTGTATTTAGTGTTATTTGGATAGCCATCAATCTATTTACTATTTATCAATTATTTCATGCCTATTTTACAACCTAAAACCTGGTTAGTTTGGTTACTGAAATAGTATAACAGTGTCATTGTATAAATGGTATGCAGATTATTTATGACAATGACATTGTTTTATAAATTCTTGATATATAGTCCTTTAAATTAAATGCATATCTATTCGCTTAAATTATAATGAAGCTTACTTAATATTTAAAAAATATAGAAATAATTCATCAAAGCAATTAAGTCTCTTTTGAAGGACAAGAGATTTAAAATATTTCGATTGATATACCACGGCTTTTGGGAAATGTGTTTTTAACATTTCACCCTATAATTACTGTGAAACCCATTTGTTTATAATTGAAGTAGTGGGAATATTATATTTAACTACTAAATCAGTTCTAGATAGACTATTATTTATATTCGTATACAACTTTAAGTCTAAATTCATTTGAATAGGTATTGTTTTGCTCTATAGGTAAAAGTATCTTTATTCCATACTTCTTAAATCTATAATAGTTAATCAATAACCTCTTAGGAGAACAATTTAATTTCAATTTTGGGTATTACTTTTTTTAATACTATATCCCTCTTCATATAAGCTGAAAGACTTTTGATAAATTTCAGGTAATAATGTTCTTTTGGTCATAAAAAAGCTCCCTTTAAAGTTTACATTTTTAAGTGTCTACTTTAAAGAGAGCATATAATTTATACAGATTAGTCTTTTTTAAGAATAAAATTTATATCCAAGCCACTAATATAAGTTTTATAATAACTCATTATCTGTAATTGATATTTCTAAATATAAGAAAAGTGAAGTTCCTACAAAACATTTCATAAGGTTAATAAAATCATTTTTGTTAATGTTAAATTCATTATTTACCATAACTTCGTATGTTCCCCATCTATCTTTAAATATAAGCCCAGATTCATTAAATTCATTTTTCTTATAAAAATCTTTTCTTTTTTTTCTTTGTAAATAGTTTTCAAATGTCGGATCAACTATTTCTATATTTAGAATAATCGGGTTCATTCCATACTTTTCATTGATAAACTGTAAAATTTTACTTCCATAGCCCATAGATTGATATTTATCGTCTACAGCTAGATATTGAACATATGTTAAATTATTATATTGGATTAAATACGTGAAACCTATAAAATTATCATCGTCATAAATAGCTAATAAATTACCAATATCTTTTTCTAGTTTATATAAAATTAAATCCATAGGGAATCTTTCTACTTCTGGAAAAGAATTCTTGAGTAATGATTCTATATGTTTTAAATCACTCGAATTCTTATTAACATTTTTCTCTTGTAAACTCATATATTTATTCTCCTTTCTATACTATAAATTATACGCATTAGCTACAATAATTAAATAACATCGAAGTCAAAACGATATAATATTACTCATCAGTATATTGAAAAACATACTAACGGACGCTAAATCAGATAGTACAAATTCAAACTTTCGATTAATAAATAATTTATAAAGAACCCAAAACAGTCCTTTTCAATAAATGTTTTCAACATTCAAGACACTATATAAATTTTTTAGCGTTCTTTCCATGTAATAAATAATACAAACCAAAAGTAATTAGAATAATAATCGCAAGGATTTTATACATCCCTGCATAACCTAAAATTGGGATTCCAAATCCTAATATATAAGGTCCTAATCCATTTCCTAAATCCATAAAAATCATAAATGTTGAAGTAGCTAACCCTACATTTTCTGGTTTAGCTTCACTGACAGCGATCGTTTGAGTGATTGAAGAAATGTTACCGAAACCAAGCCCAATAAATAGTCCTGACAATAACATCATCCAGTCATCGCTACTGAAACTTAGTAAAAGTAACCCAACAAAAAAGAATATAAGAGCTGGATACATAATTTTATTTGCTCCATAAATGTCAGCAATTTTTCCTGTAAATGGTCTAGATGCTAATACTGAAACTGTATATATTATGAAGAAGAAGCTTGCCGCTTTTACCAAATCAATTTGGATTGCGTACAAATTAATATATGATACTATCCCTGAAAAAGAAAATGCACTCAAAAATATAATAAATCCAATTGGTATTGTTGATTTATTCATTAAGTTTTTTATAGATATTTCTTTCTTATTTTCGTTATAAGGAACTTTAATTAAAAATGACATAAATAAACTTAATATCGCAAAGATCAAACTGGCATAAAAAATATTCATTAAACTAGAATTCTGTGTTAAAGATATTCCAATAAATGGACCGAATCCTGTAGCCAGTGCAGTACTTAACGCAAAGTAGCTAATTCCTTCGCCTTTACGCGATTGAGGGATTACTAAGGCAACAATAGTACCTACTATCGTTGTAGTGATACCCGTAGAAAGCCCATGTAATAATCGAACAAACACTAAAAAATATTCGTCTAAGTTCACAAAATATAAAATTATTGATACGAAATAAATCACCATATTTAAAATGAATATTTTCTTCGTAATTTTAATAAATCCAGTGAGAACTCTACCAAGTAATGCACCTACTATGAATACACTTGCTATAAATCCCATCATTATACTAGACGAATTATATTCAGTTTGCGCATAATTAGTTATAGTAGAGTTTAATAAAAAATACACGAGTATCAATAAAAAGTTTATGATAGAATATATCACAAAATCTTTCGACCATATTTTGTTGTTCATAATAACTCCTTTCTACATATGATAACTGTCACCATCATTTGGTATTAATACTTGAGATTCTAATCCTTTTTCATTTACAAATTGTTTTAATCTATTTCTAGATAAATTCCAATGAGTTACTGCTTCCATATGCACTACAATGATTTTTGAATTTGGTGCTTCTTTAGCTACTTGATATACATCATACTCGTTCATAATTAATGAGCTACCTTCATAAAATTGGTTGTCACCACCATTTACAATGATAACTTCAGGTTCATAGTGATTTATTACATTTTTAATCTTGCTATACCATACGGTATCTCCTGCAATATATAGTTTTTGTTCATTAGGGTGTTCAAAAATAACGCCACAAACAGAACCAATAATTTCTAAAATTTCTCCTCTACCGTGCTCACCAGGCGTTTTTATTAGTTTAATGTCCTCAAATGTTGTATACTCGCTTAATATTTCTACATCTTTAAAGCCAACACCTTTAATTTCTTCTGCATCGTTTTCGTCTTGTACAAATACCTTGATATCTTTTGGTAAATGTTTTTGTGCCGTTTCATCAAAGTGGTCAATATGCAGATGTGTTAAAATAATTGCGTCAATATCTTTAATGATATCTTCTAGAGATATAGGTAAGTCCACAAGTGGATTTTCTAACTCTTCTCCAGGAGCGTTAGGAAAACTTGCAAAAGATCCTTTTTCCCCTAACATCGGATCAACTAAAAATTTTTTACCAGCATATTCAATTATACTTGTAGCGTTTCTTATATGTGTTATGTTCATAAATAATTCCTCCAAATTTTTGTATATATTCATTTTATTTGGAAGGTCTATTTGTTTAAATATAAATTTCAAAGAGTTTTTGGCTAAATACTTGAAAAATGAAAGTGAGTGACAAAAATGGACGAATTAGATAAAAAAATAATTAGCGAATTAAAAAATAACAGTAAAATTTCAATGAAGAATTTGGGAGCAAAAGTAAACCTAACTGGTCAAGCAACTACAAATAGAGTGAAAAAATTAGAAGATGACAACATTATTACTGGATATACTATTGATTTAAATCAAGAAGCATTAGACTGTAAAGTTCACGTATTCATTAATATCTATACACATAAAATATCGCATAATTCATATCTTGATTTTATTGAGAAAGAAAGCATTTTTGTAATGAATAACTATAAAGTTATCGGCGACCCATGTTATCTTTTGGAATGTCGTTTTCCAAATAGCGAATGCTTAAATTCATTTCTAGAACGATTAAATAAACACGCAAACTATAATGTTCTAATGGCGATATAAAACTTCATCTCAAAATTAAGCATGGTTTTTCACTATAATTAAAACTAAAATAATTACCAAAGTCATTATTCATAAAACTATTTTTTATGAACACAAACGACAATCATCAGAAATTTATATGACTAAGTAAAATGATATTTCACTATTCATATTGTTGTTTTTAAAATTCACAACAGTATAAATTAGCAAGGCATGTAGGGAAATTTTTTAGTCGTTAGATTATGTCCCTTTCATGTGTATTACTTCTTGTCATCACCAAATTTTCTTTTTTTGACTGTACTATTCAATAGAAACTAATTCAAATCTAGAAATGTTTTCATATAATTATTTCTTTTTTAATATTGACAGTTATTTATTTCAACTCCAGCGAAAACAACACTAACCTAAGAACAAAAGCATATCAATGGAATGCGCATATAAAAAATCTCACCAAATTTTTCATATTTAATGTCTACTTTGGTGGGATTATATAATCATTGGTAGTCTGAGCGCCTTCATAGATAAAACACTTCCGTATGATTCATTTTAAATGAATTCAACGAAAGTGTTTTTATTTCATTCCCACTATTTGGGGTCAGTTCAACTATCATCTAAGGTTTGTCTATTTGTATAATTATTTTTTAATAGCAGTGATATTTTTGATCAAAGTTGGCTCTTTTATCAATTGATTTATTCAACATAATAAACACCAACACTGTTTAATATATATTATAATCTTTTTAGTGTAATATCGGCAGTGATTTTGGCCGACTCCTGCGAGATGATTACTAGTCGAAGACTTCATGCTAAGGCAGTACCCGCGGAAACGTGCATAAAAAAACTGCCAACAAAGTCGGAGAATTTGTCGACAGTCTGAGCACCTTCATAAAATGAAGGTGCTTTTTTGAAAGTAGTATATGTCTAAGCTCAATTAGCATTATTATTTTTCTGCATAGATATGTGCAGCGTTATCATAACTCAATACCGTAACTTGGTCACCTTTTTTAACGATAATCACTTTGTTGGTATCATCTCTATTGATAATTTCTATTTGCTCGTCTATTAAAATTGCTTTACTTGATAAATAAATTAATAAGTCCGTTCTATCGCGTACCCTTTTAATTGTTACTATATCACCAGTTTCAAAAGATAATAGATTCGTTGTGTATAGTTCTTTATATTGATTTTCTCTTGGTATCACGCCCCCATGAGGACATGTTATTGGATAATCCAATAATTTATCTAAACGATCAACAAACAAATGAGATACTCTATGTTCCAGCACCTCTGCTTCTTGATGCACTTCTTCCCAATTATATTGCAAAATTTTTATTAAAAATAATTCCAACAAACGATGACGTTTAATTATATCTAATGTATAAGTTAAACCCGTTTCAGAAAGTTTTACACCTTTATAAGGTTTTGTTTCTACATAACCCGACTTTTCCAAACGATTAACCATTTCACTTACAGAAGGTGGTTTAATGTTTAAATATTGGGAAAGTGTTTTGTTTGAAACGAAAGAATGGTCACCATCATGCGTTAAAATTGCTTTTAAATAATCTTCCTTTTCTTCAGTTAGCATTATCTCACCTCTCAAGTCATTCACCTTATTGTATCACGAATCGACTTGACACGCTAAAAGTTCATGGTATATTATGAATGAAATTAGGTTAACCTAAAAATATTATTAAGGAGGATGAATATGTTAGAAATTGAGAATTTAAATCTTACATTAGGGAATAAACATGTACTACAAAATGTTAACTTATCCATCCCTATTAATGGCGAAATAATCGGGATTATGGGTCCTAATGGTGCTGGGAAATCATCTTTAATTAAATCTCTTATCGGAGAATTTAAATCAACAGGCAAAGCCCAATTAAATGGTGATCCCATACAAAATGATTTGAAATCTATAACTTATATCCCACAAAAAGCACATATTGATTTAGATTTTCCTATCAATGTGGAGCACGTGGTTATGTCAGGTGCATATAAAGATATAGGATGGTTTAAATGGGTAAATTCCGAAACTAAAAAAAGATTAAATCAATTAATGGATACCTTAGAGTTAAAAGATTTACGTCACCGTCAAATTTCAGAACTAAGTGGTGGGCAGTTACAACGTGTACTCGTCGCTCGTGCTTTAATGACTGATAGCATACTTTATTTATTAGATGAGCCCTTTGTTGGTATTGACTTTCACAGTGAACAAATCATTATGTCACAATTACGCATTCTAAAAGAATCCGGAAAATTACTGCTCATTGTACATCATGATTTATCAAAAACTGATGAATACTTTGATCGCGTAATCCTTTTAAACAGAAATATTCGTTATTTTGGGGACAGCACAACTGCTATGAAACCTGAGCATTTAAACAACACATTTATAAGTGCTCCGTCACAACATGAAACTGCTTAGTATTTTAGAAAGGACGTAACTTATAATGGAATTTTTTCAACAATTACTCGATTATAAATTTTTGAGCAATGCCCTAATTATTTCAATCGTTGTAGGTATTGTTTGTGGAACAGTTGGCTCTCTTATTGTACTTAGAGGCCTTTCACTAATGGGAGATGCAATGAGCCATGCCGTATTACCAGGCGTAGCGTTATCATTTTTATTCAATATACCTATGTTTATTGGTGCTTTAGCAACCGGCATGGTCGCAAGTATTTTTATTGGTTTTATTACCAAGAATAGTAAAACCAAATCCGACGCAGCCATTGGCATTAGCTATACTGCATTTTTAGCTTTAGGGATTATCTTAGTTAGTTTAATCAATAGTACAACCGATCTTTACCATATTTTATTCGGTAATTTACTCGCAGTTACGCAAGTCACATTCTGGTCAACTATCGTTGTTGGAGTTTTAGTAATGATATTAATTATTGTTTTTTATAGACCTTTAATGGTTTCAACATTCGATCCAGTATTCAGCAGAATGAGTGGCTTAAATACAACGTTAATTCATTACTTTGTAATGTTATTATTATCGCTCGTAACTGTTGCAAGTATTCAAACTGTCGGTATTATATTGGTGGTAGCTTTACTTATCACACCAGCATCTGCTGCATTTTTAATTTCTAAAAAATTACATACGATGATGATTGTAGCTAGCCTAATTAGTACTATAAGTGCCATTGTCGGGCTATATTTCAGCTACGTTTATAACATCCCTAGTGGTGCAACGATTGTGTTCTTTGCATTCTTAATTTATATCATTATTTTTGCTTTAACTAAATTAGAACTTTTTAAAAAGAGAGGACAACAAACATGAAGAAAATACTATCTATCGCTTTAATATTTTTACTATTTTTAGCAGCCTGCGGTAACGGAAAGAGCGACTCAGGTGCAAATTCAAACGAAAAATTAAAAGTTGTAACAACAAACTCTATTCTATATGACATGGTTAAAAACGCTGGCGGTAAAAACGTTGAAATTCACAGTATCGTACCAATAGGTCAAGACCCACATGAATACGAAGTTAAGCCTAAAGATATTAAGGCGTTAACTGATGCTGATATCGTTTTTTATAACGGCTTAAACTTAGAAACAGGAAATGGTTGGTTTGATAAAGCCTTGTCTCAAGCTGGTAAGTCAACAAAAGATGACAGTGTAGTAAAAGTATCTGAAAAAGTAAAACCATTATATTTAAACGATGCTGAAGGCGATGAAAGTAAACAAGATCCACATGCTTGGTTAAGTCTAGAAAATGGAATAAAATATGTAGAAACGATTAGTGAAACATTATTAAAACATGATAAAGAACATAATGATGATATCAAATCACACAGCAAAGATTATATCGCTAAATTAGAAGAATTAAATAAAGAAAGCCATGAAAAATTCAATGATATACCAAAAGACCGCAGAGCAATGATTACTAGTGAAGGAGCATTTAAATACTTCTCTAAACAATATGACATCACACCAGGTTATATTTGGGAAATTAACACTGAAAAACAAGGCACACCAGAACAAATGAAACAAGCGATTCAGTTCGTCAAAGATCATGACTTAAAACATCTTCTAGTTGAAACAAGTGTAGATAAGAAGAGTATGCAAAGTTTAAGTGAAGAAACTAATAAAGATATTTACGGTGAAGTATTTACTGATTCAATTGGTCAAGAAGGATCAAAAGGTGATTCTTATTACAATATGATGAAATCAAATATCGAAACTGTGCACGGCAGTATGGAATAAATGGTTTGGGCTATTAACCTAGATAATAGGTGAATAGTCCCATGCCGTACAGCTTTCCTCCTAATTGCGTACGGCATGGTGGTATTCAAGCCTTAAATCATCTCCCTAACTCCATCAATGGTTGGTTCCTCCCCCCATTGATGGAGATTTTTATAATACGTGGTACTAAAATAAAGCAAATAATTATACATATGCTAAATTAAATAATAGATTTCATAGAAAAAACACCTCCGTATGATTCATTTTAAATGAATTTAACGAAAGTGTTTTTATTTCATTCCCACTATTTGGGTTCAGCGCCAGTTCGCCTAAGGTTTGTTTATGATTGTATAGTTATTTTTCAAAATAGAAATAATCTTTCAGATTAAAGTTAGCTCTTTTATCAATTGATTTATTCAACATAATAAACGTAACACTGTTTAATATATTATAATCTTTTTAGTGTAATATCGGCAGTGATTTGAGCCGACTTCGGCGGGAAGATTACTAGCCGAAGACTTCAGGCTAAGGCAGTGTCCGCGGAAAGCATGCATAAAAAACTGCCAACAAAGTCGTAGACTTTGTCGACAGTATAAGCAGATTCTATCATTGGAATCTGCT
This sequence comes from Staphylococcus shinii, assembly GCF_017583065.1. Taxonomy (GTDB): domain Bacteria; phylum Bacillota; class Bacilli; order Staphylococcales; family Staphylococcaceae; genus Staphylococcus; species Staphylococcus shinii. The sequence goes on along the minus strand of NZ_JAGEVL010000007.1, from coordinate 149,043 downwards.
TTTTTAACTTAATCCGTTAGACTATCCACAATAATCATTTCATCGTAGTTTATTGCTTCACGGATTTTTAGTGCTGTTACTTCACTTACTTCTTCATCTTCAACAAGTTGATTTAAGATACGACGTTGCTCTTTAAGTGCAAGTAATTTAATTTTTGTTATTGAGTTTTCATTTTTAGGATTAAAGAAATTAGAAGGTGTTAAGTTATCTATACGAAGAAGATAGCTATCACAAATCATACCGACCTCTAATTTATTATCTTCAGTTGTTTCTTTTGCTAAGCGACTCACAACACGGTAGTGAACTGTACGCATTACATTTGAAATCTCTTGTAAGTTATCAATTATTGATAACGGAGATGCCGCATTAGTTTTCACTCTATATTTAATTCTTCTTTTTAAAAGCATTGCCCTGAATTCAACTTTTATACGTTGTATTAATGAAGCTTGTTTATAAACTTGAGTACGTTCTGTGTAACGCATATAGTTGTCTAATACGTTAGTAGTAATATCACCGTTCTCAACTAAGTTATTAAGTGTATGGTTCTCTACATCAAATGCTAATTTTTGTAACCTTTGCAGTTCTTTAGTATTTTCATCTTCATTTTCAACAGTTCTTAAGAAAGCCAATTTATCATGATAATCCTTAATCACGTTCCCATATTGAAAGCTAGATTCTACCGAAGACCTTTGGTTTAAATTATCTATAACTTTCTCTAAAATATACACTCGTGCTTGTTTAAAATTCATACCTACAACTTTAGGTTTTTTAGCATTCGGAGTAACAACAGGAAGTACAAATTGTGCCACAACCAAACTAATGATAACCATACCTGAAGCTATAAACAATAGATCATCTCTAAAAGTAAACGAATGATGGTCTGCAAGCATATAAGGCAATGTTAAAGCAATGGCTAAAGAAATCGTCCCATGAACACCACATAAAGTCATTATAAAGGCATACATCCCACGTTTAGGCGGGGTTTCCTTCACTTTTGTTTCATCTTCATTATATGAAATCATTTTTTGGAATGGACTCACTGGTAAATAAAAATATGGATATAAAACAAAAACCCATAAAAATCTAAATAAATAAATAGCTAAGGCGATTAAACATGTTACTACTATTAAGAATATTAAATTATGTGGTTCGTTTTCAATAATACGCCCCACCACTTCCGGTATTAAATATCCTAAAATAGAAAACACAAAACCGTTTAAAGCATATCCCAAAATATTCCAGGTATGGTTATAGCTCATTTGTAACCTTGTACGTGCTTGAGCGATACGGTCACGTTCAAAACCATGAACTAAACCAGCAATTACTGCTGCAATAATACCAGAAGCATGGAACATTTCTGCCACGATATAAGTTACAAATGGCGTGACTAACTGAATAAACGTAAACATATTAATATTTTCAATACCACGACGAGATAGCGTTACTCTAAATCTAACAAGCGCAACGCCTATGATTAACCCTACGACAAATCCACCAATTGAAGAGATTAAGAACTGTTCAATAGCGTTAATCATCGAAAAGCCACCTGTAATCAGTGCTGCTACAGCAATTTTAAAGGATATGATACCTGCAGCATCATTTAAAAGCGACTCACCCTCTAAAATTGTCATAGAACCCTTAGGTAATACTTTTCCATTAGTTATAGCTTGTACGGCGACAGCATCAGTTGGACATAGTATCGCAGCTAATGCAAAAGCAGCTGCCATCGGTAATTCTGGCCAAATCCAATGTACAAATAACCCTACTACTATAACTGTCGTTACTACTAAACCTAACGCCATCATTAAAACTGGTTTTATGTACCGTCGCAAATGGACACGTGAAACTTTAACACCCTCAACAAACAGCAGCGGTGCAATCAAAGCGACCATAAATAGTTCAGAATCAAATCGGAACTCAACGGGAATTGGAGTTACATACAATAACATACCTAATATAATTTGAATAAACGCCAATGGTACTTTAGGAAGTATTGTGTGTACCAACGAACTTACAATAACAAGTGCTAAAAATATAAGTATCGTTTCAAATATTTGCAAGGTTTCACCTCTTTTCAACATAATTATTCATTCATAATCATTGAGGTTGAAACATAAAATAATATTGTTTTTAACTGAACATATCGTGTTTCAAACTCTTACTCATCAAATACTAAATGTTTTTTTTCTTCCCCAATTCGATAATTAATTTAAAAATTAACATAATTACAAATATATATTATTTTATCATTTTATTGACTATCACTTAAACGTAATGCACCTAAAAACTATAATTTTCTATTTTAAAGTATAATTACAGTTAATTACGCCATTTGAAACAAAAAGACACTTCTTAAAATATGAGAAGTGTCTCCTTATTAAAAAATTAGTAATCGTGTTCTTTTTCATACGTTTTTCTTCTGCGTTCTTCACGCTCATGTGCACGCTTTTTCAATTGTTCAAATGTGTTATTCTCAGTAGCGCTCAATAAAATATTAGTTTGTCTAGGCGCATCGCTTTTTCTATACATATACGCGCCAGTACGGTACGCCGCACGAGAAATTAAGTGTCCCCCAACAGGAGATGTTAAATTAATAAACACTAAAGCGAGAATAAGTCTTACACTTAAATAACCTTGTGACGAAATAAAATAGATGATAACGCCTACCAGCGTCAATAATACAGATAACGTTGAACTTTTCGTTGCGGCATGACTACGTAAAAAGACGTCTTGGAATTTAATTAAACCAATGGCACTAATTAAGGCTATAATACTTCCTAAAAATATCATAAAAGCTGCAATAAGGTTAACGATTTCGCTTGTTATTTGCATTGAAGACGTGCCCCCCTTCTATAAATCTAGAAATTGACACTGTACTTACAAAGGAAATAATGGCGATGAGTAATATCGAGTCTAAGAATGAAAATGTGCCGAACACAATGCTTAGCAATCCTACCATCGACATTAAAATGGCACTGGCAGCATCAAATGCAACCACTCTATCTGCAGTAGTTGGCCCCTTTATTAATCTAAATAATGTTAGTAATAACGCTATGCCAAATAATATCAATGCACTCGTAATAAAGAAATCTATTAGATATTCAATCATTCTGCCACCTCCAATATGAGTCCTTCATATTGTCTGATACTTTTCAGTAATTTTTGCTTTTCTTTATCTGAAACGTCAATGGCGTGTATAAAGAACTTTTGCTTTTCTTTGGAAATCCTAATAACTGTGGAGCCGGGCGTGATAATGATTAAGATTGTTAGGAATGATACTTCCCAGTCTGTATCCAACGTCGTTTCATAAGTTACTAACCCAGGATTTAAGTCCTTTGTTTTAAATAAAATATAATTGATTGTCGTCATACTTGAAGTAATTAACTGATAAAGATAAACAGCTAAAAACTTGATACTGACCCAAACTTTTTTCAAGTAAAATTGTTGGCCAAAGAAACGATGTAAAATATAAATAACCAATAAACCTATAAGGTAACCTGCAAAAAAGGTCGAAATTTTAAAAGAATCTTCATCTTGAAAAAGGACCCATAAAAAGGCAATGACGATATTAAGTAAGACTTGTCTCATTATTCATCCTCCTTCATTAAATGAGGATTAACCATTTTTTCGAACAATCCATCATCCATATTTAAATGCGTCGCGTCTTCAGTTACTTTAAATATTAACGGTGCCGCAATACCCATTGCGATAATCGTTACTACTAAGATTCCTATGAGTGCCTTACGATATTGTGGAATTTTTTTAAATACAATTGTTTTGCCTCTTTGTTCATTGCCGAGATACATCACAAAGAAAATTCTAAATAAACTAAACATTGCTATTAAACTTGTAATAATCATCAGTGATAAACCAATGTAGTTTCCATTTTCAATTGCCCCTTCAAAAATGAACACTTTACCAGGGAAACCACTTAATGGTGGTACTCCACCAATAGCTAGTATCATCACAACAAACGCTACACCAAAGAACGGCTCTTGCTTAGCCAATCCATTTAAACTTCTATATTGTCTATAACCCGTCACATATACTAAGCTACCAATAATAAAGAATAGTAACGTTTTAACTACGATATCATTTGCTAAATAGAAAATCGCGCCGTTTACACCAGCAAAAGTATTCGTTCCCAATCCTAAGATTACAAAACCAATTGATAGTATAACCTGGTATGCTGCAATTTTTTTAATATCTTTATAGGCAAGTACGCCAAAAGCACCTATAAGCATTGTAATACAAGATAAAAAGACTAATAATGGGTGTGAGATTCCATGATGTTCATCAAAGATAAGCGTAAAGAAACGAATTAAGGCGTAAGCACCAACTTTAGTCATTAGTGCTGCGAATAGCGCTGCTAACTCTGTATTTAGTACCGCATATGCTTTAGGTAACCACATAAATAATACTAACGCAGCTTTCGCACCAAATGCGATTATGAACACCATAGAGACAATTACGATAGCACTCTTGTCACTCATTTCATTCAGTCGTTGAGCTACAAGCGTGAAGTTTAATGTACCTGTTAATTTGTATAATAAACCAATGCCTAATAATAACAACCATGAACCTAAAATATTTAGGACGACGTAGATAATTGCAGCACGTAATTGCTCTACAGATTGCCCTAATGTAATAAGTACGAATGAAGCTAATAACATCACTTCAAACATAACATAGATATTGAATAAATCTGCAGTTAGAAACGAGCCTATTACGCCGACAGTTAAGAATAAAATAAAACTAGGTAAATAGTAACGTATCGCTCTTTTCTCAGTTCGCCCAAAGCCGTATGCCATAATTAGTGTAACGACAAAACTTGAAGTTACAACCAACAATAAACTTAAGGAATCTCCAACAAATTGAATACCATACGGTGCTTTCCAACCACCAAAATCTAATGCAAGCGGTTTGTTATACATTACATAAATGAGCAATGCTAAGGAAACTACGGTGGTAAAAGCCATCGTACCAATTGAAAAGATTCTAGATAACCTACTATGCGTACGAATGAATACTAATCCTAAACCACAAATAGCTGGTAGTAGTAATGGTAATATTAATAAATTACTCATCATTATCGTCATCACCTCTCAGTACATCGATTTCATCTTCTTTAGTTACACGATATGTTCTATATACAAGTACTAAGAGAAAGGCAGTCATTGCAAAGCCAATAACTATTGCAGTTAATACAATAGCTTGTAACAAAGGATCCACAAATTGCTTACTTCCCTCACCAATTAAAGGTTCAACCATGTCCCTGCTATATTTACCCATACTCATAATAATTAGATTACCAGCATGCGTGTAAATTGAAATTCCAATAACAATTCTTATTAAATTGACTGATAATATCATATACGTTCCAATAAATATTAAAAAGCCAATGACCATTAATAAAATTAAATTCATGAGCGACCACCACTAATTGAAAGCATAACTGTAACAACTACACCAACGACTGATAATACGATGCCCGCTTCAAATAGTGTTACAGTTGATAAATGAACTTCTCCTAACAACGGTAATTGCACATACGCATCTGTTTGGTAAAGGAACGGTTTACCAAAGAACATAGGTACAACTGCTGTAATGAATGATAATAAAGAGCCACAAATCATTAGAATTCTAAAATCTAATGGTAATGCAACCAAAACTTGTTTAACGTCGAAGGCCAAAAACATCAATAGAAATGCTGAACTAAAAACGAGACCGCCAATGAAGCCACCGCCTGGATTATTATGCCCGGCTAAAAACAGATAAAATCCAAAAGTTAACAATATAAATACGACAATCTTCGTTATCGTTCGTAATACAACATCATTCTCTTTCATCTTGACCCCTCCGTTCTTTAAAGTTAAGTAGTGTATAAATACCTAAACCAGCTATGATTAGCACCATGCCTTCAAATAATGTATCTAAAGCACGGAAATCACCCAGTATTGCATTTACAATGTTTTTACCACCTGCTAAATTATAAGCATCATGATAAAACGTTGAAATTGTAGGCATTGAATCACTTTGTTGAGCGATAAATACTAATGTCACGACAATCACTGCCATCAATAATGATACGACTATTTTAACTGCTTCACGCTTTTTGTGTACTTTTGCACGTGGAACGTTTGGCAATCTTGAGAAACTAACGATAAACAGAATCGTAGTAATCGTTTCTACCACCAACTGTGTTAACGCTAAATCTGGTGCTTTCATTAAAATGAAGAAAATTGTTACACAATAGCCGATAATTCCGTTGAGTATAACCATTGTTAAACGTTGACGAATAAATGTTAAAGCTATACCGAGCACGAACACAACGATTAATGTAATTACTTCTATTGGACCAAATTCACTGACATGAATCTGTTGAACATCTGGGAAACCTGCTTGAATAATCCCATAAATGACAACCATACTAAATATTAATAAAGTTAATGTAATATAATGATTTAAACGGTTATTCATTAAAGTACGGATACCATAACCAGAATAATGTTCAAATTGATTATACGAACCTAAATATAAGTCTGTGATTGATTTCACTTTAAACTTATTAGCATAGTTTTTCCAATTTATTTTAAAAGCCATTGTAAATCCGACAACTATTACAATAATGCTTAAAATCAGAGGCAAATTAAAGCCATGCCACTGAGCAATGTGTGGCGCCACATTATCTACTTTTTCTCCAATTGTGATACTTCGTAACGCCGGTAAAATCACATGATGTCCAAAAATATTTGGTACAAAAAAGATAACCGGTAACAAAATCATCATAATTGCAGAAGGTAGAGTAAATATAAAAGGCTCATGAGGTGATTTGATTGGTAAATCTGCTTTTTGATAATCTCCCCAGAACACTTCCTTAATCATGTAAGCTGAATATATCAATGTAAAAATACTTGCTAAAACTCCAATAAATGTTATAACTATTGTTAATGAAAGGTTAAATTGTGGTAGTTCAACCGCGCTAACTAAGCCATCAAAGAACATCTCTTTACTAAGGAATCCATTTAAGAATGGTATACCAGCCATAGATAATGCTGATAGTAACATAACGATATGTGTGATTGGAAAGGCTTTTCTCAAACCAGACAAGCGGCGGATATCTCTCGTACCTGTTTCATGATCAATAATACCTACACCCATAAATAATGCACCTTTAAATAGTGCGTGGTTCATAAGATGGAATAATGCTGCAAAGAGGATAAATCCATATGCCTCAGATAATGCACCGGTAGGATGTTGTGCAAATCCACCACCTAAACCAACCATAGCAACAATCATACCTAATTGGCTTATTGTTGAATAAGCTAAAATAGCTTTCATATCAAACTGTCTCGTTGCATTAACTGCTCCAAAGCTCATCGTGATTAGACCAACAAATGTCACACAATAAATATAAAAATCACTCAATCCTAATAATGGTGTAAACCTAAATAGCAAGAAAATACCCGCTTTAACCATAGTTGCAGAGTGTAAATATGCGCTCACCGGCGTAGGTGCAGCCATTGCTTTAGGTAACCATATATGGAAAGGAAACTGTGCTGACTTTGTAAACGCACCAATTAAGAATAATATAACGATAGGTATAAAAAGATTACTTTCTGCAATCTTATCGCTCTGTTCAATAATAGAAGATATTGAATTCGTACCTGTTACAGTATAAATCATGATAAATCCTACTAATAAAGCAAGTCCACCAAATACAGTAATCATAAATGATTGAATCGCGCCAAACTGACTTTCACCTTTACTATACCAATATGCAATTAATAAAAATGAAGAAACACTAGTCAATTCCCAAAACACGTACATTAAAATTGTATTATTTGCAGTAACTACGCCTAACATGCTAATCATAAAAAGTAATAAATATATATAAAAACGTGGTAAATTATCATGTTCTTTTGATAAATACTGCATAGCATAAAAGAATACTGCTAATCCAATAAGTGAAATCAACAAGCTAAAGAATAAACTTAAACCATCTAGTCTAAAATCTATATTGATATCTAATAGTGTAAGCCATGGTATTTTTACAGATACAAAATGGCCGTGCATTACTTGTGGTAATTGCCATAGAAAGTATATAGAGGCAACGAGGGGTGCTAAGAGTGCAATATGACCTGCAAATCTTTGGATTTTAGGTGTAGCCATTGTTACTAATAAAAGTAACATTATTAAAAATAAAGCTCCAAGTAGATAGACTAAACTCATCGTATTCCCCCTTTAATTATAATTTATAAATTCAAAGCTATTGTGGTATTACTCTTCTTTGTAGAAATACCTATAAATTTCATCGTTTCATAAGTAGTTTGATGACCTAGGTATTTTTGAATAATTGATATGGAAATACCTGATTGATAAGCATGATATGCAAATGTTTTTCTTAATGTGGTCAAACCGATATGTGGCATGCCTAAGTCACTAGCAGCCGCATGTATAATTCGGTACGCTTGTTGCCTCGATAAACCTTTAAACGTTCTATTAGATTGAAACAACAATTGATCTTCCTTTAGGCCTTCCTCATTTATATATTCAAGCAATTCATTTCTTAAATCATCAGGTAATTTAATATAAATATTAGGTGCATGGTCTTCAAGCCAATATAACTTTATATGGTCATTGGATTCTTTAATATCATTCACACATAAATTTAATAATTCAGATAGTTTAACACCAGTATGTATCGCAAATTTAAATAATAAATAATCTCGTCTAGACTTACAACCCAACACTTTATACATTGATTTAATTTCTTCAATATCCCTAATAGGATCTACTTGATTCATATTTCCACCTCTCACACCATAAATGTTTCTTATTTAATGATATATGATATTTATGTCACATGGAAGTGTTTAATACAAATTTTTTGAAATTTTTTGACCGTTTTGCTACTCGCAGTCGATATATATAGTGAAAGGAGGTTATTAAGATGAATAATATAAGCCAACTCGCAGTCACATTATCGCGTACATTGTTCGACAAAAATGGTAAAGCCAGTCAGTTCAAGCGTCATTTTGCTAATTTAAACACAGACGTAAAACCCGAACAACTTAAAAGTTTCAAATCTATTATCGAACAAATCACTGGAGAACGTTTTGACAAACTTGAAGTCATTAAGACAGAAACAATTAATTAAGGAGGAAACAAAGTATGTCTCAAACATTAGAACTTATTTTCAATGATGCTGTTAACAAGACGGTCAAATTACAAATACCCAAAATCGAGCATTTTATAAACGAATCCGCTGTAAAAGAAGGCATGACAAAATTAATTGATTTGGATATTTTAAGACCGAAGTCAGGTATCCCTAAAACAGTACACGCTGCACAAATTATAGACAAATCTACTAAACTCATATTTGAAAATTAAATATAATACAATCACGTAATAGACTATATTTAAAAACATTACGTAAAAAGGCTTGAAACAAATAGTTTCAGGCCTTTTTTACTACCAAATAATAAAGCTCATATATTATATCAACTAACTACTTTTCTATTTTAATCTATCATTATCTCTCAAAGGTCTTAGCCTAACGGTATCACCAAAAAATATCTTTTTTTTACCCAATTTTTTACACATTGAATAATTATCATATACTTCAACGATTTGAGCTAAATTTTTATATGTCCGTCTAGGATTTAACACTTCTATAAATTGATTCTTTTTTATTTGATCGTTACTGCCTGCGCTAACAAAAAAAGTTTCCTCATCTAAAAGACGAATTATGGAAAGTTGTTTCAATATCTATAGTCACTCACTTCTGCATTTACATTCATTAAACAAAATACATTAAATTTGTTATTTTTTATGATACAAAAAACATCAATATACGTATTTTATTATACTTTGTTTATTGTGTACATTATTTTCTCTGATATATACACATTTCTACTCCAAATTTAAATGTATGCATACATTAATCTTTCCTTTATAATATAGTTATCTTGAAGGAAAGCGTGATTTAATGATTCTTTTATATATCATTGGTATTGTTGCAGGTATGGTAGTACCATTTCAAACTTCAATCAATTCTAGGTTGAGTTTATATACAAAATCTTCATTCTATGCATCAACAATCTCATTTGCAACAGGAACTATTTTTCTAATTTTAATTAATCTAATTATTAATCCCGATGTTTTTACAGGCCAATTTTATAGCAACCAGTCATTGAATTATCAATGGTTTGTTGGTGGTATGCTTGGTGTTATTTTCTTAACAGGAAATCTATTACTTTTACCACGTTTAGGAGCTTCCTTAACAGTCGTTATGACGGTAGCAGGTCAAATTATAATGGGCGTGGCGATTGATAGTTTTGGGTGGTTTGGCGCCGATAAACAACCTTTTACTTTATTAAAAGTGTTAGGTATCCTCTTTTTAATTTTCGGGATCCTTCTTATGAATTATGTCCGACGAAATCCCAAAGACAAAATACAGTCTTCAACAGTATATATATGGCTTATTATCGGATTTATGTTTGGGTTCTGCCCGCCTATCCAAACAGCTATTAATAGTGCGTTAGGTCAGCAACTACATTCATCAATCATGGCCTCGCTCATATCCTTTACAGTTGGAACTATTGTATTGTTTATTTTGACGCTGATATTTAACAAAAGTCTTAAAGTTACCACTTTCAATAGTAAAGAAGGTAAGTTAAAACCTATTTATTCTATCGGTGGTATATTAGGTGTAATCTTCGTAACAACAAACATTATCTTAATGCCACATTTAGGTGCTGCACTGACAACGATTATTGTTATGCTAGGCCAAATGTTGATGGGTATCATCATAGATCATTTTGGCCTCTTAGGTACAAACGTTAATAAAATAACGCCACGCAAAGTTTTAGGGATTATAGCCATCATGATTGGTATTATATTACTAAGATTATTTTAAAATTGTAATAGTGCATCATTTACTTTTGTCAAACTGTAAATGACGCACTTTTTTTATAGCAATTTGAGTCTTTTTCACTGTATAATCAAACCATCTTAACAACACGAGGTGACCTTATTGCGAAAAATTTTTATATTACTTATATTATTAGGAATATTAGGTAGTATTGCACTATCCTGTTGGTTCTATTTAAAATCTATCCCCTCTAATCAGACCCATCCCCATATAGAAACTATTAAAATTAAGTACGAATCCCCCTATCACTTTTTAGGCATACAGCAACCTACCCAAATAACCAAACTATTCTTAGAAACAGATAAAGGTTATATTCATAATTGGTTTATCAAAAACAATGATACTGTAAAAAAACACCAACCGCTCTTTGAATATTATAATCCTGCCATTGAACGCCTTATCACTGACAAACAAAAATATCTGTCACATTTAAAACGTAAAAGTCCTCAATTACAATCATTTATTACTAATGAAATTACTCGCACACAAACAGAAATTGAATCATTACAATCAACGTTGCGTACTGTTATTTATGCGCCCTTTGAAGGTGAAATTCAAATGAATCAAAAATTTCCTACAAAAGATAAAGAACTTATTCTGCAAATTTTTAATTCTAATGCTATAATCAAATCTGTTGTTTCTGAATCACTTATAGCACAATTGCATGAAAAAGATAAAGTATTGCTTAAAGACGAAAATCAGAAAAGCTATACTGGTGAAATAACATATATTGCTAAATTACCTGTACAATTCGATGCTAAAGCTAAACACTCACAATATAATGTAGAAATTAGCACTAACTTAAATTCATTACATGGCAAGCATTATTATATTGAAAAACCTAATAAAAAAATTGTAATACCAAAGTCTGCAATATATGATAATAAATTTGTTTTCTTACAAAGAAATAAAAAAATTATTAAACGGGTTATCAAATCACAAAATATGGGTAATAAAAAAGATGTATTAATTCTTGATGGTTTAAATCAAGGAGACATAATCGCTAGAAACGTTGATACAGTAGTGTCTAAAAATTAGAAGTGCACAGTATAAATAGTAATTGTCTTTAAATACAAAACGCTTATTTACTATTTTTATCAAATCACGGCAAATTGAAACGAAGATATATTAATTTCAATTCAATCATTGGTATGTATAGAATTGAATTAATATCTGAAATCATTTACGTAACGCTTAAACAGTTTTTTGTTTACTTTCTATTTTTATTTAGTTATAATAAACTAAATAATAGTGGTTTTAATATATTTTACCCAAATATAATTAAGCCATAGATTATGATAAACTCTTTGTTTTACACTTTGAATTAAGACAAATAATTATACAAAAATATTTTTAATATGTATATTTGATTGGGCATATAGAATTAGGGAGGAATAATAGGATGGCTATCACCAAAATCAATGATTGTTTTGAATTATTAGCTATGGTTACTTACGCTGATAAATTAAAAGGTATTATCAAAAAGGAATTTTCTGTAAGTTTTGAGGAGTTTGCTGTATTAACATATATCAGCGAACACGAAAGTGAAGAATATTATTTGAAAGATATTATTAATCACTTAAACTATAAACAACCTCAAGTTGTTAAAGCAGTTAAAAACTTATCACAAGAAGATTATTTCGATAAAAAACGTAATGAACATGATGAAAGAACTGTATTAATTTTAGTAAACACGAAACAACGTAAGAAAATTAATGAGTTATTATCACGTGTTAATGACCGTATTAAAGCAGCAAACGACGATAACGAAGTATAAACTTTTACTTTAAAAAAGATAATCAAGAAATTTTATTTACTAAATGTATTTCTTGATTACTCTATCTAAGTATATTTGGTAAAAAGAAACTTATAGCGCTTGTTAGAAGCGTTTATTCTATGTAAATCAGTATACGCTAATACAAAAATAAGCTTGAGCCATAATGATTTATGGCTCAAGCTTATTTTTGTATGCATCGTAATTTAAAATGTTTGCAATTAAAATGAGTATCAAAAATATTACTTTACTATTTTTGATACTCTGTAGCATTTATAAAATCACTATAAACAGCTAAAAAATACTTCGGTTCTTCTATATGAGGCGCATGGCCAGAATGTTCAAATTCTATCATTTGCAGTGAACTAAACGCATAATGGTACTTTTCTAGTACTTTATTAGAAATTAACGGATCATATTTCCCATTAATAATTAATGTAGGTGTATCCGTATTTTTAATAACAATATCTTTATTAAATACTGGAAATTGCATTAACGCACGTGTTGCTACAGCACTATCTTCAGCAGTCTGTCTGCTATAAATTAATTGTTTTTGAAACCATCTTTTTGCCTTTTCTTCTTCTTGATACATATAAGGTAACAATAAAATGAGCGATTCGGACTTATCAAAACCTTCAATTTCATCTTGATGTTCAATCATCAATTTATTTAACCCATGTACGCTATCAATTAAGTTACAAGCTATCAATGTCAGTGTCTTTACCATCGAGTTATATCTATCATTAAAATGCTTTGCAATTAAACCACCCATATCATGCCCAATAATATGTGCAGTTGAAATATTTAACTTTGCCATCAATTCCTTTAGATCTTCTACATGATCATCTAAATTAAATGAATTGGGTTTAGATGATTTACCGTGACCTCTAACATCGTAAACAATAACTTCGTAATGTTGTTTTAATTCATCTTTCAAAGCAAATAATGAAGCCATATTACCATCGAGTCCATGGATTAATATAATAGGAAAACCTTGACCCTCTCGGATGTATGCAATCTCGTTGTTACAGTTTGTTACTAATTTTTTCATTATGGGTCACCTCCCCTTACAAAAATAATATACCCCTTTTTTAAAGTGCGTATGCTACATTTTTTATTTTTAATTTTTTTATAAACTGGCATGGTTTATAAACGCTTTAGATGCAATAAAAAACACGTGCTATTTTGTGGTCATAAGACTTCAATAAATTAGCACGTGTTTCAGTTCATTTTAAAAAAATGTAAAAATTTATATTAGTTTCGTGAAGAAATTCGAATAGTGTAATATATAATCACTATAAGTAGTAATATCCAAATAACAATAGATGCAATTTGCGTAATACTTGAGTTACTTATCATGGCATCTATGGTTTTTTGGCATAACAATAAACCTATACCTGTAAATTCTAACCGTCTAAAATATAGACCCGATATACTAAATAAAATACCGATAAAAAATACAGCTTGATGGGCATAAATTGTTACAGCAACAATACCTAAATTGATATTGAAGCCTTGTAAGATGACTAGAACCATAGATACAACAGCGACTACTAAGCCTATAACCATTTCGAATTTATTACTATATAGATAGTTTTTCCAATCAATCCTTAAATATATAAAAATTGAAATTGGTAAAATCACTAGACAATAAAAAATAGAAGTACCCGTAGCTGCTTGGAACGGTACATATTGTTTATCATATAAATAAGACAACAAAATAAAATTTACAATAAAGAATATGATGGGATTTAATTGTAAAGTGAATAAATTACGTTGTATGGTTAATATAATTTCAGCTGGTGATTTACGTCTATATTCTATATAATCTTCATCTTTTGCCTCTGATTTTTTTAAATCTTTTTTTAGTTTCTCTTTAATATCGTCTATTAAATTGGGAGAAAGACCTTTATGAGTAAAATAGTCGTTTATATTTTCTACTAAAACTTTGTCGTTAACTCTCATGATCGGCTCCTTTAAATCATTTTTAAAATTTATGTAATGACTCATTATTTTTAAATCACTAAAATGGCGTAACCTTTAATTCAGTTAATAATCTCACATTACTCTCTATTTTAACAATAAATTGAGGCTAAGACATTAATAAATGTCTTAGCCTCTCAATTAATATTGGCAGTTTAAGCGCCACTTTAAAGAACCACTTTTTAAAGTTACACTATTCAACCGTTAAAATGTTAATTCGCTACCACACAATTCGTTAAAATATTACAAAGTAAATATTATTCTCCCATATCTATACGATATAGTTTGATATCTTTATCACTTGGAGATGCAGAACTAAATTGATAAGATAGTTCGTCATCTTGTACATAGCCAAAGTTACCAGTCACATCATTATAATGCTCACGTGTAACAGCATTTTTACTTACCTGTGACTTAACATCTTTATATGTTGGGCCATTAGTATCATTGTAACTCATGGAAACACGAATGATTTTTCCTTTGTTTTTCTTACCGTCTGCCGTCACAACAAGCACACCGTTGTCTTTTTTAAATTCATAATAATGTTCATTACCATCTGGACTATATGAATAAATTGGGGCATTATTTTCACTCAATACGCTTTGTATAGAAGCACCTATTTTAGCACCTTCTAGCGTTGTATCTCCCTGTTGAAGTGATTTAACACTTTGGATAGAGTTACCTGACGCTGCTTCAACACTACCTGTACTAAATCCAGAGATCGCTAAACCTGAAATTAGGGCTGCTGCAAATAATTTTTTCATAAGCACTCTCTCCTTCTGTCTATATAAGTTATCTTGTGCTTATCTATATTGTACTATAAATGTTACTAAAATAACAGTAGTATTACAAAAAGATTACAAAAAGATGTTCCGTTGTAATCAAAGTAATAATAATCTTCCAATATTCTAACTTATATTATTAATTATTAGATAAATCGAATCATATCATTTCTGTGATTCTTCACCGACAAAGCTTCACATATTTTTTATTCAATAGCGTACTATCTAAATTATAAACTTCAATTTTTATCTTCAAACAAAAAACAAACCAAATGCTAAAATTAGCTTTTGGTTTGTCTACATTATTGCATTTTAATACAACATTGTTGGCTCATTTTCTTTAATAAATTTAGATACAACATCTACAAATTTTTCTTTTTCTTCTACAAATGGATATAATCCGGAAGCTGTAAAAACTTCAAATTTCACTTCGCCAATATAGTCTCCTACTTCTTTCGCTTCAACTACTGTAGTTCTCGCTCCATGTTGGCCCGCAACAATTAAAGTCGGTGAAACAACTCCACTTAAATAACGCATAATATTATTATCGTTAAATGAAGCTTTTACTGCATATAATTCTGCTTTTGTCGCAATGCTATTTGTGTCATCTACTTGTTTTAAGAATTTTTTAGCTTTGCGCTTAGAATAGTATAAATGCTTATCTAAGAATTTTTGTTGTGATTCTTTATCCCAATTTCTAATTTGATCAGCATACTTACGATACAAGCGTTCCTCTGGTGACATATCACTCAATAAAGTCGGGTTGATTAACGTTAAAGAACTTGTCATATCTGGATATAAAGACGCAAATGATACTGCAACAGAAGCACCTAATTCATGACCAATAAATGCACACTGAGTTACATATAAGTAATCTAACAATGCTTTAATATCCTCTGCATATGTTTCAAAATTAATTTCATTTGGTTTATCTGAATAACCATGGCCACGTAAGTCTACTAACACCACTTGATTATTCTTGTTAAATTTTTCTTCAATATCATTAAAAACAGTTAAATTATCTAAAGCAGTGTGTATCATCACTATGACATTGCCTTCTCCACTTGTTCTATAATTTAAGGCTACACCATCTCTTGTTGTAAATAGGTTCATAATTATCTCCCTTTCTTTGTAATAGGTAATATAGATAACAGTTCTTCAGTTGTATTGATTGTAAAGTCTACTTCTTCTGGTAAAGGCTCTAAATCAACTGTTTCTTCTTCTTTAAACCAGACACTAATCATTCCCATGGCTCTTGCTGGTGCTACGTCATTTAGTGGATCATCACCTACATACATTGTTTCTTCAGGTTTTGTACCTAATTGATTTAACATATCTTCGAAAATTTTCGGGTGTGGTTTGCGATAACCAACAGTTTCTGAAGTAGATAAGTAATTTATAGCATCTTCTACACCTAATGCATGCATTCGATATTGCTTAATTTTAGATTTGCCATTAGCTATAACACCCGTTAAATAGCCACTATTTGTTAATTTTTCTAACGTATATAATGTGTCGTAATATGGAAAGACATAACGATAAAAATGCATCTCAAAGTCATGAAATAAATCTTTCCAAGTTAACCGATCAACATGAAAATCTTTAATAATCGCCTTATACAGTTCTGGTTTATCGTGATCTTCGTCATCGTCTAGCTCAATAAATTTACTTTTAAAATCTTCAAGTTGAATGCGCACCAAGTAATCATGGAATCGTTCATATTGCTCTTCAATAAATTTTTCACGTGATTTTTTTCGATCTAAAAGTGTTCCTTCTAAATCGAACACGACCGCTTTAACTTGTGTTAAGTCCATCATCATAACCTCTTTATAAACATTTTTTCAAACAAGCAAATTTTGCTTTATATTTTTTAAACATCACTATCTAATCATAAACACGGGATTGTGTCATCATAATATAAAATAATACTGGAATACCAAGTAACGCTAAAATAATACTAGCTGGTATTTGGAAAGGATCCAGCAATGTACTCCCCAACCAATCTGAGAGCACCATGATTGTACCACCTATCATCATGTTCAGCACCATTTGTTGACTTAAATTATAATGTACACTATTTCTTCTTACAAGTTGAGGAATAACCATCCCAATAAATCCTATAACCCCCACATACGCCACAATCACTGCAGTCATAATAGAAGCAATTAATAATGTCATATAAGTTATACTTTTCACATTTAGTCCTAATGATTGCGCACGTAAATCTCCAAGTTGCAATAATTTTATTTTGGAAATCATACCAAATAGCATTATCACACTAATAACGGTTACGGCGCCACTATAAATTACTTCATTGTATTCTGCAGATGAAAATCCACCAAACATATAATTTACAATATTCTTCATTTTACTTTGATTAAATATAATCAAAACATATAAAAACGCATTAAATAGTGCGCCTATCATAATTCCAGCTAATATTAATGTTCTAATTGGATAGCCTTTTGACATGGCTGTAGTTAGAGTGATTACTAGGATAAGTGTAATTATACTAAATACTACCGAAAACATTGGCAACCATATAAAGGAAACACCTAAGACAACAGCTAACCCTGACCCAAATGTTGCACCACTCGCGAGACCTAAAGTAAAGCTATCTGCTAAAGGATTATTTAACAGTGTTTGAAACATATGTCCTGCTAGCGTTAAGCTTATTCCTGCGAGTAATGCTTGCAACATTCTAGGCATTCTTACTTGATATAAAATTGTTTGGGACAATGCATCACTTACATGTCCAATCCCCCACATTAAACTTAACAAGATGCTTGCTATAAGTAGTATTGACCATATTATGATTGCTTTATAATATCTCATTTCTTTCCACGCCACGCTTTCACTGACATTCTCAATAATTATAATACCACTGGTAATTAACACTATATTTAATCCTGTGATTTTCTGTTAAATTAGAAAAAGAAAGCGGAATATAAATCTAAACTTTTGATTAGATTTATATTCCGTCCCTTACAATTTACGATCAACTAAAATGTTAAACATTCTAGCGAAGAAGTATGTAATACTCAACACATCTCACGCTAGGTGTTAAGTTTAATATTTCTTATGATAGTTACTTTCTAAACAACGGATATCTATTATACTTATTGTTTATAAATAGCATCTCTTAAAGCTTTCAATCCGTCATCGATTCTTGGTCCTGGACGTGAAATTTGATCTCCATTAATCGCTTCAATATTATTGTTTTTCACCGCATTAATTTCATTAAAACCGCCACGTTGATCTATAATTTTCTCATATTCTGATTTTGAAATCCCCATCGTAGAAATCAAAATATCAGGATTTTTCTTAATAATATCTTCTTTACTAATTTTTTGCCATCCTGTTAAATTAGAAAAACTGTTATCTACTTTTAATTGAGTTAACATATCGTCAAAAAAAGTTTCTTTACCTGCAGTATAAATTTCTGGCTCAGATGATACCTCCATAAATACTTTTTGGGCTTTAGCATTTTTAGGAATAGAATCTTTAACTTCTTTAATATTTGCTTTTGTTTCTTTTACAAGTTCCTTAGCTTTTTTATTCTTACCTGTGACTTCCCCTATTTGACGAAATGTCTTATACATTTCATCAATGGATTGGGCATCTTTGACATATACAACTTTCACGCCACTTTCTTTGAGTGAATTGAGTATTTTACCACTCGTAGACTTTTGGGATTCATGCGCTAAAATCAAATCTGGTTCAGCCTTCAACAAGGCCTCTTTATTTAACTTCATTGCATCAAACTGTTTTTTATCTTTTACCTCTTTTGGATAATCATCTACAGTTGAAACTCCAACCACCCTGTCGCCTAACCCTAATTCATATAAAATTTCAGTATTACTCGGTATCAAAGATACAATTCGTTTATAATCATGATTTTCTGACTGCTCTTTCTGTTGTGATTGATTAGAATTTGTTCCACATGCTACTAAAAGTATGGCAATAACAATAAAAAGACTTACTATTTTAAATTGCTTTTTCATTTCTTAAACTCCTATTATTATTTTTCTTTTATCATACCAAATTTCTAGTTATTTTTATTTATTTTTTTAAAGCATTTTGTTTCAAATTAAGGCGCATATTTACAATACTACAACTGTAGAAAGATCTCTCACAGTTTCTAGTAATTCTAATAAATTTTATAATCTTACTTAATTATAATCGAAATAATTTGAACGAACCATAACTGCCATATACAAATTCTTTCAAATTAAAGTCATCGTACAAAATATTTTTCAAGAAAATCAACTTTGTGTGGCCCACTACCATTAAAATATTCTTTACCGAAATTATCTAACAATGCATGAAATTCATTTGCATCTTGATTCGTAAAGCTATCTGGCAAATCGATATGTTTTTTAAGCTTTTCGTAACTCATAGTGTGATCATAACCCAATTTATAATATATTCTTCGCGTATAACTATCAGGTATAAATTCAATACCATCAAATATATAGACAATCAAAACGTCAGCAGTCTCACTACCGATGCCTTTTATACTTAACAATGACTTTCGAAGATTTTCTTGAAAATGTTCATTAATGACTTCATAATCAAAATCAAATTGCTCTAACCAACTCAATAAAGCATGAATTGTTTGTGCTTTACTCTTATAGAACCCACTAGACCTTATAATTTTTTGCAACACTTCTATTTCTAAATTCAGTATTTTTTGTGGTTCTAATGAAGTATTTAATTTGAGAGATTCAATTGCATAAGCTGCGTTTCTCCAATTTGTATTTTGAACTAAAATTGCC
The DNA here is from genome assembly GCF_017583065.1 of Staphylococcus shinii. Classification (GTDB taxonomy): domain Bacteria; phylum Bacillota; class Bacilli; order Staphylococcales; family Staphylococcaceae; genus Staphylococcus; species Staphylococcus shinii. Next base: position 128,790 of record NZ_JAGEVL010000007.1, on the reverse strand, counting down.
CCTAACATTATTTCAATCTTAGTGTCGGCCGGCCACCAACCTTGTGGACCCATGTGCTTATATAATACTTGATATAACATTTTGGTATCTAATCCCACTTGAACATCCCCTAATTCTTTGAGTTTCTTGCTACTTTTAACATAATAAAAAGAGCTAGCACGATTTATTAATTGTTTTTAGTAAGCTAATATCAGCCTACTCAAAAACAACAATTTTCATACTAGCTCTCCTTTATTTACACACTACATTGATTTTGGTGCAGTTACACCGACTAAATCAAGTGCATTGTGCAATGTAATTCTCACTGCATCTACTAACGCAATATGTGCTTTTGTCTTATCTTCATCGTCTGTAAGTACTTTTTCAGCATTGTAAAACTTATGGAAATGTGAAGCCAAATCTTGAATATAATTTGTAATTCTATGTGGAGCTCTATTCGTAGCAGCGCTTTGTATCGTCGTCTCAAATTCAGCAATTTTTTTCAACAAGTCAATTGCTTTATCATTTGTGATAAGTGAATAATCTGCGTCTTTAGAAGGTGTAATACCTCTTTCAGCTGCTTGTTTCAATATTGAACAAATACGCGCGTGTGCATATTGCGCATAATAAACAGGGTTATCTTGTGATTCTTGTTTAGCAAGTTCCATATCAAAATCAAAGTGTGTATCAGGACTACGCATTGTTAAGAAATAACGCGCAGCATCTACACCTACTTCATCCATTATTTCACGTAAAGTGATGGCATTACCTGTACGTTTACTCATTTTAACTTCTTGTCCATCTTGCATTAAACGCACCATTTGCATAATTTGTATCTCAAGACGTTCACTATCAACACCAAAGGTTTCAAGAGAAGCTTTTAAACGGTTGATATAACCATGATGGTCAGCACCAAATAAATTGATTAAAGTATTATTGCCACGCTCAATTTTATCAAAGTGATATGCAATATCTGGTAAGAAATAAGTATAATTACCGTCATTTTTGATTAATACTCTGTCCTTATCATCTTTAAAATCAGTAGTACGTAACCATGTCGCACCATCTTTTTCGTAAGTATAACCAAGTTCAGTCATCTTATTAAGTACTTCTGTGATTTCGCCTTTTTCATATAAAGTTGTTTCACTGAACCAACTATCAAAATGAGTATTAAAATCAGCTAAATCTGTTCTTAATTTTTCCATTTCGTAATCGACGCCTAATTTTCTAAATGTTTTAATACGTGTTTCTTCATCTAGATCTTTTAATTCTGGTTGTTTTTCAGCTAAGTCTTTACCAATATTAATAATATCTTTTCCGTGATACCCGCCCTCAGGCATTTCAAATGAGTAATCACCAAGTGCTTCAAAATAGCGTGCTTCAATAGAACGAGCTAAATTTGTAATTTGGTTACCAGCATCGTTAATATAATATTCTCTAGTTACGTTATAACCCGCTGCAGTTAAAATGTTTGCTAATGTATCCCCAACAGCTGCATTACGCGCATGACCGATATGTAAATCTCCAGTTGGGTTTGCTGACACGTATTCTAATAATATATTTTCACCATTTTTTTCTTCTGTACTTCCAAAATCAGAACCTTTATCTATAGCTTCTGAAATAATAGCTGTTAGATAAGCGTTATCTAAATAGAAATTAATAAAACCTGGCCCAGCAATTTGCACTTTTTCAACATTTGCTGCAGTTGTATCTAAATTGTCTACGATTGCTTGTGCAATTTCACGTGGATTACGTTTCGCAATTTTCGTTAAAACCATTGCAATGTTCGTTGAATAATCACCGTTTGCAGTATCTTTAGGGATTTCAACTTTAATTTCTGGAATTTCACTTGCGTCTGCGAGTTGCGCTTGTTGTATACTATGATTGATTTCTTCAATCAACGTTTGTTTTACTTGATCAATTATATTCATTTACGGCGTCTCCTTATAAATAATTTCATATTGGTAAGAACCCATTTTTTCTTCATCTTGAATTAAATCATAATGCACTTTCAACTTACCGCCATCTTCTAATACAAAATGTAAAATAGAGTGTGTTCGTACAGTTAACGGAATGCGACCACCACTTATTTCATATAAAGTAATTGTATCTTCACCTTCAACAAAATGAAGATTCATGTTGATATCACCTTTACGAATAATTTTCACACCAGATTCTTCGATTTTAACAGTCACATTTACAGTCATTTCATTAACTTCTTCTTGATAACGTATAAATTCAGCTTTTCGTTTTTGCCAAGTGCCTTGTGTGTTCACATTGAATTTTTCTTTATTGTCAAATTGTTTAACAATTTGTTTAGTTTGGATATTAACATTGTTTTCCAATGTACGTTTCACCCTAATCTTTTAAAATAATACACACTATTATAGCATACTTAATATGCGCATTACAGTTGAGAAAACGATTTTTATCATAGAAGCACTTTCTCTAAACAACGTATATCTATACAAAATAAAGAAATTATATAAACAAACTCTTGCATTACATACATATGAAATAAATCATATTCCCTAGATATGATAAAAGTTAGTTCACTATGAAGCCACAGCGTATCAATATCAAAACTGAGGATGGAACGTAAATCCCAGAAAAATAGCACTCAGATGATTTAATTCAATACTTCGTATTATTGGCTCGTTTTCTTAGAGGGCAGCTTCAGCCTGTAATCTTCAGCTTGTCCAGTTCCCTCAAGAGTCTCGCCAAAACACCTCACATTCATATGTAATTTTACATTAAAATATTTTAAAAAATAAGGCCCTTACGTATAATTTAATAAACACGACTAAACTAAATTAACGAGCTAACTATAATCAAAACAATAATGAAAAAGACAATTTCTATTTTATTTCAATAGAAATCGCCTTTTTTCACTAATATAAGAACATTATGTCCCAGATTCGACAGCAAAACCTTAACAAAAGGCTTAACTGTCTCCTCATACCATCAATTATTTATTTCCTAAGGTTTCATGTAATAGCGCTTTGGAATTATGCCACATCTCTGCATTGTGTGATTTAAGGAATTCTCTTAATACAGCTTTATTTTCTTCACCAATATGGTCTATTTCGATTTGATGTTTCATTGATTTATCCATCATATTAACGTGTTCAGGCATACTCTTATACCCTCTACGTATACTTTTGTTCACCAATAAATAACAAGCTGTAACACCAGCATAATATGGGCCATTTTCTCCTCTTTCGGTTGTAACCCAACATAACCAGTACGGTTTCGCTTCGTCACCTTCTACTACTTCTTTCTCTTTAATCCATTTAACGCCTTTTTCAACACTTGAACGTGCATGCATGCCACCAATATCTATGAAAGCTTCCTTGTTTTGAACATCTAAAAAAACAGGTGCTACGTTGTCTAAGCTAATTGAACCTATATTTGTACCTTTATGCCCGTCTAGTGGATCATTCTTGATAATATTGAACTTAAATCCTTTATTTTCAGCCATTATCGTACACCTCCCACATTTACATTTAATTTGTAATAGCTCTTGAGTTTAATCATTTATTGTTTATTAAATATTGAGTTTAACAATGATGTTTTATTGTGTTAAGTATAAATACAAATGTAAATCATCTTTAATCTAACTACATGTATAAAGTCTGATTACAGACACCGATGTCTAGTAAATTACTAAATCGTTAGCTCTTAAACCCACATTTGATTATTTAATTCACGCCTTAACTCATATTCTACAACCCTACTTCAAATTAATTCAACTCATCTAAAATGCTATTGATAGCATTCTTTATTTCGTCATCTTCTATTTGAGAAATCAATTCCTTAGGATAATATAATTTGTAATCTTCTCTATTAATACCAGTAATACTGTGAATAACCAACGATTGGCTGCTTATTTCACGAGTTTTACCATTTCTTTTTAGAAGATGTATCGGTTTTCTATCAGACCCCGGTCTGTCATAATCATATGGTAAATCTGAGAAAGATTCACTTACGAAATAATAGTTTGGATCAATGCCTGCTTGAATAAATAAATCCGTTAATTCTGTAATCGTTATAATAGAACCATCAAATGGCATATATTTAAATAAATCACGATTAATGAAACGGCGAGATAAGTCACTCAAGATCGGATCATCTTCTTTAACCCAAGCTTTTAAGTAATATAATACAACAGCTTCATCTAAATCAACGTATTGTTCGATTGTCATAGATTCTTCAAAGAAAGGTATGAAATCAGTCGGATACATTTTGAATGTGTAACCTTCGTTATACAATTGTTTCGCTCGTTTTAAACAGTTATTTAGTAATACTTCGCCACCTCTACTTACCGGATGAAAGTATATTTGCCAATACATTTGATAACGGCTCATGATAAAGTTTTCAACTGCGTGCATACCACTCTCTTTAATAAGCACCTCATCTTTAGAAGGTCTCATCAGTCTTAATATACGCTCCATGTCAAATTGGCCATAAGATACGCCTGTAAAATAAGCATCACGTTGTAAATAATCCATTCTATCTGCATCAATCTGAGAAGATATCATTGAGATTACTAATTTATTATCATGTGTTTTGTTAATTACATCCGCTACTTGTTGTGGAAAGTCTTCTGACACACGCTTTAAAACTTCGTTAACTTCAGTTGGTCCAGTGATTATCGCTTGTGTAAAAGCTTCATGATCTGTATTAAATATTTTTTCAAAACTATGTGAAAAAGGCCCATGTCCTAAATCGTGTAATAAAGCTGCACATAAGGCTAAAGGTCTATCGTTATTATCCCAAGCCTCACGTCCATTAAATGAATCATCGATTATTCTACGCACTATTTCATATACACCAAGTGAGTGACCAAATCTACTATGTTCAGCTGTGTGGAATGAGAGATATAATGTTCCTAATTGCTTAATTCTTCTCAAACGTTGGAACTCTTTTGTTTTAATCAAATCCCAAACTACTTGATCTCTGACATGAATGTACCTATGAATGGGGTCTTTAAACACTTTTTCTTCTGGTAATTTTTGTGTAGCATAAGTTGTAAAGGTCAATGTCATTCTCCTATTCATATCTATACTGCGCAGGTTACTTTAATGTTTTACGCATTAAAGCTAAATCCATTGCCTCTCCATACATTACATGTGTGTAAGAACGGAGTTTTTCAAAATCTTTTTGCTCATAAAATGACACTGCTTCATCATTTTTATTATCGACTTCTAAAAAGATTTCATCATATTTTCCTTCAAAATAATTCAACCCTTCAGTTAACAATTTCGAACCATAACCATGGTGTTGCCACGATGGCCTCACATAATGTGCAGATAAAAATAATTCCGTACCATATATGAACGTCGCAAAACCAATAATCTCATTGTCTTCTTCTACAACTAGGAATAATTGATCTTCTAATCGTTTAAGTAAGTGTTGACCATTATATGAAGCAGCCAATAGCTCGTTGACCGTTTTAGCTGCGTAAATATTCAAATAAGTGTTATACCAAGCTTTCGTTGCTACATCTCTGATGCCCACAACATCTTCGGGTGTTGCTCTTCTAATTTCTTGCATGTCGCTCTCCCCCTATTTAGATAGGTAATAATAGCTACATTATAACATAATATTTGTATTCAAAATACTTTATCTCGTTTGATACAAATAGCTGATTATAACGCGTTTTCATTTCAGTCATCTATTGCTTATGTGATTAAAAAGTCCGAGACACGTAATTATGTCTCGGGCTTAAACTATTTGTTATATATTTACTTATGTTGTAATGTTTGTTGCCACTCTTGGGCACGTGTTAATGCGTATACATCTTTTTCTATGTCCCCAGGTCTTTCTGCCGTGCCTATAATATAGCCCGATAAGCTTGCGCCTAAAAATTCCAAACTATATTTGACTTGTGTAATACAAGGTTTAGCTTTGACTTTAGGGCAATCGCCGCCCACAATAATCAATCTAAAATCTTTTTCTGCCATTTTTGCTTTAAAGTCTTTATATCTTGGATCCATCAACGTTTCAGACCAATGATCAATGAACGCTTTCATTGATGCTGATAAGCTATACCAATATATTGGTGAAGCAATAATAACCGTATCACTTACTAACACTTTATCTATAATGGTTTTGTAATCATCTTCGTATGATTCTATAGTGGTATTATCGTGTCTTACATCTCTCACAGGATTTAATTGATGTTCTGTTAAGTCTATCCATTCATAGTCATACCCATCTATGGCCATCTTAGTTAAATGCGCAGTATTTCCATCTGGTCGACTGCCCCCAAATAACACTGTAATCATAATAATCTCCTTCTACTACTAATTTAAAAATACATCATGTAAAAATCATAAATATACAATTCCATAAATTTTCTAAACTTAATTAATAATCCTACACTAAAAAGTCTAGTTTATAAACAGTTTAATGAAAATAGATTGAAAAATTAAATTATTTGCTCAAAATCAGAACTTTTATCTATATTATAAATGCATATTTTTAGAAATAAAGTTATAAATATAAATATAATAAGACAAACTAAATTCTAGCTTGTCTTATTATATTTATTATTTTACAGGAAATAATTCTTCTATTTTATTGATTTCATCTTCAGTTAATTTCACATCTAACGTTGTTAAATTATCAACTACTTGATTTGGACGTTTTGCACCAGGTATAACAACATCTAATGATGGTCTAGTTAAATAGAACGCCAATACAATATGTGCTACATCGACTCTATGATTATCAGCAATACCACGTAATTGATCCACTTTGGCTAAGTTCTCTTTATATCTTTCGCCTTGAAACTCAGGGTTTTTTGCACGTAAATCATCAAAAGTTGTGTTTTCATTATATTTTCCAGCTAATAAACCAGAAACTAATGGGAAGTATGGAATAAAGGTAATATTATTTTTACTTGTGTAATCAAAAATATGCTCATTTTCGCGGTTTAATAAGTTATATTCCATTTGCACAACATCTACATAGCCATCTTTATTAGCCTCTTTGAGTTGATCTAAGTTAAAATTAGACACGCCTATCGCTTTAATTTTACCTTCGTCTTTAAGTTCTTTTAAAGCAGCGACCGCTTCATTTTTTGGCGTGTTATCATCTGGGAAATGTATATAATAAACATCTATATAATCTAGTTGCAGACGTTTTAAACTTTGTTCAACTTGCTCCTTTAAAAATGCAGGGTCATTCGACATTTTCACATTCTCTTCATCATCAAAATAATGCGCGCCCTTAGTAGCAATGGCATATTCTTCGCGAGTGAATTCTTTTATAGTTTCTCCTATCAATTCTTCAGAACGCTTTGGCCCATAGATAAATGCTGTATCAATTAAAGTTATGCCATTTCTAATTGCAGTACGTACTGTTTCCATACCTTGTTCCTCATCCAAATCGTTATATAAATTGTGACCACCTACAGCATTAGCACCAAATGCTATTGGATTCACTTTAACATCTGATTTTCCAATTTGTACTTTTTTAGTCAATATCATCCGACTCCTTCGTAAAAATTTAAAATCCACTTTATCATTATTTCTGTTACTTAGATTTGTAATTAGTTACTATTTCAAATAATGAGTATATTGATTCACATTGTTCTTTTACCCATTTTCAACAATTTTAATAATGAGAAATATGAGAATTTTATATATTTTAAATTTAGCACGGTTTCGTTGGGAAACTAAATAAATTTGCTTATTAAACAACTTAATTAGATATGTAATTAATACTTAAACGTCTCAAATAATAATTATATTCTAAACTATTTTTAGATACATCTATAAAAAACACCCTAAAAGCCAGAATCTTAATTCTAACTTTTAGGGGAATCCTTTTTTCATTATTTTCTAATATGTTAAATCCGTTTTATGTAATTACTTTATAAACTCATGTAATTTATTGCGTACTTTTACGTTTCGCTAATTTCTCTTTAAGTTTTCTATCTTGCTCTTCTTTACGACGTTTACGTTCTTCATTTCGTTTTCTCAAACGTTCTTCTTCTTCAGGATCTCTTGGTTTTTGTAACTGTTTTACCACTTTTTCCATGAGCTCATCTTCTGAGAGTGCCGATAATGGACGATTATTAACAAAAGCAAACGTTTTACGTCGGCCTGGGCCACAATATGACTGACAGCCGATTTCGATTTCAGCGTCAGGGTCTAATTTAGTCAACTTTTTTTCTAAAGTTTTGCAATTTACAGCTTGGCAATCATCACAAATCAAAAATTTATTTTGCAACTTTACCCTCACCTTCCTTATCATTGACTTTCCCATATTTCATATAATCTATAATATCATTACTTTTATTTAAGATTACATATATCTCAAGCTACATTCTATTTTATGTCTCTTTCCATCTACAACTCTAATTATTTTACCCTTTTTAATAAAAATTTCAAGTTCTTAATTTAGTAACTTTTTTGTTTTATTTAAGTTAAATAATGAAATGGAAGCCAAATAAGGAAGCAAATTTAAATTTGCTTCCTCCCCCCCAATTTAATAAATATATTATTAATACTTACTAAGATTTCTTATAACTATAATTATAGTTATATAGTAAATCAATACTCCGAAATAGCGTCGAAGGTCTTCTCCATTTAATATTAAATATTTTTGGCCTACGTCCACCATAAATCTGGTGCAGGATTCTCAATATTAATTGACTTCAAATTATTAACTGCCTTATTAAATCCTTCTTCAATAGACATTATAGGGTCTTCATGTTCTATACTTACAACATAATCGTAACCATTTATCCTTAGTGCACTAATCATATCCCCCCACGCGTGAGTATTATGACCGTATCCTACTGTCCTAAATGTCCAAGCTCGAGTCTGTACATTGCCATAAGGTTGCATGTCTGTCAGACCATACATATTTACATTTTCTTGATCAATGTATGTATCTTTTGCATGAAAATGGTGAATAGCATTTGCTTTCCCTAATATTTTAATTGCTGCAATTGGCTCAATACCTTGCCACCACAAATGACTAGGGTCTAAATTAGCGCCAATATATTCATTAGTAGCTGTTCTTAATTTCAACATTGTATAAGGTGTATGTACTAAAAAACCAGCATGTAATTCTATACCAATTTTCACATCATTTGATTTAGCATATTCTGCCACTTTTCGCCAATAAGGTATAAGTTTTTCTTCCCATTGCCACTCTAATATTTTAGTATAGGCTGTCGGCCATGGGGTTACTGGCCAATTCGGATATTTAGCTGTTTCATCTGATCCTGCAACACCGGAAAAAGTGTTAACTACGGGTACATTTAAAAGTGAGGCTAATTTAATTGTTTTAAACAAGGTATCATGTGCTTGTTGGGCTTCTTTTTCATTAGGTGAAATGGGATTGTTATGACAGCTAAAAGCACTAATTTCCAATCCACGTTGATGAATCGCTTCAATGAAAGCATTACGTTGAAGTTCGTCTTCTAGTAAGTTATCCATCGGACAGAATTGATTACCAGGGTTACCTCCTGTTCCTATTTCCACCATTTTGACTCCAGCATTTGCTACATAATCTAACATTTCTTCAAATTGTTTATCTTGGAATAATACAGAAAACACACCAATTTTCATAAATAATCCTCCTTTAACATTATAACTCGTTCAATTTAATACTTTGACCAATTTCACTACTTCGATAAATTGCATCTATGATCTTATTTATTTTCAATGCTTGTTCTGGTTGTACGATAAGTGTTTCATTACCAAGACAACTATTTACAAAGTTCTGAGCTTGTCGTTGTGCCGCTATACCTTCATCATGTTCTGCATATGCTTGTTCAGTAAAATAAGTCCCTAATTTAGGTCGATATATTTCAAATGGATATAAATTCAGACCGCCATCAACGCCAGAAATACTTAAGTGTTTTGTGTCTTCTTTTATATTTGCTGACCATGAACACTCAAATTGAAGTGTTGAATGATCATTAAAAGATATATAGCTTGTCACGTGATCATCTACATCAAACTTTTCATGATCAAATGGACCCCAATCATTCAATTGATTTGGTAATTTGCTAAGACGATTATAAGTTTTACCTAACACCTCTTTAGGTTCAATGTCGTTTAGTAACCAAAGTGACAAATCGAGCATATGACAACCATAATCTATTAGACTACCGCCACCCTGCAACGTTTTATTTGTAAACACACCCCATCCAGGGACTTTACGTCTACGTAATGCTTGTACACGGGTAACTAAAGGATCACCTACTATACCACTACCAATAGCTTTTTTTGCCGTAATCGCTGCATCTGTGAAGCGATAATGATATCCTATTGCCAACAATTTACCAGCTTGTTTTGCGGCATCTACCATAGCCTCACATTCAGTTAAATTCATGGCCATTGGTTTTTCGCAAAATACATTAACTCCTGCTTCTAAAGCAGCAATACTTATCTCCGCATGAAATTTATTTGGTGTACAAATAGCTACTGCATCAACTTGTTCAAACATCGTATAATATGATTCATGAATATTTTTAATATGAAAATCATTTGCAACATTTTTTGCCAATGCTAAATCAACATCTTGAACTGCCACAACATCCACTAAATGATTTAAATTTTGAAAAGCTGGAATGTGTCTGTTACATGCAATGCCACCGCATCCAATAATACCCACTTTTAATTTATCCATAAGTAGAAAACTCCCAATATTATTTTTTTGATATTTGTTCTAATGGTTGTGCGTTTCCATATTGATGTCTTGGCGTATTACTGTGAAATGCCCACTTCACAGCATTCTTAATAACCTTTTGCACATTTACATTGTAATAGGTAGGATAGGTTTCATGGCCCGGTCTAAAATAAAATATTTTCCCGTTGCCTCTTTTAAAAGTTGCTCCACTTCTAAAGACTTCTCCACCTTCAAACCAACTGATGAAAACTGTTTCGTCTGGTGATGGGATATCGAAATGTTCTCCGTACATTTCTTCTTTTTCAAGTTCAAAATATGAGTCAATTCCTTCAGCGATAGGATGCGTGGGATCAACAACCCAAAGCCGTTCTTTTTCATCTGCCTCTCGCCATTTAAGGTCACACGATGTGCCCATTAAACTCTTGAAAATTTTTGAAAAATGTCCTGAATGTAAGACGACTAATCCCATACCTTCTAATACTTTCTGTTTTACTTTTTCTACGACTTCTTCATCAACTTCTTCATGTACTTTATGCCCCCACCAAATAAGTACATCTGTTTGTGCTAACACATCATCTGTTAAACCGTGCTGAGGTTCGTCTAACGTTGCTGTAGTCACAATATGATCATCTGTTAAAAATGATGCTATTACATGATGTATACCGTTTGGATAAACAGCCTGTACATCTTCACTTTCTTGTTCATGTCTAAATTCATTCCATATTGTAATATTCATAAAATACCTCCATAAGCTTTATTTATCATTTAAATAAACAGCTTGCCCTGTTTTAGCTGATTCGTATATAGCTTCTAATATCTGAGTTACAACAAATGCTTCTTTTGGTTTAACGACAGGTTCTATATCCTGAGTAATACTATTTATCCAAAATCTCGCTTCTTCTTCTGCTTCATCTATCTTTTCACCTTCATAAAAATCAACGCCAGCATTTTCTAATTCAATTTCAGAAGTATACAGTGTTTTTAAGTCTTCACCGTGTATACGTAAGCCATTTTTCATGTCAGCGCCACCATCAGTACCTGACAAGGAACATTTGGCTTCATCAACGTCTAAAGAATTAAGCGCCCAGCTTGATTCTAGTATAATGGTGGCCCCATTCTTCATCTTGATAAATCCAAATGCAGAGTCTTCTACCGTGAATTTATTTGGATCCCAAGAACCCCAAGCATTAGCTGCATCCGCTTGTTTCCCCAATTTTTGAAATGTAGAGCCCATCACGGATTCAGGCTCATAATTATCCATCATCCATAATGTAAGATCTAATGCATGAGTTCCTATATCAATTAACGGGCCACCTCCTTGTTTCTCTTCGTCTAGAAAAACCCCCCATGTTGGTACTGCACGTCTTCGAATAGCATGAGCCTTACTAAAATATATCTCTCCTAAATCTCCACGTTGTGTTACTTTTCGTAGATATTGACTATCAGCACGAAATCTATTTTGATAACCAATAGTTAACTTTTTATTATTATGCACTGCAGCATCAATCATTAATTGTGCTTCTTCAGAAGTTTTAGCCATTGGTTTTTCACACATCACATGCTTACTTGCATTCAATGCTGCTACAGTAATCTCTTGATGCGTATTATTCGGTGTACAAACATGAATAACTTCAATCGAATTATCTTTTAATAATTCAATGTAATCTTCATACACTGTTGCATTTTTATCACCATAACGCCTTGCTGCTGATTCAGCTTTTGTTTTATCTATATCACAAAAGGCAACCATTGATACCTCTGAAATTTTCGCTAAACTTGGTAAATGTTTACCATTTGCTATACCTCCACAACCAATAACACCAACTTTAACTGTCATTATCTCATCTCCTTAATTTTTGAACGCTCCAAAAGAAAACGCTTACAATAAAATACAAAAAAATATTTAAGTCTTCTTTCTTACTTTAACTCCTTTAAAATTATAGTAGAATAAAAAATTAAAAACACCAATAAGTTTGACGTATTTAGAATTTATATATTAACATTAGAATATATTTTCAAAATTCGGAAATTTTTCCAATGAATAGGTGGAATCTTTTTATATGGTATTAGATCATCTTATTAATAAACATTTTGAACAACTAACAGAAAATGATTTACATATTATCAATATTATCAGACAAAATATTGATCAAATTTCGAACATGAAAATTCATGATTTAAGTAAACTTACACATACATCTATCTCTACGATTCATAGGTTAGTTAAAAAAATGGGATTTGAAGGTTATAGTAATTTTAAATTTTACTTAAAAATGGATACAAATACATCATCTACACAATTCGCGAACGCAGATACAATAGTTGAAGATGTTCAAAGGACTGTTGAACATCTTGAAATGTTTGATTATCAACCACTTAATGAATTAATTGAAACTGCTCCATTCATCTATATTTTTGGTACAGGTATGGCGCAACAAAATGTAGCACGTGAAGCTCAAAGACATATGCTCTCTATTTCTAAAAGAGCTATTGTTATTAATGATGAAACGGAATTGCGTTTAGCTATAAACCAAATGTCCTCTAATGATTTACTTTTTGTTATATCATTATCAGGAGAAACTAAAAATTTAATAGAGCCTATTCAACTTATTAAAGCTCGTGAACTACTTTACGTATCAATTACAACTTTGCATGATAACTATATTGCTAAACATGCTGTCTTTAATATTTACGTTAATAGCCCACCTATTCAATTTTTTAATAATACGGAATACTACAGCTTCACACCTTATTATGTCGTATTTGATTTTATAGCAAGAACTTATCATAATTATAAAATTAATAATTAGTTTTCATGTGAATTTACAACTGGTTTTATTACTACAAAATTCCAAGTAAAAGACATTATAAATCCTGTATTGATAAAAAGTGGAGGGGGTGTTTGAAAATCATTATATGTTTTGATTTCTACACTTCTCCACTAATTTAGAATATTAACAAGGCTAACTTGATTTGTTTAAAATTTGTTCTACTTCTTCTCTTACTTGTGATACCGAAAGTCCAACAATAACTTGGACATTTTTACCACTTTTAACAAGACCATGGGCACCGCCTTTTGATTTAAAATAATTATCTGCTGCTACTTGTTCAGGATCATTTACGGTGACGCGAAGTCTTGTGGCACAATTAGTAACATCAACTATATTATCTGCGCCACCTAATCCTTCTATATATACATCTGCTTTCATTTGATATTCACTATAACTATCAGAAAGCGAACTTTGTTTTTTATTTTCACGGTAGTCTTTTTTCGTATATAGTTTAGTATCTTTATTGTCATCTTTTTCCCTACCAGGCATAGGAATATCAAACTTCAATATTATAAATCTAAACAAGTAGTAATAAATAAAGATAAAAATAATCCCTATTATAAATTGTGCTAAATAGGTTCCCCAATGTGATCCAAATAGAGGAATCCAATTGGTTGCCGCTATTTCAATAAAACCGCCACCTAAATTCCCAACTAAGCCAAATGCATGCATAATTGTAACCATTGTTGCACCTAAAACAGCATGTATTAAGAATAAGAAAGGTGCAATAAATATAAATGTAAATTCTAATGGCTCGGTAATCCCTGCAAATACTGCAGTTAATGTGGCTGCCAATAATAGCGCACCTACCTCTTTCTTTTTATGAGGTTTAGCTGTGGAATATATCGCAAGCGCTATGCCAATCGAACCAAAGATTTTCGTATTACCTTGTAATAAGAACCCTCCGCCAGGGAAGATATCTTTTAATGATTTAGTTGTCTCAGAATATTCAGTAAGGTGTGATATCCAATAAGATTTAATACCGCCATCTACAACAGCTGGACCATATTCAAATGGCGTATATATAAAATGATGTAAACCGGTTGGTATCAATATCCTTTCTAAGAAATGGAATAGCCACACACCAATATAACTAGATGTAGCAAGAAAGACTTGTAACGATGCAATCCAACCTTGAACAATCGGCCACCCCCAACTTGTTAAAAAGGCAATTGGAATCATACAAAAAAATGCAAGCATAACTACAAATGGCGATCCCTGGAATATGCCTAATGATTCAGGCAATTTCTTATCATAATAACGGTTATGTAACCATATTGCGACACCCGAGATAATTAAAGCTCCAATAATGTTAGTATCTAATGTTTTAATGCCTACTAACTCTGTCAGTCCTGTCGCATCATCAACATTCTCTTTAAAGTTAACACCAAAAGTAGGTCCCCATGTCGTTAATATGCCATTAATAAAATAATTAAACATCATATAAGTAACAACAGAAGACATCACTGCATGCCCTGCTGATTTTTTCGCTAATGAAATAGGTAATCCAATAACAAAAATGAGCTCTATATTTTCAAATACAGTCCATCCTCCGTTTTCAATTAATGACCATATTTGAAACCATATACCATCAGGGTTGGCAAGCCCTCCCATAATAGATTCATTTTTGAAAAGTGTCGCAATTCCAATAATAATACCAAAAAATGGGAACAATAACACAGGTACTATCATCGCTCCACCGAACCTACGTATTGCATTGCCAATGTTTCGTCCAATGTTCATAATCATCATCCTTTTCGCTCTTTTTGGAAGCGCTTTCTTAAAACGATGATATGCTTAAATATTTATAAGTTCAATATAATAGTGCGATTCTGACATGATGTACCCTTGAATGATTTTATTTTCATCAAAAGGTAAATTTTCCAATTTTTTAACAAAACGGAACTTATAGATATATCTTCTAAATTTCAAGTTCTTAATCCTATGCATTAAAAAAACAGCACTTTAATCCTCTTATTCGGATTAAAATACTGCATTCCCCTTAATATTCATTATTTATTGACCATGATAAATATTAAATTCAAGTGGTTTCACTTCATTGTCTAACCACTCTTGATAAATTAATTTTTTCTTCACTTTATTATCGATAATTGTAATACCACAATCACCACCGCCTGCTCCTGATGTTTTAGCTGCACCACCGTATTTTTCGGCTATAGAACATAAAACTTTCAAATGTGCTGTCTCAATATCAATCGTCGCCTCTTTATCCATCGATTGAATAATTTCACGGTTGGTACGAATCATTTGTTGTACGCCTTTAATGTGATTTGTTTTGAAGGCGTGAATCAGTTTTTCTACGCATAAATGTGAGCGTTCTAAGAATTTGCCATAAAATGTGGGATCTGATTTTAAGCGTTTGACTTCACTAACAAGATGATGTGACGACGCCGGAGAACCTGTCCAACCAATTAGGACTTCCATATTTTCAGGAGGCTGTAATGGTTCAATATGTAGGCCAGGCCAGTTTTTATTTAGTACTTCATTGACAGAAGTGTCCTCTATTTGTTGTGAAACCCACTCATGGTCAAATGTACTATATGCTAGCCATCCTGTATAAATACTTACAGCAATATCTCCACAAGAACTTAAGCTTTGTAATTTCATATTAGCAATCACGGCTAATTTATAAATATAGAGATTGGATAAATGTGTCTCATAAAATTCATTTAATACTTTTACAACTGAAACGAGTACAGCTGCACTAGATCCTAAACCATACTTATGACCATTCGCATCGTCTAGATTACTATCTATCGTTAAATTAAAATGTTTTAAACTAATATTGTTACTTCGAACATATTGCTCAAATACTTCAATCGCAGTAATAACATACTTCAATTGTTTAGCAGCATGGACGTCAGAAACAGCGATTCTATCTTGACGTCTTTGGAAAGTCACAGGTTCATGATGTAATGTTTTTGAATGTATTGTGCCTTGAGAAACATTAGAATCTTCAATAGTAGCTGTTACAAATCGATCTACTGCAATTAATACAGATTTATATCCAGGTTCAGTAACAGCGTATTCACCTGCAATATATAGCTTACCTGGTGCTTTGACTTGAATCATTTTATCTCTTCCTTACTCAATAATTTCAACGCCTGTGCTTATAATATCACTCGCAATGATTTGTGCTTCGTCAAACGATTTATATAAGGCATCTATCACTGCTTGTTGATTTTTCTTTTCAACTAAAATTTTGACATTAGGTCCAGCATCCATTGTAAAGTAGCAAAGATAGCCCGCTTCTCGGCATTGGTGTACAATATCCATTACAAGATAACTATCATCTACCATATACGTAAATGGTGGTTGTGCTCCTAAGTTCGTTGCATGCATACGTAAACCATTTGCTTCTATAACTTCACCTAATTGCTTAAAGTCTTTTTGGTTTATCGCATGTTTAACTGCTGTTATATCTTCATCTACATGATCCAACCAATATTGATAAAATCGAGATGTATCACGTGTTAGTGACATACCAGCACGACTAGATACTTTTTTAGATTTATTATTGATCACTACAAATATCATTGCTAAGTCATTTTCCCAATTGTCTGCTTCAACAGGAAAACTGTATGATGTTGCATCATCATGACCTTTTTCCCATTCTACAAAGCCACCGTAGATACTTCTTGATGCTGATCCAGAACCTCTACGAGCTAACCTAGATAATGCTTTACCCGTTAATCCAAGATTTAAAGCCTTGTCACACGCAGCTGCTAATGCTGCATACGCACTTGCTGAAGAAGCAAGCCCTGCTGCAGTTGGTACATAATTCTCACTTTCAATATATGCATGCGCAGATGTTCCACCTAATTCTCTCACGATATCCATAAATTTACTTATTTTAACAGCTTCATTTTCTGCAACCACTTCACCATTTAAAATAAGCGTATCTTTGTCATAACTTTCATCAAAAGTAACTTTTGTTTCAGTATAAAAACGATCTAATGTTACAGAAAGACTATTATTCATCGGAATAATATAAGTTTCGTCAGCCTTCCCCCAATATTTAATCAGTGCAATGTTTGTATGCGCACGTGCCTTACCACTATTGACCAACCTCATTACCCTCCTAAGTATTCAATCCACGTATGATGTGCACCTAAATCTGTTGCACATTTAACGATGTTCTCTGCTATTTCTAAATCAGTAGCTAGTACAATCATACTACCACCTCGCCCACCACCAGTTAACTTACCAGCAATAGCACCTTGTTGCTTACTTACTTCTAATATTTCTTCAATTTTCTCATGACTTACAGTTAGTGTTCTCAAATTCTCTTGGCATAAATTAAATACAGAGGCTAATTGTTCGAAATCATGGTGTTCAATTGACTCACTTGCTTCATGTACAAGTTTACCAATATGCTTTACATTTTGCAGATATTTACGATCTTCCTTGCATAAATTATGCACGTCTTCTACTGCTTGCTTTGTAGAGCCACGCACGCCTGTATCGATAACAACCATATAGCCACTTAGGCCTAATGGTTTTAATGTTTGTACTTGTCCTTGTTGAAACCAGACGGGTTTATTGGAAACAATAGTTTGTGTGTCAATACCGCTTGGTTTACCATGAGCAATACGCTCAGCCCAATTTGCTTCTTCAATCAATAGTGCATCAGATAACGGTTTTTTAAGATAATCAAAACTTGCACGCACAAAAGCCACTGCCATAGCAGCACTAGAACCTAACCCTCTTGAAGGTGGTAAATTTGTATCAATCGACACTTTTATAGGCGTTTTAACACTATATTTTTCAATAAATCTTGTAATTACTGCTTTTAAATGTTCAGGTGCTTTGCTTAATTCACCTTCAAATACTTCACTTTTAATAAAAGAAACACTTGTTTCCTTCAAAGATTCAATTGTTGCTTTTACTTTACCAGTCGTGAATGGAATTGCTATTGCTGGTTCGCCAAACGTTACAGCATGTTCACCAATTAATATTACTTTACCATTCGCTTCCCCGTATCCTTGTTGTGCCATATTTTCAATCACCTTTAGTATTTTCTTTAAATTGTATTTATATGTACTGATTTTTGTACAGTTCAGGCATCTATTTATTCGCCCATAACAACACACTCATTACTTAAATCATATTTCCAAGGAAATTTTCTGTTTTCATTCTATAGATAATGAAAAAGAATTAATATTTAAGTATGTCATTTTTAAAATCAGATAAAATTTCATCATCATTAAACATTTTCATTATTTTTGCAAACATCATTTTATATTATCTCACAAAATCTACATAATGCCATACGACTCTGGTCATAGTTTATTAAATTTTAAAAACTATACCTGCTTACATTAGCATAGAGACCTATAAACAATCATTACAAAAATTAACACCAGATGCTAATTCATGCTCATACTTACTCATTATAAAACGCTCGGACTATATATTCAAAAACTTACATTGAAAATAGCCAAATTTATTAATTATTAGTTTTTAAACCATACTTTCACTATATTACTTATTTCATTTCTATAATTCAACAGATTTAAAAACCTATTGCTATAAATCTTATTTGATTTAACAAAATAAAAAAAGACTAGTATGTATACTTAATCTTCAAGTACCCATACTAGCCTCACTCTAATCTAATTCATTGTTTGATTGATTTTAGCGTTACGTTCTATCATTTTTTCAAAATAACCTTCATATAATTGCCATTCTTCATCAGTGATTGGTTCCATGTTCAAGCGCCCACCTAAATCCTTGATTGCATACAACAATTGGAACATCACATCTTGCATTGTTATCTTCTTATTTAACAGCGTTTCTAAAGATGCCATACAAGACGGTTCAATATTTGGATAAGTGAACTTGGTTTCCTCACCTTTTAACGCACGCTCATAAAAGGATTGCATCATCTCAGCTCTTTCACTGCCATCACCTTCTACACAAAGGTAAATTTGAACTGCAATACCACCACGAACGCGCCTTTGTGAAATACCAGCAAACTTTCTACCATTAATGCTCAAGTCAAATTTACCTGGGCAGTATGACCTTTCGATTTCATGTGTCGCTATTTCAATATCTTCATCTTCAAACATTTTAGCAATTAATAAATACATTACTGAAAAAGCTTCATCAATTGTAATATCATGTTTACCCTTAAAAATCAGAGAAATATTCAGCACACCTTGATCTAAGACCACACCTAGTCCACCCGAGTTTCTAACAATCGCATTATAACCACGCTCTTCTGTAAGATAACGTATACCATCTTGCAAATAAGGTAACCTTGAATCATGAATACCTAGTATTACAGTATGTTGATGTACCCATGTACGAACAACGCTACATGATAAATCTTTCCCTACACTTTCAGAAAAAGTATCATCAAATGCAAATGATTGCATAGGCTCCAAACCTGAAGAATGATCTATATAACGCCAATCTGCGGCATTAAAATATTTGCTTGCTAAATCCATTATTGTAATGACTGTGCAGCAGTAATGATTGATAGATTATATACGTCTTCTATAGAACAACCACGTGATAAATCATTTACTGGTGAGTTAAGACCTTGTAATACTGGACCAACCGCATCAAATCCACCCAGACGTTGCGCAATTTTATAACCGATATTTCCAGCTTCTAAACTTGGAAATACGAATACATTTGCATCGCCTTGAATTTTAGCGTCTGGCGCTTTTTTCTTCGCAACTTCTGGTACAATTGCTGCGTCAAATTGGAATTCACCATCTACAACTACGTCTTCAATATTATCAGCTTTAATTTTCTCTTGAGCTATGTCTACAGCATTTGAAACTTTTTCAACATCATCCGATTTAGCAGATCCTTTAGTTGAGAAACTTAACATTGCAACGCGTGGTGACATTCCGAAACTTTTAGCAGACTTAGCACTTTCAACTGCAATTTCAGCTAAATCTTGTGCTTCAAGTGTAGGGTTAATTGCACAATCACCAAAAATATATTGTTGATCGTCTTTAATCATAAAGAAGATGCCTGAAGTTTTAGAGACACCAGGTTTTGTTTTGATAATTTGTAATGCTGGGCGCACAGTATCTCCAGTAGAATGCGCAGCGCCACTAACAAGTCCTTCTGCTTTACCAGTATAAACAAGCATTGTGCCGAAATAGTTAACATTTTTCAACATTTCTTGTGCTTGTTCTTCCGTTGCTTTACCTTTACGACGTTCAACAAAAGCAGTTACTAATTCTTGTTTTAATTCGCTTGTTTCTGGATCGATAATTTCTAAATTTGAAATATCTAATCCTTTGTCATTAGCTAAAGCTTTAACGTTTGCTTCGTTACCTAATACTACAGGCGTCACATAGTCTGTCCCTTGTAATTGTGTTGCCGCTGTTAATACTCGTTCATCTTCCCCTTCAGGTAAGACTATTTTCACGTTTTTTCCTGAAAGTTTTTCTTGTAATACATCTAATAAAGACATAAGGGCCTCCTCAAAATTTCAATTCTTTTTTATTTTACGAATACCATTATACGTTATTTTTTATTAGAATTCCATGTCACCAATTTGTAATCATTTACTTATGTTTTAATACTCCCTTTATGGTAAAATTTTGTAGTGAAGACATAAAAATTTTCATTAAAGGAGAGATTTAAATGCCACAAGCACCAGAAACTTTAGATGGATGGTACAGTTTACATTTATTATATGCAATTGATTGGTCAAGCCTACGTTTAGTGCCAGATGAAGAACGTCGAAGCCTCGTAGAAGAGTTACAATCATTTTTAAATAAACATGAATCTGCACGAACAAACAACACTGGCGACCATGCATTTTACAATATAACAGGTCAAAAAGCGGACATTCTTTTATGGGCATTACGTCCAGAAATGAAAGACTTAAACGCCTTTGAAAATGAATTCAATAAATTAAAAATTACAGATTTCTTAATCCCAACATACTCATATGTTTCAATCATAGAATTAGGAAATTATCTTGCAGGAAAATCTGATGAAGACCCTTATGAAAATCCTCATATTAAACCAAGATTATTCCCTGAATTACCACACTCTGAGTATATCTGTTTCTATCCAATGGATAAACGTCGTAATGAAACTTATAACTGGTACATGCTTCCTCTTGAAGAACGCCAAGAACTTATGTATGCACACGGTAAAATAGGTCGTCAATACGCTGGAAAAATCAAACAATTTATTACTGGTTCAATGGGATTTGATGACTTTGAATGGGGCGTCACATTATTTGCAGATGATCCATTACAATTCAAAAAAATCGTCTCTGAAATGAGATTTGATGAAACCACTGCTCGCTATGGGGACTTCGGTAGTTTCTACGTAGGTCACATTGTTAAGAAAGAAAATTTACAAGACCTTTTTTCATTATAAATTATGAAGCAAGCAGAAATTATGCGAAGTAAAATTTGTATTCTGTGAAATAATTTGCGCAACTGCTACTAACTCGTTTAAAAATTTCACATTATAATTAAAAAGGATCTCGTCACTAGATTAACTAATGACGAGATCTTTTACTTTTGAGATAAAGGATATTTCCCTATACTCATCTAATTGTAGTGTGTTTGGGAGAACTTTAGCCACTACTTAATTTAAATATTAACTGTTTATATTGTCGCTACTCAATATATGTCTGTAACAGTTAACTAATACTATTTTAACCTATTTGAAATATTTGAAACATAAATGTATTGTAACAATTGCGTAAAATACATTAACTCCCTTATACAATAAGAAATAAAGCAATCCTTATAACAAAATGTAATAGGAAAATGTTACAATAAAAAATATTAACTCAATAACTTATTCCCACGCTATAACAATAATTCTATAGTGTTAGTTAAATACATTTTAATTGGTGATTAAATGACAATATATAATCAAACAATCGAGAGCTATGATGAAAAAATGGCAAAAGATGTAATTATGCTTGCCGGAAGAATTCTATTAGAATCAGGGGCAGAAGGTTCACGTGTAGAAGATACGATGACACGAATGGCTTTTACTTTAGGATACAAAGAGAGTAATAGCTTCGTTACGAATACCGTTATTAATTTTATGCTCCACAATGAGTCTTACCCAAGAATATTTAGAATTAAAACAAGAGATACGAATCTACTGCGAATTTCACGTACTAATGGCATTTCTAGACGACTAGCACTTGGTGATATTTCCCTAGAAGACGCATTTCAAGAATTACAAAAAATATACAATGAACAGAGCATTCAAAACCATTATCTTTTTTATAAATTTATAGCTGCTGCAGTTATTTCTGTCAGCTTTTTATATTTACAAGGTGGCTATTTGATTGATGTTTTAACTGCATTACTAGCTGGGTCTTTTGGCTATATTGTAGTAGAATTATTACATCAAAAATTGCACGCCCAATTTATTCCTGAATTTATGGGGGCATTAGTAATTGGGTTGATTACAATTATTGGTCATCATCTCATTCCAGGTGGTTCCGTCGCTACTATTATGATTGCAGCCGTCATGCCAATCGTACCAGGGGTATTAATCACAAATGCCATTCAAGATTTGTTCGGCGGACATATGTTGATGTTTACCACTAAATCATTAGAAGCACTCGTCACAGCTTTTGGTATTGGCGCTGGCGTTAGTACGATACTTATTATTTTTTAGGAGTTATGTCTATGTTTTGGATATTAAATTTTATATTTAGCTATACCGCTTCCCTCTTTTTCGGCGTAATATTTGATGTTCCGAAACGTCTTTATAACATTGTTGGTCTTGTTGGAGCAAGCGGATGGATGGTTTATATTTTATTTTATGATGGTTTTTCTGCACACACGATATACTCTAGTTTCTTCGGGAGCTTAGCTCTAGGTTGTTTAAGCCACATCATGGCTCGCATAAAAAAAGAACCCGTTATCATCTTTATGGTTCCTGGAATAATCCCATTAGTTCCTGGTGGCCTCGCCTTCGACGCTACTAAAAATCTAGTACTATTAGAGTTTAGTAAAGCTATAAACACTATGTTAGAAGTAACGCTTATAGCTGGTGCAATAGCGTTGGGGTTACTCTTTGCTGACCAGATAGCCAAACTAATTGTTTCAGGAACAAAAATACGTAAAAAGCGTGTATAAACACTATATTTACTCCTATAGACATATAAAAAGAAGACCAGTAATCCATGATGTGCAACATTGTGATTAACTGGCCTTCTTTTTATAATAATTAAATTTTCACTATTTCATGTTAATTACATATTTTTACTAGAAGTAATAACTATTGATTCGCTTTCTCTGACTTATGTTCATTTATTAAATCTACAACGTCATCTTCTGAACGGTTTAAAATCAATCTACTTAATTTATCATTGTCCATACGCTTTAGTTTTGGATAGCGGACTACAAAGAAGATTAAGCCAATCACTAACCATCCACCTAATGCAATATATGACGGTACAGATAACGACGCTGGTGAACCAGGAACTAATAATAACAATAAAAAGACAAATGATACAACCGTGCCCAATATTGCAAATATTTTATATACAGGACTATACGTATTACTAGCTTTATTAAAACTAAACAATTTAGCAGCTGACAGACAAGTAATAAAGTAAGCAATCGACACTCCTGTTGACGACATATCGACAATCCAAGTCAACGCCGTACGTCCTAGCCACGGAGCAATTAACGTAATAGTAACCAAGAAGATAATTGCTATATATGGTGTTTTATATCTACTGTGCAATTTGCTAAATACTGATGGCATAATACCTGAACGGCCCATAGAGAATAACAAACGACTTGAGCTCATTAAGAAGCCATTTAATCCAGTAAAAATTCCCATGATAATAGCAATTGCTAATACTGCTAAACCAATATAACCAAAGGCTGCTTGTGTTACAGCACCTGTTAACCATAAGTTTCCATTTAAACTGGTTGACGAAGTGCTTAACCAACTTGTGTATAATATCATCAATACATAGGTAAATGCTGCGGCTAACAAACTATATACAATAAGTTTGAATGTTTTATTAGGCGAAAAATCAAATTCTTCAGCCGTCTGTGGTATATTATCAAATCCAACATATGCCCATGGCGCAATTGCCACAATCATTATGATGGAAGTAAACCATCCCTTACTTTCATTGGTTAATGGTTGTAAATTTTCAAAAGAAAAGTTATTACCAAAGAAAGATCCGAAAAATAATAATATTATTGTAATAACCATTGCTACACAGAAATAGTATTGCAGAGAACCTGAAACACTTGCACCTTTAATTGCTATAAACATAAAGACAATTAATAATAATGAAGCAATCAGAATTTCAGTGATATACACATCCCATCCTGCTATCGTATATAATTTACCAGTTTCTAAAATATCAGGTAATAAAAATTTAATTAATAAACTAAATGCTGTGGCGTTTAATGCGACCACACAAATATACCCAAATGTTAAGAACCAGGATGAGAAGAAACTTACGTACCTCCCAAATCCTAAAAAGCTAAATGCAAAGGCTCCGCCAGATACAGGAAAACGTTCTACTAATGCACCATAACTTACTGCTATAAGTATCATTAATAATGCACCGATGACGATACCTATCGCTGCAGAAACCGGGCCTGATTGACCTATCCAGTCACCAGGTAATATAAAAGCACCCCAACCTATACACGATCCATAGGCGATTGCCCATACAAACTTCTCAGATAAATTCTGTTTTAAATCTCCTCTATCTATCTGTTTTTCATTTTGACTCATAAATAAAATTCACCTCATGGAGTGTATTATACCCATAAGATGAATTCTATAACAATTATAACTTTATAATTTAATCGTTGCTATAACTAACATTAGCCAGCCAGCAATAAATAGTACGCCGCCAATTGGGGTAACCGCGCCTAATATACGAATTTGAGTTAAAGCTAAAATATACAATGAACCACTGAAAAATATAATACCAAAGAATAGTAACCAACCTGCCCAATTGACATTAATAGATGTAGTACCACTAATGATACCTATCGCTAATAATCCTAGACCATGATACATCTGATAAGTTGTCGCCTTTTCCCAAATGGATAAGTATTTTTCTGATAGCTTATTTTCTAACCCATGTGCACCAAAAGCACCTGTACCCACTGCCATCATCGCGTTAAGCGCACCTAAAACAATAAACACTTTCATCATGTTAATTTCCATCCTTCCATTATTTAAAAATCAAAAATTGAGTCACCGTTACCTATTTCATCATCTGTAACCAATTTATTAGAATTTAATCCAGTGTCGGTTGTTACATTCTGACTGGAACTATTTGGTACTTTTCCGCCCATCGCTCTGATTTCATTTTCAGAAATATTCGATTTAGTATTTCCATGTTGTACTGTTGATGATTTAAAAGAAGATGATACATTGAAACTATTGTCACTATAACGTTGTTTATTAGAACGGGTCTCAGTAACTAATGATGTTAATGTATGAATCGCATATATATGCTTCTCAAAATCAACATTACTTTGAGCTTCGTCTGCTTGGACTAACTCCTGTTCAATCAATTGAATAATCTTTTCTTTTTCCATGTATTAATCCTCACTCTCACACCAATTCACTGGTTTAATGCCATTTGTTTGTAAATAATTATTTGTCAGAGAATACGGTTTTGATCCAAAGAAACCACGATATGCTGACAGCGGACTTGGATGTGGAGACTGAATAATATGGTGTTTCGTAGTGTCTATTAGCTTAATTTTCTGTTGCGCAGGTTTGCCCCATAAAATAAACACAACATTTTTCAATTGTTCAGATACCGCTTTTATCACTTCATCAGTAAAAATTTCCCAACCAATATTTTTGTGAGAATGCGCTTCTCCTTGGCGAACTGTCAAAACAGTATTTAATAATAAGACACCCTCACGCGCCCAATCTTGTAAATGTGGAGATTTTCTCACACAACCAATATCATCTTCCAGTTCTTTATACATATTTCTTAAAGAAGGCGGAAACTTGGCATCTGGCTGTACTGAAAAAGCTAGTCCGTGTGCTTGATTAGGTCCATGATAAGGATCTTGACCTAATATGACCACTTTCACGTGTTCAAAAGGCGTTAAATCAAATGCCTGATAAATATTTTCTTTATCGGGATACACCACTTCAGTAGTATACTCTTTTTCTAAAAAATCATGCATGGCAGTAAAGTCATGTCGCGTAGTTATATCATGAAAAACATCCGACCATTCCATATCGTCTCACCTCATTCATATAGTAACATAAAGAACCCCTTTTTTGCTTTAGCAAAATTAGGGGTTCTTACGCTTGAGCTTTAGCTCAGGTGTACGCTCTGTTTATTAATTTAACGACCCTCACTTACATAAATCCCTCTAAAACCTTACAAG
The DNA here is from genome assembly GCF_017583065.1 of Staphylococcus shinii. Classification (GTDB taxonomy): domain Bacteria; phylum Bacillota; class Bacilli; order Staphylococcales; family Staphylococcaceae; genus Staphylococcus; species Staphylococcus shinii. Next base: position 101,948 of record NZ_JAGEVL010000007.1, on the reverse strand, counting down.
CTTCTCAAAGCCACCTTTATCAACACCTCGTTATTTAGAATACACGTTAAACATGGTATGATAAGTGCAAAAGATATTTAGGAGTGAAATTTAATGGCATTGAAAAAAACATTAACGATTGCCGGTTCAGATACTAGCGCTGGTGCAGGTATGCAAGCTGATTTAAAAACTTTTCAAGAACTAGAGACATACGGCATTGTAGCCCTAACTTCAATCGTAACAATGGATGAAAAAACATGGTCACATAATGTGACGCCAATTCCATTTGATGTATTTGAAAAACAATTAGAAACAGCAATTTCAATCGGCCCAGACGCGGTAAAAACAGGAATGCTGGGTACACAAGAAATTATCAAACGTGCTGGCGAAGCATTTGTTGAATCTGGCGCAGACTACTTTGTTGTAGATCCAGTAATGGTATGTAAAGGAGAAAACGAAGTGCTAAACCCAGGTAACACAGATGCAATGGTAGAACATTTATTACCAAAAGCAACTGTCGTAACACCGAACTTATTTGAAGCTGGCCAACTTGCCAATTTAGGTACTTTAAAATCAATAGATGATATGAAAAAGGCAGCTGAAATTATCCACCAACAAGGCGCAAAGCACGTAATTATTAAAGGTGGCAAAGCATTAGACCAAGATAAATCATATGACCTATACTATGATGGAAAGCTATTCTATCAATTAACAACAGATATGTTCCAACAAAGTTATAACCATGGTGCTGGTTGTACATTCGCAGCTGCTACCACTGCATACTTAGCAAATGGCAAATCACCTAAAGATGCTGTAATCGCTGCAAAAGCATTTGTTGCTTCAGCAATTAAAAATGGTTGGAAAATGAACGACTTCGTTGGTCCAGTTGATCACGGCGCATTTAACCGCGTTGAACACATAGATGTAGAAGTTACAGAAGTTTAAATAAATAAGAGCCATAAGCACACCTCAAAAGAATGTTAATAGTGAGGTGTGCTTTATATATATTATGGAAGGTTTTGAAAAATAAGGCTTTTATAAATATATAATACAGACTTTAAACAACCTATAAAATCATACCTAACACGCACAATTATTTAAATCTTCAAATAATATACGACATTAGTCTGATAAAAAGTTGATACTGTAGACTCATGTATTTACATTGATTTTCCATTATTATAATAAGTGTAGAGAGATAAAGGAGGGAATCACAACATGATTATCTACAAACAGGCTTTTGAAAATGGTAACCCAATATATGAAATTATCACCAAGACTTTCAAAACAATTTCTGTTAAATTCGATGAAAATTTCAACATGAATGAATTATATAAGTTACTCTCTCTACTTGAAAATGATGTTGATAACATGAAGCTAAGTTATTAAGCACATTTTCTATACATCGAAGACTATGCAGAAATTGCACTAAGAAGAATTCAGAATTTAAGATATACAATTAACTCCCCTTTAAGACATATGAAGTTAAAAAAGCAAAGCGTGTATAAGTTGTCCCCTTATACACACTTTGAACACACAACCCTATAAACACTCACCCTAAGTGGTACATAGTTAGGCAAAGATTGTCCCCTTTGTTTGCTTGGAGAGCAACCTCGAAGCAGTCCTAACTTATGTACCACTATTTTTATACATATAGCACTTTAAATTCTTCACATACTACGATAATAGATTCATTAAACTCCAATCCTAAAGACTCGTAATACGGCTTAAAGAAATCAATATGTGCTTTCCGCCAATATGTTAATGACTTATCGCCTTCACCTTCTAAGTAAGCGTGATGTTCAGTTACTTCATTGAAAGGAGTTTGATAAACACGTGTTGTTTCAATTACGCATTTTGGCTGTCCCTTTTCATTTAAGATCACACTAACTTCTCCTACTTGAGGTAGCGGTTCTTCTTCAACTTTATACGTTTCGTAACCACTCGTCGTAGCAGTTTTCTCACCTTGCTTTACTAATTCTGCTAATTCATCTTCATCAACACCAAAGGACCATGCTTCAAATTTCACACCCTTATATTCTGGAAATGCTTCAATAAATGTTCTCCAATATTGTTCTACTGTTACAGCCATATTCATCCTCCTAATTTTTCTCAGTTAATCTTAAGATAACATAAAAAATCAGTCTTGGTCATTGAATGTCTGGCACTATTTCATCATATAGTCTGTAAATAACTGAAATGAACATAAGTAGTTTTAGTCCTTGCAATCACCTTATTGAGTTAGTCTTGCTTATATATGAGCACTAACTCGAGCATTTCTTGCTTCAAAAATTATTTCATTCCTTATCATACTAAAAAGGGACAAAAATCATTTTATAAAAAATTGATTTCTGTCCCTCTTTTAAATATATTTAAAACTTTTAATTAAACGCGCTTATCTTTCGTCCACCACAATGCCTTATCAGGATTATCCTTATAATATTCATATTCTTCGTCACTTTCGACATTAGGGTATGAACCTTTAAGTGATTTCCCTGCTGTACTTACATGTAATAACGAAATAACGATAATACCTACAATACTCACAACCGTTAAATAATAAGCCGGAGATAATGGATCGCCTGTTTTTGCTACAAGTGAAGATGCGATTAACGGTGTCGTACCACCAAATAATGACACAGATACATTAAATGTTACTGCCAGCGTTCTATATCTAATATGAGTATAGAACATTGTTGGTAACGAACCAGGCATAGTTCCTTCATATGTTGATAAGAAGAAACCTAAGACAAAGATACCAACGATAATAAAGATAATCGACGTTGTTTGTAAAAGTGAAAAAGCAGCAATACTAAACACTGCAGTACCAACCAATCCAATTAAAAATACATTTTTTTCACCAATTCTATCAGCAAGTCGACCAAACATTAATGCTAATGGAATCATCACTGCCATAACAACTGTAATTAAAACAGATACTGTTGTACTATCTAATTTAATAATTTGTTGTAAATATGATGGCATATATGAAGTTACCATATAATTTGTACAGTTAAAGAATGCGACTGCAACAAAACATACAATAATATCTTTATAATAATATCTAATAATTGTTAAGAAACCGATATTATCTCTTCTCGGTTTATCTGCAAGTTCGTTTTCATACACTGGAGATTCTTCTAGTTTTCTTCTTAAATAAAAACCAAAGATACCTAAGAATAAGCCTAAGATAAATGGAATTCTCCAACCCCATGAAGCCATTTGATCATCATTTAAAAAGAAGAATAATAATCCGCTTAATACTGATGCAGCAATATAACCTGACAATGTACCAATTTCAAGGCCAGAACCAAGCGTATTTCGTTTTCTATCCGGTGAAGATTCTGCTATATATACCATTGCACCTGCATATTCCCCACCTGTTGAAAATCCTTGTAACACTCTACCTAATAAAAGTAGTATCGGCGCCCAAACACCAATTTGATCGTATGTAGGTAATATACCAATAAGTAACGTTGAGAACGCCATCATAATAATGGTTGTTGTTAATACAACTTTCCTACCGTATTTATCTCCAATTATACCAAAGATAATACCACCGACTGGTCTAAGTAAGAACGCGATTGCAAATGTTGCAAATGTAAATATTGTTTTGAGTTGATCATTTTCTACCGAACTGAAGAAGTTTTGTCCGAGTATCACCGCTAAATAAGAATATAAACCAAAGTCAAACCATTCCATTGCGTTTCCGATACCTGTGGCAAACACAGTTTTTTTAGCAGTTTTGGGATCAACCTTATTTATACTACTTTTATCAAAATCCTTTTCATAATCCATGAATATGTCCACTCCCTTTAACATGTTATACAATTATACGTAGTTAATGAATATTGTCAAACTGACCTCAACCTTTTAATCACTTTTCTCTTTATTTTTATGCAAAAAATGTATAATAATCTTTTTGTTTTTCGCACATATAAAACTTATAACAAAATAAAAAATGAGTTCCCTTAAGTAAATTTGGGAACTCATTTTTTTGTTATACATATTTTTATTTTGTCATTTTCATTTAAAATAATTAATTTATTAGGCTTTTCAAATTTAACTTTAATAATTTCTGATATTTCAATAGATTCAACATATTTGACTCTGTAAGATGACCAATTTACTTTTGTTTTTGTAAGGGCTATTTGAACTACCATTTGACCTGGAACAATTTGCTTATGTACAGGATTATGATCGTTAATTAATGATAAATATTCATTTACTTGTTTTATATTTAGCTCAAACATTTTAAATACGCTCCAAAAAAGTTTGCGTAATAGATATACATTTATATTTATTTTTATTAATTTCTAACTTGACTATATATTTCATATATTGACGAATTTTCTTACAGTCAACAATATGCATATGTGCTAAATAATGTTCATTTACACTTAAAGGTTGTATTTGAGTAACCTCGGTTTCTCTAAGTAAAATTTCATTTTCTATAAATTCTTGAAACAAGGTAAATTCTGGCCATAGCTTTGCGCACAAAAGTGGAGGAACTATATTAGTTGGCTCATCGCCAAAAAATTGATTGTAAATATTTACTTCCTTATCATTGAATATAACATCTCTAACTTCATGACCATCGTTCGAATAATGCTGCATTCCCCATGCCCCCTCCAATACCCATAGTTGCAATAGTTCTATGATAATTCTTCATATAAAACAAGCGTGTAACCAAGGCAGCTCCACTTGCTCCATATGGATGTCCTGTAGCGATTGCGCCACCATATATATTCAACTTATCTAGTGACATACCTAGCTCTCTTTGACTTGCTAATACTTGAGATGCAAATGCTTCGTTTAATTCTATAGCGTCTAGTTCACCTATGGTATGTTTATTTCTCTTAAGTAATGTGTTTACCGCAGGTACTGGACCAATTCCAAGTAAAGTAGGATCAACTCCCACTGTAATACCATCTTTAAAAATTAAACCTTCTTGTAAACCGTAATCTTCAGCGACTGTTTTTTCCATAACCAACAATAATACTGCACCGTCATTCTTCATACAACAATTACCTGCAGTGACTGTTCCTTCAGTTAATAACGGTTTCAAACGATTTAATGTGCGTTCACCCATTTTTTCTTTAATACTTTCGTCTCTGTTAAAAATTTCACCTTTTACTTCCAACGGAACAATTTCTTGATTAATATGCTTTTGTTTATAAGCCATAATTGTCTTGCTATGACTTTTCCATGCAAATGCATCTTGATCTTTTCTTGAAATGTTATATGTTTGTGCTACATGTTCCGCAGCTTGAATCATCGATGGATCTTGGCTATCTGGTGCAAAAGAGGCACGTTCAAAAAATTCAGGTAACTGCGTGTCATAGACGGATTGCGGCCTTTTAATCTTCCATGGCGCCCTACTTGTACTTTCTACACCACCAGCAATATATATTGAACCCGCGCCAGCTTGAATCATTCGACATGCATGTATCACAGCTTCTAGCCCAGAACCACATTGCCTGTCTAATGTAAGCCCTGGAATATTTTGATTCAATCTAGCTTCTAGCAAAGATTTTCTAGCAATATTGCCACCATTTCCTACCACATTACCTAAAATAACATCGTCAATTTCTGACATTATATGTGGATATTGTTCATTGAAATGCTCAAATAATGGTTTTAATAATGCTTCTGGTTCTAAATGCTTTAATTTCCCACCATATTTGCCAAATGGCGTTCGTTTCGCTGCGATTACAACTGCTTCGTTCATTGTTTTAATTCACCCTTTAAATAAAGACTTCTCATAAGTTTGCGTGCAATTTTACCACTTTGTGTATAATACATTTTACTTACTTTCACTAACTTTGATGGCACCTGATAACGAGCCAAATACTGAGTTAAATAATGCTTAAACTCCCGATACGTCACTTCTTGCTTAGCGGTATAAAGTAATACTGCGATTTCGCCAAATTTTGAATGAGACTCACTAATGACTAATACTTCCTTGAACTCTTTAAAATTTTGAGCGAAACGTTCTATTTCACTTGGATAAACATTCCTACCACCAATAATCATTCGATCATGCTGGCGACCATGTAAATATAAGTAACCTTCTGAATTTAATGATGCAAAATCACCAATTTCTATCCAATCATCATTTGGATGTGAATCCCCAATATATCCACTGAATACCATGTTGCTCTTAACTTTTAATTTACCAATACCATATTCATCAACTTGGTCGAGATTGACTGTAACATTAGGAAATAGTTTTCCAACAGAATGGCTAGGTGCCTCATTATTATAGTTATAACTAATGAAACTCGCCTCCGAAGTTCCAAAGAACTCTATTAATGTTGCATTAGGAAAAAGCATGGTAACGCTATTTCTTAAACGATGTTGTAACTTATCTCCGGTCGTAAATATATATCTAATTTGTTGCACAGAACTGTTCCAGGAAACACAAGTATCTAACATTGTAGGAACTACAAATAAAGCGCAATGCTTTATTGTTTTGTCTGTTTTCATTTTATTCATTAATACTTTTGCATTAAATTGTTGCTGCCCAATAAATTTGCGACCACTATACAAAGCAAAGATGCATACAAATAAAGATAAAGAGTGTGATAGCGGCCCTGGTGCAATCATAGTATCTATTTCATTTTCCATTAATTTTTCAGTTTCTTCATATGAATATAGCCATGACAACTCATTTCTATAATACGCCTTAGGCAGACCTGTCGTTCCAGAAGTAAAACCAATATGTAATATATTATCTATCTCTGTAGTATTTTGTTCTACTTGTTTAAATAATATGACTTTTAAATCATTATTTATAAGATATGCAATATCGTATTTTTCTATGAGCTTGTTTACTTGCTCTTGAGTCCATCGAAAATCCATAACACAAGGTATGCACCCTTTTTTGATTAAAGCCAAATAATACAATATTGTAGACATCGGGTTGTTCATCGTAAGCGCAACACATTGATTTTCAGGAATATCATGTAATTGTTCTACAATCGCTACTATGCGTGCTTGCAACGCTTTATAACTTATAAGTTCTGCATCAAATTGAAGTGCACAATCGTACGGTTGATATTGTGCGTACATTTCAATATTTTTTAATAATTGCATTTTTATCACCTTATTGTTAACTATAATATTCTTAATGTTAACATTTCTTATATAGATTTCCTATTGTTCGGTGTAGCTATATACTGTTTCTTTTGCAAATGCTTTTATATTTTATTATTACGATTTCTATAACAATCAGTCCATTTTAAATAAAAAAGTCGACATGATTTCGGGACAGAAACACTATCCTCGACTCATATCGACCTCATTTATTATACGATTTAGAATGCTCTCAACAGCATTTACAAGAAATAGAATTTTTAATATCGGTAACTTTGATAGGTTTAAAAATCAGTTACAGTTACTGGCTATATCAATCATCCACTTCATTTAAATCAATTTATTTATGGACTGTTTCCAAAGCTGATTTTTCAACTGCATTGGCTACCGTTGCTACCACGTCTAAATTTAATGCATGTGGAATTACATAGTCTTTACTTAATTCACTTTCAGAAATAACATTTGCAATACCCTGTGCAGCAGCTACTTTCATTTCAGTCGTAATATTCTGCTTACGCGCATTTAAAATGCCTCTAAAGATACCTGGGAACGCTAGTAAATTATTAATTTGATTTGGATAATCAGAACGACCAGTTCCTACAACAGCAGCGCCCGCAGCAATTGCTTTCTCTGGAAAGATTTCAGGTATTGGATTGGCTAATGCAAAAATAATTGGTTGATCACTCATCGCTTTAACGTGACTTTCATTTAAAACATTAGGTGCCGAAACACCTATGAATACGTCTGCCTTTTGAATCACATCATCTAAACCACCGCGTTTTTGCGTTAAGTTAGTCACTTCAGCAATATCCTTTTGTGCATCATTCATCCATGTCTCGCCTTGACAAACCACACCTTCAATACTTAATAATACAATATCTTTATATCCAGCACTTAATAATAATTGCGCAATTGCAATACCTGCTGACCCTGCACCATTAATCACTATTTGCACTTCATAATCTTCTTTCTCGACAACTTTTAATGCATTAATTAATGCAGCAAGCACAACAATAGCCGTCCCATGTTGATCGTCATGAAACACAGGAATATCTAATTCTTCTTTTAATCTTTTTTCAATTTCAAAACAACGAGGTGCTGCAATATCTTCTAAATTTATTCCTGCAAAATTAGGTTGAAGTGCTTTTATAATATTAATAATTTCTTCAGTATCTTTAGTATCCAAACAAATTGGAAATGCATCTAAGTCCGCAAATTTTTTGAATAATATACTTTTTCCTTCCATGACTGGTATCGCAGCTTTAGGCCCAATATCGCCTAGCCCCAAAACAGCTGTACCGTCTGAGACAATGCCAATCATATTACCTCTAGACGTCAATGTGTTTACCTTTTCTTCATCTTCAGCAATTACATTACACACTTCCGAAACACCAGGCGTATAAACTGTGCTTAAATCTTCTTGCGTATTCACATCTACTTTACTATTAATTTCCAATTTCCCTGCATGTTTTTGATGAAGCTCTATTGATTCAGCTTTATAGTTTTTTATAGTCATGTATTTCTACTCCCTTAATTATTTGTTATTTCGTCTTTTATTTATAAATAGTAGTGAATGCATTCTTACTAACTTAATAATTTCATTAAGAATGTTGCAGCTATTACTGTTGATACACCGCCTAATCTTGTTGCTACTTGCGCGAACGGCATTAATGACATGCGTTTTGATGCTGACAGAATTGCGACGTCACCTGTACCACCTAATCCACTATGACACCCTGTCACAATAGCGGCGTCAACTGGATACATTTTCATTAATTTACCTACAAAAAATCCTGAACTAATCATCGTTATAACAACTGAAGCACAAATTACAATATATGCAGGTGATACAATTTTAACCACTTCCTCTAATGGGATGTATAACATCCCTAGACCAACCATAAGAGGCCAAGTCAAACTTGTAGATATAAATTTGTATAGTTGATGTGCCCCTTGTTCCATTTTATTAGGCATCAATTGTAAACATTTAATCAACGTCGCTAATAAAATCATAATTACTGGTCCTGGAATACCAATAAATTTGTGTGCAAGATCACCAAAAATAAAGAACGTACAGGCTATTAATAAACCAGCTCCCATAAGCGAAAAATCTACTTTCTTATTATCGTCGTTTGTATCAGCTGCCATCTCTTTATCATCAGATGCCTTTACTAATGTCCCATTACCAGATAATGACTTTTTCTTTTCTCCTAATCTCATCATTAATCCAGCTGTCACAACTGCAATAATATTACCGATAACGGCTGCTGGTATCATTTGCGCAACAAAGGATTCAGCAGATTCCCCTAAAATTGATGAGTATGCTATTGATAAAGGTAAAATGCCTTCTCCAATTCCTCCCCCAATAATAGGTACAATAATATAAAATAATGTATGTTTGATGTCATAACCAAATAAGATACCTACAAGTAATCCAACAATAACTGCTGTTAAAGTACCAACAATTAATGGGATAAACATTCGAGTAAAACCCTGTATTAAAACTTTACTCTTCATTCCTAAAATACTACCGACAACGAGACATGAAATATAAAAATATAAGAAGTTTGATGTTTTCATTAGCGTTGTAACGGCGTTCATCGAAGCTGTATTAAACACACCTAAAAATACTAAAGTAGATGGTATTAATAAAGCTAAAATTGCAGGACCACCTATATCTTTTAAAATTGGAATTTTCATTCCTAAATCACCAAACAGTACCCCTAAAATCATAATGATCGCAAACCCACCAATCATATCAGCGGGTAATGCATTGTAAACAGAGGCAATAAATATGATTACTGCTAATGTTATATAGAGAGGTAAAGGTATAACCCCTACCTTCATATGTGTTAATTTCGACCAGATTCGGCCATCTTTTTCTACCCCATCTATAGTAAGCGCTTTCATTTCACTTTTAGATATCATTGACATCCCCCTTAAATAATGAATATTTTCATAATATTGCTAAATAAGGACGAATGATAGCTTATGTAAATTTTTAAATCTTTTTGTAATTAAAAAAACCAAAAATACGTAACATTATTAAATAATAACGGGTAAACAGAATAATATTTTGGTTTTGAATATGATTACAAGTAGGCTTGTTTTAGTATTTAATTATTATCAAGCTGCTAATATTTGATAAATTATATATAACAACAAATTATTTTATCAACAATCTTAAAGTGTGAGGTTGTTACTTATGTAGGAGTGATTTAATGACAAAATCTGTAGAAGTTTATCACTATGACGCATTTAGTACTGAAGCAAATAAGGGTAATCCAGCGGGTGTCGTATTATGTGGTGATGACTTAAAGGTTGAAGAAATGCAAGCAATTGCCTTAAAAGTTGGATTCAATGAAACTGCTTTTCCACTTAAATCTAATAAAGCTGATTTAAGGATACGATTTTTTACGCCAGGTCATGAAATGAACCTGTGTGGTCATGCAACTATTGCAACGCTTTACGCATTAAAAACTAGAGGTTTATTACAGAATAAAACCGACTTTACAATCGAAACCAACGCTGGTGTGTTACCAATAAAAATTGATAATTCAAGTGATGGTGTATATATTACTATGCAACAATCCTCACCACAGTTTAAAACATTCTCTGGTTCTAAGGTTGATTTAGCTAAGGTTTTGGGTATAGAAACAAGCGATTTTGACGACAATTTACCTATTGTTTATGGAAGCACGGGTGTTTGGACACTTATTACCCCAGTTAAAAACCTTAAAGTTTGTGAAAAATTGAACCCAGATAATGAACTATTTCCCTCAATATTAAAAGAAATGCCACACGTTTCTATTCATCCATTCTGCATGGAAACGCATCATTTCAACACTGATATGCATACAAGACATTTTTCCTCACCCTTTTCAGGTACTAAAGAAGACCCAGTCACAGGTACCGCATCCGGTGTAATGGGTGCATATTACATTAAATATATAAAACAGAGGCAGAGGGTATCAAACACATTAACGCTACTCATCGAACAAGGCCAAGAACTAGAAAAGGATGGTAAAGTGAACGTTGAAGTGACAACTCATACTGATGCTTATGATATAAAAATTTCTGGAAATGCTGTGTATGTCAAAACCTTTAGCATTGTTTTAGATAACATTTAAATCAATAAAAGCATATGGATCATATATTTATGCCACATGCTTTAGTTTAAATTGTTTTTGAAAATATAAAATGCGTTTTAGTATGACCATACCTTTGCATACTATCGACAAAACGTTCTACGTCTATTATATTTTTAAATCTTACTTTAAAAATAAAACAACTTTCCCCAGAAATCCTATAACAAAATTCCACATTATTTTGTTCTGCTATGTATAGTTTAAAATCTTTATATAAATTATTTTTAATCACTATATCTATTATGACTTCAATGTCATATCCTAACGTTTTATAATCAATTTCAATTGTATATTTGTTTATAACACCTAAATCTTTCAATTTATTTATTCTTTCTCGCACCGAAGGCGTTGAAAGATTAACTTCATTACTAATATAATTTAGAGAAACTTTACTATCTTCTTTTAAAGTTTTTAAGATTTTTCTATCTGTTAAGTCCATTTATATAATCCCCTTCAATTTAGTAATAATATTTACATTATACCTAATTTTTAATATGTAATTAAATTTATAAGTATCATAAAATTAACTAAGTTAAAGGAGGAATATATATGCCTATAATTGAATTGTCTGCTTGCGGTGAAACACCATTCCAAAAATTATTAGGTTATAACAGGGAAATTCTGTATAACTGGAATAACCTTAGTAAATCATTAGAAAAGGAACGTTTATTATCTCAAGCCTTAAAAGAAGAATTACGCAGAATGCTAGCTCAAAAGAATGGTTGCAAATACTGTAAAGCAAAAGGAAAACCAAGCCATGAATTAACTGATGAAAAATCAGCCATTTGTATTGGTTTTGTAGAAGTATATCTCACATTAGGAAATGCAATCCCTGATTATGCTATTAAAATATTGAAAGATCATCTAACTCCTTCAGAAATAAGTGAATTGATAGCATTTGTATCTTTTACTACTTGCCAACAATACTTTGGAGCAATTATGCAGTTAGAACCATAACCAAATCAGATATTAATTTCAATAATTTAAAAGAAAATAACTTCGGTAACTAAATGAACCTATTTAAACAGTTAATCCCCTCACTACATATATATAGCAGTGAGGGGGTTAACATTACTAATCAATATATTTCTCTTTTATTTTAATCAAACGACTTAGTTTTAATCTCATGTTTATTTAGAAATTGTTCTACTTTTTCCTGTTTTTTCCATTAACTCTATCTTTATATTTAGCATTCAGATCTTCAATTTCTCCTACAGCTTTTAATTTTGCCTTATCTGAATGTCCCTCATTTTTCATTTCGTTTACTTTATCATTAATTTTACTCATTAATTCATTCACAGAAGTTACATAATCACTAACTTCAAAACTTCCTTTTTCATACTGTTCAGGTATTTGATTTGATTCTATAAAATGCTTAAAGTTTTCATCATTCTTGTGAGCCATTTTTGTTAATCTATTTAATTTTGCTTGATCCTTCTCACTTAACTCATCTCTCTCACTCATTTTTGAAGTATTTTCCTCCAACGCATTAAACGTATCTAAATATTGCTTAATACTTGAATCCATTTCTTCTTCACTAATAGTTTCATCTATTTTCTGACTTGAAAATATTTCAGTTGGTGTTTCTGTCCCTTGTGTTTCTTTATCAGGAGTTTCATATTCCGATTTAGCATTATTACAAGCTGTTAATAGTAATGTTACCGCGATTAGTAATGAGTATTTTAAAACTTTCATTATCAAACCCTTTTTTCCTAAAATATATTTGTTACGATTATAACATATTAATAAACTATGTTATTGTGTATATAGTATTTATCACAAAATATTATGTATTTTATAATTATGATTAACATTTAAAGTTTAAAGAAAAATGAATTGCTAATTCTTTGATGATAAGTGAAGCATTTTTCCTATAAAAAATTTGTTTGATTTATCTATTATTTATCACTTTACTTTAAGTACAAACAACTAGCATTTTCCATAAATCAAATTTAAAGAAAGAAGTGAAGATATGATTGCTAAAAATATCAAGTACCCTTACGCTAAATTAATGATTGATATTATAGGCATACTTTCCTTTATTGGCGTGATGATTATTATAATTATGAATTTTTATATGCGTAAGAGTAATACTGCTTTTGAAATGGGCTTTAACGTCACTGGCAGTAGCTTTATACTTTTATGTGTCTTACTTTGTATTACAATTTTTTGTGCTATTGCTTCAACTATATTTAAAAGAATAAAATAATTTTCTTGTTAAAAAGCTCCCCGAAATCGACTATATAGATTCCGGGGAGCTTTTCTATTCATATTATGTAATATAATTACTAAATTTTAACTCTATAACTTTTAAAACCAATTAGCATTATGTTCAAGTTTCTAACTAGTCAAAGAAATTCATTAATGTCATTACTAAAGTCAAAGCACAAGCAATTAGGAGGACTGTCTTACCTTTTTCTGTTTTCTCATTTCCTTGTTTGTACTCTTTAAGTACAAACAACCAAGAAAATATCACTAAAATTCCCAAAATAATGCTGATAAGTTTCATTTTCACTCCTCCTTTTATAAAGGATAACGCTTAAAAAAACTAGTTTTAAGCACATCGACCATATACCTTTATTTTTAAACCATCGCTTGTACTCTGCTTATTGAGTTAGTGATGGTTACATGAACATTTGTCCATTTCTATCTTTTATAAATACAAATGTTTAAAACAAAAGTTGAATATAGTTTAATCACTGCTTTATTCCTACTTTTTCAAACTTAAAAATCCTTAGGTAATGTTTTAACAACTGTAAATAGTACAATCGTCTGGATAACTACCATAATTACCAACCCTAGTCTTATTAATGAATGATCTATCATAAAAATCGAAAACCCAACGACAATATAAACGCTAATCAATAGCTTAAATTTATTCTTCAAAGTATAACCTTTATTGTTTTTAAAACTCTCTACATAAGTTATATAAACTTTAGTATTTACTAACCAGTTTTCAAATCTTTCCGAACTCTTTGAAAAACAAATAACAGCAACTAATAAAAATGGAGTCGTAGGTAATAGCGGTAATACAGCTCCTACAAAACCAATAATTGTAAATAATACACCCATAGTAATTAAAAAGTATTTCAAAAAAACACTCCTAAAGTTAATTAATTCCAATTATAAACTAATTATATACCTTTTTGAACTTTAGACTTCAATCATAACCCAAATTAATCAGTAGATATTCAATCTGTAGTTATAGACGCTACAAAGATTTACTTGAGACACTATTACATAATTTCTAGGTAACTGAGATATATCTTTGTAGAAAATCGATGTTTTTCTTCTTAAATTTATATAAATAAACTGGTCTACCAATGCCATAAGTGAGTGACTCTTCAAGAATATCTATTTCTACTAAAAACTTTAAATATTTGCGTACAGAGACTCTAGATATATGTGCCACTTCTGCAATTTCTGACGTAGAAAACTCACTCTTTTCTGATTGATTCACGTTATTAACAATCGCTTGTAATGTACTCTGTGTTAAACCCTTAGGGAGTGTTGCTTTAGTCTCATTAACAGCATTGCGCTTATTAAGTAGCGCCTCATCTAACGCGGTTTGATCTACTACTTCACGTTGATTAAATATTTGAAATTTATTCTTATATTTAACTAATGCTTGTTCAAATCTTTCAAATTCAAAAGGTTTAATTAAGTAATCGACTGCCCCATAATGTAGCGCAGTTTGAACTTTTTCTATGTCTGAGGCCGCCGTAATTAAGATTGCATCTGTTTTTAATTGATGTTGACGTATATAATTAAGTAACGTCAAACCACTTTCATCTGGTAAATAGACATCTAATAATACTAAATCAACCTTCTTACATTGAAGTATTGCTGTGGCATCTTTAATGTTATATGCGATATCGTTTATATTAAATCCTGCTATTTTTTCTAAAAATTGTTGGTTTAATTGAGCGACCATCGGATCATCTTCAACAATTAATACATCAATCATCTTTTACCCTTCTTTCAATCATATGGGATTTCAACTATAAATTTAGTGCATCCATCCAAATCTTTATCGACATTAATCGAGCCATTGAGCTTCTTAACACTTTCTTTTATTAAATATAGACCATACCCTCTGTTTTTTCCTTTTGTAGAGTAACCTTTTTCGAAGATCTTATGTTGCATATGTGTTGTTAGACCTTCTCCAGAATCTGTTATATCAAATTTCAAATTTTGTTGTGTATAGTTTAAATTAACTTTAATTATTTTGTCATTCTGATGTTCTAAAGCATCTATACTATTATCAATTAAATTACCAATTACGGTAATAATTTCATGTGTTAAGCGACTATCATGAGGTTCGGGAACCACTTCATTTATGTGAATCGTTAATTCTATATTTTTCTCCCTAGCCAAACTCAGTTTACCAATTAGAAACCCTGCCAATGCCGCATCTTTAATTTGTGTAGCAATATTAACATTTTCTTGAGCACTATAACTCACAATTTCTCGAATATATTGTTTTACTTCCTCATAATTTTCCATTTGTAACATGCCCATAATAACGTGTAACCTATTACTAAATTCATGAGATTGTGCTCTTAAAGTTTCCGCATAAGTTTTCACCCCAACTAGCTGTTCGGATAATCTATTCATCTCTGTTTTATCTCTGAAAGTTGAAATTGCTCCAACGATTTGGTTATTAACATATAGTGGCACTCTGTTAACCAATATTTTCACGCCGTTAATATTTTGTTCTTCATCAACTTGAGGTTGTCCAATCTCTACCACTTTATCTAATTGAGTTGAATCCAAATATTCATTTATTTTCATGCCGATTGGATATGCAGCTAATCCCGCTTTTTTAAATATTTGTATAGCCGATTTATTTACCAAATTAATTTTACCCTCTTTATCTACTGCAACGATACCTTCATGAACAGACTGCAACATCGTATTTCTTTCCTCTAATCGTTTCGCAATAATTCCAGGTTCTAAACCATGTAGTATCTTTTTAATATACCTCGCCAATAAGTATGCACCTACAATGCCGAAAAACAAACCTATAATCAGACCAATACAAATATCTTTCATTCCCGATGCAAATGCTTCATTTACAGTTTCAATGGGTATACCAACTGCGACTATACCAATCTGTTCCCCCTCATCATAAATTGGAGTAAATGACCTTAAAGATTTGCCTAAAGTTCCTTTAGATTCAGTTATTATTTCTTTCCCTTTTAAGGCTGGTGATTCATCTCCTCCTTGAAATTTTTTACCTATTAAATCAGAATTGGGATGCGATTTTCTTATACTATTCATATCCATAACAACAATGAAACTGACGTCTGTCGCTGCCTTAATTTCAGAAGCATAACGCTGTATTTGTTGTTCCTTACTTTTATCTTTCAAACCCCTTTTAACAATATTAGATTGTGCCGTTGTGCTAGACACAGCTTCTGCCTTCTCTTCAGCAGTTCTATGAATAGAATTTTTAACAGTATTTCCTATTAAAATACTAGTAATAACTAAAGAAATTAGCACAACGATACATACAAAAATAATAATTATTGTACTTAATTTCCATTGTCGTTTCTTCAAATATCTCACCTTCATCACATTAGACGCTAAAACATCAATATATCTTAACTTTTTATTTATTAATCACACTAAATTTATTTATAAAAACTATATTTATAAATAGTTAGCTAAATTTATTTTTATCTATTCAATTAATATTAAAATATATACGCATTTTTTGAAAGCCCTTACTCCAATAAAAATGAAATATTAATAAACTCATCGTATATTCATAATATATAATCCTACAACAGAATATATATTCAATTCCATCGCAAATTATGTATACGTACAAAAAAACTATTCATTATTAAAGTATGCCTTTGTGCGAATAGCGATAACTGTAGCGTACAGCCGAAGATTGAAGAAACTCACGAAAAATATACATAACAATTGCACAAAAAAACTGCCAACAAAGTCGGAGACCCTGTCGACAGTCTAGAAGATGTTAATAATTTAAGTGACTAACACCTTACTTATTCTAAATTTGCATGGTTTTGTTGCATGGTTTCTTCATCTATTTTTAGTTCCGTCATTAAATCTAAAACAATACTATCTAAGAATATTTGCGATGCTTGTTCGAATAAACTGCCCAATGGTTGAGCTGAGCCTTCTGCATCATATTTAGTACCTGCTGGCAACTCAATGATTGCATTAGTCAATTGACCAATTGGCGAATTAGGGCTTGTCGTTAATAAAACAACTTCAGCTCCAACACTTTTAGCTTTATCAGCTAAAATTTTCAAGTGTTCGGTTTTTCCTGAGCCTGAAATAATCACAAATAAATCTTCTGAAGTGATGGATGGTGTCGTTGACTCTCCAACAACATACGCATATTTACCTAATTGGTTTAAACGCATGGCAAAACTATTAGCTACAAAGCCAGAACGGCCTTTGCCAGCAACAAAAACTTGTTTCGCTTTAACGACCTGTGCTAAAAATACTTCAGCTTCATTATCTTTCACATGTGAAAGGGTATGGTCTAGTTCGTCTAAGATTAGACGGTAATTTGTAATTTCAGTCATGTTATCTGCCTTCAATCGCATCTTTGCATTGTTTTGCAGCTTCTACTGGATCATCTGCATTAGCAATACCGCCACCAACTACAACTAAATCTGGTTCTTCTGCTACTACTTCTTTAATTGTATCTGGTTTGATACCACCAATTACTGCAACTTTAGAACTTTTAATTACCGACTCCACTTGGCGTAAACTTTCTAACGGTGATTCACCTTCAGCTTGTAAGTCGTAACCTGTATGAACTGCAATATAATCCGCACCTAATTCATCTAATTCTTTCGCACGTTTTTGTAAATCTTGTACTGCAATCATATCGACTAATAATTCTTTACCGTGTTTATGAGCTTCTTCTACTGCAGCCTTGATTGAAGCGTCTTCAGCAACACCTAAAATAGTTACTACATCTGCACCAAATTTCACCGCTTGGCTCACTTCATAATCTGCTGCGTCCATAATTTTAAGATCAGCTAAAACTTTAACGCCTTCAATATTATCATTTAGATGTTGTACTGCTGGTAACCCTTCATTTATTACAATCGGTGTACCAATTTCTACAATATCTACATAATCTTTAACTTTATTTGCAAGCTCTGCCGCTTCCTCTTTGTTTAATAAATCAATTGCTAGTTGTAATTCCAAAATGATCATCCCTTCTTGAATTAGATTATCAAAGCCTCATTTGGCTATGCTTACGCTTTAAAATCTTACGCTTAAAATGTTTACCCTTTTCTGTATGATTAAAACTCACTCACTTTAATCTAGGTGCTGCATCATCATCAACATAAATTTCTACATTGGGGTGTGCATGCAATATGGTAGCTGGAACTTCACTGTTCACTTCATTTTCAGCTAATTTCTCAATAGCTTCTCTTTTCTTCTCTCCAAATGCCAGTAAAATAATTCTCTGAGCTTTTAAAATAGTAGAAAGCCCCATAGAAATAGCTTGTTTTGGTACTTCAGCTTCATTTTCAAAATAACGACTATTCGCGTTAATCGTACTTTCTGTTAAATTTACAATATGCGTTGCGCTGTTCACATCTGTACCAGGCTCATTAAAACCAATATGTCCATTTTCACCGATGCCTAATATTTGAATATCTACTGGACCTTGTTGATTAATCAAATTTTCATAGCGCTTTGTTTCTTCATCTAAATCCATTGCATTA
The DNA here is from genome assembly GCF_017583065.1 of Staphylococcus shinii. Lineage (GTDB taxonomy): Bacteria > Bacillota > Bacilli > Staphylococcales > Staphylococcaceae > Staphylococcus > Staphylococcus shinii. The sequence goes on along the minus strand of NZ_JAGEVL010000007.1, from coordinate 82,996 downwards.
CCATTTGGAACATGAAGTAATGACAGATTAAAGTGAGGATAACGTTTGAATAATACGTTATTCATATATGTGTGATAACTTTGTGCATGATTTGCATCAAGCCCTACATATTCATCTAAATTAAATGTTTCTATTTGTGATACATCTAATTTATTTTTCTTTAATAAGTCGACTAAAAATTTATAGACCTCTATCATGGTACCACCTGTAGCCAAACCTAATTTGCTATGACATTGTTGACTCATCTGTTTATATAATTCGCAAGCTACATAAAAAGAAGCATAATCTCTTGTTCCAAGATTTGTTATTTTCATAAACAAATGCCCTCCTATTAAGATGATTAAACTACTACTTTATACTATATACAATCACACTACTCATTATACGTTTTTTTATTCGTTTTAACAGAAATTGAATTTTAGAACTTACACCTTAAAAAAATTCATAAATTAATTATATTAAAATGAGCAGAGTTATACATTTCTATTGCTGTTTTTAGTAGAATAGATAGATAATCAAAATTACAGTACAATTCTTGTATATAAAATTTACTTTTCAGGTGGCAAATGTACAAAAGTCGGTTTAAACTAGACTGTAGATATCTTTTTGCGTACATTGTTTGTACTAAATTTAAATCAAATGAATTTTGTAATGTTGGGTTTTGAAAGCAAGGAGGCAAAATTTTGGAAGAAATAAATCATGAAAAAGTACAATCTTTACTTTCTTCATATGAGCATAAACCTGTATACCTACACGTCGAAACGACAAATGGTGCTTACGCTGCACACTTTGACCAACGTGTATTTAATGCGGGAACCTTTTTAAGAAATATACAAGTGACTTATGAACATGCACAACTGAAAGGCGGCAACAAAGATCCTTACCGCGTTGGACTAAAATTAAAAGATAACGGTTGGGTTTATGTTCAGGGGTTAACACATTACGAAGTAAATGAAAATGACGAGTTTCTATTAGCGGGATTTAACTATGAAGGTCAATTAGCTGCTGCTTTAGAAATAAGTACTCAACCATTTAAAGCTTAAGGAGGGCATATTATGTCAGAGGAAAGCCAAGTATTAGTAATTTTTCCACACCCAGATGATGAATCATTTTCATCTGCGGGCACACTCGCACGTTATATCGACAATGGCGTTCCGGTCACTTATGCATGTTTAACACTTGGGCAAATGGGTCGTAATTTAGGTAACCCACCTTTTGCAACACGTGAAACATTACCGGACATTAGAGAAAAAGAATTAGAAAATGCCATGGAAGCAATAGGCATAACTGATTTACGTAAAATGGGATTAAGAGATAAAACGGTTGAATTTGAACCACATGACGAAATGGATGCTATGGTTAAATCTTTAATTGATGAATTACAACCATCTGTAATTATTTCGTTCTATCCTCAGTTCGCTGTACACCCAGACCATGAAGCTACTGCTGAGGCAGTCGTAAGAACTGTTGGTCGTATGCCAGCATCTGAAAGACCACGTTTACAACTTGTAGCATTTAGTAATGACGCACCTGAAAAATTAGGTGAACCTGACATTCTAAATGAGATCAGTGATTATAAAGAGGTAAAACTTCGTGCATTTGAAGCACACGCATCACAAACAGGGCCATTTTTAGAGCAATTAGCAACACCTGATGTCCCTGGAGAAGTGCACAGTTTCTTAGAAGTAGAACCTTATTGGACTTATAACTTTGAATCTTAAGTGGAGGCAATAGCATGACAGAATTTGACTTATCTACTCGAGAAGGTCGTTGGAAACATTTCGGCTCCGTCGACCCTATTGAAGGAACTAAACCAACCGTAAAAGAAAATATGAAAGACTTGCAAAGCACTCATAAAGACTTCTTATTTGAGATAGAAGAAGTCGGCATTAAAAACCTTGTTTATCCTGTACTTGTTGATCGTTTCCAAACTGCTGGAAACTTTAGTTTCTCAACAAGCCTTAATCAAGATGAAAAAGGTATCAATATGAGCCGTATTTTAGAAAGCGTAGAAAAACACTACCATAACGGTATAGAATTAGACTTTGACTCACTTTATCAACTGCTACGTAGTTTACAAGAAAGCATGAATCAAAATGCTGCTGGCCTAGATGTATCAGCAAAGTGGTTTTTTGATCGACACAGCCCAGTAACTCAAATTAAAGCTGTAGGTCATGCAGATGTTACTTACGGCCTAGCAATAGATAAAAAAGAAGTAACACGTAAGGAAATCACAATTCAAGCTGCAGTAACGACACTCTGCCCTTGTTCTAAAGAAATTAGTGAATACTCAGCTCATAACCAACGTGGTATCGTAACTGTCAAAGCATACATCAATAAAGATGTTGAACTAGTAGACGATTATAAAGGAAAAATTCTTGATGCCATGGAAGCTAACGCAAGCTCTATATTATACCCTATCCTCAAACGTCCAGATGAAAAAAGCGTTACAGAACGCGCTTATGAAAACCCAAGATTTGTAGAAGATTTAATTCGTCTAATCGCTGCAGACTTAGTCGGTTTTGAATGGCTCGATGGATTCGATATAGAATGTCGTAACGAAGAATCTATACATCAACATGATGCTTTTGCAAAATTAAAATACAGAAAATAAAATTTAGACATTTAAAAAGTGTACAAAACGTCGATATTAACCAGACTTTTTGTACGCTTTTTTTGTTTGCATATATAATATATTTTTTATGTTTTGGTAGTATAAGTGACACTTGAGTAAAATTTTAGTATGTTAGATTAAAATTTTAACATCTATTTAAGCTGCACTTCTCTATTTTTAAAACAATAAATACTAAGATTTAAATTTAGCTAATGTTCTATATACGATTTCCATATTAAAATGATTATGATAGTAACTTTAAATCAATTTTTATACGATAAGTGTGGGGTAATGAAAAGATGGACTATAAAATTAAACTTCATAAACTTATAAAAAGCACTGATTATAATTTAAGTACGCCACACTTTTTAAATATTTATTGGGTCTCAAAGGGCGATGTCACTTTACTAAAAAACGATATCTTTGAACAATATATTGCTGGTGATATTTTTTACGTCCATGATTATGAATATACCGAGCTTATATCTATTGATGCTGACTTACTTTGCTTATCAATAAACAACTACCATTACATAAATGATATCGAACAAACAATGTCCAAAACCATTGTTACACATCTTGAAGCGCACCGTATACTAAAATCACAATTTACAAATCTTTTTTCAACTTTGACGGAACAAAGTCATATACCTAATCAAGCATTTTTAACACTTTTAACAACTATACATACATTAAGCATGTGTAACAATCAACTTGGATATGAAGCAAATAATTATAAATATGCGCTAATTAAAAACGTGACAATTTACATTCACAATCATATACAAGATAAATTAAATTGTCAGCAAATTGCCGAAATATTTTTTGTAAATGCTAGCTTTTTATCTCGAACTTTTACAATGATCGTAGGTAGTACATTGTCACAATATATTGTTGCTGCAAAAATTCATTTTTCTAATTGTTCATTATTGAACGGAGATACATTAGAAGACGTCTGGAAAATATATCATTTCCGTACTTTTCAAAATTATTTGCAACAATTTGAAAAAATTAAAGGCTATGCTCCCTATCAATCTTTTAATAAATAAAACGTATTAAAGGCATAGTCAATATGGATGCGCACTATAAAGTGAACCAATAAGACAAATCTTTATACAAAGTTTAAAAAGAATTGAGAGGGTAAATATGGATACAATTTATTATGAAGAAAATAGAAATACAATTAAAAGAGCACTAAAGAAGAATTTAGACATGTCGTTTTTAGAAATTGTAATTTTAGAAAAGCTAAATTACCTCAATAAAGAAAAAATTGATGCTGTAGAACTTAAAAAACACTTAAATATTGAAAATACACCAATATCAGTACAAATTAACCACTTAAGTGACTTAGGATTGTTTAAAAAATCAAGAGACGTTTATGATGAAAGACGCATTTTCTTACATGATATTGATTTCTCTAAAATAAAATCTATTATTAAGCAATATCATTTAATAGTCGATACGATATTAAGTAGAAAAAGCTAATCAACCAAGTTTATAATATAAATAATGGGCTGGAACATATAAATGTTCCAGCCCATTATTGTGATGTAGAGTATTATGTAGGATTTTTGCTTCCTTTTATAACCATTTTACACTGATTAACAGCATCATTTTAGTTCATAAATGAAATGGTACTCTCACCCTATTTTAAATGTTCGTAAGGACTGTTTTTAACGAATGAGATTATTTGATCTACAAATAGACGTGCACGTAATTGGAACTCTTCATTATCTAAGTATAATGTACCATCTTCAAGTTTTTTGTAATCTGTATCATGAGTAGCGATTTGTGTTGGTACCGCTATACCTAACAACGTTCTAACAATTAATCTTAAATGTGATAGTGGTTCAGAACTTACTATACCCCCACTATTACCAATCAAGCCAACTGGTTTCATTTTAAAATCATCCATTGTTAAATGATCTAATGCATTTTTTAAAATACCAGAATATGAACCGTGATAATTCGGACTACCTAACACAAAGAAGTCTGCTGCTCTCGCTTTTTCCTTTAATATGTTTAAATTGTTTTTATAATCTTCACTTGGTTGTGAAGCACCAGATACATCAAGTTGATGGATTGGACGTTCTGCCAAATCGAAGATATCGACTTCAAAATCATGTTCTTCAAAATGACCTTTTAAATATTTTGATAATGCAGTAGTATGCGAACCTAATTTCGCGCTACCTACTATAATTAAACCTTTCATTTATTACTTCACCTCATACTATTTTTCATTGTTTTCTTGGAGTAGTTTCATTATTGCTTTACCAACACCGCTTGCTTCATTAGAATCTGTTGCGTAAGTTGCTACTACTTTCACTTCTGGCGCAGCATTTTCCATAGCAACAGAATATCCTACACGTTCAAGCATTGAAATATCGTTCATATTATCGCCGATTGCCATAACATTTTTCATATCAATGTTTAGTCGTTCAGCAATTGTTTCTAAAGCTATACCTTTTTGTGCATCTGAATGCGTAATTTCAATATTACCTCTAGATGATGAAGATATTGCAAGACTTTCTGATTGTGCTAATTTTTCACTGACACGGTCAATTTTAGACAAATCGCTATCAAACGCTAAAATTTTCATTACAATTTCACCAGGTGTATCTTCAATCTTGTCATAATTATCTACCACTTTTAAAGTACCGTTATCAATACGTTTTTGGATGCCAGCTTTAATCTTTTCTACATCCGCATTTTGTCCTGCACGTTCAGCAATATCTATATAAATTTCTAAGTCACGCTGTGGATTTTCTGTATATATACCTAAGTTTGTGTACACTTGGTAGTAGATATCTTCATTCTTAAGTTCATGCGTAATTCTATTGATTAATTCACGGTTCAAATTAGAAGTACTCATGATGTTAAATGATTCATCTCTCACTTCAGCACCATTCAAACAAATATACGGCATTTTTAAATTTGTTTGATTTACAGGCGTGTTTGCTTCATAAAAAGCACGACCTGTTGCTATTACAACAGTAATCCCTTGTGACTGCGCATATTTAATGGCTTTAATATTCTCCTCGGATATTTCATGTGCGGCATTAAGTAACGTCCCATCCATATCTGTAGCAATTAAGTTTATCATTCGTTTACCTCGTTCCCTTCTTAGATCGATTACACAAATTTAATTACATCTCATTCTCATTTGCCATAATTTTGTAACATATTCTTATTCTACCAAAAGTTTAGTTATTTGTATTATCGGCTGTTTGTATGATTTTTTTCTTTTTTCTTATGTTCTTAAAAAATTCAGTCAATAGTTGACTACATGCTTCTTCCATTACACCTCTTTCTACTTGTGCCCGGTGGTTAAACCTAGGTTCTTGTAAGAGGTCCATTAGACTACCCGCACATCCGCCTTTGGGATCCTTTGCACCATATATCACCTGTGGAATACGGCTCATTACAATGGCACCAGCGCACATAACACAAGGTTCTAATGTCACATATAGTTGGCATTCTTCCAGTCGCCAACTATTTAAGAGCTTTGATGCTTTTTGAATAGCAAGATATTCTGCATGTGCGGTTGGGTCTTTTTTTGATTCTCTTAAATTGTGTGCTCTTGCAATAATTTCATCATTTTTAACAATCACAGCACCAATAGGTACTTCACCTATATCGCCAGCTTTTTTAGCTTCTTCAATCGCCATTTTCATATAAAATTGGTGATTTGTCATGTGTCTCACACACCTCACATATGGTACAATATTTAATGTCTATTTTAACATTGGAGCGGAAAATATGAAAAAACATTTTATCGCAATTGAAGGTCCGATTGGAGTCGGAAAATCTTCTTTAGCACATAAACTCAGTCAAACTTATAAATATTATGAAGAAAAAGAAATTATTACAGAAAATCCTTTTTTATCAGATTTCTATGATGACATTTCAAAATGGAGTTTCCAAACAGAAATGTTTTTCTTATGTAATCGATATAAACAATTTCAAGATCTTGCTTTAATTAATAATGGGATTGTTAGCGATTATCACATATATAAAAATAAGATATTTGCGAATAATACCTTAACCACATCAGAATATAATAAATTCTCAAGAATATACGATATTTTAACCGAAGATTTAGAAATGCCGAATGTTATCATCTTTTTAGATGCTGATTTAGCAATGCTAAAAACACGTATTGCACATCGTAATCGTAGCTTTGAACATCAAATTGCAGATGATTATTTATTAAATCTAAAGCGTGACTATAATGCTTATTACGAGTCTCTTAAATCAGAAGGCGCTCGCGTTATACGAATCGATACTACTCAACTTGACTTTGTTAAGTATGATGAAGATTATAATTATATTTTAGAATTAGTGAAACCACTTATTGGAGGACATGAGCATGAATAAATATGGTATTCCACAAGATGCTGTAATTACTATCGCTGGTACAGTAGGCGTTGGCAAATCAACATTAACAAAAGCTTTAGCAGAACGCTTTAACTTTAAAACGTCATTTGAAAATGTCGATAATAATCCCTACCTCGATAAATTTTATAATGATTTTGAACGTTGGAGCTTCCATTTACAAATTTATTTCTTAGCAGAACGCTTTAAAGAACAAAAACGAATGTTTGAATACGGTGGCGGTTTTATTCAAGACCGTTCTATTTATGAAGATGTTGATATTTTTGCCAAAATGCATGAAGAACAAGGAACAATGAGTTCTGAAGACTTTCAAACTTATTCTGAACTCTTCAACGCTATGGTAATGACACCTTACTTCCCTAAACCAGACGTCTTAATTTATTTAGAATGTGATTATGACGATGTAATTCAACGAATTAAGCAACGTGGTCGTCAAATGGAAATTGAAACAGATGTAGCATATTGGCAAAAATTATTCCAACGCTATGAAGATTGGATTTCCGAATTTAATGCGTGCCCTGTTGTTCGAGTAAACATTAATGAATATGACTTACACGAGGATCCCGAATCATTAAACCCAGTTATCGATAAAATACGTCATGTCATTGACACATACCGTAAAGTTGATCAACGTTAGCCTCTAACTTTACATAAAAAGTCACTCCACTAAACTTTTAGTCGGAGTGACTTTTTATTCAGGTATCGTAATTTATTCAATATGACTTCGATATATAATTTTTTCAATTTCATCTTCAGTCACGTATTTACTATAGTAATATTCATCTGTTTGTACTAAACCAAAGGTGCTAGCCTTATCTTCATCTTCGGTACCAATATATAATTGCCCCTCAGTATCTTGATAGAGATCAAAAACAGCACCACCGTATCTCGCTTCTTGATACAGTGCATACAGTTCATCTATATCATCTCGTGCAACGTGTTTAAAATACAACGCGTGTGCAGTGTGGTTTGTCGTATTTGCTTTAAAACCATGCGCTAAAGCTCGCTCGTCTTCAGTGACCAATACAACTTCATTACTAATAATTTCCACTACTTTATAAGTTTCACCTTGATAATCGGCATATTTACCATCAATCATCTAATCACCTCGACACTTATATTAAATATAAAAAAATCATAATATACGTTACGTATATTATGACATAATTTAGTGGTTAAGCCTATTGATTTATTATTTCCACAATATCATTTGCAGTTTCTACTATGTAATCCGCATTTGTAAATTCTTGTTCCAAACCCACGCCCGTTAAAACAGCAATTTTCAAGCCTAATTCCGCATTAACACCTGTTTGCATATCATTTGCAGTGTCACCTACCATAACTACATCTTGAGGCGCTACATCATAATAATCAAATAACGGATTAAGTACTTCTGGATTTGGTTTTTCAACTGCGTTTGCTTCTGTTGAAATAACCACATCAAAGAAATGATCGAATTTCGTAATTTCTAGAAACTGCTCCACACCTTTTTTAGAATCACTTGTTACAATACCCATCTTATAACCTTGGCGTTTTAAGGTTTCAAGTGTCTCTTCAATACCTTCTACCAAGACATTTTCTGGAACACGGTTATCTACAAGTATTTGACTTCTACTTTGTGCCCATTTAGTAACATCTTGGCCTGCAATATCACAGAACGCTTTAACCATTTCATCTAAGGCACCTGAAGCCATGATTGTGCCTGGTTGAATTTCTCCATCGACAACACCTAAATGCGCGTAAGCCGCTTCTTTATCTCCAATTTCATCTTGGTAAACTTCCATAAAATCATCTACAAGTTGTAAACCAATCTTCATCCAACTACGATCAAAATATATAATCGTGCCATCTTTATCAAATAAAATCCATTTCATCGCTAGAACAGCTCCTATAGTTTTACACTATCTTTGTTTTTAAAACCTATTTTATTTTAATATAAAACTAACTTTGTATACAAATAATGAAACTGCCGTCGTTATATTATTTCCTTTTGTTCTTATAGTCGCTCACTACTAACCATATTAAGGTTACTCCAATAACTATAGCGAAAGCGATAAACTGAAAGATGCCTAAATGTATCGATCCATCTTTGATATTATAGATATCCATTACTCCCATTAAAAAAATAAACAAAGTAATTTCAAAGTTCAAAATAACAACAAAAGTTATATGCGTTTTAATCGCCTTCTTTGTCGGTTGTTCGCCTCTTAAGTTAATATCTAGTTTTATAAGTTTTGGATAATATTTATACAATGAATACATTAAAAACCATATCATCAAACCTACCAAAGGAATGGCAAACAATGAATTTCTATCACCCCATCCATCTGGATGATTGTATAAATCATAGTGAATTGGCACCGTTTTAGGCAAAGCATTATAATTTATCAATATATATAGTAGTAACAAGATAAGCATAATAAAACTGGTAATGTTCAATATTTTATTCACGTCGATGTTCCTTTCAAAAACAAGTTTCACTTTAATAATGATTGCATTAAACACTATTTTTTAAATATTTAATGTTTTAAAAAGTTGTGTTACTATTTTGATATGAAGGTATTTTCTTAAAAATTTAGTTTTGTTTATTTTCAAACATTTCAAAAAGGAGGTTTGTTTTATGGGTTACGCAATTACTTTTATTATTGTTGCCGTATTAATCGGGTTATATTTTGCTAAAAGAGAAAAACAAATGTCTCCATCTAGTTGGTTTAAAGGTATTGGTGTCATTGTAGTTTCTATGATTGTCGTTAGTGGATTTTATCATATAGATGATATAAAAAAAGGTGCTAAAGATGGTATAAAAGAGGAAAATCAATCTCAGTCATCTTCAAAATAATAATTCTATTGGAATACATTTTATCAAATCATACATAAAGCGAGGCTGGGACATACATTGGTATGTCTCAGCCTCAAATATTATATTAGTTATTACAATTTACTCTCATAATTTAGATTATTGTTCAATAATCATTATATTTTTGTGTGGTTTAGTATCTTGGTACAACGACTCTCCAACCTTGTGGATCTTCAAGTTTACCACTTTGGATACCAGTATAATTATCATATAAATTTTGAGTAACTTCACCAGTTTCATTATTATTAATAACAATTTCAGTTTCACCATATTTTAATTGACCTACTGGTGAGATAACTGCTGCAGTACCCGTACCAAATACTTCTGTCAATTCACCTTTATTATGCGCTTCAATAAGTTCATCGATAGATACTCGACGTTCCTCCACTTCATAGCCTAAATTTTGCGCTAATTCAATTACAGTTTTACGTGTAATACCTGGTAAAATACTACCATTTAATTCTGGTGTTACAAGTTTACCATTTTCTACGAAGAAGATATTCATACTACCGACTTCTTCTACATATTTTTGTTCAACGCCATCTAACCACAATACTTGGTCATAGCCTTGTGCTGATGCATTCGTTTGTGCTAATAAACTAGCAGCGTAGTTTCCAGCAACTTTTGCATGGCCTACACCGCCACGAACAGCACGCACATATTCATCTTCTACATAAATTTTAGTTGGACTTAACGACTCCCCACCATAATATGAACCTGATGGTGACAAAATAATTAATAATTTATATGAATAAGAAGGGCGTACGCCTAAAATACCTTCTGTGGCAAAAACATATGGACGTATGTATAACGATTGACCTTCACCTTCTGGCACCCAATCACGTTCTATATCTACTAATTGCTTCAACCCTTCTAACACTGCCTCTTCATCAACTTTCGGCATATCTAATCGTGATAATGAATTATTAATACGTTTAAAGTTCTCAGAGGGACGGAATAAATCTACCTCACCGTCATGCTTGTAAGCTTTCAAACCTTCAAATACTGCTTGGCCGTAATGTAAGGCTTGTGCTGCCGGAGAAAGTTCAATTGGTCCATAAGGCACAATCTTTAAATCATGCCATCCTTGATCAATATCGTAGTCGAAACTTAACATATAATCTGTAAAATATTTCCCGAAACCTAAATCACTTGGATCCGGTTTTTCTTTAAGTGTTTCTCGTTGTACAAATTCAATTTTTTCTGACATGATTTTTCCTCCTAATGGTATTTCTTTGAGTATTACATTAAATTATATCAATCCAACGAGTGCTGTTCAATAATTTTCAAAAAATTTAAAATAAAGAAATAATAAGGGAGAGGAACAGAAAACAATTTTAATACACTGTTTTCGTTGTACTCACCTCCCCCTTAATATGACGATTGAAAGTTTGAAAAGATTTATATAATAGGTGCACCTAAGCTAAAGTTTCTGCATAAGTGCCTAATTTTCATAACTGGTAAAATGCTGTTTTATAACTGTTTCATTTTCATTGATCTTAATATTTTTATTAATAATAATAGCGTAGACATGTTATCAAATTCAAAATTTTGGCAACATATCCACGCCGTATTAGACTTTCTATACGCTTAACAGACGAAAATAAATAGTATTTAGTTATAATTTATAACAGCAAACGCTCCATTTTTAATTATCATCATAGCTGCTTGAATTTTTAAATTCTATTGAATAACAGCTGGTATTGTTTTATCTTACTTCAGCTGTTTCTTTACCTTCGATAGCATCTAACATCACTTTAGTCATTTTGTTTAAATCGTATTGTGGATCAAAGCCCCATTCTGCTCTTGCACAACTTACATCAATACTATCTGGCCAACTATTAGCAATTGATTGTCTCACTGGATCTACATTATAGTCTAATTTAAAGTCTGGGTAATATTCTTGAATTGCTGTTTTAACCATTTCTGGTTCAATACTCATCGCACTTAAATTATATGCATTACGGTTAATTAATTTAACACCGTCTGCTTCCATAAGTTGGATAATGGCATCGATTGCATCTTCCATATACATCATATCCATGAATGTGCCTTTTTCAATAAAGCTTGAATAACGTCCTTCTCTTACAGCTTTAAAATAAATATCAACCGCATAGTCTGTTGTGCCGCCACCTGGCTCTTTAATATGTGAAATTAAGCCTGGAAATCTTACACTGCGTGTATCAACACCGAACTTTTCAAAGTAATACTGACATAACAATTCACCTGCAACTTTATTCACGCCATACATTGAAGTTGGACGCTGAATCGTTACTTGTGGTGTATTTACCTTAGGTGTTGATGGACCGAACGCACCTATAGAACTTGGTGTAAAGAATAATAAATCATGCTCACGTGCAATCTCTAAAGCATTCATTAATCCCCCCATATTCAAATCCCATGCAAATAACGGGTTTTTTTCAGCAGTAGCGGATAATAAAGCAGCCATGTGCATAATCGTGTCCGGCTTAAACGATTCAACAAGTGCATTCATACGTGATTTATCAGTCACATCCAATATTTCAAATGGACCATTTGCAATTGCAGCATCAGCTTCTGGCTCTTTAATATCAGTAGCTAAAACATTGTCATTGCCATATAATGTTCTACACTTCACAACTAATTCAGTTCCTATTTGTCCTAATGCACCAGTAATAATAATTTTTTTCATATTTATATCTCCCTTGTATATTACAGAAATTGTAATGTATTTTCCCAGTGGACAATACCCCTATTTTCAACAATATTATACTATAAAAACGCTTTTTTGTATACTTTGAGTGAACATTCGCTTTGAATTTTAGCAGTGTAAATCGCTAATGTCTACTATTTAGCCATTACATTCTTCACTATTTCTAGTTGCTATATCTCTATTTAATATAAAATTTATCTAGTAAATTGTGATAAAATTCAACGTTTGACACAGGTATTATATGTTGGTATAAGTTATTTAATAAGTATTTATGGAGATGATAATATGTTGCATACAAATGCCACATTGTTAATACAAAGTTTTCGAGTAAAATAGTCGATGCTTTGTAAAACTTTTTCTTTTCACAGAGCATCTATCTTATGCATACAGTTATTAAAATGTGAGAGGAATATCAAATTATGAAAAAACAACTATACCCTTATCAGTTTAATTATATAAAAGAACATGTCGCGCATTTAATCAATGTGTACAATTCAGTCAATGACCTTAATACTATCACTTCTATCCAAGAGGCTACACGTGAACAAATTCTCAATACGTTTCAAAAAGTAGATTCACATATTCAATTAGAAGTTGAAAAATTAATGAATTACCAATTATCAAAAATGCAAGCTGAAAAAATCTTAAGTACACTTCAAGGTTATGTTTTGCCTTTCGAACACCCTTCTAAAAAACAAGTAGATAAGGTTTTTAGAAAAGTAAAGAAATTGAAAACACCACTTATCAGTAATGAAGTGCTATTAGAAAGTACATTTATTGGTTGGAACGATGTGGCTTCCAATAGAAAATATATAATCTATTATAATGATTTTGGAAAATTAGATGGGTTTTATGGGGATATTTCAAACCAAACAGTTAAAGGCTTTTGTTCAATTTGTAATAAGGAGTCTCGTGTTACCTTATTCATGAGGAAAACACGCACCACTAGTGATGGACAATTCACTAAAAAAGGTGATTATATATGCTTCGATAGTACAGTTTGTAATCAACAAATCTCTGATTTATCCTACTTTTATCATTTTCTCAATAAAATAATTAAAAAGCAGAACCTATAAGGACTTCAATGTCACCCTATAGGTTCTGCTTTATTTTGCGATTATTCATTTTCTTAAATATTCTATAAATCTCTTTATTGTTTGTTCATTAGTTCTATCTGATTGTGTAAGTGCCGTAAAATAAATATAATAATCAAACGGTGAGCCAATAGGCAACATTTCTATCAAGCCATTCAATATAAACGGATCATCTTCCAACATCAAACTTGATACAATACTTATCCCTAAACCCTCTGACACAGTTTTAATTAACACACTTGGATTATTAGTACGGAACACAATTTTCAAGGGGCCATTGTCATCTTCAAATTGCTTGAAATTGTGATGGTAGAAATTGCGATCGTACAAAACAAAAGGATATTCACTAATCGCTTTCATATCTACCGTGTTTTGCAATGATAATTTTGATTTTTTAGGCACAATCAACCTAAAATCTGTAGCAATATTCAATGAATGCGCTATAATGTGCTGTCCAAACTGTTCATTTTCAGCTTTACCAATCAATCCTATATCAACTACCTGAGCTTCAACCATTTTTAAAATGTCATCTCTATCACTTTCGATTACTTCCACTTCAATATGTGGATAATCTCTCTTAAATGCAGATAATGCTTTAGGAATAATTTTATTGAATAGTGTAGGTATCGTAGCAATTGTTAATGAACCCTCGATATTTGAATGCATCGCGTCTACCTCAGATAATAATTCACTACGTGCTTCAATAATATTAATCATTAACGGAATCAGTTTCTTCCCAACTTCAGTTGGCAAAGTTCCTTTACGTGATCGATTAAATATTTTATATCCTACTTCTGATTCTAGGTTTGCGATTGACTGACTCATCGCAGATTGACTGATATGCATAATATCTGCTGCTTTAACGATTGATTCCGTTTCATATATTTTTTGAATATAAGTTAATTGTTCAAAGTTCATTATCCCACCCCTTTTATATAAGCAATACTTATACAAATATCATAAATTCTAATTTTACATTAGCATATATTAATCATTATAATATATAGTGCATGAAAAATTAATTAAAGGACGGTCTTCGTATGTATGATAAACTCTGGTCAAAAGATTTTATCTCCATTACAATTGTAAATTTTTTAATGTATTTGATTCATTATACATTAATCGTTACAGTCACCATATTTACTATTGATAAATATCACGCTTCAGAAAGTATGGGAGGATTAGCGGCAGGCATATTTATTATCGGCATGCTATTCGGACGTTTGGCTTCTGGACGTGTGATTGACAATTTGAAACCAAAAAAAGTGCTGCTCTTTGGGATTATCTTTTCTATCATAACTGTTGGCTTGTATTTCGCAATTCATAGCCTGTTAATATTAATGATTGTACGACTATTACATGGAATTGCCTTTGGATTATCTTCAACTGCAACCGGTACGATTTCATCAAGAATTATTCCACAAAAGCGCAAAGGCGAAGGTATTGGTTATTACGCACTTAGTGTAACAACTGCATCCGCGATTGGACCTTTTTGTGGCATAATATTAAATCAACAATTTGGTTTCCAATCTATCTTTATAGTTAGTCTTATCGTTATTGTCGTCGCTTTAATTGTGGCATTATTAATCAAAGGGTTACCAAAAGTATCTGTCCAAACTTCTAATACTGAGAAAATTACAGGCGTGGCTGCATATATTCAAAAAGAAGCCCTACCAATTTCATTTGTTATTATTTTCGTAGGTATTGCTTATTCAAGCGTTTTATCATTCTTAACGGTTTACACAGAACAAATCAACCTTGCCACGGCATCAAGTTTCTTTTTTGTTGTTTATGCAGTGAGCACCTTTGTAACTCGCCCATTTACAGGCAAGATTTACGATAATTACGGTGAAAATAAGGTCATGTACCCTGTGTTAATCAGCTTTACCTTCGGTCTAATACTATTAAGTCTAACCCACACAAGTATTTTATTACTCATTGCTGCAATATTTATTGGGATCGGCTATGGCACGATAATACCAACTGCCCAAGCCATCGCTATTCAACAATCACCTACAGATAAAATCGGCTTAGCGACATCTACGTTTTATATGTTTGCAGATTTCGGCGCCGGCATTGGACCATTTGTGCTAGGAGTTGTCATTCCATTGATGGGATACCGAAATCTATACTTAACTATGTCAATTTTAGTAATTGTTTCGATAATACTTTATTACTTTATGCATGGTAAACAACGTGCTCGTCAACCGTATTAATATGTTCTAAATTGTATAAAAAGAAAGGAACAACAATATTGTCTGAATCGCAGTTTTACAAAATGCTGAAATCGACTTAGATCAAACTTTTACAGCTTTTTACAATTTATAACAAAAAAATCAAGAATATAGTAAGTTTTTCTATGAAGAAAATAAACGTCAAATTCTCTTGAGATATAGAATTTGACGTTTTCTTTGTTTTCATGAAATTTTGTAACTCTTTTTGCTACTATATTTTGCATTAACGCGCTATTCCACTACGCATTGTAAATTTTCTCTCAAAGTTGTTCCCGTGTACGCTTTTCTAAATAAGCCACGCTCTTGCAATATAGGAATTACTTTATCAATAAAAGCTTCAAACATATCTGGATAAGTAGGCGGCATAAGCGTAAAACCATCACAACATTCCTCTTCAAACCATTCTTGCATCATATCTGCAACTGTTATTGGGTCTCCAACAATTGTCTTATGTCCCATCCATGTACTTACACGCTGTGCTAGTTCTCTTAATGTAAGCGATTCTGTTTCTATAGTATTTCTTATTGCTTCATAGCGCGCTTTCGACACAACTTTTGTCGGTAATTTATCAAAAGATGGTAAAGGGGGGACTACAGCATCAAAATCCCATCCTTCAACACTTTGCCCTATACTTTGTTCAATCTGCTTAATTTTATCATTCACATCTATGAAACTATCTAGTGCCGCTCTTTTTTCTTCAGCTTCTTCCATCGTATCTGCAACATAAACAGTCAAACCTGGTAAAATCAATGGTCTACCCTCAGACTTATTAAGCTGTTCTGTTCGTTTCTCAATATCTTTCAAAAATCTCTTAGCGTCTGCCTTGTTCCAAGCTACTGAAAAGATCATATCTACTGCTTTCGAAGCAAAATCACGACCTGGAATCGAAGTACCAGCTTGACACAAAACCGGATATATTTGAGGGCTAGATGGTAAATTTATAGGGCCTTTTATCTTAAAATAGTCTCCTTCATGATTAATTTCATTTACTATAGACCACTCTATGCCTCTGCCAGACTTTCTATCATTAATTAATGCATGACTATCAAACGATTGCCACAATTGTTTCAATACATGTACAAATTCTTCTGCTTTTTTATATCTTTCATTTAAAGGAGGAAGTTGAGTCATTGAATGATTACGTGCTTCATTGTCAAATTGTGAGGTAACAATATTAATACCGGCCCTCCCATGACTAATATGATCTAAACTACCTATTAAGCGTGCTGCATTGTAGGGATCATAAAATGTAGAAGATAACGTAGCTATTAATCCAATATGCTTAGTGATTTGTGAAATAGCCGTCAATGTAGTGATAGGTTCTAAAAAATAAGATAAATGTCCTGTATTTTCTTGGGAAATATATTGTCCATCCGCTAAAAATATAGCATCTAAACAACCACGTTCTGCAATTTTAGCAATTTCTTGTTGGTATGTAATTTGGCCTATTTCATCAATCTTAGAATGCTCTAGTCTCCATGAAGCAGGATGTAAACCTGTACTATAAATAAGTGAAACAATATGCATCTGATTCTTCATAATATTGTCTTCTAATCCCCTTATTATTATGAAATTTTTATCACTATAATCTTACAAAGTAAGATATTACGAAAAAATTCACAAAGTTTTAATTACACATAGTATATAAAAACAATTACTTTTATGCACTTAATTCAAATAATTTTTACACATAAAGATTAAAATGTTCAAATAAATAAAACATTAAAATAGCTACTAAATTCTTTAAAGAAATTGAAGTTAGTAGCTTAGAATTATTATTTTATTCATTTCACTTCAGACATAAAATATATTTTTAATACTTTAATTTTTATCTTTATATTTTGGGAAGTAACCTAATATAAATGCTACTCCTGAAAATATTGCGGCTAAAATAATAGCAGGTGTTAACAACGTATCATTTACTTTTATAATAAATTCTCCGTTAAGCATAATTAATCCAAGTAGTTGTGCACTTACCATAATAAGTGCCGTTACAATTGAAAGTAATAAGAAAATTGCGAAAATTTTTTCTAGTAATTTTTCCATAAATTTTATCCTCCCCATATTGGCAATATACCCATACCTATAAGCCAACCTATAATAATTACAGGCAGTGCATAAAGTACAATCAACATGCCAAATGTTTTTTCAGGTTTAGCATCAACAATCCCTGAAGCAATATAAATAGATCCTGAGGCAGGTGGCATTTGTGCCGATGTAGAAGCAAACGTCATCACTACTACTGCAGAAATTAATGGCGAGAATCCGCTTGAAATTAAAATTTGATAGGAAACCAGCCCTACTGCCGTAAGCGTCCCAGTAGATGTTAAAGGTCCAGCAATAATTGTAATACCTACACCTATGAGTAATAGCGTTAACCAAGCTGGTGCATTCGCCGTTTCTATAAGAAAGGCAATATTATTTGATAAACCTAATTTAGTTAAAACTTCACTCGCTGCAACAGCAAAGAATATTAAAGCACCAATTGTAGTAAATCTCGGTATTGAAGCTTGAATAAACTTCATAAACTCCGGTACTGTTTTTGGTAAATTTTTTCTTCCTAATATAAAGGCGATAGTAATCATTAAAGTTGGTATCCATACAACGATATCTATACTATCTAATGATTTTTCTCCTATTGATGGTATACTTACTAGTTTTTCCCCTAATGGTCCAATTGTTATAGCTAAAGGAATAATGGCGCCAATATATAATAATATCGAAGTCCATCCTCTTTTAAATGAACTACTTAATGGCTCTAATTCTTCAATAGAGAATGCTTTTATATTCTGCTTCTTTACAAAGAACCAAATCATTAATAATCTGTGGACAAGTTGATATGATGATGCAATAAACAATGCAATATAAAACTCACCAACGCCTACCGCCGCAGCAACTGGAGCGAAGCCAAGTATGATAAACATTGAAGTAGTTGGTGGAAATACGGATGCTATACCACCATTCCCAACCATAACTGCTGCGGCAATCTCTTTCTTCCATTTATTTTTCAACATCCAAGGTCCTGTAATTGAACCAGTGGCAGCCGTATTACCGGAATCACCACCTGACAGCGTGCCTAATGCAACTGACCCTACTGCGTCCATATACGCTGGCGCTCCTGGAATCTTTCCTACCATAGAATTTAAAATCGCTAATAGCTTTTCAACAATCCCTAATTTATCAATGATATATGCCATAAATACAAATGCTAGTGCAGCATAAAGCACTGAAAATGTTGCCGCAAATGAAAAACCATTTGCAAGTAATCCTAAAGCTTCTTTGCCACCTAAAAGACTTGACGCGATAAACCCAATTAATGACGCTTCTCCTAAATTCCTTTTTAAGAAAACGCTCCATATAATTAAAATAGATACAAAAATTAATAAAGCCAATATCCCCATATACATGCCTCCTATTTATTTTTGATTGTAAGCCTTTATCACGTTACACCAATCATCAACTTCATCTCGTAATTTATTTTCTAAATTTGATTGAGTTATATTTTTCAATTTTTGAATCGTAGCTTTAGTCATTACAGGTTTGATGTGATGGTGTTCTAAAAATTCACTTACATTTTTCATTTCTTTCTCACGGCGCTGTGAATGTTTTACGTTACTTTTTATATATCTACTTATAATTTCTCCAAAGTTATCTTTATCCATCGTACTGGTGATAGATTCATATATTTCTTCTGTAATATCAAGTTGTTCTGCAGATGCCATAACTTCAAATAATAATGCAGACAATCCTTTTGTAAATATACTCCTCACAAATTTAAAATTAGTAGCATCGCCGACTTTTTCATTTAATTTAGTAATATTCATCCCAATTTGATAACCTAACTCTATAAACTTATTTGTTTGTGTTCCAGATGCTAATATAGGCACTTCATTTTGATATACTTTTAATGCACCAAGTATTGCAGCATCTATGATTGTCATGCCTTTGTTGTACATCATTTCATTCACCTTATTTTTCTCTTCAGAACTAGCAGTTGTTAGATCCACTAGTACTGTTTCATTAGCAACAACATCACTTATTTCTGACCAAGCTTCTACAGTTTTTGTCGCAGGAACAGCAACAAATAATATAGATAACGTTTGTTTTGCTACAATTTCTGCCTTTTCAACGTAGTTAATCTCGGTTCTTTC
Source organism: Staphylococcus shinii (assembly GCF_017583065.1). Taxonomy (GTDB): domain Bacteria; phylum Bacillota; class Bacilli; order Staphylococcales; family Staphylococcaceae; genus Staphylococcus; species Staphylococcus shinii. The sequence continues at coordinate 62,959 of NZ_JAGEVL010000007.1, read as the reverse complement.
AGATAACTTTTTAGAATCTGAGCCTATCAGTAATGGATCATAAGCATATATACGATTTACTTCATATTTACTAAATCCTTTAGACAATTCTTTTCCAACTTCTCCAAACCCTATAAATCCTATATCCATTTTATCCACCCCTATTGATTTTCAATATTTTCTCTTAACCAGGACGGCTCTATTGTGCTTTTGTCATACCCCTGATCCAAGCTAAATGACATTATAGTATTTAATCTTTTTTCTTCATATATTAATTTTTCTTCTGCTTTTACTATAAATTCTTCTGCTTTTTTATAAGGGATGATTGCAATACCATCCTCATCTGCAACTACAAAATCATATGGATTTACTAAAACTCCTCCACATTGAATTGGTATATCAAATGCACCTGGTCCATTTTTTCTCGGTCCTTTAGGTATAAATCCATTTGCGTAGATTTGTATATTCATACTTTCTAATTCTTTTTTATCTCTAATTAAACCATCAATAATTATTCCCTTTATACCAAGTTTTTCTGCTGCTGCTGCCATCAAGTTCCCCATATAAGCTGAAGTTGTAGAATCTTTTCCTTCAACAATCAATATTTCTCCTGGTTTTGCCTCATATATTCCAAGGTGCAAGTAGAGATTATCTCCTGGATAAAGTGATACCGTTCTTGCTTGCCCGACAAGAGGTTCCTGAAAATTAACTGGCTTTAATCTATGATTCATAATATTTTCAAATTTCATGCTATCTGCAATTAACGTTGAACTTAGCTTCTCTAAACGCTTTAAAATCTCATCATTATTACCATTCATTGAGCCACCATCCATTCGTAAAATTTATTACATATAACTTTTTATTTGTAATATTATTTACAAAGTTACCACTTGCCTAAACAAATGTAAACCCTTACATAAAAAATTACATAAAAAAACAAACCATTATATTTTTAAAATGGTTTGTTTTTTAGTTATTCGTGTGATATTTTATTTGTTTTAATATTTCATTTATATCATCTAAGCGACTTGAATTCTTCTTAGTTTCTTTAACTGCCAAAGCATTAATCAAGTAATCAATTACTACAAGTGACAATATCGGTGAATTGTGAAAAGCTAAACTATTAGAATCACAAGGTAGAATTACATCTGCGTAATCAACCAATGGAGACGAAAATGTATCTGTTATTACAATAATCTTCACACCTTTATTTTTGGCGATTTTCACGAAATCATTAATACGCTTAGCATATCTAGGATAACTAATCGCCACTAACACATCTTGAGCATTCATTGACACAACTTCATCTACCCAATCTGAAGTATCCGCTACTATAAGGTTACAGTTGCCTTTTATTCTATTTATATTTTGTGAAAAATAATGACCTGCAGGCAAGCCACTTCTCACACATGTACAACAAATAAGATTAGCATTTTCAATTAAATTTATAGCTTTATCCAAAGTTTGCTCATCAAGTTGGTTTGAAAATTGTTGTAATTGTGTAGCATGAAAATTAACCGTTTCTGTCCACAAATTATCTTTCTCTATATTTTGTAAATTAGAAGTTAATCTAGACTGAGGTGCTTTTCCATCTTTTATAAAATTTTGAATGTCTCGTTGCAACTCTGTATAACCAGAGTAACCTAATTTACTTGCGAGACGCATAATTGTTGTAGTACTGGTACCAACTTTCTCAGATAATTCGTTTATAGTATCAAACATAATATCTGTTGGTTCTTTAGTTATAAAATTGGCTGCCTTTCTTTCTGATTGAGATAAGTTTTTTATATTTTCTTTAATTTTTATAAAAATGTTATCTTTTGACATATACTCAATCTCCTCGTAATAAGTAATTAAATTCGTATTTGTTATCTGAGAAAATTATAGATAAATTTCATACCTAACATAATTAACGAATGTAAAATAGTTAGATTTATAATAACATATAGAGATATACACAACATGTAATTTTTCGATGTAACGTCATATTCATTTATAGTAAATACACTTATTCAATTACTATAAATAATCTTTCAGCTACTTAACTTCACTAAATATAAATAACAAAAAGGATGAGATTCCTTATTTAAATCAGGTTTTACCCCATCCCTCAATGTTGTTATTTTATGCTAAATTTTGCTCTAACCTTTTAATTTCTTTACAAGTGAAGATTTTAATCCCACTAGTCCAATTTTATCAACTTTCGCGTCGATGTCATGGCCATCGTCAGGTTCAACTATTTTTATACTTTTTACTTTCGTACCTTGTTTGATTACAAATGATGTACCTTTTACTTTTAAATCTTTAATAACTGTAACAGCATCCCCGTCAACTAATTCCTGCCCATTCACATCTCTTGTAATTTGAGCTTCTTTGTTTTCATCATTTTCAGCTTCAGACCATTCGTGACCACACATAGGACAAACGAATAAATTTCCATCTTCGTATGTATAACTTGAATCACACTCTGGACAATTAGGTAAAGTATATTCCATGCTTAAACCTCCATTAAATTATTAACTTGCTTTTAATCTACCATATTATAAAATATATCCTCTATTTTCTCTACTTTTTTATTAAAATCGTCACTTATTTTTCTCATCTAACTAAACTGTTAAAAAGTCGATATACTATATTTTTTTAATAATACTAACGTCATTGTCTTCTTATCTTTTTCAATCAATATAAAGAAATATGTTTATTTACATTAATAAGTGGAAAAATACTTGTGTCACAAATCTTAAAGGAGGTTTTTATAATGAGTAAATTTGACGAATTTAAAGACAAAGCAAAAGATAAGGTTGACGAAGTAAAAAACGATAAAGATAAGCAAAAAGAAGTGAAAGATCAAGCTTCAGATAAAGCAAAAGACTTAAAAGATAAATTCTAATTTTATAGACTAAAAAATAAAGCTGGGACATTAAATTTTATGTCCCAGCTTTATTTTGGTTTTAAGCGATAATTATCACAATAAAAAATCAAACTGCTAAAATCATTACTTAGTTTATTGAATTAGTTGCACTTATACAATCGTATAGTCTTTATTTTTTGAAGTTCTACTAAATTTAAATTTTTAACCTAAATCAAGTTGTGTTTCTACTTCATCTTTTATACTGTCCAAATCACATTCACTTTGGTCTAAGGTTTTTCCTGTTTCTGCAACGTTTTTTATACTTTGCATTTGGAACTGCCAACCCGAAAAGTCTAAAATGATATGCGGAAAATCAAACGGTAAAAACTCATCTAATATAAGCACTGTTTCACGTCCACTATCATACAAATCAAATCTTACTGCACCAGTGTCCCATGTGTAACCAATAGCTACATTATCTTCGAAAGCAGTAATTTCCATCTCCATATCGTCTTGTTCATCCATATGAAATGTCATCTTGCCACCAACTTTTCGTTCCTTAAATGATAATTGAGGAAACCATTTCTGAACACCCTCAGTCGTGCTTAATAAATTAAAAACAGTTTCACTATCTTTTTCAATAGTTAGTTTCAGTGTTTGATAAGCACCTTGATCGTCCTTAGCATATACAGCCTCCATCTCAAACTTACCTCCTCTCGTACATCAAAAAATTTAATGAATATCATTAAATTTCATCATAATGCCTACAATGAGTTATTTAAACTTTGAATAGTACAGAAAACATTTTTGTTAAAATAGTGTCATTGTAATAATTCATCCTTAGCAAAAATGCCCCAGAGTATAATGTTTTTGACCAATGGTCACCATTGCTAAACCCTTGCATAAAACTAGGGATTTTTCACTTTAGTCATCAACTGCTTAAATAACTACACAATCTTAGACATCTATTTATGACCAAGACCGCCCATCTCTAATTTACGCGCTTTTCTTGTATACCTCAAATAAATTAATGCAAGTAGAATAAACCATATTGGCGATAACACAATACCCATTCTCGTATCAGGAACAAAGAATAAAATAATTAATACGAAAACAAAGAATAATTGAACCGTTCTTGCCATGTTTATGCCACCAGGAAGTTTAAATGCACTCTTTTTATGATTTTCTGGATGTGATTTAACGTATTTCGCATAAGAATGCATGATAAACATCCACACAATAACTAACAATATAGTTGATATTGCTGTTACATAAAAGAATACTTGAGTTGCATTAGGTATTAAGTAATTGAGCAACACTGTTATAGATAATAACGCACAAGTCACTAAAATTGCGATATACGGTACGCCTTTTTTATTAGTTTTCATCAATAAATGATGTGTTTGCTTTTTCTCTGATAATCCAAATAGGATTCTGCTATTAGCAAAAATACCACTATTACACGCTGACGACGCAGCTGTTAATACTACAAAATTGATAAGTCCTGCTGCAAATGGCACACCAATTAATGCAAATAAACTAACAAATGGACTGTTATTCGGATCAATATCTTGCCATGGAATAATAGACATCATAACCGCCAATGCTCCTACATAAAATAATAAAATTCTTATAGGCACACTATTAATTGCTTTCGGTATCGTTCTTTCTGGGTTCTTCGTTTCACCTGCTGTAATACCTAAAATTTCAATACCTGTAAATGAAAATACTACCATTTGGAATGACATGAAAAAGCCAGATGCACCATGTGGAAAAAATGAACCATTATTAAAAACATTAGATACACTCGTTTTTCCAAAGGGTGTCTGTATCGCAAATACTATCATTACAATACCTACAACAATCAATGCGATAATTGTAATTACTTTTATAATTGCGAACCAAAATTCTAATTCTCCAAACATTTTTGTACTTGTTAAATTAAATGCCATTAATATCAAAATACATGATAATGATGTTATCCAGTTTGGTAAATCTGGCACCCAAAATTCTACATATTTTGCAACTGCTGTAATTTCAGCCATACCAGATGTAATCCAAGTTAACCAATATGTCCAACCAGTTACAAACCCCGCAAACGGACCTATTTGATCATGTGCGATGTCTGCAAATGTTTTGTACTCTGTGTTATGTAATAACATTTCTCCCATTGCACGCATAAACATAAACAATACGAAACCGACAATAATATAAGTTAGTAAAATGGATGGCCCCGTTAAACTTATGGATTGTCCTGCCCCTAAGAATAATCCTGTTCCAATAGCGCCACCAATCGCAATAAGTTGAATATGTCTATTGCTTAACTCTCTGTTTAAAGTATTCGTCATAAAACTAGCCCCACCTCAGTTGTTTTTAAGCATAATTAATATATGTTCAGTTTATTTGCCCCTTTGTTTTACTATAAATAAACTAATTTAAATATTGCATGCATATATCTCACAATGCTTGGTTGTATAATATTCTTTTTTTCTGAAAATTACAACTATTGATATAAAATTATTTAAATATCATTGAGGTTTTACAATTTTAAATTTTTCAACGCATTAATTGATTAAAATATAAACATTTAAATTAACTGAGAATTAAATTTTATTTTTAGATAAAGCTTTCTACTAGCCATTATTTCACTTTTTATTAAAAAGTATTCAAATAATTCAAATAAATGTTTGTAATAGGTGTCCCACTTCTATACACTGAATTAAACACTTCAGTAAAAATTGATTTCTGAGTGGATAGAAAGTTTGGTGTAAATGGAAAAAGATAAAAAGAAATTGTTACGTAAGATGGTCAAACCGTTTGAAAAAACGAGCTATACAAAGAGTACAATCCAAATAATCAATACAATAATCCCCCTCCTTGCGTTGTTAGTAGCAAGTGGGTTTTTATATCAAGTACATTGGTCATTAGCAATTATTATTAGTATATGTGCTTCAATCTTTTTAATTAGAACGTTCATTATTTTTCATGATGCATGTCATGGTTCATATTTAAAAAAACAGAAGCATAATGATTTATTAGGTAATGTGACAGGTTTTTTAACCTTCTTTCCCTATCGAAAATGGCGTAGAGAACATTTAATGCACCATGCAGGTAGTGGGAATTTGGAGAAGCGTGGCATTGGAGATATTTGGGTCATGACAGTTGAAGAATATCAAATTTCGTCTCGTTTTAAACGTTTAACTTATAGATGTTATCGCAATCCATTTGTAATGTTTGTTTTAGGACCGTTTTTCTTAGTATTTGTATCTAATCGCTTTAACGCAAAAGGTGCTAAAACAAAAGAACGTACTAATACATGGCTTAATAATATTTTATTATTAGTCATTTATGGGGGGCTTATTTATCTATTAGGGGTTAGTCAATTTTTTGCTATTTTTGCTCCTATGGTCTTTATTTCAGGAATGATCGGTATTTGGCTCTTTTATATCCAACATACTTTTGAAGATTCCTATTTTGAAGAATCATCCGAATGGGATTATGTTAAAGCAGCTATTGATGGCAGTTCTTACTATAAATTACCAAAATTTATTCAATGGATAACTGGTAATATCGGGTATCATCATGTGCATCATTTAAACCCTAGAATTCCAAATTATGCTTTAGAAGCCACGCATGACAATGTTACACCATTACATCATGCAACCTCAATTACGATTAGAGAAAGTTTCGCTTCGTTAAAATTTAAATTATATGATGAAAGCCATAAACGCTTTATCACATTTAAAGAATTTGCATTAAGACAAAAACAGCCTTCGTAAATATAATATTACTTATACACAGTAAAATATAATTACTCTAACACACTACTTGATTCTCAAAGTTCATGAGGATTGAGTAGTTTTTTACGCCCAAAACATTTTGTGCGTCATTTTTTAAAATTCATAAAATAATTAACTTTTAAACGATTATCAAAGCTAATCTTATTTTTATCATTTAATAAATAATTCAAAACAATTAATTATTACATTGCGTAAATATATAAAATAAATTATAATACTTATCTATATCACAATATAATATGAATTTTAAAAAGAGGAGAATGTTATGTTTATAAAGAAAAATGAAAAATTTGGTATTCGCAAATATAAATTTGGGGCTGCTTCAGTACTTTTAGGTACTTGTCTAGCCATTGGTCTAAGTGCTTCTGGGGAGGCAAAAGCATCAGAGACTACGAATGAAGAAACAAAAATCGATTCAAATAATCAAAACAGTACAGCACAAAGTGAAAACAATACATCAAATGAGGTTGCTATTAACAATGAAATAACTGCACCTAATGATACAGCGTTAAATAAAAATGATGTGGAAAAGACGGGATCCGTTAACAATGATAAAAGAATCGAAGCAGATGAAACTTTAAAAATTGAAGATAGCACTAAACTTGAAGAATCACCTCAAGAAGATATGAACGATAAAAACGAAAATGTTAAATTAGATACGAACAGCAACAATAAAGACGCTAGTTCTGGTGAACAAACACCATCTAACTCTGTACCAACTTCTAACGTAGCCCATTCGCAAAATGAAACTACGCAATCTGTCGCTACATCTGAACAAAACACACCACAGAAAAATGAAGTAAGTGAACCTAATAAAGATAAAGCACAAATATCATCAATTGAAAACATTACTTCACCAAAACGCACAATCTCTACATATAATGGTACGAATCCAAACCCTGAAGTAGCTAGTAATGAAAATATAGTTGGTAAAGATGTAAGTGATAAAATTACTGTGGTTAATAGTAATATTGAATCAAATGATCCGGTTAAACCACATAACGGTGAAAAATCAACCTTAAAATATGAATTATCGTTTGGTGAGGGTGTTAAAGAAGGTGATTATTTTGATATTTCACTTTCTAATAATGTAAATACACGAGGCGTATCTGCCATAACTAAATTTCCAGAAATTAAAAATGGAGAAACAGTTATTGCAAATGGAAATATTTTAGAAGATGGTAAAATTATATATACATTTACAGATTATGTTAATAACAGAGAGAACATAAAGACAAATTTGTCTCTAAATTTATTTGTCGATCCTAAATATGTAACTAAAGATAGTAATCAATCAATTGTTGCAACAATAAATGGACATAAGACTCAAAAAGATGTTTATATAAAATATTTAAATGGTATAAACAATGCCGGATTAAGCGTTAACGGAAGTATTACTTTATTAAATAAACAAAATAATACTTTTTCTCATCTCGCTTATATTAATCCAAATAACTTTAAAATTTCTGGTGCCACTGTTTATGGTCAAATACTTAAAGGTAATCATCAAGACGGTAATATACCATCCGTAAAAGTTTTTAAAGTAACTAAGCCTAATGAATTAAACCAAAGCGTATATGCCGATACTTCAGATACTTCAATGTTCCAAGATGTAACGAACAACGTTAATTTAAATGTTACTAATGGTAATTATCAAATAGACTTTGATAATTTAGATAGTGTCTATGTAGTAAAATTTGATAGCGCTTATGATGGTGAGGCGCAATCACTAACATTTAGAACAACACTTTCAGGATTCTCACCATATTATGAGAATTATTATACGCAAGCAAGTTGGGATAACGGAGTTTTATTCTATCAAAATAATGCAAATGGAGAAGGAACCGACCCGAAACCTAAACCTGAACCAACACCTGATCCGGAACCGACACCTGATCCTGAGCCAACACCTGACCCTGAGCCGACACCTGATCCTGAACCAACACCTGATCCAGAACCAACACCTGATCCTGAGCCAACACCTGACCCTGAGCCGACACCTGATCCGGAACCGACACCTGATCCTGAGCCGACACCTGAGCCTGAGCCAACACCTGATCCTGAACCGACACCTGATCCTGAGCCAACACCTGATCCTGAGCCGACACCTGACCCTGAGCCGACACCTGACCCTGAACCAACACCTGATCCGGAACCGACACCTGACCCTGAGCCGACACCTGATCCTGAACCAACACCTGACCCTGAACCGACACCTGATCCTGAGCCGACACCTGATCCAGAACCAACACCTGATCTTGAGCCAACACCTGACCCAGAACCAACACCAGATTCTGAGCCTACGCCAAATCCGGAACCGACATCTGAAGCAAATAGAGAGCTCTCAACTAAAGATAAGATAGTTGAAGTTTTACCAAATGAACACAATAAAGTATTTGAACTCAACTCACAAAAATATACAAAATTAAATATAGAAACTATCAATACTAGTACGACTGTAAAAGCTAGCCCAAGCAATACAGTAATAAACAACTCCGGTTCAACAACAGATGCTCCACAGTCATCAGCTGAAAAGAAACAATTACCTAATACTGGTGAAAAAGAGCATAATACAACTATTTGGAGTAGTTTATTACTACTAATAGGTACTACGCTTCTCTTCTTTAGAAAAAAGAAACAAGACGAAAAGTGATACGTCTCTATAAATAAAACACAAAGTAGTTTATTTGTCACTGACTGAAATTTAAAACTCAAGTAAGTTGAATTTCTCTTTGTTTTACGAAAGTTATATAGTGCTAACAATATAATCAATTTTAAAATTTTACTTAATATCTTATCGTTTTACATTAAAATACGCTGCAAGAAATAATCTAAAAAATTATTTCTTGCAGCGTATTTTCCATAAGTTATAACAAAAATTCATTTAATATATTCATATATATTATAATCAAGTCTATGCATTTATTTTAACGTGTATGTTTTTAATGTCTTCTGGTGTCGTTTGGCAACAACCGCCAATTATTTTAACACCCTGTTTTAACCACTTGGAGACTTGTTCAATAATCAAGTGACTGTCGCCCTTACTCTCCCACTGCTTTGTTTCCGCATTATACTGTGCGCCACCATTAGGATAAAGTGCAATTGTCTGCGGTAAACTAGTGAGCCCTTTATCGATTGCTTGATTAACACCAACTACAGAAGAACAATTAATACCAAATATTGGAATTTCTTCTTTATGTGTTTTGATATATTCGCATAAATCTTCAAAATTTGTACCATCAGATAAATTACCAAAATCATCTACCGTTACAGATAACCAAAATGTTTGATTCTTATAATACGGCACAATATACTCAACAATAGCTTTAACCTCTTCAAATTTAGGCACCGTTTCAAAAACAAAATCATGAACCCCTCTTGTAATTAATGCATCTATACGTGCGCGATGAAATTTAAAATAATCCACGTAGCTTAATTCATAATCACCTGTATACTCAGAACCATCACTTAAATATGCGCCATAAGGTCCTAAACTACCAACGATTACTTGCGTTGAAGCAGTCGATTCCATGATTTGACCAACAGCTGTAGTAAATAACTGCTCTATTTCAATATCTTTCAATCCAATATCTGAAAATGTTTGATAACTTGCTTGATATGTACTCGTAAGTAATATGTCTGCTCCTGCATCTGTAAATGCTTGGTGTGCTTCTTTAATTTTGACAGGATTATTTTTTAATACTTCACTCGACCATAAAGATGAATTTAAATTACACCCTGCTTGTTCCAATGTTGTTGCTAATCCACCATCTAACACTAATGGTGATTGATCTTCTAACTTTTCTAATAACCTCATTTATTTGCCTCATTTCTTGTGGTACTTAACAAAATAATATAATAATGCGATTGTTGCAAAAGGTATACCAAAATAAAGGGCTGGTGCTTGATTAGAGTCAAAAATCATTCCAACACACGATACTAAACATAAGATAAATCCAATAATAGGTACCGATTGATGTATCTTCAAACTGTGATCAATTCTTTTAGCATTAAAGTAAGAAACACATATACTCATCCAAACAATTACCACTGCTAAACCTGCAATAGACACGAGTACAACATATAGTGAATCGGCTGCGTAAACGCTGGATAATAAAGCTAACAAGCCTCCTACCATACTAAATAGCGTCGCATTTATAGGCATACGATATTTATTTAAACGTCCAAACCATTTAGGAAATACACCTTCATTTGATAAACTCCATATCATTCTGCTTGCGGCATATAACCCTGAATTAGCAGCAGATAATAATGCTGTAATAATCACCAAATTCATAATATCCCCAGCGTATGGAATCCCCATTTTTTGGAAAATAACCACGAAAGGACTTTCTAAAGATTTCCCTTGATAGCTAGGAATTAATATCGAAATAATAACCATCGTTCCTATAAAAAAGATAACAAGTCTCCATAAAGTGGCGCGTATCGCCTTAGGAATTACCTGCTTAGGATTTTCCGTTTCACCGGCCGCAATTCCTATCAATTCTGTTCCGCTAAATGCATAATTTACAGCCAACATTGTTAAAAATACTGCTCCTATACCATTAGGGAAAGTCGGATTAGTATATCTCTGCGTAATGGTATTTATGCCTTCATATCCACTATAATGAATCGTGCCTAAGATGACACATATACCTAAAATAATAAATACAATTATGGTAATCACTTTTACCATTGAAAAATAAAATTCTACTTCCGCATAAAACCTTGTCGATACGATATTAAAAATCAATACTAATATAATCGCACTGGCAGCAAATATGTATTCGGGTATTTCAGGAAACCATTTTTGCATCAAAATGCCTACCGCAGTAAATTCAGACCCTAAAGCTACCGTCCACGTTAACCAATAAAACCATGCAACGATATACCCCACAGATGGGTGAATATATTTGCTAGCATATGTATGAAATCCTCCTGTTACAGGATGTTTAATAGCTAATTGTCCTAAACAAAGCATAACTAAGTATACAAGTATTGAACCTACTAAATAAGACAATACAGTTCCTAGCGGTCCCGCTTGCTGTAATGTATATCCAGAACTTAAAAATAAACCTGTACCAATGACGCCGCCAAAACTTAATAACATAAGATGACGCTGCTTCATCGCACGTTTGAATGTCGTTTGTTCCATTGTATGTGCTCCTTATCTTTAAGTACTCAATATATAATTTTTTATATTATTAATCATTCTATTGATTTCTGAAAATTTAGTCAATATAAAGTTACAAAATATACTAAGCTAAGTTCAACGCACATACGCATACAAGATAGTAAGTTACTTGAAAAAGTAAGCGTTATCTTGTTAACTGAATTTTCTTACTTTTATAAAAATTCAGTTTTTAGTATTGATTTTCATTCTACATGCCATTAACATGAAATATAAGTAATAAGTAATAGGTAAAGGAGTAATGTAATGACAGAACATAATGATTTAGTAACTTCAACACAGGAAATTACGAAAGAAGCTTTACATAAATTAGGTTTTGACGATGGCATGTATGAACTCATAAAAGAACCTTTAAGATTTTTAGAAGTACGTGTACCCGTCCGTATGGATGACGGAACGGTTAAAACATTTACTGGGTATCGTGCACAGCACAATCATGCTGTTGGTCCTACTAAAGGAGGAATTCGTTTTCATCCCGATGTAAATAAAGAGGAAGTCAAAGCATTATCTATGTGGATGACGTTGAAATGTGGCATCACAAATCTACCCTTTGGTGGTGGTAAAGGTGGTATTATCTGTGACCCTCGACAAATGAGTAATCAAGAATTAGAACGTTTATCCCGAGGTTACGTTAAAGCCATTTCACAATTTGTTGGCCCTGAGAGTGATATTCCAGCGCCAGATGTTTACACAAATCCGCAAATCATGTCTTGGATGATGGATGAATATAGTAAGATTAATCGTTCAAATGCCTTTGCATTTATTACGGGTAAACCCCTTTCTTTAGGTGGTTCACAAGGTCGTAACCGAGCAACTGCGCTAGGTGCAGTTATCACAATCGAAGAAGCAACAAAGCGTAAGAATATTGATATTAAAGGGTCTCGTGTTGCAATTCAAGGCTTTGGTAATGCTGGAAGCTTTATCGCAAAGATCTTACATGATATGGGTGCTAAAATTGTAGCTATTTCTGAAAGTTTCAGAGCGTTACATAATCCTAACGGTCTAGATGTAGATCGTCTCGTTGAACTCAAAGAGCAACATGGCAGAGTCACACAATTATTTGATGATAGTATACCTAAAGAACAATTATTTGAGGTTGATTGTGATATTTTAGTACCTGCTGCACTATCAAATCAAATCACTGAGGATAATGCGCATCAAATTAAAGCAAAAATTATCGCTGAAGCAGCTAATGGACCGACAACACCAGAAGCGACGCGTATTTTAACTGAGCGTGGCGTCTTAATTATTCCTGACGTTTTAGCTAGTGCTGGTGGCGTAACTGTCTCTTACTTTGAATGGGTACAAAATAATCAGGGTTATTATTGGCCTGAAGCTGAAGTTAATATGAAACTTCGTGAAAAAATGGTTGAAGCATTTAATACAATATATGACTTAGCAGAAGATAGAAAAATGGATATGCGTTTAGCTGCTTATGTCTTAGGAATCAAACGTACTGCTGAAGCATCACGCTTCCGTGGTTGGGCTTAGCGTTTAATACGTAACAGGCCGGTTCATAAAGCGTGTAAATAATGAAATAGATATTATATATAACATCCACTGGCGTTAAATGACGTTAGTGGATGTTTTTGTTTATTTATCACTAATCTACTACTTAATAAACACCAATTAATACCAACGATGTAAAGTTTTCTACTTAAAATATATTTTATATCTATGTAAGTTATTTATTATATATTACCGTTTTATAGAAATGCGAATTTTCAGATTTATTTGAAATACAAAATAATTATCTATATACTTATTTACAATAAAGGGGAGGATATACATTATGAAAAATAATATTTACGGTAATGTTCCATGCTTTTTAAATAGTAAGAACCTGACTCAAACAAACACTTTAGACACAGATGTCATAATTTATGGTGCACCGTTCGAAGGCGAAAGTACTTGGGGCGATTATACTGGAGTTGAATTAGGTCCAAAACAAATACGCAGTTGTTCCGCGCGCTACAGCCAATATTTACCTGAATTAAATCATATTGATATCAGCGAACACTTAACTATCGGAGATGTGGGTGATGTTCCTTTTGTCGCACACGATAATAAACAAAGTTATGATAATATTGCAAGTTTTACTAAACCACTTTGGGAAAGCGAAAAATTTTTAGTTGGTTTTGGTGGTGAACACGGTGTTACATACCCTATCCTTAAATCTTTAACAGAAACTGGTAAAAAAGTTGGCATCATACATTTAGATGCTCATTATGATAATATGCCCGACTATGAAGGTGAATCTTATGCACGTAACACGCCTTTTATGCACCTTTATAACACCGAGGGCATACGAAATGAAAGTATTATTCATACAGGCATCCACGGTCCTAGAAATCAACCTGCTACTGGACGTTACGCTCAAGAAGCTGGCGCTGTTACTTTAACAATTAATGATATTCGTGAAGCTAAAGATTTAAAACAATATGCTCGCGACATTTACGATCAAGCAAGTCAAAATGTTGACGTTGTGTACTTAACAATTTGTAGTGATGTATTGGACTTTGCTTTTAATCCAGGAGGGCCCGTAGACGGTAACGGCATAACTTCTTATGAATTATTAACGATGATTCATGAATTTGGTAAATTAGGTCTTTGTGGTATGGATTATGTAGAAGTATACCCAATGATGGATGCCAACCAGAACTCAGCCCACTTTGTCTCTACAGCAGTACTATATGTGCTTGCTGGCCACGTCGCTTATTTAAATCAATCAAAATAATTTGAGGAGTGGTTTAGATGATAAAAAGTGCTAAGAAAGTTTTACGTTCACTTGGTCCAGGAATGATTATTACAGCCTCTTTTATTGGTCCAGGTACTGTGACTACCATGACTCAAGGTGGCGCAGGATTTGGATATAGTTTACTTTGGGCAGTAGTATTTTCCATCATTGCTACAATTGTGCTACAAGAGATGATTATTCGTTTATCTCTTGTCACGCGTGAAGGTTTAGGCGAGGCTATCCAAGACTTATTTAAAAATAAAATTGGCAAGCTGATTATAGTTTGGTTCACTTTAATCGCAGTAACCATTGGTTGTGCAGCATATATCAGTGGTGACTTGATTGGCACCTCACTTGGTGCTTCATATTTGCTAAATTTGCCTGAGCATTGGGTAGCTCCGGTAATCGGATTCTTTATATTACTAATCGGCTTATTTGGTAATTATCGTTTTTTAGAAAAAATAATGATCGTACTCATGGTTATTATGGGCATTATTTTTATTACTACCATGATTGTAATAAAGCCGGATATTATTGGTATCTTAAAAGGCATTTTTGTCCCTACAATACCAGATGGTTCAATTCTCACAGTTATTGCACTTATTGGTACAACAGTTGTGCCCTACAACTTCTTTATCCATTCTACGGCAGTCCATGAACGGTTTGGCCACATAAAAGAATTAAAATTCGCACGGTGGGATACAATCGTCTCGATATCAATAGGTGGTATCATATCTGCCGCAGTATTAATCTCTGCAGCCACTTTAATTCAAGGTAAAGAAGTCACAAGCGTTATACAGCTTGCAGGGCCATTGGAACCTGTATTAGGCGACGCAGCTCCAATTGCAATCAGTATTGGATTATTTGCTGCAGGTCTATCATCAGCTATTGCTTCACCCACAGGCGCTGCTGCTACTATTAGCAGTCTACTCGGATGGCAAGGTGGTATGAACAGTAAAAAATATAAGTCTATATTTACGATTATTATAATTATAGGTATTATCACTTCGGCCTTAGGCTTTGAACCGCTTCAAGTATTACTCATTGCACAAGCTTTAAATGGTATTATCTTACCTATTGTGGCCATTTTAATTTTTATTATTATTAATAAGAAAAACTTAATGGGTCACTTTACGAATACCATTTGGCTTAATATTATCGGGGGAATAGTGGTTTTAGTCGTAAGCTTTTTAGGTATTTATAGTTTAATTGATGCTATTAGTACTTTTATGTCCTAATCTTTTATAATCAAGTATCGTCGTCTTACATTCTCTGTACAACTTCTAAATATAATTTTTCAAGCTACTAATCAACTGTATTCACGGGTGATTAGTAGTTTTTTTTTATAGAGTAAATTATAACTTTGCTATTTTCCCTCATGCATAAATAATAGCGTAAAATAGCGCTTCAACTTCTAATCACCCTGGATGTTTAGTCTTTATTAATATAAACAATGTTGTTTCTCTATCGCTGACAATTAGCCTTTAACCTTATTTAGAACATGATAGAAAAAAGTAACTTCTCATTACAAAAAATAGCTAACTAAAATACATACTAAAACCCTCACTACCTTTATTATGTAATGAGGGGCTTATCATACATATGATAATGCTATATATTTTCACTCTAGTATTTGCTTTAGTTGTTCAAACATTTTATTGTATCCTTCTTCTGTTTGCTTTTTAGCATCTTCCTTTGATTGTTCGTATGATTGTTTATTAAACGTATCATCTAATGGTACTTTTAAACCTTGATTAAATTTAACTTGCGTCTCATTTTCTAAATCTATAAATTCAACGGTTATGATATCTTCTAAATAGCTAAATTGAGGCATTTTAAACGAATACATCAATTTATATGGTTTTACAATATCCATATAGGTGCCTGTGGCTCTATATGTTTTACCTCCTCTTTCATCAACTATCTCCCACTCCCCATTTATTTCAAACTGGTTCTGTGCTACTTTATTTGTCTCTTTAGTAGTAAATAACCATTGCTTAAAAACATTTGGATTTGTCCATGCTTCAAACACTTTTTCGACCGAAGCGTTCACCTTAAACTCCATATCTAAATTAACGATTTCCCATTCCACAATAGTCATCCCCTTAGTATCATTAGTTACTATATCTTTTTCCTCTTTTAATACCTATAAACCACAAATACTCAGCATTTTTAGCTGTAGTCTTTACTTTTTTACATCGCATTAATGCTATAAATTTACATTAAAGCACTAACATTACGCATAATACGTGCTTTTTTATAACCATGTAAATCATGTAATTCTTTATAAGCGCTAAATAATTTTTTGTAAATACGTACTTGTTGAGGATCTGGTTCTACTTGATAAAGCACTGGTTCTTTCATTGCTTTTATAGCTGAATTAAAATCAGGATGTGCACCACCACAAATAGAACCTAAAATTGCTGCACCTATGGCTGGTGCATATTCACTATCAATTATAGTAATCTTTTTATTCAATATATTGGCATAGATTTCCATGAGCAAACCATTCTTTTTAGGAATACCACCACAAGCAAACACATGATCAACTTCCATTTGCCATCCTTGGTATTGTTGCATAATCATCTTTGCACCAAAAGCGGTTGCTTCCAAATATGCACGATATATTTCCTCATGTTTTGTCTGTAGGCTCATCCCAAAGATACTGCCTTTTAAATTACTATCACTTAATACGCTACGATTACCGTTATGCCAATCTAAGGCGATAAGACCACTTTCACCTGGATAAAGTTTAGACGCTTTTTCATTAAGTAAATCAAATATAGAAATCCCACGTGACTCTGCTACTTTAACGTAATCATAAGGGGCTTGCTTCGCAATATATTCAAATAAATCGCCTACTGCCGTTTGTCCGGCTTCATAAGCGTATAAATCTGGGATGATAGCTCCTTTAACTGAGCCAGAAATACCAGGAACTTTATGTTGCTCTTTATTAAGCATTAAGTGGCATGTACTCGTTCCCATGACCATTGTCATTTCTTTATCTTTTTCCGAACCAATACCTAATAAACTTGCATGTGCGTCAATAATAAAAGGACTAACTTGTGTATCTTGTGACAGTCCTAACTTGTCAGCCATCTCTTTACTCAGCGTACCGACACTATCACCTATGTTAACCACAGGCGCATCAACTTTTGTACGTACAATGTCTGATAAATCTGAGTCTACTTTATCAAATAAATCATAATGAAAACCCGTCTCTTCTTCCCAAAAAGACTTAAATCCTAAACCACAATTAGACCTTACATTCTGACCAGTCAGACGATTTACAATCCAGTCACCTGCTTCCATAATATTTGCAGTAACGGCCATAACTTCAGGCGCTTTATTGTTAACTTCCATGATTTTAGGAATCATCCACTCACTGCTAACATTAAATCCATAGTAACCTAACCATCTATTTTTAGCTTCTAGTGCCGTCTTAAATAATAAATCTGCTTCATCTTGTGCACCATGATGTTTCCATAACTTTACATAAGCGTGTGGATTATCTTGAAAACCTGCTTTGTTGTGTATAGGCTCCATTTGTTCATCTACAAATATAACTGTTGAAGACGTAAAATCAATACCTATGCCGACGATTTCAGAAGGTGAAATATCAGTTTTTTCTAAAATTGCAGGAATACCTGTTTCAATGACTTCCATATAATCATTACCATTTTGCAGCGCAAAGCTTTGAGGTAGCTTTTCTCCACCTAACGTGCCTTCTATTGTGCCATGTGTATAATTTTTTATATATTGCCCTTCAATTTTTCCATTTTCAGTATTAATCAAAAATGCTCTTCCTGACCCTGTACCAAAATCAACACCTATACTGTAAGTCATTGTTTAAGCCCCCATTCACTTTCTAATAAGAAAACGCTTTCTTAAAGCATAATTAAGATTGTTACAAAAATCAACATAAAAAATCATAAAACGACAAATAAATGCATTATAAAGCAAAAATAGTTTGACAAATACTTATGTAAGCGTTTACTATTAGCGATATAAACATAGATGAACAATAAAAAACAAGGAGATGCGCAAATATGAAAATTCAATCGAATGCTTTCCGATTAACTGAACCTGGTCAATTCGAACAAGCTACACTTATTCATGATTATGACGATAGAGATATTATCGTTAAACCAACAAAAGCAAGCGTCTGTCATGCAGATTTACGCTATTATACAGGTAACCGTCGTCCCGAAGCACTTGCAGAAAAATTACCTATGGCATTATTTCATGAAGGAATCGGTATTGTTGAAGATTCCAAGCATCCGGACTTTATTCAGGGAGATAAGGTTGTCATCGTTCCAAATATTCCTTCTTATTTACGTAAACAATCATTTGCGCCTTCTTCCTATCAAGATAATTATGATGAACACGCATTATTTATGGGAAGCGGCTTTGATGGTATATGCCAAGATAAGCTGGTTGTACCTGGAGATAATGTAGTTAAAGTACCTGATACTTTAGATGAAGATGTTGCTTTGTTAGCGGAATTATGTTCTGTTTCGTTATTCCCTATCAATCAGCTTGAACATATCACTACGGATAACTCTCCTCAGGTTGCTATATTCGGTGATGGTCCAGTAGGTTATTTAGCAGCCACTGCATTACATTATATTTACGGTATTGAGCAAGAACAATTATTAGTATTTGGAGCTGTTGAAGAAAAATTAGCAGCTTTTGAAAGCTTTGCAACGACTCATTTAGTCTTTGACTATGATTTTGCACAACATCGTGGAGTCCATACTGTCTTTGAATGTGCAGGAGGCAAGTTCTCAGAATCTGCTATTAATCAAGCAATTGATTTAATTGATAGACAAGGCCATATTGTATTAATGGGAGTCACAGAAGAACGTGTCGGTATCAACACACGAGATGTACTGGAAAAAGGATTAACATTTTCAGGCAGTTCTCGCAGTACAAAGCGCGAATTCGAACAACTTATCAATGCTTTCAGTAACAAACAATATCAAAAAGCATTAAGACAATTGATTCCTGACAAATATTACCATATTTATAACACAGATGATTTGAAAGTAGCGTTAGATGATACAGCTGCACACAAAGGATGGAAGAAAACTTATTTACAATATCATTGGCAAAATGAATAAAAAGGTGGTTTATAAATGAATAATTCAAGTTCTATTCTAGGTATGCCTCGACAAATTATTTGGGGCTATATTGGTATCATCATCTTTATGATGGGTGACGGGTTAGAGATCGGTTGGCTAAGCCCTTGGTTACATGGACATGGTTTCTCAGTTCAAGAAACAAGCTTACTCTTCTCTGCATACGGAGTTACAGTTGCTATAGCAAGTTGGTTAAGTGGTGTATTTGCGGAAGCGCTTGGCGGTAAACGTACCATGTTATTAGGTTTATTCTTCTATATTATCGGTACAATTTTCTTCGTCGGCTTTGCAATTCCTTCTCAAAATTTAGCACTAATGTTACCAGCATACGCATTAAGAGGTTTGGGCTATCCATTATTTGCGTACTCATTCTTAGTATGGATATCATATCGTTCAGAACAAAAAACACTTGGCGCAGCAGTAGGTTGGTTCTGGTTTGTATTCACAGGTGGTTTAAATGTGCTTGGCGCCCTCTATTCTATTTGGGCAATTGAATATTTAGGCCACATAAATACATTATGGAGCTCATTAATTTGGGTTGTTCTCGGTGGGTTCTTTACTTTAATATTAAATAAAGATACACTCCCTTCAAGCCAAGGCAGCGCATTAGAAAAACTTAAAGAAGTATTTAAAGGTGTGACTATTGTAGCAGAAGAACCAAAAGTTTTATTAGGTGGTATTGTCCGTGTAATTAATACGACAGCACAATTCGCGTTTCCAGTCTTTTTACCTATCTATTTATCATCTTTTGGCATCCCGACTTCAAAATGGTTAGCGGTATGGTCCACTATTTTTGTTGGTAATATCTTATTCAATCTTATTTTCGGTGTTGTTGGGGACAAAATCGGCTGGCGTAACACTGTAATGTATTTCGGTGGCATTGGTAGCGGTATTTCGGTATTATTGATGGGTTATGTCCCAATTTGGACAGATGGTAATTTAGTATTATTAACAATTGTTGGTTTCTGTTGGGGCGCGTTTATTGCAGCATATGTACCACTTTCTGCATTAGTACCTTCCCTTGTTAAAAAAGATAAGGGTGCAGCTTTATCCGTGCTTAATTTAGGCGCCGGTTTACCCGTATTTGTCGGCCCGATGATTGTTTACCTATTTATCGGTAGTATAGAAGCAATCGGTGTCATTTGGGTTCTAGCCATTCTATACTTTATCAGTACATTTATGACTTATTTTATTAAAATGCCAAAACATATGCAAAATGATGAATATCCATCATAATTAACAATAACCAAACAATATATTTAGGAGGTTGTCGTCGATGTTACCAGCTGAAAGAGAACAACATATTATTACATTTTTAAAAACTAATAAAAAAGCTACAATACACACCTTAGCTAATGAATTCAATGTACATGAGGCAACAATTCGTCGTGACTTAAATAAATTAGAACAGTACAACCAAATCAAACGGACACATGGCGGCGTCGTATTAAATGACACTGAAGTTTGGGATGAATTAAACTTTGATGACCGTGAAACTAGCTATTATTATGAAAAGGTAGCTATAGGTCAAAAAGCAGCTGAATTTATTGAAGCGAATGACACATTGTTCATTGATTCTGGATCGACGACATTGCATTTTGCACGTGCACTTGCACAAAAAAGTAATTTAACAATTATTACTAATGACATCCATATTGCTTCAATTTTAAAATCAACATCTAACCAAGTAATTGTTACTGGTGGTACCTTATATAAAGACAATTACTTATTGAATGGTATGTTGACAAACGAAGCGCTTAAGCACTTTAACCCTTCTAAATTATTTCTTGCAACGCCTGCAATCGACTTAGAAAAAGGAGTTACGCATTTTAATGACACACTAGCTTCTACAAAAATACAAATGGTTAAACAAGCCAAACAAATTTATGTACTTACCGATAGCTCTAAATTCGATAAGGTGTCGCTTTATCATGTTTGTCCTAACGACATTATCGATGTGTTGATTACTGACCAAACTAACTCAAAAATTGATTGGGAAGCTTATCATAATCACTTTAATAAACTTATTACAGTAAATACAGATGCACAATCCGAAACATTCTAGCCACACAGTCAATCTACTAACACCATTTTCTATTTGTAAGAACATTGAAGCGTGCACCATTAGGTCTCGAACCTAGTGATGCACGCTTCTTATTTATATACTTCAAAATTAAAATGCCTCAACTTCCGCAAATTGTGATGCATACAGTTGCTTATAAGGACCATCCTGTTTCATGAGGCTTTCATGACTTCCCTCTTCCAATATTTGACCGTCTTTAATAAATATTATACGATCTACATCTTTAATCGTTGATAACCGGTGCGCAATAATTAAAGAAGTTCGATCTTCAGAAAGTTTTTTAAACGCTTTTTGAATTTTATTTTCTGTTTCAATATCTAGTGCGCTTGTTGCTTCATCTAGAATAATAATAGATGGATCTTTCAAAAACATTCTAGCAATCGATATACGTTGCTTCTGTCCTCCAGATAATTTTGTACCTCGTTCACCTACGAGGGTATCAAGACCGAATGGTAGTTCATTTATAAACGTTTCGAGTTGCGCGTTACGAATGGCATCCCATATTTGTGTTTCATCAGCATCTAAATGTCCATAGACAATATTATCCCTTAGCGTGCCAGAGAATAAGAAAACATCTTGCTGCACAACTCCTATTTCTGAACGTAATGATGCTAATTGGATAGATTGAATGCTTTGTCCATCTATTAAAATATCACCTTCATCCACTTCATAGAAACGTGGTAATAATGAACTAATTGTAGTCTTTCCGCTTCCACTTGGACCAACTAATGCAATCTTCTCACCTTGATGAATTGTTAAATTCATATGATTTAAAATGGGTGTCTCTCCATAGCCAAATGACACGTCTTTATACTCAATTGTCTCAGGTTTCACGGGCATTTTAGTAGCTTGTGGATCATCTTGTATTTCAGGGTCTATTGCTAAAATTTCTCTGAAATTGTTGAAACCTGCAATTGCTTTTGGAAATAATTCGATAATCATATTGATTTGTTCTAATGGTTTAAACAATACATTCGTAATCATAATAAAAGCTACGATCCCACCATAACTCAAGTCCCCATGTAATACGAAATAACTACCTACGATTAACACGATAACTAGTGTTAGTTTTTGGGCAATATGACTAATCGTAATATTCCACGACATGTAATTATATGCTTTTAATTTGGTAGCTCTAAAATTATCATTAATACGATTGAATTTCTGTTGTTCATGACGCTCATTAGTAAATGCTTGAACTAATCTGATACCGCCAACATTATCTGCTATCAATTCATTAAAACGAGACACATTCGCAAACAGCCCTTTAAATGCTCGAGACATTTTTTGACTGAAATATATAGCTAATATAAAAACAATTGGCACAACACAGAATGTAATTAGTGCTAATTTTACGTCAATTGTCAACATAATCACAAACGCACCCACCAAAGTCATAATAGATAAAAATATATCCTCTGGCCCATGATGTGCCGCTTCCCCAATATCCATTAAATCATTGGTTAGGCGTCCTATTAATTTTCCAGATTTTTGATTATCGAAATACTTAAAGTTTAATTTTTGAATATGACTATATAAATCATTCCGCATATCTCGCTCTATATTCGTACCTAATTTATGTCCCCAGTATGTTACTACAAATTTAAGCACTGATTCAGCAGCAAAGATGCCTAGCAATACTAATCCAAAAATCACAATAAGGTTCCAATTATTAGTTGGTAACAAGCGATCTATGTAAATACTTGTTATGAGCGGGAAAATTAATTCTAATAACCCAACAACTATGGCAGAACCAAAATCTATAAAAAACAACCCTTTGTATGGCTTATAATAATTCAAAAATGATTTCACAACATCCCACCTAATCTATAAATTATAAATGTGCATATGCATTACATTATGGATTAATTGATAATTATTATCAATGCTTTTTCGCAATTAATCTGTAGTTATTTTTACAATGATAACAGTTACTCACTCTTAGGTTTAACGTTTCATTAAATAAGCATTTCGCGCCAATTCACAAAATTAATTAAATGTAACATTTATCGTCTAAACTCAGCATACTTTCCCAATAAAAATAAGAGTGGATTAGAAACCAACTGCCTTAACGTTGATTTCGTATCACACTCCTACAAGAATATTAACTATTAATAATGTTGTTATAACGTTTGTTTTGTCATCTTGCACAATGAGTTTGGGACACAAATCCCTTTTTCTCAAAACAAAGGACTAATGCGTATTAAAAACGGATTAGCCCTTGCTATATAACAACTTTACAATTTTGACCGTGCACGCTCACCTATAATATGGTTCCAGCCTGGAGTCTCTCACTTCTAATATCCGCCGGGCTTCAGTATGTTACAAAATCGTTAACGACTAGAATTTAAATGACACACTTATCGAAATGATAGATATAGATCCAACGAAAGTATTTTTTATTTTAGCCCCACTATTTTAGAACAGTTCATATATATAATTTCAATAGAAATTGATGCTTATTCTCTAGTCAGAGATGTTTTAGGTCCCATATTCATTATAACGTCACAACTTTGATACTATACTGACGCCGACAACTTCCATAGGGAAATTTGATTATATTCTCATTCGCATCGTCAATTTACTGATAGCTCAATCAGTTACAAATTTGCTCTAAACACCAGAATATGACGAGAATCCTCCATCGACTGGTACGACGATACCAGTAACAAAGCCACTCATATTATTATCCATTAACCAATAAAGTGTACCTAATATTTCTTCAGGTTCACCAAAACGATTCATTGGTGTTTGAGATAAAATTTTCGAAGCACGTTCAGAATATGAACCATCTTCATTACGTAATAGTGCTTTATTTTGGTTTGTTTCAAAGAAACCTGGTGCAATCGCATTCACACGTATATGGCCTGCAAAGTATGTGCTCAACCACTGCGTAAAGTTACTTACTGATGATTTTGCACCACTATATGCTGGAATCTTCGTTAATGGTGTAAAAGCATTCATCGATGATATATTAATAATTGTCCCAGTTTCAACTTCTACAACATCTTTACCAAACACTTGTGATGGTAAGAATGTACCCGTATAGTTTAACTTAAAGACTTTATCTACGCCTTCTTCGGTTAAATCAAAGAATGTTTTGTCACCATCTTCATCGTACATTTCATCATTAGTAGTAGCGTTTGGGTTATTACCTCCTGCACCGTTAATAAGCACAGATATTTTTCCAAATTTATCGTTAAAGGTTTGTTTAGCTTGTTGTAACGACGCTTTATCTAATACGTTTGCGACTAATGCTACAGTTTGTCTTTTTTCTTTATCAATTTCATTTTGCAAGTCCACAATTTTCTCTTCGGAACGCCCTAAAATACCAACATTCGCGCCTTTTTTTACAAGTGCTTTCACAAATGTTGAACCTATTACGCCTGTGGCACCTGTAATAACGACATTAACGTTTTTAAATTGTTCAGTCATTATTTGCTCACTCCTTCAATTAAACCATTAATATATGTTGCCCCTAATGCTCTATCGAACAACCCATAACCTGCTTTTCCTGTTTCTTCCCAAATCATACGTCCATGATCGGGTCTGATTGTACCTTTAAAGTCAATATCTCTTAAGGCTTCTACAACTGCTTTCATATCTACAGATCCATTTTTAGATAAGTGCCCTGTTTCAACGAATGAAAATTCATCTAAACGTTTCACATTACGCATGTGCACAAAATGAATATGCTCGCCAAATTCACGAATCATACTTGGCAAATCATTCTCAGCTAATGAACCAAGAGATCCAGTACAGAAACAAATACCATTATGTCTACTATCATTTATAGCTAATAATTGTCTATAGCTGTCTTTATTCTTGATAATACGAGGGATACCAAAAATTGACCATGGTGGATCATCCGGGTGAATTGCTAAATCAATATCGTGTTCAATTGCAGTTGGCAACACTGCTTCTAAGAAATATTTTAAGTTTTCCCACAGTTGTTCATCTGACATTTCACGATATGTTGTAATGAGTTGATTCATCTCTGCTCTAGAATAACTTTCGTCCCATCCCGGTAAATTCAAATCAGTTGTTAAAGGATCGATGTCTTTCAATTGATCATGTTTATAAATTAACGTATTAGAGCCATCATCAAGTTCATAATCTAACTGTGAACGTGTCCAATCAAATACAGGCATAAAGTTATATGTGACTGTTTTAACGCCATTAGCCGCTAAATTTTTTAACGATACTTTATAATTTTCAATTAAAGCATCACGTTCCGTCGTCCCCATTTTAATTTTTTCACTAACCGGCAGACTTTCTACTACTTCAAACTTTAAGCCTTCCGCTTCAATAGATTGTTTTAACTGAGAAATTCTTTCAGATGTCCAAACTTCACCAACTGGGATATCATAAATCGCCGTAACAATTTGTTTCATATCTGGAATTTGTTTAATATTCTTTAAAGTTACTGGGTCATCTTCACCATACCAACGAAATGATAATTCCATAATTATTCCTCCTTAACTCCTTCAATTTTGAATAAATTAACTGCATTGTTATAACAAATATCTTTCACTATTTGATCGATTGTTGATGGTGATAATGCAATTTCTCCCTTTTCAATCTTATCTCCCAAGAAATTACATAAGATTCTTCTGAAATACTCATGGCGTGTATAAGAAATCATACTGCGTGAGTCTGTAAGCATGCCAACAAATTTAGATAACAAACCTACGTTAGCATATTCCACTAAATGTTTTTCCATGCCTTCTTTCGTATCATTGAACCACCATGCTGCACCTAACTGTACTTTGTGTTGACTATTTGAAAAGTTACCTGCAGTTGCTTGTACCATTAAATGGTCATTTCCATTATTTGGGTAAATAATAGTATCTGAAAGTGCTTGATGTTGTTCAAGGTGGTCTAACATGGCGTTTAATCTTTTAGCACTGAGTTGTTCACCAACACTATCGAAACCACTGTCTGGACCTACTTTGTCATACATGTTTGTATTATTATTTCTTGTAGGGCCTAAATGGAACTGAACTACCCAATTCAATTCGTGATAGACTTTACTAATTTCTGTTAAAATATAGCCCGCTAATTCATATTGTTCAGTTTCTGAAACACTTTGACCGCTTACTAACATTTCGAATATAGCATTAGCTTCTTCAGACGAAGCTGTCATCAGTGGTGTTTTTTCAAAACTTTGGTCCGAACTCCTAGCTCCTTGTCTATCAAAGTAATGTACACGTGCTTTCAACGCTTCGATATAATTATTTAAATTACTAACATCACAATCAGTCGCTTCATCTAATTTATCTATTTTCTCTTGCACTGTTGCACTACTTAAAAACACATAGCTATCTGGTCTAAATGTAGGGCACACCTTGAATGTTACTTTTTTATCTTCATTTAATAATTGATGATATTTCAAATCATCACATGGATCATCTGTTGTACATACAACTTTCACATTACTTTGCTTTATTAAATTCTGTGGCGTGTGTGACGTCTTAGCTAATTTACGGTTTAATGTTTTATAAAGTTTTTTTACATTTACTTTATCTAAATCAGTATCCTCATTAAAATAACGTTTTAATTCAAGCGCACACCAATGGTACATCGGGTTAACGATTGAATACGGCAGCATATGCATAAATGCCTGGAACTTATCAAAGTCATCTGCATTACCAGTGATATATGCTTCTTCAATACCGTAAGCTCTCATTAAACGCCATTTATAATGATCCCCTCCTAACCAAAGCTGTGTAATGTTTTCATAGTTTTTATTTTCATAAATTTCTTTAGGGTCTAAATGGCAGTGGAAATCATATATAGGTAGGTCTTTCGCCTTTTCATATAACTTCACTGCTGTTTTATTGTTTAGTAAAAAATCATCAGTAATTAATGACATAATATTTTGCTCCTTTTCTATAATCCTAATAATTTAGGAAGGAATAATGAAAGTTCTGGTATAAATGTTATAAATAACATTAAGATAATTAATGCGATGAAATAAGGTACTAAATATTTGAACACTGCCTCTACACGCACGCCACCAACACTTGCACCTACAAATAAGGCACTGCCAACCGGTGGCGTGATATTTCCAATACATAAATTAAAAGCAATAATAATACCAAAGTGAATTGGGTCTAAGTCTAAAACTTCTGAAATTGGTAAAAATATCGGTGTAAATATTAATACGGCTGGTGTGATGTCCATAAAAGTACCAATAACCAACAAAATGACATTTATTAATAGTAATAAAATAATTGGATTATCTGTCATAGAAATAATGCCATTTGAAATTGCTTCGGGTAATCCGGTATAACTCATGACAAGAGAAAATAAAGCAGAAGCAGTAATTAAGAACAAAATCATACCACTTATCTCTGCTGTTTCTTTAATTACATTAGGAATCTGTTTCAATGATAAACTTTTATAAATAAGCGATAAAACAGTCGAATAAAGTACGGCTACAGCAGCACCCTCAGTCGCAGTAAATATCCCTGAAACGATACCGCCAATAACAATGACAATTAACAACAAACTTGGTAAAGCATCTAATGTTAAAAATAATTTATCTCTCCAGCCAATACTTTCAGATACTTTATAGCCTTGTTTTTTGGCCATAGTAAAAGCTACAATCATACAGGCAATGCCCCATAAAATCCCAGGTATATAACCAGCTATAAATAATGCAGCAATTGATGTCCCCCCACTCACAAGTGAATAAACAATTAATAATGAACTTGGCGGTATCATTAAACCCGAAGGTGCAGAAGCAATATTTGCAGCAGCCGAGTATTCTTTTCTATATCCTTGTTTTTCTTCCATAGGTCCCATGATGCGCCCCATTGCAGCTGCAGCTGCTACACTCGACCCTGAAATCGAACCAAACAGCATATTACCAACAATATTGGTATGCGCCAATGAGCCAGGCAAACGACCTACAAGGACTTTCGCAAAATTAACTAACCTAAATGCGATGCCACCATTGTTCATAATGATACCAGCCAAAACGAAGAGTGGTATAGCGAGCATCGTAAAATCATCAATACCCGTAACCATTCGTTGCGCTGCCGTCACTATGGTCACATCAAATGGTAGAATCATTAACAACGTGATGATAGAACTCAAGATAATCGCCAGTGCAATAGGCAAACCGAATAATAGGAAGAAGAAAAAAGTTATAAACAATACTAAACCTGCCATTATTGTCATATATGCTCACCTACATCTTCCTTATTAACTTCTTGGACGGTCGCTAATTCTTGCTTATCTAACAGGTTATATATGGCGTAAAAAATAATAAACAAACCTGAAACGGGAAGTGCACCGTACATCAGAGCCATTGACAAACCAGTTGATGGTGCGATTTGTAACCATGTTAGTTTAACTACCTCATAACCGCCCCAAATCATTAGAACAAGTGCTACAATTATTAAAATAATATCCGAAATTTTTTCCATTATTAATTGTATTTTTTTGGGTAGTTTTTCTCGGATAAATAATATCGCTATATGTTGTTTAATACCGAATACATAACTTGCACTTAGTAAACCAAACCAAATTAATAAAAACCTCACTATTTCTTCACTTACAGTGCTTGGACTATTAAAGATAAAACGTGTCAATACTTGATAAATCGAGAGGATAACCATTACGAAAAGTGCAATACCAGCTAAAGTTAGCAATAATTTATCAATGATGGTCTTTGCTTTCTTCATAGCGTTGTTCCTCCTTTTCGATTAATTTATAATCCGCTTTAGTGTCAGGATTCTTTTTAAATTCATCTTGTAAAGGTTTAGAAGACGCTTTGAAGGAAGATTTATCTACATCATGAAAGTTCACTCCCATTTGTTCTTTAGCTGTTTTCTTACTATCTTCAATCGCGTTATCCCAAATCGTTTCATGTTTGTCAGTTGAATAAGCCGCTGCATCTTTCAACCACTGTTTTTGTTTTTCAGAAAAACTGTCATAGGTTTCTTTATTCATAATTAATATGTCTGGAACTATGGCATGCTCCGTATAGTAATAATGTTTAGCCACCTCACCATGATTATTACTTGTTAATGCTGTTTCGTTATTCTCTCCAGCGTCAATCACACCTGATTGCATTGCAGTGTACACCTCTCCAAAATCCATAGGTGTAGGCGTACCGCCAAGTGATTTAATTAAATCGACGCTCGTTTTACTAGGTTGCACGCGAGTTTTCAATCCTTTTAAATCTTTGCTTGTTTCAACTTTTTTATCTTTTGTATAGAGATTACGCATGCCTGCATCATAATAAGTAATACCTAAAAATCCTTTATCAGCAGTTGATTTGAAAAAGGCATCTTGTACGGATTGTTTTTGCATCACATGTCGATAACTATCTTGTGACTCAAATAAATAAGGCATATTAAACAAGGAGTACGTTGGTGAAAAGCTTTCTAATGCTCCTGCTGAAACCTTAGTCATCTGTATTGCATTTGTTTGTGTCATTTCAATTGCTTCACGTTCGCTACCTAATTGTCCATTTGGGTATATATTAACTTTTATCTGTCCATGGGATTCTTTTTCTAATCTATCTTTAAAAATTTCAAGTGATTTGTGTACTGGATGCTCGGTTGGCTGATTATGCGCTAACATAATTTCTTTTTTCTTACTTTCTGCGCTAACTTTATAATCTGATAACGCAATGTCTAACATGCCAGCTAAAAAGAATGCGCTTACAAACAGAGCTAAAAATTTTTTCATGTTTTTCGCTCCTTTTAATTTAGATCTTAACGTTTCAGTTCACCAAAGTGAGATGACAGATTATGAACTGCATTTTCTTCTATATTTAATGCATCTTCATTTGTCGTATGTTGTATCACTGAGCATTTTGTAGCAAAGTCAGTTACAGCGTCTAATTGCCAGCCCTTTACAAGACCATGTAAGAATCCAGCCATAAATGCATCACCGGCACCAATTCGATTAAGTACAGTATATGAATATGCTTTACCGTTAATAAATTTTTCGCCAGCTAATGTAATACCTTGCAATGTACTTTGCTCAATATTTCTATTACTGGAAGCCATTAAATGTATATCAAATTGCTTTTGTATCGTCTTAGCACACGTTTCTATATCATCATGTTCATCATTAGTCTCTAACAAGTGTGTGGCATCTTTTTTGCCAAAGAACAATACATCGACAAGCGGTAATACAGATTGAATTACTGGTAAAGCTTCTGCTTTTGTCCATAAATTGCTACGGAAATTAATATCAAACACAATTTTAGTACCCTGTTGTTTTAATTTAGTAAGAACCGATACAATTTACTCACGAATTGTTTTATTCACAGCTAATGTAATACCTGTGAAAATAAAGTAATCACCACTTTGCGTAGCTAAGTCATCGACAACCGTGTTCCCATGTTCAGCAAATGTGGAATGCTCACGATCATATATAACTTTACCGCTTCTATAACCAAAACTTTCTTCCATATAATAAGTTCCAATTCTACCTTGTTGTTGTTTCACAAATTCAGTACCTACACGTGTTTGATACATTTTTTGTAATGCTATGTGACTCAGCGCATGTTGTGGTAACACCGTTAACATCTCTGTTTTATGCCCAAATTCTGCTAGTGTAATGAGCGCATTTAATTCTGCACCACCGACATTAACGTCAAATGTATGTGTGTCCTTAAGCTGTTCATAATTAGGCGGAGTATAGCGTAGTAACACTTCGCCAAATCCAAATACCGTCATAAATTATCCCTCGCTTTTTAATTCTGCTACATATTGCGCTAACCCTGCTTTACCTTGTTGTTGATAAATTTTTGTAATTTCGCTGCCTATACCTACTGCAAAACTACCTGCATCTAACCATTCTTGATGATTATCTTTACCAACGCCTCCTGTTGGTACAATTTCAATTTGAGGTAGAGGTCCTTTAAAATCCTTTATAGACTTTGGAGAAAATTGTGTCGCTGGAAATAGCTTCAATACTTTGCAACCATAACGTAAAGACTCGACCATTTCTTTAACTGTCATACAGCCAGGAATATATGGTACATCATATAAATTAGCTATTTTTGCAGTCTCTTTATCGAAAGATGGACTTACTATAAATTTAGCACCATTTAAAATAGCATTACGTGCAGAAACACTATCTAACACTGTACCAGCGCCAATAACTGCATCTTCTCTCTTAGATAATTCGCCAATAATATCGATGCCATTCGGTGTTGTTAATGTTACTTCAATAATGTTAAGTCCCTTATCTATGATGGTGTGCGCAATATCTAAAAATGATTCAGCATTATCTGTACGCATCACCGCAATATGTTGCCCTTGTTGAATTGTCTTCATTGTTTCTATGGAATTCATCTTGTCATCCCCTTTAAAAAATAGTTTGGCAGAAAAATAACAACGTTGTTATTAATATCCAAAAAAATATTGTAATGCTTGTCTCTATGGTATAATTAATTCTAACTTAAATCAATCTATTTCAAGGAGAAGTTTTATGGCTGTGACTTTAAAAGACGTTGCCGAAGCCTGTGGTGTCAGCTATTCCACAGTCAGTAAAGCATTGAAAAATTCCCAACTAGTTAAACCAAAAACAAAAGAAATGATACAACAAAAGGCCGTTGAAATGAATTATATCCCTAATCATTCAGCAAGAGCTCTTGTTTCTAAAAAAAGTGGCACAATTGGATTAATCTGGCCATCAGTAGATCGTGTCGCCGTAACGCATCTCATTACAGAAATTAATTTGGCTATTAAATCATTAGGTTATGTCATGTTTGTGTCTATCGATGATGTCGCTGCTGCTTCGAAAAAATTTGTTGAATTTGGCTGTGACGGTATCGTAATTTTTGACGAAGGTGACGACTCTAATCTACCTCCAGAAATATATAACAACGTACCTGTAGTGGCTTATGGCGTCGATCGTAATATCCCTTACCCAATTGTTAACGTGAACCACGCTGAAGCGATGATTCTAGCAATAAAAGGATTGCTTGCTAAAGGTATCGATACGATAGACTATATTGGTGATATCAACACAACAGATGCGCGTCAAATTGCCAAAAAAGAAGCCATCATCAATTACTGTGAAAACAACAATGTTACCTATCGAATTATCGATTCTAACGGATTAAATGCGATAGACGCGGAGGCTGCAGTAAAACAATTTTTAAACGATGGAGCGCTCTCACCGGGTGTCATTTGTGGAAGCTACGATATTACTGTAGGAACGATTAACGCTATGGATTCAGATCATCAACCTATAATTTATTCTTATGATAATATTCCACAAATTAAAAAATTGGATTACCCTGTTCACGCTATAGGTGTACCCACTGCCGAAATTGCACAACAAATCGTTACAACTTTAGATAAAGTCATTAAAGATGAACCTACGGAACCTGCGTATCACCTACACCCTTCTGCAAGTGATGATAACTAATCAATATACACAAACAAAGCGCCCAAGACTACATGGACAGTGTAGTTTTGGGCGTGATTGTTTGAGAGATATTTATCTAGAGGGTTACCGCATTTTTATGATTTCAAACGAAATATTTATTTCGTCCAATGTATTATAGTTTTATCTGGTAATTGTTTTTTAAATCTAATAAGTGACTTCATAGATGCGCGTGCCATCTTATCGATTTATAGCAGTCAGTAGTGATAAGTTTTACTAAGTTCCAGTAATAATAACGTTATATATAGGTTCGTTTTATCTACGTTGCGTCGTCTTGTGTCGAAATAATGCTTAACCAATAGCGTTCGATGGGGTGTTTTTAACATTCATGACTGGGAGAAAGTTAATTTAATATTGGTTTTATTTACCATTTCGAAATATTATGAATACGTTTTTATGAGTAATACATCTTTTATCTGTTTAATGCTTACAAATAACAACCATGTTAGGTTTCGCTACATCGACTCTGTGTAGCAGTAATGCATTATCCAAGTAATACACTAACTTCAGACGATTTTTTTCTTTATAAATTATGAACCCAGTTAACAACCACTGTCTATTAAACTGCTATCGTATCTTAGGTGTACGATAAAATAAATACATCATGAAATACTTATTTATAAATCGATATGAATAATTTATTAATGAGTACTTATAACCCTCTACAACTCTATTATAGTATGGCCTTTAACATGAATAAAATACATAGTTGGAATGCTTAACATTCTCTTTTGGAATACTTCAATTACCTAATAATATTAATTTGCTGGTGTAGATTAATATTATTTGTACTCTGTTAAAAATTGAATCCATTCATGCGTCACATGGTTCATATAACTATCTTTTTTCCAAATCAAACCTAAATTCCATGCCGCATCGGCGCCCGTAATCTCAATACCTACAACGCCATCATTTAAAATACGTACTATGCTCTCGGGTAAGATACTCACACCAATTCCATCACGAATCATATTTTCAATAAAAGTAATTTGCGACATTTTTGCTACTGTTTTCGGATGAAACCCAACTTTCCTACAACTCTCAATAATTTGGTCTTTTAAATAATAATCATCATGGAACATGATAAATTGTTCACTCTTCAAATCCCCTAAATACACAGATGATTGTTTCGCTAACTCTGCATTTTTGTCCACCACTAATAATAACTTTTCGTTATATAAAGGCACTGCATGGTAAATGTCGTCATCTACAGGTAACGTCGTGATACCAACGTCAATTTCGTCGCTATTCAGATAGGATTCAACAGCTTTTCCACCACCTTCTATCACTTCATACGTTACATTTGGATATTTATTGTGAAATTCATTCAAACTTTCTGTAAATAAACGAACATTCATAATAGCAGAAATACCCACACGAATATGTCCACGTTCTAAGTTTGTGACATCTCCCATTTCTAGCGACAAATCATCTAATACAGCCAAAGCTTCAACGCATTTATCATAAAATATTTGACCAATATCCGTCAGTATAATGTGTTTTTTGCGTCTATCGAACAACGTAATATTAAATTCATCTTCAATGCTTTTGATATTCTTGCTAATTGTAGATTGTGCGATATAAAGGTGCTCCGATGCCTGAGTCATACCACCATTTTTCACAACTTCCACAAAATACTTCATCTGCTTAATTTCCATTTTGAACTCCTCTATAACCCTTTGTTTAACTATTATAAGTGATTGTTTTGTTTTCTCGATAACTCAAAGTTATCATTTCAATTTTTCAATTGCTTTTTCCGCTGCCGCTGCGATTATTTTATCATCTGGTTTTGCATTCTTTTGACCTTGTTTCGTATAAATTGCTAAAATAATAGGCTTTTTGTGTTCGTCAGTGTATATAAATGCCAAATCATTACGCGTTCCATAAGTTAAAGCTTGGCCGCTTTTATCTCCTACCGTATAATGTTTAGGTACGCCAGCTTTAATCAAACTATCACCAGTTTCATTTTCAACCATAACTTGTTTTAATAGCGTTTGATTTTCTTTATCCATTTGGCTGCTAGATAACAATTTATTTAAGGTTGTGGCTGCTGCTTTTGGCGTCGTTGTATCAGCAATTTTAGTTGGATCATAATTATTTAGCTCTGGTTCTAATCTTTGAGGTTTTGAAGTAGCATCTCCTAAATTTTTAAGTTCTTTATTAAATCCTTTAATTCCGCCAATTTCCTTTATTATTTTATTATTTGCAGTATTGTCACTTTGGAGCATCGACGCCTTCACTAAAGATTTTAATGACATTGTTTTTCCTATGTATTTTTCGGTAACTGGAGAATACGCAACAATATCTTGTTCATTTATTTTTACCTTTTTATTGAGTTTATCCTGAGACGTATTATTAAGTAAAATTCCACTCGCAATCGCTTTATACGTGGACGCAAAAGCAAATCGTTCGTCAGCGTTGTGTTTGTATACTTTACCATTTTCAGTATTCATACCATAAACACCTATAGTTACATCATTCTTGTCTTCAATATGTTTTATCTCACTCGCAGAGGCGCTATTATAATGCGTTAAATGTGCTAGTAACAGTGTAATCATACTCACCATAATAGCTAAAAATACTTTTTTCATAAAAATCATCCTCCTAATTGTTTAAAATGTTTTTATTAGATTTTTTATAATTATAACTGTTAAATTCACTAATGAAAAATAACATTATAATAGAGTCAGACAAAAATCTAATTTATTTAAAAAGATTCCGCCGTGCTCCTGATTATAATGACTATAGTTGAAAGGAATAAAGATTTATCCGAACTGAACTATGCATAAGCACTACTAATTCTCAAAACTAGAACACATAAGTAAATAGCTTATGTATAGGAATCATTAATTTAATATAGACTGAGACAATTAATGCCCCAGCCTCTCAATCCACAATTTTAAATTATTATCGTTATTAACTTATTTTATTGACCAATTGTGATTTCCATTAAATTATCGTTTTGGTCAAAGAAAGCCGTATAGAAGCCATTATTAGTTTCATATTTTACAAATGTTCCATCTTTATTACCTAATTTCCCTTCCTCAATAATTTCATTAGAATTGTGTGCATCTTTGAATGTTGCTTTAGCAACTGAGTTCGATTTTGTGAAGAATGTTATTTGAACAACTTCATTATCGCTATTAAAGGATACAGAAGTGTCATAAACCTTTTTAACATGGTCAAACTCTTTCTTAGCATCTGTATCTACTTTATAACCATTAATTGAAACATTGTCGTATTTTAAAGCGCGTACAAAGTTATAATCTTGAGTGAATGATGGGTCATATGTCGTATAACCCTCGTAGTTGTACCATGGTGTTTCAGCTTTTAGTTCTGCATTACTTTCAGTATTTGCACCACCAGCACCACCTTCACCATGTCCCCATTTTTGCTTTTGCTCAACTGCTTGTGCACTCGGACTATTTGTCGTAATATATGCTGCTGAAGAACCTACGACAAGCGTTGAAACAACGACAGTTGCTGAAAGTATCTTGCCTGTTTTACGCATAATAAATCACTCCTTGAAATTAATGTCCTTTTTTGCCAAACAACAACTTTTTATTACTAATGAATTTCTATCTGATATAGGTAATTTTGATTATTAAAATTAATTGTAGTGTCATATACCATCTTTGATTAATCAAGTCCGGTAGAATGATATGAATTCACTTTATAGCTATCAATTGTGCTATTACCGTATTTTAGCAATTGTACAATTCCATTATTTACTGGAAGTAATACTTCATGAGTTGTGTATCCATTATAATTGTATCCAAGGGTTTAAAGAGTTTAGATTAGCAGCAGCTTCACTATAACTTCACGTTTGACGTTATTACTTTTACTTCTTGACCATTACTCGTTAAATATGCAAGAGATTGTCCTTATAAACAGTACCAATGTTAAGTTTACTTATATATAACCAAACTAACGAATATAATCACTCCTCCATTTTTAGAGCACCTATCTGCAAAAGTGTAATTATTCACCTTAATCATACACCTAATATTTTTAATTGCAATATGATATTAAACATTTAATAAATTATTTTTTATTTCTAATAGTATAATGAAAAAATTAATTTATGCTTAGTAAAACTTTTTATAATTTGCTTTAATATTTCTATTTTCATCTCAAAAGTAATATTTAATCAACGCAAAAATATAGCCGAGACTTATTGCCTCGGCTAGCAAATTTTAATTATAAAATTTTTTTATAACAAAGTATCTTTATTAGACATTAATTGATTATAACCGTCCAAATAAACTTTCTCTGATTTTGATGCTTTCTCATAAGAATTCATAGCACGATGCCATAGAGGATATATCGGCTCTGGAGTAGTTAAATCAGTAATAGCGGCTATTTCTTGGTTTGTTAATTCTAAATTATATGAAGCAATATTATCTTGTAGTTGTTCTTTGGTTCTAGCAGCTAACACAAGAGAATCAACATTCGGACGATCTCTAAGCCAAGCAAGCGTTACTTGTGCTACTGAAACACGATGTTGATTAGCAATTTCTTGTAATGTATCTACGAGGTTATAAAATAGTTCTTTATCTTTTATATAAGGTTCCGCCCAGCCATCACCTTGTCTTGTGCCTGACTCACCAGACTGTTGTCTATTAATTTTACCTGTTAACAATCCTTCCCCTAGAGGCGACCAAATGCTATTACCTACCCCTAATTCTTTGCCAGCAGGTAATAACTCGTATTCTGCTTCTCTTGATTCGGGTGTATAATAAATCTGTTGTGCTATTGGAGGAGCCATATGATTTGATACTGCTAGAGAATGCGTCTTCGCTAATGCCCAACCACTATAATTGGATACGCCCCAATAGCGAATCTTACCTTTTTTAATCAAATCATTCATTACTTGTATCGTCTCTTCTACAGGCGTCTGGCCGTCCCATAAATGTGTATAATATAAGTCAATGTAATCCGTATTCAACCGTTTTAAAGAAGCGTCAATAGAGCGCTCTATGTTAACTCTACCTGCCCCACCATCATTTGGATTATCTGTTAATTGAAAGCCAGTCTTACTGCTGATCACCATCTGTTCACGTTTGTCTCTAATCGCTTTACCCAATGCAATTTCTGCATCACCTTTAGCGTATAAATTAGCCGTATCGAATTGGTTTATTCCTTGATCCAATGCATAGTCTATCATGTAATTCCTCAACTCTTGAGATATGCCACCCGCGTTTTCAAAACCATTTGTCCCCGCGAATGGAATGCTACCAAGCGCATATTTTGATACCGATAAGCCCGAATTACCTAATAATGTATAATCCATAGTTATCCTCCTTATAAACATAGTTTTAATTACTTTCCCTTTAAAACTGATTTTAAATCAAAATGATTTTATTTTTAAAAATAACGAAAATTATACTGTTTTAACTATTAACGTTCTATTTTTAAAGAAATATACGACATACTTGAGCTTTTGTTGGTACACGTAATTACTAATTCTAGTTATGATGAACTTATAGTTAATTTAAATCGAAAGGATGTTTTAAATGGTAACAATTCTACAAGTAGACTTTCCTTTAAATGGACCATTTGGCAATGAAATGGCTGAACAATTTAAAGATTTAGCAGAATCCATAAATCATGAACCAGGATTTTTATGGAAGATTTGGACTGAAAATGAGTCCGAACAAGAAGCAGGTGGTATTTACGCGTTTGATAATAAAACTCATGCAAATCAGTATTTAGAGATGCATAGCCAACGTATAAAATCTATGGGTGTACCTTATGTAAATGCTAAAATATTCGATGTTAATGAAAGTCTCACAAAAATTAATAAAGGTCGTATTAATTAAGCTATTACAATCAAAAACGCTCTCAACACATACTATAAGATGTATATGGTGAGGGCGTTAATTTATACTACGTAAAATTATTTCACTGAATTTCTCACAAAATCTATCGTATTCATCCATATGATATGACCAATCAATTCTGAAAAATGTTCTTCTGGTGGTATTTCATCAACTTTAGGCGTAAGTTTTAGCATGGGTAACATAATCTCATGAAATAACACGTGGACACCTATACCAAACATTCCACCTTTCCAACTTGAAATTGAGTTGTATTTTTCACTTAATAGTGCGTACAATGTAGCATTGACTATAGAAAAACCATAGTGGATACCCATGACTGAAAATGACACTTCATTGCCGTTATATACATAAGATGCATTACGTATTTTATCAGGCACATTAAATATTTCCATCATCTTAACAGGTGGTGGTTCTTCATCACGTTTAGGCGTTCGTGGTGGTAAAAGACCTTCCCCTCCTATTTTTACAGCGCCTGCTAAGAACCCGCCGATTGCCCCTGTAAGCACAACGCGTCTAATTGAAAATCTGACCATATCCTCACCTCTTCAAATATCTTGTAATATTACAATTACCCTAAATGTATTGAAATATTTAAAAAAGGCAGGACAGGGGGATTGGAGAAAGTTCATTTCCCAGGAAATTTTGATTTATTGTAACTCTTTCATACTTTTTATAAAATTTTCATAAGTAATTTCATTTTTGGAGAACTGAGCAACAAGCATATACAACTCCTCGTTTTTTGTTTGTTCTTGTTTATATAATAATATATCTGCTTGTGTTTCTTCTGGTAACGGGTGGACAACGTGTTCAGATTTTGCAAATGCTTGATAGTAGCGTATACCAAAGAGACGTTGGGAAATCGCGTTAATATGAATGGCGTCTGAATTAGAAGTTAATCCCTCTGCCGTAACATAATAGCAATTGTCTTTTTCTTCAGCTGTTTGTTGTAATGCTTCATTAATTTCTTTATATTCTACTGCACTCTGACCAAATGCTGACTTCCCTAAGAAATCTGGAAGCAATCCTAACACAAATGGTACTTCAGGTATTTTCAAAGTGTTTCTAAAATGATCGATGAGCGTCTTTAATTTTGAAGCATACGTTTTATATTGTTGATTAAAGCTATCACTCTCGCCTTGATGCCATAATATACCTATAATTTCACTCGTTTCTTGTGCAAATTGCGCTTCAGTAATAGCATGCCTAGCAAGTATACCCTCAGGGTCCCAATCATCCATAGAAGTTCCACCATCTGCACAAGGTATCAAACCTATCGTTTCATCGGGATGGTCATCTAACCACAACTTGGCAAACGATGCAGCTAGTCCTACACCCGCTACAGAACGATCACTATGAATCGGCTCATCCATCATTTGCCATCTGCCATTCTTAAGAACCATAATACGTTCATCTAAAATAGGCGAAACATCATGCAAATAACCTCGCCCCGCCATATTCGACTGCCCTATTAGCAATATTGATTTCATATTAAAACTTCCTAACTTAATTACTTATTTGTTATAAGCATCATACTATATTCACGTAGTTAAGAAAATTAATTGCTTTAAAATTTCGCATTACTATAAAGTTATAAATATCCTCCAAGAATAATACATTTTCACCTAAAAGTGTTTATGTATCGATAGAAAAGTGAATTTAATTATTAATATGTACATATCGGAGGATGTAACTATGACAAGCATATTTGTTACTATTTAAATTAGAGTAGGATTTTAAATGATTAGATATTTTTTTAATACTTGCATAAACTTGTTTATAATTAGGTAAAGGGTAGTTCATTTGATTACACCAATATATAGTTTTACGGTGTATTGATGCTATAGGTATACCTTTGTTAGATAGATATTCATTTTTAATATAATTGAGCGTATCTTGGTTTACTTTAACTTTATCTAAGTCCTTTCGTCTTTTGTTTATTAATACTATTAATCCCTTATTGTCGTAGCGTTTTACCCAAGATTAAATTGTTCTTTGAGGTATTTGTTTATTATTACTAATATCTTGAACTGACTTCTGTTTTTTTATATAGGCTTCAATGATTTTATGTTTTTTCATAGCTTCTTGGCTTTGAAAATGTGTGTAGTCGGCCAAATTCTTATCCATTTTAACACCTCCATAATTCCAGCTTTTTGATTCAAAATATTTTATATCTAGCCTCCTTTCACATCATCATATAACAAAAATATAAAATTATAATAAAAGATAAACGTTAAACATTTTATGTGATTAGGGTGAAAGTTAAGGGGGGGGAATGATTGTTGGATATGCAAGAGTTTCGACCATTAATCAAAATTTAGATAGGCAAATTGAAAATTCAAAATATTTTGTTGCTGAGAAAATTTTCACAGAAAAACAATCAGTTAAATCTATAGAAAACAGACCTGTTTTTCAGGAAGTATTAGATTTTTTAAGAATGGGAGATCGTTTAATTGTCGAATCTATTGATAGATTAGGAAGAAATTATGATGAAATAATTCAAACAGTTAATTATTTAAAAGATAAAGAAGTGCAATTAATGATAACGAGTTTACCTATGATGAATGAAGTGATTGGAAATCCACTACTAGATAAATTCATGAAAGATTTAATTATTCAAATTTTAGCAATGATTTCAGAACAAGAAAGAAATGAAAGTAAACGTAGACAAGCTCAAGGTATTAAAGTAGCCAAAGAAAAAGGTA
Organism: Staphylococcus shinii; assembly: GCF_017583065.1. Lineage (GTDB taxonomy): Bacteria > Bacillota > Bacilli > Staphylococcales > Staphylococcaceae > Staphylococcus > Staphylococcus shinii. The sequence goes on along the minus strand of NZ_JAGEVL010000007.1, from coordinate 21,208 downwards.
TATATAACGGGAGACCTGTTCTGTATTCTCCCAATGCTAAAGATCCTCAAAAGCGTTTGGTATATCATCGTGTTGTAGAAATGCTAGATCAAGGAATTTCTATTAGTCAAATAGCTAAAGAAGTTAATATTACTAGACAAACTGTATACAGAATTAAAGTTAAAGAAATATAAACATCATTATTTATAAGATATTTGCACATTGAAATAATTAGTTAACTAATATATGATTATAGATAATTAAATATCGAGTTCAGAGAAAAAGAAAAAGTGTTTAACTAAAAACAGGGAATAGAGGCCATCGGCTGGAAGCTTCTATAATTTATAAATACTTTACTACTTTGGAGATATGTATGAAAGTACATCGTTTAATAACATGTTACGTTATTCAATGAGCTCTAATTGGTTAATTGACTAATTAGAGGAATTTGGGTGGTACCACGAGACTGCGCTCGTCCCTATATCTATAGGGATAAGCGCAGTTTTTTTAATATAAAATAAAGGAGTGTTATCAATGTTTGAAGATAATGTGAAGATTGAATTATCAAATAATAATGAATTGGAGGTGCCACAGGAAACAACATTATTTCATATTGCTAAAAGTATTGGTAACTCTTTCTCAAAAAAGGCTGCCCTAGGATATGTTAATGGTGATTTAAAGGAAATAACTTATGTGATTAAAGAAAATAGTAAAGTAGATTTTATAACTTATGAAGATCAAGAAGCTGAGAAATCAATAAAATATACATTAGCTTTTTTAATTAGTTATGTTATACAAAAACAATTTGAAAATATTAAAATTGCAGATTTAGGCGTAGATAATAATTCTTTTTATTGTGATTTTCATAATCCAATCAAGAACATTAATAAAAATGACTTGAAAGATATAAATAAAGCATTGTATAAACTCATTGAATCTAATCCAACAATAGAGATATCGGAAATGTCTAAAGAAAAAGCTAAATTAGTTTTAGCGGACAAAGCATATATGAAGTACCATATTGAACATAATGATGAAGAAAATATTAAAATTGCTAAAATTGGTGATTATATATCATTAATTACTTATCCTATTATAAGTAATTTATCAAAACTTAAAAATTATAAGTTGAAAAATATTTCATCTACAAATTGGTTAAGAGATGTAAATAATGAAGCTCTACAACGTATATCAGGTATAGCTTTTTCTAGCGGAGAAGCCCTAGAGAATCATGAATTATTTCTTGAAAAATATGAAAATATAAATCATAGAAAATTAGGTAAAGAGCTGAATTTATTTACATTTTCTGATTATGCTCCAGGTATGCCTTTCTATAAGCATAATGGTCAAATTATAAGATTAGAACTCCAAAATCTTTTAAGGAAATTACAATTTGAAGAAGATTACGAAGAAGTTTATACACCTTTTATAATGAATGAATCATTATGGAAGAATAGTGGGCATTGGGATCACTATAAAGATAATATGTATTTTACAGAAGTAGATGATATAAAATATTCATTAAAGCCTATGAATTGTCCAGGGCACATGCTCATTTATAAAAATGAACATCATTCCTACAGAGATTTACCTATTCGCATGGCTGAATTTGGTCAAGTGCATAGACATGAACTGAGTGGATCTTTAAATGGACTGTTTAGAGTAAGGACATTTAATCAAGATGACGCCCATATCTATATAAATAAAAAACAAATAGAAAGTGAAATTCTTAATGTTCTTAATTTAATTGATAAAGTATATACAATCTTTGGATTTGATTATGAAATTGAATTATCTACACGACCAGATGATTACATGGGAGATATCAACTTATGGGATTTTGCTGAGTCTTCTCTTGAAAATGTTTTAAAATATAATAATTTAAAGTATACACTTAATGAAAAAGACGGTGCCTTTTATGGGCCGAAAATAGACATTCATATTAAAGATGCATTAGGTAGAAGCCACCAATGTGGCACAATACAACTCGATTTCCAAATGCCAGAAAAATTTGATTTAAATTATATTAATGAAAATAATGAAAAAGAAAAGCCTGTAGTTATTCATAGAGCTATTTATGGATCTATAGATCGATTTTTAGGTATTCTACTTGAACACTACAGTGGCAAATTACCTCTCTGGCTATCACCAAACCAGGTTAATATTATACCCGTTAATAACAAAATACATTTAGCTCATGTTGAGAAAATTAAAAAACAACTAAAATCTAAAGGTATAAGAGTTAATGTTGATAAAAGTGAGGAAAAAATGGGCTATAAAATTAGAAATGCTCAAGTTAAAAAAGTGCCCTATACTATTGTTATAGGTGACGATGAGGTAAGCAACAATACTTTATCTGTCCGTAAACATGGGGGGAATTCAGAACAAATATTTGAACTATCTAATTTTATAGAAAAAGTGATAAAAGAAATAAATATATTATAATAAATGATAAAAACCGTTATTATCTATACATTCTTTAATAATTAAATAAACGTGTTGATTAGGAGGTATTATGTGTCCCTATCGCAAAAAAGAACCAAAAGAATTATTATTATAGCTTTTCAAGATCTATTGGACACCCATATGCTTGATTCTATTACAGTTAATGATATTTGTGAAAAAGCTATGATTCATAGAAGTAGTTTTTATAGATACTTTGAAGATAAATATGATTTGTTAAATGAATTCACAGATTACTTAGGCATATTATTTTTAGATTACTTAAAAGAACATTCAAATAAACCATTTCATGATTGTTTTGTTGATTTTATTTACCCTAGAAGAAGAATATTTATTAATACGGTAGATAAATTTGGTAACCCTAATCAAGCTATCAACGAAGCACTAGCAAATGTAATACTGAAAAGAGGACACGAAATGTCTAGTGGTCTATCTAAACAAATCAACAATTCAACTTATCCTAGATTATATGCGCGTTTTTTCGCTTTTGGTCTGGGGGATGTTATGGGTATTTGCTTAAAAGATCATAAAATAACCAAAAAGCAGCTTAAAATGTTTATCAAGGAATTAGTACAAGAATAAAACAAAATCATATTTTTGTCTTATAATAAAACTTAAGTCGAATTTTAATTCTGGCAAACCTCTTATGACATTGATACCTTTTAAGATATCAATGTCATAAGAGGTTATTTATATAAATAAAAAATTAAGCATATACTTATAAGTACATTAAAAGAAAGGGGCTTTATTATGGACTCTAATGAACAACGTCATCCATTGGATAGAGCTACAGAACTATTTAGAAAATCTAACATTTATTATGGACGTACATCAAAACGTTACGCAAATATGGTTGGACAATACGGTGGTATAACAGCATCTACAATTCTAAAATCTATAATACAACATCCCAAATGTATTGGAGAACCAATATCTTTAACTATCAATTATGCAGCTCCCGTTCTAGCTGGGAATTTAAGTATCCAATCAACTCCAATTAGAACAAACCGTTCTACACAACATTGGTTCGTTGAAATGTTTCAAAATAAGGAAGTTGTCATTACAGGAACTGCAGTTTTGTCTAATCGAAGAGAGACTTGGTCCTCTTTAGAAGCTAAATTCCCAAATGTTCCATCCGAAGAATATATAAAACCTATTCAATTTGGAGAGATGCCTCCCTGGTTAGATAACTATGACATAAGAATCATCAAAGGAATCCCAAAAATGTTTTCTGCATCAAGTTCAGACGATCCTTCTGACTCTATTACGGTTCAGTGGATGAAAGACAACCCCAAAAGAAACATTGATTTTATATCATTAACAGCTATGTGTGATGCATTTTTCCCACGTATTTATGTTAAAAGAAATGCCTTAGTACCTATCGGTACAGTATCTCTTACCATTTATTTCCATACTGATTCCAAAGTCCTAGAAAAACATGGTGATAAGGAAGTCTTAGGTTACGCCCGTGCGTTTCAATTTTACAATGGATATTTTGATCAAACAGCAGAATTATGGACGGCAGAGGGGCAATTACTAGCTACCACTAGTCAAATTGTCTACTATAAAGAGTAATCAAATGCTTAGGAGGATTAATAATGATTAAAGAAAATAGATTAATTTTTTCAGTTAACGGAAATGAATTAACATTCAATGAAATAAAGGAATGGGAGATCAAAAGATTAGCAGCTACTCACAAATACTTAAACAAAAAAGCTAACGCAAAATTCGAAAAGAATTTTTCAGCTTTGAAAAAAAACAAAGATATTAATGCGATGAGAAACGAAATTGTAAATGCAAAAATGGAATTAGGTTTTGACCAGATTAGAAATGTGATGAAAAAGAGATATACAATAGGTAATGCTATGTCCATGATCGCTGAAAAACTCTCGTTCGGAAAAAGAAAATTCAGTATCGCAGAAATATTTGTTCCTAATAGCAGTCTAAATCCTGAGCAAGTCATGGCATCTATAAATCAAATTATGATGGAAAAAAATGAAAACCATGATTTTATGAATATTAGTTCTAATCCAGATCACTATGTGCTACAAGGGATAACTTCAGAAGTTCAAGAAGTGCTTGAGTTAACAGGTGGTTCACCCTTGCCAACAAGATTTTTTGCTCACTACTATGATGAAAGTAAATTAAAATCCAAAAAATCATCAGATTATGACATTGAACTCCCTGGCGTTGCAAAATTAAATAACGGCACTATTATTGGTGGAATGAGACATCAAATTAAAAAAGAAAATGATGGCTTTCGTTTTAAAGCTCTCGTTGAATTTCCAGGTATTTTACCAAATTCAATGATAAGGCAACATCAAATGCATTTAGCATGTGAATTCGGACATTGGATATCATTTGTTCTTGAAGAAGATAATTAATATCTTCTATTAAGAATTATAAAAAAATATACTACTACCTATATAATTTTACTACAAGACTAATTAACCAATGATTACGATTTAAAAATTTAAATTCTTATATTATGGAAAGCGTGGTAAAAATGTTAATTGGGCTATTTTTTATTGGCATTATTGGCGGGATGTTTATCCCTTTTCAGACATCTATCAATTCAAAACTGAATATGTATACAAAATCACCGATATATGCATCTACAATTTCTTTTGCAGTAGGAACTGTATTTCTAATATTCCTCAATCTACTATTAAACCCAACTATGCTAACTTTTAGTTATATAGAACAGCAATCAGTAAATTTTTATTGGATTACTGGGGGACTTTTAGGTGTTATCTTTTTAACCGGAAATTTACTATTATTACCTAAATTAGGCGCTTCTTTAACTGTTGTTATTACCTTAACAGGCCAAATGATTATGGGAGTTATTATCGATACGTTTGGTTGGCTAGGAGCATCCGTTCAACCTTTTACATTCTTTAAAGCTGTAGGTATTATTTTATTAATTTTAGGTATTGTTTTAATGAATTATGTAAGAAATCCAAATAAAAAGAAATCAAGTTTATATTTATATGTATGGTTGTTTTTAGGATTTATTTTCGGTTTTTGTCCACCTTTACAAACTACTATTAACAGTCAGCTTGGCCAACAATTAGATTCTACAATCATGGCTTCTTTAATTTCTTTTATGGTAGGTTTTATTACACTATTACTAATTAAAATTTTAACAAACAGAAATTTCTCTTTAAAAAACAATGATAAAGAGCATGGAAAACTTAATCCCTTTTATTTTGTTGGAGGGATTTTTGGGGTTATTTTTATTACTGTTAATATTTTTTTAATGCCTTACTTAGGTGCTGCGCTTACAACTATAGCTGGTATGTTAGGGCAAATGCTAATGGCCTTAATTATTGATCAGTTTGGTTTGCTTGGTATACCTAAAAACAAAATAACTTTCCGTAAATCCATAGGAATTGTTTTAATAATTATTGGTATTATTTTACTCAGATTTTTTTAGGTATCGTTGTTACTTAAAAGTTTTAATGGCCTTGTTGGTTTAATTCATTTTATAAATAGTATACAAATCAATTTATAAGTATATTGTTTTGTATACTTTTAACCTTTATTGTTGCTATCTAATTATAGTTTCCTAGCCTAGAGCTATCTTTCTTAGCATATATGGCATCCTACAAACTAATGTAGGATGCTTTTTGTTTTTAAATGTTACTTTTCTAATATACCAAGTAAAGTGATATTCAAATATAAGCGAAACTTTTTGCAATTTAACAAAGAAAATTACTACAATATAAAAAGAAAAGTGACATGTTGTACTTCGTTACGGCTTACTATACGGCCCAGGTACATGGTACGGTAAAGATGGTATGATTTATAACTCGTTTATTGAAGGAACGGTCACAATGACTGAGGGGATACAATCATTTATTCATATTGATGACGCAGTAGAAGTAGCAATTCAAGCATTAAACTTTGAATCCGGTATTTATAATATCGTAGATGATGAGCCAGTCAAAGGTGATGTATGGGCAGAATGGTATGCAGGCTTATTAAATGTGAACCCTGAAATCAATATTCAAACTTCAGAATCACATGAACGTGGTGCTGATAATACTAAATTCAAAAATCAAGGTGGGAAATTAATATATCCATCATGGAAACAAGATATGAATTCAATTAAATAATTAAACATTAAAGACTCCTAAAGTTTAACTCTAGGAGTTTTTTTAATGTTGGTTGAACGTTTTATTACTTACATAACCTATTTCATTTTATCTGTATTTTTTTAGTTCTAATAAATATATATAAAACAACACTTAAGCACAGCGCAATTAGTAAATACCATCCATATTGACTTGCTATATGTAGATAATTTTGTTTAAGGGGGGTCACCATGACACTTGGTTGTTTCATATCACTTGTGAGATATTGTCGCTTAGTATCCGCAACTAATAATTGGTTATTTTTAACTTCAAACTTAATTTGTTGTCCCTTTTCAACGACATCATGCAAGGATGTTGCCACGTCATACCATTTACCATTGATATATTGTTTACCTTTAGGCATAACTTCTCTATATTCAAATCGATTATACACTTTATCTAATAAAGCATTACCGATAACGTGACGTTTATACTCTGAATCATCAACATCCCAATGTCCTACTCCCATAACAACTTGTACGAGCCCAAAGTTCTCTCTGTCTATTGTAGCAGTGTAGTTGTATGCTGCTTTATCACTCGACCCAGTCTTCAATCCGTTTGTCCCTTTATATTCATGAACATCGCCTTCCAATGAATGATGATACGTATGAAAATGTTCTTCATATGGAGTATTGGGTTTACTGGTATACGTAATATGTTTTGTAAAAGCCGTTATATATGGGTATGTATTTTTTATATAAAAAGCCAGTTTAGCAAAATCTCTCGGGGTCGACGAATTGTCTTCATCTAAGTTACTACCAGGTGGTAAATATTTTTTTCCTATACTACGATTTTCAGCGCCAAATGGATTGGTAAAATGGGTGTGCTCCATCTTAAGCGCTTTAGCTTTTTGGTTCATCATTGCTACAAATTTACCTGTGTCAGGCTCTATCTGTTGCATGAGCATACGTGTTGCGACATTAGAACTAGGTACAATTAGTAAATTGATAAGTTCTCTTATAGTATATTGCGTTCCCTTATGCATGATATTATTACTTAGTAACGGGTGATGACTAAAACGTTCATCATCTGCAGTTACGGTCACCGCTTTATCCATGGATAAAGTACCATCTTGAATTTTTTCTAATACAATTGATAAAGTCATTAGTTTAGACATACTTGCAGGTCTCCATGGTTTATCAATATGCTCTTCCCATAATATTCTACCTGTTTGACTGTCTGCTATAATGCTACCTTTAGGTTGATAAAAATCACTTATGCTATTACCATGCGCCCTTGTTACATCAATAGACGACTCAGCAAATACATAGGCAGGTTGAGATAGTATTAAAATAAAAATGAATAATACAACTAATATTTGTTTCACTTTAACCTCCTTCATAGATATAAAATATCAATTATAATATACTATGTTTTTTTAAAGGTTAAGTTATTGTTTTTTTACAATTTATCATCATTTTTTAAATTTTTTATCTGTTCTATGATAGATAAAAGCACTATTGCTGTAATAAATTATCGTTATTATATGACGAAAAAGCGACTTTTATTAAAAAAAGAGTTATTACAAAATCTTAAAATTCAGTATATTACTATATATTAAAAATGGGATAAGACAATAAAGTTTGCCTTAGCTCACTTTTTAAACTTTAATTATGATTTTATCGCTTTTTGATAAAAGTAATTTGCGACCACAATATCTACAATGGCAACACCTACAGATTTAAATATCGTGATTTCATCTTCAGACACGCGCCCTTCTAACTTTGAAGCAACGATATGTCCAAGTTCACCGTACAGATGGTTTCGGCCAAACACACCTTCTGATACTGGATTGATCAAATCTCCTGTTTCTTCCAGTGCTGCTTCTACCGCTTCAACCACCACTTTATCTGCATCCACAATCGCTTGAGAGGGTAACTCCTGCATATCTGGTTTAAATGAGCCAACCGCATTTACGTGTACACCTTGCGCTAGGCGTTGTTTGAATACAGGTGCTTGTGCATTTGTCGCTGTTACGATGATATCTGCATCTGCTATAGCTGTTTCAACATCATCACATACAACTAGATTTAAATGTTCATGGTCTTTTTCAATCTGTTTAGAAAAGTTAACTGCCTTATCATAAGTACGATTGTAAAATTGTATACGCTCTATATCTCTAACGGCTAATACCGCTTCTATAAGTCCTTGTGCTTGGTCTCCAGTACCGATTACACACAGTGTTTTCGCATTTTCTCGTGCAAGATATCGCGTAGCCACGCCAGAAATAGCACCTGTCCTAATCTTAGTTAAATAAGATCCTTCTAAAACAGCTAATGTCTCCCCTGTTTCATAATCCGACAGAATAACGGAGCCAACAATGGTATTTTTACCAATTTTTGTATTATTAGGAGCTACTGTCACAGTCTTAAGCCCTACAATCTTTAACTCATCCGAAAGTGCTGGCATAACGAGATAGCGATTATCTTCATTAAAAGGTAATGAATAACGCAGTGGGGTATTTGTCTTACCTTCAGAATATGCTTTTAGTGATTCTGCCACTGCATCAACAATCTCTTCCATATTTAACAACTTTGCTTGTTCTTGTGCATCTATATAACGCATAAGCCACCTCTAATCTGTATGATTTTCTTCACTATTAATAATATCTGTTTTATCTTCAAATTTAGATATAACTATAAAAAATGCAATAATAACTATTACTAATGCTAATATTGAAAGCCACATTGTACGCCCATTAAGATAAGCTGTTACAAAAAACAATGAAGCTAAAAAACCATAAATCACAAGGTTTCGAACAAATAGTAGCCAATAATCAACCTTCACGCTAATAAATGTTTGAATATTCGGGTTCTCATTTTTAATATGGTATAAAGTGAATTTAAGATTTCGAATCACTACAAAAATCAATACTAAAATCATGATTGCTGTGAGAATTTTTGTATAAATTTGTTTATCTAAAATATCAGAAAGTATAGCAAAAGCTATAGAACTAGCAAACAAGGTGAAATTATCATTTGCCTCTGAATTTTTCATTATCAACTTACCTCCAATTAAACTTTACGCTGTTAACATTAACGTAACATATTTCAATTGGAAATTATCATTGATTTAAAAATGAATTGCCCTAGTATTAAATTATTGTACTGTGTAGCCCCCATCTATAAGAACCGCTTGCCCTGTTACACTTTTACCACTATCACTACATAAGAATAAAGCATAATCTGCAATATCTTTAATATCTAACAAACGTTTTTGTGGGATTAGCGGGTACAATACCTCTTCTAACACTTGTTCTACCTCAACGCCTCTGTCTTTTGCTAAATCTGCCATTTGATTACGCACTAAGGGTGTATCTATATAGCCAGGACAAATTGCATTGACTGTTATACCAGCTGTCGCTGTTTCTAACGCTGCTACTTTTGTTAAGCCAATAATTCCATGTTTCGCACTATTGTATGCCGCTTTTCCTGCAAAACCAATAACACCATTAATCGAAGCCATATTCAAAATACGACCAAATTGTTGTCGTTTCATAATAGGCAATGCATATTTAGTTCCGATAAAGCTTCCTGTTAACATGATGTCTATCATCTGTCTAAATTTTTCTGTAGGAAAAGACTCGATACTTTCAACGTGTTGCAAACCAGCATTGTTGAACAAGATATCTAATCGTCCATAATATGCGACAGTTTGCTCAACCATTGATTTCACTGCCTCTTCGTCTGTAACATCTACTTGTATAGCTATACAATCATAGCCTTGGGCTTTCAATTTATCTGTTTCTTCAAAGAGCTTTTCTTGATTTAAATCCGCTAATACTACTTTTGCTTCATTTTCCAAAAATACTTTGGCAATACCTAACCCTATACCACTAGCTGCGCCTGTTATAATCGTCACTTTATCTTTTACCAATATTGTTCCACCTACTTTAATTCATTTTCAAAATATGCCTCTGTACTAGCTTCTACTTGCTCTAACGTCGTATCAGGTTGCAATTCAATAAGTTTCATAACACCATTCTCAAATTTAAATACAGCTAAATCAGTAATCAATGTATTCACCACACCGGCACCTGTCAGTGGTAGTTCGCATTGAGTCTTAATCTTAGATACTCCATGCTTATTCATATGATCCATAATAACGACAACCTTTTGTGCACCGACAACTAAATCCATTGCCCCTCCCATTCCTTTTACTAACTTTCCAGGAATCATATAATTTGCTAAGTCACCTGATTCTGAAACTTCCATACCACCAAGAATAGCTAAGTCAATATGACCTCCTCGAATCATGGCAAACGATTCAGCATTATCAAAATAAGATGCACCTTTTGCAGCCGTTACTGTTTCCTTACCTGCGTTAATTAAGTCTGGGTCAATTTCTGCTTCTGTAGGATATGGACCGATACCTAGCAATCCGTTTTCCGATTGAAAATAAACATTCTCTACGTGATCGTTTATTTCATTTGCTACTAAGGTAGGCATACCAATACCTAAGTTAATCACCATATCACTTTTAATTTCTTGCGCTGCACGCTTAATAATCTTTTTACGTTGTAATTGCTTATCCATGGTTAACCTCCTTAAACGTACGTTTCTCAATCCTTTTTTCAAAATGTGAACCCAAATAGATGTAATCTACATAGATACCAGACATATGCACCTCATCCGGATCAATTTCGCCTACTTCAACTAATTCTTCTACCTCAACTACTGTTGTTGTAGCTGCCATTGCACATAACGGATTAAAGTTTCGAGCTGTCTTTTCAAAGACAAGATTTCCAAAAGTGTCTGCTTTTTGCGCTTTTACAATTCCAAAATCACCTTTAATTGCACGTTCCATTAAATATGTTTCGCCATCAAAGTCGCGTGTTTCTTTACCTTCAGCAATTTGTGTACCAACACCTGTCTTAGTATAAAAAGCAGGTATCCCTGCACCACCAGCACGTAATTTTTCAGCTAACGTTCCTTGGGGCGTTAATTCAACATCTAATTCTCCACTAATAAGTTGCTGTTCAAAAATTTTATTTTCCCCTACATAAGAGCTAATCATTTTATCAATTTGTTTATGCTCTAGTAAACGACCTAAACCAAAATTATCGACGCCACAATTATTACTAACTACCGTTAACCCTTTCGTACCTTTGTCACGAATTGCTTCAATACTATGTTCTGGAATGCCACACAATCCAAATCCTCCTGCTAGAACAGTCAATCCATCATCTAAACTTTCAAAAGCTTTATGTATTTCTTTAATTACTTTCGACATATATTAACCTCATTTCTAAGTTTACTTTTAACACCTAGTGCTAAAACAATTATACGTGAAAATTTAAGTGAAGTCTTTTATTTATGTGTGCGCTTACATTTGCATGGAAGATATTGCGCTAATAAAAAAAGAGAAACTGCAATCATTCTACAATTTCTCTTATAACGTATTAATTTTATTTATCTAATAACATTTCATTTAACAACATAAGTTGTTCTGGCACGCTGTTTCGGGAAACGTCTGGATGGTTCACAATCATATCATCATCTAAGTTAATTTTATTAATTAACTTACTATCAATTCGGTTTGTTTCATCAAAATAATATTTAACATTATCACAACAAATCACATGTTTTTTTGCGTGATTTGATTGCTTCAAATAATGCTCAATTGTTGGAACTAAATCTTCTTTTCTCAATCCTTTCATAAATCGTCTATCGTTTTGGGCTAAATTGCCACCTATATTGACGATTGGATCTACAGCTACTGTCTTAAAGTCTAATGCTGAACCATGATATAGCGCACCTGTCCCGCCTTTCGACCCACCGTATAGGACCACGTTTTCATCTTTAATACCTAAGTTACGCGCGACATTTCTAATCGCATCTTGAATATCTTCTTCGTACTCTGGATAATTAGTCGTACTAATATAATGAGAACCATGTGAAACATTCAAATCCATAATACGCATCGTATAAACGTTTTTTACTAAACTCTTCTCAATACCATCAAAGAATTTAGGAAACATACGTTTAGGCATCAATGCACTATCATATTCTTGTAAATTAGGCATACAAGTAAAAATAACTAACAATTTCTTAGGAACATTTTCATTTACTTTTCTTCCCTCTGGTTCATCTAAAGTATAGAAAAGATCACGAAATTGTTTCAAATCTTTTCTTTGAAAAAGCTCTTTGACATGTTTTCTTTTATAAAATTTAGAAATAGTCCCTTGATGAAAATAAAGTATATAATCATTTTTTAATAATGTCTTATATTGTTCATGAAGTTCAGGTTTTTTTCTAACCATTTCTAAATAGTTTAAGTTACTCGCAGTATCTATCAATATTCTTTTATCATTATTAAAGTCAATTGGCTCATTGATTCTATAAATCATTTCTGTACTCATGTTATTTACCCATCCCATTACTATTAGTTTCTGCAAAAACAGTCTTTAAGATTTGTTGCGAACTTTCTTTACTATCTTTTGAAATCAGTCGGTTCACGATTTTTGAATAATCCATATAATTCATGCCTTTAAGTTGCAGCGCGAGTTTTTCTTCGTCTAAAGAAACAATTGGGAAGTGGCCTAATTCAAAAATATTAAAGTAGAAGCCAATGTCCTTCTGATACATCTCTATATCTTCTTGTAGTAATAGAATTGGCTTATTTAAATGTGCAAAATCAAAGATTGTTGATGAATAATCAGTGATCATAGCTTCACTAAGGATATATAATTCTTGAATATCTACAAATTCATTATAAAAACAATGTATTCTAGCATCTAAACTATTATATTTACTTCTGAGTAAACCTTCGTTTGGATGTAATTTAACAATGATTTCATATTCTTTAGGAAGAGATTCTAACAATTTAACTAAATCAATACTTGTTAAATTTTCTCTTTCTTTTTTTCTCCATGTTGGGCAGAATAAGATATATTTCTTATGTTCATTTGTTGTAAATAAATATTTCTTTTGCAATTTCTTACGTTCATCTATAGTTACTTGGTTAAGTAAATATTCATTTCTAGGAGCACCATAGTCCAGTATTTGTAGGTTTTTATTTTCTTTTAAATTAAATGCAGATTCAAGTAACATCGTATTCATTTTTGAAGATGTTAATAAATAGTCCCACTTTTTCATACGTGGTCTAAATTTTTTTAATTGATCTTTTCGTTCTTTTTCGTCTCCTAAATCATTTACCATTTTCTTCAAAGGGAAGCCATGCCAAGTTTGTACAAATACTTGATCTGGATGTTTATATACTTTATCCCATGAATTACTATTCATAAAGACATACTTACATTGTCTAAATTTAGTCTTGTATTCCTCACTTCCAAAACGTATTGGTTTAAAGCCGTAGTTTCTAATTTCAATGTCTACTAAAGAATTAGCTGAGCTTACAAAAACATTTTTTTGTGGGTAGTTTTTTTGAATACTAAGTGCGATATATTTAGGATCCCCGCTAAAATTATTACCATGGAATGATTCAATAAATACATTGCTTTCTTCTGGTTCTATATCATCTAATATTTTCTTACTAAGTCTTTCTTTGCGATTGTTATAATATTTTTTTAATCCTTCGAAGAAAATATTATTCTTTAGCACCTTACTCAAAAAGGGCTTTTCTTTTAAATCTTTATATAAAACCCTGCCATTATCTAATTTTTCAATTTTATTTTTGGGTTTAAGACGCACTCTTTTTTTATATTTTGTTGGAACAAGAGGGCGTTTATTTTGAGATGTTTTTTTAAATTGTTCTAAGTATTGGATACTGTATTCATTATCAAGAAATTCTGAATTTAAAGCTTCAACATCTGTTAGTCTATCTTCTTTTGAATATTTATTATTTAACATAGAAAGCAATAATTTGCTGTCCCTTGAAAGGTTTTTTTCTAAAAATTGAATTCCATAATATTTGTCATAAACTTCTTTGAGTACCCCGTCGTTACCTGGATAAATAAGCGCTCTGTTGCCTCTAGCCAGTGTTTCTAAAATTGAATATCCTAAAGTTTCATATGGAGATGATGAAATATAAATATAATTTAGCGGTTCTTTCTCGTTTATATGTATATTGTCTTGTAAGTTGTAATAATTTATCAGATTTTTATATAATGCTTCTGATGGGCCATAACCAACAATATAAAGTTGAATATCGTCTCTTTTAGTATTTTTAATGATATAATTCACCAATTTAATTACGTACGAAATATCTTTGATGCCATCTTCAAAACGTGCTTTTATTAAAAGATTTCTCTTTGTGTTTATAGGTTCTGGTTTAATTTTAATATGTTCTGCATTAACATATTTGTTAAATACTGCTTTATAGTTATATTTAGAAATAAACCTCTGTTTAATTCCTTCTGTACTAACTCTTATACCGTCTATAGTTTCTAAGCAAAGATCTATGGAATCATCTATATATTCCATTGGACCATGTATTTCTCCAATAATCTTAGTTGCGTTATTAATAGCTTTGACATCTTTGGCGTACTGAAATAAATCTTCTCTTGTTATTATCAATATATCGCATTTAGATAATAATTTTATATCTCTAAATTTATACATATTTAGGTTTTCATTATCAATATCTTCATGAATAAATAAACGTGTAATTGCATCTTGATCAAAGTCTAAATTATTAAAGTAATTAACCATATACCCCTGCTTTAAAAAAGATTTAATCAAATTAATGTTACTTCTTGAAGTACCACCTTTAGCGAAAATATTGAACCCCAAAATATTGATATTCATAAACGCATCCTCCATTCATTTATTATTTCGCCCTTATGAACATTTCACTCTTATAATAAAAAAATATCAAAAAAATCATTTAGGTTATATTATACTGTATCGCTTTATTAAAATCTATATATTTTACTATAAACATACATTTGATTTTAGATTTAATCTTTATTGTTAACAATAATTGTTTTTTATTAGATTTTTATTAATATCTGTTTTTTTATAAAATTTTTAAATAGTTTTAACATAAAAGAGTTATTTTACACAAATATCTTTAATCATAATAAACCGTGTACTTGATGTTCGACAGTTAAAACAACAAAAAACACCGACAAAAGTCATAAGACTCTTGCCGGTGAATTTATTGTTACATAATTTAAATTAGGTTTTATATTCTGTAATTAATTATTAGGCGATTTCAATCTGGAAACGACGTATTACTGTACCATCTTCTAATGTTGAAGCTTCAATTTCTTCTCCACCATTATGTTTAATGACGGCCGCTGAGGCGTTGTTTTCCTTCTCACATGTAATTAATGCTTCTTGTACGCCAATTCTTGATAAATAATCTAAAGATTTTTTCAATAATTTATTACCAAAGCCTTTGCCGCGGTGTTTCTTTCGGATGCCATAGCCAACATGGCCACCAACTGTTTTAAGTTGTTCATTTAAATTATGGCGAATATTTGCCGCACCGATAATTTCATCGTCATCGATTAAAAATAACGTCGTATTGTCTACTGATGCATCATGTGATTTATTATCCTCTAATTCATGTACTAAATCTTCAAAATTATTATATTTTGTAATGTTAGTGATTTCAGGTACAACTTTCTCATCGTGATCAATCCACTCTCTCATATAATCACAATACATCATTTCGTCTCCCATTGTTAATTCTCTAAACTCCATGTTGACACTCCTTCCTTTCTTGGTTTACATTTTTAATATTTCATCATGCGTATTTAAATAATAAACGTAATGATCAGTCCATTGTCCATTTTCAAAAATAAAACCCTTGCGGATACATTCAAATTGGAATCCTACTTTTTCAATTAAATTTACAGACCTCGGGTTGTCAATATTGATATGGGCCTCAATTCTATGAAATTTCAGTGTATCACGAGTTTGTTTTATTAATTCTGTTAATGCTTCGTAAGCATAGCCTTGATGCCAATGCTGGTTATGAATAAAATATCCAATCTCAGCCCACTGAAAATTATCACGGCTTAAATTTTTGATATTAAGCATTCCCAAGTGATTGTGTGCTTTATCAAAGATACCAAAGATATATAAATCATCCGATTCAATTGCTTCTTGCTGTCTAGTTACCAAAGCCGCAAACCACGGTTCAGTGGCCTCTGACATATCTAATTGGCCCTTATCATGCTTATATTGAGATGGCTTTCGGTTTACAAAACCTTGTAACCATGATTCATAATCTTTTTCTTCCAACGGTCTAATGATAAGACGTTGTGTTGTGAAATGCAACCATAAATTTTTATTCATTAACTATCCCCTTATTACACGCTTCTTCACTGTAATAACATCATTTAAAGAGTTAAATTGTAAATTTTTATAATAATAAAATGAATCTACTACAGTATTATTAATATATTACCTTTTTACTATGCGTTAAAACTTTCTTTAAAGGGGTATATAAAGTTATGAAAGCGTTATCATTTATAAAAGCAACTTGTACTGTCTTATTGATATCTACAAATAATATTTACTATAGCCAATAGAGATTTCATATCTTAGGAGGTTGTTATTTATGAATAAAACAGACACGTCAAAAATTTTCTTTATGTTTTTCGGTATTTTGTCATGGTTGTCAGCTATGATTCTATTTATTTTACCTACACTTCCGCCTTACCAAGATTACATTAAAACTCAAGGCGGAATGGCAACAGGATGGATTATTTTGTTACTCGTATTTATTACGCTATTTTACATTGCAATTTTAATTTTGGACATTTATAGTCCTGTTGCTACACAAGTGGTTCAGTTTGTTTTATTAACCGTTGTTGTTGTCTGTGCTGTGCCTTCTATAACAGCATTTATCTTAGCATCTTTTGTTATAAACATTAGTATAATTGAAATATTCATTCCAATTATACTTGTAATATTAGCAAGTATGCTTCATATTTTATGGTTTGCAATTCCTTTTATGCAAAATAAAGAAAGCCGAGATAATACTAAAGCAAAAATAAATCCATTTAAATAGCAATAACCTTTAAAGATCCAATTCTTAGTTTATTCAGTTAGCGGTTGTTACACATGAACATTTGTTCAGGCGTTCCAACTTTATAGCTTAGTAGAACTTAAGCAAGTTCTATAGTTTTTGTAGATTACTTACTCTTAGGCATGAGCTGTGGAACTCATGCCTAACTTTTATATTAACCATTTTAGCTTAGGCATCCGTGATAAAATTGCTTAATACAGCAAAATCACTTTAACATAAATTAATGCCCGTTTTGTTTTCTTTGCAGTAGATAAAGTCGTTTAAATGAATTGAATTATAATACGCCTATATCTTTAAGTATCATATTTATAATATAATCCTCACTCATCGATTCGGTAATACATATTTCTCCTTGGATGTTCAATGTGTCTTGCGGCACAAACCACTTTGACATCGCATTTTCATCAAAATCTGTCTGCTGTTTCGTATGATGTCTACGAACTGTTTCTTGAAATGAAAGATTAAAATAATACACGTGCACATTGACGTTAGGCTTTTCAAAAAAGTTGTTGAGCATCGTCCCATACTTATATTTATTTAAAATGCCTTCTAGTATGACATAGTTACAATGATTAATGCCATAAGTTACGATTTCTTCTATTAATTGAATTGCTAAATTACCAGGTCGGTCATGAACATTAAGCATTTGTCTGCGTACTTCATCTTGACCTATCAACATTACGCCCTCTCCTAAATACTGTTGTATTCGTTTAGCAATTGTTGATTTGCCACTACCAGAATTACCCCTAATAATAATAAGTTGCATTGTTAATTCCACCTCTATTTTCAACCTTATATCATTACATTTATTTGATTATTATACATTAAAAATAAAACGAGGCAGAATTCTAAGTTATGCAACTAGAATTTTGCCTCGCTATCATCAACACAATCGAGCACATTTTCAATAAATGACTTGTATGATTATTATTTAATTGTACCTAGTTCTTTACCAACTTTTTCAAAAGCAGCTAAAGCTTTATCTAACATTTCTTTTGTGTGAGCTGCTGTAGGCATATTACGTACACGTCCAGTACCTTTAGGAACCGTTGGAAAAACGATTGATTTCACGTAGACGCCTTCATCTTTCAAGCGACTACTAAAGGCTTGTGTTTCCTTCTCATCACCAATAATTACAGGTGTGATTGGTGATTCTGAGTTACCGATATCGAAGCCTAATTTTTGTAATCCTTCTTTTAAGTAATTACCATTTTCCCAAAGTTTATCATGCAATTCGGTAGATGCCATTAACTTCTTCACAGCTTCTGTAATTGCTTTTGTATCTCCAGGAGCTAATGATGTTGAGAATAAAAATGGTCTAGATTGTGCTTTTAACCAATCAATTAGTGATTTAGTACCTGCTACGTATCCACCAACAACACCTATTGCTTTTGATAACGTACCAATTTGGAAATCAATCTTATCTTGTAATCCAAAATGCTTAACTGTTCCTGCACCTTTACCCATTACGCCTGAACCATGAGCATCATCGACATAAGTAATTAAACCAAATTCTTCTGCAATTTCAACGATTTCTGGTAACTTAGCTACGTCACCGTCCATACTAAATACACCATCAGTGATATACATTACTTTATTATATTGACCAGATTCTACAGCTTCTTTCGCTTTAGCACGTAAATCTTCCATATCTGAGTGGTTTACGCGAATAATCTTTGCTTTAGACAAACGACAACCATCAATGATAGAAGCATGGTTTAATTCATCTGACAGAATAGCATCATTTTTGTTCATAACTGCTGAAATAGCTGCCATATTACAGTTGAATCCTGATTGATATGCAATAGCTGCTTCAGTTCCTTTGAACTCTGCAAGTGTTTGTTCTAATTCATCATGCACGTCTAAAGTACCGTTGATTGAACGTACCGCACCGGCACCAACACCGTGTGTATCGATTGCATCTTTTGCTGCTTGCTTTAAGTCTTCGTCTGTTGCTAGTCCTAAATAATTATTGGAAGATAAGTTTACATAATTTTTCCCGTTAATAGAAATTTCAGGGCCATTTGCACCTTCAATTGTATCTATTTCATTATATAATCCATTATCTTTTAAATATTGAATATTTTCATCTAAAAAGCCATGTAGTGACTGAACCACTGCAAGTCCCCCTTTGAATTATCTTAGTTTTCAAATTAATCATAACCTATTTTAATAAAAGTGGAAAGTATTATAAACACACGTCACAATGCATTTCCCACAATATAATTTATCTCCTATCAATTGCACCTACAGTTGTCCATTATTAAATGGTATAATAGTTAAAAATGCTTAAGGAAGAAGGGTTGAAGTTGTTTGATTGGTTTCAACTAGCACAACAAAAAGAAAGTAGAATGGTACAAGTTCGACGTTACCTTCACCAATATCCCGAATTATCGTTTGAGGAATATCACACACGTGACTTTATACTTAATCAATTAAGTCAATTATCATGTGAAATTCGTACACCTGTAGGACGTAATGGTATCGTGGCTACGTTTAAAGGGCATGGTGATGGCCCTACTGTTGCACTTCGTGCAGATTTTGATGCATTACCTATAGAAGAATTAACAAATGTAGACTATAAATCTAAAAACCCAGGTGTTATGCATGCATGTGGGCATGATGGACATACGGCAATCTTATTAGGTGTTGCAGAGATTATTGAAAACCATTTATCCTCTTTAAATGGTGATGTGGTATTAATCTTTCAATATGGCGAAGAAATTATGCCAGGTGGCTCTCAAGAAATGATTGATGATGACTGTCTACAAGACGTTGATAAGATATATGGCAATCATTTATGGTCTGGATACCCTACAGGTACGATTTATTCACGTCCTGGTGCATTAATGGCTTCCCCTGATGAATTTAGCATTACGATTCAAGGTAAGGGTGGGCATGGTGCTAAGCCACAAGAAACGATAGATCCTGTTGTGATTATGGCAGAGTTCATTATGAGTGCACAAAAAATTGTATCCCGTACTATTGACCCAGTAAAACAAGCTGTGATTAGTTTCGGCATGGTACAAGCAGGTTCCGCGGATAATATTATTCCAGATTCTGCATTTTGTAAAGGGACTGTACGCACATTTGATACAGAAATTCAAACTCATGTTATGACTAAAATGGAGAAATTGCTACAAGGCTTGGCCGTGGCCAATGACATAACATATGACTTTGACTATATTAAAGGTTATTTACCTGTACACAATCATCCAAACAACTATGAAATAGTTAAACGAGCTGCTAATGATATGAACTTAAGATTTAATGAGTCAGATCTAATGATGATTGGCGAGGACTTCTCTCACTATTTAAAAGTACGTCCTGGCGCATTCTTTTTAACTGGATGTGGCAATCCTGAAATCGATGCCGTACACCCACATCATAGCCCGTGTTTTAATATTGATGAAAAAGCGATGAAATACGCAACAAGCGAATTCTTAAAAATATTAGAACTCGAAAAAGTAATTATTAAAGCACCTTAGTCATTTTATGACTTAGGTGCTTTTATGCATGAGCTTTTGCTCAGGCGAACCTTTATTACCTTAGTCATTTTATGACTTAGGTGCTTTTATGCATGAGCTTTTGCTCAGGCGAACCTCTATTACCTTAGTCATTTTATGACTTAGGTGCTTTTATGCATGAGCTTTTGCTCAGGCGAACCTTTATTACCTTAGTCATTT
>NZ_JAGEVL010000003.1 GCF_017583065.1 Staphylococcus shinii | reverse complement strand
TTACTTTCGGCTTGGGACTTAGCTTGATCTACGTCATCTGCGATACCATTGCCATCGGCATCATTTACCTCTGGTATAGAAATAATTGGTAATTTATCTAATCGGTTTTGGAATGGTGTTTTTTTATCATCAGGTAACAAATTAACTTTATCTTGAGCTTCAGCTTTTTTATCATTAGCACTATTTACTAATTCAATTAATGCATTTTTCTCATCATTAATAAATATCCCATCTAACAGCGCTGTTAATAACATATTTGAGGCATTTCTATTTTTCTCTTCCGCTTCACTAACAAGATTCTCTACATCTTGTAATAAGTTCTTAACTTGCGATTTTCGACTTAATGCATTATTAATGTTTGCTGTTGCGCTATCTACGACATCTTGCGGTGTATTCGCATTCCCTACTGTATTTTCACCAACTTCAAGTGCCGATATAATCGCTTGATCTTCTTCTTTACTATTATCAAATGGCCCTTGTGCTTTTGCGTTGTTAATGGCATTTTGCAATTCTGTCATATTTGCTCTTCTAACTAAGGAGTTAATACCATGATCTAAACGATCTGTAGCTGAAATTATATCTGGTATATTATTCATTTCTGGATCATAACTATCTTTTATAACTATGGATGCGTAGTTCAATTCATTTTTTAAATGATTAAAACTGGATGGAGTATATAGGTTTTCATCAAGTAATTTGCTAGTTTCAACTAAACTGATTAATTGATCCAATTTTTCTTTTTTCTCTATGAATATTTTATCAATAACTACTTCATTACCATCTAAGTCTGCAGATCCTACAATCTTTCCTGAACTATTTAAAGCTTGAGCAAAAACATTACCATTATATGCGACATTAATTCTAACAAAGTTAATATCACTATTTGCTTTTTTTATCGCACGTCTAATCTCTTCTTTCTCATTTTCACTTATAGCCCAAGTATTATTAACCCCAACTTTTTCAAATGGCGGTTTTATTTTGAAACCGTAATCAATATTAGAATTAGTTACCATTGAAGTGCTGTCATCATTAGAAAATACAAAATTTTTATTATCGCCAAAATTTATAATCCCTCTATCAAAGGCCTTATGATCACTTAAAATGATATTATTGCCACTTATAATCATTTCACGTCTTCTACCTAAGTTCATTGTTCCTGGTTTAGGTGTAATGTTACCTTTCTTAGCTTCTTCTAGCCATTTATAAACATCATCTCCGAAAATAGGACTATCTAAATCTTGTATACTAAAGTTTTGTCGTTGTTCTTCAGTAAAATTAAAGTTAGCAATTAACCAAAGCATGGTAGCTTTTTTGCGCGCTCTGGATTCATTATCGCCATATACACCATTAGTCATCCATGTTCTTTCTTGTTTAGATAATCCTCCAATTACTGGATACCATTTATATGTCATTGTTCCATCAGTAGAGACATCTGTATTAACATTATTAGCAGTTCTATTATAAATATCATTTGCAATATTAGGGTTATTTGTTGGATTCGCAACATTTCTTTTTCTTCTTACTTTTTGACGATTTTCATTTTCGTTTGTTATCATTTTGTTTTCATCGCTAATTGAATCCACTTTTAAATTATCTTGCTTTGTATCTTCTTTATTAATTACCTCAGTACCCTGTTGGTTTGTATTCTCTTTTACGACAAGTTCGTTAATATGATTGTTATCTTTGTTACTTTGAGTAGTTTGATTTTTCTTGCTATTATATTCAATTTGATTTTGTGATTCCTCTTTAGTCATTTGATTATTTAATTGTTGATTTCTTCCGTTATCTTTGTTCACACTTATAGTACTTTTTAAATTATTTTCCTCATAGCCGGGCGCTATTGTTGACGTTTCGGATGATAGTGGTACCTCTTTATTTATTTCTTTTGTGTCTTTAGAATTACTACTTTGATTGTAGTCTAAATCATTCACTACATTACTTTCTTTCTCTTGTACTACTGCATTATTGTTATCCAATTTTTCTTTATTACTATGTATTTTATTTTCAATTAGTTCCGAAGTATTATTATCAACTTCTGCTGCATAACTTATTGATCCGGTATTCATAAAAATAACTGATCCAATAATAATTGACGCTGCACCTATATGGTACTTTCTGATAGAATATCTTTGTTTTTCATTAAATAAAGAATTTGCTTTTTTCATTCTTATATTTAATCCTCCTTCTTCAATTTGAAATTTATTTTTTATTTTTATTTCTTTATTAATCAAAAGATACCATATGCTTCTATGCTTGGATTCAAATCTAAAAATCAGAGTAAAATAATGATATTTCTAAGCAAAAATTTTTTCAAAAGTACGTCAAAGCGGGGGTTTAGTTGAGCGCTTTATATTATTAAGTTATTTTTTATTTAAATAGGTTTTAATAATTGACCATAATATAAATTAGATGTAATATTTTTAATATAATATATGCTTTTACCGCTGAAATTAATTTGCGGATTACATTTCACTATAAAAATGTCAGGGGGAGCATAGTGAATTTCAACCTAATTATTTATAAACAACATGACAAACTTAACTATCTAAATACACCTAACTTTGCGAATATATATTTAGTCATAGCAGGTAAAATTTCCTTTCAAAAATTGACTGCTACATATACTTTCCAACAAGGTGAATTTTTTATAGTTTATGACTTCGAAGAAAATTTAATAATTAGTAAGCAAGCCACAATTGCTTGTATTTCTGTAAACAACATAACTTATCATCGCTTTTCATTAGTTTATAGAGACGGAACTTCAGACAACTATCCGCCGCCAAAAGTGATAACTGAAACCTATATTGAGACATTAAAAGCGATTTTAGAGAGAGATTTTTTTAATGCAGATATTGGAGTTATAAAACTTATTAATTACCTTAATCATTCAAAAGATAATTTGTATGTAAATATGTCCTATTCAAACAAATTAATTAAAAGCGTAGTCGAATATATCAATAAAAATTATAAAGAACCTTTAACTTTATCTTACATTTCAAAGAAATTTTATGTTAACAGTAGTTATCTTTCACGTGAATTTTCAAAGAAAATGAATATTTCTTTATTAAAATATATTAAAAAGGTGAAGATTTACAATTTGTCTAGGGAACTTTTATTACATGGTAATTGGGAATCTACTTGGCGAGAATATGGTTTTCGTTCTTACAATACTTATTTACGCGATTTTAAAAATATAATGCACATGTCGCCCAAAGAATTTATCAATCAACCTCCTACTAACCAAGTGAATGAATCAATTGAGCAGCATGAGTTGTATAAATACTTACAGCAGATACTCGATTTAATAAAAAGTGACTGAATTTAAAGTACACTTTATATACAAAAAACACCAAGCCAGTTTTAACTTAAACCGACTTGGTGTTTGAATTTATATACTTAATCTTTAGTATTTATATTTGTTCTCTTCATCTGATTTTGTATACTCGTCTTTTATAGCATCTTTTTCATTTTCTTTTTGTTCTTCTGACAAAACAAATGAATTATTGTGTTCGTTAACTTGTGAACCATCTTTAATATATGGATTTATGTCCTCATCATTATCTTTACTGTAAACAGGTCCTTTGGGCTTTCTCACTAATAACATGATACCAGCAACAATCCATAGTACGGCATTAATCCAATTACCTAATAAAGAAATCACACCTGCAATAATTAGTAAAACGCCTGCTATTTTCGCTTTTTTACCAATTAAAAATGCTGCGACCAATGCAATAATTAAGATTATAATACCTATTACTAAGCCTGTAGTTACAAGTCCGCTTAAGGTACTAAAAAATGCATTAGCCTCATCATGTGTAATGCTAGCATCTTCTTGCCTCATTTGATTAATAAATGCATCTTTGGCCTCACCATTTCCTAACATCGGTATTATAACAGCCAATATTACTACAGCAATTAATTGTAGCGCAATACCAATCCACGTTAGTACGCGTTCAGTTGTTCTTTTCATAACAATGTTCCTCCTATTTATAAAATTAAATTTATTAAAACAATAATCTTTACCAACATAATATAAAAAATACTTAATTACAATGTTAATTGTACTAATTGTGAATATTTAAGTCTATATTTTATAAGTATTAGCAATTTCAAAATTATAGTTATTCAAATTTCATTCTTACTATTGTTAGGAAAAAATTAAGAGAATAATCCAGAAAATCTGCTTGCTTAAAGTGATTTAATTTTATTGATTAATTTTCGCTAAGAATGCTATATAAAAAACGGCCCGAAACATCTCTGTATGTCTTGGGCCATTATTTTGTAATTTATTTGTGTTCTCTAAAAGCATTATCAATATGTGTAAGTTGATCTACGAAATGATGAACTTCTTCGGCCGTAAATTTGTTTCCAAGGCGATCTTTCACTGCTTCTGTCATAACAGCTGTTGCTTTCTTCAAAAATACTTCACCTTCATCACTCAATTTAATGAGTTTTATACGTTTATTATCTGAATGTGCACGTTGTACATAGCCCATTTCTTCTAATTTCGCTATGCGCTTTGATGCAGCCGTTTTAAAAATATTTTGTAAACGAGCCAATTCGTTAATTGTTACTTTGCCTTCAGTTTTTATAATTCTCATTGCCTCAATTTGTTCTCTTGAAAGCAAATTACTTAACCCAGTCTCTTTAACGATATCTACAATCTCTTTATTTAAATGCAACATTACTATTTGAAATTTAATAATCGCTTCTTCAATTGTCTTATCTACGTTTTCCAAATAAGCCACCTCCGAATAACACTTATTTAAACTCTATTGAGAATGGTACTCTTTGTCTTTTGTTAAACCATAATATTACTATATATTGTAAAATCATCATTACTACAATAATACCAATGAGTAAGGCTACAACAAAACCAAAATTAAAATGTCCAGCATGAGTAAAGATTGCCTCTCTATAACCTTGTATTGCGTAAGACATTGGTGAGAATGGGTGAATCCATCTAAAGAATTGTGCAGATAATTCTATTGGGAACATACCCTCACTTGAACTTAATTGTAGTATCAGTAAGACCATTGATATAAATAGTCCGATTCTATCAAGTAATAAACTTAGGAACGTTGTAATGGTAATTGCTGCGATAGCCCATAATAGTCCTACTAAGATAAATTTACCAATGTCATCGATAGACATGTTAAGTGCAAAGATTGCCCAACTACTCATTAGTAATGCTGATATTGTACCTTGTACGAGATACAATAATAGTTTGCCAAATGCTTGTTTGATTGATGTCATCTCTTTACTTAATACTTTTCTCAAAGGATAAATTGCACTAAATGAAACTGCGCCTACAAATAAACTAACACTTGCCATATATGGGACAATTGTCTCACCATATTTATCAGCTTCTGTAGCGTTATTTTCATTCACTTTCGTCACATTATTTAGAGCTTTTTCGTTATCCCCTTCGAATGCGACGCCCTCTTGTTGAGAAACTGATTGGTCAATTTTTTCTTTTAATTGATTATTATTCTGTTGTAATTGAGTTAAACCATCTGTAACTTGTTGGTTTCCAGAAATCAATTGTTGCGCAGGCTGTCCTACCGCGGGTTCCAACTGTTTCAAACCATCTGTAACTTGTTGATTTCCATCAATAAGTTGAGATTCAGCGTCTGACATTTCGCCTAAAGCTTCAGAAGTATCTTGGAAGCCAGATTTTGATTTTTTAGCACTATCAAATAGTTGGTCTAAATAATTAGAACGAATGTTGTCTTTGATTGAGTCTGTTACTGTATTAATTGCTTTTTGAGCTGATTGACTACCAGTGTAACTTGAACCTGGATTCACTTGTGTTTCTAAATTTATTTTTTTAGGGTTTTCGTCTAATAATGTAGTTGCGTTACTTGAAGCATCTTTAGGAATAATGATTGTACCAACACTTTTACCTCTTTCAAGTTGGTCATAGGCTTCTTTTTTAGAAACTTCTTGGAAATCAAACTTATCATTATCTTTTAATTTATCTACTACATCATCACCGATTGTAACTTTTTCACCATTTAATTTTGCAGTCTCATCTTGGTTAACAATCGAGAGCTTTAATTGGTCTGTCTTATCATATGGGCTCCACATAGAACCTACAAACAATGCAACATATAGCAATGGGATAGCTGCGATTGCTATAAGTGCTATAATTAACATTTTGTTTCTAAAAATAAATTTAAATTCATTAAACATCTTTTCTTACCTTCCTTTTTATAATTGTACACCGTGTGTACTATTAGAATTTTAAAAACCGAAAAATGCTAAAATGCTTATTTCGGAGCGTTTATAACTATTTAAATTTATGGGGATATATAAATCTTCAAAACAGTACACCCCTTATACATTTTTATATCATACTCGCTTCAAAATCAGTTGTCAATCGAAGTTATTATAATTAGATAAATTCTATTATTGTGAAATTGATAAATATATTATATCGAATTTATTTTTATTATATAACAATCAATTAGTAAATTAATTCGAACTTAGGCTTAACCATTTATATTGTCGTCATTAAAATTAAATTATAATTTTATAAACTCACTTATTTTCATTATTAAAGTGTAACGTATATTAATCAATCTATTCTTACTCAATATTCTACGTCTATAACTTAAATTTATATTTTCCACTTTATAATATATAATTGATTATAGAATAATGTTGCCTATATCGTTTGCCAACATCTAGTACTCACATTACACTATGTTACACTTGGTAATATTAACCGAACTTCCCCTGTCCAAATTAGATAAGAGGTAATAATAAATGGAAAATAATTTTATAGTAAATGAAAATGAGAAGCGTGTATTAAAACAAATATTCAATAACAGTAATATTTCACGAACACAAATATCGAAGAATTTAGAACTTAATAAAGCTACTATTTCTAACATTCTGAACAACTTAAAACATAAGCGTTTAGTTAATGAAGTAGGAGAAGGTAATAGTACTAAAAGTGGTGGACGTAAGCCTATTTTACTCGAAATCAACCAAAAATATGGCTACTATATTTCCATGGATTTAACATATGATTCTGTTGAATTAATGTACAACTACTTTGATGCCACTATATTAAAGCAAGATTCCTACGAATTAAAAGATAAGAATGTAAGCAGTATATTACAAATTTTAGAATCTAATATAAATGTGTCAGAAAAATATGATACGTTACATGGGTTACTTGGCATATCTATATCCATACATGGTATCGTCGACGATGAGCAAAGCATTATCAACCTTCCTTTTCATAAAAATGAACGTAGTACATTTACTGAAGAATTAAAGTCATTCACAAATGTTCCTGTCGTTATAGAAAATGAAGCAAATTTATCAGCGCTATATGAAAAAAGTCTATATATAAATTCAAACATAAATAATTTGATTACTTTAAGTATTCACAAAGGTATAGGCGCTGGCATTATAATAAATAAAAAACTTTATCGTGGCTCAAACGGAGAGGCTGGAGAGATAGGTAAGACATTGGTTTCGGAATCTATAAATGATAATGGCAACAAATATTATAAAATCGAAGATATATGCTCTCAAGATGCTTTAATACAGAAAATAAATAATAGGTTAGGCGTCAAACTTACATTTACAGAACTGATTCAATATCATAATGAGGGGGATTCAATTGTTGCTCAGGAAATTGAACAATTTATAAACAAAATGGCAGTTCTGATTCATAATTTGAACACACAATTTAATCCAGACGCTATTTATATTAACTGTCCTTTAATTAATGAATTACCAACTATTTTAGATGAAATTAAAAAGCAATTCTCCTATTTTTCTCAAGCTAGTCCAATTCAAATACATCTAACCACTAATGTAAAACAGGCTACTTTGTTGGGTGGTACCTTAGCAATAATGCAAAAAATATTAAATATAAATAACATTCAAATGAACATTAAATAATTACAGCAGTCCGAGGCATAAAATAGTTGTCTCGAACTGTTTATTGTTCCTTACTTGAGTGGGTAAATGAAATCTTTCGAACTAAATTGATTTCTGTCCCACTCTTTTTTTATTTTAGAAAGCGTTTACAAAAAATAAACGATATGCTATATTACCTCTAAAGTTAGTTTGTTTATTAAATTAACCAACTAAAATGTAGGAGGAATATTATGTCTTATTTTGATATCAATAAAGTAAATTACGAAGGTCCTAAGTCAAATAACGCTTTTAGTTTTAAGTATTACAATCCCGAAGAAAAATTGGGTAATCACTCCATGTCAGAACTTTTAAGATTTAGCGTCGCTTATTGGCACACATTTACCGCTGACCTTTCCGATCCATTCGGTGTAGGTGCTGCGGAACGTGATTGGGATTCATTAAACGAGATGGAAAAAGCAAAAGCAAGAGTAGAAGCAATTTTTGAATTTATGGAAAAAACACGTATTGATTACTTTTGTTTTCACGATGTAGACATTGCTCCAGAAGGTGCATCTTTAAAAGAATCTAATGAAAATTTAGATGTCATCGTAGAACTTATTAAAGAAAAAATGGATCAAACCGGTAAGAAATTACTTTGGAATACAACCAACAACTTTACTCACGAGCGTTTTGTTCATGGTGCAGCCACGTCTTCAAATGCTGAAGTATTTGCATATGCAGCTGCAAAAGTTAAAAAATCATTAGAAATTGCTAAAAAACTTGGTTCCGAAAACTTTGTTTTTTGGGGCGGTCGTGAAGGCTATGAAAGTTTATTAAATACTAATATGAAATTAGAGTTAGATAATTTAGCTACTTTCTTTAAAATGGCAAAAAGTTACGCAGATGAAATCGGCTATACAGGACAATTTTTAATAGAACCAAAACCTAAAGAACCTACCACACATCAATATGATACTGATGTTGCAACAGCACACGCTTTCTTACAAAAATATGATTTAGATAAAGACTTTAAATTTAATATTGAAGCTAACCACGCGACACTTGCTGGCCATACATTCCAACACGAATTAAGATATGCACGTGATAATAATATGTTGGGTTCAGTAGATGCTAACCAAGGACATCCCCTGTTAGGATGGGATACAGATGAATTTCCAACTGATGTATATGATACTACGTTAGCAATGTACGAAATACTTAAAAATGGTGGGTTGGCTCCAGGCGGATTAAACTTTGATGCTAAACCTAGAAGAACATCATTTAAACAAGAAGACTTAATTTTAACTCACATTGCAGGTATGGATACTTTCGCATTAGGCCTACGTGTTGCTTATAAGATGATTGAAGATAATTTCTTTGAAAACATTATAGATGAAAAATATAAATCATTTAATGAAGGTATAGGTAAGAAAATAGTTGAAGGAGAGACTTCATTTAAAGAATTAGAAGATTATGCTTTCAACATTAACACAATTAATAACGCTTCTGATCATTTAGAAGTCATTAAATCACAAATTAATCAATATATCTTAAATATTAATAATAAGGATTGATAAAAATGGCCTATGTAATTGGTATAGATATTGGCACGAGTGCTTTAAAAACGCTGGTAGTAAATAAAAGTGGTGACGTTGTAGAATCTTACAGCGTCTCTTATAATACGGTGCATCCTAAGTCAGGATACAGCGAAATTGATCCTGAAATTTGGTATGAAGCAACGTTGGAGAGTCTAAAACATATATTAACTCATTATACTCAAAATGATATTACTGGTATCAGTTTTTCTGGGCAAATGCACGGTCTAGTAGTCATTGATCAAGAAGGCAATCCAATTAGACCAGCCATTTTATGGAATGATACAAGAACATCTCAAGAAGTTGAAGATATTAAACAAAAGCTAAGCCTTAATTCGTTATTAGAATTAACACAAAACACAGTGTTAGAAGGGTTCACCTTACCTAAGCTTATGTGGTTAAAGAATAATGAGCAAAACAACTACAAGCGTATCGCTAAGTTTATGCTTCCTAAAGACTACATCGTGTATAAATTGACAGGTAATGTTTACACAGAACCTTCAGACGCTGCAGGTACAATTATGTTTAGCGTAAAAGATGAAAATTGGTCCACAGAATTATTACATCGTTTAAACATTGATTCATCCATTTGTCCAGAAATTATTGCCTCACATCAAAAAAGTGGCCAATTAACTGAAAAAGTAAAAAATATTTTAGGTATTGACTGGAACATTAATGTGTACCAAGGCGGCGCAGATAATGCTTGTGGTGCTTTAGGTTCAGGTATTACCGACGAACAAAAGCAACTTGTCAGTATCGGAACTTCGGGAGTTGCATTGTCTATTGAAAATCGTATTGATTATGAAAATGATGGGAGCGTACACTACTTTAATCATTGCGTGCCAAACCAAAAATACATTATGGGCGTGACTTTATCTGCTGGATATAGTCTAGAATGGTTTAAGCAACTTATCTCTCCTGATGAAAATTTCACTACTTTCTTAAAAGATATTAATCACTCAGAAGTTGGTGCTAATGGATTAATATACACGCCTTATTTATTAGGTGAACGTACGCCACACAATGACGCTTCAGTACGAGGTAGTTTCATCGGTTTAGATGCAAATACGACACTGCTCGATATGAAACGTGCTGTTCTAGAAGGTATTACTTACTCTATTAATGAAAGTATTCAAATTATGAAAAACAACGCTATTAACATTAATGAAATTGTATCAATCGGTGGTGGAGCTAAAAATAATCAATGGTTACAAATTCAAGCAGATATTTTCAATACAACTATTTCTACACGAACAGAAGAACAAGGTCCAGCCTATGGTGCAGCAATGTTAGCCGCTATGGGAGAACAATGGTTTAATACTTTCAATGACATGAGCGAAGCATGGATAGCATACCATCAAAAAGTATATCCCATTGAAGAAAACACAAAATCTTATCAAGACTTATTTAATATATATAAAACAATTTATGACGCTACGCAGCCAGTAACTCAAAAACTTAATAAATTTAAGTGATCTATCAAGGGGATGGATATATGTCAACTTATAATAATAAGAATTTTATTTTTAAAATAGCTTTAATCGCAACGCTCGGTGGTTTATTATTCGGCTATGACACAGCAGTTATTTCTGGAGCTGAACAATCTTTACAGCAATATTTAACGCAAGATTATGGTAGTTTCATTCACGGCATCACAGTTTCTAGTGCGCTAATCGGTTGTATTATTGGTGGTCTATTGTCTTCAAGTTTTTCAAGTCGCTTAGGCAGAAAAAAATCATTACAAGTAGCTGCTATCCTATTTATTATTTCTGCAATTCTGTCAGGCTTTCCCGAATTTTTATTTTTTGATTCAACTGGATCTAACCTTGGCCTACTCATTGCATTTAATCTGTACCGTATTATTGGCGGTATCGGCGTAGGATTAGCTTCCGCAATTTCTCCTATGTACATTAGTGAAATAGCCCCTTCGTCAATTAGAGGTAAACTCGTTTCATGGAATCAATTTGCCATTATATTCGGTATGTTAGTAGTATATTTTGTAAATTACGGTATTACATACGGACAATCCCAAAGTTGGATTCAAGATATTGGATGGCGTTATATGTTTATTACTGAAGCGATTCCTGCAATAGCATTTTTCTTTTTATTATTTTTAGTACCTGAGACACCTAGGTTCTTATCATTAAGTAATAAAAATACAGAAGCCCTCTCGGTTCTTAATAAAATATATTCTTCAAAGAATCATGCTCAAAATGTGCTAAATGACATTTTAGCTACTAAAAATAAGTTAACAGATGTAAAAGCGCCACTTTTCAGTTTTGGTAAGACTGTTATTATCGTAGGTATTTTATTATCAGTTTTCCAACAATTTATTGGAATCAATGTTGCTTTATATTACGCACCTCGTATTTTTGAAAATTTAGGTTCAGGTAGCAACACATCTATGATACAAACCGTTGTCATGGGCTTAGTAAACGTAATCTTCACAATCATTGCTATATTATATGTAGACAAATTTGGACGGAAACCTTTACTAATAATTGGATCAACTGGTATGGCAATCGGCATGATTGGTATGAGTGTCTTAGCTGCAAACGGTGCATTCGGTGTTATCACTTTAATATTTTTAGTACTTTATACTGCTTCATTTATGATGAGTTGGGGACCTATCATTTGGGTATTATTATCAGAAATATTCCCTAATAGAATTAGAAGTAGTGCTATGGCAATAGCCGTAGCAGTTCAATGGTTAGCTAACTTTACGATTACTTCCACTTATCCAACTATGATGGATGTTAGCGGCGCCATGACTTATGGTTTTTATGCACTGATGAGTATTTTATCAGGACTATTCGTTTGGAAATTCATTCCTGAAACCAAAGGTAAAACACTTGAAGAACTAGAGAACGTTTGGAAAAAGGAAAGCGTGACATCTGTTTCAAATCAAGACGATAAAGTTCAAAGTAATTCAGAAAAAATTCAAAGTCAATCTAACTCAACAAGCTAAAAATTGAATCCCAGTTTTATAACGTGCTAATTTTACTGTAAATCAAAAAGTCAGCCACTCTTACTGGTGACTGACTTTTTATATCGATGTTATAAACGATTTCCACCTAAATAATACCATCTATTACAAAAGCAATTGCAAATGCCACAAATGACAATAAAGTTTCCATGACTGTCCACGTTTTAAAAGTTTCTTTTACATTTAAACCTAAATACTCTTTAACCATCCAGAATCCGGCATCGTTCACATGAGAGAGCATTAATGACCCTGCTCCGGTAGCTATTACCAACAATTCTAAATTCACACCAGACATATGTTGGATAATTGGTGATACTATTCCCGCAGCTGTGGTTAAAGCAACAGTGGCAGAGCCTGTAGCGACACGTATTAAGCCTGCTACTAAAAAGGCTAATAGTAATGGCGATAGTGAGAGATTTTCTGTCATCTGTGCAATTGAATCTCCTACACCAGTCTCAATAAGTATTTGTTTAAAGCCCCCGCCAGCACCTATAATTAAAATAATAGAACCAATTGGTAAGATACACTCTTCAACCAAATCTTTAATTACGTTTTTCGTCATACCTTGTTTGAATCCTAATAAATAGAATGCAGCAAAGCAAGATATTAATAATGCTATTACTGGATTACCTATAAATAACAATGTATTTTTTAATATGCTAGGAATATCTCCTAAATAAGGTGTCAAGATAGATAGCAACATTAAAAATACTGGTAAAATAATTACTAAAAACGAAACAATAACACTTGGTAAACCATTTGTTTTATTGTTTACTTTAATAATATTTGGTTCTTTTTCTGGTATTACCTTTTTACTTATAAATTTGCCAAAAACAGGTCCTGCAATGATTGCTGTAGGTAATGCAATAAGCAGCGAGTATAACAATACTTTACCTAAATTTGCTTCATATATGCCAATTGCTGTCATAGCACCAGGGTGTGGTGGTACAATACCATGCACAATTGATAATCCTGCTAATAGTGGTATAGCAATAAGTAATATATTCGTCTTAGTCGTTTTATGAATTGAAATCACAAGTGGTAATAAAATTACAATCCCCACTTCAAAAAATACAGGTATTCCGATAATAAAGCCCGATAGCATCATAGCCCATGGTAATTTTTTATAACCTAAGACTTTGACAAGATAATCAGATATTTGCATACCTGCTCCAGAATCAGACATTAGTTTTCCTAAAATTGTTCCTAACGCTAAAATACCTACTAAGTGGCCTAAAACATCCCCTACACCCGTTTCATATGCTGTAACTATCTTTTCAGGAGATAAACCTGCCATGATAGCTAAAAATAAACCTGCCACTGTTAAGCTTATAAATGCATGCCATTTCCACCATGCAACGCCTAATATGACAATAACGATCGAAAGTAGCGTAATGATTAATAAATATATATTAGAATCCATCTTTTTCCCCCAATTATGTTGGCGCTACCAATAAATAACAAGAGATTGCTTATCCTTTCAAACTGATACTATATTTTTTCAATTCACTATTGTAATAACCTATACTGTATTCAACAATTTGATGATTTACTGAATACGATACTCTCTCCCTTACAAGTAAAGGATTTGATGTTTGAAGATTCAAGTACGCTGTGGCTTGTTCATTGAAACCTACAGAGAAGTTATCCTCAATATCTTTTATTTCTATTTGCTCATCTTCTAAAATTTTATATATAGAAAGATCATTATTCTCCTTTAATTCTCCATACTCGTCCAAACTACTTAATGGATGTGGTAAATAATGATTAAATAGAATGTATGGTTTATCATTTAATAAATAGACTCTTGTAATTTTATAAGATTTCTCGCCAAACATTTGAAATAACTCACTATTTTTTTCATGTGTCTCTACTACAATGTCTTTTATAAGTTTATGAATTTTATTTCCTTGTTCTACAAGTTTTTCTGTGAAATTTTTATTATTGGTCTCATTACTCATTTGTTTGTGGTTAATGACTGTTGTACCTTTACCGCTTTTTCTCTCCAAGTAGCCTAGCGTAACTAATTCTTTAATAGCCGCTCTAACTGTTACTTTACTTACATTAAACTCTTCTTCAAATTCAATTTCAGTTGGTATATAGTTTCCAATAGTATAGATACCATGAATAATACGGTCTTCAATAATTTCTTTTATTTGTAAATATAATGGACCTTTATCTGATGATAATTTCGTCATAAATCAATTACCTCTCAATATCATTTTTTTCTTCATTTACGATTTTTATTATATCATCAGTATCAAATAATGGTGTATCTCCGGAAATTGTATGTGCCAATACACAAGCTGCGGTTGAAAATGTAACCATTTCTTGAGGATCCATATTTGATAATTCACCGTGGATTACGCCACATGTATACGCATCTCCAGTACCAATTCTGTCTAAGATATTAACTTCAAAAGATTCCGAATAATACATTGTTCCATTTTTTAATAAATATCCTTTGATGTTGTTTTTATTACTTCCTTGAATTGTTCTGATAGTACCAGCAATAATATCTATATTAAATTTTTCAGCTACAACAAGTAATAATTCTTCTAATTGTTCTTCTTTACTTTCCTTAGTAGTTGTTAAATTGAGTGTGTTAATTGCATCTTTTTCACTCATAATTACAATATCCGCTTCACTTAAAATGGTTTCATAGTATGGTTTTGCACGCTGATTACCATTATCACCCCATAAAGAAGGTCTAAAATTACAATCAAAAACAATTTTAATACCTTGTTCTTTTGCCACTTTCACAATAGTAAGAATATTGTTCTGAGTTAGATTATTCATAGCTAAAGATATACCACAAATATGCAACACATCAACGCCTTTCATGGATTGAACAATATCATATTCTGAGATATCTGTTGTGTTAAAGCTACTTTGCTGTCTATTTGTATATGTCACATTACTAGGACGATTACCAAACCCTTGCTCTAAGAAATACATACCCAAGTTATCATTGTTTTTGATAATAAAATCACTGTGAATACCTAATCTTCTTATCGCACCAATAGCAGCTGTACCAATTGAATTTTCTGGTACCGCACTGATTAGGCTCGTGTCATAGCCAAATTGTGACAATAATCCCGTAACATTAACGCCTGTTCCAGTAAAAGAGTATTTTAAATTTTCCGCCTGTCTCAATAACAGATTATCGGGGACTTCTAACCGCATCATAATTTCCCCATAAGCTGCAATGTGCTTATTCATATAAATCCACTAATTGCTTAATTTTAGAAGTAAGCCATTCTACATCATTTATATTTGTAAGACCTGTTTCTTTATCAATAATAGATGAATAAACATGCGGTATAATTCTCGGAACTTTACAATCTAAAGCAATTTTCACGATATCTTCAAAATTATCTTTAGTGATGCCACCCGTTGGCTCTAACCCAAATTCTGCTCTTCCACAAGCTTCGGCTACTGCTTTATATTCTTCAACTGTTTCTAAGCCCTTCATAGGGAAAAACTTGATTGAAGAGCCCCCCATATCTTTAATTAAATTAATTGCTGCTTCAATAGGTATAATTGCTTTCTCTTCTCCTTCACTACTAATAGGACCAGTAGAAATATTTACGAAGCCTGGTTTACCTGTGGGAGAGACTAATGCATTGACCCAAGATTGTTCATTATTTTTGGCAGTTGTTTGTCCTACATCGGTAAATACTTGGTTAATATGTGCAGCTTGATAGTATCTTGCGATTTCAGCTACTACTTTAGCTTGTCGGTTGTCTCCAGCACCTAAGCCAATCGAAATAGCGTCGTCAACCTCCTTTCCAAATTGTGTCATCGCTGTAACCGCACTATTTACACCATCATAATCTTTCGATAACACACCTATGACGATATTTTCATCAGCTGCTTGATATACTGCTTTGATATTCTCTTCCCCTTTAGCTAAGACATTCAAAGCAACTCTATCTTTATAAAATCTATCATGTATTTTCATTAAATTTCCCCCTGTATAATTTGAACAATTGTTTCATAAATAATTTCAATTTCACCTTGTTTTAATGGCCTTGGATCAATATCAAAGAACCCTTGTTTCACTCCATAATCGCGTGTATAAATTGCAACATCAGCATTTTTCAATTTTCCAACAAATTTTTCTGCAGACATATTTAAAATAGATGAATCTACATGTACGCGTGTTCTATAAATTTCTCTTCCTGCTTCATCTTGAACAATTTCTAATCGAATACCTTCATAGTTGTTAATGGGTGACAATTTCTCTAATTCACTTTTTTCTGCTTCTGAATTATCAACTTTATCGAAGTATTCATCTAATGCTTGTAATAACCCAAAAGTTGATTCTTTTCCTACTTTCATACTTCGTCCTATAAAATGTAATTGAGTTTTCACAGATTCAATCAATTGTTTTTTACCAGCGACTATACCAGTGGTTGGACCTTGAATTGCTTTTGAACCGCTATAAATGGCTAAATCTGAACACTGGATGTATTTCGTCAGCTCCTCTTCTGCAGCAGCATCCACAATTAACGGGATAT
Source organism: Staphylococcus shinii (assembly GCF_017583065.1). Classification (GTDB taxonomy): domain Bacteria; phylum Bacillota; class Bacilli; order Staphylococcales; family Staphylococcaceae; genus Staphylococcus; species Staphylococcus shinii. The sequence goes on along the minus strand of NZ_JAGEVL010000003.1, from coordinate 569,295 downwards.
TATAGTTTTGAGCTACTTGATATATTTCTTCAACAGAGGCCATATTTTTTTGCACCGCATGATGCGATTTCACATAAAGAATGGCTGCTGTATTTTCATTTATTGCTTCTTGTACATGATTTTCTTTGCCTTCGTTTGCATACCCTACTTCAACTACGCGACCGCCACCTAAGTAAATCATTGTCTCAATAGGTGCACCATATTGAACATTGTGTCCTTTAAATAATATGATTTCATTTTTATCTATGCTTTCGTTGTGAAGCTTTTGACTTTTACGTTCATTTCCTTCAGTAACAACACCTGCAATAGATAATGCGATTCCGCTAGACGCTGAATTTACGACTACAGCATCTTCAGCATTAATTCTATTAGCAATATAAGCGCCAGATTTATCAACTAAATCTGCAATTTCTACATAGTTTTGTCCTCCAAATTTCATAGCATCCATTACAGAGTTTGTTGGAGAAGACACACCCAGAATACTCATTCTCCCACTTGCATTTATAACTTGTTTTAAGTCGTATTTATAATTCAATGAATTTTCCATTTGTTACCACGCCTCTTTCTTTAATTACTTTTGTAATTGTAATTTCGTGTCCATGTGAATCTATAATATTTTGCTGCGAATCTATAACGTCAAATAAGGTTAAGTTAGCTGTCATTCCCTCTTTAAGTTTTGCTAAATCAGGTTTATTTATAATTTGGGCTGGATTTTCTGTGACACCTTTAATAATTTCTTCTAATGTATAACCGAGGTACAAGAATTTAGTAAGTACATTAGATAAGCTGAATACTGGACCTTCTATTCTATTTTTTTTATAAATATCTGAACTTATACTATTAAATTGAATATGGTTGCGTTGCGCCTGTTGTGCTACTTTAAATGAGAAACTTGCATTACCATGACCAACATCTAACTTCACTCCTCGACTTATGGCTTCTCTTAAAACTGTTAAAGGCTCTCCATTTTGATCAAATAGATTATTAGACTTACCATTTAAAAAATGTGTAATAATGTCGCCTTTTCTAAGTAGCGGAATTACATCTTGTATTTTAGGAGGTGCGGATCCAATATGTGTCATAATTGGTAATTTTAATTGCTCACTAATTTTTATAGCTCTCTCCAAAGGCACTACACCATTATCTTTAACTACACTACTGCTAATACGTGCCTTTAATCCGATAATCATATCTTCAAATTGTTGAGCAGCTTTAATACACGCTTGTTGATTTATCCAACTCAAATTTGATAATTCATCTATTCTTTCAAGTCCTATTTTAGATATATTTAAAAATGAATATACATTAGTTAAACTTTGTTGCGCTCTTTCGTGTAACTCACTAACTCTATCAGCACCGCAACTCCCTGCATCTACGATTGTAGTAACCCCTTGTTTAACGCCTATTTCATCTATTTCATCTCCATAAGGACTAAAATCAGAGAAAGCATGAACATGTAAATCAATCCAACCAGTTGAAACAAAAGAATTTGAACCATTGAAAATTACTTTTCCTTGTAATGTATTTCCATCTGAAATTTCTTTAATAACCCCTTTTTCAAGCAATATATCAATTCTTTTTTTATTTAAAGTTTCAATGTTTTTAATAATACCTGTGCTTTTCAATGTATTTCACCTCTCGAAAAACATCATAACATTATAATGTTTGTAAGCGCAATCATTATAACGTTATAATGATTGAATTTAATAAAAAACACTGATTCTTCTCTTTAAAAAGACAGAATCAGTATTTAATGTTTCGTATTTAATTAATGTAATTACTATTTTGAATGTTGATAATTTTCATCAAAAAACTTACCGCTTCTAATATCTTCTAAAATGCCTTCATATGGCGCGACATTAACAACAGTTTCATTATTTTGCCCTGCGTTACCAACATATGAAATCTTCGCAAATTCAGGTACGACTAATTTAGGATAAGTATCGTATTTTTCACGGGATGCTTCCATTAAATCAATGTGATCATTTTGGTAAGTCACTGTAATTTCTGGATGTTCTTCAACCCATTTAGGGAAGAAAATTGTACCGTGCATAATCTGTTTATTAGGTAAAAAATCTAATGCTACATCTGTACCTGTTGGTTCAGTCCAAGTGATTTTAAAGACACCCTCAGTTAATTTCACGATATTAGCTTCTTGGTCTCTAACCCATCTACCAGCTACCATACCACCATGTATACGATAATCAATCGTATTTTCATTTTTCACATACATCTCGTATTCCCAACCATTATCATAAGTATATATAAGATGTGTACCTAAAAAATCTTCTAATGTTTCAAAATTATTAGTCATAAAAAAGCTCCTTTCAAACATGTAATTAATTACATGTTTTTGATTACATATAAATGCTATACTTTATTCGATAAAACGTCAAGGAGGATGTTATGGCACAAAAAAACATATTACAATATGTACTGTTAGGCCTTTTGAAAAATGAGCACATGTCTGGTTATGACATAAAGAAAGCTTTTGAACGTGATATTGGTGAATTTTGGCAAGCAAATCACAGTCAAATTTATCCTGAATTAAAAAAATTATACGGGCGTAGTTTAATTGATAAAACGATTGAAATAACAGGAGAAAAGTTAGAAAAAAAGATATATGCTATTACAGATGCAGGACGACAATTACTAAATGATTGGCTAGTTTCCCCAACACCTGAGTTGTCAGTTCATAAAAATGAATTCAATTTAAAATTGTATTTTATCAATGACAAAAATGACCCTATATTACCAGTAATGTTCGACGAGCAAATTCATTTACATGAAGCAAAGTTAGAACATTTAAAAGAAAGACGTGTAGCATTATTTAGCAATGAAGCATCTCAAGAACAACATTACGGGCATTACCTTGTATTAGATTATGCTATTGAAAGAGAAACACATAATATCAATTGGTTGAAAGCTTGTCACCAAAATTTTAAGCATTAAAAAAAGCTCCTTTCCAAACAGTAACACTGTTAAGAAAGGAGCTTTTGATTTTTCAAGTTAACATAAAATTAAACTTTTCTATAACGTTTAAGCCCAATAATATTTAAAATGGTAAACACAATAATAAAGACGAATAATATACAAATATCAAACCAAATATATTCCAATCCTTGTCCTTTTATCATAATGTGCGTCAATGCATCACCTGCATATCTTAAAGGAAATAGATAACCTATGAAACTTACCCAATTAGCAATATTTTCTAAAGGAATAATACCTGAGAAAAAGATTTGAGGGATTGCTACAATTGGTATAAACTGAATCATTTGAAACTCAGAATTAGCAAAAGTTGAAACGAATATTCCCATAGCCAATGCGGCCAATGCGATTAAAATATTAACCAATAATACCCACCATATACTACCTGCAAGTTCTATATTCAAGATAATAATCGCATAAAACACGATGAGTAACGTTTGTAATATAGCAAACAAACCATAACCTGCTAAATAGCCAAACACAATATCTCTTCTTTTAATCGGCGTTGCTAATAAACGTTCAAGTGTACCTTTAGTACGCTCTCTAAGTAATCCAATACCAGATATTAAAAATACGAAAAGGAAAACAAAGAAACCAATTAAAATTGGGAATATTTTATCAAAGTACGTACTATCCGCATCACCATATAGATAATGATTATCCAACTCTACATTCTCTGAGGCTTGATTATTTCCTTGTTGCATATTATCTGGAATTTTTTCTACAATTTTCATCATACCTTGCATTTTATTTTTCTGAAGTGCACTAGCAAGTAACTGTTTCGTAGCATCAGTTTTACTAGGGTCTTCATTAGCATATGTTACTTCTATTTTAGACCCATCTTTCGTAATATAACTATCCAGCTCTGAATCTACCATCGTATCTTTTACAGAATCTAATGAATCAACCTTCTCTATATCCACTTTATCTGAAGGTAATTCATTTACAATTTTGTTAGGCACATTGTCAGTAACACCTATTTTCAAATTTGTTTCTGAATTTGTATCAAAAACGAAATACAGCAATGTTAATACTAAAATCGGTGCGAACAACATTAAAGCCAATGTTCTTTTATCTCTTAACAATTCATTAACAACTCTTATAAAAACGGCTTTAAATCTCATGATTTCATCTCCGCTTCAGCCTTTATAAACACTTCTTCTATAGAATTTACACCGAATTTTTCTTTCAGTTCTTTTGGCGTTCCCATAGTGAATAAACGGCCTTCCATAATCAATCCAATGTAATCACAGCGTTCCGCTTCTCCCATGACGTGCGTTGTCACAATTACTGACTTATTTTCCTCTGTGAGTATGTTAAGTTGTTTCCATATATCTTTTCTAAGGCTCGGATCAATACCCACTGTTGGCTCATCTAATATAATTAAATTAGGATTTGACAGTAACGTAATCGCTAAAGACAATCTGCGCTTCATACCACCTGAAAATGTATTCACAATTTGATGTAATTCATTCTCTAAATTAACTAGCTTCATATTCTTATCAATTGCTTGTTTTAGCTTAGCGCCACCTAAACCCATCAAATTACCGAAGAACACTAAATTTTCTCGAGCAGTTAACGATTCATATAGCGCATCACTTTGCCCCATATAACCAATTTCATGAAGAATTTTACGGTTAGGTATACTAGTATCGAATATTTGAGCATGACCTTTATCCAATTTCTCCATACCCATAAGGCACTTAATCGTCGTCGTTTTACCCGAACCACTTGGGCCTATTAACCCTAAAATTTTTCCAAATGGTAATTCAATATCAATATGGTCTAAAACTTTCTTTTTGCCATAACATTTTGTCGCACTTATTAGTTTAGCTGCAACTTCAGACATGTTTAGCCCCCTTATTAGACAAAGTGTCAATTATCATTCATAATGCGATTATATACCTATAAAATATAAAAACAATAAAAAGGTTATCGTTACTGAACACATTTAAAAAATATGTCTAATAATATTAGGAGTGAAACGAATGACTAAAGAATTATTTACCGATGCCCGCATATTGAAGACGAAGAAAAATACTCGCGAAGCTTTAATAACGCTCTTAAAAACTAAAAGATTCGATGATATCTCGGTAAAAGATATCTGTAATGAAGCTAATGTAAGTAGAGGAACTTTTTATTTACATTACAAAGATAAATATGATTTAGTCCATCAATATCAGACAGAAATTATAAAAAGTGGCAGTAAGAAAATTCATGAATTTTTAAACTCAGACCGTCGTTTATTTTTTTATCACATGCTTAATTTTTGGAATAATGAAGCCGAACTTTTATTATTGCTCATATCTAAAAATGGCTCTACGGAAATTCAAAATCAAGTAAAATCAATGTTGCAAAAAAATGCAGAAAAAAATATTCTACCTTCAGTAAAAACGATTAATTTAAGTGAAAGAGAACAACATTATTTTGTGATTTTTTTGAGCAATGCGATTTTTGGTATTATTCAAGACTGGGTAGATAACGGAAAACCAGAAACTATAGAGGAACTATCAATTATTATTAATAAGATTATCCCCGCTTCGTTGTTGGGCTGAAATTTTTCTGCCCTCCTTTCTTATTGCTATCTAGACCTTTATTTAATAAAATCATCGTCTCCAACCACGCACATTTAATACTAATCATATGTTCACTAACAACAATGTTAAAAATTCTCCCACCACTTTTCACAAAAACAAAAGAGGTAACGGAACCGATTTTTGAAAATATGATTCCATTGCCCTACTCCTATTTTTTATACTTCACTACATTAACTTCAACCTTATTCACTATAAACTCAGCTGCATAACTTACCATTATGCCACAGTCTCTATAAAAGTGCTACGCAATATTAAAAATTTTACAAATAATTAAAATTTGTATACTATACTTACAATTCCTATAAAAAAACTATTATTACACTTAGGCATAAAAAACGTTTAGTTAGGCATTTTTATGCAATTAATTAATAAAAAAAGTTATATTGTATTTAACAAATTAAAGCAAATGTTTTAATTTTAAATTTCTAAAAAAAGGAGTGTTTCACATGGCAGGAATCGTAGAAGCAATTGGCAACGCAGTAAATGCAGGTTTAGCACATGACTGGGCTACAATGGGCGTAAGCATCGCAGAGGTTTTAGGTAAAGGTGTAGACTTCATTTTAGGTTTCTTTAAATAAACATATGCATGAAAAAAGGCCTTTTCTAGAAACCCCTTCTTAATTGAGGAGTTTCATAGAAAAGGTCTTTTATTATTTACCAGATTGTTTTCCATTTAAATTATTATATATTTTTCACTTGCGCATTAACCTTATTCGAATCGCGTGACTCTCCAATTGCTTCAATCTCTTCAAGCGTACGCCCTCTTGATTCCGGAACAAATTTTTTCACAAATAATACACCGAGAATACAGATAACACCAAAGATTGCAAAAACAATTTGTTGTGAAAAGTAAGCTGTCATAATTGGGAATAGAAGCCCAACTAAGAAAGAACCAATCCAATTTAATGATGATGCGCTACCCGAAGCAAAACCTCTAATTGCTAACGGGAATATTTCACCGACAATAACCCATGTAAGTGGTGCCCATGTAAAGGAATAGAAGGCAACATAAATACTTAAAAAGATTACTATCAATATCGGATTCGCATTGGGTAAAAATATATGAATAATAGCAGGCAATATAAACGATAATCCCATTACGGTACCACCTAGCATAAGCAATGTTCTTCTATTAAATTTATCCGCTATCCAAATAAAGAGTAATGATCCTAATACAAGTATGACACCTTGAATAATAGGCCACATAAGTGCATCACTCGCAGAATTTCCAGTGGCTTGTTCTACAATTAATGGAATATAATAAAATATTGCATTCGCCCCTTGAAACTGTTGAAATGCTGCTACACCTAATCCTGCAACTACTAAATATTTATATTTACCATTAAATAATGTGGCTAATGACTGATTATTTTTCACATTATTCTCTTTTTGAATTGTTTTTTTAATTTCTTCAAATTCTTCATCGACTTTATAATTATTTCTAAGATTACTTAATACAAGTTTAGCTTCTTCAAATCTATTATTTTTAATTAAGAACCTTGGAGATTCTGGTAGTTTTAAGACACCTAAAAACAAAATCAGTGCCGGAATTGCTGCGATACTCAACATTAGTCTCCAACCAATTTCCATAGGTAATCCTCTTAAATAATAATCAACAATATAAGATAATAACATTCCAGATACAATCATAGTTTGATTCATTCCTGATAATTGACCACGATATTTTGCTGGTGCCATTTCAGACATATAAGCAGGAACTAAAGCTGATGCTGCACCCACTGCTAAACCAAGTATAACTCTAGATATAATCAAAAAGTAATTACCATCATGTGGTGCAATACCTGACAAGATTGAACCAATAACGAAAATAATCGCTGAAATTAATATCATTTTTCTTCTACCTAGTTTATCCGACAGTTTGCCAGCTAAAATACCACCAAATATCGCACCTAACATCACTGAAGATGTAATTAAACCTATAATAAATCCACTTTCAATACCCCAGTCTTCTCTTAAAAACGGTAGCGCTCCTGTCATAACCCCAATATCATAACCAAATAATATACCACCAAAAGCTCCGAAGAAATAGATAAAACGATTTGAAACCTTACTATTAACTTTCATCCCATTCACCCTCTTTTTAATGAAAAACTTAATCACCTATGCATAGATTTACGACAAACGTTTTTTGAAAATTAGTTAATTAGTGTGTATTCGGCATCAAACATTTTCAATAGTATTTCTATTTTTGAACGTGTTAATTTTAGAGAAAGTATAGTATGATGTCCGCCGCCTTCTTCTATCCAACGTTTTACACCTTTTTCTAATGATGGTTTCACTTCCCAAAGCACTCTAGCTACAGGCAAATGAGGAGCTGGTTCATCGAGACTTTTAGCTTCTATTTCATTAATAATAAATTTATAGCGTGTCCCTAAATCGAGCATCGTTACAACAACGCCTTCACCAGATTTACCATCAAATACTAATCTTGCCGGGTCATTTTTATCCCCTATACCAAGTGGATTCACAACAAGTTTAGGTTTCGTTTCAGCAAGTGTCGGATCAACTTCTAACATATGTGAGCCTAGAATATGTGAATGGCCGCTTCTTAAATCATACGTATAATCTTCCATAAATCCTGTTGCTTCATTTTCTGCAGCAATTTTCAATAAACGATCTAAAGCTGCTGTCTTCCAGTCACCTTCACCAGCAAATCCATAACCTTGTCCATTTAACCTTTGTACTGCTAAACCTGGTAATTGCTGCATACCATGTAAATCTTCAAAGTTTGAAGTGAAAGCAGTATAGCCACCTTCATCTAAGAATTGCTTAATCGCTATTTCGTACTTAATTTGTTCTTTTACAGAACTGTTAAATGCCGCTTTACTATAATCTCTATAATCAAATTCGTATAAGTTTTCGTATGTTTTAAATAATGCAGCTACATCTTCATCAGTAACTTGATTAATATATTCAACTAAATCACCGATACCGTAGTAATCAACAGTCCAACCATATTGAATTTGCGCTTCTATTTTATCTCCTTCTGTTACTGCCACATTGCGCATATTGTCACCAAATCTAGCGACTTTTAAATTAAAACTTTCGCTATAAGCATTGGCTATAAGCATCCAATCTCTTAATTGCTGTTGAACGTTTGTGTCTTTCCAGTGCCCAAATATAACTTCATTATTTTTATTCAAGCGACGGTTAATATAACCGTATTCTCTATCACCATGTGCCGATTGATGTAGGTTCATATAATCCATGTCGATGTTTTCCCAGGAAATATCTTCATTATATTGTGTCGCTAAATGTAATAACGGTTTTTGTAGTAATTTAGTACCTCTTATCCACATTTTTGCTGGCGAAAATGTGTGCATCCAAGTAAGAACACCTAAAATATCGTCACGATAATTAGCTTCTTTCATAATTTCAGTTATCACATCTGCTGAAACTGCCAATTTCGGTTGTAATTCAATTTCAAAAGGTAATTGCCCACTTTCATTCAACCCATCAGCGATATTTTGGGCATTTTGCTTAACTTGATTTAAAGCCTCTTCACCATATAGTGCTTGTGATCCAACTACAAACCAGAATTTTTTAACATTTGTCATTTTACTTCCCCCTTAATTTTGACCATAATAGGCGTTTTTTCCGTGTTTCCTTTCAAAATGCTTATCAAGTATTGCTTTAGGCAATGTTTCTGCAAAAGGATTTAACTGTCGCGTAAATATATTCATTTTACATACTTCTTCTAAAACAACTGCATTCATAACAGCCTTGTCACAATTCTCTCCCCATATAAATGGTGCATGTCCATGTAACAAAACAGCAGGTACTTCATGTGGATTTATCCCTTTTTCATCAAATGTTTCAACGATGACATTACCTGTTTCATACTCATAATCCTTATTTATTTCTGCTGTTGTTAAAAATCTTGCGCAAGGAATATCACCATAAAATGTATCCGCATGTGTAGTACCCATTGCAGGCACAGGCAGCCCAGATTGTGCCCAAGTAGTAGCCCAAGGTGAATGTGTATGGACCACACTACCAATGCCATCAAATTTTTTATACAGCACTGCATGTGTTGGCATATCTGAAGATGGCTTCAAATCCCCTTCAATAACTTCACATTCTAAGTTACAAACAACCATATCCTCAGGCTTCATTTCATCATAATCTACACCACTTGGTTTAATAACAAATAACTGTGATTCTGGATCGAACGCACTAACATTACCCCAGGTATACTTAATTAGGCCTCTACTAGGCAATTCTAAATTCGCTTGATATACTTCAGCTTTTAACGCTTCGAGCATTCATATCGCCTCCTAAATATTTAGTTATGGATTGTTCAATCGATAATCCTTTTTTCATTTTTTCTACATAATTATTAAAATTAATAACTTCTTGTTCTACTGGGTGTAATGTGCTAGCTCTCGTATTTATAAATACGGATTCATTAAGGAATTCATCTAGCGGTACTTCAGTATCTAATGCGGCATAAAACGCTAAAACACTAATGCCCCATGCCCCTCCTTCACTTGCAGTTTCCATAACCGTTATGGGCTGTTCAAGTGCAGAAGCTAGTATCTGTTGAGCAACGTCTTTCGTTTTAAATATTCCACCATGAGCAATCAATTTATCTATGTTGATATATTCATTTTCCTTAAGTAAATCCATGCCAATTTTCAAAGTACTAAATGCACTAAATAAATGCATTTTCATAAAGTTTGCTAAATTGAACTGATAATTAGGTTCGCGGATAAATAATGGATAGCCTGTGTGTACATTTGTAATATTCTCTCCAGATACATAATTATATGAAAGCAGACCGCCTATGTTATCATCACTACTTAATGAACGCTCGAAAATATGTCCGTACAACTCATCTGATGAAAAATCAACACCCATGACGTTTAATACTTCACCAAACAAATTCATCCAATCATTAATATCTGAAGTACAATTATTAGTATGAATCATAGCTACTTCGCTGCCATCAGGAGTCGTCACAACATCAATTTCCGGATACATATCTTTCAAAGTATTTGATAATACAATCATGGCAAACGCACTTGTGCCAGCAGATATATTACCTGTATTCTGAGCAACCGTATTTGTTGCAACCATACCTGTACCAGCGTCTCCTTCTGGTGGGCACATCAAAATGCCAGCTTCAAGGTTACCAGAAGGATCTAATAACGTTGCACCATCTTTTGTAAGTAGCCCTCCACTTTCCCCTGCTAATTTAACCTCAGGTAATAACTTTTCAACTGACTGTCCAAACCCCTTTGCTTTAAATATGTTATTTGTCTCATTTAACAAGTCTATCCTATAGTCCTTTGTATCAATATTTATCGGAAACATGCCTGAAGCATCACCAATACCTAAAACTTTTTCACCAGTTAGGTACCAATGTACATATCCAGCTAATGTAGTTAAATAAGTTATTCGATTTATATGTGACTCATTATCTAATATAGCCTGATACAAATGTGCAATACTCCAGCGTTCAGGTATATTAAATTGAAATGCTTCGCTAAGTAATGTTGCCGCTTTAGCTGTATTTCCATTCCTCCAAGTTCTAAATGGCACAAGCAAGTCTTCGTTTTGATCAAAAGCCAGATAACCGTGCATCATACCACTCACCCCAATAGACTTCACTTTTCTTAGGGTTAAATCATACTTTTCTTTTATTTCCGTCGTCATTGCACTATAACTCTTCTGCAATCCTACCCAAATATCATTAATCGAATATGTCCAATATCCATCGATGAATTGGTTCTCCCACTCAAAATGGCCAGATGCAACTGTGCTCAAATTCTGATCTATAGCTACGGTTTTAATCCTAGTAGAGCCTAATTCAATACCTATTGAAATATCTTCACTTTTTAAATTTCGATTCAAATCATCCATGTTTTATCGCCCCTTTGAAACCGTTTTCAAATACACCTTATATTATTTGTCCGTACATGTCAACAAAAATTATATTATGTCCGCACATATTAAAGGGCATAAAAAGGGCTCAAACCAATGTAATTATTGATTTGAGCCAGTATTTAAATTTTTTTCACTGAATTACGTTCTATAATATATGTATCTATGAGTTGCGAGGTTTGTTGTTTATCTTTATCTATCGTACTAATCATCCATTCAGCTGCTCTACTACCTAGCAATTCCTGCGGATGAGACGTTGTTGTTAAATCCATTTCATTCAATTTACTTAACACTGAATTATCTTGTCCTACAACAGATAAGTCATTCGGTATTCGCATATTTCGTTTTTTCAATTCCTGCATGACCTCATATGCGATAGCGTCGTTATAGCAAACTAAACCAGTTATGTTAATTTTTTTATTGCAAATATGTTCCACAATTTGTTCAATTACCTGTGGTTTACTTTCAGTATCAAATGTATAGATATGTTCACCTTTAAATAAAATATGATTACTTTCAAAAGCGTTAAAATACCCTTTCATTCTTAGTTTACCTTGATTGTCATCAATTTTCGTAATCAATGCAATGTGCTCATGCCCATGATCTATCAAATATTTAGTCGCTAAATAACCAGACTTCACATCATCAATTGCTGTATAAGGTAAATTCAATTCATCATATTTTGCATTTATCATTAAAATTGGAATATCACGTTGTTTAAATAGTGAATAATAAGATAGGTTTGGATTATAAACGTTACTTTTAGTAGGTTCTACAATTAGTCCAGTCACACCTTGATTCAACATCATTTCTAAGCATTTACGTTCTTCTTCGTGGTTATTATTCGTACTTGCTAGTATCAAGGAATAGCCATTTTTTCTAAATACATTTTCTATCCCTCTAATAATACTCGGAAAAATATAGTCCGATAAATACGTCACGATGACACCTATTTTTTTAGTTTCATTCGCTTGGCGTGTATTTAAATAACTATAGCTTACATAAGACCCTGAACCCTTTTTCTTTCTTATAAATCCTTCTTTAACAAGTAGATCCATCGCCTGTCTTATCGTATAGCGACTTACATTATATCTATCCTGAAATTGTTTTTCTGTCGGTAACAACATTCCGACTTGATACGTTTTATTTATTATTTTTTCCTTTATTTCATTCGCTACAATTTGATATTTGGGCTTATTCATAATTAAAAATCTCCTAATCGCACCAATATTTAGTAATAACGTATATTATAGCATACGTCATATTTTCTTACTGGAACTAGCATAAAAACATGAAAAATGTTGAATTAATAAACCTCTCCGCCATTGTCATCAAGGTTTTATGCACTCTTTCTGTAGTTTATACAAAACAATATATAATTAAAATTACGCTATTAAAAAATATAAACTAATTACATAACTTAATTAGTTTATAATAATCCTTTATTGAATTTCAACTTTGTTTATGAATTTTTTGAAAAATCGCTTCTACTTATAAAATGTATACAAATTGACAAAAATAACGAGAACGTTTATATAGTAATACGCCCTCGTTATATATTAATTTCTCTTACTTTATCAATTTAAAAAACTTAGTTTCTTTAAATTGCAGTCCACCCACCATCAATTTTTATTGTTTCACCAGTAATAAAGTTGGACAAATTAGAACTTAAGTATAATATTGCTCCAGTAATATCATCTAATTTAGGCAACTTATGAAATAATACGCGATTTAAAACGTCTTCTTTAAATTTTTTATCTTTAAACATTTCTTCTGTCAATTTAGTTTCAACAAACGTTGGAGCGATCGCATTAACATTTATATTATATTTTGCCCATTCTATAGCTAGTGATTTAGTTAATTGTATTACTCCCCCTTTACTTGAAGAATAAGGTGCTCTATTATGGTACCCTACAAAACCAACTTGAGAAGCTACATTAATAATCTTTCCACCTTCTTCTTCTGCCATATAGCGTCCGAAAAATTTAGAAATAAAGAATAAGGATTTTAAATTTAATTCTAATACTTTATCCCAATCTTCCTCTTCAATTTCAAATGCAGGTTTACTAATATTTATACCAGCATTGTTCACCAATATATCTATGCTTTTATAAATTGCAATTATTTGCTCAACAGTCTCAGAAACCTTATTAAGTTTTGTTATATCAAGTGAAAAAGCATTATGATTTCCATCGTAACGATTCAGTATATCTAATGTTTGATTTAATGCATTATTATCTCTACCTATTATAATTACATTTGCTCCTAATTCAGCAAAATCTATTGCAACCTTTTGGCCGATTCCTTTATTACCACCAGTAATAACTACATTTTTATTTTTTAAATCGATAAAACTTTTTGACAAAATAATCACCTTATTTCTCTTCTAAATCTCTTTTCAAAAAATACATTAATATTTCATCTCTTTTATTTATTATTTCTTGAGGGAGAGGGCCATCCCAATTGTAGAAACCTTTGCCTGTTTTATAACCCAATTCGCCACTTTGAACATGTCGTGCTAATGTTTCTCCAGAAAATTTATCGGTGTTCAAATCTTCAAATAAATAATTGGAAATCGAACTAAAAGTATCTAATCCACCTAAATCTGCTGTCATTAATGGTCCTATTATTGGATATCTTCTTCCAACACTATAAGTAACTGCTGCGTCAATATCTTCTTTTGATGCAACGCCTTTATCTAATAAGGACTGGGCTTCTCTAAAAAGTGCGTATTGTAATCTATTCCCAATAAAACCTGGTATTTCTTTTTGAATTAATATAGGTTTTTTACCGATGGTTTCAATTAAGTTTGTAGTACGGTTGACGACACTTTGACGCGTTACATCATTTTTTACAATTTCTACTAGCGGTATTAAATGTGCGGGATTCCAAAAATGCGTTATTATAAAATTTTCTGGAAAATTATAAAACTGTGATAATTGATTTAATGTAAATCCAGAGGTATTACTTGCCAATATGATATCTTCATCTAATAAACCATTCAAACGTGTATATAACTCTTTCTTTATTTCTAAATCTTCAGGAATAGCTTCAATTACAAATGTTGCATATTCTACGGTTTTTTCTAAATTTGTAGAAAATATTATATTTTTTTTAATTTCTCTTAATTGTTTTTCAGTAATTAATTCGTTACTATACAAGTCATCTAATTTATTTTCTATTTCTTTTTTAGCTAAATCCAAATCACTATTATTCAAACTATACACTTGAGTTTTATAACCAGCCCATGCTGTGGATAACGCGATTGAATGTCCCATGGTCCCGCTACCGATAATTGTTATATTTTCCATAAGCACCCTTCTTTTTATTAATAATGTTTAAAATCCTATCATAAATAAGGTTACTGCTATAATAACTGCAAGAAGCGGAATTATAACAGTCATGGCTCCAAAGGCAGGATAGGCATCTTTATGAGATTCGCCCGCAATTGATCTAATAGTAGTAACAGCATATCCGCCATGTGGTAAGGAGTCTAAAGTTCCAGATGACATAGAAACTGTTCTGTGTAAGGCATCTGCATTAACCCCCATATCTAAATAATGCGGACCTAAAATAGGAAGCGCTATCGATTGACCACCAGAAGATGACCCTGTTAGACCAGCAATCACCATTACTGCAAATGCCCCAGTTATTAAAGGGGAGCCAGGTAAACTGGTCACGTAATCAATTGCGCTTTTAAAGGCAGGGGTTACTTGAGCAACACTACCAAATCCAACAACAGCAGAAGTATTACCAAGTGCAATTAATGCTCCTTCAGTCCCATTACCAACAGCTTTCCAAAAATCTCTGAAATAAGATCTATTTAATATCCAAGTAGCAATAACACCACTTGTAAGGGCAATTATTAAGGCAGATTGCTCAAGTACATCATGCAAAACAAAAGCTACAATCAATACTATTAACAAAGGAATAATACTTAAAAATGGATTAGGTAACCCTTTTCTAGATTCAACCTCATCATTTTCCCTACTAATAAAATACTCGCCTTTTCTTTTAGCTTTTTTTATCATATGCATTAACCATAAATAACCAGCAATCAGCATAAATAATGCAGTAACTAAACTAACACCCCAACCAGCATAGGGGCTAGTATGTAAATACGGTATAGGAATCCAGTTTTGTATCTCTGGAGAACCTGCTGAAGTCATCGTAAAAGTTGTTGACCCCAACGCTAGTGTTGCAGGAATAAATCTTCTTGGAAAATCAGATTCTTTAAACAAATTTACTGCCATCGGATATACCGCAAATGCTACAACAAATAAACTAACGCCACCATACGTTAATACGCCACATGCTAATACAATAGCTAAAACTGCTCGTTTCATCCCTATTTTTTTTATTATCCAATGAGAAACACTTTCTGCTGCGCCACTATCTTCCATAACTTTTCCAAATATCGCGCCTGTTAGAAACATAAGATACCAAGAAGTGACAAAACCAGAAAATCCATCCATATAACTTGTCACGAAGTCCGTCTGTTTACCAACTGCAAGTTGAGAAAATAAAGGAAGTCCATTAAACACTCCTACAATTAACGCAGACAAAGGCGCTGCAATAAGTAAATTCATCCCTCTCATAACTAAAATAGTCAATATAGCTAATCCACCAATTAATCCTAATATACCCCACATATAAGTATGTCCCCCTTTAGGAAATTAATTATTTCCTTTATCTCCATACTTTCTCACTCGTAGTAAAGCTTGCTCTGCATGTCCAGCAAAATTTTCATATTCACATAAACGCGCTGCGTATTCACCTATATAAGCGCTTTGCTTTTCAGATGTTACTTTTTGATAAGTTACTGTCTTGATGAATTTACCTACCCATAAACCACCTGTATATCGCGCTGCTTTTTTAGTTGGTAATGTATGATTTGTGCCTATCACTTTATCTCCATATGCTACGTTTGTTTCTGGCCCAAGGAATAATGCTCCATAATTCGTTAAATTATCTAAAAAATAATTTGGGTTTTTCGTTAAAACTTCAACATGTTCATATGCTAATTTATTTGCTTCATTTATTGCTTCTTGTTCATTTTCTACAATTATCACCTGACCATAGTTATCCCAAGATTCTCTAGCTACATCTGCAGTGGGCAAGGTTAGTAATTGTTTATCAATTTCTTCAATAGCAATTTTAGCAACTTCTTCAGACGTAGAAATAATTGCACCAGGTGAAGTAGGACCATGTTCACCTTGTCCTAAAATATCAGTTGCAATCATTTCTGGTTCAGAAGATTCATCCGCAATTACTAAAGTTTCAGTAGGGCCTGCTAACAAATCAATTCCTACTCTTCCAAAAAGTTGACGTTTTGCTTCTGCAACAAAAGCGTTGCCTGGACCTACAATCATATCAACAGCCTCAATACTCTCTGTACCTATTGCCATGCCTCCCATTGCTTGAATTCCACCTAAAATATATATTTCATCAGCACCAGCTTTATACATGGCATATACAGTTGTTTCTGGAATCTTTCCATTTATAGGTGGTGTACATGCAATTACTCGTTTAACTCCAGCAACCTTAGCTGTTAATATACTCATATGGGAAGAAGCAATCATTGGGTATCGCCCCCCTGGTATATAACATCCCACACTTTCGACTGGTATATTTTTTTGACCTAAAATAACGCCTGGTAAATTTTCTATTTCAAAATCTTTCAATGACTCTTTTTGAGCTTTTGCAAAATTTTCAATGTTTTGTTGGGCAAAAGCGATATCATCTTTAACCTGTTGTGGTATGTTATTTATAATTTTTTGAATCTGCTCTTCATTTAATTTAAATGATTCCGGGTTCCAATTATCAAATTTAATAGACAAATCACGTAATGCTTTATCACCTTCATTTTCAATTGTTTTTATTGTATTACTTACAATTTCACTTACCTTTTCGTCAGACTGTTTTATATCTTCCTGATTTTTACCTTTTTTTAATATATAAGTCATATTAAAGTCCCCTTCCACTTTTTGCATACGTATGCAAAAAGTAATAAAAACCTACTGCATACGTATGCAATATTTCATTCAACCTTATAGTAAGCGCTTTCAATTGTCAATCACTTTGTTGTATTTCTAAACTTTATTTTCCCTTTCAACTTTATTTGTTCTACTTTTTTAAAATCGCCATTAATTAAAATATTAATCGTCTTGTTTATCATTTGATCTAAAGGTTGTGCCCAAGTAGTTAATTGATTATTGGGCCATGCTGCCATTTTTATATCATCAAACCCTATTACTTCCATATCTTTAGGTATGTCAAAATTCATCTTTTTTGCTGCTTCGAGAATCCCTAAAGCTGTTATATCATTTGCTCCAAACACACCTTCCGGCTTCTTGCCTTTCTTAAAATAACTCAGAGCTTTTTGATAGGCTGTTTCAAAACTGAAATCTCCTTCAATAATGTCTATATCTTGGCCTTTTTCTTTAAAATACTCTTTGAACCCGTATAACCTATCTCTATTAGTAGAAGTGTTGCTTGGTCCAGATACATATAAATTATTTGTATAACCTTTATCAAAAAAATATTTAGCTATTGATTTTGCAGCAAAGTAATTATCACTTGATACAGAATTACAATTCAAAGTTTCATCATATCTATTAAATAAAATTACGGGTATATTTGAACTTTTTAATTTTTTTACTAATTCTGAAGATAATACAGCATCAGTGATTATAATAGATTCAACGTTATATTCTATAAATTGGTTAATTTCTTCCTGCTGAATTTCTTCATTTTCTGTATATACAAAAAGCACAGAATAACCAAAGTTTTTCAATTTTTGTGTAAATAATGATAGCACCTCATGATAAAACGGATTTTGTTTATTTTTCATTGCTATCCCAATCAATTTTGATTTATTTGTAATTAAACCTCTAGCTAAAGCATTCGGTTTATAATTCAATTCATCTGCTACCTTCATTACTCTTTTTCTTGTGTTTTCTGAAACACTTTTACCTGGCGAAAAAACTCTAGAAACCGTAGATTGTGATACTTTAGCAAGTCTAGCTACATCTTCTGCTGAAATTTTTTTCTTTTCCAAATTCATCTTCCCTTCTACAAAAATCATTGAATTAAATCAATAACCTGCTTCATTATCTTTAACATTTACTTATAATATCTAAATTTAAATTCATAATCATTGCTTTTCATTTTCACTTTTCTATTTTATATCATACTATAAAACATTCTATATAATAAGATGGCACTTCATTTAACAGCTTCTCCTCCTATCCACAATAGTTAAAGTGCCTTAATGATATTATTTAAGTATCAATTATTCACCAATATTCAAAAAGATAAAAAGGAGGTGTAGCATGCACACCTCCCTAATGTATTTAAGATTCATTGAAATCGTTTGTTACTATTTGTATTTATTAACAAGTTCTTTTGGTAAATGACAATAATCGTTTGGGAATCTTGATAATCTATCTTGGTTTTCTTCTGCACTTCTCACGTAATTTGTTAGTGGTAATACCTCTGTTGCAATAAGGTGATGGTCTTCAATCGTGTCTATATAAGCTTGCGCTTCCTTTAAATGTTTAGCATCTTCACTGTATAATCCCGTTCTATATTTTAAACCAATATCTTCCCCTTGTTGATTTACGCTGTATGGATCAATAATTTCAAATAAGTACTCCATTAACTTTGCTATTGTTACTTTTTCGGTGTCAAAATCCGTCTTAACAACTTCAACATAACCGTCATATTCGCCATCTAACGTATTCGAAATACCGTTAGCTCTACCCGCCTCAGTATTAACAACACCAGGAAGTGTTTTGACGAAGGCTTGCACACCCCATAGACATCCACCTGCTAAATATACTGTTTCCATACTCATCTCTCCTGTTTAAATTTTATTTTTTCCGTCAGTTAATGAAAGTATAGTAACCATAGTTACACAATTCAATGTTTCATATTTTTAGATGATTGATTTTAATTTAAAATGGGAAAATTAAATAGACGATAAGGAGGTATTATATGCCTAAGGTTAAAGAAAGATTATTAGAGGATATCGAGGAAAAACCTTCTCGAACTGATAGTAACTTTAATTCTGAGAAAGAACTGCAAGAAAATGCTTTTGAAAGATTAGGTAAAGATGTTGTTATTATAGAGATATTAGCAATTATGAATATCGTTTTTGCAGTCAGTACAATTAGTTTAATCGTGTCACTTATATTTACTAATAAAAATAAATAATTCATATTCATTTTTATGCTCTTTTCAACTATCATCTTTTGAAGATGCTATGCTTGAACAGAGCATTTTTTCATATTGGTTACATAAATATAGTTTTAAAACGGTTATATAAATATTTGATTTTGCGAAATTTTTAAATTGAATATTGTCCTTTTTTTGTTACAATATAGTGAGGATAATTTCGTCATTTTATAAAAATAATTAATCGATGTTAATTTAACCATATTTATTATGAACTACTGTCGCACGAATATCGTCAAACTAATAATTTTATATAAAAACTATAAGAGAAAAAATCAATTAGAGGAGAATAGTATTATGGATTACAGAGTATTATTGTATTATAATTATACAACTATTGAAGACCCCGAAACTTTTGCCACAGAACATTTAGATTTTTGTAAAGAGTTAGAACTTAAGGGCCGTATTTTAGTATCGACAGAAGGCATTAATGGTACAGTTTCTGGTACGATTGAAGCTACCGATAAATATATGGCTGCATTAAAATCTGACGAAAGATTTAAAGACATTACTTTTAAAATCGATGAAGCTGAAGGACATGCTTTCAAGAAAATGCATGTACGCCCAAGACAAGAAATTGTAGCTTTAGATCTTGAAGATGACGTAAATCCAAGAGAGCTAACAGGTGATTATTTATCTCCAAAAGAATTTAGGGAAGCGTTATTAGACGACGATACAATCGTCATTGATGCACGAAATGATTATGAATATGACCTTGGCCATTTCCGTGGTGCAGTTCGTCCTGATATTACAAGATTTAGAGATTTACCTGACTGGATTAAAGAAAACAAAGACCAATTTATGGATAAAAAAATTGTAACTTACTGTACTGGTGGTATTCGTTGCGAAAAATTCTCAGGTTATTTATTAAAAGAAGGTTTCGAAAATGTGAGTCAACTTGAAGGCGGTATCGCTACTTATGGAAAAGACCCAGAAACAAAAGGTGAATTCTGGGATGGTAAAATGTACGTTTTCGATGAACGTATCAGTGTAGAAGTAAACCATGTAGATAAAACAGTTGTAGGTAAAGAATGGTTTGACGGCACGCCATGTGAACGTTATATAAACTGTAGCAATCCTGAATGTAATAAACAAATACTAGTATCAGAAGAAAATGAAGCACGTTACTTAGGTGCTTGCTCTCATGAATGTGCAGCTCATGAAAATAATCGTTACGTAAAAAAACATGATATTAGTGACGAAGAAAAAGCGAATCGCTTAGATAATTTTAAAGAACTAGTAAATCAATAAATCTCATTAAGCACATACACGTACTAAAAAATCGATTGAACTGACAGACTAACTATAAGTATGTTTTCAACTTAATCGACTTTTTTAATATCGTTATTTGAAGCTGAAACAAACCTTAGGCGATAGTTCACCTAAGGTTTATTTATATTTGTATAGTTATTTTTCAAAATAGAGGTCAGCAACTTAGCCAACTTCTACCTTTTGTTTATTCTTTATTTTTTTGATAAATAAGGCCTAAAGCACCCGATTTAAATGTTTTACTATCAAGTAATTTCAATTCTACTCGTTCATGTATATTTTGAAATAATGGCAATCCTTTACCAATCAATGTAGGCGAAATGGTAATTTTATATTCATCCACTATATCTAATTGCATCAAATAATGTGCGAATCGAGGGCTTCCCAATACTACAATATCTTTACCTTCTTGTTGCTTCATCTGGATAATTTCATCTTTAACATTCTTTTTAACTAAACGTGAATTATGCCAATCGACACTATTCAAAGCTTTTGAAAATATGACTTTTTCAACATTTTCAATCCATTTAGCGTGTTTCAGTTCATGTTCAGAAGCATGTTTATCTGATGGAACTGTCGGCCAGTAATCATACATCATTTCATAGGTTTTGCGCCCCCAAACAATTGTGTCAGCAGTTTGCAACACTTCATCAGCAAAATTTTCTAATTCGTTATTATAAGCAATCCAATCAATATCCATAGCACCTTGAGAACCTTCAACAAATCCATCCAAAGAACTGTGTAAAAACACAACAAGTTTTCTCATATTAATTGCCCCTAACTAAATTCCCAAATATTTATGTTGCTTGAAATTTTCATTAAAAACTACAATCTTTATTATTTTATGTATACCCATATTTACATCAATGATTTATCGATATTTAAAGAATTTATCAAAATAAAAAATAACGGCTGAGACATTTAAATGCCCCAACCGCTATCTTCATTATTAAAATTCATACTATTTTTGTTACTGAATATCTATATTATGCAGTAACCCATTGTGAAGGGCCAACTTCATCATATAATTTTTGTGCTGCAGCGTCTTGTACTGCTTCTGGTGCATTACCAGCTGGTTGGCCTTGATATTCAGATGGTGCTACTGAATCCCATGTACTTTGTAAGAATTGGAACTTACCTGAAGCACCTGATGATGGGTTTGTAGCATGAATATCGCCACCTGATTCACGTTGCGCGATTTGTTGTAAGTGTGAATTCACACCTGATGAACCTTCTGAAGCTTCATTTGAGCTTGATTCGTTTGAGCTAGCTGAAGATTGTGTAGTTGCTTCTTGTTGTTGTGATTGTTGTGGTTGTTGTTGTTTTGTTGACTCTTGTTGTGGTGCACTTTGTTGAGTTGATTGTTGTGCTTGAGCAGACTGTTCACTTGAAGCTTGTTCAGTTTGTGACGCTTGTCCGTTTTGTTGTCCACTATTGTCTGCACTTTGTGCTGATGAACTAGTTGAACCTTCTCCTGATCCTTCACCATAGCTCCAAGTAAAGTTTTCACCATCTGAATTAAAATTGTAATTTAATCCGTCTTGATTAAAATTATAGTTATATGAACCATCATGTAATGCTGATTCATTTAATTGTTCTGGATTATTTTGAGCTTGTTGCGCTAAATTTGCTTGATTAATATTTTGTTCTGATGCATCCGCTGAATTTCCTGCTGCTAATCCTGTAACACCTAATCCTACTGCTAATGTTGATGCAATTACTGTTTTTTTCATTATTAATAATCCTCCTAAGAGATAATTTCCATATTTTAAATTTAAAAATTAGATCGCAATTTCAACAATTGAAGTTGTTTACTTTTTACAACTAATTTGTAATTACTACTATAACACCCATAAAAAGCGCGTAGGTTACAGCCAAATTAAAAAAGCAATCGATTTTTTACATCGTCATTACGTTAAAAAGCATGATAAACATATGTAGATTAGCGGTGGAAAACTTTCATGGAGGTACAAAGGTGTATAAATACACTTTTGCGTTGTGTAATATGCTTGTAATTAGTGTGAAAATTAAACGTATATAACTTTTATTTTTCACAAATTTAAGATAAATCATTTTAGAATATACTGATAGATAGAATGTTTCATTCTGTCTAACTATAAAACTATTTAAACATTAATTTTTCACAAAACATTTTTATGATATTTAAAAATACCAAATCATAAAATAATCTCCTTCTATATATTGAAAAACTAAACCATTCATTAATATTTAAATAAAATTTATCTCAATAAACCCATTAACTAAACATAAAAAATAAGAGGTTAGAACATTTATTAATGTCTAACCTCTTAAAATTTATATAGTTAAAATTTGAATTTCAATTATATTATGCAGTAACCCATTGTGAAGCGCCAACTTCATCATATAATTTTTGTGCTGCAGCGTCTTGTACTGCTTCTGGTGCATTAGCAGCTGGTTGACCTTGATATTCAGATGGTGCTACTGAATCCCATGTACTTTGTAAGAATTGGAACTTACCTGAAGCACCTGATGATGGGTTTGTAGCATGAATATCGCCACCTGATTCACGTTGCGCGATTTGTTGTAAGTGTGCATTCACACCTGATGAACCTTCTGAAGCTTCACTTGAGCTTGACTCATTTGAAGAAGTTGAAGCTTGTGTAGTTGTTTCTTGTTTTGGTTGTTGAGTTTGTTCAGTTTGTGGAGCAGCTTGTTGAGCTGGTTGCTCAGTTGATGCTTGCTCTGTTTGTTGTGGTTGAGCTTGTTCTGTTTGTTGTGATTGTGCTGGTTGTTCAGCTTGTGCTGGTTGCTCTGCTGAAGCATTACCTTGTCCATAGCTCCAAGTCCAATATTGGCCGTCTGATTGGAAGCTATAGTTTAAATTATTATGATTAAAGTCAATGTTATAAGCACCTTCTTGTACTGGCGCTGCGTTTAATGACTCTGGATTAGTTTGTGCTTGTTGAGCTAATTGTGCTTTATCTACACCTTGCTCTGAAGCGTCTGCTGAATTTCCTGCTGCTAATCCTGTTACACCTAATCCTACTGCTAATGTTGATGCTACTACTGTTTTTTTCATTATTAATAATCCTCCCAGAAGATAATTTTCGCTTTTATTTTTAAAATTGTTATTGAATTTCAATTATCTAAACAAAGATAATTTACTGCTTCAATGAATTCACAAATAGTACTATAACATCCATAAAACTCTTGTAGGTTACAATGAAATTAAAATAAACGACGTCTTTTTTACATCCTAATTACATACAATAAAGTTATTTTTATTATAAAATCCTTTTAAAAAACTGTCATGAAAGTTCATATACTTTATCTACCAATTTATACCTTTGTAATATTAATGTAATTAGTGCGAAAATTCGGGTCTTTTTTAGACTAGAATATCGATTTATATTTGAATAAACATAGCAAAAGGTACGTTGCTTTAGTTATCTAAACACCGTACCTTTTGTCGAATGACAATATAAATTAAATGCTTTAATTTTTCGGAAAATAGACTGTCATCGTCGTACCTTCTTCAAACTTACTATCAACAGAAATTTCTCCTCCGATTTGTTTAGCTAATGTCGACGCAATGTAAAGACCTAATCCCGAACCACCAGTTTCTTTATTTCTCGAGTTATCTACTCTATAAGTTCTATCAAAAATATATTTTAAATGTGCTTGCTTTATACCTATACCTTCATCTTTTATTGAAATTCCTAGCATATTACGTTCATGTTCAAATACAGTAATTGTCACTACTTTATCAGTATCTGAAAATTTCAATGCGTTATCTATAAAATTCGTAATAATCCGTTCTAATGCAATTTTATCTTGATAAAAAGGTTTTATATTAGGAGAAATATTAATTTCTATGTGTCGCTTATTCTTTTTCAAACACTGTTGATATGATTCTAAAATGGGCATTAACAATTGATCAATATTTATTCGCGTATCGGAACGTTTATTATTTACAGACATGACATCTGTTAAGTCATCAAACATTTGATTTAAACGGTCTGCTTGTCTAATAAGCACTTGATAAGCATCTTGCTTAGCTAATTCAGTATAAATCATGCCATCATTAAGTCCTTCTGAATATGACTTAATACTAGCTAACGGCGTTTTTAAATCATGCGCTAAATTCTGAACCATACATAACTTTTCATCTTGTTCTGCTTTAATTTGATTCATTTGTTTGTCGATTCTTATGGTCATTTGGTTAAAAGCATCACTTAATTCTTTTAATTCTTTCGGTGATTGAATGTTTAAATCTTCTACTTTATAATTTCCTTTGGCAATTTGATCAGTACGATCATTTAATCTTTCAATTTTGTGAATCGTTGGAACAGAGAAGAATATCGCGATAGCCATAGTCATCAAGCTCGATACAAAGGAACAAAGTGTGAGTAATATAGTTTGATGAACGTCAAACCACATTAATTTGTATAATATAAAAACTAGAAGTGTCGTTATAAATAATGACCCCATAAATGAATAAATTAATTGTTTTCGAATCGTCATTTAAACACTCCTTTGAAACTTATAACCAAGTCCCCAAACTGTCGAAATAGTATACTCATTAAAATGATTACTTTCCAATTTCTCTCTAATACGATGAACATGGACATTAAGTGAATTGACATCTTCGTAAAATTCATAACCCCAAACTTCTTCAATTAATGAAGTTTTTGAAATAGCTTCATCTTCATGCGTCACAAAGTACCAAAGTAACTCAAACTCTTTAATACGAAACGGTATAACTTTACTATTAATTTCTACAATTTTAGTCATATTATTTAATTTAAGATTTCCACAATTGATAACTTCATGTCTTGTAGGTTTAGTTGTTACTCTATTCAATAAATTTTTCGCTCGTATCACAAGTTCTCGTGGACTAAATGGTTTTTTTACATAATCATCTGCGCCTAACATTAGCCCAAAAATTGTATCTGACTCGCTTGTTTTAGCCGTTAAATAAATGTATGGAATGTCTAGCTGTTGAGCTTTCATTTCTTTAACTACGTCATAGCCATCCGCTTCAGGCATCATAATATCTAACACTAATAAGTCTATAGCTTCATCTAAGAATTCAAGTGCTTCTTTACCATTTTCTGCAAGCGTCACTTGATACCCCTCAAATTCAAAATAAGTTTTACAGATTTCTCTAATATCTTTTTCATCATCCGCTATAAGTATGTGAGTCATTTTCATCATTCCTTAATTGTTTTCTTTTTATAAAATGATTTAAGCTTATTGAATTTATTATCTCTTTATTCATTAATATAATTATAAAGAAAAACAATTGAATTGGGTATGTGAAAATCATATCTGCAAGAATATAATTTAACATTATAAAAACACCAAAAAAGCTTGCTGTATATGAAAGTACACCAAGAATCAGACTAAGGCCTATAGCAATCTCTCCAAGTTGCACCATCCATTTAAATATTTCTAAATGATTCGCCACAACAGCCTCAAAGAAAAATTTAAACCACCTCGGAGAATCTTGGTTTTCTTTAATTACTGATACTAATCCATCTATTGCAAAACCGCCTGTCAATTTTTCATAGCCTTGGAATAGCATATAAAAGCCTGATCCTAATCGAATGATAAGCAATATAATTTTCGATATCATCTCATTAATCCACTCCTTTAAAATATTACGTGGATTGACTCGTCATCTAGTCTAGAAGCCAATCCACATACTAATCAATTATTATTTTAGTTCTGCTGAGCCAAAGGTTACATGGGCTTTATCGCAATAAATTGTTACGGTATTGTATTCATCAGTATTAATACCTTTTAAATCAAATGTTTGCTCTGATTTATCATAATCAACTTTGTCGATTTTCTTCCCTTTTTTAATATCGCCATCATTAGTGAGATATACATGTAAATCTGGGCCTTTAGATGATTGGAAATCTTTTAACATCAATTTATTATCATGAATCATCGCCTTACCTTCCACTTTTTCTTTATTTTCGCCTTTAAACATACCTTCTTTCATGCTTTTACTTTCACCCATATCTTTATTATCCATTTTTGTCTCAGATTTTGTTTCTTCTTCCATATCTTCTTTCTTAGTGTCCATATTATTACATGCTCCTAGTAATAATGATGTCGCTACCGTTCCCGAAATAAATAATGTTTTTATGTTCATAATATATACCTACTCTCAATTTATTTTTTTCATAGTTTAATAATACGGAGCATATAAATCATTTAACATTAACTGATTATTAACCTTTCTTAACTCTTTCTTAAATATAATGAAAGTTTCAGTTAAGACTTTAATATAAATATTTAAATTACTAGGCAATTAAACTTATAGTTGTCTAGCCGTTTTCTAAATAAGCGCATATAAAAAAGCTATGAAATCAACTGATTTAATTGATTCCATAGCGCTTCTTTTTTCATGATAAATGTGATAATTTATAAAGTTAGCTGATGTCTCTTTCATTTACCAATGACTATATTAGCAGTTATTTAGATAATGCAATTTTTATGTGCGCTAAATGATGGTTTTCATGCCATGACAATTTAGCTAATTTTGTAGCAACTGTGATTTCGTCACTACCTTTAAGCGTGAATTTACGTTCTAATTGATCTTTATCAATATGCTTACCCAAGACCACAATACGAGCATTAATACCCTCTAACATTTGAATAGAATAATCGATGGATACTGAATTGTCTTCCAACTTCACCCATTTTTCTTGATCAAACGGCGGAACTATTGGATTATTATCCGTCAATGCTAATTTCAATCTTTGATACATATTGAGTTGTGAGTCTGCAATGTGGTGGACCAATTGTCGTACATTCCAACTTCCTTCGCGATATGTTTTATTTAATTCTTCTTCGGTGATATTTCCAACTACATCTCTTAAACGTTGTGTATAATTGTCGATTTCTACTAGCCATTTTTGAACATCATCTAGCGTTACATTTTCTGGCACATCTAATTCACCTATCGGAAATTTTACATCCATATTAAATCACCTAATTATTAGTTATTTTTGATTCTACTTATGACTACTATATAAATTCTATCCTCAATAGTTGTATTACCAAATCTCATAAATTTAATCCGGTATAATCAACATATTTTGTTCATCAAATTCCCACATATCTCCATATGCAACTTCCCAATAGTAACCATTGATATCTGTAAAATAACCACCGTAACCGCCCCAATCTAAATCTTGAGCTGTTTTAACAACTATTGCGCCAAATGTCTCGACTTGTTCTAAAATTGAATCGACTTCCTCTTTAGATTTGGCGTTATAAGCTAAAGTAATACCTATAAAGCCACCCGTGGTTATTGTAGGAGGATTATCTGCATTAATATCTTTTGCTAATTCTTCAATAGGGAAAATTTCTAATTTTGTACCGTCATTATTAAAAAACACGATTGCTAAATTGTCATCTGTTACCTCGGCAGTTGTTTTAAAACCAATATTTTTATAAAACTGAAGTGATGTCTTCAAATCTTTAACACCTAGCGTGATTAAATTGATTCTATTCATTAGATCTCCTCATTTATTATTGCAATTGAATTGCATATTATTTCCAAGGTTATAATTAATTTTCGTTACAGTAAGACTTTACCCTCGCAATCAATAAGTTATTCTTTTTTTAATGAGCAAAATTCTTACTAAATGAAATAATAATGTCTTTATATGTCTCTAATGATTCAATAATTGCATATTCACCATCTCCATGCCACTCTCCACCGGATGGGCCGAATTCAATAGCGGGAACATCATACCTTGAATAATACCTTGTGTCTGCAAAACCATGTTGGCCAAACACCTCAACTTGATTTTTATCTCCAACAGTTTTTATATGTTGTATCAGTTTTTGAATATAAGGATTGCTTATTTCGTTTTTAACACTTGAACCAGTCAAGTTCAAGAAAATTTCACCATCAGTAACATCATTAATTTGTGCTAAAATATCTTCTTTATCTTGATTCGGTAAATAACGTATATCAAATGAAATCAAACACTCGTCTGGAACTTTATTATATACTTCACCACCTTTAATTTTTGCGAGGTTAATTGAAGGCGCGTCAAATATATCAGTAGACTCTTTAGCAAAGGGCAAATCGAGTATCTTATAATAAACTTCCATTGCTTTAGCAATTGCATTTTCCCCTTCCCAAGGTCTGCTACCATGAGCTGATTTCCCTTTAAATTGAATATCAAATTGCAAAATACCTTTAGCTTGAAAACCGATCCCTATTTGTGTTGGTTCAGCACAAATTACAAAATCACCTAAATAACCTTGATCCGTTAAATATGAAGCGCAATTATATCCTCCGATTTCTTCATCCGTTACTAATTGAAGCTGAACACAGACATCCCCTAAGTCAATATTCTTCAAATCACGCATCGCTACCATAAATGAAGCGACACCTGCTTTCATATCTGCTGAGCCCCGCCCATAAATCTTGCCCTCTTCAATTTGTGGTGTAAATTGGTTCTTTTTACCACTAACAACATCAACATGACCATTTAAAACAAGTTTTTTATTACCTTCTCCTACGTTACAAACAAGCATCTTATAACCATTATTTATTATTATTTCTGATCCCAAACCTTCTTTTTGTAACCATTCCGCACAGTAGTCTATCGTTTCATTTGCAGTATGTTGACTAGAGCTATCAAATTGAATCAAATGTTCTAGTAAATCTAATATATCTTGCATTGACCATACCCCCTGCCTTTAATTGTGAAAAAGTATAATATATTATCTGAATATTGACAAGATTTAAAAATTTTAGTAATCTTTATTTATATCAATATATAAAAGTAACAGGTAATATTATTTTGAATTTTCACAAGTAAATATAAATTAAGCAAAGGCGCTTATATCTCAATCTCGTTGATTGTGTATATAAGCGCCTTTTTACACGTTAAGGGGCGATTTTATGACACGAAATTTAAATTACAATTGGATAAATGGGAAGCAAATTCAAACTGAAAAAACTTTATCAGTTGTCAATCCTGCAAGTGGTAAAACTATTGGAGAAGTTCCTAGTGTAGATGGTTCAACCGTTCAAAAAGCAATTGATAGCGCTGCTAATGCTTTTGAAAGTTGGTCTAATTATACTGCTGAAACTAGACAATCATTTTTAGAAAAGTGGGCAGTGAACTTGCTTAACAAACAGGAAGAACTTGCAGCTATTATGAGTGAAGAACAAGGCAAACCATATAACGAAGCATTTGGTGAAATTGGTGTATGTGCTAAATTCATTCGCTGGTTTGCCGAAGAAGGTAAACGTATATATGGGGAAATTATTCCACCATCATCTGAAAACCAACGTATTTCAGTAATTAAACAACCCGTAGGTGTTTGTGGCCTAATTACACCTTGGAACTTCCCAGGTGCAATGGTGGCACGTAAAGTTGCGCCAGCACTAGCTGCAGGATGTACAGTTATTGTGAAACCGTCTAGTGAAACACCTAGAATTGCTATTGCTATTTTTGAAGAACTAATAGCTACTGGCATCGATAAGGGCGTTGCTAATATTGTTACAGGTAGCTCTTCATTAATATCTGACAAACTATTTAGCGATAAACGTGTTAAAAAAATGTCCTTCACTGGTTCTACCGAAATTGGAAAAACCTTAATGAGCGAAGCTTCCAAACAAATAAAACGTATATCTCTAGAACTTGGTGGTAACGCGCCTGCAATCGTATTACCCGACGCCGATTTAGATAACGCAGCCGACGCTATAGTCGATAATAAATTTGAAAATAGTGGTCAAATGTGTAATGGAATTAACGTCATACTCGTACACAGAGATATCAAATCAGAAATGACCAAAAAAATTATTAGTAGAGTCAATAAATTAAAAGTAGCTCCTGGTAATGAATCCGATGCACAAGTTGGTCCATTAATTAACCAACAGGCTATTGAAAAAGTTGAAAAATTAGTAGCAGAATCTCAGAAAAATGGTGCAACTATTCAAACAGGTGGCCACAAAGCTGATATAGCAGGATCTAAACTTTTTTATCAACCTACTGTTATAACCGATGTCACGCCAAATATGTCGATCGCTCAAGAAGAAATTTTTGGACCAGTAGCGCCAATTATTACTTTTGAATCTACTAAAGAAGCAATAGAAATAGCAAATGCCTCACCTTATGGACTAGCAGCTTACTTTTTCTCTAATAACATTAATACAGTATATCAAATTAGTGAGCAATTAGAATTTGGAATGATTGGCGTTAACGGAACTCAATTAAGTGTACCTCAAGCACCATTTGGCGGTATTAAAGAAAGCGGGATGGGACGCGAAGGTAGTCACTTCGGTCTAGATGGCTTCCTAGAATTAAAATATATTTCACTATCTTTACTTAAATAAAATAGCTAAGGGGATGTCACACATGCAAAACAAAAATAGAGTAACTGGAAATATAACAAAAGATAAATTAATTGAATTAGTCAAATCAGATGAAATTGACACTATAATCATGGGATTTTGTGATATGCAAGGAAGGCTCATGGGTAAGCGAATTACAGGAGACTTTATTTTAGAAAATGATATTTCAGATGGCACACACTTTTGTAACTACTTACTAGGTACAAATTTCGAAATGGATACAAATGAAAACTTTGAATTTATGAATTGGAATAAAGGCTATGGCGACTATTTAGCAGTACCTGATTTAGATACGTTAAAAGTTGTGCCATGGTTAGAAAAAACTGCCATGGTCTTTTGTGATGTCTACTCCGTAGATGGTAGTGAACCTATTTGTATTGCACCAAGAAATATATTAAAACATCAAATCCAAAAGGCTGAATCACATGGTTTATCACCACATATGGCTAGTGAATTAGAATTCTACTTATTCAATAATTCTTTCGAAGAAATTTCAAAACAAGGTTACAACAATTTGGAAGCTGCTGGACATTTAAATGAAGATTACAATTTACTACAAGGCAGTAAAAACGAGCCTATTTATCAAGAAATAAGACACCAAATGCACCTCATGGGAATCACTGTCGAATCTTCAAAAGGTGAAGCATACAAAGGACAGCATGAAATCAATTTAAAATATTCTGATGCTTTAAATGCAGCTGATCAACACATCATGTTCAAACATGGAATGAAAGAAATTTGTATACAAAATGATAAATCCGTAACCTTTATGGCCAAACCTTACGAAGAGTGGACTGGATCGAGTGGTCATATACATCTCAGCATGATGGAAAAAGGAACAAAAACAAATGCCTTCTACGCTGGTGATGATGCCGACGAACCTAAATCTGAAATCATGCAACATTTCTTAGCTGGCATTTTAAAATATACTAAAGATTTTGCTTTAATGTTTGCACCTTACGTCAATTCATATAAACGTTTCGCCCCTAACTCTTGGGCGCCTGTTAGCATCGCATGGAGCAGAGACAATCGTTCAGCAGGTTACCGTGTAGTTGGTGATGGCAATTCATTACGCTTTGAATCACGTATTTCAGGTGCAGATATGAATCCTTACTTAGCATATTCCGCACTTATAGGAGCAGGACTATATGGTATTGATAACAAGATTCCTTTAAGCGAAGAATTGCTTGGTAATGCCTATGAACAAGACAGTATCACTCGAATTCCATCATCATTACATGAAGCTATCTTGCAATGGAAAAATAGTGAAGTTGTCACAGAAGTATTAGGTGAAGATGTCGCAAATCACTATTTAGAAGCTGCACAATCAGAGCAAAATGATTTCGATTCTTACGTCACTACTTGGGAACGTTCACGTTATTTTGAACAGAGCTAATACCATGCAAAACTATTATTATAAGGAGGAACAATTTATGAGACTAAAAGATAAAGTATGTATTATTACCGGTGCAGGTGGCGGTATGGGGAAAATTGCAGCACAAACCTTTGCCAAAGAAGGTGCTAAAGTTGCAGTCTTTGAAAGAGATGAGCAAGCTGGTCTTGAAACTGTGCAAATAATTAAAGACAATGGTGGCGAAGCTACATTGTTCAAAGTAGATATTGCAAACGAAGAGAATGTTAAAAATGCAGTTGCAGACACTGTTCAATCTTATGGAAAAATTGATGTACTATACAATAATGCAGGTGTTATGCCTGAAGCAGATAATTCTGTAGTAAATACAAGTGAAGATGTTTGGGACTTAGTCATGAATATCAATGTTAAAGGCATTTTCTTTATGACAAAGTATGTAATTCCTGAAATGGAGAAACGTAATTCTGGTTCTATTATTAATATTGCATCATTTGTCGCCGAAATGGGTTGTTCTGTACCACAAGATGCTTATACCGCATCAAAAGGCGCTGTTGTTTCTTTAACTAAATCCTTAGCTATACAATTTAGGCCTAAAGGTATTAGAACTAACGCAATAAGTCCCGGACCAATCGAAACACCATTACTAATGGAGTGGTTAGTCTCAGATGAAGAAGCTAAAAACACTAGATTAAACAGACAACCAACTGGCCGCTTCGGGAAACCAGAAGATATTGTAAACTGTGCGTTATACTTGGCGTCAGATGAATCAGACTGGACGAACGGCGCAAATATTAACGTAGATGGTGGTATCACTGCAAACTACTTTTAAATAATTACACATTGATATAAATACTTTAGAATGCTTACGTAAAAAACCATGTACTTCATGGCCTTTTAGTACACATTTAGAAATAGACATACACTAATACTTTAAGTTAACTATTAACTTAAAGTATTTTCAATCAAATTTGCTTAATAAGACATAAATTAACCCCGAGACATTATAAGTCTCGGGATTTTTAATTTTATATACAATAACTGTGACATTCTTATTTTTTTATCAACTTTGTAAGAATTATATTCGAAACAATCATCCTGAATAATGAAAATTCTGGATTTATAGACTCGAGCTATTACTATTACTTATTTTTTAGGTATTCATTTTCACCAATAATGCCGGCACGTCTATCAATTTCCTCTAGTTTTTTAGCTTTTGGAATACATAATATATATGCAAATATAATCGCAATAATACCTGCACTCAACTTACCAATCATTACAGCAGGTATCAGTGTAGGTTGAAAATTTGCTGTATAAGAAAGATGATCTCCTAACAAGAATGCCGAGCATACACCAAATGCAATATTGAGCACCTTATCTTTTGGTGGCATATCTCTTACAAGTTTTAGCATTGCTAAAATGTTCGCAATTGTTGCAATAAAACCTGCGCTTCCTACCTCACTTAACCCTACTTTACTTCCAACTTTGTGCAGTCCTTTAGAAAAATATTTACGAATTAAATATACCATCGGAAAAGCGCCTGATAACATAATAGCGATATTACCTGCATTTTCTAATGCTCTAAAATTGTCTTGCTTATCAGCCATAATGGGATCAAATCCCCAACTACCAAATATAGTGGTAAACAAACCTGTAAATATTTCTACTACAGAAAAGACAAATACTAATTTAATACATGTATCTAGAACTTTACCAAAGACAATAAATATTTTAATCATAATGTCAGAAAAGAAATACAACCCTATTGCTGTGATTAATACAAATAGAATTAATGGTAACAGATTAATAAATACCGTAGACATGCTAATTTGAAATATATGTGTTGCTGCACTTGTTGTATCAATAACTGTTCTAATTTTTGTATGGCTTAATAGAATTATTACCGTGGAAATAAAAACACCAAATGGTATAGCCAATAGCCCTGACAATATTCCTAACGCCATATACTTATGATCTCGTTTATCTAGCATTGGCAACCCTAGCGGTATTGTAAACACAATCGTTGCCCCTGCCATAAAGCCAACAATCATCGCCATTATCCATCCTTCATAACTTTGCTTTAAAACATCTGCAAGTTGATATCCTCCCATATCTGTTGCAAGTATAGAGGTCGCTGCAATTGCTGGATCAGCACCAATCTTGTCAAATAGTGGTCCAAAAACTTGTTCTATGAATTTTGAAATAAAAGGAATTGATGCCATGATACCTGCTGAATTAGCAAAAATAGGCCCAATAGTATAAATTCCTTCCATAAACTCTTTACCTATACCTTTATCTGCATTACGAATCGCACCAAATGCACCTAACACTGCGCATGCCATAATAATATAAATAATTACCGTTCCAATATGCTCCATGATGATTCCCCCATTGTTAAAGGCTATAAAAAAACAAAAAAGTACCTATTTGATTAATTCAAATAAGCACCTTTGCTTTTTATATTCACTTGTTTTGTTATCTCAATTTTTCTATGATTTTAGAAGCTTCAATTTCAATACCCACTTGCTTATCCATACTCTTTCGCCTGAGTTTCTGATAAGCTGCTTCTTCTGTTAAATTTAATTGCTTCATCAATATGCCTTTTGCTTTTTCAACAAGTTTCCTATCGTCCATTTGTTTTTTAGTATGATCCACTTCAAATCTTAATTCAGCAATATTTTGAGCTTGCCTCATTGCAATCTCAACAGCTGGTAATAATTGCGCTTCGGAAATAGGTTTCACAATATAGCCTACTATATTAGCTTGTTTCGCCTCTTCTACATATTCACAATGACTATATGCCGTCAGTAGCAATATTGGAATATTATATTTTTTCGAAATGATTTTGCTTGCTTTTAAACCATCCATTTTCGGCATTTTAATGTCCATAATGATTAAATCTGGCCGAAACTTATCAGTAGCTTCTAATGCTTTTTCTCCATTACCAACTTCAGCAACTACATTATAATTCGCAGCTGCCAACATTTCTACGATATCCATCCTAACGATTGACTCGTCTTCAACAACTATAATAGATGTCATTTTAATTCTCCCCTTTGTATTGAAACTCCACTCTCGCATTCGTTCCAACACTGTTACGTTCAATTATAAATGCCCCGTCTAAGTCATTTTCCGTAATTGTGTTTACAATTTTCAAACCAAATGATTGTTTGAATTCACACGCAGTCTTGCCCGTGTCTTGTACATTTAAATTAATTAATTCATATTGAGCATTGTATGATAGACAAACTGTGATTACCCCTTTTGTTTGTCCATTAAATGCATGTGTTAAGCAATTCGTTATAAGTTCATTTGCAATTAATGCGATAGACACTGCAATATTTGAAACTAAGTGGATGTTTTCATCTGTTTTATAATCAATATGTATCCTTTTATTAGGAGTTTCGTTATAAACTATCATATTTCCAATTTTTTTAATTAATTTATCAATATTTACAGAGTCTGTGGATGATTCATCTAGTATCACTTCATAAACAGATGCGATACTTAAAATTCTATTAAGGCTTTCTTGGAAATACTTTTCACTTCCATTGGGTAATCCTCGTCTCATCTGTAAACGCAATAAACTAGCAACAGTCTGTAAATTATTTTTCACACGATGGTGTATCTCACCGATAGCGACTGATTTAGATATTAATGCACGTTCTTTTTCTTTTAAATCTGTAATATCTTTTAACAAAATTAAATGACCGGTCATCACACCATCTTCAAGCAACTGTATACATTTAATTTGAAAATAATGTCCTTTTAGAGCACGCTCTTCAATTGTGATAATTCGTCCATCTGTTAACATATTTTCGATAGATGGAAACAATTCTATGAAATTCAATCCTGCTTCACAGTCCAAATGTAAAAGTTCACTTACCATTGCTTCTCCTGCTAAATTAAAGTAACGTATGTTCAACTCATTATCTAAATCAAACAAGCTTTCCTCAATCATGTCTGGTACAAAAATTGGATCACTCTCTGAATTCGACACCAAATCACTTAAAGTACTGGTTGCTTGTGTTAATGCTTTCAATCTTTTTTCTTCCATAATTTTATTACTGACATCTATTTCCATTATTAGAATACCAATAATTTCATTAGCTAATTTAATTGGCGTAGCGCTCTGTTCTACTACTTTACCCTCTTGCGAAATAGCGCGATGTTGTGCAAATTCACTACCTGAAAGTACTTCAAATACAGCTGGCTCAAACTTTTCATAAACATTAGCTTCTACTACAGACCCTTGATACAAGCTTTTACAATTCACCGGAACTGCTTCTGCAACAACAATAACTTCACCATGCTTTTCTATTGGACAATCAATAAAAACGTTTGCCTGATTCAAGTTGGCAATCATTTGTAATTGTTCTGATACCTCTGAAATCTTATTTATTGCTGCCTCTGACAACATTGTCCTTGCTTTACATCTTATGCTTACTTCATCGATATGCATCATTCCAAACATATTTATGTGAATATTTTGTTTTTTATATTCATATACTATTATGAAATTTTGTCAAAAATATGTCAATTCAAAACGCAATAATTCAAAATTTTATAGTAATTTCACACTAGGCGATGAATATGTCATCCTTGCAATCATTAAAACACCTCTCCCACTGCTCATAAATACAAAAAACTCTTTATATGTTTATTAATTTCACAATCTAATGAAAATCTTAGACCAATGATGTTCATTGAATATTGCAACGTTTATCACAATGATGTACATAAAATGAAATTGGATTTGTGTCTGATGAATGTACAACTCTTTGATGCTATGTGCTAAATTAGAATCAACAACAAGGGAGGGATTCAATATACAGACAGAAAACTTTAGCGTCATTACAGAATTGATTAAAAACCCTAGGCTTAAAGGCAAAGATCTCGAATTAATATTCAATATATCTCGTAGACAACTTGGCTATAGAATCCAAAAAATCAATACATGGTTAACTGAACAAAATTTACCTACGATAGAGCGTACTAGCCAAGGCTTCTTCATCGTTGATGACGCAATAAAGCATTTTCTTAATGTATATATTGAGCCTTTACCACAGGAAAATGAGCAAGTATATACTGCTTGGCAGCGCGCGCACCTCATTTTACTGATGTTGTTTAAAGAAGATGAAATGTTATCGTTAAATCACTTTTCTATCGATTTAAAAATTAGTAAGAACACTGTATTAAACGATTTAAAACAATTAAAGTCACTACTAGAACCATATAATATTACGCTGAAATACTCACGACAAAAGGGCTATCATTTAAAAGGTAATGAATTTGAAATAAGAAAACTTTTAACTAATTTAATTGATAAAGCATATACACTAAACATTTTAAATGATGATATTTTGGATGTTTTAGGCTTACACAAAGACAAACTTCAAATAATCGATACACAAATTAATAAAATCGAACAGTATTTAGAGAGCAATTTTATAGATCAAAGTACACAAACGTTACGTTATAAACTCTATTTTATTATTAGAAGAATCCAACATAATAAAATTGTTTCACCCTTCTCAATTGGCTATGATGATCTCTCTGACACTGAGGAATATCGAGCAACAGAAATACTTACTTCAAATTACTCTGATATACCTCGACAAGAAAAACTGTTTATAGCATTACAACTTTTATCAACAAGTGTGCAATGGTCAGAACTAGATGATTCAACGTTTTTACCAGAATTAAAAGTAGCACTTCAGTCTATGCTTGATCAATTTGAAAAAATCACTTTTATCACCTTTAAAGAACGTGAAACATTACTTAATCAATTAATGTTTCATATGAAGCCAGCTTTTTACAGAATTAGATATCAATTATCTGACGTCGAAAGTTTACAGAATACTCTGAAAGATGATTATAAAGAATTGTTTCACCTTGTAAAACTCTCTTCTAAACCAATGGAAAAAATATTACGACAACCTCTGCCCGATAATGAAATTGCATACTTAACCATTATTATCGGGGGCATTTTAAGAAGGCAAGATGAAGACATTGATAAAAAAGTGAAAGCAGTTGTTGTCTGTACACAAGGAACCTCAATTTCTCAATTAATGTTACAAGAACTACGAAGTGTATTTCCTGAATTTATATTTTTAGATGCGTTATCACTACGCGAGTTTAACCACTATACTCTCGATTTTGATGTAGTCTTTTCTCCAATGCACATCATGACGAATAAGAGATTATATATTACTAAAACGATATTAACCGCTAAAGAAAAACATCATCTACGTCAACACGTATTTGGTCAACTTAATAATACGTTCGACACTGATATATACGCTCAAAAAATGGTAGCAATGATACGTGAACACGCTGATATTCATAATGAGGACAGCTTATTGAATGAAATTAAACAACAGTTCGATTCGATTCATGCTTATACATCAATCGAATCGTCTTCAATATCGTTAGATTATCACTTAAATTTGCAGGATTTGTTACCTATAAATCATATTCAACTAATCTCGCACGTTGAAAGTATAGAGGAAGCCATACAAGTTGCTGCTAAACCACTTTATAGTCAGCATTATATAGATGCTAATTACATTGATTCTATGATTCAATATTTCGATGAAACGTACATGGTTATTAATCAAAATATCGCAATACCACATGCAGAAAACGAACAAAATGTGAATCGCACCTCTATGAGTATGTTGGTATTAGATGAACCATTAACACTAAAAACAGGACATAATGTAAATATATTTGTAATTATTGCAGCAACAGATAAATTTAAACATTTAAGACCTCTATTACAATTACGAGACTTGGCTCAAGACACTGAAATGGTACAAAAAATTATAAAAACTGATTCAAAATCACAAGTTTTCGAAGTCATTAAACACTTTTCAATTATAGAGTAAATCAAAGGGGTTGGGCCATATGGAAAGTTTAAAATTAGATACATCTAACATCATTATTGGATTAGAGGCTGCGACAAAAGAAGATGCATTAAGTCAACTAGCAAAACGTATGTACAACAATGGGTACGTAAAAGCGTCTTATGAAAATGCAGTTATTGAAAGAGAAGCATCCTTTGCTACAGGCTTACCTACAGTGTATTGTTCGGTAGCAATTCCACACACGGACATTCAACACGTTAATTCAAAGTCTATCGGCGTGGCTGTACTTAAAGAAACCGTACCTTTTGTCATTATGGGGGAACTTGAAGCAACAACAGATGTAAAATTAATTTTTATGCTCGCAATGGATAAAGAAGATGCACAACTATCATTACTCCAAAAGTTAATGGGAATTTTTCAAAACAATAAAATACTTGAAGCCATTGCAAATTCAGCAGATGGCAATGAAATCATAAATATTATTGAACATGAAATCAAAGAAGTATAAGTACCCTTTAAAAAAATGAAACATTTTAAGGATATATTTAAAAAGTTAAGATCAAAAATTAGGAGGAATTTATTATGAAACAAGTATTAGTAGCATGTGGTGCAGGTATTGCAACATCAACGGTAGTGAACAGTGCAATTGAAGAAATGGCGAAAGAACACAACATCAAAGTAGATTTAAAACAAATAAAGATTTCTGAGGTAGGTTCGTATGTTGATACAGCAGACTTATTAGTTACAACTGCTATGACGCAAAAAGAATACGATTTCCCTGTTATTAATGCACGTAACTTTTTAACTGGTATTGGGGTTGAAGACACTAAAAAAGAAATTTTAGATGCATTACAAAGCTAATGAACCATTTATTAAAATAATCATACGAACTGTTGGGATAAATACCGTAACAATTTTTTTTATAGTTATAACAAAGTGACATCTTAATTTATACCAATAGTACTTTATATAAAGAGGATGGTGTAAGGGATGAGTGGATTTGTAGATTTTATTCAAGCTTTTTTAGATTTAGGGGCAACAGTTATACTTCCTATCGTTATATTCCTATTAGGATTATTCTTTAGGCAAAAAGTGGGCGCAGCATTTAGGTCAGGTCTGACAATTGGTGTTGCATTTGTTGGGATTTTCTTAGTTATTGACTTACTAGTTAACAACCTTGGCCCTGCTGCTCAAGCCATGGTTAAAAACTTAGGGGTTAGTTTAAATGTCATTGATGTAGGTTGGCCAGCAACGTCTTCTATTGCATGGGCCTCTACAATTGCTGCATTTATTATTCCTTTAGGCATTGTCGTTAACATCGCAATGTTATTAACAAAAACAACACGTACTATGAACGTAGATATCTGGAATTTCTGGCACTATACCTTTATGGGTGCCATGGTTTATGCAATATCTGGCAGTATTTGGCAATCTTTAATAGCCGCTGCAGTATTCCAAATTGTTTGTCTAAAAGTGGCTGATTGGACTGCGCCAATGATGAGTAAGTTTTATGACTTACCTGGCGTGTCTATTGCAACAGGTAGTACCATTTCATATGCTCCA
Source organism: Staphylococcus shinii (assembly GCF_017583065.1). Classification (GTDB taxonomy): domain Bacteria; phylum Bacillota; class Bacilli; order Staphylococcales; family Staphylococcaceae; genus Staphylococcus; species Staphylococcus shinii. The sequence continues at coordinate 528,111 of NZ_JAGEVL010000003.1, read as the reverse complement.
GGTATTTTCTTAGTAAAAGGATTGCAAAAAGTACCTGTAATTAAAAACTTAAATGCAGATCCTGAAACGATTCAAAAAAGATTCGGTGCATTTGGTGAATCTATATTCGTTGGTTTAGTACTAGGTTTAGCAATTGGCTTATTAGCAGGCTACAACGCTGGCGACGTGATAAATCTTGGTATGTCAATGGCTGCAGTTATGGTGCTGATGCCTCGCATGGTTAAGATTTTGATGGAAGGTTTAATGCCTGTTTCAGAATCCGCACGTACATGGCTAAACAAACGTTTTGGTGATCGCGAAATCTACATTGGCTTAGATGCAGCTGTTGCATTAGGCCATCCAGCAGTTATCGCAACCGCTTTAATTCTAGTACCTATCACCGTATTGTTAGCTGTTATTTTGCCTGGTAACCAAGTGCTACCTTTTGGTGACTTAGCAACCATTCCGTTTGTTGTCGCTTTTATTGTAGGTGCTGCTCGAGGAAACATTATACACTCAGTTATTGTTGGCACAATCATGATTGCAATTTCCTTATATATCGCAACTGATGTCGCACCGATATTCACAAGTATGGCAGAAGGTACAAATGTGAAAATGCCATCCGGTTCATCACAAATTTCAAGTATAGACCAAGGCGGTAACATCTTAAACTATATTATATTCAAATTCTTTGGCTTATTTAATTAACTTATAGGAGCTGACTAAACATGAAAGCACTCGTTAAAACTAAAGAAGGTTTTGGAAACCTAGAATTATTAGATACAGAAACGCCTTCCCCGAATGAAGATGAAATAAAAATAAAAGTCCATTATGCAGGTATTTGTGGTACAGACATTCACACATACGAAGGACATTATAAAGTGAATTTTCCTGTTATACTAGGCCACGAATTCTCAGGAGAAGTTGTAGAAGTCGGTACAAATACTACAAATTTTAAAATCGGAGACCGTGTTACTTCAGAAACAACATATTACATTTGTGGGGAATGTGACTATTGCCAAAACGGTGATTATAACTTATGTAATCATCGTAAAGGCTTGGGTACTCAACAAAATGGTGGTTTCACGCAATACTTAATTACTCCAGCAACTAGCGCCCATCACATACCCGACAATGTTTCTTACAAAGCTGCTGCGATGACTGAACCTTTAGCCTGCGCGCACCATGCCGTCTCTAAAATTGACATCCAACCTGAAGATGTTGTCGTTGTTATTGGCCCTGGTCCTATTGGATTGTTAGTCGCTCAAGTTGTTAAAAGTAAAGGCGCTAAAGTTATAATCACTGGATTGAATAATGATCAAGCAAGATTAAATAAAGCAAATGAGCTTAACTTAGACCATGTAGTTAATATTCAAAATACTGATTTGAAATCATATGTAAATAAAGTCACTAATGGTTATGGTGCAAATGTCGTATTAGAATGTTCTGGCGCAATACCTGCCGCCAAACAAGGATTAGATATTTTACGTAAAAAAGGACAATATGTTCAAGTTGGTATCTTTAAAGATAGCGAAATCCCATTCAATTTAGAGCAAATAGTTCAAAAAGAATTACGTGTTGTAGGTACTAGAAGCCAAAAACCAGCAGATTGGGAGCCTTCTTTACAACTACTAAGCTGTGGAGAAGTCGACGCAGAATCTCTTATTACAAACGAACTTGATATTACACAATGGACAGAAGGATACGACCATATAAAGAGTGGTGAAGGTATCAAAGTATTACTTCGCCCTATCGAATAATTCTCAAAATAGTCATCGTTAATATACAAACGATAAAAGGAGCGTAAAAATATGGTAGAACTAATGTTGGATTTCATGCTTGGACCCTTGAGAAATATTACAGATTTATATATGAACAACTTACTATACGCGAATACCATCGTCATTCTCAGTTACTTTGTCGTTAAATTTTTTAAAAAGAGAAAAACAACTTCTGAGCAAGGTTAATTCATTTCATATTTACAAGTTAAGAGGTGACAACATTTGAAAGCTTTAAACTTATATGGCATTGAAGATTTAAGATATGAAGAAACAACACCACCTGAAATTGACAACAGCAATGATGTTATTATCAAAGTAGTAGCAACGGGCATTTGCGGTTCCGACAATTCGCGTTATAAAAAATTAGGACCTTACCGAGCAGGTACACCATTTGGCCATGAGTTCTCAGGTACTGTTCATAGTGTAGGGAATGATGTAAAACATTTATCTATTGGTGATGCCGTGACAGGATGCCCTGCGATTGTATGCCACAAGTGTGAACAATGTGAAAAAGGTGCGTATTCTAGATGTGAAAATTTATATGTCATAGGTTCTTATGAACCCGGATGTTTTGCAGAATACGTTAAACTCCCAGCTCATAACGTCTTAAAGTTACCTAATAATGTAGATTTTGATACGGCCGCTATGGTTGAACCGTCTGCAGTGGTAGCACATGGGTTTTATAGAACAACAATGAAGCCCGGTGCGACTGTGGCTGTCATCGGTTGCGGAAGTATTGGATTACTGGCCTTACAATGGGCTAAAATATTTGGTGCTGCTAAGACTATTGCTATAGATATAGACCCCAACAAATTAGAAATTGCTAAAACACTTGGTGTTGATTATATAATTAACTCTAAAGAGGAAAATTTAAATGACGTTATTAAAACACTCCCTTATAACATAGATGTAGCTGTGGAATCAGCTGGCTCACCATTTACTATAGGACAAGTCTTAACATTACCATCTAAAGGTGGTGAAGTCTTACTACTTGGTATACCTTATTCAGATATTGAAATAAACCGTGAACACTTTGAAAAAATATTACGTAATGAGCTCAATGTGATTGGTTCTTGGAATGGCTTATCTGCGCCATTTCCAGGCCAAGAATGGCATGCATCACTACATTATATGTCTACTGGGAAAATCAAAGTACATGCTATGATTTCAGATTATCTAGATTTGGCGCAAGGCCCTGCAATATTTGATGCAATAGTAAATAACAAGAAACATTTTAACAAGGTGATTTTCCATCCATAATTAATACATTAACTTTAGCTGTAATGAGATCTATACCAATAGATTTATTTACAGCTGTTTTTAACTTTAAAAGACCCGAGGCTTCGACATAAACCACGGGTCTTCTAAATATTAACCATATAAGCAATAAATAACTAGTTGAAACAACGCAATCGTTTTATAAAAAGTTGATTTACGCTTTACAATGCCAAATTTATTGTAGTTTCATAAATCCATTACCTAAGACGTCGCGCACATCATGGATAACTAGAAATGCATTTTCATCATGTGCGTTAACAATTTTTTTAATTCTAGCTAATTGGTTTTGCGGTACGACAACGTAAAGTACATTCGTTTCTTTACGTTCATAGCCGCCCACACCATTTAATAGTGTGGACCCTCTACCTGTTTCATTATTAATATCTAAACTGATATCTTTATTATAATCTGAAATAATCGTAATCGCTTTTTTCGGATTAAACCCTTCTATAATAAATGTCATACTCTTTTCAACAATAAAAAGCATTACAATCGTATACAATACGTTTTGGACCGGAAGTACAATTAAGAAAGATAATACAATGATTGAATCTAAAATAAACAATGCCTGTGATGTCTTTATCTCGCTATATTTGTTAATAATTTTAGCGATGACAGAAGTACCACCTAATGTACTTCGTGCGGAAATCACTAGTCCGCTTCCAATCCCAATTAACACACCAGAAAATACTGTATTGATAAAATCAGATTCCAGATTCATATTAAATGATTCAGTCAATCCTAAAAATGCTGAACTCGAAATAACAGTGATTAAAGTATAAATAGCAGTAGTTTTACTTAAATATTTCCAACCTATCGCAATCAATATCATATTTATAATCAAGGAAGTAAGTGCCGGCGATAAACCTAATGTATATTTTAAGTTTAATGAAATACCAACTGTCCCCCCTTCCCCTAAATTAGAAGCAATGACAAACGCATTGATACCTATACTAATAAGAAACGTACCTAAAATACAAAAACATATATTTTTAAAATGGATTTTATACCACATCCCTTAAACACCTCTTTTCTCAATTATTTAAAAACACACATACATCTATCAGTATTACATTTTTTCTAAAAAAATTAGACGATATAAAAAGAAACTTTCTAGTTATTGAACCAAAAAGTTTCGTAAATTAAAGCTCTATATTAATTTTTAACACAAGTCTATATCATAGTAGAAAAGGTCAGTAATTTCAATTGAATGAGGTTAAATTAAAATTGTATCGGTTAACTAATTTATATTTTAGTTCTATGTGCTAACTAAAATACTGTAAGAACGATATTCACAATTAGTTTTATGGTATATATTAATTAGTTATTCTTGTCATACCTTAATTAAAATGGGTTTTGATTCAGCCATTGGCCGCCATCCATAGCCATACAGGCACCATTTATATAGCTGGCTTCCTCTGATAATAGGAACTTAGCCAAACCTGCTATTTCTTCTGGTTGTCCCATTCTACCTAACGGAACACTATCAAGCGTTTGTTGCTTAGCTTCTTCTGATAAACTTAGTTTTCCTGATCCACCTGTATTATCAATCGGACCTGGCGCAATTGCATTGACTGTAATGCCATATTTACTTCCCCACTCTACTGCGAGCGTTCTAGTCATGGATAATACACCAGCTTTAGCACTTGCTGAGTGCACTACTCCAACGCCAGCTCTCCATGCATAGGTCGCCACCATATTGATAATGCGCCCTTGTTGGCCATTTTTTATCCATTCTTTACCTACAGCTTGTGTACAGTACCAAGTCCCATTAAGGACAATATCTATAACAGAATTCCAACCATTGAGTGATAAATCTTCTGCCGGACATAGAAAATTACCTGCCGCATTATTCACCAAACCATCGATTTTTCCAAATGTTGCTATTGTTTTATCTACTGTGTATTGAACCCTTTCAGGGTCTCTCACATCCATATCTATACATAACACTTGTCCTTCAAACTTTTCCATTTCAGCTTTGGCCGCTTCCAACCGCTCTAAAGAACGACCAGTAATGACTACATTTGCCCCTTCATCCGCAAATCTTGTCGCCATTGCTTTTCCCATCCCACTGCTACCGCCTGTCACAATTATCACTTTGTCTTTCATGTGCATTCTCCTTTTAAAAACTGATTTAAACCAACACGTCAAATTTCTAAAGTAAGCGTTTACACATAATTGTACCTTACTTATCTATCATTAGTAAATCATCTTAATTGTTGTTAATTTCACTTATAAAAATATATAAATTGATAATTATTATAAGTTTTTAAAATTTATGTAAATTTAGCCAAAAGCATCGTGATACATGATATATTGTCCTTGATATCGAAAACCGATATCGGATTATGTTATTAATTATTAAAGGGGCTGGTTGATATCGACTCTAAATTAGAAAGACGTATGTTTCTTGGTTTCATTTATATCCATATTTTGCATCATGCTAATGAACATCCTATTTATGGTAGCTGGATGATGGAAGAGTTAATAACACATGGTTATACAATAAGTGCTGGAACACTATATCCTCTCTTACACCGAATGGAAGATGAGTCATTACTTGTTAGTGAAAAAACTGTTGTTGCCGGTAAGCAACGTAAAAACTATAAAATCACTCCATTTGGTAAGCAAATGTTAGAAAAAAGTCATCAGAAATTAAAAGAAATCGTCGGAGAAATTTAATCTAGGAGGGGATTTGTTATGAAATATCTTGAAGTATTTCTCGTAGCTCTAAGGTTAGGCTGCACTTCATTTGGTGGTCCAACAGCACACCTTGGTTACTTCTATGATGAATACGTAAAACGAAGGCAATGGCTTACAGAACAACAATACACCAATTTAGTAGCATTATGCCAATTTTTACCCGGACCTGCTAGCAGCCAAGTTGGATTCGGTATTGGTATAACTAAAGCAGGTTTGGTCGGCGGTATAATTTCATTTATTGGATTTACACTTCCCTCAGTGATTGTACTAATGCTTTGCGCAACTTTTCTCTTAGCTTACAGCAATGATTTAGGTTGGACGCACGGCCTAAAATTAGTAGCCGTTGCAATTGTACTAAATGCTATTATTGGCATGGGACAAAAATTATTACCCGATTTAAAAACAAAAATTTTAGCCTTGTTCACATTAGTAGTAGCTATAACGGTTATTCATCCACTATCGCAATTAGGTGCGTTGATTGCAGTGGCTATAGTTGGATTAGCGATTTTCAAACAAACAGATGAAGATAAAGTATCGATAAAAATATTTAATATTCCACGAATAGTAGGTGCCATCTCTCTTATACTATTTTTTAGTCTTTTAGTAATCTTACCTATATTGAATTTTGTCACTAACAATTCATGGATTAACATGATTGATAACTTTTATCGTTCTGGCGCACTTGTATTCGGTGGCGGACATGTTGTCTTACCTTTGTTAGAACAATCATTTGTAGCAACTGATATGATTAGTGCTAATGACTTTTTATCAGGTTACGCATTAACACAAGCAGTTCCAGGACCGTTATTTACTTTTGCTGCATATATTGGAACTGTTATGTCTGGTGTTTTAGGGGGAATAGTTGCAACAATAGCTATTTTCTTACCTGCCTTTTTATTATTAGTTGGCGTTTTACCTTTTTGGGAACACGTACAATCAAACCGCTATGCAAAATCAATGTTAAAAGCGGTCAGTGCTGGCGTAGTAGGTATTTTAATTGTAGCTTTTTATGATCCAATATTCACATCCTCAATAAAATCAAATATGGACTTTGCATTTGCTGCTACATTGTTTGTATTATTGGCATATTGCAAAGCACCATCTTGGTTAATTGTAATTTTAGGTTTATTGATCGGCTTAATCTTTTATTAATTAAAAAGTGCGTTTTTTGACTATTTAAAATAAATATACCGTCATAAAAATTTTTTCTACGATATATTTATTTGCTAATTGAGTGAACATTCGTTACAATGTTTTAAAATAGAATAGTTCTCTTATTAAGAGTGAGTGGAGGGACTTGGCCCTATGAAACTCCAGCAACAGCTCAAACGAGCGATGTGCTAAATCCAACAGTTTTTAATTTACGAACTGACAGATGAGAAGATGTGCGGAAGCTCTTCTTATCTAAGAAGGGCTATTTTATTTGTAAAAAAATAAAAGGTGGTAATTTTATGAAATCATTGCACGAATTATTCATAGAACTTGAACGTTGGGAAAATCATGTACCTAATAACATGATGAGTAACATAGCTAAACTAGAACATATCAAAAAGTTAAAGCGTGAAATTTTGGGCCGTATAGATATTCGTGACTATAAAGCAATTATATTGGAAAAAGAATTATAAAATATGACTATTTTGTCTCGAGCTAAATTTCTCGTCTGACTTATATTTTGATAACTAAAAAGTTATAGAAATACAAAAGGGAGTGGCATGACGAAATCATTTCAATAACATATGATTTCTACCCACTCCCTTTTTGTATTTATGATTGGTATTTATATCTTTTCCGCTTAAGTATCCTATTTATGTTTACCACCAAAAGGCACATATTTTATTTTGGTGTCTTTTGGTATACCTTCATATTGGTTAAATAATGCTTGGTATCTTGCACTTGTAGGCGTAGCATGATGCAAATAATGTTCGAAAGGTAATTTTTCCATCGTATAAACTTCTTTTTTAGGGTGTGCTTTTATCTCTTCTTTTAACTGTATAATACGCGTTTCATTTTTTTGATAAATATAGAAAAACGTTCCTAGATATAAGGTTCCGCAACCAACTGCTAACACAACCGCAATCTGTTTCCAAAGTTGATTAGTAATATTTAGTTGTGAAAATAGTAGCAATAAGATAATGACATACAATGCAGAAACTGTATAAAAATTTCTTGGTCCTAAAGGAGATACAATAATTAATGGCGCACATACTAACAAAATAGCTGCCAGTAATAAATATAATGTATATTTTATTTCCTTCAGCTCAACCACTAGATGAATTGCTAAAATTAACGCACATAAAAACCATATACAAACTAATGTATTAACTAAATTAGCAATAACAAGTATATGAAAATTTTGTAACTCAAATTGTTCATAAATAAAGAAGTAGTATATTGGCAAAAATAATAATCCAGTTATAACAAATACTTGCAATAATTTAGAGCGTGTAAATAACGTACCACTTCTGAATAATAGTGTAATAACAACACCAATAATCATTAAGATTATCATTATTTGGTTAAAAACCACCCAATCTGGCAGTACGGTTGTTACTGTGTTTGTCACTTTATCAACGATGCCGGTGTCACTAGATACTTTTTGATAATCACTGCCCTCAAAAAATATTTTGCGGTAATTAGGATTTATAAACATCAAAATCATCCCTAGTGATGAAATTGCCAAACCTAATAGGAATTTAGGGTTCAACTTTCTATAAAGTAATACGTTTAATATGATTGCTAAAAATAAAATCATCGTATTGAATAATGTTGTATTTTCCATAAAAAATTGTCCAACAAAACAGACACAATAAAACAAAATATTAGTTACAGGATCTAAACTTTTCTGCTTAAATAAAATTGTTGAGATATACCATATAATAAACAGCACACAAAAAGTTGCAGGAACATAATTATAAAATCCGGCGAACCAACCATAAGTTTGTTTATATATTTCACTTGGTATCGTAACCATTAGGATAAATGCATACAAATAATAATAAACACGCTTGTTATCATTCACAAAACGTCCAATTATCCATATAATCGAAGCGCTAAAAATGGCATAAGTCAGCCATCTAAACCAATCAAACCGAACAGCAATAATTTCTAACATGTTACCTAAATAACGCCCGTTCAAATTTGCAAAGTGTTCTTGAAGCATTTGAACCCCATAATGACTATACCAATCCCAATCGTCATGTGTTAATGGCGTAAATATTGCCATAAAAATATAAAATATAAATAGAACTGTTACTGTAAGATACGATTTTTTTATCTTAATCGGTTTCATATTATTCCACCTCTTGTTCATTCAAATTTGTTTGACGAACAATATAGAGTGGTCGTTGTTTCACTTCATAATAAATTCTTCCGATATACTCTCCAATCACTCCTAATGAAGTTAACTGTATCCCGCCTAAAAATAATACAGAGAAAATTGTTGTAAAATATCCTGGTGTAGAAACACCATAATTTATCGTGTAAATAAAGTTAAATAAAATATAGAGAAAACTCATCCCACAAATAAAAAGACCTAAATAAATAATGGCACGCAATGGCTTATTATTAAATGAAATCAAACCATCTATACCATAATTTAATAATGAGCTAAATGACCATTTAGACTCTCCATCTACGCGATTTACATTTTGGTATTCAATGATTTTCGGTTCAAAACCAATCCACGCAAATAAGCCTTTAGAAAACCTATTATACTCTCCCATATTCACAATTTCTTTAACTGCCCGCTGACTTAATAATCTAAAATCACCAACACCATCTTCTAATGTAACATCAACCATTTTATTGATGATTGTATAATATAATTGTGACACGCGTTTACGAATTAAATTTTCACCTGCTCTATCTCTTTTGGCCACAATTTGATCTTCACCTTCTCTAAAGTACTTAATCATTTGTGGAATTAGTGTTGGTGGATGTTGTAAATCGCCATCTAAAATAATTAAAGCTTCAGCTTCTACACTGGCCTTCAATCCAGCATACATTGCAGACTCTTTACCGAAGTTTCTTGAAAATGATATGTATTTTACTGCATAATCTTGTTGTGCCAATTGTCGAATAATAGATAAAGTGTTATCTTTGCTCCCATCGTCTACAAAAAGCAATTCATATTTATAATTATTGTTGCGACTGTCTTGTTGCATAATTTCTGTTAATTCAGCGTATGTTTTTTCAATAACGCTTGCTTCATTAAAACACGGAACTAAAATTCTAATCATAAAATAACGTGCTCCTCATTTATATTTACTTATATTAAAATTAACTTATTTTATATTATACAATACGTTTATACAGTAATGTAGTTTTATTTACATTATATTGCATTTAATTTTTGACGCTTCGAAAAATAATATTCAAACGGGGGGAAGTTAGATTTATGTAATAGTTCTCTAAATTGATCATATATTGTATTGTTATTTGAGTTTTGGGAATGTATCATTTAGTTATTAAATTTTTATTAAAAGGACAACTTAACAATGGTAACTGTATATTTAAAACCTATTAGATTAAAAAATTATTTAAGACATGAAAAACCTGTGGTTTCGGGAGTAGTCTATCATTTTTTAATTCAATATATACAAAGACAGTGACCAATTTTTATTATTGAAATCTTTATCAATGCCTGCTTGGATTTGTATATTTTAACAATATATTATATAAAGACACTTTGGTTACCAAAGTGTCTTTTTTGTGTTAATTTTGATAAATTTTAAATTTAAACTTATAGAAACGAGGCATTCATTATGCAAACCAATAAACTTTGGACTAAACAATTTATCAGTGTATCGTTGATTAACTTTCTACTAACTTTAGTCTTTTACTTACTTATGGTTACCATTGCAACTTTTGCAATTAATCATTATCAATCTTCGATAAGTCAATCAGGACTCGTCAGCGGTATATTTATTATCGGTGGTGTTATTGGTCGGCTGTTTGCTGGATATTTTATTAATAGGTTCGGGCTTAAGCGCTTGTTACTAATCACCATCATAATCTGCTTAGCTATCATCAGTATTTATTTTATTAATACCAACGTTCAATTCCTGATTTTAATACGTTTACTACATGGAATTCCTCATGGAATGGCATTAACAATCATTAGCTCAATTGCTACACAAATCATCCCAGAATCTCGAAAATCTGAAGGTATTAGCTACTATAGTATGAGTACGACTTTAGCAACTGCATTCGGCCCTTTTCTTGGTATATTAATGATTCATTATATTTCATTTTCTATACTATTCAGCTTTTGTTTTATCATAATGTGTATCGCTTTAATCATGAGCATTTTTATTAAAGCACCAAAAAGTTCTGAATTCAAAACGGCTTCCGTTAATTTAGAAAAAGGTACATCGTTTCTTAAAAATATCATTGAGCCAAGAGTCATACCTGTTGGTTTAATCATTTTATTATTAAGTTTTGCATATTCTGGGGTATTAACTTACCTGAATTTATATGCGAGTCAATTAAATTTAACAAGTATAGCAAGTTTATTCTTTGTTGTTTATGCCATTGTTGTTTTACTAACACGCCCAGCTGCCGGTAAACTCATGGATAATAGAGGAAACCACATCGTTGTATATCCAGCAATCATTTTCTACGCGATTAGTATGTTTTATGTTAAGTCAAGTTACAAGCGGAATTATATTACTATTAATTAGCGCCATTATGGGATTAGGTTTCGGTAACTTACAATCTGCAACACAAGTTCTAGCAGTTAAATCTGCACCAATTTCTCGTATAAGTATTGCCACATCAACCTATTTCATCTTTTTTGATGCTGGTTTAGGCCTCTCTCCATACTTATTAGGTTATGTAACGCCTTTAACTGGCTATGGAAATATGTATGCTATCATGGGTATAATCATAATAATTACTGGAATACTGTACTTCTTCTTAATTCAAAACAAAAAATTAAATGTATAAAATAAAGACGTAACACGTTGAAATAAATTTGAACGTGCTGCGCCTTTTTATTAATGTGTATTTAATTTAATGTGAGATGATTGTTCTAGCTAGATTTTTATCTGACTAAATTACTTTTCATTTTTATTGTCTTTATTATCTTTATTGCTTTCTTCGTCTTTGTCCTCTTTCTTTAACTCTTCTTTATTCTGTTCTAGTTTTTCTTTATTTGCTTCAGGAGTATAATCTACACCTTGAGTATAATCATTGGCCGCATTCCACAATAGGTACTCTTTAATTCCATGATCTTTAAGCGCTTGTATTTGTGCTTCAACAGCTTTACTGTCATATTCTATATATTTACCTTCACCTAAATATCGTGCTGTAAAGTCTTGTAACCACGGGCGAGACTTCGGTTTTTTATCACCTAATTTATTTAAAACAGACGTTTCTTTATCTAAATAATGATCAACTGCTTCATAAGGTTCCTTATCTGGCGCTTCTAAACCAAAATCACCTGAGCTCCAATGTGATGGATAAATCATAGATGAAATAGCATCTGTATTTTCGGCTATTTTAGGAAAACTTTGGCCTATACCTGGTGCTTCTTCAACCATTGCTGCATAACCAAATACGTCAGCTGATATCTCAGCACCATAAGGTTTTAATTCTTTACGAGCAGTTTTTAGGAATTGTGTAATAGTATCTACACGTTGATCAACATCACTTAATTCACTATTTTTATAGTCGCCTTTATCATATGTCAAGTTGCTTTCTACATTTTCAAACGCTTCTGGGAACCTTACATAGTCATATTGAATGTCTCTAAAACCTGCTTTTGCTGCTTCCTTAGAGACATTAATGTTATATTTCCATACATCTTTCACGAATGGATTAACAAATTTATCGCCACCATCACTTTCCCATACTGAACCATCTGTTTGCTTAAATGACCACTCAGGATGACTTTCTGCTAAATTTTTATCTTTAAAAGTAACAATTCTGGCAATAGGATAAATATCTTTTTCTTTCATTTTATTAAGTAACGGCTTCGCATCTACGATATCTAATGTATGTTTATCAATTTCTTTATTACCAGTGTTAAAGTTTATAGTAACGTTACCCGAATCATCTTTAACATCTATCACCATTGCATTTAAATCACTTTCATCAATAAACTTTGTAAGCTCTTTAAATTTTTCACCATTGGTCGCATCGGCACTTACATATATCCCTCTCACTCCATCTTTCGGATATTTCACATCATTACTGCTTTTAGCAGATTGGCTCTTCTTATTTTCTTTATTCGCTTCGTTGTCTTCATTTTTCGTATCGTTATTGGAACAACCCGTGATTATCAATGCACCAGTTAAAACTGTTGATAAAATCCATTTACCCTTCATTTAGCATAAGCTCCTTAATTAATATATATTGTGCCACTTAATTCGTCTACATTCCAAGTTTAACTAACGTACTTTGTATTGTAAACGTCTTTTTAAAAACAATATTTATTAATTAAATTTTATGACAGTATACCTTACTTAATTTTATTTAATAAGCGCCAATAAATAAAACAACTAATATGAATGACACTACTCTATTTTACAGGGTATAGAAGAGTGCCTTCACACATCCCGATGACTACCTCGCATCAACTCAACATGAATCACTTCTTAAATTAGTATACTAACTTAATTAATTACACTAAATTTTTTTAATTAGATGGGTATAAGTTTATTACAATTATATTTTAAGGAGCATAAATAATGAACAATTCAAAAATTATACCAGCTTATCCACAATTACAAGATGGTGGCTATTTTCACCTACTAGCCATAGATGATATGGCAAAAGTTTTATTTTATACACAAGACACTAAAATACTTATTCAAAAGATGCAGCAGTTATGGGAACAACCTGGGAACCGTTTTAGTTATGAGAATACAATGCTTGCAATGATTGATGGGCAAGTGGCAGGAGCTATATCATGCTTGCCTTACAGTGATCTTCAGCAACAAACATTTACTACTGTATGGCAAATTGCAAAAATTCAAAAGTTGCAGTTAGTCCCTCAGTTCTTACATGCATTTAAAGATATAATCTCCCTTATAAGATTAGATGAAGGCAATACAGATGAGTATCATGTGAGTATGTTAGCAACACTTCCTCAATTCAGAGGTATGGGTGTGGGACGTGCTTTACTTGAATACGCTGAACAACTTGCGTTACATAAAGGTTATACAAAAATTTCGTTAACTGTTGAAGTTGAAAACATTACTGCCCAACACTTATATGCTAAACAAGGCTTTAAAATTATCGGTCAATCTGGAAATAGTAATGCTAAAGTTTATAAAATGCGTAAAATGGTTAAGTAATACTCCTATTTTCAACCATTATTACTTTTTAATCATTAAATAATATATATAAATAAAACTAAGTACTATAAAACTTAGAAAAACCAAGAACATCGATAATATAAAATTTTGCTCAATTACAAGTATTGAGCATATAATAATAAGCGTGGCACAAGTCAGGCAACAAACAAAAATTTTAACTAAACGATTAACTTTATGTTTTGGAACTCTATCTGCTTCAATTGAGGCAATAATGTTAATATTCTTTGTCCTAAAAATATATGTTGAATACGAAAAGTTAATAATTATGCATAACAAAATAATAAGAATATTTATTTTCATAATTGCAAACTTCCAAAATCAAGTTATTACTTCAGAGATATAAGAAAATTCATATTTTACATCTCTAGGACTCAAATAAATTTTCAAACCTTATTTGCTATTCGCTGTAAAGTATAACTGCCGTTTCATTTTTAATTGGTTATCATTTGCTGTCGGTTCTCCAAATTCCACAAAATTATTTGTTATTTATACTATCACCTCTAAGTAAAAAACTATCAATATAACTCATTTTAAATATAGCATAACTTTTTTATTTTAATTATAATATTTTAAAACGCTTAATTTTTGAGCCTTTTAATTTAAATAAAAAATACATAGTTAGAGTTATATTTTTTATGTGCTGCACGTTTTATTACTCTAGTTATTATAATTTTAAAGGGTTGCCATCGTAATATTTAACAATGGCAACCCTTTTTATAATTATTAATTTTTCACTTTTAGTCCACGGTAACGATTAAGTGCTGCACAAAACTCTTGTTTTCTTGGTAGCGCTAAGTTACCCGGGTGCCCTTCAAATGACGATATTACATCTAAACCTTGGTCTTGAATAACTGTATATAATTTATCTGCAGCTTGAGATAACGTATCTTGCTCATTTAACAAGTGACTTTGATAATAATTAATCATTGCTGCTAAACATTGAGTTTGACTTGTATCCACCAACTGTTCCAAACCGGAAATATCGATAAGCTCTTTGCCATATAAAATGGAATAACGTCCTTTTACTTTGAAACGGTTGTCTTTTCCTTTTTTATTAAAACTAGATTTTAACGGCACTCTAGCAGGAAGATTGCCAAATTCGCTATTATTTGTAGCCTTTGTTGTATTATCTGTTGTTTGGGCAATCGCTTTAGCGTTTTCAGTGACATCTTTTAAGACATATTCATCCATCATTAATACCTGGTCAGCAACCTCAAAATAATCACCTGAGCCGCCTACAATTAAAATAGTAGAAACATCATGATCTTCATACAGCGGTTTTACTTTACTTGCAAATGGTGTGATAGGTTCTTTTTCGGGCGCAATTAAGCGTTGCATACGGCTATCCCTAATCATAAAGTTAGTAGCTGAAGTATCTTCATCAATCAATAATAGTGAGGTCCTCGCTTCTAATGCTTCCATAACATTCGTTGCTTGAGATGTACTGCCACTCGCATTTTCAGTGGAAAACTGATGCGTATCTTTATTTCCCGGTAAATTATTTATAAATGGACTAATATTTACCTTCTCAATATGGCGACCATCTTCAGCTCGAATCTTCATGGCATCATGACATGTAATAACATATTCTCTACCATCTCCATCAATATGGTTATAGATACCACGCTCGAGCGCTTCAAGTACAGTAGATTTGCCATGAAAGCCTCCACCAACAATTAATGTAATACCTTTAGGTAGCCCCATTCCAGTGACTGTCTTTCCACTTGGCATAGCCATTTGTACTTCCACATTTTTAGGACTTGTAAACGCAACTGCATTAGCTAAATGCTTATCTGAAACGCCACTTTTGCGCGGTAATATCGAACCATTCGCAATAAATGCAACAAGACCTCGACGTTCAAGTTCCTCACGAATAAAAGCTTGATCTAGCATTAACGTAACCTGTGTATCTAATTTCGCATGATCAATATTTTTATAGAGCAACGCTTCATGTACAATGTTGGGCAGTATTTCTACTAATGTATTTGCCGCAGCTTTCCCTAAAATTTTTCTTCCTGCCGCTGGCAAACTAATTTCAAGTCTTACTTCGATATTATGTTCATTGATTACTACAGCTGTGCGTTCTAAAATTTCTTGGCCACATTGATCTATAGCAATGTTTGATGCAGCTTTTGCATTTTGGCTGTTTCGCTTAAATGAACTTATACTTTCATTAAAAGTTCGCGTTAAAAAGTCTGCTACGGCGATAACTTTATCTTTGGTGTCCAATAAGTTGTTAGGGATATTCGCTGTGTCTCTACTCATCACTACCCTCATTTTAGATGGAGGCGCGTATGGATCCACTTGGGTATGGTCTATCGCAAGTCGAAACTGTTTGAATTGATATATACCTTTAAGTCTTTTATAAGCACCATATTTCTGTCCATCTAAGGATTTCAATATTTGCGCTAACTCCGTTGCATTTTTCACTAGAAAACCTCCTAAAGTGGTTAGACGAATTTTTTATTTCCAAAATAATTTTAAGATAAGTATAAGACAATGAAATTGATGTGTACAATAAAATTAATCTTATGCTAAAACTATTTGCAATTACGTTCAAACCTATTCTGCTATTCACAATATTTTGTTTTTAAAAAGTATTGTTGAAAGAAAAGATGCAATTTACAGCGATCCGATAGAAGAACAATTACTTTAAGTCATCTTAAAAGTGGCTTTTTATTTTTTATGTTATATGAATCTATCACCATATATTACTTTACATATATAAAGACTTTTCATCATATCACAACGCTATTTTCTGCATAATTAAAAAATAAAATCACATATGTTAGTAGCTATCCAACCACAATAAAAACACTTTCGCTTATTTCATCTTTAAAATGAAATCATGCGAAAGTGTTTTTATTTTAATCTACTAGTATATATTTGTTCGCCTCTTGTGTTTCTAAAAGCGTTAAATGTTTCGTTGCATCCATGAGCGAATCAAGTGATTTTTCAAAGTAAATTATTGTAGCTTGATATAAACCGTTGCCACAATCTTGAAGTGTCGTTCTCACATTGTCTTCACCAATCAATGCGATTGCTTTTTTGGACTGCTGTATATGTGTTTCTAAAGCTTCTATTGTTACAACATCACTTTTCTCAATACAAAAGTAAACCTCTTCTAGATTTATTTTTTCTATTCTTTTCAAGTAATGTGTGTTCATTGGTTGTAATTTATATTTTTCATTTTCTACATTTTCAATTGTAGATTTAAGCATAATCAAGCTCCTTGTCTGTTGTTCTTTATTCTCTTTATTTTCACTATTTAAATCATATATGCCATAGTTACTTTTCTATTATTAAGTCGTTGGTTTTAATTTTTCGCAGTACATCAATTAAGAAGTCAATGTTCTTATTGCTTTTCCTCCTCTAAATTTAAAAGTACTCGTCAGTAAGTTTTGAAGTTTTATGTCACATTTTATTGTGTATTTATACACCTCGAAATACACACAATACTCAATATAGTATAAATTTATACATAAATAAAGCGAAAATGTATTATAACGAATAAATTAATTATTGTTAAATGAAACCTAATAAGAATTAAAATTTTTTATCATCTTTATCAAATACACATTCATATATTTTCAATAAACCTATTTCGAACAATCAACTGTTTTAACAATACTTTTAACATAAAATAAACCTCCCACTATTATAATTAGTGAGAGGCTCTCGCTTATATATAAAATTTTATGATAATCAAATCTTTATTAATCAATTGTTCTATATACTTTAGAGTTCATTAGAATAAACAACCATACGACGATACTGGCTGTGGCTGAAATTGCTAAAACATTAAAAATTGAAATATCCATTGTATTTAATCCTGAAATAACAACATATGAAATTGGATCGAAACCAGTCATTGCAAGGAAGATTAAACTCATGACTCTGCCTGTCACCTTTTCATCTGAAAATTCTTGAGCCATGGTAATAAACGGAATATAAACAATTGTATATGAAAACCCTATTAAGAATAATAATACTATTTGCCAAATTAAATCTGTTACTTGTGTAAATGCTAAGAATATTAAAAGCATAGCTAATAATGTAAATAATGTTATTTTCCCTCTAACTTTAGTTAAAGTGACGATACTTAGTAATACTGTTCCTGAAAGCATACCTACACCTAAGCTCGATTGTAAGTAAGTTAAATTGATAGGCGTACCTCCCGAAGCTTCTACTAATATAGGTATACCTACACTTAAAGCTCCCAGACCAAAAAAGTTAGCAGTAACAAGAATAATAATTCCTGTAATTAAAAAACGGGATGATTTTACATAACGGAACCCTTCAATAATATCTTTAATCGGCGTTTCATTGGAACGTTCTGGTACTTCCGTTTCCTTGATAAAGGACGGGAAAACGAATATCGCTGATAAAAATACAAAGATTAGCGCGACGTAAAAACTTGTTGCGATTGAAAAGTTTTCCATAATCATACCTGCAACAATTGGTCCAAGTATAAATGATATTTGAGTACCCCCTTGGAAAAGAGAATTAGCTCTTTGGAGTTGCGCTTGTTTAACTACTTTAGGAATCAATGAGGTACATGCAGGACCAAAAAATGCGTCTAACATACCGAAAAAAGCAGCTAAAATCATTAAAGGAATTAATGAAAGTTGATTATTAATAATAAGAAAATAGAGGATCACCAAAACAGCAGCTTCTGCAATATTTGAATAATACATAATCGTTGTTTTCTTAAATTTATCAGCTACCATACCACTAAATGTCATCATTAGTAATCTAGGCACCGTAGCCGATACTAATATGTAACCTAATGCCATGGACGATTGTAATTCTTTAACTGCATACCATGTAATCGTTGTTAAAATTGTACTAAATCCAATCATGGCAAAAATACCTGCTGCTAACATGAGCATGTATGTACGATTGAATATAAGTTTGTTAGATGTTGTCAATTTTATTCCTCCTAAATTGCAATTAGATGTTGTCCGTTTCTCGATATGTAATCCAATAGATCTTGATGCTTATTTAAATTGCTCATGTATGGCTTATTTATTCTATTTCAAAGGACAAATACTATAATTACACATTTTTTATTATTAAATTTATTTATCATGTTATAATTATAACAAACATTATCTATATTTTATAATTTATATTTGCACTTTTTATTCTAGGAAGAAAAAATAGAAAGAATAAAACAATATAGTTATAAATATATCTACTTAAAATTTATATCTATATTAATTCTTCTGCCAGAATACTAATCGTCACATTAACTATTCTAATTTCAACAACACTGATACTCCACCATTTTTGGAAAATCCGATACATTTAAGCTATATAATCTAAGTTGTTAAGCATCATTTTCACACTTTTTTAGTCTCAGCATTTTCATCAAAACATCTGTCTATTTTTGGCATTTTTAACAAGGTATTTTACTGAATTTCGGGCTATTATAATTGTGAATTTATGTATTTGGAAGGAGTAATGAGATATGCAACAAGAATCAATACAACTTAGTAAACATTACTGGATTAAATTAGTTACTATCTTTACATTAGGATGGTTAGTGATCTATGCTGCACGTACTATATTGAACCCAATTATGGGCGATATTAAAAGCACTTTCTCTTTAAACAATGCACAACTCGGTATTATCATGAGTGTATTCTTTATTGGCTATACTTTAACTCAAATCCCTTCAGGTATATTAGGAGATAAAATTGGCCGAAAGAAAATGCTTGTCCCGAGTATGATAGTTTTTGGGGTATTTATGGTTATTACTGGTATAATGCCGACATTTTTCCTATTTATGCTATCTTGGCTTATTGTTGGGTTAGCACAAGGAATGTTTTACGGTCCTCAATACGCATTATCCTCAGAAGCCATTCCTGAAAAACATATCACACTCGGTAGTGCATTAATCAATAGTGGTATGGCATTTGGTACTTCAATTGGTTATTTTATTTCAAGTTATACCGTTCAGGAATATGGTATGAATTGGCATATACCTTTTTTCATCATGGCAATACCTATACTTCTGCTAGCTTTGTTAATGTATAAAGTAATTACAGAACGCCCTAGGTTTATCCAAACACATACTGAGCAACAAGTACCTTTTAAATTCATTAGTTTATTCAAAAATCGAAATTTGATATTGGCGTACATTATTATATTCTGCTCAATTTATGGTTTCTTTATGATTATTACGTGGTTACCATATTACTTAGAAACCGAACGTGGTATCAATGGCGCCCAAGTAGCCTTTATAGCCTCATTAGTTCCTTGGGCTGCTATACCTGGCTCACTATTCTTTAGTTGGCTTTCTGATCGATTAGGTCGTCGTCGTCCAGTATTATTAGTAATGATACCTTTAGCATTTATATTTACAATTTCCATCGTTATGTTTGATCATTTATGGATTTTATATATTGCTTTAATTGGCTATGGAATTGTTGGGAAGATAAGTACAAACCCCGTCTTAATAGCTGTAGTTGCAGATAACGCTCCTAAAAATGCACTAAGTACATCTTTTAGTGTTTATAATTTCATAGGGATGACGGCATCTATACTTGCTCCATACGTGACTGGCTATTTAACGGATTTAACTGGTGCTATGGCAACTGGTTTTTATCTCGCTGCTGGATTATTAATCATTGGATTTATATGTACTATATTATTAAAAGAAAAATATAAGCAAACTTGCTAAGATTAAATTTATTTTTTTAATAAGCTGCTAAAGGCTATACTACGTGCTTTTAGTAGCTTTTTCACTGTTCGAAAAAGACATCTATATACGTCATTTTGACAAATATGGTTGTCAAATATATCAAAGTATTATATATTGTACGCAAGGAGTTGATAATATTTGCGAAATCGTGTTAAAGAATTGCGTGCTCGTGATGGCTATAATCAAACACAACTTGCTAAAAAGGCAGGCGTTTCACGACAGACCATTTCCCTAATTGAGAGAAATGATTTTATGCCATCTATTTTAACTGCAGTTAAAATTGCAAGAATATTTGATGAACCTGTCGAAAATATTTTCATTATAGAGGAGAGGGATTTATGAAAGTAGGACGATATTTACTATTAACTTTATTAGGGGGTATTGTTGGAGGTGTTATAGGTATTTTCATTGGTTTATATGACAGTACAAGAACCTTCTTAAATTTTGAATTACCAAGTTATAACATCGCCATTATCACATCAATTATTGCTTCAATTCTAAATATAATACTAACCATTTTTCTTCATAAGATTCACAAGGATGCGCTTAAATATAAGACTAAAATGAAAGAAAATTTAGGTGGTTATCAAACAGACGAATTGGAAGAAAAAGCAAATTTAAAATTTATGCGTTCTAGCTTTATTTATTATATTCAAGTATTAATTAGTTTAGTTACACTGCTTGTTATTGTATCTGTCGACGCCGATAGTACAGTGACATTTTATGCTATTATTCCTTATTTAATTACGATATTCCCTTCTCTAATGATTGGCTTCTTTGTTAGAGAATATGATTCTCGTTATCCTAAACAAGGCGAAGCACAATATACTGAAAAAACTTTACAAATAATGGATGAAGGTGAACGTCACATTACATTAATTTCTATGTACAAAACTTATCACGTAAACCTTACTTTAATTATAATAGGAGCTATTATTTTAGGCATATTTTCTATGGTTTCAGGAATCAATCAATTTGTTGGCCTGGTTATACTGATTGTCTTATTTATCTACAATGCCTTTGGATATTTGTTAAAAGTCAGTAAATTTTATAAATAAAAATAAATTTTGGAAGCGAGGATATTATGGAAAATTTATTAGAAATTCAGAATCTTAATAAATCATATAAAAAATCAGATTTTCAACTTTCTGATATCTCATTAACGCTTGAACCTAATGAAGTGATTGGCATAATTGGTAAAAACGGATCTGGTAAATCTACATTAATTAATACCTTGGTCGGTAACCGTTTTAAAGATTCAGGAGAAATACGTTATTTTGATAAACCTATAGCAGCAAATGATAACCAACATAAAGAGCATATTGGTGTCGTCTTTGATGATTTACGCGTTCCAAACAAATTAACTATTCAAGATATAGATAAAGTCTTTTCTAGAATTTACAAAACATGGGACTCGGAGAAATTCTTCGCTATTATTAAAAATTTTGAATTACCTACTACAAATGAAATAGCTTCTTTTTCTCGAGGTATGCGCATGAAAGCTGCTTTAACAATCGCATTAAGTCACGATAGTAAGGTTCTTATCTTAGACGAAGCAACTGCAGGTATGGATGTTTCTAGTCGTGAAGAAGTCATTGAAATTTTAGAAGATTACGTTGCTAAAGGTAACGGTATTCTAATTTCATCCCATATTTCAGAAGACATAGAACAGCTTGCAACAAAACTCGTATTTATGAAAAATGGAGAAATCATTTTAGAGGAGAAAAAAGACAATTTATTTAATCATTACGGTATTTTAGAACAAAGCGAAGAGGAATTCAATATCCCAAACGATATACTCATCGCATCCAGAGTACGTAAAGGTTCTAGAATCTCATTAATCAATGATCGCACGGCGGTTACAGATGCTCGCCCATTAGAAACCATTGATGATGCAATAAAATTAATTATGCGAGGTGATAGCTAATGAAAGGCTTAATATTAAGTAGTTATTATTCATCAAAAAAATCTCTTTATACATATCTCATAGTAGCGATAGTAGCGGCCGTTATTTTTGCATTTATCAATCCAATTATGGCATGTTTTTTACCAATGTTGTTCCTCATAACGCCAGTTACGGATAACATTAAACATGAAAAAGATTCAAAATGGATGTACTATATCTCAACACTCCCAAGTGGCAGAAGCGCTTATGTTAATAGTTACTTTAGCTTTTATGGGATACTCACTTTAATTGGTTTTATATTTGGCGTCATATCTGTTTCATTAATTACGCAAGATTTCAATGTAATACTCATGTCTATACTAGTAGGTATTGGAGGCGCAGGTACTTATGCCATGATGTTCCCATTAACATTTAAATTTGGGCCCGAAAATTCTAATGTTATTTTAATTTCAACGTCGTTCATTGTACTTTTCTTATTTTTCATCGTCTTTTTTGGCATGAATTTATCAGAAGTTGCAGTATCAGGTTCAGACGCTACAAATTTAGGAAACAGCATATTGGTTGTCGGCGTATATGCATTAGTTGGCATAATAGCTTTTGTTCTATCTTATGTTACTTCATTAAAAGTATTTAAGAATCAAGAATTATAATGAGAAAATTTTAATATAGAAATCACTAATCATTAAGTTGGATTTCAGCAATATAAAAAACAGCCCTAATTGACTAACATTAGTTAACTAGGGTTGTTTTTATTTACATATTATTCGAAAACTTACTTAGACAAATTTCAAATTAAAGCTAAACTCGATGTGTCGATCATTTAATCGATATGCTTCATTTAATTCTGGTCCACAACTATTTGAACCTATACCGCTTTGTGCATAATCGATATATAAATAGGTTTGATCTTCAAGTTCTAGTGCATCTTTATGGATTATTTCGGTCAGCTGTTTTAATGAATAATGTGTTGTATTAAAACTAAATGTATTATCACTTGTCACGATAACCCTTTTACACCCATCACTAATTTCAACAAATGTAGTTTCATTATGACTTCCCGTTTCTTGGGGTCTGATATGGACTTCACCATTACCTGTAACAGTCGTCTCAAACTCATCTAAATAATTGGCTACACCTTTATCTTGATAACTACTGAAAGGACCTTTGCCATAATATTTCACTTGTTCAAATACTTTAGGTAAGGTCAAACCTAAACCAAATCGTGGTAAGTAAGGCGCTTTCACATCTCTTTCTAACTCATAAGTTACATTAAGTATTCCATCATGTTGAACACGCCAAGTCACTGTGCCAAATAGTACCGGTGGCACCGCGTCATTAACCATCGCTATATTAAAAATAAGACTGACCTCTGTCTCGCTTTCTAAAATTTGATAATCGTGCACGCGTGTAGTGATATCTTTATAACCAGAGTAATCCCAATCACATTTTATATTCGTATCATTATCAGTGGGAGCTCTCCAAATATTATTTGTTGTGCTTTGGTTAATTACTATATGATTATGCTTGAGAACTGACTCAAGACTTGCATTACCTTTATTAAAAACATACGTTTCACTTTTACCTAATGCAACTTTGATTAATTTATAAGTTTCATTTACTAAAATATCATTTTCACTAGATTGCTCATCCTGCTCTTTCATTATTCGACGTTGATATACGATTTGATCATGTCCTAATTCAAAATTTTCATGACGAAATTGATCATCATCTTTTAATTTATACCGTAATATGACATCACTGATATGTTCTATATTGATATAATCGCTCAAATCAATTGTTTGCGTAGTATGTGGCAAGAAATTTGAAAGAGGTATTTCACTGATCGTTTTTCCCCCATTCAAATTTGTCACTGTAGCCTCTACAAACATATATTGCTCTGCAGACGTAAAATCCAATTGGTTACGTAGCACAATTTTAAAATTATCTTGTGACACAAGTTTTAATGGCCTATGTTCTTGTTTGAATTCATAATAACCTTCATGGGGCACCCTATTTGGAAAAACAATGCCATCGACACAGAAATTACCGTCATGTAGTTTTTCTCCAAAGTCGCCACCATATCTAAAAATAGGTTGGCCTTCTTTCATTCCAATCTGAATAGCGTGATCGCACCATTCCCAAACAAATCCTCCGATAAAGCTATCGTATTGCTCAACTAGAGTTTGGTAAGCGTGTAAATCTCCTGGAGAATTGCCCATTGCATGTGCATATTCACATAAGATAAACGGTTTATCCAAATCCGGTTTCTTCAAATAAGTCTCCTCAATTTCTTCAGGAGAAGGATACATTCTACTAATCATATCTATATTAGATAGATCATAGTGTTGTTGCTTATCTCGATATAATGTACCTTCGTAATGAATTGGCCTTGTATTGTCTAGTGATTTGGCACGTGCTGCACCTTTGACCATATTCTTACCAAATCCCGACTCATTTCCTAATGACCAAGATACGATAGAGCTGTAATTTTTCAGTGGCATAATAGAAGCTTCAATACGCTCTATAATAGCTGTTTCAAATTTACTATCGTCAGCTATAATATTAAAATCTTCATTATTGTCTTCACCATATAACCTAACGACACCATGCGTCTCAATATCAGCCTCGCTCATTACATAAAAACCATATTGGTCCGTCATTTCGTAAAATAGTGGAGATTTTGGGTAATGTGCCGTACGAATGGCGTTAAAGTTTCCTTGTTTCATCAATTCTAAGTCTTTTTTAAAATGGGATTCTGTCATTACATAACCAGTTTCTGGATGACTATCATGGTAATTTGTCCCACGCAGTTTGATGGATTGACCATTAATATAAAATTGATTATTTTGGATAGCCACTTCACGAATTCCAACTTTTTGTGCAATCACTTCTTGATCTGTCACAATGTATAATGTATATAAAGTCGGACTTTCTGTAGACCACAATTGAGGTTTATAGACATTAAATTGATATTCCTGTGCTCCAAATATGGTTGCTATTTCTTCACCCTCAGGGTTATATAATTGAAATTCTACTGATTTTAGATTGTGCGCCCGTTCTATTTTTACATCTATCTTCGCAGAATTTAAATCGTCACTTAGCTTCGTTTGCACTTTAAAATCATCAACACGTTCAGTTGCGCGTTTTAAAATATAAACGTCTCTAAAAATGCCCGAGTGTCGAAACATGTCCTGATCTTCAAAATAAGTGCCATCAGAATATTTCAATACAAGCACGTCGATATGATTCTCACCTTGTTGAACAAAATTGGAAATATCAAACTCAGAAATAGCATGTGCAATTTGACTATATCCTATAAATTCATTATTAATCCATACATAAAATGCACTATCTACACCTTCAAAGTTCAAATGATAATCGTATTGTTGATCATATTCATCGATAGTAAATTTTCGCGTGTAGTGTCCACATGGATTATCTTTAGGTACATATGGTGGATCAAAAGGTATTGGATACTGAGTATTTAAATATTGTATTTGATCATAGCCATATAAATTCCAAACTGATGGTACTGTTAGTGTTTTGATTCCCTGTTCATTTGAATGATTTAGATATGCTTCGATTGACTCAAAGTATTGAAAGTACCATTCGCCATTTAACAATGTCACATTTCGAGTATTATATCTTGTTCCAAAATGATAAGCCGCTTCCCCTTGTTGATATGGTATATAAAATGCACGTCTTGGTAATAAATTAACATGTTGAATCTCTAAATTTTCATGAAACTGTTGCTCTAACATGGATAACAACCCCTTTATTTGATTCTTTCTCTAAATTCCCTTTGCCTTTTATACTGTAATGTCTTTTCAATATCCGTTAAAAAGTCGCCTTTTAAATTAAAGGCTTTATGGTATAAAAATGCAGCTAAGCAAACGAAAACAAGTGGCGAAACTAAGATCATGATTCTTAAACCGTTAATTGTCACTACTGATTGTGCTTCGTTTGGCGTATAACCTAAAATAGATAAACCTACGCCGACGATTAAAGCCGCCACCGCTTGAGAAGTCTTAGTTAAGAAGGTATTTGTTGATGTAATAATACTTTCATTACGCTGACCAAATTTAACTTCTCCGTAATCAATCACATCTGCTAATGAAACAGTTGTGATACCTACCATAAAACCTGAACCAATTCGTAGTATTCCCGCTCCTATAATAACTAAAGTCATACTTTGCGGTGCAATGTAGCCGGATATCAAAATAATTAACAATCCAGAGATAATGCATGTTATAGAAGTATTAAATGCAGCGGTTCTGCCAACCCATTTAATAAAGCGTGGTAATAACAGTAAACCAACCATTTCGCATAAAATCATAGAATTAAAAATTGAAAATAAATGTTCTGCATTAACTACATATTTAAAATAATAAATAATAGAGCCATTTAACGTTTGTAAACACAAGTTAAAAGTTAAGAGTACGCCCATAATTGCTAATAATTCTTTGTTTTTAAATAAAATTCGACCGATATCTTTAAATTTAACTTTAATACCTATTTGCTTTTCCATTTCTTGGTCTTCCGGTACTTTAAAGACCGTTACACCAATGGTAAATATAAAAATCAAACTACAAATTATTGCGAATACAAAAATACCTGTAGAATCACTGCCTCCGCCAAAAATATCACCAAGTTTATGTATAAAGAATAAACCAAAAGTGCCGACAGTAAATGCGGCTAAGCTAGCGAAAAATCTTGGAATAACTGATACTTCTTCACGTTCTCTTGGGTTATGCGTTAAGTTAGGAAGCCATGACCAATAAGGTATATCCATCATCGTATATGTCATTCCCCAGGAAATATATATAATAGAAATATAAATGTACATTGCTGTTTGTGGTAAATCAAAATTAGTAAATAATAATACTGTTACTACAGCATTAATTAATGTGCCGATAACAAGCCACGTCTTAAATTTACCAAAGTTGTTTCGTGTATTATCAACAACCATTCCCATAATTGGATCGTTAATTGCATCCCATATACGTGCAACAAATAACATAACGCCCACAAATGCAGGAGATAGCCCTACTATGTCTGTAATATAAAACATTAGAAATACACTGACGATATTAAATATGGCATCCTTACCGACGGCACCGAAGCCAAATGCAAATTTTTGTTTTCCTGTTAAATGCCTATTCATTACATTCACCTCTAAGTTAGTTCTTATTGAAACGCTTACATATATGTTGATTTTATTCTATCAGTAGTAAGTTATAGTTATGAATAGCATAATGATGACGATATATGGCAAAATGTTTCATTTTCAACTAATATAAATATAAGTTCAAATATGTTTTTTAATTAAGAGGGATAACATGCAAGTATTGTGGAAGAAATTTCAAAAGAAACTAATCGATGCAAATTTAGCCGAATGTGGTATTGAAATCGGCGTACCAAATGTTGGTTATAATTATACTGTTTTCCAAAAATCTGTATTACATATCGTAACTCAAGGAGAAGGTACTTTTAGTTATGCTGGTAAAACTTATCATTTAACTGCTGGAGATATTTTTTTGCTTGAACGTGGCATGGAAGTTGAATATAAGCCTTCATTTTCAAATCCTTGGACTTATTATTGGGTAGGTATGAATGGTAAACAAATATTAAATTATTTATCTCGATGTAGTATT
Organism: Staphylococcus shinii; assembly: GCF_017583065.1. Lineage (GTDB taxonomy): Bacteria > Bacillota > Bacilli > Staphylococcales > Staphylococcaceae > Staphylococcus > Staphylococcus shinii. The sequence goes on along the minus strand of NZ_JAGEVL010000003.1, from coordinate 499,780 downwards.
GTTGATAGCCATGTCATATTAGGACAAGATACGACAGATATTAAAAATATAATTCAACTCATTTGTAAGCTATCTCAGCGTATTGAATCAAATAACTCCAATGATATTCTAATTATGCAATATTTGTATCAATTAGTTTATACCTTACAAGAAAAGTTTCCTAAAAATTTTTCTGTCCAAGTTGATATTGTAAATGAAGATATCCAACATGCCGTTGATTTTATAAACACAAATTATCAAAAACATATAACTGTTGAGGATGTTGCTAAAAGCGTTAATATTACACGAAGTCATTTATATAAATTATTCAAAAAGAATTTAAGTTGTTCCCCTAAAGAATATTTAACCTATATAAGGATGTATCACGCTTCACAATTATTAATACATACGAGTACACGTATAAGTGACATATCAAGACGCGTTGGTTACAAAGACCCACTACTATTTTCTAAAAATTTTACAAAGCATTTTGAAATCAGTGCTTCTGAATATCGGCATCATTTTTCAATTAGTAATAAGCAATGAGCACTCACTCAATAGCATAGGTACACGAAATTAATGACTATCATTTGATTTCTGCCTTATGCTAATTGCTAATTGTTTATTACTAATTTTTAATTAACGACAATAACTTCTACTCCACTTCTTTACTCCTAGACCAAAATATTCCATATATGAATCACATCATTTTATAAGTCATTCCAGATCTTGCTTTAATACGGATATAACTCGTTTCATTTTTTCATCAATGTATTTATTTTTATGTAAAATTAAATAAAAAAACCTCTCAATATCTAAATTAATAACTTCAAGTTGCTCCAAATCTTCAGGTGTTAATGTTGATTTAGATACAATCGAAAAACCGTTTCCTGCATGAACCATACTTTTAATTAAACTTGTATTATTAATAATTACTAAATAAGGGTTTAATGATAATTGATTCAAACCGTTTTCTTGATATACACGCGTACCGGAACCTTGTTCTCGAATAAAACATGTCTCTAAATTAGACGGGCTAGATTTCTTTTTAATTAATACTATTTCGTCTTGAGCAATTGGCGTACTTATAATCGCATTGTTTTGTATCTTTTTTTCTACCACACCAACGTCAACGATGTTATTTTTAATTTGTTCAGCAATCGTTTCTGAATTATCTAAGTGTACATGAATATGTAATTCTGGATACATTTGGGCTAATTTAGTAAGTTGTCGTGACAAACGATATTCGCCAAATGTGTAACTGCTACCCAATTTTAAATCTCCAGCGATTGCATTTGTTTGCCTCTTTAGATCTTGTCGTAGTGCTTGTTCTAAATGATCTCTTTGCAGCGCATATTGGTATAGTTTCTCTCCATCACTTGTTAATGCCATTTTCGAATGTTTAAACTCAAATATTTTTACGTCATAGTCAATTTCGAGTCTCTTTATATCTCTACTTATTGATGGTTGTGATGTATACAAATTTTCTGCAGCTTTTGTAAAACTCTGCGCTTTGACAACCTCAGTTAACACTTTCAGTGGGTCCATGTCTTATCACCTTTCATTGTTTATTCTTATCATACCAAAATTGTTATGACCTATATACTAAATATTTATTTAACGTTATGAATTTGTGGTGCTATGCTTTTGATAAAAGGAGGAGACGTTACATGACTAAATTTAACAATAAACCATTTATCATTGGCATATTATTCACGTTTATTATTGCTGCAATAAGTTTAATTAGTTCAAAGCTGCCACTTTTAGATAAGATCGGTGCTTTGACAATTGCAATTGTTATCGCAATACTATTTAGACATTTTAATGGTTATCCTGAAAGTTATCGTCCAGGTATTACTTTCGCATCTAAACATCTATTAAAATTCGCCATTATATTGTATGGTCTAAAGCTTAATATTTTTGATGTTATAGGAGAAGGTAGTGCATTATTACTTATTGATGGTGGTGTCATCATTGTAAGTATTGGATTAATGTTATTACTAAATCACTATATTAAAGGAGATAAAATTATCACATTATTGCTAGGTATTGGTACTGGCGTCTGTGGGGCTGCCGCGATAGCTGCTGTATCTCCAATTTTAAAAGCACGCGAAAAAGACACAGCCATTAGTATAGGTATCGTTGCATTAATTGGTACACTTTTTTCACTAGGCTATACGGTAATTTATACACTATTCACAATACCACCAAAAGTTTTTGGCGTATGGTCTGGCGTGAGTCTACATGAAATTGCTCATGTCATTCTTGCTGCAGATTTCTCAGGTGAGACAGCTTTACGAATTGGCTTATTAGGTAAACTAGGTCGCGTATTCTTGCTCATACCTTTAAGTATCATACTTATATTTGTGATGAACTTGAAATCACAGGCTAGGAATACAAACCAACGTATCGAAATGCCATACTTTTTAATTGGATTTGTATTAATGGCAATATTTCATACTTATGTACCTATACCTCAGTTTATAATGCAAATAATTGAGCCGTTAACAACAATTTGCTTATTGATGGCAATGGTGGCACTAGGGTTAAATGTATCATTTAAAGATTTGCAAAACCGAGCGTTTAAGCCTTTAATCGGTGTCATCATTGTATCTATGATATTATCAACTATCACGTTTATCATTGCCAACTATATTTATGGCTAAGTGTTTATTATCAAAGGTTACTATAAAATTGACTGTTCATAAGCAGATATCTATACGATACCTTTAATTATATATAAAATAAGATTTTAATAAGACACTTGTTAATTGGGATGCTTATGTAGAAATCAACTTATAAAGAGGGTATATAAAATGAAAACATTAGATGCATACTTTATCTTGTTCGATGAAGCTAGATATAGTGAAGAAAGCTTTGATAAGTTAAATGATTTATTTAACGATGATATTGAATTTGTGTTGAATCAAAAAAATTTTAAAGGCAAAGACGCATGGAAACAATTTGTTAAAGGTGTGTACCAAACAAATAAAGATTTAAAACACATGCATAATGGTTGGATAGAACAAGAAGATGGGACTTTCAAAACACATTGGGCTATTTGTGGAAATAGATTTGAAACAGGTGTTTACACGCAAGAGAGTATAGACATTGCAAGATTAGATAATGAAGGAAAAATAATTTATTTAGAGAATCAACCTAAAGATAAAACATTATTTTCAAATTAATAATCTACCTTATAAGAAGTAAGATGTGCTACGGACATGGAGTGAAACTATAAATTGAAATGAAATAACAAACTTTGGTTTCAAGGGTTCCACATCTATTTATATCCATCATATCGTAACTTTATTATATGTACAGATAGCAATAGCAAAAGGCTATTCTGTCGCACCTCACACTAGACAACCTTCACTATGCCTGCACACAAACCTAAGGCTAACTTGATGAATAAAATGATAAAACCATTCTCTCTTGTACTTAACAAACAAAAGGAATGGTTTTTATTTTATATAGACCGGGATTTGATAAACAAAGCTTACCTATCTTTTCATATTACATGGCTCTAACCTTTTACGCTAAAGAACTTAGAATAACTTAGGTAGACTAAGTCAAATGATTATTAGCCATTTTAAGTGGTAAGTGAAAATGGATACATCCTTGCCATTCTAAATAATCTTTTAAAATATTATAAGATTCATAGAAGAATTTTTCGATTTCTTCCTTACTCTCTTCACTGTATTCTGTTACTTCTATAATAAACTCTCCTAAAGTTTCACTGAAATAGCTATCTTGTGGAAAATCATCATGACATTCAAATTTTCTATTAGCAAATGGATATGGTAAAACAAAGAATGTTGGTCCTTTAAAATTATCATCTCCAAACCAAAATCCAAATTCAATCATTTCCTCATCAAATGCTGCACGTTCAATCACCATGTCATCGTTTTCAAACGGTTGATGGATATCTTGGATAATTGCACATGATATATCAAATGTTCCCCAAAATAATCCCGGCGTAAATTTTCTAGTACGCAGTGGAGCGATGAATTTTGATTCTGCATGATAGGCAAATTTCATTAGCTGCAACATATTATTACTAATTTGAGAATCATAGTGATGATGGTGCAAGTCTTCTTCAAATGGCGTCGTATCTGGGAATTCTTGTGGTGTCGTATTGATATCTATGAACACTTTGTTTTCTGCTAATATACGTTGAATCTCTTGATAATAATATTGGATTGTAAGACCATCTTTCAACGCTATAATTTCTTTATTGTTATCAATTCTCAACTCAATTTCATCATCAAGTAAATTAACGGTAATATAAAAATCTTTATTATCTGCATGCAACATACCTGTCGTGAATCCTTGAACTGTAATATCTAAAGACACATGAGCCCATTGTGGTTGCTGATAAGCTGCTACTAATTTATATTTTCCTAATATTTGTGATAATAAATGCATTGTTTCTTTTTCTTGCTTCCACTCATTCAATAACATATATCAACCACTCCATTAATTTATTTTTGTATCTTATTGTAATTACCCATATTCGTTATAATAGCAACATAAAATTAATAATAAATAACAATTTGCTTGAGTTAAAAAGTCTCATAAAAATAGTTAATCGATAGCTTTCTGTTATTTGTATGTTTCACGGGAAACTTTATATTTACCGTTACCTAAACTCCAGATTAAGTATTATACGTAAGTGACTAGATGTAGTGTGCTTGAAAGCTGGGTCATATAAGCCATTTATTATGTATTAATATAAATCGGTTTCTTTATGTTTCAAATTTTTCTACCTTTTTAACTGCTCTTAACTATCAGTTAAATCTAGACTAATATTAAATGATAGCTTTCTATTTACGATGTTTTTGTCTGAACCACTGTCAGTCCCTCTTTTGTGATGCGATGCTTTATATTCTTTAGAGTTTTGCCACTGTTGATAAGCGGTTTCGTCTGTCCAAACTGTTACAATAACATAATGCGCATGTTTAGTTTGAGGTTTCAAAAACAATAAACTTTCAAAGCCTTCTGAGCTTTTTAAATGTCTATTTCTGTTTAAAAACAAGCGCTCAAAGTCTTCTTCAAAACTAGGGTTTACATATAAATGATTAAAAACTGTAAATCCACTTTGCGGTAAATCATTAATTTGTTCTAATATGATATATTGCTGTTTCTCATTAAATTTTTCTATTATTACTTTATCATCGTTTTGTTCTAAGTAAATATGATGTGTTGAATTTTTTAACATATGGAACATCGCCTCCCCTATCTATTTATCCATTAAAATTGTTTAAATTTATGCATAACGTAGTCTCTACTATTTTTATGATCTACGATAGCTTCTGGATAATCTTTTCCAATTTCAATATGATAGTTTTCTTTAAATTTTGTCTTATGTTTTGTTGGATCGTGGATAATTTTGCTAGAAACCTCACTGAAAATTTCTAGCTGTGTCTTAATAAAATAGCCCTGAGCATCGAAACGTTCACTTTGACGTATAGGATTAAACATTCTGAAATAAGGCACTGCATCTGTTCCAGTTGATGCGGACCATTGCCAACCATGTACATTGGACGCATTATCATAATCTAGCAAATATTGTTTGAAATATGCTTCTCCCCATGTCCAATCAATGAATAAATTTTTAGTTAAAAATTGAGATACAACCATTCTTAAGCGATTGTGCATATATCCTGTACGGTTTAGTTTCTTCATTGCAGCATCAACGATTGGATAGCCAGTTTGTCCATTTTTCCAAGCTTCAAAATGCAATTTATTATAAGACCATTGCATATCACGATACTTTTTAGAAAAGGATTTAGTTGCAGTTTCTGGATATTGTGACATTAATACATAATAAAATTCACGGAACATAATTTCTCTAATAAAGCCTTCGTAATTTGTTTCATCGCTATCGTAACCTTCAAGCAAATCATTTATAATTTCACGAATATCGAGTAGCCCATATGCTAAATATTTTCCTAATCCACTTACAAAATCCTGCGTTACATCGTCAGTCAATTTATTATAATGAGCTATGTAATCATTTAAAAAATCATTCCACGCTTTACGGGCTAACTTTTCTATATCTTTATTATTTTTAAGTTTTAAGTCACTTTGATTTGAGCCCTTTTCCGCATTTTTAGCCAACTGCTTATATTGATAACTTTTCTTAGGGGTATGTACTAAATCTTGGCGATTTGCTTTATAAAAACTAGTAAATACTTTATAAGGCTGTTGTTGTTTATTAAATGTCTTTGTGGGTTGAAAATAATGATTCACTCGCTGTCCAATCACTGTGATATTATGCTTTTCAAAAGCTTTTTTTACATGAGGATAGTCATATGTTTCTTTGTGGTAGCTCATAATATCTTTTGCTACTAATACATGAGATAACGCCAATGTATCAACTAATTCGCCTAACTTTTCGTACGTCACAATATAAGGGTGAAGATTATATTTATCTAAAGCACTTACAAACCCTTTTACTACTTTATGGTAATAATCACGCTTTACTGCTGCTGCATCAGCTAAATCTTCTATAGGTAAGATAAAATACACTTTATTTATCTCGTCTTGATGTTCCGCTACATAATCAAATAGTGGATTATCTTTTATTCTAAAAACTCTGTTGAGTATGACTCCTAAATACATTCTATTGCCTCCCATATTGGCCTAAAATACAACTTTATAAAATCGATAAATGCTCTAGATAAACTAATGAAATGATAACATTAAACTTTATAATTATTCTCTAACTTATAATTACTTTATCAATCATATACCCGTTATAACTTATGTATAATTCAGTAAAAAATAATGTCACTTTTAAAAATTTACATATTACAGAGGATTTTAGGGTATAGAATTATTAGAGGTGATTAAAATATGAATAATGAACAATTGCAAAATGAAATTGAAAATATATTAAATACATCAAAAATAGGTGTCTTATCTACCGCGCATAACAATACACCTAACAGTAGATACATGGTGTTTTATAATGACGGGCTTACGCTTTATACAAAGACAAGCATTGAGTCTAAAAAAATTACTGAATTTCAAGATAACCCAAAAGCACACGTACTTATAGGTTATGACGAAACGACAAACCGTAGTTTTTTAGAAATTGAAGCTAATGTTGAAATTCTAAAAGATCAGAAAACTATTGATTGGATTTGGGAAAAACAAGATAAGACTTTCTTTGATTCTAAAGACGATCCGAACTTATGTGTAATTAAAGTGATTCCAAATTCAATAAAAGTTATGAATGATAATAATTTAGATACACCCCAAACCATCACGTTCGATTAATACAAAAAGCGCTTAAAATCACCCCATTCACAAGTGATTTAAGCGCTCTTTTATTTACCCTTATTAATGTCTTCTAACATAGCATCAACCGTAATCTTGGCGCTTGTCAATACAATTGGCACTCCTGCTCCTGGGTGAACACTTGCTCCAGCAAAATACAAATTTTTGTATTCTCTGCTAACATTAGGTGGTCTATAGTAGTTACTTTGTGCTAACGTAGGCATTAAACCAAAAGCAGCTCCAAATTTCGCATTATAATCTCCTTCAAAATCTTTAGGTGTGTAAATAATCTCTGTAACAACCCGTGTTTTCAAATTTTCTAAAGCTTTAATTGTAGAAAGCTTGTTATAAATAATATCCTTTACCTTTGTGATTGTTGCTTCATCAGACCAATCCGCATCGCCTGTTTTCAATTCTGAAACTGGCATGAGTATATAAATACCTGTATGACCTTTTGGCGCTAACGACTGATCTTCTACACTAGGCGCATATACATATATTGAAGGATCTCGAGATATTTCTCCGGAAAATATCTCATTAATATTATTATCAAAATCTTTTGAAAATATAACATTATGTAACAAAATTTCTTCAGATAAATCTTTATCAACCCCTATATACATTAAAAAGGCAGAACAAGAATAGTCCATATTATCAATTTTTTGCGTCGTATATTTTTGGGGGTGGTGTTCATTTTTAATTAGAGTCGAGGTTGCGTATGGAAAATCAGCAGTACAGATTATTTTGTCATACTTTTTTATATTTCCATTTACTTTCAAACCTTCTGCACGCTTAAATCGACTATCAATGATAATTTCCTCAACGTTTGCATTTGTATAAATTTGAACGCCTAACTCCTCATTTAATGTTTGAAGTGCTTTGACAAAGCTATACATGCCGCCTTTAATAAAATGAACACCAAACATTAATTCTATCATTGGTATAATTGAATATAATGAAGGACTTCGTTTAGGATCAATGCCTATATATAAAGTCTGAAACGCTAAGATTTTTTGAATTTTTTCATTATCTACATATTTTTCAATTAAGTTATCTGCTTTATCAAACGTTTTTAATTTCATTCCTTGGTATAAAGTAAAAGGGTTATAAAAATCTGTAGGTTTTCTAAAAGTACGTTCTAAAAAATGTTTGCGTGCGATTTCGTATCTTTCGTATATATCTGTTAAAAATGACATAAAGCCATGTGTAGAGTTAGGTTCAATAGCTTCAAGCATATCTCTTAATTGTGCAAGGTCAGTAGGTACACGAATTTGATCTGTTTCACTAAAATAAACATCATAAATATGTGATAATTGTTTAATCTCCAAGTAATCATTCATATTTTTATGTGCATAATTAAAAACGTCACGATAAATTTCAGGCATCATTACAATAGTTGGCCCCATATCAAATGTAAACCCATCTTGCTTAATTTGATTCATCCTTCCACCTATTTGTTGATTCTTTTCATATAAATCCACTTTGTGTCCATTTGCCGCTAACCTTGAAGCTGCAGCTAAACCTGAAACACCGCCGCCTATAACTGCAAGCTTCATAATGTTTCACTCCTTTTATATTTCGCGCTAATATCACGATGAATTTTTATTTTTTTCAATTTGCTTACAAATACTTTTTTACGCAATGTATAGTTTGACTTTCTTACTTCCTCAAGTATTTCACGATAGGTAGTTGTCGCTAATTCAATGATATAACGTACCTCTTCATCAAAGTAGTTAATACCGTTCAGTGCAATGTTGTATAGTTCAACTGCCTCTGTAGCATAACTTTCCCATAGCTCTATATAATCTGAGTTAACTCCTTCATAATATGTAGAATGTAGTTCAACTTGATATTGAGCTAATTTTTCTTCACTGAGATAAATCCGTCCATTTTGAAAATCTTCACCAACATCTCTTAAAATATTAGTTATTTGCATTGCTTTACCTAAAGCAATAGCAGCATCTTTAGCTTGCTCGAAATTATTTTCATTTGATGCAGCTAATATAGGAGTTAACAATTCCCCCACAGTGCCTGCCACACCATAGCAATAATCATATAAATCGGAATCTGTTTGAATTACTTTTAAATCTAAATCTCCCTTTACATATTGAATTAAAGATTTAAATGGGTTTTGAGGTATTGCATATGTATTCAAAGTGTCATTTAAAGCATTCATAATGGATGCATCACTTTGATAACTTCGGATATGATTACCGTAAATAGTATCTAAATCACTCGCTATCTCATCTAATTTCTCAAGGTTTTTATATCTATCGACACTATCATCAATAATTCTGCAAGCTGCATAAATAGCCCATACTGCTTTTTTTCTTCTTATATCCAAAAAATCAAAGGCATAAGAAAACGTTTTTGAATGTGTTTTCATTATATTATGACAGTAGTTATAATCTCTCTCTAACTCATTCATTTGTTGCCCTCCTCAAAATGCCTTTAATTACTCGACATTTATAAAAAACTAAATTATAAATCTATTTTACGGCCTTTCCAATGTATACGTTTAAACACATTGATATCTAACCACGATTTAATAAATATCACTACAAAGCATATGAAAAGTACTGGATGACAAATACTTGTAATAAGACTAAAATTGCCTGTTCTTCTAATAAACAAGTGAAATTGTAAAGCATATATAAAATAAAAAATAATGGCTAATATCATATATAATGGGTCTAAATTAATAGAAAAGATTACAGCTAAGATAGTTACAAGTGACCCAAATAGCCATAAAAATACAAAAGTAAGTGTAGATTTTTTAGTTACTTGAGATCCAAGTGCAAAGTGTTTACTCCATCCCTCTAATAATGCTTTATATCCTTGGGGATACATTCTAAAATTGACTACCCCTTGACCTTCATATAATTTAACTGGCAAATCGTAATCATGATAAGCTTTACTTATGGCAAATCCTTCGATAATTTGGTCTTTAGCTTTCAAATGACCTTGTGTCAATTCATAATCTCGCTTATTCGTCAAAATCACAGGCCCAAATGCGCTTTGTTCTTTATTTGATGATTTAATTATTGAAAATTTATTCATACCGACGATTGTCATCAAATTAAAAATAGCCGATATATTTTCATATAATTTCTTTATCTTATGATAAGGCTGTATAGAAAGTAGACCTTTAGCGCCCTGTAAGTAATATTGATTGACTATACGTTGGATACTGTAACCATTTGTAAATTGAACATCCGCATCAACAAACATTAATAAGTTATGAGATGCAAATTGACTACCTTGCCAACAAGCATGCGATTTACCTTGCCATGTATCATTATTTTTAACAGTATATACGCTTGCACCGTGATATCGGGCAACGTCTGGGGTGTCATCTGTTGAACCATCATCCATAATGATAACTTCTATTTCTTGCTCTTCACCTATACTGTTAAGTAATTTAGGTAAGTTCTCAACTTCATTTCTAGCAGGTATAATAACACTGACCGCTGTCTGACCGCTGTCTTTTTCGGAGTTACTTATCACCGCTCGACGCGTATACATGCACATTCCACATATTAAAGATAATATCGTTAATACCATTGCTATCATATAAAGTACCATTCAACCTCAACTACTTTCTCCAATAATAATAGCTTCTGCAACTTGCATACCACTTAAGGTTACCATGGGCATACCCGCTCCTGGATTTACGGACCCACCTACAAAATACAAATTTTTATAATATTGACTTTTTTTAGGAAATTTAAAACCTTTATTCTTCTTCTTACTAGATACTACACCGTATATGGCGCCTTTATTAGAATTATATTTATTTTCTATATCATGCGGCGTCCATACATCTTCGTATACTATGTGCTGTCTTAAATCCTGTAAGCCCATAGACTCCAATTTGTCCAATATACGTTCTCGGAATTGATGATATTCCGCTTCACTAAATGGTTTGTTTTGAATATACGGTATATGTGGCAATATTTTTATATTTTCATGTCCTTCTGGTGCTTGTAGCTCATCTGTTTTATTTGTATTAACAACGTAAATTGTTGGATCTTCAGGCAAAACATATTGATGAAAAACTTCATCATAATTAACTTTAGAATTATTCGAAAAGAAAAAATTATGATGTCTAAGCTCTGGATAACTTTTATCCACGCCCAAATGCATGACATAACCCGAACTAGCTGGTTCAAATTTACGTTCCAATTTGTTTATTTTATGCTCATCAAAATTTAATAAATATTTATAAACAGGGATTACTTCCATATTAGATATAATGTAATCTGCATATATTTCTTCGTTATTTTCTAACGTTATCCCTGTCACTTCGCTTTGGTTATTATAATTTATATGTTTGACAGAGGCATTAAAATGTATATCCACCCCTAATTCTCTCGCTAATTGTTCCATCGCTTCTGCTAATTTATGGATCCCACCATCTACGTACCACAATCCTTCAACATGTTGCATTTGAGGCAGTAAGCTCAATACAGCTGGAGCATCATAAGACGAGGATCCTACATATTTGATAAAATATCCTAGCATTTCTCTCAAATAAGGGTTCTCGACTCTTTTGTTAATTGCTTGTTGCATTGTATGAAAATAGTCGAATTGTTTTAAGGCTGAAAATGGACCATGGTAACGGATAATTGCGGACATCGTATCTAATCCTTTATCAAAATAACTTCTTTTAGCAACTTCATGTATCTTTTGAGCATAATTAAAAAATGCAGTAAGTTGCTTTATATCTTTATTTGATAATGTTTCGTTATTTATTAATATATCTTCCATAGATTCATATAAATCTATAATTTGACCATCCGGATAAACATTTCTAATCTGTAATGCTAACTTGCGAATACTAACGTAATCTTCTAGCTTTTTGCCGCATTTTTGGAATAAATGTTGGAATACTTTAGGCATAGTCAAAATAGATGGACCGAGGTCAAATCCATAGTCACCTATTTCTAGCCTATTTACCTTTCCACCAATATGTTTATTTTGTTCATATAAATCCACTTTATAGCCTGCTTGAGCCATACAAATTGCACTGGAAACACCGCCCAAACCGCCTCCGATGACAACAACTTTCTTATTTCCCATTTAATCACCTTTTCTTTTTTGCAATTTTAAATAAATACGTATTAATTTAGGGCGATTATAGCGCTGTACAACCATACAAGGCACATTGGCTATAATGACATAGAACAGATTAATGATTTTAACGCTTTTAGATGATTTAAAAAATACAATAATAGGGATTATAGACAATAAATGTACAAGTTCAGCACGTCTAGTTTCTAATATAAATTGACGTATTTCATACATATTATTAGATATATCAAATGTCGTTTTACTCACAATATTGGGATTAATATTTTGGCCATCTGGTAAACGATGTTTCCAATATTGTACTTTAACTAATTGTTGCCATAATCGACCTTCTTGTTCAAAATTCCAACTTTTAAAATATATATTATCCTTCTCTAAATATTTATAATTAATACGCGTGCCAAATTGGGCAATGACCATTTGAACTATAAACCAATATAGCGCATTATATATTATTTTTTTCATCAATTTAATTCTCAGTTTTTCCTGTGTAGCTTGGATTCTCTTTATTTAAAAACCAATTGCCAGCCGTTAAATACGTTGCAAATGCACTCCAAAGCATGTATGGGACTAGCAAGATACCCGCAATCTTCTTCACATTGAAAAATTTTACAGTTGTAGTTATTACTGCACCAAGCAATACAACGCTCTCTACTAATGCACTGAAGCGTAACTTATATTTAAAGTACAAGACTGACCATAAGTAATTAAGCCCTAATTGTGTATAGTAAACGCCTCTTAAAGTCTTATGTTCTGATTTATTAGTCACTAGTGCATAAGCGACACCCATCGTTGTATAAAGTATTGGCCACACGATAGGAAAGACATATCCAGGCGGTGAAAAGGGTGGTTTAACATTCTTTTTATAGTCTTTTCGAGCATTTTTCACTGCAAATTTCCCTATAAATTTGCCACCGATAACTGGCGTTATAACTTTTATGATTGATTTAATTATCTCGCTTGCTTTCATTGTTAATCTCCTCTTCTTTATAACTAACTATACAACTAACCACTATAGTTCGGCATTAGACATATTGTTTCTTTTAGCTAAACACTTTTTCAATCCATATAATTTTAAAACCACTGCGCCTACAATAACGACAGGTAAAATAAATTTTTTCATATTTACGCCTCCTTTTTTAATACTTTTCGTAGTTTCCAACTTCAATTTAAAAAGATTCATTACACTTTTATGAACTTTTGCTTGAGTATACTTATACACCCACCATGGTAATGTAGGTTCATATTCTTGTAACGCTATAATACATTCATTGCTATTAGGCAATCTTCTAAACTCTAATCTCGCATTGCCCCCGTTTGAATCAAGAGCAAAGTCACCGCCTACAATACGGTACAAAATTCTTTCATCATTAGATGCAGTTTCATCTTTTTTTAATAAAAGTAAATCTTTATTCAAACATGGTACAGTTATTGAAAAGTTATCTTCATCAAAATCGCTATTAACGACGTTTAGTGTAATCTTATTTAAAAAATCAGCATACAATTCTGTTACTTGGCTTATATTCATGTCTTTAGGTAAGATTGCTCTTGAAATTGCGCGAACATCCTTAACTGCAGACTTACCTGATTTCTTATGTTTTTTTTGTTTTGTAGTTTCTTCCGCTAAAGCCTTACGTACACTCTCTCTAAAATCTATTTTGCCAACAGAGATACCTTCCACTGTATTTTCTTCATTTCTTACCATATCGTGAATCAAACTATCCATTAATGGATAAACCATCTCTTTTGGAACACCAGAAATCAATTTAACCCAATATTTACTTAGCCAAATTGGAATAATTGGTAAGTCTAAGGTAGGTAAACGTTTATCTAACACTTCAGCAGTTTGCTTAAATAAGTCTTTATATGTCATATGAGTTGGTCCACCAATATCAATTGATTCGTTACTATGTGGACTACGTTCTACGATCTTATAAAGCCCATTAATGACGTCTTCAATAGCTACTGGCAACGTTGTATTATATGCCCATTGTGGCAACAGTAACCCTGGTAGACGTTCCACCAATTTTTTTAGAATTGGGTAAGAGCTTCCTTTAGAACCTATAATCAAACCAGCCCTTAAAGTACTTACCGGTACGCCATAAGCCCCTAAAATACGCTCACACTCTAAACGACTTCTTAAGTGTGGTGATAATTCATTAGTTTTAGGTATTAATCCACTCATAAATACGATATGATCCACTTTATTAAAACTCGCTGCTTTTGCAAAATTGTCTGCTAGTAATGCATCCATATCTTCAAAACTTGCTTGTGTTAATTTAGCTGAAGGCATCATAGAATGCACTAAATATATAGCGATATCAATATCCTTCATCACTTCTGTTATCTCGTTCAAATCAAATAAGTCAGCGGATTTCCAAGTTACATTTTGTTCGTCCTTTTTATTCTCTATATGTCTAGAAACAGCTATAATTTCATAGTTTTCTTTTAATCTATTCATTAAATGACCGCCGATATAACCCGAAGCGCCAGTTAACAGAATTTTTTTCATAAATTTAGCCTCCAATAAAAAAGATGAGCAGGAAAATCTTCCTCAGCTCATCCTTTGCATAATAAGCCTGTTTGCTCATTACAATTAAATTAATTTAATTTAATTATGATAAGAGTTCTAAGTCTCTTGTATAATATAATACCCTTATATTATTAATGTATGCCTGTATAATTAAATTTAGTTAGATTTAATATTCTAATAACCACGCTTTTGAAAATCTAAAGCCTATCCCTAATGAAATTTTTCCAGACTATAATGACCGCATTAACAAATAATATAAAACTGGTCGTGATTAAAATAATATCTACGCTTAAATAATGATTACTATTTTCTATATAAATACCATAAAAAGGCCATATTAAGACCAATGGATATAGCCAATCTTTAAAAGAGATAGCTATAAAAACTCCAATCATTGTAGCTAAAATTAACGCTATAATCGTCCAACTTAATTCTGTTAAACCGAATATTGTTTTAACATGATAATTTATCGCTAACGAGAAAATATTAACGATAGTTGCGACAGTCGTCCAACCGAAATAAATTGAAATTGGGAAACGATTAAAACCTCGATAGCTGGATAATATTACATACATTTGAGCGATATTATAAAGTAACGCTATAATAACGATTACTGAAATTAAGAACCATTGTTGTGTATAAACAATAATCCAAACACTATTTAATATAAAATTAATAATAGGAAGATATTTTAATCGACTTACTACTTCTTTATCACGCGAGCGCATTAGCCACAATTTGATTAGCCATATTAAAATAAGCACATAGATTAAACCCCAAATTGCAAATGCGAAACCAGCAGGTTGAATAATTGCTTGTTTATTTTTGGCGATACTTCCTATATTACTACCACTTAAATAATTAACTGCAATCATGATCAAAAAAGCAATAAAATATAAAATTACCCATTTTCTTTGATTATTCATTAATAAGCCTCCTATCTTTAATTTAATAGATTGTATCATTTTTATTGGTTATAAATATATGATAAGTAACTGGCATTAAGCTTTATCAACAACTATTTAAAATATCGCTAAATTGAAAAAATTATATCATTTGAAACGTCAAGAAATTCAAAAAGCATTTAATCCAATTCTTTAACTAACATTTCTGATTAACAATAAATATCAATCAATTAAGGAGCTCAAATACATCAATGTTGTAAAATATTATACTAATACTTTATTTCCCCAATTCTAGACAATTGATACCTCTACTTCTATTTTCATTAAATATATTAAAAAAAGCAGTGAAGAAATCTATTGAATATAAATTCTTCACTGCTTAATAATGTTTTAAATTGTACTTACTTATTTTGCATGAATTTTACTTCAGCAGTGGCTTGCTCTCTTATGGACTGTTCTTCTTTATGTTTCCAACTTGGTATAAGAAATGCATCTATAATAATCCAAATAAAAGTCGGAATTCCTAAAGTCCACCAAGAAACTAATAATGTTAATGCAATTAAACCTATAGCAGATCCTGTTTTTCCAAAATAAAACCTATGACCTCCAAAACTACCTAGAAAAAACCATAAAAGATAAGCTATTCCAGTTGATTTTGAACGATTTGCAACTTGTTGTTCAATATAAGATTTTTCGTCTAAATTCATTTACATAGTCCCCTATTCATTTTATTTTATTTCATATAAACATACTAACATAATCAGAATTATATTAGACCTTTATTTTCAATAAATAATCAAAAATTTATATTACTTAAATAGTCAAGTTTCAAAATATTTTATACATTTTTAATTAATGATTGTTTTCTTGTGAACTACAACAATAAACTTTTTGTTATCGAAAAATGTAATTGCCTAATTTATTCAACTAAGTTCTCCAAAACTAAACTTTAAAGTAAGCGTTAATTTTACACACTTTTTAATAAACAAAAAGCTGGGCGCAATTAATTTGAATATGCTCCCAGCTCTATATGGTTACTTCTATTTTCATTATTGTGTATATACTTCGATATCAGTGTCGCAACTTCCTCCCGTACCGTACTTATTAGGTTCTTTATTACCTGCAAGAATTAGTACAAACCAAGTATAAAGCGTGACCAATCCTGCGATTACCGTACCGAAAATGCCAGCCATTACTGTAGCACCGAGCAAACCGTTGCTTTCTGTATTAGCAACAACGACAATAACACCTATAATAAATAAAGTTGCAGCAATTAACGTAATAAAACCACTAATATATGAAACGATGGCAAGAATCATAGTACGATTTGTATCATGTAAACGTCTTACCATCACAGTGAAAGTAGGAATAATAATAGCTATCGCAAATAAGCCACTAAGTAAACCACTCGATACAACACCCAAAACCGAAGATATTAAAAAATTAATCCAAAAAGGATGCCAAAATTCAGGACGTGTTGACCTTCCATTAACATCAATAAAACGTGTCCAAAATGCTTTGTAACTTTCGATAACTTGATTCTGTGAACTGTCCATTTAAACTCCCCTATAAGTTTGATAATTACAGTGTACTAAAATAAAGTTGTACATAGCAAACTACATTTTTTACTTATGTATGAAACATATTTTAAACATCAAATACTCTCAATGATGGACTGAATTTTTTTGCAAACAATAAAATATTGAAAAATAAGATTTCTGACAACTAATTATGTATAATGAATTATAACAATATTCTTTATTTTAAAGGGGGATTTTTTTGAAATTTAAATACTTAGCATTTGGGGCTATAATAACCACTATGATTCTATCTGCATGTGACATCAACATTAATACAGGTTCAGGAGAAGATTCCAAAGACACAAGCAATCAAGACCAACATAATAACAATCGAAGTAGCAATGATGACCAAACAAAGTCTAACAACGAAACTTCCTCAGATAATTCAAATAGCAATAGTGAAAATATAAATTCACCAGAACACTATGCTAAAGTATGGATTTCCGTCATTGAAAATAATGGTGGTAATGTAGACCCATCCAATACTGAAATCACACATGCAGACGTGTCTGGCAAGGCGTTAAACCCTTATAACGAGAGCGCTTCAGCCACATTCCCAAACGGAACTCAAGCATTATACGGCACACCTACTGCTGCTGGGCAAGTTATATACAAAGATAACAATGATGGGACAGTAAATATCTATGATGTGCCTAGCCATTTTCAAGACAAACGTTGGGATGAGGATGAATATTCAAAAAACCAATCTAACAACATACTTAATAATCCAAAAACTGTAAAATTAAAAGACTTCTCACAAAGTGAACTAGATAATTGGGTACCTGTTATCTCTGAATCTAACGAATCACAAGCACAAGATAGTAGCGAAAGTGATAGCGATAAGGATACTAGTGTGACGCGAAAAAATGTAATTGATATAGTAGAAGAATACGAAGGACACAGTTTAAACACTTCTCAATATACTTATAAAGAGCCCGAGCAAAGTGATGATGGAGACTGGGGATTCTCATTCACTGATAAAAATGGAGATTTAGCAGGTTCTTATATAATTGACCAAGATGGAAATGTAACGAAATATGATGAAGACGGTGAACCCGAATAAATATCAAAAATAAAAAAGCGAGATGCTAATTTGCATTTCGCTTTTTTATACTAATTTAAAAAACTATGTCATCTTATTTCGTCCATAAAAATGCTATAAATTCTTTAGCAACTTCTTTGTTTTCATGTAACTGGCTGTGTTGTGCTGATTTACCCTCATACTTGGATTCTCTATAGCTTTTCGGACTATCACCAAGTAAATATTTTAACGACTTAGATGAACTATTAGATATACGTCCATCAGAGCTAGTTCCATCTTTCAAATCACCAAATATATTTAATACGTCGATATTTTTACCTTTATATATCTCTTTAAGTTGTTGTAATTCTTGATATGGCTGATTCATGCGGCTAGGTTTGCCATTAGCATCCACACTAATTTCATTCACTTGTTCATTCATATTTAATACGCCATTATATGTCCCAGCAATATTCACTTGTTTATTCAATTGAGGTAACGACGGGTCATTCCCATACGTCAGCATATATTGAGCAAATGATAAATTACCCATAGAATGACCTACAAAATTAAACTTATTAATGTCGTATTCACTTTGCAATTTCGTTAATACATTTTTAAACCATTTCGCATTTTTATCAAGATCACCTTGCTTATTATTGGCAAGTTCAATTTGTACGATAGGATTAGTTGTATCTTTTTCAAGTTTCCCTTTTAATTCAACCTCTCCACCTTTAGAAACATTCGCTGTAATCACATCTTTAGTAACCCCATTTTGTTTGGCTTGTTTAACCATAAATTTTTCTGAATTTGCGCTCCCACCATAACCATGTAAAAATAGTGTAGGCGTTGAGCTATTCATAAAATTTGCTTGTGCAGGTTTTTCCACCGTAGATTGGTTTTGAGTAAACACCTTTATAGTAATAAATGCCACAATAGTAACAATAACGACGATACATATGCCCCAAATCCATAACTTCCTCACTACAATAACCTCTATTCTGTCATTTTGTTTTAAGTATAAAGTAAGCTAACAAGTATTTCCTTATTATTTATTTGAATACCCAAATAAAAAAACGCTATAAAATGCCTTACTTAAGCAATTTATAGCGTTTATTATATGTTTTATATGTAATATCTCTATCATTTTAAACTGACTCAGTAAATCACTTTAGAACCCTCGCCAAGTAAAATAATACATACACTACTATTTTCATGATTGTAATTACTTCACTTTTCAATCATCATGTACTAAAGCTTTTGATAATCTACGCTAACTCGACTTATAGGATATAGGACGTTTTATCACACTTAAAACCATGACGCAAATCACAAGCAGACCACAAATAATGTACATCCATTTAAACCCTAGTGAATCAGATATCGGTCCCATTATGACACTTCCCAAAGAAATACCTAAATCTGCACATGCAATAAACAATCCTAATAACATGTTACGGCCTACTTTAGGTAAGACAAAACTTAGATAAGATGTTAATGTTGGGTATACCAATGCTTGTGTGATACCGATTAAGATTGCGCTCGCATAGAAAATCACGATACCTACTTGTGGACCAAACGCCACAGCAAAAGATGCAATCATTAGTGACGATAAGACAGTCACCATAAATTTTGGATGCCATAATCCATCCGATGGGATATATTTCCTTAAATAAAATCTTGCTACAACCACAGCTACAGCTTGAATAGTCAGGAATATGCCCGCACTCGCAAAGCCATAATTCACAGTGTACAACGGAACAAAAGTACTTACCGCACCAAATACAATCGATGCTACAATCATGATTAAACCACTATTGAACAACTCTTTGTTTTTGAAAAACTGAGCAAATACCGTAACTGCATTAAATGACATTTTTTCAATTTTATGGGACGTATCCGGTTCTTGTTCAGCAATTGTGACACGATAACCAAAGAACGTGGTGGATAACGCAATAAAAATAATAACAATCGCAAAAATGGAAATATTATCAGCGTGCCAAATACCTATGGCTATAATTGGGCCAATCAAATTGGGGATTGTCGAAAATAGCGAATACAACGAGACCCCTTCTGAACGGTGCTCTTCTGGTAAAGCATCAATAATTCCTAGTTGTAATGACATCGAGAAGAATGCTGTACATACACCTTGCATCACACGTGCCAAGAAATATCCTTCTAATCCAGTAAAACCATATAGAATTAAAGCAATTGCATTAATAATTAAAATGATGCGTAATACTTTAATCGGGCCAACACGTGCAATAATTTGTCCTGCCCACGGTCTAAATACCATAGCAGTTAGCATATAAGCACCCATTACAATACCGATAACCGTATTTGTAGCTCCTATATCATGTCCTCGTAATGGTATAAAGACATTCAAAATAGCGTTAGCACTAAAAAACATTAATGTTAGTATATATAATCTCAAAAAAGGCCATGCCATAGCACCTTTCATTGTCTCACTCCTTAGAATGATAGTTGTTTTTCAATCAATGCTTTTGTATAAGCATTATCACTTAGATGTAGATCTTTGGTTGCAATTTGTTCTTCAATTTTGCCGTTTTTAAAAATAATTAACTGCTCACATAAATAGGTGGCAGCTTGAATATCATGTGTAATAAAAATATAACTTAACTGCCTTTTCGAGCGTAAATTTACTAACAAATCTAAAATTTGGGTTTGAATCGACATATCTAAAGAACTGATTGCTTCATCGAACAATATATATTTAGGGTTCATACATATGGCGCGTGCAATCGCCACACGTTGCGCTTCACCGCCGGATAACATATTTGGATATTTGTCCATATATACTTTCGATAATCCAACTTCTTCTAATAATTCAATCGCTCGTGCCTCCATGACTGCCTTAGGTTGATTGTCACACTGGCACATCACTTCTAATAATATTTCTTTCACTGATTGGAAAGGATGTAATGAAGATGTGTAATCTTGAAAAACCGCACTTATTTGATGATTTCTCACCTTTTTCTTATAAATGGGTTGATCATTCAACGTTACTGAACCTTTGTTAGGCTTCTCAATACCTAGTACCATCCTACTCAATGTTGATTTTCCGCTACCACTCTCGCCGATAATTGCAATTGCTTTACCAACTGGACATTCAAAAGATACATCTTTAACAATAGGGGTCATGCTACGCTGAAACATTTGTGAACGCGAATACGACTTTTCAACATTCATAATCTTAAGCATTTGATTCCCCCCTTAGCACAGATTTAAAATAATCATTAACTTTTTTTCGTGTAGATAATAAATATTGAGTATACGTTTGTTGTGGTTGGTATAGCACCGCTTCTCTAGTTCCTTCTTCAATAAGTTGTCCATTCCTCATCACAACTACTCGATCTGCGATATGATTAATCACTGTTAAGTCATGGGAAATAAAAATCATGGCACAATCGAAATGTTGCTTAATATCTTTAAACGCCTGTAACACATCATATTGCGTAATAGTATCTAAAGCTGTCGTTGGTTCATCTGCAATAATTAATCTAGGTTTTAATGCCAAAGCTAAAGCAATCATCAAACGCTGTAACATACCACCCGATAACATATAGGGATACGACTTTAATATCTGTTTGGGATTGTTTAACCCCATATAATCCATATATTCTGTCAATGTTACTTCGATTTCTTGAATAGATAGTTGTGTATGAACCTTCATAGTTTCAATTAATTGCTTGCCCACAGTAGATGAAGGATCGAATGCACGGCTACCTTGTTGCATAACCATCGCAATATCTTTACCTCTATGCTTCTTTAACTGCATCTCTGACAAAGTAAGCATTTGTACATTATTAAATGTCACTTTTCCTTCAACACTTAAACGCTTAGGATTTAAACCTACTAAAGCTTTACATGTAACTGACTTACCACTACCACTTTCACCAATAATACCTAACACTTCACCTTTAGACACTGTAAAATTTACGTCGTTAACAATGGTCTGATTTGTCCAGCTATCTTTGATAAACAGATGTTGTACTGTTAATAACGTCATGATTGCACCAACCCTTTCTTCACAGAACGTAGTTTTTCCTTTGAAGATATCCTTGGATCAATCGCAATTTGTAATGCATCTGATAAAAAGTTAAATGCCATAACGATAATAACGATTGCAATACCTGGAGCAAACATCATTTCTGGATGAGTAAACATTACTTTTCTAGCTTCATTGAGCATCATGCCCCACTCAGCAGTCGGCGCTTTAACACCTAACCCTAAAAATGAAAATCCAGATATTTGTAAAATCATAGAACACATAGAACTACTTGAGATTATTGCAATATCACCAAGTGTCAACGGCATAATATGTCTGCGAATAATTTTCAAATCACTCATGCCAATTGTCTTGGCAAATTTAACGTGATCTGAAGCAGTATATTGCATAACACTTGTGCGAATCACACGACAAAACCACGCCCAGCGCGTTAAAATAAATGCCATAATAATATTTTCAGCGCCCATACCAAATAACGCAATCAGTGCGAGTGTAACAACATAACTAGGAAATGCTAGCATCACATCACACATACGCATGATAAACGCATCAATATAACCCCGGAAATAACCAGAAACAAATCCTAATATGGCACCAACCAAAACAGAAATAAAAAGCGCTACAAAAACATATAATAAGCTAGGTCTAATCGCATAAATCAACCTCGTTAAAATATCTCGTCCTAAATGATCAGTTCCTAAGAAATGTTGTAAACTTGGTCCACTATATTTGTTAGCTGTGTCAATATGATTAGGGTCGTGTGTTGTCACCAAGGGGGCTGCAAAACCTAACACAACATATATGACAATAATGGCTAGAGCGATAACAGCGCCCCTGTCTTGTAATAAACGTTTTAAAATAATCATCACGATGCCTCCCTTAATCTTGGATTCAAGAGTGCATTGATTATATCTGCTAATGTATTAAATACAACAAATAGTATAGCCACAATTAATACATACGCTTGTATGACAGGAAAATCATGTTCTAATATGGCTTTCAAGCTTAATTGCCCTAATCCTGGCCAAGCAAATATATACTCTATTACTACTAAACCACCCATAATCATTGGTATAGACATGCAGAAGATTGAGACGGCAACTTGTAATGCATTACGCAATACGTGCAACATTAAAGTTGTAGTCTTCACACCACATGCTTTCAAATACAGTACATAATCTTCATTCAACTGCTCAACAATTGAACGCCTAATATTTCTAAAGTAAATACCAGCATATGCAATTGTGATAACAACAACTGGCAATATGTAACTTTCAGGACCTGTCAGTCCAGAAGTTGGCAATAAATTTAAATTTACAGAAATGTAAATGATTAACATCGAAGCAATCCAATAAGATGGTAAGCCTGTTAGAAAGAAAGCCACAGAACGTATCGCACGATCTGCAAATCCCCCTCTTGTTAAGGCACTGACAACCCCTAAAATAATTGATGTAATCATTACGAAAATGCTAGAAATGACAGTTAATTTTAATGTGTTAAAAAACGCTGGACCAATACGTTCTGCAACAGGGTCGCCTGTAATATAACTCGTACCGAAGTCTAACTGTAATGCTTGAAATAGCCAATTCTTATATTGAATCAATAATGGGTCATTTAAACCGTATTTCTCATTTGTTTCTTCAATTAGTTGCGGCGATACATCCGGTGTACCTTGTGCATGCAAAATTGTAACCGCCGGGTTTTCATCCGTTATATAAGTTAGTAAAAATATCATAAAGCTCACTACAATCATCAGTGGAACCATAATCATCATGCGCTTTAAAATAAATTTGAACATTATAAATGCACTCCTTTATTTAAATTGCATTTCATTAAAAGGCAATTCATATTGCGACTGTGTAAATGATAATTTCTCTAAATCATTAGGTGCAACCACTGTCATTCTGCCGTGTGATATAGGAATGAAAATACCTTCATCATCTATTTGTTGTAAAATTTGTTTATATGCATCAGAACGCTGTTTATCATCTTGGATTTTAAATGATTCATCAATATTGTTGTATAGCTCTTTTTTGTTGGCGATACCTGCTGTCGCACTTTCATAACCGTTACTTGCTTTAAATGCGCTTATTGTACTTTGTGGGTCATATAATAATCCCCAAGTTTGATTAAACATTAAGTCATAGTCACCAGATGTACGACGTTCTGCAACTTTGTCTGATGTATCACCACTAATTTGTAATTGAACACCCATTTTCTTAAATTCTGCTTGTAAAAATTCTGCTTGTTCTTTTTGACTAGAAGATCCTTTGTCATAATACATAGTCATTGTTAATTCTTTACCATCTTTGTTACGGACATTACTATCTTTTTCTTGTTTCCAACCCGTTTCATCTAACAGCGTTTCCGCCTTTTTAACATCATATTTACGCGTAGGCATGTCAAAATTAATATCTGTAACATTCTTCGCGAATAGTTGTGTTGCCGGCTTTTCTTCGCCATCTAAGATCTCTTTAGTTATTTTATCTCTATTTACCATATGACCAATCGCTTGTCTTACATTTTTATCACTCACTGGACTATCTTTCTTACCAGAATTTGCGACTAACATTTTTGTATTCATAGGCTGGCTACGTTTAACTTGGTAATCGCCAGAATCTTTCAATTGCTTTAAAGCGTCTTTGTCTAAGCTAACTGTGCCTCTATCGTCTGTAAAAGCAAAGTTCGTCTCACCCTTTTTCATTGATAAAAAGGCAGTCTCACCTGCTGGCATTACTTTTGCTTGTATTTTATTTAACTTAGCTTTTTCGCCCCAATAATCATTATTTTTATTAAAATCTGCTGACTCGTCTTTTTTATGTTCACCCAGTTTAAATGGACCTGTGCCATCAAATGATTTCACGCCATTCTTAGTTCCATCATCCTTAAAATCTTTAGGTGATACAAATACATATGGTCGCGGCATTGCTAATTCTGCTAAAGCTGGCTGATATGGTTCTGTTAACTGAAGTTCGACGGTATATTTGTCTTTAACACTAACATTATCAATTAATGTTGAAATCTTTAACCATGAATGTAATTTTTTATTTTGTTGAACTGCATCAATATTTTTCTTAACTGCCTCAGCGTCAAACCCTGTACCATCATGGAATTTAACATCATCACGCAAATGGAAAGTATACGTTTTACCATCATCAGATACATCCCAATTTTTAGCTAATAATGGCTTGATACCGTCTTTAGTATTACGTACAAGTGGCTCATAAATCATACTTTCTGCAGACATAGACCCTCCATAAACATGTGGATTCATATCTCCAATATCTTTCACTGTTGTATACGTTAACTGCTTGTTCTCTTTCTTCTCTTCTATGCCTTTGCCGTTTCCACATCCCGCTAAAATAACACCTGATGCAATTAATACTGCACTCATCTTAGTAAGTTTGTTCATTATTTTTCCTCTTTCTCATTTAAAAATTGTAATATCATTTTTAATCGTGTGGATCATACTTATGTAAAATCAAAAACCATTTAATATTTTTATATTACAAATCATTGTCACTAAATCTTACCTTTGGTATCTAAGTACACCTCTACCAAAGATTTATCATCTTTATATAAGTTCACGTTGAATTGTGATGATAATTGTTGGTTATGCTTTTTATAGTCCTGACAATATTGTTCATAACGCTTCATAAATGTATCAATCATTGGTGTCTTAATACCTAATAGTTTGCCAATATGTTGAATAATTGAAGTACGGTAATAATCCTCACTTGGCATACGTGGTATATGAACGACGCCTTGTTCATTTTCATAAAGCTGCTTAATCGGTACCGCGGAAAAATCAAAATAGCGGCCGTGTTGATCAGGCTCTGAAAACGGATCTATTAATATTGCTGTATATCTCACATACAGTAAATATTCTTGATGAATTGCCGGTAACTTTTCAAAACTGTAGACATCATCATCCGCTAATGTCTCAGGACGCACAGGATAGTTTTCTTTCACCATGAATTCCAAAAGGTTGACTGACGGCACACTAAATTCTGCTAAAATCGTCATCATCTCTGTCCACATCAAACGCATTTCATGAATGAGTGTCATCGTAATTGGACCTTCTGGAAATAACTTATACACATAAACAGGTACTTCTGTCCCTTCAAAAATAATTTTTAATGAAAAATCATTCATAAATAATGGTGGGTGCACATACAAAGAACTATTGCGTGTTTCTGCATGTAAAGCTGTTGGCATATCTACCAAATTTATGTGAAATTGCTTGAACACACTTGTTAAATAATTGATTGTTGCTGAATGCTCACGATTAGAACCTACGTATAATTTCGTCTTCAACCCAGTGGTTACAACCTGGTTAGGTTGCTCAGTATCATACAAACGCGTGTCACCCAGATATGTAGAAAATGATATAACTTCGAGGTCCTTATTGAAGTTAGTCACATACTGCTCGACAATCATTTGCGAACCAAACGTAGGCGATACTAACAAGATACGCTTTACTTTTTCTAATGTTACTGTCGATAGTTGTGATAATGTACTATGATATGCATCTGCCGTACACGCCATAATAATTGTGTCATAGTGACCATTAACAACTTCTATATCTTTATACAAATGACTAATTTGGAAGCGGCCTTCCATGTGTTTATGAGCATCATTTTGGGTTGTTACTTCAAAGTAATTATCGTTTTGATATGCTTGATATAACTTTTGTGATTTCAACGAGGTAGAGGCACGGCCTACCATATCTATTTCCTTCTCTGTTGTCAGACGGCACAGCTGGGCTAATTGAATTGCAACTGGCCCAGTACCGATAATTAATATTTTAGACATCCGCTACACCAACCTTTATTGATGCCTTTCGATATAAAGCAATATCAAAAATTTGATCAGATTGTATACGTTTATCTACACATTGCCATTTATCTACGCTAGTTTTCTCAGAGGGATAGTTAAATAATGATTTGATTCCATCACCAAATCGCATTGCAACAACAACATTTTCATTCGTTAAATCATAAAGTTGCTCCAATATGTCATATTTAATTGGAATTGTTGAACTAAATATAATATGTGTCACTTCTTTGATATCTACTAATTGGTCTACTGTCTGCTCTGTAATCTCTATATCTTCATTTGGTGCTAATACTTTAACAATCCTTTGACCTAAATCAACTGCCGTTGGATCAATATCAATGCCAATAACAGAAGCACCAGTCTCCTTTGCCACTTGAATGAGTGTCATAGGATATGCACCAGATCCAACTAACAATAATTTGTCTTTTTCAGTTATATGACATTGCCCAAATTCCTCATTAATACAGTGCTCGATGTTATCAAAGTATCCTGAAGTAGAAGCCTTACCGTCTAATAAACGTTGTGCTCGAATAACTTCTACTTGTTTAACACATTGGGCTGATATGAATTGAAGTCTCGTTGTAAGATGTTCTTTAACCGCTTCATCTTCCCAATCTTCATACAATCTTCTAAAAACTGGATTTAATATAAACTGACTATACTCATCCACTAATGTTTCTAATGCATCAATGTAGTCACTATTTTCTAAGACATTTTCATATAGTGTTTCAAAATTTAATAAATATTTATGTAATATAGCACTAATCTCTTTCTCTAAATTATTCATTTTAGTCTCCTATTCTATAAATGCTTTTCCTGTTGCGACTGTTGAGACTTGCCCTTTAATGGAAGTTTGAAACCCAGACTTTGGACATTTCCTAGATGTCACTAGAATGTTGCCACCTGGCTGATAAACTATAAAATCCTCGCATGCACTTTCAGCGTTATAATTTTTAAAAACGCCGACCGATGCAGTACCAGAACCACAGCTATTTTCCCAAACTAAGCTTTGAATTTCTGGTATAAAAATAAGCGGCTTAAGAAACTGACGTTGTTCATCAAATAACATGATACCTATCGTTTTATACTTATTACTCCATGTTTGCTGACGGACAAATTGTTCAACCTGATGTTGCAATTTGGTAGTCACTTCAGTGACTGGAACAACAAAATGTACATATGACTCATATATAATTTCTATTGCATGCCGTTGTTGCTGATCAATATTAAGCTTTTTTGCGGACACGCGTTGTGCTTGGGGCATACTGACTTCATAATGTTGATTGCTATGTACTTCACACTGAACCAACCCTGAACATCCCGAAACTTTAACTGCACATTGCCGTTTTTGCAGTATATTACTTTCTTGTAAATAATGTATGTATGACATTGTGGCATTACCACAAAATTCATTTCCGCTCATAACTAAATGACAACTTTTATTAAAGTCCGTATCAGTGGACTCTATAAACCCAACTTGCTCACAACAAACATGACTCGTTGTCATTAATTGGTTAGCTATGGATGCGTAATCTCTTGAATAATGTTGCGAATGCACTAGTATCGTCATATTCCCCGATGGATTATACTTAGAAAATTCTATAACCTTTCGATTCATACGACTCTCCTTCTATTTAAAATTTTTATATAAGCCTGCTAACATTGATTAAAAAACTTTGGCTCATTGCGCAGCCTTATCAAATCGTAATAGTTACGATTTGATTTATATCATATATTGGTCTTTTATGGTTGTCAATACAAATGATAATATTTTTCAATTAATAATTATTAAAAAAACTTGAATTGGGTATTTATTGTAAAAAGTACATGTGGGAATTTTTTAAATTTTTATATAAAAAATAAAGCCCCAATCATTCACTAATACATAAAAAATACTGTAAATGACGAGACTTTATAGGTTTTGTTTGTTAGTTATAATATTCTTAGTGAATTAGATGCCTTAAAATAGCCATAAACTTATTTGCTCTCAATTATACTTTTCCATATTTGCTAAAATAGTGCCTAATATTTAAAATTATATTAAGTATAATAAAATATTCATAACAACAGAGTATATTTTTAATGGAGTGATAAGTGTGAATCGTAATATTGAACAATTGAAAGATATCATTAACAATTCCAGTAGAATTACATTTTTTACAGGTGCTGGCGTATCTGTAGCAAGTGGTGTGCCTGACTTTCGGTCTATGGGTGGTCTGTTCGATGAAATTTCAAAAGAAGGTTACTCACCTGAATACTTGTTAAGTACTAATTATCTACAAGATGATCCAGAAGGATTTGTCGATTTTTATCATAAACGTTTACTTCTTGCCGATAAACAACCAAATACCATTCATCATTGGATTGCACAACTCGAAAAAGACCAACAATCTTTAGGCGTTATCACCCAAAATATCGATGGCCTTCATTCTGATGCGGGTAGTTCGAATGTAGATGAACTTCACGGTACTTTAAATCAGTTCTATTGTGTTAATTGCTTTAATAAATATTCTAAATCTTATGTCATGCAACATCACCTACGCCATTGTGAATCATGTGGCAGTATCATTAGACCTGATATCGTACTTTATGGAGAAATGTTAAATCAAAACACTATTTTTAATGCTATTAATAAAATTGAAACGGCTGATACATTAATTGTTTTAGGCTCATCACTCGTAGTTCAACCAGCGGCAGGTCTAATTTCAAACTTCAAAGGACAAAATCTTATTATTATTAATAGAGATGCCACACCTTATGATCATAATGCAGATTTAGTCATCAACGAAGATATGGTTTCAGTGATTTCAACGCTTAATCATGAAAGCTAAACCATATAAGAACTACTAGAAATTTAAAAAATACTGATTAATAACAAATAGTTATCAATAATCAACATTCAAGAAATTGGCTCAAAAATGTAAACATACCTAGGTGAGTTTTCTCATCAAGATATAAACTATCTAACATAAATAGAAAATCAAATTTTGCTTGTTCTAAAAGCTTTGGCTGTTCAATTGTTTTCGTTAAATTCCTCCGCATGCGTTAATGCATCTGAACGTTTACTACTCACAACTTGGTGGCTTAGATCAATCATTCTATATTTATAGAGTCAACTTACAATTTTCAAAAATTAAAATTGAACCTGAAAAGCTCCTATAATTTATACAAATGACTTATGATAATTAATAAATATTATTTCAACCTTTTCAGAAGTAGTATATTGTTGATAAAAACGGAGGGTTTAAAAATGAAAATTTTTGACTCACATTTTCACATTATTGATTTTAATTTTGATATAAAAGAAAACAATGGCTATTTGCCACCAAGTTATATGGTTGAAGATTACAAGCGTGAAACTAAAGATATCAACATTCAAGGCGGGGCTATAGTGTCTGGATCTTTTCAAGGCTTTGATCAAAAATATATTTTGAAAGCACTTAATGATTTGGGACCTGATTTTTACGGGGTTACCCAGTTACCTTACACAGTATCTGATGAAACAATCATATCTTTAAATAATAGTGGTGTAAAAGCGTTGAGATTCAACGTTAAACGTGGTGGTTCAGAAGATTTAGCGCATTTAAAGTATTTTGCAAAACGGGTTTATGATTTAGTAGGATGGCACAGCGAATTATATATTGATTCAAAAAATTTACCTGAACTTGAAAAAACACTTTTAGAACTTCCTGCTATTTCAATTGATCACCTTGGTCTGTCTAAGGAAGGTCTTCCTAATTTATTGAATTTAGTAGATAAAGGCGTTCACGTTAAAGCTACAGGGTTTAGTTGTGTAGATTTAAATATTAAAAATGCACTAAAACTAATTTATCAAACGAATCCTCACGCGGTCATGTTTGGCACAGATTTACCTTCTACGCGTGCAGCACAACGATTTTCTAGTGCAGATATTGATCTAGTTACAGAAATATTCGACGACGAAGCTTGTCATAAAATATTTTATCAAAATGCTTTAGATTGGTATAAAAAGTAAAATATAAACATAAGCAAAAATAAAGTCTCCATCATAGAGCCCTTCAAATCCACTTACTGGCACTGAAGATTTACGTTTTTTAACTCTGACATTACTGAAGTCGGAGTTTTGTATATAACATCTAAAAATCTCTTAACATATGTTGGCTTCCCAAAAGTGTTAAATACATTAACAGTTGTTAAATGAGTTTATCAAGCACATGGCGTTTCTTGCCCTTCATAATAGTATTACACTTAGGTAAGCAGCTTATTAACTAGGAAAACATTCTTGTACCTCAAAGATATTTTACTAGTTTTTATGTGATGAATTGTGCGTTTGATCACAACAATTTCATAAAATATATTTTATTTAGATACTTTTTTGTTCGCTGGTTCATACTTTTACTACTAATACCATCTTTTAGCACAATCTTTAATTGTTTCAATCATTGCTATTTCTGATGAAGACAATGTCTTAGATTGATGATAGACCAAAAATGTCGCAATACCTTTGTTATTTACATCTACTTCTTCTCCAGTAAATTGTTTACGTTCCAACTCTTTTTTTATTGAAAAATATGGGAAAATTGAAATACCTAACCCATGTTCTACACATTGTTTAATTGCTTCAATGCTTTGAAATTCAAAGCTATCTTGTACTTCCCAAGAATTAATTTTAAAGTATTCTTTCAGCATTGGTTGATAACTACAAAATTGGTCTGAATATAGCGCTGTATTTAAATTTTGCTTGGTATTACTATAAGCTAAAATCATTCCTTCAGTATTTAATTTTTCAATATAAAAAAGTTTATTTTGCCAATTTTCATTTTCTAATATAAGCGCTAAATCTATAACACCTTTTTGAAGATGTGCTTTAATATCGTTAGGTGCTACGGATTTCAAAGAAATTTGGACTTTAGGGTAATTTTTTTTATACATTTCTAAAATTTCTGGTATTCTACATATCATTAAAGATTCCGATATACCTATAGTTAGTCGGCCTTTGGGTTCATCATCTAAATCCTCAATTTGATAGTAGATTTGTAGTAATTGTTTCACATAAGGTAATAATTTCTCACCATAATTAGTGAGCGTGACATGATTACCTAAACGATTAAATAATTCGTGTTCAAGTTCTTCTTCTAAATTTTTTATATGTGTGGTTATAGTAGATTGGGCATAATCTAGCTGATCCGCCGCTTCTTTAAAACCTCCATGTTCTATAATACTTTTAAAAGTAATTAATTGACGAAATTCCATTTGTATCTCTCCTTCAAAAATATTGAACAGATGATTCAATGATTTCAATTTTACTAAACTCGCGACTAAAGTTAAAATGAATTTACTGAATTTATTAGAGGAGGTCAAGAACCTAATGTTTTTTCAACCATTAGATACTTTAAATGTTAAAAATAGAATAACTCTCGCACCTATGACGCGTATTAGTGCTACATTAAAAGCTATCCCTACATCTGAGATGCTGAATTATTATCGTTCTTTTGCTGAAGGTGGCTTTGGCTTAATAATTACTGAAGGTCTTTTTATAGATGAAACACATAGCCCTGGGTACCAACATCAACCTGGTCTTGTAACTCAAAATCAAATCGATGCTTGGAAAAGTGTCGTTGATGCAGCGCATGAAAACAGCTCTAAAATGATTGCTCAACTTATGCATGCAGGCGCACTCGTACATGGCAACGCATTTGGTTATACGTCTGTCGCACCTTCTTCAATTGTTCCTAAAGGAGAAAAAAGCGCAATGTATAATGGCGAAGGTAAATATCCAACGCCTGAAGCTTTATCTATTGAAGGTATAAAGAGTGTTGTACAAAGTTTTGTGAAAACTGCTAAAAATGCTCAATATGCAGGATTTGATGGTATTGAAATCCACGCTGCAAACGGATATTTATTAGACCAGTTTTTAACTACGTATACCAATCAAAGAAATGATGATTATGGCGGTTCGTTAGAAAATAGAATCAGAATTATATTAGAAGTAATTACAGCTATTAAGTCAGAAGTCTCATCGGATTTTATCGTGGGTATCCGTATTTCTCAAAGTAAGGTAAATGACTTTGACTACAAATGGGAAGGTGGCGAAAAGGATGCTCAATTTATTTTTGAAAATCTAGCTGACTCCGGCGTTGATTATATCCATACAACAGAGTATAAAGCTTGGCAACCTGCTTTCAATGATAATACGCTTTCGTTAGCTGCTCTCGCTAAACGTCATACTGATGTTCCCATTATTGCAAATGGGCATTTAGAGGATATTGAAACGGCGATAAGTATGCTCAAAAATAAAGAAGCGGATTTAATTGCGCTTGGTAAAGCTGCTTTAGCCAATCATACTTTACCTCAAAAAATACATGCAAATCAATCTTTAAATGAATTCAATCCAGATAAAGTTTTAAACCCTGACGCAACGCTTAAAGATTTTGAATTAAAATAATTTATTAATTATTTTAAATATTTCAGTTTTAATATGGCATTTTT
The DNA here is from genome assembly GCF_017583065.1 of Staphylococcus shinii. Taxonomy (GTDB): domain Bacteria; phylum Bacillota; class Bacilli; order Staphylococcales; family Staphylococcaceae; genus Staphylococcus; species Staphylococcus shinii. Next base: position 466,047 of record NZ_JAGEVL010000003.1, on the reverse strand, counting down.
CATTGGTAACAATTATTGTCATATAAGTTTAATAAAGCGTGTTTTATGAAGCGTTATCGACAGAAAGCGTTCAGTGTGCCGACCACATTTTAACTCGTGATAATAAGCTATATTATACGGCAAAGACAGTGAACTCACGTTATTAGTAAAACAACTATATATTTAATCAATTACAATATAAAGCCAGAGATATATTAGTTCTTTTTATCTCTGGCTTTTATAATTTAAGTGTCAAAAAAATTGATATAAATTAAAACGATACATAGTTAAATTTTAATACATTTTTTATCCTATTTAATGATCTAGGCCCCACTCACATATAGTTTCTAAAATTGGGATTAAAGATTTGCCTTTTTCTGAAAGTGAATATTCTACTTTAGGTGGTATTTGTGGGTATTCTGTTCTAATTATAATGTCGTTTGCTTCCAATTCTTTTAACTGTGTACTTAATGTTTTATAAGTTATAGTACCTATCATTCTTTTCAGCGCGTTAAATCGAACCTTTTCATTTTCAGCTATTAAATAGAGAATCACCATTTTCCATTTACCACCGATAATAGACATTGTATAACCAAAAGGCGTATCGTCAATATTTTTTACTTTCCCATGAAATTCTTGCATACTCATTAAATCACCACCCGTATACATCATTTTAACACTAAAGAAGGTTGAAACATAAATAATGTTTCAACCTTAAATATCGTATTAGCAGTAAATAATAAAAATGCAAATATACTTAGATCCAACTTTTAAATAGACATTTATACAATAACTTCAGCTTTTGTATTCTTTTTTCCTACACATACTTGATGGATTGGAGTGAAGAAATCATTTTATAAAAATATGATTTCTATCCCTTCCCCTTTAGTTACTCATTTTTTAACAACGGTAATTTATTCAATAGATTACGTAACGCGTTAGCATCCCAAGGCATATGTTCTGTAATACCTAAACCAACGACACTGGTATGCTTAGAAACATCATCAATGAGCCTGCCAATTTGCCCCAAATTCATTTCACCTTCAGCCCAGTTGATAGAAATTGGTTCTGGACTGGCAAAAATCTGGGAACGGAATCGGTTTGGATCCAATATATCGACATCAAAGTGAACGATTAAATGTCTAATACTGTTATCATTTATCCATTTTATAACAATATCACTATCTCCTTCAAAATCTTCAGGATATGCTACTTGGATGCCTAATGCTTCAATCCGTTCAGCCTCATAATCTTTTGGCTTAATACCAGCTAACATAACATTTTGAGGTTTCAATGGCATTTTCACTTTGTCAGCAAATGCTTGATCTCCTTCTCCTAATAAATTACCTAATACCATTGTATTGGCATTTTCCATTTCTTTCGGGGATGAAATATCCCCATGCGAGTCTATCCATAACACACCGACATCCCCACCATAACGTTCATTAAGATAAGCATAAGGTGCTTGTCCAACTAAACAGTCACCACCAAATATTACAATATTATCTGGTTGATGTTGCTCTATTAAATGTTCTGCTGATTGCAATTGTTTTAATAGTGCCTGACGTGCAACTACACCTTCCTCAGTTTTTAATAATTCAGGGTCTGATTCTATAGGAACCTCTACTAAAGGGTCATCGCTTTTTGGTGCTAACCACGATAAGAGTTCTGCTCCTAAAGCATATCCTGCCTCATTATTTCCACCTTGCCACTGTGGCATCAACATACGTAAAGTACTATTAGCCATTGTTCTTTCTCCCCTTTTCATATTTCGTTATTTATTATCTTAACCTACCTTTATTATATTACTCATATAATTTGATGTAAGTATGCACTTTTATGCCACCTACTATCTTAAATGATAGTAGACCCATTTTGAGTTATTCGCTTTTTTAAAATTGAATAGGAAAAAGCGTTCAATTATGTCTATCTAACAATATTGAACGCTTTAAGTATATGAATGCATATTTGCTATTTAATTTTTAGATTTTATATAATGAATTTCCGTTCAAATCTATAATATAAAGGGTACCTTAAACACGAACATCATCTTTCTTTCCAAATAATGTTACAAGTAATAATATTATAGTTGAAAGTGGTAAGCCAATTAATATTGGATGGAGACCAAAGGGATGACCAAGAATTTGCCAAACTATCGCAGAAATCAATCCACTCCACATGGCTAAATTACCAGCAAGCTTCGAAGGTTTTTGCCAAAACAACCCAAAAACTACAGGCGCTAGCAAACCAGAAACAGACATCGCGGTTCCTGTCACCATTAAATCTACTAATCCTGGAATCATAATTGCTAATATTAACGAAATTACAGATACTATCAATACAGATAGCTTGCTATACAACAGCATTTTCTTTTGGCTAAAACTTTTAATATTAGGCTTGATAATATCATTAGCAATAGACGAGGATCCTGCAATAAAAAAGGAATCGGCACTAGAAATAACGGCCGCTAATAAGACAATAACCATTACTACCACAATTGGAAACGGGAATACTTCTTGAATCACGTGATAATAAACTAGCGGTGTTTCAGTTATATTCATATTCAATCCAAACCTACTCAACACACCTATGAATACTGTTATCGCGCCTAATAATACTGCTATAATCATAGAAATCCAATAACCATTTCTTGCAGTTTTCAAATCTTTTGCTGCCCAAATACGTTGCCAAACGTCTTGCCTGATAAATTGATAAAAAGCTAATGTTAAAAGATAAATTAAAATCTCATTCGGTGTGATATTAATTAAACTCAGCATTTCAAGTTGATTAATATTCTGAGCATTAGTTTGAATATCGCTCCAACCGCCTGAATAATAAATAACTACAAAAAATAGTACTATCACTCCTATTGTAAGGATGACTCCTTGTACAACATCTTGCCATATGACCGCTTTCAAACCACCAAAATAAGTCTTTATCGATAGCAAAATCCATCCTATCACAATGCCAATTGTCATATTTAAACCAGTTGTTAAATTTAAAATAGAAGCAATTGCTACAAACTGCATGCCTGTCATTGCACAATAAGCAAAAAGAAAACTGATAACCGTAGGAATACGTGCTGATTCACCATAGCGAAGTGCAGTATAATCACCAATCGTTACCATATTATATTTTTCTCCTAATAATCTAATACGTTTTAAGAAAAATAGTGCAAGGATAATTACAGCAACCATCATTGTAATGTGAATCCATTGTTGCCCCATACCTAACGTGTAACCATTTTCCATATATCCTAAAAGTGTCGCCCCACCAACCCCTGTGCTAACGAATGTTAGTATAAGCGGAAACACTGAAACTGTTCTACTTGCCATATTATAGTCATCATAAGTTTTGATTTTCCCTTTTATATAAAAAGACATAAGTAATAAGAAAATAAAATAAATGATGATCGTAAAACCTAAAATATATTGTTCGTTATTATTAAACACATCGATATCTCCTTATAAAAATAAATTAGTTTACGAAATTTAAGTTTATCTTGTGTTTTTAATTAAAGCAATTTTTATTTTAAATATAACTTTTATATAACTTCTTGGACTAAAATTATTTTTTATACTATGAGTGGGGTTTTCATTAATTTTATAATTATTCGTAGTGATTTAATCTTTTGCTTCTTCTTTTAGTTGCTTAAATTTTATGTTTCGCTTTAATTTAGCTAGTATCAAAATAACACACCCCTAAAAGTTAGATTTTCAGTCCAACATTTGGGGGCGTATCATAATTTCCAATTTCAAGAGTATAGTTTTATTTATTTTGCGATTTCTTTTTTATCAATTATAAAATCTATTACTATAATACTTATTAGTCGTTATTATTTGTTTTTATTATGACTAACTAGCATCAAAGACCCGGCTCATGCATATAAGTTTATTAATAATGGAGTATTTGTTTCTTTGCCAGTATTAGTAATGATTTTTATTATCTTTGGCCTAGACTTCAATACCTTTTTTACTATCGCCAGAGATATAAGCTATTTCAATAAAGTTATAATAATTTACTCATATTTCTTCAATAATTTATTATAAAAATCGTTAAGTGCTTTATTATCACTAACTTTGAACATTTGATTTGGGTTTAAATTTGGATCTTTTCCATTATAATCTTTAGGTGCAAAACCAGATGATAGTGTAATATCTTTTGAATCAGTAAACGCATATTCATACACTTTGCCATTATCTGCAAATAGGTATTTAGTTACGGGTTTATTAATGTCAGCAACAGCACTATACCCTTCAATATTTGATAAGTTCTTGGCAGCTTTATCTATACCAGTTACCCCTTCATTTGATGTGTAAGTTACCGCACCCGTTACAGTATGTAAATCAAAAGCTTTCGGCCCTGGTTTCCCCCTATCACTTACTTGAATTTCCCCATCCTCAGTACCTGCATACCAATCTCCATCAGACATGCTTCCACTACCGAAATAGCGATTTGATACTGCCTTATTATTACTTTTCTCATGTTTAGCAAGCCACGACAAAACCTCTTCTTTAATTTCTTTTTTATCTTGGTCTGATATAGATGCTTCGGATGATGTTTCTTGGTTAGCACTTTTAGTAGCTTTATCATTTTTACCTGACTGTTGAGTTGCTTCTTTTTCATTATTACAGGCAGATAATACCAGACAAGATAAAAAGATTATTGTTAGGCATCTTAGTACTTGTTTCATTATTTATCAATCCTCAATTTCCTGGGAAATCAAGAGGCCTAAGCTAGATTATTATCCTCTAACTTAGGCGTTGATTTAATTATTTATTGTCTTTTTGAATGCCAAACTCATCAACTAGTTCAACATTACGCTGTTCACCTTTACTAATGTCACCGTTTAATTGATAAATTTTAACTTTCAATGTATTGCCCTCAACTTCATAGACTGAGAAGTTTTGTGAAGAAGAGTCACGGTTATTTGAGTGACTGTCTTTAAAGGCATCTGTTTCTTGAGGCTGTTTACCTAATTTAAATAGACTGTTATAGTGTTCTAAATCTTTTTCAGTTAACCAACTTAATTCTGGTCTCACTTTTTTAATATGTTCTAAAGAACGGTCGTAGATACTGTCGTATTCTTTTGTACCACCTGTATTTGGCAATACATATACAGAACCTTTTGGATTATCATAATATGTTACATTGTCTTGGCCAACAAATTGTTTAGTGTCTTCTTTTTTAGCATTTACGAAACTGTTTTTCGTCGAAGTATATTCTAGTGGATGTGTACGTGATAATACATGATCATGACCTTGTAAGACTAAATCTACATCTAAATCATCGATTTCTTTTGTTAACTCTTCTCTAATTTTCTTCACATCTTTATCTGATAAAGCATGATAAGACTTAGAATACATTGGTTTGTGTAAGTTTAACACTACCCAGTTCGAACCATTATCACGTGCTTTTTTGATATCTTTCTTAATCCATTCCATTTGTTTTTTGCCTATCGCTTTTTCGTCTGGATTGTCTTTAGATTTTTTGTTGTCATTTGTATTTGCAACAACCATGTGTGCGCCGTTGTAATCAAATGAATAGTAAGAACCGCCATTTACAGCGTCATTTTCTTTTGGTACGTTCACATGTTCATTAAATTTAGTTAATAGTTTTTCATCTTCTTCATTTAGTGCATATTCATCATGATTTCCTGCTGTGGCTACAACTGGTAATGACATGAATGATGGACGCGATTGTTTATATAAATCTTTCCATTCATCTTCAACTTCTGCTGTTTCAATAAAGTCTCCTGTGTGTAATGCAAAGCTAGGATCTCCAGCCGTTTGAATAGCATTTTTCAACGTATCTGCACCAAATGCAGCTTCATTTCTTACATTTTCATTCCAAAAAGCATTTTGCGTATCTGTATATTGTACGAAATTAAATGGATCGCCTTTTTTACCAGCTGTTTTAAACTGTCCAACTTGGCTCTTCTTACCATTATCACTTCCTACTTTATAGTAGTACTTTGTATTTGGTTTTAAGTCTTTTGCTTGTGCTTTGTATGTATACTCATCTTCAGTTATTAAGTTTGTTTTACCATGCTTGTCACCACTCATCCATTCTGGGCCACCAGCATGTTTATCTGTATAATAACCATTCACTTTTTCTTTACCATCTTTACCTTTTACTGGCTCACCTTCATCATTTTTAGCAATATCTTTAAAAATAATATTTCCATGTTTATCTCTTTCAAGGTACTTTGAATCTACTTTTTGAGCATTTGCATCAAATGTTTTGGCATTCTTAAAGTTTTTAGACTCTGATACCCATACTTTAGAATCATCAAATTTATCTGATGTATACCAGCTAAAACCCATTTCTGACTGTGGATTACCATTTATATTTGTAATAATTCGGTTCGGTTTATTTTGCTTTTTGATATCTTCAACTTTAGGCTTTTTATCTAAAAGTTTTATTTTGTTATTATTCTCTTGTTGGGCTGTTGGATTGGCATTATCGGTAGCTTCCCCTGATCCACTTGCGTGTGCTGCTTCTGGTGTAGCAATAAGACTAAATAATAAGACAAAACTCGCTGCAGTACGGAAAGCAATCGATTGATGTTTCTTCTGATTCATATTACTCCTCCTCTGACGATTCATATTACTCTTTCCTCACTACTTTAACATTACTATTTTAAGCCGATATTAATTACATATGTTATTTGTAAATATGACATTAAAACTATATATTCTTATAAATATACAAATAACAATTGATTTTAGTTATTTTTTATATGATTCGGAAATCGAAAACCCATAATGCCTTTGTTTTCTAAAATGAAAATAGCTAAATTACGCATAGAAAAATAAAAAGAACCAAATATAAATACTTGGTTCTCTAGCTATTTAAATTTTTATACCATTTTGTTGTATGACTTTTTTATACCAATCAAATGATTTCTTCTTTTTACGTTCTAAGGTGCCATTACCAGCATCGTCTTTATCAACAAATATCATACCATAACGTTTACTCATTTCACCTGTGGATGCTGATACTAAATCTATAATTCCCCAACTAATGTAACCAAGCAATGGTACACCGTCTTGAATGCCATCATGCATCGCTTGAATATGCTGTTGCATATAATCAATGCGATAGTCATCTTGGATACTGCCGTCTGCTTCTATGACATCTTTTGCTCCTAACCCATTTTCAACAACAAATAGTGGTTTCTCAAAGCGTTCATATATTTGATTCATCGTAATCCTTAAACCAAGTGGATCGACAACCCATCCCCAATCACTCATCTTTAAGTATGGATTTTTAGCCGATACTATTACATTACCTTCATTTTTCTCTACTCTTGTAATATCAGCAATAGATGTTCTAGACGCATAATAGCTAAACGCTACAAAATCTACGGTTTGTTTCAAAACTTCTTTATCATGGTCAGTAATATCAATTTGGATTCCTTTAGACTTAAATAATGATTCCATATAGTAAGGGTATTTCCCTTTAGCCTGGACATCTACAAAGAATGTATTCGTTCTTTCATCAATCATAGACTGCCAGACGTCTTCCGGGTTACAGCTGTACGGATAAAAACTACCGCCTGCAATCATGCAACCTATATGAGCATCGGGCGTGATACGGTGACATCTTTCCACAGCTTTAGCACTTGCAACTAACATATAATGTGCTGCTTGATATAACAATGTTTCCCTATCCTCATTTTCATCAAAATATAATCCACCACCCGAAAATGGGCTGTGTAACACAACATTAATTTCATTAAATGGAATCCAATAATCAACATATGAACCAAAATTTTCAAAACATGTTTCTGCAAATTTAATATATAAATCAATTGTTTCTCTATTTTTCCAACCATTGTATTGCTCAACGATCCCCATAGGAATATCAAAATGCGCCAATGTTACGAGCAAAGAGATATTATGTTCTTTACATGTTTTAAATAAGTTTGTGTAATAATCAATACCGGCTTGGTTAGGAGTTGCTTCATCTCCATTCGGATAAATTCTACTCCATGAAATAGATGTTCTAAAGACTTTCAATCCCATTTCAGCAAGCATAGCAATATCTTCTTTATAATGATGATAAAAATCAATACCTGTATGGCTTGGATAGTATTCTGTATCACTTAATTGCGATGCTTTATAACCTAATTTAATATCTTGTCTGTTTGGTCCATGTGGGATTAAATCTATATTACTTAGACCTCTCCCTCCAATATTCCATGCGCCCTCTGTTTGATTTGCTGCAATAGCGCCACCCCAAAGAAAATTTTCTGGAAAAGTTTTTATCGTCATTTTTTAACCACTCCTAATATTGATGTATTAGCACTAACGTCAACAGTATCGAAAGACGTAATAGAGTCATAATCATCTGTATTTGTAATTACTACAATCGTTGTCGGATCATAACCTGCTTCAATAATTTCAGTTAAATCGAAGGACCCGATAATCTCCCCACTATTCACATGGTCACCTTGTTCAACTGCCGATGTAAACGGTTTGCCTTCTAGCTTAACAGTATCAATACCTACATGAATTAGTACTTCAACACCATCGTCACCTGTAATTCCAACAGCATGCTTGGTAGGGAATACTGAGGTCACTGTTCCAGTTATTGGCGCATATATTTTATTTCCTGTTGGTTCAATCGCAACACTCTTACCAATCACTTCTCTACTAAATACATCATCTTCAACGCTATCTATGGGTTTCACTTTTCCTTCAACAGGTGCTTCAACAATCATATTGCCTTTTGTCTCTGCATCTAATAACTCATCTTCTGATTCTAGTATATCTTCAAACCCAAGTACCAACGTTAAAATAAATGATAGTACAATAGATAAAACCATAACGACAATAATCCATACGATACTCATAGGATTGTCTTGATCTATAAATTGTACACTTGTAAATAAACCAGGCGCTGCCATAGACCGACTCGCAAGCCCTGCTAGACCTGCAACCCCACCTGCAACAAATCCGGTAATCATTGACGCAATCATAGGACGTTTTAATCTAATGGCTACCCCATATAGTGCGGGTTCAGTTATGCCTGCAATAATTGCTGATGATGCCGCTGCTAATGAAGTTTGACGTAATTCTCTATTTTTAGTTTTAAACGCTACTGCAAGTGAGACCCCGCCAAGTGATAAATTCGCACCAATTTCAGATGGCATAACCATACCTTCTTTACCAGTCTCTGCAATAGTTTGTACAATTGTTGGTGTGAACACACGATGCATACCAGTCATAACCAATAAAGGCCATAATGCACCTACAATGGCTACTGCTAAGAAACCTAATTGGCCATGCACGAAGAATACAAATTGCGATAACCCTGTACCTATTAAAATTCCAGCAGGTCCAACAATAATAATCGCAATTGGCGCTGCAACTAACAAAATCAACATAGGTTTTAAAAAGTTTTTCATAACAATTGGCGTAATGTGATCGATTATATCTTCAATATATTTCAACAGCCAAGTCATAACAATAGCAGGAATAATTGTATACGTATATTTCACGGACATTACTGGTACGTATGCAAACGTTGCTGCTTTACCTTCAGCGGCTTTCTCCATAATTTCCATAAATACTGGATGAACCATAACCCCAGCTACTGCTAATGCCAAGAATACATTACTGTTAAATTTCCTAGCTGCTGATACTGCAACAAGCATAGGTAAGAAGAAGAATGGCGCGTCTCCAATGGTATTTAGAATATTAAATGTTGAACTTTCAGATGATAATATCCCAGTCATATTTAAAATCATTACTAACAATTTAATCATTGAACCACCGATAATAGCAGGTATTAAAGGTGACATTGTACCAATAATGGCATCTAAAATATTAATACCTATTTGTTTAGGCGTTAATTTTTTCTTTTCAACAGGTTCATTACTTTTAGCGCCTCCGCTCACTCCCAATTTCATTAAATCAGCATATGTTTGTGAAACATCATTGCCAACAATAACTTGATATTGTCCTCCTTGTTTGCGTAACCCCATAACGCCATCAAGATTTTTTATAGCTTCATCATTAGCCTTACTTTCGTCCTTTAGTACAAACCTTAAACGTGTCATGCAATGCGTTAAGTTTTTTACATTATCACTACCACCGATATTCCTTAAAATTTCATCAGCCATTCTGTAATCATTTCCCATTTTAGTCACTCCTATCTTATTTAGAACAATAAAAAAGAGACCTAAACCATAAATAGACATACTTATCCTCAGATGAAGTCATCTATTAATGGCTTAGGTCTCGCCTGCCGAACAGTTACAATCCTAAACAATTAATTGTTTATTTTGTTTTCTTAATATTAATCTACCACACAATCGTTAATTGTCAACGCTTTCATTTCTAGAAATTAATCTTTGTATATGAATCGTTAAGTATAATGCTTCGTCATGTGTCATTTCATACTGGTATTTTTTCATTAAAAATGATTCAATCTTCTTCACACATTTAAAAGCCTCTTTGTACTTTTCTTTCACAATTTCATAAAGTTCCATTTCACTTGTATTAAGTGAATTTTTAGCATAAATACGTTGGGCTAGAAATTTCAAATGTGTCACAAATCTAAAGTAAGTCAAACTTTCTTCGTCGAAGTCTATTCTAAAATGATATTTCACTAAGCTTAAGATATTTCGTACCATTTCAGTTACTTGATTGTAGTCTGCTAAGTTATTGTGTTCTGCATTGAGTAAATGAATCGCGATGAATGCCGCTTCATCAACTGGTAATTTGACCTCTGCACTTTCATCAATCCAGTCCAAAGCACGTATCCCAATCTCATACTCAGTAGGATAGAATTTTTTAATTTCCCATAATAAGCCATTCTTTATCGTCATACCTTCTTGTTGCCGTTCAATTGCAAAATTAATATGATCTGTAAGCGCAACATAAATTGTATCACTCAAATCTTTATGATATTCAACTTTAGCAACTTCAATAATCTTCTCAACTGCTTGTACAACCTCAATAGGCACTTCAATTAATAACGTTTTGAAACGTTCGGATATTTCTTGGTTATTTAAATCAAAAACCTTATCAATCTTTGATTCTTCAACGATATCTCCTTCTTGTTTTTGGAAACCAATGCCTTTTCCCATCACAACACTCTCTTGGTTATTTTGCATAACACTAATCACATTGTTATTTATGATTTTATTTATCTTCATATAACACCCCTTATGGTAGTAAATACATTCTGCCATATGGGTACTGGAAATATCAATATAATAGTGGCTGACGTATCAAACAGATATTTTCCTTCTTATTATTGATTACAATAATCTTCCTATTAAAAGTATATTTCGTTATATAATTGATAATAATTATTAATGAAATGTATATTCTTATATTCACACCAAATACGCTTCACACATCAAGATAATTAATTTATATAATGTTATAATTATATAAAAAGGAGTGTGCCCTATGGCTAATGGTTCAGAAGCGATTGTATGGAAACAAAATAGAGTTGCTAAGCAAATGATTAAATCAGAAGCTACTTCACCCGAAAATGCTAAAACTTATGACGATTTAAATATTAAGCACAAAAGAACCTTCAATAATTTATTGAAAAAAGAGGTCATCATCCAAATAGCAGATAAATATTACCTTGATGAAGATGCATGGGCAAAGTTCCGCAAGTCTTTTAAAAGATTATTTTTAATATAAGAAGACCATTTTAGAGTGACTGCTATACGGTATGTCTTAAATGTCGTTTTTACTGTTCCCCTTTAAAAGTGTATAGCTATAAAATAGGCTATTAAATTTCACTATGAAATCTAATAGCCTACTTACTGATTCCGAAATTTTAAATCGGATGCAGTTTATATATTTAATTACAATACTAAAGTGCTATTTTTGAATTATAGAATTTGACTACTTGGACGAATGATAAATTCGTTAACAGACGCATCCTCAGGTTCATTAATTGCATAGTTAATTGCTCTTGCAATAGCATCTGGTTTAATTGCATCTTCATATAATTTATCTACGCCTTTTTTAATTTCTTGATCACTAATGTGATCTGTTAATTCAGTATCGATAGCTCCTGGTGAAAGTATGGTAGTTCTAATATTTGAACCTACTGTTGATTCTTCTTGTCTTAAACCTTCAGTTATAGCTCTTACTGCATATTTTGTACCGCTATAAACTGCACTACCTGGGAAAACAGCATGACCTGCTACAGAAGCTAAGTTAATAATATGACCTGAATTTTGTTTTCTCATGTATGGTAATGCTGCTCCAATTCCATATAATACACCTTTGATATTAACATCTATCATTTGATTCCATTCATCTTGTTTGTTTTTGTCTAAGAAAGATTGTGGCATAAGGCCAGCATTATTGATTAAAACATCTACACGACCAAAATCATTATACGCTGTTTCAATTAATGTATTAACATCGTCGGCATTCGTCACATCTGTTTTTTGTATACTTACATTATTACCAATTTTCTGTTGGATTTCTTCTAATTTATCGATACGTCTTGCACCTAAAACAAGTTTAGCTCCATTTTCAGCTAGGAGACTTGCTGTTTCTTCACCGATACCACTAGACGCCCCAGTTATAACTACTACTTTGTCTTTTACATTATTCATTATATTACCTCCTTATACTAATAAAATTTAGTATATTCTTAATTATATTAATTAGTAAAATAAACTGTTTTAAATTTATAATAAATATAACTTTATGAAGTTGACATAAGAATACATTACAAAAGACTTATTAACAGAAAATCATTTTCAAAATCACGTTTTGTATTAATAAGAAATGTTTATATGTAAGTAACTATTTATAAGACATTAATTTTTTTATCTTATAGTATGCTTTTTCTGAAGATGATAGTGCACCTTCTAAGTGACCTCCATGTTGTTCATCATATTCAGTACCAGAAAAAATCATATTTTCAGCATATTTTGGAGGTTGTCCATAACTCGGGAAGCTTTCAATATTGAGTTTATCGCCTTCAGTTACTGTGTGCTTATCCTGAGACCAATCTTTGTAAAAAATATTATTATAATATTTTGCTTTAGGACCGAATAACCTAACGAGTTGGTCAATTACTTTATTATGAATAGATTCCTTATCATATTGATTTCGAATTGATGGAGGTAAACTGAAAAAGCCAAATAATGCACTTTCATCACGTTCGGTAGAGGCATCATATATCTCTCGTAGTGGTCCTGCCCAACTCACCACATTTCCAGATAAATTTTCATCTCTCCAAAATGCCTTATCAAAAGTTACTACGATTTTAGCTTGAGCCCCCATCCACGTAGGTTTACTAAGTAAATCTATTTGTATATTTTCAGGTAAAGATGGTTTAAAATTTATAGTTTCTAAAAGTAACCTAGGAGGTAGTGTTAAAACAAGGATATCTGCATTATAATTTATACGATTATTTTTAAGTTCATCATATGTATCCACTGTAATTGTGCCGTGTTTATTTTTAATAACTGATGTCACTTTCTTATTTAATTCAATATTACTAGGTGATATACTATCTTTTAATACATTAACTAATGCACTAATACCCCCAACAATTCTCCTACTTTTATTATTAAGTTCATTAGCCTCAACATATTTCGGTGTTTGATGTTTTGATAATTCTAATAAACTAAATCCTTCATTATATTGCTCGATAGTAGGAATATTTAACTCAGTTATTAAGTTTGTAATCGTTTTTTCCGTATCGGGCCAAAACCAAGTTGGGCCTAAATCAAAATAATTGTTATCTTGATTATGCGTTAAAACTCTCCCACCTACTCTTTCTCTCGATTCTAATATTTTAAAAGATATATCTTCTTTTGCAAGTAAAGATCCTAAGCGAAGGCCACTAACGCCCCCGCCAATAATTAAAACTTTAGTCAATATACACACCTCTTTTTGAAAATTCAGTCAATTATATCATATTTATTATGACAATAACTATATATAGGGCCCAGATAATCAACTCCGCCTCTAACAGCTCCCCCGCTTGCACAAAATGCGAGTTTAAATAGTCAATATGATAATCATCTTAAATCGTATAATCATCGCTGTCAGTTTGAACAAGGACATCTTTTGTACCTAAGTTGTTTTCAACTATAAATAAAGGCAATTGATACCAATCGTATAATTGATTTAACACATATATTTAAAATTGCCTTAATCAGCAGTTTATATTCAACATAAACTAGGATACTCACTCCCCGATAGAATTAAGGGAAACGAGTATCCTAGTAAGTAGTTTTTATGAATTTTCCATTTCAAATTTCAGTTTTCCGACGAAGATAGAAAATGTTATTAAAATTCTAAATAATTGCTTTCTCAAAGCGTACCATTTAGAAATTGAGCTTCTCCATTAAAGAAACTCCAATCTTCATCTGTATTTTCAATCAAACTAAACATGATGTCTTCTTTACGTATGCCCATGTCGTCATGAAGCTTATTTGTTAACTCACTATAGAAACTTTGTTTTTGTTGCTGCGTCCTTGGTCTTGTAATAATTGTAAACACAATTACATTCTTTGTTCGTTCTACACCTAAACCTGTATCCAAAATTTGCATTTCATAATCTTCATGTTGATTAACTATTTGATACCTGTCGCCTTTGGGTGCCTTAAATGTATCTAGCATAACTTCATAAGAGATATTTAATATTTTCTTTATTTCTTCTCTTTCTCTTCCTTTTATTAAATCAATTTTCATTAATGGCATTTTGAATCGACCTCCCTATATATTTAGTTATACCCGGTTATGAGACGTACATTTGTAAATAATAGATTTAATCGTTTCTACCATCGCTATTTTACTTGGTTTTAGAATTTGTTGTGGATTAAATAACGACTTATCTTGGTTAAGTGTTTGTCTTAGTTGATTACTCCAGGCGATATTGATTTCTGAATTAAAATTAATTTTGGCATGACCTAAGTGTATTGCTTTTAATAAGTCTTCATTTGAAATACCTGATGCCCCATGTAGCACTAGTGGGATATCAATGGCATTTTGTATGGATTTCATTTCTTCAAATCCTAAATCCAATCCTTAATAAGCTATTAATTTGATGTAAGATTAATGACGATTAAATAGATACCTCCAATAAGTCAAATTATTGTTAAATTAAAAGCTAGATAGCCTTTTTTTGTAAGAAACGATGATCATTTATAGGTATTGATTCTAATATGTTGCTAGAAAAATTCAATATTAATAAATCTTTTATGTCAGCAACAGGTGTTGATATTCAAAATGGATTATCTAATTCTGAGATGGAAGAAAATTTAATAAAGCAATATATTACTAGCAAAGCCACAGAAACATTTATCTTAGCCGACCATAGTAAAATGGGGAAATCCACTTTACTCACGTATTGCGATTTAAGCGATATTAACAAAATGTTTACCGATAAAATTCCTCCAAAAGACATCAATGATTTTTGCCAAAAACATAACATAGCTGTTTATTTTTAGCGATGGATTTCAAACATTATAAAGCGCCATGTAACAAATCATTTATTGCAGTGATTTATTACATGGCGCTTTTGACTATATAAAAAAGTCAATTTCTATACTAACTCGATAGAAATTGACGCTTATTTTTAATCAAAGTCATTTATTTCATGGACTCTGTTATCATCTTATACTCAAATATTATATTTTTTCTATATAGCCTTGGATTATAGAACCTGTCCCAGTATGTTTAATACCTTCATTACGATAAACCTCATGCTGTTCTAATTGATGAATTTTAACAGGTAAGTGTTTTAAATAAGCTTCGATTTCATCAATAGTATATAACATGGATTCGTCTTTAGGACCGCCAGTGCCATATGCTAATTGTTCTTTTGAATAAAACTCAAAGTAACTATAACCCCCTACGACTAATGATTGAATGAGGTTATTGAACATCTCTTGTTTGCCTTCATTAGGCACATGACCAAAGATATTAATACTATAGTCAAATGATGACTGAGGCGCTAAATTAGGTTTTGTGATGTCTCCATAATTTGCATCTATGACAACATGTGCTTCGCTCGCTAATTGGTATTGTTTATTAATCCCCACTTGCGACATATCATAAGTCGTTATATCATACCCAAGTTTTGCTAGATATATCGCGTTACGGCCTTCACCTTCTGCAAGTAATAAAATTTTCTCATTATTGTCTGTTTGCTTTTTAAAAATATCTTTGACAAATGAATTCGCTTCTTTGCCATAAATATATTCTTCTGAATCAAATTTTTCATCCCAGTGATTCACTTTAAAGCCCCCTTTTTAAATTAATTAAAATACAAGTTGTATAATTGCAATCGCGATCAAGATACTAACAATGCTTTTTTGAACAATGTCAGGTACCCTGGAACCTACTTTTAGTCCTATAGGCGCAAAGAGCATGCTTCCAATTATTAAAAATATTGCACTTTCGATAGGGATATAGCCTTGTATGAATTTAATAATAAAAGCCCCTATCGATGAGATGAAAGCAATGACGATACTGTTAGTCACTACTGTGTTCATTGGCAATTTGAATAAAACTAATAATACGGGAATAATAATAAATGCACCGCCTGCACCTACAATGCCTGACACTACACCAATCACAAACCCTACTAAGATAAGTAAAACAGGTTTGAATCTAACCTCTTGGGAAACAGATTTAACTTTAATAAACATTAATAGTAATGCAACTAAAGCGATGATTATATATATAGTGTTGATAAAAGTAGCGTTAAATAAATTAGCTAGCATTGCTCCGAATATGCTTCCAATAACCATACCCCCACCCATATTCATTACAAGTTTAGGTGAGAATTCGGCTTTCTTTCTCGCTTTAAATGAACCGCTGAGTGTACTAAAAAACACTTGACTAGAAGTGAGACCCGAAGCAATATATGCGCTATAGACAGGAGCACCTAATAATGATGGTAACAACAAAATAGCTGGATAAATAATAATGGCTCCTCCTATGCCTACCAAGCCAGATATAAAACCTCCGAATACGCCAATCAACAACATCGCTATTATATTGAGCATGTCCATTATTTACTTTTTACTAATAAATTCACAGCTTCATTAATCATTTCTTGAGAACTTTCTCCCTTATCATCGGCTGCTTTTACACATTCTATTAAATTTTCACTTATAATAACGCCCATCAAACGTTGGATTGAGCTCTTTGATGCACTGAGTTGCGTAATGACGTCTTTACAATCTTTTTCTTCTTCCATCATTTTAATAACACCATTTAATTGGCCTTGTATTCTATTGATGCGATTTACCATTTGTTTATTATAATCCATATTAGTTTCCTCCGATTTTAAATTGAATATATTTATAGTAATAAATTTACAGTAAATTGTCAAATACCTAGAGGGGTATTTGACTTAAGTTGTTTTCAACTGTTATTATACCCCTATAGGTATCTAGAGGAGGATAATATGAAACAATATCAAGAGCAACATATTAACGAATTAAGTAAAGTGGAGTTAGAGCAATTGGCGAAAAAAGGACAATTGATTGATGTTAGAACACCAGAAGAATACAAATTAGGCCGTATTGATGGTGCAATATTACATTCTGTAGAAAATATTGACACATTCGCTAAGAACAAGGATAAAACTTATTATATCTACTGTAAAAGTGGTAACAGAAGCGCTAAAGCAAGCGAATATTTAGCTAAACAAGGTTATGACGTTGTGAATTTAGACGGTGGTTATACAGCTTATGAAAAACAAAATATTGATTATGATGATGTGGTAGAAGAGAATAATAAATCACTCAAACCGAACCGCAAACAATTTAATTTTAATGGTCTTCAGTGCCCGGGCCCAATAGTTAATATTAGTAAAGAAATTAAAAATATTGAAATTGGTGACCAAATCGAAGTGACCGTCACTGATCCTGGTTTTCTTAGTGATATTAAAAGCTGGTCGAAACAGACAGGACACTCACTTGTAAAGCTGAATGAAAATAACAATGAAATTAACGCCGTTATTCAAAAAGAAAAACCAAAAGAACTGGAAGTAAATCATACCGATAAAGGTACGACTATCGTTTTATTTAGTGGTGAATTAGATAAAGCGGTGGCAGCAATGATTATTGCAAACGGTGCTAAAGCTGCCGGCAGATATGTAACTATCTTTTTCACTTTTTGGGGACTTAATGCATTGAAAAAAACACAAGCAACTCATGTTAAGAAGAAAGGTATTGCAAAAATGTTTGATTTTATGTTGCCTAAGACACCAGTACGCATGCCATTATCAAAAATGAACATGTTCGGTTTAGGTAATATCATGATGCGTTATGTTATGAAAAAGAAAAATGTTGATTCCTTACCGTCACTTATAGACCAAGCAATTGATCAAAACATCAAGTTAATCGCATGTACTATGAGTATGGACGTTATGGGCATTACAAAAGAAGAACTTAGAGATGAAGTCGAATATGGTGGCGTAGGGACTTATATTGGTGAAACAGAACAAGCCAGTCACAATTTATTTATTTAATAAACTAAACTATATTTTTAAAAAGGGAGATTTTTATGTTTTTCAAACAATTCTATGATAATAATTTATCTCAAGCATCTTATTTAATTGGATGTCAACGTACAGGAGAAGCGATGATTATTGATCCAATACGAGACTTAACAAAATATATGGAAGTTGCAGATGAAGAAGGTTTTACAATTACACAAGCTGCTGAAACGCATATTCATGCTGACTTTGCTTCAGGTATTAGAGACGTTGCGGAAAAATTAAACGCAAGTATATATGTATCTGGTGAAGGTGACGATGACTTGAATTATAAAAACATGCCACAACAAACCCATTTTGTTAGACATCAAGACACTATTTATGTAGGAAATATTAAATTAGAAGTCTTGCATACACCAGGTCATACCCCAGAGAGTATCAGTTTCTTACTCACTGACGAAGGCGGAGGTTCTAATATACCGATGGGGCTATTTAGTGGCGACTTTATCTTCGTTGGTGATATAGGTAGACCTGATTTATTAGAAAAAGCAGTACAAATGAAAGGCTCAACAGAAGTCGGTGCCAAACAAATGTATCAATCTGTAAATAGTGTTAAAGATTTACCAGATTATATTCAAATTTGGCCAGGCCACGGTGCAGGTAGTCCATGCGGTAAAGCTTTAGGGGCAGTACCGATTTCTACGTTAGGTTACGAAAAAATAAACAACTGGGCCTTTAATGTAACTGAGGAAGCAACGTTTATTGAAACATTAACATCAAATCAACCAGCTCCACCGCATCATTTTGCCCAAATGAAACAAATTAACCAATTTGGTATGAACATGTATCAACCATATAATGTTTACCCTAGCTTAAACAATGAAAGAATCGCATTTGATCTTCGTAGTAAAGAAGCTTTCCATGGCGGTCATGCGCAAGGAACTATCAATATTCCTTATAATCACAACTTCATTAATCAAATTGGTTGGTATTTAGACTATAATAAAGATATAGACTTAATCGGTGATAAAGCTACGGTTGAAGAAGCAGTGCATACTTTACAGTTAATTGGTTTTGAAAATGTAGCAGGTTATCGTTTACCACAAACAACAATCATGACATCTTCTATTCATAGCGCGGATATGACCGGCAAAGAAACCAATGTGCTAGATGTGCGTAACAATGAAGAATGGAACCAAGGTCATTTAGAACAAGCGGTGAATATCCCTCACGGAAAATTATTAAATGAGAGTATACCTTTTGATAAAAATGATAAAATATACGTTCATTGTCAATCAGGAGTTAGAAGTTCGATTGCAATCGGTATACTAGAATATAGAGGTTTTACTAATATTGTAAACGTTAGCGAAGGTTATAAAGACTTTCCATTATCATTGAAATAAATCTAATCAAGATTCAGGGTATAAAATATTTGGTTAATAAATAAAAGTCAATTTCTATTGAAATAATATATTCAAAAATTTAATCAGTTCACAATGATAGCTATGTTAAAAACAAGGCATCATTCAGTGCCATATCTACAGAGAGAAATGGTTACTGATGATGCCTTATCTTATATATCACTTTGGGGACTACCATCCTATTCGCCTATATATTCTATGTTATGTCTATTGAATAATTAAGTGACATAAACAATGAATTTTAAAGCTATTGTAAGGCGCCCTTTATAATATCGACACAAAAGGAAGTGTAAGCATAGCAAACATTAATCATCATAGTCATTTGAACGATACGTATTTTGATTACACGCTCTCAATTATCAACGGAAAATGGAAATTAACCATTATTTACTATTTATCTACGTATGAAGTGGTACGCTTCAATCAACTCAAACGCTATTTAGGCAAAATCACATACAAGACGCTTAGTGACTCTTTAAAAGAATTAGAACAAGACGGTCTCGTAAACAGAAGAGCTTTCCCCCAAATACCTCCTAAAGTGGAATACAGCCTAACTGAAAAAGGCAAATCCCTATGGCCAATTATTGAAAATATGTGTAGTTGGGGTGAACAAAATAAATATTAATATTATGATTAATTTTGCATATACAAATGGACGCTAACACTGTAATAAATGTTAGCGTCCATATTATTTTTCAAAATAATTTAAGTAATATTGCTCGTTAAATTGGTCATCCTTTTTGAGTTGATTTACTGATAAATATAAAGAATAATTTCCATATTCTAACAGTTTCTGTAGTAACGTATTCAACTGTTCATTCGAAGATACTTTAAACTTCAAATGATAACAACCGTCCCCTGAAATTCTATGTGCTTCTATTATGTCATTACAAGTCGTTACGAAATCAATAAAATGACCATGTTGTGTCGTCTCCATATATATTATTAAGAAACCCAGCATTCCATTTTTGATAGTTTCTTCGCTAATATTTATGGTATATGACTTTATAATACCTTCATCTTCCATTTTACGAATACGGTTACCTACTGCTTGACCTGTCATGTGTATCTGCTCTCCTATATCTTTCCATTGAGTACGTGAATGATTTGCTAGTATTTTCAATATTTGTATATCAGTACTATCTATTTTCATTGTTGGATTTCCTTTCATCAAGCAAGTTTTTTCATCTAATTCATTTCATAGACCTATCGATAACGAATCGTTTTTAATATATCATTATAATTGTATACTAAATTCAGTAAAGGATGGATAAATATGAATACAGCTTTAATTATTGTCGATATTCAAAATGATTATTTCCCAGGTGGTAAATACCCATTAAGTAATCCTGAAAATGCAGCCGAAAATGCTCAAAAATTATTAACGTGGTTTAGAGAAAATCTTAGTGAAAATATTTTCCATGTTCAACATATTGCGCCTGATGAATCATTAGGATTTTTCGCTCCTGATACCGAAGGTGCAGAAATTCGAGAAGTAGTACAACCAAAAGATGATGAAACACTTATTATTAAACAATTCCCTAACAGTTTCGTTAATACGGACTTACATGATAAATTACAAGCTCAAAATATAGAACATGTTGTAATTGTTGGTATGATGACACATATGTGTATTGATGCTACTGCAAGAGCTGCAGCTGATTTAGGTTATAAAGTATCCGTCGTTGAAGATGCATGTGCTTCACGTGAATTAACTTATAACGAGCATGTGGTTAAAGCAGAAGATGCTCACTACGCATTTATCAGCGCGTTAGACTTATTATATGCTGATATTTATACAACAGAAAACTTTATTCAACAACAATAAAGTTAGCTTGCAGATTCATTTAAATAAAATAAGACTATATAAAGAAAAACTTTAATTTATAGTATATCTTTTTGTTTTTCTTTATAAAATGATACCCTGGCTCTATTGTAAACAGGACTGGTATAAAAATCAGTCCTGTTTTTTGATACAAAAAAAGCGCAAAAATCTCTATAATTTAAATGTCCTACCAAATAAACTAAGGAGAGATTATGCGCTTATGAATTATTTTATATCAAAAACACTTAGAATTGAAGACCCTAATATTATTTTCGACAATAAACTGAGAGAAATTGAATATCAAGGACAAAGGTTTAAGTGTTATTATGCGAAATTTTTACATACTCCTAATTGTTGTGAAAGTTGTGTTGTATTAAATAAAAACTACACTATTGTAAAAATGGGTTTAAAGTTTCTAGGATAACAATTCCAAAAGCACCTGAAATAAACGTATTTTTAATCCTACAAAATTTTTATTACTACTCTTAATAAAACAGACCACAGCAAAGTATGTTTGTAATTATATTATCTATATGTATTCGTAGGATTCATTGCTTCATTAATTATTGCCAAACGATAAACAAACAACATACTGATTTACATTTTAGCGTTCTATAGTTTGAACTAATAAATCAATTCAAATTTAGTATTAGACGTGCTTATTAATTACAATTATTCTTGGAGTGGTTTCAAAATTTTTGAGGAGTGATGATATTATGAATTATTCACCAAAACAAGGCACACGTAGTCATGGTTTACCACATGACCCTTTTAAAAGCAGTACTGTCCCTAGACCAATTGGATGGATTTCAACAATATCAAAGGATGGTAAAGATAATTTAGCACCTTATAGCCAATACCAAAATTTAACATGGGATCCACCTATGGTAATGTTTGCAGCTAATCAATCTGTTTTAGGTGATCACGAGCGTAAAGACACAGTTAAAAATGCAGAAGAAACAGGCTGGTTTGTATGGAACATGGCAACTTATGATTTAAGAGAAGCAGTAAACTTATCCGCTAAAGCTTTACCACCAGAAGAAGATGAATTTGAATTTGCAGGTGTAGAAAAAGAAAAATGCGTTGAAGCGCCTGGTCATAGAGTAAAAGCATCTCCCGTACATTTTGAATGTGAATATGTACAAACAGTACGTATACCTACTGGCGATTCAGTATCAACTGTAGATATGGTAATAGGTCGTGTAGCACAAGTTCATATTGATGACGAAGTTATTCTAGATAATGGGAAACTTGATATACAATCTATTAGACCAATTGCACGTTTAGGATATTATGACTATACAGTTATCGACCAAATTTTTGAAATGAAAGCTCCATCTGCATCAAAAGAGGAATTGGCTGGTTTAGAAGGCAGAAATTTTGATAACAAATCACATTAATTTTTATAAATTACATTAATAACAATAAAATTGCCTACTTAATTTTACTTTATAGATTAAGTAGGCTGATTTTTTAGGCTCTTTGTCAAAGGTCCTTTTTCTATTCAGTCTTGTTTTTTGATACAAAAAAGCACAAAAATCTCTATAATTTAAATGTCCTACCAAATAAACTAAGAAGAGATTATGCGCCTATCAATTATTTTATATCAAGAACACTTGAAATTGAAGTCTCTAATCTTATTTCCGACAATAAACAGGAAGAAATTGAATATAAAGAACAAAGATTTAAGTGCTATTATGCGAATACGTAAAATTTTTGTATACGCATGATTATTGTGAAAGTTGTGGTGTACTACATAAAAACTATACTATTGTAAAAATGGGTTTAAAATAATAGCTAAAATATTTCAGCGAGACATCCTATATTGCTAATATTTATAAAAATAAACTTAAAAATAAAATGAATATAATACCTGAAACTGAAAGGACAGTTTCTAAAAGTGACCATGTTAAAAATGTTTCTTTAATCGTAAGTCCAAAATATTCTTTAAACATCCAAAATGCTGCATCATTTACATGAGAAAAGATTAAACTACCAGCACCTATCGCTAAAACTGCTAGCGCCACATTAGTATCTGAATTTTGTACAATTGGTAATATAATTGCTGTGGTAGATATTCCTGCAACTGTCGCAGACCCTAATGCAATCCTCAACACTGCTGCTATAATCCAAGCAAAAAGTAACGGAGACATTGATGTATTCGTAAAGCTCTCTTTAATTGTATCTCCTACACCACCATCAATAAGGATTTGTTTAAAGGCGCCACCACCACCTATTATAAGTAACATCATTCCAATAGGATATATTGAATTAGTTACTGAAGCCATTGTTTTTTCAATCCGTTTTCCTCTCCATAATCCCATAGAAAAAATAGCGAACATAACTGAAATCATCATCGCTGTCCCAGCAGTGCCTATGAAATATACAAAGTTTTCTAAATAGTTTATACCTTTGCCATCCTCATGTCCCGTTATTAATTGTAAAACAGTAGATAATAACATTAATAAAACAGGTAACAATGCCGTAAGTACACTTAATCCAAAGCTCGGCATTTCACTTTCAGAAAATTGCTTTTGAGTTCCTAACTCTGAAATATCTCCTTCTTTTCTAAATGCAGAAGGCACAATTTTTTCTGCAACTTTCAAGAATAAAGGTCCAGATATAACAGCTACAGGTATCGCTATTATTATTCCATACATAAGTACTTCACCAATATTAGCATGTAGCTCTTTAGCTATAACTGTTGGCCCTGGATGTGGCGGCAAGAACCCATGTGTTACTGATAAAGCTGCCATCATTGGAATACCAATTTTCAATTGTGATACATTAAGTTTTTTGGCAATAGTAAATACTAATGGTATAAGTAAAACTAAACCAACTTCTAAAAATAGAGCGATACCTATAATAAATGAAGCAATTATAATTGCCCATTGTGTATATCTTTCACCAAATTTTGAAATTAATGTTTCTGCAATTCTGCTTGCACCGCCACCATCAGATAGTAGTTTACCTAACATAGCACCAAGTCCAAATATTAAAGCTATATGGCCAAGCGTGCTTCCTATCCCATTTTCAATACTTCCCATTATTTCTTCCATAGGTATGTTTAAAAAAAGGCCGGCAATTACTGATGTAATTATTAGTGAAATAAAAGTATTTAGTTTTAAAACAATTATTAACACTAAAAGTATCGCCACGCTAACAACGACACTAAATATAACTCCAACTAAGCTCATATTTATCCCCCTTAATGCTATTTACCATTCGGCAATAGAACCATCCTTGTGTTTCCAAATTGGGTTTTTCCAGTTATGACTTTCTTTTGCTCGTTCCTTAACATAATCTTCATCAATTTCAATACCTAAACCGGGGGCGTCAGGTATTTTTACGAAGCCATTATCATATTCAAAAATACTTCTATTTTTTACATAATCTAATAAATCATTATCTTTGTTATAATGAATTCCTAAACTTTGCTCTTGTATGATTGCATTGTGACAAGTCGCATCTACTTGTAAACACGCAGCTAATGCTATAGGGCCTAAAGGACAATGTGGTGCTACTGCTACATCATACGCTTCTGCCATGGATATTATTTTTTTACATTCTGTAATTCCGCCAGCATGAGATAAATCAGGTTGGATAATGTCTACATACCCATCAGCTAACACTGATTTATAATCATAACGTGAGTACATTCTTTCTCCAGTAGCAATAGGAATAGAAAAGTTTGATAAACTCTTTAAAGTACCGTTATGTTCTGGCAATACAGGTTCTTCAATAAATAACGGATGTAAAGATTCCAATTCTTTAAATAAAATTTTAGCCATAGGTTTGTGTACTCGACCATGAAAATCAATACCTATACCAAAACCGTCCCCCATTTTTTCTCTAATCGCACTGACACGTTCAACTACATCCTGAACTTTTTTAAAGTCATCAATATATTGTAATTCTTCGGTTGCATTCATTTTAATCGCTGTAAAGCCTTTATCTGAAACCTTTTGGGCTTCTAAAGCAACATCAGTCGGTCTATCTCCACCTATCCATGAATAAACTTTTATTTTTTCTCTCGCTTTCCCACCTAATAATTGATGAACGGGAGCATTAAGGTGTTTTCCTTTAATATCCCAAAGTGCTTGGTCAATTCCAGCAATAGCGCTCATCAATATTGGTCCCCCTCTATAAAACGAAGAGCGATACATTTGGTTCCATAAACCCTCAATATTACATGGATCCTCGCCAATAATTTGATCCATCAACTCAGCTACTGCTGCTTTCACAGTGGCTGCTTTTCCTTCAATTACTGGTTCCCCCCAACCAGTAAGTCCACTATCTGTTGTTATTTTTAAAAACAACCATCTAGGCGGCACTTGATATAATTCATAACTTGTAATTTTCATGTTAATATCCTCCTATTTTATCTTTTTTATCAAATTTTCAGCTTTTACTTTAATTTCATTTAAAGATTCTTCATTAATTTCTAGACCACTTTTTACAATAGCACTACTAACGCCCACGCCAATTGAATTCATATCGATGTATTGCTTAATATTTGTTTCATCAATACCTCCAGTTGGTAACAAATCTATTTTATCTAGTGGCGCTCGAATATCTTTAATATATGCTGGTCCCATTTCAGATATTGGAAATACTTTTACTATATCTGCTCCTGCATTAACAGCGTATGTAATTTCAGAAGGCGTGAGAGCACCTGGAATTGAAATTATATTGTTTTTTTTCGTACAAGATATTACTTCTAAATTTGTATCTGGCGAAACAATAAATTTCGCACCTATATTTATAGCTTTCTGACAACAATCAGCATTTAGAACTGTGCCTGCTCCAATAAACATTTCTCCATTGTAAATTTCGTTTAAACTCTTTATAGACTCCAGAGCGTTTGGAGAATTAAGTGTTACTTCTACTAATCTAATACCTGCCTTATATAACTGTTCCACTATTTCTAAGGTATCTTTAGTATCATATCCTCTAATTATTGATATGATTTTATATTTCTTAATAGCATCAATGTTCATTTAAAATACTACCTTTCCACATCACTTAGTTGATGATTTAAAAATTGGTTTAATTCATTTAACGTTGGTAATCCATAAAAGTCTCCATAAGATGTTGTAGCTAAAGCTCCCATAGCTAAAGCATATTTAGACAATTGTGATAAATCATCAATATTATATTTTTGAATTCCATAAATTAAACCTGCCGCAAATGCGTCACCCGCACCTATTGAATCTATTTCTTTAACTTTATATGCTTCTTTAAAGAAACTTTCTTCGTGATTTGCAAAAAATGCACCATTAGAACCGTCTTTAATAACTAATAACTTAGCATCTGTTTCTTTCACAATTTCTTCATTTGTTTTACTTCCAAATAAAATGTTTGCTTCGCTACTACCAGTTAATAAAATATCAATGTCTTTAGCTATTTTTTTATAAAATTTTTTGAATTCATTTTGGTTCCAAAGTTTTTTTCGATAATTAGGGTCAAATATTACTGTTATTCCTCTTTCTTTAGCCTCTTTTATTAATGATATTGTTGTTTCATAAGTAAGTTGACTTAAAGATGGAGTAATACCAGTAATATATAACATGGTTGCGCTTTCAAAAATAGTTTTAAAAAAATAACTGATTTCATAATGATTTATCGCACTAAACTTTCTAAAGTAATCTACACGAATTGTATTCGAAACGCTTCTTTCTTTAGTCATGATTCCAGTAGAATAATTATTTAAGCTAGTTAAAAATTGAGTACCTATCCCTTCTCCTCTTAATTGATATTGAATAGCATCTCCAACTCCATCATTACCTATAGCAGAGATAAATTGTGAAGCAACCCCTAATTTAGATAGCCCAATCATAGTATTCGCTTCAGCACCTGCAATATGAAACTGTGCGCTGTCTCTATGCATAAACTTACCATCATTAACTGAGAATACACCCATGACTTCTCCGTATGAAATTACAGTCAATTTATATCAACTCCATTTCTCGTTAAACCCATTGCTCTTGAAATAAAATAAGCGTTTTTCTTTATAAGAATTGGGATATCTTTATTTTTAATAATTCGTTCTTTTGGTCCTGCGCAACTTATTGCACCAACAACTTGTTTTTCATCATTCAATATTGGTGCTGCGACGCAATATAACCCTATTTCATTTTCTTCATCATCTAAAGCGTAACCTTGTTCTTTAAATATTAATAATTGCTTTCTAAGTTCTGTAAAATTATCAACAGTTTTAGGTGTTATCTTTTCAAAGTCAATGTTTTCAAAAATATTTTCCAACGTCTTTACGTTATACATTGATAAGCATGCCTTGCCTAATCCAGTAGAATAAATTGGTTTGTTAACCCCTGGTTGGGCTGCCGTCCTGATAGATCTATCACTATCAAATTTAGTTAAATAAATCATTTCATTGTTTTGAGGATAAGCTAAAAAAATTGTTTCGTTAATTTTTTCATTTAAATGCTTAACGTACGTCAAACTCTCATTATATAAATCTAAATCTTCCCGAGCTCTGTTACCTAAATTAATCAATTTATGTCCTAATAAGTATTTATTTTGATAATCTCTCCTTATATATTTAGAATCCAACATTGTTTTAAGTAAGTTAAATAAACTACTTGGTGGGATATTCAACTTATCTCCTATTTCTTTTTCACTCAATGGAACTACAGCATCTTTCAATAACTCTAAAACCTCAAACACACGTTTTGCAGATTTAACCATACTAACCCTCCTAATTTCATATATGTGAAACTCATATATGTATGTGAAAGCATAAGAATATAATCATATTATTTTTTAAATGTCAATAATTAACATTTTATTTTACTATTATATATGTAACACGTTATTTAAATATATTTTCAAAGGTTTATACTAGAAAATTATATATTGCTTAATAAGATTACAATAAATTGTCCACTGTATTGGACAATTTTAAATTAAGCGCTTACAAAATATTAATATATACTCAATATATGAGGAGGGAATAATTTTGAATAAGGAGGAAAAAAAGAATACAGTTATAAATTTTTTACTAAATACCTCAGGGTACACCAAGGCAACTGAATTAGCTGATTTATTATCAATCTCTTCTAAAAGTATTTATCGTTTAATAAATGAAATTAATAATTCTACCACTAGTAAAAAAATTTATTCAGCAAAAGGAAAAGGATTTTATATCAATCCCGATTTTAATAGTTTGGAAATTACACAAGATATTATTTCTAAAAGAGTAAAGTTAACAATGTCACCTATTGAAAGAAGAAACGAAATTATAAAGGACCTTTTAATAAGCTCCCCAAAACCAATTAACGTCAACCAGATCGTAAATAAATTTTATATTAGTGAAAGTATGTTATCAGTAGATGAAAAAGTCATTATAGAAACTATCGAACAGTTTAATCTAAAACTCATTCGTAAAGATCGTACCCTGGTAATTTCAGGGGATGAATCCAATATTAGAAGTGCGTTAATGCAAAGTATGGATACGTTATATTTAAACGTTGAAAAATTATCTAGTATTCCGAAAAGCATGGAAGAGAAAGATAAAAATTTTGTTTATAACCAAATAAGCACTATTGAAAAAACACTTAATGTTAACATCCCATATCCATATAATATTAATATATTTTCACACCTATATATTTTAATATTACGTTTTAGAAAACATGGGAAGCGTGATTTTAGAAATCATAAAAATATAGAAACTGATGAAAACACTATGGATTCAAGGTATTTCAGAATTTGTGATATCATTATCAAAAATTTCGAGACATACTTATCTTCCAAGCTACCTGGCATAGAAAAAGACTATTTGTATAAGTACCTAACATCGTATCGAATAGAGCATGATGAACCTTCAAACAATGGAAAAGAATGTGACTTTACAGATGACATTAAAAATTTTGCTAACAATTTAATAACACCTATGGAAAAAAGATTGAATAGTGATTTTTCTAACGCTAAGTTTCGTATTGATTTAATGAAACATATAAAGCCTATGATAAATAGACTAGAGAACAATATTCTTATTAAAAATACTTTACTAGAGCAAATAAAGTTCGAATATTCTGAAATATATTTTCAAACATCTTATATTTCTAAAAAACTATTACCAACCATTTCAGAAGATGAGATTGGATTCTTAACGCTATATTTTGCTCGTGAAATAGAACGTAACCCTAGAAAAATCAGAACACTTATTACATGTACAACTGGTATAGGGACCTCGGAACTATTACGGGTCAAAATTGAAAAAAACATTCCCGAGATTGAAGTAATAGATGTAATATCATCAGATATTATCAACAGTGAAATTATTAATGATATTGATTTAATAATTTCCACTATTTCAATAAAGAATTTTGACATTAGGCCTGTCGTTGTTGTAAGTGCAATGTTTAATAAAAATGACCAAGCAAAATTAAAATCTTTTATTCCAAAGTTAGGTGTTAATTATGAATGAAATTTTATTTGAAATAACTACAAAATCAAATAATGAGTACAAAATTTTAGACGATATTGAAAACTTACTTATTGAAGAGGACATTATTGATAAAAAGAACACCATGTCAAAGGACATTGCTTTTAGAGAATCAAAAGGAAACTTAGAAATATATCCAAAAGTAATATTGCCACATATTAAAGAATCTTACATTCATAAAACTCGTATTATCTTAGTCAAAAACAATTCCTCACCTATAATATGGCAAAACAGACTAATAGATTTAATTATTTTAATACTAATGCCTATGAAAGCTGAAGACAGAGAGAAAAATTTAATAGGAAGTTTTATGAAGAACTTAGCAAATGAAGATTATATAAAAAAATTGATTACAAAGGAGTAATGTGTATATGAATATCGTAAGTGTTTGCGCGTGTACAGTAGGTATTGCACACACATATATAGCAGCAGAGAAATTGGAACAAGCAGCTAAAAAGAAAGGGCATTTAATTCAAATTGAAACGCAAGGAACTATTGGTTCCGAAAATGAGTTAACTGAAGAATCAATAAACAATGCAGATATTGTGTTACTCGCAGTCGACGTAAAAATATCAAATAAAGAGCGTTTCGATGGAAAAAAAATAGTTGAAATACCTACAGATTTAGCAATTAAATCACCAAATAAGTTAATTGAAAAAATAGAAGAAATTGCAGCAAGCAAAAGTTAAGAGGTGAAAATTTGGAACTTACAAATATCTTAGACAAAAATATTATTTTTCCTAAATCAGATTATACTAACAAAGATGAAACTTTAAAGAATTTAGCAGCATCATTTAAAAAAGAACATTACATCGATGATATAGATGTTTTTTTAAATGATGTATATAACCGAGAAAATGAAGGCGTTACTGGAATTGGTAATTTACTAGCAATTCCACATGGCAAAAGTAAAAGTGTTCAGAAGCCAGGTGTCGCAATTGCAACATTAAATAATAAAGTGGAATGGGAGTCATTAGATAATGACGGCGCTCAAATTGTATTTTTAATTGCCATAGGCATCGAAAACTCAAAAGACCACTTAAAATTACTATCGCAAATAGCTAGAAAGTTAGGTAATGATGAAATAAACACTAAATTACTTGATGCTAAAAGAAAAGAAGAAATCATACAGATACTTACATCTTAAAGGGGATGAGGTTTATGAAATCATTTTTTAATAGTTTAAATTTTAAAACACATTTATTAACTGCCATTTCCTATCTTATCCCTGTGGTTTGTGGTGCTGGGTTTATGATAGCTATAGGAATGGCATTCGGTGGAGATAGCTCTGCCGATTTAACTAAAACAGGTTATTCATTTTGGGATGTTCTCGCTGTAATAGGAGGGCTTGGATTAAAATTATTACCTGTAATAATTGCTACTGGTATTTCTTATTCTATTGCAGACAAACCAGGTATTGCTCCTGGTGTAATTATAGGTTTAACCTCATCAGCTGTTGGCGCAGATTTTATAGGTGGCATCATTGGAGGGTTTCTTACAGGATACCTTGTATTACTAATTATTCAATTCGTAAAATTACCAAATTGGGCTAAAGGTCTTATGCCAATGCTTGTTATTCCATTTATCGCTTCACTCGTCGGAGGATTGATTATGGTTCATATCATTGGAGTTCCTATTGGTGCTTTTACACATTGGTTAACGGAATACTTACAATCGTTAAATGGCACTTCTAAATTATTCTATGGCCTATTGATTGGAGTACTAGCTAGTATTGACTTTGGCGGACCGATTAACAAAACAGTATTTGCTTTCGTTTTGACATTACAAGCACAAGGTATTCACGAACCTATAACTGCATTGATTGTTGTTAATACTGCCACACCTTTAGGGTTTGCTTTAGCATACTGGGTTGCTAAAATTTTCAAAAAAAATATTTATAAACAAGTTGAAGTCGAAACGTTAAAAACTGCTTTTCCAATGGGGCTCATTGAGATTGTTGAAGGGGTTTTACCACTGGCATTAAATGATATCATACGCAGTGTTGTTGCAACTGGGATAGGCGGCGCTGTTGGTGGTGCGATTTCTATGGTACTCGGTGGAGATGCACAGGTGCCATTTGGAGGTTTATTAGTACTACCTACCATGTCTCAACCATTTACTTTTGTACTAGCTGTATTAGCTAATGTAATTGTTACTGCTCTAGTTCTTACCATTTTAAAAAAGCCAATTGATGAATCAAACGACATAAAAGACGAGACAGAAGAAGATGAAATAGATTTAAATGAACTAAAGATTACTTAAGGAGGAAAATTTATGGTGAATGCAAAATTTTCTCCATCACTTATGACGATGGACTTAGATAAGTTTAAAGACCAAATCACTTTTTTAAATAAACATGTGGATTCGTACCATATAGATATTATGGATGGACACTTTGTACCAAACATTACTTTGTCACCTTGGTTTATTGAACAAGTTAAAAAAATTTCTTCTGTACCAATTTCTACACATTTGATGGTAACTAATCCAACTCAATGGATAGATCAATTAATAAAAATTGGAAGTGACTATATTTGCGTACACGCAGAAGTTATGAACGGAATTGCTTATCGTTTAATCAATCAAGTACACAATGCAGATTTAAAGTTTGGAGTTGTTTTAAACCCCGAAACTAAAATTGATGTAATAACACCATATATCGATTTAGTCGATAAAATAACTATTATGACTGTTGACCCTGGTTTTGCAGGTGAAAAATTTATAGATAATACACTAGAAAAAATACGAGAGTTACGTGTTTTAAGAGATATCAATAACTTTGGGTATCTTATAGAGATGGATGGATCTTCAAATAAAAATACTTTTGAAAAAATTCAAAAAGCTGGACCAGATATTTATATATTGGGACGGAGCGGCCTCTTTGGATTGAACGAAAGTATTGAAGAATCATGGCATGAGATGTTAGAAGATTTTAATAAAGCAAAGTCACAAATTTTATAACTATAATTTCAACAAACACAGCAACAACCTATGTCAAAAATATATCTGAATAAAAACAAATGTCAATTTCTATATTATTTAAATAGAAATTGACATTTATTATTTAATAGAGACCATATCTCCATGCTTCTATAAAAAACACATCATTTATAATAAACTTCCCTTTATTGTTGATTTGCTAATAATAAAGGGAAGTTTATTATGTGATGCTTTGGTCAAATTAACGTACGTAATAATGTTCCTTGTTTATATAGAATATATTTCTACTTTTCGATAACGTTGTTAAATAAGAACTTGTTTTTCTTATTGTATTGAATATAAGAAGGATAAGTAACTATAGAGCCATAAAAATTTTGGTGCGTCAAAACAAAAATATTATCAAAAAATTATAAAATAACAGTTCAACATAGTATGAAATTCTTAAAACTCCTATATTATAATGCTGTTAGACCGCCATCAATAACAAATTCAGCGCCTGTAGAATAACTAGCTTCATCTGAAGCTAAAAAGATAACCATATTTGATACTTCTTCTACTTGTGCTACACGTCTCATAGGAATCGTTTTTTTGAATTGTTCTACTTGTTCTTTAACATCTTCTTGCTCTAACATAGGGGTTTGGATAACCCCTGGGTGTACGGAATTCACACGAATATTAAAGGGAGATAATTCTCTAGATGCTGCTTTAGTCATACCTCTAACAGCAAATTTTGTATCAGTATATCCAATAGCTCCCCCTACTAAACCGTTCATAGATGATATGTTAATGATTGCACCGGCATTTTGAGATTTCATAGTTTCTGCTACAGTCTTCATACCTAAAAATACAGAAACCTGGTTAATATTCACAATCTTCATATAACTTGCTAAACTCAATTCTTCTAAAGGTGTACTGTAAGTAATTCCTGCATTATTAACTAATACATCAATACGCCCCCACTTCTCATTAACTGTGCTTATTACATTGCTCCAATGTTCTTCATTCGCCACATCATGTTGAATAAATATAGCGTTTTCTCCGAGTATTTGAGAAGTTTGTAACCCTAGATCTTTATTTATATCAGTAATCACAACTTTTGCACCTTCACTTAATGCTTTTTCAGCATGCATTTTGCCCATACCTTGTGCAGCTCCAGTAATAATTACAACTTTATCTTTTAATCTTTTCATTTTTCTATACACTCCTTATTTGGTTCAATTTATGTTTTTAACGTTAGCTATTAAGCACTACAGCGACAATTAATGTTTATCATACTTAAATATTAATTCACCATTTAAATCATCTATTGATGTATAACGAAAACCTAACTTTTCATATAACGCTCTTGCAATATCATTGTTTCTAACAATACTTAAATAGATTGTGTTTATATCATAATTATTTAAAACTAAATTTATCAGCAATTTCATAGCTTCTCGTCCATAGCCTTTACGTTGATGTTGTTCATCAATAAGAATTCGATCAATCCAAGTTTCTTTGTTTTCTCCAAAGCAACCATACATCGCAAAGCCAACGACAATATTATCTTTATAAATTGCTACTGGATGCCACTGTGAAGATTTCTCGGCTTCGTTTAAACAATCCGTTATTGTTTCTATGAAATGAAATTGTTTCTTGGCTATTTTTAAATTTTTAACTTCATTTATATTAAATGAATTAATACTTTCTATATAAATACCCATAATTCCTCCTCGTCTTCTCCCTAAAATTATTATCTTTTTGCTTATTTTCAATTTATAAAAATCAGGCGTTTATTATACCGTTAAATATTTTACCGGAAAGATAATTACTGGTATATTAACATTACAACTTATTTTTAGGAAGGAGATAACATGGAAAACAACAATTTTTTTGAACTTATTCATAATGCCGAACTGTTTAATGATGCTACAATGACACTTTTTATGAAAAAATTTAATATGAACGTCAATATTTCACAGATTTTGGCTTTATCCAAATTAAAAGAGGAGGGGCCACAAAAAACCTCGTCTCTTGCGCTTTCCTTAGGCTATACTTCTGGCGCTATTACTAAATTAACGAACAACCTTATAAAAGAAGACTATATAGTAAGAGAGCAACAAGAAAATGACCGACGTGTTATTTTAATTACAATTACTGATCGAGGATTAGATGTTTTAGAAGAAGCTCAAAAGCAAGGGCGAAACATGAGAAATGAAGTTTATTCTGTTTTAAACACCCAAGAAGTTGAGCAACTACTAAGCATACAAAAGAAATTATTTGAACGTGTAAAATATCTAAATACAGAAAGCAGATAAATATTTTAAATTTTAGAGGTGGCTTAAATGCATAAAGAAAGGTTACATTTTGCGTGGTTAATATTAATAGGGCTCTGTGTTTCTGTAGGATTAGGGAAAGCAGCGTTAAATAATTCAGCAGGTTTATTTTTATCCCCTGTGTCCCAAGATTTAAATGTAGGCGTAGGGAGTTTAACGATTTATTTAAGTGTTTCTTCGATTGTTACCCTGCTGTTTCTTCCGTTTGGAGGAAAACTATTATCTAAATATAGTGCACGGTTAGTATTATTTTTTGCCATTGTTTTCCAAGCAGGGGCGTTCGCTTTATTTGGTTTAATGAATTCAATTTGGGGATGGTACCTCTTAGCTATACCGCTCGCTATCGGCGGGGTTTTCATTACTGTAATAGGTGGTCCTGTTTTAATCGAAAGATGGTTTAGTAAAGGGAAAGGGCTGGCCCTTGGTATTTTATCAGCAATTGGAGGGTTACTGGGTGTATTTGCGCAACCTATTATAGGCGCTTTAATTAGTCAGTTTGGTTGGAGAAATGCATACTTTATTACAGGATTAGGTGTGCTTATTATTGTTGCACCTATCATTTTATTATTAATTCGTAATTCTCCTAAGGATAAAAATACAAAAGCTTATGGAGATACAAGCACTGATATAGATCCCCATAAACAAATACAAAACATCGAAGGTATTTCGTATACTACGGCCAAAAAAACACCAGCTTTTTTCTTATTAGCCCTATTTTTCTTCATTATTACCGCCATATCAAGCTTTACAATGCACGTTCCCACTTATCTTGTTAATCATGGACAAAAAGTTAGTATTGCTGGCGCAATGATGTCTGCACTGATGGTAGGTGTTTTTGTCGGTTCACTCGTATTTGGTTATCTAACAGACAAGATTGGCGCAAAAAAAGTGGGTTTATTGGCTATGATACTAGGGCTAATCGCTACTATTTTATTGATTGCTATGCCTGATTTTATTGTGGTAGTAGCTGTCGCTTTATTCTTATTTGGAGTGTTTACTTCATCGATTGGAACAATAGCACCAGCGATGGCTTCGTCATTATTTGGAAGTAAAGACTATAGTCAAATTTATTCCACCTCATCAATTGGCTTAGCCCTTGCATCTATTGTCGCTTTACCAGCTTATGGTTTTATATATGATATTTCAGGAAGCTATACCGCGGGCCTTATTATTATTATTTTACTATTTGTGGTTAATATCATTGCGATTATTTTGGCTTTTAAAAATAAAGAAAAACTTGTTAAAGAAGGATATTGGAATTCTAAAAAGAAAGGTGATTTAAATGGCTAGACTAGATAATAAAATTGCTATCGTAACAGGTGGCGCAGGAGGCATTGGTTCAGGGATTGTAAGAGCCTACGTTAAAGAAAATGCGAAAGTTGTTATTGCTGACATTGCTGAAGAAAAAGGACAGGCATTGAGCCAAGAATTAAACAACCAAGGTTATGATACTTTCTTTATCAAAACAGATTTAAGTAATAAAGCATCATTACAAGCTTGTGTGGACCGTACTATACAGACTTATGGACAAATTGACATATTAGTTAATAACGCTCATGCATCTCGTATGAATAGTTTTTTAAACATTACGGAAGATGATTTGAATTTGTCATTTAATACGGGGTTTTATGCGACGTTTTATTTATGCCAAATGGTAATTCCTTATTTAAAAGAAACACAAGGAAACATTATAAACTTTGGTTCTGGCGCAGCTGTTAAGGGAGATAAAAATCAAGGGTCTTATGTTGTGGCTAAAGAGGCTATTCGTGGTATAACTCGCGTTATCGCAAATGAATTCGGAGCGTTTGGTATCAATGCTAATGTGATTTCGCCTATTGCTTATTCTGAAGGTGTTGATCAATGGAGAAAAGATAACCCAGAATATTATAATCAAGTTGTCCAAGGCATTCCTCTACAAAAATTTGGAGACGTTGAAAAAGACATTGGGCCGGTCGCTGTATTTCTAGGAAGTAAAGATGCTCAATATATTACTGGACAAACCGTAATGGTAGACGGTGGTAGTATTAAATTATATTAATCATATAAAGAAAGCGTGATAAATAATGAAAAATAAAGTTGGTATTGTAACCGCAGCAGGTAATGGCATTGGTAGAGCAAGTGCTATCGCCTTTGCAAAAGCAGGCGCAAAAGTTGTCGTATCAGATATTTCTGAAAAGGCGGGATATGAAACTGTAAGACTCATTCAAGACGAAGGTGGAGAAGCACAATTTATTAAGTGTAATGTAGCCGAAGAAAAAGACGTTAAAAATTTAATTGACCAAACTGTTAAACAATTTGGTCGATTGGATTGGGCACATAATA
This sequence comes from Staphylococcus shinii, assembly GCF_017583065.1. Lineage (GTDB taxonomy): Bacteria > Bacillota > Bacilli > Staphylococcales > Staphylococcaceae > Staphylococcus > Staphylococcus shinii. The sequence continues at coordinate 428,316 of NZ_JAGEVL010000003.1, read as the reverse complement.
ACGCAGGCATCGGCGCTCCAACAGCTCCATTAACAGAGATTGATACAGACCGTTGGCAGCGTGTAATAGATATTACTTTAACTGGTACATTTTTATGTTTGAAATATGAGATACCAGCTATGCTTGAATCTGGTGGAGGCGCAATTGTTAATACAGCATCTACAGGTGGTTTAGTTGGAACACCTGGTTTAACTCCTTATATTTCTGCTAAACACGGCGTTAATGGGTTAACTAAAAGTGCGGCATTAGAATTTGGCAAACAAAACATACGCATTAACTCAATTTGTCCTGGTATGACAAAAACAGCAGCTGTAGAAAATTGGAGTCAAGAAGCAGAAGAACAAGCGAAAGCTTTTGAATCTGGTATTCCGATGGGCCGTATGGGCATACCAAATGAACAAGCAAGCGCTGCGGTTTGGTTATGTTCTGACCAGTCTTCTTTTATTACAGGCATTAACCTTCCCGTCGATGGCGGGGAAACTGCAGAATAAGATTTTATTTTTAGTTATTCTACATGAATAAATTTGTCAACGTAATTATGTTTAAGGTTGTTAGTAAGATCATAGTACCAGTTATTATCGATTAGATTGCGCTTATTATCTTATCAGCAAATAGAAGCGACAATAGATGGTATACGCGAAAAAATAGGTTTTGATTCTTTTTTAGCTTCACCAATTGATTTATCACTGAGATCAAAAATTTTTTGACACTGTTTTAATCAATAATTCTTAACCTCATTAAACCAGCAAATTGTATTAATTGATTTCTAGATATTTTACATCCCTTTAAATCATCTTTACTTACGGTGAATTTGGTTATAATAAAAAAATCACAAGAAACATTGCCTTTTAATCAAGCTAATGAACGTAGAAGTATGCATATATTTAAGAAATATTTATTACCTAGAATGTCTTGGCACTGCATGTTAACAGCCCTTAGGTAAAATAGAAAAGAGCTTACAGCAGATTATTGTTTTCTGTAAGCTCTTTTTTATATTTTGAAATATAAAAAATCATTCCTATATTTATTATCGCTATAGAGGCTATTATTATTATTAGGCAATATTTTATTAACCTTTTTTATTAATCTCTTCCTCACTACGGTTTAAGACTATACGCCTTAAATAATTACTAGTAATATAGCTTTAATTTAGGGTGCCTTACTACAAAGAATACTAATCCGATAATTGTTCATATACCTAATGCAATATATGCAGGTATAGATAAAGAGGCAGGAGGACCAGGAATTAATAATAATAATAAAAAAAACGAAATATACAATTGACCCTCAAAATAGCAAATGTTTTATAAAAAGATGCATATGAATTACTTGCTTTTTTATAACTAAATAGTTTCGTTGCTTATAAGCAAGTAATAAAATAGGCAATAGATATTCCTGTAAAGGACATATCTACAATCCAATTTAATGCTGTTCTACCTAACCAAGGGCGATTAAAGTAATAGTAAATCAGAATATGATATCTATATGTGGTGTTTTATATTTAGAATGTAATTTACCAAATATTTCTGTCATAATACCTGAACGCTCCATTGAAAATAGTAAGCGATTTGAACTCATCAAAAACCTATTTAAACCAGTAAATATTGCTATAATTATAGCAATTGCTAATAATGCTAAACTATATTCCCAAATGCATTTTGAATTACTGCCCTGTTAGCCATAAATCACTATTTAAATGATTGGGATTCAAACTTATCCATCCCGTAACCAGTAGCATAGTGACATAAGTTAATGCTGTTGCAAGTATGCTATAAACGATTAATTTGGAGGGAAATTGAACTCTTCTGTTGTTTGAGGTATATTATCAAATCCAATATATGCCCATGGAGCTACAGCTACCATCATAATTATAGAACTAAACAAACCTTGAGATTCTTTTGTTAATGTTTTTAAACTTTCAAATGAAAAACTATAACTAGAGAATGCACTGAAAAATAATAATAAAATAATTGAAATAATAGCTATACAAAAATAGTATTGTAATGATTCTGAAACACTAGCTTCTTTAATGGTAATGAGCATAAAAATAATTAATAATATAGATGCTACTAAAATATCAGTAATATATACATCCTATCCCCCCACATCCCCAATGGTATACAACTTATCTATATTTAAAATCTTCGGCATTAAAAATTTAAATAATAAACTAAAAGTCATGGCATTTAGCGCGACTACACAAATATACTCAAAAGTTAGAAACCAAGAAGAAAGGAAACTTACATATCGCTCAAAATCTAAAAAACTAAAAGTAAAAGCTCCTTCTGAAACAGGAAAACGTTCACCTTATTGTGTTTTAGTTCTTTATTTGCTTCTACGTATGTAATATTTTTATTAATATTATCAAAAGGTAAACTTTTGTTTAATTGCTTTGAGATTTGATATCCATAATTTCCATTAACATCATTAACTATAGCAATTGGGAGTTTATTAATATCTCCCGGCATAGCTTTATATCCTGGCAAGAGATAGCTAAAATCACTAAGTCATAAAAGACAAACATAAATATTGCTCCTTTAGCTCCTTTTGTTTTTATAAATTCTTGTTTATCATAACTTATACACATTAGTGTAAATAGTAAATTATAAATTGTTGAAAAATTATTACTTTAAGAATAAGGTATTCAATGAGTTTCTATTAATAAAAAATAGGTGGTTTTTAAATGAAAATTTCAAAGATAATTAATGCAAATATTTTAGATATGATAGATAACAAGCCTTATCTTGCTACATTGTATTTAAAAGATGGGTATATTGATCAAATTATCTCCCAAGATTCAATTATAAAAGATAATGAGGCACTTGATTTAGAAGAAAAATGGATTACACCTGGTTTTATTGACACTCATAGTCATCCCACAGCATATGGTACTACAAAAACAATGGTAGATTGTTCTGCAAATAAAATTTCTAATATAGATGAATTAATTCAGCAATTCAAAGTACAAAAAGAAAATTTATACAAAAAGGGTTGGGTTATGGGCTTCGGTTATAATGAAAAATCATTAGAAGAACAAAGACATCCTAATCGCTTTGATTTAGATAAAATTTCAGAAGATATTGCTATATGCGTTATGCACTATTCAGGGCATATGGCTACTGTTAATACAAAAGCTTTAGAATATATGGGGGTTAGTTTGGATGACCCAGATCCTGAGGGTGGCTACTATGAGCGTGACCAACATGGCAAAGTTAATGGTGTATTAATTGAAATTCCAGCAACTGCAAAATTACAACGTGTTTTACCTGAGGCTAAACCAGAAGATACTATCTATACAATGAATTTAGCTGTAGATGACTATGTTAAAAGTGGTATAACTAGTACATCTGATTTATTAATTGGTAGTAGAGGATATATAGATTATGAGGGAGTACTTAAATTTTTGGAGTCTCCTCAGAGAATTCGCACACGTTGGATGTTAAGTCATGAGTTATTAGAGCAAAATCACAATTTAAAAAATATTCATGCTAACGAAATTGAAGAAAAGTTAAATAATATAAGTAATGGTATGGGACATTTAGGTGGAGTTAAATGTTTTAGCGATGGCTCTATACAATTACAAACTGCATCAATTCGTAATAAATACTTGGATGGCAGTGAAGCGCCTGCACCATTAATGAGTAACAACAAATTAATTGATATATTTAAACATTTTCAAAAATTAGGATTTAATATCGTGACGCATGCTAATGGTGATTTTGCTGCTAAGTCAGTCATTAACGCTTATAAAGCTACAGCTGATTATAAAAAAACACCTTTATTAAATCGTATTGAACATCTACAAACAGTCACACAGGATGATATTAAAGAAATGGCTGAACACAACATTGGTGGTTCTTTCTTTATCAATCATGTATATTATTTTGGAGATTTACATCGTGATGTATTTTTAGGTGAAGATAAAGCACAAAATTTAGACCCATTAAGATGGGCTGAAGATGCGCATATGACATTCACAATTCATACAGATGCACCTGTTACACCGATTTCTCCTTTAGAATCAATTCAAATTGCAGTTAATAGAATCACAAAAAATGGGAAAGTTTTAGGTGAAAACCAACGTTTAACACGAAGCGAAGCATATAAAAAAATGACTATAGATGCTGCTAAGTTGAATAATACTCATGCCTGTGAAGGGTCTATCCAAGAAGGCAATGTAGCTGATTTTGTAATTTTAAATCAAAACCCACTTAATGATAAAGTAATATTGAATGATGATTTAATTGAAATGACTATATGCAACAGTGAAGTTATATACTCTATTTAATATATTTATTTAAGGAAAGTATGATACTTATAACATTCACAAATTGTATAATACTGTAGTTGCCTTTTTCTCAGGGGGCCAACTTAACCCAGAGAGGAGGACATTATCTACATTGAAAACCCTTGTTCACCTGACACTCCATTCATCAGTGATTATATTATTGCGTCATTTACGTATTGATTAAACAAAATAGACGATTAGTCATATCTACAAAACCCCTTCATTACCAGTAATAGTGAGGGGTTAGTGCGTCTATGTTAGTTTCTTGATAAATGTTTTATAACATCCTAAATGCGTCTCCAACATTTCTTGCCACTTTCATTTCAATCCAATGACCTAAAAACATAATTAAAGTTAATGTAGCTAACCCCAAAAAAGAGCCATCGTATAATCTGTCGTACTACTAATATTATTAATATAAAAAGCATACAAGCTATAAATATAAGCTACCGAAATACCTAAAGCAACTAATATCATCGTGCTTGTTTTTTCAACTCCAAGTTCATCTTTTTCGCCAATTAAAAACGGCTTACCTCCATAAAAGAATAAAATTTTAGCAAGTATTAACCTACTCATTCAGAGCCTGAAAATGTGAATTGAAATGGTAATTCAGCTCCCATCATTGACGATAAAATAATGATAGGTATTGCAAAAATTAATGAGACAAATAATTTAACTTTAAACTCACCATGATAGTGATGTTCGTAATCACTGCTATGGTCATGGTTTCCATAGTGATCATGATGTTCATGGTTTGGCAAATCTTCATACTTTTAATTATCAAAACATCACATACCCTAGAGCGTATAATGACAACATTATGCATAACAACAAGTTCATATATTCTTGAATCATTTAATAGTCACTTTTTATTAACATAATCGATGATTAATAGAAAAATATACATATTAAAGTAATTCTCTTAAATCTTTCATAATTATATTTTTTAATAAAGGCTGTTATTAAACTCATAAAAATACTTAGTTTAATAACCATTTTTATAGAAGTATAATAAATTTTAAATATATTGGAGATAAGTCATTTGATTAGAAAGGGGAAAACATTTTAATACAAGAAAATGTTTAAATAAAGGTGATTAAGAAGCAATAATTGGTAACAGTAAGGTCCAAGGACATTTAGTTGGTGGTTGTTTAAAAATGTTTAATACTTCGAGAGGGAGAAATTTATCTCCAGATGTTAGTGAATTCAATAATTCGATAATTTTCATAGAAAAACACCTCCGAATAAATTCCTCCTGAAAATGAATTCAACGAAAGTGTCTCTATTTTACATCCTATATTTGAAATCATTTTAGCAAATAAGGAATATCTTTAATGTTTTATTCTTTTTTATTTAATTCTTCTATTATTAGCGGTAATTCTGTTATATCTTGTAATACGTAATCTGCCCCATTAGCTATAAATTTTTGTTTTGTTTCTTCTATAATTTTATTTTTTTCCTCTTTATTCAAATTATTCCACTCATTTTCTCTTAATCCAACAATCGAACTGCCTTTAATAATACCTACTGCTGTAATACCACTATTAACTGCTTCTTTGATATCGGATACAGTATCTCCTACTTTTATTACTTCATGAACCGATTGTAATTCGAGTTGGCGCATATTTTCAAAAATCATATATGGATACGGTCTACCGTATCCCCCCACATCATCAGCTGTTACAATATGGTCAGGTGCATATCCCTTTTCTTTCGCAGCTGAACTCACTATTTTCATCATTTCTCTTGTATATCCCGTTGTAGAACCAATAACATATCCTTTTTCTCGAAGATCGTCTATGACTTCAGTCACATTAATTATTGGATCAGTAAATGATTTTAGATTCTTCATTAATAGCTTTTCAAATTGATTATATAAATTATCTATGTCTTGTTCGCTATGTGATTTTCCGTATTGTTTTTGCCACAATTGTTGTATTCTTGGCATTTCTAACATAGTTTGAATATGATCTCTTTTTAACATACCCATTGGTTCACGAGCTTCGTCTATTGTCACTGTTACTTCGGCTGATTTAAAAATATCTATAAATACATTTACAGGTGCAAAACAACCAAAGTCAACTGTAGTACCAGCCCAATCGAATATAATTCCTTTGATTTTAGTCATATTTATTCCCCTTCCTTAACTTGATATTCTTTTATTACTTTAATTAATAATTCAAAGTCACTTCGATGTAAATCACCAATATTACCAATTCTAAATGAAGGTGTATCCATTAATTTACCAGGATATAATACAAAATCCCTCTGTTTCATATATTCATAAAAAGCTTTAAACTCAAACGATTCATTAGGATATAAAAATGTAGTAATAATTGGTGATTGTACTGTACTTTTAACATAAGGCTCAAATCCAATTTTCTTCATTTCATTGATAATATACGTATTATTACTTTGGTATCGTTGATATCGTTGTTCTACACCGCCTTCTTCTTCTAATTCGCTAATGGCTTGTCTGAAAGCCCCAACTACGTGTGTGGGTGAAGTAAAACGCCATTTTCCGTCTATATCCATATTTTTCCATTGATCATAAAGGTCTAAGGAGACACTCGACGCGTTCCCTTCACATTGTTCTAATGATGTTCGTTTGGCGATAACAAATCCAAATCCTGGCACACCTTGAATACATTTATTAGCACTACTAATCAAGTAATCAATATTTAATTCTTCTACATTAATTGGGACACCGCCAAAGCTACTCATAGCATCTACTATTACTTGCAAGTTTTTTTGAGTAGCTATTTCGCATATTTCTTCGATTGGATTTAAGATACCTGTCGTTGTTTCGCAATGAACAAATGCGATATGCGTAATTGAGGTGTCACTATCTATTATTTCCTTCAGTTCATTGATATTAGGTATTTCATTATATGCTAAATAGACTGGAGTAACGTTTTTTTTCATTACTTGCGCCATCTTAACCATTCTTTCACCATACGCACCATTGCTAATAATAAGTATATGATCGTCATCGGATAATGCTGTCTGTAGTACGCTCTCTACTACGAAACTGCCGCTCCCTTGTTGTAACACTGTCGTATACTTACTAGGATCTGTCATTCCTATTGTTAACAATTTTTGACGTATTGACTGTGTTAGACTTTTATAGTCATCGTCCCAAGTACATCGATCTTCTAACATTTGCGCTTTTACTGTTTCCGTTGTTGTCAATGGTCCTGGTGTTAAAAGTTTATATTGTGACATAATAAACGCCTCCTTAGTTATTTTCTACTAGTTTTTTAGCATCGTTAAAAATATCTTGATGTTTTTCTAATAATTCTACCGTTAAGCGTTCATCCCATTTTTTAGGATATTTAGGCTCCTGCGTTTTCTCTAATTCTTCCCCCTGATATAAAGGCACTGGATATGTTTTCAGTAAATCTTCACGGCCATGTTGTTGAATTGTTTGAACCATTTTCTGTGCTTTCTGTTGTTTCTTACCGCCCTTATTCACTACAGCTGCAGCTTCCACTAGTGAATAATTACCTTCTTTAGGGTCAATAAAGTGTATCGGATTTCCATTCTGTTCAGATTTAACGGCTTGGGCTCTTAATCCAATACCAACAGCTACTTCCCCAGACTCTACTTTTTTAAGTGGTCCTGAACCTGAACTTTCTAAATGAGGCCCTGTATTATCAATTAGTTTTTCTAAAATTTTGCTACCTTCGTCATTACCATATTGTCCTAAAATACTTTGAATGACTAACCACCCGGTTGAGGATTCCATAATATTTGGCATTGCAATTTGATTTTTGTATTCAGGTTGGGTCAAATCTTTTACTGTTTTAGGAATAGGTAAGCCTTGTTTTTCTAACGCTTTAGTATTCACAAATAAAGAGCCCATGTTTCCTAATAATGGAATTATATAATTAGGAAAGGAATCAATTGTCTTTTTCTGTTTTTCTGCTTCCATTGACGCAAACATATTATTTTTATCTTGTGCACTTTCTAAGTAATAGGTAGATTGTGTAACAACATCTGCTTCAATATTTTTACCTTCTGCAATCATTTTCCCTCCTAATTCGGCAGTAGAATGTGGTTGAATAATATATTCTCCTTTAAAGCCATGTTGATCTAAAGTTTTTTCCATAACAGTAATGGCTTCTTCATCAGAATTCGTTGCAATGACGACTTTATCGGTAGATGAGCCAAGACCAAAATAAGAAAAATATAACAGTATTAGGCATAGTAATACACCAACAAACAGTTTCAATTTCATTTAGCTCTCCCCTTTTCTACTTTGTGACTTTAGCCACCAACTCGTTAACAGTCGCGCAATGACATTCGTAAGAAAAATTAGAATTGAGAGGATAAAAATATCCACAAAGCGATTAAAGTGTTGTAACTGATTAATTTGTGTAGATACGATTTGTGTAGATGTCGACACTAAAAAGATCACACCACTAATAGTTACCATTGCATTGATAAAATAATAATTAACCATTTCTACGATAGTTGTTTTCATGTTAGGAATTATAATTTTGAATATTGTCTCCATCCAAGTATCTTGCATTAATGTACTTGTTGTATCCCACGAGGGATTCAGCTTATCTAACGCAGACTTAGCCATTAAGAATGGTGTCGTATAATAATGCACTACAATACTCAAAATAATGATAAGAAATGTGCCTTTAATACTACTATTTTGGAAAAACAATAAATATGAAAGACCTAAAATCATTCCTGGAACGGTATTCGTAACCATCGATATCATTTTCAACACTTGTTTTCCATATAATTGAGTACGCACAGTAATGAGCGCACCACAGAAACTAACAATAGTCCCAAAGACTGCTGTTGCTACAGCTACAAATAATGCTTGAATATAAATATGAATCAAAATATCATCTTGAAATAATTTGATTACATGCGTTAATGTAAAGTTCAATTGATACGGATAACGTTCTGTAAACGGTACGATAAACATAACTATAAATATTAATAAAATAACAGTGCTCAGTATAAAATTCGCAGCATTCATAATATTGTCATGAATAGGTCGTTTTTTGACACTCGTATGGTTATCTCCTTGTTGTCTCACATTCCATTTTTCTATCACTGACAAGAATATAAAGCCGGAGACTGCTGGAATAAGCATTAATACCGCAATTACTGCACCTTCTGCAAATTTAGGTATAGATCCTAAAATCATTTGATACAATGAGGTTGCTATAACGTTATAATCCGCACCTATCGATGCTGGAATCCCAAAATCAGTAAAACTTAATATAAATGACAATACAAAAGCATTTGCAATCGGAATTAATAATGGTCTTAATAATGTATGATAGAAACGTCTCCACCTATTATCTTTCATAATTAGCGAAATGTAATAAAATCTATGGTCTACATAATTAAATGCATTTGAGATAATGAAATAGGCTGCTGGTAATGTGTAGATTACATAGCCAATAAAAAGACCATTTTTACCATAAATCGTAAATGGTGCGTCACCTAATATACGAGCTAATATCCCCTCGTTACCAAATAGATACATAAGTATAAAACCATATGTAATTGTCGGTACAAGCATTGGCAATAAAACCATTGTTTTATTATAGGTTTTAATCCAACTCGCTCCGTGTGTCATATGAATTGTATAAGCTGCAAAAAAAGCTAATATAGTTGTCACAGTAGACGCTAACAACGATATTTTTATACTATTAAATAATGAAGTCACTATAGTTTTATTATTTAAAATATCATCATAATAATGTAAGCTAAATTGACCATCACTGATAATTGAACGTCCTAATAAGAAAATAATAGGTAAAACAAGAAATATAAGAAAAAATAAAATAATAAGTGTAAATAATATACGCTGACTATAAATTTTAGGCACCATAGGATGCTCCAAATAATTGATAAATATGATTTCTTTTCACTTTAAGCTGGTCTAAAATAAATTGTTCGACAAATTTATTTTTCGGTTCATTAATAATATTATCTGGCGTACCAAATTGTGCTACCTTTCCATTTTCTATTACAACCACCTTATCAGCCATAGTTAAGGCTTCCTCTGGGTCATGGGTTACAATGATTGTCGTTAAATTTAGTGTTTTTGCTATTTTTTGAATCATATCTTTAATAGATTCTTTAATTACACCATCTAATGCGCTCAACGGCTCATCCATCAATAAAATTTTAGGTTCCATAGCAATTGTTCTTGCAATAGATACACGTTGCTTTTGTCCTCCTGACAATTCATGTATCTTTTTATACAAATGTGGTCTAAGCTCGAGCAATTCTATTAAATCAGTCACCTTTTTATCATATGGATTTTTCTTCAAGTTTTTTAAACCGTAAATAATATTTTCGTAAGCATTTAAATGTGGAAACAAACAATAATCTTGAAATACAATATTAAAATCACGTTTGTGCATTGGCTTATTTTGGATAACTTCATTATTATAAATAATTTCTCCCGCACTTACTTCTGTCAAACCTAAAATCATATTTAATAATGTTGTTTTTCCACAACCACTCGGGCCAAGTAAACTAACGATTTCTCCATTGTTGATAGCTAAGTTAATATTATTTAGAACTTCATTATTTTTATATTTTTTCGAAACATTTTTTAATTCTAACAATGTAGCACCTCCAATTTGCTATACTAAAAGTATACAAATTGTTTATTAACCTCATGTTAAACAAATGTAAAAATTGATTAAGTGTTGACTATTTAATTACCAACTGTTTAATATATTACTATATAATTTAGGAGGATTCCACTATGTTACCTACTGAGAGAAGACGTAAAATAATTAAAGTACTTGAAGAAAACGATTTTATGAAATTGAAATCATTACAAGAAAATTTAGATATTTCTATGGAAACGTTAAGAAGAGATGTTCAAAAATTAGCTAAAGAAGATTTGATTACTAAAGAATATGGAGGCATCCGTATCAAAAAAGATCAAAATGGAGAATCAATGATTGAACAACGCTTATCTTTAAACTTAGCTAAAAAAGAAGAGATTGCTAAAAAAGCAACCAATGAAATTAAAAATGGGGATTGTATCTTTTTAGATAGTGGCTCTACTACTTTACAAATTGCTAAAAACTTAACTTATCATGAGAACCTAACTATCATTACTAATTCTATCCCCGTAATGTTACAAACATTAAATCAAGGTCACACAGTAATTAGCATAGGAGGAAAAGTGCGTAAATCAGAACAATCTATTACAAGTTTTGATTTTTTATTTAATTTTGATCGGTTAAATATTGAAAAATCATTTATTTGTTGTAGTGGTTTTTCATCAAATAATGGAGTGACTGATTATAGTTTAGAAGAAGTTGAAACACGTCGCAGAATATTACAAATGTCTAAAATTAATTATCTTACAGCAGACAGTAGTAAATTAAATAAAACTGTTACTATAAAAATATGTGATTTTAACGAACTTGATATATTAATCTGCGATAACGAATTAAATGAAAATGATAAAGAGAAATTAATCAATGAAATATATATAATTTAACTTTAAAATGTAGGTTATCATTACTTTCTAAAAGTTTTTATTAACCGTTCCCACTATTATTAGTAAATTAGATAAAGACAATTATCCAAAAATGAAACTAAAAAACATCCTAATAATTAATGATTTTCTTACTCGTTTCATAAACAAACTTTTGTATTTTGGAAGTTATTTTTCACATCATTTATATTATGTTACTTTATCTATTACTTTGATGATGATAAATAATAGATATAATAAATTAATAGGAGAGAGCAGAAATTATACTGTTCTCTCCTACTTGCTAATATTTATAGTTTGTATACTAATAAAGTAATTAAGTCTCATTACATAATTTTAGATGAATTTTATTGTTACTGAAAATTCTTTGTAATCTTCAACTCCATTAAAAGTAGTAAGGCCAATTTTATTTCATCATACATTTACATAGAAATAATGACTAAATTTAAAAATAACCCATTATTGTCATGATTATTGAAATAATGCTGAGAATGCTTGATAGCCTTCTCTCATGTTAACAATATTTGTAAATCCTCTGTATTCTAGTATTCCCACAGCGATAGAACTTCTAACGCCAGATTGACGATGTAGATATATTTTGTCCCTTTCATCAAAGGCACGATCTGCGTTTAATAATTTACCGTTAAGATACGGCTTTTAAAAAGCTGAGCAAAATTTGCTCAGCTTAATTTTTATTAAGTATATTATCAACAGCTTGTGCAACTTGTTTTGGTGATTGGGGATTTTGTCCGGTAACCAGTCTATTGTCGACTTTAACATAGGGAATAAATGGTACTTTGGCTTTACTATAATACGCTTCACGTTTTTTTATTTCTCTCTCTAACATAAATGGTACGATTTTTTTACGATTAGCTAAGATTTCTTCAGTATTAGAAAAACCAGTTATTTCTTTATTATCAATAAAGTACCTGCCATTTTCGTCTTTTACATTCAGTAACGCAGCTATACCATGGCACACTGCAGCAACAATACCTCCATGATTATAAACTTCATTTATTGCATGTTGTACGGCTTCATTATTAGGAAAATCAAACATTACCCCGTGCCCACCAGTAAAGTAAATCACATCATATTCAGTAGGTTTTGCTTCATTTATAGACTGAGAGTTACTTAAAATATCCATAAAAGATTGATTATTGTAATACTTTTTAGTTATATTATCCAACATTAAGGGTTTTAAACTAACCGGATCAATTGGTGTGCTCCCACCGTCAGTATTAAATAAATCAATTTGATAATTTTTAGAGTTAAAATAATCATAGAAATGAACAAGTTCCCCAAGCCATAGTCCTGTCGCTTTACTGCTGCCTTCAAAATAATCTGTACTTGTATTAACTATCATAATTTTTCTCATTACTTTATTCCCCTTTTAAAATATTTCTAATACCTTCTTCATATGTTGTAACTTTAAAGTCAGGAAAACTTTCCTTGAACTTGTTAGATTTAAAGACATTGTCATACTTATATCTTGGTAATAATTCTATAAGTTCTTTAACTTGTTGATTAAATAAACTACCTATTTTAAATAGCCACATCGGTACAATAGTATAATTAATTTTTCTACCTAATACATTTTCTGCTTTACTAATTATTTCTTTATAAGTGATACTGTCATCGGTCGGTAAATGCCAAGTTTCACCATACGCATCAGGCGTATTACCTAACAGTACTAAAGCGCGACTTGCATCCGGAGTCCAAATAAGCGTACGTAATACAGAATCATTTATAGGTACAAATGCTCGTTTACCTTCCTTCACTCGATTAAATACTAAAGAATTCGTTATACTTTGAGTCAATCCAGACCCATAAAATTCTGGTGATCGACCAATAACTGCATCAATAGATTTATCTTTCATAGCTGACAACAACATTTCAGCAATATTAGCGCGAACTTGTGATTTTCGACCTACTGGAACAAACGGGCTAGTTTCTACTTGAACGTTATCATTTTTCTCGTACATATATGTATTATCAAAAAATGCTAACTTAGTATTTGTTTCTTGGCATGCTTTAACTACATTTTCCATAATAATTGGGAATCGGTTTTCCCACAACTCTGAATTAGCAGGTAAGCCCACAGCAAAATATACAATTTCACTTCCTTTAACGGCTTTATAAGTATCCTCGTAGTTCATTAAATCTGCTGCTACTAATTCATCAGTATCATGAATTTTTTTAGGATTTCTGCTAACCAATCGAATATGTTTAGTATAGTTATTATAAATTTCTTTTGCTATTTCTTGTCCAATTTGTCCATTACTTCCTAACACCGTTTGCATGTTGACATCCCCTTTTAAATTAAAAAAAGTGAACCAATTCCTTTCATTGATTCACTTTATATAACATCAATTTACGTATAATAAATTAACGATTTTATTATTGATTATTCTTTTTATTAATCCATTTTGTCGATAAGTCCATAGCAGCGCGTGTTGCATTCATTTGGTCCATGGAATTTACCATAACAAAATCATGAATAATACCTTGCAATCTCGTTTGTGTTACCTCTACGCCAGCTTCTCTTAGTTTGTTCGCATACGCTTCACCTTCATCACGTAATACATCAGCTTCAGCATTTAAAATCATGGCACTTGGTAAGCCTTTTAAATCTTCTATTGACGCTCGAAGAGGAGAAGCTGTTATTTCTGCTCTTTCATTAGAATCTGTAGTATATTGATCCCAAAACCATTTCATGCCTTCTTTAGTTAAATAATAATTTTCTGCAAATTGATTATATGACTCAGTATCAAATTCAGCGTTTGTTACTGGATAGTATAGTAACTGTTGATTGATTGTTAGACCTTTGCGTTGTTTGGTCATAATTGTCATAACCGTAGCCATATTACCGCCCACTGAGTCCCCGGCAACTGTAAGTTTATTAATATCAAGTTTTTTCTCATCAGCAACTTCTTTTAATTGTTGTAAAACATCGTAATTTTGTTCAATTGCTGTTGGGTACTTTGCCTCAGGTGAAAGTGTATATTCTGGAAAGACTACAACCGAATTCGTTCTTACGGCTAACTCTCTAACTAACTTATCGTGTGTTTTAGCATTACCGAATACCCAACCTGCACCGTGTATATAGAAAATAACGGGTAGTGTATCTTTATTTCCTTCTGGGCGTATAAAACGCACTGGTACATCGCCAAATTTTTCAGTTTTAAATGTTGTATCTTCAATATCTACATTGTATTTTTCGACTGGGGATGATTGCACTTCTTCTAATAAGGCTCTACCATCTTTAGGCTCTAATTCATAAATACGAGGATGTGGTTTATTAGCCTCACTAAATTCTTGAGCAGCTTGTTCCAAAACTACTTTTTTGACCATAATTAACATTCTCCTTCAATATTAAAAATTTTCAATTTATAAAAGAATAATATTATTACACTACCCATATGTTTAAATATATAAACATATATACTTAAAAATTTATACAGTTTCTTTGTTTTTATATTATTTTTAAAGGAAGTTGTGAGTTCTTTTAGCCAAAGTAACGTATTTTCTAAATCAGAACTTTAATACCTTTCTAATACCGTTTGTTTAACTGTTAACAACCCAGTTTCACATATTAAATATTATTATGATTATTCATGTTAAATTTCGCGTTTCTGGATACCTAAATCCATAGGTGCCAATGTCTCAAGTCGTACGTCTTGATCTTCATAATATAGTTTCTTTAAATCGACATCGAAGAATTGTTTCATTCTTTTTTCTGTCATGACATCAGCTGTTTTTCCAAAGATAATACCTTTTTCTTTTCCAGTAATAATCACGTTATCTGAAAGATAAAATGCATGGTTAGGATAATGTGTATTAATAATACATGATATACCTTGTTCTTTGGATAGTTTACGTATCGTTTGTAAAATTGTAATCTGTTTTTGAATATCCAAATGGGATTCAGGCTCATCTAGTATTAATAATTCTGGATTCGATACAAGTGTTCTTGCAATAAGTGCTAACTGTAATTCTCCACCGCTAACTTCGTTACATGATTGATTGGCTAAATGTTGAATACCAACAGTCTCTAGTGCTTCTATAGCGGCTGTTTCATCTTTTTTCGAAGGTTGTGCCAAAGCACTTATAAATGGCGCTCTTCCCATAATCACAAGTTCTAAGAGCGTATAACCAAAAGTCATTTTTTGAGCTTGAGGTACATAACCAATCTTCTTCCACAATTCTTTTTTCTTCAGGTCATTTAACGGAACATTATCAATAAACGTCTCGCCATCCGTCCAATCTAGCAGTCCAATAACACATTTTAACAATGTTGTTTTTCCTGCACCATTCGGCCCTAAAATTGATAAGACCTCGCCAGGAGCCAATTTAAAATTCACATCTTCTTTATATAAATAAGGTTTGTTTTTATAATGAAAGTTGCCTTTTTTTACTTCTAAGTGCATTACCACGAACCTCCCATACGGCGTAATAAGTATGCAAAAAATGGAGCGCCAATAATTGCAGTTAATATAGATAATGGAATTTCAGTAGCTGTTAAACTTCTAGCTAAGTTATCAATAATTAATAGATATGTACTACCAATAGCAAGTGACACAGGTAACACATATTGATTATTGTTACCTACAAACATACGTGCAATATGTGGGATGATTAAACCAACCCATCCTACGATACCCGCTACTGCTACCGTAGCTGCTGTGATTATCGTTGCACCTGCAATGATTGCCCATTTTAAAGCTATAACAGGAATACCCATAGATTTAGCTTCATCTTCTGGTAACGTGAGTAAATTTAGCCTCCATCGTAGTGTATACAGTATGAGTACTCCTACGATAATAATTGGCGCGGCAATATATAAATCTTTATAAGTTGCTGTCCCTAAACTTCCCATTAACCAATATGTGATTGCGGGCAATTTCTCTTCTGGATCAGCTACAAACTTCATTAATGAAATAAGCGCGTTAAACAATGCTGATGTAATGACACCTGCGAGCACAAACATAAAGATTGGAGAATTTTTTTGATTTCCTGCTACAAAAAACGTAAACAGTATCGCCAATAATCCAAATGCTAAAGCTAATATTTGTGCCCCAAAAGTGTTACCAAAAAACAATATACCTAGAGATGCTCCAAATCCAGCTCCTGCTGAAACACCCAATATGTCTGGTGAAACTAAAGGATTACCAAACATGCCTTGAAAACTCGCACCAGATATAGACAATCCACCCCCTATTAATAAAGCTAATAATATTCTTGGAAAACGAACATTCATCACTACCGTTTCTTGTACTGGTGCCCATGTTTCTTCTATAGGAATAATTTGTGATGTTAAAATTTTAATAATGGTAATAGGGTCTATAAAAACTCTTCCTACTCCGAGTGAAATAATGGCTACCACAAGTGGTAAAAAAATTAATAATAATATTTTTGATTTCTTCATTAGTTAACTCCTTAATACTTCGCAGCATCAGAAGAAGGATGTAAAATAGACTCAACATCTCTGTCTGATAATTTATAGTCGTAAAAATCTTGGTAATATGATTTTATTTCATCTTTCATATCATATTTGAATTTATCTGGGTGATTATGTTGTGCCATCCATTTAAGCATTAACGGCGCATCCCCGTTTGGTGGGAACCAACGATAGATACCTAAAGGCACCTTATAGACCGCTTTGTCTTTAACTGCTTTGACTTGACTCCAATCTTGACCAGACACTTTGTTTTTCAATAAATCGTTAGGCTGGGTCTCAGTGAAATTCGTAATATAGATTTTATCTGGATCCCATTTATAAATTTGTTCCATATTAACTTCTTTTTGACCATCAACCCCATCATCACCGACAACATCGATACCACCAGTTGCTTCTATCCATTTTTCACTAAAGAAATTACCGCCACCAACGACGATAGAATTGTCTGTGTGTTGATGTAAGAATAGAACTTTGGGTTTGTCTGATTTTTTCGTGTCTTGTAGCCCATCATCAATCATTTTTTGAGATTTTTCTCCCTCTTTCATAAATTTCTCAGTTCTATCACTCGTCTTACCACCTTTAATATCTGAAGTGACTTTTAACCAGCTGTTAAACGTAGCTAAAGGATCAGCGTCTTCTACCTTGATTGTCTGCAACCCCATTGTTGGTATGCCACTCTCCGCAACTTTATCTAAGGTTTTCTGTTCCGTAGCATTTTCAAAGTAGACATCTGGGTTTATTTTAGACAGTTCTTCTATATTCACATCGCCATTTTTCACAAACTCTGTAGACGCTTTTTTTATATCTGGCGATATTTTAGAAAGTATAGAATTTTCTGCAGCGTTATACGCATTAGGATGTATGCCTTTAATTTCTTTTGTAGAGTTCGTCCCTACAAACCAAGTAGAAAAGTATGGCAAGATACCTCCTACTACAATACTGTCTGGATCTTTTTTAATTTTCACTTCTCTATTTGTTTGGTCTTTCACTATTTTTTCTTCTTTTGTTAATTCTTTATCTTCTGAATTCGTAGCTGTCGTATTTGAATTACATGCTGTAAGTAATGTAGCTGATAATACAATCCCAGTTAGGATACTATATTTTTTCTTCATTGATTATCTCCTCTTCTTAGCCATTGTCCTAAACCATGTAAAAATGGCTTAGCTTGATTAATAAATCCAAGTCCAATATGAAACATTGGATCCAAAGACGTTACGATTAACTCGCCATTGAAATTGACATCATCAATATAAAAAATAGACCGTCCTTCTGGTGTATTTAATAATGATTTCGCGCCATTTGGTGGAGCGAACGTGCCGTGATAATGCCACTTCATATCATCCACTTTCAAATATTCATATAAACTATGCGTTTGATAATCAGGGTTTAACGGGAGGTCGCCGTTGGGTCGAACCCACCAACTGAAATTCACTTCAGAATCTTCCCAATGTATGTGAGGAAACCATTGATCCAATACTTCTCCAAAAATCACTAGCCGCTTACCTTGTTTTAAAAAATTTAAAAATAATTGTCTATGTTGTTTCAGTAATTGAATATCTAGCCGACACGATAATAAAATTGTGTCATAGCAACTTAAATCGTGTGATCTTAATGTTCTAATATGTATTACGTCATTATATAAATACTTAAATTCCTGTTCTTCTAAAAATCTATTTTGGTATGGTGTCCCATTAATAATCAAAGCTATATTCAATGTTGATAATCCTCCCTAATTCTCGATGCTTCTGTACGTATGGCATTTAACATCTGTAGCCCCACTTGATTTGAAGTGTTGTCTTCGTATGTATAGATACGATACATATCGGTGCCAGCACCTGCATATATCGTTCCTTTATGTGTTCGGTCTACATAAACAATAGGTTGTTGTTCTTGATCCGTTATTAACACTTTTGCTTGCTCAGGAACTGTTTCAAAATAACCTCTTGAAAAGAAACCCCGCACGCCTCGTCTATATTCCAAATCTTTTACTTTAATATTCTCAAAAAGCCCATTATCCGTTGCTTTCACTTCTAAAGCTCGATCTTTTAACGAGATGGAAGACCTTTTCCAATTCGATACACAATTCAACCAAGGTAAAGATTTTTCCACTAATGTGAAAATCACTCCGCCTTGGTTTATATAGTCATGTAATATGTCGTCTTGTGCCAATAAATAAGGCTCATCGATATGGTTTGAAATAATCACGCCATCAAATATATTTAAATTGGTGTTTGGCAAGTCGTATACATTTAAAAACACGAGCCCTCTTAGACGATCTAATTCTGTAAGTCTCGAAAATTGGATGTCTATTGCTAAATATGCGATTTTATTCATTTTTCTACTTCCCTTGCTAAATTTTATATTTATGCGTATTTTATAATATATAAACTATTTTAACGATAATGATTATCAATTTCAATTTAAAAAATTAATCATCATCAAAAATGTTATTTCAAAAAAGAAACTAATTATAAAAGGATGTTTTTAATGACTTATTTAATTGGTCACATCGACCCTGAGCATGCATTTGGTATTAATAAAGAAAATGATATAGACAAAGAAATAACTGTAGAGTATATACCTCAATATGAATTTCACAAATTAGATATTTTTAAATTTGATGCAATTATTATTCCAAATTTCGTAGATCAAGAATATTTATATTGTCATAAGCGTTTGATTGATGACTATTTGAACGCTAAAAAAGTCATTGTCTTTTTTGGGCACTTATTTAGACCATTTTTGCCGAAAATTGCTTTATTTATGCCGGAACATATTAATCATTTCAGTGATTATTCGCTATATCCAAACAGTGATTCCTCTATCTATGCCAATGTCGATACTAACGACATGACATTTAATAAAGGTGTAGCTGGTTTCTTTGCAAGAGGCCATTACCAAACGCAACCTGAACATGAAATACACTTAACATTTCGTAACGGACATGTTGTGACCTATGTAGATAGAACTTCAACAAAAGGTACACTCTTTATACACGCGGGGCGTTCACTTTTAGGATACACAGCGCAAAATAAAACAACTGATTATATTTCTAATCAATTTACAACTTGGTTAAAACAAGAAATCATATCATTACAAGGAGGCAAAGTTAATGAATAAAATAGGGGTTATATATTCTGGAAATGAGTCACATTATCGTACATTCCACGAACCTAAGTTTCATCAATTTATAGACCAATTAATTTACCATCCAGATTTTTTAGAAGCAGACATTAGTATGCTAGATATATTAATCGTGCCTTCACAGTTAAACCAGCCTTTATTATTAAAAAGTGTCGATAAAATTCATGATTTCGCACAATCTGGAGGTACTGTTGTCGCATTTGGACCACAACCCAACGATTGGCTGCCAAATCAAAATTGGGAATTTAGACCTACAAACTTTTGGTGGTGGTTAGAAGAGAATGCTGATAGTGGTTTGCTTTTATCAGCACCGAATCATTCATTATTCGCACGTTACCTTACGCTAAATGATTGCACATGGCATCAACATGGCGTGTTTTGGCCACCAGAAGATGCTGAAATATTAATTGCCTCAAAAAATGGCGGTGCTGTAATGTACGAACAAAACTCCGAGCAATATGGTCATTGGATTATTACAACGCTAGATCCGGATTATCATTTTGGCTCATATTTCATGCCAGCTACAGAACAATTTTTAAAAGGCTTTTTTCCTTACTTAGCATATGAATAAATTGTTATAATATATTAAATATTTATTATTTGGTTGTTTTAATTTTTCTAACTAACTCACTATGACTTATTAATTTTAGAAGGTTGTAAAATATCTACCATTATATATAAATAAACCTTAGGCGAACTATCACCTAAGGTTTATTTATGTTCTGAGCCACTTACAGTACTCGTAAGTGGCTTTGTTGTTCTAAAATTTTATACTTTCTTGCTATTTTTTAGATTTATAGCCTTACAATATTTCACTTCATTTGTTTGGAGCATTTTCAAACTTTAACCATAATATAATTTTAAAAAGTTCTGCAGTTGGGCGAATTGCAGATTGCGCTAAAGGTGCTATGGAATAGTCGATTTTTATTACTTTCATATCAGAAAATATTATATACAGATTGTCGAGTAATCTAACCCCTATTTTGCTAATTTTACATTAAAAGAAGGGACGGATTTCTAACTTACTATTTTAACAAGTTAAACTCCAAATATATGAACAATTATTTTGCAACTGTATTAACAGGTTTAGAATAAGTACTTCTTGAAGAGATAAATACAAAGCTATCAGCTACTCAGATAAAAAAGCTAGAGAAAGGGAAAGTATTTTTTAGTTCTAATTTAAATATAGATTATTTAAAGACTCTAAAATTAGCTGATAATTTATATCAAGTTATTACACATTTCAAAGTTAGTAAACAAAGATCTAGCCTACAACGCTTACAAAAATATGTGTATGATTGATACTTAAAACCTTTTTTAAGAAAAGGGGCTTTTTATGTGAATGTTAGTCGATCCGGTTCACATAACTATACTCGATTTGAGGTTGCTAACAAAACCATGGAAGGAATAAAGAAAAGGTATCCACATAGAAAGATAGGCACATCTAAAAATCATGATATAGAGTTTAGATTAGACATAATTGACGATAATGCGCTTTTTTCAATAAGATTAACAGATGCAATCTATCGTTTCAGACAAAAGCAGCGAAGTTTTAATAAAGCTGCGCTATTACCAACAGTAGCACACGCTATGGTATGACTTTCAGACCCGCAAGCTGAAAATGTCTTTCTCGACCCATGTTGTGGGGCTGGAACAATATTAGCAGAAAGACTAGCTTATCCCTTTACTTATATAGGTGGAGGAGATATTGATTCGGAAGCTATTGACGTAGCTCAAGATAATCTTATAGATTCCCCTGCAGAAGTGAACCAGTGGGATACTTGTAAATTAACCTTTGCTAATACATCTATTCCGAAGGTTGTAACAAACATCCCTTTCGGGAGACAAATCTCCTTTGGTTCTGAAACAAATAAAATAAATTCAGAAATACTGACTGAAATATATAGAGTTTTATCATACGAAGGCACTGTAGTTATTTTATCAGAAGGATGGAATAATATTGTATCATTAGCAAATACTTTAGATTTTTCTTTGCAGAAAAAATACAGTTTAAGTCTTAAAGGATTACATCCAACAATATACGTTTTCAAGAAATGAAATAATAAATCTTAAGAATGATTAACCATTAAATATAATTTTACTTAATGTATTTCTTAAATGACATCAACCTCTATGTCTTTTAAGCATGCGTCGTGATTATTATGAAATTGACTTAAAATTTTCATTAAGCTATGGTGTATGTGTTCAACGGCTGAAGCACTTAAATACCGCGTGTTAAAATCATAATCGATATGCAATGTGTTTTTATTATTTCTATCACTAAGATGTATATTTAATGTATTGAAAACAGTTTCTTTATTTATTAACCATTCATCATTAAAACCTGCTTTTGTGATTTCACTATCATACTTCACACTTTGATACGAAATTATCCAATCAACTAAGGCTAATGGATTGTTATCTTTCATTTCTTCTACTAATAAATGACTAGGAAATTTTCTGTGCTTTAGTAGACTGAAATTCTCTTTTTTAACTAAATTTATAAACGTTTCAACAGATTGTTCTGGATTTATTTCAACAATTAATGGTAAAGCGTTGGTAAACAAACCACAAATTGATTTTTCAATTTCACTACTTCTATTATGTAACATTAAACCTACTGAGTTTTTATTTCTACTCGATAATTTACTGATGTATAAGTGTACTAAAGACATAAACAATGTACTAATACTAATTGAAAAATCACTACATATTTTATGAAGTAGATTAAATTCATATTCATTGAGATGATATGAATTTCTTAATGACGTATAACCTGCACTTTTTAATATCGGTAAATAACTAACAATTTCATAATTGTATAATTTATTAGTCCAATAGTTTTTATCAATTTCAAAACGTTTCGATGCTACATACTGTTGTTCATTTTCCACTGCACTTATATAAGAATATGAATTATCCTCCATATTCTGACCAATAAGTGTTTTAGCTATATAATTAACTGTATGAGTTATGCTCCAAACATCCGTAATGGTGTGATGATGTAAGAAGAAAATAGAATGGTTCCCATCAGGTTTTTTCACGATTTTAAACTCGTATAAATCTTGATTAAAACCAAATATGCATTTATTTTTTTGTCCATTAATCCAATTTTCAAATTGCTTAGCGTCTTGAAATTCTACTAATGGGAAGTATTGGAATTCAAATTTTTCTATATATTGTTTTGGGCTTTCCTGCTCAGTAGTTATATGAATTCTATATGCATCAAAATTTTCAACAAGATTATTTAACGCATTATTTATAGCATCATAAGAGTAAAAATTGTCAGCATGTAATAAAAAGGAAAGACTGTAACGGCTTGTATTACGATAAGTTAATTCACCCATTACATAATTCATTTGTGCAGATGTTAGGTTTTTAGTAAACATTCAATGTCGCTCCTATCATAAATTATTTTGATATTAGTCTTTTTAAAATCTAAGTATATAATTTAAATGGTAATATTGAATAAAAACAGATAATCATTTAAAGCCCTTACTTCATAGTGTCTTCCTTGTGCAGATTATTTAAGCTTTTCCTAATAATATCCCTCCTATTATAAATATAAGACTATCATATCACCCATAATATTTCTTTAAAAATATAAACTTTATTTTTTTTGTTTTAATTAAACATTTATTGTTTTTCATATACAATAATATAAAGAATAATATTTAATTCGCATCTAAACCTAACACTACTTACTATAAAATTCATTTCATCTTCGCTATATCTATTAAAAAGTACTGGTAACCTCCCCGCATAATATACATATGCTTCCATCAATGTAATAAGTCGTTTTGATAATGTTTTTGCTTTTGTAACTAATACTTTTTTA
The DNA here is from genome assembly GCF_017583065.1 of Staphylococcus shinii. GTDB lineage: Bacteria > Bacillota > Bacilli > Staphylococcales > Staphylococcaceae > Staphylococcus > Staphylococcus shinii. The sequence continues at coordinate 404,087 of NZ_JAGEVL010000003.1, read as the reverse complement.
TTTTACCCAGAAGCAAGAAGTTCATTTGCTATATTAATCCCTTAAGGAAATCTTGCGCAAATAGCATTAATACCAATCACCCATACACTTTTCAAACCAATTTTGCTTGTATAAATGAGCTTATAATCTGGTTTTATCAAAGGTTTAATCCTTTTGATGACCTTCTAACTTATATTATCATTTAGAGATTTCGAACATAGATAATTTTATTTTGAGTTGTTTAACCACCATTTTGCAAAAAATTTATTATGTTTATATATTTTCATTTATTATTTCTTTATTACTAATCAAAACAAAATGTTAAACATTAAATTTCTTTGGAAATATGTTAACCTTAGAATATAAATTGTTGGAGGTTTAATTATGGAAAAAGTTCCTTTATCAGATGCACAAATCGAAATTATTCAGTTACAAGAATATTACGAAAATACTAGTATCAATAATATAGCGGGAATTGTTAACATTAAAAATAAAGTGACGATATCGGAAATTGAAAAAGCATTAAATAATTTAATAAAAAATCACGATAGTTATAGAATTAAAATTAAAAAAGAAAATTCAGAATATGAACAATATATTAGTGAACATAAAGATAAAAATTTTAATGTTGTTGATTTTACCAATGATCAAGTAGAATATCGTCATTGGATAGATGAACAAGTGAGCAAAAACATATTTTCCATAAATAATGACTTGTTTGAATTTACAATAATAAAGTTACCAGAAGGAAAAACTGGGATATTATTATTACAACATCATGTTATCTCAGATGGATGGAGTATGACGATAGCAGTGAATACAATTTGTAACTACTTAATTGATGGCACTAAAACAGAAACATTGGAACCTTCATATTTTGATCATGTTAGAGAAGAATTAAAATATAAAAATTCGGAAAGATTTAAAAAAGATAAACAATTTTGGATAGAAAAATTAGAAAATTTAGAAGATAACGAATTATTTAAAAAAAACGCAACAAACTGTGCTCAAGGAGACAGGCAAAGTTTTAATTTAACTGATGCATATACAGTTAAATTACTGACATTTTGTGAAAAAAATAATATAAGTATTAGCAACTTATTTACTACTGCCATGATTATTTTAAAATATAAAAAGACTTTAGCAGAAAAAATTTCAGTTGGCTCAATAATGCATAACAGAAATAAAAAAATGGAAAAAGAACTCACTGGCGCTTTCTCAAGAACCTTGCCTATTATAGTAGATGTTTCTAGTAATAATTCTATTTCTGATTTACTAACCAAAACAAAATACGAAAGTTTTAATTTACTAAAGCATAGAAAATATCCTTATAGAAAGATTATAGAAGATAACGGGAGTAAATCTGGAATATTAGACTGTATGGTCTCTTTTCAAAACAAGCAATATGATTCGAAAATTATAGAAAATGGTTATTCAGACGAATGGCTAGATAATGGCTCAAACAATACTTCGTTAGCTATAAGTATAAGTAATAGAAATAGGGATAACTCTTTAGCTATAGATTATGATTATCAAGTTGCTGTTGTGAATGAGAAAGAAATTGCAGATTTACATAATTTTATGTTGAAAATTATAGAAACAGCAATAGAAAATCCAAATAAGCAAATTAAAGACATAGAGATAATTAGTGAAGATGAGAAAAGAACTATATTAAACGAATTTAACAACACAGAGATGAATTTAAACAACACACAAACCTTTGTGGAACGCTTTGAAAATCAAGTAGCGCAAACACCTAATCAAACGGCGGTTACTTACGAAGGTGATAGTCTCAGTTATAGTGAGTTAAATGTTAAAGCGAACCAACTCGCGCATCAATTACGACATAAAGGCGTAAAAGCGAACCATCTTGTAGGTATAATGACAAATCGACATTTAGAAATGATAATTGGTATTTACGGCATTTTAAAAGCAGGCGGGGCCTATGTACCAATTGACCCAAATTATCCAAGTGAACGTATCAACTATATTTTAACGGATAGTAACGCCTATACATTATTAACGGATAGTGTTTTAGATACTTCCATTGAATTTAATCAAACGGTTATAAATTTAAAAGAGGATATAAATACATCTATACAACCTACCGACAATTTATCATATACTACAAATATGTCTGATTTAATGTGTATTATTTATACTTCTGGTACAACAGGCAAGCCCAAAGGTGTTAAGATACCCTATAAAAGTGTAATGAATAACCTTAATAGGAGAATTAATCGATTTGATATAAGTAGTAATGATAACATTTTATTCAAAATGCCATTTACATTTGATCCATCAATATGGGAATTATTTGGATGGGCCATAGTGGGTGCACAAGCAACACTTTTACCTTCCGGTGAAGAAGGCAACCCAGAAATAATTACTTCGTTAATCCAAATGTCTAAGGTAACAATGGCTGTCTTTGTACCCTCGATGTTTATTCCTTTTATCGATTACATCAAGTCGACGAAGCAAGCGCACTTGCTTTCTAGCTTAAATCACGTTTTAGTTGGCGGTGAAGCAGTGACACCAAAATTAGTGAATCAATTTAATGAATGGATTGGTAAAAAAAACAACACACAATTAACCAATGTCTATGGCCCCACTGAAACTACGATTGATGTCACAAATTTTGATTTTGAAAATAATATTATTTATGACGCTGTGCCAATTGGACAACCTATTGCAAATACGCAAGCTTATATTATGAACGAAGATAATAATCTCATGGGTATTGGTGTGCCAGGAGAACTTTGTATTGGTGGCGTAGGTGTAACTGATGGTTATTTAAACCGCCCTCAATTAACAAAAGAAAGGTTTATTGATAATCCCTTTGGTAAAGGGAAATTATATCGTACAGGTGACTTAGCGAAGTGGAATGTCGACGGCAATATTAGCTACTTAGGTCGTATAGATGAGCAAGTTAAAATCCGTGGTTATCGTATTGAACTAGGAGAAATTGAAAATACTTTACGTCGAATTGACCAAGTTTCAGACGTTACAGTTGTTGCTAAACCAATGGGAGGCGAAGAATTAGCTATTTGTGCGTATTTACTCTCAGACGAAAAAATAGCGTTTGATGATATCAAAACGAAGTTAAGTGAAAAATTACCGACCTATATGATTCCGTCTTACATGACACAAATAGACAAATTACCCGTAACGCCCAATGGTAAATTGGATAAAAAGCAATTACCTGAAATAAAAGTTGAAAGTAAAACTTATATTGAGCCAAGTAATAAAATGGAAAACATAGTTGCGGAGGCATTTGAATCAATATTAAATATGAATCGTGTAAGTGTACAGGACAATTTTTTTGAAATTGGTGGAGATTCGATTAAAGCCATCAAATTAACATCATTGTTATCAAGATCATACAATATATCTATTAAAGATATATTTGAATTAAAAACAGTTAGATGTATTAGTAAAGCATTACTTGAACGTGGAGATACGAATACCATAGAAAAATTGAATACACTTAAACACATTAATAGGGAACAAAAAACTCATTTTCATAGCGAGTTTATGAATGCTATCAACGATTATAAAGAGAAAAGTACTGAAAATTATAAAAACATCGATAAAAATACAATTAAATTAGATAAGCAAGTGCTACTAACAGGTGCGACAGGTTACTTTGGTATCCATGTATTAAAAGATTTACTTGCCCGTACAGATTTCACTATTTATATCATGGTAAGAAATAGTGAAGAATTAAGTGGCGAAATGAAACTAAAGGAAAATTGGTTATATTATTTTGATTCTCCACTAAAACCAAAATATGAAAAGCGCATTCATTTTGTGGAAGGAAATATTGAAATGGAACGTTTAGGTTTTGACAATGATACTTATGAACACCTAACGAATAATGTAGATATTATTATTAATGCTGCTGCAAACGTAAATCATTTTGCAACCGAAAATTCATCATATAAAACAAACGTTAACGCAATTAATAATTTAGCCAAATTTGCTAAAGAAAATAAGCCTAAAGAAATTCATCATATGTCAACGAAAAGTGTTGCTTCAGGTAACATCGAAAATAAGAAGTTTGTTATTTTCTCAGAAGATGATATTGATATTGGTCAGAAACCAAACAATGTTTATATGGATGGTAAAATAGAAGCTGAAAAATTGCTCGTTGCTTACCGTGATGAAGGTATTCAAACAAATATTTATAGATTAGGTAATCTACAATGCGATTCTGAAACAGGTATTTTCCAGAAGAATGAAGAAAACAATGCTTTTTACAATGTCATCAAATCATTCAAGAAATTACAAAAATATCCGAAATTGGATAATTTAGACTTTACGCCAGTAAACAAAGCCGCACAAGCATGTAATAAATTGATATTGAATAATCAGTTACAAAATGAAATTTATCATGTTTATAATACACATTTCTTACCATTTAAAAAGTTAATGTCAATTTATAACGAAAATGGTAATTATATTGAAGATGTTCATTGGAATGATTTTATGGATTACTTAATAGAATGTATTGAATTAGATATGTTAAATGATGAGGTCAACACTTTTTTACTACACACAGGTATTTTAGACAATACATTATTTAACAAATCACATTTTGAAACACTAGACTACAAAACTAACTTTATACTCGAAAAATTAGATTTTCAATGGAGACCAATAACCTCAAACTTATTAACTAAAATGGTTAGCCACACTAAAAATAATTTCTAAAAAATAAGGTAGCAAATATATTTTGCTACCTTATTTCATCATTTTTTTCACTAAATTTATTTAGATATTTGTTTTTTTAAAGTCCAATTAAATAATTTGATTGGTAATATCGCATGTAAAATGATAAGTGGTTTAGCAATGAATCCTGTGACATATTTCGCTTGTACATGACGCTTTTCAATGGACTTAATAATAACTTTTGCTACTACAGATGGATGTGAGAGTATGTTGAGAGATTGCTGTTTAATCATTGATTGTGCCATTTTTAAAGCTTTTTCTTCATAGTGGCCCCCTTTTGCAACTGATTTAAGATTTTGAGCTGCAATCGTTCCCCACTCCGTTTTTATACCACCTGGTTCAATAATAATAACGTCTATACCGAAATCAGAAAGCTCTAGCCGTAAACTTTCACTATATCCTTCTAATGCATATTTAGATGCATGATACCAAGTTCCAAAATAGTTAGGTATACGTCCCCCAATAGACGAGATATTAATAATTTTTCCTGCTTTTTGTTCACGCATAGAAGGTATAACAGCTCTTGTTAATTCTGATAAACCAAACAAATTCACTTCAAATTGTCTTTTTGCCTCTTCAATAGAAACATCTTCAACAGCACCATAGGATCCATACCCAGCATTATTTATTAAAATATCTATATGTCCCTCTCGGATTAAGATATGATTAACAACTTCATGAATTGCATTATAATCTGTTATATCTAATTGAATTATGTTAACATTATACGCTAATAAAGCTTGCATGTTTTTTATATTTCTTGAAACAGCATAAACGCGATAGTCTTTTTTTGCTAACATTTTAGCTGTTTCAAAACCAATTCCACTACTTGCGCCCGTAATTAAAGCAACTGTCATCTAAATCACCTTTTCTTTAAAGTATGAAACAAGCATATCACCTATAATATTTTTTTAAAAATTATAAAATTTATATTTTTTAATTAAAGATATACTTAATGATTAGCATAATAGGTTGTTACAAGAACCTAAATGAACATTTTTTGTAAAAAGCCTTGTTTACGCATTTTTAATCAATTAAATTTAGTTAATTGTTTCTCAACCAACTTATCTAATTCAATAAAAAATCATCTATTTTTTGTTGCTTTAAATAATTGAGCGCTAATAGTTCGACAGAATTCGTATTTTTTAATATATAATTAACTATTAAACAAGCTTTTGACTCATAAATTTTTAATTTACGTTTTAAAATATTATCATTAGTATTTCTGTTTTCATATGCGTATTTTGCAGCAGAAGTATTCTCATAGTTCATTTTAAATAGTTTGTTAGCTTGATGAATATAGACATTCACCTTATACCTTGATTTTCTAAAAAATGTTTTAATAAACACCTTTGGAGATAATGTTACTTCTTAGTTACCATAAATCCTCCTAATATACACTAGCTTTAGTTTTATTTATGATACGCTTCTGCTTATCAGTTGATGCTGCGGTTTTTCTAGATATGTAACTCAAGCTATTAAAGTTATAATCAGTTTTTCAATAAAATTGTTATTCTGTTAAGACTTCCTATAATTTAAATATTCATAAAAAATATTCTCCTTTACAATATTAAGTTATTTAAACTATTGATTAAGGAGAATATATAATTTTTATATAAAGAATATTGGGTTAGTTTTAAAATAACAGTAATCCCTACTAATATTTTATCTCTAACCATTTCACCTTCAAGAATTAAACTATTAACGTGCTTTCAATTCATTTTCGGTCAGCCATTTATGATTTTTGACAGTTTTTCCATTATCTTTAGATTTGTAATCAACCATATAAACAGGGGTCTCTTTCACATCATCTATATCCGCTGTCGCACCTTTCATGCCAGGCATATGATCTGCTTCTAATTTAACAGTATCATCCTTGTTAAACCCATTTTTTGGGGCATCTTTAATTTCTTCATTTACAACCCATTTATGATTGTTTACTTTTTTATCTTCATTTGTAGGTTTATAAGTTACAACATAGGCATATGTTTTATAAGCGTCTTTTACTGTGGCTTCTGCATCCTTCATTCCAGGCATATGCCCAGCTGTAATAGTCACTTTATCACCTGGTTTAAACTTACCTTGGTCAGTTGATGTCATATCTTCAGGAGCCTTACTTTCATCATTATGTTTCATATGGCTCTCACTCTTTTGGTCTTTAGTGTCTTCATTTTTTCCATCACTATTTGAACATGCAGATAACGCTAACATTGAGCCTAATATAATAAAAATTAATTTTTTAATCATAGTAACGCTCCTATCTTTTATTTTAATTTCAGTGTAAAGGCATTAATTGCAACGATAATCGTACTTAGTGACATTAAAATGGCACCTACTGCAGGTGATAAAATCAAGCCGATAAATGCCAAAACACCAGCAGCTAAAGGTACAGCAACAATATTGTATCCTGCTCCCCACCATAAGTTTTGAACCATTTTTCTCATGGTATTATTTGAAAGGGTCAAGAAATGGATAATATCTGATGGATTACTTTTAACAAGAATTATATCACCTGAATCGACTGCAACATCTGTGCCTGCACCAATTGCTATACCAATGTCGGCTCTTATAAGACTCGGCGCGTCGTTGATACCGTCACCAACCATCATTACTTTTTTACCGTTACTTTGATAATCTTGTATAATACTTTCTTTATCTTCTGGCATTAGTTGTGCATGTACATCACTAATACCTAATTCTTTTGCAACAGCATTCGCTACTTCATTATTGTCACCAGTAAGCATAACTGGTGTAATATTTCTTGATAATAAATCAGCTACCATTTGTTTTGAACTTTCTTTAATTTGGTCTCCTTGAGCGATAATGCCAATGACTTGTTGCTCGTCAATTAAATAACTGATTGAATTACCTTGTTGAGCTAATTCAACAAACAAGTCGTTATCATATTCAAATTTATATTTATCTAGATAAGAGATATTGGTTATTTTATATTTTTTACTATCAATGCTACCTTCTAATCCTATACCTGAAATGTTATTAACTTCTTGCGGGCTAGCATATGAAATATTTTTACTTTTCGCAAAATCCACAATACCTGTGGCTAATGGATGATTAGATTGGCTTTCTAATGACGCAAAAAGACTTAATATTGTATCATTGCTTAAGTCATCTTTAAAGCTTTCATAATAATTAACTGAAAAATTACCTTCAGTTAAAGTGCCTGTTTTATCCATCATTACATAATCAATATATTGAGCTGTTTCTACAGACTCTCTATTTTTAATAATTAAACCATTATGTGCACCGATTGAAGTAGAACGTGCAGTAACTAAAGGTATCGCCAAGCCTAAAGCATGTGGACAAGCAATGACTAATACAGTTACGAGTCGTTCTAGTGCAAAGTCAACATCATTTTGAATAAGCATCCATACGATAAAAGAAATTACGCCCACACTTATGGCAAAGTAGAATAAATAACCCGCTACTTTATCTGATAACAATTCAGCTCTAGATTTATCATTTTGCGCTTGATGAACTAGCCCCATAACTTGAGAAAGATAGCCGTCTTCTCCTACAGCTGTAACCTTCATTTGTATCGTTCCGGACCCATTAATAGAACCGCCGATGACGATGTCATTTTGATTTTTTTGTATTTTTTTAGATTCCCCTGTGACTAATGATTCATCTATTGATGTTTGACCGTGAACAATCATACCATCTGTTGGAATGCTTTCTCCAGCTTTCACTTCTACGATATCATCGATCATGATATCTGATATTTTAACTTCTTCACGTTCGTTATTGTCCATGACTTAAATGGCACTATTAGGTAAGAGTTCTGCCATTTTCTTCAAAGCATCCCCAGCATTTCCTACAGCATTCATTTCTATCCAATGACCTAATAACATGATTAAAATTAATGTAGCTAATTCCCAGAAAAAGTCCATTGTATGGCCTGGCGTACTACTAATGTTATTCATGTAAAAAGCATACAAGCTATAAATGTAAGCTACCGAAATACCTAAAGCAACTAAGGTCATCATACCCGGTTTTTTCGCAACAATTTCATCTTTTCCACCAGATAAGAATGGTTTACCACCATAAAAGAATAAAATTGTACCAAGTATTAAGACGACCCATTCAGAGCCCGGAAATGTGAATTGAAAGGGTAATTTAACCCCCATCATTGGTGATAAAATAATTATAGGTATTGCAAAAATGAGTGAGACAAAAAATTTAACTTTAAAATTGCCATGATGGTGATGTTCGTGCCCATTATGATGACTATACGCTTCATGGTGATCATGATGTTCATGTGCTTCATGATGCATTTGATTAGAATGATTCATGTGATTTTCATGATTAAGATTATGTTCTTCTCCATTATTTCTCAAATTAAGTCCCCCTATTTACGAAAATATTATAGTAATTATGGTTATAATATAACACATACCCCGCCTAGGTATAAACGCTTTTGTTTTTAACTGATATTACACAGTCAAGTGATGTGCTGTTATTTACAATAACCCAAAATATATAACAAGGAAATTAGAGTAAAACTAAAAAGAATTGGATTAGGAATTACAAAATCTTATGCTAAAGAAGGTGCTAAGCTATCTCTTAATATTTATAGAATGGATTCAGAAGAAATTGATTCACTCATCAATGAACTTAAAAATATTAATAATACAAAAGTTATTGTTACAAAAGGCGATACCACAGATGAAAATACAGAAAAAGAACTTATTGTAAAACTATAGCTACATTTGGCAAAATCGTTATTCTAGTTAACAATGCTGGAATGGTATGCGAAAGCCCAGTCCAAGATATGACTTCGGAAATGTGGAATAAGATGATAAATATTGATTTGAGCAGCGCCTTCTTAACAACAAGAAGCGTTGCGCCACATATGATTTCCCGAAAATCAGGAAGAATTATTAATATCACATACCAAACCGCACAGATAGGTACGCTTAATATGAGTCATTATGCCGCAGCCAAAGCAGTTGTTATTGGGTTTGCAAAGTCTATAGCGCTTGAACTCGGACAATATGGTATTACGGCTAACTGTGTTGCCCCTAGTCCAACTGAAGCAGAGCTGTTTGATTCAGTATCGGGAAACTTCAAAAATAATAAAAAGGCAGATTTAGCCCTTCCACACTTCGCAAAAGTAGAAGAAGTTGCTGCATCTGCAGTATTTTTAGCTGCTGACCCAGATGGAAATGCTTATACTGGTCAAACACTCGGACCAAACAGCGAGAATGTCATGTTCTCATAAATTCATTGATAAATTAAAACAAGTTCCTATTCAACAAAAGGGCGCGTTCGTCTAAGATTATATCAGTCTAATTTGTCGTTTATACGATGAATTAGGACTTATACATTTTAGTGAAAAATACCGCCATTAAATTATGATTTTCAAAAAGAAAATAGTTAGTTACTACAATAAATATAAATGTAAAGATGGTTACAAATATACTGTTTTAGGAGTTTGATGTATTTTTAAGGCGAGTTCAAAAATTGTATTGTGATAAACCCATTTTCTCTGTTTATAATAAAATTACATTTATTAAAACTTCTATTTCAAACTTCTCAATTTATTTTTCTGTTACTTCAACCTGTATAAACACCGTGCTCGCAATCTCTTTACTTTATATCTATATGCTTTACATTTAGCTGGTATACATATACCACACTCATGTTGTTCTGCTACATTCACTATATATATCTTTCTATAATTTCACTTGTGTCACAATATTAGTGGCCGATTTCATTAACCAACTCTTTCAATCCCAAATATAAGCTTCTCACTGCTATTGATTTATGTTATATCCTTAGCACGAGATATAATCTACCTTTAATATAATGATATTTTAATTGATTTATATTTTGTTCTCTTAATACTACACAAAAATTATAAAACGAGTGACCTTAATAAACTTAAATAGGATTGTCCAGTGTTATACTATAAATTATCGTAATTTCATTCCACATTCTGTTTACTTTAAATATTGTTTTCAATTAATTAACATCATCACTTGCACAATGTAAACTTAAAAACCGCATCACTTATGATATGCTTCTGCTTGTTAATAGTATTGCTTAAAAAACGTTTCTCATGAAACATTTTAGATTATAGAATTTAATAAAGCTGTTATTACTATACTGTCGGCTATTAGTTATATATTAAGTTATAATGCTCTATTTGGAATATAAAAATATGATATACATATGCGCCCTCCGATAATTTATCATTCAGGGATATGTCTTTTATCACTTTGCAACAAAACTAATATTCACATACTTTATTGTAGGACATAGACAAAACACATTTATTTAATATTATTTCATTTTCCTCAACTTTTAACCTTTGTTTGTAATTGAATTAAAAACACATTTTAAAACAAAATATATTTTTATTTAAAATCATCAAATTGATTAGGTATGTATTGTTTATGTTAAAAAGATTAATTTCTATTTATATCATTACAAAAAATCTTAAGTTAGTAATTATTATTAGCTATTTTTAAACAAATGATGTCTTCAGCCATTTAAAATGATTAATATAGTATCGCAATAATAATATAAGTCGGAGTGTAGCTTAAATTACTACAATCCGACTTCTCACTATGATGGACAGTTTTCAACTTTATCCTTGTTATTCTGTTTTCATTTTTCTTAATACATAGTCTATATCATGTTGAATTTGCTGTGGTTGTCCTCCGATATCATAATTGTATTCCAATGTTAGATGGGCATTGGGTGTATACTTATGGTATGTCTCAAAGAAGTGTTCCATATTTAATGTGCCATCGTGTAATAAATTATGATCGTCATGCTTACCGTCATTATTGTGTAAATGATAGAATTTAATTTTGTCTTGAAGTTGCTGTATCACATAATCTAAATTCCACCCATTTGCATTTGCGTGTCCAATATCAATCAATACGTTGTTCGCGCGTTCTTTACAGAAATTGATAAACTCTGATTCTGTTAATAATTTGTTTTGCTTGGTATCTACGCCCACATTTTCCACTAAAATATTAACACCTTTGGTTTTAGCTTCTTGTGTAATATGATCTAAATTAAATTTTGTTTGGGCAATCATTTGTTGCTTATCGTCAATCGCTATGTTATTTACATGATAGACGATATCTTTTATTCCTAAGTCTACACAATGTTCAATGGCTAATCGAATTTGTTCTAAGCTATATAAATCTTCTTCCCTTGGTCGTGAGTGTTCTACATCAAATATTTGTTCATGATAGGTTAAGTATCGATTTGTATCTTTACCTAAAGCAAGTAATTCTTTCATATAAGCTTTATCTTGGTTATTCGCAAAAAGTTCTATTCCTAAATCTGGGTTGTCCTCTAAGAGACCATAAATAGGCGTTAATCCACTTCTTATATATGCATTGGTACTTAAAATGAGTGCCATAATTACCTCTCCTCTATATTCATTTCTGTATTTGGATCAAACAATGTTACTTTACTCATATCAAACTTAATATTTACTATACTTTGTTCTGGTCTTTTATAACTTTTTACAGTCAGCATTTGTTGATTGATTTTTCCAATAAGACTGTAACTTTCTCCTAAATTTTCAATATCTTCAATTTCAAATCTTATTCCTGTTGGTTCTTCCGTTATATAAATTGCTTCAGGACGAATACCTACTAGTAGCGAAAGACCTTCATAGAGCTCTAAATTTTGTTGATTTAAAGTCTTCGCATCTATATATAGTTTAGAATCAAATATGAGTTGGTTTTTCTCATACTTTGCATCGAGGATATTCATCGGTGGCGTACCGATAAAACGTGCTGTAAACACATTACTCGGATGATTATAAACATTTTCCGGTGTATCGAACATTTGTATTTCACCCTTATCAAATAATGCAATACGATCAGCTAATGCCATTGCCTCTAATTGATCATGTGTCACAAAAATAAAAGTATGCTGATACATATCATGTAAATGTAATAACTCTCTCCTAGCAGATACACGCAATAACGCATCTAGGTTAGACAGAGGTTCGTCTAATAAGAAATAAGAAGCATTCTTAACGACTGCTCTGCCTAAAGCAACTCTTTGACGTTGACCACCTGAAAGTTCACTTGGTTTACGTTCTTTTAAGTGATTTAAATCCAATATAGAGAGTGCTTGATTAAGGCGTTGCTCAATATCTTCTTTGGGTATTTTATTACGTTTTAATGCATAGGTAATATTCTTCTCTACGCTCATATGTGGATATAACGCGTAGTTTTGGAACACCATTGCAATATCTCTTTCTCCCGGAGCATAATTTGTTACATCCTTATCATCAAATAGTATTTGGCCGTCTGAAACACTTTCTATGCCAGAGATCATTCTAAGTATTGTAGACTTCCCGCAACCAGAGGGGCCTAAAAACACTACGCGTTCCCCATCATTTATTTTCAAAGTTAAATTCTCAATCACTTTAGTGTCACCAAATGATTTGCATAAATTTTTCAATTCTAAAGTACCCATTGTAAACCTCCTATTTAATCCCACTTGCAGTGAATGTGTCTATAATCATACGTTGGAACAATAAGTATACGATGAGTGGAATGGCCATCGTTAAGACACTCAAGGCCATCGCTACTGTAAAATTAGTGCCACCTTCTGAGCTTACAAACAATTGTAATGCTAAAGGTAATGTATAATTTGCTTCACTTTTCAACATTAAGTTTGGCCATATATATTCATTCCATGACAAGATAAAAAACCAAATACTTGTTGATGTCAGTGCAGGCTTAGTAATTGGCACAATCACGTCCTTCATCGTATGCCAAACTGAAATATTATCCACTTGCAAAGAGTCTAACAATACTTTTGGTATATTACGCATAGATTGCGTTAACATAAATATGCCAATCGCATCTGCAAGCTGGGGTAAAATAACTCCCCACCATGAATCTACAAAACCTAAACGCGCCATAATAATATAATTCGGGACCATCGTGACAGTAAATGGAACAAATATCGTTGCTACGAGTACCATATAAGTCACTTTTTTAAATTTGAATTGATAGAAAACAATAGCGAACGCTGCTAAAAATGAAATGATTACTTTCACTATCGTGATCACACTGGCAATTACGAACGTGTTTGTTGTAATTTGCAACAATGGAATATCGTTAATTAATTTGTCGAAATTCTCCATTGTAAATGGTAATGGTATTAAATTAATCATAGAATCATACGCGTGGCTTAGTTTTTTGAACGAATTACTTACTGCAAAAATAATTGGATAAATCGCTAATAATATACATGTGATGAGTACGATATGTGCGATAGAAGATTTAGTTTTCATACTTTACTCTCCTCTCAACCACTAAAAACTGAATCAGTAATAGTGAAAAGAAAATAATCAATGTAATTGTCGAGACAGCAGCAGAAACACCTGTTTTATATAAGGTGAACCCTTCGTGATAAGCGTGATAAATTAAATTACTACTTTGATAATTGGGGCCGCCTTTTGTAATTACACTGATAGGCGTAAAAACGTACTGCAAACCTTGTACTATAGTCATAATTAAAATGTAAAAACCGGTCGCCGAGCTCATAGGTAGAATAATATCTATAAAAATACGTGAAGGCTTCACGTTATCTATTTTTGCTGCTTCAATCATCTCTCTTGGTATGCCAATAATACTGGAATATAAAACCAAGAAATTATACCCAAAGACTTTCCACGCTACAATCAAACTAATGACAAAGATGACCCAACCATTCGTTGTCGTCCAATTTGGTATCGATACGCCAAATATCCCTAGCACTTGTGCAACAGGTCCCGACACTGGGTTAAGTATCCACAGAAACACCATCGCACCTACAACAAGTGAAATTACAGAGGGTATAAACAATACAGTTTGATAAATACGTTTTCCTTTGCCAATAAAGTAATCTACAATAAAAGCAAAAATATAAGTCATCACTGTATTAAATACAACTAGTAAGGCAATATAGGCAAATGTCTGACCGATAATCATATAAAACTTAGTGTTTGTAAAAAGCTCAATATAATTATCTAAACCTACAAATTCTTTGTTTGTTTTAACCATGTTCCAATCAAAAAAGCTTAAATATACGGTATAAATCAAAGGTATAATATTAAAAATTAAAATAATGATTACAGATGGTAGTAATAATGCATAAGGCAACCATTTTTTATTCATTACTTGTACCTCCTTAATTGGTTAATCTAATTCCTGATTAATTCTATTTTGTGTTGCTTCCATGGTTTCCTTTACATCTGCATCTTCCCCGAGTATTTTATCTCGCATATCAATAAGTTGTTGCTCAGCTTCTAAACCGCTATTACCAGGAAATGCCGCCCAAGGCACAACATCACTCATTTGATTGATTGCTGGTCGCATCATCTTATTTTCTTCAACATAAGCTTTTAAACCTTTCGGGTTATCTACAACATCATTACGTGGCGGCACGTATCCCGTCCCTTTCGTCCATTTCGCCACATTTTCAACTTTGTATAGATATTTCATAAACTTCCACGATGCTTCTTGCTCTTCTTTACTATCTGACGTAATGCCTAGCATTGCACCACCTGCGGGGACTGCTTTCTCTTTACCTTTCCAACTTGGTATTTCAATCGCTTCAACATCAAATGTTGCATTATCTTTAATGTGTTTTTGTTTCGCATTTGTTGTAAATAGCATACCGACTTCACCATTGATAAAACTTTGTTGACCTTGTTCGTCATTAGTATGTAATGCGGACTTATTGTTCACCATATCTTGCATCATTTGATACGCTTCTACACCTTCCTGGTTTGCAAATGATGCTTTGCCATCTTTTACGATATTGCCCCCATTACTATCAACGATTGCTTGTTGCGCCCAACTATCAGCAGGCTCTTGTATAAAGATGCCATATTGATTTGTGGTTTCTTTAATTTTTTTTGCATAGTTTTGAACTTCTTCCCAAGTCTTCGGCCCATTTTCATCAAGATGCGCTTTACGTAAAATATCTTTATTTATAAACATAACTGGACTACTAACAGAATATGGTAGTCCTAGTTGCTCTCCGTTTTCATCCTGGGCAATTTTTAAAACCTTGTCATCAAACTTTTCTTTTATAAACTTTTTATCTTCTGGAAATGATTGATTGATAATCTCTTCGGGTGATGTATATTCAAAGTTGTCTTTGTAATAATTTTTAAAGGACCAGCCTATTTGTACAACATCTGGGGTTCTACCCCCTGCTGCTTCAGACATCATATTCTGTATCAACCCTTTATACATATCTGGATTATATTTAGCTTGCACATAGACGTCATCACTTTGTTTATTAAAATCATTTACAAGTTCTTTTACTGTTTTTCCACCTTGAGTTTCAGCGTTGACATGCCAGTACTCAATTTTCACTTTGCCATCTTTTGTCTCTTCCTTACTCCCTTCAGCGCTACAACCTGCTAAAAACAGTAATGTTATACACAAGAGAAAACTAAATTGCTTCATTCGCCTTAATCCCTCCAAAAAAAATAGCCAAATAAACGTGTCAATACACGCTTATTTGGCTCTCCAATTGCCTATCACTTCACTTGTTATGTTTAATGTAACAAATGTATATTAATATTTATTGATGCTCATGTAAAAAATCAGTAAATTCTCTCTTCCACATTGCTTTATTTGCAGTCGATACACCTAAAGCGCCATCTTCAAGCGCTTGAGTTAAATAAGTTTCACTATCTACTAATCCACCCATAATAATAGGTATTTTTACTTTTGATTGAATAGATTCAATTAAAAATGAAGTAATCGTTGGCATCATTTCTAACATATCAGGCTGACTTACTTTAGCAGTATTTATAATATTTTCTTTCATATCGTGATCGGCTAAAAAGAAACGTTGAATTACGAAAATATCATTCTTTTTCGCTAATTTTACATGGCTCATTTTTGTCGTTATGATACCTTCCGGTTGAATCATTTGTTTTATATATTTAAAACCAAAATCATCTAATTTTAATCCTTTAATCTTCTCCACATGAATATAAACATCAATTCCATTTGACTGATATAGCTTCACATACTCTTTAATATTTATAAAATTACCAGTTAAAATAAATACTGCTTTCAAGTTATCTTTGTATTTCAGTACCTTTTCAAGTTGGTTTTCTTTGGTAACTGATGCAATCACTACTTTATCCTCTTTCATTTTATCCTCCACATTTTAAAGATTTAATACATGACTTCCCTCTATATTTTCTCTTAGACTCTTTAAAATTCAATTATATATTAGTCGAAATTAAATCTGGTAGAAAAACATAATATATAGCTCAAAAATAATAATATCGCTCTTCAATTAAAATTATATTTATTTTCTTATTAGTCATTTAATAACTTTGATTATGCTTGTTATTACAAAATTTTAAATATTATGGAGGTGAATATTCATTTACTTGCAACGATAAACATATTTATTCAAAGTAAATAATGAAGAAACCTGAATAAATTATGATCACTTTGAGTTAACACCTTTGACTTTTTTAGAAATTACAGTAATCCCACTGATCAATGTAATAAGCATTACGCTTAATATGTATATACCATTAATAATTCCAAAAGATAATAGTAAAAGGTATGTTAATAAAAAACACGTTTTGCACAAGCCAATGTATCACTTAAAATACCTCCAATCATGGGAGAAGAAGCAAACGTAATTCCTGAAGTGCCTGACAATAACCCAAAAGCTATTGCTTTTTATTTAAAAATAGTTAACCGCACTATAGAAGCGCCTCAATCCAAACGGAGAAAGAGTAATTAAAAACAGGGCTGACTTTTTATGTCAGTCCTGTTTAGTATAGAGCCATAAAAAATATTATAGTTTAATTTTTTTCGTAGCTTTCATCAATATACACTTTTGCTTTTTCAACATCTTCTTTATTTCTTATTAAAAGAGATAAGTTCCCAGTCCCCCAATGATTGATATTTGTCATATCACGCATAAATCCTTTTTCAATAACCGTCTGTTCTATGTTTACTTTTACAAATACAATAATTCTTTGTTGACTTGGATGTACTTCAAGACAAGCAAAATTTTTGATTCTTTTGAACGCGAAATAATGTTTCAATTCTTTAAATTGAACATCATCACCTTTGCTCATCATATATTCATATAATTCATAGTATAAATCTGTTAATTTTTCATTAGCCGATTCAAGATTTTTTGAAGTATAAGAACTGTTTTCTGTATCTATTATTTGAGAAGCACTTTTGACATTTTTTTCTTTATGACTCGTTGTAAATGTTGCATTTACTAAGTCCAATAATAAAAACTTATTTTCAAAATATTTATATCGATATAACTCTATATTACGATTAATTTGTTTCACAGCATGCTCATCATATTTTGTAAATCCACCAGCAATACATAACAATCTCGGCGATGCCCACTCAATTTTATCAGAAACCTCCTTACTCAATTGATTCATTACAAGCAACTCAAACTCTGCTTTATGGTCCATTAGCCAGTCCAAATAAAACAAACCTTGATTAATAACATTCTCGTTTGTCGTGCGTTTATACTCAATAATTACAGGAGAATAATTTTCATCAATACCCAAAGTATCAATTCTACCTGAGTGGTTTTTCCCTGTAGAATATTCACTTGCTAAAAAGTTAATGCCTAATAGTTGCTCTGTATTACATTCAATAATATTTTGTAATGATTTTTCAATCGCAACAGACTCCCCTACAAGTTCATAAGTATTGTTCACTTCAATATTAAAAAGTTTTACATCTCCCAAAAGAAAAACCACCTTAATTTAAAAATTCATCACCATTGTATATGCTAATTTAACTGTACAGTTCATCCCAAAAATTATAAAAGTTCACTTGAATATTTAAATTTTTGTTTACATAATAGGGCTTTATCAGAACTACACAAACATCTTCTGTAAAAATCCTTTCTTACGTTCTTTTAATAATTCAACTTTATTGAATTGCTTATCAATAGACTTATCAATTTTTTTAAAAAAGTTACCGATTTTTTCTTGTTCAACTAATTTAGGCAAATTCACTTTTATTTCATAAAACAAATCTAAATTCAAATTCCTCCTAACAACGCTAGCTCCTTGTTCTGAAGCCTGACCATATTCATAAATATATCTAGAAGTCTTTAATAAATATTTTAGAAACTGGAAAGTCACTTTTGAATTGAATTCATATATTCTATATGATGGCGAGACAATTCCGATTTCAAATTGATCATTGAAATTTATATTACCTAGCCATAAATTCTGTGGGCTTATAACCATTTGATTTAACCTTAAAATTTTATATC
The DNA here is from genome assembly GCF_017583065.1 of Staphylococcus shinii. Classification (GTDB taxonomy): domain Bacteria; phylum Bacillota; class Bacilli; order Staphylococcales; family Staphylococcaceae; genus Staphylococcus; species Staphylococcus shinii. The sequence continues at coordinate 385,085 of NZ_JAGEVL010000003.1, read as the reverse complement.
CTGTATTATCCTTACTCCCAATTTGCTTCTTAAAATAATCAGATTGATTTACCAAACCATTTTTTGTTGAAGACAGTAACAGATATTGGTCATTTAAAGTTGATTTTTGATTTATTTCCAGCAGTAAATTACCTAAATTAGTTCCTTCCCATTCTGAATAATTATTACCATTTTCATCTTTGAATCGGAATTCTTGTGAGAAAATTTTTTGCATATATCCCCTTTTCTGTTCCTCTAACTTCTCTAATTTTTGTTCTTCCAAGTCGATTTGGCAATCGAGTTTGCTGAAGAAGTTACCAATCTTTTGTTGTTCTTTTAAACTAGTGATATTAAACCTCATGTTTCCAACTAAATTCCAGTCAGCTCTAGGCATTTTAGAACCAGATGATTTATTAGTTACTTCTTTAAATTTATTGGTTTGAATAAAGTAATATAAAAATTCGTTAGATAATGTGGAACTGTATTTAGAATCCAAAACCCAAATTTCTGAAGTGCATACACCATCAAAGTTAGGAAAATAATACTTATTTAAATATGGTCGAAGTTTACTATATAATACTTGGTTTTGCGTAAATACGTTCTTTTGGCTACTAAAGTCGTTTGAGGTGTAATTTTTTATTAATCTACCTGTATTAGATTCAATACTATCCAATTCTATATCAATAAGAGCTTCAGTTTTTTTCGGAGTATATTTAGAACTTTTATTTGTTACAACATCACCAAATATATTTATACTCCATTTCTCACTAAACTCTGGGAATCTTAACTCAGGTACATTCTTAGTTTCATTAGTCATGTTTTAACACTCCTAATTCATTTAGGTAACTATTAATTTCTTTTTCAATATCTACGATTTCACTATTTATTTGATCCAGGTCCATTTGAACTTGTGCTAAATCAATTGCTTCTTCTTCTTCAAATGTATCTACATACCTTGGAATGTTAAGGTTATAGTCATTTTCTTCAATTTCTTCTAAACTTGCTATATATGCATATTTTTCAATAGCTTGACGTTGCTTATATGTTGATATGATTTTTTCGATATGTTCTTCTAACAAGAAGTTTTGATTTTTTCTTTTTTCGAAGTCTTGAGATGCATCTATAAATAATACATCACGATTACTTCTGTTCTTCTTAAGTATAATAATTGTTGTTGGAATAGGTGTACCATAAAATATATTCGCAGGTAATCCAATAACAGCATCTATCGATCCTAATTCTAATAAGGTTTGACGGATAACGCCTTCAGCACCACCTCTGAAAAGTACCCCATGAGGTAAAACAATTCCCATTGTGCCTGTATCTTTTAAATGGTAAAAACCATGTAAAAGAAAGGCGAAATCAGCTTTTGATTTAGGTGCTAATCGACCAAAGCGTTCAAAGCGAGCATCTGATAAAAACTTGTCTGATGCTGACCATTTTGCTGAATAAGGAGGATTCATCACGACAGAATCAAATTGATGGGGTTCTTCTGTTGGCCAATCAGAGTCTAAAGTATCGCTATTTTTAAGACGCATACGGTCTTTATCTACACCATGTAGAATCAAGTTCATTCGTCCTAGATTATACGTTGTCGTATTCAATTCTTGACCGTGATAGTTTATTTGTTTCGGATTTTTTATAAATCGACGAATATTTAACATTAATGAACCCGACCCCATTGTCGGATCGTAAATGTGGAAGGGTACGCAATCTTCTTGATCAATAGCTGTGATTTGTGAAATAATATGCGAAACAGCTTGTGGTGTATAGAATTCTCCAGCTTTCTTACCTGCACTAGCCGCAAATAATCCAATCAAGTATTCATAAGCATCACCAATGACGTCGCCACCATGTTCAAATAAATCAATTTCATCTAGGGCACGTAAAACTTCCGTAATGGTTACATTACGTTGTTGTATTGTTGAACCAAGCTTTGTGGAATCAAGGTCAATATCCGCAAATAAACCCTTAAAAAGTTCTCCTTGCTGTTCTAATGCGGTAAAACCTGCTTGTAAATGTCTCAATTCAAATTCATAAGTGTCTGATTTTTTACGTAAATTATAAAATAATTTATCAGGTTCAATAAAATATCCTTTTTGTAATTGAATGATTTCTTTTATGTCTTCTCTATCTTCTTCATACCATTCAGATAATATCCTATACTGCTCATCTCGATCTGGATAAGTAATTGTTTGTCCGTTTTCTTGTTCATATACTTCACGAAGTTCAGCATCTGAAAGATATTTATAGAAAATCAGTCCAAGTAAATAGTTCTTATATTCACTAGCATCCATTTTACCGCGTAAAATATCCGCAGATGCCCATAGTTGTTGTTTAAGTGTTGTTGCCATTATAATTCCTCTTTCCATGTTTGAATAGTATCAAATAAATCAGTTAATAATTGTTCTATTACCTTTGTACGACGGCGATATTTTTCGCCTGTTTTATATTCAAAATCTTCTTTAGTTATCTCCATTGTATCTAACAGTTGTGGTAAATAAGGAATATCTTTTTTATCACTTTGATATTCATTTAGAGCAGATATTAAAGTCTCATAAGACAAGCCATATTCACTAGACTTTTCTTGTGTTAATTCATGAATTTTACTTTGTATTTTTCGAATTTTAAGGTCAACAGCGTCAATATCGTCGCTTTTCTCTAGTAGTTCTTTTCTTAAATCATAATACATAGATTGGACTTGAGGATCTTTACGTTTAATTTCTTTATCAAATTTATCTATCGCATCTGGATTATTGTTTTGAATATCTTTCAATAATTGATTGATATAAAAACTATCTACAGTATCTTCATGACTTGCATTTAAGTTTGATGAAAATTCGATGTCTTCTAATAATTGTTCTATTTCTTTGTTACCATCTTCAACAGCTTGTGATTTAATAGCTGCACGTAAATTTTCTACTTTGCCTTTATATGTGGGTATTTCGTCCGTTATGTGTTCTAATGATTCTGCGTCTTCTTCAAAATCATCGTAACTTTTGAGTGCTTTAAAATTCTTTTCTAATTGTTGAAAGGCCCTAACTTGATTTATCATAGCCTTTAAATCATTAGGGTTTTCTTCTAATTCAGTCTCTGCTTGTTGATAGTTGTTTACTAATTCATCAAATTCTGAACGTACTTCTGTATATTCTTTTGGGATTAAATCTTTGAAACTTTGCTTTTCATTTGAGAATAACTCAAATGTCTTTGCTACATTTTCTTTCATTAAAGTAGGCTTTCGAAATGTTACAATCATACCGTAATCTTTTCCAGGGTAAATACGATTCGTACGAGAAAAAGCTTGTAGAAGCTTCTGATATTTCATTTCACGATCAATATACAGTGTTTGAATAGTAGGAGAGTCAAAGCCTGTTAGTAATCGATCTACTACAATGACTAAATCAAGCCACTCTCCATTCTTTTGATATTGTCTTTCTTTACGTTCTAATCGTTTATTAATATTTTTATTATAGAGTTTTTCATCTTTATAGGGAGTACTATTAAATAATTGACTATACTCCTCCATAATTTTTGATAGCTCATCATTTGAAGTATTGATGTCTTGTTGATCTGGATTTGTAGAAAATGTAATAGCTACTCTCGGGAATCCGGAATCAATTAATTGATGGCGTTCATCATATGGTCGTCCTGTAAAGAGTGTGCCGTTTTCTTTCATTTCTTGTAACATATAGTAAATGCGCTTTGCCTGTTTGATTGAATGGGTTGTCAAAATAGCTGCCATAGTGGGGTAACCATTTTGGACATTAAATTTTTTGATTATGCTACGACGATTGAAGATTTTATGTAACATAGCACGAATATGGTCGTCATTTTCATATATTTCCGTCTTCAATAATTTTTCCTGTTGCAATAAATCTTCAGGGACATTTTTATTATTAAGTCGAGAGACCATTTCAACTTGCTCATCATTTGTTAGTAATGAATGATATTCTACTTGAAAACCGAGAACTGCTTTGTCATCTATTGCATTTTTAGTGGTATAAGCATGTAATAAAGGACCATATTGTTGGTCTGTTGTTCGTGCGTATGTCCCATTTTCTTGTTTTTGATTTTCTTCAAAAATAGGTGTACCTGTTAAACCAAACCAAGTTGAATTAGGTAGTATCTTTTTAATACGGCGCATTTCTTCATCACTCACCGCACGATGTGCTTCATCAACGATAAAAACAATATGTTCACCACGTAATTTTTCAAAACGATTTATACCTTTTAAATTACTTTCTTCTTGAGCTGATCGCATCGCTGCTGATAGTTTTTGTATTGTTGAAACTAAGATAGTATTATTACTTTTTTTCGAAAGTAAACTTTTCGTGAGTTGTCTTTGATTTTTAATACCTACAATAAGCGTGTTATTAGGTGCATCTCCAATGCTTTGACCCGTATGGAATTCAGAAGCGAATTTTGTAAATTCTCCTGTCGTTTGTTCATCTAAATCAGTTCTGTCCACTATCATAACAGTACGATCTACACCGATTAAATTTTGAGCTAACAATTTAGTCGCAATGAAACTTGTTATAGTCTTACCTGAACCAGTTGCATGCCAAATAAACCCACCTTCATGCTTCGCAGCATTTTCGCGAATTTTACGTATTGCATGTATTTGATATGGACGTAACACCATTAGAAATTTTTGACTCTTATTGTCATCTACTAAAATAGAAAATTGGCTAATGAGTTCGTGAGCATTAGGAATACGCAATACTAAACGCGTGAAATCAAATAAATTTGGAACAGGAACATTATCTTCTGTACGCCAATTAAACAAGAACTTTTCTGTGCGTTTATAAGCTTCAGGTGTATTGTGACTAGGACGAGCAAAATAGCGAGTATCCACTTTGTTTGAAACCACGAATAATTGAATTGCAGCATAAATCCCATTAAAAAAACCATTTTCGTCATATCGTTGGATTTGGTGAAAAGCTTGTATAAAACCATCTTTAGCTGTTTCACTTTTTAATTCTATGTGAATGACTGGGAGACCATTAATTAATAGTGTAACGTCTCCGCGTGATTTACGTTCTGTATCCGGAACAATTTGGTTAACTACTTCATATGACGAATTTCCGCCAGCAATATCTTTATTTCTAAAAACTTCTAATGTTATTTTTTTACCACTGTCTCGTTCTAAAGTAATTTGAGCAGTGCCATTTTCACCACGTAACCATTGTGAAGCTAAAAATGGAGACGCAGTTAATCTACGAAATTCTACTTTAATATTTTTAAATTCATTATCTGTGATAGGTTTATCTTTTAATATAGATAGATTTATACGATTCAAATGTAATTTGAAATTATTCCATAAATCAGATTCTGTTTTAATATCTTCTCTATAACGCCATTGATTTTCTTTTTCACTTAATATTTGTATAAATTGATTTTCAATTTTAAGTTCCTTTGTCATTTGTACTCCTACTATATGTGTGACTTTATATGTATAAATATTGATGAATATAATTAAATAATTCTGGGTAGTATTGTTAGATTACTTATGTATAGTTTGAATATATCATAAAAAATGAAGTACAGTCGCAATTTTTTCAGATATTGTTGAATATGTAACTCTTATTTCTAATTTAATGTGTCATAGTAAATTGGCGAGAATTAAAAGTTAGATTTTAATTAGTTTATTATAGTAGAGAGTGTATTTTAGTTATAAGTATAAGAAGTGATGGAAGTAAATTTTATATACTTTGAAAAGAACGAACTTATGAAGTATTCAATATTAGATTATCATCTTCAATTAGTCTCATCGCAACAATAAATGGTATACTAATAATGAAAAGTTGAAAAGTAACTTTTAGAATTTTATATATTTAGGGGATTAAAATCCGGGTATTTTATATTCATAATATTATTGACTACAATTTTAAGATTTAGATTTTTGAAGGAGATGCCGCCTATGGAGAAATTTAAAAAAGTGTTGGAAAACGTAATATTAGTATATGATTTGACGCAAGTATCAATGAATATGGATGTAATGCCCTGAATATATAAGTAACAATGAAAAAATGAAGAGCATTAAAAATAATATCATTTGAAATGCTCGAAAGCACTTAACGAATAAATCGTTGAGTGCTTATTAGTAATATCACTAATAAGGGGAACCTTATCAAAAACCACATCACTTATGATACGCTTCTGCTTATCGAGTATTAATTAGGTTTTATTATTACATACACACCTTATCTTAACCCTCTTAGTAATCCTTAAAAGTTGCAATATAGAAAAACAGCTAGTTTATAGTATTTCCATTTAAAGGATGCAGTCTCTTTAATAATTATTAGGTAACTAAAATAAAATTGCTGTTTTTTTACATTGCATTGTCACTTTCTATCCTTCTATAAGTTTTTCTATTTCTTCAAATATATCTTTTAAAAATATTTTATATTCCTTTTTAATAGGTAGAGTTTCCTGATCTTGTAATTCTTTAACTACTGCCCATTTAAACATATTTTCGTCAGCTTTTTCTAATGTTTTTCCTCGGTAACTATCAATTAATTTTTTTAATCCTTTTGTAAATTTAAAATCTCCTATTATTCCTTTTCTTTTAATTGCCTCTTTAATTCCAAATACCTTTTCTACTACTTTAAATATAAAATCTTCTTCAAATATATCTTCTATTTCTGCTTCCTTTTTATCTAGTCTAGGTATATAGAAATATTCTGTCTCACTACCTGATTCTTCTTTATTTATGTCTTTAGTTGCATCATCATTATCTAATAAGCATATTATTTTACAAAGTCCTGCTTCATAAATTGAAACTCTCGTTGATAAATTACGAACGCCTTGAATCGAATCTATAAAAAACCTTCCATCATCAATATAAGATTTTAATTTCGGGTTATTTTTTGATATAAATTCCTCTACTATATACTTATCCGTATCTCCTTCTACTAATAATACTAGTTCTGAGCTAAGCAAGTTTTCACTAAGAGACACACCTAACTCACTTCTAATCTTGCGAATATTAGTATTTTCTTGTATTCTTCCTTTATTTAAAATTTTGTTATTGGTAATTTGGTTTCGATCCACAAAAATCTGATGATGAGAGCATATTAATGTTTGATGATTCAAAGTATCATTCTTAATTTTACTTTTAAGTTCTCTAATTGCTCCTGAATGTAAATGTGCTTCAGGTTCATCTATCATTAATAATCTATTGCTCGACTCACTTGTTTGTAATATAGATAGAGCAATTAAACTCTTTATTCCATCGCCCTTATTTTTTATGCTCGTTAATCTACCATCATCAATATGTATATCAATATCTCTTGAGTATCCATAATTTATTACAGGTCTATCATTTCTTAAAGATACAACCTCTATAGAAGTAATATTTTTTAAATATCTTTTTAAATCTGGTTCAATTTGTGAAGATAACTTTTTCAACTCTTGATCTTGTAGTTCATTTACCAAACTAATTGCTTCATTATATTCCTCTCTAAGCCTCAAGTCTTTTAACCTTTCTTTCACAGCATTTTGAACGATTTCAGTAGCAGTTTCTTCTGTTCTAATTGAGGGAATATAATCAATACCAAAGTTTTCTATTATAAATGCAACACTAGCATGGATGTTTTCAGGTGACATTAAAAACCTACCATTTATGTTTAATTTTATTTTACAATTATAAAATAAAGACTCATCATACTTTACTTCCACGTAAATTTTATCAGTTATTTTAGTCTTACTCTTCATTAATCTATTAAGTTTCACTTTTTCTTCAGATGTTAAATTAAAATATAAACCAATTGTGATAATTTTACTTTTATTCTTTGAATCTATAGTTATATCATCTTCAATTTCTTTATTTGTATTTGAAAAAGCAGTACCGTTATATTTAATTCTAAAACCATTTTTCTTGTGTCTTAACCTTATGGAAGTATAAGAATATGTAGAAAAATCTCCAATAATATTCCACGCTCTATAGATAGCTTTCATAATGTTTGATTTACCTTCATTGTTTTTTCCAAATACTACACTATAATTAGATAAATTTAATTTGGCTTCACTGATACTTCTAAAATTTTCGATATAAACATCACTTATTTTCATTTTTCACCTTTCTTTACTCATTATTTTATTATATTTCAAAAATATTCAGACAAATATTAATGTTTATGATGGTATCAAAATTCCCCTCACCTATTTATGATAACTTTCTGCTTATCGCTTGGTGATGCGGTTTTTTGATGAATATTTCTTTATTTTAAGCAAATAATGTAATCTCCGCTTTGAAAGGGTTATAGCTCAGTTTAAATCTTTGGAGTTGGAGTTGGATTTCAATTTCATCGGTAAACTCATTTCCTGAAAGAGTCTCACCTCGTATCTTTACAAGTAATTTTGGTGGGTTAACAATATAGCCAAATAGATAGAAATTTGTAGCATAACTAAATTCACTTGGTATACTAACTAAAAGATGATTTTCTTTAGAAACCCCTTTTATTTTCATTTGTTTTGTATGTGTATAGAACGTAATTTCTTTGTTTGAAAAGCCCCATTTATCATGTTCTGAGTAAAGATGACATATATTGTCATCTCAATTCTACTCTCTTTTTTTAAATAAAGTAAATTAAGTTAAAGATAAATTTATCTTATAGTATAATAAATATAAGTAAAATCTTAACTAAATGCACTAAAAACAAGATTAACAAAAGTTAATCACTAATTTGAAAGGATCTAATGTTATGAAACCTTTTGTTATCGACGAAAACTGTTTTGACATTGAATATAACAAATTACTTACTGAGATCAATATATTTGATTTTTCAAAGGTTAATACTTTAGTAAGTGGATTTGAGCAAATAGGTTCGAATGTCCCCTCCGCTATCAATTCAATACATGATACTTGTGAATATTTTTGCAATTCTTTTGTATGTTTGAAGTATGCACATAAAAATTTACCATATACAAATAACCTAGAGAAAAATTATTATTGGGTATTTTATTATCACAACATAACTCTTCATTTTTTACATACTATACACGATTTAATGTATATCTTGATAAGAGAATTAACCCATTCTTATGAAGTTAAATTAGAATTAGGTTTTAAAAGAGAATTAGTAGGCAAATTAAAGGCTTCTGACAATGAAACTTTTAAAAAATTAGGAAATATACTTAATAAAAACAGTCCTATTCGTACCGTAAAGTATAGAGATGAATATACTCATAACATAACTCCATACCGATTAAATAGCCATCCCGAGAAAGATGAGCATGGAATTGCTTTTTTTAAAGCTAATAAACCAATGATTAATGATATTGAGGAAGCTATAAAAGACATAGAGTCTGATTTAGAAAAACTGCAAAAAAAGGCTAAACATATTAAAACAGCACTTACCATCTTATAATAGTTATACCATTCAAAATTCACCCAAAAATATTAATATTTTATAGAAATGGATGATTAGTATGATAAAGAACAAATGGAAAATAGAATTATGGTTTCAGAAATTCAACTATTTTATACATAAAATCAGCAATGAATTTGTACCAGAAAGAATCACATTTAATGAATATAACTTAATTAAAGGACAATCATTACCTAATGAAACAGTTTATATTAGTTACTTCGTAAATCAACCAGATCAAATTATTGAACAACATACAGTAAAATCAGATTCAAACGGTATATTTACTGACAATGTCCCAAATATATATCAATCGGAAATTTTTAAAAATGATAAATTATCATTTTTTATAGATAGTCAAAGTAAAATCGATATTGATGATATATCACAAGAAATCGTTGAAGAAGGCTCTTCCGTTCTCCTATTCTTAGATTTAAAAACAATAGAATCATACTTTGATGAATTCTTACTTGCCATTTCAGACAAAACAGAATTTGCTAAACAAACTGCAGAAAATGTAAAAAGACAAATAATGGGTAAGATAAATCTTAAAAAATGGGATATTCAATTTAAAATGAATAAAAACAAAGATAAATTAAATTCATCTTCAGAATTCAACAAACTTAAAAATGAAATTATAAAGAACCATCAAGACTTAACTGCAGAATCATATAATGACATTTTAATAAGTGATTTCTTAACTAAATATTTTGTATATAAAGAAAAGCAGGACTCCCATCTGGAAAAAGACATATTAAGTCAAAATAAGTCAAATTACTTTATAAAATTAATTAATAAAAACTTAATTAAACAACGAAAAAGTGACTCCCAATATTTTGACATTGCAAATAGTATTAAACCGTCAACTCATAAAAATGATTCTTTAGAACAATCTGACAATATCGATCAATTCAGACAAGCTGCTATTGGTGTTTCGCTTTATCTATACGATAAAAATGACCCTTACTTTAAATTTATTCGCAGTATTGCAAATGAAAGCTTGCGCAGAAAAACAATAACTGTTGATGACATTATACAGTCAAAAGAAAAAATTGATGAATTCATGAAGAAGGAACATCTAATCAGTTATAATAAACTCTATTATAAGACAACTATTGAAGATACGTTTCATTTCACCCTATTTACTGCTATTTCAGATTTATTAGACGAACTAGTTCAAACTGTGAGTACCATAATGCAAAAAGCAACAGAGCAAGACATACTAGTATCTTTACATATAATAAGTAATCTTAAACAGGACTTAAAAAGTTGGATTGAAAAATACGATCAAAAATCACAACATATAGAAAATTTAATTAATGGCTATGCTAGAAATTCAAATCTAAAAGCGGTAATTGCTGAAACTATTCAAATGAATCGCAAACTAACTTCAACTATTGAAAGTGAACTACTTTCAACACTTGCTGACTATGACATAAGCACATTTTATAATAGATATGGTTTGACCTCTAATCCTAACGATTTTCGTGATACATTAATGACTCAACTTATTAGTAAATTTTATGAATCACGTTTTAAAAACAGTAAAAAGCATAGAAATATTTATTTTTAATAAATTAATTGCCTATCGAATACATGTATTCGATAGGTATTTTTTCTTTTAAACCCCTTTATATCAGTGTCCTAAAATTCCCCTGGAAAATTTGAAACTAAGCCTACTTGTGAGGGATTAGTATGTAATTACATCAAATTTGATGATTTTAATTATTAGGAGGAATTTTATATGAGCAAAAAAAGTTATTGCTTTCTTTTGTTAAAAAGACGCGCTTGTGGTGTTGCTTTTAATTTAGCAATTGGTAAAGATTTTACGTTTAACGATTTAAATTTGGCGTCCAACGTTACATGTTCAACTGACGTACAACAAGATGTTGGTCGTTGGTTTGCATACTTTGTAAAGAACACGCCAAGTGTTCCATTTGTCATTATTGGTAAGAATAGCAACGGGAACTTAGTGTATCGTAAAACAGGACCAAATCCAATGCGTCACAAAAGTAACTGGAAAGGCGGTAACAACTAATGACTAACAACATATTCAAGCAATATCCATACTGGTTAGATTCAACTGCATGGTATGAACTTATTCGAGCAAAAAACAAAAATGACGAAGATAAGATAATTCGTTTATCTAGTCCAATCATCATAGAAAACAAATTTCTCGACCCTACTACAGGGGTTGAGAAATTGACTATCACGGATGGCAAAAATATTGAACGTATTGAAACGTCAGATATTCTAACGACACAAAAGTTACCTAGACTGGTTATGTTTGGGTTCAGCATCAATGAAAAGTACATTAAATCGCTAGGTAATGCACTACAATTAATGCGTCAATCACTGCCCATTTCTACATTGTATACAGGTGTAGGTGTCTTACGTACTGATGAAGGTACTGTCATTTCATTAGATGAACCATATCTTTCAAAAGACATCGAGCAGTCTCAGGCTGATGAAATCATTTGTGAAACAAAGTATGACTTACAACCTAAAGGTACATTTGAAGGCTGGTGGCAAATGTATCTTGATGAAGTAAAAGGAAACTTGTTACTGGAGCTTGCTGTGATATTTGGTGTTTCTTCATTAGTGACTGCGTTCTTAAAAACAAAGCATGAAGTCGAATATTTTGGCACGATATTTTCATTTATGGGGAACTCTAGTACGGGTAAATCGACTGCAGCGGCATTAGCAGTTTCAATAGCAGGTAATCCATCTAAAGGTGACCAAACATTATTCAGAGGTTGGAACGGCACCCGTAATGCAATTGAAGGATATTTAAGTAACAACTTTGGTGTTCCTATTGCCTTAGATGAATTATCAGCAGCTACCTTTAAAGATACAAATGGTTTACTTTATTCCCTAGCAGAGGGGCAAGGTCGTCTACGTGCTAATCGAGAAGGAAATGTAAAAAATCCTCACCACTTTGGATCTAGTGTGATTAGTACAGCAGAACACACAATATTCAAAGATGCTAGTGCAAATGATGGTTTGAGAGCAAGATGCATAGAAATTTCTGATGTCTTTACAACAAGCGCTGACAATGCAGATGCTATTAAAAAAGGAACATCAAAAAATTATGGACACGTAATGCCGTTAGTAGCTGAATATCTTCTAAATCGTGAATCTGAAGTAATCAAGTGGTTTCATAAAGAACACGATTGGTTCAAAGCACAGCTTAACAATGAAACAAACAATGTAGGTATTCGAATGTTCAAACGCTATGCAACAATAACGACATCAGCACGAATATTAGAACGTGTAATTGCAACCCCTATCGATTTGGTCGCAGTTAGAGAGTACCTAGTTAGTTATCATGTAGATTCAATAAGTGAGCGCAGTTTGGGAGCCAAGGCGATTGATAGTGTAGTTCAGTTCGTGGCACGCAATCGTAGTAAGTTTGCGGAAAATGAAAAACTCTCCATAATGACTGAAAATTATGGCCTTATTGAGCTGAAAGACGATCACATTCAAGTCAAGATGCTTAAAGATGTTTTTAAACATATGTTGGAAGAAAACCAATACCAAGATGTAAAAAATGTAATAGATAGTTTAAGAGCAGAAGGATATATCCAGATGGATTCCGATCGGATAGCTATCAAACGTAATGTCAAAGATACTCAAGGCAAAACAAAAACGATCTTGTTCTACCATCTTATATTGCCTAGTGAGTTTGCATCTGTTCTCGGTTTAAGCTCAAATTCTGAACCATACACACCACCGCAATTTGATGGTAATACAAATCCAGATTTGCTTAATAACTTTATGAAACAAGCGAAAGAAAAAGAAGCAAATGATGATTTAGACCTATAAATTTGAATATTATACCGCTACAACGCGCTATGCGTTGTAGCTCATTAAATTAATCGGAGGCATAAAAATGAAAACAAACGTCAACTTATTAAATTACACAATTACTTCAGTGGAAGTCGATGATCATCAAAAACCTATTGTCGTTAATTATATCGACAGATACTACCATATGCAACAATATGTATTAACTGAAACGGAACAGAAGCTACTAAAATTTTATCACTTGTACCCTGAATTCATAAATGAAAAAGAGATAACTGAACATATTGTTCCAAGTATACGGAGTGAACGAATAACAATGCAACATGTTATCAATTCAATATAATTTGATATTTGGAGGTTGAACCATATGGACGAATTAATCACATTACTCGCTGATTTAGTGATTGAAGAAATTAATCATGCTGATGACTAATAATAACGCCCAACACCAGGCAGGTGTTGGGCTCATCTATAAATTCGTTCATAAATATATATTATCACTTCGAAAGGAGGAAACACGATGAAACAAGCAATTGGTTACTTACGACAGAGCACTACAAAGCAACAATCCTTAGCAGCACAAAAACAAACCATCAAGGCATTAGCCGAAAAACATAATATTCAACACATTACCTTTTATAGCGATAAACAATCAGGACGTACTGATAAGCGGAATGGTTATCAACAAATTACTGAACTGATTCAACAGGGACAATGTGACGTATTATGTTGCTATCGTCTAAATCGACTTCATCGTAATTTGAAAAATGCATTAAAACTCATGAAATTGTGTCAAAAATACCATGTTCATATCTTAAGCGTTCATGATGGCTATTTTGATATGGATAAAGCGTTCGATCGGCTCAAACTCAATATTTTCATCAGCTTGGCCGAGCTAGAATCTGATAATATAGGCGAACAAGTCAAAAATGGAATCAAAGAAAAAGCGAAACAAGGTAAACTGATTACAACACATGCACCATTTGGTTATACCTATCGCAATGGTACATTCACAATTAATCAAGATGAAGCACCAACGGTGAAGGCAATATTCCATTACTACCTACAAGGCTATGGTTATAAGAAAATTGCGCAATACCTAGAAGAAGATACTAAGCTAATCAACCGAAAACCCTATCAAGTACGTAACATTATTATGAACCCTAATTACTGTGGACGTGTGAATAACAAATACGGTACTTTTGATAATATGTTCCCATCTATTATCAGTAAAGCAATGTATAAAAATGCTCAAGCAATCCGTATTAAGAAGCAACTTCACTGTATACCTTCAGAGAATCAGCTGAAACAAAAAATAAAATGTCCTTGTTGTGGTTCAAACCTTACCAACATGACCATTAAAAAAACCAATCATTCATTACGTTATTATGTCTGTCCTAAAAACATGAATGCATCACGTTTCATATGTGACTTTAAAGGCATAAACGCTGAAAACCTAGAAAAACAGGTCTTAGAATCTTGCCAAAAATTCTTTCGAGACCAACAGCTCTATTCGAAAATCAAACATGCTATTGAGAAACAGCTCAAAAAACAAAAAATGCATAATACTAATAACACATTAACTCATGAAAAGCTCATTGAAAAATTAGCACAAGGAACAATTGATGTAGAAACATTCAGAGAACAATCTCAATCGATAAACCTGCAGCATAAACCTATACAAGCAATAAGTGATATTCGGATAAAAGCATCACTACAAAAGGTTATACAGAAAAATTTCACGTTAAACATGCTGCATCCCTATATTGATGAAATTCGCATTACTAAAAACAAAACCCTTGTTGGGATCTATTTCAAAAATGAACCATTGAACATTGTGAACCAAACCTCGCAATCATTGAATGTCTAACAAGAAAGGATGAAAAAATCATGCAACAACTCAAACAAAAACGTGTCGGTATCTATGTCCGTGTATCGACTGAAATCCAAAATACAGAAGGTTATAGTATTAATGGCCAAATCAATCAGATTAGAGACTACTGTCAATTTCACCATTTTGAAGTCACAGATATTTACGCTGATCGTGGTATCTCAGGAAAATCTATGAACCGTCCTGAGCTCCAACGTATGTTGAAGGATGCGAATGAAGGTCATATCGATTGTGTCATGGTGTACAAAACAAACCGACTGGCACGTAATACATCAGACTTACTCAAAATTGTCGAAGATTTGCATAAGCAAAATGTCGAATTTTTCAGTTTGTCTGAACGTATGGAAGTCAATACTTCTTCTGGTAAACTCATGTTACAAATACTTGCGAGTTTCTCAGAATTCGAACGTAATAACATTGTCGAGAACGTATTCATGGGCCAAACCAGACGTGCCCAAGAAGGCTATTATCAAGGAAATTTACCGCTAGGCTATGACAAAATACCCGACAGTAAACACGAATTGATGATTAATCAACATGAAGCTAATATTGTAAAATATATTTTCGAATCTTATGCCAAAGGGCATGGCTATCGTAAAATTGCCAATACACTAAATCATAAAGGCTATGTCACTAAAAAAGGGAAGCCTTTCAGTATAAGTTCTATTACTTATATTCTATCCAATCCTTTCTATATGGGTAAAATTCAATTTGCGAAGTACAAAGATTGGAATGAAAAACGTCGTAAAGGACTGAATGATAAACCGATCATAGCTGAGGGTAAGCACGCCCCTATTATTAGCCAAGCATTATGGGATAAAGTGCAAGCACGTAAAAAGCAAGTCAGTCAAAAACCCCAAGTTCACGGTAAAGGAACTAATCTATTAACAGGTATCGTTCATTGTCCCCAATGCGGAGCACCTATGGCCGCGAGTAATACTACTAATACACTCAAAGATGGGACAAAGAAACGCATCCGCTACTATTCGTGTAGTAATTTTCGAAATAAAGGCTCAAAGGTATGTTCTGCGAATAGTGTTAGAGCCGATGTCATTGAAAAATATGTTATGGACCAAATACTTGAAATTGTCAAAAGTGATAAAGTTCTCAAACAAGTTGTCGAACGTGTCAATCAAGAGAATCAAGTCGATGTAGTTGCACTTAACCATGATATTGCTTATAAACAACAACAATTTGATGAAATTAACACTAAACTTAAAAATCTAATTCAAACCATCGAAGACAATCCAGACTTAACATCTGCACTCAAACCAACCATTCATCAATATGAAACACAACTGAATGATATCACAAACCAAATGAATCAACTCAAGCAGCAACAAAATCAAGAGAAACCATCTTATGATACTAAACAAATCGTTGCTTTATTACAACGAATATTTCAAAATATAGAATCCATGGATAAATCACAGCTCAAAGCTTTGTACCTAACGGTTATTGACCGTATTGACATTCGTAAAGATGAGAATCATAAAAAGCAATTCTACGTTACACTAAAACTTAATAATGAAATTATTAAACAACTTTTCAATAATAATAATCTAGACGAAGTGCTCCTCAGCACTTCGTCTTTATTTTTGCCTCAAACACTCTACTTTCAAATTTAATATCTATGTACTGTCCTTTCGTCATTCAATAACACCCATCTAACGAATCTTTTCAACATACTAACAAGTCATAACTCAATGTGAAGCTTATATTGATATGACGAAAGAACATCCCAAAACAAAATATAAGTGGGATAGTAACGGGATTGGCTAACTTCATGTAGGAGAAGGATTACGCAAGCGTAATCCCAAAATCCCGTTATTATTTATAAATAAATAATATAAAAAGAAAAATAAGTCGTAATAACACCACCAAATCCAAATGATATATAAATATATAGCTATATTTCCCGAGAAATGAGCGGGATAACGGGATTTCCTTGTTATATCAACAATTGTGACGACTTTCTATTGGGATCTTTTCTGTATTTCAGTGGGATTTCTAGGCGAAACAAATGGTATTTAAAACTTATATTATCAAAATGATGTATCACATGCATACATCCATCAAACACATTAGGAGGTCATAACAATGACATTGGAACAACAACTCAAGCACTATATAACCAACTTATTCAAACTGCCAAAAGATGAAAAGTGGGAATGTGAATCTATCGAGGAAATCGCTGATCATATCTTACCTGACCAATATGTAAGGCTTGGGCCACTCAGTAATAAAATACTTCAAACCTACACCTACTACTCTGATACACTTCACGAAAGTAATATCTACCCTTTCATTCTCTACTATCAGAAACAGCTCATAGCCATTGGCTATATTGATGAAAACCATGATATGGATTTCTTATATCTACACAACACTATCATGCCCCTTTTAGATCAACGATACTTACTAACAGGAGGACAATAATATGCATAAATATATCAAACTAACACAATTAGCAATCACTATCCTAAGCGAAATCATTACATGGATGAAAGAATCAGAACGAAAGGAGATCTCTTATGAATAGATATATCACTCGTGGTATTGCCAATAGCTTACCTATCATCTTACAAAAACAATTATGGCAACTTGTAGCACGACGAGAACAAACACAATCAAAAGGCAAGGAATCATTGGATTATTTTCATATATTCCAATTCAATATGCAAAATAACCAACTATATATCAAACACAAACAAGAACGTCCTGAGTATGTCAAAACGCATAAGGCAAATGTCAAACAGTCTATCGATATCAATAAGGTCTACATTATCCGAGAAGATGATGTAGACCTTTCTTATTACGTCATGTTATTACCAGAAGAATACTAGAGGAGTGAATATTACATGAAAACAATAAAAAATACATTAGAAACTGAAGCCATATTCAGTGATGACCAACAACATCGCTATCTACTTAAGAAAACATGGGACAGTGAAAAACAAACACTTACAATCATTACAATGTATCCAAATTTTATGGGCCTTCTTCGTATAGACTTAACAACTCAGCTCATTATGAACAAAGTTTCAGAAATGGATGCATTTGGCTCAATCAATTTTGTGAATCTATATTCCAATATTACAACACCCCTCAATCTCAAACATCTAGAAAACGCCTATGATAATCATACCGATATTCAAATTATGAAGGCAGTGAAAGAATCGGATGAAGTAATATTAGCCTGGGGTGCTTACGCTAAAAAGCCCGTTGTTGAAGCACGTGTCAATGAAGTATTAGAGATGTTGAAACCACATAAGACGAAAGTGAAACAACTCATGAACCCAGTAACCAATGAAATTATGCACCCCCTTAATCCAAAAGCAAGACAGAAATGGACTTTGAAAGCATAACCCATATATGGAGGTAAACGATGAAAGAAATCAATATTGTTTCACTACAAATGATAAAAACAGATACATTAAATTATCTAAAAAATCGTATTTCAAACCCTGGGGATGCGACAGAAATTATGCGTTCATTCATTGGAAACAGTGATCGAGAACATCTCATACTTATATGTATGAATAGTAAAAACGAAACTACACATATTCAAACACTATCGATAGGTTCTATTAACCAAACAGTGATTCACCCCAGAGAAACATTCAAAACAGCGATGCTCAGTAACGCCAACAGTATTATGCTAGGACATAACCATCCAAGTGGAGATGTAACACCCTCTCATGAAGATATCAATGTGACCGAACGATTAATGCTCATCAGTGAAATGATGGGCATTTTATTTTATGACCATGTTATTTTCTCAAATAGTAACGCCTATTCCATTAGAAAACATAATTTAAAAGTAGAGGTATAGCCGTATTTTGTCATTACCGCTATTTCTTCACTTATCAATATTTATAAAATCTCTTTATATCAATGTATTTATCTAAAAAATATTTTTCACAACTTTTATTAAATATACGGAGGATTGACTTATTGTGACAAACCTATTTTGTAATGTATAACTTAAAGGAGGTGACATATTGGATCGTGCATTTCGAATATTAACAATATACCATCGTTTACTACAGAATAAATCCGTCAACAAACAATCACTTACATTAGAACTCAATACGAGTCCTAGGACGATACAAAGAGATATCGACGATACCAGAAACTTCTTATATGAAAGTAAATCGTGGATCAGTACACCTAAAGCAATCACGTACGATTATAAATCAGAAAGTTATAAGCTCGAACAAGATAAGCATGAAAATATGCATTTTATGTATGATATTTTGACTGCTTTATACCTGACGACACCCAAATTAAGTCATTACTTTTATCAATATCTTAAATTATTAATCATCAAACATCATTCAGGTCATCGAACTACATTACTAAAATATCTTGACCGCTTTGAAATTGATAAAAATCAAACAGGTATTTTGCCAGCATCATTAGTTGTTCGCGCAATGAATGAAATTTATATAGATGATATTAATCAAATGAATCTGAGTTTGTCTGAAAAATCCGTGGATATACAAGAAAAATCAAAGTTACAAACCTATATCACGTTTTAAATCGGTAAAGATGTGTGGTCAAAAATGCATCGATTTTATCAAATTCATGTAATAGAAAAATATGATGCACATTATCTTATTGTCACTTTCAAGATGACAAGAGTCGAAGCTATTCAACTCCGTTTTATATATCAATCCAATATACGTATCATTTCACCCCCTGATTTAAGAGAACAAGTGATTGATGAATTACTTTTACTACAATTAACATATTTAAAACAACAAGTTCAAAAGTAAACCAAGCAGACAATGTTTTACAAATAATATTAATTATAATGAAAGGAATGATAATCATGAGTAACATCATAAAAACGATAGGCAAAGGCATTGGAAAAGGTGTCGGTGCAGCAGCAGGTCTAGGTATTTTAGGTTCTTATTTCAAAAGAACTTTCACAATAAAAGGACCACTAGGTAAAGAAATAACAAGAATTATAGAAAATCACTTTAGTGAACCTGTAGAAATCAAAGCATAATATAGAGGTAACCATTTTCAAAGACACATTGATTTCAAAATATGTCCTTTTTTAATTATTGTAGAATAAATATAGAAAAGCGTAGCAAAATAGATTAATATAAGGGCCTGGATATAAATTCCAGGCCCTTATATTACTTGTTACAGCAATTGTTATTATCTTCTTGCTCTTTTTCATCTTTTTCTTTTTTTTCGTTCTTTTCCTCAATTTCTACCGAACAACATGACTGTTCTTGAGGTTTTATTTTTTTTAATGCGTCTTTAATACCCATTATTTCACCTCCTTTAAATAATGATATTCACAATCAAACCTGTAGCAATGGCTACAATTAAAATTGCAATAATGAATGATATTACAAATTTTTTCTTGAATAGCTTAGATAGCAATACGACCTCTGGAATACTTGCGCCAGCACCACCAATTATTAATGCAACTACTGTTCCTAGCGACATACCTTTTGATACTAATGCTTCGGCTATAGGTAACATTGTTTCTGGTCTGATATACATAGGGATACCGATAACAGAAGCAATAAACACCGATATAAAACCATCACCACTTGCATACTTAGTTATAAATTCTTCAGGTATGAATCCATATATAAAGGCACCAATAAATACACCAATAAATAGATAAGGTAACATTGGGTATAAAAATGCCCACGCATCGTTTAATGCTTGTTTAAAACGAGATCCTGTTTTATTAGCAAAAAAGCCATCACCTTTAACATTGACCCCTTTATAACTTTCAGCTAAATTCATTTTTGAAAATACTAAACCTGTTAAAATACTGAAAATTGCTAGTACTACAAAATAAACAATGGCTACTTTCCATCCTAATAAAGCCCATAACATAAATATCATTAATAGGTTCATTAATGGTGAAGCAATCAAAAAACTCATAGCCGGACCAAAAGGAACTTTGGAATTTAATAGACCTGCAAGTATTGGAATAGTTGAACAAGAACAAAATGGTGTAACAGCACCAAACACCATACCTAATATGTAATTGACAGCTTTATTAGGTTTGCTCAAAAGCTTTTTAATTTTTTCTTCTGATACAACTTGTTGAATCAGACTTACTATAAAACTCACTACTATAAATAGTAATAATAATTCAAAAAATAACATCAGAAATGTTTTTATGAATTCCATAATTGAATCTATCATTAGTATAACGCCTCCGAATTCATTTAATCAACTTTTCTTGATGTATTAATCAAAAAAATTTGATTAATTCTATGTTATAAAGAAGATACTTAAAGTATCTTACAGCAAGTATCTTCATTTAAAACCACCTGTATTTGTTGCTCATTAATTTTATAATAATTCCATGTGCCATGCTTTTCAGCAATAAGAATATTTGCATCTACTAATTTTTTTAAATGATAGGAAAGTTTAGATTGTTTTAACGCTAATAATTCTTCTAGATCACAAACACATAAAGATTTTGAATCGCTTTGACGTATTGATTGTAGAATTTTAAGCCTGATTTTATCAGCTAGCGCATTAAACATCTGTTCATAAAAGTCTAATTTTTCTTCCTCACTTCTATTAGGACTGGACTTAATAATTTCCATTAAATAATCACCTCTCTTATATATAGATATTTCTATTTTTGTTTGAGTTCTTGTATTGCTTGATTAAAATGAGTTTCTGTTATTTTACCATACATGTCAGGTTCTCCTTTAAAGAATTCATTTTTCATATATGATATAGCTTCTTTTAAAGAAACTTCTCTTGATATCATAATTAGATTTAAGTAGCTAACAAAATAATCAACAGATAATGTACTTGCATGATTTATTCTCATAAAATCGAACTCCTTTATAAAATACTAAAATGATACATCAATTTTTTTTGATGTATTAAATATAAATTATTATTTCAACTTTTGCAAGATAATAAAACTAGTTATTTAGGACGCATTCTAATCTAATACTAAAATTAGTCAAAAAACTACATAGACATAAAACTATATAGATGTTAATCTATGTAATGAAAAGGAGGTATTATTTATGTCTTATAAAGAATTATCAGCAATATTAAAAGTTTTATCAGATCCAAGCAGGTTAGAAATATTAGATTTACTTTCTTGTGGTGAGCTATGCGCTTGTGACTTATTAGAACACTTTCAATTCTCACAACCTACACTAAGTCATCATATGAAGTCATTAGTAGATAACGAATTAGTTACAACACGAAAAGACGGCAACAAACATTGGTATCAACATAATCATGCTATTTTAGATGATATTATTCAAAACTTAAACATCATTAATACATCTAATCAAAGATGTGTATGTAAAAATGTGAAATCAGGTGACTGTTGATGACCATTTTAGCAATTATAATCTTCTTGTTAACTTTAATCTTTGTGATATGGCAACCAAAAGGTTTAGATATTGGTATTACAGCTTTAATTGGAGCTGTTGTTGCTATCTTTACAGGAGTCGTAAGTTTTTCCGATGTATTAGAAGTAACCGGTATTGTTTGGAATGCAACTTTAACTTTTGTAGCTGTTATTCTAATTTCATTAATATTAGATGAAATTGGTTTTTTTGAATGGTCTGCAATACATATGGTCAAGGCTTCAAACGGTAATGGCTTAAAAATGTTTGTTTTTATTATGTTACTTGGGGCAATTGTAGCAGCATTTTTCGCAAATGATGGTGCGGCTTTAATCTTAACTCCTATTGTATTAGCGATGGTAAGAAATCTAGGGTTTAATAAAAAAGTTATTTTCCCATTCATCATTGCCAGTGGCTTTATCGCTGATACTACATCACTACCCTTAATTGTAAGTAACTTAGTTAATATCGTTTCTGCAGATTACTTCGATATTGGATTTATTGAATATTTTAGTCGAATGATTATTCCTAATATATTCTCTCTGATTGCTAGTATTCTCGTTTTATGGTTATATTTCAGAAAATCTATACCTAAAACGTTCGATACAGAAAATCTTTCACATCCTAAAAATGCAATTAAAGATTCTAAATTATTTAAGATTTCATGGATTGTATTAGCAATACTACTTGTGGGTTATCTTGTTAGTGAGTTTATTCAAATCCCTGTATCAATCATTGCTGGTATTATTGCTATTATCTTTGTACTGTTAGCTCGCAATTCCGAAGCTGTGCATACGAAACAAGTAATTAAAGGTGCACCATGGAATATTGTCCTATTTTCAATTGGTATGTATTTAGTCGTATTCGGCTTGAAAAACGTAGGCATCACCACAATTTTAGCTGATGCATTATCCAATATTTCAAGTTATGGACTATTCAGTAGTGTTATGGGCATGGGCTTTATATCTGCTTTGTTATCATCAATTATGAATAATATGCCTACAGTTTTAATAGATGCAATTGCTATCGGACAATCGAATGTAGTTGGAACAATTAAAGAAGGTATGGTTTATGCGAATGTCATAGGTTCTGATTTAGGACCTAAAATAACACCGATTGGTTCTTTAGCAACATTATTGTGGCTACATGTCTTAACACAAAAAGGTGTGAAAATTTCGTGGGGAACATACTTTAAAACTGGAATTATCATTACTATTCCGGTCCTATTTGTAACACTCTTAGGTTTATACCTTACACTAATCATATTTTAAGAAAAGAGGCTTTAATTATGGATAAGAAAACAATTTATTTTATATGTACAGGAAACTCTTGTCGTAGCCAAATGGCTGAAGGTTGGGGAAAAGAAATATTGGGTGAAGATTGGAATGTCTATTCTGCTGGTATTGAAACACATGGTGTTAATCCTAAAGCAATAGAAGCTATGAAAGAAGTGGATATTGATATCTCAAACCATACATCAGATTTGATTGATAGTGATATCTTAGAACAGTCAGCTTTGGTCGTAACATTATGTAGTGATGCAGACGATAATTGCCCTATATTACCACCTAATGTTAAAAAAGAACACTGGGGCTTTGATGATCCAGCAGGAAAAGAATGGCCAGAATTTCAACGTGTTAGAGATGAAATTGGAAAAAGAATACAAGAATTCAAAGAAACGCTCGTTTAATGTGAGCGTTTCTTTATATTTAAGTCATACATTTTATTAATAATGATTTCATTTCTATATCTTTGATATAATAGTATGCCATTTTCCCATCCTTGTAAAAATCCAGCACGTCTCTTTTATACAGAGCTCTCAAATGATGTGATGTTGAAGCTATACTCAAACCTAATGTTATAGATAAGTCACAAACACATAATTCTTTCTCTTTAATTAGAGCTAATATAATTTTCAGCTTATTCTCATCACTTATCTTTAATAATGTATTGATAAGCCGTTGAGTTTTTTCTTCTTTTAAAAATCTTAAAGCATAATTCACTTTTTCCTCATGAACACAAATGACGTCACAAATTTTATTGTTACTCATATTAAGTCACACCTTAATTTATAATATAAATCCTAATATCGTTTGTATGGTTTCATTTTCAATAATAATAAATAAGCCCAATGCTATGTAAATAACAGCCATAATCCAACGACTGAATTTCTCAACAATTTCACCCACACCAGGAATTCTAGCTAGTTTTTGTGCTGTGAATACTAAAAAGAAAATTAAAACTAAAAATACAATTAAGGTAGTCAGTAATTCAATAATATCCAATGCTACAAAATAAGGGACAAATAAACCAATATTATCTGCACCACAACTTGCAATTGTCACTAAAGAAACAGTCCCTACTAATTTGGACAAACCTTTTTCGTTTAATTCTTTTTTTGCTCTTTTTTCACCTTCACAATCATCATAAATAGCAACTTTTATACCTAAGTAGATGGGGATCAAACCTAATAAACCTAATATCCATTTCTCTGGAACATAATTTAACACAAAAGCTAAAAATAAACTGACTAATATGAGGATAATCGATCCTAAATATTGACCTATATAAATATCCCTATATTCTTTTCTAGTCTTTGCTCTAGCAAAAAATATTAATAAAATCACTAATAAATCTACCGCAGTTGCAATATAAAGTATTGCCGCAGTTATAATAGTCTGAACCATAGAGCACCTCATTCAAATATACATTTGAATGAATTGTATCATATATTGCATATCTTATGAATAATAAATATTAGAACCGAAAAGTGACACTTTAACTGATAGTAAGGGGCTGTGTACATACGAGTGATTTATAGATTCTTTGAGAATACGACTTAAAGCGATTTTAATTTGTCAATTCATTGCATTTTGTTTTTTTAACAATTTCACCAATAAGAAGAACCTTATAAAAACCGCATCATTTATGATACGCTTCACAAAAACATAACAGCAATTCTCATAAACCGCATACGTTCCGATACGTTCAAAATCCCTTTATGAAGCGGCTGAAAAAACCGCATCATTTATGATATGCTTCACAAAAACATAACAGCAATTCTCATAAACCTCACACGTTCTGATACGTTTAAAATACCTTTATGAAGCGGCTGAAAAAACCGCATCATTTATGATATGCTTCTCCTCGCATAATTTTAAATGCACGATATATTTGCTCTATCAATATGACGCGCATCATTTGGTGTGGGAAGGTCATTTTACTGAATGATAATGCATAATCGCTGCGGTTTAGCACGTCTTTATGTAAGCCGTTGGATCCACCAATAATAAAGGTGAAGTCACTTTGTCCTCTAGTCATTCGTCCTTCTATTTCTTTAGCTAATCCTTCAGACGTCAACATATTGCCTTTGATTTCAAGCGTTATGACAGTTGACTGAGGTTTTACTTTTGCTAGTAAGCGTTGACCTTCTTTTTCTTTAACCTGTTCAACTTCTTTATCGCTCATATTTTCAGGTGCTTTTTCGTCAGGCACTTCTATAACTTCAATTTTGGAGTATGCTCCTAAACGTTTTTCATATTCTGCGATTGCTTGTTTCCAGTATTTTTCTTTTAATTTACCTACTGTTAGTATCGTAATCTTCATAATTGTCCTCCAAATTCATAATAAACAATAGTTGTTAGAGTTATCCACAAGTTGTACACTTATTCACACTATTCCCTCTTATTATAACAGGAATGTATATCATTATTTAATAATGTTTACGTTTTCTAAACAAAAAAACGTTAATAACATGTTAATTTGTGGATAACCCTGTGTATAATGTGGGTATTTCCATGTTAATTGTGCACATCTATGGATAAAAAAGTGGATAAGTTGATGGGTGTCTTACATACTTATTCACAAATTTTACGTTTTCTTCATGATTTTTACCTTTAAAAACCTTTTATTAGCCAAGTTATCCACTGCTTATAATTATGCTCTAATTGTATATGAGGTTTCAATTAAGACACAGGGATGTATGACCAACGAATTTAGCAATACTCTTCTTACACATAATAAAAACCAATATCTCAAATTGTGATATTGGTTAGGTTATGACAATACAAATCAGACTAATGATTTATCAATAATCGCTAGTCTTCCTCAATTAATTTGTGAGTTTATTTATAGATTGCATCATTCCTACGTAATACTTCATTAAAAAGCGCTCAGCTCAGTCTCAAACATCATATTAAATCTCGGCTTATTTATGAAAAGTCTCTGAATTTTTCAATTTAATGCCGCTATAAAAGTAAGTTAACGTTGGCTTATTTCCAATGCTTTACAATCCGCTAAATTTTTCAGTTATACTCGCTTCCTCTTTTGTATTACATTAGCTAATGCATATAGAAGCCCTAACCCCTTCAATCAAGGGGCAAGGGCTTCTATAACGTATATATTGGAGTTGCATTGGCTTTGTCAGTATCGCACAACAATACTTCTTTTTCTGTGTCGATGTCGTGTCCATTGAGAACTTGTCCGACGCTCATGCGAGCTAAATCTTTCATGTTGTTATCTTGAGATAAGTGAGATAGGTAAATGCGTTTAGTGCTACCTGTGATGACGTCTGTCATTGCGTGTGCTGCATCTTCATTGGAAACGTGTCCCATGTCACTCAAGATACGTTGTTTTGTCTTCCATGGATAACCGCACATGCGTAGCATATCTACATCGTGATTACTTTCAAAGACGAAGGCGTCACTGCCTTGAATCATACCTTTCATACGATCTGAAACGTAACCTGTATCTGTTAAAATCGTAAACTTCTTATAGTTGTTATGGAATATATAAAATTGTGGATCGATAGCGTCATGTGAAACGTTAAACGATTCGATATCGAAGCCAGCTAATGATTTCGTTTCGTATGGATTAAAGATGAATTTTTGATCCATTGGAATTTTACTGTCTTTCTTTTCGATGGCTGACCATGTTTTTTCATTCGCATAAATAGGTAGGTTGTATTTACGTGCTAATACGCCTAATCCTTTAATATGGTCTGAATGTTCGTGAGTAACTAAGATGCCGTTTAAGTCTTTAATCTGTTTATCAATTTGTCCAAAAAGTTCTTCCATTTTCTTCCCAGTCAATCCTGCGTCGACTAAGATACTGCCTTTATCATTTTCCACATAAGTGGCGTTTCCTGTACTACCACTCGCTAATACACTCATACGTATCAAGCGATTCACCCTTTCTAATCTGTAAACACTGTTTAGTAATATATTGTTATAGGGCAGACTTCGGTTTATGTGCCGTCAATATACCCTCTGTCTAAAATTTTCATTGCTCGTGCTGTTAGGAGCACTGCGCATAGCTAATGTAACCTCATGCATACGACTGCAATCACAGAATTTAAAAAATCCTGTCGCATAAAATTATTTTCTCTTTTCCGCTTCAACTTCTCGCGAATTTTACGCTTTTATTATACTACAGCGCTTTATTTTTTGCTTTTGTATAACGCTCATCAACAGTATTTAATTTTAACATACTTTATGGATATTTCATCTGAATAAAATTGGAAAGGTTTGTTAATCATTTTTCAATTCATAAAAATAAAAGATTCATCTCCTACGCAATGTAGAAAACAAATCTTTTATTTCATGCTATATAGTGATATAAATTTCTTATTTCTTGGAATAAACGCTATTATTTTGTATTGTTTTTAGTCCAAATTTTCACTTTATTATTTCCAGTAGTGAGCGTTTGAAGAGGACCTATCATAGACTCATGTTCTCTCAGATCATCATTTAAATCTGTGTTGAGTGTTAATGAATTGCCATTTTCATCTTCAAAGTCTGCATCAACAATACGTACTTTAGGTAATGTCTCGGTATCATATACTTTTCCTTTAAATTCAATAAATGATTCTGGTACAGAGATATTTAAATACACATCATTACCTTCTTCAACTATTGATAAATCAGGGTCAACACTTTCATTTATAAAATTACGATTTTCTCTATTAAATTGATTTGCTTTATTAAAATATGCATTATCTTCAATATATACTGGTTGTTTTATCTTATGGAATGACTCATGGTCGCCTTCTTCTTTAGCAACCGCTTCTTTAAATTCTGATAGTGACGTGGTATAACCATTATAAATTTCAGTTCCGACATTAGGTATACCTTCTTGTCCAATAAATATGTTGTTATAAAATCTATCATCTCCACCATAAACTGGCGCAAATCCTGCTATTAATGTACTGTGTGGCACATGGTATGGCGTGGCTCTATCCAACATTAACCTATGTACTATTTCGCCATTAATAATATTATTAACGTAAGCCCCACCTTGGGCATGGTTGTCTAAAGCATAATCCGCAGTTAGTATATTGTTATCTACAATATACGGACCGTTACTTACTTCTACGAACAAGTCTCTAGTATTATTGTTAAATATGTTCTTACTTATTCTTGTGCCTTGTGTCTGCCAATCAAACCACATACCTAGTGAGCAATTATGAACATAATTGTTGTACACTTGTGTATCTATCGCAGCATGCAACTTGATACCTGCAATTTCATAACCAAAAAATTCTCTCTTATTACCTATATTATAAATATGGTTATTATATATTTTACTAAAGGCACTTCCTAGATGTCCTACTACTGCATTTTGTCCACAATCATGTATCACATTATTTCTAATGATATGTGACCCTATGGTTTCTTTATTCCAATCACTATTGGCTGCCTTAAAGACGGTTTCTATTTGATATTGATAACCTGGTTTGTCTTTTCTATAAGTATTTAAATTGTCACCTGTTGAAATTTCTTTACCTATAGCAATCGCACTACACACGGCGTTATAAAGTATGTTATTTTCGATAATCCACCCTTTACTCCAATGTGTATCAATCATGCCTGTCTGTGCTGCAGTTGGAGGCGACCATTGCGTTGCCACATTCGCAATTTCAAAATTTCTAATTGTAATATAATTTGTATGCATTTTGAAGGGACGAAATGCGCTTTTTCTAACATTTATTTCCGTTACTTCATTATTGGGGTTATAGTCATGAAAATTCACATATATCGTTGTTATATCTTTTTCTACTTTTGCGTACCAGACATAGATTGATTGGTCTTTATAGTCATAAGTAACTTGTTTATTTGTCCAATGATCTAGTGTTTCTTCAACCAATTTCGGATCAGCCAATTGTTCATATTCACTTACTTCAAAAAGTGATTGATTGTTTAAATATACTTGTCCTAAACTCTTATCGTTATCGACCGCTAACCAATCGCCAAATAATTTTGTAGCAAATGGGTTAAAATCTTTAAATATCGTGTTATCTATTTCTACTTTCCATATACTGCCATCGATTTGTTGCCATCCTGTTATTTCTTCAGAGCCTTTAATCATTACCTGTTCGTCTTTAGCTGCTTCAAATGAAATTCTTCTAGATTCACTTAATCCTGTGTTTATATGTGTTATTTCTTCGTGATATATCCCTTCATGCACAATGATACTGTCCCCAGGTTGTGCAACAGAAGCAGCTTTATCTATTGTTAAGAACGGTGATTCAACATTACCTAATCCACAATCTGAACCTTTTTTATCTACATGAATACAATTTGTCATAGTAATCCCTCATTTTATTTATATATTTGTTTGTCTCTCATTTCACCTACGTTATTTGTTCTAATTTGTTCTTTTATGTGTTTAATAAATTTTTCATAATTCAAAAATAATGCGAATATGGTTACGATAGCGACTGCTAATAATGGAAAATAAATCTGCATGGATTTTATAGCAAAAATGGTACTTTGTGATTGAACTGAGGCTCCGGCAACATAGCCACCTACGGACAGTGACCATCCAACAATTGCAGATTGCAATCCTGAACCAATCTTCATGCCAGCACTTGCTAAACTAAATATTGATCCTTGTACTGGTACGCCCGTCTTCCAATAAATAATATCTCCAACATCTGCGACAATACCGCTTAATGCTGCTGTAAAAGGTACTAATCCTATTCCATGAATAATTAATCCAACGACTAAAAGTATTAAGTTCTCTGAGAATATGCCCATCATAATATATGAAATAATAGATATAATTAATCCGATGATAATACTATTTTTGATACCTACTTTTTCAGCAAATTGAGGTGCTACTAATAATCCTAAAATGGTAGGCAATAGTGTCGCTATACTCATAATTGCCATTACATTGGCGTCATTAAAAATGTACGTTGCGTAGTAGATTCTCATACTATTATCTGTCTGTCTCAAATACCACAATAAATATAAGACGATTGTAATCAAAAAATATTTTTCAGTTATTAAAGATTTAATAATTAAACTAAATGGAATACGCTTTGTTTTTTTAACTTCATGATATTGCTTTTCGGCCACATTTCTCTCTTTTACAAAATAACCTGTAATCATTAATGGGATTGCACATAACAACGCGTATATAGCTGAGGTATATGTCCAACCTTGCTGATTATCGCCAAAACTTGTTACAAAATAGACTGTGAAAGTTGTTATACATAACACACTGATATTAGAAAATATGAAGCGTATACTTCCTAGTGAAACTCTATCTTTTTCATTTTTAGTCATAAATGATACTAGTGATGAATAAGCAACATTATTTGCTGTATAAAAAATAACTGAAATCAAAAAATATACGATAAAAATATATGCAATTTGACCTGTATAACTAAACGATGTTGGCACATTAAATAACATAAATGTTAAAACGCCCAATACAGGTGCTGTCCAAAAGACCCAAGGCTTGGCTTTCCTCATTTTAGTGTTTGTATTATCTATAATACTTCCCATAAAAATGTCTGAAAAACCATCTGCAAAACGACAAAAAAGTATAATAGTCCCAATAACTGAGCCTGCTATGCCTACTATGTCTGTCATATAAATAATGATAAATGATGCAATAAAAGTCCAACTGTAATTAGCACCAAAATCCCCTACCCCAAATGCAATTTTTTCAGAAGTGCGTAACTTAGTTGAACCATTAACTTGGCTTTCGTCAGCATAAGAACTATCATGCGTACCCGAAATTTTATCCATTGAATTCCCCCTTTGCTAGTTGGTTTGTTTTTTAAATTAACTAACTAGCTTAAGTGAAATATTACCATTACCCTTTGATTTTGTAAACGCTTTCTCATTAATGTTTTATGTCTTACTTCAAGAGTTAAGCCATTCCTTATTGTTTTTAGGTATAAAAAACGCACATCTCTTTAAGAGACGTGCGTTCGATCAGTTATATTATTCTTCAATTACTTTCGGGCTATCAGATACGGCTTCAACATAGTAAGTTTTAATCTTTTCTCCGTGTTTTACTTTAATCTCCCAATTGGCTTCGAGTACTTGCACATTGGGTTCTTTCACAACCGTATAGTAACCAAGTCTTGCGTTCGTGACTTCATCGTTGCGTTTAAGATAACGGTTAAAGTAAAGGGCTTCTATTGCGCTTCTCGCTGTATTTACTTGTTTTTCCTCATTGTTAGCACCTTCTGAGGGTGTGATGGACTTCATTGCTGTCTGTTTATAGCTTGAAGCTTTACCATCGTCATTAATATTAAATTCTAATCTCGCTTTGTTGTTATTCATAATTGGATAATCATCGTACGTTTGTTCAAACGTTACGTTTTTGTTATCTATGTTACTCATTTCATAATCTTTACCTTTATACACTTTATCTTTAACGTATGACTTTAAATCGGTGTATTGATCATTGCTGACATCGATAGGGTTACTGATATCACCTTTAGCCATAGCGCCTGAGTCTTCACTTGATATATCAGAATGCGCTTTAGCATAAGATGAAAAATCAAATGAACGCGCGGTTAATAACTGCATTTTTAAATTTTTAACACTTGGGAGATTATCTGGAATTTTAATTTCTTCTTGTTTAAAATCGACAGCATTTTCAGCTTCACTATCATTGATATGGGACTTATTCACCTTATCTATATAGATAAGGACCAAGCTAATGTTCACTAGAATAAAGACGAAAATAAATAAAGTTTTTGTAAGTTTCCAGTTCATTTATTCTAGCCCCCCATCGCTGTATGCACGCCATTCGCCATCATATTGTACATACCATTGTGGTTTGAATTCACTATTGCGTTGGATTTCAATATCCGCATTGTCTGATTTGTTATCCATATTGTAGCCGATAGTCATGTTTGTTACTTCTTCAAAGTTAATCTCTGGGTTGTTTGCTAATTCTGCGCGTACAGTCTCAGCACCAGGCAATTTAACCTCATCTTCACCACTATCAATTGTTACATTTGCTTTCAATAGTGCTCTTGCATAACTAAAGACGCCTTTATCGCCCCATGATACTTTAATGTTATTAAGATCATCATTATTAAATGTTGGACGACCGTTTAAGAACATTTGATATGTGAGTTCACCTGTCTTGTTATCCACATTGAATAATCTGAAATCATCCGTAAAGCCGCCGTGATTATTTATATAATCAAAGGTACTTGGTATGCTTTCTTGCATATTAGTAGAACGATTTTCATCTTCTGAGAGATTAGTATAACGATACTTTTCACTGTCATCGCTATAATTGGCAACGCCCGTGTTATTATTATAAGTTGCGTTACCACTTTTCGAACTACGTACAACGACAGAATCATTAAATAAGATTGCATTCATCGTATCTACACTAATGCGATTGTAAATGGTGTGGTATGATTTCAAGCCTTTAGGGGCTTTTGGTGCAAAAATGTGTGTAGCTTTATCAATCGTATCTTTGTTTGTAATAATTTCTGTATAAGGCTGCATACTTTTTTGTTGTTGCTTCATCACTTTTTCAAATTGGCTTAGTTTAGCAGACGTTGTCATACGCACAACGTTATGACGATCTTTACTAATCGCATAGAGTTTCACTGTACCATCTTTATTATTGTCGACGATTAAGCGATCGAATTTAAAATTGTTTGGCACTTTGGCATTAATATTCAAGGCTTGGCCTAAATAAGTTGCTAGTGGCATATCATAGGTAAAATCTAATACTAAAAATTCATCACTAAGGTCTGGAATAATTAAATTATGATTGCTGTGCATTTGTTCTGAACGTAATACACGATGATTTTTTAGTGGTTCCAGTGTTGCTTCTACATTGCTTTTTGTGGCTTCCATACCTTCGGAATCTTCACCTTTAGAATGAATTATCTGATAGGGTGTTACCACTTTATCCATTCCTTGATCTAGTGGTTTACCTATCGTTTTAGCTTCTGTTTCTTTATTATTATCTTGCTTATCCACATTGGCTAAATCAGGTGAAAAATTCCATGTCATATATGTTAAAACTGCACTCATTAATACAAGGAGAATAAGGATTATGGATTTGATTAACTCTTTACTCCGCATCCCAATCACCATCTTCTAAGACTTCACATGGAAGTGTAATAAAGATTGACGTACCTTGTCCTTCTACACTGTTAGCCCATATACGACCATTATGAGCTTCTACTATTTCTTTAGAGATAGCTAATCCTAGACCTGTACCACCCATTTTACGTGTACGTGCTTTATCTACACGATAGAAGCGGTCAAAGATTTTATCTACTTTATTGATCGGGATACCAATACCATTATCTTTCACACGAATGGTCATACGATTATATAACGCATTCTGTTTCACGTGAAACTCAACGCGTTTATCGCCACGTGAATATTTCATCGCATTGGTAATAACGTTATCAAATACTTGTGTCATCTTGTCTGGATCAATTTCAGTAAAGATGGTTTGTTTTGGAATTTCACGAATAAATGTCGTATCTTTTGCGGACATCTCATGACGATTAATGATTTTATTGATAAACATATTAAAGTCGACGATTTCTTTAGTAATTTGGTCAGATTCGTTATCCATTTTAGATAATTGTAGTAAATCGTTTACAAGGCGAATCATACGTTCTGTTTCTTCACGTGTAACAGACAGGAATTGTGGTGCTAAGTCGTCATCTTTCCACGCGCCACCTTCTAATGCTTCTATATAACTGTTCATTGAAGTCAGTGGTGTACGTAATTCGTGAGAAACGTTTGCAACGAATTCACGACGTTCTCGTTCAACTTGTTGTTGTTCAGTTACATCATGTAGTACCGCAATATAACCTGTTACAAAGCCAGTTTCTTGAACAATCGTACTAAAGTTAACTCGAACGATAATGCCTTCCGTCTCATTGATGTCTAATAAGAAGCTATCGTTATTCTCTTGAATTTCATCTAATGAGAAATCTTCTTCAAGATTCAATACGTTAAGCATATAGTCACCGATAATATCTTCTTTCATGGTACCCATCATCGTTAACGCCATGTCATTAACAATACGTATGCGGCCGCGTCGATCTGTAGCGATAATACCGTCACTCATATGTGTAATAACGGAATCGAGACGCCGTTTTTCACTTTCGGTATTTGCCTGCGCTTCTTGTACACGTTTAGATAGGTTATTGAAGGCGAGTGCGAGCTCGCCAATTTCATCGTTACCATAAATTTTCACGCGTTGCGTATAGTTACCTTTAGACATTTCTACGGTCTGGTTCCGCATGTCTGTAATTGGTTTCGTAATTGTACGTGCAATAAAGAACCCAAGGATTATCGTAATTAACAATGAAATCCCTGTCCCAACGATAAAGATTTGGTTGATATTACTTAGCTGGTTATATACATCATTGATATCGGCTTCAATGTACACATCGCCAATCGTACCATCGTTAGATGTTTTAACAGGTAAGTTATATACCCAAACACGTTGTTTACCATTTCCGTAATCTTTTAATACGGTATGGCTATTGATTTCGCCTAGTGACAGCGCCTTTTGAATAGAATTATCATTGGCTTTTTGATTTATTAGACTACGCGTAGACTGCTTTGAAGTAGCCATGATTATTTGATCTTTATCAATAAAGCGAATTTCTTCTATTTCTTGTCTATTGGCATACTCATTCAATAAGTTTTGAACCTCTTTTTGAGCATTTACTGAATTATCTTCGTCATAAACCTTTTCTATATTAATTTCTATTTGTTTCGCATATTGCGAAATATTATTTTTAAATGTTTGTGTTAATTCTTTTTCTAGACTATTCGTAAAATATAAACCGATAATTTGCATACCGATTATAATCAGCAATACATAGACGATAACAAGTTTCGTGTGTAAGGATTGAAAATGTTTAAGCCATTTCATTTAACAGGGCCTCTAATCATGTTGTTGGAGGAAGTATCCAACACCACGACGTGTCACAATATACTCTGGATGAGAAGGGTCATCCTCAATTTTTTCACGTAAGCGTCGAATTGTAACGTCTACAGTACGCACATCACCAAAATAGTCATAGCCCCAAACGGTTTGTAATAAATGTTCGCGTGTCATGACTTGTCCCATATGTTTAGATAAATAATGGAATAATTCGAATTCACGGTGTGTTAATTCGATGTCACCGCCACGTTTTTTAATAGAATAAGCATCCGGGTAGATAACGATATCTTTAATAGTAATTTCATTAGATTCATCGTTAGTTTCTTGTGCTGGTTGTGAATAATGACGACGTAAATTTGCTTTCACACGTGCGATTAATTCACGTGTGCTAAATGGTTTCGTCACGTAGTCATCGGCACCCAGTTCAAGGCCTAATACTTTATCTATTTCTGAATCTTTTGCAGTCAGCATAATGATTGGCATTTCGTATTTTTTGCGTACTTCACGGCAGACTTCCATGCCATCACGACCAGGTAACATGATGTCTAACAACACAATGTCTGGTTCTTCATCATATATTAAATCTACTGCATCATTTCCATCGTAGGCACAAAATACTTCGTACCCTTCTTTTTTTAAATTAAATTCTAGAATGTCAGCAATTGGTTTTTCATCATCGACTACAACAACTTTTCTAGCCATATTTTATAAACCTCATTTCTATATTGTAGTACATTTACATTAAATTCTACGCATATCTCTATAATATAATTTACCATTTATGGCACTTCAATTCTATTTTTCTAAATAGAAAATTAAAATTGTGTATTGTAAAATTATAACATTGTTGCTATAAAATGGGTACTTTTCGAGTCATGAATAGATATATCCAGTCTAAACAAAATTACGTTTGCGTTCGAATTAATTGCTTACACAATGTATTTTTCGAATTAAAAACTTATTTATACTCATATTGTATAAATAAATCAATACTTAAATTTTAAATAGCAATCACACAATGCACTAATTAATAAAAATTTAAAAGAGAGCAAGCATAAGTCCAAAATTACAATTTAGACTTATTACGCTCGCTCTCCGCATATTGATTATATAATTAATACTATAAATAAAATTTCTTGCAGCACTTAGTAAACTATTTTATGCATAAATTTCTACAGGCTTTTTATAAGATAGCGTTACTGTATTTTAAGCTGAACTACTCTTTAATTTATCCTAAAGTTACCTTATTTATTATACCGTGTTCTTTTAACACATAAAGATAAAATAATACCAATTATTGTTAATAAAGTAATAAAGATAAAAGTAAACTGTACTCCATGTGACAGCACCGCTTCTTCGCCCACACTTGGATAAGCTTTACTGAATGACTTCATTGCTGTTGTATAAATTGTAATCGCGATTGCTGTACCCGCTGATCCACCTATTTGTATCAAAGTCGTAATTGTCGCTGACCCATCTGCGTATAAATGATGTGGGAGTTGGTTTAAAGCGTTTGTTTGGGCTGGCATCATAACCATTGAGATACCTATAAAGAAAATAATAAATGCTATAATAATCACCCAAACTGGTGTAGATGCTGAAATAGTTAATGTGAACGTAATCGCTGCGATAAACATTAACAAGAATCCCACGATGCCAAAGTATCTTGCTCCAAAACGGTCAAATAAAGAACCAATTACTGGCGATAATATTAGATTAACTGCATTCCCTGGTAATAGTATTAAACCTGCAATGACTGAGCTATATAATAATGCGCCTTTTAAATATAACGGTAATAAGATGCCTGTGGATAAGATACATAAGATCGTAATAAACACCATTGCAGCTCCAACAACGAACATAGGATATTTAAAAACCCTTAAATCAAGCATAGGCGAATCAATTTTGAATTGACGTACGATAAAAATCGATAATGAGACTACGCCAAAAATTAATGGCAACCATACTATTATATTACTGAATGAGGCTTCTGCCATTGAACTTAGCGCAAAAATTAGCCCTGCAAAAGTAATTGTCGATAATAAAATTGATAAAATGTCAATTTTAGGTTTTGTAATATCTCCTACATCTTCTGTCTTTGAAATAGCCATTAACAGCACGACAAGATACATCAATGCGCTAATCCAAAAGATAAAATGCCAACTAGAAGCTGAAATGATAACACCGGACAGCGTCGGTCCAAGCGCTGGTCCAGCTGTGATTACAAGCCCCATAATACCCATGACAGCACCACGTTTTTGTATTGGAAAGATTAACATAAGTACAGTGACCATAATCGGCAACAATACACCTGTGCCTAATGCCTGTATTATACGACCTATTAGCAACATTATAAAATTAGGTGCAAGTGCGCCGACCATGACGCCGATAAAGGATAATATAATCCCTGTCATTATAAGTGATTTCGTATTAAACCATTTAATTAAATAGGAAGATGCTGGTACTATACACGCCATAACAAGCAAATAACCTGTTGTTAGCCACTGTACAGTTGCTGCTGAAACTTGAAAATCAGCCATGATATCTGTTAACGCCATATTGAGTGCTGTCTCACTAAATAATCCCATAAAACCACCAATCATTAAGACGAGCGCGTATATATTAGGATTTTTCACATTTACTTGTGTTGCCATTTGATATACTCCTTTTTTATGGTAAACGAAGTATAAGTATAAAGTAGAGTAATTAAAGTGCTTTTATACTAAAGAAATGATGAATTTAATAATTCATATTTTTAGGTTTATTTTACTTAATTCATCTGCATATATTATGACTTATTCTATATTTCCATTCTATTTTTATTTTCACATTTAATACGTATAGAAAATTATATTTTTAACTAATTCGTCATTCTAATCTCTTTATTGCGCAATAAATACAAGAAATTGACTACCTTACTGTAGCAAAATTTCCAAATAATTGTCAACTAAGTTTACTAAAAATACCGCGAAAAAACTTGAGTATTACAACATAGTTGAAACCTGTTAAATACTCAAATAATTATTCTATATTTAGATCTTCTAATTGCCAGTTCTGTTCTAATAAATACTGTAAATGTTCAATTTCTGAAAAACCTAGCACTTTACTAATATGGTCAATTAGCAATCGTTTATTTTCTGCATATCTCTCATAACAGGAAATACCATATCTAGTTAACTTCACTCGTTTTTCTTTCTTATTATTTGGAACTGATTCAATTTGAACTACGGATTTTTGTTCTAATTGTTTGATTGCTTTATGGATTGCTTGTCTTGTAAGATTAACAATACGTGTGAGTTCAGCTAATGATGGGTTATCATATTTTATGATGGTAATTAGATACCACTCTGAGCTACTAAAATGTACTTGTGGTGATTGCTGTGAAGTCATATATTCTACTTTTTGTCTTAAATCATTGTGACGATCACTGATAAGATTAATCAAATCTGTTTCTTCTCTATCTTTATTCATTTTCGTTATTACATCCCCTTTGATTCACGTTGTTATTTACTATACACCTTTATAAATCTTATCGTATCATTATATTAAGTTATGTAGACAAAGGATTCAAATACGACCCTTTATATATACACAAAAAAATGCCCATCCTATTGGATGGGCATTATACGGTCTCGACGGGAATCGAACCCGCGATCTCCTGCGTGACAGGCAGGCGTGTTAACCGCTACACTACGAGACCTAAAATAAATGGTGACTCCTACGGGACTCGAACCCGTGTTACCGCCGTGAAAGGGCGGTGTCTTAACCGCTTGACCAAGGAGCCTCTCTTAAGCACAAAATAAATTATACCAACTCTTTAACAAGATGACAAGCTCTTTTTTAAATTAAATTAGTATAATTTTCTAACTTAATTGTATAATGTCTATGTTTTTTACCTATACTTACAAAAAACTATAAAAACGTGGTAAAACCCCGGCAAAATCGTACTTAAACTTTAAGTATTACTACTAAAAAACCAATAACAATGTATTAAACTTTAATATCAAAACCATTTATTAAATTTCAAATATTTTATGTTTTCTATGTATTTTGATAAAATAATTAAATAATACATATGAGGAGGCACTTAATTGGCAAAAGTACTATTTATTAACCCAGGTTCTGCCGGACATGTAAATCCAACAGTAGCCGTGTGTAAAACATTAGTAGAAAAAGGTGAGGAAATCGTATATTACGCAACCGATAAATTCACAGATAGACTTCAAGATATCGGTGTAGAAATACGCACATTTAATTCAGATGACATGATGGCACATTTTTCAACTTATGGACGTGATAATCTCTTTAACGTCATGAATGGCTTGTTAAATACTACAGATTTGTTCTTACCAAAAATTTTAAAAGACATCGAAAATGAACATTATGACTACATAATTTATGATTCTATGTTTGGGTGCGGCTATATGTTGGCACAAAAATTAGGTATCCCTGCTATTTCTTCTGTCACAACATTTGCACATACTAAAGATTCATTTGATCAATTCACAAATCAATTAAGTACAAATTTGAGTGCTGAAGCAAAAGATGATGCGGACAAAAAATTCAGTATTTTAAAGTCACGTTTAGAACAAACTTATGATATTTCAATTCCTTCAAGATTTGAAGTAATGAATAATCCAGGTGACTTAAATATTTCGTATGTCATGCAAAATTTCCAAATCCACTCTGATACATTTGACAGTAATCGTTATTTCTTTGCTGGACCGTCTGTCATCATGCCACAGCCTTCAGATTTCATGGCAGAAATTGATCAGTCTAAACCAATTATCTACATTTCTTTAGGTACTGTTTTTAATGAAAACGTACCATTTTTCAATAAGTGTTTTAAGGCATTGGCTGATATTGATGTCACAGTTGTAGTTTCTATTGGAGAAACTAATCGTATAGAAGACTTTGATGAGCTACCTTCCAACTTTGTTATAAAGACGTTTGTGCCCCAAACTGAATTACTGCAATACACTTCATTATTCTTAACACATGCCGGTATGAATAGCGCAAATGAAGCAATTATGATGGGTGTCCCTATGCTAGCTTTTCCACAAAGTGCAGACCAACCAGTTGTAGCACAACAAATCGAAAACTTAAATATCGGACAGCAGTTAAATTCAGAAACCTTTACTGTAGAACAATTGAAACAAACTGTATTATCTATGCTTAATAATTTAGATGCATATCAAAACAATATAGATATGATTAAAGACCCTTCGCATAATGAACAATACGGTTATGAATTAGCTGTTAATAAAATTTTAGAGTTTCGTGACGCGCATTGCATGATGCAAAAATAAATATATACAAAAAACCTTGTAGCCAAATCATTTTTTTAAATGAATGACTACAAGGTTTTCTTTTAATGGAAGTTCACTGGCACTAATTACTTACCATAAAGAACTTAATAAGTTTGTTTGATTACGGTCTGGACCTACTGAGAAGATAGAAATCTTAACATCACTTAATTCAGAGATGCGCTCTAAATATCTACGTGCGTTATCAGGTAATTCATCTAATGAACGACAACCTGTTACATCTTCTGTCCAACCAGGCAATGTTTCAAAGATTGGCTTACAACGTTGTAAGTCTTTCAAGTTTGCTGGATATTCAGTGATTTCCTCACCGTCTAATTCATAGGCAGTACAGATTTTAACTTCTTTTAGACCTGTTAACACATCAATAGAGTTGATTGATAAGTCTGTAATACCGCTCGCACGGCGAGAGTGACGTAATACAACTGAATCGAACCAACCTACACGACGTGGACGACCTGTAGTTGTACCGTATTCACGGCCTACTTCACGAATATGGTGTCCGTCATCATCAAATAGTTCAGTTGGGAAAGGACCATCGCCTACGCGTGATGTATATGCTTTACATACACCAATAACTTTAGACACGAATGTTGGACCTACACCGCCACCGACAGTAACATTACCTGCAACAGGGTTACTTGAAGTAACAAATGGGTAAGTACCATGATCGATATCTAACATTACACCTTGTGCGCCTTCGAATAATACTTTTTCTTCTGCTACAAATGCATCGTCTAAAACTTTTGCAGTGTCAGTAACGAATGGAGCTAAACGTTGGCCGGCTGCATAGTATGTTTCAAAGATTTCGTCGAATGATGGACATGGTTTACCAAACATGCCTTCGAAATATGCGCCTTTGTATTCAATGTTATCTGTTAATAATCTTTCGAATGTTTCTTTATCTAATAAATCTGCTACACGAATACCAATACGTTGTGCTTTATCTACATAAGCAGGGCCAATGCCTTTTTTCGTTGTGCCAATTTTATTATCTCCACGACGTTCTTCTTCATATTCATCTTGCTTAATATGATAAGGTAAAATAACTTGTGCTCGGTTTGAAATACGTAAGTTATCTGTTGAAATACCTCTTTCATTTAAAGCATCTAATTCTTTTAATAGTGCCACTGGATCTACAACGACACCGTTACCAATAACTGCTAATTTTTCTTTATAAAAAATACCAGATGGTACTAAGTGTAATTTATATGTTTCTCCACCAAATTTAATAGTATGACCTGCATTATTACCGCCTGAAAAACGTGCAATAACGTTTGCTTGTTCTGCTAAGAAATCTGTAATTTTACCTTTACCTTCGTCTCCCCATTGTGTCCCAACTACTACTATTGATGACATATGAGCACCTCCAAGTTTTCTCGATTAACCATTACGTATTTTACCAATACAGTGGATAGATTGCAAACCAAAAATCGAACATTGATTTTCTATAATTCACTCTCTTTTTTAAAAAGTATCAGCTAATTCATATGCACCTTTAAGCTAGTGATACCAATGTCTTATCGAACAAATACATCAAATCCAGACACATACTTACTAAGAAATTCAAGAACCAAAAAGAAACAAAAACCGTACGATAAAACTCAAAAATGATTTATCGTACGGAAAATATTTTTATTATTTTTTATCCCATTTCGGCATGTGCATAGTCTATATCTGTAAACTTGTTGTATTGTTTCATAAAGTGTAGCTTTACTGTACCTGTAGGACCATTACGTTGCTTAGCGATGATAATTTCAATTTCCCCATTTTCATCATTTGTTTGAGGTTCGAAGTTCGTATCATCATCGTCTTCTTCGTCTTCGCCACGATTATAATAATCATCACGATATAAGAAAGCGATGATATCGGCATCTTGCTCGATAGAACCTGACTCACGAATATCACTCATCATCGGTCGTTTATCCTGACGTTGCTCAACGCCACGTGATAACTGACTTAGTGCAATAACAGGACATTCTAACTCTCTGGCAATTGCCTTTAATGTACGTGAAATTTCAGAAACTTCTTGTTGTCTGTTATCTGAAAAGCGCGAACCACTACCAGAAATTAATTGTAGGTAATCAATAACGACCATATCTAAACCGTGTTCTTGTTTTAAACGACGACACTTAGAACGAATATCTGTAATACGGATACCTGGCGTATCATCGATAAATATCTTCGTACGTGATAATTTACCAACCGCTATAGTAAACCGATTCCAGTCCTCTTCAGTCATCATACCTGTTCTCAGGCGGTTAGAGTCTACATTCCCTGAACTACAAATCATACGTGTTGCAAGTTGATCTGCACCCATCTCTAGTGAGAATATACCTACTGAAAAATGATCTTCGTGTGTTGCAACTTTTTGCGCAATATTAAGCGCGAAGGCAGTCTTACCTACTGAGGGACGTGCTGCCAAAATGATTAAATCATTGCGGTTGAATCCTGCTGTCATCTGGTCTAAATCTCGATATCCCGTTGGAATACCTGGCGTTTGACCACTGTTTTGATCTAATAATTCCGCATTCTCATATACTTCACCAAGTACATCTCGAATATCCTTAAATCCATCACTTTCACGTGAGGATGATAATTCTAATATACGACGTTCAGCGTCGTTAAGTATCGTATCTAGTTCCAGCTCATCATTATAACCATCATTCGCAATACTATCTGCAGTTTGTATTAATTTACGTTTAGTTGCGTGCTTAAATACAATCTCGGTATAGTATTGGATATTACGTGTTGTCGGCACATTACTTGATAATTCTGCAAGATATTGAGGACCACCCGCTTCATTCAATCGACCGTCTTGTGTCAATTGATCCATAATGGTTACCACATCAATATCTCTGTTATCTTCATTGAGGTTCATCATTGCTCTAAAGATGTGTTGATGTGCGCCTCTATAAAATGACTCAGGAAGTAATACTTCCTGAGTTGTGTTGATTAATTCTGGATCTATGATAATGGCACCTAAGACAGACTGTTCAGCCTCATTACTGTGTGGCATTTGATTTTGTTCATACATTCCATCCATTGTGATTACACCTCATATCTCAATCCACTATTATTGTTCAACTGTGTGTACACGGATTGTACCTTCAACTTCTTTATCTAATTTAACTGGTACGTTAGTGTAACCTAATGCATGAATACCGTTTGGGAGATCCATTTTACGTTTATCAATTTTAATGTTGTGTTGTTCTTGTAATGCTTGCGTGATTTGTTTCGTACTTACTGAACCAAATAATTTACCGCCTTCGCCTGTTTTAGCAGACACTTCGACTTCAATTTCACTTAATTGTGCTTTTAATTGCTTAGCATCCTCAATTTCTTGTTGACGCTCTGCTTCTGCAGCTTTATTTTTTTGTTCTAATTGTTTTAAATTACCAGGTGTTGCTTCTACTGCATAATTTTTCTTTAATAAGAAGTTGTTTGCATAGCCTACTGGTACGTCTTTAACTTCGCCTTTTTTACCTTTACCTTTTACATCTTGTGTGAATATTACTTTCATGCATTTTCACTCCTACTCATTTGTTCTGTTATAGCTTGTTGTAATTTTTCTATCGCTTCATCCACTGTTACGTCTTTTAACTGTGTGGCTGCATTAGTTAAATGGCCACCACCACCAAGCGCTTCCATTGTTAACTGCACATTGACAGCACCAAGTGAGCGGGCAGACATACCTATTACATTTTCTTCTCTTCTTGCAATTACGTACGAAGCCTCTACACCATCTAAACTTAACAGTTCATCGGCAGCTTGTGCAACTGTAACAGGATGATAAATTTTATCGTTCGAACCGTG
Organism: Staphylococcus shinii; assembly: GCF_017583065.1. Classification (GTDB taxonomy): domain Bacteria; phylum Bacillota; class Bacilli; order Staphylococcales; family Staphylococcaceae; genus Staphylococcus; species Staphylococcus shinii. Next base: position 340,339 of record NZ_JAGEVL010000003.1, on the reverse strand, counting down.
TGCAATAGCCACGCCGTTTTCTTGTAGTTTCACTGTTTGAATCAATTCAGTACGATTGATATACGTATCAAGATCATCTTTCAAGAAATGTTGTGTCAATATTGTATCTGCGCCGTGCGCACGTAAGTAACTTGCTGCATCAAAGGTTCTAGAACCTGTACGTAACGTAAAGTTACGTGTATCTACAATAATACCAGCAAACATTACTGTTGATTCTAAACGTGTTAAACGTTGTTCTGTCGGTTGATACTCAAGTAACTCTGTCACAAGCTCTGCAGTTGAACTTGCATATGGTTCCATATAAACAAGTAATGGACTTGAAATAAAGCTTTCACCACGTCTATGATGATCAATGACCACTTTACGGTTAGCTTTATTTAAAATATTTTCATCAATGACCATTTCAGGTTTATGCGTATCTACAATGACTAACGTTGTCTTAGAAGTCATAATATCCCATGCTTCATCCGATGTGATAAAACGATCTTTTAATTCTGGTTTTTCATTTACTGCGTCCATAACACGTCGTAATGTTGGATCAATGTCAGAATCATTTAAGACGATATACGCGTCTAAGTTATTCATCATTGCAAAACGTGAAACACCAATTGCACCACCGATTGCATCTAAGTCAGGACGTTTATGCCCCATGATAATAACTTTGTCACCTTCCATCAGAATATCTTTAAGCGCATGTGATATAACGCGTGCTCTAACTCGTGTACGTTTTTCCATTGGGTCAGTCTTACCACCATAGAAACGTACATTTCCGTTCATATTCTTGATAGCAACCTGATCACCACCGCGTCCTAGGGCTAAATCTAAGCCTGATTGCGATAGTTCTCCTAAATCTATTAAATCTTCCGACCCTTCTCCGACACCAATGCTCAATGTTAATTGTGCACGATAACCAACGCTTTTTTCACGCAACTGGCTTAAAATACTAAAGTTTGTTGCTTCTATGTTGTTTAATATATCTTGATTTAAATAAGCAACAAATTGATCAGAGCTATAACGTTTGAAATAAATGTTATGCTCGCTAGCCCATCTACTAATCACACGCGTAACCATTGAGTTAATCTCTGATTTTTGTGTGTCATTCATATTTTGCGTAATCTCGTCATAATTGTCTAAGAACAATGTAGCAATAATTGGTTTAGAATCTTCATATAACTTATTTGTTTGTACTTCTTCAGTAATGTCGAAGAAATATAATACATGTTCTTTCTCAGAATAACGTACGCGGTAGTGGTACTCGTTTTCAGAAATCTCAACTTCTTGTGTTTTTTCTAATTGTTTTAAGATATTAGGATATACTTCATTAACTGGATCGGAAATTACATTACGCGTTAAGCGTTCCGACATAAATTTGTTCATCCACTCTATGTTTTCATTTTCATCTAAGATAATCATACCGATTGGCAAACTTTTAATTGCGATATTATTGCCTTCGGAGATATGACCGCTTAGATTATCAACATAGCTATCTAATTTCTGCAAAGCTTGTCTTACCATTATTGCTGTTACTACAATAATAATCACTAATACAACTGTCGCTATGCCTGCAATGAGCTGGTTAAAAACAAACCAAACTACTACAAGTGCAATTGCTGTGAGCGCCATAATAATAAATGGTAAAACTAACGCTTTTTTAGTGGATTGACGGTTCATTTTTCCACCTCAAATCATTTTTTAATGATACTTTTTAAGTTAATACACAAATCTATAACACCCAGGAGACTTACAATATGTGTTAATGGCATTAAAGCTGTCCCTATAACCATGAATAACACAGAAAGCGCGGTTGGCATTGATTTTGCCTTTCCGAAAAAGTGAATAACACTTAAGCCCTGAATATACATACATAATGATAACACAATTTCAAAGTTTAAAACGATACTTTGGAAAGTCCCTGCTTGGCTCGCAAACATAACACAAATCAAGACAATAATATACATCCATAATAGCGAGCGTTTCATTTGCCAAGCGTATAATGGTTTAAATATTGGTGTAGCGATTTTGAACTTACGTAAAATTGGAAAAGTAATAATTAAATTGATTAAAATAAGTAGAAATACTGCGATAATTACATAACTTGGTAATTGAACTGACATTTGGCGAAAACCTTCTTCAAGCATTTGCTTGTATTCAGCGCTTCCCGCAATTCCAGAAACGACGTTATGCATGTAATCTTTCACTGGTTTTACCAAAATTGTAGAACTCGGTATTTTATCAAACGTTTGTAGTCCCATAAACGCAATTAACGAGAACATACTAATATATGTAGTTGTTATATAGAGTATGCGTTCTTTAGATGTACGTTCTTTCAATAATTGGCCAATCACAAAACTCACTAAGAGTATGATGACCATGGTGCTTAACACAAATATATTACCTAATAATGTTGTTAACACTACTGTAATGACTGCTGTTAAACCGAATGATTCAATAGACTTATGCCATAAGATAATACCTGGAATCGTAGCAAAGATACTTAACACCAGGCCTAACGGAGGTAATATATGTAAAGCTAAAGCTACTACGATTAGCGTTAAGATACTAAGCACAGTTACTTTAGGGTATATTTTTGAAAACAATTTCGCCACTCCCATACTATTTTTGACTATAACTATTATTTTAACCTCTTTAAAACTTTTATACAATTATTGGCAATCCAAATACAGAAGATAACGATATACTACACTTTATATAGTTACGAATTTATTAAACGAATAGACTAACCAACATTTTACGATGCTACCTTCCAAATATTGCTACATTAAAATTTCACTTTATGTCACTCATCTTAAATGCTTACACAAAAAAGGATGTACTATATACGTTAGTCTACCCTCCCCTATCGAAAGTAGTCATACAGTCCCATCCTAAAATTGAATATATATTAGTGTTATTAAATCATTTTCTTTTAATTTTATATACTTTTAAGAAGTGATATAAATTAGGAGCCCAGTCATTAAAATTCAGTAAAAAGCCATCATGACCTACGTTATCTGGAACAAAGAAATGTTTATGATATTTAAAACGTTTTCCCACGGCACTTACCAAGTCATCTGGATATAACAAATCATCTGTGAAGCCCATCGTCATTACTTTAGTATCTAAATTACTAAACACTTCATCTACATCGTTGCGTCCTCTATCTACGTCATGGCTGTCTAAGACGTCCAGGAGTGTTAAATAGCATAGAGAATCAAAATGATTCATAAATTTATTACCTTGATGTTTTTGATAAGTTACAACTTGATCTGGTGAAAAGCGCTTATCATAACTCTTAGACGAACGATATGTTAAAAATCCTAACTGTCTTGCAATACTCATACCTTCTTTATTATCTAAATGAATCGCTTGTCTCGCTATCTCATTAAACGCACGACTATAAGATGATGTTTTGTCTGTAGCAGCAAGAATCACTGCTTTTTCAACATGAAATTTACGATTATATAATAACTCTATTGCTTGCATGCCACCTAATGAACCACCAATTAATATATTAATCTTTTCAAAGCCTAATGTTTCAATACCGAATTCTATCGCACGTACGATATCTCTTAACGTAAGTGTTTCAGGGAAGTTTGGGTCTGTTAACGCAGAACTTGAACCATAAGGGCTACCAATAACATTAAATGTCAAAAACTGGTAATCATTAATAGGCATATAACCACCGTCAATAATACCTCTCCACCAACCAGGATTTTCATTTGTCCCATACGTTAAATGATTGCCTGTTAAAGCGTGACAAACCACAACAAGTGGTTGTCCTTTTAATCCTACATGTTCATAACGCAGTTTTAAGTTTGAGATGAATTCACCTGACTCTGTTGTGAATGGTCCTAATTCTAATGTATCAACCGTATAATTCGTCATGTTTTACCTCCTACTTAGTAAAAAAACTCCCCACTCATAAAATAAGTAAGAAGTTAAAAATACTTATCATTCGAGTCTATCGTTGGTATTAGCACCGTACTTTATAAGCCGGTTGCTGAAGCGTCCACGGGCCAAGTCCCTCAGCTTCTCGAAATAAGATTTGATTTTAATTGTATAAAACTATGCTTATAAATTCAGATAAAGTTAATGTATTAGTATAATCTGAAATATCTCAATTTTCTAATTATTTTTAGTTTAACGGATAATATAACTTACTTCAATAGGATTGTTTAAAATACCCAACGTAATACTGCCATAATGACAATGCCACTAAGTATAGTAATTGTTAAACTGCGTGATATCACAGCAATGACAATCGTCGGTAGCATAGTTATTAAGAATGGCACGTTAATACTATAACCCACCACGCCATCTTGTTGCTCGATAAGTCCGTCGATAATTAAAGCGGTGAATAATGTAATTGGAATAAATGAAAGCCATTTAATCACGCCTTCAGATAGCTTTATCTTAGTTATCAAAATGAACGGAATAATACGCGTGATCCACGTTACCACGCCGCATAACACGATAATTGTTAACATATGTATTGTCGTTGTCAACGTTCCATCACCACCCCAATTAGCGCTGCAATTGTCGAAGCTAATATAATAGCTAAATATGAAGGCATAAATAAACTTAAGGCAAACATCATTACAATCACGCATATAATCAATACAAAATATATATTTATTTTTGAACGTCTAATCCCTTCAAATTGTGAAACAGCTAAGAAAATAAACATAGCCGTAATTGCGAAATCTAATCCTAGCGATTCTGGTTGATGTATGTATTTTCCAAAGACCGCGCCAATAATACACGCAAATGTCCAAAACACATATGCCGTGACATTTAGCCCATGTAACCAACGGTCATTGATTTTCTCACCTTTTAAGTGTGGCGTAATTGCTACGCCAAATGTTTCATCTGTTACTAATGTAGAAAGACCGATTCTATTTAATAAACTATAGTTTTTATAACTTGGCGCAAGTGTCATACTTAATAAAAACATTCTTGAGTTCACAATGAACGTCGTCAATATAATTGCAGATATAGGGGTACCAGAAATAACAAGCGCACAAATAATAAACTGTGCCGCGCCCGCATATACTAGCAAACAAAGTAAAATAATTTCCAACATACTAAAACCCGAGGCCACTGCAACAATTCCAAAAGATAGACCAACACCAGCGTAACCTAACAAAGTAGGAATACACGCTTTTACACCTTGTTTAAAAGTCATATGCGCCTCATTCCCCATTTTTCCACCCTCTTCCCTTCAACTCTAAAAACAGTAAATTCATTCTATTACAATAGCATAAAAACAATCAATACTTTTAGACGTTCGCTTGTGTGAGGTTAGACTAACGATCGTCTTATAACATTGTTTTACAAGTTTTGAAAATAATTCAGAATTTTATGTTTTATTTTAGACTGCCCTGTTGTGTCATCACTTTTTAAATCGATTTAATAACTTTAGCGACATTTTTTTATGTATTTCTCATACTCAACTTTTACACCTCCCCTACCCTCTCAGTACATATAAAAAAGTGCGTAGCTAATACTTTAACTACACACTTTTAATAATTTATTTAATAGGACTGATGACTGTTTTTCCACCCATATATGGTACTAACGCTTCGGGAATTGTTACAGAACCATCTTCATTTTGATAATTTTCAACTATTGCAGCAAATGTACGTCCTACTGCTAAGCCACTACCATTAAGTGTATGTGCTAATTCTGGTTTAGCATTTTTATCGCGTTTAAAACGAATATTTGAACGACGTGCTTGGAAATCAGTAATATTTGAACAAGAACTTATTTCTTTATATTCATTATAGCTTGGTAACCAAACTTCTAAATCATAAGTTTTACTTGAACCGAAACCGATATCGCCTGTACATAAAATAACACGGCGGTATGGTAAGCCTAATTCTTCTAAAATCGCTTCTGCGTGTTCAGTCATCTCATCTAGTGCCTTCCAAGAATCTTCTGGTTTTTCAAAACGAACCATTTCAACTTTATCGAATTGATGTAAACGGATAAGACCTCTTGTATCACGACCAGCTGATCCCGCTTCACTACGATAACATGCTGATTGGGCAGTGAATTTAGCTGGTAATTCCTCCGGCCCGATAATTTCATTACGGTAATAATTTGTCAGAGGTACTTCTGCAGTTGGTATTGTGTATAGACCCTCTTTTTCAACTTTAAATAAGTCTTCTTCAAACTTAGGTAATTGACCTGTACCATACATTGAATCAGCATTAACTAATTGCGGTACCATCATTTCTGTATAACCATGTTGTGTTGTATGTTTCGTAATCATATAGTTCATCAATGCTCTTTCTAATTGTGCACCTTCACCTGTTAAGAAAATGAATCTAGCGCCAGATACTTTAGCTGCACGTTCAAAATTGACCATTTTTAATTCTTCTACTAAGTCCCAATGTGCTTTTTCTTCAAAATCAAATGTTCTTGGTGTACCCCAACGTTTAACTTCTACATTGTCTTCGTCAGTGGCACCTTCAGGCACATCATCATGAATAATATTTGGAATACGTGATAATTTATCGTTAAGGTCCACATCAACTTGATTTAGTGTGTCATCTAAAGTTTTAATTTCATCACCAAGTTTACGCATTGCTGCGATGGCATCATCTGCGTCTTCTTTATTACGTTTCTTTTGAGCAATCTCGCCACTCACTTTATTACGTTCGGCTTTCATTTCTTCAGCTTTACTAATTAACTGACGGCGCTGCTCATCTAATTCTAGTACTTCGTCTACTACAGTAGCTTCCATCCCACGCTTAGCTACTTTTTCTTTAACGAAATCAGGGTCATTACGAAATAACTTAATATCTAACATAACTTCATCCATCCTTTCAATTTTTAAAAAATTTGGGATAAACACGCAAAAAAGACCACATCCCTCTACAAGGGACGTGGTCTACGTGTTGCCACCCTATTTAACAATCTAAAATTAGACTGCACTCTCACAAAAATAACGGTTAAATCCGATTGTTCTCTTATAGTAGGTAGATTCACATTAACCTTGGCTACCTGTTCACACTCAACACAGGCTCTCTGAAACCAGAAAATTAATACTACTTATCCTACGAACAATGACTTATTAAGTTAAATTAAATATAGCAAATAACATCATTTTTTTCAAGAGTGATAGTATTTATGTCAATTATATTTCATCCATATAAGCAACATCGCGTAAATATTGTGATACTGCTTCAATATCTTTATGAAATTGTCTATCTTCTGTGATAGATGGCACAATATGGCGTAATTCTTGATATTTTTCATAAGTCTTAGGTGACAACTTATCAATATCTTTATATTCAACAGCTTGCAGAGCAATGATTGCTTCAATGGCCAATACACGACGTGCATTTTCAATCATTTGATAACCATGTCTTGAAGCAATTGTTCCCATTGAAACATGATCTTCTTGGTTAGCAGAAGATGGTATAGAATCAACACTTGCTGGATGTGCAAGTGTTTTATTTTCTGAAACAAGACTTGCTGCAGCATACTGCATAATCATCGCACCACTTTGTAACCCTGGTTGTGGGCTTAAAAAGGCTGGTAATCCATTATTCAATTGAGGGTTTACCAAGCGTTCTAGACGTCGCTCTGAAACGTTTGCTAATTCACTTACACCAAGTTTTAAAAAGTCTAAAGCAAACGCTATAGGTTGACCATGGAAATTTCCTCCTGAGATAACAAGTGTTTCATCATCTTCATCAAATATAAGTGGGTTATCATTTGCAGCATTCATTTCAAACTCTAATTTTTCCTTCACATAATTGAATACTTGGAAGCTAGCACCATGAATTTGAGGGATACAACGTAAAGTATAAGCGTCTTGTACACGCACTTCTCCTTGGTTTGTCGTCAATCCTGAACCTTCCAACCAGTCTAACATTCTCGCGGCAACATCTATTTGTTCTTGGAAGTTACGAGCTTTATGTACATTTTCATTATATGCATCTGTAATACCATTTAGGGCTTGATGTGTAAGTGAAGCTATCCATTCCGCCTGATAACCTAAATCTTCCGCTTCTATATAATTGATAACACCTTGTGCAGTCATTGCTTGTGTACCATTAATCAACGCTAAACCTTCTTTAGCTTGTAACTCCAATGCTTTGTGATTTAACTGGTTTAAGACATACCGGCTGTCTACTTCTTCTCCTTTATAAAAAACGTTCCCTTCTCCTATTAGCGCTAAAGCCAAGTGTGATAGCGGCGCTAAATCTCCAGAAGCACCTAATGAGCCTTGTTGCGGGATAACAGGTATAATTCTTTGATTGATGTAATACACTAGTTGCTCTACTAAATCTACTGTTGCGCCAGAATGTCCTTTTAATAAGGTGTTTAATCTTAATACCATCATCACTAACGCTACTTCTTCTGAAAATGGTTCACCGATGCCACATGCATGGGAACGAATTAAATTGACTTGTAATTGATTGTATTCTCCTTCGTCTATACGTACATCACTAAACAGACCAAAACCAGTTGTGATTCCGTAAACTGTTTCTTTATTCTTTATAATATCTTCGACCGTTTGACGACTCTTTTTCACACGTTCAAATGCATTTTCCGTAATTTCTACCGTCTCTTCTTTATTTAAAAACTGTTTAATATCATTAATCGTTAATGTTTCCCCATTAAGTTGTAATGTCATTTTCCCATCTCCTTGCTTAATATTTTTCTCTGATTATTTTGAGTATACGCTTACATTTTTTACTGGACAATAGCTTAGACAATATCCGTAACATGGTATTAAATTACTGTTTTAATGGGATAAAGTTGTAATAAAAATAAGTTTATTGAAATTAATAAATTCTTAACTCTTTTAACTGTTGACTAATAGGACAACCAGGTATAATATTTCTTATTGTATTTATAATTCCTATGACGAAAACTAAGGAAAATTAATTGCAATACAAATAATTCTGCACTTGTTATAATCGCTATTAAAAGTAGAATCATTTCAATATGTTAGTCAGTTAATTTTCTTTATTAAAATATAGAAATTTACACACATTCAATAATTTAAGAAGGAGGTTTCAAAATGGAAACTTTATCATCAGTAAGCATTCCAAAACGTAAAGATGAAACACATAAAGGCGATTATGGTAGAATTCTTTTAATTGGCGGTAATGCAAACTTAGGTGGTGCAATCATGCTTGCAGCACGCGCATGTGTATATAGTGGTAGTGGTTTAATAACAGTAGCAACACATCCAACAAATCATGCTGCTTTGCATTCACGTTGTCCTGAGGCAATGGTAATCGATATTAATGATACAAAAATGTTAACAAAAATGATTGAAAACACCGATTGTATCTTAATCGGCCCAGGGTTAGGCTGTGATTTTAAAGGTAATAACGCTATTACTTTCTTACTTCAAAATATACAACCACATCAAACACTTATAGTTGATGGTGATGCTATTACGATTTTCAGTAAATTGAAACCTGAAATTCCAACTTGCAAAGTTATTTTCACGCCACATCAAAAAGAGTGGGAACGTTTAAGTGGTATCCCGATAGAAGAACAAACTTATGAGCGTAACCGTGAAGCGGTAGACCGTATCGGGGCAACAATTGTATTGAAGATGCATGGTACAGAACTCTACTTTAAAGATAAAGATTACAAACTACCTATTGGTACACCAGCGATGGCCACTGGTGGTATGGGTGATACTTTATCTGGTATGATAACTAGCTTTGTAGGCCAATTTAATGACATCGAAGAAGCTGTTACAAGTGCGACATATACACACAGTTTTATTGGAGAACAATTAGCTGAGAAAATGTATGTTGTTCCACCTTCCAGACTTATCAGCGAAATTCCAATTGCTATGAAATCATTGGAAAATAATTAATATAAAAAGACCCACCTCATTTGAGGTGGGTCTTTTAGTTCGAGTTATTCTTCTTAGTTGTCTTCATCTGCTGTTTGGTCTGCGTTGTCTATATCTTCATTAACACGATCCATAAAGTCTTGTCTTACTTCTTGTCGTTCATCATTGCCTGACGTGTTATCTTCTTCATCGACTTCTGTGTGAATTGCATTTCCAGGGGCATCACCTTCTACGATGACTTCACTGTTTTGTGAATCTTGCAAATCAGTTTGTGATGCATTGTTATTGTCTACATCAGATGCTATAGCTTCAGTTGATTCCCCATCTTTATTAATGTCATCTTCATCGTTTACTTTGGCTACTGTTGATACAATTTGATTTTCACCTAATTTAATCAATCTTACACCTTGAGCAGCACGGCCATTTTGCGAAATATCTTCTACATCAATACGGATAATGACGCCTGAGTTTGTTACAACCATCAGATCTTCTTCTCCAGTTACTGAAGTAATACACACAATGTTACCGTTACGTTCAGTAATTGTAGCTGTTTTTATACCTTTACCGCCACGATTTGATAATCTGTAATCACCAACTGGCGTACGTTTACCGTACCCATTTTCAGTAACGACTAGAATCTCTTCATCGCTATCAGCATTAGTAACATCTAAACCGACAACTTTATCGTCTTCTCTTAATGTAATACCTTTAACACCTGCTGCTGTACGACCAAGCGGGCGCAAGGTTGTTTCATTAAAGCGTATTAGTGATGCATGAGATGTGCCAATCAGAATGTCTTGTTCTCCATCAGTGAGACGAACAGCAATCAGTTCATCATCATTTTTGAAGCTAATGGCAATCTTACCGTTTTTATTGATATGAGAGAAGTTACTCAATGCAGAACGCTTCACTCTACCTTTGCGTGTTGCAAATACTAAGTAATCATCTTCACTTTCTAAGTCTTTAACCGCGATCATAGTACTGATTGATTCATCGTTATCAAGTTCAATAGCATTGACTACTGGGATGCCTTTAGACTGACGTGATAGCTCAGGCACTTCATAACCTTTAAGTTTGTACACACGTCCTTTATTAGTAAAGAATAATACGTTGTCGTGCGTACTTAACGTTACGAGCTGACTAACAAAGTCTTCTTCAAGTGTATTCATACCTTGTACGCCACGTCCACCACGATGTTGTGCTCTATATGTAGAAACTGGTAAACGTTTAATATAGTTATTGTGACTTAATGTAATCACGATTTGTTCTTCAGGTATTAAATCTTCATCTTCAATATCGTCTAGTCCACCAAGTTGAATTTCAGATTTACGTTCATCACCATAGCGTTCACGTATATCAATTAATTCATTACGGACAATTTGTAATAATTTTTCTTCATCGGCAAGAATCTCTTTTAATTCTTCAATATATGCAATTAATTCATTATATTCAGCTTCAATCTTATCGCGTTCTAAACCTGTTAGTCGTCTTAAACGCATGTCTAAAATAGCTTGAGCTTGACGTTCAGATAATTTAAATTGTTCTTGTAAGCTAGCCATCGCTACTTTATCAGTTTCTGATTCACGAATTACTCGAATAATTTCATCGATATGGTCTAATGCAATTCTTAGTCCTTCTAAAATATGTGCACGATCTAATGCTTTCTTCAAGTTATATTCTGTACGTCTACGTACAACCACTTTTTGATGCTCTAAATACTCTTCTAAAGCTTCTTTAAGTGAAATTAATTTAGGTCTACCATTAACTAAAGCAATCATATTTACACCAAATGATGTTTGTAATGGCGTTTGTTTATATAAATTATTTAATACGACGCTTGCGTTTGCATCTTTACGGATATCAATAACAACACGCACACCTGTACGTAAACTTGTTTCGTCACGTAAATCTGTAATACCATCAATTTTTTTATCACGTGCTAATTCTGCAATTTTTTCAATCATACGTGCTTTATTTACTTGGTACGGAACTTCTGTAACGACAATGCGTTGGCGTCCGCCACCACGTTCTTCTATTTCTGCACGTGAACGCATTTGGATAGACCCTCGACCTGTTTCAAACGCACGACGAATACCACTCTTTCCAAGTATAATACCTGCCGTCGGAAAATCAGGACCTTGAACATCTTCCATTAATTCTGCAACAGTAATATCAGGATTATAACTTAAACTCAACACACCATTAATAACTTCTGTTAAATTGTGCGGCGGAATATTGGTAGCCATACCTACTGCAATCCCTGAAGCACCGTTAACTAGTAAGTTTGGGAACCTTGAAGGTAAGACTGCCGGCTCTCTCTCATTACCATCGTAGTTATCTATAAAATCAATCGTATCTTTGTTTATATCTCTAAGCATTTCTAATGTGATCTTAGACATACGTGCTTCAGTATAACGCATCGCCGCTGCACCATCGCCATCCATTGAACCAAAGTTACCTTGTCCATCAATTAAAGGATATCGATAGCTGAAGTCTTGTGCCATTCTAACCATTGCTTCATAAATAGATGAGTCACCATGTGGATGATATTTACCCATTACGTCCCCAACAATACGGGCAGACTTCTTGTACGACTTATCTGGTGTCATACCTTGTTCGTGCAAACCATATAATATACGTCGATGTACTGGTTTCAAACCATCTCTAACATCTGGTAAAGCACGTGATACAATAACGCTCATCGCATAATCTAAAAACGATTCGCGCATCTCACTCGTTATATTTCGTTCATTAATTCTTGATTCAGGTAATTCAGCCATCAAGATATCCTCCTTCAAAAATTCAGTTCATTGTATTAGAAATCTAGGTTGGCATAGACTGCGTTATCTTCAATAAACTGTCTACGATTCTCAACAACGTCTCCCATAAGCATTTCAAAAACCTGATCTGCCTCTATCGCGTCATCTAATGATACTTGCAACATAGCTCTATTTTCTGGGTTCATTGTTGTTTCCCATAATTGGTCTGCGTTCATTTCACCAAGACCTTTATAACGTGCGATTGACCATTTTGGTGTAGGATCTAACTCGGCTTTAAGTTTTTCCAATTCACGTTCATTAAACACATAATACTTCTGTTTACCTTGTGTTAGTTTAAATAAAGGCGGTTGAGCAATATATACATAGCCTGCTTCTATTAATGGTCTCATAAAGCGATAGAAGAAGGTTAATAGCAATGTTCTAATATGCGCACCGTCGACGTCAGCATCAGTCATCAATACAATTTTATGGTAACGTGCTTTACTTAAATCAAATTCTCCACCAATACCTGTACCAAATGCTGTAATCATAGAACGGATTTCATTATTATTTAATATTCTATCTAATCGGGCTTTTTCAACGTTTAATATCTTACCACGCAACGGTAAAATTGCTTGCGTTTCTGAATCTCTGCCTGATTTTGTAGACCCCCCGGCAGAGTCACCCTCTACGATAAAGATTTCACTTCTAGAAGGATCTTTACTAGAGCAATCTGCTAATTTACCAGGTAAGCTTGAAATTTCTAAAGCAGATTTACGACGTGTCACTTCACGTGCTTTTTTCGCAGCAAGACGTGCGTGAGAAGCCATTATACCTTTTTCAACGACTATGCGTCCTACCTGTGGATTTTCTAATAAGAAACGCTCGAACAACTCAGAGAATAATTTATCAACAACTTGACGTACCTCAGAGTTACCTAATTTCGTTTTTGTTTGTCCCTCAAATTGTGGATCGCCGTGCTTGATTGAGACGATTGCTGTTAAACCTTCACGTGTATCTTCACCTGAAAGTCTCTCTTTATCATCTTTAATAATTTTACTGCTTATACCATAGCTATTTAATACGCGAGAAAGTGCTCGTTTAAAACCTTCTTCATGTGTACCACCTTCATAAGTGTGTATGTTATTCGCATAAGTCAATAAATTAGTTGCAAAGCCTTTGTTGTATTGTAATGCAATTTCAACTTCAATATCATCTTTTGTTTGATGGACATATATAGGCTCTTCATGTAATGGTTCTTTGTTTTCATTTAACATCTCAACGTAAGACTTGATACCGCCTTCGTAGTGATAAGTGTCTTCTCTCACTTCTTCACCACGCTCATCTCTTAAAGTGATTGAAATACCTTTATTTAAGAAAGCTAGTTCTCTTGTACGTTGTTGTAATGTTTCATAATGATATTCAGTTGTTTCTGTAAAAATTTCAGGGTCCGCTTTAAAACGAATCACTGTACCAGTGTTATCATCATCTGTTTCTTCAACTACTTTCAAGTCAAATTGCGGAACACCCTTTTTGTAAGCTTGATGATAAACTTGACGATCTTTATACACATAAACTTCCAGGTCTTCAGATAAGGCATTAACCACAGAAGAACCAACACCATGTAGACCACCAGAAACTTTATATCCGCCGCCGCCGAACTTACCACCGGCATGAAGTACTGTTAAAATAACTTCAACTGCTGGACGCCCCATTTTTTCTTGTATACCAACTGGGATACCACGCCCATTATCTGTTACTTTAATCCAATTATCTTTTTCAATAACAACTTCGATTTGGTTAGCATACCCTGCTAGTGCTTCATCAATACTATTATCGACAATTTCCCATACAAGATGGTGTAAACCTTTTTCTGAAGTTGACCCTATATACATACCAGGTCTTTTACGTACCGCTTCTAGACCTTCTAATACTTGTATCTGTCCAGCACCATAATCTTCCGTGTTGTTCACATCTGACAATGCTTCCACCTTCACTTTCTGTTACTTTATAATTTCGCCTTGATTAATGCGATAAAGTTTAGCGTTTTTCATAATTTCATGTTCTATACCATCTACGGATGTCGTCGTTACAAAAGTCTGCACTTTATGTTGAATAGTGCTCAATAAATGAGATTGACGCGAATCATCTAATTCACTTAATACATCATCTAGCAATAATATTGGGTACTCACCGACTTCAATGTTCATCAACTCAATTTCTGCGAGTTTTATTGATAGTGCAGTCGTTCGTTGTTGGCCTTGCGAACCGTAAGTTTGAGCATCCATACCATTTACATTAAAACCTAAATCATCTCTGTGAGGCCCATATAAACATACACCTCGGTCTTTCTCGCGTTCCATATTGTCATTAAGTAAAGTTAAGACTTCCTCTAAGCGTTCCGTCTCACTTTGTTCCCCACCTGCCAATTTAATACTTGGCAAGTACTCTAGTGACAATGTTTCACGTTCATTGGTAATACCAGAATGGATAGGTTTAGCTAGTGATTCAAGTTCTTTAATAAAATGTTCACGTCTTTGTGTAATTTTGAGAGCGTACTCTGCAAATTGTTGATTTAAGACTTCTAGCATTGTACTGTCCGTCTTTTGACCATATTGCAGTTGCTTCAAGTAATTATTTTTTTGTTTTAAAATCCTCTGATATTGTGATAAATCATTTAAATATACCGCAGATATTTGACCAAGTTCCATGTCTATAAATCTTCGTCTAACTTGTGGCGATCCTTTGACAATGTTTAAATCTTCAGGCGCAAACAATACGACATTTAAATGACCTATATATTGTGTCAGTCTACTTTGCTCTAAGTGATTGATTTTAACTTGCTTGCCTTTTTTGGTGATGTACATCGTTAAAGGCATTTCGCCATATCTATAGCTAAGTTCACCTTCTATTTTAGCATAATCGCTATTAAAACGTATCAGTTCTTTGTCATTAGATGTTCTATGGCTTTTTGCTAATGCTAAGGTATAGATTGATTCAAGTAAGTTTGTCTTCCCTTGAGCATTTTCACCAATCAAAATATTTACGTCAGGGTGACAATTTAAACTGATTGACTCATAATTTCGATAATGCTCTAGTTGGAGTTTCTTTAATTTCATTCTTCACCTTGATGTAAAATCAAAAATGAACCGACTTCTGGTATAACAATACTATCTCGATGATTTAATTTTTTACCACGGCGCGTTTCACGTTCGTCATTAATCATGACGTCAAAATCTTGTAAGAACCATTTTGCTTGTCCGCCAGATTCGATAATACCTTCTGTCTTTAGAAATTGTCCTAAAGTAATATCCCCATCAACGATTACTTCTTCAACCAAATCAATCACTCCATTTCTTTTAAGCTCACTTATATATTATACCTTTTTTTACGAAAAATTTCATGTAAAATACAGTGAGTAAGCGATTTCTTTCAACTTATTTTAACTATTTTTCTACATTTAGTTTCAAAGTCATTTATAGTAGCTCTTTACTAATAATATTATATCAAAAATTAATGATTAATAATCCATTTACTGAAAATTAATATCAATCTATTCACAAATCATTATTTAAAAATAAATTAAAAACGTTGGTATAAAATTCATAGCTTTTAAGTTTTAAACTGAATTTTGCATTTTAAGCTTTTTTTAGCGCATTTTTTTAAATTACGATATTTCGGTCCAATAACGTTTATTTTTGCTTATATTGCCTCTTTAAATGCTTCTAGTCATTAATATTTATTTCGCCTTCTCTTATCAATTTACTTTTTCAGTGTTATTTCCTTACTTGTATACACGTTTGAATGTCTTAAATTACTTTTGCTATTTTGAAATTCCATAAAAAAAGGAACGGACAGAAACCAATGTGCAAATTGATTTCATAGTCTCGCTCCTGTAAAGCTACTTAATCAGCTAATAAAATTAGTTGAACATATACTTAGATAACTTTCTCATACTACGCATATATTATTTTATCCTGATAAATCTAGCTGTTATTTTTCACTTATTCTAACTCAGTATCTTAGTATGTTCTAATTGGTAAAATAAGCTGTGTAACTGAGTCATCATCTTTCGGTTTTAGAATAAATGGTTTCATTGTACCGAAAAATTCTATTTCCACTTCATCGTTATCAATGGCTTTGAGTGCATCCATCATATATTTAGAGTTGAAAGAAATTTTTAAGTTACCGCCGTCTACATTACTAGCTTTAACTTCTTCATTCACAGTACCAATTTCTGGAGATGTTGAAGATAGTTCTACTAATTCATTACCTGTACTTAATTTTATTACGTTATTTCCGCCTTCACGTGCTAATAATGATGCACGATCAATTGCGTGATAGAATTCACCGTTATCAATACCTAACTTAATTTCGTAATTTTCTGGGAATAAACGAGATGTATCAGGATAATGACCTTCTAATAAACGAGAGATAAAGTTTACATTACCCACTTTGAAAAGCACTTGATTAGATGCAAAGAAAATGTCGATATCATCTTCATTGTCAGACATAATTTTATTCAATTCAGATAATGCCTTACCTGGAATGATGACATTTTTATTTTCAGAGTCGTCTTCTAAAGCTACTTTTCTTACTGCTAAGCGGTGTGAATCTGTAGCTGTGCATATTAATTCATTATCTTGTATAAGCCAGTTAACACCAGTTAGTACTGGGCGTGTTTCTGAGGTGGACACTGCAAAATTCGTTTGTGCTATCACGTTTTTAAGTACTTTAACTGATAGTTGAATTGCATCATCACGAGAAACTTGTGGTAATAAAGGATATTGATCAGGATCTAAGCCACTTAAATTAAATTCAGAATGACCCGACGTAATTAATGTTTGGAATTGTTCATTGGTAGATAATTTAACTTCTTTACCTGGTAATTTTTTAATAATATCTACAAAGAAACGACCAGGAAGTACCACTGAGCCAGTTTCTGCGATTTCAATTATAGTTTCACCGTCAACTTGTTTAGGGATAGTGATTTCTATTGATATCTCTGAATCAGATCCAGTAAGTATTACTTCATTGTTTTTAACTTCAATTTTTATACCAGTTAAGATTGGTAATGTTGTTCTTGGTGAGATGGCTTTTAATGTGTCATTTAATTGATTAATAAAATAATCTCTTCTAATTGTGAATTCCATCATATTAAACTCCTTCCAGTCGTTTATATATTAAATTATATAGGTTTTAAAACAGTAGTAATAGTAGTAGGGCTTGTGGATTAGGGGATAACTCAAAATTAAGTAATAATGTCGTCGTTTAAAGACTGTGGATAACTTGTGCACACTGTGTATTACTTTTGCACATTATCCACAATTCTCAAAAATTGTTCCCTCACGTTATTCCTCAAATAAACTACAATAAAACTGTTATAGTACAGATTTTTTTACTGATTTCTTATTTCTTTTTCTAAGTTTTCAACTTCTTGTTTAAAAGTTGGATCATTTTGTATATCTTTTACAATTTTTTCGTGTGCATGAATAACAGTAGTATGGTCACGTCCGCCAAATTCTTCTCCAATTTTAGGAAGTGAAAAATCTGTTAGTTCACGAGAAAGATACATTGCAATTTGTCTAGGATAGGCAATTGATTTTGTACGTTTTTTAGCACTAAAGTCTTCAATTTTTACACTATAATATTGACCGACAATTTTTTGAATGTCTTGTATAGTGATCTTTTTGGATTTAGGCGCTTGAATAATATCTTTCAACGCTGCGGCTGTTAATTCAGTAGTAATAGGTTGTCCTTGTAATTTCGAAAATGCTAATACACGAGTTAATGCGCCTTCAAGTTCACGGATATTTGACTGAATCTGATTTGCTATATAGGTAAGCGCTTCAGTCGGGATATCTAAGTTTTCTTCACCGATTTTTTTCTGTAAAATTGCCATTCTTGTTTCATAATCAGGTGGCGTGATATCAACGATTAAGCCCCATTCAAAACGCGAACGTAATCTATCTTCAAGTTTAGCAATTTCTTTAGGTGGTCTATCACTAGAAATAACAATTTGTTTATTTGCTTGATGTAATTCGTTAAACGTATGGAAGAATTCTTCTTGTGTTTGCTCTTTATTTTGAATAAATTGGATATCATCAATAAGAAGTACATCAATATTACGGTATTTTTCTCTAAAGCGTTCAGTTTTATTGTCTCTAATAGATTTAATAAATTCATTGGTAAATTTTTCACTTGAAGTATAAATAACTTTAGCATCAGGATTATTTGCTAATACATAATGTCCAATTGCATGCATCAAATGAGTTTTACCTAAACCAACGCCACCATAGATAAATAATGGATTGTATGCTTGGGCAGGTGCTTCAGCAACTGCAAGACTTGCTGCGTGAGGAAATCTGTTTCCAGGACCAATAACAAATGTTTCAAATGTATTATGCGTATTGAACTGTTCTCCGCCAATAGCGGCTTCATCTACGCCAGGTGTATATTCTTTTTTGAATTGCTCCGTCTTATTAGTTTCTTGGCTTTTACTTGGATTTAAATTTTCTAATTCATCTTCTGTATAGAAAACAGGCATGATCTCATGACCAATTGCCTCGTATAAGGCACTTTGAACAATTTCAACGTAATTCGATTTTAACCAATTAGCAACAAAAGGATCATCTATAACTACAATGGCTTCATTGTTCTGTAGTTGATAAAGTTTTGTATCTTTAAGAAAAGTTTGATAGCTAGGATAACTAACTTTTTCTTGAGCTAAGGTTAGAACTCTTTCCCAAATTTCTTTTTCCGACATAATAACTAACTCCAACTTTCGTAAATTTTAAAAGTTATACACAAAAGTAACAAGTGTAATTAAAAAGAATCACAGCCTGTTGATAATTATCCACAAGTTACACACAATCAGTGGATAACTAATTTAGTTCTATGATTTATACACAGACTTTTACAATATAATTTAATAAACTAAACCCTGTATCTATCAATATCTACATGACTTATCCACACAATTATACTTTTTAACATTAACCTCTGTCAAATGGGTGTGAATATGTTGCTAAATCATGTGGAATCCTGTGAATAACATATAATTTATCCACAAATATGTAATGTTATACTGTGTATAAGTGGATAACTTTAAGGAATAAACAGTATATCAAATTTTGAGCACTTTGTGGGCTTGGGAAATAATTTATAAAACATGTATGAAAAATGTATAACGGAAATTATGTACAGGTGGTTATGTTCAGAAGAGGGCTATGATACAATTTAACGACAATATAGAGTGTTAGTTATTATGTTTCTTCAATATAAATAGTTAAAGAAATAGTATTATTGCTCTGCGGTCATTTTACAAGAGAGACTTAAATTGATACTTGCTTTATAAAATATATTTTGTTATATTGTAGTAGTTGCTTGAATTATGACTAGAAATTAATAACAGTTAAATCAAGACTTAAGGCAGAAACGTATATTAATTTATCTATTATAATAGTATAGAACCGAATAAAGATGGAGGTGTTTTTGCATGGTAAAACGTACTTATCAACCAAATAAACGTAAACATAGTAAAGTTCATGGTTTCAGAAAACGCATGAGCACAAAAAATGGTCGTAAAGTCTTGGCGCGTCGTCGTCGTAAAGGCCGTAAAGTATTATCAGCATAAGATCACTGACTCATCAGTGGTCTTTTTTTTGGTTTTAATTTAGCAAAATGGCTAAAGGTTATGTTAGTTTTAATTGCTATTTTAGGACAATGATGGATATAGATATAACATATAAAACTATCAATATATGTAATGAATAGATAAGTGAGTGATGTTTGGTGGAGAAAGCGTACCGAATTAAAAAGAATAGTGATTTTCAATTTATTTATAAAAAAGGGAAATCAGTAGCTAATAAGCAGTTTGTGGTATATACAAAAGCTAATAAAAATTTAGAACATTTTCGACTAGGTATTAGTGTTTCTAAAAAATTGGGTAATGCGGTTGTTAGAAATCGAATTAAACGAGCGATTAGAGAAAATTTTAAAGTTCATAAAGAAGATATCATACCAATGGAAATTATTGTAATTGCAAGGCAACCAGCAAAACACATGGATACTTTACAAATACAAGCAAGCCTAGAACATGTTTTGAAAATAGCGAAAGTTTTTAATAAACGCATTTGAGTAGGGCAGGGGAGGCTAGAAATAAGACGTAAGTTAGTCTAACCTCAGACAAACCTAAGCCTTACCTTTGGGTGTGTTTTTAAATTTTCAAAACAATATGTTCGCTTTTTAATAGGAAAATCTTTAAAATATTATAATGATAAAAAATGAGTTCAAAAAGGAGGCGAGATGGATGATGGATTTAGATACGATAACGAGTATATCCACGCCAATGGGCGAAGGTGCGATAGGTATCGTGCGTTTATCCGGTGTTGATTCAGTAGAAATTGCAGATAAGTTATTTAAGGGTAAAGTAAAGCTTGAAGATGTGGCATCTCATACCATTAATTATGGTCATATAATTGATCCTGAATCAAATGAAGTAGTAGAAGAAGTTATGGTCAGTGTATTAAGAGCACCAAAAACTTTTACAAGAGAAGATATTGTTGAAATAAATTGTCATGGTGGTATTTTGACAATAAATAGGATATTAGAATTAACAATGACTTATGGTGCTCGTATGGCAGAACCTGGTGAATATACGAAACGCGCATTTTTAAATGGTCGTATTGATTTATCTCAAGCTGAAGCAGTTATGGATTTTATTCGTTCTAAGACCGATCGTGCATCTAAAGTTGCAATGAATCAAATAGAAGGTCGTTTAAGTGATATGATTAAACGACAGCGACAATCCATTCTCGAAATCCTTGCACAAGTCGAAGTTAACATAGATTATCCTGAATATGATGATGTTGAAGATGCGACAACTGAAGTGTTATTAGATAAATCTAATAAAATCAAAACTGAAATTAATAAATTACTTGATACAGGTACCCAAGGTAAGATTATGAGAGAGGGCTTAGCTACAGTAATAGTTGGTAAACCCAATGTCGGTAAATCATCTATGCTCAATAATCTTATTCAAGATAACAAAGCTATAGTGACCGAAGTACCTGGAACAACAAGAGATACATTAGAAGAATACGTTAATGTAAGAGGCGTACCATTAAGGCTTGTAGATACAGCAGGTATACGTGAGACAGAAGATATTGTAGAGCGTATCGGTGTAGAGCGTTCTAGAAAAGCGCTTGGTGAAGCAGATTTAATCTTATTTGTACTTAATTATAATGAGCGATTAACTGAAGAAGACCGCAAATTATACGAAGTTATTAAAAATGAAGATGCCATTGTCATCGTAAATAAGATGGACTTAGACAAACAATTGAATTTAGATGAAGTTAAAGAAATGATTGGCGATATGCCATTGATACAAACGTCTATGTTAAAACAAGAAGGTATCGATCAATTAGAAATTCAAATCAGAGATTTATTCTTTGGTGGCGATGTTCAAAATCAAGATATGACATATGTATCGAATTCAAGGCATATCTCGTTACTAAAACAGGCAAGAAATACAATTCAAGATGCTATAGACGCAGCAGAAGCAGGTATACCAATGGATATGATACAAATAGACTTAACGAGAACTTGGGAAATTTTAGGCGAAATTATCGGAGAATCCGCAAGTGACGAATTGATTGACCAGTTATTTAGTCAATTCTGCTTAGGAAAATAATAAGGAGGAAATAATTATGGCTCAAGAATATGATGTAATAGTAATAGGAGCCGGGCATGCTGGTATTGAAGCAGGGCTTGCTTCAGCGAGACGTGGTGCTAAAACGTTAATGTTAACAATTAACCTAGATAACATCGCGTTTATGCCATGTAACCCATCAGTTGGTGGCCCAGCAAAAGGTATTGTTGTACGTGAAATTGACGCATTAGGCGGTCAAATGGCCAAGACAATTGATAAAACACACATTCAAATGCGTATGTTAAACACTGGTAAAGGTCCAGCGGTTAGAGCGTTACGTGCTCAAGCTGATAAAGTCTTATATCAACAAGAAATGAAGAAAGTAATTGAAGATGAAGACAACCTTGATATTATGCAAGGCATGGTAGACGACTTAATTATTGAAGACGATGTGATTAAAGGTGTACGTACTAATATTGGAACAGAATACTGGTCAGAGGCAGTAATCATTACAACAGGTACGTTCTTACGTGGCGAAATTATACTAGGAAACATGAAGTATTCTAGTGGTCCAAACCACCAATTACCATCTATTTCACTTGCTGATAACTTAAGAGGTCTGGGATTTGATGTAGTTAGATTCAAAACAGGAACACCTCCACGTGTTAATGCAAAAACAATTGATTACTCTAAAACAGAAATTCAACCAGGCGATGATGTTGGTAGAGCATTTAGTTTTGAGACAACAGAGTATATTTTAGATCAATTACCATGTTGGTTAACATATACAAATGGTGATACACATCAAGTGATTGATGACAACCTACATTTATCAGCTATGTACTCTGGTATGATTAAAGGTACTGGACCAAGATACTGTCCTTCAATTGAAGATAAGTTTGTTCGTTTCAATGATAAACCACGTCATCAGTTATTCTTAGAACCAGAAGGTAGAAATACAAATGAAGTTTATGTTCAAGGTTTATCAACAAGTTTACCAGAACATGTACAACGTCAAATGTTAGAAACTATTCCTGGCTTAGAAAAAGCGGACATGATGCGTGCTGGTTACGCAATTGAATATGATGCGTTAGTACCTACACAATTATGGCCAACACTTGAAACTAAAAAAATAAAAAACTTATATACAGCTGGTCAAATTAATGGGACTTCTGGTTATGAAGAAGCGGCCGGCCAAGGTATTATGGCAGGTATTAATGCAGCAGCTAGAGTCCAAGGTAAAGAAGAAGTCATCTTAAGTCGTTCTGATGCTTATATCGGTGTACTTATAGACGATCTTATTACTAAAGGTACGAACGAACCTTATCGTTTATTAACTTCTCGTGCAGAATATCGCTTACTATTAAGACATGACAATGCTGATTTACGTTTAACAGATTTAGGTTATGAATTAGGTATGGTTTCTGAAGAACGTTATGCACGCTTCAATGAAAAACGCGACATGATTAAAGCAGAACAAGAACGTCTACAGGGCATTCGTGTTAAACCAAATGAACGTGTACAAGCAATTATTGAAGCACAAGGCGGTTCACGTCTAAAAGATGGCATATTAGCTTTAGAATTACTACGCCGTCCAGAAATGACTTATGATTTAATCCTTGAAATCTTGGATGAAGCACATCAATTACCGTCAGATGTTGAAGAACAAGTTGAAATTCAAACAAAATATGAAGGTTATATCAATAAGTCATTACAACAAGTTGAAAAAGTTAAACGTATGGAAGAGAAGAAAATTCCAGAGGATTTAGATTATAGCAAAGTAGATAGTTTAGCTACGGAAGCAAGAGAAAAATTAGCAGAAGTTAAGCCTTTAAATATTGCACAAGCTTCTCGTATTTCAGGTGTGAATCCAGCTGATATTTCAATCTTACTTGTATTTCTTGAACAAGGTAAAATTCAAAGGGTGAATAATTAAAATGAGTGAAACATGGTTAACTAAGCAACTCAGTACACATGGAATTGAACTTTCAGACAAACAACAACAACAGTTTCAAACGTATTATCAAATGCTTGTAGAGTGGAACGAAAAAATGAATCTAACAAGCATTACAGAGGAACATGAAGTATATTTGAAACATTTTTATGATTCAATTGCGGCAAGTTTTTATACGGATTTAACTAAAGAATTAACAATATGTGACATAGGTGCTGGTGCTGGTTTTCCTAGCATTCCTTTAAAAATTATTTTTCCAAATTTAAAAGTTACGATTGTAGATTCATTGAATAAGCGAATACATTTTTTAAATCAATTGGCAGATGCTTTAGATTTAGAGAATGTTAGTTTTGTACATGACCGTGCTGAAACGTATGGCAAGGGAGACTACAGGGAGTCTTATGATATTGTGACTGCTCGTGCCGTTGCGAGACTCTCAGTATTAAGTGAATTGTGTATTCCATTAGTTAAAAAAGGTGGGCAATTTATTGCTTTAAAATCTTCTAAAGGTGAAGAAGAATTGGAAGAAGCACGTTTTGGTATAGGTGTCCTAGGTGGTAAAGTTTTGGATACCATTTCATACGAATTACCTGAAAACGCAGGTGAAAGACAGATGATTATCATTGATAAAAGAAGCCAAACACCTAAGAAATATCCAAGAAAACCAGGAACACCGAATAAGTCACCGTTACTTGAAAAATAGAAAGAATTCAATTCAATACAATTAGTTTAGAGGGAGCGCATAATAAATGAAGAAACCTTTTTCTAAATTATTTGGTTTAAAGAACAAAGATGACATTGTTGGTTATATTGAAGAGGATCATAATAACGTTGAATCTATTCATACCGAACGCATTGTGCCAAACCGTTATCAACCAAGACAAGTATTTGAGCCAAATAAGATTAAAGAACTTGCAGAATCTATAGAAGAACATGGTTTGCTACAACCGATTGTAGTACGCCCAATTGAAGAAGATATGTTTGAAATTATCGCTGGTGAGCGTAGATTCAGAGCCCTACAAACACTCAATAAAACACATGCCGATGTGATTATCAGATATTTAGATGATGAAGAAACAGCTGTAGTAGCATTAATTGAAAATATTCAACGTGAAAATCTATCTGTCATAGAAGAAGCGGAAGCATATAAAAAGCTTTTAGATATTGGTGATACTACACAAAGTGAATTAGCTAAAAGTGTTGGTAAAAGCCAAAGTTTTATAGCAAATAAATTAAGACTATTAAAACTAGCGCCTAAAGTAATAGAGCGTCTACGTGAAGGTAAGATTACAGAGCGTCATGCACGTGCAATGTTAAGTTTATCAGAAGAAGATCAAGTTGACTTGGTTGAAACAGTTATTAGCCAAAAACTAAATGTTAAACAAACAGAAACACGAGTTAAGCAAAAGCTTGGCCCTGAAAAGGTGAAAGCTCGTAGGTTTGAGTTCGAAAAAGATTTAACTGATGCGCGAGAAGCAGTTGGTCAAAGTTTAGAATCCATTGAAAAAAGTGGTATTAAATTTGAACATCAAGCTAAAGATCACGATGATTACTATGAAATTAAAATTAAATTATATAAATATTAGAGTTGAAAAGGCCGAGACAATGGATGTCTCGGCCTTTAACTATTTATTGAGTAGCTTTAATTTAACAACAATAGCATTTTAGTATAATCAAAAACTAGAAGCCCTGTTACCTTCGCTGAATGCTCTAAAAATTAGAGGGAATTAAGTGAACGTTTATTGTACTTAATATAATAATATTACCAATTCCTATGAATTAAATTAGAATAAAAAAACAGCAGAATATTGTGGAAAATTACTATTTATGATTAAATTAAGAAAACGCTTTCACGTTATCTTAAGGGGGAATGGTAACATGATTACATTTATAGTTTCTATTATTATACTTATTATTGGGTATTTCACTTATGGGAAATATATCGATAAAATGTTCGGAACAAAAGAAGAACGACCTACGCCAGCTTATCATCAAAGGGATAACGTAGATTATTTACCTATGAAGACATCGTCTAATTCACTCATCCAATTATTGAATATTGCAGGAGTTGGTCCTATATTTGGTCCAATTATGGGAGCGTTATATGGTCCAGTAGCATTTATTTGGATTGTGTTTGGTTGTATATTTGCAGGCGCTGTGCATGATTATTTAACTGGAATGATTTCTATAAGAAACAAAGGGGCGCATTTACCCGAGCTTGCAGGTAAATTTTTAGGACAAGTTATGAAACATTTTGTTAATATATTTTCAATTTTATTATTGTTGTTAACAGGTACAGTTTTTGTAACAAGTCCAGCCCTACTCCTACATAATTTATTGGACGGCCGCATTGCTCTAGGTATTATTATATTTGTTATTTTTATATATTATGTACTATCCACAATCTTACCAATAGATAAAATAATTGGTCGTATATATCCAATATTCGGTGCTTTACTCTTAGTAAGCGCAGTAGGCATTGGATTCCGTCTTATTCAAACAGGTGCTCCTATTCCAGAGTTAAGTTTAAAGAATATGCACCCTGATGGCGCATCTATTTTTCCATTATTATTCTTTACCATTACTTGTGGGGCATTATCTGGTTTTCATGCGACTCAAACACCGATTATTTCAAGAACAACTAATAAAGAAAAGAATGGTCGTTTCATTTTTTACGGTATGATGATTGCAGAAGGTATTATTGCAATGATATGGGCAGCAGCTGGAATGAGTCTATTTAATGGCTATAATGGCTTAAATGATGTGTTAGCGCGTGGTGAAGCAGCATTGGTAGTTAGTCAAGCTTCGCATCTATTATTAGGTTCTGTCTTCGGTACAATTGCTGTATTAGGTGTTATCATATTACCGATAACAAGTGGTGATACATCTTTCCGTAGTGCAAGAATGATTATTGCAGATTATTTGAATTATGGACAGCGCAGTATTGTAAAAAGAATTATAGTTGCTGCACCATTATTTGTTATAAGTTTCGGGTTAACACAAGTTGACTTCACAGTTTTATGGCGATATTTCTCTTGGGCTAACCAAACCACTGCTGTAGTGGCATTATGGGTGGGCGCCATGTATTTATTAATAGCGAAAAAGAATTTTTGGGTTGCAGCGATACCAGCTGTATTTATGACTTGGAATATATTCACCTATATTTTAAGTCAGAAAATTGGTTTAGGTTTAGACCTTAATTTAAGTTATATAATCGCGTTAGTGTTGACCATATTATGGGTTGCTTACTTTAGTTATCAATATAAGAAAATTACTGCCGGCGCTCAATTTGAATTAGATCATCCTATCCCATATCAACAACAACAAGTAACGTAATATAAATCAATAAAATGTATTTAATAAAGCTAACACTTTATTAAAAAGTTAATACCAAAGCATTATAATTATTTATAGAAAAAGCGAGCATATAAATTTTTAATTTTGCATTCTCGCTTTTTCTAATATCCAACTATTTATAAACAATTATCTATTTTATAAAAGATTTGCAAAACGCCTTGCTATATTTCATTTTTGAATATAATATAATGATGATATTTTATAATTCATATATCAAAATTATATAAAGTCAGGAGTGATTCAATGCTTCAATTTTTGAAACCGGCAAAACACATAGAACCATTGCCAAAGAATCAAGTTGATAATACTTATAAGAAACTACGTTTTCAAGTGTTTTTAGGTATCTTCATAGGCTATGCAGGTTATTATTTATTACGGAAAAACTTTTCATTAGCAATGCCATCATTAATCGAGGACGGCTTCAGTAAAGGTGAACTTGGTATTGCACTTTCAGCCATTTCGATTGCTTATGGTTTTAGTAAGTTTGTAATGGGCACCATTAGTGATCGTAGTAATGCTCGAATATTTTTAACTTTAGGTTTAATACTAACGGCGATTGTGAATTTATTACTTGGTTTTGTGCCTTTCTTTACATCTAGTATTACAATTATGTTTGTATTACTATTTTTAAATGGATGGTTCCAAGGTATGGGATGGCCACCTTCAGGTCGTGTTCTTGTCCATTGGTATAGTGTCAGTGAACGTGGTAGTAAGACTTCAATATGGAATGTAGCTCATAATGTTGGTGGCGGGTTAATGGCTCCTATAGCGACATGGGGTATTTCCATGACAGCACTATATAATTTTGGTTACTTAAAAGGTTTTGAAGGCGTATTTATTTATCCAGCAATATTAGCTATCATTATTGCGATTATTTCATACTGTTTAATTAGAGATACACCTCAATCACAAGGTTTGCCACCAATTGAACATTATAATAATGATTATTCCACATCATCTAAGCAAACATTCGAAACAGAATTAACTACGAAAGAAATTTTATTCAAATATGTTCTGAATAATAAATGGGTTTGGGCAATTGCTTTTGCTAATATATTTGTCTATTTTGTACGTTATGGTGTGTTAGATTGGGCGCCTACATATTTAAGTGAAGAGAAACAGTTTAACCTAAGTGAGTCCGGTTGGGCTTACTTCCTATATGAATGGGCGGGTATCCCAGGCACATTATTATGTGGTTATTTATCTGATAAATTATTTAAGGGACGCCGTGGCCCAGCAGGGTTCTTCTTTATGTTAGGTGTAACAATATTTGTACTTATATATTGGTTAAATCCTCCAGGCAATGCTTGGTTAGATAATGTCTCACTTGTTGCCATTGGATTCCTTATATATGGACCTGTGATGTTAATTGGCTTACAAGCTTTGGATTATGTTCCTAAGAAAGCAGCAGGAACTGCAGCAGGTTTAACAGGCTTGTTTGGTTATTTATTTGGAGCTGTGATGGCTAATATCGTATTAGGTTTTGTAGTGCAACATTTTGGTTGGGATATTGGTTTTGTATTATTGACAGTGATTAGTATATTAGCAATGCTCAGTTTCTTACTTACTTGGAATAAACGTGGTCAAGAAGAACTACATTAATTGAGTTAGCTATATCAATAATTTAATTGTATAGATGTGAATGGATTTTAAATTAATGAATGCAGTTATCAAAATTTAAAAGTTAAACGATTACTTAATATGAAAATATATGATTATCATGAGGACGGAGATATGAAACTATACTAGTTTCAATCTCGTCCTTTTTTGTCGTTCCGTCTAGAGGTAGGTTTAAAAAAGTTGTTATAGTAGGATGTAAAAGTATTTAGACAAAGAAAATTATGCAGATATTAAAGAACTTTGATAGTCTAATAATGTGTTTTATCTTAATCTCTAATAGAAGGAGCAAAAGCAATGAACTTAGGTTATCAAATCAAATATTTCCGTCGCCGTGACCAACTCTCTCAAGAAGATTTAGCTAATAAATTATATGTTTCACGACAAACAATATCAAACTGGGAAAATGATAAGAGTTATCCTGACGTGCATAATTTATTAATGCTTAGTTCATTGTTCGATGTTTCTTTAGATGCTTTAGTTAAAGGAGATGTAGAGATTATGGAACAAAAATTGAAAAAAGCCCGGTTTAACTTGTGGACACATTTAATGATATGGCCAATGCTAATGGCTTCAATTTTAATTGGCCCAGCTCTTTATTATTGGGAATCAATAGGAATTATAATTGAAGTTATATTATTAGGTATCGGTATGTTTTCTTCTATTAAATTAGATATTATGAAGAAATCTTACAATATACAAACTTATGACCGTATCGTCGCATTTATGAAAGGTAACGACCCAAATGAAATCAAGACTACTAAACTAAGAAATATAGCCACATTTTTGTATAGCTTTATATTATTTGTAGGTGTATTTTTAATAATTTTACTAATAAGTATCTATATTTTTAAATGATAAGTAATAAAATAATATTGGTTTTAAAAATGTAAAAGTTATAAATTAATAATTTCATTTCTTTAATATAATTACATAATTAAAAAGGTTTTCAAGACGTTGTAGCACGTGGCGTTGTTGCTTTATACCATTGATAACAAAGAATAATAATTAATACTAAATCAACAATATCACCACCATAATACATCCATATGCTTCCCGCTTCTGCTTCTGGTCTAGGTACGCCGGATGTTGGGAAAGCATAAATATATTTAGATAAAATTTTATGGGCTGCTAGAGCTATAATCAATATCAAAGAACGATATAAGTGACTATATTGATGAGGCGTTATATCTAAATAAATAATAGAAATAGTGAATAGATAACCTGCCAAAAATACATGCAAGTGCACAAATGCATAGAGAAATATAGATTGATGCATTAAATGAAAAAGCGGTGTGGTATAAAGTAACCATAACCCACCAATATTGAGTGTAGTAGCTGTAATAGGATGAGTTAAAAATTTTAATAAGCGGCTTTTTAATATAGATGTAAGGCTTCTGGCAGTTGGCACGTTCAGTGATCGTAGTAACAGTGTCATAGGCTTAGCAAGTGCTAAGAGAAGCGGACTGAGCATACCGAGTAATAGGTGTCCAATCATATGACCAATAAAGCTCATGTGAGCATAAGATGCTAACGGTCCTGCCAAAGCAGTACCTATACAAAAAATACCTAAACTCCAAAAGACATAACGATGCCATGGCCATTTGCTAAATTTTTTATTAGTTATTATTGCAGCAAAGAAATAGAGAAGAAAAAATAAAACTAAAAAACACACGGTAAGCACTTCAAAATAAATAATTTCTGGTTGTAGGTGATTATGCATATTTTATCCTCTTTTTCTTCTTATATATTTTTGAGTTTGTATAAAGACAATAAACCCAACAATTAGAATAATAACAGCAATGGCATTCCAAACTATATCGTAAGGGAGTACATTAACTTCGTAACGAATCTGATGTATTTGAAATATTTTATGTTGGATAAGGCCGTCATATAATTGGAAGAATCCAAGACCTAACAACATACCGCTCACCCATCTTTTTACCCAAAATGAATTTCTTCTTTTAATATCTGCTAATAAAAATAGACTGGCAACCGTTGCAAACCAACTAAACGCATGAAACAACCCATCTGATACCAAGCCTATAGCCATAGATGATTTGTCATAAAAATGATGCCAAGCTAAAAGCTGATGAAACACTACTTCATCAATAAAAGCTGCAACGCCTAGGCCAAATAGAATACCGGACCATAAGTTACGCTGTGGATGAGCAATTAACTGTTTCATATTTTAACACGCCTTTCTAAATATTATTTATTTTCAATAATTATCAACTCCCCTGTTTTTATGTTAATAAACATCACGTATTGTTTTATTAAATTCTAATTATATTCGATACCAAAAAAATAAATTTTCTTTATATTTTGAAGTTAAATTTACTTAAAAAGGGAAAAGACGTAGGAAAATAGAGAATTTGTTACTCGAAGAATTATTTAATTAATAAATTTTAATAGCTGAAATTTTCTAATATGGGGGGGACAATTATGGGAGAAACTTTTTTTACGCTTTTTTCTTGTGCTGGTTTTATGGCGTTTGTTGCTTGGTATGCTTATCATAAAACTAAAAATAAAGTAAATGACTCAACGGGATATTTTTTAGCAGGACGAGGATTAACAGGTAGCTTTATAGCAGGCTCTTTAGTATTGACAAACTTATCTGCAGAACAATTAATTGGTTTAAATGGTCAAGCGTATAGTGCTAATTTAACTAATATGGCTTGGGAAGTCACAGCAGGTTTTTCTGTTATTATTTTAGCGCTTGTACTTTTACCACGTTATTTAAAAGGCGCGTTTACAACATTACCAGAGTTTTTAAATGACAGATTTGATCAAGGGACAAGATTGCTTGTTGTGTTATTATTTATGCTTGGCTATGGACTTATTACGATTCCATCAGTTCTATATTCAGGAGCTATAGCCGTATTACAGGTGTTTGATATACCTAATATGTTAGGTATTACATTTGAGCAAGCTATGTGGTTGTCAGTTTGGACGATAGGCATTATAGGTTCTATTTATGCTATATTTGGAGGCTTACGCGCGGTCGCTATTTCAGATACCATCAATGGCATTGGTTTATTGATTGTTGGCCTAATTGTACCTATATTAGGTTTTATAGCATTAGGAAATGGTGATTTTTTTATAGGTATAAAAACAGTAGTGACAGAACATCCAGAAAAACTAAATTCTATTGGATCTAGCAAAGATGGTGTACCTTTTGGAACGATATTTACTGGCATGCTATTCGCTAATTTGTTTTATTGGGGCACTAATCAATATGTTATTCAACGAACGTTAGGTGCTAAAAGTCTTGCTGAAGGTCAAAAAGGCGCCTTGTTTACAGGTTTTTTAAAAATACTAGTCCCATTTTTAATGATGATTCCTGGTATAATAGCCTATCATCTCTATGGCCCTAAGTTAAAAACTATGGATTTAGCTTATCCAGCACTAATCAATGATGTTTTCCCTACGTTTTTAAATGGGTTCTTTTTAGCTGTATTATTAGGAGCAGTTTTTTCTAGTTTCAATTCATTGTTAAACAGTGCTGCAACAATGTTCTGTTACGATATTTATAAAGTTGTGCTGAATAAAAAAGCAAATGACCAAGAAATGATAAGAGTGAGCCAATGGTTTGGCGTTATATTGTCTTTATTGACCTTCTTTATTTCTCCATTATTACTGTATGCTCCAGATGGTTTGTGGACGATTATTAGAGAATTTACAGGCTTTTTTAATATACCAATTATAGTAATTGTGTTAGTGGGTATATTTTCAAAAACTGTTCCAGCAGTTGGAGCTAAAATCGTTATTATCTCGCATGTGGTGATTTATTATATGTTAATGTGGGGCTTACCAACAATTTTTAATGTAATGATACCTATTAACTTTATTCATATTCAAGGTCTACTTTTCTTAATAGAAGTACTATTTTTATTGATTTTAGGCAAAATAAGACCGTTAAAGATTCCTTTTACTTTCCAAGACAAAGCTGTTGTTAATTTAACACCATGGAAATACGCGTTGCCAGTTTCAATTTGTTTATTAGGAAGTATTGTTTTTACATTTGGTCTATTTTCTAAAATTGGTTTAGCTGTAGAAGACAGTATTGTATCTGTATGGTTTTGGCCATTTACTATAGTATTAATTATTTGTACGACGCTATTATCATTTATTGCGGTTAAAAGCTGGAAGAAAAAGTATTCATATAAATAAAAGCGATACCCAATTAAAATAATCTATTTATCTGTTCATACAACTTATCTTTATTCATGCTTAATAAAAAGAAAAGCTTAAGACATAAGTCCTCATTTTCAAAATAAAAACTAATGTGTATTAAAAATGGATTAGTCCTTTTTATATAAAAATCTTATGTTTTTGACCGTACATGCTTGCTTGCGATGTGGTTCGATTCGTATTCTTTCACTCATAATATCCCCCGGGTATCAGCGCGTTACAAAATCGTTCACGACTAGGTTTTAAAAGATATGCTTAGCGAAATAAAAGATAAGGACTCAAAAGAAATTTTGAGTTATATGATTTCAATGATTATTTAAATTGTTCATTGGGAAATCAATGCTTGAAATTTTATCCGAAAACAAACAAAAAATGAATGAAGAATTATAATTGGAAATACTTCAAATCTCAAGTTAATCGATAGCTTTGCTTTTAATTTCTATTGAATGAGCAACTCTGCGCATAAAAAAATACCTCCGTATTATTCATTTAAAATGTATAATACGGAGGCGTTTTAATTTTAGTCTCACTAATTGGGATCAGTTCATATATAAGCTCAATAGAAATTGATGTTTATACCATAGTCAGAGATTTTTTCATAGCTAATCTTAGTATGATTTTATTATTTAATTTCTGTGAGGGCAGTGTATTAGGCTACTATTCGTCTTGTAAAAAAGCATTATAAATTTTTTTGGTTTTATGTTCAATATCTTTTTCGCAGTAATACCAAGTTTTACATTTATAGTTATCGCCCTTCACACGTCCTTTGGCATCTTTAACATTAGAAGGAGGTAAGGCTAACACTTTGTCTCCTGGTTGCCAATTTTCAGGGGTGATTGCATCATTTTCATCGGATGTTTTTATTGCTTTTACCATACGTATGATTTCCTTTACATTGCGTCCTATAGCTGCAGGGTAATACATAATTGAACGTACAACTAAATTATCATCAATAATCAATACTGCACGAGTAGCTGATTGGTTGTCATCTTCTTTAGATAATATCCCATAATTTTTTGAAATCTGTTTACTTGAGTCAGCAATAAGTGGAAACTCTATATTTGTATTAAAAGATGATTCTATACTTGTTAACCAAGCTATATGTGAAGCAATACTATCCACACTTAAACCTACAACAGATATTTGTAAATCTTTAAGTTCCTCATAATTTTCTTGTAATGTTATAAACTCAGAAGTGGATACCGGAGAAAAGTCAGAAGGGTATGCAAATAATAGCATCCATTGCCCTTTATAGTCGTCTAAAGTTATGTCTCCTTGAGTAGACAGTCCTTTAAAATGGGGCGCTTGTTGACCAATACTAGGTAAGTTGTTTATATCGTAACTTGTTTCATTTTCAAAACTCATAACACTAACCTCATTTCGATTCAAATTGTAAAAAACGTAGGTGATTTTGGGACCACTTGAAGAGGGGCTAAAGCTTTATATTTTAGCCTGTATTTTAGTAATATTTAAACTGATCAAGGAATCATTTTCACTTTCTGAAACATTGAATTCAGTTATGAAATAAGATTTATTTCTGGCAAATTTATATTTCACAATATACTTGTTTCCTCTCTTAAAATACTCATAGGAATAAAGTGGAGAAACTAAACGAGACAGTTTTTCCAAATATCTTTCTTTTACATATCTATTAATACTTATATAATTTCTGTTTATATATAATTTTTTTCTTAATTTGGAGAGCTCTTTAGGTCCTAATAAATTGCAAAACAATTGGGAATTTTTTTCGTTAATACTGAGAATAAAATTTTCTATGCAATCTTCTATTTTCATAGAATCACCTCTAAATATTTAATAGTTTAACTCTCAAAAATTATTTGGATTACGCGATTGTAGGCAAGTATAAGTAATTTTAAAAAAGAGTCACAAAATGTTTGCGACTCTTAAGGATTAATAAATTAATAGCTAATTATTATCTTGTTCCTTAGATATTTCGCTTACTGTTTGTCCAATCCATTGTGTAGCATTTTCTACACCTAAGTCACCTAAAGTTACTATGCCTTGTATTTTATAATCGTCTACTACTAGTAAACGGTATATACGATGCTCTTTCATTAATGATACTGCTTCTTTAATAG
Source organism: Staphylococcus shinii (assembly GCF_017583065.1). Lineage (GTDB taxonomy): Bacteria > Bacillota > Bacilli > Staphylococcales > Staphylococcaceae > Staphylococcus > Staphylococcus shinii. The sequence continues at coordinate 304,872 of NZ_JAGEVL010000003.1, read as the reverse complement.
TCATCTCAGAATTAGCAGTTACAATATTTGTCGTCATGATGTCTCCAGCTTTTGTTTGATTGTTTGCTAGTCCTTTCACAACTATATCTCTATCTGTTATGACGCCGACATAATTAGTGTGTTGAAGTATTGGTAAAAAACCGACTGCTGTTTCGGCCATTTTTTCCGCTATAGATGTTAAATTTTCCTCTACGTCAGAAGTAACGATTTCACGTGTTAAACAATCTTTTAATTGCACCATTAATAGTTTCACTCCAATCTTAAAAGTAGATAGGTAAATAAAAAGTATTTGTATGAAAATAGTCTGGAAATTTTCTTACAAATACTTAGTCGTTAGGCTAGGTAGTAGGTGTGCTTAAATTTAATGGGGACAGTCAATGCTGAAAAAAGGGGATTCTAGGTAGTTTTTACTATAAAGAACGTAAAATTTTGTTTATTAATTATATCAATGATTAAATTGTTTAATTTATCATACGCTATATAGGTGTTTTATTACTCGTTTTATAAGAAGTATTAATCATTTTAAATTCCCTCCTTTGAGGTTTTTAAAAAAATAATATTTCACTACTTTATTAATATTCCCAACAATTATTTTATTAAACATTTAAAGTTAAGGGTGAAATAACTTACAGTATATTTATATTCAAAATTTAATAATATAGAAAATTATGAATGGTATAAAACAAGATAGCGCATTACTTTTTGGGCATCACAAGTTTCAATAATATTAGAAAGCAGAGAAATGAGTTTAACGATAAAATATAATTGTTTTAGCTAGCTTATTGGTTAATTAAAGTAATAGTAAGAATTTATGCTTAATTTTATAGGATTTTATTTTTCAGACTTTTTGTTAACGATATTTTCGTATCTAGATTGTTGTCTGTAACTAAAGGTACTCTCTTTTACTAACTTCTCATTTGTTAAACCTACTCCTACTGCGCCAGCTACTGTAGCAATAGAAGCAGCAAGCCAAGCAATTTCTATATATTGTATAAAATCTGCAGGTCCTGAAGTTCCTATTGTTTTTCCTACAAAATCAGCAGGCAAAATGGTTAAACAAGTTATTAAAAATAAAATAAATAAAGTTATATAGTAAATCGATACTGATATGAAAAGTGTAATTAGCGTCGTAAAATTATATAGTTTAGAAATGTGTTTTTCTCCTTTTCCAGCAGGGATGTCCCATAATTGATGAGCTAAAATAATCCATATCAACATTGCAAATATAGATGCAAAAGAAAGAGATAATAAACGTAATTCTGAAAAAATATAACTTAATTGCCACAGTGTTGTGAAAATTAAGCCAAAAGCACCTGTGGTAAAAGATAAAGCAAGTGAACTCGTAAGAGTTTTCATCATGTTTAAAGGTTTGTTAACTGAGACCATGCCAGAAACTAATTGTAATTTACCGATAAAAGAAGGGAATATTAAATAACGAATATGATAAGAATCAGTGTCCTCTATATAGACAGTTTTTCTTTGTAGTCGTTTAGATGGAAAAGCGTTTTGACTATAATATTTGTTATTGTATTCGTTACCCTGTTGATTATTATCATTACTGAGATAGTAAACTTCTTTCATAGCGTATAATATAGCACGCTCTACTCTTTTACGTATAGATCCCCACCCAAAAGCAGAAACAGAGAGCAAAATTGTTTTACTTTTCTTGTTAATATCAGCAGCTATAACTTTTTTTTCATCAAGTATAGGTAAATCAGTTAAGTTGATTACATATGACCAGTTATTTTCTTTTGCATAACTTTCAGTGTTTGTATATAAATCAATAAAATTTTTTGCTGCGCCTGTTATAGAATCTTTTATCACTTCTACTTCCCATTCTATTGATGAATCAAATTGTGAAGAGAGCAAACTAGGAAGCGTTTCATAATACTTATCTGCTAGCTTTTTTGCTAAATCAGGGGCTGTCAGTATACCGACTTTTTTCTTCATTGTAATTACTCCTTCAGATTTTATGTTTTGATTTTATGCGTTTTTTTTTGTTTTTCAGTTTTTAATGATGTTTCCTCTTTTTCTAATTGGCGTTGAATTCTTTGCTTACGCCCTCTTTGTCGGCTTGTATAAGTAATCTCTTTCATCGTATTTTCTCCTTCCATAACGGAGCCTAATGCACCTGCTAAAAGACCAGCAGAGGATATGAACCAACTTAAACGTAAATAATTGCTTACTGAATAACTTTCTGTTGCGTTTCCCCAATTTTTAAATAAATCGTCAGGTACAAAGAAAATTATGCTAGTTAGTAATAACAGAAAAAGAATAATATAACTTAAAAGGAATAAACAAAACATAGTTAACAATGTAGTAATGTTATAAAGATACCGGTATTTTTTTTCTGTTGCTGAAGAAGGGAATTCCCAAAAATTGTGAGCGTAAACTAACCAGCCAATCATTCCTATTAGCGAAAGCGTCATAAGCAGTATAAATCTTTGCCATTCATAGACTAGGCTTAATTGCCAAGGCGTAGAAAATATAGAAATATAAGTGCCCGTTGCTACCCCGAGAGCAATTATCTTTTTGAAAGAAATAATTGCTTTCCATGGCTCATTTGCATATGTCATACCTAAAATTATTTTCAAAACACCTAGAATGGTAGAACTATAAACATATCTGTGGTTAGTTGTAGTTTTCTCTTGAGGAGTTACTTCATTAACTTTTAAAGAAGACAATTTTTTTAAAGGAGAAGTTTTATGTTCAGAATTCATATACATGTCTATTATGACATCCATAATTGTGGAGCGTAGTTTACGTTTTAATCTATAGATCCCTAACGCAGGTAAAGAAATAAGTGCGGTTTATTTCTCAAAATTAACATCTGATATAACGCTTTTATTATTAGAAAAGCTTGGTAAATCAGTAACACATATAGAATAGTCTAATTCACTTTTTTCTTTACGTTTATATGCGTAATCAATGCATCTATCTACATATTCAGCGCTACCTACCACTGTATTTGACTCTACTTTAAATTCGAAGCTAACTCCTGAAATTCTTTTCTCTAAGAGTTCTGGTAGTATATTTATAAATTTATTTGTCAATTTTTCTGGCATATTAGGAGCAACGGTTAATCCAACTTTTATATGTTTCAATCTACTCCCTCCTTTTTTAATAATTAAAATATAGGTAATATAAATAGTTTAGTTAATTGAATTTGTAAATATATTAGTTATATAACCTTTTGTAAAGTGAATAAACAGAAGGCTGTAAGGGGATAAAGTACCTATTATTAAAATAGAATAATTCTATACTTAGATTAAAATAAATAAATTCAAGTATTTATTTTGATTGTGAAGGGTAAATTATTAATATAATTGATTGAATTAGCGGTCAATTTCTTAATCTAACTTTAAAATTCTCTGCAAATATGGAAATAGCATTTAAATAAAGAAGGTGTGATATTATGGTTGGAAATATGAGCTATGGTAAAGATTATAAATTTATTCCAATAACTTCAATAGAAAATAAGCAAGGTATTGAAGTTACTAATGATTTGTATCAATATACAACGCAAATTGTAAATATAGTGATGTATGGTCATTCTAAAAATGATTTCGTGCTTATAGATGCAGGAATGCCAAACTCAGCTCAATCAATTATCGAAGAAGTAGAAAAAAGGTTTGGTCCAGGTAGTCATCCACAAGCAATTGTTTTAACACATGGTCATTTTGACCATGTTGGTGCAATTATTGAGTTGATTAACTATTGGGATGTCGTAGTATACGCACACCCTTTAGAAATACCATTTTTAACTGGTAAAGTTAATTATTTAAAACCTGATATCACTGTAGAAGGTGGCTTGCTTGCAAAAACATCATTTATATTGCCGAATACAGCAATTGATTTAGGTAATCGTATCAAAGCGCTTCCTGAAGATTATAGTGTGCCACATATGTCGGATTTTCAATGGATACACACACCTGGACATTCTCCAGGTCATGTTTCTCTTTTTAGAGAAAAGGACGGTGCACTGATTGCTGGAGACGCTTTTATAACTGTAAAACAAGATTATTTGTATCAAGTGTTAACGCAGCAAAAGAAAATTTATGGACCACCCAGATATTTCACTACAGATTGGGAGTCAGCTTTTGACTCTATAAAAAAGTTAGAAAGCATACAACCTAAGATAGCTATAACAGGTCACGGCTTACCTATGAAAGGTAAAGAACTTACAAAGAACCTAAATTATTTAGTTAATAATTTTGATGATATCGCTCTTCCAAAACATGGTAAATATTTAGAATAAAAAATAATTCATTTAATATAAGTGGAGGCTTGTCACTTTTTTAAAATAATCGTCAGTTTACTTATTTCTCCTAAAGGGTAATATTTAAATATTCTGAAAATAATGAAGGAGTGTTTATATGAAAGCAGTAACTTTTCAAGGCAATAAATCCATGGAAGTTAAGCAAGTAGACGATCCTAAAATTGAAGAAACGACAGACGCAATTATTAAAATTACGGCTTCAGGTATTTGTGGCTCTGATCTTCATTTATATCACCAAGGTGATTTAATGTTGGATTCAGACTTTGTTATTGGTCATGAACCTATGGGTATTGTCGAAGAAGTCGGTAAAGACGTAAAAAAACTTAAAAAAGGTGATCGTGTTGTGATTCCTTTTAATATAGGGTGTGGTGAATGTTACTATTGCACTCATGAAATGGAGTCGCAATGTGATAATTCAAATAAAGAACCAGCAAGTTGGAAATTGGATAACGGCGGATTATTTGGCTTTGGTCAAATGCACGGTAACCATTGGGGCGGCCAAGCAGAATATTTAAGGGTACCATACGCAGATTTTTCTTCTTTTGTTGTTCCTGACAGTAATATGAAAGACGAGCAAGTATTATTTTTATCTGATGTAGTACCTACTGCTTATTGGAGCGTAGAGCATTCTGGCGTCAAGTCAGGTGACACTGTGGTAGTTCTTGGTTGTGGTCCTATAGGACTTATGGCTCAAAAATTTGCCAAGCTTAAAGGCGCAAAGCGTGTTATCGGCGTGGATAATGTAGAACATAGACTACAACATGCTAAACAATATAACCAAGTAGAAGTTTACAATTTCGATAATGAAAAAGAAATTGGCAAACTACTTCGTGAAACTACACATGGCGGCGCTGATATAGTTATTGATTGTGTAGGGATGGATGGTCAAGTCCAAGCTTCTGAACGTAAATTAAGTTCAAATTCTTCCCAACGCGGAACTATTAGTCCAATTCATACTGCTGCCGAAGCGGTAAGTAAATTCGGTACAATTCAATTAACAGGCGTTTATGCAACTCCAGTAGATGATTTTCCACTTGATCTTATCTTCAATCGTGATGTCCAAATTAAGACAGGACAAGCTCCGGTTATACACCTCATGCCAAAATTATATGACATGATTCAAGAAGGCACATTTAACCCCACTGAAATCATCACACATACAATGTCATTAGATGACGCACCTCAAGCTTATGAAATATTCGATGAAAAAAGAGATAACAATATTAAAGTAGTTTTAAAACCTGAATAAGTTTTGTTGAATCGTTCTTGAACTATGTGAATATATTAAAAATAGTTTGAGTAGGCCAATAGAGACATTTCCATGATACAAAGACAAATAAAAAGAGGTAGATAGTTATGAAAATAGTTGGCTTATTCCCTTCAGATCCTAATGCGGAAAGTGAGAATCAACTTTTAAATGATAAATATGCATTAGGTATTAAATCATTTATAGATAATAAAAAACACGAATTTGTAGTTGTTAATAGTGATGAAGAAATAGAAGAGCATATTGAAGATATGGACGTTGTTATTAGTTCTCCATTTTTACCTGCGTATATAAATAAAGAAAGAATTAATAAGGCTGAAAACCTCAAGCTAGCTATAACTGCTGGCGTAGGTTCAGATCACGTTGATTTAGAAGCGGCAGGTGAAAATGAATTAACAGTAATAGAAGTGACTGGATGTAATACTGTAAGTGTCGCTGAACATACGGTAATGGATCTTTTAATATTGATGCGTAATTTTATGGAGGGACATCGTCAATCTTATGATGGAGAATGGCATTTATCAAAAGTGGGTGAGCATGCGCATGATATTCAACATAAGAAAATAGGTATTTTTGGTTACGGACAAATTGGAGAATTGGTTGCTCAACGCTTGCAACCTTTTGACGTACAAGTACAGCATTTTAGACGTTCTAGTCAAGAAGATACAGCATATTCGAAGTATGTGAACTTTGACGAATTAGTATCTACAAGTGATGCGTTAGTAATTTTATCTCCATTAACTACAGAAACCGATGACTTATTTAATTATGATGTATTGAGTAGAATGAAAAAAGGTAGCTATTTAGTTAATACTGCACGAGGTAAGATTGTTAATAAAGAAGATTTAGTTGAATTGGTTAATGCTAAACATATCCAAGGATATGCTGGAGATGTTTGGTACCCGCAGCCTGCACCTCAAGACCACCCTTGGAGAACTATGCCACGTAACGCTATGACAATCCACTATTCCGGTATGACATTAGAAGCACAAAAACGTATTGAAAATGGTGTGAAAAACATCTTAACTAACTTTTTTAATGATAAAGCTTTTGACGAAAAAGACGTTATTGTTTCAGGCGGTGACATTAAAAATAGTAGTTACAAGTCAAAATAAAGTGGAGGTTTATCGAATGAATTTAACTGAATTTCATAATGAAATTAGAGGCTATACGCAAGATAGACAACCGGGCATTGAGAGCCAAATGGATCCCAGACCGATTAGCGAATTTAAAGAATATAGAGCTGGTGGTAAATTAAATGGAAAAGTAGCACTGATTACCGGGGGCGATTCAGGCATAGGGCGTTCTGTTGCTATTCTATTTGCTAGAGAGGGTGCAGATGTAGCAATTGGCTACTATGATGAAGAAAAAGATGCTGAGGAAGTTATAGGAATAATAAGATCATTAGGAAGATCTGCTAAAGTTTATAGCCATGATTTAAAAAATGTTGAGGATTCTAAAAAGTTAGTTGAAGATGTAGTTAATGATTTTGACGGCCTAAATATTTTAGTGAATAATGGCGGAGTACAATATCCAAAAGATGAATTTCAAGATATAACTGCTGAGCAAGTTAAAGAAACATTTGAAACTAATATCTTTGGTATGATATTCCTTTCTCAAGCAGCATTGCCACATTTAACTTCGGGAGACACGATCATTAATACAACAAGCGTAACAGCGTATAATGGATCAGCTGAATTAATCGATTATTCCGCAACTAAGGGGGCGATTGTTGCTTTTACACGTTCTCTAGCTACAACTTTAATGGAGAAAGGTATTCGTGTTAATGGCGTCGCTCCTGGGCCAATATATACACCATTAATACCCGCTTCTTTCAGTAAAAGTAAAGTAGAAGTTCATGGTGGTGATACGCCAATGGGCAGACGTGGACAACCAGCTGAATTAGCACCTGCTTATGTATTCTTAGCTACATTAGCAGATAGCTCTTATGTCACTGGTCAAGTCATTCACGTGAACGGTGGAGGATATATGACTTCATAACTAGAAATATAAAGGTAGAGGGGAAAATCAGTGCTGATTTTCCCCTCTACCTTTATTAATGTATAAGATGATTAGTCTAAATGAAGTCTGTTATGCTCTTCTAGAGTATTAATATGAGCAAAGTATTTTTTACATATTATAAAACCAATGATTATCAATGTAATAATACTAATAAGAGTTAATAATTTTTTCATTTTATCTCACCCTTTACTTTTGAATTTATTTTGAAAAATTTTGTAGCGATTATAATTTTGAATTCGTATTTGCGTTCGTATAGGCATAAAAATAAAAGGCTTAATAGTGCTCTTTTAATATTTTCCCACTCACGTAAATGTTAATCAGATTTTAAAAATTAATATTATTTTCTAGGAAATAATTAGCTATATAAGTTTACGTAAATATATTAGAAACAGGCTAAAATTGAATCAATATCATGAATAACAGGTAAAGTATATAAAAATAAAATTACCTATTGAGGTTTACGTTACGTAAGGGTGTAAAGTGAATTTTGAAAGGAGGTAAAGGATGTCATATACAGTCAGTCAATTAGCTAAAATATCTGGCGTAAGCAATAGGACTTTACGTTACTATGATCAAATAGGTTTACTTAAGCCAGCTAGAATTAATGAATCTGGATATCGTATATATGAACAAGAAGAAGTCGATATACTGCAACTAATCGTATTTTACCGTGAGTTAGAGGTCAGTTTAGATGAAATTAAAGAGATTATCCAACAACCAACATTTAATAGGATGAAAGCTTTAGAAAACCATTATTATAACTTAAAACAACAACGTGAACGCCTCGATAAAATTATTCAGACAGTTGAAAAAACGATTGCTAATAATAAAGGAGAAATTATCATGAAAGATAAAGAAAAATTTGAAGGATTCAAAGAAAAAGTTATTAAAGAAAATGAAACAAAACATGGAAGAGAAATCAGAATGCAATATGGAGATGACCTCATAGATCAAAGTAATAAAAAATTTAAGAATATGACACAGGCAGATTACGATGCTTGGAAAAATTTGGAAAAAGAAATTATCGATTTGCTATCTGAAGCGTATCAAACAGGTGACCCATCTTCCGAACTTGCACAAGCATTAGCAGCAAAACACAAAGCTTGGCTCATGTATACATGGCCTGAATATTCTAAAGAGGCTCATGCTGGACTAGCAGAAATGTATGTTAACGATGCTGCTTTTACTGATTACTATGATAAATATGTAGAAGGCGGTACACAATTCCTCAAAGAGGCCATTTTAGTATTCGTTGGCAAAGCATGAGTATACCAAAAAGTTAATGAGCATAAATTATTAAAACGCCGCGCACTAGATAATTTTTAATATTTAGAGTGGACGGCGTTTATTTTAGTTGATTTTGTGGTCAGTTATGCAGCCTTCTTTTGAATCACATGAGTTACACTTTCCAGATTTAGATTTTTTAATAAATCTAGTGAGTGTATATACGGTATAGCTGAATATTGCCGAAAATACAATAATATTTATTAAAATTGTCATAAGCTCACTTCCTCAAATAAATATATGACTAATCTGATAGAAAACGAACGATAATATATAGGCAGCAATTAGAGGATATGCAACTGCTAGTATAGTCCATTTAAGTGAATACGTTTCTTTTCGAATAGTAGCTACGGTTGATAAACAGGGTATATACAATAATATAAATATCATAAATGCATATGCAGATAATGGTGTGAATTGTTCTTGAATAATATGGACTAATCCTGACTCATCGGAAGCATAAATAATCGCCATTGAACTGACAATAACTTCTTTAGCAAGGAATCCAGGAATTAAAGTTGCCCCAGCTTGCCAAGTACCGAAACCTAATGGTGCTATGAAAATGGCAAAGAAGCTACCGATTGCATGCAAAAAGCTTTCGTTAATATCTACATTACTCTTTCATAATAATAATCATTATCAATTATACATTTATATTTGAAGCAATAGAAGTCGTTAACATATTGTATTTATGAAAACTTTGTTAAACATTTTTGAATAAGACATATATAAACTGAAATAGTAAAAAAGAGATTATTTCGTAATCCATAATTATTTATGTAAATGGGTATAGTATAGTGAGCAAAGATGTTGTATTTACCTTAGTGTAATAATACACTAAGGTAAACACCAATTTTAATAGTTAACTATATGAGATTTGTAAATATAACGCGATACATAATAATTAAAGTCAACTAAGTGTATTTGAAGTCAATCTAATTCTAGAAGCAATGTGATGTTTATATGAGCAGTAAAATACTTTTAAATACGCATTAAATTAGGAGGGATTCAAATGATTATTCGTGAAAACAAATGCATTAAAGTGAAAAGACTGAATGAAACACGGTCAAGTGGGATATCTGTCATGATTGAGGAAGGTGGCTTAGGCGCTGATCAATATTATCAAATAGAAAAGCAAAATGCTAAAACCTCTGAAGAACACTTACATCAATTTGAACATGAAGTTAGCGAAAAAAGTGATATAGAACTTGTTGAATTATTGATTATTAACGCCCAAGAAAGTACCAACAGAGAATATAGCGAAGCATTAAAAGTAATTAAATTAGAGATATTAAAACGTATGGAATAAGCTTATCGCAAAAGTGGTTGGGAGTTACACCCCAGCCACTTATTTTTTGTGTTCATGAGTTAATAAGCTTGTTACTTCAGTATATTTAAAGCAATCTATTTAACAGTTGGATTAACAAAAAATATAAAACCACAAACTATTAAAATTCACTATTAATTTTAAAATCAAAATAAATATATTGCTAATTATTAATGGTAAGCATAAAATATAGTTAATAGTGATAATCATTATCAATAGGAGGGATTTAATGAAGCAATTAGTAACTTTTATTATTTTAGCAGTATTGCTACTCACAGCATGTAGTAATGAGTCAAAATCAAATGGAGAAGAAAGTACGAAAAGTTATACGTTAGACAGTGGTAAGAAAGTTGATATACCAAAGAATCCAAAGCGCATTGCGGTGGTAGCTAATACATATGCAGGTGGCATAAAATATTTAGGCGGTAATATTATCGGTGTTACTAAAGACATAGAAAAGAGTAATGTTTTAAAAGAGAAATTTAAAAATACTGAAAAATTAAATGAAAATGATGTGGAAAAAGTTGCAAAACTTAAACCGGATTTAATTATTGTTGATACTACTGACAAAAATATTAAAAAATACCAAAAAATTGCGGCAACTATACCAATCGAATACGGCAATAAGGATTATTTAGATACACAAATTGAATTAGGAAAGATACTTGGTAAGGAGAAACAAGCTAAAACTTGGGTGGAAAAATGGAAAGCTCAAACTGCTAAAGATTCTAAAGAAATCAAAGGACATATAGGAGAAAACGCAACAGTTTCAATTTTTGATGATTTTAGCAAAACCATCTATGCATTTGGCCCGGAATGGGGACGTGGTGGAGAAGTGTTATATCAAGCATTTGATTTGGATATGCCGAGATCGTTAGAAAAAGTAATTAAAAAAGATGGTTGGAAAGAGTTATCACAAGAACAATTACCGAAGTATGCTGGCGACTATGTTGTCACGATGAGTGAAGGTAAAGCTCAACCAGAATTTGAGAAAACAAATATGTGGCAACAAATTCCGGCTGTTAAAAATAACCATATTATTAATGTAAAAGCCGAAACTTATTGGTACAATGACCCGTATTCATTAGAATTTCAAAGAAAAGAACTTAAAAATAATTTAATGAAATAACAAATAAAGAAAGAGTGGAACAGCAATCATATATTGTAAAGATGATTGTCATTCCACTCTATATAAATATAGTTAAACCTTTATCCGTTAAACTCTGTAGGGTTTGGACCAATTCTTTTATCTTGATTTAAAGCATCAATACGATTAATTTGTGCTTCGGTTAATGAAAAATCAAAAACATTTATATTCTCTTCAATTCTATGTGGCGTCACAGACTTAGGAATTGTAACAACACCATGTTCAATGTTCCATCTGATTACGATTTGCGCAGGTGATTTTCCAGTTTCATCAGCTATGGCATTAATCGTTTCATCTGTAAGAATTTCAGCATTCATTAAAGGTGACCAAGATTCCATTTGAATAGATGCTGAAGCTAAATAGTTTCTTAATGACTCTTGTGTAAAGTATGGATGGAATTCTACTTGGTTAATAACTGGTTTAATAGTAGTTTTTGCTTCTAACAATTCTAATTGTTCAATCGTGAAATTACTAACACCAATATTTTTAACTTTACCTTCGTTGTATAATACTTCCATACCTTCCCAAGTTTCTAACATGAGTGATTCATTTGTACCGGGCCAGTGGATGAGATATAGGTCTAAGTAATCTAAACCAAGATTGCTCAATGACGTTTCATAGCCTTCTTGCACGTTATCTTTACCATAGTGATTTAACCATAATTTAGATGTGATAAATAGGTCTTCTCTTTGAATACCTGCCGCTGCTATACCTTCTTGTATGCCTTGTCCAACCATTTCTTCATTAGCATAAACTAATGCTGCGTCAATACTACGATATCCGTTGATAATTGCATGCTTTACCGCATTTTTTGCTGTGTCATCATTTTCTACTCTAAAGACGCCTAATCCGAGTTGTGGCATTGTGTTGCCATTATTAAAAGTTATATTTTGCATCATTATGCTCCTTTTCATTAAATGAATTTTAGTAAAATATTACCTATGAACGCCATTTTAAACCTCTTATTAGGAATATGTAAGTACGCACTTTAAAGTAACCTAGGTAAAATTACTTAAAAATAATGATTCTTTTTAAAATGGCATGTACAATAGTTTCAAAAATCATTATACTTAAAAACATGTTTGTTTTAAAAAAAGCTAGGAGATATAAAAATGAATTTGTTACATAGAATACTACGTAAAGAAGATGTATCGCGCTATCAAAATAAAGACGCGCATTTAGAACGTACACTTCGCGTTAAGGACTTTTTAGCATTAGGTGTTGGAACGATTGTTTCAACTGCTATTTTTACATTGCCAGGAGTTGTGGCTGCGGATCATACGGGACCTTCCGTCAGTCTATCCTTTTTAGTTGCGGCAATTGTAGCTGCGATGGTTGCATTTGTATACGCCGAAATGGCAACTGTAATGCCGTTTGCAGGCTCTGCATATACTTGGATTAGTATATTATTTGGAGAATTTTTTGGTTGGATTGTTGGTTGGGCGTTAATCGCTGAATATTTAATTGCAGTATCCTTTGTAGCCTCTGGTTTTTCTGCTAATTTAAGAGGGCTATTAGACCCCTTTCATATTTCGCTACCTAATTCACTTTCAAATTCATTAGGTACTGACGGCGGGGTAATAGATTTGATAGCAGCAATTGTCGTTGTTATCACTGCTTTATTATTGTCTAGGGGTACTTCAGAAACAGCACGCGTACAGAATATATTAGTCGTGTTAAAAGTGCTCGCAATTTTCCTATTTATAATAGTAGGTTTATCTGTGATAGATATTGGACATTATGTACCGTTTATTCCTGAATATAAAGAAACTGCAGCAGGTGCTTTTGGTGGTTGGCAAGGTATTTATGCAGGTAGCTCTGTTATATTTGTTGCTTACATTGGTTTTGATTCTATTGCTGCCAATTCTGGTGAAGCTATTAATCCACAAAAGACAATGCCTAGAGGGATTTTAGGATCATTACTAATTGCTGTGACATTGTTCGTCATTGTAGCATTAGTGCTAGTTGGTATGTTTGATTACAGTGAATATAAAAACAATGCGGAACCAGTTGGATGGGCATTACGTACAAGCGGTCATGGTACTATTGCAATTATTGTACAAGCCATTTCTGTCATTGGTATGTTTACTGCATTAATTGGTATGATGCTCGCTGGTTCACGTTTACTTTACTCATTTGGTAGAGATGGTATCCTTCCGTCTTGGTTAGGTAAATTGAACAATAAAAACTTACCAAATCGCGCTCTAGTCGTATTATCTATCGTTGCAGTAATTGTTGGATCTGTATTCCCATTTGGGTTCTTGGCACAATTAATTACAGCAGGAACATTAGTAGCCTTTATGTTTGTAACGGCGGGTATTTTCGCTTTACGTAAACGAGAAGGTAGAGATTTGCCATTACCAGCATTTAAATTACCGTTGTATCCTGTTATGCCAATACTTGTCTTTATTTGTGTATTTGCAGTATTTTGGGGATTAAGTGGACAAGCTAAATTCTATACATTGATTTGGTTTGTCATCGGTATAGTATACTACCTGTTTTATATTATTAAGACCAATGGACAACAAAAATAGTTAGATATAAATGTTAAAATATAATACTAAAATGTATACTCTCAACTGCCTTCAAGTTATTGACTTGTATGGCAGTTTTTTGTATAAAAATCCCCCTTACTATAAAAGTAGTGAGGGGGTTAGTGCATCTATATAAGTACCTTGATAAATGCGTTAAAACATTCTAATACAGTAAACTGCAAAAGTACTTAATTAATATAAGAGTATAGTATTAGCATTTAAGTGCGATATACTAATTAGGAAATATCAGATTGTTTAAGGTTCTTTGGAAATGTTTCTTCAAACTTTCCTTTTTTGTTGTATAAATTATACCAAGCTTCCGCAATAAAATTGGGATCGCCTACTGTTCCAGATTCTATTACTGTCCCAATCGCAATATGTCTGATAAATATGCCTTTATCTTCCAGTTGAGTGTAGAGATTTTCAGCATAATTACGCAAGCTAGCGCCTATAATTCCAGCATTTCCAGCAAAAGGTAAAGGGAATATTGTAGATGCACCAGTAGTAAATAGAATTGCCCCTCTTCCTTTATTTATCATATCTGGTAAAACTTCGTTAACTAACTGAATTGATGGAAATAGATAAGTTTTTAACATTTCTGATACACTCTCTGGCGTAGTTTCTAATATATTTGTAAATTTATCTTCTTTTGCGTAAGGGCTAAACTCTATGACATCAATCGAACCAAACTCTCCTTTAATTCTGTGGATAGATTGTTTTAATGATTCCAAGTTTGTGATATCTGCTATAAAAGTTTTTGCCTCAATGTTTAAATTACTTAGCTCTTCTTGAATAACTTTTAATTTCTCGGCATTCCTAGAAATAGCTGCTACTCTAAATCCTTCAGCACCAAATTTTTTAGCTAGAGATAGTCCTAATCCAGTACCTGCGCCTACAATGACTAATGTTTTCAATTTAAGGAGCTCCTTATCTATGATATATTAAAACAACAAAGTGTTGCTTTAAGTAAAATATACAATTTATAAAGTGATATAACAATCAACAAACCATGCTTAAATGTTGCTATAGCAACAAGAACTTTAAATTGTTGAGGAGATGATTCAAATGGCAGAAAAAGTAAAAAATTTAAGAGTGACACATACGAAACAATCATTGATTAACGCCTTTTTTAGTTTAGTAGATAAAAAAGATTTTGAGAAAATAACAATAGCAGATATCACAAAAGGGGCCAAAGTAAATAGAGCAACGTTTTATGCGCACTTTGAAGATAAATATGACTTAATAGATTATGTTATGGAAAGTTTTGCTACAGTTTCTATTAATAATTACGTTCCGGAAAATATGGTTTTTAACCAAGAAAATATAGCTCAGCTTATTTTAGCAGTTCATGATTTTTATCAAGAACCTAATATTGAATGCAGAAGTAGCTATGCTGGATTAGCATTACCTCAAATGAGAAAAAAAATACTAACCGAGTTGAACATTGTTTTAACAAAAAGTTTGAAAGGTGTTTATGAAGATAATGAAAAAGAAATATTTGTGCCTATTTTTGCACAAATGGTTCATGAAGCCGCATTACAGTTAGCTGATAGTAATAGTATGATAGAGAAGGAAGTATTAGCTAAGAAAATTGCCTTATTTATAGTTGGAAGAGTTTAACCTTTTATTATGGTAGTGTAATGAAGGTCAACCGCCTTTTCTTCCTCTTGTTCTTGCAGATTTTATCTTTTTTAGTTCGTTCACTTAATAAGTTAATTTCAAGTTCCGCGAATGTATGGATCATAGTAAAATATTTTATACATCGCATCTTTCCCATAAGTATTTATACTAATAATATGTAAGCATTGTTTTTATTCACTTCATTGGAACGTTTATGTCGTCGTAGTTCCTATTTAATAAGTATCCTAAAAAATCAAAGCAATAAAATTTTTATGATAAGTAAATATGAGGTTGATTATAAATTTCATTCTTTAAAAGGGCTAATTCATTTTCATGTGGGTTAGCTCTTTAAATATTTTGTTGGTGACTATTATTTTCTTTTATAAACATTCTCTTTGTAATAGTACTATATACAAAATTTGATTTTATTACACTTTGAATAGTTTCCTATTGTTTTTGATGATTTTAATAGTATATAAAAATATATTTTTTATTGATTGGTAAATATATAAAAAATGATTTATAACTGATTTTTATGTTATTATCGTGATTGTCATTGATATTTCGTTTTTAAAATATAATTAAAAGGAGTGTTAGTGTGGATAATAAGCATTACATTATTACTGGGGGAACCAGTGGTTTAGGTTACTCTATCGTAAAAGCATTGCTTAATAAAGGATGTAAAGTTACTATTCTATCGCGAGATTTATATAAATTTAATCAAATTGAATTATTTAAAAATAACAAGAATGTTCAGGCTATAGAATGTGACTTATTAAATATTGAAGATTTAAAAATATTGGAGCGTAAATTAAGCCATGATATAGACGGTTTTATTCATTGTGCAGGCTTGAGTTATATAGTAAATATGTCTTCCATTTCTATAGAGCAAATGGATGAAATTTATAAAATTAATACAATTAATTTTTCTATTTTATTGAATGTTTTACGAAAATTTTTTGTTGAAGAACCAACAATTGTAGGGATTTCCAGCTTTGCTTCAGTAATAACAGATAAAGGTACTGGTCATTACGGAGCTTCTAAAGCGGCATTTTCTCAAATATTAAATACTTTAAGAATGGAGGAACCAAAGTACCATGTTCTTGTAGTAAATCCAGGGCCAATAGATACTCCTTTTTTAAAGAAAGCAGATTTGCATGGATTATATAAAAATATGAATAAAACGTTTATATTAAATGCTGATAAATTAGCAAAAACTATAGTAAAAGGTATTCAAAAGCAAAAAGAGGAGATAAACAAGCCTCAACTTGTTCATTATCTTTTAAAATTATATCAAATATCGCCATTATTTTTGAAGAAAAAATTACACAAATACTTGGCCTGAAAAGAAAAAAGTAACACAGTTTGGGATGTAGTAATCCCAAAGTAAAATAAAACTTGCCGTTCTTTAGTTACCGAAAGGTATTTATGTTGCAAAATCCACTTATGTAAATACTTTTGTTCTATTTAACTATACTTATTTGAATATATGATTGTAGTAAGGATTATAAAGAATATCATCATAAAATAATGTGCAAATGTATGTAATTACATGTTATATACATTGATTAAAATTATGGAGGTAAAATTAGTGAGAGAGTATATATTATCTGAAGCGCAACATGAGATTATTCAGTTAGAAGAATATTATGAAAATACTAGTATTAATAATATAGCAGCAATGGTTACTATTAAAGATAATGTTAGAATAGAAGAAATTGATAAATCACTAAACAATTTAATAAAAAAACATGAGAGTTATAGAATTAAAGTTAAAAAATTGAATTCTGAATATAAACAATATATTGATGAATATAAAAGAAAAGACTTTGAGTATATTGATTTTTATAATAATAAAAAGGGTTATGATGAATGGATTACTACACAGATAGAATCAAATATATTTGCCTTCAATAGCGAATTATTTAAGTTTGTAATTTTAACTCAACCTAGTGGAGATATTGGAATATTACTATTACAACATCATATTATTTCAGATGGGTGGAGTATGACCATAGCTGGGAATACGTTATGTGAATCATTAATTTACGGAAAAAAAGAAGAGAGTTTTGAATTTACGTATTTAGACCACGTGGAAGAAGAAATAAATTATAAAAATTCATCTAGATTCGAAAAAGACAAACAATTTTGGATTAAAAAAGTGGAAAATTTAGAAAATAATGAGTTGTTTGAAAATAATATAAATAATAGTGCTCGAGGGGGCAGGCTAAATTATAGTCTTTCAGATATATACACACATAAAATTATGGACTTTTGTAAAAGTAACCAATTAAGTATTAGCAATTTGTTTTCTGCTGCTATGTTGATTTTAAAGTATAAAAAAAATTCAGTAAATAAGAATTCGATTGGATTAATATTACACAATAGAAATACGCAATTTGAAAAGCAAGTGACAGGAGTCTATTCAAGAGTGCTACCCATAATAGTGGAAATGAATAAGAACTTATCTATTAATGAATTTTTAAAGTTTATGAAAAATGAAACGTTCAAGGTGTTGAAACATAGAAAATATCCCAATAGTTATATAGTGGAACATAGTAAAAATGCAAAAGGTTTATTAGACTTTGTAGTATCATTTCAAAACACTCAGCATAATCCAGATTTTATTAAAAAGGGGTACTCAGAAAAATGGTTAGACCCTGGCACAACAAATGTCCCATTAGGTCTAAATATAAGTAATAGAGATGGAGAAGACACCCTCGAAATAGATTATAATTATCAGCTAGATCTGGTGAGTGAAAAGACAGTCATGAATTTACACTCAAATATTATAAAAATTTTAAATGTAATTCTAGAGAATCCACAACAAAAAATTAGTGAAATTGAGACTATTACAGATGAAGAAAAAACACTCATTTTACATGACTTTAATGATACACAAGTAAGTATGGATAACACGAAACCCTTTGTGGACGTTTTTGAAAGCCAAGTGAAAAAAACACCAAATAATAAAGCAGTTACTTACGAAGGTGAAAGCCTTACTTATCAAACATTAAACGCTAAAGCAAACCAAGTCGCGCATCAATTACGACGCAATGGCGTTAAACCGAATAGCTTAGTAGGTGTAATGACGAATCGTAATTTGGAAATGATAGTTGGGATATATGGTGTTTTAAAAGCTGGTGGCGCTTATGTGCCAATTGATCCAGAATACCCGAGTGAGCGTATCAATTATATTTTAAGTGACAGTAAGCCCAATACGCTATTAACAGATAGAGCTTTAGACACTTCTATTGAGTTTAATCAATCGGTTATAAATTTAAAGGAAGACAATAGTACATCAATACAACCCACAAAGAATTTATCGCATGTCACTAGTATATCTGACGTGATGTGTATTATTTATACTTCTGGCACTACAGGTAAACCCAAGGGTGTTAAGATAACACATAAAAATGTTATGAATAATCTCAATAGAAGGATTAAGAGATTTGGTATTAATAGTAAAGATAACATATTATTTAAAATGCCATTTACATTTGACCCGTCAATTTGGGAATTATTTGGATGGGCTTTAGTTGGTGCACAAGCCACATTGTTACCTTCGGGTAAAGAAGGTGACTCAGAAGTGATTACATCATTAATTCAGACATCAAAAGTGTCGATAGTTGTCTTTGTACCTTCTATGTTTAACCCGTTTATTCATTATATTCAGTTAACTAAACAAACGGACTTACTTTCTAGCTTAAGGTATGTCTTAGTTGGAGGCGAAGCAGTGAAGCCAGAGTTAGTTAATCAATTTAATAAATGGATTGGTAAAGTGAATAATACTCAATTAATCAATGTTTATGGTCCCACCGAAACTACTATTGATGTGACAAACTTTAGTTTTGAAAATAACGTTATTTATGAAACTATATCTATTGGTAAACCTATTGCGAATACACAAGCATATATTATGGACGAAGGTAATAACCTCATGGGTATTGGTACTCAAGGAGAGCTATGTATCGGAGGAACAGGTGTGACTGAGGGTTATTTAAACCGCCCTCAATTAACAAAAGAAAGGTTTATTGATAACCCCTTTGGTAAAGGGAAATTATATCGTACCGGTGATTTAGCGAAATGGCAGGAAGATGGAAATATTATATGTTTAGGGCGTATCGATGATCAAGTGAAAATACGTGGTTATCGCATTGAACTTGGTGAAATTGAAAGTGTTTTACGCAAAAATGAAAAGCACACAGATGTTGCTGTCATTGCCAAATCAATGGGAGATGGGGATATAGCGCTTTGTGCTTACTTAGTCTCAGAAGAACAACTAAACTTTGAAAATATTAAAAGAGATTTAAGCGAAAGGTTACCAAATTATATGGTCCCAACATATATAACTCAAATTGAAAAAATACCTGTCACAGATAATGGTAAATTAAATAAAAGGCAGCTACCTGAAATTAAGGTTGAAAGCAAAGTATATGTTGCACCTAAAGATGATACAGAAGTAATGCTTACCCAAATATTTGAGAACATATTGAGTATTGAAAGTGTTGGGGCAAATGATAATTTCTTTGAAATTGGTGGTCATTCACTTAATGCTTTGAGAATTATAAATGAAATAGAGAATAAAAGCGGTGTTCGTATACCAGTCACAGTAATTTTTGAAAACCCAACGGTTGTACAATTGGCTAAAATTATAAACAAAAGTAATGCATACAGGAATATACGAAACATACCAAAAGCTGAAGATAAACTATTTTATTCTATATCTCCGATACAACAGGATATATATACATTGAATAAAATTGCTGGTAAACAAACAACAACATATAATATGCCTGGAATATTTGAAATAAAAGGTAATTTAGATATTAAACGCATACAGTATGCTTTTCAAACTTTAGTTAATCGACATGAGGTATTAAGAACACGTTTTGAAACAATTGATGGAGAAACTGTTCAGATAATTGAAGATAATACACAAATTAGTGTAGACTATGAAGAAAAATCAACAATTGATTATGATAGACTTTTACAAGACTTTGTAAAACCATTCAATTTAAAAATGGCGCCGTTGTTAAGAGTTAAAATAGTGAAATATGATGAACAGCGTTATATATTATTATTTGATATCCATCATATCATTTCAGATGGAGTCACTATCTCTCATATAATTAATGAATTTTCAAAATTATACCGAGGTCATAACTTAGGAAACATGAAGTTACAGTATAAGGATTATAGCGAGTGGATTAAAAATTATGATTTAACCGAGCAACGCAAATTTTGGTTATCACAGTTTGAAGATAAATTACCTGTTTTAGATTTACCCTTAGACTATCCTAGACCCAAACAACAAACTTTTGAGGGCAAAACAATTACTGTAAACTTGGCTAATGAAACGAAAAAAGCAATGGAGAAACTTGCACAAACAACTGGTAGTACTGACTATACAATATTATTAACATCGCTAATGATATTGATGAGTAAGTATACTAATCAAGAAGATATAGTAATCGGTAGCCCTTGTTCAGGACGTACATTTAAGGATACGGAAGAAATAGTAGGTCCGCTTTTTAATAAGCTTGCTTTACGCGGTTATCCAAAAGAAAATAAATCATTTAATCAATTACTAACAGAAATTACTGATTTATCTTTAAAAGCTTTAGATAATCAAGATTATCCTATGGAACAATTGAAAGAAGAAATTATTAAAAAATATAAGTTAACTCGTAACACATTGCATGATGTAACATTTTCATTTCAAAATATAAATAATCAGTTATTGCACATAGATGGTTGGGAAATTGAACGTAAAGAAACTTTCGATACAAACGTTAAATTTGATTTACACATGACCATCGAAGGTGATGAAGTTTACAAAGTGTCTTTAAAATATGCAAGTGAGTTATTTTCTTCATCAACGATCCAACGGATGTTGGAAAAGTTTATAAATATATTAGATAGCGTTATAAAATACCCAGAACAAAAAATAAGTGAAATAGAGTAAAAGATTAACTAAAATAGAACACATTAGAATTGTGTTTTATATCAATTTTTAAAGTAAGTTAAAATTGATGTTAAAACGACAAAAGTCCGGGACATAAATTAATGTCTCGGACTTTTGTCGTTTTATGTTTCGAGTATTGTATAAAAATAATTACAAATATCGTAAATCAATAATTAAAATACATGTTTTTATTCAAAATATTAATATTACAACTTTAATTAATATGTTATCATCTAAATATGATAGTTAGTAATAATTTATTAGAGAAAATATTAAAAAATATATAAGTTCGTTTTTTGGTATGTTTTGGTTGTTCAGAATGGAATATCATTTTATCAGCTGACTAAATTATTATTAAATATAATCTTGTGAATGTAATAATTCAATCATTTTATGATTTCTTTACTATCGATTAAGTATTATTCAAAACATTTTTAAACAATAACTCGAATGGAAGGATGACATGTAATGAGCAATAACGTTTTAGATATTAGTTCTTTAGAAATAGACCATGTACTTGCAGGAGAAACCGAAATATATATTGTTCCAATCGTTGCCCCGGTATTGAGAAAGGGAGATTCTAAAGGGAATGCTGTTGACTCTTTCAAACAAATTTTAGGTTCTTCTAAAATTGTGCAATCTTTTGATGTGACGATAGACCATAATGATGAAAATGAGCCATTCAAAATATTCGAAGATCGAGAATACTGTATCACAGATTTAACTTCCTTACATAATATAAAAGAGGTTAAACACCCTGACTGTAATTTTGGTTTAAGACTTTATATACCTCATGAAAATAAATCCAAACTAAAAGTTATAAACAATGACATTTTAAAAGAAATCAATATTGCTAATTTTGATGTTTCAGATTTAAGTAAAGGTTTAAAATTTGAAACATTACACCCACTGAAAGACGCGATTATAGAACAAATTCAAAATAAAAATGGAGCTAAGAAAAAATTGTTTAATGAGAATAAGAAAAAACAAGTTATATCTATTAATAAAAACGAAGATTCTTCAGATATACAATTTTTAAAAAGCAACCTATATAACACACTTGATTCACTTATAGATAAAGTGTATTTAGATGATGAAAATTTAGTGTTTAGAAGTATTGTTGATGACAAGGGTTATAATGAAGAAATATTACCTACTTATCGAAAGCTTGAACAATTAACTGAAGATGACTTTAACAAAGCCAAAAATGATAAATTAGCAGTTTTAGAAAAAAAGAGAGAAGATATTATAAACAGCATCTTTAATCAACTTGTTAATGATTTGTGGAGCAAAAGTATTGAAGCGGATAAAATGCGTAATTATAAATCAAATGATTCTCAATATCATAAAACATATACACAAATTGAAAGTAAATTACAAGAAGATTTAGGAGTTATTCCAAAAAAAGTTGAAGAACAAACTAAAAAATTAGAAAAAGATTTTGAAACAAGTAAAAATGAGCGTAGCGAAAAAGCACGCCGAGACATGGAAGAAAAAATTGAAAGAGAAGAAAGACCGATTTTAACAAATCGTATCCGTGAATATGAGAAGACATTATCAGACAAAGCAAAAAATGCTTATAATAATCAAATTAAAGTATTAGATGCCAATGTCAAAAACGATTATGATTTGCATATTACTAAAATTGTCGATGACATCGTTCAAAATCATCAAGAAACAATAGCTACTAAAAAGTCGGAACTTCAAGATGTTATGGAAAAAGATGTGGAGACATTAGTACAAAAAAGAAGTGAGGATGTTGACAAGCTTAGAGGTGAAATTAGTAAGTTAGAGCAAGATTTAATTCATAATGAAGCAACATTTAATGAACGTTTAGATTTAGCAGTGAATCAAAAAGTAACTGATTATGAATTAAAAGACTCACAAATGACAGATGAAATTAATTGGTTAAGGGTAGAATTAGAAAAATCAAAAAGAGAAAGTGCGGATAAAGATGAATCAATCCGTTCTAAAGAAATGGAACTTCAAAATAATAGAAGTCATCTAGATCGCTTAAATCAACAACTTGAACAAAGTAATCAAACAAGTTTAAGTATCTCGGCACGTGCTATGGAAATTAAACAACAAGCTCTAAGTTTTTCAAACAATGATTCAAATCAAGCAAATTTTAATAAAGTTGCTGGGCCAGAGAATATTGATGTAGGTAACTTATTAGATGATGATGCTGAAAAAGCAAAACGCTATGAACGTAGGAAAAAACCAACGTTCTTCACTTGGTTAAGTGGTCTCTTTTTATGTGCGGTGTTAGGTTCAGGTACTTTATTTGGTAGTCATGTAGCCAATAGCCAAGAAAAACAAGATAATAACAAAGAGACTCAAACTAAAGTTCAAAATTCACAAAAAACAGAATTATCACAAAATAAATAATAATGTTTAGAAGCACCTATTGTTAACAAATAGCAGACTCAATGGATAAGTGAATGCTAACTTAGTAACACGGATTAATATTAAACAATACGGGAGTGGAAACAATGAACCAACAAAAGTTAGAAGAATTGAACCGGCTGGCAAAGGGCACAGTAAAAGAGAAAAAAATTGCACTTACATTTGGTTATCAGCCAATCATCGAAGCACTAAAAAATGATGATAATAAAGAAGTTTCAGAGTTTGCGCAAACGATGGATGCTAACAAAGATTTGAAATTATATAAAAATAATCTTCACTATAGGCGCTCCAAAGAACAATTTCAAAAAGATTTGAAACAAGCAACACAATATATGTATGCTACTTTAATATTAATAAGTATTGCTATAATATCTATATTTATTGCTGTGATTATCTTCTTTGTTAATCCAACTGCGAATGTGTCATTATTTATTACAATTACAGTGTTAGCGTTATTAGGGTCACTTGTTACAGTTTTACTTTCCAAGCGAATTGGAGTTTCCTATAATAATAGCAAGCGATCATTGGCAAGGTCCAAATATTTACTTAATATTTCACAATCTAATTCACAATCGCTACAAGCACAAATCAACAACAATGAATAGGGCTAATCTGAAAAGTTAGAAAACCATATTTAGGATGACGCCAACCTTAAGCATAAAATCATTGATGAGTAGTTAGCTACAGAAGTTTGACTAACTATTTATATTAACGTACTGACATTCCAATAATAAAAATAAAGTTCCGAGGCATTTGTCGATGTCTCGGAACTTTCAACTATGTAGGTAATAGCTTTTGGATTAAAAGGTAAAGTGGCGTTGCCTAATCTATTAAATAATGCTACTTTGCATATTTCTGTTCTTATGAAGAATAAAAATTTAATCCTCTTTATTTTGTATTCGATTTGCAATCAAATCTCCGATATATTGCGACGCTTTACCGTTTTCAATCGAACAAAAACGATTATAAAACTGATTGATTTTCGACTGATACTGTTGTTCAATTTGTTCAATGTTTTCCAATCCTACAATTAAATCTTCTGTATTTGTATAAATAGGACCAGGTAAGTCATTCCGATAATCAAAGTAAAAACCTCTCAAATCAGTACTGTATTTCTCCATATCATAGGCATAAAACATCTGAGGACGCTTTAATATACCAAAATCAAACATGACCGAAGAATAATCTGTAATTAAGCAATCGGAAATCAAATATAATTCCGAAATATCGTCATACTTTGAAACATCAATCGCAAAATTTGTATATTGGCTAAGGTCTAGCCTATTTGAAATTAGATAATGCATTCGGAATAAAACTACATATTTGTCGCCTAAGCGGTCTTGAAGTTGATTGATATCCATTTTTAAATTAGATGTATATTTGTTTTCTGTACTGTATTCATCATCTCTCCAAGTTGGTGCATATAAAATCACTTTTTTATCGGAAGGGATTCCCAAATTATCTTTAATTTTACGATGTAGTTCTTGATTACGCTGATGGTTGATGAGTAAATCGTTTCTAGGATAACCAATTTCCAAAATTTGGTTACGTGCCATCCAAAAAGCTGATTGAAATATAGTAGTAGAATAAGCATTCGGTGATACTAAATAATCCCAACGGCGTGTAGACTCATAAAAATACTTCTTATATGTGGCAGTTGTTGTATTAGGCATGCGAACTACTGTCATATCATTTGCTAGAAATTTTAAGGGCGTACCATGCCAAACTTGAATATAAAGCTGGTTACTTTTCTTTTTAATAAATAGCGGTATTCGCGCATTAGAAACCCAAATGTGTGCCTTTTTATAAATATCATAATATGCAGCACTTTGTTTTTGTATAGGCTTAACCCCCTCTGGTACATCTATGTTTTCAATATCTCTAAACACCCAATAATAATGAAAGTTTGGATAGTGTGCTTTCATATATTCATAAATATATTTAGGGCTGTCATTATAACTACTACCACCAAACGACTCGAACACTATAGTTCGATGTGACACATCAGAGTCTTTATTAAATAAGACATACTTAGCATAATGTTTATTCGGTTTATTCAGCAAAATTGCTTTATAAAAGCGTAAACGATACCTTTTATAATTAAGTTTGATGGCAAGTTGCGTAAAGCCAAATTGAATAAATCGTAATTCTAAATTAAATAAAGGTGATTCTGATTTTAATGCTGGTTTGATCATCGGTATGATATCAGCTAACATTTTGCTAGCGAACTGATATTGAGCAGCATTATTTTGATTATTTGGTTCAAACCAAAAATGCAGTTTGTCTACCATGTGCTGTATTATGAATTTTTTTAATGATTTTTTATTATTGAGCCTATTAACGCGTTGAATAGCATCTTTAAAAGCATTTATATAGTCTGGAAATACAGATTCAAACGGTTGGGCTCTCAACTTTTCAGTTTTAAAAGGATCGTAAATCTCTCCACAAAAGTAAAAGGGTATGCCTTCAATATAAACAAATGTTTCTGCATAATTGTTATATTCTAAAATGAATGACCAATCAGCGTAAATATTTAGCTTTTCATTAAGCTTTATATGATGATTTTGTACAATGCTCGTTTTGAATATAATATTACTGATTGAATCTTGTTTTAGTAAGAAGTCTGGATGTTTATCAATCTGTTTGTAATGAACAGTTAGATCTTCATCAAGATAAGAATTAGGTATATTTAAAGAAAAGTTTTGTATTTTCGAAATAACTGCATCTTGCTGTTTGAGATACTTTAAGTATACTTCAATGGTATAAGTCGTGATGTTATCATCAGCATCTAAAAACATAAAATAGGGTGTTTCAACATGAGCGATTCCTTTATTTCGTGCATAGGCATGACCATGATTTTTATCTAATTTAATATATTTAGGCTGCTTTGAATAATTTTCTAGTTTTTCAAATAAATACTTTTCAGATAAATCTTGTGCACCATCATTAACTAATATTAATTCAAAGTGTTGGTTTGTCTGATTAATAAGACTTTCTAGGCATTGTTTGAGGTGTGCTTCGTTGTTATAAAAAGGTAAGATGATTGTAAGCTGATTATACATATGTAAACCTCCGTCATGCTGTTTTATAAAATATATTAGAGGGAGTAGGACAGAAACACTGTTTATAGAATGCGTTTTCTGTTCTACTCCCTTATATGTTTTTTAAAAGAAGCGTTGAACTATACTTTTAGCAGCAGTGCCAGTTTCAAAAGTACAGAAACGATTATAAAATGCATCATATTTATCTTTATAAGTTTCTTGAACTTTATTTATGTTTTCTATTGATTGAATTAAGTCTTCATTTGTTTTTAAAAGAGGTCCAGGCGCTTGATTTTCAAAATCAAAATAGAATCCTCTAAGACTGTTTTTATAGTGTTCAAGATCATAAGTGAAGAACAATAATGGTTTTTTCGTATTAGCGTAATCAAACATAACTGACGAATAGTCAGTAATACAGATATCAGCAATGAGGTATAAATCACTAATTTCATTATAGTTACTGCCATTAATCACAAAATCATTTAGACTACTGTCTAACTGTAAAGCATTACTGATAATAATATGTGGACGTAAAATTAAGATATAATCGTCACTTAAGCGTTTTTGCATTTCATATAAATCTATTTGCAGATTAATGATGTGTTTTTTGGCTTTTGTAAGTTCGTCGTCACGGAATGTCGGAGCGTATAAAATCACTTTACGGTCATCATGAATACCTAATTTTTGCTTAATGTGTATGCTTTCTTGTTCTAAAATAGCTTCGTCTTGATAAAATATGTCATTTCTTGGGTAACCAACCTCTAGTATCTCTTTATGAAAATCAAAAGCAGATTTAAAGCATTCTGTCGCGTAAGGACTTGGTGATACAAGGTAATCCCAATATTTTATTGCATGATTAATGCGATTTTTATAACCATCATCACGGCCTGCAAAAGTTTCTATATCATTCAACATTTTTTTGAGTGGAGTCCCATGCCAAGTTTGAATATAAAGTGTATCTTTGGGTTTATTAATGTAGTATGGGAAATTTTGGTTGTTGATCCAATACTTCGCTCGTGATAAATAGTGATAATATTCTGGTGATAAACGTTTTATTGACTTAACATTCGCATCATTAAATGGGTATTGTGTGTTGCTAACCCACACAATTTGGTATTGGTTGCTGTATTGTTTCAAAGCATCATAAATCACTTTTGGGCTATCGCTAACTGATTTACCAACATTACTTTCGAATACTACTAAATCTTTCTTAACAGGAACGATTTTAGATACTGCACTATTATACTTATCCATAACTTTAAAATAACGCTTGTCTCTTCTAAAACGTTTAAATAAATGTTGAGATAAAATATCGTATTTCAACTTACTTTTAAATTGATTTTTTGTTTTAAATTTACTAACTTCTGTGTAGATTCGTGCGCTATTATGACGGTCATTAAAGTTATTGAAACGTTGCGCCTTTATGTTAGCGCTTTCATCTATTGTATAATTATTTGCTATTATTCTAGTGAGTTGTGTCTCTAAATCGTTTTGATTATTTACGATTAATCCAGGTAATTCTTCCTCAATATTGATGTGAGATGGTTCCTTTCCTAAAAATTGATCTTTATCAAATTGGTAATAAATCACAGGTTTACCTAAAAAGCTAAAATCAAAAGCGACACTAGAATAATCTGTAATCATCAGTTTACTTTCTTGAATGAGTTGTTGAACGTCCACATCACCTTGTTTAATACTTGTAACATGCTGTGGTACATCAAATAAATCAATAAATGGTTGCATGTTAGGGTGTAAACAAAAAATGACTTTTGTACCTTGTTCCGCAATATCTATGAATTTGTCACTGTTAATTAAAGTATTCATTCTTTCTAGGTATTCGGAGAACTCTAACTGTTCATAGTTAGTTAGCCAATCTCTCCAAGTTGGCATAATTAAAATTTGGTTTTTTGTTTTAACGTCATTATTAAAGAGTTCATCAAATCTAGCTAATCCTGTAACCTTAACTTGTGTTTCATCAAAATTTAAATCCCTAACCACAATTTCTTTTTCACGATCTGAACTTGTTATAAAGACATCTACATTGAAGTCTTTTAATTGATTACCATTAATCTGAGTTAAATTTTTAGTCCCTAAAACACCATGTTGTAAAAACACTCTAGTGGCAGTGATTTTTCTTGTATAGGCTGCACTATTAGTTGGGAATAATAATTCTGGATGATGTGTTGAACAAATATAATCTGCTTGTAACATTATTTTAAAATGTTCAGGCGACTGATAATAAATGACATTGCCAAATGGTAGTACATTTTTTGCTTCGTTTGAGTGTTCATCAATAATGTAATAAACAGGTAAGTCTGGATGATACGTTCTCATATATTTAAAGAAATGATATCCATTATCTTGGGCTTTATAGGATTTTTCACCAATAACCCAAACTTTATTTTTGGATTTTAGTGATAGATTTTTTAATGAAGGCACTTTTAGACTCTGAAGATAAGTCAAGTAACTTTCAATGCTATAGCGATTTATACGAAAAGATAAGTTACGACCTTTCATCGTGAAATAAGGTGTAATAGAAACGATTTCCTCTTTATAATCTGTAATAATTTCCCCTTTAAGGAATCGTTCTGTAAAAATTCTAGGATTACCAAGTTTGGTTAGAATCGGTTCGGCAGATTCTTGTACATCAACTTTTAAATAAATGTCTATAATATCTTCTGTGTCAAAAGGATATTTCATAAAGTCGATTAATTGATTATAAATCTCTACTGAAAATTTAAAATTAGTAGTATGAGCCCGTTTATTCTCGCCTTTCAAAGTTATTGACAAAGGTATTTCCTTTTCGCGTTCTGTAAAGCGTGTGCGTATTACGAGGTTTGATTTTTGTACAACGGCATTTAATGTTGAAAATTCTCCTGTAATATAAGCTTCACTATTGTTAAATTTGAGGGCATCAATATGACGTCTTGAAAAGAATACTTTTTGTGGAACATAACTTTCCATAGAAAGATGTAAAAAACCATTTTTGGTGACATAAGGATGAATAACATCCGAGCCGTCCGAAATCTCTGATAAATTAAAAACAGAAGATTGCTCATCTGTTACCTTAATATTTTTTTGAGTCGTAATAATTGCATCGGATTCTTCCATAATTAAAAAAATTTTACTTCTATTATAAGATTTAAACGCTTTCAAAATTTCGTTTAAATCAATTTCAAAATTACAAAATTCATCTACTGGACTATATGAAATAGAATGAAATTCATTTTTTACATATAATTTCCCAATACTATTATTTTGTTGATTGAAAGAAATATAGAGCATAGAACCTTCTTGATTAATATGTCGCAAGTTACTGGCCTCCAATAAATTTAATAAGTTGTAACAATTATAACGCATATATTGTTATAATAATATTTAAATTAACATAATGTATTAATATAAATATGAAAAGGTGATTATAATCAAAACTAAAAAGATTATTTTTTCTATTGTTATTACTACTTTTAATAATAAAAATACAATAGAAAAAACTTTGGACTCAGTAATGGAACAAAGTTTAGACGCAGATTTATATGAAATAGTTATTGTTGATGATTGTTCAAACGATGGTACATGGGAAATATTGCAACGATACAATAATTTTAATATTAAAATGTATAGATTAGCTCAAAATAGTGGCGGGCCATCTATACCTAGAAATACTGGGGTTAAACACAGTATCGGTGAGTATTTATACTTTTTGGATGGTGATGATTGGTTAGAACAAAATATTTTGGAAACGATTTCAGAAAATAAAAAATGGCATAAGAGCGATTTAATTATTTCAAAAGTCATTAAACATACAGAGAAAAATCAATCCGTTCATGCCAGATTTATGACAGTCAAGACACACGTTAATGAGCAAAGTTATAAAATTCCCTATTTATATTATTATTTAGGGCCTAGTGGAAAGTTTATAAAGCGTAAATTAATTAAAGACCATGATATACAATTCCCAACAAATTTACATTTTGGCGAAGATAAAATGTTTTTTGTAAAAGTATTTGAAAAAGCTCAAAAAGTGACAACTACAACATGTATTGGAGCACATATCAATCGCTACTCAGATAATGTTTCGATTGTTAGAAGAACTAGTTTTATTAAAAAGAGAGAAAGTGATTTAGCTATATTTGAGTATGTATTGAATATGAAAGACAAAAAGCGTAGAGATAAGTTTTTGCTGCGAAATTTGGAATATGATTTATTAACAAGCTGTAATTCACATGTCTTTTTAGATTCACCAAAAGAGACTAAGATAAATATTTTTGAGATGATTCAAACAACATTTGAAAATGTATATATTCAAAAATACATTGTGCCACAAATTGATGCTAAGTTTGATTCAGCTATAACAGCCATTTATGACAATGATTTTAATAAATTTGAAGCATATTTTGAATGGTTGAAAAGGGGTTACAAATTATTAGAAAAACAAGCTGATAACCATTATGAATTTAAAGATACTGAGGGATTGGATTTTAGAATAACTATCCCATTTGCAAATCTAAAAAATTTACAAGTAATGGAAAAAGCTATGTACCTTCAAATAGAAGTTAATAATTTAAAAGATAACAGAATAAAAGGCGTCCAGTTAGAAAGTCGAACGGATTATAAACAAAACATAACTTACAAAGACATAATAGTAAAAGATGGCTTTTTAACAATAGTGTTAAATCAACAGCTTTTAGAGTCATTAGCTTTAGGTATTTATAACATTATTATTATTTATGATAAATATAAAGTATTAAATGTTAAGTACGGATTTACTAAGAAAATAGAAAACTCATCAACAATAGCTACTATTTACCCGACTATCAATGGTAATTTAGCACTTAAGGTTAAATATAATGAATGATGCGAAGTAACTATGTATATTCGTATTATTATTGAAAAAGTTATATGATTTTTAATGTTTGCTACTTCATTATTTAAATATTTGTGTCATATCATATGATTGAAGCGTAGACAGAGGGGAGACAGAACACTGTTGTCAAACTTCTGTCACGCGCTTATGTATTTTCTATCATTAAATAAGTCGCGAGAAGTAATGAGTTATATTTTATTAAGGGGATTAAAATGAATCAGAATAAAAATTTAATTGATATTGAACGGAAATTTCGTCCTGAAATTGAGGGACTAAGAATAGTAGCAGCACTACTTGTCGCTATTTATCATATATGGTTTGGAAGAGTGTCGGGAGGCGTGGACGTCTTCTTTGTTATATCAGGTTTTTTAATTACAACATCTATAATTTCAACCATAAATAAAACTGGAGAATATAAGTTTTGGCCATACATATCTAAATTGTTGAAGCGTCTATTACCATCGGCACTATTTATAGTTTTAGTGACATTGGTGTTAAGCTTCTTCTTCTTACCGCTTACGATTTTAACGAAAACAATTAAAGAAGCAATAGCTTCTATATTTTATTATCAAAATTGGCAACTTGCTTTTAGTAGTACAGATTACTTAGATGCTAATCAAATGAAGAGTCCACTTGAACATTTTTGGGCGATGTCTATCCAAGGTCAATTTTATCTTATTTGGTTTGTATTATTTACATTTGTTTTATACTTAGTGCGAAAATATGCGTTATCGAATGGCAAAAAACTTGTTAACTTTTTACTAATGATTATATTTATAGTGTCATTTATTTATTCCATATATCTTACTCAAGTAAATCAACCTTTTGCATATTTTATTACGTTTACAAGGGTATGGGAATTCGCTTTAGGTGGTTTATTATGTGTTAATTTAGGACGAATCAAAATCAATCGTTTAGTAGCTGCTATTATTGGATGGGTTGGCTTAGTAGGATTGATTTTAACAGGCGCGTTATTCGACGTGTCTAAACTATTCCCTGGCTATATTGCTTTATGGCCAATGACATGCGCATTACTTATAGTTCTTTCAGGTAATGTGGACACAAAATATGGTGTGAAAAAGTTTTTAGCATTACCTATTATGATTAAACTTGGTGGGATCTCCTTTGGTATTTATTTATGGCATTGGGTATTACTTTCTTTCTATAAATTTAAAATTGCAGAAGAACCGGGTCTAATATCTGGTGTTATAATTATTTTATTATCCATTGGATTATCTTTCTTTATGACGAGGTTTATTGAAACGCCTATTAGAAATGATCAAAATAATAAAAAAGCTTTTTCAAAATTAGGTAAAGTATTATCAGCCAATTTAATCTTAATTGTGTCATTATTTGTGATGGGTGTAGTGAAAAACAGTGACACTGATAAGAAAATAAGTCATAAAGACTATCCGGGTGTAGATGCAGTGGCCAAAAGTGAAGAAATTGAAGAGCAAACGCCTATGCCAAATTTTGCAAAAGTGTTTGATGATTTACCTCAATCTCATCTCGATAATAGTAACCAGAACCTTAAAAAAACAGATGTAAAAGTAGGTGAATATGGTAAAACAGAGAATTATAAAGCTACAATTGCTTTAGTTGGAAGTTCTCACTCTGAGCATTGGCTTGGTGGATTTATTAAAGCCGCAGATAAAAATGGTTATAGAATACTAAATATTACACGTTCTGGGACACGTTTTTCTACTGGCTATGAAGATAATAGCCCTAAAGGAAAATGGGTTAAAAATGTTAACGACTATTTACAACATCATAAAGATATAGATTTAGTTGTTTCACACGCAACTTCTGCTGCTAGTGATAGTAAATGGGTTCAAAATCAAATGATCAATCAACTGAATATTGTAAAAGATGAGTATGGTATGGATGTTCTTGCTATAAGAGATATTCCAACTTATGATTTTAGTGTTCCTGAAGAATTTGAAAAATTTGGTGAAGAGAAGACAATCAAAAAAATGAATGACTTTGAAAGCCAAAAAGACACATCATATTGGAAAGATTTTGCTAAAAATGATGAGAGACTATACAAATTTGACCCTACTGAATTTTTTAAAGTAGACAATCAATATACACCAGTAATTGGAAATATTAACATTTATAGAGATATGGATCATATGACAAATACTTATTCGGAGTCTTTCGGCAATGTACTGGCCGAAAAATTAAAATATATTATTGAAAACAAGGAAGAAAATAAAGAAGTAAACTTAAATGATATATAAAATTTCTGGTAATAATAAATACTGACAATATAATAATTGTGGCCGAGACATTAAAAATTACGTCTCGGCCGTTTTAATCTATGTCAATTCTTACATTATCCAATGATTCATCATATTGGAATCAAGAATCAAAATGCTAGTATAAGGGATACAGCGTTTTGATTCTGAGTTTTAATTACTATTGATGATTTACGGGGCAGGAAGTGATGTTGTATTATCAGAATAATTGTATTACCCATGATTTATACTAACAACTATGACTTACTAAATTTTTGGCTTTTATAAAGTAATTTGTTTTATATGATTCTGTTAATAGTTGACCATCATTGGAAACATAAGAATAATTTTCGTCTAATGTTGCAACTTCTGTTGGAAATAACCAATATAGTTTACCTGCTATAAAGGATTTATTATTTTTGACACATACATATCTACACTCGGATATGCTCATTAAAGTACACCTCATTTTTAACAGCTTGTTCTAATTATTTAATAATCGTATTGTGGAATACGAAGCTAGGTTCAGCGCCTAAAATAATAAGAAATACTTGTGAATAAGCTATATCTTGAAATTTTTGTATCATACCATAGAAATCATTAAATGCTTCATTACTTTTTACTTTTTCAACTTCTTGTTCATATAAACTCAAAACAGAATCCCTAATTAAAGTGGGTCTATTTTCTTGAATAACATATGAGTCTTCTGAAAACATAAGTAATCCTAAATATTTATAATGTATACTCAGTTGTCTAGTTAAACTGGCAATATATTCTAATTTTAAGTAGAGATCAGGTGAATGAACTTGTAATTGAGACAGATTCGTTTTAATTTGTTGTAGTTTTTCCATTTCGCTTATCATTTATTTACAACCTCCAATGCCCACGGCTTAACTGTATTAAGTGACTGAATAAGATGTTTACTTTGTTGACGTCTATTCTTTCGCATGTTTGCTCTATCTTCTCCATGCATATACAATAATTTTTCTTCATGTGTTTGAGGCGTGATATTTGCTACTTTGATTGGTTTTTTATGTTCATCTAAGGCAACAAATGTTAAAAAGGCGACTGCAGCTATTTTTCGTTCAGCGGTTATCATATCTTCTGCAATTACTTTACAAAATATTTCCATTGATTTTTCACCTGTGTAAGCCACGTAAGATTCAATGCAAACAGAGTCTAATTGAGTAATTGGATGTAAAAATTCAATAGAATCTGTAGATGCCGTCACACATTCTTTAACCCGAGCATGTCTTCGTGCTGATAAAGTAGCGTTATTATCAATTTTCTTCATTAATACGCCACCAAATAAAGTATTATAATTATTTAAATCATTAATTAATACTTGATCAGTACTAATGATTTTACTGTCGTTCGGATACTTATAATTTTCCATAACTTATCTCCCATTTCTATTATTTATTACAAATTAAATTATAGGAGGAGCAGTTATAACTATAAAATATCTATAATTTATAAAGGTATAAAATCTACAAATGCCTTAATGTTTAATCATTCAATAAAAAGTTTTCTTGTATAAATTTAATCCAATTTTTAGTAAGCGAATCGACTATAGTATCTTTTCTCCAAATAAGTGCCAATTCCCATTTCATCGATGCTTCATTGATATTTATAGCTGTTAAATCAGAGTCTAATAATTCTAAAATTCCTTCTGGCAGTACACAAATGCCCATATTATTTAAAAGCATTTCTCCAATAAAACTCCATTGCGTTGTTTCAAAAATAACGTTTGGATTAAATCCATGATTTCTACAAATATTAATAATTTTATCGTTTAGGTAAAAGTCAGAATTAAATAAAATAAACTCTTCGTTTACTAAATCTTCTATATCTATCAAATTCTTATCAGCAAGTTTGTGGTTTTTATGAACCACGAGTTTTAAAGATTCCTCTAAAAATGAAAAAGTACTAAAAATTTTAGTGTCAGTAGGTAAAACGGTGATGCCCATGTCCAAATCCCCATAATAAATATCATTTTCAATTTTTTTACTTCCGTTTTCAAAAAGTTGAAAAGTTACATTTGGATATGATTCATGAAAGCGAGAAATTAAATTAATTAATTTTCGTATATTAATAATAGTAGGTATACCTATTTTTAAATGGCCGGATTTCATTTCAAGTAAATTACTTAAATCGTTAGGAATATTGTCATACATTTTTAGCATCTCTTTACATTGAAAGAAAAATGCTTCGCCGGCGTCTGTTAGGTAAATTTGGTTTTTAAATCTATGAAATAATGTAACATTTAATTCATCTTCTAATAATTTGATTGTATTGCTAATAGTGGGCTGCGTAATAAACAGTTTTGACGCTGCCTTAGTCATGCTTTTTAAATTAACCACTTCCACGAAGTATTTCATATGTCTGAGCTCCATAATATTTGCTCCCCTTAAATAAAAGCGTTATTTGTATGATTTTTTCATAATAAATTTATATATTTATTATATATCAACTATTAGTATGGTAAAAGTTGTCTATTTTTTCACTTAATAATAGAATGCTTGTTTTATAGAATGTAAATATTGTTTTTTTTGCTAATTAATAGATACAATTAGTATAAATATCAAGCATAGGGGGATGTTAGAGTGAATATTAAGCTTATTGTTGCAGATATGGATGGTACTTTTTTAAATAGTGATAGCCAATTTAATAGTGAATCTTTTCAATTATTAAAAGAAAATTGTGAAGAACATCAAATTCGCTTTGTATTTTGTACTGGAAAACAATGTGAGCGTGTTGAAAGTATTATCGGGGAGTTGTCCAAAGATACATTTATTGTTGGAGATAGTGCAACGAGGATTAAATATAATGGGGACTTTATTTATAATGCTAAAATTGAAAATAAAAAAGGGAAAGAAATTATACAAACAATACAAGATATTGACCAAACACAAACCGTATTAGGTTGTACTGAAAAGGGCGCTTATGTATTAAATCATATTCCAGAAATTGAAAAGAAAATTGTGCATGGATCATTTCAAAACGTAACATATATCAATGATTTCTCTGAAGTTGAAGATGATTTCTTGAAAATTTCAGTTCATGATGCTACGGGAAATTGTAAGACTACTGCTAGCCAAATAAAACATTATGAATCAGAAGTATATATTATAGCTTCTGATGATGAGTGGATTGATATTGCAGATTTAGGCGTCAACAAAGGTACAACAATTCGTCGAATACAACGGTTACTTCAAATTAGTCCTGCAGAAACAATAGCATTTGGAGATGGTTTAAATGACATTGATTTGTTTAAAGCGGCTAAATATAAAGTAGCGATGGACAATGCATATCCAGAATTGAAGGAAGAAGCTAACTTAATAGCAAAAAATAATGATGAAGATGGTGTAGTGCAAACACTTAATTTATTATTAGGCTTTAAATAAATTGAAAATATAAAAATACTGTTAAAAATTAACTGAAAACTTTATAATGCTCACGATAATTCGTTGTTTATGTGATATTATCAGTTAGGAGCAGAATGAGGAGAGGTTTTTAAGAAACTTTCGTTGTTCTAGCTTTATTATTGATATTAGGAGGCATTTACATCATGAGCACAAGCGAACATTCACGCTCTGGCAATAAATTGATTTTAGCAATTGTATTAAGTGTATTAACGTATTGGCTATTTGCCCAATCGTTTATAAATATATCAACACCGGTTCAACAGACTTATCATACTACTCCAGGAATTTTAAATTTATCTGTGAGTATCACTTCTTTTGCAACGGGTATTTTTATGGTAGGTGCGGGTGATATATCAGATAAAATTGGCCGCTTAAAAATGACTTATATTGGCATTATTTTAAGTATTATAGGGTCACTATTGATTATTATTTCTGATATTACAGCATTACTACTTATTGGTAGAATTTTGCAAGGGGTCTCTGCGGCTATATTATTACCTTCAACGGTTGGCGTGTTCAATGACCAATTTAATGGTAAAGCATTACGTAGAGCGTTCAGTTACTTAATGATTGCTAGTGTGGGTGGCATAGGTTTGGCCTCCATGGTTGGAGGATTGATCGCTACATATATTAATTGGCAATCTAACTTTTTACTGTCTATCATTATTGCAATTATTGCATTTGTATTATTATTTGGCACGAAAGAAGAAGCTAAGGAAGTTATAGACAAACGGCCTTTCGATTATGTAGGTATGTTAATATTTGCGGTGCTTATAGGCAGTATTACTTTATTTGCAACACAAGGCTTTGAACAAGGCTGGACAAGTGCTTTTTCAATGATTTGCTTAAGTATTTTTGTTATTTCAACAATTATATTTTATTTCTTTGAGCGTCGTAAACACTTACCTTTTATAGATTTTGAGTTATTTCGAAATCGCGGTTTAATGGGTTCATCTGTAGTTAATTTTGTTTTAAACTCAGCTGTAGGTATTACAACTGTATTTAATATGTACGCCCAAACTGAACTAGGGTTAAGTTCGTTCCAGTCTGGATTAGTAACGGTGCCTTACGTAATTATGGCAATTTTAATGGTTCGTTTAGGTGAGAAAATTTCGATGAAGCATGGTGGAAAACCAATGTTACTATTAGGGCCAGCTTTTCCTGCTATTGGTATTATATTCATTAGTTTAACGACTTTACCGTCTGAATGGTATATTGCAGCAGTCACGTTTGGTTTTGTCATTTGCGCAATCGGTAATGGTTTATGTGCGACACCTGGTTTAACTGTTGCAATATTAACTATTCCTGATGAAAAGGTAGGTCTTGCTTCAGGCCTTTATAAAATGAGCGCTACTTTAGGCGGCGCCTTTGGTATAGCGATGTACACGACTATTTTCGCAGCTTTACAAGTATCAAATAGTGCTAGTGTAGCAGCGGCTTGGTCAATGATTACAGGTATATCTCTGATGATTATAGGCATCATTGTAGCGCAAATCATTATTCCCAAAAATATAAAAGCATAATGCATCACGAAAAATTAAATATATAGTAATTATCTAGCCAATACTATGAGGGCGGGTTAAGAAATCGATTTAAAAATTTTGGTTTCTATCCCGCCCTCTTGTTATTAAAATTATTCAATTATATTAACAGTAAATAAGATAAAGTGCACCCTATAGTTTGAAAATTATAAAAGAGTTACTTATATAGATGGACAATGTTATGAACATAAACATATCTTGATTACTTTCAGACAAATTATATAGATTTTGAATTATAATTATACATTAGTTGTATTTTAAATTTATAATACATGTTATCATCAATTAATTGTGATTATATTAAATTTACAAAATGCTTATAACAAATTTAGAGGTGCAATTTATGAAATACTATGGAGAAATCCCTGTCATAAGAGCTATAGCAACGATGTTAGTGCTTTGTATACATTTAACTGCACAATTATATAATTCCAATGGAGTTATCGTTGATCCAATTTTATCTTATTTTAACCAAATAGCAAGACTAGGGACGCCTATTTTTGCAGTAATTAGTGCGTTTTTACTTACAAGCTCAACACTAAAGCGTGAGTTTGAATTACCTTATTTTATTAAATCTAGATTCACAAAAATTTTAATACCCTATATACTTTGGACTACTTTATATATCATATTGAGAATGGTTTTATCAAATACATATTATCCAGCAGGAACACCAATAATTAAGTATTATCTTTTAGGGACGGCAGAAATTCATTTGTACTTTATTTTAGTAGTGATTCAATTTTATGTATTATTTCCTTTTGTACATAAACTGAAAAAAGGAGCGCCACTTATTATTGCATATATAATAGGAACGCTTATTAATGTGCTTTGGTTAAACTATGGTAGTGACACAGTTACTTTGCATAGTGAGATGTTGAATACGTTTGTTAATAGTAAAGCATTTATCTTAAATTGGATATCCTTCTTTTTCCTCGGTATCGGCTATGCTAAGTATTATAAGGAAATTAATGATATTGTTTTGAAATATAAAATATATTTTAAAATCATTGGAATACTACTATTTATCGATTTAATTATTAAAATTGATATTACAAATTTATATGGTTCGACAAATGTTGCTAATGTCGTATATATACCAATTTTTCTTGCTTTATTAATCATATTTTATAATCATGTTAAAAATCATACATTGCTAACTCAAACTCTAACGGTTATAGGTAATTATTCAATGGGAATTTATTTAATTCACGTTTTTATAATCATGGTATACAGACAAACTCCATTTGTTGATATCGTGAATAATCCATCTACATTTGTGGTTTCATATATTATTGTATTATGTGTTTCAGTATTATCGATTTATTTAATAAGTAAATTACCTTTTTCCAGTTTCATTGTTCCTATTCCATCTAAAAGGGCAATTGTTAATAAAAAAGACTGAGAGAAATATTAAACTGCCTCAGTCAACTAGACAACTAAATAATTAAAACAACTTAATGGTCACATTCATAGTTATGCTATGGATGTGACCATTTTAATGTTATTCGATTGGTAAAGTAATAGTGATAAATTAAAAATATTAGAAATTTAAAACATAGACACTTTTAAACTGATTTTTTAACAACGCCTATTGTTCCCTCCGTCACAATATTATAAAAATGATGAATAAAATCCTCTTTTTTAATTCTTTTCTTATCTTGAACCCAATGTTTCAATAGTGCAATTCCTGCTCCAGAAACATAACTCATAAAATAGTCGAAAGGCATGTCTCCTATTTTATTGTCTTTACTTTTATATGTGCTGAGATGATTTTGAATAAGCATATGTAACTTCTCTTGCAACATTGAAGCCTTTCCAATACTAAACATTGTTTTGTAGAACCCTATATTTGCATCAATGTGTTCAATCAAATAAGTCATAATACTTTTAACCATATGAGCTGGACTGTTTTCTCCAATAACTTTATGTTGTTGATTTATAAATGTTTGAAGCTCATCAATTTTTTCATTTTCCATAGTGTCTAATAAATCATATTTATCTACATAATAAGCATAAAAAGTACCACGATTTATATCTGCCAAATCAGCAAGCTGCTGTACAGTGATATTTTCAAAGGAAACTGTTTTTAACAGTTCTAAAAAATTTATTTTAATTGTTTGTTGAGACTTACGTATTCTACGGTCTTGAGCCATAAGTGTGTTCCTCCTTTAATATGCTCTTTTAGACAACAATATTATCCAGACTGTTGTTTTTCAAACAGTTATCATATACTTGCTTGTTGTTTATTACTTGTTATGAATATAAGGTAAAAGTGTATTAGAAAACAAGTAATTATTCTAAACGGAAGGAATGATTTAAATGACTAAACAAATGCTAGGTAATTCCAAATTAACTGCGACTCCAATAGAAGATATTAAAGAAGGGACAAATCATATCGTTGTTGATAGTATTCAATACGGTAACCAAGAAATGATTATGGAAAAAGATATTGCTGTGCCCATGTCAGATGGTGCAGAATTATATGTTAACGTCATTCGTCCAAATAAAGAAGGTACATTCCCAGTCGTGATGTCCGCAGACACATACGGTAAAGATAATAAACCAAATATTAATAACATGGGTCCACTTTGGCCAACACTTGGCGCAATTCCAACTTCAAGCTTAACACCTGAAGAATCTCCAGACCCTGGTTTCTGGGTACCTAATGACTATGTCGTTGTTAAAGTTGCGCTTCGCGGTAGCTCTAAATCAAAAGGATCTTTATACCCTTGGGGTCTTTCAGAAGCAAAAGACTACGCCGAAGTAATTGAATGGGCTGGCCAACAACCATGGAGTAACGGTAACGTTGGTACAAATGGTGTTTCTTATTTAGCAGTTACACAATGGTGGGTAGCTTCATTAAATCCTACTCATCTTAAAGCCATTATCCCTTGGGAAGGTTTAAACGATATGTATCGTGAAGTAGCTTTTCATGGTGGGATTCCTGATACAGGATTTTATAGATTTTGGCACGATGGTCTTATCAATAGATGGCCAGATTCAGATATTGAAGATTTAAAAGGTGCTCAAAAAAATCATCCTCTTTTCGATGATTATTGGAAAGGCAAACAAGCAAACCTTTCAGCTATTAAAGTGCCGATGTTCGTATGTGCAAGTTGGTCAACACAAGGCTTGCATAATCGCGGAACATTTGAAGGATTTAAACAAGCTTCTTCCAAGGATAAATGGCTTAAAATACACGGACGTAAAGAATGGGAAACATATTATGCACGCGAATCTCTTGAACAACAAAAAGATTTCTTTGATTATTACCTCAAAGGTATCGACAACGATTGGCAAGATACACCTAAAGTGAGCTACGAAGTCAGAGATAAATTTTATCAAGGTTATACAAAATATGCGACTGATTTCCCAATTCCAAATACAACTGCAACAGCTTTATATTTAGATGGTCAAACAATGTCACTCAATACTGAAAAACCTCAAGATACAGCTAAAGTTTCATATGATAGTGAAGTCGAAGACAAAGACGAAGTAAGATTTAGCACAGTATTTGACCAAGACACAGAGCTTACTGGTAATATGAAATTGAAACTATGGGTATCAGCAGATGAAGCAGACGACATGGATTTATTTGTAGGTATTAAAAAATTAAATCGCCAAGGCGAAGAAGTGAATTTCCCTGATTTTAATCATATTGAAGATGGGCAAGTTGCGACAGGTTGGTTACGCGTATCTCACCGTGAATTAGATCAAGATAAATCTAAACCACTACAACCATGGCATACACATGAAAGCGAAGATAAACTTAATAAAGAAGAAATTGTACCTGTAGAAGTTGAAATTTTACCATCTGGTACATTATTCAAACAAGGTGAAAGTATTCAAGTCGTTGTTAAAGCAAGCGAAGTTGTTAAAGGCAATAGTACACCTGGCCTCAAAACACGTTATGAACATAATGAAACAGTAAATAAAGGTATACACAACATTTACACAGGCGGGGTCTATGATTCACACATACTCGTGCCAGTGATAGATAATAACTAATATTTATAACTATATTTGATACTGATAAATAAAGTTAA
This sequence comes from Staphylococcus shinii, assembly GCF_017583065.1. Lineage (GTDB taxonomy): Bacteria > Bacillota > Bacilli > Staphylococcales > Staphylococcaceae > Staphylococcus > Staphylococcus shinii. The sequence goes on along the minus strand of NZ_JAGEVL010000003.1, from coordinate 261,855 downwards.
AATACTGCAAAAACTTAACAATGTTGTTAAGTACTATTTATCGCTTCAAATGTGGGTTAATTCACAGGGTTGCTAATAATATACAGTACATCGGTTATATTATGAAAGTTAAATGCAATTTTAGACAGTGGGAAAAGAGTATTAAGTATATGAAAGGGAAATATCATATAGGTAACTTATTAAGTAGTGCAAATCGAATTTTTATAAATGGAGGAAGCAAAATGAATAAATTAGAATTAGAAGGCGCGACATTAAATTATTATAAAGTAGGTCAAGGTCCTATACTTATTTTAGTGCCAGGAGCCAATGGTACAGGTGATATATTTTTACCTTTAGCAGAGCACTTGAAAGATAACTTTACCGTCGTAGCTGTAGACCGTCGTGACTATGGTTATAGTGAGTTAACCGTACCTCTTCCTGAACGGGCGCAAAAACCTGATGACGATTATCGTGTTAAACGTGATGCCAAGGATATTGCAGAACTGGCGAAACACTTAAGCGATGAACCAGTATATCTACTTGGGTCTAGTTCTGGCGCTATCGTTACCATGCATGTTTTAAAAGATTACCCAGAAGTAATTCAACAAATTGCTTTTCATGAGCCGCCAATTAATACTTTTTTACCAGATAGTAAATACTGGAAAGATAAAAATGATGAAATTGTAGAACAAGTCTTAACTGAAGGTTTGCAAGTAGGTATGAAAACTTTTGGAGAAACATTGAATATTTCAGCAATCGATGAAAAAAGCATGGCTCAACCTGTTTCCGAGGATGAAAAAACACAATATGAACGCATGATGTTTTGGGCAGAATATGAAATTAGACAGTACACACATTCTGATATTAAATTAGAAGATTTATCACAATATAAAGACATCATAACGTTATTAAATGGGAATGACTCTAAAGGATCGTTTCCTCAAGATGTCAATTTTTATATCGCTGAACAAACGGGTATCAAAATCGTCGACATACCTGGCGGACATTTAGGATATATTCAGAAGCCTGAAGGATTTTCAGAAACAATATTATCGATATGGACATAATATTTTGATTAAAAAATGAGATGAAAGGTGATTACGATGGAAAATAATAAAAACATTTTAGTAATGGGTGCTTCCGGAAACCAAGGCAATGCAGTTGCAAAAAGTTTACTATCCAATGGTTGGATTGTGCATGCTATGACGCGGAATCCTAACCAATCTGCGATAAAAGAATTAGAACAAGATGGAGCTGTTATTGTACAAGCAGATATGAATGATAAACAGTCTCTTGTCGAAGCAATGGAAAATGTTTATGGTGTTTACAGCGTACAATCATTTGATCCTAAAGACCCTGATAAAGAAGTACAACAAGGAAAAATGGTGGCAGATGTAGCTAAGCAAGTAGGTACTACTCACTTTGTATACGGGTCAGCAGCTGGCGCTGAAAAGTATAGTGGAGCTGATAACTTTGCAAGTAAATGGCAAATTGAAGAATATATTCGTGCATTAGATTTACCGTATACAATCTTACGCCACACATTTTTCATGGATAATTTCACTGGTTTTGCGAAAGTGCAAGATGACAAAATAGTGATGCAAGGCTTTATGGATTCTGAAATACCATTACAGATGCTTGCCGTACAAGACATCGGTACTTTTACCGCTATTACTTTTAGCCAACCCAAACAATATATAGGCAAAGCTATGGAATTAGCGGGTGAAGAAATTACTTTAAATGAAATAGCTAAAAAGTTAAGTGAGAAATTTGAAGTATCTTGTGAAATAGTAGATGCACGTAAAAAGTTCCAACAAATGATGAAAATGTTCGAATGGTTTGAATATGAAGGCTATGAGGCTAATATAGCTGAATTACGTAAGGTAAATCCTCAACTACTTAATTTTGATGCTTGGCTCCAACAATCAGAATGGAAGGATTTCACTTAGTTCAAAATAATATTTTTACTTGGAAAATATATGAAAAGAAAGTTGTGTTTATATGAAGAGTATTACCCTTGAAGAACATTTTATATTACCAGAAGTTAAAGACGAAATGGCAAAACTTGTACAACCTGACCCAGAAGGTGTGCCTTTAAAGACTATGTTAGAGGCTTTAGAAAGTAAAACAGGGTTCACGGATGATGATGAGATACAGAATCACGAACAACGAATCAAATTTATGGAAGAACATAACGTAGCAGTCCAAATATTATCTTATGGTAATGGGGCGCCATCTAACCTGACAGGAGAAAAAGCAATTGAGCTCTGTCGGTATGCTAACGATAAATTGTATGATTATATTGAAATGTATCCAGAACGTTTTCTTGGGTTTGCCTGTATACCAATTAATGAACCTCAAGCAGCGGCTGAAGAATTAGAAAGGGCAGTTACGCAGCTAGGTTTTAAAGGTGTATTAATACCTGGACGACCTCATGATGGCTTTTTAGAGCAAGAGAAATATGATGTTATTTTTGCTAAAGCTGAAGCATTGGGCGTGCCTATATATTTACATCCTGCTCCAGTGAATGCGGATGTTTATCAAGCATATTACAAAAGCGATGCATATACAGACGCTACTGCCGCTTCATTTGCCTCCTTTGGCTATGGATGGCACGTTGATGTCGGTATCCACGCCATCCACCTTGTTTTAGGTGGTGTTTTCGATAAACATCCTAATTTGCAAATGATTATTGGACATTGGGGAGAGTTTATACCATTTTTCTTAGAGAGAATGGATGAAGCACTTCTTTCAGACCATCTCTTACACCCTATAAGTGAATACTTTAAAAATCATTTTTATATTACACCGAGCGGTATGCTGACGCAGCCACAATTTGAAATGGTTAAAAATGCATTTGGCATAGATAGAATACTTTACGCTGCTGACTATCCATATATTAAACCTGAGGGGCTGGGTACATTTTTAGAGGAATTAGGGTTATCGGAAGAAGACCAAGCCAAAATTAATTATAAAAACGCACGGCATTTGCTTAAACTTAGTGATAATTACCAATAGACTTAAACAAAGTGGAGAAGGAAAAAGCAAAGTGTCGTAGATAATTGTTCACAAATTAAGTTTTGTTATTACTGGTTTGAAATTCGAAACGATTAAGATCAAGGGACATAAAGTTCTTGGACAAGTGAAAAAAGGCAATTTCTATTGAAATAATATAGGAATTGCCTTTTTCTTATATTAAGTGCCATTAATACAAAGCCAAGTTCTCTTTTGACTTTATTTATACCTCTAACCGACATTCGAGTGAAACCCAAAATAGCCTTCATAAATCCAAAACAGGTTCTACATCAATTTTTCTTTGATTGTAGATTTCTTTTGTTTCTGGTTCCAAAAGCTTTTGATTGATATGGGCTTTGAAATATTCCGAGTTATCATTTCTCATTATTTTTTATTCGATTTTGAATTTGGTTTCATACAATGGTTCTTTAGAGGACATTCTGAACAATCATCGCATTCATATAATTTAAAATCTCTCCTAAATACATATTTATCATGGCGATAGGCATGCCTTTTATATCTTTTGATTTTAGTTCGCTTTTGACGTGCTTGCTTTCTTAACCGAGTACATTTTTCGTGTTTAATATGATTATTTAAATCTTTAATTTCTTTATCCAAATGAATACAAATTAAATCTATTTCTTCTTGTGTTAATTCATAATCATTAACTTCTTTAATCTTAGGTATGATTTTGCCTTTCACTAATTCATTATCTAACGCTTTAGAATCTTCATTCATTTTTGATTCATAGTTTTGAATACTCTTTTTCCACACAAATTTATATCTATTGGTATTAGCTTTCAGTTTTGTACCATCAATAAAATAGTCCTATCATCTATAAGTTTTTGTTTCAGACATTGACTGGGAAATTGAATAAATAAAGATTCTAATAGGGCATCTTCTTTAGGATTTACTCTAAAACGATTAATTGTTTTATAAGAAGCTGTTTGATTTTCTAATGGGTTGAATTTTTAAATATGTACCACAAGGCCATAACCATTCCAATGGACCAAATAAAAAATAATGTATCCATATGGATGAAAAAACAACCTGAAATGCAATAACTGCCACATATAATAAAAGCATGCCATAAGTATGGACGGTATAATTTGAAAGAATCGGTGTTAAAATAACAACGTCTATGATTGTTTGGCCTAGGTAATTCGTGAATGCCGTTTTCCCATACGAAATCAATATAGAAAGGCATTTTTGTACCGGTTTAATTTGATATAGTAATAAAATTGAAAATATAAAACATACCAATAATAGGACCACTGTTTTGATTAAAGCTATGCAGTAATTCATCATTTTGAATGAATAATGCAAGTATCCAAATAGGAAATGTAAGTATTAAAAAAAGAACCAATAATTTTTTAATTTAGGCAATAAACTTTTATTCGTGAAAATACCGAGATAGTAAAGTGCTTGCCCTAATAACATATGTCCTAATGTTGAGAACATGGCCATTAATAAAACAAATGAACTGATCAAATTAGGAATATGAATCCCTTTAATTTCTAAAAATTTCGTTAATATAGGTAAAAAATTCCCCAAAATAGTTAATAAAACACCAAAAATTAGTTTTAATTTATTTCGTATCTTTTGGAAAAGTAGTAAAAGTGCCCCCATGACTGCATATAGTTTAAGAATATCACCATCCCATAATAAGGAACTTGATGCGCCAACAATAAATAAAAGAACCATTCGACGTATATGCACCCAAATGGTTAACCTTTTTTTGTAAATTATTTATAAAAATAGAAGTACTGACACTAAAAAAAGCGAATATAAAATGAAATTTATTTAAACTGAACATTTCTATATAATTAATAACTTTACTTTCAAATGTGTTCATCTCTATACTTTTTGTATCAGAGGGTTCAAAAAAGTGAATATTAATTAATAGAACACCTATAATAGCTATACCACGTATAACGTCAATGAGGTTAATTCTTGTTAGCGAAGCTGTACCTTTTTGTACGTTCGTTTTACTCCTCTTTTCCAATAATATAAATCCCATTCATCATAAATAGCTCTTCCTTGTTCTAAATGTTGTACTTAAGACGATCAATCTTATCTATTATAATTAAATTAATATAATTAAAGAAATTAATTTAATGTTTGCTATGCTCATACCCATACTTATTTTCAACACGTAATTTTTGTCCCAAATTAATACTTGCAGTAATACTATATAGCTCACTATTTAACCTTGTTTTTTTCAGCTGGGGCAGTATAAAATATCTTTTCACAGGCATATTCATTTTATCGATGCTCCTGCAAATCCAAATTTGTAATCCAGTTGAAACTCTTGCATAACTTATTTTCAAAATACAAACCTCCTATATACATATTCAATTACTGTACATTTTTTATAAGATAATCAAAATTAAATTATTAAGACTACATATTATAAAAAATGATCAGGCACTATCATTTGTTGAATCAATCTTCTTTAATACTTTGTGAATAAAAGTGGAAAACCATCTACATTTTCTTTCTCAATGAATACCAATAATATTATTATGTTACAGTGTAATCGTTCAATCGTTTAATTAATTAAACAGATGGGAGGAAAATATTGAAGAATACTGACGAATTAAAAAAATTAGCAAATGAGTTTCAAGAATGCCAAAACATATTGATAGCAATCGGCGATGAAACACGTCAATCAATTATGCTAGCTCTTATTGAAGTAGGATGTAACGAAGGAATGCGTGTCGGAGAGATTACTAGGAAGACCCACTTATCTCGTCCATCAGTATCTTATCATTTAAAGATTTTGAAAGAATCTAATATTGTGACTCTAGAAAAAATTGGTACAAAAAATTTTTATTATATTAATCCAGAAAATACTAGTATTAAAGCTTTACAAAAAATGATTAACCATATGAATAATTATATTGAGAAATATAACATTCCAGAAGAGGAAAGAGAGTTTTAATATGACGAAAAAAGTAGAAACAAAATTAGTAATGAAAAATTTCACTTCTAAAAATCGTTTTTTCAAAGCATCTATGAGTGAAACATTAGGCGATCGCTATAATAGCCCAACAAAAGGTATAGTGAACTTATATAGCCGTTGGTCTACTGGGGGTGCTGGTATATTGATGACAGGTAATGTTATGGTTGATCGCAATGCATTAGGTGAACCAGGAAATATTGTGATAGAAGATGAAAGAGATATAACAATATTGGAACATTGGGCTAAAGCAGGAACCCAAAACAATAATCATTTGTGGATGCAGATTAATCATCCAGGTAAGCAATCACCTAAACATTTATCTAAAGAACCTTTAGCACCCAGTGCCATCCCAATTGGTGGGACAATGGCTAATGCTTTCAGCCCCCCACGTTCTTTAAATCAAACTGAAATTTTAGATATTATAAAACGTTTCGGAAATACTGCATATATCGCGAAAAAAGCAGGTTTTACTGGTATACAAATCCATGCAGCACATGGCTATCTTATTAATCAATTTCTATCGCCACATCACAACCAACGAAATGATGAATGGGGAGGTAGCCTTAAAAATCGAATGCGCTTTTTGATGGAAGTTTATCATGAGATAAGACGTCGAATAGGCGAAAATTTTCCTATTGCAGTTAAGTTAAACTCCGCGGATTTTCAACGTGGTGGTTTTACAGAAGAAGAATCAATGAAAGTTCTAGAAGCTGTTGATATTGCTGGGATTGATTTAATCGAAATTTCAGGAGGTAATTATGAAAATCCTGTTATGTTTGAAGGAAGTAACATTCGTGAAAGTACCAAAAAACGTGAAGCATACTTCCTAGATTATGCAGATAAAGCAAGGCAATTAGTAAAAGCTCCAATTGTTGTAACTGGTGGTTTTCGTACGGCTGAAGCTATGGAGGATGCAATTAATAACGGTTCTATTGATATGGTAGGTATTGCAAAGCCTTTAGCTATTAATCCTGATTTACCTAAACAAATAAATAACGGGATATATAAAACGTCAGATTTACCTAAGCTTACAACTAACATCAAATTTATAGATAAAAAGTTAGGATCAATGTTAGAACTTAGTTGGTATGAAGCCCAATTTTATTTAATGGCACATGGAAAATCACCTAATCTTAAATTGAATATATGGAGAGCTTTATGGATAAGCTTTAAGAAAAACGGTATAACCTCATTTACTAGAAGACGTTGACCTCTGTATCTAAAAATAATAAAAAGCGAGGAATTAAATATGGTTTATAAACAGCAAATAGCATGGAAAAAACTCGAATCTAACTTGCCTGAAAAATTTCATTTTACAGAAGAATATAAGCCGAATGAAGAGTGGTGGGATTGGAAAGGACATCGTGTACATCTAGACACATTTAGAAACGAAAACGCAGATGCCAAAATAATATTATTACATGGTGTTGGCACCAATGGTAGACAATTGTCATTAATTGTAGGAGGGCCTTTAGCAAATAAAAATTATGAGACCATAGCAATTGATATGCCAACATATGGCATGACCCAGGTTAAAAAGGGGGAAATTGTTACTTATGATGATTGGGTGAATTTAGCTTCTGATTATATAGATGAAGAAAGTAAAAAAGATGGACGTCCTATCTTTTTATATGGGTTAAGTGCTGGTGGCATGGAAACATTCCATGTTGCTGCCAAAAACAAAAAAGTTAAGGGTATTATTGGTATGACATTTTTAGATCAGCGTAAACAAATGGTTCGAGATGAGACTTCTCACGATATTTTTATGAGTAGAATAGGTATCCCAGCAGCAGGGTTAATGCGTAAAATCGGTCTTGGTTTTCTAAAAATACCTATGAAAATAGCTTCTAAAATGTACACTTTAGCTAATAATGATACTGTACTAAAAATAATGTTACATGATAAGACATCAGCCGGTAATTTAGCAACAATGACTTTCTTAGACTCATATGGTAATTACAAGCCAGAAATGGAGCCTGAAATATTCGATACTTGTCCTGTATTATTAACACAACCAGCCTTAGACCGTTGGACGCCCAAATATTTAAGTATCCCATTTTTAGCCGCATTAAAAAATGTAGAACACGAAATTGTAGATTTAGAAAATGGAGGTCACTATCCTGTAGAACAACCTGCATTAGATGAGTTAGTAGAAGCTATTAATTATTTTATCAAAAAATATAAATAACTTTTCGTAAAACTATAGGCATTGTTTTAATCATTATAGGTATTATTTTACTTAGATTTTTTTAATATCCTCCATTAGAGAAACAATTATTATATAGAAAAAGCGTACGAATTCGTACGCTTTTCTTGTGTTATTATTAAAAACTCATAACAGACAAATATTATGAGTTTTTAGACGCTGTTTCAGAACCCTCATTTACATCGAACTAAGATTATCTATGTTAATAGTATTATAAGGTTATATAATATATTCACTTTAGTAAAATGGATTAATTAATCAATTTCTTCTTACTCTCTTTTCTGTCTTATTTAAAATATTTAATTTTTTTTATCCATAATATTGAGTCATTTGGAAAAATATTAATTATATATTCACTGATATGTCCAATTTTTTTGCGATGCCTTTCCATAACTGGGTTCGTTATTGTTTGAAGTGCTGTTTTGTATTTCTTTTTTAATATTTATAAAGCACATTGTTTTTTTCATAAGATATATAAACAATTGACTGAAAGCGTTAACAATATTAGTATATTAATAAGTATTGGTTATGTATTGGTTTAATTTTGGTTTTAAATGAGGAGAGTGCGTATGGATATTTCAGAAGTTGATAAGAAAAATAATAAAATGAAAAAAATCACTCTTATTGCAACATTTGGTGGGCTCTTATTTGGTTTTGACACTGGTGTGATTAACGGAGCTTTACCATATATGTCAATGGCGAATCAATTGGATTTAACGCCAGCAACTGAAGGTTTAGTATCAAGTTCTTTAGTTTTTGGAGCAGCATTTGGGGCAATTACTGGTGGAAGATTATCAGACTCTTTTGGACGGCGTAAAATGATATTAGTGTTAGCAATTATCTTCTTTATTGCAACGCTCGGGTGTGGGCTTTCTCCTAACATATATTATATGGTTACTTTTCGTGTAATACTTGGTTTAGCTGTTGGTGGCGCTTCTGTTATTGTGCCAACATTTCTTTCAGAAATGTCTTCTAAGGAAAAAAGAGGCCGTATGGTTACACAAAATGAATTAATGATAGTTTCAGGACAATTAATGGCTTATGTTATTAATGGTGTTTTAGGAAACTTAGTGGATAACCCAGGGGTATGGAGAGTAATGCTTTTAGTAGCAACAATACCAGCAATAATATTATGGTTTGGCATGTTAAAAGTGCCAGAAAGTCCTAGATGGTACGGAAGTAGAAGTAAATATTGGCCAGCTTATACTATTTTAAGAACGATTAGAGATGAAAAAACTGCAGCTGAAGAAGTAAAAGAAATTAAGACTATTATAGATAAGGAAAAATTAATAAAAAATGAATCAAGCAATGAATTTTCCAAACCATGGGTTCGCAAAATATTATTTATCGGCATCGGTATTGGCATTGTTCAGCAAATTACTGGCGTGAATTCAATAATGTATTATGGTACAGAAATTTTAAGAAATGCTGGTTTTGCTACAAAAGCAGCATTAATTGGTAATATAGCAAACGGTGTTATTTCCGTACTAGCTACTTTTGTAGGAATTTGGTTATTAGGGAGAGTAGGCAGACGTCCTATGCTTCTTACAGGGCAATTAGGTATTATATTCACATTGATTTTATTAAGTATAATGCCCGTGATTCTAGAGGGAACGTTTATTTTGCCATTTGTTATATTATTATTGACTGTAACATTTCTAGGCTTCATGCAAGGTAGTATTGCTCCAGTGACCTGGCTTATGCTTTCTGAGATATTTCCTTTAAAGATTAGAGGTATTGGGATGGGGGCTAGTGTATTTTTTTGTTGGATGACTAATTTTTTAGTTAGTTTGATTTTCCCTGTTTTACTTGGACACATAGGGCTATCACTGACATTTGTTTTGTTTGTAGTATTAAATCTTATAGCATTTACTTTTGTAAAAAAATTCTTGCCTGAAACTAAAGGTAAATCATTAGAAGAAATAGAATCATATTTTAAAGGTAGCGCAGACGAAAATAAAAGGTTGAATAATAACGTAGTGAAGGAGCAATAAAAGTTTTGATTTAAAAATGTAATTGTTGACGGAAAGCGTTAACAATTATATTATGATAATAAGTTGATTAAGTTTTGGTTTTTTATTTTATAGAAAAGGGTGATTTTATGGGAAAAAAATTAAAAATGACTACAGGGCAAGCTGTAATAGAGTTTTTAAAACAACAATATATATATGTTGATGGAGAAGAAATACAATTCGTAGAAGGAATATTTGATATTTTTGGACATGGTAATGTTGTAGGCATTGGCCAAGCTATTGAAGAAAATCCTGGCAATCTCAAGGTTATACAAGGTAAAAATGAACAAGGTATGGCTCATGCGGCTACAGCATTTAGTAAACAAAGATTAAGACGTAACATTTATGCAGTGACGACGTCTATTGGTCCTGGATCTGCTAACTTAACTGCAGCAGCTGGCACAGCCCTTGCTAATAATATTCCTGTTTTATTTTTACCAAGTGACACATTTGCGACAAGACAACCAGATCCAGTCTTACAACAAGTTGAACACGAAACGAATCAAACTACAACTACAAATGACGCTTTGAAAGCTGTTTCAAGGTATTGGGATCGAATTACACGTCCAGAACAATTAATGTCTAGTTTAATCAGAGCGTTTGAGATTATGACAAATCCAGCTCAAGCTGGGCCAGCGACTATTTGTATATCTCAAGACGTTCAAGGAGAAGCTTATGATTTTGATGAATCATTTTTTGTTAAAAGAGTTCATTATATCGATAGACCGGAACCTGTTGAACGTGAAATTAATTTAATGGTTGATAAAATTAAAAATAGTAAAAATCCAATTATACTCGTTGGTGGAGGAGCAAAATATTCCAATTCACGCGATGAATTAATTGAAATTTCAGAAAAATATAACATTCCTCTGGTTGAAACACAGGCTGGTAAATCGACCGTAGAAGCGAACTTTAAGAATAATTTAGGAGGTATGGGCATAACAGGCACATTGGCTGCAAATAAAGTTGCTTACGATTCTGACTTAATTATTGGTGTTGGTACAAGGTATACAGATTTCGCAACATCATCAAAAACAGCATTTAATTTTGAAAAAACTTCATTTTTAAATATTAATATTAACAGAATGCAAGCATATAAAATGGATGCCATACAAGTTATCGCCGATGCTAAAGTGACGCTTAAAAAACTTTTAGATAACTTAGGAGATTATAGAACAAATTATGAAAATAATATTAATAAGTTAAAAGAAGAGTGGAGAAATGAAAGAAAACGTTTAAGAACTATTCAATATGATAGAGATAATTTTGATCCAGAAATAAAAAATCAATTTAACCAAAATATCTTAAATGAATACGCGGATTCTTTAAATACCGAATTAATACAAAGTACTGTTGTATTGAAGATTAATGAAATTATTTCACCGAAAAGTAATGTCATAACGTCTGCAGGTTCTCTTCCTGGCGATATGCAACGTCTATGGAATGCAACAGTTCCTAATACTTATCATGTAGAATACGGCTATTCGTGTATGGGGTATGAAATTTCTGGGGCTTTAGGGGTCAAATTAGCTGAACCAGAAAATGAGGTATATTCATTTGTAGGGGATGGAAGTTTTTTAATGTTACATTCTGAATTTATTACATCACTACAATATAAGAAAAAAATTAATTTATTACTATTTGATAATTCTGGGTATGGTTGCATTAATAATTTACAAATGGAAAATGGAGTTAATAGTTATCATACAGAGTTTAGAACTTCAGAAAATGAAATATTAAATATAGATTATGCCAAAGTTGCTGAAGGGTATGGAGCAAAGGTATATAAAGTTTATTCACTAGAAGAATTAGAGGAAGCAATCAAAGACGCAGAACAGCAAGAAGTTAGCACGTTGATTGAAATTAAAGTGTTGCCTAAAACAATGACGGATGGGTATGAAAGTTGGTGGCACGTTGGAGTGCCTGAGGTCTCATCTTCAAAAAAGATTCAAGATGCTTTTGATTTAAAGACGAAAAAATTAAAGAAAGCTAAACAATATTAATGACAAAGGAGACAATATTATGAAATTAGCACTAGATCCAGCAATGTATACAGACTTATCAATGAAGGAAGTAATAGATAAAACGGCAAGATTAGGTTATGACTATATCGAACTTTCACCAAGAGAAGATTTTATACCTTTTTATAAGTACCCAAAAGTTGATAAAAGTATGATTAAAAATGTAAAAAAATGGTGTAGTGACGCCGGAGTTGAATTATCATCTATTTTACCTGTGATGGCATGGTCAGGACCAGATGAAGAGAGACGCCAAGGCGCTGTTAGAAACTGGAAACGAGCTATAGAAATCGCAACTGAATTAGACGTACAAGTGATGAATACAGAATTTAACGGAAATAAATATGAACCTCAAATATGTGAAGAAAAGTTTATTAAATCAATGGATGAATTATTGCCAATATTTGAAAAAGAAAGCATTAAATTGAATTTACAAGCACATCCTTATGATTTTATTGAGCGAAATGATGAGGCATTAAGAATGATAAGAGGTTTAAATAAAGAATGGATAAATTTGGTTTATTCAACTTCTCATACTTTTTTCCACGATAACGGAATAGGAGACATAGAGACGATGTTTGATGATGCAGGAGATAAGCTGCAACATGTGTTGTTTTCAGATACATTTAATCATACTGCTGCTAACGGTTTACGTTATATTGTAAACCCTCCAGGAGCTGAAGTGACAGTTCATCAACATCTTAATATCGGAGAAGGAGAAGTAGATTTTGAGACGATATTTAGAAAATTGAAAGAAATGAAATTTGACGGCATCGCTACAAATTCAGTTTTTGCATGGGTAGATAAAGCAGATGAGTCTGCAGCATTTATGTTAGAAAAATTAAAGAAAGAATTATTTTAATGTAACAAACAATAAACGAGGTGTTTTATGAAAATAGGATATAATGTAGCGACGACAAAAGAAAATGCAACATTGCAAGAAGAAATGGAATTATGTGAAAAACATGGGTATGATTTTATAGAAATTCAAATGGATAAACTTCCTGAATATTTAAAATCACATTCCCTTGAGGAAATGAAAGACTTTTTTGATAAACATCACATTAAGCCATTAAGTTTGAATGCCTTGCAGTTTTTCAATAATAGAACTCCCAAAGATTACAAATTAGTGTTAGAAACGTTTGAAGAATGGTTAAGTATTGCGGATTATATAGGGGCACAATATATTGTAGTAGTCCCTTTAGTAACAAATCAAAAAATATTAAACAAGGAAATTCATGAAAGTTGTGTACATGTATTAAAAGAGTTTTCAAATAAAGCAACTCAATATAATATAAATGTTGCTTTGGAATTTTTGGGTGCTCCCAACGCTACAGTTAATACATTAAAGCAAGCAGATGCGATTGTGGAAGAAGTTAATGAGAAAAACATAGGATTAGTTTTAGATTTCTTTCATTTTCATGCAATGGGATCAAATATTACTGATTTAAAAAAATCAACAATAAATAATTTGTTTTTACTACACATTAATGATGTAGATGACTATCCAATAGGCGTTTTAACCGATGAAGATAGATGTTTTCCAGGCTATGGGGTTATAGATATTGAAGGTATTTTATCAACTTTAAAAGAAGCTGATTTTAAAGGAGAATTTATCTCTATAGAGTTATTTCGACCTGAGTATTATAAAATGAAAGCAGAAGATGTCATTGTAAAATCGAAAAATACAATGGTCGATAAAATACGCCCCTTTTTTCCTGTAAAAGCATAAAATAAAACTTCAGTAGTATCAAACTACTGAAGTTTTTATATTTCTATATTAATATTATGTTCTTTGAAAAAATCAATAAACGCTTGGTTTGGTAGTTTATTAGTAATTAATGAATCAAGTTCTTCGCATTCCATGAATGTTAATAACGTTGATTCGCCAATTTTCGTGTGATCAACAAGCGCACAAGTATATTTAGAACGGGAAACGATTAACTTTTTAATTATGTTTTCTTCTAATTCAGCGTTAGATAATCCATTTTTAATATCTATACCTGTTGCTGCCATAAAAGCTTTATCAATATTAAATTTTTCGATTAAAGTATTAGAATCAATACCAATAAATGAACGTGTTCTATATTTGAATTTTTCACCTATGATAAATAAAGAGACATTTTTAAATAAAGAAGCTTTATTAATAATATCAAGGCTATTAGAAATAATAGTTAAAGGTATCTCAGTATTAACATAGTCTAAAATGTGTACGGTTGTTGTCCCAGTATCGATATAAATAACATCATTTGCTTTGATATGTTTTGCAGCAACGCTAGCGATATGTTTTTTTTCTTCAAAATGAGATATGTTTCTTTTAGAATAATCAACTGCTTGTGAAATAGTATTTTCGATGGTTTCAATGCCACCGTATACTTTTTTAACTTTGTTCATATTGGCTAAAATAGTTATGTCTCTGCGTATAGTGTTAATGGATACATTAAAAAATTCACTTAATTCATCGATAGATGCAGCTTTTTTCTCATTGATATAGTTTTCAATTTCATGTATTCTCTTTGATTTCATATTTATACCTCCGATATTTATATCATATACAATATTTCGAAATTACTCAATAGTTGATTAATAATTGATAAAAATTTGACAAAAATCTGATAATTATATAAAATTACCAACAAGTAATCAATATATAACCAATATTTAAAAGTTTAAACACGTTTTTTGAAAGCGTTTACTAAAAGGAGGATTTATAATGGTAAAAATTTTGAAGAATTATATAAATGGTGAATGGGTTGAATCAGAAACTAAGGAAACAATTGATGTCTATAATCCGGCAACTAAAGAAGTTATAGCTAAGGTTCCTGTTTCAACAAGATCAGAATTAGACGAAGTAGCAGAAATTGCTCAACATGCTTTTGAAGAATGGAGTCAAGTTGCAGTCCCAAAAAGAGCACGCTTATTGTTCAACTTACAACAAATTTTACAAGAAAACAAACAAGAGTTGGCAGAAATTATCACCAAAGAAAATGGTAAAAGTGTTGGTGAAGCTTTAGGAGAAGTACAACGCGGTATTGAAAATGTTGAGTTTGCGGCTGGAGCGCCATCACTTATGATGGGGGACTCTCTATCAAGCATTGCGACAAATATTGAAGGGACAAGCTATAAATATCCTGTAGGCGTTGTCGGTGGTATTACTCCGTTCAACTTTCCTATGATGGTGCCTTGTTGGATGTTCCCAATGGCTATAGCGTTAGGTAATACGTTTATTATTAAACCTTCTGAGAAAACGCCATTACTTGTTAATAAGCTTGCAGAGTTTATTGAACAAGCTGGATTCCCTAAAGGAGTTTTCAATGTAGTTCACGGTGCACATGACATTGTAAATGGTATTTGTGAAAACGAAAAAATAAAAGCAGTTTCATTTGTTGGTTCTAAACCTGTAGGTGAATACGTTTATAAAAAAGCTACTGAAAATTTAAAAAGAGCACAATGTTTAACAGGGGCCAAAAACCACACAATTATTCTGAATGATGCTGATATTGATACTGCTGTAAAAGACGTAATCGGCGCTGCATTTGGTTCAGCTGGAGAACGTTGTATGGCAGCCGCAGTGATTGCTGTTCAAGAAGGCGTATATGATGAATTTAAAGAAAAATTGGTTCAAGAAGCTAAAGATATTGTTATCGGTAATGGCTTAGAAGATAACGTATTCTTGGGGCCGGTAATTAGAGAAGAGAATAAGGAACGTACATTGAATTATGTAAATCAAGGTGTTGAAGAGGGTGCAACTCTTGTATTAGATGGCCGTGAAGATAATAATGATGAAGGATATTTCGTTAAACCTACGATTTTTGAAAATGTAACTACTGATATGAAGTTGTGGCAAGATGAAATTTTTGCCCCAGTATTATCTTTAAGTAAAGTAAAAGATTTAAAAGAAGGTATCGCATTAGCTAATAAATCAGAATTTGCGAATGGTGCTTGCTTATTCACAGACAGTGCTTCATCAATTAGATACTTTAGAGAATTTATCGATGCTGGAATGTTAGGTATTAATCTGGGAGTACCAGCACCGATGGCAGTATTCCCATTCTCAGGGTGGAAATCATCGTTCTTTGGTTCATTACACGCAAATGGCAAAGATAGCATTGACTTCTATACACATCGAAAAGTAGTAACTGCACGTCACGGAGAACCTCGATATTAAGGAGCGGATAAGAAATGGCTGAACTATTAAAAAAACCAATACATCAACCACTTAATGATGGTGTGAAAATAATACAAGATTTCAAACCGTCAGATGTAGATTTAGAATATACCGGTATCAAGGTGATTGATATTAAAGCTAAACAAGTATATGGCGAAGAAACAAATGATTTTGAAGCTTGTGTCGTAGCTTTAACTGGACAAATTGATGTTTCAGACGGCGATGATAAATATGAAGGTGTAGGTACCAGAGATTCAGTATTTGAAAAAATTCCAACTGATAGTGTCTATATATCAAAATCGCATATGATAGAAATTACGGCGCAAAGAGATGCACGAGTTGTCATTTGTTATTCCCCATGCGACAAAGAGAGAGAAACGCAACTGATTCCAGCAGATGAAAATTCTGTGGAGGATAGAGGTAAATATTCAAATAAACGACATGTGCATAATATTTTACCGGATTCACATACTGCTAGTGAAAAGTTACTAGTCGTTGAAGTCTATACAGATCAAGGAAATTGGTCTAGTTATCCGCCTCATAAACATGATGTAAATAATTTACCAAATGAGTCATTTCTTGAAGAAATTTATTACCACGAAATGAATCCACCGCAAGGATTTGTCTTTCAACGTGTTTATACAGATGACAAATCTTTAGACGAGACAATGGCTGTGGAAGATAGTGATGTCGTTATAGTGCCTAAAGGTTACCACCCAGTGGCGGTACCAGATGGATACAATAGTTATTATTTAAATGTAATGGCTGGACCACAAAAGGTATGGAAGTTTCATAATCAAAAAGAACATGAGTGGATTATAGATAGAAAGTAGGAGGAAGCATGGAAAATAAAAAAGATATCGTAGCTATTGGTAGGGCGGCAATTGATTTAAACGCAGTTGAAATTAATAGACCGATGGAAGAGACAGAAACTTTTCGTAAATATGTAGGCGGTTCTCCTGTAAATATTAGCATTGGTGCATCTAAATTAGGATTAAATGTTGGGCTTATCGCTAACGTTTCAGATGATCAACATGGAAATTATATTACAGATTACTTAAATCAATTAGGTGTTGATACATCGGAAGTTCATATAGATGAAAATGGTCACAAGATTGGTCTTACTTTTACAGAAATTAAAAGCCCTAATGAATCTAATATAGTAATGTATCGTGAGGAAGTAGCTGATTTATACTTAGCGCCGGAACATGTATCTGAAGAATATATTAAAGATAGTGAATATTTATTGATTTCAGGAACAGCGTTAGCACAATCACCTTCAAGAGAAGCTGTGCTAAAGGCGTTATCTA
The DNA here is from genome assembly GCF_017583065.1 of Staphylococcus shinii. Lineage (GTDB taxonomy): Bacteria > Bacillota > Bacilli > Staphylococcales > Staphylococcaceae > Staphylococcus > Staphylococcus shinii. Next base: position 244,182 of record NZ_JAGEVL010000003.1, on the reverse strand, counting down.
TTGCTAAAGCAAACGAAGTGAAAGTTGTCTTTGAAATAGACTATCGCCCATATACTTGGAAAACTGGAGAAGAAACTTCCATCTATTATGAATTAGTTGCACAGCAAGCAGATATAGTAATTGGTACAAGAGATGAATATGATATGATTCATCGATTTGCAGAGCAGACAGATGAAGAAATCAGTCAAACCTTGTTTAGTTATCAGCCGGAGCTAGTCATCATTAAACATGGTATACAAGGTTCTAAAGCTTATACAAAAGCTGGAGATTATTATGAAGGAAAGGCATTTAAGGCAAAAGTAATCAAGACGTTTGGCGCCGGTGATTCCTACGCTGCTGCATTTTTATATGCTCTGATTAAAGGCAAATCAGTCGACGAGGCCTTAAAATATGGTGCTGCTTCTGCAGCAATTGTTGTGAGTAGCCATAGTTCGTCGGAAGCAATGCCTACGAGTGAAATGTTAGAGAACTTTATTGAAGAACAAGAAAACCAGAAAATTTGATTGTTTGAGTAAGCGGTTTCTTAAGAGGAAGGTGATGTTATGACTGAAAATATATATTTTGGATGCGCACCTATTGCATGGACGAATGATGACTTGCCAGAATTAGGAAAGAAAAACACTTTTGAGCAATGCATTAGTGAAATGGCGTTAGCTGGATATGAAGGAACTGAAATCGGTAATAAGTATCCTAAAGAACCATCAGAATTACTTGAATATTTAGATCCTAGAAATTTAAGAGTCGCTAGTGCTTGGATTAGTCTATTTTTAACTACAGAACCTTTTGAAAAAACAGCAGAATTATTTATTAAACATAGAGATTTTTTATATGAAGTAGGAGCTAAAGTGATTGTGGTTTGTGAACAAGGAAAGAGCATTCAAAGAGACGTTAATAAGTCCGTATTCACTAAAAAACCAGAATTTTCCGAAAAAGAATGGTCTCTTTTAATTGAAGGACTAAATAGATTAGGAGTATTAGCCAAAGAAAAAGGAATGGAAATCGTGTATCACCCACATATGGGTACTGGTATACAAACTGATTCAGAAATTCAAAGACTAATGGAAGAAACAGATCAAGATAAAGTTTCTTTGTTATATGATACTGGTCATTTAGCACTTTCTGGTGAGAACCCTATAGAAATATTTGAAAAATATAAACATAGAATTAAACATATTCATTTTAAAGATATTCGTCAAAGTACTGCACAAATAGCGCGATTGGAAAATGATAGTTTTCTGATGAGCATAAAAAAGGGGATATTTACAGTTCCAGGAGATGGTTACATAGACTTTGCTCCAATTATGAAGGCAATTGGGAACTTTGGGTATCAAGGTTGGATTATTGTCGAAGCTGAACAAGACCCTGATAAAGCAAATCCATTTCGCTACGCGATGAAAGCCAAAAAATACTTGAATAGACTTAAGCAAGATAGAGAAAAGGAATACATTTCTTGAGAGGAGGGATGGTTTGGAAAATAATATAATTCAATTTGCAAAATTATCAGGTTTTGCTATTCCACAAATGAACATAAATGGTCTCATTTGGATTGAAGGTGTATTAAAGGCAGCAGAAAATCAACAGTCTCCAATTATTATAGGGACTACAGATAAAAATATTGAATATCTTGGCGGATACCAATTTATTCTAAATACGATTAAAAATAAAATTCAAGCTATGGAAATTACAGTCCCTGTGTTAATTCACTTAGACCATGGTCTCTCAGTAGAAAATTGTAAACGTGCTATAGATGTGGGATATGATTCTGTAATGTTTGATGGGTCCCAATTATCAATAGAAGAAAATATTAAGCAAACAAAAAAAGTCGTAGAATATGGGCACCAAAAAGGTGTGCTAGTAGAAGGTGAAGTAGGAGCAGTGGGTGGAGAAGAAGATGGTTTAATTGGACAAGTGAGATATGCAGATATTAATGAATGTGTTGCGCTAGTAAAAGAAACCCAATTAGATACATTAGCTCCTGCATTAGGCTCTGTACACGGAAAGTATCAAGGAGAGCCTAATTTAGGTTTCGAAGAAATGAAAATAATTAGAAATAAAGTAGATGTACCACTAGTGCTTCATGGGGCCTCGGGTATTTCGAACTATGATTTACAACGTGCTATAAAATTAGGACATGCGAAAATTAATTTTAATACAGAAATTAATATGTCTTGGACAAAAAAGTTAAGAGATACGTTAGAAGACGATAAAGATTTATTTAATCCTCAAAAAATTTTAAAACCAAGTATTCAAGCAATTGAACAAACAGCAGAAAAAATTATAAAAATGTGCGGTTCAAACAATCAAAACGAAGTATTTATTCAAAATTAATAAATGGAGATGAAAAGGTATGGAATTAAAAATTGGTATAATCGGTATCGGCGCTATGGGCAGAGATCATGTTGAACGTATTAATGAACGTGTGAATGGAGCAGTTGTTGCAGCTATTAGTGATATTAATAAAGATACTGCAATTGCTTATGCAGAAGAAATTGGTGCAACATTTTTTGAAAATGCAGAAGATTTAATCTCATCAGAAGATATTGACGCAGTAGTAGTTACTTCATGGGACCCAACGCACGAAGACTATGTATTAGAATGTATTAAAAATAATAAATATGTCTTTTGCGAAAAACCTTTAGCTATCGAGGCGTCTGGTTGTCTAAACATAGTACACGCAGAAACAGAAAAAAATAAGAAATTTGTACAAGTTGGTTTTATGCGTCGTTATGATAGAGGATACGAAGAGATAAAACATGAATTGCAGACAGGAACACTAGGGGAAACATTACTTATACATTGTACACATAGGAATGAAATGGTTGATGAAGGTTATGACACTCCAATGGCGGTTGAAAATACGGCTGTTCATGAAGTTGACGCTTTAAGATGGCTACTGGAAGAAGATTTTGTCACAGCTGAAGTACGTCTTCCTAAAAAACAAACTACCAAAACACATGCTAAATTGCATGATCCACAATTAATTTTATTAGAAACAGAATCAGGTGTAATTATTGATTTAGAAGTATTTGTTAATTGTCAATTTGGTTATGATATTAACTGTAAAGTTGTATGTGAACAAGGAGAAATTGGATTAACAAACCCAACTTACTATAGTATTAAAACAGAAAGAAAAGATTCTACACGAGTGCCAAGCGATTGGAAAGAAAGATTTATAGCGGCATATGATCGAGAATTACAAATTTGGGTAGATGGTGTGAAAAATGATAATATAACTGGCCCATCTGCATGGGATGGCTATATGGCTTCAGTAACCACAAGCGCTTGTTCTGAGGCTAGAGATACAGGAGAGAGAAAAGATATTAAATTTGAACCTAAACCTGGCCTTTATAATCAAAAACTGAGAGAAACAATATGAAGTTATCATATGTTACAGATAGTTTAGCGCATTTATCATTAGAAGAAGTGCTTAAGAAAATTACGGAGAAGGATATTTACCATATAGAGTTGGCTACAGGGGGTTGGTCTCCGGCGCCTCACGTGAAATTAAATGATTTATTAAATAATGAATCTTCATTAAGTGATTTAAAAGCACTACTATCAAAATATAGTGTAGAAATTGTAGCATTAAACTGTTCTGGAAATCCTCTAGATCCAGGAGAGTTAGGAAAAGAACATAGAGATATAACAGAAAAAACATTACAATTAGCAGAAAAATTAGATGTGAAAAAGATTGTTATGATGAGTGGCTTACCTCCAGCGTCACCAAAAGATGAAATGCCCAATTGGATTACTACTACGGTAAGTTGGCCACCACATTTGAAGGATGCGCTTGAATATCAATGGAATGATGTCGCAATACCTTATTGGAAAGACTTGGTTGAAATAGCTAAAAAACATGGCGTTGAAAAAATTGCTTTGGAAAACTTCAGTGCACAGTTAGTTTATAATCCTGAAACATTATTAAAGTTAAGGAACGCAGTAGATCCGATTATTGGGATGAATTTAGATCCTAGTCATTTATTATGGATGGGAGCAGACCCTATTCAATGTGCTAGAGCTTTAGAGGGTGCTATTCATCATGTTCACGGAAAAGATGTAAGAATTGAAAAGGGAGTTGCAGATTTAAGTACATTAATCGAAACAAAAGAAATCGAAGACATTAAAAATAGGTCATGGAATTATGTTGCAGTTGGATTTGGTCAAGACTTACAGTGGTGGAAAACATTTTTCTCTGTAATCCGTATGGTAGGGTATGACGATTTCGTTTCTTTAGAAATGGAAGATTTAACAATGTCTCCTGAAGATGGCGTTAATGTGTCGATTGATGCATTGAAACAAACACTTGTATAAATGCCAATAGCCATGAAAAATCCTGACAATAGTATTAATTACTATTAATTAAAGAAAAAACATACAAAAATAGTTTTTATTGGAATAAATTTTTATACTGGAGGTTGATGTATAATGAAAAATGTAAAATTAGGTAAATCTGATATAGATGTATTTCCTATTGCCCTCGGAACAAATGCGGTAGGAGGCCATAATTTATACAATAATTTAGATGAAGAACAAGGCAAAGAAGTTGTGAGGACAGCGATTAAAAGTGGAGTATCTTTATTGGATACAGCCTATATTTATGGTCTAGGACGTTCTGAAGAACTAATCGGAGAAACAATAAAAGAATTTTCAAGAGACGCATATAAAATTGCTACAAAAGGCGCTCATTATTTTGATGAAAATAATGAAGAACGTATTCTAATAAGCCAGAATTCCTAAAAGAACAAGTAGAACAGAGTTTAAAGCGCTTGCAAGTGGATTACATTGATTTATACTATATCCATTTTCCAGATGACGAGACACCTAAAAATGAAGCAGTTGCAGCATTAAAAGAATTAAAAGATCAAGGTAAAATTAAGGCTATCGGTGTTTCTAACTTTAGTTTAGAACAATTAAAAGAAGCAAATAAAGATGGTTATGTAGATGTAGTACAATTAGAATATAATTTATTAAATCGTGAAAACGAACATATTTTTGAATATACTTCAGAAAATAATATTACTTTTATTCCATATTTCCCATTAGTCTCTGGTTTGTTAGCAGGTAAATATACAGAAAATACTAAGTTTGATGACTTACGTGCTGAAAACCCAGATTTTCAAGGCGAAAAATTCAAAGAAAATTTAGAAAAAGTAAACAAATTAAGAAGTATTGCAGATAACCACAATGTAGAAGTCGCTCATGTTGTATTAGCTTTTTATCTTACAAGACCTTCGCTAGACGTTATTATACCAGGGGCGAAAAAACCAGAACAAGTAATAGCAAATTTAAAAACGCTAGATGTTAAATTAACTAACTCTGAAATCAATACAATCAATCAAATTTTTCCTAAAAATATTAAATAAAGAGGTGTCGTATGCCTATAATTAAAATAGATATTTTCAAAGGAAGAACCGAAGAAGAAATAAAGCAAATTCTCGATATATCTTATGAGGTTATGCTAGACTCTTTTCAAGCGCCAGTAGGCGATAAGTATCAAATTGTTACTCAACATGAAAATTTTGAGATGGAGATATTAGATACAGGTCTAGGTATTTCAAGAACTAAAAATATCATTGTTTTTACTTTAATCACGCGCCCAAGAACAAAGTCACAGAAAGTAAATTTCTATAGAAATTTAGCAAATTCTTTAAATACAAGATTGGGAGTACGTAAAGAAGATATTATGATTAATTTAGTTGAAAATACAGATGAAGATTGGAGCTTTTTTGGAGGAGAAGCCCAGTTCTTAAATGGAAGTTTATAAGTCCTCCAATAAATTAGTTATAAAGTAATTGTAGTTAACATAATATTTAATTTTATAATAATAAAGACACTTCTTTTTAAAGGAAGTGTCTTTTTATTATTTAGACAAAGTTTGTTAAGGATAGAAGTGATTCGATTTCTAGGCGATTTATAGGACAAGTACAAACGAAACTTATAAATAATCAGTAAAAGAGCTTTATTTGTAAGATTTTTACATACAAAAAGAGAGGAAGTACTAAGTACCTTTCTCAGATATAATATAGTATTGATGATATGGTATTTATTTATAATAGCCTCTTAGTTTATCATGTTAAGTTTTAAGCCAAGCTTATCTGAGCCTTCTTTATCTGATTCTTTTAATTTAATTGTTTTAAAGAATGAGGCAAAGAAAGATAACTGAAATAATTGGTATCATATAGTTAACAAGCGATGCGTATTCCATTGCTAATACGTCTAGTGATGAAGTTATAAACACACCACATGTATTCTAGGGTACAAACACTGACGTTAATGTTATAACCAAGCAACTTATATAAATTTTTTGAAATTAAAAATCTCAATCTCATAGCAAGTCAGGCTCTTTTCAACACGTTTAACTAAACATTGTAGTTTTTAGTTTCAAATTTTTTAACAAATAAGTTCAAAATAATGCCAATTAAAATTATACCACTAGAAATAAAAGTTATTATTACATATTCTACACCTGCATTTAATAGCAATGTCCCAATGATTGCTCCTAGGAAATTAGCTACATTAAATACTGATGCTGCAAGGGTACTAGAAAGTAACGGCGCTTCTTTTGCGCTTAATATAATTTTACTATTAAGCAATGGCACAGAACCGAAGTTTGCAAAACCAAACATAAAACAGACCACTATTGCTGTTACAGCGAATCCTAGAGCGTATGTTAATAACATTAATGTTATTATTAAAAAGACAAATACATAAGATAAATATTTGGTTAAGTTCTCTTGAGAAGCTTTACCTGATATGATATTCCCAATAACAGCTCCAGTGCCAAAAGCTAATAAGCATAATGTTAGACCAGATACATTAAATGGTGAAAACTGCTGAATCATTGGTTCCATAAAGGTATAAGTTGTAAAAACACCAGAGTAACCAAAAATTACAATTGAAATAACCAACAGAAAATACGGATTTTTAAATACTTTTAATTCTTGTTTTAAATTCATTTCAGAACTTAAACTTACATTAGGTATTACTTTAAGCAGTCCAATTAAAACTATTACACCTATAGCAACAATAATACCAAATACGATACGCCAACTTGCCACTCCGCCTATGAAAGTGCCGAAAGGTACACCTAGCATTACTGCTATTGTTAGCCCAGCTTGAACTAAGGCTATAGCTCCAGTTTCTCTTCCTTTAGGAACAACGGCAGCACCTACACTCATACATACACCAAAAAACGGTGCGTGCATACTCGCAGATAAAAATCTTGATAATAATAATATATTAAATGTCGGTGCTAACATAGCTATCACATTACTAAATATAAAAATCAAGGCAAGAATCGGCAATAATTTTTTAGGAGATACATTTAAAGTGAAAGCTCTAACTATGGGACCTAACACAGCAACACTGATAGCATAAACACTGATTAATAAACCAGCGCTCGATACGGAGGTGTTCATGTCTTTTGCTATTTGTGTTAAAAGCCCTGTAACAACATATTCTGTCATACCTATCGTAAAAGTGCCCAACATAAATATGATAAATAGTATTCTATATCCTTGTGTCATATTCGTCCCTCCTTCTAAAAATAGAGAACTTTAATTATTTTAACTAAAAAAGCAAGATTTCTATTCTACATATTTCAAGCTTAGGTTTCAAGAGTGTTTTATTCAGTAGCACCCTCTTAGCAAGCACCAACTTCACAATCCTTCTTACCTACATTAAGTTCTTAATTCTAATAACCTATATGCTGTACAACTATACTCGATTTATTAATAATTTTTAATTTGGAAATAAATATAAAGTTAAATATATACGCTAGAGCATAATAATGCTTTTGAATAAAATCATTTTATTGACTAAACATTAAAATTAGGTTAGCCTAACATTATTGTTTTTATATCAGAAAAGAAGGAAAGGAGTAATTTCATGCTAGATATAAAAAATTTATCTGTAACGTACGAAAATAAAACAGAAGCGTTACAAGATGTTTCTTTCCAACTTATAAAAGGGCAAATTGTAGGAATTGTCGGCCCTAATGGCGCGGGCAAAACAACATTAATTAAGTCTATAGTTAATTTAATGCCTCATAAAGGCATCGCCCGTTTTAACGATTTGCCAATAGCTAAGCAACCTAAAAATATTTCGTATGTCGAACAAAAAAGTAATATTGATTCAACATTTCCAATGAAAGTTTTAGACTGTGTGATGTTAGGGTTTTATCCGGTATTAAAACCATGGCAATTACCGCGTAAACAACAAAAGCAAGAGGCTGAAGCGGCACTTAAAAAAGTAAATATGCTTGAGTATAAGGATAATCAAATTGGAGAGCTATCAGGTGGACAATTTCAACGCATACTTATTGCGCGAACACTGGTTCAACAAACAGACCTTATTTTATTAGATGAACCTTTTGTAGGTATCGATATTACCAGTGAAGAAATTATTGTCGAATTGTTGAAAGAGTTATCTCAAAAAGGTAAAACAATTTTAATTGTTCATCATGATTTGTCTAAAGTGGAGAAATATTTTGATAGTTTAATTATTTTAAATAAACGATTAATTGACTTTGGTTCAGTAGCGACTGTATTTAATAGCAGTAATTTAAAAGCTGCCTACGGTACTGATATTTTAATCGCTTCAGAAAGTGGGGCGCATCATGGTTAGTCAGTTTATACACGATGTATTTGAATTTAGTTTTCTACAACGAGCGCTGATTACTTCAATTGTAATAGGTATGATTTGTGGTGTGATAGGGTGCTTTATAGTACTTAGAAGTCTTGCTTTAATGGGAGACGCGATTTCACATGCTGTCCTACCTGGCGTGGCGATCTCTTATATGATAGGGATTAATTTCTTTTATGGAGCCGTTGTATTTGGAGTATTAGCGGCATTAGGCATTGGTTTTGTTAATCAAAACAGTAAGATTAAGAGCGATTCTTCAATAGGTATTGTGTTTTCTTCATTTTTAGCGCTGGGTGTATTACTGATTACTAAAGCACAGTCAGCTATCGATTTGACTGAAATTTTATTTGGTAACGTGTTGACCGTGAAACCAGAAGATAGAACCATCACATTTATTGTAGTAGCGGTTGTATTGATAGTCATTATTGTGTTTTATAAAGAATTTTTACTATCCAGTTTTGATCCGACAATGGCAGCTGCGTCTGGTTTACCAGTTAAGTTTATTCATTATACGCTTATGGTTTTATTAACACTAGTAACAGTAGCTTCACTACAAACAGTAGGTGTAATTTTAGTTGTTTCATTATTAATTACGCCAGCATCTACGGCATATTTATTGACCAAAAGGTTATCAACGATGATCTTAACTTCTGCATTGATAGGCATGGTGTCATCTGTGATTGGACTGTTCTTTAGCGTGACCTTCAATTTACCATCAGGCGTAGTCATCGTGTTAGTAATTACAATAATATTCATCATTACATTCATCTTAGCACCGAAAAATGGATTGCTATGGAAAATGATTAAATCATAGACAGGAGGTCTCACAATGAAAAAGATAATATTAATTTTAGCTACAGCTTTATTAACGATAATATTATCAGCATGTGGCAATAACCAAAAAGACGCCGATTCTGACGGTAAGTTGGAAGCTGTTGATAAAGATAAAGTCAAAGTCGTTACAAGTTTTTCAATGATTGAAGACATGACCAAAGAAATAGGTGGGAAACACGTTGAAGTAACGAATCTTGTTCCTACTGGTACAGATCCACATGATTACGAGCCGCAACCAAGCGACATTAAACATTTATCTCAAGCCGATTTAGTTTTTTATAACGGATTGAATTTAGAAGGTGGAGATCAAGGTTGGCTCTCTAAAGCTTTAAGTTCTACTGATTTTTCTAAAAAGAACGCTATTAAAGCATCAGAAGGGGTTTCGCCTAAATACATTAAAGACGAAGATGGTAACAAAGAAGTAAATCCTCATGCTTTCATCGACCCAAATGTTGGGGAAAAAATGATTAAAAACATTACAAGATCATTATCAGAAAGAAACCCTAAACATAAAAATTATTATGAAGCTAATGAAAAAGAATATTTAAAGAAATTAAATAACATCGAGGATAACTATAAACAACAACTCGGTAGTATTCCTAAAAAAGACCGTGTATTTGTAGCTAGTGAACAAGCCTTTCAATATCTGACTGACCGTTATGATCTAAAAGAAGGTTATATTTGGCCAATTGATACGGATGAAAATGGCACTCCGAAACAAATCAAAGATTTAACTAAATTTATAAAAAGTAATAAACCTGCTACTTTATTTGTAGAATCTAACGTGGACACGCGTCCAATGAAAACAGTATCTAACGAAACTGGCGTGCCTATTTATAAAAAGCCAATCTATTCAGATGAAATAGGTAAAAAAGGCGAGCAAGCAGACACTTATTTAAAATACCTTGAATATAATTTAGATGTGCTTAAAGACGGATTGAAAAAATAAAGAGAATTAATAGCTCTAGAGGGATATTTACACTTTACGTAAAAAGTAAAAACTTCAATAATTAAAAAGCGGTGAGGTCAAGACAAGCGATATCTAATTAGTAAAATTAGATTCTTGTCTAGCCTTACCGTTTTTTATGTTTATTTGAATATACGTAATCACGTATACAATGTATTATTTTCAATGTTTAGCGCATGTTTAACGCCATATATTGCTATGTCTAGATGATATATAAATTAATACATAATTTGGATAGGTTAAATGAAATAAAGTTAACCAAAAAGCGCCACTTACTCAAATAAGTGAGTAGTGACGCTTTATAAAGAGCATATTTTAAGTAAGAGAACTTATAAATGTTGTAGCAAGACTAAAGTATACTAACATACTTACAATGTCGTTGATTGTTGTGATGAATGGTCCACTAGCCACAGCTGGGTCAATACCTATCTTAGTCATAAAGAAGGGTATTAATGAACCAATTGTAGTACCTACTGTCATAGCGATTGTTAAACTGATAGCTACAATCAAACCTAATAAAGGTTGGCTATAAATAATTACTATAACTAAAAAGAGAATGAATCCACATACACTACCAGTAATTAATCCACTCGTTGATTCTTTTAGAGCATGTTTAAATTTATTTTTCTTTTTCATTTCTCCTGTAGATATACCTCTTACTGATACTGCTAATGATTGTGTACCTGTATTACCAGACATACCACTAATAATGGGGATAAACGCTGCGAGTAGCGACACTTTTGCTAAAGTATCTTCAAAAGAGCTCAGTATCGTGGCGGTGATCATCCCTAAAAAAGTAAGCAATATTAACCAAGGTAAGCGTTTAGTCGCTCTATTAATAATTGTGCCTTCTGCATCACTCACACGGTCCAAGGCAGCCATTTTTAAATAATCTTCATTTGCTTCTTTATCGATTACATCAATGATGTCATCTACTGTAATCATCCCTAATAGGTGATTACGTTCGTCAACTACCGGAATAGCTAAGAAATCATATTTACGCATTACATGTGCAATTTCTTCTTGATCTATAAAACTCTCAATTTTAATGACATCTGAATTCATTACATCACTAATGAGTTGATTAGGATCTGAATTAATAATATTTCTAAGAGAAAGTACGCCAATGAGTTTATTATCATTATTCACTACATAGACTACATAAATTGATTGTACTTTTCCTGAACGCATTTTAATCTGATTTAATGCATCTCCAGTTGTTATTGTAGATGAAATTGATATATATTCGGTGGTCATGATACTACCAGCAGTTTCATGATGGTAACTCATTAAATGTTTAAGCTCATCCGCTTTCTGTTCTGGTAAGGCGTTAAAAATTTCTGATTTTTGGTCACTATTTAATAGATTTAATACATACGTTGCATCGTCATCTGACATTTTTAAGATTGCTTCTTTAGAAAAATCACTAGGTATTTCTTTAAAGACAATTGAAATATCATATCTTAGATTTTCGGCATTACTTAAAATTTGCGCCATCTCTTCTGAGTTTAGAAAGTGATACATATATAATCTTTCTTCTTCATCCACTAAAAAGAAAAATTCACTTTTTTCATATGGATGTAAACAAGAAAAACTATATACAAATTGGCTATCTTCTCCTTGTTGAATCATTTTCAATAACGCTTCATATTTATTAAATAACGCGTTATTTCTTTCTAGGATATTATTGTTTCCTATCATTTTATCATCTCCAATCATAGAGGTTTTCTTGTTAAGTGAACTCGGTATCATTTTATTTTCTGAAAATGTTAGTTGTTTCATCGTCAAACGGAGTGCTACGCAAAAATATTAGTTGAAGCTCATGCTTAGTCCCATACAAATAGGTTTTATAATATTTTTTAGATTTCTCACCCATTATGACGCGTGCTAATACAGTTATATAGTGTATTTCGTATTCACTACATGCTCACTTAAAAAGCATGTGTGCAATTATGACATATTTTGGGAGCTGAAACAATATGTTTAGGTTAACCTAATTATATGATGCTCTACTTATGTGTAATTGTTAATATTTATAGGTGTCTTGATATAGAAAACACTTTTGCGTAAAAAACCTTAACTTAAAGTATTGATTTTCTTCACAATACAAAGATTTTATGAGTTGTATTAGCTAAATGAAAGGGACTTTTAACTAATAAGTGTATACATTTTCAAATATTATCGTATATATCTAACTGCAGCTAAAATTACGTATTTTAACTGAAACAGTATAAAAGAGCTGGTTAGTTTGCAAGAAAGCTAATTTTTAGTTGTAAGGAAGATATTTATTTGTAAAATTTGAAATTTTTGCATAATTTTTAAAAATAATGGTATATTACATGTAAGGGCTTACATTTATGGAAAAGGAGAGATTTTAAAAGGGAAATTATGTATAACAGTTTGGATTAAATAAAGATAGGAGATACCTATATGAAAGTAATTCCATTTTCAGATTTAACAAGCATCATTAAAAAAGGTGATGTTATAGCTCTGGCAGCCTTATCCACGGCTAATTTACCAGCTGAGATACTGAAAACGTTAGTCGAACATAATGATGAAAATCAATCTTTTAAGAATTTTACCTTTATGCTAGCGAATGACATTAGTGATTATCGTGGTGATAGTTATGATTTAGATTCTTTTACAACAAGAGGTATGATTAAGCGATTAATTACAAGCATCATTACTGGTTCACCAGAAACCATCAATGCAATGCGTAATAATGACATTGAAGCATATTATTTACCACAAGGCGTGATTACAACACACTATAGAAGTAAAACGCAAGCTTCACCAGGCATAATATCTAAAATTGGCCTAAATACCAATGTTGATCCTCGTTATTCAGGCGGTAAAGTCAATACTCGTACGACAGAGGATTTAGTATCATTGATAGAAATTAATAAGCAACAGTATTTACAATATCATTTTCCTGATATTGATATAGCACTATTAAGAGGTACATATGCCGACACAGATGGAAATATTTATATGACTCATGAAGCGCATTTAGGTGAAGGTTATAGTTTGGCGGCTGCAGCGCATAGGAATAAAGGAAAAGTAATTGTTCAAGTTAAAGATGTTGTGGAAAAAGGTAGCTTTAACCCGAGCGATGTGTTTATTCCAGGAAAGCTCGTAGACTATGTAGTTATTAATACAAATCCAAAACTTCATAGACAAGTCATACAAACACAATATGATCCTGCACTCTCTGGCCATTATCAAATCGCTAAGATGCGAGAACCATATATATCTTTAGGTACCCGTAAAGTAATATTGAGGCGCGCAGCTCAATTTCTACTCGAGGGAGACGTAATCAGTATTGGTTTTGGCATAAATAATGAATTATCTAATGTGTTAAGCGAAGAACAAGTGAATCATCTAGTACAACCGAATATTGACACAGGGGTTTTCGGTGGCTTAATCAGTAGTGGATCACGATTTGGCATGAACTATAATTTGAGTGCCCGTATGAGACACGACATGACATGGGACTTCATTTATAACGGTGGTTTAGATGTAGCTTATCTCAGTTTTGCCGAAATTGATCAATTTGGAAATGTGAATGTTTCAAAATTTGGAGATAAAATGAATGGCTGTGGAGGCTTTATAGATATCAGCCAAACGGTGCATACCATTGTTTTTTCAGGTTCGATGGTTGTCGGGGGTCAACTATCTTACAAGAACAACAAAGTGACTGTTGAGCAAGAAGGTCATACTTCAAAATTTGTAAATAATATCGGTAATACGGATTTTAACGCCCATAACGCATTGGAACTTAAACAAGAAGTTTACTTTGTAACGGAACGAGCAGTTTTTGAATTAACGTCCAAGGGATTGAAACTTCTTGAGATTGCACCTGGATTGGATCTAGAACAAGACATTTTGGCACAGATGGCATTTAAACCTATCATTGCTGATGATATCAAAGTGACTAATAGTGATATTTATCAAGATGAATGGGGAGGATTGTCTCAAGCAATTAAGTCGGTACATCGTATTTAAATAAGGGGGAGAAAAATATGAACTACGACTGGATTAAAACAAGAGCAACGTTTGATGATAATAAAGCCGCAGTGATTGATCCATTTAAAGGAACTGAATGGTCCTATAAAGATTTGAATATTCGTGCAGAAAACTTAGCTAATTATTTACAAGATCAAGGTATTAAACGTGGTGATGTCGTCGGTATATTCACGCCCAATGATGTAGCACTATTGGATTTAATGTTTGCGTCATTTAAATTAGGCGCCGTATACTTACCAATTAATTGGCGTCTTAAAACGCAAGAGATTGAAAGTGTTATAACTGATTCAAATGTAAAACTGATTTTCTACGCTGAGAAACATGTTTCAAGTTTAGAGGGCGTTGCAGATGAATTACTACACATGGATATAGATTCAAAAGTATATGATGATATCGTAGACCCAACGCAACATCGCCCTTTCAATACTGTAAGTGTTGAAGGAAGCGATTTAGCCTCTCTAATGTACACAAGTGGTACTACAGGATTACCTAAAGGAGTTATGTTCTCATACGACTCTTTTGTAAATAATCCAATTAATGTAGCGCTGACTTATAAAATTAATTCAACTTACACAACAATTATTTCAACGCCTATGTTCCATGTGTTAGGATTTAACGATTTGACGCTACCTTTATTAATGGCTGGTGGCACACTTATACTGCAACGTTACTTCAATGGAGAATCGTTAAATGATTTAATGGCTCAATATCAACCAAATTATTTAATTCAGATTCCAACGATGTATTATGCCATGTTAGTAGCCGATAACTTTGATTTGAAAAATTTTGAAAGTATTGATTTCTTAATTCAAGGCGGTTCATCACCGTTACCAATGGTGCAAAAGAAATTTAATAGCATGGGTTATTCTATTATTAATGGTTATGGCTTAACTGAAGCACCGCTCGTCATGGTTAATACACCAGAAAATGGCGCGCAGAAACCGGGCAGTATTGGGCAACCAGTAATGTTCATGGATATATGCATATTTGATAATAACTTTGAAGAAGTAGAAGTTGGAGAAATTGGTGAGCTTGGGGTGCGTGGGAATAATGTAACGCCAGGTTATTGGAACAAACCAGAAGAAACTGCAAAAACGTTTCATGGCGAGTATTTCTTAACTGGTGATTTAGCAAAAGTAGATGAAGATGGTGATGTCTATATCGTTGATCGCCGCAAAGAGATGATTATTACTGGTGGTGAGAATGTATTACCTTCTGAAGTTGAAGCGATATTATCAGAACACCCACTCGTAGCTCAAAGTGTTGTCGTAGGATATGATAGTCCAAAATATGGTGAGTCAGTTTCTGCAGCGGTCGTACTTACTGAGAATGATCCAGACTTTGAACAGAAATTAGATGAATATATGAGAGAAAATATTGCTGGTTATAAAATACCGAGATTATATCTAAAATTAACACATATGCCATTGAACTCTACATCAAAAGCAGACAAGTTAGAACTTCAGAAATATATGAATGAAAAAGCTCAGAAGTTAGTTCAAGGTAAAGATGAATTAAATTAATAAGCAAAAAATTTTTAATATAAATGTAAGCGCAAACATTATAATGGAGGTTTTAATTATGCCAACAAAGGAAGAAACAATTAAAGCACTGTACCCAGAAGATATCTTAAGCATTGCGAAAGATTTAACGGAAGGTGAAGTTAAATTACTAAAACAGTTGAATGATATGTTAGAAGAAAAATATCGAGACTCAGTAAATGAGCATTGGCTAAATGCTACTGAGCCAGAGGACTATTTTGAAGAGTTAGGCAAATTAAATTATTTCAGAAATCCATTACTCTTTGAAGGTCGTGAAGGTGCACAAACACCGAGTCAAATGTTCCAATTTTTCATGTCGTATACAATAGCAAGATTTGATGTATCTTTAGCGACACTATTAGGTGTACATCAAGGTTTAGGACATAATTCATTTTGGTTTGGAGGCAGTAAAGAACAACAAGCTTACTATCTACCAAAATTACAATCTCATGAATTGCGTACATGTTTCGCACTAACTGAACCAGAGCATGGATCTGATGTTGCAGGTGGATTAGAAACTACGGCTAAAAAAGAAGGCGATGAATGGATTATCAATGGTGAGAAAAAATGGATTGGCGGTGCAAATGTAGCAGATGTTATGCCCGTATATGCGGTTGATG
This sequence comes from Staphylococcus shinii, assembly GCF_017583065.1. Lineage (GTDB taxonomy): Bacteria > Bacillota > Bacilli > Staphylococcales > Staphylococcaceae > Staphylococcus > Staphylococcus shinii. The sequence continues at coordinate 227,551 of NZ_JAGEVL010000003.1, read as the reverse complement.
TCGATACAGGTAAGCCAAAAGGTTTCATCATTGAACCAAGTCAAGAAGGCGTGGAAATAGAATTATTAGAACATAAAATTGCACTTAGAATTGTTCCTAATGCAAAAATTCGTTTAAAAAATGTAGTCGTCAAAGAGGAAAATCGTCTGCAAAATATTAATACTTTTAAAGATATTGCGAAAGTATTGTATTCTACACGTGCAGGTGTGGCGTATATGGCTACAGGTGCTATGGCTGGTGCCTTAAAAGCAACCACGGATTATGTAACAAAACGTAAACAGTTTGGTAAAGAAATTAGTAAGTTCCAGTTAATTCAAGAAAAGTTAGCCATGATGCAAGGTAACTTAGCCCAAGCAATGGCTACATGTGCACAACTTGCGCGCATGCAAGCCAATGGAGAATATGACGAAGTAGCGACTTCAACTGCGAAAATGATGAACTCATTAAGATTAAGAGAATCAGTAGCTATGGGCCGCGGTGTACATGGTGGTAACGGTATTTTAGCTGGTGAGTACGATATCGCTAGATTCTTTGCAGATGCTGAAGCTATTTACACTTATGAAGGTACACATGAAGTTAACGCCTTGGTAATTGGAAGAGCAATTACAGGTGACTCAGCATTTATTTAATACACATATATGTAGTTCAAGAAAAAATTTGGAGGGTTTAGTATGACGATAAGAAAAGCAACAGTATTAGGCGCGGGTACGATGGGCAGTCAAATCGCAGCGCTGCTTGTTAACGCAGGACTAAAAGTAAAACTGCTAGACATTGTGATAGATGAAAATGATCCTAATAAAATTTCAAAAAAAGCATATGAGATAATAACAAATCCTAAACGTCCACAATTATTTGATTTAGCGTTTGCATCTAATTTATCTTACGGTAATTTTAATGAAGATTTAGTAGGGCAAGATGATGCAGATATTTATATAGAAGCAGTTAAAGAAGAAGTAGATATTAAACATCAGGTTTGGAATAAAGTCAAAGACGTTGCCAAAAAAGAAGCTATATTTGCAACGAATACGTCAGGGATTCCAATTGAGTCAATAGCAAATGTATTTGATACACAAGATAAAGAAAGATTCTTTGGAATGCATTTCTTTAATCCACCACGCATTATGAAATTAGTGGAGATTATCCCAAATAGCAACACTTCTGAAAAAGTGGTTGCACGTGTGCAAGCATTTGCTGAAGACGTACTTGGTAAAGGTGTCATTGTAGCAAATGATGTGCCAGGATTTGTTGCTAACCGCGTAGGTACTCAAACGATGAATGACATTATGTATAGAGCTGAAAAGCAAGGGTTTTCTATTACAGAAGTAGATGCCTTAACGGGTCGAAGTATTGGCAGACCTAAGATGGGAACGTATGGTTTGTCTGATTTAGTTGGGTTAGATATTGCTTTAGCGGTTATCAAAGGATTACAAAGTATACCCGAAGAGCAACCTTTCTTCCACGATATTAAACTATCTGAAAAATTAGTAGAAAACGGTGCATTAGGTAATAAAACCAAACAAGGCTTTTATAAAAAAGTAGATAAAAAACGTTACGTGTTTAATCCAGAACAAAATGATTATGTAGCGCCTGAACAACCACAATTAGAAATTTTAGCTAAATTCAGTAAAGACTTAGCCAATAATTTGGATGTTATCTTTAATGCACAAGATGATGCAGGCGTGTTCTTATGGGAAACGTTAAGAAACAATTTCTATTATTCAGCGGTTAATGTACCTAAAGCTGCAGAATCCTTTAAAGATATTGACCGTGCATTAGTATGGGGATTCAATTGGAAACTAGGTGCATTCCAGCTATGGGATTTAATGGGATTCGAACGTGTGAAATCACGTATGAAAGAAGAGTTAGGTCAGCTACCAGATTGGATAGAACAACGTACTACACCATTCTATAGTGAAGGTGAATCTATTGAACGAATTACACCAGTAGCAGAATATATTGATGAAGAAATCTGGGATAAAGAGGATTCAAATTTATCAGTAGCTAATAAAGATCAACTTCTATTAAAACTACAAAGTAAAAACAATGTTATTTCTAACGGCTTCCTTGATGATTTATTAGATGCAATTAATAAATTAGAAAGTGAAGACTATACGAGTATGGTCATTTATGGCGGTGGAAACAACTTCAGTGTTGGTGCGAACTTATTCCAAATGAAAAGAGCGCATGAAGAAGGTCGCGTAGTAGAAGAAGTTGGCGCAGCAGTTGAGCAATTGCACCACGTTTTCTCTAGATTGAAATATTCGTTGAAACCAGTAGTGACAGCAGTCCACGGTAGAGCTTTAGGAGGCGGTTGTGAATTAGTTTTACATTCACCAATTGTAGTTGCTGCAAGCGAGTCTTATATAGGTCTTGTTGAAACAGGAGTTGGCTTGTTACCTGCTGGAGGTGGTCTTGCTGAATTAACAGATAGAGTGCTACGTACGAATCATAAAAATGATGATAAACAAAAATCAATTACAGATATACTGATGCAAATCGGTTTTGCAAAAGTTTCAACTAATGCCTATGAAGCTATCAGATTTGGTTATTTAAGAAATACAGATACAGTAATTCTAAATACCGAAAGACGTGTAGAGGTAGCCTTAAACAGAGCCCGTTATGAAGCGGAAACAAATTATGTGCCAACACCAAAAACACAATATATAGCATTAGGAAAAGACTTTAAAGCATTGGCTGAAGGTCAGTTAGATGCACAACGTATAGGTCATTTTATTAGTGACTATGATTATGAAATTACGTTGAAAGTGGCAGAGGTATTGTCAGGCGGAGATGTTCCGCGTAACACTTACGTTAATCAAAGATATTTGCAAAAACTTGAAAAAGAAAGATTTTTAGAACTTTTACAAAATAAAAAAACGTATGACAGAATTTCACACATGTTAGAAAAAGGTAAACCACTACGTAACTAATCATTAATCAGAATAAGAAAGGGTGAACTTAAATGCGAGATGCATATATTGTTGCTTATGGACGTTCAGCAGCTGGTAAAGCAAAAAATGGTGCAATGGCTCATGAAAGACCAGATGAGGTTGCCGCTAAAGTATTAAAAGGTGTATTAGAAAGAGTTGGAGGTTCATTTGAGCCAAGCATGGTAGAAGATGTGATTGTCGGCAATTCATTCCCAGAAGGCTTGCAAGGTCAGAATATTGCAAGAACGATTGCATTACTTGCAGGTATGCCTAATGAAGTGCCAGGGCAAACGGTGAATCGCTATTGTTCTTCAGGACTTCAAACGATTGCACATGCGGCAAATCAAATTATTGCTGACCAAGCAGATGTCCTTGTCGCTGGAGGTATTGAGCTGATGAGTGCAGTGCCAATGGGTGGTAATGAACCGACGAATAATCCAATACTTCAAGATGAAGATTCTGGTGTTTCTTATCCTATGGGATTGACTGCAGAAATGGTTGCTGAAACATATAATGTTTCAAGAGAGGACCAAGATGCATATGCTGTGCAAAGCCATCAACGTGCTGCAGAAGCACAACAATCAGGTAAATTTGAGGATGAAATTATACCTATAGAAGTTAATAAAGTGACTTATAATCAAAATGGTCCGGTTATTAGCAAAGAAGTGTTTAAAGATGATGAATTAATTAGACCCGACACAAATAAAGAAGCACTTGCTAAGCTACGCACGGTGTTTAAGGCTGACGGCACAGTGACTGCAGGGCAATCTGCACCATTAACAGATGGTTCTGGATTTGTAGTTGTCATGTCTGGAGAAAAAGTTAAGAAATTAGGTGTTAAACCAATTGCACGCTTTGTAGGGTTCAAAGCTGTTGGTGTAGATCCTAAATTAATGGGGATTGGACCAGCTTACGCAATTCCTGAAGTGTTAAAACAAGCGGACTTAGATGTTAGCGATATAGATTTAGTAGAATTAAATGAAGCTTTTGCATCTCAAACTTTAGCGTCAATGAGAGAAGTTGGATTGGATACTGAGAAGACGAATGTTAATGGTGGAGCAATTGCATTAGGACATCCACTAGGCGCTACTGGTGCAATGTTAGTAGGTAGATTATTATCAGAAATGAAAAAAAGACCAGATACAAAATATGGTATGGTAACAATGTGTATCGGTGTCGGCATGGGCGCTGCAGGCATCTTTGAATATATAAGATAATATATAAGCAATATCATAATGGCCGGGGCATCAGTTAATATGTCTCGGCCATTATGTTTTGTAATAATCTATTTTTAACAAATAATTTAAAATCATCTTTGAGAGCGTAGTCTTTGTGTTGCTTTGTTTACTGCTTGGTTATCACGTGCTTTACCTAGACCGAAGTCAGGCATGTTGATATAGATGTTTTCATACTGACTTGTATCTGAGTTATAAGTCTCATGATAAAACCCGACAGCCTCATTTTGCTTTAATGATTTTGCAAATCTGCGCCAAGCTTTTAAATGTGTTGGCATTTTTGAATAAGTTAAAAGTTGTTCATTTGATTGCCAATATTGTACTACCATCACGCCACGATATTTAAATAACATTTCATAAGAGAGGCAACCGAGTGACTTGTTTTTCGATAATTCATTGAGCATAGGTGGCATAGCCAAAAGTACAGGTAACCATTTATGAATTTTGTACCATTTGTTCACACGAAGACCAATCAAGAATATTGTAATAGGTTCATCAGGTAACACAGTATATCTACCTTTATTCATTTTTATCCTTCTTTCTGCTGGATAGCATAGCGTTAATCTCATTGATATCGTTTTGATTCCTTTTCGTTTCTATGGTCCAAATAATAAAATAGATAACTGTATAGATAATGATGAAAAACAAAACTGCTGATAATTTAAGCGGAAACCATCCTGCTAGTATAGCTAAAGGCAACATAATGATAAACATAAGGCTAAAATGAAGTGATGTTTTAAATAAAAGTGATTTCCTAGAATTTGAAAATATAAGTTCACCAAAACTAAAGCTAATACCTATTAAGGCCCAGATAATAACTGAGATAAACATAATTTGTAATTCGTTTAAATGTTGAAAATAAAGATGCCCCATGGTTGATATAGGCGATACAGGGTGAAAAGCCGTTCTTGCAAAAATAGTTGAAAATATTAAAGCAATAATTATGCCAATAGCAATACCAATGGTTGCTCCGCAAAATAAACGTTTCATAGTTTTAAAGCCTCCTTGATTAATGGCAAATATCTCCGCGAAGAGTAGGTGAAATCATTGTTCGTAAAACGAATCTCGATAGTGCCATTTTTATTAAGTTTTAAATGATCGATATAGTTAATATTAATAATTTCAGATTTTGAAATTTGTAGAAATTGAGGACTGATTTGTGATTTCACTTCATATAAACGCTGAGCACTGGTATATTGACGGTCTGGCGTGATAATCGTTAAAATTTTATTCTCTATGCGAAAGCTAATAATATCTTGGAGTTTGATATAGTAAACATCATCATCATATTTTCCAGGGAATAATTTATTTTGTGACAGTTGTTTTATATAAGCAATAATTTCTGGTAGTTGTTCAGTATGTTTATGACTCTGAATGACAACCTTTCCTTTGGATAAATCATTATCGTGAATTATTTCTAAATCCATACAGGCACACCTCCTATTGCCATAAGTAAAACAAATTTTAACTAAAAATACTACATAAATTATACAAGTGGTATGTATTTGTGGTTAAGTGGTATTTATTCACTCTGAAAAACGGTGTGATTGAGCGAAAAAATAACCTTAAAGCTTGGTTATTGTCCAAACTTTAAGGTTATTCGTCTAACATTTTCTAATTTAAAGTAATAAATTGGTGTGCGTGTTGAGATGTGAGTGAATCTGGCCATGTTATATCAAACGCTGTCCAACTGACACCGCCGTCATCTGAATAATAGACGCCTTTGTTATTAGCAATATAAAAGGTGCCATCTTGCTCAGTGATGGATGAAACTAATGTGCCATTTGGAGAGGGTAGTCCTGTAGTTACTTCAACCCACTTGTTCTCTTGTGATTTATTAATAGCGTAAATGGTTGAAAAGGTGTTATCTCCATAGTTATGTGCGTTATATGGAGAATTCGAAGTAGCAATAACAATATTCTCTGGGTTTTGAGTATTAATCGCTAAACCGTAGCCATATCTATGTTCAATTCCTTCAATAAACGTTGTCCAAGACTTACCATAATCATCACTTTCAATAAATGTATCACGTCCACCATTTAAGAAAGCATCGCCTAAAACGCCGTATAATTTATTTGGGTAGTCTGGATGGCTCTTTAAGACGTGAATATCAATAGGCGTATCTTCGGTTTGTGGCGCTGTCCAATGTTGGCCCACATCGGTAGATTGAATAAAGCCACCTGCTTCAATTGTAAGGTTAATCATGTTTGGTGATTTAATACTTGTGTCAAACCATTTTACATGATGCGTATGCGGTCTAGGAGGAAAGAACCATTGATCTTTACCAGTAATATGACTAAAATCGGTAAGCAATTCGAATGAATTACCTTGGTCATATGATATGAACAAAGCACTAGGTTCAGTACCTACAAATACAGCACTGTGATTATTACCTATATCTATAACTGTAACTGCAGTGACAGCTGTCATGTGAATGTCATCTTTGTTGAATGGACTATTATAAGTGAAACGTGTGCCGATAGGGGACCATGTCTGACCTTTGTCTATACTTTTCCATAAACCTCGATCGAATGTGCCACAATAAAGAACGTCTTTATTGTTGGGGTCTTGAGCGATTGAAATGGTATTCATCCCTTCTAATTTTCTTTCAAGTTGGATATGATCATGTTCCTTATCTATTAATACTAATGCATTATCATAAGTGATTGCGAATTGTGTCATATTATAGCCACCTTTTAAAAATTGAGTACGAATAAAATGAATCCAGACTACATTGTTTTATCCATAACTATTTTGTATTTATTAAGATAGTGATTATTAAATTTAGGATATTTATACCCTAAATTAATACACATCTCGTTGATATCTTTGATTTTTAATGAGTTCTGTTAAATAATCTTCCGCTTGTGCTTGAGTAAAGTCACCATGTTGCACTAATACATTTACAAGTGATTGGTGTACGCCTTTAGCCATTTCATCTTTGTCACCACAAAGGTAAACGGTCGCACCATTTCTTAACCATTTATAGAAATCTGCGCCATTCTCTTCAATACGGTGTTGGACATAGATTTTGTTTTCTGTGTCTCGTGAAAATGCTAAGTCTAATTTGCTAATGACGCCTTTTTCAAGCCATGATTCTAAATCACTACGATACAAGAAATCGGCGTCATAATTTTGATTTCCAAATATTAACCATTGATTTCCTTTAAGTTGTAAATGTTCTCTTTCTTGAAGGAATGCTCTGTAAGGCGCTATGCCTGTCCCAGCGCCAATCATAATGACTGGGGTATGGTTGTTATATGGGAACTTGAAATTAGGGTTCTTTTTAAGATAAACAGGGATTTTATCACCTATTTGTGTGCGGTCGGCAAGTTGTCCAGAGCAAACGCCTTGGCGTTCACGACGATGTGACTCGTATTTCACAACGCGTACTGTGATATCCACACTATAAGGATTGACTTGATTACTGCTCGCTATAGAATATTCTCTTGGTGGCAATTTTCTTAATAGCTGCGGTAGCATATGGGGCTCTAACGATACGGGCGTAAAGTCTTGGATTAAATCAATCACATCTCTCCCATATATATAATCCTGAATCCATTCTGATTTTTGGACATTTGCATTTAACATTGGATTACCAAATAATTCGGCCGCATTGTGTAAGAGGCCTGGCGTTAATTTAGAAATTTCAAAATCATATTTTAACGCATCGTTAAGTGAGCGTGCTTCTTCGTTGTCGCTTAGTTTAATATTAGTGTCAGCTTCCCAACCTAATGCTGAGATTAGACTTGCAACTAATGATGAGTCATTGTGCGGTATAACAACCAAACTGTCTCCGGGTTCGTATGCTTCAGAGTAACCTTCAAGTGATAGTTCTAAGTGTCGTACTTCACGAGAAGCTTCTGGTTGTGTTAGTACGGTATTTGTTAAAACTTCTGCTTGAAAAGGGTTTGATCGAGAAAATGGCGCTTCTGGTTCATCTATAGTGACAGTTTCATCTTCTTCGTCAATCGTATCCATATTCGATGATGTTTGAGAAAGTAATTCAAGCATATTTGTAATCCATTGCTCGGCAGTTTCTTCAAAGTCAAAATCACAATCTACGCGGTCAGCTACTCTATTTGCACCTAGTTCACCTAAAACATGATCAAAGTCTTTGCCTGCCTGGCAAAAATCTGGAAAGTCTTGGTCCCCAAGCGCTAATACTGCAAAGTTGACAGTGTCTAGCTGTGGCGCTTCATCGCTATGAAGATATTCATATAAATCTAAAGCGTTAATAGGAGGCTCACCCACGCCTTGTGTTGAACAAATGATAAAAAGATGTTCAACATCGGCTAATGTTTCTTTAGGAAAATCATCCATATCCCATAAATGTGCATTAAAATTGTGTTCTTTTAGCTTACCTTCAAATGTTTCAGCAATTTCTTCAGCGTTACCTGTTTCTGTGCCATACAATATATTGATATCTATAGGTTCCGATGAATTAACTGTAGAAGTTAAATTATTTGTTTCGTTCTCAGCGTTGTTTAGTGAGTTTGGTTCTTGTGCTACTGAAGCGTCATCTTCAGACTCTAGTGCATTTGGATTGATAAGGTAACCACTTAACCAATGTTGCTGTTCTGTTGAAAGCATCGGTAGTAGTTGATTTATAAGTGCTAATTGCTCCTTATTAAAAGGAGCGTTGGTTTGATTAAGTTGCAAAAAAGTCACCTCTGTTTATGTTATTTATATAGAAAATAGGTGGAAAGCACCCAAGATAAACTATATTGAATTTTCTTGAATTATAACATTGATTCAAAGTTTTTAAATGATATGAATTATCATTTATGTAAAATCAAACTAATGACCTATGTATTTTGTACTATAATATTAATAAAAAAGAATCAGAAACCTTCTTGTGCTAAAAAGATTTCTGACTCACAGTTGGGGAAGATAACTAGCGATGTAAATAATTGGTAGAAAATGATTACTTAAGCTAAAGCTCATATACACAAGTACGACTTAAACTAACAAGCGTGACAACTGAGTTAACGCCAATATGTATATGCCATCAACTGTGTGTTAGTTTATTAACAAACATATTTAAGATTACCCATGAGTAATCTGTTGTTATAGATTGCTTAGGACTATTTTTATAGTTATACAGGGCCCGAGTTATATATACATATCTCGGACCCTGTAAATGATACTAATTTTATGTTTTAAGTTTAAGGCTTTATCGCAAATGCACGTACAGGAAATCCTGGTGCATCTTTCGGTTTGGGACTGATGGCATAAATGATTGCGCCTCGACTAGGTAACTGATCTAAATTGGTCAATAGTTCAATTTGATAGGTGTCTTGACCTAACACGTAACGCTCACCTACAATATCGCCATTTTTCGCAATATCTACTGATGCATCTGTATCGAAAGTTTCGTGTCCAATTGCTTTAACTTTACGTTCTTCAAGTAAATATTTTAAAGCATCCAACCCCCAACCTGGCAAATGTTGATTGCCATCGGAGTCTTTATTTTCAAACGCTTCGATATTTGGCCAACGTTTCGACCAATCACTGCGAAAAGCAACAAATGTCTCAGGCTCAATTAAGCCATGTTCAGTCTCCCACTGTTCAATATGGCTACGCGTTAAAATAAAATCTGCATTTTCTGCTACATCTTGTGAAAAATCTAAAACAACAAGTGGCAGGGCCAGTTCTTTTAAATTTAATTCATGCAAATAACGTGTGTTTTCTACAAAGTGAATAGGGGCGTCGATATGTGTCCCATACTGACTTACAATATTCCAATTTTGAACATAGAAGCCATCATTTTGAACATTAAAAAGTGTTGAAACTTTGGCACGCTCAAATTCACTGAAACAAGGAATAGTTTCATCAAACGTGTGGGTCAAGTCGACCCACGTTGATAATTTTAATTGTTCTAATTGCTTCCATAAAGGGTAACTCATTGGCATCACCTATAAAATTGATAATTAGACAGTTGCAGTATTTGTTGATTTACGTAATTTATCAACAGAATTTACTAATACACTAAGCGCTTCTTTAACTTCATCTTCTTTACGTGTTTTCAAACCACAGTCTGGGTTTACCCAGAAAAGTGAACGATCAATTTCTTGTAAAGCACGGTTAATCGCTTCTGTAATTTCTGCTTCAGTTGGAATTCTTGGACTATGAATATCATATACCCCTAAGCCGATACCTAAATCGTATGTGATATCTTCAAAGTCTTGAATTAAATCACCATGGCTACGTGATGTTTCAATAGAAATAACGTCTGCGTCTAAGTCGTAAATTGCATGAATGATTTGCCCAAACTGAGAATAACACATATGTGTATGAATTTGTGTTGCATCAGCGACTGAAGATGTGGACAGTTTAAACGAACGAACTGCTTTATCTAAATAGTCTGCATGGTATTCTGAACGGAGCGGTAAGCCTTCCCTTAATGCAGGTTCATCAACTTGGATGATTTGGATACCTTCATTTTCAAGGGCTAACACTTCTTCGTTAATTGCTAAGGCGATTTGATCTTGAACCTCTTCGCGTGGTAAATCAACACGTTCAAATGACCAGTTTAAAATAGTGACAGGGCCAGTTAACATGCCTTTAACTGGTTTATCAGTTAAACTTTGCGCATATAATGTTTCTTTGACAGTAAGAGGTTCTGTCCATTTTACATCTCCATAAATAACTGGTGGTTTAACCGCACGTGAACCGTATGATTGTACCCAACCGTACTTCGTTACTAAGAAACCTTGTAGTTTTTCACCAAAGAATTCTACCATGTCGTTACGTTCAAATTCACCATGTACAAGGACATCTAAACCAATGTCTTCTTGAATTTTAATCCAACGAGCAATCTCATTTTTTAAGAAGTCTTTATATGCTGCATCTGTGATACGATTGTTTTTCCAATCTGCGCGATATTTTCGAACTTCTTGTGATTGCGGGAAAGAACCAATAGTCGTTGTTGGTAAATCTGGTAAATTTAGGCGCGCGTCTTGTGCTTTTTTACGTTCTTTAAAAGCTGATTGTCTTGAAGTACGTACACTATCAAAATCGTATTCAAGATTTTTAAATGATTGATTTTGGAAACGTTCATAACGTGCTTTTAATTCATTATATTTTGTATCATCGTTATCATTGAATAAACGTCTAAGTGCATCTAATTCATCTAATTTTTCGGTAGCGAAGCTTAAACCTTCAGCGATTGATGTATCTAGCGTTTCATCATCTAGTGATACAGGAACGTGTAATAGTGAAGATGAAGGTTGGATGACAAGATTACTTGAATATGTTTGTAATGTTTCAATTAGTTCTTTTTTAGCTTCGATATCGGCAGCCCAAACGTTACGGCCATCGATGATTCCTGCATAAAGTGTTTTGGAATTGTCTAAATCTCCTGCTTTAATTTGTTGTAGATTAAATCCATTATCATGTACGAAATCTAAACCTAATCCTTTAACAGGGAGACCGTTTAAGAATTTTAAGTTAACTCGTTCGAAATAAGTTTGTACTACTAAGTGTTCACCTAAACCAGCCTCAGCAAAATAATCATATGCGGCTTGCGTGATAGTTTCATATTCTGAACTATCGTCAGTAACTAATGATGGCTCATCGATTTGAATATATTCAGCGCCAGCGTCAACTAATGATTGTAGAACTTCTTTATATAAAGGTAAAAGTGTATTTACTTTTTCTTCGAATGATTGCGTGCCGCCCTTAGATAATTTCACAAATGTAATTGGTCCAACGATAACTGGATGCGCAGTTACATTAAGAGATTGTGCGTAGTTAAAACGTTCAAGCAACACGTTTTTGTTTAATTTAGGTTCAGCATGATCCCATTCTGGAACGATATAATGATAGTTTGTGTTGAACCATTTGATTAATGCACTCGCAACATGTTCTTTATTACCTCTGGCAATATCGAATAATAAATCATCATCTACATCTTTACCTTGAAAACGTTCAGGGATGATATTAAAAAGTAGCGATGTATCAAGGATATGATCATATAGTGAGAAATCTCCAACCGGAATACTAGATAAATTGTAATTTTTTTGGAGTAATAAATTCTCTTTGTGTAAATCTGTTAATTGTTGATGAAGTGTTTCTAAATCATATTTATTTGACCAATATCCTTCGATTGCTTTTTTCCATTCTCTTTTTCTACCTAACCTTGGAAAACCTAAATTTGATGTTTTAATTGTCATAATATTGCCTCCTGTTTAGTTGAAGTAATTGTTTTTGAATAGTTTGCAAGTTCTAGTGTGTAATCGACTTTTTGGAATGGTGTAATTAAATACAAACCATTGAAATACTCATGTACTGTGTCAATCAGTTCTTTTGAAAGTTTTAGACTTAAAGCCTTTGTTTTGGCTTTGTCATCCTTAACTGCTTCAAATTGTTCTAATATTTCATCCGATAATTTAATGCCAGGTACTTCATTGTGTAAGAATAATGCGTTGTTGTAGCTTGTAACGGGCATTATACCTATAAAGAAAGGGACGTCTAAGTGTTTTGTCGCTTCATAAACTTCTTTAATTTTTTCTTTGCTATAGACTGGCTGTGTTATAAAGTAATGCATACCACTCTCTAATTTTTTCTCTAAGCGTCTAACTGCACCGTCTAACTTTCTTACATTTGGATCAAAAGCACCTGCGATGTTGAAGTTTGTCTTTGTCTTCAGCGCATCACCATCAGTGTTAATACCTTGATTAAAACGTAAGGCTATTTCGGTTAGACCTTTAGAATTCACATCATAAACATTGGTTGCTCCTGGTAAATGACCAATCTTTGAAGGATCACCAGTGATTGTTAAAATTTCATTGATATCTAGTAATGACAATCCTAATAGATGTGATTGCAATCCGATGAGATTGCGGTCACGACAAGTGATATGCACCAAGGGCTCGATATCATAACGCTGTTTAATAATGCTTGCAGCAGCTACATTGCTAATACGTACCGTTGCTAGTGAATTATCAGCTAAAGTGACGGCGTCAATTTGTGCATCATCTAGTTTTTTGATATTTCTGAAAAATGTTTCTGTATCAAGATGCTTCGGAGTATCCAATTCGACTATAATAGTAGGGCGATTTTCAACTTTTGATTTAAGGTTTTGTTTTTTTGGTTCTTTTTCTGTGTTATTGATATATTTTGTAATCGGTATAACATCTTTTTGAGTAACAGGATTCAAACCAGCTACAGACGATTTGATGTATTGGATATGTTCCGGAGTTGTACCACAACAACCACCAATCAGTCTTACACCTTCGTTAATCAATTGTTTAGCAACTTTACCGAAATAAGATGCATTATCACTATATTTAAATTGGCTATTTTCAATATCTAGCAAACTTGCATTTGGGTAACAAGATAAATATGCACCCTCAGGTAATTCGATGTGTGAAAAGGATTGCTGCATATGGTGTGGACCATGGTGACAGTTTAATCCTACAATGTCTCCACCACTTGAAGTTACCTGTTGTAGTGCATGATTAATTTCAGTACCATCTCTTAAGTAATTTGTATTTAAAGCAGTTAGTTGAGCAATAATTGGAATATCGTATTTACGTTTGGTGGCCTCAATAATGTTTGTAAGTTCTTGCAAATCATAATAGGTTTCAAAGAGAATACCATCTACTCCAGCATTAACTAAAGTTTCTACTTGGATTTCCGTATGATACTGAATAGATGAGAGCTCTAAGTCTTCTTGTTTAATGCCTCTAAAACCACCGACAGTACCCAAGATAAAAGTATCATCATTTGCTGCTTTTTTGGCAATTTGTACTGCTGCTTGGTGAATGTCTTTCACTCTATGTTCTAAACCAAAAGCTTTTAATTTTTCAAAATTTGCGCCATACGTATTGGTCTGAATAATATCTGCACCAGCTTCAATATAGGTGCGGTGAATACGTTCGACTTTATCGGGATGGTTTAAGTTATACGCTTCTGGGCAAGTATCAAGGCCTTCAGAGTAAAGGATTGTACCGATAGCACCATCAGCGACTAATATGTTGGATTTTAGTTTGTCGAGTAGTTGACTCATTGAAAGCCTCCTTAAATGCGTAATTTAAATCTGAAATCAATTCGTCGGCTGATTCTAATCCGACACTCAATCTAAATAAGCCAAATGTAATATTACGTTCTTCACGAACTGCTTTAGGTACAGCTGCATGTGACATTGTAGCTGGATGAGAGAGGATTGTTTCGACGCCTCCTAAACTTACTGAAACTAAAGGTAGTGATAAGGCATCTACAAATGCTTGAGCTTTTGTCTCATCTTTCAATCTAAAACCTAACACAGCTCCACCATGATGTGATTGAGATAAATGTAGCTCGCTATTTCCTGGGTAATAGACTTCAGAGATTTCATCACATTGTGCTAAGAAATCATATATTTGTTTGGTGTTCTCTACAGATTGTTGAAAACGTACAGGTAAAGTTTTTAAATGTTTAGCTAACGTCCAACTATCTTGTGCAGATAAGGCGTTACCAGTGCCATTTTGTAAAAGGTAAAGCGCATCAGCAACGGTTTGATTGTTGGTAATAGCTACGCCGGCGATAATGTCACTGTGACCGCCTAAGAATTTAGTGGCGCTATGTACAACAACATCTGCGCCGAGTGCTAATGGCGACTGCCCAAGTGGGGTCATAAAGGTATTGTCTACAGCAAGTAACAAGTTATTGTCTCTGGCTATATCTGCAGCTCCTCGAATATCTGTAATTTTAAATAATGGATTCGATGGAGTTTCGATATATATTAATTGTGTGTTGTCTTGAATCGCATTTTCAATTTCTTTTAAGTGAGTCGTATCTACAGTTGAAAATTCAATGTTAAAGCGTGTTAATATTTGTTCGGTCAATCTAAATGTCCCGCCATATACATCATCTGGGAGAATGACATGATCACCAGCATTTAACGTGAGTAACACTGATGAGATTGCTGCTATACCAGATGCGTATGCAAAAGCATGACTGCCACCTTCAAGTTTAGCTAGTTTCTCTTCTAAAAGAGCGCGGTTTGGATTGCCACTTCTAGCGTAGTCATATTGAACATCACCGCCTAAAACTTGTTGGTGAAATGTTGAAGAATCGTATAAAGGAGGATTTGCTGAATCATAATCAATCCCTCTATGTGCATCGAATATTACTTCTGTTTCTTTTGATAAACTCATGAAATCACTCCTTGTTTAGATTTTTCTAATGCTTGAATAATATCTTGTTCGATATCTTCATAATTCTCAATGCCAATGGATAACCTTAATAAATATTCGTCTATGCCACGTTTATCTTTTTCTTCATCTGGCATATCTACATGCGTTTGTGTGTATGGGAAAGTAATAAATGTTTCAGTGCCACCTAAGCTTTCAGCGAAAATACAAACTTCTAAATGTTCTAAGAATTTATCGGCTTTATAATTTTTGTTTAGCCTTAAACTCAACATACCAGTACGTCCGCTGTAAAGTACTTGATCAATGGCTTCTAGTTGACTACATCGTTCGGCAAGTAATTTAGCATTATATTCAGAACGATCCATTCTTAAATGCAATGTTTTTAGGCCACGTTGTAATAGATAACTATCGAAAGGCGATAGCGTCGCGCCAATCATATTGTGTAATTGTCCTAGTTGTTCAGCAAGTTGTTCATCTTTTACAGTCACAACACCTGCGAGGACATCGTTGTGACCTCCGATATATTTTGTAGCCGAATGTAAAACGATATCCGCACCTTCTTCAAGCGGAGTTGAAAGATATGGCGTTAAAAATGTATTATCTATGATAGATAATAGGTTGAACTTTTTACTTAAAATGTAATATGGATCAATATCGACTTCTATCATTTGCGGATTAGAAATCGGTTCGATAAATAGTGCTTTTGTATTTTCTGTAATACTTTGTTCTACTTCTTCATAATTAAGGAAATCAACATATTTGAAATTTATACCGTATTGCTGCTCGTAAAAATCAAAAAGTCTAAAAGTACCACCGTATAAGTCGAAAGAAACTAAAATTTCATCACCAGATTTAAATAAGTTACAAATTAATTGGATGGCAGACATACCGCTAGACGTTGCAAATGAAGCAGTACCTCTTTCAAGTTTTGCAAATGCTTCTTCAAATGCAGAACGTGTTGGATTTTTAGTTCTTGTATAGTCATATCCTGTTGAAGCCCCGAGCTTAGGGTGTTGATATGCTGTAGATAAGTATATTGGATTAGCGATTGCACCTGTATGATCTTGAGAAAGTGCGATCTGTGCGAATTCAGTATTTTTCATAATTGTTAACCTCCTTTTAAAATAAAAAAGCTTCCGTCCTTTAAACCCGAATAATTCGGATGTAAAGGACGAAAGCTTAGCTCGCGGTACCACCTTTGTTTGTTACTTTATCACTAAAGTAACCTTATCCAGTACACCAAGTTGTTATGTGATTGGCGTTATCTGAATCATATAATCGTATTTTCAATAAAAATAAAAACTCATCTTATGTTGGAATAAAATGAGTATTAACGAAATATACGACGTGTGGAAAATCCAGTACGCCATTTAACAAAATGTTAATACTGTATCGCTATAACGGGCGATCCCGTTGATACCTCATATTGGCATCAACACTCAAAGGCCATTTTCAAACTTTCTTTCCGTGTCTTCTTTCAGCGTATCAAAGACTCTCTGTGTCAGCAGTGTAAGTTTTACTTTCCTTGTTACTGTGTGTGAAATATGTCATTACGAATTTGATATACCCAAGGTTACACATTAAAATTATATTTGTCAATAACTTTTCTGAAAATTTAGATTAAACTAAATTTTGTTAGCTGTATTTTATGGTGTTGCAGTGATGATATAATAAGTATATGAGTATATGTATCAATTTGGTGATAACAAGGGAAGTGGGTGTTTTAAAATCGAAAATGAACAAGATCAACGATTAATTTTAGAAGCAGATGCAAAAGTTCAAAATATAAAAATTCAAGACATTAAAGCTAATCCATATCAACCTCGAAAAACATTTGATGAAGAACGTTTAAAAGACCTTGCTGAATCTATTAAATTACACGGTATCCTTCAACCTATCGTATTAAGAAAAACAATTGCTGGTTATAATATTGTAGTGGGTGAAAGACGTTTCAGAGCAGCTGGTATTGCAGGCTTAAAAGAAGTTCCTGCAATCGTAAAATCACTAACAGACGAAGATATGATGGAACTAGCTATTATAGAAAATTTACAACGTGAAGATTTAAATGCAATTGAAGAAGCAGAAAGTTACCGCAAATTGATGGATGATCTAAACTTAACACAACAAGCCGTTGCACAACGTTTAAGTAAATCAAGGCCTTACATCGCAAATATGTTACGATTATTGCACTTGCCTCAATCAGTCTCCAATATGGTGAAAAATGGTTCGTTATCTGGCGCACATGGCCGCACTTTATTGATTGTCAAAGATACACAAAAAATGCAACAAATCGCTAACAAAGCCCACCGGGAGTCTTGGAGTGTAAGAGAATTAGAGCAATATGTAACAACGCATTTCAGTGAGAAAAAGAGCCATGCAACTGAAAACGCAAAAATTACTAAGCCTAAATTTATTAGGCAACAAGAGCGACAACTAAAAGAGCAATATGGTACTAGTGTAGCTATTTCTACAAACAAGACTAAAGGTCAAATTACTTTTGAATTTAAATCTGAAGTAGAGTTTAAACGCTTGATACATCAATTGAATAATAAGTATAACAACGGTTAGTTAACATACTGATGATTCAAACTATAGATTTAGAATTTATACTTAAGAAATATGACAGAAATCATTTTAGAACAATATGATTTCTGTCTTTTTCTATTTTTAGAAACACAATTTTAAACATGATATTTACAGACAATATAATGATTACGCACTACTAGTTAGTTTCATTAATCTCATCAACTACGCTACTTTAAAAAAATATAGTTGATTAATTCCAAGAGTTTTTACAATTTGAGACACATTAATGAAATATAAATTAGACGTTAAATTTTTTATTACAGCAAATTAATTGTGAAAAATAAATAAGTTACAAACTTATGAATATAGCATGTGATAATTTTGTGAATTTAATTATGTAATGTTGCAAGGTAATTTAACTCGATTAATAATGGGAATATAGAACTAGGTAGGAGGGGTCAAATGTTAAGCGAGACAGAGATTCAAACAATTAGAGAAACGATACCATTACTTAAAGAAAAAGGGCAAGATATTACTGCGATTTTTTATAAAAGATTATTTGAAGAACACCCAGAATTGAAAAATGTATTTAATCAAACGAATCAAAAAAGAGGATTACAATCTTCTGCTTTAGCAATGGCTGTAGTTGCTGCAGCAGAAAATATTGAAGATTTAACACCGATTGTGCCGGCCATTATGCCAGTCGTGTATAAACATTGCGCATTACAAGTTAAACCAGAACATTATCCAATTGTCGGTGAAAATTTAATTTGGGCCATTGAAGAAGTAACTGGGTTGAAAGATGAAGACCCAATTATTCAAGCTTGGGTAAAAGCGTATGATGAAATTGCTGATGCGTTTATTGGTTTAGAGAAAGAAGTATATAACCACATGGCATGGGAAGGTTTTAAACCGTTTGAAGTTACGCAAATTACGAAGGAAACAGAATTAATTAAATCATTTACCGTTAAATCCGACGAAATAGATTTGAGTCAATTTGTACCTGGTCAGTACATCACTGTAGACGTTTCTAGCGATAAATTACCATACCAAGCTAAAAGACATTATTCTATTGTCGATGGCGGCACGGATTTCTTAACTTTTGGTGTCAGAAGAGATGTGACAGAAACACATGAAGGTGAAGTATCAACGATTTTACATGATGAAGTTTCTGTTGGTGACACATTAAATTTATCTGCACCCGTTGGCGGTTTTAAATTGGAAAATAAATTGGCTAAACAATTGTTTTTAGGTTCTGGCGTAGGTGTCACACCACTTGTTTCAATGTATGATGAAGCAATTAAAGCTGGCACGCCTGCAATATTCTTACAATCAACATCAAATGCAGAAAACGTCGCTTTTGAAGAAAAATTAAATCAAATAACTGAGCAATCAGAATATGCTACTTTTATTAAGCATTTTCGCGATAGTGACGGATTTATTGAAACGGAGCAATTGAGCGAGTATGTAGATGAAAATACTGAGGTGTACGTATGTGGAGGAAATTCATTCCTGAAAGCGATGATTGCTGAATTACAATCGTTGAATATTTCAATGGATCATGTTCATTTTGAAACATTCATTCCAAGACTAAGCTTTTCTGTTTAATTAGTGCGTATAAAATAAAAAATTACTAAATACCAACAAGCATTCAAATGTTTGTTGGTATTTTTGGTTTTAAATTAGAATTATTATAAAAATTTTAAAATTTTTCAAAAAATATAAAAATACTATAAAACCGCACGTTTGAGCGATATTGCAAGCAGTAGATTATTATAATTATTTTTTTAAAATAATTATTGAAAAACGTTTTTAAATAGGTTTATAAAGCGATTTCATTTAATATAATTAGTAGAATTTTAACATTTTGAATTATTAAAAGATGAACTTGACATAAAAAATTTCAGTGGGTAAAGTGTTTAACATAATTATTTTCGAATAATTCTAAAAATAAATGTAACGTGAACTTTTAATCAACGCACATTAAAAGAAAAGGGGATGACCCATTCATGTCAGAAGCAAAAATTACGTATGAGAACTTTAAGCCAAACGCTTTTGATACATTAGATATCACAGATGAAACGAAAGGCGCTCGTGAGGTAATCGCATGGGCATACGAAACATATGGCGATTCTATTATATATTCATGTAGCTTTGGTGCTGAAGGTATGATTTTAATTGATTTAATTTACAGTGTGAAAAAAGATGCTGAAATTGTATTCTTAGATACAAACCTTCATTTCCAAGAGACATATGATTTAATAGATCGTGTTAAAGCACGTTATCCAGAATTGAATATAAAACTTAAACAGCCAGATCTTACTTTAGAAGAACAGGCGGATCAATTTAATCCAGCACTCTGGAAGAATGATCCAAATCAATGTTGTTACATTCGTAAAATTAAACCACTAGAAGAAGTGTTGTCTGGTGCGACAGCTTGGGTTTCAGGATTAAGAAGAGAGCAATCACCAAGTCGTCAATCTACTAATTTTATTAATAAAGATGAGCGATTTAAGTCTGTTAAAGTGTGTCCACTAATCCATTGGACGTGGGACGATGTATGGGCATATATCAAAAAATATGATTTACATTATAACGAATTACATGATTTTAATTATCCGAGTATTGGTTGTATCCCGTGTACAGCAGCTGTGTCAGGTTCAGGAGACTCAAGAGCAGGCAGATGGAGTAATTCTACCAAAACAGAATGTGGTCTTCATACCACTAATAAACCATAACTGAGGTTAGAAATTTTTTTGTACCAATACCCTAGTATTCGTATCGGGTATATAAAGAATCATAACATCGAATATTATGTTATTTTTAAATATTCCCCTATTAATTAGTATTTAAAAATTAATGTTAAAAGCAAAGAAATAAAAAATTTAAATATCCATGGCTTTAAAAATAAAAATTGAGGTGAACGCATTGTGAATTTATCAGTATCAAATAGCCCTTTTGACGCGGAACAGGCGGCGCAATTAAATCAAATTTTTCAAACATTAACAGCAGAACAACAAATTTGGCTAAGTGGCTATCTTACGGCACAACAAACCACGCAAGAATCAGCATCTGAGGTGCCACAACAAGTAGCAGAATATGTATTGAATTCTGAATCAGAAACAGAAGTGAATAATCGTCACATCACCGTCGTTTATGGCTCCGAAACAGGTAACGCACAGAGTTTAGCTGAAATATTTGCCGACCGTCTTGTCGAACAAAACCATACTGTGAAATTAACAGCGATGGACGAATTTAAACCAAAAGAATTGAAAAAAGTAGAGGATTTATTTGTCATTACTGCAACACATGGTGAAGGTGATCCTCCAGATAATGCACTTACATTCCATGAATTTATACATAGTCGTAAGGCACCGAAACTAGAAAATGTAAGGTTCTCAGTATTAGCTTTAGGTGACGAATCGTATGAATATTTCTGCCAAACTGGTAAGGATTTTGATGCTAGATTACTAGAGTTAGGTGCTGAGCAGTTAGCTGAAAGACAAGATTGTGATTTAGATTTTGATGAATTAGCAGAAAAATGGATGAATACCAATATTGAAATAATCAATCAATCTTCTGGTAATGAGCCAACAGTGACATCTACTGAAACTGTACAATCAGCAAAAGAAAAACGTTATACCAAAGCAAACCCATATCAAGCTGAAGTGTTAGAAAATATTAACCTCAATGGCAGAGGATCTAACAAAGAAGTTAGACACATTGAGTTGTTATTAGACAACTATGGAGAATCATTTGAACCTGGAGATTGTGTCGTAGTCTTACCTCAAAACGATCCAGAGATAGTGTCATTATTAACCGAGACATTAGGCTGGGACAAAGATACAGAGGTAACTATTAATGACGATGGTGATACATTAACTTTAGAAAAAGCATTAACAGAACACTTTGAAGTTACAAAATTAACGAAACCATTATTACAAAAAGCAGCTGAGTTATTTGGAAATACCGAATTACTTGCACAGGTAGAAGATGCTGAGTGGATACAACAATACATTGATGGCCGTGATGTTATAGACCTATTAAATGCATTCCCAGCAACAAATTTAAGTCCTGGAAACTTATATAAATTCCTAAGAAAATTACCACCAAGAGAATATTCTATAGCAAGTAGTTACGAAGCAACGCCTGATGAGGTTCATATAACTGTTGGCGCAGTTAGATACGAAGCGCATGAACGAGCTCGTAATGGTGTGTGTTCAGTACAATTAGCTGAACGTATACAACCGGGAGATACAATTCCAATATATTTAAAGAAAAATCCAAATTTCAAATTCCCATTTGACGAAACAACACCTGTAATAATGATTGGTCCTGGTACAGGCGTAGCGCCGTTTAGATCATATTTACAAGAACGTGAAGAGTTAGGGTTATCTGGTAATACATGGCTATTCTTTGGTGAACAATATTTCACTACAGACTTTTTATATCAAACGGAATGGCAAGCATGGTTGAAAGACGAAACACTATCAAAATTAGACGTGGCTTTTTCACGTGATACTGATGAAAAAGTATATGTTCAACACCGCATTGCAGAGCAAAGCGAAGCGTTTTATAAATGGTTGATAGATGGCGCTGCCCTATATGTTTGTGGTGACGAAAAAAATATGGCAAAAGATGTACATGAAACCATACGTTATGTTTTGGAACAAGAAGGTGGCATGTCTGAAACAGATGCAGAAGCGTATCTTACTCAAATGAAAAAAGACAAACGTTATCAAAGAGATGTTTATTAAGAGAGGGATGATGATATGGCTGAAACAAAAGTGAATTTTTCAGACAAACTCGATGAAATGGAACGTATTAAAACAGACAGTGATTATCTTCGTGGTTCGATTGTCGAAGGTTTAGCAGAT
The DNA here is from genome assembly GCF_017583065.1 of Staphylococcus shinii. GTDB lineage: Bacteria > Bacillota > Bacilli > Staphylococcales > Staphylococcaceae > Staphylococcus > Staphylococcus shinii. The sequence goes on along the minus strand of NZ_JAGEVL010000003.1, from coordinate 204,842 downwards.
AGAGTGACAGGTGCAATCGCTGAAGAAGACACGAAACTATTAAAATTCCATGGTAGTTACATGCAAGACGATAGAGATATTCGTGATGAACGTAGAAAACAAAAGTTAGAGCCTGCTTATAGCTTTATGATTAGAGTGCGTGCGCCAGGCGGTGCTTCGACAGCAGATCAATGGATTGCGATGGATGATATCGCAAACACCTATGCGAATAACACAATAAAATTAACAACAAGACAAGCATTTCAATTTCATGGCATTTTAAAACATAACTTAAAACAAACGATGAAAGACATCAATCAATCGTTACTAGATACACTCGCAGCATGTGGAGACGTGAATCGTAACGTGATGTGCAACCCTAACCCCTACCAATCCGATGTGCATAGTGAAGTTAATCAAATCGCAAGCGATATTAGTCGACACCTTTCGCCTAAGACACAGGCATATCATGAGATTTGGTTAGATGGTGAAAAAGTTTTGGATACAAGTGATGAAGAGCCTGAGCCAATCTATGGTAAAACATATCTTCCACGTAAATTTAAGATTGGTATAGCGGTGCCTCCATCAAATGATATAGATGTGTACTCTCAAGATATCGGCTTGATTGCCATTTTAGAAAACGATGAACTTGTTGGATTCAATATTACTGTCGGTGGTGGCATGGGCATGAAACATGGTGATACGGCCACATACCCACAAGTCGGACGTCTTATCGGATACTTCCCGAAAGAAGAAGTCGTAGATGTCTGTGAAAAGATATTAACCGTTCAAAGAGATTACGGTAATCGTGAAGTACGTACGAATGCCCGCTTTAAATATACGGTAGATAGACTTGGTGTTGATTGGATTAAAAATGAAATCAATAACCGTTTAGGCTGGAAATTAGAAGAGTCACGTCCATATCACTTTGATGACAATGGCGACCGCTATGGTTGGACAGAAGGCAGTGGCCAATGGCACTATACATTATTTGTTCAAAATGGGCGCGTCAAAGACACTGAAGAATATAAATTAAAAACTGCATTAAGAAACATAGCAGAAATTCATACAGGTGATTTTAGGTTAACGCCCAACCAGAACTTAGTCATTGCTAATGTGTCTGCAGATAAAAAAACCGAAATCGAAAAAATTATCGCTGAGTATGGCATTACAGATGGTGAAAATTATACAGGTCTGAGACGAAATTCTATGGCTTGTGTGGCATTCCCAACATGTGGTCTAGCCATGGCAGAATCAGAAAGATACCTACCTTCTCTCATTAGTAAAATTGAAAACTTACTTGATGAAGCGGGATTAAACGAAGAAGAAATTACGATTAGAATGACTGGATGTCCAAATGGTTGTGCGAGACCAGCATTAGCAGAAATTGCTTTTATTGGTAAAGGCCCAGGCAAATATAATATGTATTTGGGTGGAGGATTTACAGGCGATAGATTAAATAAAATCTACAAAGAAAATATTGGTGAAGCCGAAATATTAGAAAATTTAAAACCAATACTAATCCAATATGCAAAAGAAAGAACTGAAGGAGAGCATTTCGGAGATTTCGTTGTACGTGCAGGAATTGTTGAAGAAGTAAGAGATGGACAGACGTTCCATAGTTAAAATTTGAGAAAGTGGTGACAGGATGGGCAAAGTATTTTTAGTAGGCGCAGGGCCTGGAGATCCTGATCTGATTACAGTCAAAGGATTAAAAGCAATTGAACAAGCAGATGTAATCTTGTATGACCGATTGGTGAATAAAGAATTGTTAACTCATGCATCACCCACAGCAAAATTTATGTACTGTGGTAAAGATCCTAATCGCCATTCGTTGCCACAAGAAGACACGAATAAATTACTCGTGAATTTAGCTAAAAAAGGACAAGTAGTAACAAGGTTAAAAGGTGGCGATCCTTTTATCTTTGGTAGAGGTGGAGAAGAAGCGGAAATATTAGCTGAGCACCATGTTCCATTTGAAATTGTCCCTGGCATAACTTCTGGCGTAGCGGCACCAGCATACGCAGGTATTCCAGTAACACATCGTGACTATAGTTCATCCGTAGCATTTGTTACAGGTGTTATTAATAAAAATATAGATAAAGATAGTTATTGGAAGCACCTTGCCCTAGGGCCAGAAACACTATGTATTTATATGGGTGTTAAAAAATTACCTGAAATTAGTGAGTTGTTGATCAAACATGGCCGCGCTACTGATACCCCTGTTGCTCTAGTACGTTTAGGAACTTCAGAATTTCAAAAGACTGTGGTAGGGACGTTATCAAATATTGTGGAAATAGCAAAAGACATTGAAAACCCTGCAATGATTGTTGTCGGTGAAGTGGTCAAATTAAGAGAGCGTATTAGCTGGTTTGAAGAGATGCCAGTTGAATCAGCAGTAGCGAAACTAACATATCAATAACGTAGAACCAGTGTTATTGAGAGCGCTAGAAACGGAGGGGTAAGTATGCGAGGCGTCTTATATGTAAGTCACGGTAGTAGAGTACCCGATGCTGTCAATGAAGCTAAAGCATTTATTGATTTAGTAAAAGTACAAGTTGATGTGGCCCTGCAAGAGACCTGTTTTTTAGAATTAACAAGCCCAGACTTATCACAAGGATTCCAACGCTTAGTTGATAAAGGCGCAACTGAAATTTCAGTGATACCTGTATTGTTATTAAGCGCTGGTCACTATTTCAAGGACATTCCAGCAGAAATTGAACGTAATCAACAAAAACATCCCAACGTCCATGTTACTTATGGTGAACCTTTAGGCGTGCAACCAAGATTGACTGAAATTTTAAAACAGAGGATTGAAGCATCAGGTGTTACGCCAAAAGCCGATGCCAAAGTGCTCATCATTGGTAGAGGTAGTTATAACCCACAAACTCAAATAGATGTAGAGACAATTAAGTCTCAATTGCAGGAGCAAACTGGATTTAGTGATATCGAAACATGTTATTTAGCTGCTTGTAAGCCTTCCTTTGAAGAAGCTTTGCATAATGCTGTTCATTCAGAATGTTCACAAATTTATATTGTGCCTTATATATGGTTTACAGGCATACTAGATCAACAGATTTCTAAGAAAGTTGTTGAATATGGGAATGCCAAAGAGATTATACTCTGTAAACGGTTAGGTAATCATAAACATTTGCAAGATGCATTAAAAGAACGTGTTGAAGAGACTTTTGAATATGTGACTCAGTAATTCAATCTAAGAAGGAAGTGATGTTATGCCATTTATACCACTTATGATAGATATTTCTCAAAAGCAAATTGTTGTCGTTGGTGGTGGCAAAGTTGCTGAACGTAGAGTTAGTACTTTAGTGCATTATGCGACAGACATTCACATCATTAGCCCTACGATTTCCGAGCATTTACGTCACATGGTTGATCAAAACGGCGTACATTGGCATGCAAAATCATTCGAAGCAAAAGATATAAAACAGGCGGATTTGATCATCGTTGCAACCAATAGTAGCGAAGTTAACCAACAAATTCTAGCTTCAAAACCTCAGCATGCATTTATTAATATGACATCCGATGCCGAGAAAGGTGATGTTGTATTTCCAAGTATATTGCGTCGCGGAAAGTTGACACTGAGTATTTCTACTAATGGTGCTAGCCCTAAGCTAACAGCACAAATTTTATCAGAATTTAAAGAACGTTTTGATAGTAGTTATGAAGACTATGTTGATTTTTTATATGAATGTAGACAACAGATTAAGCAAACACAATTGTCTATGAGCCAAAAGGAATACTTTTTGAAAATGGTTTTAACTCAGCCATATAGAGAGAAAAATAAGCAACTTGAAATGATAAAAAGGCTTGAATCAATGAAGTAGAGTCGGAAGGAGTACGACGCATGAATAAACTATTTATATTTGCACTTGCAGGTTTTCTTGCACAATTAATTGATGGCTCACTTGGAATGGGCTTTGGCGCCTCTTCCTCATCTATACTATTAACATTTGGCGTAGCGCCAGCTATCGTTTCTGCAACCATACATTTTTCAGAAATTGCGACAACAGCTGCTTCTGGTACATCACATTGGAAGTTTGATAATGTACACAAGCCAACGATGATTAAATTGGCACTTCCAGGTGCTGTAACGGCTTTTATAGGTGCAGCATTTTTGAGCCATATTCACAGTGAATTTATCAAACCATTTATCGCGATATTTTTATTAATGATGGGCTTTTACATTTTATATCAATTTTTATATAAACGAAATAAACATGAAATTAAAGAACCTTCAACCATTGGGAAATATTCGATGATTCCACAAGGCGCAGTTGCAGGTTTTCTAGATTCTGTTGGTGGTGGCGGCTGGGGACCGGTTAATACGCCATTGCTATTAGCCCAGAAAAAATTAGAACCAAGATATGCAATAGGTACAGTTTCAGCGAGTGAATTTTTTGTAACTGTTTCAGCTTCTATTAGTTTCATTATCTTTTTAGGATGGAGCCAAATTAACTGGGGCTTAGTAATTGCATTAAGTGTTGGTGGTTTAATAGCAGCACCATTTGCAGCTTATTTAGTTAAGATTTTACCTATGAATATTTTAGCTGTTTGTGTCAGTGGATTAATAATTTTTACAAATAGTAGTTCTTTATTAAGTGTATTTGAAGCTAGTCCCATAGTTTCAATGTCTGTAAAAATAGCGTTAATCGTTATTTGGATTGGTTTATTATTCTTCACTTTATATCAAAATAAGAAATTACCATTTATCTTCACTAAAAATAATACAAATGTCAACGCGCATGAAGTAGATTAAAAAAGGAGTTTTTCAATTGCCATTAACTAAAGAAATTAAAGAAAATACAATTCAACCACATGGTGGAACATTAATCAATAGAGAAGCAGATACAAGTTTAAAAGAGGAGTTGCTAACAGTAGTAGATTCGTTACCGGCTATTACATTAAATCCATGGAGTTTATCAGATTTAGAACTTATTGGTATCGGTGGTTTTAGTCCGTTAACAGGGTTTATGAATGAAGTAGACTATACTGAAGTAGTAGAGAACTTGCATTTGAGTAATGGTTTAGTATGGAGTATCCCAATCACTTTACCGGTGACTGAGGATAAAGCTAATGAACTTGAAATAGGTTCGCGCATCGCTTTATATGGCGAAGACAATCATTTATACGGCGTTCTTGAACTAGAAGAGAAGTATACTTATGACAAAGAGAAAGAAGCGCAATTTGTATATGGAACAACAGATGTAGAACATCCAGGTGTAGCAAAAGTTTATGAAAAAGGTAGTGTAAATTTAGCTGGACCGATTCATTTATTAGATAGACCTAAACATGATGATTTTGTAGATTACCATTTAGATCCAGCAGAAACGAGACAACTATTCTACGATTTAAATTGGAAGACAATTGTTGGTTTCCAAACACGTAATCCAGTACACCGTGCACATGAATATATTCAGAAAGCCGCATTAGAGTCGGTAGATGGACTTCTATTAAATCCTTTAGTAGGAGAAACGAAATCTGATGATATTCCAGCCGAAGTACGAATGGAAAGTTACGAAGTTATTCTCGAAAATTATTACCCAGAAAATAGAACACGCTTAGTAATCTATCCAGCAGCAATGCGCTATGCGGGACCAAGAGAAGCGATATTACATGCGACAGTCCGTAAAAATTATGGCTGTACCCACTTTATTGTTGGTCGTGATCATGCTGGCGTGGGTGATTATTATGGTACATATGAAGCACAAGAATTAATTGCACAATATGAAGCAGAGTTAGGAATACAGATTTTGAAGTTTGAGCACGCTTTCTACTGTAAATCTTGTGAAAATATGGCAACAGCGAAGACATGTCCACATGATGCTTCATCACACTTGCATCTAAGTGGTACAAAAGTCCGTGAAAAATTAAAAAAAGGTGAATCGTTACCTAAAGAATTTTCAAGACCTGAAGTAGCAGCAGTACTTATTAAAGGTTTACAAGAAAAATAATTTTAAAGGAGCTTGGTCATGACTACTTCAAAAAATATTACTTGGCATGCGTCAGAAGTAACTAAAGAAGAAAGACAACAACGTAAAAATCATAAAAGTGCAGTCATTTGGTTTACCGGATTATCAGGGTCAGGTAAATCGACAATTTCTGTAGCATTGGAAAAAGCTTTATATAATCAACAAGTTCATACTTATCGTTTAGATGGAGATAATGTGAGACATGGTCTAAATAAAAATCTCGGATTTAGTCCAGACGATCGTACGGAAAATATTCGTCGTATCGGTGAAGTGAGTAAACTTATGGTTGACGCTGGATTAGTGACCGTAACGGCGTTTATTTCACCTTATCAAGCAGATCGAGAAGTGGTCCGTGAACTATTAGCAGAAGATGAATTTATAGAGGTTTACACTTCATGTAGCCTAGATGAATGTGAATCAAGAGACCCTAAAGGATTATATAAAAAAGCACGTAATGGTGAGATTCAAGGATTTACAGGTATAAATGCACCGTATGAAGAACCACAAAATCCAGAAATTGTAATAGATACAGAGCAATATAGTGTGGAAGAGGCAGTCGCTCAAATTATCGATTATTTAAAAACACATCAATATATTTAATTTGTAAAGCGTACAAATTTCAGTCTTACAAGCTAAGCTTGGCTTAGCATTATGTGCTTAGTAGCTTAACAACGCAATAAAGATTTCAAAATAAGACTTATGTATAACTGTAAAAGGGGAAGATGGGATGGCCATATTAAATATTATTGCATATACTTTAATTATAATCTTTATTATAGTTATTGTTATAGGTGTGTTGCTTGTTAATAAGGGACAAAGTAGAAAATATTTCATGATTGAATTGAAAATCATCGTCATCTTACTTTGTATATGCTTTTTAGGTTTAGGCATTTCATTAGTTACTATAGGCTACTTAGGGGGCGTGTAGTAATGCTAACGCTTTATATGTTATACATATAAAAATTGCTTTAATTTATTTATTTTTACACAATTACAATACTGTCGACTGAGTCTGAAGGCTTGTTGGCAGTATTTTTATTTTGAATTATGCTGTTTAGTAATGTAATGACATAAATTAGAATACATGTTATATTGTGTGATTTTATTCAAAATAAATCCCCTTTTATTATATGCGTTTATAGTATTGTGTTTAACGTCGTGATATAGTGTATAGATAAAATTTTTAAAAAATCTTTTTGTTTCCGTATTAAAAATTAATGGTGACATTTGAGAGGTAAGGCAGGTAAGGCATATATGAATAAAACTATACAGGATATCCCTAAAGTTGAATTACATTGCCATCTAGATGGTTCTACTAGTGTTGAGTTGATTAGACAATTAGCGATGGAGCAAGGCATCGATTTAAACGAAGAGCATCTATTTGTGAGTAGTAATTGTGAGAGTTTAGATGAATATTTGCAATGTTTTGATGAAATATTAAAAGTTTTACAGACACATGATGCTTTAACAAGAGCAGTTGTCGATGTTGCGCAACAGGCGAAACGGGATAATGTGAAATATATTGAAATTAGGTTCGCACCACGATTTCATATGGACTTAGGGTTAACATTAACTGAAGTGTTAGAAGCAGTTGAATTAGGTGTGAAAGAAGCTATTAACACGTTGGATATCCAAGTTAACTTATTAGTTTGTGCAATGCGACAGCATGCATCCGAAGTCAATAAAGCACTTTTCGATTTTATTCAAAAATACGATAGTAAAGTCATCAGTGGTATTGATTTCGCTGGTCCTGAGGCAGCTTTCCCACCTAATGATATAGCCTCGCCTATTCAATATGCCTTAGATCAAGGCTTCAACCTCACGTTGCATGCAGGTGAATGTGGTTGTATGCAAAACGTGGTAGAGTCTATCAAATTAGGGGCAAAGCGCATTGGACATGGCGTGGCTATCAATCAAGAAGAAGAAGCCTTACAGTTTGTAAGATCACAGGATGTATTATTAGAGATGTGTCCTAAAAGTAATATTCAGACAAAAGCGATTGCAGATTTAAAAGAATTAAACATTCCTTATTTGTTAGAACAAGATATTCCATTTCTTATAAATACTGATAATAGAACGGTTACTCAAACTTCCTTGAATGAAGAGTATGAATTATTAGTGAATAATAAAATGATTACGTTTGAACAAATTGAATACATTAATCAACGCGCGATTAACTATACTTTTTTATCAGATATAGAAAAATTGTCACTAAAAGCAAAATTACATTCTTAAATATATGACAAACACTTAAACAATTATGAATTTATTTGATATTACTGATTTCAGAGTCAAGGACAACGGTCATCTACTCTCTAGATAATTAAAAACCCGTGACATTAATTTATGTCTCGGGATTTCTTTTTGTTAATATAAAATTCTATGGTTTGACGCCTGTAGCTATAAATAAGCTTGCATCTTGCTTCATAAATATTTTTTCGCCACTATAAAAAGTATTAATCTGTGGGCTTATTAGACCTAATTCATTAAAGACATTCATGATATCTGTATGTTTAAAGCCATTATACACTTTGGGATGATAAATATTTTCGTTTTTATCAAAATCAACAAGTATTATCATACCTCCGCTATTGAGATGATTAAAAAGCTTTTGTAATAATAATTGATAGTTACCACTGTGCAGTAAGACTAAAGAGAGCACAATAACATCATAATTTTTGTGATTGAGTATTGTTTCGTCTAAAAGTACGTCGCCTACCAATGTTTTAATAGAACTTTGGTTTGAAGCGGATAGCTTATGTTCAAAAATATCTACCATTTGTGGGGAAGCGTCCATGAGTGTAACTGCTTCGAAATAATCTGCAATATTTAAAGTTATAAGACCTGTTCCGCCACCATAATCTAACAGAGTTTGATAGTTTGTATCTTTAAGTTGTTGTGTTATTGCTTGGGTAATAATGTGAGCGAGGTGTATTCTTTCTGGTCCATCGTATTTTTGTGCAATTTGGTCAAAACGATCTTTGTTCAAATAAAAGCTCCTTCGTTTATAAGTAGATTTGAATATACTTTCTACTTATAAGGTTATTATAGATACTTTAAGTCTTTAATTGATTTTAGCATAGCATTTCATATTTCTCAATTTTTTTATTTAGTGTATAAAGACTTTTTAAAAGAGCATCGGTGAGATGCTTTTATGTGTAAATATATCAATTATAGATAAATATATAATAAATGAATAGAAATTAAAGATTCAAATATTAGTAATTCAAATTAGATAAGCCTAAAGTATGATTGAGGTGATGTTAAATTTGTGTTTTACTATATTCTGACAGTCATAATGAGGTGCAGACATGAAACGATTTTTAACTTACATACGTAAACACATTAAGGAATTAGATTATATTTTAATTATAAGTTTTTTGTTACTGGGCATTTTAGGCGTAATAATGGTCTACAGTGCGAGTATGGTGCCAGCTTCTAAAGGTTCTCTTACAGGTGGCGTACCCATTGAGAGTAATCATTTTATGAAAAGGCAATTTCTCTTTGTAGTAATTGGATTTTTAGTCATTATTTTTATCGGCGCTTTTATCAATATTAATGTGTTAAAAAAAAGCAACATACAAAAACTTATAATTATAGGTACTTTATGTTTACTACTCATTACAGTATTGATTGGGAAAGAAATTAACGGTTCGAGAAACTGGATTAACTTAGGATTATTCAGCTTACAATCTTCGGAATTTTTAAAGTTAGCTTCAATTTTTTATCTATCATACATAATTAACCGACGTATTTCGAGTTCTCAAGATTATTATTTAAAACACATGATTCCTCCGTTAGGTGTACTAGGTATTGGTTTACTACTTGTGTTGATGCAAGGGGACCTAGGTGGCACACTGCTTACAGTGGCTATAATTGCTTCTATACTTATCTACTCAGATATAAAAAATAAAATTAAACTTCAAATTATGATGATTACGACGGTTCCAATAGTATTTTATATTATTTATACACTAATATTTGATTCAAAAAATTTATATAGATTAAAAAGAATCAAGGTTATGTTAGATCCATTTAAATATGAAAGTGGAGATGGTTACCAATTAACTGGGGCGCTAACTTCTATAGGAAATGGTGGTTTAACTGGTAAAGGCTTAGGTAATGGTATTGCAAAATTAGGATACTTACCAGAACCACATACGGATTTTATATTTACTGTAATAGCAGAAGAATTGGGTTTAATCGGTGTATTATGCACATTAATGGTTTATGGAGTTATTTTATTTAAAGGACTAATATATGCGAATAAAACAACAAATCAATTTTATAAATTAATTTGTGTAGGTGTTGTAAGTTATTTATTTATGCAAGTATTTATCAACCTTGCGGGTGTATCAGGAATTATCCCGTTAACAGGCGTCACATTACCGTTATTAAGTTATGGTGGTTCATCGATGTTAAGTATAAGTATTGCGTTTGGTGCACTGCTTGCAGTAGCTCGCAGTAGCTCGAAATATTAAAAAAGAAAGGAAAGGCTATTAAATGAAAAATTATTTGAATATGATTTTAGTCAGCATATGTTTTATGCTCTTAGTTTTATGTATACATACAGGTTTAACGAATGGTTTAGACGCTTTTGTTTATCACTGGTTACATGAATTGATAACAGCCGATATACTAGTTCATTATTTGTCTTTCATTTCTGCGATATTTTCTCCTTTCAATTGTTTGGTTATGGTGCTATTAATATTACTTGTGTTGTTTTTCTATAATAGGGTTAAATTTTGGTGGTATGGTTTTTGGTGTTTTAGTGTATTTGCGATAGGGACATTTCTAAAGTATGTTATTCAACGCCCAAGACCGAGTATAGATATAGATGGTTATAGTTTTCCAAGTATGCATGTTTTAAGCGTTTGTTTATTAGTGAGTCTCATCTTATTATTAAAAAGCAGCAAAGTTTTATCGGTAATCAGTGTATTATTAGTTATTTCTATTATGGTTTCTAGAATATATCTACAAGCGCACTATTTTACAGATACATTAGGAAGCTTGCTTGTCCTATATATTATGCTTCAATCAATATATATCGGTAGAGAACCTAAAGCTATAAAAGCAAATAATTGAGAAATGAAGTTTTAAAGTTTAAACCTTTAAAACTTCAGCACATCATATAGTGATTAACTAAATTAAAAAAGTATTATGAACATGATGGGGGCAAATATAAAAAATCATTTTAACACTTTGATTTCTTATATTGCCCCCATTTTTTATTATTCTTCATTAACTTTATTTATAATTTCAGTAGCATTTAAATTTAAGATATTACTAGTAACCACTTTATCAATATCTCTGTTAAATAAAGTGCGTAGTTTTTCTATTTCTTCTTTCTCTCCTGCTAAATAAATTTGTTTCCATCCATTTCTTTTAGCATTTATTTCTACAGTAGAAGCTAAATTCTTGAGCCAACGTTCTTGGTTTGCTTTGACCCTTTCTTTAAACTCATCTCTTTTTGAGCCGCCTTGTGTAAAGTCGTCACCTTGTGGGCCTTGATGTTCACGCCAATCATCTGTATCTATATCTAAAATAAAGTCTTTTTCGTTAATGATGGTGCCTATTTCTGTTTCAATTAAACGTGCTTTGTCTTGTTGTAAAACTAATATACCGGTATAAGGATAGTTTCCTTGTAATGATTTCAATTGGTCTAATTTAGGTTGATCCCCCCAATTAAACTCAGTATCTAAGGAAATATGAGTTAATTTTTTAAATAATAATGATTCATCTGCAGTTAAAAATAGGATAAGGCCTCTTTTTAACTCAGGTTCTACATTATGAATTTCTGTTTCAACCTTTTTAATGATTTCTTTTGCTTGGTTTTTTTCCTCATGATCATCACTGTGTTTAGTTCTATAAGCTAAATCTTTTAGCGCATTTTTTAATTCAATTTTCCATTTTGTACCTTGATCAGGATGTGTATTTAAATAAATTGAAAATACTTTTTGATTTTCTGCGTTACCATCATATTTTTCTAAGTTATTAATTTCTTCTTTTAAAAGCATTACACTTCACCTCTTAAAATCATAATATATTATTTAATTTCCTAAATTATAAGTTTTAAACCTATTGATATTATATAAGCTAATAATAGCCGTTTTAAAAATAGAATTTATAAATATAATAATTAGGAAATATTTGTAACGCTTACATATTAAGAATATAATAAACATAATTTTAAAGGGGTTGATAAAAATTGAAAGCAAATAAGAGTTTGATATTTATTTTAGGGGCACTTGGCGGATTGTTATACGGTTATGATAATGGTGTGATTTCAGGCGCATTGCTCTTTATAAATGATGATATTCCATTAAATAGTTTCACAGAAGGGCTTGTAGTTTCATCCATGCTTATAGGTGCGATTATTGGTTCTGGTAGTAGCGGACCTTTATCAGATAGAATTGGAAGAAGACGTTTGGTATTAATTATTGCCATCATTTATATTATTGGGTCATTAATATTAGCGGTTGCACAAAACATGCCAACTCTTGTCTTTGGACGCCTTATTATTGGTCTAGCTGTCGGTGGTTCGATGGCAACAGTACCTGTATACTTATCAGAAATGGCTTCAACGGCTTATCGTGGTTCGCTTGGTTCATTGAATCAATTAATGATTACAATTGGTATATTAGCAGCATATCTTGTAAATTATGCTTTTGCAGATATAGAAGGATGGCGTTGGATGTTAGGTTTAGCAGTTGTTCCGTCTGTAATCTTATTAGTTGGTATAGCATTTATGCCTGAAAGTCCAAGGTGGTTATTGGAACATAGAAATGAAAAAGCAGCAAGAGATGTTATGAGCATTACATTTAATGATAATAATGAAATTAATACAGAAATTAAAGAGATGAAAGAACTATCAGCAATTTCAGAATCAACTTGGACTATTTTAAAATCTCCTTGGTTAAGACCAACATTAATAATTGGATGTATTTTTGCATTATTCCAACAAATCATAGGTATTAATGCGATTATATTTTATGCACCCACTATTTTTAGTAAAGCAGGGTTAGGTGAAGCAACATCTATTTTAGGAACGGTAGGAATTGGGACGATTAATGTACTTGTAACAATTATAGCCGTATTTATAGCTGATAAAGTTGATCGTAAGAAATTATTGATAACAGGGAATATTGGAATGGTGATTTCGTTACTTGTTATGGCGGTTTTAATATGGACGATTGGTATCGCATCATCAGCAGGTATTATTATCGTGTGCTTATCACTATTTATTGTATTCTTTGGTTTAACTTGGGGGCCAATACTTTGGGTTATGTTGCCAGAAATGTTCCCGATGCGTGCGCGTGGTGCAGCTACTGGTTTAGCAACGCTTGTATTAAATTTCGGTACATTACTTGTTGCGCAATTATTTCCAGTGTTAAATAACGCACTAAGTACAGAATGGGTATTCTTGATTTTTGCAGTTATTGGTGTATTTGCGATGTACTTTGTAATAAAATACTTGCCAGAAACGCGAGGACGGAGTTTAGAAGAAATTGAATATGATTTAAGAGAGCGGACATCTGGAAACGAAACAATAAAATACAATGGTTAGAATAAACATATACACAATTATTCGTAGTTATAAGCCATACTTTTATAAAATAATCACTTTCAAACAGATTTAATTTGATGAATAGAAAATTGATAAAAATGGGTGATACGATGGTTATTCTAAAAATTGAGAATTTAACAAAAAAATTTGGTGATTTCTATGCGTTAAATGGTGTGAATATGGAATTAAACGCAGGGGAGATTTACGGCTTTATCGGTCCAAATGGTGCAGGGAAATCTACTACGATCAAGTCTATATTAGGCTTGTTGAAACCAACACAAGGCTTAATTGAAGTGTTTGGGAAAGATGCAATGGCTGAAGCTGTTGAGGTTCACAAAGATATTGCATTTGTACCAGGAGATGTTAATCTGTGGCCAAACTTGACTGGTGGTGAAATTATAGATTTCTTTTTACATTTACATCCTAATGCTAACCATGAAAAGAAAAAGGATTTGATTAAACGTTTCGAGTTAGACATTACCAAAAAATGTAGCGCTTATTCAACGGGCAATCGTCAAAAAGTAGCCTTGATTACTGCTTTTAGTATAGATGCAAGTTTGTATATATTAGATGAGCCTACTTCAGGTCTAGATCCACTTATGGAAGACATATTCCAAGAATGTGTAAGAGCTGTTAAAAGGAACAACAAAAGTGTATTGCTTTCTAGTCATATTTTAAGTGAGGTAGAAAAATTGTGTGATCGCGTGGGTATTATTCGCAATGGTGAGGTTGTGGAGACGGGAACATTAGAAGAAATGAGGCATTTAACACGCATGCAGTTTATCGTCGAGTCACAACAAAAATTAGAAAATTTATCACAAGTGCATGGTGTTCATAACATTCAGCAAGCGTATTCAACATATCGCTTTGAAGTAGATGCAAATTGTGTATCAGATGTAATTAAATACTTAGGGAAATACGATGTTAAGAAATTGGAATCTATGCCACCAACTTTAGAAGCATTATTCAAACGTCATTATGATAACCATAGTGAAGAGGAGGAATAATTGTGGGGGCATTATTATTCCAAACGCCGAAACTTTTTTATTTTTATTTAAAGCGTAATAAATTCAAAGTTTTTCTATGGCTTACACTTTTAACTATTTTAACATTACTTATCCCACCAGCTTTTGAAAGCATGTATCCTAATGAATCGAAGATGGGACCAATAATAGAAATGTCGAAGAACCCTGCAATGGAAGTTATGCTAGGGCCAGGAGATTTCAACGATGTTAATATTGGTGTATTGTTTGCGCATGAAATGACTTTGTTTACGGGCATTATGGTAGCTATTATGAATATTCTCATTGTAGCTAGAGATACACGTGGGGATGAAGCGGATGGTAGGACAGAAATTTTAAAAGCATTACCAATAGGGAAACATGCACCATTAATTAGTCATTTATTTATGAGTATATTTAGCAATGGTCTGTTAGCTATCTTATTTGTGGTAGGACTTACATGTTTAAATACCAATTCTATAGATTTTTCAGGTGCCTTAGTTTATGGCTTTAGTATGGGTGTCTTCGGTTTAATGTTTAGTGCGTTAACGATGGTTATCGCACAACTTGTATCATCGGGTGGAGAAACGGCGGGTATGAGTATTGCCATTTTGTTATTGATGTATTTAGTTAGGGCTTTTGGTGATATAGCGAATGAACAAATATCAATGTACTCACCTATGGGGTGGTTATCTAGAGTCTATGCTTTTTCAGAAAATAACTGGTGGCCAATTATTACCATGCTCGTTGTGACTGTTTTAATGTATGTTATCGCATTAGCATTAAATCATATTAGAGATATAAATGCTAAGATGCTACCACAATTACCAAGTAGAAAGCGTGCAACGTGGTACATGAAATCGCCACTAGGCTTACAAATAAAATTACAAAAAGCGGGTTTTTGCTATTTTGCTATCGGATTATTCGTACTCGGACTTTCCTATGGGTCTATCTTTGGCGATTTAGATAGTTTTTTCAAAGACAATCCATTATTACAATCAATGCTTTCCGATAAAGGTAATAATTATGTTGAACAATTTTTGCCACAATTGATGTTAGTTATGAGCTTAATCAGTACAATACCATCATTGATGTCACTGTTTAAAATTAAAAAGAGTATTGATATGGGTTATGCGATGCTTGTATTAGCAAACACAGTATCACGAATCAATTTTTTATCTAGTTTCTTGATTTTAAGTATTATTAACGCTATAGTTATGATTTTTTTAGCTGCTCTAGGTTTATATGTAGGTCAAGTTTATGCGTTAGAAAACGCAATTGATTTTGGAACAATTATGCAATCAGCAATGGTCTTTATCCCAGCAATATTGGTTTTTGTAGGACTTGGTACTTTGGTTATTGGTTGGGGTATTAAGTTTACAAATGTAGTATATCTTTATTTAGCTTACACCTTTGTAGTAAATTACTTAGGCGTTTTATTAAATGTAAAAGCATGGATGAAAGATATTACACCGTTTAATCATATTCCAAATATACCGGTAGATGACTTTAAATTATTACCATTGGTGATATTAACTATTATTGCAATAATGATGTGTATCATAGGCATTATCGGTTTTAAGCAACGAGATTTATAGTGCTCAGTTGTAAATAATCAGTAAAAAATTAAAAGGCGAATATATGACATCAACATTAATTATTGGTGTTATATACTCGCCTTTATTTGTCTTCTAGTTTATTTGAAGCAAGTTGAATTGAGAAGTTTCAAGGATTATGATGTTAGTTTTTGTATTGTGTGAACCAATTTAACATGTCTTGCTGTTGATTTCGGATTGTATTTTTTATTATTTTTAGCTACATGTTGTAACGATATGTTCATGGATGCTAGACATTAGAATAATAATGAAATTAAGGCTAGGATTGGTAAGCCGCCTTGTTTTAATAAAATAGATTTTTGACTGGTTACGGCGCCATATACCGCAACGATAATCATGTACACTAATATACAAGCAATTAACTCTTTGGCATTGTTTGAAAAGAACAAAGCATATAGTAAGAATACGCCTAAAAGGCCATTGTAAACACCTTGGTTTTTCATAAGTGTTTTTAAATTATCTTGTTGTAGAGCTTGTTTAGTCATTTTAAATAAATTGCTCGTTTTGTCAGAAGTTGTAGCAAAAGTCTGTAAGGCCAGGATATAGAAAAACTCTGCGGCAACTAATAAAACTAAAATAATTGATATGATATTCATATAAATATCTCCTTTAGAAAATAAGTAATTTTTTCATCTTTATGATTATATAGAAATAGCAGTGAAAAATAAATATAAATTATGATTGATTTTTATATTTAAATAAAATAAATATTTTTGAGTAACGCATAGTCTTAAATAGATCATATTTAAATAAAAGATGACATTATTATTTTTAGCTTTTTTAATCTGTAGTAGCTAAGTATATAGCTAGTAAGCGATCAATGCCTCGAGCTTAATAACCCCCTCTTTACCGTCTCAGTAATGCTGTCAATTCTCCTTCAAACACTTTATTTTCGTATTGGTTAAACGTCGATAATAAAACCGTGAGTAAGCCTTGATCACGCTTTGTGGCCTGTTTCTTCAATACTTTAATTTTTGTGTAAAGTTCATCTTCAGGGTATACAGGTTTGATAAATTTAATGTGATTCATATGTGTGCCTGCGATTACGTCCTCACCATATTTACCTGCTTCAATCCATAATTTGAACGAAATGGACAAGGTGTGTATACCTGAAGCAATAATACCATTGAATCTACCTTGTGTAGCTTTTTCTTTATCCAGATGCATATATTGAGGATCGAATTCTTGGGCAAAGTTGATTATATCTTCCTCACTTATCTTATTAGGTGGTGTAGTAAATACATCGTCTATTTCAAATTCATCAAGTTTCATAAATTGTAAATACTCCTCTATTATAGTAATTCATCATTAAGGTGTTCGCCAAACGCTCAAACATTATCTGTGGCAATCTGTTTAGATCTCTTGAAATCTAACTTAAATCGTTTGATTAGGCATTTGGGATATTAATAAAGTCTTGTTGATTCAATGTGACAGGCTCACCTTGTTCATACATTTTTTCTACGTGATATTCTCCCCAATAACATAAAGAAGATAAAATATTACCAAGTGTTTGACCATATTCAGAAAGTTCATATTCTACTTTTGGTGGAACTTGATCATAAACAATACGATTGATAATCCCATCCTTCTCTAATTCACGTAATTGCTGGGTTAACATTTTTTGAGTAATAGTTGGTATCGCTCGTTTTAATGCAGAAGTGCGCATTAAGCCATTATTTTGTAAGTGACATAGAATGACAGGCTTCCATTTACCACCAATGACGTCAATTGTAGCTTCAACACCTATATTATATGTTTTAGTCATATGATTTCCTCCTTATAGGTACTAAAAAGTACCTATATTACTTTAAAGTGCGTACTTCCTCTTCTTACATGTGTGATATATAGTAACACAATCAATATAGTTAAGGAGAGAAAATGAATTATGAAGAAAAATAAATTTGCTATTTTAGCTTTAGCGATGTCAGCTTTCGCTATTGGTATGACGGAGTTTATTAGTGTTGGTTTATTACCATTAATCAAAGATGCATTTAATACAACAATTTCATTAGCTGGTTTAACTGTTTCATTATATGCGGTAGGTGTAACGATTGGTGCGCCATTACTTACTCCGTTAACTAATAAAATGAAACGCAAGCATTTACTCATCGGTATTATGTTAATCTTTATTATCGCAAATGCACTCGCTGCTTTTGCTACAACTTTAAGTATGTTGTTGGCCATGCGTGTACTGTCAGCATTAATGCATGGAGTGTTTATGTCTATAGCGACTGCGATTGCCAGTGATTTAGTAACGCCAGACAAACGTTCAAGCGCTATTGCAATGATGTTTACGGGATTGACTGTTGCAACTATTACTGGTGTGCCTCTAGGTACATGGATTGGGCAACAATTTGGTTGGGAAACTTCATTTATTACAATTGCGCTAATTGGTTTTATCAGTTTAATCGTTAATGTATTTACTGTGCCTAAAGATCTTAATGAATATGAACAAGTTTCAATATTAGAACAATTAACTGTATTTAAAAACAAAGCTTTAATGATGATTTATTTAATTACAGCATTAGGTTATGGTGGAACATTTGTTGTATATACTTATTTGACGACCATGCTTACAGATGTATTGAATTATAGTGATGACGCCGTTGTAGTTTTATTAGTTATCTATGGTGTGATGGTCGCAATAGGGAATACACTAGGCGGCAAATTAACAAATAATCAGCCCACTAAGGTGCTTATAGGTATATTTTTGGTACAAGCACTAGTCTTATTACTTGTAGGTATAACCTTAACGCATCACGTATTAGGTACATTAATCATATTGCTTATGGGTTTATTTGCTTTTATGAATGTTCCAGGACTACAACTGGTTGTGGTACTTTTTGCCGAACGTAGAAACAAAGCGACGACGAACTTCGCCTCAAGTTTAAACATTGCTTCATTTAATATTGGTATCACATTAGGATCTGTTATTGGTGGGTTTGTACTAAATCATTTTGGTATTATCATGACACCATATTTTGGCTTTGGAATGGTGATTATTGCTAGCGTTATGATATATATTGTTCATAAAAATGAAACAGCAACAGAGTTTAAAGCTTCTTAAAATTAAAACTAAGTTAATAAGATACGAAATGAAAATATGTTTGTTTTGGTAATTAATTTCACTAAATTTGATAGGAAATAACTAGAAACTTTATAAAGTGTTATTTTATATTTGAATTAATACTCTTTGGAATTTAAACTTATTAGTGAGTGATATGTTTTAAAATTCAATCGAAAGAAGTGAATGTTCATGAATGTAAAAGAAAAATTATTTGAGAAGTTAGAACAGAAGGAAGTTGAAATGATTCAGCATCGTCGTTATTTGCACCAACATCCTGAATTATCTTTTCAAGAAAATGGTACTGCAAATTACATTAAATCCTTTTATAAGGATAAAGATGTTGTAGTTACACAACCGGTTGCTGAGAGTAATGCAATTATTGTAGAAATCAAAGGGCAACACCCTGGTAATACGATAGGTTTGCGTGCAGATTTTGATGCTTTACCTATACATGAAGAAGCGGACGTCCCTTTTAAATCAACGAACGAAGGTGTAATGCATGCTTGTGGTCATGATGCGCATACTGCTTATTTACTAGGTTTAGCAGACGCACTAATTGATATCAAAGATGAACTACCAGGCACAATTAAAATTATTCATCAACATGCGGAAGAAATGCCTCCAGGCGGCGCACAGCAAATTATGACATCAGGTGCGTTAAGTGATTTAGACGAGGTATACGGTATTCATGTTGTGCCAGTCGCTGGCCCAGAAGTAATTGGTTATAATACAGGCAATGCTTTTGCTGGAAGCTCAACGTTCACATTAACAATTAAAGGTTTAGGTGGACATGCTGCAAGCCCACATAAGACACACGATGCGTTAGTAGCGGGAACAAATTTTGTAAATACGCTTCAAACAATTGTATCTAGACGTATTGATCCTTCAGAGATGGGGGTTATTACCGTTGGTTCTTTTGATGCACCAGGTGGCGCTAATGTCATTCAAGATAAAGTGACAATTAAAGGTACTGCGCGTTATCTTAATGATGATTTAGAACAATTTATGTATGAAGAAATTGAGAAGGTCGCGAAAAGTGTCGCAGTAGGGTTCGATATTACGTATGACTTAGATTATCAGTTTGGTTATCCAGTCTTATACAACCATCCTGCTCAAACACAAGCGGTAACAGATATTTTATCAACAAGCCAGGGAGATTATTTTAAACATTTAGTTGAAATTCCTGCAGTTTCAGGTTCAGAAGATTTTGCTTATTATTTAAAAGAAATACCAGGCACATTTTTCATTGTAGGTTGTAAGCCAGAACATATGGAAGACCCTTATATGAATCATCATCCTAAATTTGAAGTTAATGAAAATGCACTTTTAGTATCTGCAAAATCATTAGGTGAAATTGCGATTAATAGATTATCTGCTAAAGCTTAATAAAGTTAATATGTCCAGCGCATGCTAATTAGCTATGTTGATTATGTATTGTGTTGCAATTTATTATTTTGCAAAATAAAACACTTTCAAAAAGTTCAATGTGCAATGAACTTTTCGAAAGTGTTATTTTTTATCATTTTATATTCATGTTTTAAATTATCAGATCTTATAAGGTTCTACGAGCTGGTCTACTATCGTCAGAAAGTTTAGCTGATAAAATCAACGCAATTACTGAAATACCAGTTGCAACCATGAATGTTACGTTTACACCATGGATGATACCCTCAACGCCATCGCTTGGGTTGGCTGATACAGACATTAATGTGATAAATAATGCTGTACCAATAGCGCCTGCCATTTGTCTGAAAGTATTGTTCATTGCAGTACCATGTGCAATGAGATGATTTGGTAATTGGTTAATGGCTAACGTTGTCATAGGCATCATAACCATTGCGATAGAAATCATACGTAAGGCATTAGATATTGCTAGGTAAGTAAAACTAGTATGCGCTGTTAGCACAGTAAACGGTATGGAAGATACTACTAATATGAGTAACCCGATACGCGCTAACCAAGTTCCACCGAATTTATCGAATAAATAGCCTGTAAGTGGGTTCATAAGACCCATAACTACTGCTCCTGGCAGTAATACAAGACCAGATTCTAACGCAGAGAACTGTAACATATTCTGCATATATAGTGGCAAGATAATATTTGTAGCAATTAACACGCCGAACACAAACATACTTAATACTGTACCTAATGTATATACATTGTAACTAAACACTCTAAATTCAAGCATAGGTTCTTTTAGTTTCAATTGACGACGGATGAATACAATCAATGAAACAATACCCACGATTAGTGGTGCTATGAATTGTACACTGCTCCATCCTGCTTCACCTACAGAACTGAAACTATATAATAGTCCACCAAATCCTAATGTAGATAAGATTACTGACGGTGTATCTAATTTTGGATTTGAAGTTTCTGTTACATTTTTCAATAAGAAAATTGAAGCAATAATAATAATAACTGCGATAGGGAATACAACATAGAAGACACTTCTCCATGATAGATGTTCTACTAACACACCTGATAAAGTCGGACCAATAGCAGGTGCGAATGCAATAACGAGGCCAAAGAGGCCCATTGCGGTACCACGTTTTTCTTTAGGGAAAGTTAAAAATAGAATTGTTTGCATCAATGGCATCATAATACCGGCACCTGCTGCTTGTAAGACACGCCCGATAAGTAGCATTGAAAAGTCTATACCTACTGCACAAAGTAATGTACCAGCGGCAAAGATGCTCATCGCAGTTAAAAATAATTGCCTCGATGTATATCTTTCGATTAAAAATGCTGTTACTGGAATCATTATTCCATTTATAAGCATAAATATAGACTGTAACCATTGTACAGTACTTTCAGTTACTTGGAGATCTTTCATAATTGGCGGTAATGCCGTACCAAGTAACGTTTGGTTCAAAATAGTAATAAAAGCTCCAGACAATAGCACAATAAATAAGGGGATTCTTTTTTCAACATGGAAAGTATCATTTGAACTCAATCGTATCACTTCTTTCATTAAAAATTACACAGTTTTATATTATATCACTAAGCACAAGTTAAAGCTAAATGTTGAACTGTGAAAAATAAATTTCATCAATAAAGCCTATGAATATAGAAAAATAAAGTAAAATTTTTGGAAGTGAACATAAATATAATGCGCTGAAATAAACATCATTTTCGAGGTTACGACATATATTTATGTTCTAACCTCGATTTCGATAACATTTTACAAGTGTATGCTAGAAATACTACATGAGATGTATCCTAAATGTCAAAGTTATTTCTAAATTAGTCAGATTTTCATAAATCAAGTACATAGTAATTTTAATCATACTTTAAGTATATATAGTAGCATATTATAATAGGAAGGTATTGATATAGTTAAAGTCATAATTGTATCTTTTTATATAGAGAAGGATTAGAATTATGGTGTTATTAAGTAATAGGGTTACTTTGTATTAACGAAAGTATGATTAATGGTTTGTGTTTGCATATGTAAATACGTTAATTATAGATTTAGAATTAAAGGAGAGTTAATAATGAATAAAAAAGATTTAGTCGCTCCAGATACGTATAATATCGTTAGCGAAATCGAAAAATATACAGCTGATGAAAATAAAAAAGCTATTATTTTTGAAAATGCTGAGGGCGAAACACAATCAATCACATATGATCAATTGATAAAAAATGCGAACAAAGTCGGCAATATGTTTTTAAAACATGGTTTACAAAAAGGTGACAAAGTTCTTGTGATGATGCCGCGTTCTATTGAAACGTATGAAATTTACATAGCCGCTTTGAAATTGGGCATTGTAGTAATTCCAAGCTCTGAAATGTTACGTACAAAAGATTTACAATATAGAATTTCACACGGAGAGGTCAAAGCTATCGTCGTAACTGCTGATAGTATTGACGAATTTAAAGCAGTTAAAGAATATAACACGTTAACAAAATTTATCGTTGGTGGAGAGTACGATGATTGGTATACGGTCGATTCAGAATCGGTTAGAGAAATAGATCAATTACAAATTGCTGATACATCTAAAGATGATATTGCCTTATTATCATATACATCTGGCACAACAGGCAATCCGAAAGCTGTGGTACATTCACATGGTTGGGGTTATGCACATATGCAAATGGCGCCTAAACATTGGTTGAGTATTAAAGAAGACGATATTGCATGGGCTACTGCAGCGCCTGGTTGGCAAAAATGGGTGTGGAGTCCGTTTCTTTCAATTATGGGATCAGGCGCAACAGCATTTGTTTATAATGGTAAATTTAACGCGGAGAAATATTTAGAATTACTACAAGATTATAAAATTAACGTTCTTTGCTGTACACCTACTGAATATCGTTTGATGGCAAAACTCCCTAATTTAACGGAGTATAACTTAGAACATTTGCATAGTGCAGTGTCTGCAGGTGAACCTTTAAATAGAGAAGTTGTAGAAAAATTCCAAGCTAATTTTAATCTTACAGTTAGAGATGGATACGGACAAACGGAAAGTACTTTATTAATCGGTTTCTTGAAAGATACAGAAAGTCGCCCAGGGTCTATGGGCAAAGCAATTCCTGGTAGTTATGTTACTGTTATCAATGATGATGGTAAACTAGCAGAAATTGGTGAAGTAGGCAATATAGCAGTGCCGTTAGACTTACCGGCATTATTCAAAGGTTATTATAAAGACCCTGAACGTACTGCTGAACCCAGAATAGGAGATTATTATATCACAGGTGATTTAGCCAAATTAGATGAAGATGGTTATTTCTGGTTTGAAGGACGTAAAGATGACATTATCATCAGTTCTGGGTATACAATTGGACCATTTGAGGTAGAAGACTCACTTACAAAACATGAATATGTAAAAGAATGTGCTGTAGTTGCTAGCCCACATGAAATTAGAGGTAATATCGTTAAAGCTTTTGTTATCTTGCAAGATGATATACCAGCAACTGATGATACAGTCAAAACACTTCAAGACTATGTAAAACAAGACGTTGCACCATACAAATATCCACGTGCTATAGAGTTTGTAGAAGACTTACCAAAAACAAACTCAGGTAAGATTAGACGCATTGAATTAAGAGAAGCAGAAAAGAATAAGTAATTCAGTTATTAAACAAAATCGTTTGTCACTTTTATTAAAGGTTTTGTAGTTATTATTATTACAAGTTTCTTTTTCTGGCGTCATCATGTAGAAAATATAAATTTATAAAGGAGATTTTTATTTGAGTATAAATAAAGATTTCAAAATTTATGAGATTATATTTATCGTTATTGCAATTATTTTTATTGTCATTAATTGTTTAGGTCTTTTTGAAGTTGTTCATTTTACAAATAATGTCCAGAATATCTTTCAAGCGATATTCACAATGTCTATTGGCATAGCTTATATAAGAAAGTCTAAAGTGACAGGAGTATTATTTATAATTACTAGCATCTTATTTATTACAAGTATTTTATTATGATTTTAAAATTTAAATAATACAAAAAAGAACCCGAAACATTTATCTATGTCTCGGGTTTTACTCATATAGGTACTATAGAGTTGAAATGGAAAAGTAGTTCACGTAGGTCTCTAGTGTTACTTATCCACGCGTTGCAGATCAAATAGCACTTAAAAATTTATAATTTTAAAAGTTACTGATTCCATAATTATTGGAAAGAAGCACCAATTAATGCAAAGCCTACTAAGATAACTAAATAGACAATAGACCATATAATTGCTGATTTTTTAGAAAAACGATTTGTAGCTAAGAGCATTACGCCAAATACATAAGCGCCTATAAGTGTTTGTAAGTTGAATGCACTAAGAAAGCTATTGCCTTTATCAAAAATATTGAGACTTGTTATGACATAGTCCGTTGGTGACAAGCCTGCAATCCATTGAATAAAAATCACGATAAGTCCAATTACACTAGTGATAACTGTATAGCTTAATGTAGCTGAAAAAATAGATTTAGCACTAGCATCAGATTTCATGATTTTTGAAATTAATAGGAAAATAACAAATGTAATACTGATGCCGATAATGCCGCCAACAATGCCACTAATGACTCCGGTGATTTGTCCTATGGCTTTCGTTTGTTCAAGCTCTTGCCCGCTTAAACCAGTGTCTTTAAACAATGTATCATAGTCAATTAAACTACTGCTAATCAAGGTGGATAGTACCACAACGATAACAGCAATAAGTAATTTTAATGCCCATTTAGGATTAGCCCGTAAATTTGAAAAATGTTGAGCTAATGGTAATTTAGATGTTTCCATATGTATATTGCCTCCTAAGTGTATCTTTTTAAAAAGCATAACACGTGCTACAATATATTAAAACAACTTATTAAAAATTAACTAAATACAATAAAAACTTTAATTTTGATGTAAAGTTAGTTTGCTATTAACATTTTATCATTAAAGTTTAATTGTTAATTTATGATATTTTATATATTTATTGTTGCGAGATAGTGTTTCGATTTTATTGGTTTAATAAAACATACATAGAGGTGCAAATTGATGTTACATTACTACAAGTTATTTTGGATTAATGCCTTAAATGTTACAGGTAGATCACGAAGAAAAGAATATTGGTATCCTATTTTAATGAATATACTTCTTTATATTGTGATAAGTTTGTTTTTATATATATTACCAATTCCAACTATAATAGAAGAAATAATTGGTTGGTTAATATATATATTAGTTACAATTGCGATGTTCACTGTTACAGTTAGAAGATTTCATGATGTAGGTATGACTATGTTAATACCAATTATCATTTTTTTAGTTACTTTTTTTGAGGATATAAATAACTTTATAAACCTAGATATTATGAAAATAGATAATACTGGGCTAGATATCGTATTTGTTATAGCTGGAGTTATTTATCTTGTTATCTTAATTGTTGCATTAGTGATTAGTTGTTCAAAAGGGCAAAAAGAAGATAATCAATATGGTCCGAATCCTAAAAGCAAGGATTATAAAAAATAAGTAATTAGAGTATTTTATAACTTTAGTTATGATAAATTTTAAATAAGCATTTCCTCATTCTCTAGAAATAAAGGTTTATAGCTATTAATGATTGTCAATTTGGAATCTTTGAACAAGGATGTGAAGGTAATGTGTAATCAAACAAAAAGAAAGTTAAATAAAGAGAGCAAAGAAAGTATTTTTACTATCATATTAGATGTATTCCTTAATATAATTGGTGGAATAGTGAAAGTGGTTAAAAATATTTTGACTTAATATGATGTAAAAACAATTTTGTAGTATATATAATATAAGAACCCCAAAAGTTGAATTCTAAAGTTCAGCTTTTGGGGTTTATTACATTTCAAATGGAAGTGTATTTGATTAGTGTTTCATTTAAATATAAAACAGATGGGCATCTTGCTTTAATTACTATTATTTATTGAAAGAATCCAGAAATTGATTTAACTTCTAAGAATTCTTCAATTCCATAGTCTCCCCATTCTCTACCGATACCAGATTGTTTATAACCACCAAATGGCATATCAGCACTTCTTGGGTGTTCATTAATTTCAATAACGCCTGCTTCAAATGCAGTAGCTACTTTTTGTAAAGTGTCCATATCTGAACCATACACGTACGCAGCTAAACCATATTTTGTATCATTTGCGATTTTGATTGCTTCATCAACATCGCTGTAAGTAATAATAGACATTACTGGTCCAAATATTTCTTCTTGAGCGATAGTCATATGATTATCTACATTTGAGAAAATAGTTGGTTTAATGAAGTAGCCTGTTTCAAGTCCTTCAGGTTTACCTTCTCCACCTAATTCAATTGTTGCGCCTTCTTGTTCACCAATTTTAATAAATTCTTGGATTTGATTAAATTGTTTACTGTTAATAACTGGTCCCATCTCTACAGTTGCATCTTGAGGGTCGCCAACTTTGATTGCACTCATTTTTTCTTTTACTTTTTCAATGAACGCATCTTTGATAGATTCTGGAACAAGCGTTCTTGAGCCGGCAATACAAACTTGTCCTGAATTACCAACTACTTTATGAACTGCTGCATCTGCAGCTTTGTCTAAATCAGCATCTTCTAAGATGACATAAGGCGATTTACCACCTAATTCAAGTGATATTTTTTTAAAGTCTTTACTTGCTTTTTCCATAATTTTACTACCAGTATTGCCAGAACCAGTGAAAGATACCATTCTAATTTTTTCATTTTCAGAGATTGGGTTACCAACACCAAGACCATCACCATTTACTAAGTTGAAGACGCCTTTAGGTACGCCCACTTTATCAAAGATTTCTGCTAAGATAATTGCAGCAAATGGTGTTTCTTCTGAAGGTTTTAACACGACAGTACTACCTGCAGCAAATGCACCTGCTAATTTTATTGATGTTTGATTTGTAGGGAAGTTCCAAGGTGTAATTAATCCTGCTACACCGATTGCTTCTTTCATTACTAGATTGTCGCCTCTGCGCTCTCTGAAATTAAAGCTATCTAAAGCATCTCTTGCTGCTTTAAAATGTGATAATCCCATTTCGTAATGAACATTTTCAGATGTTGTAATTGGTGTACCAAGCTCTAAAGTCATCGCTTTGATTAAATCATCTTTACGATTTTCGTATTCTTTGACGATATCGTTAAGTAAGTTTTGACGGTATTCTATTGAAGTATTACGGAATTCTAAATAAACGCTATCTGCTGCATTTACCGCATCTTCAACGTCTTGAGCATTACCTTTAGCAATTTTACCGAAAGCTTCTTCTGTTGCTGGATTAATAACATCCATTGTTTCATTGCTGTGACTTTCTACCCATTCTCCGTTGATATATTGTTTTGTTTGATTGAACATATTTACACTCCTCTTAGTCTTTTATATTCATAGTCCAGTTCTTGTGAAGTGAATTTCAAACTGACATTAGGTGATAATACTACCGTTTTAATCGGGTTTCAATATTTTTGCTTAAATACTGAGAAAATATTTTAACTTTATTATTATTTGAAATTTCAATGAATTTTACTTTTCTAAAACACTTATTGGACCATTTGAATTAATAAAAATCATGCTATGGGTCAAAGCAATAGGTGACATTTCAAAATCAGAAAGCACCCACTCATAGATGATACCAGTATAGGCAGAAGCGATATATGTACATAAAAATTGATCATCAATTTCTAAATTGTGATTATTAACAATAGTATTGCTTAAAAAGTTAATGTAGTTTTCTTTAAAATAGTTATACATGTCTAAATTGAACATAGGGTCATTGAGCATTAAAGTTTTGAATAAATAGCGATGATGAATAATATAATGAAAAACTTGGTTTGCTAAGTACAATTGAGCATCTAAAATATTTTGATGCTTATTAAAGAAGACATAAGGGTTACCAAATAATTCATTGAGTGTTTGTGTTTTAATATTTTTGTATAATATATCAATATTTTTATAGTATTTATAGAATGTCGCACGTGTGATATTAGCCCCGTTGCATATATCAGATACTGTAATATCAGGTAAAGCGCGTTTTTCTAGTAATAACAACGCCGAAGCTATAATGCTTTTTTGAGTTTTATTTCGCTTATTCGTATAAATAAAAAACACTCCTTAAAAATAAACAATTATAAACGAAGTGTATATTTTTGAACTTTCGCTTACTTTAATGAGTATAACGAAATAACTATAATGAAATAAAGCTATTGAGAAAGAAGGAAAAGAAATGCTAAATGAAGACTTAAAAACAGTGTTACTACACAATTATCAAAACCGTATAAATAAAGACGATGATTTTGATATTAATTCTGAGCTAGAAAAATTATTGAATGATATTGGCTATTCAACTGCGGATGCTGGTGGGGAAGTTACATTCTATGGTAAGGATCCAATACAACCGAGTACACTAAGAATTGCTTCATTAGCTGGTATTGGCTTAGCTGCCAAGTCTGTTGCGCTTGCATCCTTATGGCAAAACAGGGGAGGTAATGGACAAGATATTTATGTAGATATAAGAAAGGCTTTGAAACGTTTATCTCCTTTTTATGAAAGAAAATGGGAAACACTAAATGGATTTCCTGCTAAACAACAATATTTTCCAAATAATCCAACAAGATTTAGCTTTTATCAAACAAAAGATAATCGATGGGTAATGCCATTAAACCCTTACCCAAGTTCACATAGACATACGCTTGAACTTATCAAAGCATTACCAAACAAGCAGTCTGTCGCTCATGCGATTAAACAGTGGGATGCCAAAGATTTGGAAGAATCTGCTGCTGAAAAAGGCGTCGTGATGCCTATGGTAAGAACATTGCCTGAATTTATGGAAGAAGAACAGTTTAGATATATTGCTAAAGAACCACTTGTTACGATAGAGAAAATTGGTGAATCAGAACCCGAAAGCTTCAGCGTAAACCCTCAACAACCATTAGATGGCGTCCGTGCGTTAGGCATGGGTCATGTAATTGCTGGTGCAGGTTTAGGAAGAGGATTAGCTTTACATGGTGCAGATGTATTAAATGTATGGAGACCTTCTGAGCTAGAAGAGGAAACTTTATTATTAACTTCACATATCGGCATGAGATCAACTTATTTAGATATCGATCATTCAACTGAACATCAACAAAAATTTGATGATCTATTAAAATCAGCAGATATATTTTTCATGAATAAAAGATATGGTTTCATGCAAGAGAGACATTTAACTCCCCATGAACTTGCCGAAAAAAGACCCGGAATTATTCATTGTTCTGTTAATTGTTATGGTGATCAAGGTCCTTGGTCAGATAGAAATGGTTTCGATCAAACTGCTGGAAGCGCTACGGGTGTTATGGCATTAGAAGGTACCGAAGATCAACCTAAGCTACCACCAATCGTGGTTGTGAATGATTATGTCATATCATGGTTGTTAGAAACTGGAGCGATTAAAGCGTTAGAAAGAAGAGCAAAAGAAGGCGGCAGTTATAGAGTTCAGGTTAACTTGAGTCGTGTTTCCCTCTATTTAATGTCCCTAGGTATTTTTGAAAAAGCATATGTAAATGATGTTTTTAATACGACAGATACCCATGCAATTGTCGATCCTGACCAATTTGAATCTGAGACACCACTCGGGCATTATATCGGTGTGACTGACCAAGTTACGATGTCAGAAACACCTGGTTATTACCATACTACATTAATTCCTAGAGGATCTAGTAAACCAGAATGGTTATCGTAAGGCTCTGAAGTTACTTTATTTAAAGTGTGCTTAGATTGCGTATTAGTTAGTTTGATAGCTACGATTGTGTTTAACAATGATATAAAAACATGAGTAAAGCAGATGAAATGTTCATAAATTGAACGTTTCATCTGCTTTTTATAATCTTATGATGTTCTTATTTATTCAGGCAATCGTTTATGTTTTAAGTCCATCCATATCAATAAGATAATGGTAAATGCTAGTGATAAAATACTTATAACAATAATGAGCGAAAAGGCATCGTCATATGCTGTTTTGCCAGCATCAATAAGTTCTTTGCTGATAGGTAAAGGGAGTTGTTCGGCTTGGATCAATGTCTCATCTAAACTGCCTTTTACCTTAGATAAATCAACAGAATTATTATTAAAATTAAAGAATAAACTGTAGAAAACAGAGAATAATCCGCCTAAAATTGCGATGCCTAATGAGCCACCAAATTCAAATGACACTTCTTCAATAGAAGCGGCCATTCCAGAATTCTTATCATCCGTATTTGACATAATCGCGTTAGATGCTAAGGTCATTGCGCTGCCTAAACCAAGACCAATTACGATTAAAGTAATAATTTGTATGGCTAAATGTGCATGTAAAACCCAATAAAACGCTGATATACCAATGAAGGCCAATAGTAATGTTACCCATTGTAGTTTTAACGTACCAAATTTAGTTAATATGATACCAATCAAAATTGCGCCTACCAGTGAGGCTAAAGCCATCATCATTATTATTAACCCAGCATTTAATGGCGTTAAGCCTAAAACAAGTTGTAGCCTTTGAGAAAGAATATATTCAAGTCCCATCAATATAAAGGAAGTTGTAATAGCAACAATAGTACCGCCAGTAAAATACGGGTTTTTAAAGATTGCTAAATTGATTAATGGGAATTTTAATCTATTTTGTCTTCTAATGAACATAGTTATAGCAATGAGTCCAATAGCGAAAGCCCCGAATAATATTACTAAATTATTATCTGGTTTAGCTAATTCTTTGATTGCAAATACAACTGTAATCAGTCCTACCATGATTTGGAATGAGCTTATAAAATCCCAACTACCATCTTTGTTTGTAGGGTATTGAGGTATTAAAATATAAGAAATAATTAAGACGATAATCACAACAGGTATATTGATAATAAATACAGATGGCCATGAAAATTTCTCTAATAATAGACCACCTATTACTGGGCCTAAACCTGCACCAGCTGCAGTGATTGCCGACCAAATGCCTAGTGCTAAAGCACGTTCTTGGTAATCTTTAAACGTTAATTTAATGATTGATAGTGTTGAAGGCATCATTGTAGCGGCGCCTATAGCTAATAACACTCTAGCCATTATTAATACAGTTGGTGTCGTAGCGCTTGCTGCTAGTAATGAAGCACCACCAAAAATAACCAAACCAAGTAAAAACATTTTTTTATAGCCTACATAATCTCCTAATGTGCCTAGACCAGGTAATAACCCTGCAACTACTAAAGCATAGGCATTAACAATCCATAATTTTTGTGTAGCTGTCGCTTCTAAATCATGTGTTAGCAATGGCAGAGCAGTATATAAAACTGTCATGTCAATCACGATTAAAAATAATGCACTAGAGACCAAACATAAGATTATCCATTTTTTAATATTCATAACAGTCACCTACTTTCCATATATAAAAATATAAACTATACGGTTACCATATAGTCAAGAATGGTTTTGTAAGTTTTTATGAAAAATAGAAAGTGTTAAATTTTTTCGACTGCTATAGAAATTTTTGTGACATATTTATCGGGCCCATTAGTACTGATTTCATCAACAACATATTCTTCAAAGCTATCACCAATCATTTTAAATCCAGTGTTTATTAGATAATCTTTAATTTTTTTATGTGTTTTGTATAATGTTTCATCAGGGCCTTCATGATAGGCAATAATATACTGTCCTTTGTTTCTAGTAAAATGTGATTGCTCTATATTTTGTTCTACTTGAATATAAAAATTTGTAAACTCAGTGTATTTATCATTTTGAATATTATTTTTAGCAATAATTACACCAATAGGATAACCAGAGTCTAAATGATTAAACTTTACAAAATTGATAAATGACATGAGTTTATGCGATGAAGATTTAAGTGTTACATCGCCGATAGTATCACTTAACAAATAGTATTGTGTTGGTAACGTCACAATATCTATAGATGAAAAGTCAGCTTTGTAAGACTCATATAAATAATTCTTTTTATTTTGTATGGTTAGCTTTTGTTGTTTTAATTGTTGGATTTTCAAATCTATTTCTTTTTCTTTGTCAGCTAACAGATTAATTGTTTTAGGTAGTGAGCGAATATCTAAAAATTTCTTTATTTCAGTAAGCGATAAACCAAGCTCCTTCAATATATCAATCACACTATATATTTCTAATTGTTTTAAAGTGTAAAATCGATAGCCTTTGTCATTTCTATATTGAGGCTTTAAAATACCAATTTCATCATAATGGAAAAGTGTCTGCTTTTTTACACTACATAATTCAGAGAATTCTCCCGTCGTAAATAAAGTTTCTGCTAAACTCATGAATTACCTCCTACGCGTTAATAATATGTAAAGTAATATAATTATCATTCAGTAGTTAAAAACATTCAAATATTTAGTAGGAAAATATTGTCTATTGTCATAGAAAATAAAGAGGATTACGAAGTATATTGAATTAATGCAAGTTAAATGTAAACTAAAATATATAAAAGGTTTACATTTAGTGTTGATTAGTTTTATGATGAATTAAGTAGAAATTTAAAAATAATATTTAATTCATATTTTAAAAGGGGATGTATATATGAAATTAGCTCAAAGTATTTTACAAGGAAAGCGGTTGACGAAAGAAATGTTACTGAATTTATATACAGACGCAAGTGTAGATACATTAGATTTGCTAAATGAAGCATATATTTTGAGAAAACATTATTATGGAAAAAAAGTGAAATTGAACATGATTTTAAATGCAAAAAGTGGTATATGCCCAGAAAATTGTGGTTATTGTGGGCAGTCTAGAGATATGAAGCAAAAACAAAGATATGCATTAGTTCCCGAAGAACAAATTCTTAAAGGTGCTGAAGTGGCACATAAACATGACATAGGTACGTACTGCATTGTAATGAGTGGCAGAGGACCTAGTAATAAAGAAATAGATCATATAAGTAAATCAGTAGAAGAAATTAAGGCAAAACATCCTCAACTTAAGATATGTGCGTGTCTAGGGTTAACAAATGATGAACAAGCTAAAAAACTAAAGCAAGCTGGCGTGGATAGATATAATCATAATATTAATACGAGTGAAAATTATCATGAGGAAGTTGTAACTACGCATACATACAAAAATAGAACGGATACGATAGAAATCATGAAGGAAAATCATATATCGCCATGTTCTGGAGTGATTTGTGGTATGGGGGAATCTAATCAAGACATTATAGATATGGCATTTGCATTGAAAGAAATAGATGCGGATAGTATCCCTATCAATTTTCTGCATCCTATTAAAGGGACAAAATTTGGTGACATGGATGAGTTAACACCAATGAAATGTTTGCGAATCATAGCGTTATTTAGAATTATAAATCCGTCTAAAGAAATTCGGATTGCAGGAGGTAGAGAGGTTAATTTACGTTCGCTACAACCGCTAGCTTTAAAAGCTGCAAATTCAATATTCGTGGGAGATTATCTTATTACAGGTGGTCAGCCGAATAAATTAGATTATAAAATGATAGAAGATTTAGGTTTTGAAATTGATTTTGGTAATTATTGATTACCAATAAAGTAGCTCATGGTATAAAAATCTTTAATGTAGTGTGATTTAACTCCTATAATAGTGAAGGGAACAGGAGAAACTCGTCATAAGTTTATCTCTTGCTCCCTCGAAATTAAACATTGTCACAAAAAGACATATAGATTGTTAAGCATCGCTTCTATCTTCTATGCATGGTGTTATTTTAAGCGTACTGTTTTGCGATAAATATCATAGCACATGCAATTTTTGACTTAGTCATGCATATTATATTTTTAAAATACTACTATGTGATAAAAAGTTATTTAAGACCATCCACTAAGTTGAGCAATAATTAATGTAATGATAGAAATAATTGCCCATATTATAAAGAGTGGGAAGAAAAAGCGGATCCATTTAGTATAAGAAACACCACCTATGGCTAATGCTGCCATAAAGTAACCGCTTGTAGGATAAAATATGTGCGTGAAGCCATCGCCAAGTTGGAATGCCAGGACAGCAGTTTGTCTAGTAATACCTAACATATCAGCTAAAGGAGCCATAATTGGCATTGTAACCAACGCTTGCCCACTACCAGAAGATATTATGAAGTTAATAAGCACTTGTACTGCATACATGCCAACGACTGCAATTGTTGGCGTTGTACCATCAATGACTGAACCTAATCCATGGACAATGGTGTCCATAATCTTGCCATCTTCAAGAACTACAGCAATGGAACGTGCAAGGCCAACGATAATTGCACCCATGAGTACATCTTTAAAACCATCATTGAAAGCTTCACAAATAGTTTGTGTTGATAGACCTGAAACGAATCCGACGATAACACCCATAAATATAAATAAACCGGCCATTTCTACCATGAACCAGCCTTGGGTAGTGACGCCGTAAACTAGAATAATAAAGAAGACAAAGATAACAGCGATGCCCCATTTTTGTCTTGTTGTAGCTTTAGTTGGTGCATGTTCTGTAATGTGCTGATACAGCTCTCTTTTTTCTGAGTCATCTTCATATACGGAGCTTAAAGTAGGTTGTTTTTGAACTTTTCTAGCATAACGCATAATGAAAATAATTGTGACTGCTAACACTACGATAAACAAGATGATTCTCAAACCGATACCCGAGAATACTGGAATACCAGAAAGCTTTTGTGCTAATCCTGTATTGATAGGGTTAAGTACACCTACTGTAAAGCCAACAACTGTTCCACAAAGAGCAATCGCTGTGGCAGTGATAGAATCATAGCCTAAAGCGATAATGAGTGGAATGATGACAGGAATATAAACAAGTGATAGTTCTGCAGTACCAATTAAAGTAGCCACAATGGCAAATACTGTAGTTAACACAGGGATAATAAATATACTTTTATAAATAAAGCGACGTGCTAAGTTATCAACAGCAATTTCGATGATACCCGTTCTTCTAAGTACCATGAACATGCCGCCAATAATTAATGTAAAGAATACGATTTCCCCAGCTTCAATAAGTCCTCTAGGAATAATCGATATAAAGTCGACAATGCCTACGGGTGCAGAAGTAATGTAGTGAAATGAATCAGCATCCACCATTTCTCTGCCTTCAGGCCCTTTAATTCTCTTAAATTCACCTGATGGAACAATATAAGTAGCAAGCGTAGCGATTACACCAAAAATAAATAAAATGACATAGATGTGTGGCATTTTAAATTTTTTCTTAGGCTTTGGCGCATGCTTGCGTTCTTTATTGAAGTAACTCAAATAACCTCCCCCTTATATAAATGCTAAATAAATTAAATTTACCATAAAATAATTAAAAATAATTTGTTAGATTCTGAAAATTTAGAAATATTTTTGTTGATTTTTACATTTTAATATACATATGAAATATTAATTTACAATTATAAATAAAAAATTAAATGATTATATGTTTGAAATGAGCGTTAATATTTGACCGTAATGTAAACAATGGAGGCAGTAGATACAGTGAAAAATAAAAATAATTCAAGTGTCAATATTGTTATATATATAAATTCAAAAGAATATTGATTTATTAATTATGAAATGCTTTATATTTTTAATTGTGTTACTGTGATATTCTTACTGTGAGAATATATATAAGGAGTGTTTGTTAATTGAAGAAAAAATGGATGTGGCTTATAGGGATTGTCGCAGTTATAGGATTATTAGCTATCGCTTTAGTGTTAAAACAAGTGAATAGCGATGAAAAGGATGAAAATGGATACGATACATATAAAGTGGAGAAAGAAAGTCCACTTAATCTAGAAGGGAAAGCGTCACCTCAATCAGTAAAAACATATAACAACAATAGTCAATTAGGTACATTTGTAAGTACACAAGTTGATGATGGTCAATCAGTTAAGCAAGGAGACTCACTCATTAACTATGACGTTAACAACAATAAACGCCAACAATTAGTAAATAAAGTGGACGAAGCACAGCAAGCAGTTAATGAAGATTATAGAAATATTAATCAAGCGCCCAACAATAGTGATTTACAAAAGAAACTGACACAAGATCAAAGTACATTAAGTGAAGCGCAACAACAATTAAACCAACATGACAAACAAGTGAATGACAGTGTATACGCAGCATTTGATGGTAAAGTAGATATCAAAAATAAGGAAAATGTATCGGATGGGCAAACGATATTACAATTAGTTTCAAATGAACCACAAATCAAAACGACTGTTTCAGAATTTGATTTAGAAAAAATCAAAGAGGGAGACAAGGTAGACGTTAAAATCACAAGTAATGGTAAAACAGGTAAAGGGACAATTAAAAAAATCGCAGAATTGCCTAAAAGCTATGAAGATCAGTTGAGTGAATCTGGAGCTGCAAGTGCCGGAGGAAGTGGTGATGAAGAAGGTGCTACAATGCCATCATCAAACCCAGTTCAATCAACACCAAGCGGTGGTAATGATTCAGAGTCATCTAAATACACAGTGATTATTAGTGATATAGATATTCCAGTACGTGCAGGTTATTCTATGGAAGTAAAAGTACCACTAGACTCTATTAAATTACCTAAAACAGTATTAACGAAAGATAATAACGTATTTGTCGTTAATAAAGATAATAAAGTTGAAAAACGTGGTCTTAAGATTGATAAAGTGAACGGAGAAATTTTTGTTAAAGAAGGACTGAAAAAAGGTGATAAAGTCCTCAAAAATCCTAAAAGTACATTAAATGATGGAGACAAAGTTGAGGTGTCATCATGATAGAACTTGTAGATATCAATCGATACTTCAAAAATGGGGATGAAAAGAACCATATTTTGAAAGACATTAATATCAACATTAACGAAGGTGAATTCATTGCGATTATGGGTCCTTCAGGTTCTGGTAAGAGTACATTAATCAATATATTAGGGTTTATTGACCGTGGATATGAAGGAGATTACCTTTTTAATGGAGAAAATTATAAAAAAACTTCAGATAATCAACTCTCAGATATTAGAAATAAGACGGTAGGATTTGTATTCCAAAACTTTAAACTAATTCAAAATAATACTATTTTAGAGAATGTAAGCATCCCTTTGGTATACGCTGGATTAGGGTCACAAGCGCGTAAAGAGCGTGTGACACAAACATTACATGACGTGGGTCTATATGATAAAGAGCATCTTGTCCCTAATAAATTATCAGGTGGTCAACAACAACGTGTAGCGATTGCACGTGCCATTATTAATAAACCTAAATTTATTATTGCCGATGAACCAACGGGGGCATTAGATTCGAAGACTTCAAAGGATATTATGGAATTATTTATGAAGTTAAATAAAGAGTATAATACGACGATGATTATGGTTACACACGATCGTAAAGTTGCCGATAAAGCCGACCGTATTATTCATATTTTAGATGGACGCGTTCAACGGGAAGAGGTGGTAGAATGAAGAATTTATCGAATATTATCGCCATCTCGTTCAAATCTATTTTAAAAAACAAACGACGTAATATCTTTACTATGATTGGAATTATTATTGGTATTGCGGCCGTTATAACGATTATGTCGTTAGGTAATGGTTTTAAAAAGACTGCGGCAGATGAATTCTCAGATTCAGGCGCTGGTAAAAATTCAGCGCTGATCAGTTTTATGACAAGCAGTGGAGAAAGTGCGAAAAACAATCCTTTTAGTCAGCAAGATATAGGAATTGTAAAACAAATCGATGGCGTGTCAGATGCCAAAATTAAAGAAACTGAGGATCAAGGTTATTCAGCAAAAATGACAAATCCGCAGAAAAAAGGCGATATCAGTATTCTGAAAAAAGATGAAGTAATGCATCCTGAAGAAGGAAAAGGCTTTAATTCAGAAGATAATGAATTACGCAAAAAGGTCGTAACTGTTGATGATAAAATTGCCAAAGATGTCTTTAATAAAGATGCGATAGGTAAGACGTTGTATATTGATGGCCAAGGTTTTGAAGTTGTAGGTATCGTTAATGATATGATGAACCCTAAAGCTGTTAGCATGCCATCTCAAACATTTAATCAATATATGGGGAATTTACAGCAAGATTTTCCATCATTACAATTAACGATTGCCGATAATGCGAATAAAAAAGAAGTAGCTAACAAAGTTGCAGATAAATTGAATAAAAATGGTTCGGGCATGTCTGACGGAAGCTATAGTTATAATGACACTGAAGAGATGATGAAAGGAATTAACAAAGTCTTTGATGGTATTACTTACTTTGTGGCAGCAGTAGCAGGGATTTCGCTATTTATTGCAGGTATTGGTGTTATGAATGTAATGTACATCTCAGTTACTGAACGTACGGAAGAAATAGCGATTCGACGCGCATTTGGTGCGAAAAGTCGTGACATCGAGCTACAATTCTTAGTGGAAAGTGTTGTCCTATGTGTGCTCGGTGGTCTTATTGGATTGATTCTAGGTATTTTAATCGCTAGTCTAGTTGATGCGGTTACACCAGATTACATTAAGAGTGTTGTTAGTATCAGTTCTGTAGTCATTGCGGTAGGCGTTTCTATGTTGATAGGAATTGTTTTTGGTTGGATTCCAGCTCGAGCAGCAGCTAAGAAAGAGTTAATTGATATTATTAAATAGTGAAACAATGCAAATGATTTTTATAAAATATATTTATGATGTTTAAGCTAGTGTCAAAATCTATATTCTAAAATAATGATTAATTTTTATAGAAAAATAGGAGCCACGCATTTTTAATAAGATGTGTGGCTTTTACTATATTAAAGTGGAGCTGATATAATTTAACTTATTGGAATCACATAGGATTACATTTTGGCAGATGATATAATAATGAAGTCGCCTTAACTTCCGGCAATATTTTCGACGGAAGGAGGTGCTTAATATGCTTATGATCTTCGTTCACATCATTGCACCAGTCATTAGTGATTGTGCAGTTGCGTATTTTACTTACTGGCTTAGTAGTAAACGCAATAAATAGAAGGCGACGTTAAGCCGCATCAAAAAATCCCCTCACTATTTGCGGTAGTGAGGGGATTGGTGCATATATGCATATAATCTTCGTTAGATATATTATAACATCATAGTGCGTAGGAATGCAAAATTCTTTAAATATACAGATAATCATTGTTTGTTGTATGTTAACCATCTAGCATTAGTTTTTAAAACAATCTATCAAGAAACCACAGCACTTGTTACATAACCATCACTAACATGAAAAACAATATTACCATCGCCAACTTTGTATCCATAAAGTCCATCCCCGCTTGCTTTCTTATCGCCATTTAATGGGGGCTGATATTTAAAGTTTTCGCCGTACTGTACACGTATATCTTGAAAACTTACTGCTTTATTTTGTATATCAAATTCTACATTATTTGCTGTATTATCCTCTACCTGATGAAAAGTTTGATCGTAAATCACTTTACTGCCAGTTTCGGAACTATACTTGCTATTAACTTTAATTCCATTAAACTTGACGTTTCCAGCTTTCAGCCCATTATAAAAAGATTGATCTAATACGAAATCGCCACCTTTTGAAGTGTATCCACTATAAGTATACCAAGATTGAGTCGTTGCTGCTTGTGCTTCATTATCTGATATATCTTCCTTATAACCATTCACACTTAATGCAGTTCCAAATACAAATGTACCTGTTAAAAAGACTTTTACAATTTTATTCATACTATATCACTCCATATAGACAGATTGAATCACATTATGATTCAGTTCCAATATAGCAAAATTAATACCGTTAGTGCAAATTTACACTTCGAACAAGGCTGATCTAATTTTGTTTTATAAAAAGATTAACAAACAAGCTTATAGTGTAAAGGTTTATATAAAGAAGAAGTTGATATTAACGATGCA
The DNA here is from genome assembly GCF_017583065.1 of Staphylococcus shinii. GTDB lineage: Bacteria > Bacillota > Bacilli > Staphylococcales > Staphylococcaceae > Staphylococcus > Staphylococcus shinii. The sequence goes on along the minus strand of NZ_JAGEVL010000003.1, from coordinate 164,384 downwards.
AAAAGTATAAAAAAATTGTTTGAAGAAGTAGGAAAAGTAGATGCTGTAGATAGAACTACTGGGGATATGAATTTTGTGACGCTAAGGGTTAACTGTTTGATAATCTTCTATACTTGTAAAATATATTTATTGATATATTCTAAGTACAAAGGAGGGGTTTACTTGCCAAACTTAACAGATAAAGTTGTATTGATAACAGGGGCAAATAGAGGACAAGGAAAAGAAATTGCCAAGTATTTTGCTTCTCTAGGCGCGAAGATTGGCGTTGGATCAAGAAAATTAGAATCAGCTATAAAAGTCTCTAACGAATTAGGAAATAGCGCTATACCTATCAAATTAGATGTGAGTAATAAAAACGATTGGGAATCAGCTATAGATAAATTAGTAGAATCTTTTGGATGTGTGGATGTACTCGTAAACAATGCTGGTATGTATTTACGTAAACCATTTATTAATACTTCATTAGAAGAGTATCAAACGTTAATAAATACCAATCAAATTGGCGTTTTCTTAGGAATGCAAGTTGTATCATCACACATGAAAAGACAGAAGAAAGGTTCTATTATAAATACCGTATCTATTTCCTCTTTCTCGCCCATTAATCAATCATCTTTATATGCCTCGACGAAAGCTGCGATTTCAACTATGTCAAAGGCTACAGCTATAGAATTAGGAGATTATGGCATACGAGTTAATATGGTTCATCCTGGAGGTGTAGATACAGGTATGTTTTCAGAAAGTAAAGGAAGTAACACCTATTATAATTCGATACCTCTTCATAGAATAGGACAGCCAATCGATATAGCAAAAGCTATTGCTTTTTTTGCTTCTGATGAAAGTTTGTATTGTACCGGAGCTGAACTTGTCGTAGATGGAGGCATGACTTTAGGAACAGATGCTTGATTAAATCCAAATTAGCTTATTATTTTAGTTACCACCTCAGAAGGTATATTAAAAGGCTCCTTATTTAACAAAGAGCCTTTTAGTCGTTTCAAAAATGAATATCGTCTAAATAAATAAGGTCAATTTTAATAAAAAGATGTGCCCAAAAATGGGAAGACTATATAATAGATGTCTTTTTACCAAGGTTGGTTGTATTATACAAAAAAATCGAAAATATAAGATTCTATAAATGTTTGCTAAATGAGCGCCGTATACGTTGTTTACTTTATCAAAGATGAGTCTCTTTTAGTATATTTTCCTTTAAGAAGAGCTTATTTTTTAGATCTTTTAATTGGCTGAATTTTTAAATATGTGCCGCAACGCCACAACCACTCTAAAGGACCAAATAAAAAGTAATGCATCCATATAAATGAAAATATAATTTGAAACACAATAACGGATGTATATAATAAAAGCATACCGTAAACATGAACTGTATAGTTTGAAAATATAGGTGTTAAAATAACAACACCTATTATGGTTTGACCTAAATAATTTGTAAATGCCATCTTACCATAAGGGATAAACAAGGATAATAATTTTTGAAATGATCGAAATTGATACATTAATACAATTGATAAGATATAAAACATGCCAACAATAGGACCACTGTTTTGGTTAAATGTGTGCAACATGCCTTGATTTTGGATAAATAGTGAAATAGTCCATAAAATCATTGTTATTAATAAAAATACTAGCCAGTATATTTTTAACTTAGGCAATAAATCTCTATTCGTAAAAATCCCTAAGTGATAAAGTGCTTGTCCTAATAACATATGTCCTAATGTTGAAAGCATAACCATCAATAAAATAAAAGAATTAACTAAATGAGGAATATGAATTCCTCTTATTTCCATAAGCTTAATTAATATAGGTAATAAGTTACCGAATACAATTAATAAAATACCGCTATTTAGCTTTATTATATTAGATAACTTTTGAAATAACAGTAAAACTATTCCCATAACAGCATATATTTTAAGAATATCACCGTCCCATAAAAAGGAACTGAGTGCGCCAGCAATAAAGAGTAGGATCATTCGACGGATATGAACCCAAATAGTTAACTGCTTTTTTTGTAAATTGTTTATAAAAATAGAAGTGCTAACACCAAATAAAAAAGCAAATATAAAATGAAATTTATTTAGGCTGAATAATTCTATATAATTAACCATTTTACTATCAAAAGTGTTAATTTTTATACTTTTGATATCAGAGGGCTCAAAGAAGTGAATATTGATTAATAGAATTCCTATGATTGCTATTCCACGTATAACATCAATGAGATTAATTCTTGATAGTGAAGCTGTCCCTTTTTGTACGTTCATTTTATCCCTCGTTTCTTTTAATATAACGCACATTATACAAGTAGAACTGGGTGCTGAAAATTAATTTTTCCTTACAATTTCGTCACTTGAATAGTAATTTTATCTAAAGAATTTAATTGTATCTAAAAAACACATGTCTCAATTGAAACACGTCTTTTTGTTAGAGTGAAAAACACGCCAAGTTTATAAACTTAGCGTGTTTTTTGATTTAGTTGGTAATATTTTAAGAATAAATAATATAATATTTTAATAAAAACAACGGAAAACATTCACTTAATCAGAATTTTCTGATAATATAAAAGCTAGTTTGTAACCGTTTACAATAGGAGGGGTATTATGAAAAAATGGTTGGCTTTAATCATTGTTTTTTCAATTGTGCTTGCATCATGTGGCAAAAACAATGAATCAAGTGCATCGAAAAAGCAATTTCCAGATGAAACAGTAGAAATTGTTGCTCCAGCTTCTCCAGGTGGAGGCTGGGATACCACAGCGCGTGCTATACAAAAAATCATACTTGAGGAAAATTTAACTAAACAAAACGTTAATGTTATTAATAAACCTGGAGGTGGTGGCGAAGTAGGTTGGCAATATTTAAAATCACGTTCACCTAACACTATTTCTATTAATTCAAGTTTATTATTGTCTAATAATGAATTAGGATTAAGTGACTTAAATACTGATGATTTTACACCTATTGCTATTTTAGCAACAGAATGGATTAGTCTAACAGCATCTAATAAGTCGAATTTAAATTCTGGTAAAGAAGTTATGGAAAAATTGAAGAAAGATCCTAAATCTTTAACAATTGGGGTTGCACCAGGTTTAGGTAATAATGATCATTTAGCATTTGTTCAAGCGGCAAAAGAATATGGCGTTGATGTAGAAAATATTGATTTTCTTGTTTATAAAAGTGGGGGAGATTTACAAACTGCTTTGTTAGGGGGACATGTAGATGTAGCTTCAACAGCTGTTTCGGAAGTTAAAGAACAGCATCAGACTGGTAAATTAAAAATGCTAGCTGTAACTTCTGATAAACCAATTGAAGGTATTGAAGATGTACCTACTTGGGAAGATCAAGGCATTAATGTAGTGTTTCCACACTGGCGTGGTGTCATGGGCCCTAAAGATATGACGCCCGAGCAACGAGAGTATTGGGATACTACAATGGAAAAAGTTGTTAAGTCAAAAAGATGGCAAGAAATAAGAAAAAACAATGATTGGGAAAACTTCTATAAAGGTAGTGAAGAAAGTGAAAAATTCTTGAAAGCACAACGTAAGAAATATAATAAACTAGTAAATGACTCAGGTCTAAAATAAGGGGGAGTATAAATGTCACGACTTGTTTTTCCATTAGTATTAATATTATTTGGTGTGATTTATATAGTGTTAACTATAAATATACCAAAATCAAATATTGGCGATCCTAACAGCCCTATGTATTTTCCGTTACTAATCGGTTTATTACTTGTTGTAATGAGTATTATTTACTTTTTTCAAGAATTCAAAAAGCGTCACCAAAAATTTACTGCTTTTTCACAATTACTTGAAAAACGTACATTTATACGCATTGTAGTGACTATCATTTTAGCGATAATATATGCCTTTATTTTCGAACGTTTTGGATTTTTAATTTCAACCATTCTATTTTTAGGATGTATTATGTTCTTAATTAATGGCTATAAAAGATGGTTACAAAATATTTTAGTAACAGTAATTTTTTCTGGTATTGCATGGTATACCTTTTCACAATTACTGGATGTTAGTTTACCTTAAGGAGGGTTATTTGAATGGGGATTGATACTGGTAGTTTTTTGGAAGGATTAACGACAGCATTTCATCCGATGAATCTTTTATGGGTGCTCATCGGTGGCTTTCTAGGTACAGTTGTAGGAATGTTGCCTGGATTAGGGCCCGCTACTGCAGTAGCAGTACTTATACCAGTTACTTTTGGTATGGAACCTGTAAGTGCATTAATCTTGATGATCTCAATCTATTATGGCGCTATGTACGGAGGTTCTAGAAGCTCTATATTATTAAACACACCAGGTGATGGGTCAGCTATTGCAGCTACATTTGATGGTTATCCAATGACAAAAAAAGGTGAAGCGGGTAAAGCACTTACAATATCAGCTATAGCTTCATTAATTGGTGGCATTATCGCAGTTATTGGTTTTATAGTTCTAGCAAAACCATTGTCTGATTTTGCTTTAAAATTTGGTCCGCAAGAATATTTTTTATTATTTTTATTTACACTTTCAGCTATTGTTACGTTGTCATCGGGGAAGATGGTCAAAGGATTTATTGCAACAAGTATTGGACTAATTATTAGTACTGTAGGCGTGGACTTGCAGACAAGCATTTATCGTTTTACGTTTGATGTTCCACATTTAAGTGAAGGTATAGATTTCTTAGTGGTTATAATAGGGGTATATGCAGTAGCAGAGGTGTTGTACAACTACTTGAACCTACATGCCTTAAAACCACCAAATACCGACGTAGGATCAATGAAATTATCTAGAGAAGATTGGAAAAAAACACGTGGAGCGATGTTTCGTCAAAGCCCAATTGGTTTCTTAATTGGTGTTCTACCTGGAGCAGGTGGTTCTATTGCGGCAATGTTAAGTTATTCGACAGAAAAGCAAATATCTAAAAACGGTAAAAATTTCGGGAAGGGAGAAATAGAAGGTGTGGCTGCACCTGAATCTTCTAATAACGCCGCATCAGTCGGTGCTTTGATTCCCTTATTAACAATGGGGGTCCCAGGGTCTGGAACCACAGCTGTTATATTAGGAGCTGTGGTGATGTTAGGCTTACAGCCAGGTCCATTATTATTTGCAAATGAACCTGAAACAATATGGACCCTTGTTAACAGTATGTTTATCGGTAATATTTTTTTAGTTATATTAAACATTGCTTTAATCGGCTTACTATTAAAAATTTTACGTACACCACCTAAAGTTTTATATCCAATTATTTTAGTGCTTGCATTTATAGGTACATATACATTAGGGTACAGTGTAACTGATTTTTATATTTTAATAATCTTCGGTGTTATCGGTTTAGTAATGAAGTTATTAGATTTCCCAATCGCGCCTTTAATTTTAGCTGCTATAATTGGGTCAGATATGGAACAAAACTTTCGTAAAAGTTTAATAGTAAGTAATAATAATATATTAGATATATTTATAGGGTCACCGATAAGTATTGTATTATTATTAATGACAATTTTAGCATTGTTCTATCCACTAATTATAAAAGGCTTTAAAAAAGTAAAAAGATAATGTGAAAATAGATATATTTAAAATTATGAATATAAAATGCGATTATTTTCGTTCTTTATTAAGTGCGAATTAATTATTTAATTATAAGAGAGTAGGAAGGAAGTCATATTTGAGCAATATGATTTTCTTTCTACTCTTTTTAATATGTTTTGATATAGATGTTTAGAAATAAATTTTAATTATTTTGCAATGCTTTTTGGAACTGATTTCAGTTCATATATAAATAAGTTGGATTTCTTAGTTATAAACCATGAATAATTACTTCTCAATATATAGGCTGTTTTTTAGACTAGAGTTAACTCTAAACGCTATGATGTTAAGCGAAGAAGTTGAAAAGTCTTCAAATAGGATAAGTACTGGAGGAATTATTTTATGGTTAATGCTAAAGCTAGAGCGGTTAACGGGCCGGATTCTAATTTTCATGCAACAGAAATTAAAAGACGTGATCTTGATACACATGATGTATTAATTGAGATTAAATATGCAGGTATATGTCATTCCGATATTCATACTGCACATGGTGAGTGGGGGCCAGTTCACTATCCACTAGTGCCAGGTCATGAAATTGCAGGTATTGTTAAAGAAGTTGGGTCAGAAGTGAGTAAGTATGAAGTAGATGATCGTGTCGGTGTTGGTTGCATGGTTGATTCTTGTGGCGAATGCGAAAATTGTCAAAACGGCGAAGAACAATATTGTTTAAAAGGAATGGTTGGCACATACGCAGGTACGGATAGATATGGTGAACCGACACAAGGCGGTTATTCAACACATATTGTAGTACATGAAGATTTTGTATTACGTATTCCTGATAATATCGGTTTAGATGCTGCAGCTCCATTACTTTGTGCGGGTATTACTACTTATTCACCTTTAAATCATTGGAAAGCAAGTGAAGGTAAAAAAGTAGCAATCATCGGTATGGGCGGTTTAGGACACATGGCTGTTCAAATTGCAAACGCCATGGGCGCAGAAGTTACTGTATTATCACAAACGTTAAATAAAAAAGAAGATGGTTTGAAATTAGGTGCAACACATTACTATGCAACAAGTGATGAATCTACATTTGAGCAACTACCAAAAACTTTTGACTTAATTATCAATACAGTAAGTGCAAACTTGCAATTAGATGATTATCTTAAATTGCTGACATTAGACGGTACAATTGTTAACGTTGGGGCGCCAGCGGAACCAATCTCATTAAGAGTTGCAAATTTAATTGGCCACCGTAGATCATTTGCTGGATCAGCTATAGGAGGTATACGTGAAACACAAGAGATGTTAGACTTCTGTGCTGAACACAATATCAAACCTCAAATTGAAATGATTTCAGCTGATCAAATAGATGAAGCTTATGAAAGAGTTTTAGCATCTGATGTTAAATATCGCTTTGTTATCGATACAAGCACAATGTAATTAACTTGAATTTAATTAATATCTAACGTGCTTTAAAATAATTTTAAAGTATATTATAGTAGCCACTTGTTTTAGACAAAGTTCTGAAATAGGTGGCTATTATTATAAATATAATTTATATATTGCAAAAAATGATAATGATATAATATGTGTAATTACTTATATAATAATAAAACTTAAGTAATTTTTATATAAAAAATTTGTATAAGTTAAAATTTACTATTATACTAACTAATAAGCGTTTAAGTAAACGCTAACATAACGTTACAATAGTTGGGAGTGATTTTCATGCCAGATACAGATACTGCATCAGACTTATTGGAAAAGATCTTAGATTTTTTAATTTCACTTAAATAGTATACTTAAATAACACCAACCCCCTCGCTATTTGAGATAGTAAGGGGGTGTATTTTTAAATATTAGCGACTAAGGTTCTATAGACCAGTCATTTTGGTTTATCAATTTCACAGTGGATAACCAGATTATTCTTTTTTACTTTTTCTTAGATTTAATACATTAACCACATCTTTTATATATGCACCTTTTAATTTATAACTCCATTTATAAATAATAAAACTAGCTGTTATACAAATTATTGGGAGTATAACCATAATGAAACGCAATCCATTTTTTGTGAATTCGTTTTGTTGAACTCCCGGTTGATAACCTAAAAGTGTTAAACTCCAACCAGTAATTAAACCGGAAATGGCCATAGCCGTTTTCATTAAGAAGGTCTGAGTAGATGTGATAACACTTTCATTTCTTTGTCCGAACTTCATTTCACTATAATCAATTACGTCTGCGATTGAAACGGTGATTATTCCCATAATGAAGCCAGTGCCAATTTTGATAAAGGTAGTACCTACTACAACAGGCAATATGCCTTGTGGTGAAATGTAACTTGCAGCTAGCAAAATCAATAGTCCGACTATTACACTACAGGTTGCAATAGGAAATATACGTTCTCGTGTAATCCATTTTGCAACTCTTGGGAACATAATTAAAGCAAGAATTTCTACAAATCCCATACCGTTATAGAGTGCAAATAAAAACTTGGATTCAGCTACATAGCTAAAATAATAAATAAGAACATTTCCAATGATTTGTGTACATAAGAAAAAGGTGATTAGGATACCGATATAATTCAAAAGTTCTTTGTTGGTAAATAATATTCTCCATATGTCTTTGAAACGTAATGTAATACCTGTGTCAATATTTGTAGGGGCTTCTTTAACATTGCGAACAGTGATTCCCATTGTTGTAATAAAGAAGATAATTATAATGATTGTGAGTATTAAAAAGCCAATGGATTGATCACCATTTCCAAATAAATTATCCAAGAATAGTACAATACTTAAACCGATAGCACCCAGAATTAAATTAGCTAGGCTTGCAAAAATCCTTGGAATCACTGACACCTCTTCACGTTCGGTTGGATTATTCGTTAAATTTGGTAACCATGACCAATAAGGAACATCCATCATAGTGTACGTCATGCCCCAAAGGATATACATTATTGTGACAAATACATATAGACTGGTGCCTGACAAATCAAAATTTGTAAATAGTATAATGGTTACAATAGAATTGATAATAGTGCCAATAACTAACCATGGTCTGAATTTTCCCCACTTTGTTTTTGTTTTATCTACAATCATACCCATAATAGGATCATTGATAGCATCCCAGATTCGAGCTACAAAATATAATGTTCCTACAAAACCAGCTGTAATACCTAAAATGTCTGTTAAATAGTACATAAGATATATACCAATTAGGTTAACAACTAAATCTTTACCAAAAGCACCAATGCCAAATGAATATTTTTCTTTACGCGTTATTTGTCGCTCCAAATAAATCACCTCATAAGAAAACTTAAGTAGTTATATAAACAAAGTTCTTAAGTTTTTAGATATATATAACTTTTCAATTTTAATAGTGAAAACTTTTGTAAAAAACCAGACACTGCTCATCTGATTAAGTAATCACAGGTCTGGTGTAAGATTTTATTTATAAGGTGGAAGCCAATCACCATGAGCTTCAAATAAATCATCACAGAGTGAGATAATATCGTTGATAGATAGTTCAGAGGCTGTATGTGGATCTAACATAGCAGCTTGATAAACTTTTGATTTATCATTAGTTAATGCAGCTTCTATTGTTAATAATTGAGTGTTTATATTTGTTCTATTTAGAGCTGCGAGTTGCTCAGGTAAGGCACCTATATAAGTGGGGGCTATACCACTTGCATCAACTAAACATGGAACTTCGACAACTGCATTTTCAGGTAGATTGCTTATTAAACCTCCAGTATTTAATACATTGCCGCCAATTTTAAATGGTTTATTTGTTTCCATTGCTTCAATAATATAAGAACCATATTCGTTAGAACGTCGATGAGTCAGGTTTTGATCGTTGACTATATCATCTCGCATTTGTGACCATTCTTCTATTTGATTTATGCAACGACGAGGGTATTCATCTAACGGAATATTGTAATCGCCAATTAATTCTGGGTACAGATTTTTAATAAAGTAAGGATGATATTCTGCGTTATGTTCAGATGACTCTGTAACATAAAATCCAAATTTATCTAAAATTTCAAAACGAACCATATCGTCATGTTTTGATTTTTGTTTTGCTTTGGCACGCTTTTTGATTTCTGGATATAAGTCTGTGCCATTTTGTTTGATTTCAAGTAACCAAGCCATGTGATTAATTCCAGCAATCTTAGATTGTATATTATCTTTTGGCAAATCTAATGAATCCAATAAGTCATTCGTACATACTTGGACACTATGGCAAAGTCCAACCGTTTTAATACCTTCTTTTAGCATTATATTAGTTAAAACTGCCATCGGATTTGTATAATTTAAAAACCAAGCATCTGGACATACTTCTTTTATATCATCGGCAAATGCTTGCATTACTGGTATTGTTCTTAAATTACGGAAAATACCTCCAATACCTAATGTATCAGCGATAGTTTGTCTTAAGTTATATTTTTTGGGTATTTCAAAATCAGTAATTGTAGCGGGATCATATCCGCCTACTTGTATTGCATTTATGATATATTTTGCTCCTGATAATGCGTCCTTACGATTATGGTATGCTTTCACAGTAATATTCGAATGTAAATTTTTCTTTAAGTTGTTTAACATCATTTCTGAATCATGTAATCGTTGCTCATCTATGTCATATAAAGCAAATTCAAAATGTTGTAATGCCTCAACTGTCATACAATCGCCTAGTACATTTTTGGCAAATACAGTACTTCCTGCACCTAGAAATGTAATTTTATCCATTAATCATGCCTCCTAGTTTTATTTCAAAACCGAATGATAATTAATACGGTCTATTTTTAAAAATATAAAGCGAAAATTTTCTGGTACCACTATAGCTTATGTATAGGTTAGACATTATTTTGAGGACAAACAAGCGTAAATAATATTGAAAAGGGTAATATATTGCTCTTTATTAATCGATGAACAATTTATCAACTGGCATAATCGTAGTATTTTTTCGATAGTTATTAGGAGTTATACCAACAATTTTCTTGAAAACTTTACTAAAATAATTACTAGAAGCGTAACCTACTTCATATGCAATAGATTCAATACTTTGAGAACTTTTAGTTAATAAAATTAATGAATTTTTAATTCTAATTTTAGTTAAAAAATTAATAGGCGTATCATTCACGACTTTGTGAAATTGGCGGCTAAAATGATATTTTGATAACCCAGTAACTGCTACTATATCGTCTAATGTAATGTCTTGTTGATAATGATTTTCTATAAAATTAATTGCTTTTATGGTGGGAAGAGGGTAATTATTAGATTTCTGCAAACCATATTCGAGATACTCTATACATTTCATCATAAATGTATAGGCACACGACGAAGATTCGTACCCATGTTTAATGCCCACAGCGTCTATTTTTTGCAATGTTTCTATAATATGTGTGATGGGTTCAGAATTAATAGGGAGTTTTAGGATATTTCCATGCGTAGATACAATTCTATTAAATAATCTACTAACTTCTTCGCCATAAATTGTAAAATAGACAAATTCCCATTCACTCGAATGATTGGGAAGATAGTAACAATGATTACTTGGTACACGAACAAAAAAAGCATCATCTTTAGCAAGTTGATAATTTTTTTCGTCTATTGAAATTGCACCATAACCTCGAGTTGTATATTGAAAAATGTACACATCTTTTTCACCTCTGTGCAAACCATGCCATCGATAACTTGAACTTTGTATGAGTTCAAAACCAATTGCACTTAAACCAGCAACATTATATTGATAATCTCCTTTAAATCTAAAACCATAAGTGTTGTAATCAATTTTTTTCGTCAACTTCCATCCCTCCATGTTTGGTAATTATTTTATCATTATTTAAGTTGAAAAATATTAAATATGTATTTATAAAATTTCAAATGGATTATTATTTTTTATTAGTTTGAAAATGCTGTTTCTTGACAATGACGAACTATAAGTATATGTTAGTAATATTAAATAAAAATAAATATAGTTGTTGATGTATGCTTGAACTAGGTTATTTGGGCTTTAGCAAGATGTTAATAGAAATATTGACAAATTGAAAAAGTAAACAAATTGAAGTAGAAAGTGAAAATCATACGACATATGTAAAATAATTTAACTTAATTTATAAATTTAAAAACAACATACATATATAGGTAGCAAAACAAATCACTGCATAAAGTATTAGCGTGCGTTGTAATGAAGCCGACAATAATAATAAATCGACGGAGGTTTATTATATATTGTCGGCTTTTTTAATGAGTATTACAACGATGTGTTAGAGAAAGCTAACTTTATGATTACAGTCATCATATCTAACGGAGGAGGATGCGATATGCTTACATCGCCTAATTTATCATTATTACTCATTCTATTATTTGTCGCGATATTCATTTCAGTAATAAGCGGCGTTATATTTTTAAATAAGCGCATATCACTAGCGTATGTTCGGATACATATATATTTAGTAGCACTGCCGCCATTGATAGCGTTCATCGGTTTAATTTTAGCACCAAAAAACATCAATATTGGCTTATGGTATTCAGATATTTTATCTTGGTTGATGGCATTTTTCGTATTAATTATCGGTTTAATCATTCAACGTTATTGTGTACGCTATTTGGCCGGAGATAGAAGCTATAGAAAATACTTTACGCTATTTACCTTAACGACAAGTTTTGCATCTATTGCATGGTTAACAGGCGACCTACGTATTATGGTAGTTAGTTGGGGTTTTACATTAGTTGGCCTAACATTACTTATTAGTTTGACGAGTGCTTGGAGAGTGACAAGGGCAGCAGCTATTGTTACAGGGAAATTATTCTTCTTAAGTTGGCTCGCATTATTGTTAGCTGTTATATGGTTAGGAATTGTAACAGGAGAATGGCATTATACAGGTATTTTTACCGATGCTAACCTTGATCAAATCAATGCATGGACACGTTTTGGCATTAATATGTTAATAATATTGGCGGTTATGATTCCAGCGGCACAATGGCCATTCCAAAGATGGTTGATTGAATCGGTCGCAGCGCCAACGCCTGTATCTGCAATTATGCACGCTGGCATTGTGAATGCTGGTGGTATTATGCTAACGCGTTTTTCTCCGCTGTTTAACGGTGACATTGCAACAATCGTTTTATTATGCTTTGCGAGCGCCTCTGTACTTATAGGTGCGGGTATTAGTTTAGTACATGTGGACTATAAGCGTTTATTAGTGGGTTCAACAATCGGACAAATGGGTTTTATGCTAATTCAATGTGCGTTAGGCGCATATATACCAGCGATCATTCATCTAATATTACATGGTTTATTTAAAGCGACGCTCTTTTTACGTTCTGGTTCAGCTGTTCGTCATTTTAATGTACCAAGTCGTGCAAATGAAAGAATGTCTTACTTATGGATACTAGCAGGGCGTGGACTAGCGATTATGATAGGGCTAGGATTTTGGCTATCAGCTCCCGAACAAGGCTATCGTTTAGTGAGTGGTCTTATCTTAGCGTGGTCGTTATCTGTATCTTGGACACAGTTAGTAGCCTTTGGTGAAGGGAAATTTGGTCGTATTATGGGGTTATTAGTACTTGGTGTGGTCGGCATAGTCTATTATATCGTGCACCATTTCTTCAATGACGCTTTGCATACCATCGCATTTCATAGTGCACAGCCGCCTATGTTCGTAGTCGTAATTGTTGCTTTAATATTGTTATTCGGTAGTTTGATGAGTACGTGGGTAGCACGTCATCGTTCATCAGTTGCATTTTCAATTATTTATATGTGGATTGTACATTTAGGTGATGCAAAAATTGAAACAGTGGAACGTCACCCTAATTACTTGAAAAAATATTTATTCAAAGGAGGGCACTAAAATGGGAGAATCCAATATACATTCTATCGAGCAATCTAGCTATTTTGATGATATTCGCGTAACAGTTGAAAATGCGAGCAAGGTTATTGTTCCTTTATCACCCATTTCAGTATTTGCTGCTAGAAGCCCCTGGTCTGGATTAGAAGATAAAACATTTGATGAGGTAGCAAGTTGGTTAAAACAAGAACGCAAAGTCGATATTTATCCAGCGAGAACAACTATTATAGAAGCAAGACAACAAGGCGAAATAAGCGATAAGTATATAGAACGTCGTTTTCAACAATGGATAGAAGAGACAAAGTTATCTATCCCGAAAGCACACGCAACTCAATATGGTCATCAAGCATTAAAATTACAGTCATTGGATGCATACTCAGAAGGACAAGAAATCATAGACGAACTCGTAAGGGATTTGAGGGAAAGTCTGAAGGAAAATAATACTGCGTCTGAACAACTTACATCAGTCCCATTAATTAGTACATATGTTTTCGATGATAAAAATGAAAAATTGATTGATACTTTAGATTATCACGTAATCAAATGGTGTAAGTTATTTATTGATGACGCACAGTCTGGATGGACGATGCCAAATAGAGATAAAGGCCTTTTTAATGCTTGGCAGAGATTAGTACCATATGACCCAGCGTTAACTAAACAACAACGCATGCGGTTACAATCATTGCCAAACGATGCTGAATCATTGCTTAAAGTGTCATTAAACAATTTAGGTATTAAGGACATAGAAGTTCAAACATACTTAGAGAATCATTTATTATCCTTGCCAGGTTGGGCTGGAATGATGATGTGGCAAGATGATCATCATAAAAAAGTTCATGATTTATTATTTACTTACCTTGCTATACGCGTTGCGATGGAATGGGCAATTGTAGATCCTCATTTACCCGTTACGCCTCCAGATGCTAAAGATGAAAGTGCTTTGGAAACAAATATTGTTTCATGGTTGCAGTGGGGTGGATTTACGGTAGAAACTTGGCATGCATTAAGTATAGAAGAAAAAGAACAACACGTGCAGTTTGCGAACGAATTTAATGATCAATTGTGCCGAAAATTGTGGTTAGAGGCATGGGAAGAAACATATAACGAACAATTAAAAGACATGATTGTTTCAAAGAAACCTTACCAAATGACATCACAAAAGACAGAAGTTCAAATGGCATTTTGTATTGATGTAAGATCGGAACCTTTTAGAAGACAAGTTGAAGCGGCTGGCCCGTTTGAAACACTTGGTATTGCAGGTTTCTTTGGTTTGCCAATAGAGAAATCAGAGTTAGGTAGCAAATACAATCATCCCTCATTACCAGTTATGAATCAACCACAACATAAAATTCAAGAATATACACATGAACGTGAACCCAACGCGTTTCAACAACGTAAACATGCATTAGAATCTGTTACTTATACATTCAAAAAAATGAAACAGAACGTTTTGCCAAGTCTACTCTTACCGGAATTGAGTGGCCCATGGTTGTCACTACAAATGTTAACAAGAAGTTTTATGCCGAGACGTGTGGGTGCGATGATTCGTAAGTTTTATAGTAATTGGTTACAAAAACCACAAGATACTACTTTGACATTGGATCGTAACCAACATCATAACCACCAACATATACATTTTGAAGATGGGCTACCAATTGGTTTCACTAAAGCGGAAAAAGTAAATTATACATTACAAGCATTGAAATTAATGGATTTAACTAAAAACTTTGCGCCATTAGTTGTGATGTGTGGTCATGGTAGCCAAAGTGCTAATAATCCCTATGCAGCTTCATTAGATTGTGGCGCATGTGGTGGGGCAGCCAGTGGTTTTAATGCTAAAGTATTGGCTCATTTGTGTAATATGACAGAGGTTAGAGAAAGTTTGTTACAGGAAGGTATAGAAATCCCAGAAAAAACTATTTTCGCAGCTGCAGAACATCAAACTTCTGTAGATGAATTGAAGTGGATATATTTACCTGAATTATCTCAAGAAGCACAAATAGCTTATGATAAAATCGAAGCGGTAATGCCTCAAATAAGTTATGCCGCAAATGAAAAAAGATTGGCGCAATTACCGAATAATAATATAGTTAAACCGAACCCAGTCAATGAAGTTCATCGTATAACAAATGATTGGAGCGAGATAAGACCAGAATGGGGATTAGCGAAAAATGCAGCATTTATTATAGGTCGACGCGAATTAACTAAAAATAGTGATTTAGCAGGTAGAGCTTTCTTGCATAATTATGATTGGCATAATGACAAAGATGGCAGTATATTAGCAAATATTATTGCTGGCCCAGCACTTGTTGCACAATGGATTAATTTGCAGTACTATGCATCGACAGTAGCGCCTCATTTTTATGGCAGTGGTAGTAAAGCAACGCAGACAGTAACGGCGGGTATCGGTGTTATGCAAGGAAACGCCAGTGACTTATTAACGGGATTGCCGTGGCAATCTGTGATGGCAGCTGATAACAAAATGTACCATTCGCCGATAAGATTGTTAATTATTATACAGGCACCACAGTCATTTATTAAAAAATTATTGGATAATGATTCTAATTTTAAACAAAAATTACTTAATGGCTGGGTAAGATTGGCTAGTGTGGATGAACAAGGGACATGGCATAATTGGACAACTAACCTATAAAGTGGGTGGCTATGCGCTAGGTAACCCACTTTATAGAATTTAACTAAACAATTTGATATAGCTCTTAATTCATAGGCAAAACAGTGTAGCTATAGAGAAAATTGCTGAAAAATGGTACTGTTATCTTTGTTAAAATAAATTTCTAATTTTGGTTCTACAGGAGATGTATATTTAATGAAAAAAACCAAAGGTACCTATGAGTCTGAAATCAGTAAAGCAATTACACAGTGGGAAAAGGACTTCCTCGGTCGTGGTTCTCTTTCAGTTAAAACAGACATATTGCGTGATATGATTATAGTCAGTTTACAAGGTGTATTAACGCAAGCAGAGTACAAAGTTTGTGGCACGAATGAAGGTTTATTAACGATTAAACGAACGCGTTCTAAACTTGTAGAATCAGGGATAGAAGAACTTAATGAAATTGTGTTATCAATTTCTGGTGAAGAAGTTAAAAGTTTTCATACAGACTTGAGTTCTATAACAGGAGAACGTATTATGATTTTCAAACTATATAACGATTTAGAGAAGAAGTTTGCTGACTGACAAAGACTTATTTTTTCAAAGTAATGCACTTAATTTATTGATAAATGTCGTTTATTGATTAATTAAGTGTATTTCTATGTGTAACGTTGAAAAGTTATAGAAGTAAATTAAGCTCATATTTAAAATGTAGCTATTTAATATGAAGTTAAGCGTGACAATAGCATAAAAAATGCACATACTGTTGTAAGGGACAGTATGTGCACACTACTAGTTATGAATCAGGAATCCGGAAGAGTAAAGTTTACGTTAAAAACTATCATCATATAAATAATTGGGTGTTAAAGTATCATAATCTTTAGTTAAGATTCTTAAATAAAGATTCATTGTTTTAATACTGTTAAAAGTGTAGAACATAAACTAAGTATTACGGGATTAATATTTCAACTTTAACCACTAGCTTGTAAATAATATGTAACTTAGCTATTTAATACCCAACAACGACGAAAAAAGTATTATTTAATTAAAGTAACATGAATTCGTTTAAAAGCTTGTATAAAGTGGTCAGTCACATTAATATACAAAGTTTACTAAAAGTGAGTTCACCTCCTACACATAAATATTATAATAATTGAATAAATTTTTGGAATAAATTCCCTAACTGTGTAAAAATAATGCGTAAATGTTAAAATATATAAATTATATAAAAAGTAATTATATATAATTTTATAAACATAGTTACTAAATGATTGGCATAAAAACAAGATTGATTAAAATTGGTTATTTTTATAAATTACATAATTCAAATTCTCGCTATTTTATAAAAATAAAAATTAAAAATATACTTGAATTATTATGAAAGTTTATAGTAATATTGCTAATTGGGTGTTAAAGAATCATAATTTTTAATTATGGTTCTTTTTCTTTTGCCATTTTTTAACTACAAATGTTAAAAATAATGTGATAAATATGCTTAAATGCTTTGCTAATGTTTATATTTTTAATAAACTAGATGAGGTTAATATTTAATGTGATTAATTAGCAGCATAGATATTATTTATAAGATTCGGATTTAGAGCGAAAGTTGGATTTGTTTCGCCTTTAAAAAGGTTATAATAAAGTGAAGCGAAATTGTGTTAAGGAGGAAGTATAGTTGAATCAAGTGAAAAATATTCTCTATTCTATAATAGAACCATTATTGCAACCAGAAACGTACCAATCATTACTTTCTAATTTAATAATGATTATTGTTTATGTAGTGGCTGCATGGATTATTTTACATTTTGTGAACAAAGGTATTGCACAGTTCTTTAAAATTCAAAATAAAGGTAAGAATAGTAATAAAAAACGTTCAAAAACTTTAATATCATTAGTGCAAAATGTAGTCTCATATGTGGTATGGTTTATAGTGTTGACTACGATTTTAAGTAAATTCGGTATCAGTGTGGGAGGAATCATAGCAAGTGCTGGTGTTGTTGGCTTGGCCGTTGGTTTTGGTGCACAAACTGTAGTTAAAGATATCATTACAGGTTTCTTTATTATTTTTGAGAATCAATTTGATGTAGGAGACTATGTTAAAATTAGTAATGGTGGCGCTCCAGTAGCAGAAGGTACTGTTAAATCAATAGGATTAAGATCCATGCGCATTAATACTATTTCTGGTGAACTGACAACATTGCCTAATGGTAGTGTTGGTGAAATTACGAACTACTCTGTGATAAACGGCGAAGCAATCGTAGAAATACCAGTTTCTATAACGGAAGATATTGATAAAGTAGAAGATGAATTAAATGACTCTTTTGAGGCAATTCGTTCGAAATATTATTTATTTATATCTACACCAGAGGTAGTTGGGGTGAATTCCATCACAAATAATGAAATCGTATTGCGTATTTCTGCAGAGACGATACCTGGAGAAGGCTTTACAGGGGCACGTATTTTAAGAAAAGAAATATTGAAACTATTCAAACTTAAAGAAATTAAAATGCCGCAACCAATGATGGTACAATACGAAGCAAACCAACAAAATAATGCATAAGACGGTCGGAGGTGTTACAGAATGACATCCAATTACGGTTTGAATGATATTGTAGAAATGAAAAAGCAACATGCATGTGGTACGAATCGTTTTAAAATCATTCGTGTAGGTGCAGACATCCGAATAAAATGTGAAAACTGTCAGCGTAGTATTATGATTCCTAGACAAACTTTTAATAAAAAACTAAAAAAAATAGTGGTATCACAACAAGATACTACCGATAAGGAGAATGAATAATGGCTTTAACAGCAGGTATTGTTGGCTTACCAAACGTAGGAAAGTCTACACTTTTTAATGCAATTACAAAAGCAGGGGCACTTGCAGCAAACTATCCATTCGCAACAATCGATCCTAACGTAGGCATCGTTGAGGTGCCTGATAGTAGATTAGACGTTTTAACAGAAATGGTAGAACCGAAAAAAACAATCCCAACTACATTCGAATTTACCGATATTGCAGGTATTGTTAAAGGTGCTTCTAAAGGGGAAGGTTTAGGTAATAAATTCTTATCCCATATTCGTGAAGTAGATGCGATTTGCCAAGTTGTTCGTGCTTTTGATGATGATAATGTTACACATGTTTCTGGTCGTGTAGATCCGATTGATGACATTGAAGTTATTAATATGGAACTCGTATTAGCAGATTTAGAATCTGTAGACAAACGTTTACCGAAATTAGAAAAAATGGCACGTCAAAAAGATAAAGATGCAGTTAATGAAACACGTATTTTATCAAGAATTAAAGAAGCTTTAGAAGAAGGGAACCCTGTAAGAAGCTTAGAATTTACAGAAGAAGATCAAAAATATGTGAATCAGGCTCAATTATTAACATCTAAAGAAATGTTATATATCGCTAACGTGGGCGAAGACGAAATTGGCGATGAAGATAATGAAAAAGTAAAAGCCATTCGTGAATATGCAGCGAAAGAGGATTCTGAAGTTATCGTGATCAGTGCTAAAATTGAAGAGGAAATTGCTGTACTTGAAGATGGAGACAGAGAGATGTTCTTAGAAGATTTAGGAATTGAAGAACCTGGTCTTGATCGTTTGATTCGTACAACTTATGATTTACTTGGCCTTGCTACTTACTTTACAGCAGGTGTACAAGAAGTACGTGCATGGACATTTATTAAAGGTATGACTGCTCCCCAGTGTGCGGGTATTATTCACACGGATTTCGAACGTGGCTTTATTCGAGCAGAGGTTACTAGTTATGATGATTATGTGGAATTTAACGGAGAAAATGGCGCAAAAGATGCTGGTAAACAACGCCTAGAAGGTAAAGAATACATTATGAAAGATGGCGATGTTGTACACTTTAGGTTTAACGTGTAAGGCACTTAGCTTTAAAATAATATATTGGAATACTGGGGTATAAATATCTCAATATTATAAAACAGGCTGGGACAATTTAAATTGTTCCAGCCTTAATCATTATATTGGTAGTGGCTTAAGCTCAACTCCCTTTACTATGTTTATAAAGTTAAGAGGTGAACCAATCTGTACTAACATTTGGTCCTGTATAGTTTGCATCGACTTCTTGATTTAATTCAGGGGAAGCGTAGCTATCTGTATACTGCCATAAAACGTGTTCACGGGTAGGTTGCCCAGGATTATAGTTGGCCATCCAGTAGCCATCATAATTTTCTACAGATTGTTTAGCGTGTTCTAGCATGAAATTTTCATATGAATAAAACAATACTTTTTTATTTCCGGCTAAACCTTTCATTTCGTCATACCAAGCATTCGTGCTTTCTTCGGTAGTGCCAGAAGTAACTGAGTTTTGTTCAAAATCATTTATATAAAAGCTTGCTTTGGGAGCTCGGTTATATAAAGTTTGTGCCTCATAACGTGCGTCATCAGGGTTTTCATACATACTATATGAATAAACACCAAAGTCTAAGTCATGTTTGTCTAATAAATCAGAATTGTGTTCTAAGGACTCGTCTATTTTTTCTGAGCCGTATTGTGCTCTAATAATAATGAAATCGTAATTTGCTTTTAAATCCTTTACTTCTTGATCAGTTAAGTTACCTTGCCATTCGGAAATATCTAAGATACGTTCGCCTTCTTGTGAAGTTCCAGCTTCTGGCTGAATGTCTTTAGAACGAGTGGTTGTTTCGTGATTAGTACTCTTTTCCGGATGCTTATTTAAATATTGTTGGTATCCATATCCCATTGTTCCTTTTTGGCTTGAGGTATTACTAGCTGCATAAGTAGAGTTAATAGTTATTGTTGATGCAAATAATACACACATTGTAATAAATCCTTTTTTTATTGCCGAAACCATAACGTACTCCTTTGTTTATGTATTTAAAAAATATAAAAAACGAACATAGGGGTTATGCTAATAGAATTAATATAGATTTTCAACCATAGCTTAAATAACATTTATTTTTTATTAAAATAAAGAATTGTAACTTATAATATTAAATATATGAGATGGTGTCAGTTTTGTATAAAAGCAATTAATAAAACGTCTATATATGAAAAATAGCGATTACAATAATCAATTCTTGGTGATGTTTCATATGAAACATTTACGTAAATTAAGCAAACTGTTAAAGATGGATAACCATTGTAAAAAGTAAAGGCTTGTGCTATAATTCTTGATTGTGAGTAATGAAAATTATTCCTTGCTTGTCACATATGATGACGAGCCGCATAGACCACAAGGAGGTGCAATTATAAAATGAGAACATATGAAGTTATGTACATCGTTCGTCCAAACATTGAAGAAGATGCTAAAAAAGCTGTCGTTGAACGTTTCAACGGAATTTTAGCTTCTCAAGGATCAGAAGTTTTAGAAGCTAAGGATTGGGGCAAACGCCGTTTAGCTTATGAAATCAATGATTTCAGTGAAGGTTACTACAATATCGTACGTATCCAAACTTCTGATAACGAAGCTACTGACGAATTCCAACGTTTAGCTAAAATTTCAGACGATGTAATCCGTTATATCGTAATTCGTGAAGACGAAGATAAGACAAGAAAATAATAGATGGGGGTCGTTTAAATGATAAATAGAGTTGTTTTAGTCGGTCGTTTAACGAAAGATCCAGAATATAGAACAACACCCTCAGGCGTGAGTGTTGCGACTTTTACTCTAGCAGTAAACCGTACGTTTACAAATGCGCAAGGGGAACGCGAAGCAGACTTCATTAATTGTGTCGTTTTTAGAAAACAAGCAGATAATGTTAATAACTACTTATTCAAGGGTAGTTTAGCTGGCGTTGACGGTCGCATTCAATCACGTAGCTATGAAAACCAAGAAGGACGTCGTATTTTTGTAACTGAAGTAGTTTGTGATAGCGTTCAATTCCTTGAACCAAAAAATCAAAACCAACGTCATGGTCAAGAAGGAAATAATAATTTCCAAAACTTTGGCGGACAACAATCAGGACAAAATACATCGTCATATCAAAATAACAATAATAACAACAATAATACATCGAATAATAATCAATCAGATAATCCATTTGCAAATGCAAACGGACCAATTGATATTAGTGATGACGATTTACCGTTCTAATCTACAAACATTGTGTGAATGTTGTGTAGACTGTTTAGAAGTATATTAAAATGTGTGAATTTATATTATATGTGTGTGTAAATGTGTGAAGTATAATATGATAATTAATACACCTTCAATTGTTGAAGGTGTATTTTTTGTTCTGAAAAAGACAATGTTATTGAACTGAAAATAAGTGCTAAAAGTATTATAGAAATTAGCTTTGCTAAAAGGCTATGCTTAAAATTGACTGAAAAGTCAGAATAATACAATAGAATTTAGCGCAATTAAAGAGTGTATTATTACTTTCGGTATTAATAAAGTTTAAAATGATATTATAAATAATTAAAGTAATTAATTAATTAGTCAATTAAATGATTGTAAATTGATTTATATATGTTTAAAGAATTGATAATTGGGAAATTATTTTACTGTAGTGTAAATAAAAAATATAATATCATTGAAGAATGCTTTAAATAATATTATTATAAGTTATGTACTATATTTTTATAGGGGGGCAGCTTTAATTGGCAAATAAAAAATTGTTATCGTACGCACAAAAGGAAATTTTACAAATAGAACAATTTTATGAGAACACTAGCATTAATAATATTGCTGGTATTGTTCATATGAATAATGGTTTAGGATATAACGAAGTAAATGAAGCCTTCAATAAAATCATAGAGCAACATGACACTTTAAGAATAAGGGTTACTAGAGAAGAAGGAGAATACAAGCAGTATCTAGTGGACTATGAACATCAAGATTTTGAGTTTGTAGACTTTTATCAAGATGAAGTTGGCTATGATAAGTGGGTTCGAGAAAGTGCTACTATGAATATCTTTAATTTAGATGAACCACTTTATAGAGTGATTATAGCAAAAGCGCCTCAGGGACACTATGTAATATTCTTGTTACAACACCATTTGATTAGCGATGCATGGGGTGTAACAATTGTTGTAGACAACCTATCCAAAAAGTTGGTAGGTAAAGAAGATAAAGAAACAGAAAGTGCTGCCTATTTTGAAGCTATTGCTACTGAAATGGACTATGAAAACACTAAGCGTTTCTCGAAAGATAAAGATTTTTGGTTAGGAAAATTAGAAAATTTCGAAGATAATATTCTTTTTGAGAAGACAACGTTGGACAGCGCAGTTGGTAAGAGAATAAGTATTAATTTATTAGATCAAGAAGCTGAAAATGTTAAACGTTTTTGTGAAGAAAATGATGTGAGTATAAGTAACCTTTTTTCAGCAATAATGCATGTCATTAAACATAAAAAAACATTGTCTAAAATTAATTCTGTTGGATTACTGATACATAATAGGAATAATCGAAAAGAAAAAACATCTACAGGAGTATTTTCAAGAGTATTACCCATAATCATTGAAATGGATAAAGAAGCAACTGTTAAATCTTATTTAAACAAGATTAAGCTAGAAAGTCTTAATGTATTAAAACATAGAAAATACCCATATGAGTATATTGTTGAAAATAGTGGGAATAAAAAAGGTTTAGTAGACTGCTTTGTGTCCTTCCAAAATGCCCAATACGATGCTGAATTTATGAATGATGGTTTTCTAGATGAATGGTTAGACAACGGGACAAATAATGCGCCATTAAGTGTTAACATCAGTAATAGAAGTAGTAAAAATGGTTTGGATATAGATTATGATTATCAAATTGATGTATTGGATGAAGCAGGCGTTTATCAATTACATGAAACGATTTTACATGTGTTGAATAGCATGATTGAAGCACCAGAACGAAAAATTAAAGATATTGAAATTGTTTCTGGAGAAGAAAGAAAAACAATTTTAAATGACTTTAACAATACGAATTTAGCGCTGAATAATTCCCAATCATTTATTGAACGATTTGAAGAACAAGTATCGAAATATCCGAACAAAACAGCAATCAAGTACGAAGGGGAAAGTCTGACCTATAAAGCGTTCAATGCTAAGGTCAACCAAATGGCGTATCGTTTGCGTTCTGAAGGCGTAGAGGCAGAGTCGCTTGTAGCAGTGATGGCTAACAGAAGCTTAGAAATGTTAGTGGCTATCTATGGAATTATTAAAGCAGGCGGTGCTTATGTTCCGATAGATCCTAATTATCCAGCAGATCGTATTAACTACATTTTAGAAGATAGCCAAGCAAAAGTATTATTAACGGATAATGAGTTGAAAGAAACAATTTCATACAATCATAAAGTGATTGATATTTCTAATAATGAAACATTAGCGTCACTTCCTTCTGACAATTTAGAGCATATTACAGACGTGAACAATTTAATGTATGTCATCTATACATCAGGTACAACAGGTAAGCCTAAAGGGGTTCTTGTTTCAGGAGAAAGTTTAATGAACCGTTTGAATTGGCTTATAGATAAGTATGGTATTGGTAATGAAGATATAGTCTTCTTCAAAACACCATTTACGTTTGACGTATCAGTATGGGAAGTATTTGGATTCGGAATGATTGGTGCTCAAGCAGTACTGTTACCTTCAGGTGAAGAAGGTAACCCTGAAAAAATTACATCAGTTATACAAAATGACACCCCTACAATGGTGCACTTCGTACCATCTATGTTTAACGTGTTTATTAACTTTATTAAAGCGACAAACCAAACACAAATGATTTCAAGTCTAAGATATGTCTTAGCGAGTGGTGAAGCTTTAAAACCAAGTATCGTAAATCAATTTAACGAGCTTATTGGTAGTAAAAATAACACACAATTAATTAATTTATATGGCCCAACAGAAGCGACAATCGATGTTACGAGCTTTGACTTTGACTACAATGTTAAATATGATGTTGTGCCAATTGGTAAGCCGATTGCAAACACGCAAGCTTATATTTTAAATGAAGATAACAATGTAATGGGTATTGGTGTGCCAGGTGAATTATGCATTGGGGGCATTAACGTTACAAGAGGTTATCTAAATCGCCCTGAATTGACACAAGAAAAATTCGTTGACAATCCGTTTGGCGAGGGCAAAATGTACCGTACAGGTGATTTAGCTCAATGGAATAATGATGGTAATATTTCTTATTTAGGTCGTATAGATGAGCAAGTTAAAATTCGTGGTTACCGCATTGAATTAGGTGAAATTGAGAGTATTCTGCGTAAGAACGATGCCATTTTAAATGTTGCAGTTGTTGCTAAGCCTATTATTGATGATGAATTATCAATTTGTACTTATATTGTTTCAGACCAAAAGATAGATTTCGAAGCATTAAAAGCTGAATTAAGCCAACAATTACCTGAATATATGGTACCAACTTACATGATGCAAGTTGACGAGTTACCTGTATCTTCAAGTGGTAAGTTGAACAAAAAAGCATTACCAGAAATAAAAGTAGGAAACTTGGAATACGTTGCTCCTAGAAATGATATGGAAGCAATGGTTGTTGATATATTTAGCGCTACGCTAAATATAGAACGCGTAAGTATCTTTGATAACTTCTTTGAAATTGGTGGACATTCACTTAAAGCAATTAGCGTGATTAATGAAATTGAAAGTAAGACTAATAAGCGTTTACCTTTGAAAAAAATATTTGATAATCCAACAGCTGCCTTACTTTCAAAAGTGATTGATAACGAAGTGAGCGACGCGATTGAACGCCGTATTCCTCTAGCAGAAACTAAACCGTATTATCTCACTTCTTCACCTCAAAAACGTTTATATGTTTTAAACGAAATGGTGGACGGACAAACTGCATACAATATGGCGAGTATGTTAGAAATTCGTGGTGAGGTTGATGTAGAACGTGTGAGAAACACATTCCAAGCACTAGTAGATCGTCATGAAGCATTGAGAACACACTTTGATACTATCGATGGTGAGCCAGTTCAAATAGTTGATGATGAAGGTAGCATTCAGATTGATTATGAAGAAACACAAACGGAAGATTATGATACGTTGTTGAGTAATTTTGTTAAACCGTTTGATTTAACAACTGCACCTTTATTAAGAGTTAAAGTTGTTAAATGTGCAGAAAAACAATATATTTTATTATTTGATATGCATCATATTATTTCTGATGGTTTCTCTATTAATCTCATTATCAAAGAATTCACAGCACTGTATAAAGGTCGTACATTAGATGAATTAACAGTACAATACAAAGATTATAGTGAGTGGATGCGTTCGCGTGATTTAGATGAACAGCGTCAGTTTTGGGTATCTCAATTTGAAGAGGAAGCACCAGTACTAGACTTGCCATATGATTACGCTAGACCTAATCAGCAAAGTTTTACAGGTAGAACGGTAAGTATGGATATGCCAGAAACAACAAGAAATGCTATTACAAAACTTTCCCAAGCAACTGGTAGTACGGATTATATGATTCTATTGTCATCATTTATGGTGCTATTGCATAAATATAGTAGACAAGAAGATATTGTTGTAGGTAGCCCGATTTCTGGTCGTACACACAAAGATACAGAAAATATGTTAGGTATGTTTGTTAATACTTTAGCAATGCGTTCTAACCCAGAACGCAACAAATCATTTGAACAATTGTTAGCAGAAGTTAAAGATACATCATTACAAGCTTTTGACAATCAAGAATACCCATTAGAAGCGCTTGTAGATGAAATTGTAGAAAAACGTGATTTAACACGTAATCCATTATTTGATGTGTTATTTACATTGCAAAACACTGCGAATGAAAGTTTCCAAATCGATGATTGGTCAACAGAACAAAAAGAAGCTTCGTTTACCAACGCTAAATTTGATTTGAGTATGACGGTTTATGACAATAATGGTTATAAAATTGCCTTAGAATACGCACAAGAATTATTTGAGCAAGATACCATTGAGCGTATGTTAACGCACTTTATGGAATTACTTTCAAATATAGCGGCTCAACCAACGGCGAAAATTAAAGAAATTGAAATGGTGACGCAAAATGAAAGAGATGTCATATTTAATGACTTTAATAATACGACGATACCATTTAATAACACGCAAACATTTGTTGAGCGCTTTGAAAATCAAGTTGCAAAAACACCATACAAGACGGCAATTTCATATGAAGGCGAGAGCTTAAGTTACCACGCATTAAACGAACGTGCGAATCAATTAGCTTATCAATTGCGCAATGAAGGCGTGACAGCAAATTCGCTTGTCGCATTAATGACAAATCGTCGTTTAGAAATGATTATCGGTATTTACGGTATTCTTAAAGCGGGTGGTGCATATGTACCTGTGGATCCAAATTATCCTAAAGACCGTATTAATTATATTTTAGAGGATAGCCAAGCAACTGTATTATTGACTGATAGAACGCTAGATAGTGATATTGTTTATGATAATACAGTGATTGATATTACTAAGAACCAAGAACTTAAAACATTACCGACAAACAATCTAGAGCATGTCACAGATGTCTCTAATTTAATGTATGTTATCTATACATCAGGAACGACTGGCCGTCCGAAAGGTGTCTTAGTTGCTGGAGAAAGTGTAATGAATAGACTGAATTGGGTTTATGATAAGTATGACATCGCCAGTGATGATATTATTTGTTTCAAGACGCCATTTACTTTTGATGTATCAGTTTGGGAAATTTTCGGTTTTGCAATGGTTGGTGCACAAGCTGTGCTATTACCATCAGGAGAAGAAGGTAATCCTGAACAAATTACTTCTCTAATACAAACATCCGAAGCGACAATGGTCCACTTTGTGCCATCTATGTTTAATGTATTTATTAATTACATTAAAGGTACAAAACAAGCACACTTAGTTTCTAGCTTAAGATACGTTTTAGCAAGTGGTGAGGCACTTAAACCAGAATTAGTAAACGAGTTTAATGAATATATAGGTGGAAAAAATAATACGCAATTGATTAACTTGTATGGTCCTACTGAAGCAACAATCGATGTGACAAGTTTTGAAACATATAGTGATGTTCACTATACGAATATTCCAATCGGTAAACCAATTGCTAATACACAAGCTTATATTTTAGATGAAGATAACCACGTCATGGGTATCGGTGTGTCTGGAGAACTTGTAATAGGCGGAGTCAATGTTACAGAAGGTTATTTAAACCGCCCTGAATTGACACAAGAAAAATTTGTCGACAATCCATTTGGCGAAGGCAAACTGTATCGTACAGGAGATTTAGCTCGATGGAATGCTGACGGCAATATTTCTTATTCTGGCCGTATCGATGAACAAGTTAAAATCCGTGGTTACCGTATTGAATTAGGTGAAATTGAAAGCGTCTTACGCCAAAATAAAGATATTTTAGATGTAGCAGTTATCACGAAACCTATGATTGATGGAGAATTAGCCATTTGTGTTTATATCGTGTCGGATCAAGACATTGATTTTGACGAAGTGAAAATGGAATTAAACCATAAATTACCAGACTATATGGTTCCATCTTATATGACTCAAATAGATGAACTGCCAGTATCTTCAAGTGGTAAGTTAAACAAACGTGCGTTACCCGAAATTAAAGTTGAAGGTAAGGTTTATGTAGCACCTGAAACTGAAACAGAATCTATGTTAGCTTCTATTTTTGAGTCTGTTTTAAATATTGAGAAGGTAAGCACAAATGATAACTTCTTTGAAATTGGTGGTCATTCGCTAAAAGCAATCGGTATTATTAATAAGATTGAGAGTGAAGTAGGTAAACGATTACCATTGAAATTAGTGTTTGAAAGTCCTACTATTGCACAACTTGCAAAAGTGGTTGACACATATACTGATAATGGCAATAGTCAAAGTATCCCTCAAGCTGAAAGTAAACCGTATTACTTAGCATCTTCACCACAAAAACGTCTATATGTTTTAAATGAAATGGTAGATGGTCAAACAGCGTATAATATGCCGAGCATGTTAGAAATTCAAGGAAATGTTGATGTATCACGTGTAGAAGATGTATTCCAAAAATTAGTAGATCGTCACGAAGCGTTGAGAACACATTTTGAAACGATAAAAGGCGAGCCGGTTCAAGTAATTAATGACTCAGCAACTATCGTTGTAGATTACCAAGAAATTAATGAAGAAGACGAATTTGCTTTACTAAATGAATTTGTCCAACCGTTTGATTTAGGTCAAGCTCCGTTATTAAGAGTTAAAATAGCCAAAACAGCTGAACAACGCTATGTACTACTTTATGATATGCATCATATTATTTCTGATGGTTTCTCAATCAACATCATCATGAAAGAATTCTCTGCTTTATATCATGAACAAACGTTAGAGCCATTAAGCGTACAATACAAAGATTATAGTGAGTGGATGCAAGCACGTGACTTAAACGACCAACGTGAATTTTGGTTATCTCAATTTGAAGATGAAGCGCCAGTCTTAGATTTACCTTATGATTACGCTAGACCAAATCAACAAAGCTTTACTGGAAAAACAGTGAGCGTGGAAATGCCTGAGGACGTTCAAAAGGCTATCCATCAATTGTCTCAAACAACAGGCAGTACAGATTATATGATTCTATTGTCATCGTTCATGGTGCTATTGCATAAATATAGTAGACAAGAGGACGTTGTTGTAGGTAGTCCAATTTCGGGCCGTACACACAGAGATACTGAGGATATGCTAGGCATGTTCGTTAACACTTTAGCAATGCGTTCGTATCCAGAAAGAAATAAAACATTTAGCCAATTATTAGATGAAGTTAAAGAGCTAGCTTTAAAAGCTTATGACAATCAAGAATATCCTTTAGAAGCGTTATTAGATGAAGTTGTAGAAAAACGTGATTTAACACGTAATCCTTTATTTGATGTGTTGTTCACGTTACAAAATAACGAAAAGCAAAGCTTACAAATAGAAGATTGGTTAATACAGAAAAAAGAAACTTCAAATACAAATGCAAAATTTGATTTGAGTATGACAATTCACGAAAACGAAGATTATAAAGTCTCACTAGAATA
Source organism: Staphylococcus shinii (assembly GCF_017583065.1). Classification (GTDB taxonomy): domain Bacteria; phylum Bacillota; class Bacilli; order Staphylococcales; family Staphylococcaceae; genus Staphylococcus; species Staphylococcus shinii. The sequence goes on along the minus strand of NZ_JAGEVL010000003.1, from coordinate 134,424 downwards.
TGCACAAGAGTTATTCAGTGAAGATACAGTAGAGCGTATGCTAGCACATTTTGTAGAAATAATCTCTAGTGTTGTGCGTCGTCCTGAACAGAATATTAGTGATATTGAAATTATCACTGATGCTGAAAAAGAAATAATTTTAAATCAATTTAATGATACAGAATTAGAATTAAATAATTCTGTGACGTTTGTAGAACGTTTTGAAAAACAAGTCGAACAAACACCAAATAAAACGGCAATCACATTTGAAGGTGAACACTTAACTTATCAAACATTAAATGAACGTGCGAACCAAGTAGCATATCAATTGCGCAACGAAGGCGTGAAACCAAATGATTTAGTCGGTATTATGTCTCAACGTCGTTTAGAAATGATGATTGGTATATATGGTATCTTAAAAGCTGGCGGTGCCTATGTACCATTAGATCCAAACCATCCACACGAACGTACGAACTTCATCTTGAAAGATAGTAATCCGCGTGTATTGCTAACAGATGAAAAAATAGACTATGGCATTAAATTTGAAAATGAAATTATTAAATTAACGAATAATACATTCCTTAATAATTTACCAACAGAGAATCTACCTCTTGTAACAGATGAAACAAACTTAATGTATATTATCTATACATCAGGCACGACAGGTAAACCTAAGGGTGTTATGGTACCTTACAATAGTGTTATGAATCGCTTGAACTGGATGGTTGATTATTTCGGTTTAGGTACAGAAGATAAAATATTATTTAAAACACCATTTACTTTTGACGTATCTATTTGGGAAGTCTTTGGTTGGGCAGTCATGGGTGGCGAAATTATCATGCTACGCTCAGGGGAGGAAAGTAACCCAGAGAAGATTGCTTCTGTAATTGATCAACATGATATCACGATGACTCATTTTGTCCCATCAATGTTAAGCGTCTTTATCGATTTCATCAAAACAAGTCATAAAGCAACTGAAATTGCATCATTAAATCATGTATTTACGAGTGGTGAGGCATTAAAAGCAGATCATGTTAACCAATTTAATGACTTAGTTGGCTCAAGAAATCATACATTGCTTTACAATTTATATGGACCTACGGAAACGACAGTTGAGGTAACTTACTATCCTGTCTTTGCAGGCCAATCATACACAGAAGTACCTATTGGTAGACCTATAGCCAATTCTCATGCATATATTATGAATGAAGATAATAATTTATTAGGCATTGGCGTACCAGGAGAACTTTGCATAGGTGGCATGGCTGTAACAGATGGTTACTTAAATAGACCAGAGTTGACCGCTGAAAAATTTGTAGATAACCCGTTCGGTGAAGGGAAAATGTATCGTACTGGAGATTTAGTGAAATGGACGAAAGATGGCCTTCTTGATTATATCGGACGTATTGATGAGCAAGTTAAAATCCGTGGCTACCGTATTGAACTTGGCGAAATCGAAAGTTCAATAGCCCAAATTGATAACATTTCAGAAGTAGCAGTAGTTACGCAATCAGATGAAAATAATGCAGATTTAATGATTGCTGCATATGTAGTTTCAGAAGATGTAGTAGATTTTGATTCCATTAAAACTACGCTTGGTAAACAATTGCCTGACTATATGATTCCTACGTTGATGATGCAAATTGACAGTTTACCAGTGACAGCGAATGGTAAATTAGATAAAAAAGGATTGCCAAAAATTAAGCTTGAGAATAAAACCTACGTGGAACCAAGAGATGCAACAGAAGCGACGATTGCAGAAGTATACGGTGACATATTAAATCTTGATAATGTTAGTGCTTTGGATAATTTCTTTGAAATAGGTGGACATTCATTGAGAGCGATTAGCGTAATTAATGAAATTGAAAGCAAGATGTCTGTACGTATACCATTGAAAGCTATTTTCGAAAATCCAACAGTATCTCAATTGGCTAAAGCAATTGGTAATCATGCTGGTGAATTAAGTAGCCAAACTATTCCATTAGCAGAACCAAAAGCACACTATTTGGCATCTTCACCACAAAAACGTCTTTATGTTTTAAATGAAATGATGGACGGTCAAACAGCTTATAATATGCCAAGTATGTTAGAAGTTCGTGGTGAAGTAGATGTGGAACGCGTACAAAATGTATTCCAAAGCTTAGTGAATCGTCATGAAGCATTGAGAACACATTTTGATACAGTAGATAGCGAACCAGTTCAAATCATAGATGAGCAGGCAAACATTACGGTTGATTACGAAGAAGTATCAACTGAAGACTATGAACAGCTCTTAGACAGCTTTATAAGACCTTTCAATTTAGCACATGCGCCATTACTTCGAGTAAAAGTGGTTAAATGTGCCGAGCAACGTTACGTATTGCTATTCGACATGCATCATATTATCTCTGATGGTTTTTCAATTAATCTAATCATTAAAGAATTTACTGCTTTATATCATGGACAAGCGTTAGAAACTTTGACTGCGCAATATAAAGATTATAGTGAATGGATGCACACACGTGATTTAAGTGATCAACGTGCCTTCTGGTTATCACAATTTGAAGAAGACGCACCGGTTCTAGATTTACCTTATGATCATGCGCGCTCTATTCAACAAAGTTACACTGGGAAATCTGTAAGCGTGGAAGTACCGGAAGAATTACGTCAAGAGATACAAGCGTTATCGCAGACGACAGGTAGTACGGACTTTATGATTCTATTGGCTTCATTTAATGTACTATTGCATAAGTATAGTCGACAGGAAGATATTGTTGTCGGCAGTCCTATTTCAGGAAGAACGCACAAGGATACAGAAAATATGCTAGGTATGTTTGTAAATACGTTAGCTATGCGTGCGTACCCAGAGAGAAGTAAAACGTTTAACCAATTACTCTCTGAAGTAAAAGATACTGCATTGAAAGCGTATGATAACCAAGAGTATCCGTTAGAAGCTCTTGTAGATGAAATAGTTGAAACACGTGATTTAACGCGTAATCCATTATTTGATGTGCTATTCACATTACAAAACAATGAAACAGAAAGTCTTCAAATAGAAGATTGGTCTATCGAACAGAAAGAACCATCAACGACTAATGCCAAATTTGATTTAAGCATGACGATTTTTGATGACGATGGATATAAAATTTCATTGGAGTTTGCAGAAGAACTGTTTAATCAAGATACAGTCGCGCGTATGCTAGATCATTACTTAGAAATATTGAAGCATAGTGTGCAACAACCTGAACAAAAAATCAGTAATCTTCAAATGATTACCAAACAAGAAGAAGCTACAATATTTAATGACTTTAATAATACGGAAGTTCCGTTCAACAACAACAAAACTTTTGTGGAAATCTTTGAAGCACAAGTAGCTAAGAGTCCTAACGAAATAGCTATTACTTACGAAGGTGAAAGTCTAACTTACGCAATGTTAAATGCTAAGGCGAACCAACTTGCGAACTATTTACGCATTGAAGGTGTTAAACCTAATACGCTCGTCGGCTTGATGACAAATCGTCGATTAGAAATGATGATTGGTATCTACGGTATTCTCAAAGCAGGTGGTGCCTATGTTCCTATTGATCCAAACTATCCAAGCGATCGTATCAACTACATTTTAGGAGATAGTCAACCAAACGTACTGTTAACTGACCAAACGTTAGATGGAACAATCGACTTTAATAAAGCTGTATTGAACTTAACAGATGATTCGGTAGTAGAGACACAATCAACAGATAATTTAACCAAGGTTACAGATGTCACAGACTTGATGTACGTTATTTACACATCTGGTACAACAGGTAAGCCAAAAGGCGTTATGGTGCCATACAAAGGTGTAATGAACCGTCTGCATTGGATGATTGATAAATATTACATCAACAATGAAGATACGATTTTATTTAAAACACCATTTACGTTTGATGTTTCTGTTTGGGAGATATTCGGACCAACTATGGTTGGTGCCCAAGCAATACTCTTACCTTCAGGTGAAGAAAGTAACCCTGAAAAAATAACAGCACTTATTGATCATCACAACATCACAATGGTTCACTTTGTGCCATCTATGTTAGGTGTGTTTATCGACTTTATTAAATCAACTAATAGAGTAGCAGATATTGCTACAGTTAACTATGTACTTGCTAGTGGTGAAGCGTTAAAAGCAGAACAAGTAAATCAATTTAATGCTTTAATTGGTGAACCAAACAATGCATTATTGATTGATTTATATGGCCCAACCGAAGCGTCAATCGAAGTGATTTATTATCCATGTACACCAGGCGAAACGTATGACAAGATTCCAATTGGTCGCCCAATCGCAAACATTCAAGCTTATATTATGAATGAAGATGAAAGTTTGATGGGTATCGGCGTTCCAGGAGAATTATGTATCGGTGGCGTAGGTGTTACGAAAGGTTACTTAAATCGACCTGATTTGACGGACGAGAAATTTATTGATAATCCATTTGGAGAAGGTAAATTATATCGTACGGGTGACTTGGCAAAATGGAGTACGACAGGTAATGTTGAATATCTTGGCCGTATTGATGAGCAAGTTAAGATTCGTGGTTATCGTATTGAGTTAGGTGAAATTGAAAGTTTATTACGTCAGATTAATCTAATTTCAGACGTAGCAGTTGTTGCTAAACCAATGGCTGGCGAAGAATTGGCGATTTGTGCTTATTTAGTTTCAGATGAAAGCATTGACTTCGATGAAATTAAATCACAACTTAATCAAAACTTACCAGATTATATGGTACCAACATACATGACTCAAATCGATATTTTACCAGTAACATCAAATGGTAAATTAGACAAAAAACAATTGCCTGAAATCCAGGTTGAAAGTGAAAATTATGTTGCTCCTACAAATGATATAGAAGAAATGCTCACAAATATTTTTGGTGAAGTATTAAATATTGAACGAGTAAGTATATATGATAATTTCTTTGAAGTAGGAGGGCACTCACTAAAAGCCATTAATGTGATTAATAAAATCGAAGGTGAAACTGGTATACGTTTACCATTAAAAGTAATATTTGAAAGTCCTACAGTCGCACAACTTGGAAAAGTATTAAATGACCAGGAAAGTAGCTTAGATGGACAAAATATTCCTATAGCTGAATCGAAGTCATACTATCTTGCATCTTCTCCACAAAAACGTTTATATGTGTTGAATGAAATGGTGCAAGGTCAAACGGCTTACAATATGCCAAGTATGCTAGAAATTAATGGTGTCGTTGATGTAGCGCGTGTTGAAGATGTATTCCAAAGCTTAGTGGAACGTCACGAAGCATTAAGAACGCATTTTGAAACGATAGACGGTGAGCCTGTACAAATTATAGATGAACAGGCAAATATAACTGTAGATTATGAAGAAACAGATATAGATGATTATGAAACGTTGTTAAATGACTTTGTAAGACCATTCAATTTAAATCAATCACCACTGTTAAGAGTGAAAATCGTTAAATTGGCTGATCAACGTCATATCTTACTCTTTGATATTCACCATATTATTTCAGATGGTTTCTCTATTAACCTAATCATTAAAGAATTTATCGCGCTATATCACGAAAGAACTTTAGATAACTTGAAAGTACAGTACAAAGATTATAGTGAATGGATGCACAACCGTGATTTAAGTAATCAACGTGCGTTCTGGTTATCTCAATTCGAAGATGAAGCACCAGTATTAGATTTACCTTATGATCATTCAAGACCTAAACAACAAAGCTTTACAGGTAAAACAGTATCAGCTGAAATGCCTAAAGAGACAAGGGACGCATTACATGAATTGGCTCAAAGAACTAATAGTACAGACTATATGATTCTACTGTCTTCATTTATGATTTTATTGCATAAATATAGTAGACAAGAAGATGTGGTTATAGGTAGTCCAATCTCAGGGCGTACTCATCAAGATACAGATAACTTGTTAGGTATGTTTGTTAATACGTTGCCAATGCGTGCTTATCCGGAAAATAACAAAGCATTTGAGCAATTCTTAGATGAAGTGAGAGATACTGCACTAAAAGCATATGATAACCAAGAGTATCCACTAGAAGAATTAGTGGACGAGGTTGTAGAAAGACGTGACTTAACACGCAACCCACTCTTTGACGTGCTCTTCACGTTACAAAATAACGAAACCCAAGATCTTCAAATTGAAGATTGGGATATTAAAGAAAAACAAGCAACAAATACAAAAGCTAAGTTTGATTTAAATATGATGATTGAGGATGACGAAGCATACAAAGTATCACTAGAATACGCTGCAGAATTATTTGAACCACAAACGGTTGAACGTATGTTGAATCACTATCTGAAAATATTAAGCGAAGTGGTACAACATCCAGCCCAAAATATCAGTGAGATTGATATGACAACAGAAGAAGAGAGAGCACAAATTCTCGGTACGTTTAACGATACGTATGCAGAATTACCTAATAAGCAAACTTTTGTTGAGCGTTTTGAAAAGCAAGTTGCGAAAACGCCAGATCAAACAGCTATCACATATGAAGGTGAAAGTTTAACATACAAAGAACTTAATATACGTGTGAACCAACTAGCCCATAAATTACGTGCAGAAGGAGTAGAAGCTAATTCACTTGTAGGTTTAATGACGAATCGTAGTATAGAAATGATGGTAAGTATATACGGAATATTAAAAGCTGGTGGTGCTTATGTACCAATGGATCCTAGTCAACCTAGTGACCGTATCAACTATATTTTGAATGATAGTCAGCCAACATTGATAATTACAGATCGCGCATTAGATACAAATATTGAGTTTGATAGAAAGGTAATTGACATAACTAAGAAAGATGCGCTTGCTAATCTATCAACGGATAATTTAAACCACATTACAGATGTTTCTGATTTAATGTATGTAATATATACGTCAGGTACGACTGGTAAACCTAAAGGGGTGGTTGTTCCGTACGAAGGTGTGCTGAACCGTCTGAATTGGATGATTGATGAGTATGACTTTAATGAAGAAGATATCATCATGTTTAAAACACCATATACATTTGATGTATCAGTGTGGGAAATTTTCGGATTCGCTATGGTAGGTGCGCAAGCCGTGTTACTACCATCTGGAGAAGAAGGAAACCCAAGTAAGATTACATCGCTAATCCAACAACATTCAATCACTATGATTCATTTTGTACCTTCGATGTTAGGTGTGTTTGTTGATTATATTAAATCGACAAATGAAGTAGCTGAAATAGCATCACTTAATATAGTCCTTGCAACTGGTGAAGCACTAAAATCTGAACAAGCAAATCGCTTTAACTCAATCATCGGTCAGCCAAATGATACATTGCTTATTGATTTATATGGTCCGACAGAAGCTTCAATTGAGGTAACTTATAATCCATTACCGCCAATTCAGGAGTACGATATTATAACAATCGGTCGACCAATTGCTAATGTACAAATGTATGTTCTAAATAGTAATAATCAGCATACAGGTATCGGCGTTCCAGGAGAGCTTTGTATTGCAGGCGTTGCTGTAACAAATGGTTATCTCAATCGTCCAGAATTAACACAACAACAATTTATTGATAATCCGTTTGGTGAAGGAAAAGTTTACCGCACAGGTGACTTAGCAAAATGGACAACAGATGGAGAAATAGAATATTTAGGTCGTATAGACGAACAAGTTAAGATTCGTGGTTATCGTATTGAACTTGGTGAAATTTCTAGCCACTTACTACGTATTGAAAACATTTCTGATGCAGGTGTCATTGCTAAACCAATGGCTGGAGAAGAACTAGCGATTTGTGCGTATCTGGTTGCTGATCAACCAATTTCATTTACAGATATTAAGACTGAACTTGCACGTAAAGTACCAGACTACATGGTGCCAGCTTATATGACACAAATAGAACAATTGCCAGTTACATCTAATGGTAAATTAAATAAACGTGCATTACCTGAAATTGAAGTTGAAAGACAGGAGTTTGTTGAACCTAGAAATGAAATCGAAGCGGATGTTGTTAAAGCAATGGAAGAAGTATTAAATACAGATAGCATAAGTGTTTATGACAACTTCTTTGAAATTGGTGGAGATTCTATCATAGCGATTAAACTGACATCGTTATTATCAAAATCATATAACATTTCAATTAAAGACATTTTCGAACTACAAACGATTGACCGTATCAGTGAGTCTATAGCTGCAAAAGATCAAACAAATATTCTAACTAAGTTAGAAACACTTAAAAATATAGATACTGCACAAGCACATCAATTCAGTAGTGAATTTATTCAAGAAATTAATGAATATAAAGAAGAAAGTGTAGAGAATTATGAAGTTATTAGTTCTGGAGCGGTTAAACAAGGTAAAAATGTATTGCTCACAGGAGCTACTGGATTCTTTGGTATATACATGTTGAACAATTTATTAGAAGATACGGACTTTAATATTTATGTCATGGTAAGAAGTAATAAAGAAGTTACAGGAGAAACGAAATTATATCGTAACTGGATTTATTACTTTGAATCTCAAATTGATCCTGAGTATGCAGAAAGAATCCATATCATTGAAGGTAATATCGAGTTAGAAAAACTAGGCATGGCTTCAGAAACTTACGAGTCTTTATCTCAAAATATCGATATGATTGTTAACGCTGCGGCGAATGTTAGTCACTTTGCGACGACAGATGCTTCATACGGCGCAAACGTTGGCGGTATTGAACAACTAATTCAATTTGCTAAATACAATCAATCTAAAGAGATTCACCACATGTCTACAATTTCTATTGCTTCAGGTAAGGTAGACGACAAAGCACAGTTAACATTTTCAGAACATGACTTAGATTTAGGTCAGGTAATGAATAATGTTTACTTAGATACTAAGATAGAAGCTGAAAAAGTATTGATTGCTAGTAGAGAGCAAGGTGTAGAAACAAATATTTATAGATTGGGTAATTTACAATGTGATTCTCGTACAGGAGTATTCCAGAAAAATGAAGAAAACAATGCTTTCTATAGTATTATAAAATCATTTAGAAACCTAGAAATATTCCCAGATTTAGAAAATGATGATTTAGAATTCACTCCTGTGGATCAGGCAGCTAAAGCGTGTAGCCAATTGATTAAAAATAATCAACTAAATAACGAGATTCATCATATATATAATAACCATCACCTTTCACTTAAACAATTGATGCATGTGTATAATCAAAACAATTATCATATTAAAGATGTACAGTGGAATGAATTTGTCGATTACTTAATGCATTGTATTAAAGAAGATGTTATGAGCGATCAAATCAATGATTTCCTATTGCATACAGGCGTACTAGATAACAATATTTTCAACAAATCTCATTTTGAAGTATTAGATTTTAAAACTAATTTCATACTCGAAAAGTTAAACTTCAAGTGGCAACCTACTGAAGATGCAACATTATCTAAAATGATTAGCCATCCAAAAAATAATTTCTAATTACAACTATGAAGTAGCAAAATAACAACTTGCTACTTCATTTGTTTTGATTGATTAAGTGATGTGGAAGTGTGACCGTGAAAATAACGATATATGTATTAAATACGCAGGATTTTGATTATCAGAACCTCAAGAGGCACCCTCAATACTCTAAATGGTTTAAGTATTATTGTGTACGAGCGCATACAGGAATACAATTTGAGCATATTCAATTTGGTGAAAATACACATGGTAAACCAGTATTAAAATTACCTAAAGATAAACACATCAATGTGTCTCATACAGATGGTTGTTCAATATGTGTTGTGAGTGACGCGAATGTGGGCGTAGATGTGGAAAAAATTGAAAATATAGATTTAGATATTGCCAAAAAATACTTTTCATTATTAGAGTATCGATACATTACTGATACACAAAGTACTATCTCTCGATTTAATCGTTTTTTTGAAGTGTGGACGATGAAAGAGTGCTATTTAAAATTACTTGGTATGGGCATGTATAAAGCATTAGATTCTTTTTCTATTACACCAGTTCAAGGTCGTTATCAACTTATTGAAACTGAAGATGAAATGATGCAGCCGTGTTCATTTTTTCATGATATTGTGTATGGGATTTATGCATTGTCAGTGATTTTAGATGTAGCTAACCAAGATTTAGAAGCAGAGTTATTAGATATAACAAAGAATTTTAATACAGAATTTATACTTTAAGGGGCGAGTATATGGCTAAAACAACATTATTTTGTATACCATTTGCAGGTGGAAATAAAGCGTTATATTATCCAATGAAGAACAATTTACCAAGTTATATTCAATTTAAGCCATTAGAATTACCAGGACGTGGTGAAAGGTTAATCGAAGAGGCGCTAGATAGTATTGATGACATGGTAGATGACTTAGTTAAGCAAATTATTAATGAAAAACCTGAAGAGTTTATTCTATTAGGTTACAGTTTAGGGACAATATTAGCATACGAACTTTATTATAAATTGGATCAATTAGGTTATCGACCAAAGCATATGTTCCTTTGTGCGAGTGAACCGATTGGCTATTTGGATAAATATAATGATATAGAAGCCATGAATGATGAAGAATTCAAACAGTTTATAAGAGATAAGGGCGGCACATCTGAAGAAGTATTAAATCATGAAGAGTTATGGCAACTTGTGAAACCAGCATTGAAAAACGACTTTCTAGCAATCGATTATTATTGCGATAAACCCAAGGAAAGACAAGTAGATATCAATTTATCAGTATTTGTAGGGAAACAAGATTCCATTTCTGCTCATACTTTGTATAAATGGTCAGACCTGACAAAAGGTAAAGTAGATTATCGATTCTTTGAAGGCGATCATTTCTTTATAAATAATCATTATAAAGACTTAAGTGAAGAAGTAAAATTAGTACTTAATGGTTAGATGTTCAAATTATTTCGAGTTCAGCATGTTTATTTATTCTTAACGTGTTGACAAATAGTCTATAATTTTATAAGATTAATATTACACATGCACACACACGCAAAGATTTAATACAATGTTTCACACGCATTATAAATCTTTTACTAATAGAAAATAAAAACACATGAATCATAATAAAATGATTAATAAACATTAAAACTAGACGGTATTTAAAAAAATAACTTAAAGGGAGGCAGTTACCATGGCAGGTGGACCAAGAAGAGGCGGACGTCGTCGTAAAAAAGTTTGTTATTTCACAGCAAACGGTATTACACACATCGACTATAAAGACACAGAATTATTAAAACGTTTTATCTCAGAACGCGGTAAAATTTTACCACGTCGTGTAACAGGTACTTCAGCTAAATATCAACGTATGTTGACATTAGCTATTAAACGTTCTCGTCATATGGCATTATTACCATATGTTAAAGAAGAACAATAATAGATATTGTATCTGAAAACCCCGTAGGCATATACCTACGGGGTTATTTTTGTTTTATTGATTTTAATAAACATGAAGATTAGTATTTTAATCTATAGGTAATTGTTTTTAGTCTAAAATTAAAATAACCATTTAAATTTCTGTATAGTTTTGGCGTTTAAGTTAAATTTTTCTGGGTGATTTAATAATTGTATTTTATATGAATTAGCATTTTGCTTATTACGTAAAAGAATATCCATTCCAGGCTGTGTTACTAAAGTAGAAGAAAACTTAATAATTAACACGTCTTTGTCTATATAAATAATTTTCCATTTGCTCGAAATTGGTTTTAAAATGCCTTTACCTCTCCAATTGAATTGATCGTTATCTAGTGTATCGTAACCGACAATGGATTTTGATTTATTTCTCGTTTGGTATGTTACTTTATCAAGAATTCTCAAAGGATGAGATTGTATTATTGAATAAGTAATAGAAGGATTTGTTTTTTTGCCTGAAGTCCAAATTTTAAATGTAGAAGCTATGATGTGCCATTTTCCAGGTAAGTATTTTGTATATTGCATACTAATCATTCCTTTTAGTAAGTACTGTTTAAATTATAAAAGTATATTATTATCGAACCGTTTTGAAATAGGGCATAGAGATTGAAAGTATATAGTACTGAATGGTCTCTTTTTCAAAATACTGATATGTGGTATTTTTGAATTCTTATATTGATATTAACACATTTAATTGTGTGATATTAGAAAATTATCATTTAAAATTTGTGGTACTTCTTATAAAATATACTTATGTATCGTTCAATATAATCAAAGATTTATGTCATGAAAAAGTAAGATATTTGAGTTGAATGGTTATATAACAAGTTAATTAGAAGGAGCCGCTTATGTTAAATGGATTATATGATGCTTTAATATTTTTTATAAATCTTTTTACAGGTGAATATGGGTCACACTATTTATTGAACTTTGCTTTAATTGTAATTTTTGCAGCATTAATTGATATAGTTTTGTCGTTTGTTTTGAAAAAAGGAGAGTCTAGGATAATTGTATTTATCAAAGGTTTAGGGATACATTTTATTGGAATTATTGTCTTTACTGGAGGTCTTTTATTTGTTAATAGGGTATTAAGCAAACTTCCGTTTTTTGATTATAGTTCTAAATCCGATGAGTTGATTGGATTGGCAGGTATGTCGTTCTACGTAGTTTTACTTTTTGGTATAATCATGGCTATATTTTTAATGAAGGTTAAAATAAATAAAGTATTGAGTTTAATACTCCAGCTATTTGTGGCAATAGGTATCTTTTACATTTGCTTAGAAGTTTTAAATTTTACAATACCAATGAATAATTTGTTGATGTTAGCGGATATTATCTTTGTGGTTTTAATTAGTAATTGGTTAATAGAGTATCTATAAATTTTAAAAATGCTTACTCTATATATTTACTATATTTATAAATGAGTTCTTTCAATGAGCTATTCGGAACATACAATACCTGATACAGAAAATTTGAAGAAGTTATATGCGAGTGTAGGTTGGTGGAATTATTTGAGTACCGATTATGATTTCCAAGCACTGATAAAGAATATGGATTATGTTGTCACTGTGTGGGAGGATTCAGAATTAATTGGTTTAATTAGAACACTTAGTGACGACTGCTCAGTTGTATTTGTCCAAGATATTTTAATCAAACCGAAATATCAAAGACAAGGTATTGGAAGAAAATTAATAACTATGACATTACACAGGTATAAGCATGTAAGGCAAATTATTTTAATAACAGATAATAGTGAAAAGACAAACAATTTTTATCGATCTTTAAATATGAATAAGCTAGAAAACTATAATTGTAATGGTTTCATGATATTAAATAATACATAATACTTGAATATAAAATAGATCGAACAATATAGGCGTGGCAATACTAATTTTTATATGTTACGCTATATATATGAAGTACCTCCAGTGCTTCATCCGTGATAAACCGCCTTTCGGGGCGGTTTATTTTTGGATTACGGTTTAGGTATTTATGTAGTTTGACGTCTTTCCTTGTGTCTTGCTTACTAAAGAAAACCATTAATACCAGCGTTTAAATTTCCTTTAATAAATATTACGTTTTCTGGATAATTTATATTTTACTTATACAAGTAATTAATTTATAATAATTTTGCACGTCTTAGGACGTGTGTGATTAATGGGTCAATCTCTTATGCGTCCTATGACGTGTAGGAGAACGCAACTCCTTTAATCCTGTGGTCCTCTTAATTGAGGGCCTTTTTTAAATTAAGCTTTATTTAACGTAGTCAACATATTATAATGGATACAATATAATATGTTGGGAGGTAAAGTTTATGACAATGCAAAAATTCACTGATATACAAAAAGAACGGATCATAAGCATTATTGAGTCAAAGGCTACAAATAAAGGTATTTGCAATTGCGATAATCCTAACATGAGAGTATTGGATGGCCAATACTATTTACCATTATTATCTGCTACTTACGGTAATGAACCCATTACGTTAATAAATGTTTTGTGTGAAAATTGCGGTAGATTAAGAACATATTCAAAAGATTTCTTTGAAAATAACTGACGGTTTTACAATATATGAATTTTCACAGATAAATATGGATAATAAATGAGAGACAAACCATTTGCTAATTTTAGCGTTTGGTTTGTTTTTTTATGTCTAAAAACTCAATGTATCTAGAAAGTAATGAAATTTACTGTGCGTTTTTTGAGACAATAAAAAGGGTAGCGTATTATAAAGACTACGCAAATCACCATTCCTCTAATTATCAGTTTATTGAGTAACGATTTCTAATTAATTGTTCATGAAGCGGTTTTAAACAAATAAGCACAATCATAATTTAATAAAAGTGTGTGAGGTGATGAAGATGGCCGTATTAGCATTGGTTTTACATTTAGTGTGTCTATTATTAGTGTTAATTGCAGGTTTTGTGGCATTAAAAGAATTTAGAAAACCGTATAAAGAACGTAATCAAAGAAAAATTGATACCTTACTTGTGTTTGTACTTATAGTTGCATTAATTGCGATATTATCAAGTGTAATTATCGATTTATAATTGTTCAATGTGACGCTAAATTGTAACTTTCAACTCCTATCAATGGAGGGTTTATGGACAATAAACTTATTGATAAACAAATGTAAGATTAATAAGAGTAAGATAATGGAAATATTTGTGGTTTCATTATCTTACTCATTTTTTTATTATATTTAAAACACTTAATATATAGAATGTTCAAAAAATAGTACGAAATAATAAAGTTTTTTGTAAACATTTGAATAATATTATAAACTGTAAGAATAAGATGAATTAATTAATATAGGCATTGCGATAAAATAGTGTTCTATAAAAAAGGAGTTTTTAAATGAAGTATAGGTTGAGTTTATCATTAATAGTAGCAACGAGCTTGATACTAAGTAGTACCGTGGCATATGCCCAAGAAGATACTACAAAGCAAACGACGGAAAAAGATAAGGCAGAGAATACAAGTAAACCAATCGATTTTGATAAAGCACAAAAGATGAGCCCTCAAGCTTTAAAAGACCAACTAACACCTGAAGATTTACGATTACATAATAAGGTTGCAGAACATAATTCTAATTCAGTAGAAATGCGTACTTTTGCAAATAGATCTTACCAAGACGTAAATACATATATTGCAAATAATAATATTAAACCGGCGCAAATCGTTCAAGATTCACGTATTAATAATTTACCCAAATATAATTATAAATCAGGAAAGTTTATAGGCGTTGTTATACACGAAACTGCTAACCCAAATAGTACGATTGAAGGCGAAGTAAATTATATGTATAACAATTATCAGAGTGCTTTTGTACATGCTTATGCAAGTAGTGATAAAATTATCCAAACAGCACCAAGTAATTATTTAGCCTGGGGTGCAGGCGCGAATGCAAATCCATATTTCTATCAAATAGAGTTGACGAGATCAAATACATTTGATGGTTTTGCTAAATCTGTAAATAACCAAGCTTACTTAGCCGCTAAAATGCTGAAACAAAATGGACTGGCACCATCATTGGCAGATAATAATCAAGGTACAGGTACAATTATTAGTCACAACGCTATTAGTCAATATTGGGGTGGCACGGACCACACAGACCCAGTTGGTTATTTTAACCAATGGGGATATAACATGGATCAATTTTATAGTTTAGTTCAAAAACATTATAAAGCACTAAACGGTGGCGGTAATGATGACGCAATAACTGGATCAACTTACAAAGTGGCTAAAGGCGATACTTTATATAGTATTTCAAGACGAAGCGGCGTAGCTATTGATGACATTAAGAAATGGAATAATTTAAGCAATAACACATTATCAGTAGGGCAAACATTAAAATTAAAAGCGCCAAGTAATAGTGGTACGATAACCGGAGATACACATAAAGTAGTCGCTGGCGATACGCTGTATAATATTTCTAAAAGAAGTAATGTAAGCGTTGAAAATATCAAAAAATGGAATAACTTAAAAAATGATAATATTAGTAAGGGACAAACACTATATTTAGTGAAGACATATACTGTGAAGAAAGGAGATACTTTATATAGTATAGCTAAAAATCAAAAGACAACAGTCGACAAAATTAAGTCCGACAATAAGTTGGATTCCAATAGTATTAAAGTAGGACAAATACTAAAAATTAAATAATTGATGAAGCACATTAGTAAATAAAACGACACTCCACCATTTGTTGATATCAGCAATTGTGAAGTGTCGTTTTTGCTTATTTTTCGTTTATTATACCATCGTTATCTCTATCTTTGGATGAATCATAACCTGGCATATCTTTTGTTATTTCACCTGGCTTAGGCACATCGACATCTGGCGTTTTTGGTAAATCATTCTTTTCAGGTGCATCAATGTCTGGTGCATTAGTATCAGGTGTATCGATATCTGTGCTTGAGTTGTTTTGTTGATTGGTACTGTTATTATAGTTGTTAGATGATTGGCTTTGATTATTATTATAAGTATTGCCATTATCATTACTATTTTCGCTATTATCAGAAACATTACTTGACTCTTCGTAATTATTATCATTTGATTCTTGAGAGCCATTTTCTTGAGTATTAATCTCTTCATTTTTGCTATTATTAGTGTCGGAATTTTTATTCTCTTTATTTTTCTTTTTAGCATCAGAATTATTTTGAGTTTCTTTTTTGGTACTATCGCTATTATTTTCTGTATAGAAGAAAGCACTACATCCACCAACCAACAATATGATGAATAAAATTACCACTAAACAGCCTAAACAACCGATACATCCATTCTTTTTATTATCGTTCATCTCATTCTCCCTTAATTTTAATTCACATTTTATTGAACACTAAAATATAAAATATTAAATATATTGTACTACATTTTAGTTGTAGGTGTAACTTTATATTTTTATGTGTAAGAATACTGTATCTTTGAGTAAATTAGGTAGTAGTGAGTGACGATATATAATTGGATTAAAGTATAATATTTAGGTGAAATGCATTGGTATCATATATTATTTTAAAATTCTAAATTAACATCCTTCATGAAATTATAAAACGCTCTGACTACGGTATTATTTAGATATTGTTCTTTTAAAATCATGTCTGTATTTCTAATAATATAATCACCTTGTTGATCTAAGCATGGGATTTTAGACAAATTATCATCATCTCGTAATAAAATGCCAGGCAAAATAGAAAAACCTAAACCATGTTGGACAAATTCTTTACATGTCTCCATATTGTCGACATTTATTGTAATGGAAGATGGCTCTATAAATTTTCCAATCCACCAATCATCTATTAACTTATTGAGAGAAGTATCGGTGTTATAATATATTCTGGGTAAATGAGGTAACTCAGTTATATCAATTGGATGTTTTGAAACGATGTAAATCTTTTCTTTCATTAAACGAATCTTCTCTGACGAAAAGCTATAATCTCCTCTTAGTATGCCTACTTGAGAATAGTCATTATGGACATATTTGAAAACTTCTTCGCTCCAACCAGTATTAACATCAAATTCTACTGCTGGGTATTTTTGGCTAAACTCCGACAAAATTTTAGGAAGTTGATATCTTGAAAATATACTAGAAGCACTTAATCTTAATATCCCTTGCACAGTATTTTCTTGACTTATAAGTTCTTCTTTAAGCTTTTGATTATCTTTTAACATGGAAATTGCATAATTTACAATCATTTCTCCTTGCGAAGTGAACACGACACCTTTTTTATTTCTGTAGATAATCTTCACATTAAATTCTTGTTCAAGCTTATTAATTCTATATGTTACTGCCGGTTGTGATGTTCTCAATGTTTTGCTTGTTTGTGTGATATTTTTGCATTTAAATAATTCTCTTAAAATTTCCCAATCCATACTATCCATATATAATCCCCCTAAAATTTTATATATATATCATAAAAGATTTTGATGACCAAACATAAAAAAGTAATATTTTATTTATCGAATATATACTTATATACTTTATATAAGTTAACTGAATATTTCAATAATTAATAGGGGGCATATTATGGATACTACAAGTTTGAAAATCCCATGCGTTTTAATGAGGGGAGGAACTAGCAGAGGATTAATTTTTAAAGATACAGACTTGCCCATAGAGAAAAAAATGAGAGAGGAAGTAATTTTGAAGATTTATGGAAGCTCTGCTAACGGACAGATTGATGGTATTGGCGGAGGTACTTCTGTTACTAGTAAAGTAGCAATTGTGGGCATGACAGATACAAACGATAGTGATATTTACTATAATTTTGGGCAAGTTGGAATCAATCAAAAAAGCATCGATTACAACGTGACTTGTGGCAATATGGCGTCGGCTGTCGGTTTATACGCAGTTGAGGAAGGACTCGTAAAGAGAGAAGATGGTGAAACAACTGTTAGAATTTTAAATACAAATACAAATAAAATTATGGAAGTACGTGTCCCTGTATATCAAGGAGAGATAAAAAGTGTAGGTGACTTTTCGATTTCAGGTGTTGAAGGTACAGGAGCAAAGATTACAGTAAGTTTTATTGACTCATCCGGCGCATTTACTGGAAAATTATTGCCGACTGGAAATTTAGTTGACTATATTAAAATGGATGAAATTACGTATAAAGTAAGTATATTAGATACTGGCAATATTGTTGCTTTTGTCAAAGCTAGCGATTTTTCTCTTGAAGGATTTGAATTGTCAAAGGATATCAATGAGAGACAGACTTCAAAAGCAATTGAGAAGTTACGAGTTAAAGTAGGCGTTTTATTGGGGTTATTTAGCGATGAAGACAATGTAAATAATGAATTAGAAGCATTACCTAAAATAGCATTAGTCAGTGAACCAAAAGACTATATAACAGAACAAGGCAGTTTAATTAAAAAGGAAAATATTAATATAATAGGTAGATATATTTCTATGGGCAAATTGCATCCAGCTTTTGCTGTGAGTGGCTCTATATGCTTGGCAACCGCTTGTAAAATTCCTGGGACAGTCCCCGCTACAGTTTGCCAAAAAGACATGCTAAACACAATAGAGATAGGACATCCTAGTGGTACCATTTCGTCTGAAGTTTTTATACAAAAAAATGAAAGTGCTTACAAATTAATTAAAGGAGGTACTGGTCGTACCGCTAGAAGAATCATGGAAGGAAATGCAGTTATTCCAATATCTTTAATGGATAGGAAGTGAAAATATGAGTAAAAAAAAGGGGTTACTCATCATTACATTATCAATACTATTAGCAAGCTGCAGTGCAAAAGGAAATACTGGTAACGATATAGATAAAGAAGCAATTAAAGCGTATCCCAATCAAACAATCAATATGATTATACCTTTTGGTGAAGGGAGCGCCAGTGACGCATTTGTAAGGCAATATTCACAGATTCTTTCCGAACGCTCTGATGTTAATTTTCAACCTGTGAATAAGGATGGAAGCAGCGGTTTGTTGGGGATGTTGTACACGTATCAACAAAAAAATGATGGTTATAATGTGTTAGAGATTACACCATCCCAAGTAATTGCTGATAATTTAGATAAAAGCGAAAAGGTTAAATTGTTAGATGATTTTGAGCCACTAGTACAAATTCAAAGCGATATCTATGTATTATCTGTTGCTGAAGATAGCCCAATCAAAAATTATGATGAATTAATTGAAAAGGGTAAAAAGGATAAACTGACGATTGGTGGAACAAGTTCGACAGGTTTAGATGACTTCGCAACTAGTAAATTTAAAAGCGAAGCCAATATAAATAGTGAATTTATTCCTTATAAATCGGGATCTGAAGTAAAGGCGGCAGCGTTAGGCGGAGAAGTAGATGTATATCTAGATAAAGTTGTGAACGTTGTAGACTATGTTAAATCTAATAAAGTTAGGCCACTAGTTATTTTTAATGATGACAGAATTAATAAAATAGAAGAATTTCAAAGTGTTCCTACTACAAAAGAAAAAGGATTAGATGTAGATATTGGTTCATGGAGAGGCTTTGTCATTAAAAAAGGAACACCAGAAGCAGTGAAAAAACAGCTTACAAAACAATTAAAAGAGGCATATGAAACTGAAGAATATAAAGAATATGCCAAAAATAATTTAGTGGATATAGGTGAGGGCTATCTAGGTCCAGATGAATTTGAGAAAAAATTAGAAGAGGAGTATGAAAAATTTGATGAAATTTCAGATGATTTAGGCATTTAAACATGTAACGGGGGGATTATATGGGAAGTATATTATTTTGTTTCATTTTACTAATTATATTTGGATATTTCTTAATTAACTCAATAAATATGGAGAATTTAAGAGATGTTGATCCAATTGGCGCGTCAGGTATACCAACTTTTATACTTTTTATTCTAGTTGCATTACTTATTTATACATTAATTAAAGAGATTGTTAAATATAAGAAAAGTAAAGAGAAAACGAATCATAATGCGTTATTTACTAAACCGGCGCTCATTATAATGATCATAACTATAGGCATAGCGGTATTTATTTTAGTGTTAAATAAGATGGGGTTTTTCTTATCATGTTTATTTTTAACACCTTTACTATTAGTATTATTAGGCTCAAAAAGTAAGATTCAAATTATTAGTTTTTCTGTAGGTATTCCAATACTTTTTACGTTTCTGTTTGGAAACATACTAAGTATACCACTACCAAAAGGAATTGGTATTTTTTCTGAAATTAGTAATTTTATATATTGAGACATGGAGGTGTAATGAATGAATATAAACTTATTGAAAGATTCTTTTTTAACGATAATTGAACCCACTAATATTATGTTAGTCGTATTAGGGCTGTTAGTGGGGATATTCTTAGGTGCATTACCTGGTATAGGGTCTTCTATGGCGATTGTATTAGCACTACCTTTCACATATTTTTTAGATGTATTGCCCGCTATAGCGTTTTTATCAACAATTTATGTTGGCTCAGCTTATGGCGGATCTGTTACCGCTATTCTATTTAATACACCTGGAACGCCAGAGGCGGTGGCAACGACTTTTGATGGTTATCCCATGTCTCAACAAGGAAAATCAAAAAAAGCTTTGGGGTTAGCA
Source organism: Staphylococcus shinii (assembly GCF_017583065.1). Taxonomy (GTDB): domain Bacteria; phylum Bacillota; class Bacilli; order Staphylococcales; family Staphylococcaceae; genus Staphylococcus; species Staphylococcus shinii. The sequence continues at coordinate 113,526 of NZ_JAGEVL010000003.1, read as the reverse complement.
ATTAGCAGTTCAGCGTTCGGTGGCATATTTGCAGTAATATTAATGTTTTCCCTGGCTTCTATACTTTCAGAGGTTGCGTTTAAGATACATGCTTCAGAATATTTTGCTTTAGCCATTTTAGGCATGACTGTTATTTCTGCTTTAGGCACCAGTAATATGGTTAAAGCTATTATATCAGGACTTATTGGTATTTTTATTTCAACTATTGGTTTAGATCCATTAACAGCTACAGATAGGTTTACATTTAATACTTTAGAATTGATGAATGGTATTGACTATATTCCAATCATGATTGGAGCTTTTGCATTAGGCGAAGTATTTTCACAAATAACCAATGGTAATCCACAAAATTTAAATGCAAATTCAAAATTATCACAAGGTGTGTTTAAGTTTAAAGACTTCATTGTATATAAATGGACAGCTTTAAAATCAGCGATAATAGGTAGCATACTTGGAGTGTTGCCAGGGACAGGAGGTTCTATAGCTTCTTTTGTAAGTTATGGGGTAGCTATGAAAACAGCTAAAAATCCAGAAGAATTTGGAAAAGGAAAAGCAGAAGGCGTAGTTGCACCTGAAACATCTAATAATGCTGCGGCGGGTGTTTCAATGATTCCTACACTAATTCTTGGAATACCAGGCAGTCCAACTACAGCTGTAATATTAGCTGCTTTAGTGCTACAAGGTGTTCAACCAGGACCACAACTTATATCAGATCAACCTATACTTTTATATTCGATATTTTTAGCTATGTTATTCGCAAGTGTCATGACATTGGTTGCAGGTAGGGCGGGTGTTCAAGTATTCACATTATTGTTAAAAGCACCTTATAGTATTATAGCGACTTTTATTATTATACTTTCTCTACTTGGAGCATATGCTACCAACAATGACTTATTGAACGTTTGGATTATGCTATTATTTGGTATTGTAGGGTATTTAATGAAAATATATCATTTTTCAATTGCTTCATTAATTTTAGGAATTGTGTTGGGTCCTTTGATGGAAACATCATTAAGAAGACATTTGTTAATTAACAATGGGGAATTTTTATCATTATTCCATTCTCCTATTACAGTTATTTTATTGGTTGTTAGTGTTTTAATCATCGTAGTCCCAATTATTATGAATAAGAAAAAAGCAAATTCATCGAATTCTAATTAAGTTTTTAATAGATAATAATAGTTTGAAATAATTATTACTATGACTCTGGTATCTCGGATAAACTAAAAAGATGATTTCCATCTAAAATAAGTTGGGAATCATCTTTTTTTATGTATCCAAATATAATTACTATTCAGTGTATTATATTTGAATAACTAGTTGTAATTAGGCTATTTTAGTCTACCGAATTAATCTATAAGTGTACATTGCCTTTAGCGTAATAGAATAAAGATTTCTTTTCGGTAACAAACAATTGAACGAAAGTGAGAATCCCAATTTTTCCAATCAGCATCGTTGCGATAATAATAATTTTTGTAGCTGTATGGTAATCCATTGTAAAATTCATGCTTAATCCTACAGTGCCAAAAGCTGAAATAACTTCAAATAATACAGTCATGTAGGGCGTGTGCGGGTTAAGCAGACTGACTATGAGAGAGATGCTTAAGACAAATATAGTAGCACAGAGTGTAATTGTAACGGCCATATTTAAAGTTCGATTTGAAATAGATCGTTTAAATATGGAAGGATGCGTTTCGTTTCTTAGTGTACTGATAATGAACAATAGAGTTAAAACCAAGCTTGTTACTTTAATACCACCAGCTGCACTAATAGGTGCGCCCCCAATGAACATTAATAACATCATCATCATTGAAGTTGGTGCCGTGATTTGTCCAATGTCTAAAGTGTTAAATCCTGCAGTACGTGTTGTGACAGATTGGAAGAATGAAGCCCCTATTTTTTCCAGAAGTGATAAATGGTTTAATGTAGCGTGATATTCTAAAATGAAAAATAGTACAGAACCTAAAATAATTAATATGAGTGATGTGCTTAGTACAATCTTAGAATGTAATTTTAAGTGTACTAATTTTTGAGACATGATGAAATCAAAGAACACTAAAGGACCGATGCCGCCCATAATAATGAGTAACGGAATGGTGATAGTAATAATTGGATCATTAATCGTACTCATTAAATTATCTTTGAACAGAGCAAAACCAGCATTGTTAAATGCAGAAATTGATGTAAACATACTTAAAAATAAGCCTTGGCCAAACCCATATTTAGGGACAAATGAGAGGGCAATAAATATAGTTCCCAAGATTTCAATAGCGACACTGTATACTACAAATTGAAGAATAAGGCGTATAATACCTCCGGGTTGATCAATGTTCCACATTGCCATTGCTAGATAACGGTTCTTTAAACTTATTTTTTTATTTATTAATATAAAGGTCAATAATGTGACTGTCACGATACCAAGACCACCTATTTGAATTAATAGCATTATAATAAGGTCGCCAAACCAATTGAATTGTGATGAAACATCAACAGTGACTAAACCGGTTACTGTAAAAGCGCTGGAAGCTATGAAAAATGCATCTATAAAATCAATAGGTTGTTTGCCAGTAACAGGTAAGTACAAAAGTAATGAACCAATTAATGTTGTAGTTATAAAAAGTAAAAGGTAAAAATACAAAGGTTTATTTAATATTTTCATTAGGTCATTTCCTTTACTAATTTTAATAAACAGTATTTTATACCTATCGTTTTAAAAAGCAAGACAAATGTAAAAGAAAATATTTAGAAAAAATAAAGGTCGAGAAATACCTTTATCAATAAAAGGATTTCTCGATGTTATTGGAAATAAATTTAATTGGTTTGTTTCTTGATACCTTTAGTAACGGCTTCGGCAAAATCGTAAATAGATTGTTTATAGTCATTAGTATTTTCTCGCGTTTTCCGATTGAAGTCTCCATTGTCAAAGAAAGATTTGCGATATTTTGTTGAAATTTCTAATTGAACACCAGACCCTGTATCATTTTTATTAATGATGTTGTTGTTGGAATCCCCATTTACATAATTAGGGCTTTTCTCTACATTAAATCCTTCTTTTTCTAATTCTTTTTGAATGGATTGAGACATATCTTTATCTTTCCCACCAATATAAACTACTTTTTTTTCATCTCTAATGCCATGGATTGAAATAGACTCATTAGACTTATAAACCATATCTTTTAATTTAGGATCGTCAAAGCTGGTTGAAGTAATGTGCAGCTTGGCATTATTTGATTTTAATAATCCTTCAAAACTATATAAATTAAAATCCCCTTTTTTAGAAATAATCTTTGCTAATTCAGAAGTACCCGGTTCAATCCCACCACCATGAATGGCAGTAACTAATATATCTTTATTATTTGTTGTCTTTGTATTAACTTGCCAATCACGTCCTTCTTTTGTATCAGCTTTAAGTTCTGAAAAACTTTTATAGTAATCCTGATTTTGTGATTGATCATTTTTCCAAACATATAATACATATAAGGAAGTTAGAATGACACCTACTATAAGTAACATGATCAAATAATATAAATAAGAATGGATTATATTTTTCATAGATATCTCCTTAATTTTATAGTAGCGATGATGAAATTATAACAGAAATAAGGATAATACCGACCGATACGTTTTTTACAATTGCATTACTATTAGGGTATTTAATATTTACAATCTTAATAAATATAATTTTATAATGCATAATCTGTAGTATGTAATTTCATGATTTTGTAATAAGGTATATTTTGTGACGTTAGTGTAAAATGTATACAATAGAAGTGAGAAAATTTAGTATTAACTTGAAGAAAGGATATGTGTGACTTGGATATTGTTACAAAAATACAAGTAAATGCGCCGAAAGAAAATGTGTTTGAAGCTTTTGTAAATCCAAATCAAATTGGAGGTTTTTGGTTTTCTTCAAGTTCAGCAAGATGGGAACAAGGTAAAACCATCACCCTCTGTTATGAAGAATATAATGCAGAATTAAATATTCAGATAGAAGAAATAAAGAAAAATAAAAGTATTGAATTTATTTGGGGGGACCATCCTGTAAAGATTCAATTTGAGGGCGTTGACGATAGTACAGTAGTTACTACAATAGAGAAAGATTTTGATGCCCAGGATGTAGAACAATTATTAGGACAAAAAGAGGGCTGGGTGTATATGCTTAGTTGTTTAAAAGCATATTTAGAACATAACGTAAGTATTCGAGCTGCCATCTTGTAATATCTATAAACACTAACAAAATTAATATAGACAAACAAATACGTGTGCATTAAAAGTTTGGAAGCAGGGTGAAATTCTGAAAATAATTAGAATTTTATCCTGCTTTATTACTAATATGAAATTTTTTGGGAATATAGTAATTGTAAGCAAATAACTTTGTTGTTAAAGTGGGATTAGTTATAATGTAATTATTAAAGTTACAATTAAAAAGGTGATGATTATGAATTTAGAGTTTAATATCGCGGTGCATCTCTTAACCTTTTTAGTGAAACACCCAGATGAACGGTATTCAAGTGGTGAATTAGCGGAACGTATTTGTGTCAACCCGGTACAATTACGTCGCGTTACTAGAAAGTTAAATGAACAGCAATATTTGGACGCCAGTCGTGGTAAGTTTGGAGGTTACCAATCAAATCAATCAACGAATGACGTAAATCTTGCAGATTTATTTGTATTATTCAATGAAGAAAAATCAGAAGGTAGACTATTTACTGGGGATGAAGGCAGTGATTGTGAAATTTCCAGGGAAATAGGCCAAACGATGTTTCAATTTCACCAAAGAGAGCAAGACTTATTAGTAGCATATTATAAAAATATTACGATAAAAGACGTATTAAAAGACGTATTAAAGGAGGATTCTCATGAAACAGTTTGATTTAATTATTGTAGGATTTGGTAAAGGTGGAAAAACACTAGCGAAATTTGCTGCTGCACAAGGTCAAAAAGTAGCAGTTATTGAAAAATCTAAAAAGATGTACGGTGGTACTTGTATCAATATAGGATGTATTCCATCTAAAACATTAGTACATGAAGGAATAGAGCATGGTTCATTTGAACCAGCATTTTCAAGAAAAACAGATGTTGTAAACGCATTAAATAACAAGAATTATCATAACTTAGCAGACGATGACAATATAGAAGTATTAGATTATACTGCTAAATTTAAATCTAATCATGAATTAAATTTATTGAATGAGCAAGATGAAGTTATGGAAACTATTACTTCAGAACAAATCGTCATCAATACAGGAGCGAAATCTGTCATTCCACCAATTGAAGGTATAGAGTCATCACAGCATTTATACGATTCAGAAGGTATTATGAATTTAAAATCCCAGCCTAATCATCTAGTAATTATTGGTGGTGGATATATCGCATTAGAATTTGCCGCTATGTTTGCGAATTTCGGAACAAAAGTAACTGTATTAGAGCGTAGCAATGATATTATGACTAAGGAAGATAAAGATATTGTCGCTGAAGTGAAAAAAGATTTAGCAGACAAAAATGTAAATATCGTCTTAAATGCAGATACAAAGAAATTTGAAGATACAGAGAACGGTACAATTGTGCATACATCGAATGGGGAGTATACAGCAGATGCTGTATTGATAGCGACAGGTCGTAAACCTAATACTGATTTAGACCTTCAAAATACTGATGTAAAAATTGGTGAGCATGGAGAAATTAAAGTGAATGAATATCTACAAACAACTGCATCTAATATTTATGCTTTAGGTGATGTTAAAGGCGGCATGCAATTCACATATATTTCATTGGATGACTTTAGAATTGTAAAAGAGCAATTGTTTGGAGAGGGTCAACGTTCTACGGAAAATCGTGGCGCCGTACCTTATACAGTATTTATAGATCCGCCATTAGCACGTGTAGGATTAACAGGTGAACAAGCGAAAGAACAAGGATATAATGTGATAGAAAATGCTATACCTGTTAATACTATCCCTAGACATAAAATAAACAATGATTCTAGAGGATTGTTCAAGGCAGTGGTTAATAAAAATAATGAAGAAATTTTAGGTGCAACTCTATACGGTTTACAATCAGAAGAAATTATAAATTTAATTAAGTTAGCAATAGATCAAAAATTATCTTATAAAGTATTAAAAGAAAACATATACACACACCCTACAATGGTAGAATCGTTTAATGATTTATTTAATATGTAGTAGCTAAAAGATATATTTGAACTACAACATAGATATAAGAGAGCTGACCTAATGGGTTGGCTCAGACTGTGTTGGTAGTTTTTGTGCATACTTTCCGCTGGCACTATCTTAGCCTATAGTCTTCGGCTGATGCTTTTCCCGCAGGAGTCGGCCCAAATCACTGCCAATATTATACTGAAAAGATTATAATATATAAATTAAACAGTGGTAGTGTTTATTATGTTGAATAAATCAATTGATAAAAGAGTCAATTTTTGTCTGAAAGATCCATGCTATTTTGAAAAATATATATAAATAAACCTTAGGTGAATTATCATCTAAGGTTTTTCTGCGTTCTGAAAGCTAATCTAATGGGTTAGCTTTCTATATATTTTTGACATACATGTTAAGCCTTTTAGCGGGACTATTTTAAATTGTTATGAAACTATCACTCTAATGATTTGTCCTACGAAATAGAAAGCACCAACAATAATACATACAATCCCAATACTAATATAACTTTGTTTTTTAGAAACACCTTCTTTTTTAGAAGTGCGTTTATTCAAAATGAGTAACACAATACCAACTATAATAAGAACAATTGAAGCTATCCACATGATGTGTCCCTCCTTGTTTTTATATTTATTAAAATCTCTTTATTATATATTTACCCACCAATTACTAAGTATTAACCTTATCATTCAAACCAATTTTTTAAGAGTAGTAAACTAAATATTTGAATTGAAATATTAAATATAAATTAGTCGTGTTAAAATGATAATAAGTAACTAACAGTATCGAAATTAGATCGTAATATAGATTAGATAAATATGCGGTGAATTTGATTGGATGGTGTAGAAGTGAATATTAATTATGAATATGGACTAGACATAAAAGATGTAGACGAACTTATTCAAATATATCATGATAACGGTTGGACAGGTCACGATCAAGAAAAAGTTATTACGATTTTTAATACAGCAACACATGTGATTATTGCAAAATACCAGGGGAAAGTTGTTGGATTTGCAAGAGCGATGTCGGATGGCGTTTTTAACGCAGCAATTTATGATGTAATGGTAAACATTGCACATCAAAAACAAGGTATCGGCCAAGAAATCATACGAAAAATGTTGACGTATTTAGGGGAGTTATATTGTGTTCATCTAATCGCTACTACAGGGTATGAAAGTTTTTATAGGCAGTTAGGTTTCAAAAAGTTAAAAACAGGTATGGCAATATATACTAACGAAAAATTAAAAGATGAGTATACTGATTAGTAATTAACAGTTATACTCATCTTTTTGGTGTGTATTCTAGATTATAAAATATTGTGACTCACGTCCTCATAAGAATAGTTTTTAAGTAAAGAACAGCCTAGTGGGTGTTGTCCATTGTCTACATAATCATTAATTTCTTCGAGAACATCTAAAATTTCATATTCAGGTGTTGTAACGTCAAATGTGTATTTGAATATTTGTTTCTTGTCTGATAAAACTGTGGCAATGAGTTCGTCATTGTGCATCTTATAATTAAGAAGTTGCATAAAAATCCCTCGCTTTTTTAAATTTTTAAATCTAGTAACAAAGTAGAGTAATTGAGAATAAATGTCAGTAACTTCACCCTAGATTATAATTGTTATTATTTAATACTTATTATACATTAAAATAAGTAAAATGTAGAGGGTTTAAGCTTAGAAAATCATAAAAATTTAGTGAAAAATATATGAAAACGTGTGCTTAAGCGTTTTCTAAATTATAATGATTTTAATTAGAGTATTTGGAGATTAATAGTTGAAAAATATGATGTAATTTGATACGATTTACTGAATTAAATAAATGCTTTCTAGGGTTCCGCAATAATATGATTTGGTCTGGTCCGAGAGAAAGCCACATTTTTATATGTGACACGGAAGGATAAAAGCCTGGGAGATAGTAGTTAACACTATCTCCCAGGCTTTTTATTTTTAAAGGAGGATTTTATTATGAATTGGTTGAAAATAATTATTGCTTCAATATTTGAGGTTGGATGGGTCATTGGTTTAACGCATGCTTCATCAGTATTTGAATGGATTTTAACTATCATTGCTATATTTTTAAGCTTTTACCTGCTTATTGAAGCATCTAAAGTATTGCCGGTAGGAACATCTTATGCAGTATTTGTTGGACTTGGTACGACCGGTGTGACATTATTTGATTTTCTATTTTTTGGACAACCATTTAATTTAGGGAAAATTATTTTAATAATAACACTATTATTAGGTGTAATTAGTTTGAAATTAGTGACAACAAGTGATGGGGGGCGTTCATAATGGCTTGGATTTTATTAATTATTGCAGGTGTTTTTGAAATGTTAGGTATTACGTTTTTGAATGCTTATGTGCATAGTCGTAAATGGAGTTCGCTTGGATGGATGATAGCTTTCTTTGCAGTGAGTTTCTTATCGTTATCCATAGCAATGAACCAGTTGCCTATGAGTACGGCTTACGCTGTATGGACTGGCATAGGTGCAGTCGGAGGGGCCATTTTAGGTATGCTATTTTATAAAGAGTCAACTGATATAAAAAGAATTATCTGTATTATAGTCATACTAGGCAGTACGATTGGTTTGAAATTAATAAGTTAATGTTTATTTTATTAATAAATATTAAGAAGGTATGTAATACTCTTATTGACTAATGTTAGTGTTTAATGTGTTTGATGTGCTTTGGAAGGTCAGAATAAAACTTCCAGCTAAGTAAATATGCGATAGTTTTTTCTAGACAAAGTATAAAAAGATCGAAAAATAAAGATTAGCGTATTCTCGATTAATTGAGTTATTGCGGCTCGTTGTCAAAGCGGACTGATACAACAATCAGTCCGCTTTAGTATAGAGCTAGATTTTATGCATATATCCTTATATTAAGAGAGATAAGGATTTTAAAAATAAAAAATAGACGACACATGAGTGTCGCCTTAAGAGTAATATGTTCATGAATATAAAAGACTAGTAGTCGGTTTCCAACTACATTTTTAATATATCATAGTTAAGACTATATATTCAATAAAAAGACGGTTAAAATATGAGATTATTCATGTTGCAGACACATATTGTAATTGATACCATAAAGCATGAAGGTGGGTGTTTGATATGGAAGGACTTGCAGCTTTTATTACGATTACTTTAATGATTATTATTGTACCTGGTCCAGACTTTTTCGTAGTAATGAAAAATTCGATTACTTCTGGGAAAGGCAATGGTGCTATGGCTGCTTTAGGTATTACATCTGGCCATGTACTGTATTCATTATTAGCGGTATTCGGTATCATATTTATTTTGGCAAATATGTACTATATTTTTATGACTATTAAAATATTAGGTGCATTCTATCTGATTTATTTAGGAATCAGAAGTATTATTAGCGCACGTCAGGGTATGAACTTTTCTACTTCACATATGAAGGCTCGAAAAATTAGTTATTTGAGTTCTTATAGACAAGGTTTGTTAAGCACGATATTAAACCCTAAAGCATTACTTTATTACATAAGTATTTTACCTCAATTTTTAACTGCTGGGGAAGGCGTAACGTCCCAGATTGCAATATTGTCAGCAATTGTTACTACCGTTATTCTGTTGTGGTTTATATTTTGTGTCTATATTTTCCAATATATTAAATTATTGTTCGCTAATAGAACAGTAAAAGCGGTTTTTGATTATACAGTGGGTGCAATATTGATTGGTTTATCGCTTAATTTATTGTTCAGTAAAAGTAGTTAAGTATTAAATTATAGAGAATTTATTCTCTAGAGGTTGATGCAAATGGCAACATGTTATGTTGGCAAATATCAAGACACATATACAAAATTAGGAGCGGAAATGTAAAGTCAAATCACAAAATTTGGTTTCAATTCCGTTCCTTTTTTAATGGTTAAAATTAAACACATTATAGAACATAAGGTGTTAGTATAATGCAATTAACTTGAAAACAGATTAACCAATTAAATGCAATTTTTTATAAAATATTCACAAATTATCTACATAATAATTTTGTTATTTATTTATAATATTAGAGGAGAAGGGGGAAAAAATTTGAAAAATATATTTAATCCATTACAAAGATTGCATTTTTATGCTGCGCTATTTATAACACCGTTATTAATTACGTTAACTATTTCGGGCATTGGTTATCTCTTTTTTCAAGAAGTAGAAAATAATATATATAAAACAGAGTTTTTCGGGGATAGTTCCGTTAAAACACATCAAACACTAAATGAAGCTGTAGATGAAGTAGAAGATAAGTTTGACGGCTTTTACATCAGTAAAGTAAGTATGATGGATGACCCATATAATAATCGTATTACATTAGATGATATGGCTGGAAATCAGCGGTATGTATTTTTAGACCAAAATAATCAAATAGTAGCAGATCAAAATGCTAAACATACATACTCAAATGTAGTAAGAAATATACATAGTTCATTATTCACAGAAAACACGTTTATAAATTATCTTGTAGAATTAACTGCGTGTTGGACAATTTTTATGATTCTTTCTGGGACTTATATGCTTATTAAGAAAAAGCTAATCTCAAATAAAAATAAAAAATTAAGGTTCCAAAAATGGCATGGTATTTTAGGTGTAGTTATAGCAATACCAGTATTTGTATTGGTGCTTACTGGTTTGCCATGGTCTGGATATATGGGAGCTAAGATTGCAAATGTGATGGACAATTCTGGCGAATTAGGACAATCAGAATTGGCTATTAATCCTCCGAAATCGGATGTAAATGAAATACCATGGGCAACACGTGAAAATAAACAACCTGCTTCAGAAGGTCATGCTGCTCACCATGGTGGCGGCGAAATGCCGAGAACAGATATTAAAAATCAAATTTCGATTGATAGAGTAGCTACTGAAGCTAAAAAGAACGGTATAGATAAACCATATTCTATTGTCTATCCATCTAATGAATCAGCTGCTTTTACAGTTTCTAATGGCAGTAATACAGGTGTCACAGGGTTAGATGTTTCACCTTATGACGAGCAAACGTTATATATAGATCAATATAATGGGAATGATTTAGGTAAGGTGAAGTATGAAGAATATGGCATTATTGGCAAATGGTTTACATGGGGCATACCATTACATGAAGGTCATCTTTTTGGCGTAGCTAATAAAGTGATTAATTTACTTGTATGTATCGCTTTACTGACAGCAATTGGACTAGGATTAACATCATGGATTAAAAAAATGAGAGGTAGTAATGTGAAGCTGCCACCAAGAGTTAAAAAACCAATGTCAATTCCATTGGTTATCGTGCTTATCGTACTGGGAATTCTGATGCCGTTATTTGGTTTCTCATTGATTATTGTATTTATTATCGAAGCTTTATTATATTATAAAGATCGAAAAAATAAACAGAAGAAATAAAGACATAGTTAAGGGGTGTGACACAAAATCAAATTTTTAAATTTGATTCCGTGTTACACCCCGTTTTTTAAAGCGAATTAATAAGTCTTGCTTTATTGAAATACACGTTTTGATAAAATTAGTGATTCATATCCATTTCATGGATTTTCATCATTAATCCGTGTGGGATATCATCATGTTTTACTACTTCTTTTTTGTAGAATGATTCACCATCATCTTTAGATACTAATTTTACAAAATCACCTTTTTTAGGTTTGAAATCATCATCATGCTCAAGTTTGACATCTTTCGTTACTATGCCATCTTTTTCGCTGACAACTTTTTCTGCAGTGGTACTTTCAGACATATAGCCATAATAAGTATCTTTTTGACCAGAAAATAGCATGAATATCGTGAAAGCTAAACCAATAATAACTAAAATACTAATTAAAGAAATTGTTAATTTTTTACTCATATTCTCAGTCTCCTTTAACTCTAAGCATAAAAGATATTACTGTCTAAGTATACAAAATTTTAAATTGTTTTGAACTTTGTCATAATTTAAATACGGCTCGATAAGTTAATGTACCTTTTAAGGTGTGTTTTAATCCTATACCAACTTAGTGTATATTATGGATTGTAAAGTGACGAATCTGAAATGAGTACTTTAATACCACGGTAAATATTTTTAAGCGTATACCAGATAGTTATGGTGAATAGTAGTATAACTAACGCGAGTGCTATTACACTTACAGTTGTATTTTGTGAATCAATTACGACACCGCCCATAGCAATACTAATGATTAAAAAGATAGGCCCAATATAAGTTATAATATGATAAATTAGTGATTTTGCTGCGTGTGTAGAAGTTGGTTTATCAGCAAATATCCAAATAATAATAGGCACGATGATAGGTGCAAAAAATATACTGAAATAACTAATTGAAGCAAGTATACGTTCGCTTTGTGTATTGTTTTGTGTAATTTGTTGGTTCATTGATATCACCTCAGATAGGATAATAACAATAAATAAGATAGAAATATAGTGCGGACGTTTAATATTACATTTTTGTTAGGTAGAATTGTAAAATAATGATTATAAAAGAGAAGAGGAAGACATATGAAAATATATTTAGTACGACATGGTGAATCGCAATCAAATTATGATAAAAAAGAAGGCAAAAACTACTTTTGTGGACAACTAGATGTTCCATTAACAGAGAAGGGGACACATTCTGCCCAGTTATTACAAAGCTATTTTAATAAAAAAGAAATAGACCATGTGTACCTATCAGATTTACTACGTACTAGACAAACGTATAATGCGATATTTGATAATAATATTCCTGCAACTGTGACATCTTCATTAAGAGAGCGTTCGCTTGGTGAGTTTGAAGGGGAAATGGTGGCCAAAGTTGAACAAAATCCTGAATACGCACAATATTTTAATGATGAGGATTATCTATCATTTCGCCATAGTTTTACTCAAAAAGCACCAGGCGGGGAAAGTTACGCTGACGTGTTACAACGTGTAACACATTTCTTTGAACATGAATTAGATAATAGTTTAGAAACTATTGTAATTGTAGCGCATCAAGTTGTGCTTCGTTGCTGCTTTGTCTATCTAAGATATGATACACAAGCGACAGTCATTGACCGCAAAATTGAAAATTGTATGCCATATGAATTAGAGAAATAAACACAAACAAAAACCTGAACTACGACTTTGTCAGTTCAGGTTAATATCTTTTAGCTGCTGTTAAGCTATCATGAAATCCTTGGAATATTGTATTGATATTGTCTAAAAAACTGCCGACAACAACGGCAAGTATAACGTAAGTTACACTAAGGGCGATTGTTTTAAATGAAACAACACCATATTTTTCTTTCTTCTCAAAGAGATTAAAAGCTATGAAGATAGCAGCCATTGCACCTATTAAAATAGTTAAAACCATAAGGTGTGCCTCCTTAGAAATTATTACTGAGTGGCTGTGCTTCTATTCATTTGTTTATTAACTTAAATTAATCTTAACAAATGTCACTTTGAGAAAAAAAGGGATATTGTGTTAAAAAACCTTACAATTAAGTAAGGTTTTTTACAGAAATAAGTCAGGGTAAGTGAAGGTTATGTATAAAAATGGCGTTCAAGCCTTTGGTATCAACAAATATTACCATGTAATCATATTGTAATTTAATAGAATAATTACAGCATAAACCTATAATTACATGGCTTTGACTTCAATCTATTAACAAGCGCTCTAGTTATTTATCAACAGCGTCAGATTCGATACCTTTATCTTTTAGGAACTTCTTGATTTTATCTTGCTGTTTTCCATTAACATCTCCAGCGTATTTGGTAGACACGTCCACAACGTTAAGTTCATTCTGTGGTTGGTAATCTAATTGTTCTATGTCTTCATCTGCATTTTTAATTGTAGTATTTAAAGCAGTAAAGTATTTGATAATACGGTCGACATTTTCTTGATAACCTTGTGGGAGTTTATTCTCTTCTACGAATTTCTTGAATCTTACATCATTTTTAACCGCATTATGTGATAAATCAGATAAACGTTCAGCCTGTTCATCAGTAATTTTTTTATCTGTACCAATTTGTTTGTCTATTTTATATTGAAGTAGATACTTATTATCAATAATGTCAGAGTTTACATCCAAATATTTTTTAATAGCTTTATTTACTTCTGCTTCACTTAAATTTTCACCTTTTTTATCTGAGCTAAAGATATCTTCTTCAGTAATTTTATTTACATTCTTAGGCGCATGTCGCTCGCTATGACTATTGTCATCTTCAGATTTATCGTTTGCACACGCTGCGAGTACAACAGTTAGCACTAATATTAACGATAATAATGTAATTTTTTTCATAAATTTTAATTGCTCCTTTAGTAATAATCGTACGAGTATAACAATACAGTATATGTTTAAACACGCTTTATAAAAATTATAACTTAAGCGTATCATGTAGAGCTATTGATTTGAATAAATGATTAAATGATAAACGCACAATCTTTTGAACAAAATGAGTAAACAATAAATTTATTATAAGAAAGTTATAAATATTCATTAGATTTTAACTTTGAATTGTTATAGAAGGTATCAATATAGCGACTTATAGTTCGCAATAAAATTTAGTTGTATTTATCTTTACAGCGATAAGGTTGAATAGATGAAAGAGCATAAGATAATAGGTTTGTCTGGAATCATACTTATGTTAAGTGTGAATAGGGCAAAGAGTGGGGCTTTAACAACTGGCTATATGCATAATAAAAGGCTGGGACAATTTTCATTGTCCCAGCCTTAATTATATATTGGAAATAGCTTAAATTCCCACTTCTTAATTTATTTAGTTTGTGGGTCTTTTGCATGAGCTCTGGTTAGTAAAGCCTTTTATCTCTATCAATACTACTCTTTTGGAATAGTCCTTTATTATATTTAAGTGGGGGACTAATCAAGAATCACATTTTAAAAAATGATTTCGTTAGCCATTCACATGATATAACTGTGATAGAGCAATTAATGTCTAATAATATAATCAAAGGCATTTAATGCAGCATTTGCCCCGGCGCCCATTGAGATAATAATTTGTTTATTACGATCATCAGTAACATCACCAGCTGCAAAAATACCAGGGATGCTTGTAGCGTTCTTACGATCGATTATAATCTCATTAGCTTCATTTAATTCAACATAATTATTAAGCCATTCAGTATTTGGTAATAGTCCGATTTGGACGAAAATACCTTCAAGTTCTAATGTGTGTTCTTCACCAAGAGATTTGTCTTGGTATTTAATACCAGTTACAGCATTTTCACCAAGTACTTCAGTTGTTTGTGCATTTTTAATAACAGTAACGTTAGGCAAGCTGTTCAAACGCTCTTGTAAAACATTGTCTGCTTTAAGGCTTGCGTTACGTTCTAATAATGTGACATGCTCAACAATACCCGCTAAATCAATTGCTGCTTCGACACCTGAGTTACCGCCACCGACTACGGCTACGTTTTTATTTTCAAATAAAGGTCCATCACAATGTGGACAGAATGCAACACCTTTGTTAATTAATGCCTCTTCGCCAGGTACTTCAAGCTTGCGCCAACGTGCACCTGTTGAAATGATAACTGTTTTACTCGTTAATTGTGCGCCATTTTCAAGAGAAACAACGATACCACTATCAGTTTTTTCAATTTCACTAGCGCGAATGCCTGTCATTACATCAATGTCATATTGCTTTATATGATCTTCTAGTGCAGAGGCAAATTTTGGGCCATCTGTTTCTTTAACAGTGACAAAGTTTTCAATGGTTGCTGTATCATTAACTTGTCCGCCAATACGATCAGCAACAATCCCTGTACGTAGGCCTTTACGTGCTGTATAAACAGCAGCGCTACCACTTGCAGGCCCACCGCCGACGATTAATACGTCATATGGATCTTTATCGTTGAATTCTGCTGGGTCTGCTTGACTACCTAAATTAGCAAGGATATCTTGAATTGTCATACGTCCATTACCAAATTCTTCACCGTCTAAGAAAATTGCAGGTACTGCCATGATATCTTCAGACTCTTCTCTGAAAATAGCGCCATCTACCATTGAATGCGTGATATTAGGGTTTAATAAACTCATTAAGTTTAATGCTTGAACGACATCAGGACATTTTTGACAAGTTAAACTAATATACGTTTCAAAGTGTAGTGGTTTATCTAGTGCTTTGATTTGATCTATCACGGCTTGTTCTTCTTTAGGTGCGCGCCCACTTACTTGCAATAATGCTAGTACAAGTGAATTGAATTCATGACCCATAGGCAAACCGGCAAAAGTAATGCCGGTTTCCTCTCCAGGTCTATTTACTGAGAAACTTGGTGTGCGTTTTAAGTCAGCTTCTTCTATAGTAATATGAGATGAGGCTGCAGAGACTTCATCTAATAACTCTTTAAGTTCTTTAGACTTGTCATCAGTACCAAGACTTGCTTTTAATACAACATCGCCTTCCATTAATTGAAGTAATTGTTGTAATTGTGATTTAAGCTGATCATTTAGCATTTAAATCAATGCCTCCTTAGATTTTACCTACTAAGTCAAGACCAGGTTGTAATGTTTCTGAACCTTCTTCCCATTTTGCTGGGCAAACTTCGCCTGGGTGTTGACGTACGTATTGTGCTGCTTTGATTTTGTGTACTAACGTGCTTGCGTCACGGCCGATACCGTCAGCATTTACTTCAGCTGCTTGAACAACGCCGTCAGGGTCAACGATGAAAGTACCACGTTGAGCAAGACCTAAATCTTCGTCTAATACATCAAAGTTGCGAGTGATTGTTTGAGATGGGTCACCAACCATTGTATATTGAATTTTATTAATCGCTTCTGAATGGTCATGCCAAGCTTTGTGTACAAAGTGTGTATCTGTTGATACTGAGTATACATTGACACCTAATTCTTGTAACTTGTCATATTGACCTTGTAAGTCTTCTAATTCAGTTGGGCAAACGAATGAGAAGTCTGCTGGGTAGAAACAAACTACACTCCAAGAACCTTTTAAAATTTCTTCTGAAACTTCTAAAAACTCATCCTTTTGTGGATCATAAGCGTTAGCTGTAAATGGTAAAACTTCTTTATTTATTAAAGACATAAAAACATCCTCCTATTTTTTGAACTGAATTTTAATTAGAATTATAAGGCTAAATTGTTACGATTTCTTAATTATAATAATTCTAATCTTCGTTTACTATTATTGCATTTCCCATTATTTTCGTCAACAAAGAAAGCTCACTAAGAAAAACAGTGGATTTTTGCGCTGTAATCGACGGTATAAGCATGTTTCAAGGTGAAAATTTACACCATGTAAATAGACGAGTTTTATTTTTAGAAAAACTGCCTATAGTATGGAAATAGCCTTTTTATTCTCAACTAAACTATGAAAATGAGAAAAAGTGTGTTTTAAATGAATATATATTTAGTGAGTATTGATTTGATAGGGCTAAATAGAATTATTACGAATTTATGAATATTTTATCTTTTGCGGAATTTGTAATTGAAAACTTACTATAAAATAAGACTTCCTTAAGACTGCTCCGATTAAATTTAATTGATTGTTAGATAAATGTTTTGATTATTCACCAAAGAATCATGGAAGAATAGTCCTTAATAACTTGTTCATCCCTTCATATGTTGATTGTTAGATTGTATTGAAACACGCACCCAATAAGTTTCTTTAATGTTATTTTTTAAGTTTTTATCCTCTTCGATTAGTTCAACTAAAGGGATATCGAATAAATAGCTCGTTATTATAATAGCAAAGTTTTCGTAGTGGATATTTTATGAAAATATGAAAGATGTACTGCATCTCTACGACGTCATTGATAATTAATTTAATAGGTATTTATCCAATATGTTAATTTATTAATGAAAAAGAACGAGAAAGAAATCAATTAGTAAAAATCTGATTTCCTTCTCGTCCCGTATTAATAGAACCCTCAGCAAATAATGTATGCATAATGCTTTGTTGGGCTTCTATATAAATTACTTAAATAACATTCGATATTCTATTTGTTATCTATCCCAATATCTTTTGCGTTCAAATGCTTGCACAATTGTTTGGGGATCATCTGAAACAAAAACGCCAGGAACTTCTAAATTTAATTTAGCGCCAGCTAAACCTTGTGATGCGGACTGATTTAAAACAATAGGTTTATTGTGTTTATACGTGAGTTCTGCGAATTCTTCAACAGGTGGAAGGATGTCGCTACCATCTGATAAAACAATCAAACTATCAAATAGTGTTGGATGAGCAGTATCAAATGTTTCCGTTATACCAAATTCTTCTGATATATCTTTAGGGTGCTGTCCAACAAACGCATAATTCAATTTGTTTTCTGTAAATGTTTTAGCGTAGGATTTCAACGTATTAGCACTGATATCGCCATTTACTGCTACTGCTACAGAGTGACCAGCTAATGGAATATCTAGCGTTTCCATTGATAATTTGCTGTCTTTTTCATCTGATTTTACTTCTTCATTTACTTCGGGTACTTCAACACCTACGTTTTTAGCTACACGCTCAGCTAAAGTACGGTCTACTTTATTTAATTGATTTACTGCGTTTTGCTTAACCATAATAGAATCACACATCCCTATTTCAAATGAGAAACCATCTACAGTGTGGTCAAATTCAGGTTGCGTTAAACTATTTAAATAAAGTTTAGCTTGGCTATAATAATCTTTAAAGCTTTCGCTACGTTTTTGGATTTTACGACCTTCGACTTTTTCTTGATAATGCTCATATCCGCCTTCTTCTTTAGGCGTCGTATGAGGATCATTGTTGTTAAGTGCATTTTTATGATAAGCCACTTGGCCTTTATTAATATTCATTTGATGCATGGCATCTCTTTGATTATTGTGCACTTCGTTAACTGGACGGTTAATTGGGATTTGATTAAAGTTTGGCCCACCTAATCTAGATATTTGAGTGTCGGTATATGAGAATAAACGACCTTGTAATAATGGGTCATTCGAAAAATCAATACCAGGTACAATATGACCAGGGTGGAAGGCAGCTTGTTCAGTTTCATCAAAAACGTTGGTTACATTTTGGTTCAATGTCATTTTACCAACAATTTTAACAGGTACCTGATCTTCTGGCCAAATTTTAGTCGGATCTAAAATATCAAAATCAAAATCAAATTCTTGTTCAGGACGAATGATTTGTAAACCTAATTCCCATTCTGGATAATCGCCTTTTTCAATAGATTCGTATAAATCTTTACGGTGAAAGTCTACATCTTTACCATGTAGCATTTGTGCTTCATCCCAAACTAGAGATTCTAAGCCTTGTAGCGGCTTCCAATGGAATTTAACAAAATATGATTCTCCTTCGCGATTAACGAGACGGAAAGTATGAATGCCAAATCCTTCAATTTGTCGGAAATTCTTAGGGATGCCCCGATCGCTCATTGCCCATACAGTTGTATGTGTTGATTCAGGATTTTGAGCGAAAAAATCGTAAAATGTATCATGGGCTGTGCCGCCTTGTGGCATTTCGTTGTGAGGTTCTGGTTTTACTGCGTGGATAAGGTCAGGGAATTTGATAGCGTCTTGAATAAAGAATACGGGAATGTCATTACCTACTAGGTCAAAAATACCTTCGTCTGTATAGAATTTAGTAGCAAAGCCTCTTACGTCTCTGACCGTGTCTGGTGAGCCTTTAGAACCTTGTACAGTTGAAAATCTAACAAAGACAGGTGTAGTTTTATCAGGGTTAGTTAAAAAGTCTGCTGAGGTATATTTAGATAAATCTTCATATACCTTAAATTCACCATGCGCGCCAAAACCTCTAGCATGCACAATACGTTCTGGTATGCGTTCGTGGTCGAAGTGCATGATTTTTTCTCTAAAATGAAAGTCTTCTAATAAACTGGGACCGCGTTCACCAACCGTTAAAGTATTTTCGTCTTCACTTACTTTAACACCGTTATTTGTAGTCATCGGTTTCTCATCATTGCTTTTTTCTACTTCATTTAATTGCTTTTGTTTTTTATTAACCAAATGAAACCCTCCTTAAATAAAACTTTCATAGTATGTTTTCCACTAAAACTAAAAGGAAAACATATTTCTATAATTCGCAATGTATATCTAAATTTTATAAAAGCAACTGAATAATAAATGTTAAAATTGCAGGTTAAAGACATTATTTATTGACGACGTTTTAAAATTTTACATTAATAAATAGAATATTATAATAACTTACAGATAATTTCATTTAAACCTTTTAAATATCGTGGAAATCGGGTAAACAGAATATAAGCAATGGAAATGTGTGTTTGTTATGCTATGGGTATATATTTACAGAAATGAGGAGTGGAAACATGTCTGAACACGTGTATAACTTGCTGAAGCAACATCATTCAGTTAGGAAATTTAAGAAAGAACCTATTTTAGAATCGCATATCAAACAACTTATAGAAGCAGGTCAAAGTGCTTCAACCTCAAGTTACTTACAAGCATACTCAATTATTGGTATCAATGATCCAGAAGTAAAAGAAGATTTGAAAGAAGTATCTGGCCAACCTTATGTGGTTGAAAATGGCTATTTATTTGTATTTGTAATGGATTACTATAGACATTCCATCGTTAACCAAGAATCAAAACATGATATGGAAACGTCATTTGAATCAGCAGAAGGATTGCTCGTTGGTACCATTGATGCCACATTGGTAGCTCAAAATATTGCTGCAACAGCTGAAGATATGGGGTACGGTATTGTTTATTTAGGTTCTCTGAGAAATGATATTGAACGCGTAAGAGAAGTATTAAACTTACCTGAACACACTTTCCCACTATTTGGTATGGCGCTTGGTATTCCAGAAGATGACGAAGACGGAAGCCCTAAACCTCGTTTACCATTTGAACATGTTTTCCACCAAAACCAATATGATAGGGACGTAGAATCTCAAAGAGAACAATTAAAAGCATATGACCAAACAGTTAGTGATTATTATAGCGCACGTACAAACGGAGAACGTTCAGAAACATGGTCTAATCAAATTGCGAACTTTATGAGTTCGAAACAAAGGTTAGATATGTTAGAACAGTTAAATAAATCAGGATTTATAAGAAAATAAAACACCTTGAAATAGCCCAAGCATATAGGTGTATTTAATGTACCATCCATACTCTGGAAAGGGGGTAGTGACGTTGAATATGTTCGATAGAATTTTTAGAAAACAGTCGAAGGATTCAGAAGTTCAAGATGATCAGGATAAATGTGCTTATTCAGCAAAAAGTCAACTCACCCCTCAAGAGGCTCAAGATTACTGGGCGAAGCTAGCACAAAAACTCGTTGTTGGTGCAATTAATTCTGTGGATTACACTGCTGAGCGTATCTTCATTTTAGTTTCTTTTGACGAAAAGGAACCTACCATCGATATGTTTTTCCAAATGGATGGTCAATTGAGAATGTGGAATGATTTAGATAATGAAGATTACAAAAAGGTTATTTCTCAAAGTTTAGTATCGCAAGCGCCTATTATAGCCAAGCAAGTAAACTGTTTATATGATAGTGTTAATATGACGCGGCTTGCCTATGCGCAAGTTCAATATGAATTTGAAAGTAAAGCTTGGTATTTACATGATGTATCACTAGATAGTGCTGAGGCTAAGCTAGATAAATATCCTGCATTTCTAAAATGGTTTGATGATGTATCTAAATCGATTGATGCAATCCCTTTAGACAGTAAACACAGAATAACATGGGGTCCTTTCAAACCAGTATATTAATTAAAAATAGCTTTTCAATTCATCATAGTTATGTGGTGGCTTGAAAAGCTTTTTTTATTTTGCTTAGAGAAGTTTGTAAGTCTTAACTAAACATATTTTTACAATTAAGGAAGTACGAGAATGCAGAGGTTTATATAATACGATTTGTAAATACATGTTTCCCTCTAAATTATATTAAAAGAGGTGGGAGACATATTATTTAAATTGGGGCTTATATTTTTAGCGTTTATTATATGTAGCATAATGACACATTACTTTACGACAGATGGTACTTAGGTGAACCTACTGTTAAAATCATTACCTTTAAGTTTAATTATTATTTTTTTGTTTGATTATATAAAATCAATGATAGAACTCAAGAGAAACAAATAATTTTAGTTAAGAATAGCAAAAAAGGTCGGGACACGTTGCATGTATCCCGACCTTTTAGTGTATTTACAAATAGTTCAAATATGTGAATGAGCAGTTGCAAATAATATGGTATTATTTTGCGATTTCAGCATATTCTTTTTGATTATAAGTGTCTTGATCTAAGTTGTTTGTAAGTTTTGCTGTACCTGTACCTGCGAGCATAGAATCGTTAACATTCAATGCAGTACGACCCATATCGATTAATGGTTCGACAGAGATTAAGACACCAGCTAATGCGACTGGTAAGTTTAATGTAGATAACACAATGATAGAAGCGAATGTAGCTCCGCCACCTACACCAGCTACACCAAATGAACTGATTATTACTACGCCGATGACAGCTAATATGAATTGTAGGTTAACTTCCACGCCAGCAGCTGGTGCTACCATGACTGCAAGCATAGCTGGATAGATACCAGCACAACCATTTTGTCCAATTGACAAACCAAATGATGCAGAGAAGTTTGCGATTCCATCTGGTACGCCTAGACGATTTTTTTGTGTTTGAACGTTAAGTGGTAATGAACCAGCGCTAGAACGGGAAGTAAAAGCGAATAATAGCACTTCACCAGTTTTCTTAACGAATGTCACTGGATTCAAACCTATACCTGAGATAATGATTAAATGAATAATATACATTACGATAAGTGCCGCATAAGACGCAATTACGAACTTACCTAAAGTCCAAATTGCCGCGAAGTCACTTGTAGCAATTGTAGAAGTCATAATCGCTAAAATACCATAAGGTGTTAAGCGTAATACGAACGTTACGATTGCCATAACTAAGCTGTATAATGCATCGATACCACGTTTAAGTAAGTTACCACTCTCTGGTTGTTTACGCATAACACGTAAGAATGCAAAACCGATAAACGCTGCAAATATAACTACGGCGATTGTAGAAGTTGTACGTTGACCAGTAAAGTCTAAGAATGGATTACTAGGTAATAATTGTAAAATTTGTTGAGGTAATGTATTGGCTGTCATATCTTTAGCTTGACTTGCAAGTTCGCTACCTCTTGAACTTTCGGCGCCACCTAAATCGATAGAAGAAGCGTCTAAACCAAATGCAAGCGCGGAGATAATCCCAATGATTGCAGATATTGCTACGGTGCCGATAAGGAATACAAAGATATAAACCCCAATCTTAGCAAACTTATCTCCCACTTTAATTTTCGTGAATGCTGAAACGATTGAAATGAATATTAAAGGCATTACAATCATTTGTAATAATGAAATGTAGCCATCGCCAACGATACTAAACCAATCCATAGTTTGTTTAGTAACTTTAGAGTCCACACCATAGATTAAGTGTACTGCGATACCAAAAACGATACCAATACCTAAAGCAGAAAATACACGTTTTGGAAATGAAACGTGTTTTCTAGCCATTATATATAATCCGATGAGGAAGGCCACAAAGATAATGATGTTAAGAATAGTCAATAACATAAAAAAAGACCTACACTTTCTTAATTTAATTTTTTAATCCGATACGTATACTAAGGATATTAGCAAACCCAACAATATTCAAGTTAATTACTCAAGAAATTTGTGAAATTAAAATGTCTTTATTTTCTGATAATAAAACTTGGATTTAAATAAGAGGTGCAACTATATTAATAAGGAGAGGGTGCTTTAGGATTTTATAGGTAAATTATGGAAGATTTAGATATAAAACAAGCGAAAATATATAATCTAGTTCTAAAACTCGATTATATATTTTCGCTCTTATAATGAATGGTGTTGTCTTCGGTGGTGACTGAATTTTGATCATGGTATTCTTTAGATTAATAATGATAGTTTTATAAATTAAACAAACGAGCAAAGAAGCCTTTACGTTGTTCTTTTGGCGCTTCGTCAGATGAAGTTGATGTGTAAGAAGTTGTATTGGTAGTTGTTTCATCTTGAGTGCTTGTTTCAGTTACTTCATCTTTAATTGTTGCATCATCAGTTGCTGATGTTGATAATTCATTTCCTTTATCAGTAGCAGTAGTAGCATCTGTAGCTAACTTCGTTTCAGTTGAATCTGATTGTTCTACCTTATCAGTATGTGCATCAGTAGTAGATTGTTCACTTACTGGCGTGATTTCAGATTCATCTATATGTGCATTTGATGTTGCATCGGCAGATGTGCTGTCTGAAACACCTTTGTCAGATGTTTCTTTTTTGGCTTTATCGTTAACTTCTTTGTTAATCTCTGGTTTATCATCTGTAGATGGTTTTGTATCTACTGATTCAGTTGAAGTTTCGGTTAAAGTGTCGTCTTTCTGCGCATTTATAGATTGTGAAGCGGCAATATGTGCAGTTTCAACATTTGATTTTGCTAATTCAGATTGTTCTTTTTGAGAATCTTGAATAGCATTTTGAGTTGATTTGATTTCGTTAGTAGAAGATTGGATGGCTTGTAATGATTCAGTGTTAGCATCCAATTTAGACGTAATTTGGTTTTGCATTTCATGTAATTCTTGTTGTTGCTGATGGACTTGGTTAATCATTTGACCAAGCATATGACGTTCGTCACGCATTTTTTGAATCTCAGAACGTAAATCATCTACAAGTTTAGAAACGTTTTGGTCTGTAGGTAAATTACTGCTATCGTCTTTAACTAATACTTGTAAAAAGTCCTTTTCTTTCTCTAATTCTTCAAAAGCTAAATCGTAACTATTTGTCTGTTTTACCTTTTCAGCAATATCTTGGAATAACTCAATATCCTCTTCTTGGAAATCTGTAGCTTCACGGCCACGATATTCTGTTTTACTAAGTTGGTAACCGCGTTCTTCTAAATGTTGAACGATTTTACGGACTTGTTTTTCACTTAGCTCAACACGTTGTGCAAATTCTTTGGTTAACATAGAAATAAGTCCTTTCATTAATGGATTTATGTATACGGACGTTTGTCTTCGGTTAGTGAAACGTCAGTCTTACCTCTATGCTAGTTTAAACTGTTTTAATAGTGATTTCAAGTGGTGGTTCCTATGATTTGCGTAAATCCATTTCCTCTAGTAATGGATAAATAACACTTCTAGAGATTCTGTTAGCAAACACATATTTGAGAATATAGTTTGATTTAATACTAGGGCCATAAATATCTTTGGTTAGTTCAATATTAGCTTTTATAAATAAATCCATGGGTTTACCTTCACTATAACCTTCAAGATTTGGTGCTAAATAATTAATGTCATATTGTTTTTCGAATCCGTGTTGATATAGAAATTGGCGTCTATTATCCAAGATAGGTATGTCTTCCTCAGAAATTTCTTCAGGTTCTTTATCTACTTCTAACATGATAAAGTTAACGTCGTGTTCATGTAGTTGGTTTGATAGGATATTGATTTCTTTTTGGATACGCGCAAGTGTTTCAGTAATTAGTTCATCGTGATTCGGTTGATCATTGGCGATTAAGTAGATTAAAAATGCTGAGTTTGTTGTTGCCTCATAATGCGCAGTTGCCAAACTCACGACAGTGTCTGACTCGATGCCAACTAAAAAAATATAATCATCTTTAGTGTGCTCGTTTTTAAGTGATTGTTTGAATATTTGTTCATATTCGGATAATCCGATATCAAATTTAGCATCATACAAATTCATAGCTGATTTGAAGAAGGGATCATCGATTGATGTGATAATTTTGAATTTCATATGTACACCCCCGAAATTATTGCGTTCATTATAACATAGTAGCAAAATTTGTAATGTAATTTATAGGCAGAAGTATCACGTTATAATAAAAAAGGAGCGACACAGAAATCAACAATTAGAATTGATTTGCTTGGTTCGCTCCGACAATAAATTAATTATTTAAGATGTTTATTACAAGTGCATTTTAGATGACTGCCAATGATGGCTCATGTCATTTTATAAGTTGTGAATGATGTTAGTAAGCTAAACTCTTAATTGCTAAGCTTTGCGTCTACGATTTTGGTCCATTGGATTCTTCGGCATAATGATGCTGAAGTACTGTTTCATTTTCATAAGCTGCATTCGCATTTTCTACTTCTTGATGTGAAGATTCATCTTTTACACCCACAACAAGGTAGTGGCCATCTAAGATTTCTTTCTTATAGCGCTCCATTTCATCATCTGACAATTTATAATGGGCTAAAACAGCTTCTTCACCGTCTTCCCCCGTTAAAATTTTAGCCATTTTATCGCTGAAAGAACCGCTTGTAGCTGATAGGTTTACTTCGGAATCATGCAATTCGTCGATATGAAGCTTTGTTTTACTGATAACAGAAATTTCTGACTCATTATAACCTTCTGCAATCTTGTTTTTGACTGCATCTATTAGGTCTTCGCTTTTTTGTACAATAGTGAATTCTGACATTTTGTGTTCCTCCATCCGTTGTTCAATTAATTATTATGTGTTTACCCAGTAACTTATATAACGAAACGAATACAATTTAATTATATAACGAAGTTTTACACCTGGCAAATTACATTTTAACGCAAATGGTATCGTTTACTTAATTTTAGAAAATACGCTGAGATACCTTTTAAAAAGCGCTTACACTCAATAAGTATATTGAAAAATGTACCAAAATTTGCTATCATCAGTTAATAATTTATCTAACTCATATAATCTAAAGGATACGGCTTTAGAAGTTTCTACCATGTTGCCATTAACGACATGACTATGGGTAACCTATACAATGCTTTAGCAATTAAAAGCGATTTGAAAAGTTGTACATATTTGATTGTGCTTTTTAAACCGTTTCCTCATAATCGATGTTTTAAACATATTTTTTACATATTTAATAGGGAAATGAATGTAAAATCTTACCACTTTAAACATCATTTGTAACTAGGAGAATAACTGCTTATGGTATTGCACGTTCACTCATAGATCCTGAAACTAAGTTAGTTTAGGGTTTTTTTTGTACACAAAATGAGGAGGTTTTTTTCGAGTGGATTTGTTGAAGCAGAAAGTCGAAGCAGATGGTGTCGTCATTGACGAAAAGATTTTAAAAGTAGATGGTTTTTTAAATCATCAAATTGATGCCAAGCTGATGCATGATGTTGGACAAACTTTTTACGAGCAGTTTAAGGACGAGGGCATCACAAAAATTTTAACGATTGAAGCGTCTGGTATTGCACCGGCGATTATGGCAGCTATGCACTTTGGTGTGCCGTGTCTGTTCGCTAAAAAAGCAAAACCAAGCACATTAAAGAAAGATGTTTATCAAGCAGATATACATTCTTTTACTAAAAATACGACAAGTACAGTGATTGTGTCTAAAGAGTTTTTAGATGAAAATGACCGAGTACTAATCATTGATGACTTTTTAGCTAACGGTGATGCATCTTTAGGCTTAAATGAAATTGTGCAACAAGCTAAAGGTGCAACAGTAGGCATAGGTATTGTAATTGAAAAAAGTTTCCAACCTGGTAGAGAACGTTTGGAACAAGCAGGTTTAACCGTTTCATCATTATGCAAAGTAGCTTCGTTAAGTGGAAATAGAGTTACTTTCGTTGGCGAAGAAGCATGAAAACTTTTATTTTAAGTTTACAGCATTTATTAGCAATGTATGCGGGGGCAATATTGGTACCTATTATTGTAGGAACTAGTTTAGACTTCACACCTGAACAAATTGCGTTCTTAGTTACAGTGGACATCTTTATGTGTGGTGTAGCGACGTTTTTACAAGTTTGGAAAGGGACAGGTATCGGTTTACCGATTGTATTAGGTTGTACATTTACTGCTGTGGCACCAATGATTTTAATTGGTCAAACTAAAGGTATTGGTGACTTATATGGTTCACTCTTCTTATCAGGTATTCTAGTTGTAATCATTGCACCATTCTTTTCCTATTTGGTGAAGTTCTTCCCTCCAGTTGTTACTGGAAGTGTGGTAACGATTATTGGGATTAACCTAATGCCAGTCGCAATGAACTATTTGGCTGGCGGTGAAGGTGCTAAAGACTACGGTGATCCTAAAAATATCATTTTAGGTGTCATTACTTTGGTTGTCATTTTACTCGTACAGCGTTTTACTGTAGGGTTTTTGAAATCTATTGCTATACTTATCGGACTCATCGTGGGGACAGTGCTAGCTGGATTCTTAGGAATCGTAGATGTAAATCAAATTGGTACGGCGCATTGGTTTGCGTTACCTCAACCATTTAGATTTTCAACTTTCAGCTTTGACTTCGGAGCGACACTTGTATTCTTTATAGTGGCATTAGTAAGTTTAATAGAATCAACCGGTGTATATCATGCATTAAGTGAAATAACAGGTAAACGTTTGGAACGCAAAGATTTCTGTAAAGGTTATACAGCAGAAGGAATTGCTATCATCTTGGGCTCTATCTTCAACGCATTTCCTTATACTGCATATTCACAAAACGTTGGCTTAGTATCATTGTCAGGTGCGAAAAAGAATAAAGTGATATACGGTATGGTTATATTGTTAGTTATTTGTGGATGTATTCCTAAACTAGGTGCATTAGCAAATATGATCCCTCTACCAGTATTAGGTGGAGCCATGATAGCTATGTTTGGCATGGTCATGGCATATGGTGTTAGTATATTAGGTAATATTAATTTTAAGAACCAAAATAATTTGTTAGTTATTGCTGTATCTGTAGGACTAGGAACGGGTATAAGTGCGGTACCTCAAGCTTTTGACGCTTTAGGTGAGCAGTTTGCATGGTTAACTCAAAACGGTATTGTACTAGGTGCAATTTCAGCAATTGTTTTGAATTTCTTTTTTAATGGCATAAAGCATCAACAAGACACAGAAATTATGAAATAATAGAACTATAAAACAATTAATTAGGAGGCTGTACAAGTATGTGGGAAAATAAATTTGAAAAAGAATCTTTAACTTTTGATGATGTGTTATTGTTACCAGCAGAATCAGATGTGTTACCGAAAGAAGTGGATTTAAGTGTTCAATTATCAGAAGGTATTAAACTGAATATTCCAATCGTATCAGCAGGTATGGACACAGTTACAGAATCAAAAATGGCAATTTCAATGGCAAGACAAGGTGGACTTGGTGTTATTCATAAAAATATGAACATTGAAGATCAAGCCGACGAAGTTCAAAAAGTAAAACGTTCTGAAAATGGTGTCATCTCGAATCCATTTTATTTAACTCCAGAAGAAAGTGTTTTTGAAGCAGAAGCATTAATGGGTAAATATCGCATTTCAGGTGTGCCAATTGTTGATAGTAAAGAGACTAGACAATTTGTTGGTATTATTACAAACCGTGATTTACGTTTTATCGAAGACTTTTCAATTAAAATTTCAGACGTAATGACAAAAGATAATCTTGTTACAGCTCCTGTAGGTACGACATTAGAGGAAGCAGAGAAGTTATTACAACAACATAAAATTGAGAAACTTCCATTAGTTAAAGAAGGCCGTTTAGAAGGATTAATTACAATTAAAGATATTGAAAAAGTTCTTGAATTCCCTAATTCTGCTAAAGATGCACATGGTAGATTATTAGTAGGTGCAGCAATCGGTATTGCCAAAGATACTGATATCCGTGCACAAAAACTTGTTGAAGCTGGTGTAGACGCATTAGTTATCGATACAGCACACGGCCACTCTAAAGGTGTATTAGAACAAGTTGCACATATTAAAAAAACATTCCCACAAGTTACTTTAATAGCAGGTAATGTTGCTACAGCTGAAGGTACAAAAGCTTTATATGAAGCGGGAGCTGACGTAGTTAAAGTTGGTATTGGTCCTGGTTCAATTTGTACAACTCGTGTTGTTGCAGGTGTTGGTGTTCCACAAATTACAGCCGTTTACGATTGTGCTACAGAAGCGCGTAAACATGGTAAAGCAATTATTGCAGATGGTGGTATTAAATTCTCAGGAGATATCATTAAAGCATTAGCTGCTGGTGGACATGCAGTTATGTTAGGCAGCTTGCTTGCAGGTACTGAAGAAAGCCCTGGCGCAACTGAAGTGTTCCAAGGTAGACAATACAAAGTATATAGAGGTATGGGTTCATTAGGCGCAATGGAAAGTGGTTCAAATGACCGTTACTTCCAAGAAGACAAAGCACCTAAAAAATTCGTTCCAGAAGGTATTGAAGGTCGTATCGCTTACAAAGGTGCACTACAAGACACTATTTATCAACTTATGGGCGGCGTAAGATCTGGTATGGGTTATACTGGTTCTAAAAACTTAGAAGCATTAAGAGAAGAAGCTCAATTTACACGCATGGGACCTGCTGGTTTAGCAGAAAGCCATCCACATGATGTTCAAATTACAAAAGAATCACCAAATTATTCATTCTAAGTTAAAAGGAGATTTAAAGTTATGGAAATGGCGAAAGAGCAAGAGCTCATACTTGTTTTAGACTTTGGTAGCCAATACAATCAGTTAATTACACGACGTATTCGTGAAATGGGCGTATATAGTGAATTACACGACCATGAGATTAGTATGGAAGAAATAAAACAATTGAACCCTAAAGGTATTATCCTTTCGGGTGGACCAAACTCAGTTTATGAGGAAGATTCGTTCACAATTGATCCAGAAATATACAATTTAGGAGTGCCGATTTTAGGTATTTGTTATGGTATGCAATTGACGACTAAATTATTAGGCGGAAAAGTTGAACGTGCCAATGAACGTGAATATGGTAAAGCAATCATCAATGCTAAAACTGATGAATTATTCTTTGGGTTACCGGAAGAACAAAATGTTTGGATGAGTCATTCAGATAAAGTTATTGAGATTCCAGAAGGCTTTGAAGTTATTGCTGATAGCCCAAGCACAAATTATGCAGCGATTGAAGATAAATCTCGCCGTATATATGGTGTACAATTCCATCCAGAAGTACGTCATACTGAATATGGTAACGACTTATTACGTAACTTTGTACGTCGCGTATGTGAATGTACTGGTGAATGGTCAATGGAAAACTTCATTGAAATTGAAGTTGAAAAAATCCGCAATCAAGTTGGCGACCGCAGAGTATTATGTGCTATGAGCGGTGGCGTTGATTCATCTGTAGTAGCAGTATTGTTACACAAAGCAATTGGTGATCAACTTACATGTATCTTTGTAGATCATGGCTTGTTACGTAAAGGTGAAGGCGACATGGTTATGGAGCAGTTCGGTGAAGGATTCAACATGAATATTATTCGTGTAGATGCACAAGAACGTTTCATGAGTAAATTACAAGGCGTGTCTGACCCAGAACAAAAACGTAAAATCATCGGTAATGAGTTTATCTATGTCTTTGATGATGAAGCCTCTAAATTAAAAGGTGTAGATTTCTTAGCGCAAGGTACACTTTATACAGATGTGATCGAGTCAGGTACAAAAACTGCTCAAACAATTAAATCACACCACAATGTAGGTGGTTTACCTGAAGATATGGAATTCCAATTAATCGAACCTATTAACACACTATTCAAAGATGAAGTGCGTGAACTAGGTATCGAATTAGGTATTCCAGAGCACTTAGTTTGGAGACAACCATTCCCAGGCCCAGGTTTAGGTATCCGTGTCCTTGGAGAAATCACTGAAGACAAACTTGAAATTGTACGTGAATCTGATGCGATTTTAAGACAGGTTATCCGTGAGGAAGGTCTTGAACGTGAGATTTGGCAATATTTCACAGTGTTACCAGGTATCCAATCAGTAGGTGTTATGGGAGATTACCGTACGTATGACCATACAGTTGGTATTCGTGCCGTAACCTCAATCGATGGCATGACAAGTGACTTCGCACGCATCGACTGGGAAGTCTTACAAAAGATTTCAAGCCGTATCGTGAATGAAGTAGATCACGTTAACCGCGTTGTATATGATATTACATCTAAGCCACCAAGTACAATTGAGTGGGAATAATGGTATAGAATGATTAAACCCCTTAGGCGTAGGCTTAAGGGGTTGTTTTTGTGGATTTTAAATTACTTGTGAAAAAAGGAGATATAGCAGAAAGATTTTCGGATAATGGATTTAAAAGCTAGGTTATTGATAATCATGTGCATGCTGCGAATGAGATTTTACATTTATTATCTAACGCGGCAGTAGAGAAGAAACAGAAGTGAAAGAGTTCGTTACTAAACGTGGTGAATATGTTAAGAATCCAGATACAGGTAAGTACAACATTATCTAAAATGAGAGTATTGAGATGGTGGAAGTACCTATTAAGATAAGTAATCGTTTAAAAGCGCGTGACCTATTAGGTAAATACCACACTTTATTTACTGATAAGAAAGAAATTTCGGGAGACACACTTATATTCATTAATGTTGGTGAATGGGATTTCGATGAAGAACAATTGGATAAGGAAATAGAACAAGTTACTGATAAGCATACAAATAGACCAGTGTTTATTGATGATGTTCCGTTGGAGGATTAATTAAATTGTAAAGAGCCTAGCAAATTAATGCTAAGCTCTTATTTTATACTCTTAAATCAAGATATAACTTTTCTGCATATGGCAATAATTCAGGTATATAATTTCTAGCATAACCTTCTATAAATCTTAAAGCTTTAGAGTCTGTTATTTCATCATATTTAGCTACATTTTCAATTAGTATGGCTTTAAATTCTTCAATATTCATATCATCAGTATTTTTGTTATTAGACAACCTTGTAAATGCCATAAATACTTTTTCATATTCATCTAGAGTGATGCCTAAGTCTAAACATAAGAGACTTATTGATTTTGTATTGTAGGGATGATGTCCTACGATTTCAGCTAGTTCTGAAACTGCTTGATATAATAATCTTATATCATCTTTATTTTCAAACATTATTTTCACTCCTAAACAAGTAAGTTAATACCTTCTTTTACTGCAACCTTAACTTGACCAGCAAGTCCTTTTTTAACACCAGCTTCGACTAATCCTCTATATACTGCGTCGGCAACTGAATTAGCTGGAACTTCAGTTAATTTCAGTAAAGGTCGTAGTTCTGCATCAATGTAGTTGAAGTTTTTTGAAACAGCATCTGCTGCTTTTTGGTTCCCAGTAACATTTTTAACTGCTCCTACCAATTTACCCTTATTGTTTAGCATACTTTTAATTGCTTTTTTAGTAAGGTATGTTCCTCCGACATACGTTTGTATATCTTTTTTGTTGTCATAAGATTGTTGATTCGGATTATTTTGCTGAGTTTGTTGAGCATTATCATTATGCTTTGATTGAGCTTGTTCTTCTGCTTTTGCTAAAGGTGAAAAAGATGTTAATAAAACAGCACTTAATACTAATGAAGCAATAGATTTTGTGATTTTCATTATACAGTTATCTTCTTTAATGGTAAATCTGCAATTTCGAAAGTTTGCAATATAAGTATAAAATTATTTAACAACAAAATGATAAAAAGTCTCTAAGTGGTTATTTTCTATGCGTATCTGTCTGGTAAGATTGAAATTTAACAACAGAATAAATAATAATGTATTCACACAGTTATTATGCGAGAATTGTTACATATCTTAATGTTGATAAGACATTTAAGAACTCAATTTATGCATATAGGAAATATAAACTATAAATAATATTAGAATTGTACAATATAAGTGGTTGCTTAAATAAAGTGCTGATGTTGCTACAGCTACATTTGTAATTGTAATTTTATAAATTGGAGTGTTTAATATGCCTAAAAGTCAACAAATAATATTAGGTATTTTACTAATACTTATTGTAATCGATTTTTTTATGCCAATAATAGGAACAGCCTTTAATATAGAAATATTAAAGTTCAGTTCTATTTGTGTAAAATTATTCGGTATAGTAACCTTTATTGTAGCTAGTATTTTTGTGTACAGACAAATTAAACGTAAAGGTTTTTGAATAGAAGTATGTAACTCACACCACAGATTTGTGGTGTGACCAATATAAAAGGAGTGCTTTTATGAATATTGGTTTGTTTTTAATAATTGTTATTTGTTGTGGTTTGTTGCCAATTATAATTTCTGTAAATGAAAAAAATAAGAAGAATAAAAAGAAGTAGAACATGTATTTATACAGAGAAAAATTATTGATTGTTAAAAGTTACAAGGCTCAACGTCAATAAAGGGGTTGGAAAAAGTAACAATGTTAACGTTTGAGAAAGGGATGTTGTAATGAAAGGTTTAAATGTTATATCTAATATATTGATTTTATTAATTATAGCAACTTCCATATTAACAATATTGGATTTTATAGGTCTTATAAAGTTTCCATATTCTTTATCCATTGTAGGTTTAATACTTATCTTAAATTATTGGATTGAAACTAAAAAAGAAGGGAAAACTGAAGCTCTTTACTTATCAGTAGGTACAGTCTTATTTATTTTAGGTTTAATAGAGATTTTGTTTTTTAGAAATTAGTTCTTCGGCGTTAATAGGCACAACGATCTAACTATTTTACAGACGTGACCTGAATTACATTTTCACTTTGTCTTGATATAAAATCCCTACACCATAACCACTAGTGCCGATAGCATAATCGAATTTAATGATTTCAATATATGGATTTTCCTCTAAAAACGCATTGACCTTTTTATTTAACCCTTTTTCTGTTACTGCATTAATATTTATAAATTGCATCATAGCACACTCCTTTTTAAAATAGTTGGTTGTTATTCTAAGTTATTGATAAATGGATACTTTTAATTTTGGAAAGGTAAGTACATTCAATTGTTCTTATGCTTTTTAAAAAAAGTGTAGAAAGCAAAGTATATAGCGTCGAGAAAATCATTAGACTAATGATAGATAATAAGACAGCTGTAGTACTGTCGTTTGTTAATATGTTGTTAATATTCATATAGGTAAAAAACATCATAACAGGTAAATTAGCTAATATAAGAGTATATTTGTTTTGGGGATGACTTCTAGATTAATGTCTTGCCATTATTACTTCTCCTTTTTTGTAAAAATTTTTATGAAACATTAATCTTTTTTGGTGTGTGCAATATATTTAAAGTATAATTTTATATTAACAAAGAATGAGGCGGTTATGGTCGTCTTTTTTGAAAAAGTAAAAAAGGTTTTAACATATGGTTGTTAAAAATGTTCTAGTTCGATTTAAACATATATATGATGAAGATATATTGTAAAATAACGTATATTAAAACAAATAACTCTAATTTTGTATGTAAAAAGCTATTTTTGAAAAATTTGCACATAATATAGAAAGCGCTTTCTTTTAATGTGCTAATAACCTTTAAACTCCTATAGGTATAAGGCTGAAAGGTGGTTCTTTTTTAACTAAAATACACAAATTTCTGGTATAATAGCTTAGTTGTACAAAAATCATAAATAATTTTTAGAATCATGTAAATTTAATATATGAGTGCAATTTTCTTTGTGATAAACTGTATTTTGTAGAAAACTAGCATTTATACAAATGTTAGCTTAGATAAGGGGATGAACAAGAGTGAAAGTAATTAAAAGAATAAACCTACCGACGCAAATTATCATAGCATTGGTATTAGGGGTAATTTTAGGTAGTATCTTACATGGAAATAAAGATGTAATTAACTATATACAACCATTCGGTGATGTATTTATAAATTTAATTAAAATGTTAGTAGTACCTATTGTATTTTGTTCTTTAGCACTATCTATTTCAAATGTTGGAGACACAAAAACGATTGGGCGCTATGGCGGTAAAACATTATTATATTTTGTTATTATGACAAGTTTTGCAATTTTTATGGGATTAATATTTGGTAACTTATTTAAACCAGGTCAAGGGCTAAATCCCGATTTATTACCTAAAGGTGATATTTCAAAATATGAATCAACTGCTAAAGCAGCAGAAGGCACTACATATGGAAATCATTTAATCGATACAATTGTCAATATTATTCCGACTAACATAGTTGAAGCATTTGGATCTGGAGAACTTTTACCAGTCATATTCTTCTCAGTATTTTTCGGTTTGGCGTTAGCTGCTATTGGACAAAAAGCACAACCTGTTAAAGACTTTTTAGGTGGCGCATTAGAAGCAGTATTCTGGATGATTGGTAAAGTATTATTATTAGCACCAATTGCAGTATTTGCATTTATTACGACAACAATTATTACTTTTGGATTATCAGCATTAATTCCACTGTTCAAATTATGTTTAACAGTAGTCATAGCAATGCTTTTCTTTATTTTTATTGTATTAGGTATTGTTTCAAGAATTTGTGGAGTGAAGATTACGCAAATCATCAAGTTATTGAAAAATGATTTAATGCTTGCGTTCTCAACTGCAAGTTCAGAAGCAGTATTACCAACAGTTATGAAAAAAATGGAAAGATTTGGCGTGCCTAGAGATATCGCATCCTTTGTGTTACCAACTGGTTATTCGTTTAACCTTGATGGTGCGGCCATGTACCAATCTATTGCGGCGCTATTTGTTGCACAATTATACGGTGTTGACTTAAGCATTGGTGAACAAATCATCTTAATGGTTACATTGATGCTTACATCAAAAGGTATGGCTGGTGTGCCAGGAGCTTCAATCGTAGTGTTATTAACAACATTAGGTTCGGTTGGATTAAATCCACAAGGTTTAGCACTTATTATAGGTGTAGATAGAATTTTAGAAATGCTTAGAACATGTGTTAACGTATTAGGAAACTCAGTAGCTACAATCTTTATTGCTAAAACAGAAGGTGTTTACGATAAAAAAGAAGGCGAAGAGTATCTGAAAACAATATAGAAAATGTCCCTCCTTTACGGATTGTAAGGGAGGGTACTTTTATGTAATTTTTAAAATTTGATCCAGTTTTTATTAAAAATAAGTGTACGTTAGAAGTAAATAAAAAAGTGTAACCACAATGATATTTAAGAAAAGCATGAAGCGAAATTGTTTTCCGTTCATAGGCTCAGTCTGGTTTTTATGTGCTTTTTTATTTACATTTTGATGTGTTTGTATCGTATTATTCCAAGACATTATGCTAACAAAGATAATACCTACTAGAATTTTAAGGGTAAGATTCAATTTATGTCTCTCCTTAGGTCGATTTTATATATTTTTAAAAAATAAATTGTGTTATTATTTATTATAAGATAACACAATTTTAGATTTTCAAAAATATATTCTTAAGTAAAAGGTGCGTTAATGTGCAAAAGAAAAATAAATTAGGTAATGGCTTTCTAATTTCTAGTTTTATTAATATTGTTTTAGCGCTGTTCATCGTTTTTAGCATATCTATATTTAGCCAAACTATACTTATTGTACTTGCGTTGATTACGATGATAAATGGTAGTCATTTACTATATAAGGCATTCTATATATTTAGAGAATAAAGAACTTAACAATGAACCAATCGCATAGGAGGAATTACATATTATGGCAATTACATTATTGATTATTATATTTTTAATAAATATGGTAGGAGCGTTATATTTATTAATGAAACTTTTGAAATTAAAAAAAGAGCAGGCTGCTGATCACGAATATAAAAGAATGATAGACCGTATGTCTCCTTACTTGTGGTCCTCACTCATCATATCTGTTATTTTATTTATCATCTCGTTAATTGTTGGTTGATCTTAAAGT
This sequence comes from Staphylococcus shinii, assembly GCF_017583065.1. Taxonomy (GTDB): domain Bacteria; phylum Bacillota; class Bacilli; order Staphylococcales; family Staphylococcaceae; genus Staphylococcus; species Staphylococcus shinii. Next base: position 75,825 of record NZ_JAGEVL010000003.1, on the reverse strand, counting down.
TTTGAAAAAGGAATAATATGCTTCAAGATTTTAAAGAATAGCACTATTTAGGGTGTTCTGAGCTATGAAAATTAAGGTCGTGTTTAGGTGTTTTATCTATATACAAGAATAAAAATAAATAGAACAATACACTATATCGTTACTAAAAATTAAATTAATAAACTAATTTACGGTTTAGGGTGTACAAATGAATGATTACTCGTTATAATAGGTATTAAGTAATTTAGTTCGTGAAATTGATTTGTAGAGTTATTCTTTTGAATTTACTCCTTTTGATTTTTTAAGACAGATTACAAATATTCGTGCAAAAGCACATATGGAGGAATTTAATTATGAATAACGGTACAGTTAAATGGTTTAATGCAGAAAAAGGTTTCGGTTTCATCGAAGTTGAAGGTGGAAACGACGTATTCGTACACTTCTCAGCAATCGCTCAAGAAGGTTACAAATCATTAGAAGAAGGACAAGCTGTTGAATTCGAAATCGTTGAAGGCGACCGCGGTCCTCAAGCAGCTAACGTTGTTAAATTATAATAACGGCTGAAAGACGAGTATAACTCGTCTTTTTTTTATGCAAATTTAAATAAGAAATACGACATTTAACCCCCTGATGCAGCAATGATTGCACTAGGGGGTTTTTATTATGATAAGTTATTTTCAAAGCGCTTAAAATTTCGTTTTCTAAGTAAAATAAATGCAATATTAATTATACATGCGAATATACCAATTAAAATTACGAAGCTAGATCCTAAAGTTGCAATAAATATACCGCCTATAAAGGTTCCGATTGTGGTGCCAGAATTTACTGCAGATAAAAATATGCCGTTTGATAAGTCAGGAGCATCTGGTGCAGCTGAAGTAATCACATATTGCGTTATATTTGCTGAAATGCCTGCTAATGTTCCCCATACCATAGTGATAATCATCATTGGAATAGAGAAAGCTCCTAAACAAAACATAGCAATATATATTATAATCAACGCCAAAGGTAACATTAATATTGCTTTTTGAGGCATCGAAGTTAATAGTTTTCCTGCAATAATATTACCCAAAATATTGAAAAATCCATACAAGAATAACATAACTGATATTAAATTTCCTTGTGCCTCTGTAACAATATTTAAGAAATCAGTAAAGTAACTATAAACCCCAAAAATTGCTGCGTTAAATAGAATAGATACTATAATCGACAACCAAGTTAGTGGTCGTTTGAGGACGCGTAATTGATCTCCGTACGTTACAGCTGTTTTCGCTGGCATTTTTGGAATGAACATAATTGTTAGTATAAGTACAATGATATTAACAAGCGCAAAGAATGATAATGCTACATACAAATTGAATTGATTTGCTAAGAAATTCACGATTGGTACACCCACAACCATTCCGGCAGAGACACCTATAAACACTCGAGCAACAGCTTTTGGAGCTTCTTTTGGATTAACTGAATCTGATGCAACTGAAAAGGCTAAAGCGATATATACAGGATGAAATATGGCTGGTATTATTCTCGCTACTAATAATACGGTAAAGCTTGTTGTAAAAAGTGAAACAATATTACTGATTATAAAGATTATGAGCACGAGCAACATTACTCTTTTTCTTTCTACTTTTGAGAGTAATAGAGGCATGATAGGACCAGAAATAGCAATGCCTATTGCAAAAATGGAAACTAGCCATCCCGCTGTAGATATATTAACGTTAAAATGAGCGGCGATTTGAGGGATTAGTCCTATGAACCCCATTTCTGTATTCAAAATACCAAATACGCCAATAGATAAAATGAGTATGACTAATTTATTATTTTTCATTATAGGTTCCTCCCGAACTTTAATAAATTCAGTTTAAAAGTTAAAATGAGATATGACAAATACTTATTTATATTAAATAGATATGCATATATTGTATAACTAAGAGAGGAAATTTATGGAAATAAAAACACTACAATATTTTGTAAGAATAGCAAAAGAAGAAAGTATTACACATGCTGCAAATGCATTACATATCACACAGCCAACTTTGTCTAGACAAATCAAAGATTTAGAGACAGAGTTAGACGTGAAACTGTTTAGGCGAAGCAATCACAATATTCATCTTACTGACGAAGGCCTTTTATTGAAAAATAGAGCTGAAGAACTCATAGAAATGTCTCGAAAAATACAAGAGGAATTTAAAGTGATTGATAGAAATATTGAAGGGAACGTCTATATAGGTTGTGGTGAAACCAAAGGCATGGAAGTTATTGCAAATATTTTTAAAGAGATTCAGACATATCATCCTAAGGTGCATTTTCATATTTATAGTGGTAATGCAGAGGACATTGCAAGCCGATTAGATAAAGGGTTATTAGATTTTGGTTTGCTTATCCAGCCTGTAAATTTAAATAAGTACAAAGCATTAGATTTACCGACTTTTGATCACTGGGGTGTGATTGCTAAAAAAGACGATGCTTTTTCGAAAAAAGATTACGTGACAAAAACAGATTTGTCAAAAGAGGCCTTGATATGTTCAAGACAAGTATTAGAAACCGATATTGAAGAAAATGAATTTGCAGAATGGTTTGGACATTTATATAAAGATTTAAATATAGTAAGTACGTTTAACTTAGCATATAATGCTGGTTGGATGGTTAAAGCTAATATGGGTTACGTTGTTACATTAGATAGTATTATTAATACTTCTGTTGAAAGTGATCTTAAGTTTATTCCGCTAGAGCCAAAGTTAATTGCAAAGCATAATTTGGTTTGGCGTAAAGACCATACATTTTCAAAGGCAGCTCAATTATTTTTAGAAAAAGCCATAGAAGCTTGTCATTAAATATAAATTAATAAAATACAAAAAGGGAGCGAGTATATGACGTTAAAAGTTAACAGCATATACTCGCTCCTTTAATTATTCCTGTTATAATTCTCGACTATTGATAGTTTCTTTTTTAGTACGAATCATCAACATTAGGATGAAACCAATAATCATTAGAATTGTTGTGAAAGCAAATGCAGCATCTACACCAAGTACGGTAGCATGTTGCATTACTTCAGCTTTTGTTTGACTACCATTAGTATTTTCTACGTAGTTTGTTCTAACAATAGTTAAAATTGTAATCATAATAGCAGTACCTATCGCACCAGCTATAATTCTTAATGAATTAATAATAGCGGTACCGTGTGAAATGTTTTTAGTTTCTAATGCATTAATACCAATTGTATTTAACGGCATTATAATTAACGCAACAGCAAACATTCTGACTGCATAGATGACAACAATATACCAATAAGGTGTTTCTGTAGTTAAGAAACAATGCAGAATGGTCATAATAATTAATAAGATAAATCCAGGGACAGCCAATATCTTCAGTCCATATTTATCATAAATTTTACCTGTATATACAGACATAAACGCATTAACCACGGCTCCAGGTAAGATGACTAAACCTGAAAGTATTGCTGATAGGCCAAGCCCTGATTGAATATACATAGGTATCAATAACGCAGGACCTACAATACCAATAAATAGAACCATTGAAGCGAATGCAGATAATGAAAATGTTCTGTTAGCAAATACACGCATATTTAATAATGGATTGTCGATTTTAATTTGTCTTAAGACAAAGATACCGACAATGATAAGTCCAACTATTAATGAAATGATAACAATTGGTGAAGTGAAGCCAAGGTTACCAGCGCTACTAAAGCCGTAGAGCATTAGACCAAAACCAAATGTAGAATATATCACTGAAGTCTTATCTAATTCAGTACGTTTAGTTTCATTATTACTTTCTACAAAAATGATACCAATAATAAATGCGATTATAGCGATTGCAGCTACTACGATAAATGGTGCTCTCCAACTAAATGTATCTATTAGAAAGCCAGTTAAAGTAGGGCCGATTGCTGGTGCTGATTGCGCAACAATTCCTGTAAGCCCCATGGCGAATCCACGCTTTTCAGCTGGAAAGAGGGTGAAGACAGTGAATTGCATTAATGGTAACAAGATACCTGCACCGATAGCTTGAATTACTCGTGCTAACATTAGTAAACCGAATGTCGGCGAAAGTGCAGCTATGATAGAACCAAGTAAGAATGCACTCATTGAAAAAATATAGAGTGATCTTGTATGGAAGCGGTCCATGAGGAAAGCTGTTGTAGGAATCATAATTCCGTTAACAAGCATAAATCCTGTGATGAGCCACTGAGCAGTCGTTTCAGTTATTTCTAAGCCATTAATGATGGCTGGCAGTGCAGTGTTGAGTAATGTTTGGTTAAGCATTGCAACAAAGGCACTACTGAGCATAACTAAAATGATTGTATTTCTTTTTTTGTTAGATATTCCATTCTCCGACATTTCAATTACATCTCCTTTTATAACATCCCAACGATAGATTTTAATCCTTTTAAGTTAGCAAAGCAAACCATTCGGTTTAAAAATCTAATATTAAAAGCAATAACTTTTAAAAAATAATAATGTGATTATGAAGTTGATTGAATGTAATGAGTATAATGAATAAATCAAAATCGATAAATAGATTTAAATTTAATTTAAGATATAAAAAAATAGTGCTATCATCAAGTACAATATGAAAGTGACTTTGTCAGTTGAATTGAAAATACATTTATAACTACCGATTTTAAAGATATAATTTAGTTTAAAAGAAAAGAGAGATTTTAAGAGATGATGAAGTATATTGGGGGAAGGTGACTATAATGGAAATTGAAGTACAGCACTATCAAAAACAGTGGCCGATTTTATTTGAAATTGAGAAATCAAACATCGAAGCTATTATAAGTGAAGAAGTCATTAAAATACATCACATTGGGAGTACTGCTGTTGAAAATTTAAAGGCTAAACCTATTATTGATATGTTAGTAGTAGTAAATAAAATAGAAAAAATTGATGACTATAATGAAGTATTGATGAGCCTGGGTTATACTTCATTGGGAGAAAATGGAATTACAGGGAGAAGATTTTTTATAAAGGGTGGAAATCCACGTACGCATCATATGCATATATTTCAACAGGATAATATGAATGAGATTAACCGTCACATAGCGGTAAGGGATTATTTACGTAAACATGAAGAGAATGCACGTGAATACGGACAATTAAAAGAACGATTAGCTCAACAATTTCCTGATGATAGGCAAAGTTATTGTGATGGAAAAGATGCTTTTATGAAAAAATTAGAACAAGATGCATTAACTTGGTATTTGAAATAATGTAAAGCCCCCACTTCTTTAAAGGAGTGGGGGCTTTATTAAGTTAGTGGTTCTCACACGTGAGTTTTTACTCAGGTCTTCCACTTTTGAAAATTAGTGGTTCTTATGCAAGAGTTTCAGCTCTTGTAATTAGTTTTGATTTAGTGAGACTTATGCATGAGCGCAAGCTTAGATAAACAATTAAAAAATTTGGTTTCTGCTCCACGTCTTTAGTTAAGATAACCTTATAGGAGGCTAATCAAATTGAGTGGTGTCAGAAACGTATAAAGCGATACGGATATTTAATGAATGCATTGGGTCTTCAATATTCACTCCAATTAAATTGCTACATTTATTAATTCTATATTTAACTGTATTACGATGAATATATATCTTTTCTGCAGTTTTAGTTATATCACACTGATTATCCATATAGACTTGTAATGTTTGTTTTAATTCTAAGTCTTTCTTAGTTTTAGGGTAGCTCAATGGGCCTAAAGTATGTTTTATAAAGGGACGTAATTTCTCTTTAGGTATTAACTGTAAAAGTTCTTTAATATCTTTGGAATGATAATAAGAAATGAAACTTTGTTTGTCATTCAACAATCCATTTTCAAATGCCTCGTTAGCTTCAAAATATGATGAAGCTATTTGTGTAAACTCTGTAACTTCATTACCAATACCAAAAGAAATCGTGCCTTCAAAATGTTCTCCATAACTGTTTTGGAGACGTTTAAGATAGTCATAGTAATAATCGTGACGATTTTGTAATAAAATAGCGAACCGATTTGTACTTGGTATTTTATAAATACTGATATAATCATCAAGATCGGTAAGCATATATTGTAGCCAACGAAATGTCAGTTGATACCTTTCATTGAGATAATAACTGTTTTCTAAGCTATTCGGTGAATCAATATCACAAATGATAATTTGATAATAATCAGAATCGAAAATATTATAGCGTTTCAGTAAATCGTTATGCTTTTTGATTGAAAGTGTTTGCTCGCTTTGATTATTAACGAGTGCTTCAAAAAAGCGGTTAATATCATTTTGTTCAGCTTCTTCGATTTTTGTGTTTTTGTAAAGTGCGAAACTCAATACACTAACTACTTGTTCAATGGTTAACAAACTGAATGGATACGATAATTTATTAACTTGTGAAACCATTAAATAATAAGGGAAATACGTATATCCCAAAACTTTGAAGATTACATGGTCTTTGTTTTCAAAAACTTGTTTGTTTTTATCATAGATAGTTGATTGTTGATAATGGTTGAGAAAATAACCGATGTGCTCATTAGTTAAATGTTTATTTTGATCATAATGATGACTTAACGCTTCCGGCGCTTTAAAAGGATCGAAAAGAATGATTGGTACACCAAGTAATTTACTCATTCGTTGAATCATTGTCTTAATGCTATGACCTTTGATGAGAAGCTGATTTAATTCTTGTTGTATATGTAATGCATAGTTTAATTTTCCAGTTTCTGAGTCTGAAATGTAAGATGAAATTTGATGTGTAATTTCGCCTAAATTCCAACTTTCTGGTATTTCTATTAAAGGAAACCCCAATTTGTCTGCAAATTCTATAACTTCTTTGTCTATCTCATGTAAAAACCTTGAAACTTTTATACCAAGACCAGCTGTATTAATATCATGCAAGTCTTTAATTAACCTTTTTAAATCTTCTTGGTTGTCTTGAAATAATACGCCAGTTGTTAGAATAAAAGCATTTTGAGAAGTAAAATGCTTAATATCATTATTTTCAGTAATATCTAAGCTTGAAACTTCTGATGATAAATCTCCGTTTTTGTTAATCAGTTCTAACTCTTTAAACTGAGGAACGGATAAAATTTCGTTAAGTGTAGTCATGGTTTAATCCTCCGTTTCCGTCTTCTTGTATTATGAGTCATACTATTATATTTTATGAACAAATATAGGTTTATTTGTATATTTATTAATCAAGTGGTATATTTATAAACATCGTAAATACGTTTATAATTTTATAAATCTTATCAAAAATAATGTTATATAAAAATTATTATACACATATTTTGTTCGAAATATATAACTTTCTACTCAATATATGTCATTACTAACAAAGAAAAACGCTTACATACGTAATAAAATGTAAATTAAAGATTGATTAAGATAGTTATAGCCTATTGAAGCAAAGGAGATAAATAGATGGAAAGACAGGGGAATGAAGCGGCTTATAATCAAGCTTTCTTTGAAAAGCGTGGTTATAATAAAGATATAATGCCTAAGACATCAGCTCAACGAAATAATTCTGCATTCAACTTTTTCACTTTATGGATGGGTGCTGTTCATAATATACCTAACTATACAGCGGTAGGTGGTTTTCTATTAATAGGTCTATCGCCATTACAAGTCATATTTGCATTGATTTTAAGTTCATTTGTTATTGCGTTATTACTCGTTTCAAATGGATATGCCGGTTCTAAATACGGTATACCCTTCGCAATGCAATTACGTGATACATATGGAGACATCGGCGCTAAATTGCCTGGCGTTTTACGTGGTGTTGTAGCCGGTATTGCATGGTTTGGTTTACAAACATTTGCTGGTTCTCAAGCGCTATTAATTTTATTAAATAAGATTTTTCCAGGATTTGAAAATATTGGAAGCGGCGTTTCGATTTTAGGTATTTCAGTACCAGGATTAATTGCATTTTTAATCTTTTGGGCAATTAGTTTTGCGATTGGATTTGGTGGTGGTGACATACTGAACAAATTCACTGCTATTTTAAATCCACTAATTTACATTGTATTTGGTGGCATGGCAATATGGGGTGTGACTGTTGCTGGTGGTTTCAGTAATATCATGAACTATGAAATATCAACGAAAACAGACGGTATTATATATCCAGCCATTTTATCATTTATTTTAATCTTCAACTCTTTATTAGGTGTTTGGGCTGGACCAGGTTCAAGTGTATCTGATTTTACACAAAATGCTAAATCTACTAAAACACAAATTATTGGTCAGATTTCTGGCATAGTAGTTGCGCATGTGTTATTTGCGATTGCTAGTGTATTTATTATTATTGGTGGTTCTATTTACTTAGGTCATCAAGAGTGGAATATTTTAACGATTATTAATGAATGGAGTAATTTCTGGGCAATCTTGATATCGACAGGGGTGCTATTAATGACGACCATTTCTACGAATGCAACGAGTAATATTATACCAGCTGCGTATCAATTAAGTGCGCTGTTACCTAAATGGATTAATTATAAACGTGGCGTAGTTATTGCTTCTGTATTAAGTGTTGTTATTATGCCATGGAAAATGATGGAAAATGAGGATAGTATCTTTTTATTCTTAAATGCTATTGGTGCAATACTTGGGCCTGTTGCAGGTGTAATGATAGTACATTTCTACCTAGTATCTAAATGTCGTATTGATATTGATAAATTGTATTTTGATTTACATGATAAAGATATAAAAATACAAAGAGTTAATATTTCTGCTTACATTGCAACAATAGTAGGCGTGGTTATTTCATTACTAGGATTCTTACCAGCATTTAAAGTAATTTCTGATTTTTCATGGTTTATTGGATTCTTTATATCTAGTTTAGTTTATATTGTTTTACACCATTCAGTTAAATTATTTTCAAAAAAACAAGAAGGAGTGAACTATAATGAAATATGATTTAATTTTAAAAAATGGATTAGTCATTTTAGAAGATAGTCAGCAAAATGTAGAAATCGGTGTTAAAGATGGCAAGATTGCTGCTATTGGTCAAGATTTAGGTGAAGCTGAACAAGTTATTGACGCTCAGAACCAAATCGTATCGCCAGGAATGGTAGACGCACATGTGCATATTACTGAACCAGGCGGCGGTTATCGTGATAGCTGGGAAGGTTATGTTACTGGTACACGCGCAGCAGCAAAAGGTGGCGTAACGTCATTTATTGAAATGCCTTTAAATCAAGTGCCTGCAACAACTGATCAAGCTTCTATTCAAGCAAAATTTGATGCTGGTAAAGATGAATTATCAGTTGATGTTGCGAGTTATGGCGGTTTAGTACCATATAACTTAAACGGCGGTATTCAAGAGTTAGATGAAGCGGGTGTCGTAGCATATAAAGCGTTTTTAGCAACATGTGGTGATCGTTCAATAGAAGGTGACTTTGAAAATGTGGATGATTATTCATTATATGAAGGTATGAAACAAATTGCTAAAACTGGTAAATTACTTTCTATTCATGCTGAAAATGCAACAATCACTGACCGTTTAGGTGAAATTGCTAAAGCTAATGGTGAAACAACTTTAAGTGCATATGTCGATAGTAGACCAGTATTTACTGAAGTTGAGCCAATTCGTAAGATTATCTTATTTGCAAAAGAAACTGGTTGTCGTGTACATATTGTACATGTTGCTTGTGAAGAAGGTGTAGATGAAATTATCAAAGCTCAACAAGAGGGTGTAGATATTTCATGTGAAACATGTACACATTATCTTTACTTCTACAAGGAAGAATTAGATGACATTGGTCCAGTCGTAAAATGTTCTCCGCCAATCAGAGAAAAATCACGCTTAGAAGGTATGTGGAATCGCGTGCTAAATGGTGATATTGGATTTGTTACTTCCGATCACTCTCCTTGTACACCCGACTTAAAAGATACAGATAATGCTTTTGAAGCATGGGGCGGTATAGCTGGGTTACAAAATAATGTTGATATTTTATTTGATGAAGGTGTTCAAAAACGTAATATGTCATTAAATAAATTTGCAGATATTATTGCTACAGCACCTGCCAAACGTTTTGGATTGAAAGCAAAAGGTAGCATAGCAGTTGGAAAAGATGCAGATTTTGTATTAATCAAACCGAATGCGCCATATACTTTAACAGCAGAAGATTTAGCATATCGAAATAAGATGAGCCCTTATATTGGTCGTGAAATTGGCGCGCAAGTAACGCAAACTATTTTAAGAGGCGAAGAAATTTACAATCAAAAAACTGGTATTTCAGAAAAACGTACCGGGCAATTTATTTAATCTTAATAAAAAGGGATGACTTCTACTCAATCTTTGTAGAAGTCATCCTTTTTTGTTTAAGTACGCTTAGTTTCAATATAATTTATGAATTGTTCGGCGTCATTGTTATTTAAATTTGTAATTGGAAATGTACCAATACTAAAACGCATTGTTAGCGTATCATTATCTAATTGAACATCTTCTAATTCGTCATAACGGATATTTCTATAGTAAAATTGACCATCCATATCTACATTTAAGATAAGGCGTTCATTTGTTGCAATGTATGCAGCATCATACGTTTTTACAATACCATTAATAGGGTATTCCATTTTCCCTAAAATGGCAGGACCTTTTTTCTCAGTTGGAAATAAATCTTCTGGATTTACGTTATCTAATATCATATAATCACCTTTTCCTTGTATATTAGTCCGCGACATCTAAGTCTACTCCATTAATATCAATGCCCATAGCTTCGGCTACACCTTGACCATATGCTGGATCGGCTTTATAGCAATGTCTTATGTGGCGGTGCTTCAATGCGTCTGTAACGGGACTCATTTCATTTGCAGTATTTTTAAATAATGTTTGTTGTTCTTCATATGACAATAAACGGAATAATTTACCAGGTTGTTCAAAATAATTATCGTCATCTTCACGAAAGTCATATTCGTATGCTTGCCCTTGAATATCTAAAGCTGGTTTTTTGTATTGCGGTTGATCTTCGAATGCACCGTTACTATTTGGATAATAATGTGTACTAGCACCTTGGTTATTATCTAAGATACGCATTTGCCCATCTCTACTAAATGGACATATGTTTTCCATGCTAACACCTTTAGGTTGATTAACTGGAATTTGCCAATGGTTAACGCCTAAACGGTATCTTTGAGTATCTCCATATGAAAACAGTCTACCTTGTAACATTTTGTCTGGTGAGAAATCTAAACCTGGGACGATATTTGTTGGCGCAAATGCAGCTTGTTCAACATCTTGGAAATAATTTTCAGGGTTTCGATTTAATTCAAACTCACCAACCTCAATCAATGGATATTCGTCCTTATACCAGACTTTAGTTAAATCAAATGGATTATCTTTATGATTACGGGCTTGTTCTTCTGTCATTACTTGGATGTACATTTTCCATTTAGGGAAATTGCCTTGTTCAATGTTGTTAAATAAGTCTCTTTGAGAAGAATCTCTATCTTTAGCTATCACTTGTTCGGCTTCTTCTGCAGAATAGTTCTCTATACCTTGTTGTGTTCTATGATGGAATTTAACCCAAAAACGTTCGCCTTTATCGTTATACATAGAATATGTATGAGAACCAAAGCCATGCATATTTCTAAAACCTTTAGGAATGCCACGATCTGTCATTAAGATTGTAATTTGGTGTAACGCTTCTGGTAATAAGGTCCAGAAATCCCAATTTGCTTGTGGGTCTTTCATATTTGTTTTTGGATTACGTTTAACCACGTGGTTTAAACTTGGGAATAATTTAGGGTCTCTAAAGAAGAATACTGGCGTATTATTACCAACTAAGTCCCAGTTACCTTCCTCTGTATAAAACTTCAAAGCAAATCCTCTAATATCTCGTTCTGCGTCGCCTGCACCACGTTCGCCTGCTACAGTTGAAAATCGTGCAAACATTTCTGTTTGTTTACCGATTTCAGCAAAGATACTTGCACATGTATATTTTGTTATATCATTTGTTACTGTAAATGTACCAAATGCACCTGATCCTTTAGCATGCATTCGACGTTCTGGAATCACTTCTCTATCAAAGTGTGCCATTTGTTCAAGGAAATAAATGTCCTGCATTAATAAAGGGCCTCTTGGACCAGCAGTCATACTATTTTCTCTATCTGATACAGGCGCTCCAAATAGCCCTGTTAACTTTTTATTCATAATTTAATCTCCTTTATTTTTAACCATATTTTTATTATCAAATAAATAAATTTGGATCTTTTCCAGTAAATAATGCTTGGACTCAGTCATTCAAATTTATAATAAGTAATATTTATGTATAAAATTTTCAATAATTAAAAGCATATTTAGTTTTGTTTTATGACTCTAATTTAAAGCTTGGAATATATTGTTTTTTTCAAACAATCAATACACCTCCAAAACTATGAAGTTAATTATAATTAATATCTTTTTATAATTATTATAATTTATTATAGCTGAAAATTTGCTAAAGTACATAGTTTTTTACTCAAAAAATCATTTTAATTGATAATACTTATCTATAAATGAAATTTATAGTTTATAATATCAAGCTCAATTTTTATGTGTAATTTTATGTTTTGAGTTTTTAATTGATTTATCATTTTATTAAATGTAATGTTATTGAACAAATAATGGTGAAATATTTTGGGGTATTAGTCTGTCAATGATGCAAATATGGAGTCATTTATAGTTCTTAAAACATAAATTGAAATAGCGCTAGGGTAAATTCAGTTTAAAAATGAAAGCTAAGATTTGTAAACTGAAGGTTACAAGAAGTATGTTTTATAAAAATATGTGGTGAGAAGGATGAGTATATGAGAAAAGTAATCCCATGGTTAGTTGTAATTTTAATCTTAATAATTTATTTCTTAAATAAAAAACAAAAAGGCTATGATAATACTATTATAAAAAAGAACGGAGCGTATTATTTTAATAGTCATATTATCGTAAATAAAGACTATAAAATTTCTCCATTTTATACGCCATTTCCAAAATTGAAAGCGCTAAACGCTTTAAAGATAATGATTAATGATGCAAATAAACAAGGGCTTCGATTGATTATTATAAGCGGTTTTCGTTCGTATTTTAAACAGATGCGATTGTTTAATATATATGTGCAACGTGATGGTTTAAAAAAAGCGCAACTATATAGCGCAAAACCTGGATTTTCTGAACATCAGACTGGTCTTGCTTTTGATGTTGCTACTCCAGGGTTACATGAATCAGCTAAGGAACTGTTTCAATATACTAAAGAGAGTGAATGGTTGGAAGATAACGCTCATCATTATGGCTTTATTATTCGGTATCCTAAAGGTAAAGAACACATTACCCAATTTATGTACGAACCGTGGCATTTAAGGTATTTAGGGAAAAAAGATGCGAAAAAAATGAAAAATACTAACCTTACGTTAGAAGAATATTTTCATTTAGTTTAAATAATTTTTATAAAAAGTGAACTTATAATAGTAAAAATACGTATGTTTTAGTAAGTAGAATAAAAAGGGGGCATTACGCAAAACAATTAGTTTTATTGTCAGTAAAACAGTCTTTTGTTTTTAAGCGTAAGATTAAGAAGAAACACACAACAAGAATCATTCATAAAATATTAAAAAAGGGGTGGAGATTTATGAATAATAAAGTATTAATGATTTCATCAGTATTAGCGACAAGTCTATTTTTAGGAGCAGGATCAGCTCAAGCCAATACAACAACAAATAACAACATGAACCAACAGGACATGTCAATGAACGGACAGATGGGACAAATGAATAACAATATGAATCAACAAGACATGTCAATGAACGAGCAGATGGGACAAATGAATAACAACATGAATCAACAGGACATGTCAATGAACGAGCAGATGGGACAAATGAATAACAACATGAATCAACAAGACATGTCAATGAACGAGCAGATGGGACAAATGAATAACAACATGAATCAACAAGACATGGCAATGAATGAGCAAATGGGACAAATGAATAACAACATGAACCAACAGGACATGGCAATGAATGAGCAAATGAGTCATATGGAACAAACAACAATGATGCCATATTATAATTATAATGGATATACAACATATGACGGGCAATTTACTCAAGATTATGATTTTGTAAGAGCATTACAGTACGACAACGTTATGATTGATGGTTATAAAGTTAATACTGCTACATCTGATAAGGATGTTGCATCAAGTAAAACAGTTTATGACACAACGATCGATATGAATAAGGATGGACAAGTAATTCATATTACTTTTGATACGAAACCAGAATCGGTAAGTAAAGAGATGTTTAAAAAAGCGCATATGTCGAATCATATGATAGATGAAGGCAAAACGACTGATGGCTCATATATGACTTATGAAACAAATAATGGTATGTATAAAGCTTTCTTCGATAAGCAAGGTTATTTAATGAAAGTAATGATTAGTTAGTTTGAATGTGCAGAAAAGCATAAAAAAAGTCCCGATTTAAGGGGCTTTTTTTAGTGTTATTTTTTAAGTTTTTAACTCTTGTAATATTTGTTTTGCATATTCTTGATCATCATGATCATACTTTTTACCTCTATAATTTTGCGGTTCATTTATCCCAGTAAGTAAAATAATCTCATTATTTTTATCTGTTGCTTGTAAAAGTGACTTTATTCCCTCTTTACGTGAGGAGCCACGCAAAACATTGCCCGTTTTATAGCAATCTGGTAAATGATTAAACATAAAACGGAGGATTTTTTCTGGGTCTTCATAGCCTACTTGTTCCGCAGCAATCATCAACTTATGAATACCTTTAGGCAAAGTATCTACAGTCAATTTTATTTTATCTAAGCCTCTTAAACCTATGCCTGTAACCATTGTGTTTAAGCTCTTATTAATACTTTTACTATAATTCAAAGCGTTATTTATAGATTCTTTAATGGCCAAAGCAGTGTGTGCAAAATCCAATATAATCGTATAAGCATCTATTTCTATAATTTGAAAGCGATGGAGTGGCGGATCAATTATTGAAGCAACTTTTACAATTTTCTTTGAATCAAAACCTAATTTATCTAAAGCAAATATGCTTGTAGCTAAGTTTATAAAGTTATGTCCCCCTTTAAAGGTTGGTGTAATAGTAAACGCATCATCATTAATCTCAATACTAATAGTGTCATTACCGATATGATATTGATAATATGCGTCTTGTGTACTGGAAAAATGTTGTTCATCTTTTAAAATAGTACGATATTCTACCGTGTCTAAATTAACTAAATTTAGTGAGCTTAAGCTATTTAATCTTAGTTTAGCATTTAAATAATTTGTCATTGTACCGTGATATTCAAGGTGTTCTGGACTGAAATTGGTGAAGACGGCTAAGTCATTTTTGATGAAATCTGTCCGGCGTTGTTCCAAAGCTATAGAAGTAGCTTCATAGACGATATAATCGTAATTTTCATTATAAAAATAATTTATAATCTCAGCCATTTCGAAATACATTGGTGTAGTTTGAGTCGAGTGTTTAAAGTTAAGCTTATTATAATTACAGTCGTATACTCCCATTGTCCCTATGATGGCAACTTTTTTATCAAGTTTAGTAAGTAAATTACCAATCATATGACTAGTTGTTGTTTTGCCATTTGTGCCTGTTACAGCGATGAAATTCATATATTCAATTGCTCTTTTATAAAATAATTTGACTAAGTTATTAGCTACTTCTGGAAAATCTGTTATAAAAATAATAGGTAGGTTGTATTCAAAATGGCTAAATTTTGAAGGGCTTGCATCGGTAACCACAAGCAATGGATTCATTTTACAAGCACATTGTGCATAATATGTTACGTTGTCTGAATCTTTTAGCATAAAGAGGGTAGCTTGGCTTATATCTTGGTACATTGAAGTAACTTTTTCACAAACGACTTCTGAATCCAATTTCACACATTTTGAAGATTCAACTGTATTTTGTTCAATAACTGACAAGATATCTTTAATAGTAATTTTCATAGTTTTTCTCCACCTTTTTAGTGAGTTTCTTATTGTACAAATATAATCATGGTTTTATTAAAAATGTAATTAAGAAATATACGTATAAAAATTAAAAAAGGATCACATAAATTTGTGATCCTTTCAGATAATTTTATTAAACTTCTTTACTAGCCATAACCATTTGCCCTTTCGGTTCTGGGTTGTTTGGTGAAGGTTCAAGAGTGATTGCAATAGTATCGTTCTTGTCTACATCAATTTCATTTAAGTTGAATACGACCATACCCTTATTGTTTGTAGTTGCGAATGTTCCAGCTGGATATGGTTTATCATTTTTAATAATCCAAACTTGATAAACTTCATTACCTTTTGTTGCTTCAATATCGTTAGCTTCGACCATTAACTTATTATTAGTCTTGTCATTAGATACATAAGCTTGACCTTGTGTTTTTTCATCATTCATAGATTTCAAATTAATGGCGTGTGTATCATTGGTATTAATCATCGGTGATGATTGTTTTTGTGATTCTTTGTGGTTAAAATATTGAACGCCATTGCCAATTAGAGATAACAGTAATAATGCTGCCATAATTCCTATAGAAAGTTTTTTGCCGGGCGTACGTTTAATTTGCTTATAATCACTTTGTTTTGTTTTTATATTGTTTTCTTTATATTGTTTAGATTCATTTGAATTTTGGCTATTATTCTTGTGGAAAGGTGTGGCGTCTTTATTGAAATCGTTGGTTTTATCCTGTTGATTTTCATGTTCTTCATTAATAACTGCGTCTAGTATTCTTTGCTTCATACCTGTTGGAGGTTCAACTTCTTTATTACTATAAGGAAGCGTGTCATGAAGAATATTAATGCTATCCAAAGTTTCATTACTTTCAGAAGATGAATTTAAGTCTTGTTCAATTTCTTCTTTTTCGTTTTCGTCTAACTTGCCATTAAAATAATCATATATTTTATCGTTCATTTTCTTCACGCTCCCTTCTTGAAATGTTTTTAAAGTAGTTATTTAAATGTTGTATTGATAATCTTAATCTGCTCTTTACAGTACCTAAAGGTGTGTTTAATTTATGTGCAATTTCTTTTTGGCTTAAACCTTTATAATAAAATAGAGCAATGATATCTTGTTGATCTTTATTTAGATATGAAATCATTTTTTGGATTTGTTCTGAGCATTCTTTATCTAATAAATCATATTCAGGTAAGCCACTCAGTTGTAATCCCTGAAATTCTTCGTTGAATTCACTTTCTGAGATTTTTCGTTTTCTTACAATATCAATTGCTCCATTACGACATAATGTAATGAGCCAAGTTGATAATTTACCTTTTTCAGATTTAAAAATTGCTTTTTGATGCCAAATTTTCATAAAAATATCTTGTAAAATTTCCTCACTTGATTGTTTGTCTTGTGTGATTTTGTAAGCCAAATTAAATAACAATGATTCGTACCGATCGTATAGGACTTCTAGACTTTTGCTATCCTTTTTTTCAACAATCAGTTTATATAGATCATTTTCATCTAGCATGCCTTCCCCTCCTTGTTTATAAAAATACGTAATTTGAACAGTAAAAGTTCACCAATCAGGGTGAACTTTTACTGAAATATATTGATAAAATAAAAATGTGAAACATTAAGTTATTATTAAATGATAACTTAATATTTAACTAATGTGTATATATAAAGTTATAATATCTATTAATGGTTATTTTAATAAATTTAAATTTTGAAAATACCACAAATCAATTAATACAAATATAATTACAAATTATTGATTTGTTGGTGTTTTTAAAGTTGTTCATCAATAAGGTTTAAATTGAGGGCCACCGTGTTTAGTGCGTACAATCACTAACACGAATGTTTTCGTTTTTAGAAGTATTTCACCTATGATAAATTAAAATGATAGTAGATAGATTTAAATAAAATAAATTATAAATTAATCAGATTTAATATTTATAAGGCTAACAATTTAGTAGAAAATCAAGCATTTATTACTGCAAATTCACGTGGTTTTTATGGTATTTTATGTAAAAAACTAATTTTTATATTTTCAAAAGCTAAAAATATAAAAAAAGAAACAATAATAGTTAACTTCAAAAATTTTAGGAGGATAAATATGGATTTCTATTCTAGAGATTTAAAAGATACAGATATAGAGGACATAAATGAATTATATAACTTAACAGAAGTAAATAAGTATCAAACTTGGGGTGTTCAAAGTTATGAAGACACAAAGGAATTTATTGACGAGGTTATAACCCAAGATTCGGATTTAGTTTATAATGTTTTAGTTAATCCTGATACTGATAAAGTTATTGGGACGATACAATTAGCTATAGATGAAGGGAATAAAAGTGCCGAAATTAAATTTATTATTCATCCGAATTATTGGAATAACGGTATCGCAACAAATATAGCTAAAACCATTATAAAATATGCTTTCAAAGTGCTGAAATTAAATAGAGTATGGGCATCTATTGATTCAAATAATATAGCGGCAAGAATGGTGTTACAAAATTTAGAAATGAAGCTAGAAGGCGTATTTAGAGAAAATAGACTAGTGGACGGTGAATATAGGGATACATTAAAGTATGCCATTTTGAAAAGTGAATACTAACTGTTAAAGTCCCACTTCTTTAAAGTTCCGCTTATTTAAAGAGCCACTTTTTTAAAGAAGCACTTATTAATTTAGTGCTTCTTATACCTGAGTTTTATTCAGGTGTTCTACTTTTACAAATTAGTGGCTCTTACACATGAGTACTTACTCAGGTGTTCCGCTTTTAAGAGTTAGTGGGTTTGTGCATGAGGGTAAGTTCAGGTAAACAATTAACCCTTTCAAATCTAGCCATCTTGCCAAGGTAGGGCAACGAAAAATTTTTAATAAATTAGATTTCTATCTCTCTTCCTTAATATTTTAGATGCCTGAACTTTGCATCGGCAAATGTGAAGTTTGGTCATAATTGATAATAGTATAATGACCTTCAGTAATTTTTAATGTGCTCATGCTGCCGTTTGTCAGTTTTGTGATGCCGGTTCCAATATTGCCATTTGAGTAATAATGAAATATTGCATTAATAAAGGCCCCGTGAGAAACAATTAAAATATTTTTATCTTTGTAATTACTTCTAACTGAGTCTATACCTTTTAGGAAGCGGTCTTTGATTACCTCTTCGCTTTCTTTATTTGGATAAACAAGCGAAGGGAATTTGGCGATACGCTCCTCCGAAGTTAAACCTTCAGCATCTCCAAAAGAAACTTCGATAAACGCGTCGTTTTCTATTAATGGAATATTTAAGTAATGTTGAATCCATTGTGCAGTTGTTTTAGCCCTTGATAAGGGGCTTGTAAGAATTACATCCCAATGTGATTCTTTTAAATACTGACCGCAAGCTTTTGCTTGGTCGATACCTTTCTCGTTTAAAACGGTATTTGTAAGTCCTTGTAATCTCCCAGCAGTATTCCAATCTGTTTCTCCATGTCTGATAAAACATATCTTCGTCATCATAATCAACCTTTATTATTGTATAGTTTTGAAAATTATTTTAAAGTTAAAAATTTAATTTTAACAGGTAAAGTTTTTTGTGAATATAGTACGTAAAAAAGTGAGAAACCTACTTTGTATGATAGGATACTCACTTTAGTTGTTAATTATATTATTATTTTGGAGAAAATCAACGAAAACAACATATTACAATTGATATATTAATCTTCTAATATTGTTTCTAGTTTAGCTAACTCAATCGTTGTATTTATATAAACTTGAATACCTTTGGCAATTTGTTGCTCAGTGACTGATTCTTCAGGTGAATGACTAATCCCTTTTTTACAAGGAATGAAAATCATACTCGTGGGACAAATAGGTGCGAAATTCATTGCATCATGTCCTGCACCACTATACATATAACGGAAACTATAGTCGGACTGAAGACAACTCTGTTCAGTAATTTGAGCCATTTTATGGTTGAAACTTCGTGGGTCATCTTGGCCTAAATCTTCTAAATGATATACTGTTTTACGTTTTTGAGTGATAGTTTGAATTTGTTGTTGGATTTCTGTAACAACTTGTTCACGTACTGCTAGGTCTTTTCCACGAATATCAATAAGCAAAGTAACTTCTCCTGGAATTGCATTCATCGTATTTGGATATACATTAGCGTAACCAACTGTCGTAACAATGCCTTGATCATGGTAGGCTTGGCCTATAGATTCAATGCTTAAAATAATTTCTGATGATGCAGTAAGCGCATCAATTCTCATAGGCATGGGAGTTGAACCAGAGTGACTTGTAACACCTTGGATACTCAACTTGAAACGGTGAGGGGCAGCAATATCTGTGACAATACCGATATCTTTGTCGTTCTTTTCAAGGATAGGGCCTTGTTCAATGTGTAGTTCTAAAAAAGCTTTAATCTGATTACGTTCAAATAAGGCGGCCTTACCGTGCATGTCTTGAGATAAGGGTTCGACGACATCGTAAAGTATATTACCTTCATTGTCTTTAATATGTTTCATGTCATTTTTAGTCATTTTACCTGTTAGATATTTACTTCCTAACGTAGCCTCGTTAAATCTTGTTGACTCCTCACAGGCAAAAGCAATAACGATGATAGGGTGGTCAGTTTCTATTTGATGTGCATTTAAATGTTCAATAACCTCTAAAGCAGCTAGTACACCAAGTAACCCGTCATATTGGCCACCGTCTTTTACAGTATCGATGTGAGAACCTAAAACTACAGGTTTCAAAGATGGGTCTTTACCTTCCCTACGTGCGATGACGTTTCCGAAGAAATCAAAATATACATCTAATCCAGCTTTTTGACATAACATAGAAAACTTCAATGCAGCTAACCTCTCTGGATGTGTAAATGCGATACGATTAATACCACCATTTCGTTCGTTTCGAGCAAAGTTATTAAACGTTTGAAAATTATCTAAGACATTTTGTAAATTCACTATAAACATTCTCCTTCAATTAAATGAGTTGGTTTAAAAAATGTACGGCCTTCATATATAAATTAATGCTAGTTTCATTTACTGTTCTATCAAAGTCATGTTGGTTATCTTCTAAAGTTTCCATATGACAAATTTTCACGTTTTGATAGATATATTCACTTTCGCTATATGGCACATCTGAATCATTGATACAATGGACAATGAATGTTGGTGGAAAGTGATTGAGTTGCTGAGCTGAAATATTATAATCACTTTGTGTTGAAGTCTGAATGCCAAGAAAATCTAACCATTTAGCTTCTCCACGTGCATGAATATAAATAGGATATCTGGCTTGCATTGGCCCAGAGACTAATGGTTGCTGTTGAATCAGTTGGTTAAGTATCTCAGGAGTAATTTTAGATGACAGTGTCTGGTACTGTGAATTTGGTCTTAAAAAAGATGGTACATGTACACGGCAATAGCCATAAAAATCAACAATACCATCAACATGACGATGTGTTGCGACAATCATTGCTAAAAAAGCACCAGCAGAACGGCCAAAGGTAAATAAGGGTAGTGACGGATAGCATTTTTTGATAGCATCATATTGTAGTATGGCGTCGCTAATAATTGTATCCATATTACTTTCAGGTGCGAGACGATAAGAAACTAGAACGAGATGAAAGTCTTGTGTTAATAAGTCTATGTAACTCTGTGGAAGATCGTCAGGGCTTCCACAGATTAATCCGCCTCCATGAAAATAAGTGATAACGCCTTTTACATGCTCATTTTTTGCTTCAATAACTGTTAAAGGTAAGGTGAATCCATCTTCAGCTATAATTTCAGAATGATATTGAGACAAACCTATCATCCTCCTATATATAATTTGCTAACTATAGTATCTCAAAGAAATGTTTAGAAGTATTTGTATAAATCGAATAAAAGTCTTAACCATTATTGTTAGAAATGTGAATGATAACTAAAATGTAAACGCTTATAATTGGTTATGAAATGAAAAAGGAGTTGAATTTAATGGACATACGATCTTCTTTTGAATCTTTAGATAAAAAGTTCACCAGTTTTGGTGGATTGAACGGTGGCGGTATTACGCGCTTACTATATTCAGATGAGTGGTCAAATGCTGTACATGAATTAAAACATACATTAGAAAAGGAAGGGTTTGAAGCTAGTTTCGACAGTGTCGGTAATTTAAAAGGACGTATCGAAGGTAGCAAATACCCTGAAGAGACAATTATGTCTGGTTCACATATTGATACCGTTGTTGAAGGTGGTCATTTAGATGGTCAGTTTGGTGTATTAGCAGCGTTAGTTGCAATGCAATCATTGAAAGCTGAGCATGGTCAACCACTACGTTCGCTTGAAGTTTTGGCATTAGCAGAAGAAGAAGGTAGCCGCTTCCCGTACGCATTTTGGGGAAGTAAAAATTTCTTTAACTTAGCTAAAAGCGAAGACGTAAATGATATTGCTGATGGCGAAGGTATTAATTTTAAAGCAGCAATGAACAACGCTGGTTTTGATTATCGTAATGAAGATAATGATTATAGCTATATTAAGTCATTTATTGAAGTACATATCGAACAAGGCAAAGTATTGGAAACCGAGCAGAAAGCAATCGGTGTCGTCAACGGAATCGTTGGACAAAAACGTTATACGATTAATTTAAAAGGCGAAGCAAACCATGCGGGAACAACACCGATGGGGTTAAGAAGAGATGCAGTAGTTGCTTTCAGTAAAATCGCAACAGAGCTAACTGATAAATCAAGAACAATTGGTGACCCACTAGTGATTACTTTTGGTCGTGTTGACCCTGTTCCAAACACAGTAAACGTAGTGCCAGGGGAAGTGACTTTTTCAATTGATTGTAGACATATCAATCAAGAAGCGTTAAATGATTTTGCAAAGACAATTGATGATTGCATCAGAACGGTATCAGAACAAGAAGGTGTCGAATACGACATTAACTTGTGGATGGACGAAGCACCAACCATGATGGATGAAAGCTTAGTCAAAGTAGTAGAACAAGCTGCTGAACAAGTAGTTGGTTCTAATGACAGTAAGATGATGCCATCAGGTGCAGGGCATGATTCTCAAATCTTTGCTAAATACATACCGACCGCAATGTTGTTTGTCCCATCTATTAATGGTGTGAGTCATAATGTTACAGAAGAAACCAACATTGAAGATTTGGTTAAAGGCATAGAGGTGCTTAAACAAGTATTATATCAACTTGCTTATGAAGAATAAGTATTAAATAAGCACGGATTAAAACAGTTTAATATGAATTGTTCCATAATTTTTAACGAGAAAAGAATAATTCCAAAAAGAGAAAAGGAGTAATGTTTTTATGGGTTATTTAAACCACAATCAAGGTTATAGAGAAGGATTGTTAGAAACACGTTCAGTAATTAAAAAGGATAACTATGCAGTAATTACGCCAGATGGCTTAGTTAATAATGTAGTCCCAGGTTTTGAAGATTGTGATGTAACTATCATGGGATCTCCAAGGTTAGGTGCTCGCTTTGTTGATTATTTAGTTACTTTGAAAAATCAAGGCGGCAATAAACAAGGCTTTGGTGGAAATGGTGTACAAACATTTATCTATGTCGAATACGGTAATATCAATGCATACGCAGATGATAAAAAGTATGAGTTAAGCGCAGGCGGTTATTTATATGTGCCAGCTCATCAAGTTATGACGTTTGAAAACAGTAATCAAAATAATGATAGTAGAGTATTTTTATATAAAAAACGTTATCAACCATTAGAAGGATATACACCAGAAGTGGTTACTGGCAACGTTAATGACATGGTGCAAGAACCGTATGAAGGTATGGAAGAAGTTAAAATCTTGGATCTTTTACCAAAAGAACTTGCATATGATATGAATATTCATATTTTATCATTTAAGCCTGGTGCGTCACATGGCTATATTGAAACACATGTACAAGAACACGGGGCTTATATCTTAAGCGGACGTGGCATGTACAATTTAGATAATGAATGGATGCCAGTTGATAAAGGAGATTATATCTTTATGGGTGCCTATGCGCCTCAAGCGACATATGCAGTAGGTTTAGATGAACCATTTGCATATATCTATTCAAAAGATGCTAATAGAGATATTGAAATTTAAGGAAGGTTGTTAACGATGGAAGAAGAGACGTTAGTATACGTTGAAAGAGATAAATTACGTGAACTGTTCAAGAGAAAATTGACACAAGCTGGTCTTCCTGAAGTACAAGCAGACAAAACGGCTGACCTTATGATATTTGCTGATGAGCGCGGTATTCATTCTCATGGTTCCGTGCGTATGCAATATTATGCAGAACGTATTTCGAAGCAAGGCTATAATTTAGAGCCTAATTTTGAATTTACGCAAAATGGTCCTTCAGCTGGAACTTATTTTGGAGATAATGCAGTAGGACATTATGTGGCATATCAAGCAATGGAAGAAGCAATCACTATGGCTAAGAATAGTGGTATTGGTATGGTAGGTGTTAAAGAAATGGGACATAGTGGCGCGATTGGCTATTTTGCAGAACAAGCTGCAAAACGAGGTATGGTAGCTATTACAGTGTGTCAATCAGATCCGATGGTTGTTCCATTTGGTGGTACGAAGCCATACTTTGGCACGAATCCTATTGCATTTGCTGCACCACGACAATCAGGCGAGCCTATTTTGTTCGATATGGCAACGACAGTGCAAGCTTGGGGGAAAATCTTGGATGCGCGTTCTAAACATAAAGCAATCCCAGATACATGGGCGGTGAATAACCAAGGTGAACCGACAACCGATCCCTTCGAAGTAGCAGCGTTATTACCAGTTGCAGGGCCTAAAGGTTATGGGCTAATGATGATGGTTGATATCTTAGCCGGCAGCCTCCTAGGATTGCCATTCGGTCAACATGTCACTTCAATGTATAAGGATTTAAGCCAGTACCGTAGATTAGGGCAGTTTCATATTGTAATTAATCCGGCTTATTTCGGAGACGAAAGATTATTTTTAGAAAAAGTCTCTGAAATGGTTGATGAGTTACATGATATTAAACCAGCACAGGGATTTGAACAAGTCTACTATCCTGGAGAAATCCAAGAAACAGTTAAACAACGTTATGCTAAAAGTGGTATTCCAGTGGCTAAAAGTATTTATGACTATTTAGTCTCAGAACAACTGTATTAAATACAACTAAAGGAAGTGAAAGGGGAACGTTATGAAATGTACGATGGTGTACATTTCAAGATTAAGCTTACTCTCCCAAGTAGCTTCCTTTTTAATGCAATAAATAGACTGAACGGAGACAAATTTTATTGGAATTGACTATAAAGTGAGGAGGTTTTCGTATGCGTGTATCGAAAGAACAATTACTTGAACTCATGAAAAATAAATTGGTAAAAGCTGGATTAAATGAAAATGCTGCAATGGATGTTGCAGACGTACTTACATTTGCAGACCATAGGGGTATCCATTCTCATGGTGCTGTTAGAGTTGAGTATTATGCAGAACGTATTGCTAAAGGTGGCATAACAGCTAATCCAAACTATCAATTTGAACAAACAGGTCCTTCAGCTGCAGTCTTTGAAGGAGATAATGGCCCTGGTCACCAAGCTGCGAAACAAGCAATGGAAAAAGCTATTGCAATGGCTAAAGAGAGTGGTGTTGCAGTTGTTGGTATGAAGCACATTTCTCATAGTGGGGCACTTGGTTACTTCGTCGAAATGGCTGCAAAAGAGAATATGGTTGGTATTAGTATGTGTCAATCAGATCCAATGGTAGTGCCATTTGGCGGTACAGAACCATACTTTGGAACTAACCCGATTGCATTTAGTGCGCCGTCGAATGACGACCGTATTATCACATTTGATATGGCAACGACAGTGCAAGCGTGGGGGAAGGTACTTGACGCGAGAGCAAAACATTTATCTATCCCAGATACGTGGGCGGTGGATGCACAAGGTGAGCCGACTACTGACGCAAGAGATGTACATGCACTCGTTCCAGTAGCTGGCCCTAAAGGATATGGCTTAATGATGATGGTCGATATTCTATCCGGTAGTTTATTAGGTGTGCCTCATGGTGTACATGTATCATCAATGTATAAAGATTTAACCAAAGGCCGAGATTTAGGTCAGTTGCATATCGTGATAAATCCAGCGTTTTTCACTGACTTAGGACAGTTTAAGACACGTATTTCAACTATGCTAGATGAGCTTAAATCACAGCCTGCCGCAGAAGGATACGGCGAAATTTTCTACCCAGGTGAACGTGGGCGTATGCGCAGTGAAAAATATGACGAAGATGGTATAGAAATTGTTGATGACATCTATGAATACTTAATTTCGGATGATGTACATTATGATCGCTACCACGGAAAAAATAGATTTGCAGAATAATAATGGAGGCATAAGATGTTATACACAATAATTAAAGAAAATACGTATCAAGATTCAATTGTATTAATGCTACTATCAAACAAATTATCTGCTATTGAAGGTGTTAATAAAGTATCTATTATGATGGGCACGCCTGCCAATAAAGATATATTCAAATCATCTGGCTTAGGTACACCTGAGCTAGAAGAAGCGAAACCAAACGATATTGTTATTGTTGTTGATACAGATGATGAAGCTAAAGTTGAAGAAGTTAATCAAGAAGTAGAAGCAGAACTAAAAGGTAAAAATGAAAGTGACGAAAAATCACAAAAACAAGATGAAGCTTCAAACTGGAAGCGCGCGTTAGAATTAGCTAATAATCCTAATCTTGCATTAATCTCTATTCCTGGACAATATGCAGCTATGGAAGCAGAAAATGCTTTGAACCATAATTTAAATGTCTTTATGTTCAGTGATAACGTTGCTAAAGAAGATGAAGTACGCCTGAAAAAACTTGCCCATGATAAAGGGTTACTAGTTATGGGACCAGACTGTGGTACGGGAATTATTCATGGTTTACCACTCGCGTTTACTAATACAGTCAACCAAGGTGATATCGGTGTCGTAGGTGCATCAGGTACAGGTATTCAAGAAGTTACAACGATTATCGATAGAGAGGGTAAAGGCGTAACGAATGCATTAGGTACAGGTGGCCGTGATTTATCAACTGAAGTTGGTGCAATCACAATGTTAGATAGCATAAAAGCTTTAAATTCAGATCCAAAAGTTAAAGTGATTACTGTTATTTCTAAGCCACCAGCTAAAGAAGTAGAAGAAAAAGTGTTGAATCTATTACGTAACATTGATAAACCAGTCGTTACTTTATTCTTAGGCTCAAAACCTACTTATACTGAAGAAAACATTTATCATGCGTATACATTGGAAGAGGCTGCTCGTATTTCTGTTCAACTTTCAAATGATGAAACACCACAATTCAAACCACATGTGAAAGAGAATATTTCGGTGACTTTAAACGCAAAACAAAATGGTATCAAGGGTTATTACTCTGGAGGTACTTTAGCATCTGAAGCTGCGATGTTAGTTAAAGATACATTAGGTGATGATTCAACAGATGCAATGCCAGAAGGTTACTCATACAAAGGTGGAAATCATGAAATTATTGATTTAGGTGATGATATTTATACTCAAGGTAGACCACACCCAATGATTGATCCGACAAAGCGTATTGAAATGTTAGAAACATCATCAGCTGATCCATCAACTGCAGTCATTATGTTAGATAATGTCATTGGCTATGGTAGTCATGATGATATGGCAAATGAATTAGCGCCAACAATTAAGAATATTCTTCAAAAAGTACAAGAAGAAGGACGCTCTTTAGCAGTATTAGCAACTGTGGTTGGAACAGAGCATGATCATCAAGATTATCAAGCACAAATAAATACCTTAGAAGCAGCTGGCGCTGTAGTATGCGAAACGAATGATCAAATGGTGCGTACAGCGTTAAACATCATTGGTAGTAATGTGATGCAACCAAACCGTGAAATAAAATCTTTTGAGATAGAACAAGTTGATTTAACTGTTGATGAGAAAGTGATGAATTTAATCAATATGACACCTAGCGTAATTAATATTGGCCTACAAAGTTTTACATCAGCGATTCAAGATGGCGGTGCAGAAGTTGTACAGTTTAACTGGCGTCCAATTGCTGGTGGAAATGAAAAACTAATGAAAGTACTCCAATATTTAATTAATTTCGAAGGAGAGACAGTATAACATGGGTTACAAAACAATAGATGAAGCAAACCAAGCGGTTATAGATAAAATGATTGCTGCAGCACCGTTTTTAGTAGATGTAGTGCCAGCGAAATCAAAAATTCCTGAATTAACAGAGCACGTACTGTTACACGCGGGACCACCGATTAAATATGAAAATATGACAGATCCTATGCAAGGGTCATGTGTAGGCGCTATCTTGTTTGAAGGATGGGCGAACAATGAAAAAGATGCACGGGCGTTATTAGAAAACGATAAAATCACCTTTATTCCGTGCCATCATGTTAAAGCTGTTGGACCAATGGGTGGCATCACATCAGCAAATATGCCGGTCTTAGTTGTAGAAAATAGAGAAACTGGTAATGAAGCTTACTGTCAAATGAATGAAGGTATTGGTGCAGTCCTACGCTTTGGCGCTTATAACGAAACAGTAGTAAATCGCTTGCACTGGATGAAAGATGTTTTGGGTCCTGTACTTAGTAAAGCTTTAAAACAAATGAAAGATGGTTTGAATGTCAATGTGCTTATTGCGAAAGCCATTGCAATGGGGGATGAATTCCACCAACGTAATATAGCCGCTTCATTAGCATTTCTAAAAGAGGTAACACCAATTATCGCTGCGTTAGATGATGTAGAACAAGAAAAACGTACGGAAGTGCTTCAATTCTTAGCTGATACAGACCAGTTCTTCTTAAATATTGCGATGGCAACAGGTAAAGCTATGATGGATGCTGCACGTACAATTGAACACGGTACAGTTGTGACTGCATTATGCCGTAACGGTGAAAATTTTGGTGTGCGCATTGCTGGTATGGGTGACGAATGGTTCACTGCACCAGTAAATACGCCTCAAGGTTTATATTTTACAGGTTATTCTGCAGACGATGCTAATACGGATATTGGTGACTCTGCTATTACTGAAACTATCGGTGTTGGTGGTATGGCAATGATTGCTGCACCTGCAGTAACAAGATTCGTAGGTACAGGTGGATTTGATGATGCTTTAGAAATCAGCAACGAAATGACTGAAATTTGTATCGGTGAAAATCCTAACTTTGCAATCCCTACATGGAATTTTAGAGGTGCATGTTTAGGCATAGATGCGCGTAAAGTAGTAGAAACAGGAATCACACCCGTAATTAATACAGGTATTGCACATAAAATTGCAGGTTACGGTCAAATTGGTGCTGGAACAGTACACCCGCCAATCGAATGTTTTGAAAAAGCAATTACGGCATATGCAGAAAAATTAGGCTTCAAAGCGTGATTTTCCATGTGCGTTCAATAGGGCCAATTGCCCAGGAAATACTCGGACAGCAACAAACGTTTTATGTGCATAGTATTTTTGAAAAAGGCTTCAACATTGTAAATGAAGATCAAAACCTTATTTTTATAGGTAGTGACGAAAATGGTACGTTTCCGTTTGGCGTTACTGTAGATCATCAAACTAAAAAACAACTGTTAGAAAACATTGCTGTGAATCAACCTATAAAAATAACTGCAAATGCAATGTTTATTACCGATAATTGTCAATTGGTTTGGCGTAATCAAGCGGTACATGCGAGTAAGGTTGAGCTAAATTCAAAGCCATTATTATGGTCAATGTTACACGAAAATATCACAGCATATGATTTCTCAGAGTATAACAAGGGGGATTTTTCTTGTTTGAAAATGCAGTCCATAATGGAGGCATTGAAACAAGAGGATAATAAGGCAGTTGAATCTTCATTGCGTTATTTGATTGGAAGAGGACAAGGTTTAACCCCTTCAGGCGACGATATATTAACAGGTATGCTATTTGTGCATTTCATGAAGCCTTTTATATGTGATGGGAATTTAGAGATTATACAGGAGCTTATTCAAGAACAGTTAACAACAATAGTTGCTAAAGCCTTTTTGGATAGCGCATTAAAAAGATTGTTTAGTTCGAAAATATTAGTGTTGCAACATCAACCAACGATGTATCACATGAATCAACTGTTAGAAGTAGGGTCATCATCTGGAAAAGATACATTGTATGGCATATTTATAGCAACAACTTTAAGGAGTGGAGCGTATGAGTAAACGTGTAGTATTAGCTTTAGGCGGCAATGCAATTCTTCAACCAAAGCAAGAAGCGTCATACGAAAATCAATATAATAATGTGTATTCAGCTACACGAAAAATGGCTGAATTAAAAGCGCAAGGACACAATATTGTGGTTACGCATGGTAATGGGCCTCAAGTAGGGAATATTATTGCACAAAATGAAGCGGCTAAAGACCTTGTCGAGCCTTTACCAATTAATGCTTGTAATGCGGAATCACAAGGTTTTATAGGATATATGATGGAAGAATCATTAAAAAATCATTTGAAATCTTTAAATATCGACAGTAATGTAGTAACGTTATTGACAATGGTAGAAGTAGATAAAGATGACCCTGCATTCAATAATCCAACTAAACCTATTGGTGTATTCTTTGATGAAATAGAAGCACAACGTTTAGAAGAAACACATGGTTTTGTAATGGTAGAAGACGCAGGTAGAGGATACCGTCGTGTCGTTCCTTCACCAGAACCATTAGTTATTCATGGTGTAGATCAAATCAAGTCACTTATTGACCAAGCAGTCGTTATTTCTTCGGGTGGTGGTGGTATTCCGGTCTATAAAGACGACAATGGTAATATCCAAGGTGTAGAAGCAGTGATTGATAAAGACCGCTCAGGTTTAAAATTAGCAGAACAAGTTGATGCTGATACATTTGTAATGTTAACTGACGTTTCAAACGTATGTGTTAACTTTGGAAAACCAAACGAAGAAAAACTAAAAACGATCTCTGTTGAACAAGCGAAGCAATATGTTGCTGAAGGACAATTCCCAGCTGGTAGTATGTTACCTAAGATAGAAGCAGCAATTCAGTTTGCTGAAATGGGTAAAGAGGCGATTATTTGTTCATTAGATGATGCGATAGATGCTTTAGCAGGTAAAGCTGGCACACGTATTTTATTGGAGCCATCAACAGAAGTAGTAAATTAATCGTAAAAGTAATAAGAACAAAGTGATACTGCTTTGATTGAAATGCATAATAAACATTATAAAACACTGATTGTTAATTGTGTTTGTATTACAATTTTTAATTAGTCAGTCGTTTTGTGGGGCGGGAATGGAAATCTAAATTGAAATATTAGATTACTGTCCCGCTTCATCATTATAAATATAAAAATAGAGAATTAAGAAAGGTGGTATAAGATGACTGACCCATATCGCATCAATAAAGTTAATAATAATTGGGGCGTGATATTTGCAATTGTTTTTATTGCTTCAACATTACGTGCGCCATTAACGTC
This sequence comes from Staphylococcus shinii, assembly GCF_017583065.1. Taxonomy (GTDB): domain Bacteria; phylum Bacillota; class Bacilli; order Staphylococcales; family Staphylococcaceae; genus Staphylococcus; species Staphylococcus shinii. The sequence continues at coordinate 44,483 of NZ_JAGEVL010000003.1, read as the reverse complement.
GGTCGGTCCTGTAGTTGATGAAATTAAACAAGTTATGGAAATTAATAACAGTGTTGCAGGCATTTTGACTACGATACCGCTGATTATTTTTGCAATTGTTTCGCCATTCGTTTCAAAAGTAACTGCTCGATTAACCATGTCTCGTACAATATTGTATTCTACGATGCTACTCATTGTTGCACTATATTTACGTATTGCAGGAGATTTCACTTTGTTCTTAATTGGCACACTCATTCTTGGGGTTGCTATTGCATTCGGCAATGTGGTGTTACCAAGTTATGTTAAATGGTATTTCCCGATGCAAATTGGTCTAGCTACTGGTATTTATAGTGGAACAATGAATTTTACTGCAGGCTTAGGCGGTGGTTTAAGCTTTCCATTGTCAGAAATAACGCCATTAGGTTTTAGGTTGTCATTATCATTTTGGATTCTTTTTGCTATTATTGCAATCATACTGTGGATACCTAAAGCACGAAAAGGTGTACAATTAGAGAAGGCAACGGCGATAGCGGACCAACAAGATAGACCCAAAAAGGTAGCTATCACGAAATCTAAACTGGCATGGATGGTTGCGTTGACGATGGGATTTCAATCAATGGTATTTTATACCGTAGTGGCTTGGGTACCATCAATTCTTGTGGATAGAGGATTGGATCCTTCTACGGCAGGATATTTATTAATGCTCAACCAATTTTCACAAGTGCCAATGACCTTTACCTTCCCAATCATCGCTTCTAAATTGAAAGACCAACGTATATTAGTCGTGATTATTACAGCGCTATTCTTGGTAGGATTCAGTTTATTCTTTACACAATCATTAGTGCTACTGATTATTGGTATTATCATTGCAGGATTAGCGATGGGTGCTTGTTTCAGTTTATGTATGACTTTCTTCTCAATTCGAGCACGTACAAGTGATGGCAGTATTTCATTATCTGGTTTTGGTCAATCTGTTGGCTATTTAATTGCTGCTATTGGGCCATTCTTGATTGGTTATCTTCATGATGCTACGGAAAGTTGGGATTCAGGCATTATTGCTTTGATTGTGATGTCAGCATTATTCTTTATTTTTGGTTATCCAGCTGCTAAAAATAGAGTTGTAGAAGATCACTAATAATTATTGTTGATATGATATTTATGTAAAACTATTTTCTACTGTCAATTTAATTCATATTAGTAGGTAATTACAACACATAAAAGGAGAGGCCTAGACATTGATTAATGTCTAGGTCTCTCCTTTTGGTTTTCTTTATGCGTAATAAGCTAATAGTGTATCGATAGCTTTTTCTGGATTTAAATTTTGTACGCCTTGATGAGCTAGGTAAAGTGAAAATATAGATAAGAATGTTAAGATGTTTTGCTTTTCAATAGCATAACCCATGATACCGATTCTCCAAATTTTACCTTGTAGTTCACCGAACGATCCTGCGATCTCAATGCCGTAATTTTTTAATAAGCCTTCTCTAAATTTACTATCGTCCGCACCATCCGGAATATTAACACAGATGACCATTTTCATTTCATTTGTTTCATCACCAAATATTTCTAAACCTAAAGCTTTCAATGCTTGTTTCAAGCCTTCTTGGTGATATGCATGACGTGCAGCACGCGCTTCAATGCCCTCAGTCAATGCTATTTTTAGACCAGTATATAGCGCGTAAATCGACGTCGTTGATTCTGTGTGATGGTTTAATCGCTTAGGACTCCAATAATCTTGTAATTGTGTTAAATCGAGATAATTACTACGTATAAAGTGGTCTTGTTCTGTACTTTCGTTTGAACGGATGCCAAGTTCTACGCGTTTACGTTTATTGATTTCTTCACTAAATCTGTCGTTAAATGTAATTGGTGTAATGCCTGAAGGTATGGATAAACATTTTTGCGCACCACCGATGACAGCATCTAGTTCCCACTCATCTACTGGAATAACCATGCCTTGATATGTAGCGACTGCATCAACTACTGAATAAATGCCGCGTTCTTTACAAGCGTGACCTAGTTGATCAATCGGTTGTAAGCGACCAGTAGAAGTCTCACCATGTACAATAGCAAGTACTTTTGGTTTTACAGTATCTAAAGCTTCAATGATTTCGGCTTGTTCAAAAACTTCACCCATTGGTTTTTGAATATTATGTACGATACCACCTGCACGTTTTACTAATTCAGTAAACAAGTAACCGAATCTACCAATGATTGGGACAAGTACGGTATCACCAGGTTTGACGATACTAGCGATAACAGCTTCTAAACCTGCACGGCTTGTTCCGTCGATAGGGAATGACCATTGGTTGTCTGTTAAAAAGGATTTTCTAATGAGTTCCATCGTTTTATTCATTATGTCTACAAATTCATAATCGAATTGACCTAAAATTGAATTAGACATTGCTTGAGAGACACGAGGATCTACACTTACGGGGCCAGGGGTCATAATTAATCTTTTGTTTACTTTCAAATCATCCATATTATTAACCTCATTTTCTATAAATTATGTCAGTATATACTATACTCTAATAAAAAACAGAGTTAATCGTCAAAAATGATGAAAAATAATTTATTATTTGTGAGAATATTACAAAAATTAAGTGTTTATGAACGACTTTTTTGATAAGGAACCATATTTGATGAAGTTAGTTATTTTCTTCAATTGCTTGGTGAATGGCCTGAGCAAATGCATACATTGTAATACTCCAATTTGCTTCATTAGAGCGAGAATTCATGGATAAATTCTGATTATTAAAAAAAGACTGCCTTAGTGCGTAAGTTAGTTCTAATTGAACACCAGCGCCTTTAGCATTTTTATTGGCTATATTTTGACTAGATGTACCTTCTAAGTGAGAGGGTGATTCTAAAACATTGAAACCCTTTGCAAGTAATGCATTTTCTATAGATGTTTTAAGTTGCTCATCTCTACCACCAATATAAACCGCCGGTTCACTACCACTCGCCCCATGTATCATAACCGAATTTGAAACTTCTTGTTGCATGTCTTCGACGACAGGTTCATCAAAGTTTGTTGACGTGACGTGCAGTTCGGCATTATTTAATGTGCGGATACCTTGAAATGAATAATAGTTATAGTTACCCAAGGTAGCAGTTAGTGTTGATAATTCTGTCGTACCAGCTTCAATATTGCCACCATGTATTGCGGCAATTAACGTATTACTTTGATTATTACGATATGATAGTTGCCAATCTGTGCCTGTTTCAGTATCATCCATAAGTTCTGACATAGAACTATATAAATCAGCGGCATAAACGTTTGAGGAAGGTAGAATAGTGACGAAAGTGATGGTTGCAAACAAGCATAGTGATATCGCCCGTATACGTTTAAAATAGGATACGGTAATTGCTTTTAAAAAGTACATAATAAACTCCTATAAGTGTTAAAAATATTTTATAAATATAATATTATCATATATTTTGTTAAAGAATAGAAATTTATATAATTTTATTTAAAAGTTAAGTTGCAGAGTTTTCAAAAGCGTTGTACAATGAATTTTCATGCCTTAGGGCATGTTAATTAAGAGGCAGGTCTGTAACATGTCCTTTGGCATGTATACAGACTCCTCTTAGTTGACGGGCTACTTTTATAAGTAGCTCGTTTTTTTGTAATTCAATATATGTTACAATATTTATCCTGCCTCTCAATAAAAAAATGTGGAGGAGTTAAAATAATGATAAATATTATATCAGCAGTAGGTTCTTTAGGAACTTTTATTATGGCACTGTTTTACTTTATTTCAGTAAGTGTGCAGCTTTATCAAATGAAAATCAGCTTTTTACCAGCACTTGGTTTTAATCAAATTTTGATTACACGTGATACGAATCAATTACAATTGAAAAACGTTGGTATTGATAGTCATTCAGAGCAGGATTATTTAAAGCTATATAACCTTGGTGGCGGCGCTGCGAAGAATATAAAAATTGAAATTTATATAGGCGAACAAGACGTGTTACAGACAAAATACGTCAACATCTTACCTAGTAAAGAAGGATATTTATTGCCAATAAATAAAGATGTGTTTTCTGAAATTGAAAGTACTATCCAAAATAATGGCTATGAATCTGATTTGAACGTTAAGTTGTCATACCAACATAATGTTAGTAGAAAAACACAAGAGTTATATTTAAACGGCAAAATAGATAGCTTTAATGCGTATAATGATAAAGCAATCTATGAATTGCAATTTTTTAATATGTCTCAATAACATTAAACTAAGAGAAGTGTGTAAATATTTAAATATAAACTCCCTTTAATATAACGACATGGCGATATGTGGTATTAAAGGGAGTTTATGTTTTAGCGAGGAATATTAATATATAAACGGATAATTTTGAGTAAAGGATAATTTTCAATTACAATACAATAGGAAACTAAAACTTGGAGTGACAATAGATGATAAACATAAAAGCACCAAATCCGATATTTTTAGAGCATCATGAAGCAGAAAAAGCTATATTATTACTACACTCATTTACAGGCACAGTTCGCGATGTAAAGTTGTTGGCGTCAAAACTGAACAAAGCTGGTTTCACATGTTATGTGCCGCCATATAAAGGTCATGGGCTTACGCTAGAGACATTGATAGACTATGATGTAGATGACTGGTTAGATGACGCGATAGAGGGCTATCAATTTTTACAAGATAAAGGTTATTCGCAAATAAATGTCTGTGGTGTGTCTTTAGGTGGCATATTGTCATTGAAACTGGCAGAACAGTGTGATATTAATGCTGTAGCTATTATGTCAACGCCATACAGAAAAAGTGATGCGGGACTCTCTGGTAGACTTGAAGATTATGGTCAGCGTATAGGGCACTTATTAGGTCTAGGTCAAGCAGAAATTGATACGCAATTAAAACAAATTCCAAACTATGGTCCAGCACTCCAAAAATTTCAATTATTAGTTGAAAACGTCATGTCAAATTTAGATCGTGTCACTGCTCCGATCACTATTAAATATGGTGAACAAGATGACGCTTCATATAAGACGAGCGCCGACTATATCTATAACCAAATTCAACATGAACAAAAGGAAGTTCAAGGTTACAAAATGTGTAAGCATTTGATGACACATGGTGAAGGTCACCTTGAAGTTGAGCAAGATATTATTGCATTTTTTGAAGACTATTAAGAGCGCTATGTAACATTAAATAGAATGAAAATAATTGCATTTTAATATTTTGCGGAAGTCTAGCGCTATAAGTTATAGCTCCTTCTAACATTGAATTTATTCACTTTCTAACAATTTGAACTTTTCTTCTAGTGTTTGCAGACCTTCGTCAATAATCTTTTTTTGTTCTATTAAATTTTGCTGATGGTCTAAAAATATTTCTTTACGCTTTTGTTTGGTAGTACTCCCTTGATGATACAATTCAGCGATTTCCTTTAATTTTGAGACAGGCATATGTGTCTGTCTCATGCATTTTATAAATTCAATCCAATATAAGTCTTCTTCTGAAAAGTCTCTATAACCATTTTGATTTCTTGAAACAAAAGGGAAAAGCCCGGCCTTATCATAATAGCGAAGCGTATGTTCACTCATGTCTAATTGTTCAGCTGCTTTTTTAACTTGCATACTTTTACCTCCTAAAAGGAAAAGACAGGAAGGTCACACAACTTAAACGTTATGTTCATACCCCTGCCTTCTTAAAACACAAGGTTATAATATATCTGACGAGCATAAAACATATGAATTAAGAAATACTAAAAACTTGTGAAAATTCCATTTTGTAGTTTTTTATAGAATGATTGCATTTGAATTTAAATCTTTTTATTATTTAATAAGTGTTGCTAATAAATGTTCATAATTATTGTCAATTATGGCTTCAAAGCCAAATGTGGATGCTAAATCTTTTTGTAAGTCGTCCATTGTGTCGTAGCCTACTAACGTATAATCATTGATACATAAACCGATGCGTTTAATATCATTATGATACAACTGGTTTTGATGAGATAATTCTATGATTTCTTTGGCTAAAGCATTCACATAATTTTCATTAGGAATTGTAATGCGCTTGTCGTCGATAACACTTTCTTCTGAAATGATTTGTATTTCTGTTTCAGTATCTTTAAAGATTGCTACAAAGTAATACATAGTTTAATAACCTCCTAATTTTTAAATACATTAACGCGTAGTATAACCACCATTTGCAAATAATGTTTGTCCATTAATCCACCAACCGTCTGTGGTTAAAAAAGTAATAATGGGCGCAATGTCTTCAATATTTGTTAGTTGGTTATGAAGTGCTTGTGATTTGTGAAATGCGACCGCTTCTTCGCTCTCTTGAGGATAGAAGAAGGGTGTGTCCATTGGTCCAGGAGCAACAGCATTAACAGAAATGCCTCTGTCCATATATTCTTTAGATGCTGCACGTGTGTAATGTTCTACGGGCGATTTCCCCCCTGCATAAGTAGCGTAAAATCCTGTATAGGCGGCAAGTAAAGCAGTTGCCAGCGTGATAATTTTACCGTTGTCATTCATAGCTTTTTCAGCGTATTTTATAAAGAAATAAGCTGATTTTGCATTAATATCTGCCATGTTATCAAATTCTTCTTCGCTCGTATCAGCAATAGGTTTTTTCAGCACTTTTCCTACTGTGTTAATAGCAATATCGATTTTTCCAAAAGTATTTTGAGCGTGCTGGAATAAGGATTCAACATTACTCACTTGTGTTAAATCACCAGAAAATAATGTACCTTCACCGCCTAGTGATTCAACTTGTGCAAGAGTGTCTTGAGCTTCATCCAAAGATTGTTCATCGTGATGATGAATCACTAATTTGGCTCCTTGCTCAGCATAATTCTTACTTAATAAGCCACCAAGGTTTTTTGCACCGCCTGCAATTACTACAACTTTGTCATTTAAACTATTGAATTTTCCCATATTATAAAACCTCCTTTGAATATATTTCAACAATAAACCTTAGAGCGCAATATCAAGCAAGCTTTTTGATGATTTTTTTATTTAAATCTATAAATTTATAATTAAAATTATCATTTAAATTTGTTTGTGAAAATAGTAGCATGAATAATATGGAAATATATAATTATTATAGTCAAAGGGGATGATCATATGAATTCGTTTGCCAAAATTACTGCACAGGGTTCCTACGTTCCAGAACAAATAATGGATAATCATGATTTTGAAAATATAGTAGATACGTCAGATGAATGGATACAACAAAGAACTGGAATCGTAGAAAGAAGAATTACAAAAGAAGACGAGTATACAAGTGATATTAGTTATAAAGCAGTGTTGGATTTACAAGAGAAATATCAAGTCGATTTAAGTGATGTGGATATGATTGTTAATGCAACGTTGACAGCCGATTATAAAACGCCAAGTGTCGCTTCTTATGTACAAGCTAAGTTAGAGTTGGAAAATGCAGGTGCAATAGATATTAATGCGGCTTGTGCTGGTTTTACTTATGGTCTTAATATTGCAAATGGTCTCATAACTTCAGGTCAAAATAAGAAAGTTTTAGTTATAGGAGCAGAAACATTATCTAAGATTACAGACTATAAAGATCGTGGCACATGCATATTATTCGGAGATGGCGCGGGTGCATTTTTAGTAGAATATAGTGAAGATGAAACGAGTTTTGTAGCCAGTGATGCCGGCTCAGATGGTAAAAAAGGTCATAATTTATATTGTTCGGAATTATCTGAAGCAATGTTTGACGAAGCGTTAGAAAATCCAGGATTTATTGTCCAAAATGGCCGTGGTGTCTACAAATGGGCAGTAGGCAATGTACCGAGAATTATTGAGCAGACTTTGAATAAAGCCAATTACACGAAAGAAGATTTAGATTGGTTTGTACCACATAGTGCGAACGCTAGAATGATTGAATCTATATGTGATAAATCTGGTATAGCAAGAGATAAAGCATTAAAAAGTCTTGAATACTATGGCAATACGTCATCTGCTACAATTCCGTTGGCCATCGATCTAGCAGTCAAAGAGAATAAAATCAAAAAAGGTGATTTAGTTTTATTAGTTGGATTTGGCGGTGGATTAGCTTATGCATCTACGTTGATCAAATGGACGTTATAGGTGATGATACAAAATTAGTGTGAACGAGTATAGAATTGATTATATAGCCTATTAATAAAGAACAACTGCGAGCTTTGAAATATTACAAAATTGTAGCGCTTAATGGATTAGAAACTATATGTAAGCATGATTAAAAATTTCATTAGACTTATGTAATAATTACAAGGAATATATAAATGAGCGAAGAGGGAGAAAGTACGAAACTAGAGATTGATCGGATTATTTTTATTGGTCGTACGTATGAAGAGTACTTACATATGTTTAGATTACATTTAGCTGACTTGGAAGGCAAAAAAATATTAGATTGCCCTGCTGGTGCATGTTCATTTACAGCGATAGGTAGAAACAAGGGTTTGAATATAGAGGCATGCGATATTGCATATACTTTTAATGCTACAGAATTATACAATAAGGGGAAAGATGATTTAAAGCACGCTATGGAGAAGATGCAATCATCAAAATCAAATTATTGTTGGAGTTACTTTAAGAATATCAGCCACTTGAAGAGGTATAGAATGCAAGCATTAACAGATTGTATTTATGATATGGAACAATATCCTAAATCATATAAAGTAGCCTCATTGCCCAAGATACCATATAAAAATAATGAATTTGATATCTTATTATCTGCGCATTTTTTATTTATGTACGCTGATCACTTTGATTATAATTTTCATAAACAGACGATAAATGAAATGTTAAGGGTAACTAAAAAAGAAATACGTATTTTTCCAATTGTTAATTTAAAAGGTGAACGTTATGAGAAGCTAGACGATATAATAAAGTATTTGTCTGAGCTAGGTTGTAAAATAGAAGAAGTAAAAGTTGATTATGAATTCCAAACTAATGCAAATACTATGTTAAAGATTAAAATATGAGAAATGCCTTAAACTCACTTTTTGTTGTTTTGATATTAGTCTGCAATCAAATTAATATCAAAAGTTTTTGAATAGATTTAAAGATTATTCATTTTAAATATATACTTATTATTGTATTTATAATAAAGTGATATATGGAGTGTTTATTTAGAATTTATCAAAATATAAAACAAATTAGGAGACGAGTGACATGAATCTATTAGTACTAATCGGTATTGCTACTATCATAGGTCTGATACTATTTGGTGGTTTAGTTTGGTATCTTTATATGAAAGCAAGATTTAAAACGGTGCCATCCAACGAAGCTTTAATTATTACTGGACCAAATATTGGTAATCCAAAAACTGAATCTAATGTTTATCAAGATGATGAAGGCCGTCATATGAGAGTGGTCCGTGGTGGCGGTTATAGAATGAAAATGTTCCAATCATCAACACGTATATCATTGAAATCTTTCCAATTGGAAATTAAAACGCCGGTTGTGTGGACCAAAGCTGGTGTTGGCATAGAGGCTGAAGCAGTTGCTACAGTTAAAGTTGCAGATCAATTACAAGGTATTGTTAAATATGCTGAACAATTCTTAGGGAAATCAAAAGATGAAGTATCTGAAGAAATATCACAAGTGTTGAACACCAACTTACGAGCAATATTATCTAAAATGACAGTAGAGGAAATCAATTCAGATAGAGAGGCATTTAATAATAAAGTAACCGAAGTTGCTCAAGAACAACTTAACAATATGGGCTTTACTATTACGTCATTAGGGCTATCGGACATTAGCGATAACGAAGGCTACCTAGAGAATTTAGGGAAACCTGAAATTGCTAAAATTAAGAAAAAAGCTGACATTGCCGAAAGTGATGCGGCACGCGAAACTGAAATGAAAATTGCTGAGAATACTGAATTAACTGAGAAAGAAAAAATATCTCGTCAAATGAATGTTGCAGATTCACGTAGAGAGAAAGATTTAAAAGAACAAGCTATTTTAAGTGAAACAAATAAAGCTCAAGCCCAAGCTGAAGCTTCAGGGCAGTTAGAAAAAGAATCTAGAGCTTTAGAAATCAAAGAAAAACAATTAAACGTTCAACGTAGCGAAAAAGAAAATGAGTTACATTTGATACAGATGGAACGTGAGAATGATGTACATATTCAACGTCAAAAAGATGACGTGCGTCGTCAACAATCAGAAACAGATGCAACAATTAAGATAAAGCAAGCTGAAGCTGCTTATGAAGCACGACTTAAAGAAGGTAAAGCTGAAGCAGAAGTTATCAGAGAACAAGAGAAAGCCAAGGCTGACGGTTTAAGAGAAAGAGCGAATGCGCTTGCTGAGAATAAAGATGTTATGTTAGCTGAATTGATGATTAAAACAATGCCTGAGTTTGCTAGAGCGTTGGCTGAGCCATTATCTAATGTTGAAAATATTCGTATTTTAGATGGTGGAAATGGTGAAGGTGTCAATTCATTATCAAAAGGTATTATTGCCCAAATGGCTAACGCCGAAGAAGGTTTAAACCAAATGACCGGTTTTAATTTAACTAAGATGCTTGAAAATGTTTCAAATCAAAAGAAAACGTATGCTTTCGAACAAAATGAAGAAACAAATGATGATACGTCTTTAGAACAAAGAGAAAAGGGCAACGATGAAGTGTCTATTGAAGATACTCCAAATCAAATAAAAGATAATCGTAATGACGACAATAACCAAACAACAGAAAAATAAAAAATAACCTCAGTAAGCAAAAGTTATAAAACTTTTGTACTGAGGTAAATTAGAGATCCTACTTCATGAAGTTAGAGGGTCTCTTTTTTTAAATGTTGAAAATGTTTGGATTACGTTCGCCAAAACGTTGCACAATCAGTCTTATCATCGATATTGTATTGGATGATTTCTTTTAATAAGGCATAGTCAATATCTTGCTCCCATTTTATGCGAAATAAATTATTCGTCTGTGAGTAACCAGCGGCTTTTATTTTTTGAGTGAATTCAGCTAATGCCTTTGGTTCAGGTGCTACTGAGAAATGTGCTTTTGATTTACTAAACGCAATGATAAAAGTGCCGTGATCTGTGTACATTGGTTGGTTCCATTTTACTGTAGTTTCAAGGTTTGGAAATGTTTCTGAAATCCAATTGAAAATAGCTTCCATTTTCTCTTTGTGTGATGCATTATCAATAGACTCTAAAAAATCTTTGAATTCATTCATATTAAAACTCCATTCTTTTATTTATATGGAATATTGCTTTAATTAATTATTAGCTATCATAACAAATTCAATAGATATTATCCTCAGATATCATATTAAAAATAAGGAGTGAAGATATGAATTCAATAACATGATTTCATATCTTCACTCCCTTTAAATTCTATGTTAAAACACAAGTATTAAAAAAAGTCTAAAGACTATTACTTATGTCTCAGATATTAACAGTTAAAAGTTTTCAAGATTATGATGGCTTTACAGTATTTCTTTTTAAAAAATCAATAATTAAACCGACAATAACTAAAATGATAAATGGTAACAACCAACTTAATTGAATATCAGCTAACGGTAACTTTTGATATAACGCATTTAGCGATTTAAATAAGTTGAAATCATTTAGTATTTGTAGCACTGAGATAACGAGTGTCACAATAGTCGGTAAGATAAAAGCAAATCTCATTTCAAATGGAATGAAAATACTAACTAAAGAAATCAGTACCAATACAATCGATGTTGGATAAATAAATGTTAATAATGGAACAGCGATTTGTAAAATAAGTTCTAAACCTAGTGTTGAAACGATAAAACCAAGTAAAGAGAATACCAATACGAACTTTTTATAAGATATTTTAGGTAATTTTTTCATAGCAAATGCAGCACAGGCATTGACTAAGCCAATACATGTAGTTAAACATGCTAGGATAACAATAATACCGAATAATAAATTACCAATAGATCCAAACACACGTAAAGAATTAAACGTTAAAATATCTGTACCATCTTTGAATCCAGGATGACTTGTTGTAGCTCCGACATAAGCAAGTGCAAAATAAATAACGAGCAGTAAAGCTGCTGATATTAAACCTGCTTTAATCACGTGCTTGACGAGTGTTTTTTGATTATCAACGCCATTTAATTTAAACATTTGGACGATAACTACGGAAAACGCAAGGGCGGCTACTAAATCCATCGTAAAGTATCCTTGTAGAATACCTGACACTAGTGGGGTTTGAGCATATTCACCACTTGCTTGCCCAATTGAACCTTCAGGGTTAATTATTACCAATATACATAAAAGCGCGATAATAATTATTAAAATTGGCGTTAAGTATTTACCTAAATTATCTATAATGCGGCTTGGATATAAAGCGATAATATAAACAATAAGGAAAAATATTAATGAAAACACAATCAAAGTGAATTGATTATGTACGGGTAATATATGATTGGTTCCAATTTCATAGGCAACGTTAGCAGCACGAGGAATACCGTATAATGCACCGATTGATAAATAAATACAGATTGCAAAGACCGTACCGAATACCGGATGGACTCTGTTACCGATGCTTTCTACGCCACCATTCATATAGGCAACTACAATAACTGTTAAGTAAGGTAGTAATATACCAGTAATAGCAAATCCAGTCATTGAAACCCACATATTTTCTTGAGCTGTGTAACCCAACATAGGTGGAAATATTAAATTTCCGGCGCCAAAGAAAAATGAGAATAACATTAGACCAGAAATTAGGATAAGTTTATTCATTTTTATATACCTCAATTTCAAGGAGATTATCTTGCACAAAACACATGCTACTTTAACATAAATAATCAGTTTATTCAATGAAATGTCAGATAATTTTTAATATTTAAAGTATTGCAAGTAGGAAAAGTCATGAAATATTCAAAAGTTTTTAATTTGCTTAATGACTGTAATGGCAAGTTTGTAGCTTTAGTAGTCGAAAAAACATATTGAGTCAAATATGGAAAAATGGTATAGTAGATGCTATGTCACACAAACGCTTTAACGCAATAAAGTTTTGTAAAATATAAAGGATGTAGAATTTATGAATAAACAATCACAGTGGAAATCCTCGACAGGGTTTATTTTAGCAAGTGCTGGTTCCGCGATAGGGCTAGGTGCCATGTGGAAGTTCCCGTATATGGCTGGGATATACGGCGGTGGCGCATTTTTATTAATGTTTTTAGTATTTACCATTTTCGTTGGATTGCCATTACTTATGATGGAATTTACAGTCGGAAAAATGGGTAAAACATACACGACTAAAATTTATGAAAAATTAACTAAAAAGAAATGGCTAAATATTATTGGATGGAATGGTAACTTAGCTGTATTTATATTATTTGGCTTTTACAGTGTTATAGGTGGTTGGATTATTATCTATATCTTGAATGTAGCTTTCCAAATAGTGACTTTTAGCGATAATACATTAGGAAGTATAAAGTTTGAGTCAATTATAGGAAATCCATGGTTAACGATAACGGGACAAGGTATTTTTATTCTATTAACAATGATTATTGTAATGATGGGTGTAGAAAAAGGGTTAGAAAAAGCTTCTAAATTTATGATGCCACTATTATTTATTTTTCTAATTATCATCGTAATTAAATCACTTTCGTTAGAAGGTTCGATTGAAGGTTTAAAATATATATTACAACCTAGATTAAAAGATATTTCTATGGAAGGTGTATTATTTGCGCTAGGGCAGTCATTTTTCACGTTATCTTTAGGAACGACAGGAATGATTACCTATGCGAGCTATGCTTCAAAAGAGATGACAATTAAGACATCTGCTGTTTCAATTGTAGGAATGAATATTTTGGTATCTATTTTAGCAGGCTTAGCGATATTCCCTGCTATTGCAGCTTTTGGATATAATCCTACTGAGGGACCTGGATTATTATTTAAAGTGTTACCGCAAGTATTTGATCAAATGGCCTATGGACAAGGGTTTTATTTTATCTTTTTAATTCTATTTTTATTTGCTGCACTGACATCATCGATTTCATTACTTGAGTTAAATGTTTCAAACTTTACTAAAAATGATAATTCAAAACGTAAAGCTATAGCAATTTATGCAAGTATTTTAGTATTTATCATTAGTATACCGGCCACTTTGTCATTTAGTAGCCTAAGTGGCATTCAATTTGGTGCTGGAACAATATTTGATAATATGGACTTTTTAGTATCAAATATTTTAATGCCATTAGGCGCATTAGGAACGACGCTTGTAGTTGGTCAATTATTAGATAAAAATGACTTAAAAACACATTTTGGAACAGATAGATTTAAATTATTTATGCCATGGTACTACTTAATTAAATTTATTTTACCAGTAGTTATTGTGTTGATATTCGTAGCTCAATTTATATAACTATGGAAAATCCTCGCTGCTTAACGCTCCGGGGATTTTTTATTGTGCATCATTTAATTGTAATCAGTTATTGACTAAAAATACTTTATTTAGTAAAATCTAATTAAATTATTTATTGAAAGTTTTTGTTGTTAATTATCGAGATGTTTTAACAATTGATTGGAAATTCTTTTGATAAATAAAATTTTTCTCAAACAATGTAAGCGCTTTCTTTCGGAAGGAGTGAGTGGTATGAAAGCATTGATAGGTAAATTTTTTGAACTAATACCGCGTTTTATTATTAATTTTTTCATCTAGTTTGTCCTTTGTAAATGAGATGTGTTTTAAAATCATAAAAATTAGAGGTGTTGGATATGGAGAAGAAACGAAATAAATATAGTATACGTAAATTTGCTGTCGGCGCTTCTTCCATTTTAATTGGTTCATTATTATTTTTGAATATAGGAACTGTACAAGCTGCTGAAGAAAATAAGCAAAATGAAGCGGGCACACAAGTAGAAAGTAGTGGGAATCATTTGGGAGATGATGAACATCAAAATTTAGTGAATGACAACACAAATACACCGGTTAATGATGATAAGACACAAATGAATGATGAAAAAGACAATCAAGCAACTCATACTAGCTTACATAAAGATCAACAAAACGCTGAAAATAAAGTTAACGATTCAAAAGGCAAAGTGAAAGAACAAGAAAAGACAGAAGTAGATCCAGAATTTAATGCGAAAGACAAAGTGAAAGAACAGGAAAAGACAGAAGTAGATCCAGAACTTAACGCAATAGACAAAGTGAAAGAACAAGAAAAGACAGAAGTAGATCTAGAATTTAATGCGAAAGACAAAGTGAACGAACAAGAAGAGTCAAAAATAGACCCAGAATTTAATGCAAAAGACAAAGCGAAAGAACAAGAAAAGACAGAAGTAGATCCAGAATTTAATGCGAAAGACAAAGCGAAAGAACAGGAAAAGACAGAAGTAGATCCAGAATTTAATGCAAAAGACAAAGCGAAAGAGCAAGAAGAGTCAAAAATAGACCCAGAATTTAATGCAGAAGACAAATCGAAAGAACAGGAAAAGACAGAAGTAGATCCAGAATTTAATGCAAAAGACAAAGTGAAAGAACAAGAAGAGGTAGAAATAGACCCAGAATTTAATGCAGAAGATAAATTAAAGCAACAAGAAAATCATGTGAATTATAAAGACGCTAAACAAAACAAAGTAGTAGAAAACAATCAGACGCCATTAAATGAACCTGTTAAAAATGATGAAAATAAAAATGAGAGAACATCCTTAGATAAATTACCAAATCAAACTGTGGACCATGATTCAGAACAAGATAATAAGGATAATCCTGACAAAGCATTAAATACATTGAAAGAAAATGCGGTAGCAACGCCGAAGAACCAAACGCAACAAAATGTAGAAAAAACGAATGAACAACCTAATAAAGCTGCAAAACAAGGACAGTATAAAAACCAAGACCCAATCATTTTAGTTCATGGTTTCAATGGTTTTACTGATGATATTAACCCATCAGTATTAGCACATTATTGGGGTGGAGATAAATTAAATATTCGTCAAGATTTAGAAAGTAATGGTTATGAAACATACGAAGCGAGTATTGGTGCATTAAGTAGTAACTATGATCGTGCTGTAGAGCTTTATTACTATATCAAGGGCGGTACAGTAGATTATGGTGCAGCCCATGCCGAAAAATACGGTCACGAACGTTATGGTAAAACATATGAAGGTGTATATAAAGATTGGCAACCAGGTAAAAAAGTGCACTTAGTAGCTCATAGTATGGGCGGTCAAACAGTAAGGCAACTTGAGGAATTATTACGTAATGGTAACCCAGCAGAAATAGAATATCAAAAAGAACATGGCGGTAACATTTCTCCACTCTTCCAGGGAAAGCACGATAACATGGTGAATTCAATTACTACTATAGGTACGCCGCATAATGGTACACATGCTGCAGATGCATTAGGTAATGAGGCTCTTGTTAGACAATTAGCTTTTGATTATGCAAAATTCAAAGGTAATAAAAACTCAAAAGTAGACTTTGGATTTGGCCAATGGGGGCTTAAACAAAGAGAAGGAGAAACATATGCTCAGTATGTACAGCGTGTTCAAAATAGCGGGTTATGGAAAACAAAGGATAATGGTTTTTATGATTTGACTAGAGAAGGCGCCGCTAAATTAAATAAAAACACATCGTTAAATCCTAACATTATCTACAAAACTTATACTGGAGAATCAACAAGACCTACTTTGCTTGGAAATCAAAAATCAGATATTAATATGTTTCTACCATTTACTATAACAGGTAATGTAATTGGTAAAGCTGCAGAAAAAGAGTGGCGTGAAAATGACGGATTAGTATCTACTATTTCATCACAACATCCATTTAATCAAGCTTTTACGGAAGCTACAAATGAAGTAAAAAAAGGTATATGGCAAGTGACTCCAATTAAACACGGTTGGGATCATGTTGATTTTGTTGGACAAGATTCTACTGATTCCAATCATCCTACTGAAGAGTTGCAACAGTTTTGGCATAATTTAGCAGCAGATTTAGTTCGTAACGAGCAATTTGATGCTTAAACAAAAATTGAATTTTAATAAGGGAGGTAATGTCATGACTGGAGATTTATTTGATTTATTAGGATCATTATTCCGTGTGATTAAAACATTGTTTTTCTAAAAATAAATTTAACAAAGTAATGATAATGTCTATAAGCAGGGGAGCAAGGCACTGAAATCAATTGGTAATTATTGATTTATGTCTAGCTCCTTTTTGCGTTTTAATTATAGGTCATATTAAAGTATACTAATTCATAATAGTTAGGAGTGATATAGTGATAAAATTTTCAAAGGGAACTTTAGAGTCGCTTAATGAAAAGATTATGAATGATTTATACTATTGGAAATATGAAGAAATTGAACAAAACGCTAAAAAGTGGAATGGTCCTTATATCAAGGAACCGCAAATAGATAAATCGTCATTTATTAACGAGCTAGAGAAAAACCGCTATATCTATTCAAATGTAGAAAGCACTTTAGCAATTATGATGAATGGCAATTTCATAGGTACTGTCGGTTCATATTGGATAGATAAAAATACTAATTGGTTAGAAATAGGTATTGTTATTTACAATAGTGATTATTGGGAAAGTAGTATTGGGACAGAAGTATTTCAACTATGGATTGATTATTTATTTAAGAAAGATTTTGTTCATAGGTTAGGAATCTCGACATGGTCAGGTAATAAAAGAATGATTAAGCTTGCTCAAAAAGTTGGTATGCAAGAAGAAGCTAGAATTAGACAAGCAAGAAGTGTTAATGGGCAATATTTTGACGCTGTTAAAATGGGTATATTAAAACTTGAATGGCGTGGTGTAGGAGAATAAATGCAGCATACATTATAAAAAATAAAATAAAACGAGATCGAGACATTGACTGCCTCGATCTCTCAAATAATTTCTAGAAATTATTTACCTGTGAATAAACCAACGATTTTTTTGATGATATCAATGATAAAGCTCATGTAACTCACCTCGCTTTGTTTTGTTAAGTTTAATATAATACAATTGCGTTCAATTTTGTTTGATATTCCCTAAGTTGTGAAAAATCATTCGCCAACGGCTAAAAATAAAATAAATAAACAATTGCGCATTCTAAAGTGTCTTTTTGTGAATAAATGCACATTATATAGAAAAAAGTCTTATTACAATGTATTAGAAAACACTTTGTAATAAGACCTTTTTGCTTATATTATAATGGTATTTAGTCTGTTATTGCGCCTTTTGACGCTGAAGAAACAAGTTTAGCATACTTAGCGAGTGTGCCTCTAGTCGCTTTTAGAGGTGGAACTTCCCAATTTTGATAGCGACGTTCAAGTTCTTCCTCTGAAACATCGAAACTAATTTCAAGTTTTTCTGCATCAATGGTAATTGTATCATTTTCTTCTAAGAGTGCCATTGGTCCACCAACTTGAGATTCAGGTGCAGCGTGACCAATCACTAGGCCGTGAGAACCTCCAGAAAATCTTCCATCTGTAAGTAATGCTACAGATTCGCCCAGTCCTTTTCCTACAAGGATAGAGGATGCAGATAGCATTTCGGGCATACCCGGCGCGCCTTTAGGCCCTGCATAGCGAATAACTACTACATCGCCAGGTTTGATTTCGTCATTTAGGATGGCTTTAGTTGCTTTCGTTTCTGAATCGAAAACGCGTGCAGGTCCTTTGATATAAGTGACACTAAGCCCAGAAATTTTTGCTACAGCGCCTTCAGGAGCCAAGTTACCTTTCAAGATAACAAGTGGACCAGTTGCATGTTTAGGTTCTTCGAAATTTATGATTTCCTTATTATCAGTTAGGTCTGGTTGTTCAGCTAAATTTTCAGCTACTGTATGACCAGTTACGGTTAAGCAATCACCATGAATTAACCCTTTGTCATGTAGTAATTTCATAACAGCAGGGATGCCACCCACTTCGTCAAGGTGTGCCATCACATACTTACCACTTGGTCTAAGATCAGCAATATGAGGTACACGTTTACGAATTTTCTCAAAATCATCTAGTGTCAAATCTACCTCGATTGTATGTGCGATAGCAAGCAAGTGTAAAATAGCATTTGTTGAACCACCTAATGCCATTACAACAGTAATTGCGTTTTCGAAGGCTTCTTTAGTCATTATGTCTTTTGGATAAATGCCTTTTTCAAGTAATTTATAAACAGCTTTTCCTGCTGCTCTACTATCTTTAGATTTATTTGTAGAAACCGCAGGATGAGAAGCACTCCCTGGTAAACTCATACCCATCGCTTCAATTGCTGATGACATCGTGTTAGCGGTAAACATACCACCACATGCCCCAGCACCAGGACACGCAGAACATTCTACTTTATGTAATGCCTCTTTATCAATTTCTCCATTATTATATTGTCCAACGCCTTCGAATGCAGATACGGCATCTAAATCTTTGCCATCTAATTTTCCGGGTAAAATAGTTCCGCCATAAACGAATACAGCAGGTAAATTCAAGCGAGCAATTCCAATCATACAACCAGGCATGTTCTTATCACAGCCACCTATAGCTACAACCCCATCAAGGTTTTCGGCGCTAACAACTGTTTCTATGGAATCAGCAATAATTTCACGGCTAGGTAATGAAAAACGCATACCATCTGTCCCCATAGAGATACCGTCTGAAACTGTAATGGTATTAAAAATTAACGGCGAAGCACCTGCTTCACTAATGCCTTGTTTTGTTGCGCGTGCTAGACCATCAATATGCATGTTACATGGAGTAACTTCGCTCCAAGTACTGGCAACTCCAATCATTGGTTTTTGAAAATCTTCATCTTCAAATCCGAGTGCACGTAAATAAGCACGGTTTGGTGTTCTACTGACCCCTTCACTAATTACTTTACTACGTATACGTAAGTCTTGTGGATTCGTTTGTTGTTCTTGTTCTTTAGCCAAGTGATGACCTCCTAGATATATTTTTTTATAATTTTAGAAAAATCAGAATTTTTAATAGTTAGTCATACGTCTATAATGAAAAACTTTAAGAACGTATAAAGTTGTGTTGATTTCTGATGTTATTTAAAAAGTATCGAAAGTATACATTATCTGTATATCCGAATAATGTCAAACTTATCATGCCCTATACATTTTGTCATCCCTGTATTTATTATTGCAAAAAATCAGGAATTAATCGATTTTTTAAAATCTAAAAATTGTTTTCAGTAATGTTATTGGATTAAAATGTATGTGTATTACAGGATAGTGTGGACGGAGGGAATTAAAATGACAGATTTCAGTCAATTAGAAAATTATTTAGAAGTTGAAACAGAAAAATATAATCAAAATGATTTATTATCATTAAACCATTATATTCATCAATATGTTTCGCATGTTCCTTTTGAAAATATAAATGTTCAAAATAAGCAACCTATTGCATTAAATGATGAGGCTATGCTCCACAAAATTATTCAAGAACATAGGGGAGGTTTTTGTTATGAACAAAATCGTCTTTTCAAAAACTATTTGGTTGGAAAAGGTTTTGACGTCGAGTTGATATCCGCGACGATTAATACGGGAGATGGATGGGCAATGATAGGGTCTCACATGGCGCTCAAGGTAACGATAAATCAACAAAATTATTTAGTAGATGTTGGGTACGCGGATGTACCTAAAGAGGCTATGCCTTTATCTGATCCTCAAGAAGTCATCAGTGATATAAATGGTTATTTCAAAGCTTCTTATATAGATACGCAAACCATTGAGATGTGTAAGTATAAGGATGGTGGATGGCAAATTCAATATCGAGCGATGGATGTACCTAAAACTATTTCAGACTTTGAAGCGGGTATTACCTATAACCAACACAATCCTAGTTCTATATTTGTGAAAAAATTAATAGTAAGTAAAGCGACTGATACTGGCCGTATAACATTGTCTAATTCCCATCTAACTATTACAGAGCACGGTGAAAAAGTGAAGAAAACTGTGACAAGTGATAATTATTTGGCGATATTAGATGATTATTTTGGTATTGATAATATAAATATATTAACCTTTGAACGTTCCTAAATAAGTTGTATATTACAATTTTTATATTTTATGTTCTTGTTTGTAATCATAATGTCATCTAAATAATATATTAATGTACATTTTTACATTGTATAATAAAAGAGTGAGTATAGACACGAAGTGTAATAGAGATATATTAGGAGGTTTACATAAGTGCGTAAAAAAATTATTGCGACTGTAATAGGCACAAGTGCCATAGCAGCAGTTTCGTCAACAAACGCAGATGCCGCTACAACTTATAAAGTTAAGAGTGGTGACTCATTATGGTCAATAGCGAATAAATTTAATGTTTCAGTGGACAAATTGAAGTCATTGAATAATTTGACTTCAAATGTTATTTTTCCAAATCAATCATTGAAGGTGTCAGGAACATCAAGCTCCAATACAACTTCAAACACATCAACTGGGACGACATACACGGTTAAATCAGGAGACACACTATCAGGTATAGCTGCGGGATATGGAACGACATACCAAAAAATCATGAGTTTAAATGGTTTGTCGAATTTTAATATTTACCCTGGTCAAAAATTGAAAGTATCAGGTACGACATCTACTGGTAGTTCGAATACTTCAGGAAATACAAGTAGTGGAAGTACAACAACATATACAGTTAAAAGTGGTGATTCATTATCAGCAATAGCTGCGAGATATGGAACGACATACCAAAAAATCATGAGCTTAAACGGTTTGTCGAATTTTAATATTTATCCTGGTCAAAAATTGAAAGTATCAGGTACGGCATCTACTGGCAGTTCTGGTTCAACGGGTTCTACAGGATCATCAGGCTACAAGTCACCTATATTTAATCATTCTAACTTATATGATTGGGGCCAATGTACTTGGCATGTATTTAATAAACGTGCACAAATCGGTAAAGGTATCAGTACTTATTGGTGGAATGCCAATAATTGGGACACTGGTGCTGCAGCTGATGGTTATACTATTGATTATAATGCAACAGTAGGTTCTATTTTACAGTCTGATTTAGGGTATTATGGTCACGTTGCTTTTGTAGAATCAGTAAATTCGAACGGTAGCATCACTGTATCTGAAATGAATTATTCTGCTGCACCTGGTACTGTTACGTATAGAACAATTCCAGCGTCACAAGTTAAATCATATAAATATATTCACTAAATAAATATAGTAAAAGCTCGTACTACAGTTATATATTTCATACTGTAATACGAGCTTTTTATATGAGCATTTAAAATAAATTAGTATAATGCAAGACTTGCGAAATTGAAGTTACAAAATATTAATGAAAAGTGTAATGCTCTATTATACACTTTCTTTGCGTAAAGATTTAACTCGTTTTGCTGTTGTGAATAGCGTACTTGCAAGTGTGAAAGTTGAAAATATTTTGGCGAATTTACGCGGTGATTTTAAAGCAGTATAGAAATCTAATACTGCGCCAACGCTAGTAATTGCCATACTAGCATAGATTAATTTTTTGTTTCTTGACTGATAGGCATACCAATTAAAACCTTCTACTGCAATACCTACAAAATTAACAGCATTTGAAATGCGATTGATCTTTGTTTTCTTAGCCATTTGGTTAAACCCTCCATTGTTAAAAATGCACCTTTATTTTAATATTATAACACTTTATAAACTTACGATTGGTGTTTAAGTGTCTAATGTTGCTTAAAATATAAGATGTATACAATATTGAAATATGATAACATAAGCGATATTCATATAAAAATAGTAAGATTGCTAATATTGGGGATGGAGTGATAAAAAAATGATTAAATGTGTTTGTTTAGTGATTGAATCTAATGAGTATTTACTACTTGTTCAAGCTAGAAATAGAGAAAAATATTATTTTCCCGGTGGCAAGATAGATGAGAATGAATCACATACAGAAGCATTAAAAAGAGAAATACAAGAAGAATTACGACTTGATTTACCAGAGTCTTCTTTTGTTTATCTTAAAACGGTTGTTGGAGAAGCATATCCTCAGAAAAACACACAAACAGAACTGAATTGCTACTATACAACAGAAAATATAAATTGGGATTCAATTGAACCAGACCAAGAAATTACAGATATGCAATGGATACATAAATCAGAAAGCTATAAAATTGCACCAGCAGTTTTAACATGGATTGATGCGCAATCAAATCAACAGGAGACTATTAACGTTGTTCCTTACGAAGAAGTGCTTATTTCAGATATAAAGCAGTTCAATATTACAGCGGAAGATAGAAAGTTTACAAAAACCCCCGAAGAAAATATTACGCTCGCTACTAATGATGAGGAACGCCACCCAACATTGGTATATAATGCGAGGTCGGAATGCGTTGGTTTCTTTACATTGCATGAAGGGGATGGCGTTGCACCCTATTCAAACAATAAAAACGCGATATTTTTCAGATCATTTAGCATTGATTCGAATTATCGAGGTCATGGTTATGGTAAAAAAGTCATTCAATCGTTACCAAACTATTTAAGGCAATATTTTCCTGATGTTAATGAAATCTATTTGACGGTAAATACGGATAATGAAGTAGCTCAAAAATTATATCAACAATGTCGCTATCAAAACGTAGGAACATCATTTTTAGAGGGCCGACCTGTATATATTTTGAAGCAGAATTTATAAAAAGTGAATGTGTGCGTCACATAAATTAACACAGTATGTTATTTTATGTGACGCATTTTTGCGATCCAATTTATTAGGGGGTATGATCTTCTACAAAGGAGTGAGTGCTATGAATATGAATGATACATTATTTTTATTTCTTTGTACGTTATTAGTATGGTTGATGACCCCTGGATTGAGTTTGTTTTATGGAGGCTTAGTGCAGTCTAAAAATGTTTTGAACACAGTTATGCAAAGTATGTCTGCTATCATAGTCGTGACATTCGCATGGGTAATACTCGGTTTTAGTTTGAGTTTCGGTTCAGGAAATACAATCTTAGGTGATTTTACATATTTGGGGTTACAACATGTTGGATTTGATACGCAAACGGAAATAGCTCCACATGTGCCACTGGGATTGTTTATGTTATTCCAAATGATGTTTTGTACAATTGCTGTTTCGATATTATCTGGTTCAATTGCAGAAAAAATGAAGTTTATACCTTATCTTATTTTTGTGCTTTTATGGGTGATTTTAGTATATAGCCCTGTAGCGCATTGGGTGTGGGGCGGCGGTTGGATTGATCAACTTGGTGCGATAGATTATGCCGGTGGGACAGTAGTACATATCACTTCCGGTGTTTCAGGACTAGTGTTAGCAGTGATGATAGGTGCAGGTAAAAACTTTGATAAACGACCACCGCATAACCTTATTATTTCATTAATAGGTGGCATATTCGTATGGATTGGTTGGTATGGGTTTAATGTAGGGAGTGCGTTAACATTTGATCATATCGCAATGACATCATTTATTAATACTGTGTTAGCAGCGAGCGCAGGCTCATTAGGTTGGTCGATTATAGAATATTGGATGAAAAAGACGACAAGTTTAATCGGTATGTTGTCTGGAATGCTAGCAGGTTTAGTAGCAATCACACCTGCAGCAGGGTTTGTTGATTATACAAGCGCTATATTAATTGCATTAATAGGTGGCGTATGTTGTTATTTTGCGATTAATTATATCAAAGTGAAATTAAAATATAATGATGCCTTAGATGCATTTGGAATCCATGGTATCGGTGGTGTTATCGGTGCGATATTAACGGGTGTATTCCAATCACAAAAAGTTAATGATGGCATTTCAAATGGTTTGCTATTTGGCGGTAATATACAGGCGGTAATGGTTCAAATATTGGCAGTAGTCGTAACGATTATATTTAGTGGGTTAGTTACATATATTATTGCAAAAGTAATTGGTCTATTTAGCGAACTTGCTGCGGATAAAGTTGAAGAAGAACAAGGTCTAGACTATGTAGTTCATGGGGAAAATGCATATTTCAGTGGCGAATTGAATAAATTGAATAGACGCTCTTAAGTTTTGGTTTTTACGATTGGGAAAGTGAGAGGCAAGTTTGAAAGTTTGTATATATTAAAAACCTATCGAGACATAGGCATAAGTGCATGTTCTAATCCCGATAGGTTCAAGTTATGATTGTTGATTATTTTGTGAAGATGAAATATTTTGTCTTTTTATTAAGATAGCAGTTAGCCAAGCTGTAATTGGAATGCTAATAGCAACGGCAATCCCGCCTAAAAGAATTGAAATAAATTCTTGCGCAAAAATTTTCGAATTAATTACATGGCCAAATGAATAATTAAGTTTGAAGAACCAGAAAAATAATGTCAGTTGGCCACCAAAATAAGCCAGATAAATGGTATTGGCTGAAGTTGCTAATATTTCTCTACCAACACGCATGCCAGAATGAAATAATTCTTTCTGAGTTAATTCAGGATTCGTTTCATTTAATTCGCACATTGGAGAACTTATGGTAATCGCTAAATCAATCACGGCTGCAATGACTGCTAACACAATTGTAAAGACCATGAATTTGATCATGTCGATACCAATATTCATTGAAAAAATATAAGTCTCGTCTTGTTCTTCTGTCGTAAAGCCTTGTAAATCACCGATTGAAACAGAAAGATAAATTGCCAAGATTAGTATCACTGTAGTCAAAATAGTCGCGTAAAACGCAGCTTTGGTTTTAGTGTTGTAACTATTTAATATAAATAAGTTACACGCTGCGATGATAATACAGAAGATAAGTGTAACGAGATAAATCGGTGCACCGAATATAATAATGACAATTGCGATCAAAAGAATGACAAAGTTCAAGAATAGCGTCATATAAGAAATAAGACCCTTTTTACCGCCGAATATAAGCATTAATACGAATAATATTAGTCCTAAAATTGTAATAGCGCTCATTGATTAGCACCTCTCATTCTAAACCATAGTTGCATCAATAAGATTGTGATTGGAATTGTTAGTACGATGCCAATACCCCCTGTGATTGCCCGAGAAATTTCAAGTGACCAATTCATAGAAATGGTATATGTAACTGTATTTGCATTTTTTAAGTAAATGAGTAGCATTGGTAAGCTGCCTGATAAATACGAAAAAAGTAAGATATTAGTCATAGTGCCCATGATATCTTGCCCAATATTGCGTCCAGCTATCGCCCAACGCGTCATGCTGATGTCTGGTGTACGGCGTAAGATTTCTGCCATACCACTTGCGATAGTTATAGCGACATCCATTACAGCTCCTAAGGTACCAATTAACACAGAAGCGAGAAATACTTCTTTAGGTGGCAAAGTTAAAAAGCTCATTGTTTCAAACTTTATACCGGAACCATCAGTGAAATGTATGACTAATTGCGTGATTCCGACGCAGATGAAAGTCCCGAGTAATGTGCTGATGATTGTAACAAGTGTACGCCATTGCCATCCTGTAACCAATATTAAAGTTAGGATTGTTGAAATGAAAATGCCTATACTCATCAAACCGAATAAACTGATGCTAGGGTATTGATTATGAATATAAATGGCTAAGACGACGACTATTGTATTAATTACTAATGATAAAATAGATTGTAGACCGATTTTTCTACCTACTAGTAATACAGTTAATAAAAATAATCCTGTAATGGCAACAATTAGGCTATCGCGTTTCTTTTCCGTGATATATGCGCTATTGAGTTTGTCATCAATATGTAGTAGGACTTTGTTATTAGTTGAATATGCTTCGCTGTCTGCTTGTGACTCAATATATTGATGTTGAATGGTAGTTGTTTTACCTTCGTATTTTCCGTTGAGTATTTTGATTGTTAACTGTTCTTTGTGTTTTGTATCTTTGTTATGATGTTCATCTGTGATTTGGGATGTAGATTTATTTTCAATACTGGTAATTTGACCTATAGGTATGTCATAAAATTTAGCGTTCATGAAAGTGAAAATAAAAACTCCTAAAAATATAATGCAAAAAACAAAGACAACCCAATTAAAAGGGCGCTTCAATATTTTTTTAGTTGAATTCAAGCTGACTCAATCCTCTCTATTTTTAGACAATGTGATTATACGCCCCAGTTTTATTGAATTCAAAGATTTATAGGTTGTAATTTTAACGCTAGGCTAATGGTAAGTCGCACTACGGCTTAATAATTGTTCAATAGTTGTAAGCATTAATTGTAAATCGTTTTTACGATTATCTGGGCGGACGACACTGCAAATTGTACGTCTCAGTTCTGTGTGTTCTAGCGAAACATCTACCCATTTTTGTGGGTTTTTATCTAGCAGATAATATGAAGGTGCGATGATATATCCACGTTCTTTATTAAGTAAATATTGTGCGATTTGTGTATGAGTAACTGTACGTATCGGAGTTTCGACTACTTTTTCCAATGTTTGCCTGATATTGGAAGGTAAGGCATAGAGCTCGTATATCATTTTGTTTGAAAATTGAATTAACGGTGGATTAGTTGCCATAGTAATTGGATCGTCTTTTGGAACGTAAATATGAAAATTCTCTTCGAATAAAGGGTTAATCTTTAATGAAGAATTCTGTTTGAGCGTTTGTGTTAACTCTGTAAACGCAATATCGATTTGATCAGTGAGTAAAGCATTGAGTATATCACTTTCTTCCATTAGAATGGGTTCTACTACTGAATCGCTTTTATTTTCAAAGGCTTGTATTAATAAAGTTAGCACTTGGGAAATATAGCTCTCAACATACCCGATGCGAATGATAAAATGATTCGACTCGGATTGGTTATGGAATAAGCGTATAGTTTCATCAAGTTGATCGATAATCTTAGTCGCTTCTGTAAATAAATGTTTACCTTCGTCGGTAAGGTGGATATTACGACCTTCTCTTTTAAATAATGTAACTTGTAGTTCTTTTTCGAGTTGTGTGATTTGTCTACTGATAGCAGATTGCGCAATGTCTAATTCTAGTGCAGCCTCTGACAAATGCTCTCTTTTAGCTACTTCTATAAAATATTTTAATTGTTTGATTTCCATAGTTAATAACTCCTATTCCAAATCATTCTAATAATTAGAATGATATCATCTAATTTATATATTGAACAGATTAATCAACTGCTATATAGTTTACTTACTTAATTCAATATTCAGAATTTTCGTAAAAGAGGTGAGGGTCATGCTTGAATATGGTGAAAAAGTAGGCTTATATGATGGGCGCGAAGAACATGATGCGTGTGGTATAGGATTTTATGCCAATATGGATAATCAGAGAAATCACGAGATTGTAGAAAAATCATTAGAAATGTTACGTAGGTTAGATCATCGCGGAGGGATCGGCTCAGATGGTATTACTGGCGATGGTGCCGGTATTATGACGGAAGTACCATATGAATATTTTGCAACAAAAGTTGATTTTGATTTACCGGCTGAAGGTAAATACGCAGTTGGAATGTTTTTTACTAATGAGAAGATAGCTGGATCTCAACATGAAGCACAATTTAAGGCCCACTTTGAAGCAGAAGGTTTAAGCGTCATTGGTTATAGAGATGTTCCTGTAGATACGAATGCAATTGCATCACACGTAGTTGAAACGATGCCACATATACAACAAGTGTTCGTTGCGTTAAATGATGTTTCACACATAGAAAGAAAATTATTTTTAGCGCGTAAACAAATTGAAAATTACGCTAATCAACAGCGTTTGAATTTATATTTTACAAGCTTATCGCATAGAACAATTGTGTATAAAGGTTGGCTACGCTCAGACCAAATTAAAGCTTTATATCAAGATTTAAATCATGAAACTTATGTTTCAAAGTTAGGACTTGTACATTCGCGTTTTAGTACGAATACTTTTCCAAGTTGGAAACGTGCACATCCTAACAGGTTGCTCATGCATAATGGTGAGATTAACACTATAAAAGGTAATGTGAACTGGATGAGAGCAAGACAAAATGATTTAATAGCAACAATATTTGGTGATGATAAAGATAAGGTTAAAGAAATTGTAGATGAAGATGGTAGTGACTCTGCCATTGTAGATAATGCGTTAGAATTTTTATCATTAGCTATGGAACCTGAGAGAGCTGCAATGCTGATGATACCGGAACCTTGGTTATACAATAAAGCTAATGATGCTAATGTTCGTTCATTCTATGAGTTTTATAGTTATTTGATGGAACCGTGGGACGGTCCTACAATGATTTCCTTTTGTAATGGAGATAAGATAGGGGCGTTAACGGATAGAAATGGTTTGAGACCAGGACGCTATACAATTACGAAAGATAATTATATCGTATTCTCCTCGGAGGTCGGTGTGGTAGATGTACCAGAAGATAATGTAGCGTTTAAAGGTCAATTAAACCCAGGGAAGTTATTGCTAGTCGATTTTAAACAAAACAAAGTAATAGAAAATAACGAATTGAAAGCGCGTATTGCAGATGAACATCCATATGAAAGTTGGTTGAATCAATTCAAGGTAGATTTAGGTTTAGCTAAAGTATCGTATAAAAATTCTGAATGGAGCGATGAAAGTTTAACACGTTTACAAAAACAGTTCGTTTATACAAAAGAAGAAATGGATAAATATCTGACGGAAATTGTCGAAAATAAGAAAGATCCAATCGGTGCAATGGGTTACGATGTTCCAATTGCGGCTTTAAATGAAAAGCATGAAACACTATTTAATTATTTCAAACAATTGTTTGCGCAAGTCACGAACCCGCCTATCGATGCTTACCGTGAAAAAATAGTTACAAGTGAACTATCTTATTTAGGTAGCGAAGGAAATTTATTGAATCCGAATGAAGACGTGTTGAATCGTATTCAATTAGCACGACCAGTGTTAACAGAAGCGCAATTAGAAGTTATTGAGCAGAGTAGATTTAGTGTTATGCATTTATCTACGGTTTATCAAAATAATTTAGAGGAAGCTTTAGATGAATTAGGAGATAAAGCGATTCAAGCTGTTGAAAAAGGAAAGGAAATCCTCGTATTAGATGATCGTGAATTAGTGAGTACAAATGATGGTTACGCTATGCCGATGCTGTTAGCAGTGAGTCATATACATCAGTTGTTAATTAGAGAAGGGTTACGCATGCGTACGAGTATAGTAGCTTTATCGGGAGAAACAAGAGAAGTGCATCATGTTGCTTGTTTGTTAGGATATGGTGCAAACGCAATAGTACCTTATTTAGCACAACGTACAATTGAACAGTTGGTACGAAACCAACGTTTAGAAGGGGATATTTCTGAAAATGTTCAAACATATACGGATACACTATCTGAAGGCGTAATAAAAGTTATGGCTAAAATGGGGATTTCTACTGTTCAAAGTTATCAAGGGGCACAAATTTTTGAAGCAGTAGGATTATCTTCTGAAGTTGTTGAAAAATATTTTACGGGTACGCAAACTAAGCTTTCAGGTATATCTATAAATATGATAGATGAAGAAAATAAAGCAAGACAAACACCTATAAATAAATATATAGAATCAGGAAGTACATTCCAATGGCGTAAACAAGGTCAACATCACACCTTTAATCCGACATCTATTCATTTGTTGCAACATGCATGTAGATTAAATGATTATGAAAAATTTAAAACATTTTCACATGAAGTTAATCACAAACGTACCGATCACGTTCGCCATTTGATGGAATTTAAAAAGCAAGAAGCTATTGATATTAGTGAGGTTGAGCCTGCAAGTTCTATTGTTCAACGTTTCAATACAGGTGCGATGAGTTACGGTTCTATTTCTGAAGAAGCGCATCAAACATTAGCTGAAGCGATGAATCAAATGGGCGGTAAAAGTAATAGCGGTGAAGGTGGAGAAAATCCAGAACGTTATATTGTCGATGAAGAAGGACGAAACCGTTCTAGTGCAATCAAACAAGTTGCATCCGGTCGTTTTGGTGTGACGAGCGATTACTTACAACACGCTAAAGAAATTCAGATAAAAGTTGCGCAAGGCGCTAAACCAGGAGAAGGGGGACAATTACCAGGTACTAAAGTATATCCGTGGATAGCTGAAGTAAGGGGTTCAACACCAGGTATAGGTTTAATATCACCACCGCCGCATCACGATATTTATTCAATAGAAGATTTAGCACAATTAATACACGATTTAAAAAATGCAAATAAAGATGCAAACATTACGGTGAAACTTGTTTCCAAAACTGGTGTAGGTACAATTGCAGCTGGGGTTGCTAAAGCATACGCTGATAAGATTGTTATTAGTGGTTATGACGGTGGTACAGGTGCTTCACCTAAAACGAGTATTCAACATGCAGGTGTGCCATGGGAAATTGGTCTAGCAGAAACGCATCAAACTTTAATGATGAATGGTTTGAGATCAAGAGTGAAAGTAGAAACCGATGGAAAGTTACTTACAGGTAAAGATGTTGCTTATGCATGTGCGTTAGGCGCTGAGGAATTTGGCTTCGCGACAGCGCCATTAGTAGTACTTGGATGTATTATGATGCGTGTGTGTCATAAGGATACTTGTCCAGTAGGTATCGCTACCCAGAATCAAGATTTGAGAGCGCTATTTAATGGTAAAGCTGATCATGTAGTCAACTTCATGCACTTCGTTGCTGAAGAATTGCGTGAAATACTAGCTGAACTTGGGTTGAGAACTGTAGATGAACTTGTAGGTAGAACTGATTTATTAACACGTAAAGATAATCTAGCTAGCAGCCGTCCTAAAGCTGCATCGATGAATATTGAAGCGTTATTATATCAACATGAAGGTGAAAGATTTAAAAAAATAGAACAAAATCATCATCTCGATGAAGGTTTTGATTTAACAGCATTTTACCCAGATGCTAAAGCTGCGATTGAAAACGGCCAATCATTTAGTGGGCGATATCAATTAAAAAATGAACAACGCGATGTCGGTGTTATTACTGGTAGCGCGATTACAAGAGTGCATGGGAAGGACGGGTTACCAGAAGATTCAATTTACGCTGAGACTATTGGTCACGCAGGACAAAGCTTAGGGGCTTATACACCAAGTGGTTTAACAATTCACCACACGGGAGATGCTAATGATTACGTAGGTAAAGGCTTATCTGGTGGTAAAGTAATCGTTAAAGCGCCGAACCAGCAACGTGAAAACGAAATTATCGTGGGTAATGTTTGTTTTTATGGTGCTTCACATGGTAAAGCTTTTATAAGTGGTAAAGCTGGTGAACGTTTCTGTATTAGAAATAGTGGTGTGCAAGTAGTTGTTGAAGGTATTGGTGATCATGGTCTTGAATATATGACTGGTGGTAGAGTTGTGGTGTTAGGTGATGTAGGTAAAAACTTTGGCCAAGGTATGAGTGGCGGTGTGAGTTACATTTTCCCATCTAATATAGAACAATTTAAATCAGAAAATAAATTAGATAGCTTGGATTTCGACTTCATTACTGTAGAAGAAGAATATGATGTTTTGAAAACTATGTTAGAAGAACATGTGAAGTATACAAATAGTACGAAGGCGAAAAACATTTTGGCTAACTTTGAGTACGTTGCAGATAAAGTTGTTAAAGTTATTCCTAAGGATTACAAGCTAATGATGCAAAAGATCGACTTACAAAAGAAAAATTCAACAGAACTTGATCAAGCTTTATTAAACGCTTTTAATGATAAGCGCACTTATATAGAACCAGAGCAACGATTGACTGCCGTATATTAATTGTAGAAGGGGGATTTATTATGGGTGAATTCAAAGGGTTTATGAATTATGACAAACAACAATTACATGAATTGTCTTTGGTTGATCGTTTGAAGAATCACGACGCGTTTCAACAAAGATTTACGAAAGATGAAGCGGCACAACAAGGTGCTCGTTGTATGGATTGCGGTACACCATTTTGCCAGACTGGAGAACCGTTTGGTAGAGAAACCATTGGTTGTCCTATCGGTAATTATATTCCAGAATGGAACGACCTTGTCTATAGACAAGATTTCAAAACTGCCTATGAACGGTTGAATGAAACGAACAATTTCCCTGAATTTACAGGGCGTGTTTGCCCAGCACCTTGTGAACAATCTTGTGTAATGAAGATCAATCGTGAATCAGTTGCTATTAAAGGGATTGAAAGAACGATTATAGATGAAGCTTTTGAAAATGGTTGGGTCAAACCGACAGTACCAGAGCATCGTAAGGACGAATCTGTAGCTATAGTAGGCAGTGGTCCAGCTGGTTTAACTGCTGCAGATGAATTAAATAAATTAGGGTACAACGTAACAGTCTATGAACGTGCACACGAAGCGGGAGGTTTGTTGATGTATGGTATACCTAATATGAAATTAGATAAAGATGTAGTACGTCGTCGTATAAAAGTGATGGAAGAATCTGGCATACGTTTTGAAACAGACACAGAAATTGGTGTGGATATTAGCAAAGAGACGCTTAGCGAGCAATTTGATGCTATTATCTTGTGTACTGGTTCCCAAAACGCGAGAGATTTACCTTTAGAGGGCAGAATGGGATTAGGTATTCACTTTGCGATGGACTATTTAACAGAACAAGGCCAATATTTAAACGGTGAAATCGATGAACCATCTATTTCTGCTGAAGGTAAAAATGTGATCGTAATCGGGGCTGGAGATACAGGTGCTGACTGTGTCGCTACTGCATTGCGTGAAAATTGTAAATCAATCGTACAATTTAATAAATATACAAAACAGCCAGAAGAAATCGAATTTGATGAGAATACGTATTGGCCGTTAGCAATGCCTGTGTTTAAAATGGATTATGCGCATAAAGAATATCAATCACGCTTTGGTTTTGAGCCACGTGCTTACGGTGTGCAAACGATGCGCTATGACGTGGATAGAATTGGTAATGTCAAAGGCGTCTATACACAAATACTCGAAGAAACCGACGAGGGTATGGTAGTTGTAGATGGTACTGAGCGTCATTGG
The DNA here is from genome assembly GCF_017583065.1 of Staphylococcus shinii. Classification (GTDB taxonomy): domain Bacteria; phylum Bacillota; class Bacilli; order Staphylococcales; family Staphylococcaceae; genus Staphylococcus; species Staphylococcus shinii. The sequence continues at coordinate 10,740 of NZ_JAGEVL010000003.1, read as the reverse complement.
CCAGCGGATTTAGTGCTTCTATCAATTGGTTTTGTAGGTACTGAAACTACCGTGCCACATGCTTTTAATATTCAAACAGAACGCAATAAAATTGTAGCTGATAATAAAGATTTTAGAACAAATCAACCTCATATATTCGCTGCAGGTGATGCTAGAAGAGGGCAAAGCTTAGTTGTTTGGGCAATCCAAGAAGGCAGAGCGGTTGCAGATTCTGTAGATTCTTATTTAAATGAAAAAACATTAGTGTAACTTTGTAATTTTGATTGACTTTTACAAATGGCTATAATATGATGAATATTGTGTTTGGAGGAATACCCAAGTCCGGCTGAAGGGATCGGTCTTGAAAACCGACAGGGGCTTAACGGCCCGCGGGGGTTCGAATCCCTCTTCCTCCGCCATTATATTTTTAAAACCAAGACTAATGAATAGATGAGGCAAGTATTCAATATCGTATTGAGTACTTGTCTTTTTTGATGTGCTTATTAAGTTAGAATGCATTGTGCGTTATAAGCTGTCCGGAAAATTATACATATCATTAAACTATCGAATGTGAAATTTAAAATGAAATACTGTTCCAACAAAAAGTATTAAGCTTTAAATGAAAAGTTAATCAGTTTAGTTGATGAGTGCGCAAATAGTGTTTTATTGCTTCTTTAAACTTTTGTTAATGGTACAGTTTTGTATGGGTGTATATTGATGAGATGAAAAGTCTGTGTAATTTAAATGAAAGCCTTTGCAAAACTTGTATAGACAAGTTATAATTTCTTTAATGTTAAAAGGATAAGGGAGTGGAGTGTCATGGCCGTTAAAAAGAAAGATGTGCAAGATATAGTCGAAGCTGTTGGGGGCAAAGATAATTTGGACACAGCAACACATTGTGTCACACGTTTACGACTTGTCTTAAAAGACGATGATAAAGTAGACAAAGACCGACTGAGTAATAACGATTTAGTGAAAGGTCAGTTCAAGGCGGACAACCAATATCAAATCGTTATTGGACCGGGAACGGTAGATGAAGTCTATAAGCAATTGATAGCAGAAACAGGGATTAGCGAATCGTCCAAAGATGATGCAAAGGCGGCGGCAGCCAAGAAAGGGAACCCTCTACAAAGATTGATTAAGCTATTGGGAGATATCTTTATACCAATCTTGCCAGCAATCGTAACTGCTGGTTTGCTTATGGGGATTAATAACTTACTTACAATGGAAGACTTATTTGGTCCGAAACCGCTTGTTGAACAATTTCCGCAATTAGGTGATATATCAAATATTATTAATGTAATCGCTAGTACAGCTTTCATATTTTTACCAGCGTTAATTGGTTGGAGTAGTATGCGTGTATTCGGAGGAAGTCAAATATTGGGTTTGGTACTAGGTTTGATTTTAATGAACCCACAGCTTGTTTCGCAGTATGATATTGCAAAAGGTAACATTCCGACATGGGACATTTTTGGTTTAGAAATTAAGCAACTGAATTATCAAGGGCAAGTGTTGCCGATTTTGCTTGCAGCATATGTTTTAGCGCAAATTGAAAAATTCTTAAATAAATATATTCATGATTCAATTAAAATGTTAGTCGTTGGTCCAATTGCATTACTAATAACAGGTTTCTTAGCGTTTATTGTTATTGGTCCTGTAGCGTTATGGCTAGGTACTGGTATTACAAATGGCGTAACGTTCCTCTTTGAACATGCTGGTTGGTTAGGTGGCGCTATTTATGGTTTACTGTATGCACCGCTTGTTATTACTGGATTGCATCATATGTTCTTAGCTGTTGATTTCCAACTTATGGGTAGTGAGCTCGGTGGAACATACTTATGGCCGATTTTGGCGATATCTAATATTTGTCAGGGGTCAGCAGCGTTCGGCGCTTGGTTTGTTTATAGAAGACGTAAAATGGGCAAAGAACAAGGTTTGGCAATGACTTCTGGTGTTTCAGGTTTCTTAGGAGTGACAGAACCTGCATTATTTGGTGTCAATTTACCATTGAAATATCCGTTTGTCGCAGCGATATCAACATCTTGTGTGTTAGGAGCAATCATTGGCGCAACACGCGTGCTTGGTAGTGTTGGCGTCGGTGGCGTTCCTGCTTTCATCTCAATTAAAAGTGAGTATTGGGGTATCTACCTTGTATGTACCTTCTTGGCAATGGTGGTTCCGGCAATTCTAACGGTGTTCTTGTCAAAATTTAGTAAAGATAAAGCAAAAGAAATGGTAGAAGAATAAGCACTCTAAAGCAATACAACTAAACTCGCTAAAACGACTTGGCGGGTTTTTCTTCTTTAAATAATATAAGTAAAGGTGGTAATTCTATGAGTCAAAGTGATTGGAGAAAGTCAGTAGTTTATCAAATATATCCGAAATCATTTAATGACACGACAGGTAACGGTGAAGGTGATTTGAAAGGAATCATTGAAAAGTTAGATTACTTACAGTATTTAGGTATAGACTACATTTGGTTAACGCCTGTGTATGAATCTCCAATGAACGATAATGGTTATGACATTAGTAATTATTATAAAATAAATGAAAAATTCGGCACGATAGAGGACTTAGAAACACTTGTTAAAGAAGCTCATAAACGTAATTTAAAGGTAATGATGGATATCGTAATAAATCATACATCTACAGAACACGAATGGTTTAAACAAGCATACGCAGATAGCGACAGTGAATTTAGAGATTACTATTTCTTTAAAAGATCCTCCGATGCACAACCACCGACAAATTGGGAATCGAAATTTGGAGGAAATGCATGGAAATACGATGAAAAAACAGATGAATATTATTTACATTTGTTTGATGTAACACAAGCGGATTTGAACTGGGATAATCCAAATGTGAGGCACGCGTTATACGATATCATCAATTACTGGATAGATTTTGGTGTAGATGGCTTCCGTTTCGATGTTATTAATTTAATTTCAAAAGGTGAATTTAAAAATTCAGAAAAAATTGGTAAAGAATTCTATACGGACGGTCCACGTGTACATGAATATTTACATGAAATGAATGAGCATACTTTTGGTGGTAAAGACTTAATGACTGTGGGTGAGATGTCTTCGACAACAATTGAACATTGTATAAAATATACGTCTCCTGAGCGTCAAGAATTGAGTAGTGTTTTCAATTTCCATCATCTTAAAGTGGATTACGTTAATGGTGAAAAATGGTCGAATGCAAGATTAGACTTTCATAAATTAAAAGATATATTAATGGAATGGCAACTGGGAATATATGAAGGCGGCGGTTGGAATGCGATTTTTTGGTGCAATCATGATCAACCACGAGTTGTTTCACGTTTTGGGAATGATAGTAATGAAACGTTGCGCAAACAAAGCGCTAAGATGCTGGCAACTGTATTACATATGATGCAAGGAACACCGTATATATATCAAGGGGAAGAAATAGGTATGACGAATCCTGGTTTTGGTAGTATTGATCAATATAGAGATATAGAATCGTTAAACGCTTTTAATAATATGAAGCGTGCTGGTTATGATGAAGATGAGATACTAACAATATTAGGTCAAAAATCTAGAGATAACTCACGAACACCTGTACAGTGGACGAACGAGAAAAATGCAGGTTTTACTACAGGAACACCTTGGATAGACATCCCAGATAATTTTGACCAAATCAACGTTAAAGCTGCTATTGAAGATAATTACTCTGTTTTGCATACTTATAGGGATTTAATTCGCTTACGCCATGAATACGATATTATAACTTATGGGAGTATAGAACCATTATATATGGAAGATGACGAATTATTTATATATAAACGTCATTATAAAGATGAGACTTGGTTAGTAGTGGCGAACTTTTCGAAAGAACGTGTTTCTATACCTAAGGATCTAGATATTGAAGGACAAGTGATGATACAACATGGCAACATCTCTGATGGGCTGATAGATGGCTTCGGTACAATTGTTGTAGCACAATAATTTATAAAAGGGTAGTGAGTGAGCTCATATGACACAAAAAAAGTTTATTACAATATATGAAACTTTACGAACGGACATCATCGAATCTCGCATATCTTATGGTACACAATTGCCGTCAGAATATGAATTAGTAGAAGCTTATGATGCGTCACGTGAAACTGTCCGTAAAGCGCTGAATTTATTAGTGAGAGATGGAATGATACAAAAAATACGTGGTAAAGGATCGGTTGTAATCTATCAAGGCCTAACAGAATTTCCACTTGCAGATTTAACGAGTTTTCGAGAAGTGCAACAGGGCTTAGGGTTACAGCATGAAACAGAAGTGAAAGTTTTAGAAAAAATACCAGCAGGCGATGTGCCAAGAGTAAAAGAAGCGTTAAATATTTCTCAAAGCAAAGTCCTGTGGCACGTTATTCGTACTAGAAAAATTAATGATAGAGTGAAAATAATCGATGAAGATTATTTAATAGAGGCTATTATTCCAGGTTTGACGTTCGAGATTGCAAAAACGTCTTTGTATGAATATGTAGAAAATGTATTAGGATTAGATATTAGTTATTCTAATAAAGCTATAACATTTGAAGCATTCGGTGACTTGGAGTACGAGATGTTTGGTAATGTATCCCCGGCGTATACAGCTACTGTACGAGGAATTGTACATCTAAAAGATACTACACAATTTCAATATAATATTTCTAGACATTTAGCGACAGAGTTTAAATTTAAAGATTTCTCAAGACGTCATAAAATATAATGTAAATTAACAAGATGACCGTTTTGTGAATGCTTCTAATAATCTATTTATTAAATGAAAGCTAATGCTTGCATTCAGATAGAAGAATATAGTATGATATATTTTGCCGTGATAGGTGGGGAGGTAGCGGTTCCCTGTACTCGAAATCCGCTTTACGCGAGACTGAATTCCTTTGCTAAGGATACGTTTTTGTGAAGTCTGCCCAAAGCACGTAGTGTTTGAAGATCTCGGTCCTATGCAATATGAACCCATGAACCATGTCAGGTCCTGACGGAAGCAGCATTAAGTGGATCATCGTATGTGCCGTAGGGTTGCCGAGATTTAGCTGTCGACTTTGGTTACGTTTGTGATACGTATTCAAAGCGAAGGTTCACGGTTTTAATTTTAAAAATTAAGTAAACCCAAATATACATATATATAAAGAGCGACTTATCTTTTGATAGCGGTCGCTCTTTTTTTATATTAAAATATAAGAAATGCTGTAAAGTTGTTTTAGTATCCGACCAAATGAAATGCGCTTATTGATGTTATAATGTTTAAAAATAAAACTAAACGTTTTGAGGGGATAGCCATGCAAATTTACTTAAGTACTTTAACTGAAAATGATTATGAGACAAGTTTAGATGCTATTGAAGCGGCTTTTTTAGATGTGGCAGAATCAAATCACGATGAGCAAGAATTAGTGGAGAAGTTGAGAAAGGCGCCTGAATATAATTACGAATTAGAAGTGGTAGCTAAGAATGATGATGGTGAAGTCGTAGGTCATATCATGTTATCTGAAATTACGATTGTAAATGGAGATGACCGTTATACTGCTTTAGCATTGGCTCCATTATCTGTATTATTAGATTATAGAGGCAAAGGTATAGGTAAAGCGTTGATTCAAGCTGCTGAAGAACGTGCTAAAGCACAAGACTATAGTACAATTATTGTATTGGGTGACCCATCGTATTATGGTAAATTTGGTTACGAAGAAGCGCAAGATTTTGAGATTTATAGTCCATTTGATGTGCCTTCGAAATACTTTATGGTTAAATTTTTATGGGATCAATTACTTGAACAACCAAAAGGTGATGTAATTTATTCTGAAGCTTTTAACTAATATTCAAAGTGGAAAATACAATGCTATAATGAATGATGAATGTAATTGGAGGTGCGAAAGTGAATTATCAAGCTTTATATAGAATGTTCCGACCACAAAGTTTCGACGATGTTGTAGGACAGGAACATGTTACTAAAACATTACGCAATGCGATTTCAAAAAGTAAACAATCACATGCTTATATATTTAGTGGGCCTAGAGGTACTGGGAAAACAAGTATCGCCAAAGTGTTTGCCAAAGCTATTAATTGTCTCGAGCGTACAGATGGTGAGCCTTGTAATGAATGTGCAATCTGTAAAGGTATCACTCGTGGTACAAACTCAGACGTTATTGAAATTGATGCCGCAAGTAATAACGGTGTAGATGAAATTCGAAATATTAGAGATAAAGTTAAATATGCACCTAGTGAATCGAAATTTAAAGTTTATATCATAGATGAGGTGCACATGCTCACGACTGGTGCGTTTAATGCATTGCTTAAAACGTTAGAAGAACCCCCAGCACACGCAATTTTTATATTAGCGACAACAGAACCCCACAAAATTCCGCCTACAATTATCTCGAGGTCACAGAGGTTCGATTTTAAAGCGATTAGTCAAAATGAAATCGTAGAGAGATTGAAATTTGTAGCAGACGAACAACAAATTGTTTACGATGAGTCGGCATTAGACTTTATAGCAAAAGCTTCAGAGGGTGGTATGCGTGATGCGTTAAGTATTATGGATCAAGCTATTGCGTTTGGTGATGAACACTTAACCTTAGAAGATGCTTTGAATGTCACGGGGAGTGTAGATGCAAATGCGTTAAATGAATTGTTTAGAGAAGTTGTAGATGGTGATGTAAGAAATGCCTTTGCAACATATCATAAATTTGTGTCTCAAGGTAAAGAAGTTAATCGCTTGATTAATGATATGATTTATTTTGTTAGAGATACGATTATGAATAAAACTTCTAATGTAGAAACTGAATATGATGCATTGATGCATTTTGAGTTAGATATACTCTATAAAATGATAGATATTATTAACGATACACTTGTTTCAATCCGATTCAGTGTGAATCAAAGCGTACATTTTGAAGTGTTATTAGTGAAATTAGCTGAAATGATTAAAGAAACTCCGGAGCATGTTCAAACAGTTGCTACAACAGGTGTTGCAACAGAGCCTAATAATGATGTATTGCTACAAAGAATGGAACAACTTGAAAATGAACTTAAATCAATTAGAGCAAATGGAATAGCAACAAGTACACCACCGCAGCAAACAAAGCGTACTTCTAGCAAGAGTGGGCAATCTAAAAATGCCTTTTCAATGCAACAAATTGCCAAAGTTTTAGATAAAGCGAATAAAGATGATATCAAACAATTGAAAGATCATTGGCAAGAAGTTGTCGATCATGCAAAAAATAATGATATGAAATCTTTAGTTAGCTTGTTGCAAAATTCTGAACCGGTTGCAGCTAGTGAGACTCATGTGCTTATCAAGTTTGAAGAAGAGATTCATTGTGAAATTGTTAATAAAGATGATGAAAAACGAGAGAACATCGAAAACGTCGTTTGTAATATTATAGATAAAACAGTTAAAGTAGTTGGAGTGCCAGCAGATCAATGGATGAGAGTGAGAACGGAATATCTTCAAAATAGAAAAACTGGTTCAACAACAGAAGCGGGAAATGACGAACAAACTACGACTCAAACCCCTGAGGAAGTAGATGTCGTTCAAAAAGCAAAAGACTTATTCGGTGAAAGTACTGTAAATGTTATAGATGAAGAGTGATACATGACAATGTTCGAAAAGGCATGTATAATGAGACAAAAGATAAATCACAACAAAGTGATGTAAAAGTTTTAAGGAGGATATAATTATGCGCGGTGGCGGAAATATGCAACAAATGATGAAACAAATGCAAAAAATGCAAAAGAAAATGGGCGAAGAACAAGAGAAGCTTAAAGAAGAAAAAGTGCAAGGTACAGCTGGTGGCGGTATGGTAACTGTAACGGTATCAGGCCATAAAGAAGTGCTAGACGTAGAAATTAAAGAAGAAGCAGTAGATCCAGACGACATTGAAATGTTACAAGACTTAGTGATTGCTGCTACAAATGAAGCGATGAATAAAGCTGACGAACTTACACAAGAACGTTTAGGTAAGCATACGCAAGGCTTAAACATTCCTGGAATGTGATCGCATGCATTATCCTGAACCAATCTCGAAACTTATTGACAGTTTCATGAAACTGCCAGGCATTGGACCTAAAACGGCTCAACGTCTGGCGTTTCATGTATTAGATATGAAAGAAGACGATGTTGTTCAATTTGCCAAAGCACTTGTAGATGTTAAACGAGAACTAACTTATTGCAGTGTATGTGGCCATATCACAGAACAAGACCCATGCTATATTTGCCAAGATAAGCAAAGAGAGAGAACTGTCATCTGTGTAGTAGAAGATGATAAAGATGTTATTGCAATGGAAAAGATGCGTGAATATAAAGGGTTGTATCATGTGTTGCACGGTTCTATATCGCCAATGGACGGAATTGGACCTGAAGACATTAATATACCTAGTTTGATAGAGCGCTTAAAAGACGAAGAGGTTAAAGAGTTGATACTAGCGATGAACCCCAATTTAGAGGGAGAGTCCACTGCTATGTATATATCAAGATTAGTAAAACCAATAGGTGTTACAGTAACGCGCTTAGCACAAGGTCTTTCTGTAGGTGGAGATTTAGAGTACGCAGATGAAGTTACATTATCTAAAGCTATAATGGGTAGAACAGAGATGTAGCAATGCATGAAGCGCATAGTAAATAGAGTATAAGGCTATTCCTTTTTGGGATAGCCTTATTTTTATAAATAAAATTAAGAAAATGTAAAATAAAAATAAAGTATGTATATAGAGCTTTTTTTACAGATATTGATACCTTACTAATAGAAATAACAGTTAAAAAAGGTACATTAATCATTATTTCTAAATTAAAGTTTGGTTTTTGGTTAATAAGATAACCCTTAAAAGTGTTTAAGTGTAAATTTTACCGTTGTTAAAAGACTTTTAAGCGTGTATAGTATTTACTTGTCGGACGAAACAAAACGACAAACATACAAATGAAATACAAAAAATAATTTTAAAAAACTTCTTGACTTTCTAAGTCAAAGAGAGTAAAATTGTTTCTTGTGATTGAAGAAATGAACATTGAAAACTGAATTGCAATATGTCAACGTTAATTCCGAACACAACATTAAATCGTTGGTTCAAAACAGTGTTAGAGATAACACAAATTAGTATTTTATGAGCTAATCAAACATCATAATTCATTTATGGAGAGTTTGATCCTGGCTCAGGATGAACGCTGGCGGCGTGCCTAATACATGCAAGTCGAGCGAACAGATAAGGAGCTTGCTCCTTTGACGTTAGCGGCGGACGGGTGAGTAACACGTGGGTAACCTACCTATAAGACTGGGATAACTTCGGGAAACCGGAGCTAATACCGGATAACATTTGGAACCGCATGGTTCTAAAGTGAAAGATGGTTTTGCTATCACTTATAGATGGACCCGCGCCGTATTAGCTAGTTGGTAAGGTAACGGCTTACCAAGGCAACGATACGTAGCCGACCTGAGAGGGTGATCGGCCACACTGGAACTGAGACACGGTCCAGACTCCTACGGGAGGCAGCAGTAGGGAATCTTCCGCAATGGGCGAAAGCCTGACGGAGCAACGCCGCGTGAGTGATGAAGGGTTTCGGCTCGTAAAACTCTGTTATTAGGGAAGAACAAATGTGTAAGTAACTATGCACATCTTGACGGTACCTAATCAGAAAGCCACGGCTAACTACGTGCCAGCAGCCGCGGTAATACGTAGGTGGCAAGCGTTATCCGGAATTATTGGGCGTAAAGCGCGCGTAGGCGGTTTCTTAAGTCTGATGTGAAAGCCCACGGCTCAACCGTGGAGGGTCATTGGAAACTGGGAAACTTGAGTGCAGAAGAGGAAAGTGGAATTCCATGTGTAGCGGTGAAATGCGCAGAGATATGGAGGAACACCAGTGGCGAAGGCGACTTTCTGGTCTGTAACTGACGCTGATGTGCGAAAGCGTGGGGATCAAACAGGATTAGATACCCTGGTAGTCCACGCCGTAAACGATGAGTGCTAAGTGTTAGGGGGTTTCCGCCCCTTAGTGCTGCAGCTAACGCATTAAGCACTCCGCCTGGGGAGTACGACCGCAAGGTTGAAACTCAAAGGAATTGACGGGGACCCGCACAAGCGGTGGAGCATGTGGTTTAATTCGAAGCAACGCGAAGAACCTTACCAAATCTTGACATCCTTTGAAAACTCTAGAGATAGAGCCTTCCCCTTCGGGGGACAAAGTGACAGGTGGTGCATGGTTGTCGTCAGCTCGTGTCGTGAGATGTTGGGTTAAGTCCCGCAACGAGCGCAACCCTTAAGCTTAGTTGCCATCATTAAGTTGGGCACTCTAGGTTGACTGCCGGTGACAAACCGGAGGAAGGTGGGGATGACGTCAAATCATCATGCCCCTTATGATTTGGGCTACACACGTGCTACAATGGACAATACAAAGGGCAGCTAAACCGCGAGGTCATGCAAATCCCATAAAGTTGTTCTCAGTTCGGATTGTAGTCTGCAACTCGACTACATGAAGCTGGAATCGCTAGTAATCGTAGATCAGCATGCTACGGTGAATACGTTCCCGGGTCTTGTACACACCGCCCGTCACACCACGAGAGTTTGTAACACCCGAAGCCGGTGGAGTAACCATTTATGGAGCTAGCCGTCGAAGGTGGGACAAATGATTGGGGTGAAGTCGTAACAAGGTAGCCGTATCGGAAGGTGCGGCTGGATCACCTCCTTTCTAAGGATATATTCGGAAACATCTTCTTACGAAGATGAAATAGGAATAACATTGACATATTGTATTCAGTTTTGA
>NZ_JAGEVL010000021.1 GCF_017583065.1 Staphylococcus shinii | reverse complement strand
CATAATATAGCGACAGGTCTTTCACTGCCTTTAATTAACCCAACTGCAAAAAACGCTGCACTTCGCTCATCGGGGTGTATCCATGTTTTAATATTTGGATGTGCTTCAAATGCAAGTGCAAGTGGCGTTGAGCGTGATCCCGGACTGATAACTACTTCCCTTACGCCGTACGCATATAACTCAGATGCAAATGTAAAAACTTGCTTCGTTAAAGCTGCTTTATGATTTCCCATTCATATCGACTCCTAATGCATTCATCATAGGTGTGAACTTAAGGTTCGTTTCTGCCAATTCACTATCTGGATCAGAATCTTTAACAATGCCACACCCAGCAAATAAAGTTGCTTGTGCTTTCTTAATAAGCATCGAACGAATTGCAACAATAAATTCACAATCATCGTATATATCTATATAGCCAACCGGTGCACCATATAATCCTCGCGTACCAAATTCTTTCTGCTCAATAAAATCCATTGCAAATTCTTTTGGATAGCCACCTAAAGCAGGTGTTGGA
>NZ_JAGEVL010000011.1 GCF_017583065.1 Staphylococcus shinii | reverse complement strand
CGGCCTAGCTCAACTGGTAGAGCAACTGACTTGTAATCAGTAGGTTGGGGGTTCAAGTCCTCTGGCCGGCACCATTTTTAAAGAGCCATTAGCTCAGTTGGTAGAGCATCTGACTTTTAATCAGAGGGTCAGTGGTTCGAGCCCACTATGGCTCACCATTATTTTAATATCGCGGGTGTGGCGGAATTGGCAGACGCACTAGACTTAGGATCTAGCGCCTTACGGCGTGGGGGTTCGACTCCCTTCACCCGCATATGCAGAAGTAGTTCAGCGGTAGAATACGACCTTGCCAAGGTCGGGGTCGCGGGTTCGAATCCCGTCTTCTGCTCCATTATTTTTGCCGGGGTGGCGGAACTGGCAGACGCACAGGACTTAAAATCCTGCGGTGAGAGATCACCGTACCGGTTCGATTCCGGTCCTCGGCATCATCCTATAAAATTATGCGCCCATAGCTCAACTGGATAGAGTACTTGACTACGAATCAAGAGGTTATAGGTTCGACCCCTATTGGGCGCATTAATTTACGGGAAGTAGCTCAGCTTGGTAGAGCACTTGGTTTGGGACCAAGGGGTCGCAGGTTCGAATCCTGTCTTCCCGATAAACCTAAAATATATGGGGGCTTAGCTCAGATGGGAGAGCGCCTGCTTTGCACGCAGGAGGTCAGCGGTTCGATCCCGCTAGTCTCCACCATATTTAATAATACAACCTAAATACAACGGCGGTGTAGCTCAGCTGGCTAGAGCGCACGGTTCATACCCGTGAGGTCGGGGGTTCGATCCCCTCCACCGCCACTAATTATTAGTTGTAAATTATATTTAGGACCTTTAGCTCAGTTGGTCAGAGCTAACGGCTCATAACCGTTCGGTCGCAGGTTCGAATCCTGCAAGGTCCATATAATTTTGGAGGAATACCCAAGTCCGGCTGAAGGGATCGGTCTTGAAAACCGACAGGGGCTTAACGGCCCGCGGGGGTTCGAATCCCTCTTCCTCCGCCATTTTTATCATAATTTAATATAGTTTATTTTTAGCTAATATTTGTGGAGGAATACCCAAGTCCGGCTGAAGGGATCGGTCTTGAAAACCGACAGGAGCTTAACGGCTCGCGGGGGTTCGAATCCCTCTTCCTCCGCCATTAATATTATTATCGCGGGATGGAGCAGTTCGGTAGCTCGTCGGGCTCATAACCCGAAGGTCGGTGGTTCAAATCCGCCTCCCGCAATTTTTAAAGGTCCCGTAGTGTAGCGGTTAACACGCCTGCCTGTCACGCAGGAGATCGTGGGTTCGAATCCCATCGGGACCGCCATTTTTCATTATGGTTCAGTAGCTCAGTTGGTAGAGCAATGGATTGAAGCTCCATGTGTCGGCAGTTCGATTCTGTCCTGAACCATTTCATGCAAGCCGGCCTAGCTCAACTGGTAGAGCAACTGACTTGTAATCAGTAGGTTGGGGGTTCAAGTCCTCTGGCCGGCACCATTCTTAGGAGGGGTAGCGAAGTGGCTAAACGCGGCGGACTGTAAATCCGCTCCTTCGGGTTCGGCAGTTCGAATCTGCCCCCCTCCACCATTTATTTTAATTTAATAGGGGCATATTTCAACGGTAGAATAAAGGTCTCCAAAACCTTTGATGTGGGTTCGATTCCTACTGCCCCTGCCATGGCGGTTGTGGCGAAGTGGTTAACGCATCGGATTGTGGTTCCGACACTCGTGGGTTCGATTCCCATCATCCGCCCTTTATATTAATGGGCTATAGCCAAGCGGTAAGGCAATGGACTTTGACTCCATCACGCGCTGGTTCGAATCCAGCTAGCCCAGTTTTTTATTGGCGGCATAGCCAAGTGGTAAGGCAGAGGTCTGCAAAACCTTTATCACCGGTTCAAATCCGGTTGCCGCCTTCATCAAAATGCGGGAGTATTTCAACTTTCAGAATACGTTCCTTCCCGGAACGTGGTGTAGGTGTAAGTCCTATCTTCCGCTCCATAATTTAATAATTAAGCGGGAGTAGTTCAACTCTCAGAACACATTCCTTCCCGGAATGAGGTATAGGT
>NZ_JAGEVL010000001.1 GCF_017583065.1 Staphylococcus shinii | reverse complement strand
TTACTATCTTGTTCATTAGAAGCATCATCAGATTTATCGCTGTCTTTAGCTACATCTTGTGAATCATCAGAAGTAACGTCGTCTTTATCAGTAACAGCGCTACCATTTTGAACAGCATTACTATCTTGTTCATTAGAAGCATCATCAGATTTATCGCTGTCTTTAGCTACATCTTGTGAATCATCAGAAGTAACATCGTCTTTATCAGTAACAACGCTATCATTTTGAACAGCATTATTACCTTGTTCACTAGAAGCATCATCAGATTTATCGCTGTCTTTAGTTACATCTTGTGAATCATTAGAAGTAACGTCGTCTTTATCAGTAACAACGCTATCATTTTGAACAGCATTAGTATCTTGTTCAACTGAAGTATCATCAAATTTATTAATGTCTTTAGCTACATCTTGTTTATTATTAGAAGTAACGTTGCCTTTATCAGATACAATGTCATCCTCTTGAACAGCTTCAGTAGCTTGTTTTTCTACATTATCTGATGTGTTAACATTGTTAGTTGCTTCATCAGAAGTAATTTCGTTTTCAACATTTTCTTGATTAGTTTTTACAGTAGAATCATCTTTTTGTTGTGCCTCTTGATCTTGACCGTTTTGATTATATGTATTTTGCGTTGTCATTTGATCAGAAGTTTGATTGTTCAATTCATCAATTTGAGCATCATAGTTTAAGTTATTATCAGTAGATGCCTGTTTGATTTGTGTAGGGTCTTTGTAGACTTGCGTACCTGAAATGTTCGCTGTTGGTTTACTAATTTCAGACTTAATTTGTTCACTTTGGTTAAGTGCTTTATCATCATTTAAAATATTCTTGTTAGTTGATTGATCTTGCGTTTTGTCTGCCGCTTGTGCGTGATGAGTTGTCAAAGCTGTACCTGCTAATGTTAATGCTATAATTGAAGGTACCTTATAAGTGTTTTTTTTCTTAGCCATTAAACTGCCCCTTTAACTTTATAAATTTAAATTCATTATAATACGACTAAGGATTGAGTGACTTATTTTTCACCGATTTGTAATATAAAATTAATCTTATTAAGTTTTAGAAAAGATTTAATATTCAATTTAAAGCGTTATTACGCCTTATTCACAATATATTGAAAAAATACACCTGAAGAAATATTACAAAAATTAGATGGAATATTAATGTAAAAATATGAAGATTGTTTTTACATTATTTTTGTCATTGCAATATGTTTAATATTTTCCTCCATAAACGTTTCTCCAAAGGATTGATAGCCAAGAGATTCATAAAATCCTTGTGCGTGGTATTGTGCATTAAGCATTAATCTTTGATAGCCTTGATCTTTTGCTACTTTTTCTAAAAATTCCATTAATAATTTTCCACAACCTTTGTTACGATGTGTTGCTAAAATAGCCACTCTTTCTATCTTTACACCGTTATCTATAGGGCGTAATCTACCGGTAGAAAATGGCATATCATCTTTGTCGTATCCGATTATATGAGTAGCCATAGTTTCGTATTGGTCTATTTCATTTTCTAAAGGCACGCTTTGTTCTTCAACGAAGACCTTTTTACGTATATTATGAGCTTCTTCTAGCATAGTTTGAGTTGTAACAATTTTGAACATTAGGATTCCTCATTTCAATTTTGATATTAAAAATACCCTATCATAATTTATATGATAGGGCAGTTATTTTATAATGCTTCTTTTCTAATAATTGCAGTGTATTGCCAAAAAATACGCATCTGTGCAATGTTCCAATTATTCATTCCCATGGCAAAGCCAGAAGGTTTAAATAAGTTTACATCAGTTACTTCCAGTGCAGCAGCAATCAGATACTGGATTGGCACACTAATCTGTTTCATCGTATCTGTAATACCATTTTGATCATAAACCCATGTGAAAGGGAGTTCTGATTCAAAAACGTCAACTTTTTCAAAAATTTCTGGAAGCGCAACAATATAACACGCGCCATCAACAATTGGATTATTGTCACTATCTTTATAGTAAATTCGTAATGCCTCATAATTTTCGCGATGTTCATGATTGACATAGAAAAATTCATTTCTAAAAAGTGCCATATCTTTGCTGTGAATCAATTGTTGTTCTAATACATTAAACATACCGTTTATTTGGTTAAGTTTGTCATATGTTTTACGTGACATACAGTGAGCTCCTCTCTAAAATTAATATTGATTTGTTGGTATTTCTTGAGTATCTGGTTGTTGATTTTGATTAGGTTGCTGATTTTGATCAGGTTGTTGTTGATTTGGATTAATTTGTTGTTGTGTATTTTGGCCGTTGTTTTGTTGGTTGCTATTGTTTTGTTGGTTGCTGTTGTCTTGTTGATTTTCATATTGATTGTCTTGATTGGCATCTGATTGTTGGCTATTATCATTGTCATTATTTTTTTGGCTATTTGAATCTGTAGAATTACTATCTGACGATTGATTTTCATCATCGTCATTACTAGTACTATCACTTTGAGATTTTCTTAACAACGAACTATCTATCTCTGTTTGTGGTATGAGTGTACCATAAAAATCAATAACACGTTGATTTAGAAATTCTATCTTGTCTTTTATTTTAGGTAATTCTAGATCATCACGCAAAAGATTTGACGTATCTTGAATATTTTTTATATCAGGATTGTAATAATATATACCATTTAAGTAATCATCTTTACCTTCAAGTTGTGTACTCTTGATTTCAATATCATCTTTTAAATAAGATGTTGCAAGCACTTTGATTTCTTTATAACTTAAATTGTGTTTGGCATTTTTACCAACAATTTCAACAACATCATCTAATTTACTAATTGAATCTGCTTTTTGAGCTTTAGCAAATAGTTTTTTTATTAAATCCATTTGACGTTGACCACGTTTTAAATCAGAATCTTGATGTCTTGTTCTCGCAACGGCTAATGCTTCATCACCATTTAAATTTTGGTGGCCCTTTTTAACTTTTATTTTTCCAGAATCATCCGTATTCGGTTCATTAATGTCATAAGGGACATCGTATTCGATACCGCCCAGTTCATTTACAGCATCGACAAAAGCTTCCATATTTATTCTTACATAGTAATCAACTGGCACATTTAAAGTAGCTTCTACAGAGTCCATTGATGATTTAGGACCTCCATAAGCATGAGCATGTGCAATTTTATCGTAATAACCTACTTTAGGGATATAACTAATAGTATCACGTGGGATACTTAACATTCTTATTTGTTCTTTCTCGGTGTTGAGTGTAGAGAAAATCATTGCATCTGATCTTGATTGTTCAGTACTTTGTCCGTTTTTTTCACGACCACTATTATCATCAATACCTAAGAATAAGATAGAGATAGGATCTTTTGAAGGATCAACTTTTGATTCACGGATGTTAGATTGTCTCGCTGAATCTTGATCATTGTATGAATGTTCAAAAGCGCCTTGAGAAGATTTTAATAGTATAACGGCAAATATCACTGGAACAACCACAAGAAGTAAAGATAGAAATATTAAAAAATATTTTAAAAATTTATTCATGTTTGAAGCTCCCCATGTATAAGATTTGGTACATGTAACTATTATTTTGTTTAAGTTATTAACCTTTTTAACTTTGTTAAATATTTGTAAAGAAGAAAATGTACTATAACTTATAATTTTATTACTATAATTAAAAAATATCAACTATCAATATGTTATTTACAAGTTTGAAGTGAAATTAAAAGGTATTTGTAGTAGTTAGCGCTTGAGTAATCAAACTTTAGATATGAAGGTTACATTTATGTCATTTGATTAAAAATGATTTATTTTAAAACATAAGATATAATATACAGTGGAAATATAAACTTGTAGACAATATCAATTCTAATGAATATTTAATAGGTTCTGTTAGAGTAGAAAAATTTATGAGATGAATTATTGAAAATTAGCTTTTAAAATTAAATATATCTTTATTCTGAGAGATATAAGGAGGATACATTAACGTGAAACAAGCTTGGTTAGAGAAAATTGATGAGAGTTTAGTTAAAGATTTTTATCAATTACAAACAGAAGAAGAGAAAAACGGGGGCTTTGAAACTACTTTATCTTTTGGTACTGCAGGTATAAGAAGTACTTTTGGTTTAGGACCTGGTAGATTAAATGCCTTTACTGTTCGAAAAGTTGCGTTAGGATTAGCACAATATTTAAAAAATAAAGTTAGTAACAATCCATCAGCAGTTATCCATTTTGATACTAGATTATTATCAAAAGAATTTTCTAGAGAAATGGCAAGTGTTTTAGCTAAAAATGGGGTGCGTACGATTGTATCAGAAAATTACAAATCTACACCCGAGCTATCTTTTGCGGTAAGAGAATTAAATGTAAGTGCGGGTGTCATGATAACTGCTAGTCATAACCCTAAAAATTATAATGGTATAAAAATTTATGATAATCATGGTGGTCAATTATTACCAGAAGCATCAGAAACGTTAAGTTCGTATATAAATTCAATTGCATCGCCACTGTCAATTGAAAAAGGTGATTTTGAATCATTATTAAATGAAGAGAAAATTCAATACATGGCTAATGAAGTTACAGAAAAATATAAATCTGAAGTAAAAACATTAGTAGGTACAATTGAAGAAAAAGATGCAAAAGTTGTACTTACAAGTTTACATGGTACGAGTTTACCACTAATGTCAGATATATTAGCAGAGTTGAATTATCATAACTATGTAATAGAAGAAAAACAATCAAAACCAGATGGTCATTTTCCAACTATTGCAATTGCTAATCCTGAAGACGAAGCCGCGTTTACACTAGGTAAAAAATTAGCAGACGAAACAGATGCACAACTGATTATTGCTACAGATCCAGACGCAGATAGATTAGGTTTTATTGAACGTTATGGAGATAATGATTATAGATATTTTAATGGTAATGAAATAGGTCTACTGTTTATGAAATTAAGATTTCAAGATTTAATAGAAGCTAATACACCACAATATATTATTAAATCGATTGTTACAAGTGAACTAGCGGAGAGATTGGCCATATCATTAAATGTTGAAGTGGCTAATGTACTTACTGGGTTTAAATATATTTCAGACTTTATTGAACAAAAAAACAACACGTCTAATAAGCAATTGTTATTAGCATTCGAAGAAAGCCACGGATACTTAGCAAAATCAATATCTAGAGATAAAGATGCAATTCAAATGGTACCGTTGCTGATTAAATATAAGAATTTATTAAATAAAAACGGTTTAACGTTTAAAGATACAATTAATGATATCTATAAAAATATTGGTGAATTTAAAGATAGAACAATTGCACCTAGCTTTGAAGGTACAAAAGGTAATGAGAAAATCTCTAAAATAATGAATCAGTTTAGAAATAAAGATATTTTTTCAATATGTGGTATGGATGTCAAACAGATTGAGGATTATCGAACTGGTGAAATTAGAAATGTAAAAGAGGGAACAACTGAATTATTATCATTACCTAATACAAATCTAATTAGGTTCATATTTGAAAATGGTTTTATTGCTTTAAGACCGTCAGGCACAGAACCAAAAATTAAGCTGTATTTTTCACTTAATGTAGATAATATTGATGGCATAACGGAACAATTTGAAAAAGACTATATTAACTATATAGATTGAGTAAAACAGAGGCAAAAAGATGACTACGAAAAAACTAAAACGATTAACGATTATTTTGAGCATACTTCTTATAGCTATAACGTTTTTAATAGTGTATAAACATTACCAACGTTATAATCAAGAATACAATGCTAACAAATCTTATGAAGAAGCATCAAAAGATCATAAAAAAGTAGGAGAATTAAAAACTGTTATTGACGAAAAAAATTCTGATATTGTAGAAATTAATAGATATTTAGAACAAATTAAATTTAATGGCACTGCTGCTGTATTCGAAAATGGTCAATTAAAGCTAAATAAAGGTTACGGTATAAGAAATTTTAAAGAAGATGAAAAGAACACAGCGGATACATTATATTTAATTGGATCTTCTCAAAAATTTACAACTGGTTTAATGCTAAAGCAACTTGTAAATGATAAGAAAATAAATATGCAGGATCCAGTCACAAAGTATTTACCATGGTTTAAATCAGTTCAACCCATTACATTAAATCAATTGATGCAACATAAAAGTGGTTTATATAAATATAGTGCTTCACCGCAATATAAAAATTTAGATGAAGCCGTGCATGCTATACAAGAAAAGGGAATAGAGCAAAAATATTATAATAAAAACAGATACAATGATGCGAATTACCTAGTTTTATCACGTGTGATTGAAGAGGTGACTAATAAATCGTATGTAAAGAATTTTGAAGAGAGACTTGCTGGGCCATATAATTTGAATTTTACAGCATTTTTTAATGATGTAGATTATCAAAAAAATATGGCTATTGGCTATAAAAAGGATAAAAATTCTGATAAACCGATAAAACAAACGCCAAATATATTAGATCAGTATTATGGTGCAGGTAATCTCTTTATGGCGCCATACGATATGGGACAATTAATTTTAAATTTGCAAAAAAATGAACTTTTTGATGATAAAATCACACAGCCATTTTTACATGAAAGTCTAACATCGCAATATCCGCAACCTTATAGATATGGTTTTTATTCACTTCCAGATAAAAATAGGATTAATGGCGGTTTTTTTGGTCAAGTGTTTACAGCTTATTTTAATAACAAATATATAGTAGTATTAGGCACTAATTATGAAAATAGTAAGACTAGTAATGAAAAGAAAATAAAACATATTTATTATGATATCTTGAAACAAGGTGAACCATATAATATTGTTGGTCAGAAATATTAAAATGAAAAACACTCCTTTACTATTTAAGCAAAGCTTAAAAATTACAGATTAAATAGTAAAAAGGAGTGTTTTTTTATGTATTAATAAACTATCAATTATTTACAGTATTTGAGTGCATCTATAAAGATATCTTTAAATACACTAGGTTCAATGGACATGACCACGCTACAATTGGGGAATAATGATTTAAAATCTGTAACTGTTGCACCTTTTGTCAATGTACCATTAGTCTCAATTTGAACATCTGCTTCTTGGACATCAAACTTTTCGGGATGGAGCAGATAAAGCACAGTGTATACATCATAAACATTAATGCCATTTTCAAAATCATCACCTTTATAATGTTTGAAAAGATGGTGTAGCATATCACCAGTTTGGTTTAATACCTGAAGTTCATTTACTGTTTTATGACTTAATGTAGAACTTCTTGCAACATCAAGACCGACCATAGTCAAAGGTAAACCTGAATTGAATACGATTTGAGCAGCTTCTGGATCACAAAAAATATTAAATTCTGCAGAGGGCGTTACATTTCCACGGCCAGCAGAACCACCCATTAAGACAATTTCTTTAATATAATCTTTAACTTCAGGGTAAGTAGATATTAATAGCGCAATATTCGTTAGTGGTCCAATAGGAATGAGTGTTACCGGATTTTCATTTATTTTTAATTCTTTATACATAGCTTCCACAGCATGCATTGAAGCTAAATCATCATAGTTAGGTTCAGGAAAATTATATCCGTTCATACCTGATTCTCCATGGACTGTACTTGCGTCTACGATATTTGAAAGTAGGGGCTGTGAAGCACCTTTATGTATAGGTACATTGCTTGTAAAAAACTGTTTAAGTTTTAATGCATTTGCTGTTGTTTTTTCAATCCCAACATTTCCATTGACAGTAGTAATCATTCTTAAATCAAATGCAGGGTGATTTAAAGCAATACTGATTGCAGCAGCATCATCAATACCAGGATCAGTGTCTATAATTATAGGTTGTTTCATTATTAATTAACCTCCTTGAATAAAATAGGGTATGTGCTTATTTTACAATTTTTGTAGTTTGAATGCTTAAAAAATGTATTAAACGTAATTGGAAATAGTACAGTAACTTGCTTTAACTTTTATAAAAAATAATAATAAAAAAAGACTTCTCCGAAGAGAAGTCTTTTTTAGGATTATAAGTGGCTTGAGTGTCCACCTTGCATTACCCAATAAGTACCGATAACAGTAATTAAAGTAATGATAATAGCAAATATAACTTTGAATCCTTGTAAATTTCCATCTTTACCTTCAGTTAAGTGCATGAACATTAATAATTGAACTGCAGCTTGTATAAAAGCAAAACCAAAGATGATGGTAATCTTAGCATTAAGTGCCATAGATGTGTATAAGGTTACGAATACTGCTAAGATCGTTAGAACGATTGAGGCAATAAAACCTACAGTATGTTTTACAATTGTATTCATCCGCTAAACACCATCCCTATCATATATACGGCAGTAAAGATGAAAATCCAAACAACATCTAAAAAGTGCCAATATAAACTGACTATAAATAATTTAGGAGCATTGTCTTTATTTAATCCTCGCATTGCAACTTGAATTAATAAACAAATAATCCAA
Source organism: Staphylococcus shinii (assembly GCF_017583065.1). Lineage (GTDB taxonomy): Bacteria > Bacillota > Bacilli > Staphylococcales > Staphylococcaceae > Staphylococcus > Staphylococcus shinii. Next base: position 832,428 of record NZ_JAGEVL010000001.1, on the reverse strand, counting down.
ACAATACCTAATGATACGTGGGCACCATGTGTTCCTAGTAGAATAAAGAAGCTAGACCAATAAGAACCAATAGTTAGATTAACACCTTCGTGTACGTAATGCGCAAACTCATAAATTTCAAAGCCTACGAATACAGCACCTAAAAGGACTGTGATAATCATCCAGATCATCATTAATTTTTCTTTTTCTTTTCTCATATAGTATATTGCTATACCACAAGTGTAAGAACTAATTAATAATGCAAATGTCATTATTAATATAAGTGGTAATTCAAATAATTCAGTAGTCATTTTGCCGGCATAATCGCCGCCGTGTTGAAGTGTTAATAATGCCGCAAACAACGTACCGAATAATGAGAATTCTGCTGTAAGGAAAATCCAAAAGCCAAGTCTATTTAAATTACCTTCATGCGAACGTTGGTCAATTGTGTTTGCATCATGACTCATGACTTACAGCCTCCCTTTCTTTAATACGTGCATCACGTAAACGTTTTTCAGTTTCTGCTACTTCAGACGCTGGTATATGGTAACCGTGGTCTATTTGGAAACTACGATAAATCATTGTACCGAAAATACCTAATAAACAAATTATTGCTGGAATAAGTGTTTCGAAGATAAGGAAGAATCCACCAATAGTGAAGAAAATTCCCATCCAGAAACCAACAGGTGTGTTATTTGGCATATGGATATCTGTATAATTATGGTTATCTAAATAATGACGACCATGTTCTTTCATATCTACAAATGTGTCATAGTCATTCCAATCTGGAGTGATAGCAAAGTTGTATTTAGGTGGCATTGCGCTTGCAGTTGCCCATTCTAACGTACGACCTAAACCATCCCAGTTATCGCCAGTAGCTTCACGTGGTGCTTTGAAGAAGCTGTATACGATACTTGCAACTAAGAACATAAAGCCTAATGCCATCATTAGGGCACCGACAGTTGAAATTACGTTTAGTAACCACCAACCATCTTCTGGCATATAAGTATATAAACGACGAGGCATACCATCTAAACCAAGAATGAATTGTGGTATGAAACAAATGTTAAATCCGATTATGAATAACCAGAAACACCATTTGTTTAATGTTTCGTTTAACTTAAATCCAGTCATCTTAGGCCACCAGAAAATTAAAGCACCTAGACAAGCAAATACAACACCAGCCACTAATGTATAGTGGAAATGCGCTACTAAGAAGTACGTATTGTGGTATTGGTAGTCTGCTGCTGCCATAGAGAGCATTATACCAGTTACACCACCTATTAAGAAGTTAGGTATGAAACCTAATGCAAATAGCATTGGTGATTCAAAGGTGATACGACCTTGATAAAGCGTAAACAACCAGTTAAAGATTTTAACACCAGTTGGTATACCAATCAGCATGGTTGAAATTGAGAAGAATGAGTTAATTAATGCACCATTACCCATTGTGAAGAAATGGTGAACCCAAACTAAGAAACTTAAGAATGCGATACCTGCAGTTGCCCAGACCATGCTTTGATGACCGAATAGACGTTTACGTGCAAATGTCGGAATAATTTCAGAGTAAATACCAAATGCTGGTAAGATAACGATATACACTTCAGGGTGCCCCCATACCCAGAAGAAGTTAGCCCATAGCATTGGCATACCACCGTTTGCAACTGAGAAGAATGCAGTGTCGAATATTCTGTCAGTCGTAAATAGTGCTAGTGCAACTGTTAATACAGGGAAAGCCAGGATAACGATTAATGACGTAATAAAAGTAGTAACCGTGAACATTGGCATTTCCATGAATTTCATAGTTGGTGTTTTACATCTAAGTATAGTAACAAAGAAGTTAATACCGGTCATTAATGTACCGATACCAGAAATTTGTATTGCTATTAAGTAATAGTTAACTCCAGGTCCTGGGCTGAATTCGCCTGCAAGTGGTGCATAGTTTGTCCAACCAGCTGCAGGTGAACCTCCGACTATAAAGGAAAGGTTGAATAAAATCATACCTGAGAAGAATAACCAGAAACTTACGTTATTTAATATAGGGAATGCAACATCGCGTGCGCCAATTTGTAATGGTACTACGACATTCCATAAACCAAAGATGAAAGGCATTGCCATAAAGATGATCATTATTACACCGTGTGTACTAAAGACCTCATTGTAATGGTTTCCTTCTAAAAATGTGTTATCTGGAATTGCTAACTGCGTACGCATCATTAGTGCGTCGATGCCGCCACGTACGAACATTAATACCGCACAGATTAAGTACATTGCACCAATTTTTTTATGGTCAATAGATGTGAACCATTCTCTATATAGATATTTCCATAATTTAAAATAACTAATTACTGCGATCACAGCAATGATTGCGAAAGGTGCACCAATTTGTGCCATCGTTATCATCCAGTTACCTTGAACGAGTAATTGATCCCATGGAAAATTCATTAATGTCCACCTCCATTTTCATGGTCTTTTTTCTCTATTTTAGATGCTTTTTCATCTTTAACACCTTCAGAGATTTTTTCCATTTCATCCATATTATGTGATTCTTCATCTTTGAATTCACTATCATATGGTTCATTATTGCCTAGAATCATGGCTTTCATTCCATGACGCTCATAGTTTGCATTTGTGATTTGTGGTTTACGTGCAGGTTTATCTGGTTTATCTAATACATCTTCTTTTATTTCTTCTGGTGTATTAAAGTTTGGATCTTTCTGCACATAATTGAAACGATCATAAGCATAGAAAATATACTCAGGATCAGCTGCAGGATCAACAAATGCTAAATGCGTACCACTGAAAGTTAAATTTTTATTTTCAGTAGTTGGTAAAAGTTGCTTATCAAATGTATCTTGGTCCAATACTTTTTTGCTTTGAGCATCTTTTACCCAATTCTCGAATTTACTTTGGCTTACAGAATTAACATCAAATGTTTGACGTTCGAAGCCTTCACCGTTGAAGTTTGAGTTACGTCCTCTGAACGTACCTTCTTCACTAGCTGTTAATGTCCAGTCCATTGTCATACCTGTCATCGCATATTTTTGGCCACCTAATTGTGGAATCCAGAAACTTGTCATCATATCCATTGATTGGAGTTTGAAGACAACAGGGCGATCTTTCGGAATAGTTAAATGATTAACTGTTTCGATTTTTTGTTCAGGATAACTGAAGAACCACTTATAACCAGCGCTTGTCGCATAAACAACAAGTGGATCGTCTTCTTTCTGTGGTTTTTCCTCATAATTGTAAAGTGAATTAACCGTTGGGATGGCTAAAGCAATTACAATAATTACAGGAATAATAAACCAAATTGTTTCCATTAAAGAATTGTGGTGCATCTTTCCTGATTCTTTAGTCTTTCCTATTCTATATTTATATAGGAAAACCGTGAATAAAATAACAACAGCGGCAATAATAACAAGCATGAAGATGATTGAATACATAATCAAAAACTTCGTATCGCTTGCCATCGGCCCTTTTGGGTTTAAAACTTCTACGTTAGAACAACCACTAAGCAAAATTAGCGAGCCAAAGAGTAGAAGCAAAGACTTAAATTTTGACACTTTTTTGACCTCCTAATACTACAAATGTAGGGCTTACCATCAATTTTAAGATATTACGCAATATTTACAAGTGTTTGTACGAAAAAAAATATTGTAAAATTAAAAGAAACCCAACAAACTCAACGTCTGGTGGGCTTTCAAAGATTTGTTAAAATTATGTGTACATTTTGTGAAAAGTGTCATATTTAAGACGATAAGCCAAAATCGGTCACAAAACAGTGATAAACATTATCATTTAGGGATATATGTATTAAAATTATAAAATTATTTTACTTCAATATAACGAATAGATTTATTTGTTGCGCCATCTGAATCCTCAACTTTATATTCGATTTTATATTTACCAGCTTTTTTGGTGTTAATATTACCGTCAACTTTGATTTTATGTGTAAGATCGCCATCTTCTTTATCATAAGCACGTATGCCATTTAATATATTGTAGTCATCGCCTTTATCGATAATTGTATCATTAATCCCTTTAAGTTCTGGGATTGAATTTTCAGTAGCTTCTGCGCTTAAATTAGGTGATACAAGTGTAGCTGATACACCTAATGCAGACAAAGATTGTATTAATTTATTCATTACGTAACCTCCGAACGCAAAACATTAATTTTATTTAATCTTACTATACTTTAATTTGCTACATTATACATCATACTATAGTCCTAATATAGCTTATTTCTATAAATTTCATTGTAATTTCCGGTTAAAAATATGTAAATTGAACTTTTTGTGAATTTTATCACAAAAATCTTTTGTAACTTTCAATTTTGTAATAAGATAAAAATGTAAAAAAGAATTAAATAAAAATTAGGGGTGGAATTAATGTTGAACGAAAAAGAGCGAGATATTATTAAGGAAACTGTTCCGGTATTACAACAAAAAGGAGAAGAAATCACATCATACTTCTATAATAGAATGTTTACCAGACATCCTGAGTTAAAAAATATGTTCAATCAAACGAATCAAAAAAAAGGCTTACAATCTACTGCATTAGCGCAAAGTGTATTAGCGGCAGCAACCAATATCGATGATTTAACACGCATCATGCCAGTTGTTAAAGAAATTGCTTATAAACACTGCGCGTTACAAGTGCCAGAAGCCGGATACGATATTGTGGGAGAAAACTTATTGGCAGCTATTCAAAATGTACTAGGGCTACCAGAAGATGATGTGATTATTGCTACGTGGGCAAAAGCATATGGTGAAATAGCTTCCGTATTTATTAATGTTGAGAAAGATATTTACGATGAGATGGCTTGGGATGGTTTTAAACCTTTTGAAATTATTAATATAGAACCAACAACTTCAGATATCAAGGTGTTTACCGTTAAGTCAAATGAATATAATTTAAGTAAATTTAAGGCAGGTCAATATATTACTGTAGACGTAGAAAGTGATAAATTGGAATATCGTGCCAAACGTCACTATTCCATTATTGAAGGCGACGAACATACATTAACTTTTGCAGTGAAAAGAGATGTAACAGATTTTCACGAGGGAGAAGTATCAACCATTTTACATGATGAGATGCAAATAGGCGGGACAATAAATTTATCAGCTCCAGTAGGTGGATTTGGTGTAGTAAATAACACAGCGCCTCAACTATTTATTGGTTCAGGTATAGGTGTCACTCCGTTAATTCCAATGTTTAACGAAGTAGCAAGCTCAAATGTAAAAGTAGACTTTATTCAAAATGTTGAAAATATAGAAGAAATTCCTTTTTACAGTAGAATAGAAGATATTGCAAATAATAACGATAATGCATCGTATATTATTCATGATAAACAAAAAACGGGATATATGGATGCAACGTATCTAAGCCAATTTATTTCAGCAGACACTGAAATCTATGTTTGCGGAGGTGTTAAATTCCTGAATTCAATTATTACTACATTGAAAGAAATGGGTGTTGTAGAACAACGTTTACATTTCGAATCATTTATTCCTAGATTAAGCGTAGGAGTATAACTTTCTACAATTGATATTCTTTATTGATAAATTACACATTGAGCAGATTTTAAGTCTCAATAAAGTAAGAGAGCTAATCACTTAGATTGGCTGTCTGTTATATTTAAAATTTTTTTGTTAATTGAGAATAGATTGAGTTGCTTTGCGCTTAATGTCTTACACTCATAATAGTCTTCGGGGCTTCAACATGTTAAAAAATTTCATAAAACAAATAAACGTCAATTTCTATTGGAATAATTTAGAAATTGACGTTTATTTTTGGGGTAGAAAACTTTACGTTTCAACTTTTTAGCTTTTTTATAAGCAATAGTAGACAGTCAAGCAAGGCGAGATAAATTGATTATAACTAGCACTTGATAACCAGTCATGATTGCCATTTGAACAGGTTTATCCATGTTCTCTGCTTTAATAAATAATTATCCTATTTTTAACTCATTAAATATTTAACAGACGTTATTTATTTGACTATTCAATACCTCTACGCATTTTTTCAGCTATAAGAGTGTTGTTTAGTACCATAGTAATTGTCATTGGGCCTACGCCACCTGGAACCGGTGTAATAGCGCCAGCTACTTCTTTAACTTCATCATAAGCGATATCACCTTTTAATTTGCCGTTTTCATCAGGAGTGTTACCAACATCTATTACGACTGCGCCTTCTTTAACATCATCTTTAGTTACTAAGCCTGGACGTCCGACAGCACTTACGATAACATCAGCATTTTTCAAGTGACTATGCATATCTTTTGTTCTTGAATGCAAGATTGTAACAGTTGCATTTTTTTGAAGTAATAATTTAGAAACAGGTTGCCCAACAATATGACTTCTGCCAATTACAACAGCATCTTTACCTTCTAAATCAATGTCAGCATGATTTAGAAGTTCCATGATTCCTAGTGGTGTACATGGAACAAAAGTTTGTTGGTCAATATATAACTTACCGATATTTTCTGGATGGAAGCCATCAACATCTTTAGCTGGATTTATAGATTCCAGTATTTTTTGTTCACTTACTTGTTCAGGTAATGGCACTTGAACTAATATACCACTCACACTATCATCTTCATTTAAGCGTTTAAGCTCTTTTAATACATTTTCTTCAGAAGTTGACTCATCTAAATGTACAATTTCAGAAATCATACCAATTTTTTCAGCAGCCTTCTTTTTTGAATTAACATAACTTTGGCTAGCGCCATCATTACCCACTAAAATAACAGATAATTTAGGTGTGTAACCTTTAGATTGTAAAGCTTCAACTTGATCTTTAAGCCCTTGTCTGTAATCTTTAGCAATTTGTTTCCCGTCTAAAATCTTTGCGACCATGAAAAATCCTCCTCGAATGTATGAACTTTACTTAACATTAACATAAAAACCATGGCAATTAACAACCAAAAGACGTAAATTATGTACTTTTTTTTGGTTAAAGTTCGATTTTTGATTGAAAAAGCATGGTTTAATTGTTATGCTATATCTGTAATATACATCTAATAGTAGTGACATTTCAAATTTCTGAAAGGGTGTTCGTTTTGAAAGTGGTAGTCATAATGGGTAGTTCATCAGATTGGGAAACAATGAAGGAAAGTTGTTCTATGTTAGACCAATTAGAAATTCCGTATGATAAGAAAGTTGTTTCAGCGCATCGTACGCCACAATTAATGGTTGATTTTTCTAAAGAAGCAAGAGCAAATGGTTATGATGTTATTATTGCAGGTGCAGGCGGTGCCGCTCATTTACCTGGCATGGTTGCATCGATGACAACATTACCAGTAATTGGAGTACCAATTGAGTCAAAAAGTTTAAAAGGACTAGATTCATTATTATCAATCGTCCAAATGCCAGGAGGTATTCCAGTGGCAACTACAGCTATAGGCAAAGCTGGAGCGAAAAATGCAGGTGTACTAGCTGCAAGAATACTAAGTATTGATAATCAATCAGTCCAAAAAAATTTGGAAAATTATGAAAAATCATTAGTTCAGAAAGTGAGTGAAATGCAAGATGAACTTCAATAAATTAAAGTTCGGCTCAACAATCGGTATTATCGGTGGCGGTCAATTAGGTAAAATGATGGCACAATCAGCTCAAAAGATGGGTTACAAAGTAATCGTACTTGATCCTGATCCAGCATGTCCATGTCAATACGTCGCACATGAATTTATCAATGCCGACTATGATAATCAAGAAGCATTGGAACAACTTGGTGAGTTATCTGATGTCATCACTTACGAATTTGAAAATATATCAGCCGATCAATTAAAGACACTTGTCTCAAAATATAATATTCCTCAAGGATATCAAGCTATACAATTCCTCCAGGATCGATTGACTGAAAAGCAAACATTACAAAAAGCAAATTGCAAAATTGCACCATTTGTACAATTATCTAAGACGGATGATTTGAATATTGCTATAGAAACAATCGGTTATCCTTTTATCGTGAAAACAAGGTTTGGTGGCTATGATGGTAAAGGTCAAATATTAGTTAATTCAGCATCAGATATAGATGAAGCAAAAGCACTTTTAGAAAAACAAGAATGTGTTGCTGAGCAATATTTGCAATTAGAAAAAGAAGTATCTCTAACAGTTACCATTGGTAATGACAATCAAATCACATATTTTCCACTACAAGAAAATGAACACCAAAATCAAATTCTCTTTAAAACAATCGTACCTGCTCGCACGGAGCATGAAAAAGAAGCAGAAGCTCGAAATGAAGTTGATAAAATAATCAAAAATATTCATTTCGTAGGTACTTTTACAGTTGAATTCTTTATAGATGGTGAAAACCGTTTATATGTAAATGAAATTGCACCTAGACCGCATAATTCCGGTCATTATTCAATTGAAGCATGCGATTTTTCACAATTTGATACACATATTTTGGCTATTACTGGTCAAAAATTACCAGAACAAATTGAATTGTTAAAACCAGCAATAATGATGAACTTATTAGGGAAAGATTTAGATTTATTAGAAGACCAATTTAGTGAGCATGCTGAATGGCATGTCCATATATATGGTAAAACATCTAGAAAACCTAATAGAAAAATGGGGCATTTAACAGTGTTGACAACTGACATAGATAAATGCGAACAAGCACTACTTGATAAATTTGAAGGGAGATCTCAATAATGTCTTTATTATATGAAGGTAAAGCAAAAAGAATATTTTCGACTGGTGAAAATGATGTATTACGTGTTGAATACAAAGATGAAGTTACTGCAGGAAATGGCGCTAAAAAAGATTTAATAGAAGGCAAAGGTCGTTTAAACAACCAAATCACTTCTCACATTTTTAACTATTTAAAAGCAAAAGGTGGGAAAAGTCATTTTATCGAGCAGATATCTGAAACAGAACAACTTGTACAATCAGTTGAAATCATCCCTTTAGAAGTAGTAGTCAGAAATATTGCTGCAGGTTCTATTACTAAAAGACTTGGTTTTGAAAAAGGACATGAATTTGACGAACCACTTGTGGAATTCTTCTATAAAAACGATGACCTAAATGATCCACTAATAACAGAAGATCATATTAAGTTACTACATTTAGCTGAAGATAATGAAATAAATTCATTAAAAGAAGCGGCAAAGGATGTTAATGCAGTTCTAGTTCAATTAATGGATGAAATGAACTTACGGTTAGTCGATTTCAAAATAGAGTTTGGCCGTACAAATGATGGACAGATTTTACTAGCTGATGAAATTTCTCCTGATACATGCCGTATTTGGGATAAAGATAGCGATACAAATTTTGATAAAGATGTATATAGAGAAGATAGAGGATCAATCATTGAAACATATCAAACTTTTTTAAATAAACTGGAGGCTTTATAAAAATGAAAACAATTGAATTACACATCACATTGCAACCACAAGTATTAGATACACAAGGACAAGCATTAAACCGTGCAGTTCACGATTTAGGCTATAAACAAGTTAACGATATCCGTGTTGGAAAAGTTTTATATATGACAGTAGATGAAGCTACAGATGCTGAAGTACACAATGTGGTTACGACATTAAGTGAAAAACTATTTGCTAATACTGTCATTGAAGAATATAGCTATAAAGTATTGGAAGAAGGAGAGAAAGCATAATGAAATTTGCAGTGCTAAAATTTCCAGGCTCCAATTGTGATAGAGATATGTATAATGCGGCTATAAAGTCTGGTGTACAAGCAGAATATGTTGATTATCGAAATACTTCTTTAGATGGTTTTGATGGCGTGTTAATTCCAGGAGGTTTTTCATTTGGAGATTATCTACGTTCAGGCGCAATGGCTAGTGTGGCACCGATTACTGAAGAAGTGAAAAGATTTGCTTCAGAAGGCAAACCAGTATTAGGTGTTTGTAATGGATTTCAGATATTAACAGAAATAGGACTATTACCCGGCGCATTACTACATAATGATTCGCACTTGTTTGTCAGTCGCAATGAGTCTTTAAAAGTTGTTAATAACCAAACAGCATACACAAATCTATATGATGAAAATGAAGTGGTAGTATACCCAGTTGCACATGGTGAAGGACACTATTACTGCACGCCTGAAACATACGAAGCTTTAGATCAAAACAATCAAATTATTTTAAAATATGTTGATAACCCAAATGGTTCATTCAATGATATTGCTGGCATAGTAAATGAACAGGGAAATGTTTGTGGTATGATGCCACATCCAGAACGCGCAATTGAATCAATTTTAGGTACAGACAGTGGCGTGAAGTTATTTGAAGCAATGGTAAATAGTTGGAGGGAACAAAATGTCTAAGTTTATTGAACCGAGTGCAGAAGAAATTAAATTAGAACAATTGTATAAAGATATGGGCTTAAGTGATAAAGAATATGAAAAAGTTTGCGAAATTTTAGGTAAAGAACCTAATTTTACAGAAATAGGCATCTTTTCTGTAATGTGGAGTGAACATTGTTCTTATAAACATTCTAAACCATTCTTAACGCAGTTCCCAACTTCTGGTGAGCATGTATTAATGGGACCGGGTGAAGGCGCAGGTGTTGTGGATATAGGTGATAATCAAGCTGTTGTATTTAAAGTTGAATCACATAACCATCCATCTGCTGTAGAACCTTATCAAGGTGCGGCAACAGGGGTCGGCGGTATTATTAGAGATATCGTATCTATTGGTGCAAGACCTATTAATTTATTAAATAGCTTACGCTTCGGTGAATTAACTGAAAAACAAAATCGCCGTTTATTACGTGGCGTGGTTGCTGGTATTGGTGGTTATGGTAACTGTATAGGTATCCCAACAACTGCCGGCGAGATAGAGTTTGATGATAGATATGATGGAAATCCTTTAGTAAATGCTATGTGTGTAGGTATCATCGATCATGATATGGTTCAAAAAGGTACAGCAAAAGGTGTAGGCAATTCAGTGATTTACGTTGGATTGAAAACTGGTCGTGACGGCATTCATGGCGCTACTTTTGCTTCTGAAGAATTAAGCGAAGATAGTGAAAGTAAACGCCCATCAGTACAAATCGGTGACCCATTTGTTGGTAAAAAACTTATGGAAGCTACATTAGAAGCGATTACGTTTGATGAACTTGTAGGAATACAAGATATGGGAGCTGCAGGGTTAACTTCATCTTCTTCAGAGATGGCTGCAAAAGGTGGCAGTGGTTTACATTTACGTTTAGAACAAGTCCCAACTAGAGAAAAAGGTATATCACCATATGAAATGATGTTATCAGAAACACAAGAACGTATGTTACTTGTTGTTGAAAAAGGCACAGAACAAAAATTCTTAGATTTATTTGATAAGCACGAATTAGATAGCGCTGTAATAGGTGAAGTAACAGATACAGATCGTTTTGTATTAACGTACGAAGATGAAGTGTTTGCGGATATTCCTGTTCAACCTTTATCTGATGAAGCGCCTGTTTATGTATTAGAAGGTGAAGCGCCAAACTACAATGAAAGTAAAAATGATTATAGTAAAGTAGATGTAGAGTCTGTATTTGATGAATTATTACAACATCCTACAATTGCATCTAAACGTTATTTATATGAACAATATGATCAACAAGTTGGTGCTAATACAATTGTGAAACCAGGGTTGCAATCATCAGTAGTTCGAGTAGAAGGTACGAATAAAGCAATCGCATCTACGATTGACGGTGAAGCACGTTATGTATTTAATAACCCTTATGAAGGTGGAAAAATGGTTGTAGCGGAAGCATACCGTAATTTGATTTCCGTAGGTGCCACGCCTTTAGCAATGACTGACTGTCTAAACTATGGATCACCAGAAAAGAAAGAAATTTATCAACAGTTAGCGGATTCAACGAAAGGTATGTCAGAAGCGTGTGAAGTCTTAAATACACCAGTCGTATCAGGTAATGTATCACTTTATAATGAAACAAGAGAAACATCTATCTTCCCTACACCAGTTGTAGGCATGGTTGGATTAATCGAAGACATCGATTATTTAAATGATTTCCAACCAAGTGCTGGCGACACTTTATATGTAGTAGGTGACACAAAGGATGATTTTGGTGGTAGCCAAGTTGAGAAGTTACTTTATAAGAAAGTAAATCATGAATTTGAAGCAATTGATTTATCTGATGAAGTACAAAAGGGTGAATCTATAAAACAAGTAATTCGTGATGGAATCGCATCACACGTTCAAACAGTTGGAAAAGGCGGCTTACTGTTGACGTTAGCGCGTATGAGTGCACATTACCAACTTGGATTAAACGCACAATTAAATGTAACGAACGCTCAATTATTTAGTGAAACACAAGGGCGTTATATTGTTGCAGTGAAAGAAGGACAAACGTTAGATATAGAAAGTGCAATTGAAATTGGACAATTAACACACGACGATCAATTTAAAGTAACTAATAATGAGATTCAAATAACACGTGATGTTCAAAACCTTACTGATATATGGGAAGGAGCAATACCTAAATGTATGACAGCAACGGATTAAATGAAGAATGCGGTGTGTTTGGCATATGGAATCACCCCGAATCTGCGCAACTAACTTATATGGGGTTACACAGTTTACAGCATCGTGGGCAAGAAGGTGCTGGAATTGTGTGTTCAAATGGTGAAAAGTTAATTGGTGAACGTGGTTTAGGCTTATTAACAGAAGCGATTTCTGATATTCAACTTGAAACTTTTAACTCTTATCAACATGCTATTGGACATGTAAGATACGCTACATCTGGTAATAAAGGTATTGAAAATATCCAACCATTTTTATATCACTTTTACGATATGAGTGTTGCAGTTTGTCATAATGGAAACCTTATAAATGCACAAAGTTTAAAGCGTTCATTAGAACATCAAGGGTCTATTTTTCATTCATCATCGGACACAGAAGTCATCATGCATTTAATTAGAAGAAGTAAAGCACCAACCTTTGAAGATGCATTCCAAGAAAGTTTGAGAAAGATAAAGGGTGGATTTACTTTTGCTATTTTGACTAAAGATGCATTATACGGCGCAGTTGATCCTAATGCAATCAGACCATTAGCTGTAGGTAAAATGAAAAACGGCTCTTATATGATTGCGAGTGAAACATGTGCGATTGATGTCTTAGGTGCAGAATTTGTTCGCGATATTCATGCAGGAGAATATGTTGTGATTAATGACGAAGGCATTAGAGTAGAGTCATACACGAGACACACGACGACTGCTATTTCTGCAATGGAATATATTTACTTTGCTAGACCTGATTCTACAATTGCTGGTAAAAATGTACATGCAGTTAGAAAACAATCTGGTAAGCAACTAGCTAAAGAAAGTCCAGCTGAAAGTGCAGATATGGTTATCGGAGTGCCGAACTCTTCATTATCTGCTGCTTCTGGTTACGCAGAAGAAAGCGGTTTGCCTTATGAAATGGGCTTAGTTAAAAACCAATACGTTGCACGAACATTTATTCAACCAACCCAAGAACTACGTGAACAAGGTGTACGCGTAAAATTATCAGCGGTTAAAGATATTGTACAAGATAAAAATATCGTGCTTGTAGATGATTCAATTGTCCGAGGTACAACTAGTAGACGCATCGTGCAAATGTTGAAAGATGCTGGAGCCAGAGAAGTACACGTACGTATCGCGTCGCCTGAGTTTATGTTCCCAAGTTTTTATGGTATCGATGTTTCGACAACAGCTGAACTTATTTCTGCTAACAAATCACCAGAAGAAATAAGCGAACATATTGGGGCAGATTCTTTAGCTTATCTATCAGTTGATGGATTGATTGATTCCATTGGACTTGATGTAGATGCACCATATAGTGGATTATGTGTAGAAAGTTTTACTGGTGACTATCCAGCAGGACTTTATGACTATGAAGAAGATTATATAGCGCATCTAAGCAATCGCCAAAAAGCATATATAGCAGATCATAAACAATTCTTTGATAGAGAGGGTAATTTAAATGTCTAAAGCATATCAACAAGCCGGTGTAGATATTAATGCAGGTTATGAAGCAGTTAATCGTATGTCTAGTCACGTTAAGAGAACAATGCGCAAAGAAGTACTTGGTGGTTTAGGTGGTTTTGGGGCAACATTTGATCTATCACAATTAAACATGAAAGAACCATTACTTGTTTCTGGTACAGACGGAGTAGGTACAAAATTGAAATTAGCAATCGATCACGATAAACATGACACAATTGGTATTGATGCCGTTGCTATGTGCGTCAATGATATTTTAACTACAGGTGCAGAGCCACTGTATTTCTTAGATTATATTGCAACACATAAAGTTGTCCCAGAAGTCATCGAACAAATTGTCAAAGGGGTAAGTGATGGTTGTGAAGAGACACATACTGCTTTAATTGGTGGAGAAACTGCAGAGATGGGTGATATGTATCACGAAGGTGAATATGACTTGGCAGGATTTGCTGTAGGTGCGGTTGAAAAGAGTGAATATATTGATGGTTCTTCAGTAAAGCCAGGTCAAGTTATTATAGGACTTGAATCTAGTGGAATTCATTCAAATGGGTATAGCTTAGTTAGAAAATTAATCGAAAAATCTAAGATTGATTTACAAGATAATTACAACGATGAACAAACATATTTAGAAGCATTTCTAGAACCAACAAGGTTATATGTCGCTCCAGTATTAGCTGTTAAAGAAGCGGTTAAAATTCATGCTATGACACACATTACAGGCGGCGGATTTTATGAAAATATTCCTAGAGCATTACCGGAAGGCGTCACTGCAAATATCGACGTACAGCAATTCCCAACGTTGCCAATTTTTGATTGGTTGCAACAACAAGGAGAAATTGAAACTGAGGAAATGTACAACATCTTTAATATGGGTATTGGCTTTACAATCGTAGTAGATGAGTCACAAGTACAAACAACCTTAGATATTTTAAACAAACAAAACGTAAATGCTTATGCAATTGGGGAAATCGTTGAAGGCGAAGAACCAATTCAATTAACGGGGGTATAAAATTGGCCAAAATAGCTATTTTTGCGTCAGGGTCAGGTAGTAATTTTGAAAGTATAATGACACAAATTGAGCAAGGTAACCTTCCTCATATTGAAGTGACAGCATTGTATACAGATCAAGTTAGTGCATATTGTATTGAACGTGCTAGAAAATACAATTTAGATGTACATATTAATGAATTGAAAAACTTTGATTCTAAAGCAGACTATGAACGAAAAATTATAGAGTGGCTTACTTCAGAAAAAGTTGAATGGATAGTCTTGGCAGGCTATATGAAATTAATTGGTGAAAATATTTTGAGAGCATATGATAAAAGGATTTTAAATATTCATCCATCCTTATTACCTAAATACAAAGGTAAAGATGCGGTGGGACAAGCGTTAGCAAGTGGTGATGCCATAACGGGTACAACGGTACATTATGTCGATAGTGGGATGGATACAGGAGAAATTATCGAACAAAGAACATGTGATATATACCCGGACGATACTAAAGCTGATTTAGAAGAGAGAATAAAAGCATTAGAACATGAATTATATCCAGCAGTCATTTCAAAAATCATTCAATAAGAGGTGCAAGTAATAATGAAGAAAGCAATTTTAAGTGTGTCTAATAAAACAGGGATTGTAGCATTTGCGCAATCACTTACAGAAAATGGTTATGAATTATATTCAACAGGTGGAACAATGCGCGCAATTGCTGAAGCAGGCGTGCCTGTAAAATCTATTTCTGATTTAACACAATTCGAAGAAATTATGGACGGTAGAGTTAAGACTTTACATCCATCTGTACATGGTGGTATTTTGGCGGACCGAGATAAACCTGAACATTTAGAACAATTAAAAGAACAACATATTGATTTAATTGATATGGTCGTTGTGAATCTTTACCCATTCAAAGAAACAGTTGCCAATCCAAATGTAACTGAAGGTGATGCCATTGAAAATATTGATATTGGTGGTCCAACGATGTTACGTGCTGCAGCTAAAAACTTTAAACATGTAACAACAGTAGTTCATCCTGCTGATTATAATGAAATTATTAATAGATTAAAAGAAGACCAGTTAGATGAAGATTATCGCAAATCACTAATGATTAAAGTATTTGAACATACAAATGAGTATGATGCTGCAATCGTCGATTATTTTAAAGACAATAAAGAAAGTTTACGTTATGGGGAAAACCCACAGCAATCTGCTTATTTTGTTCGCACTTCAGATGCATCACATACCCTTGCAGGTGCTAAACAATTACACGGTAAACAATTAAGTTATAATAACATTAAAGATGCAGATGCTGCGTTGTCACTTGTAAAACAGTTTGAACAACCAGCAGCAGTTGCTGTGAAACATATGAACCCTTGCGGTGTTGGTGTTGCTGACACAATTGATGAAGCTTATCAACATGCTTTTGAAGCTGATAGCCAATCTATTTTTGGTGGTATTGTAGCTTTAAATAGAACAGTTGAAAAATCATTAGCTGAAACTTTACATGGTATTTTCCTAGAAGTTATTATTGCACCAAAATTTACTCAAGAAGCTTTAGAAGTTTTAAGTCAAAAGAAAAATATAAGATTATTAGAAATTGATATGACCATTGATAATAGTGAACAAGAAGTTGTGTCTGTTTCAGGTGGTTACTTAGTACAAGATAAAGACAATGTAGCATTGAAACGTGAAGAAATGAGCGTTGTAACTGACGTTGAACCTACAGAGGCACAATGGGATGCAATGTTATTAGGATGGAAGGTAGTTGCTTCAGTTAAAAGTAATGCAATTATATTAAGTAACGCCAAACAAACTGTGGGCATTGGTGCAGGGCAAATGAATCGTGTTGGTTCAGCACAAATTGCTATTGATCGTGCGATTGAAATAAATGATGATGTTGCAATGATTTCTGATGGTTTCTTCCCAATGGATGATACTGTTGAGCTAGCTGCTAAATCAGGAATTAAAGCGATTATTCAACCAGGTGGTTCAATTAAAGACCAAGCATCTATTGATATGGCAAATAAACATGGTATTGCTATGGTAACTACTGGCGTTAGACACTTTAAACATTAATAATGGAGGCCATATATTATATGAAAGTACTTGTAATTGGTGCAGGTGGTAGAGAACATGTTTTAGCACATAAATTAAGTCAATCACCTCTCGTTAATGAAATACATGCTATTCCAGGTAATGACGCAATGTTAGATGTAGCAATCATTCATACGGAAATAGCTGAAACGGATCATGAAAAAATAGTGACATTTGCGAGACAAAACGAAATAGCGTGGACAATTATTGGACCAGAACAGCCGCTTACAGAAGGTTTGACAGATAAATTACAAGCAGCTGATATCAAAGTGTTTGGGCCTAATCAAGACGCTGCACAAATAGAAGGTTCGAAATTATTTGCAAAACAATTAATGGAAAAATATAAAATACCAACGGCAGAATACAAAGAAATCACTAATAAACATAATGCCTTACAATATATAGAATCTTGTGAATACCCTGTGGTATTAAAGAAGGATGGTTTAGCTGCTGGTAAAGGTGTCATTATTGCAAGTAATTATGAAGAAGCACAAGCAGGTGTAGAAACTTTATATCCTGAAGAAGAAGGTGTTGTTGTATTTGAACAATACCTTGAAGGTGAAGAGTTTTCACTTATGACTATGGTGAATGGAGACTATGCAGTACCATTCGATTGTATTGCGCAAGATCACAAACGTGCATACGATAATGATCAAGGTCCAAATACAGGTGGCATGGGTGCATATTGCCCAGTGCCTCATATTGATGAATCGATATTGAAACGTACTAACGATGATATTGCTCAGCCAATTGCACAAGCTATGGTTAAAGAGGGCTACTCATTCTTTGGGGTACTTTACATAGGTGCAATTATTACAGCAGACGGGCCAAAAGTAATAGAATTTAACGCTCGATTTGGTGATCCAGAGGCACAAGTCCTTCTCACGCGAATGGAGAGCGACTTGATGCAACATATAATTGATTTAGAAGCAAAAGCGCCTATCAATTTTGAATGGAAAGATAATGCAGTTGTAGGTGTCATGTTAGCTTCAAAAGGTTATCCAGGACAATATGAAAAAGGACATCAAGTATCAGGTTTTAATTTAAATGGCGATTACTTTATAAGTGGTTTAAAGAAAGAAAATGATGTGTATATTACTTCAGGTGGTCGTGTCATATTAGCATTAGGTGAAGGTGAAAATATTGCTGAAGCTAAAGATAATGCATATGAAGCGGTCGATAAAATAGAAAGCGAAGGCCTTTTCTATCGTAAAGATATTAGTAATAAAGCGATTAAATAATTGAGAGATTGTATTAAAATTAAAAAGCGATTGGACAAAGTGGTTTAAGTTTTGTCCAATCGCTTTTGTTTTTGGATAATATGACTACTTAAAAGGTGGTTAACCTTTTTAATAAATATTTGTTACACGTATATCTTCAATGCCTGTAACAGGAATATATTGTGCCAATAAATAAGCACTTAATAAAATGATTCCTACTACTAAAATTAATAGAAAATCTTTATACGAGAAAGGTGCATAATAATAGTACGTTCTTGGACCGTCTTTAAACCCATTTTTTTCCATTGCTACAGAAAGTTGATGTGCTTTGCGGATATTTTGACTTAATAAAGGAATTAGTAAATGTTTCAATTTTTTAAAGCCACGATAATTTTGTGCGTGAATTAGCTGATAACGCATTTTTAATGATTTTCTAAGTTCTATTAAGGAAATGAACATCAATGGAACCATACGAATTGCTGCCATAAACGCATAAGCAACTTTAGGTTTTACTTTTAAGTGTTGCATTAGACTGTAAAATACTAAAACAATCTGAGAAGTGAAAGCAATTAAAATCCCGAAAAATGAAATGGTAGTCGTACGCATGGCTAAATGTAAGCCACGATATAAGCTCTCTGAAGTAATATGGACAAAGCCGAATTGGAATAGTGTGTGCGTACCATCGCCATAAAAAATCATAAACAACGCAGATATGAGACTGAATAGCATCGTTAAAATAACAAATGTTAAAGTGATTTTTAATTGCAAACCATTAAAAGCTAATAAAAATAGCAGCATTAAACATGTAATGTAGAGCATGAAATCAAACTGATGAACAAGTATAACAAAGAAAAATAAAATAACTGCGATTGCTAACTTTGTAATTATATTTACATCATCTACAAAAGTATAATATTTTTTCCAAATATCAAACATAATGATCACCAGACATTTCTTCTATGACATGATGTGCTAAATGTAGCCTTCTTGTTGGATAACGGGATATGATTTCTGAATCGTGTGTTACCATAATAATAGTTTGACCACTAGTTACACGTTGTTGAAATAACTTTATTAAATTAAATGTATTATGACTATCTAAGCCAAATGTCGGTTCATCAAGTAAAATAAATTCAGACGATGAACTTAGAGCGATTGCAACACTTAAACGTCTTTTTTGACCAATGGAAAGTTCATAAGGATGCTGAGATTTCACGGCTAACAAATTAAGTGTTTCTAACATTGATTCAGTCTGCGCGTCAGCCTCTTGTCTAGAATTAAATTTATTTTTATATTGAATATGAATTTCATCATAAACAGAAGAAGTAATGAATTGTAATTCTGGATTTTGATAAACTAAATACATATATTTAGCTGCTACTTTAATTTTGTTGAAAGGACGCTTGTCTACTAACATACGTCCTTCATATTTAATTAATTGCATCATTGATTCAAGTAATGAGGTTTTTCCAGAGCCGTTTGCGCCTGTAATTGTAATCCATTCACCAGTACCAATATTTAAATGAGGTATGTTGATTAAATTATGTTTACCACGTTTTATGTTCACATTCTCAAATTCAAGATCTAAGTTTGTATTAGTATTATTATTAAAATGTATCGTTGGCGGAGCATATTGCCAAGCGTTAGGGTGCCAAACACCATATTCTGTTAGTAAATCTTCATGTTTATTCAAGATTTTATCTGGGGTAGTATCAGCGATAATTTCACCATCATAATTTAATAAGATGACACGGTCCATATGTTGCCATATATGTTCCACTTTGTGTTCGACAATAATCACTGTTTGGTTTTGCCATAAGGCTTTGATTTTATTCCATAATTCTGCAGTTGACTCAACGTCCAACATTGCAGTAGGTTCATCTAAAAACAAGGTGTTCGACTGTTGTAATATCGTTTCGGCAATTGCAAGTTTCTGTTTCATACCACCGCTTAGTTGATTAATGTATTGATTTTTATCAACTTTTAAATCGACGGCTTTAAGTGCATTATCTATGCGTTCATCCATTTCATGTCGGGGGACTTGCTGGTTTTCTAGAACAAATGCTAACTCTTCGTCAACTTTGGGCATACAAAATTGGCTATCTGGGTCTTGAAATATAACACTACTTGAATCGTCGATATTCAATTCATCATACTTGATAGGTAGATCAATAAGATTTGGTACAATACCACTTAATACATTTAATAAAGTGCTTTTGCCAGAACCGGATGGTCCTAATAATAGTACTTTTTCTTTTTCTTTGATTTGGAGTGTTAAATGATCAAATATTTTTTTCTTACCGTTTGGATATTTTAATCGCAAATTTTTTGTAACTATCAACGTGATTGCTCCTTATAAATTATCATAGTCACTTTCTGTAGCAGGTCTGAACAATTTAGTTACGCCCGTTTGATCTAATGCTTTTACAATATAGTAGGAAATTAAGCCGGCAACGATGATTCCGCTTATAAGTCTGAAGCCGATATATAACGCTAGATTCCAACCGGCAACTTCACCTAAATAACCATAAGCAAAGTCTAAAGGCAATGTTGAAATAGAAGCTAAGAGACCAGCGAGCATTGCGACCATTGCTGAATGAGACTTATACCTGAAAATAGCAAATATAATTTCACATGCTAAACCTTGTAATAAGGCATAGACCATAGTTGCAATATCAAAACGACCCATGACAATAGTTTCACCAGCACCAGCCGCAAACTCGGCTAATATTGCAATACCAGCTTTAGGAATAATAAGATAAGCGACGATAGCAGCCATAAACCAAGCACCGTATGTTAATTCCTCAAAGTGTAACCCTGTAACTTGTAATGCTTTATACACAAAATTCCATATATTGTAAATAACTGCAAAAACAACAGCAATTAGTACAGTCACTAGAATTTCTGAAAGCTTTAATCCTTTTGACATAAAAAAACCTCCTAATATAAAAAACGCACAACCTTCTAGAAAGTTGCGCGTTAAAATATAGGCATACAAATACCTGAAAAATAGGTGATTAGTACACTTTCCTACGCTAGTTTCATCTAGATCAGGTTCAAAGGGTTTGAGGGTACACCTCATCTCAGTCACAAAACACCCCTAGTGCGAATGATTAATTTAAATTTAACTATAATGTATGACTTTTAAGGAACAATGTCAAGGCTATCAATTGAATTTAATATTTAATGTATGTACTTTATTACCATTAAGTTTAATAATTATCTTCTTTTAAACTTAATGGAAAGTTCAACAAAAGTAATAACCAAAGCTAAAGCTGGAGCATTTATTTTGCCCCAGCCTCACTTGTCGAATTTACATTTATATTTTAAAGCATGTGATATTTATATTATTGAAACAATTAATCTAGTGAATCTTGTACATTCTTTTTAGTTTCTTCTGTACTATCTTCAGCAGATTCTTTCTTATCTTTTAATTTATCTTCTTCTTTTTTTGCTTGTTCTGCGGCTTTTTTGTTTAATTCTTCTTTACTCATAGATTAAACACTCCTTCTAAAGTATATGAACTTCTATAACTTACATATACCACAACATAAAAAATTCAAACAAAACTAGTGATTTAAATTTGAGTCTTAGTTATAATCAATTTATTGTTTAATTGAATGGTATAAGTGGAAAGTTGACTATACATCTATTTATATCATACTATGGACGTATTTATTAAATTGTTAAAGACAAGAACTAAATGTTAATATATAATAACTTTTGAGGTGAATGGTATGTCTTTTTTAAAGAAACACGCTGAGATATTATATAGTTATATTATAGGCATCGTTTCGCTTTTCACAGGTCTCATCATTTTAATCAATTTACCTTTAATTGATAAATTAAATAACAAGGGTAAAATTGACTTACATATTCATAATGTATGGGATTTTATAAACGCATTTTTTGGTGAAATAATTAGAGTAATAAGCAATTATATTGGGAATTTTCCAGTAATTAGCGCCATTATAATCATTTTATTTGGTATTGGCGTTGTTTTGATTGGTTTTACTCTATTTAGAACAACTAGATACGACTATGATATTTCCATATTCTTCTTAGTTGTCGGTATATTGTTCTTTATTATCACATTGATATTAATGACTCAAGTTTATAGCTTCTTTGCTATTATTTTCGTAATACCATTTGTAATTCACATTGGTTACATCGTTTATAAAGACGAGTTAAATACAGAGCATAGAAAATACCATTATCTTTGGATTATTTTCAGTTATGGTTTTAGTTATTTAATTACGCAAATTGTGCTATATGGGAGAATTGATAGTGATGAAATTATACCGATTGATATTTTAAGTGTAAACACATTTTTCATAATTATGTGGTTGCTGGGTCAAATGTCAATTTGGAACTTTTTATTCTTAAGAAGATCCCTCCCATTAACTAAGCAAGAACTTGGGGAAGAAGAACCGGAACTATCTAGAACAAGTAAAGGCACTGTAACGAATCAAACGAAAGAAACATGGAAAAACTTACAAGATAAAACAACAGAGTTTACTAGGAAGACACGTAGAAGTGTAGATATTCAAAAAGTAAGAGATAAAAAAGATAAATTCATTACTAAGTGGAAAAATAAAATTGATATTCAAGAGGATGATATTCCTAATTGGATGAAAATACCTAAATGGGTGAAATCAGCGTATGTGGAATTATTTTGTGGCGCAGTCCTATTGTTTTTCACTTTAATTGAATTTAACAATAGAAATTCATTATTCGTTTCTGGTAATTGGGAAATCTCTCAAACACAATATGTAATAGAGTGGATAACGTTACTAATCTTAATGTTTATTATCATTATTTATATATTAACGACACTAACGAATTTCTTAAAAGATAGATTTTACTATTTACAATTATTTATGGTCAGTCTATTATTTTTCAAATTACTTACTGAATTTGTGAATATTATGGTGCATGGATTACTATTATCAATTTTCATAACGCCAATATTACTAATTATGTTAATTGCTATTGTAGTAGCTTTTGTAATGAAATTACGTGAACCAAGCAAATATTAATGCATTGAGTTATTAAAGCGTATAAAGTGTAGCGTTGAAACTTATTGTATAAATAAGATGATAGCGACTAACTTCGACGATAGTGGCTATTAAAATCAAGTCTGTGTTAAGTATACTTTCAATTTTAATCGGGTATTGCCGATATTAATTTTTAGGCCGAAACATTTATTTTTGATATGTTCGCTTTAAAGTTTCCACTTTTTCAGTGTCCACTTTAAAGCGAGGATATCATTATTTTTTGTTTCGGCCTTTAATATTTGCTAGTAATGTTATTAATAATGTAATGATTTAAAGATAATTGATGTTACGATAAGATTGAGATGATAGAATAAGTAAGCAAAGAAAAATTATAAATATAAAAAGCAGAAAGGCTGACATAATTTTATGAAAACTGCCACATTAAATAGAGGTAAAGAAACAAAATATTTAAATGAGTATCCACTTATAGATGAAGATGATATTTATTCACATGATCATTTAAAAGAAGGGGATTTATTTTATTTAGTTAATAACCAGGAACAATATATTGCTACAGCATACGTTGGTAAACAACATAAAGGTATCGGTTGGGTGTTAAGTTACGATAAAAATGAAGTGATTAACACGCAATTTTTTGAACGATTATTCGAAGCAGCAAAATCTGAAAGAACATATTTCTACAATATTGATGGTACAAACGCTTTTAGAGTATTTAATGGTGAAGGAGATGGCGTTGGAGGTCTGACAATAGACAACTATGATGGCCATTTCTTAATTCAATGGTATTCAAAAGGGATTTATAAATTCCGTTATAATGTATTATCAGCATTAAAATCAGTATTTCCGTATACTTCAATATATGAGAAAATGCGCTTCAAAGATGCAGAAATTAAAGGTGGTTTCGTTGACGGCGACGCACCAGAATTCCCAATAGTTATTGAAGAAAACTACACTTTCTTCAATGTACACTTAGATGACGGACCAATGACTGGTATCTTTTTAGATCAGAAAGAAGTACGTAAAAAATTAAAAGACCAATACGCGGAAGATAAAGAAATATTAAATGTATTTAGTTATACTGGTGCATTTTCAGTCGTTGCAGCAGAAAAGGCTGAGATGACAACTAGTGTTGATCTGGCGAACCGATCTCGCACATTAACAGAAGGAAATTTTGGGTTAAATAGCATTGATCCTAAATCACAATATATTTATGTAATGGATACATTTGATTTTTATAATTATGCACGTCGTCACGATTTATTTTATGACACGATTGTTATTGATCCACCAAGTTTTTCTAGAAATAAGAAAAAGACATTTTCTGTACAAAAAGATTACGATAAATTAATTTTAGGTGCGTTAGATATACTTGGACCAGACGGTACACTACTATTGTGTACAAATAATAGTGCATTTTCATTAAAAGCATTTAAAAATGTAGTGAATACAACATTAAATGCTCAGAATGTAGATTATGAAATTGTTGATGTAATGGGCTTGCCTAAAGATTTTAAAACACATCCTCATTACAAACCATCTAAATATCTAAAAGCTATTTTTGTAAAAATAAAGTAAAACTTTGAAAAAAGGGTATTATTTTTAATGTGAATGAATTTACTTAAGGAGTGAAGAAAATGAGCTTTAAAAATAAAATAACAAATAAATTTACAAATAAAGTAGGCAATAAGGTATTGAAAATTGAAGATATAAAACAAAAAGGTAACATACCTACAACCAATATTGAGATTGAGGAACGTCGTAAAAGAGCACAAGCACTCGTTAGAAAGAAATCGGTTTTATCTTCGAGTGTAAGTATTGTACCGATTCCAGGTTTAGACTTTGGTGTAGATATTAAGCTTATGAGAGACATTATTGAAGATGTTAATAAGATATATGGTCTTGATCATAAACAGGTTAATAATATGAGAGACGATATGAAAGAACGTGTTTTTGCAGCTGCTGCAATTCAAGGAAGCCAGTTTATTGGTAAAAAAGTATCTAATGCAATATTGAAAGTGGTTATCCGAGATGTAGCGAAACGTGTAGCAGCTAAACAAACGAAATGGTTCCCAATTCTTGGGCAAGCTATTTCTGCTTCAATCAGTTATTACTTCATGAAGAAAATAGGCGAAGAACATATTCAAAAATGTGAAAAAGTTGCGAAAACACTTGTTTAAAACTATAACGTTTTCACAAAATAATTAAAATTCGTTGAATATTGTCATATCATGGGTGCAACGAATTGAATTTATATGTAGAATTTGGTAATGTTATTATATAAAACTATGCTAGGTTTTATAATAAACTAACGATTTTAACTATACGAAGGAGATATCATATTATGGAACAAAAATCATATGTAATTATTGACGAAACAGGTATCCACGCTCGTCCAGCGACAATGCTTGTTCAAACTGCTTCAAAATTCGACTCAGATATTCAATTAGAATATAACGGTAAAAAAGTTAACTTGAAATCAATCATGGGTGTTATGAGTTTAGGTGTAGGTAAAGATGCTGAAATCACTATCTATGCTGATGGTAGCGATGAAACTGACGCAATCGAAGCAATAACAGATATCTTATCTAAAGAAGGATTAACTAAATAATTATGTCTAACTATATTAATGGCATAGCTGCATCTGATGGTGTAGCTATTGCTAAAGCATATTTATTAGTTGAACCTGATCTTTCATTTGATAGTGAAAAGGTAACAGATGTCGACGCTGAAATTGCAAAGTTTAATCATGCTATCGAAACATCTAAAGTTGAATTAACTAAGATTAGAAATAATGCAGAAGAGAATTTAGGTGCCGATAAGGCAGCAATTTTTGATGCGCATTTATTAGTTTTAGATGATCCTGAATTAATTCAACCGATTGAAGAAAAAATTAAAAACGAACAAGTTAACGCACCAACTGCATTATCTGATGTAACTGGACAATTTATCACAATATTCGAATCAATGGATAATGAATACATGAAAGAGCGTGCTGCTGATATTAGAGACGTTTCAAAACGTGTGTTAGCACACATCTTAGGTGTAGAATTACCAAATCCTAGTATGATTGATGAAAGCGTTGTTATAATCGGAAACGATTTAACACCTTCAGATACTGCTCAGTTAAACAAAGAATTTGTACAAGGATTTGTTACAAATATTGGTGGTAGAACATCACATTCTGCAATTATGAGTCGTTCATTAGAAATTGCTGCAGTCGTGGGTACTAAGTCAATTACTAAAGAAGTAAAACAAGGCGATATGA
This sequence comes from Staphylococcus shinii, assembly GCF_017583065.1. Taxonomy (GTDB): domain Bacteria; phylum Bacillota; class Bacilli; order Staphylococcales; family Staphylococcaceae; genus Staphylococcus; species Staphylococcus shinii. Next base: position 805,895 of record NZ_JAGEVL010000001.1, on the reverse strand, counting down.
TTATCGTTGATGGTTTAACTGGTGACGTAATTATTGACCCAACTGAAGATGAAGTTATAGCGTATCAAAATAAACGTGAGCGTTTCTTTGAAGATAAGCAAGCATTGCAACAATTACGTGATGAACCATCAACAACAGCTGATGGAACGCATGTAGAGCTTGCTGCTAATATAGGTACACCAGATGATTTAAAAGGTGTTATCGAATATGGCGCAGAAGGTATTGGATTATACCGTACTGAGTTCTTATATATGGGTAGAGATGAAATGCCAACTGAAGATGAACAATTTGAGGCTTATAAAAAAGTATTGGAAACAATGGAAGGTAAGCGTGTTGTTGTACGTACTTTAGATATCGGTGGCGACAAAGAGTTACCGTATTTAAACTTACCTGAAGAAATGAATCCATTCTTAGGATATCGTGCAATTCGTTTATGCTTAGATCAACCAGATATTTTTAGACCGCAGCTAAGAGCATTATTACGTGCATCTACTTACGGTAAATTAAATATTATGTTCCCAATGGTTGCCACAATCAAAGAGTTCCGCGATGCAAAAGCATTATTATTGGAAGAAAAAGAAAATTTAACAAACGAAGGCATTGAAGTTTCTGACGATATTGAATTAGGTATTATGGTAGAGATACCATCAACTGCTGCTTTAGCAGATGTATTTGCTAAAGAGGTTGATTTCTTTAGTATCGGCACGAATGACTTGATTCAATATACAATGGCTGCTGATCGTATGTCTGAGCGTGTTTCTTACTTGTATCAACCATACAATCCTTCAATTTTACGTTTAGTAAAACAAGTGATTGAAGCTTCTCATAATGAAGGTAAATGGACTGGTATGTGCGGAGAAATGGCTGGAGATGAAACTGCTATTCCATTGCTATTAGGTCTAGGTTTAGATGAATTTTCAATGAGTGCAACATCTATATTGAAAGCACGTCGACAAATCAAAGGTCTAAGTCAAAATGAAATGGAAGAACTAGCGAATAGAGCAATTAATTGTGCGACATCAGAAGAAGTCCAAGAATTGGTTGAACAATACGCTAAGTAAAATTTTTGAATAATTTTGTAAGCGAATGCATATATAAGTATTGAATTACTTTAGTGTATCACTACAATAAAAAAACTGTTCACAGAGTTAAATAACTTTGTGAACAGTTTTTTTGATTATTTAAATCTTTCAATACACAATTATTGTAAAATGGAACTTTGTGAGTTAGGTTTGATATATAAGTTAATGGAATATCAAGGCCTCACTAGTTTAAATTTAAGCTTTGATTGATTTTATCCATATCAATTTGGTACATTGCTTCGTTGTCTATTAAGATAAATGGTGTAGCAAACGCATCATAATCCATCATTTCGTTTCTGAATTTTGAAATGCTAATATTTTTTTCAGTATATTCAATGTCTTTATCTAACAAATAATTCTTGATAAACGTACAAGGGGGGCAATCGTTTTGAGTGTAAATTATAATTTCAGTCATAGTGCTTTTATCCTTTCTTAATTGTAATTTACTTAAATATAAGAAACTTTATTAAATATTTCAAGTTTAAAAAATACATGTTATTGGTCATTAATTTGTCACTTTATTTTAAGCACAATTTATTTCAAAAAAATGTAAAGCAGTTTATAATGAATGGACGTTGTGATTTTTGTCACAAATAAATAAAAAAGGTGATATTATGGATTCAGTTGAATTAGCACGCTTTCTAACTGCGATGACACTCGCAGTTCATATAATTTTTGCAACAATCGGTGTAGGTGTACCGGTCATGTTTGCTGTTGCTGAATTTTTAGGGATTAAGAGAAATGACCCATCGTATACGGCGATGGCGAAGAGATGGACCAAAGGTTATACTATCACGGTAGCTGTTGGCGTTGTAACCGGGACTATAATTGGTTTACAACTATCACTACTTTGGCCTACATTTATGCAAATGGGTGGTCATGTCATAGCATTACCGTTATTTATGGAAACTTTTGCTTTCTTCTTTGAAGCAATTTTCTTAAGTATTTACTTGTATACTTGGGATCGCTTTAAAGGAAAATGGACACATTTTCTTATTAGTATTCCAGTTATATTAGGTGGCTCATTTTCCGCATTCTTTATTACGGCAGTTAACTCATTTATGAATACACCTGCTGGATTTGAAATGAAAAATGGTAAAATGGTTAATGTAGAACCCTTAGTCGCAATGTTTAATGATTCATTCTTGATACGTTCATTTCACGTTGTAGCCACTGCATTAATGACAATGGCATTTGTATTAGCCGCTATCGCAGCGTTTAAATTGTTAAAAAATAAATTTAAAAAAGATACTGAGTATCATAAGAAAGCACTAAAATTAACTATGATTTTAGGTGTAATCTTTACCTTAGGATCTATGTTAGCTGGAGACTTATCTGCAAAATTCTTACATCAAGAGCAACCAGAAAAACTAGCAGCATATGAATGGCACTTTGATACAGAATCGAATGCAGATTTAGTTTTATTTGGATCATTAGACGAAAAAACGCAAGAAGTTACAGGTGCAGTTAAAATTCCTGGTATTTTAAGCTTCTTAGCAGATAATAATACAGATACAGAAGTAAAAGGTTTGAATGATTTCCCTGAGGAATTACATCCACCTATGATTGTACATTATTACTTCGATTTAATGGTTTCTATGGGAGTATTTTGTCTCATAATATCTGGTGCGTATGTGTTAACGCTTGTGTTTAAAAAATTACGGAAATTCACATATTCAAAACCGATGTTATATGGTGCATTATTAACCGGGCCTGCAGCAATGTTGGCAATTGAGTTTGGTTGGTTCTTAACTGAACAAGGTCGTCAACCATGGATTGTTCGTGGCTATCTAAAAGTCGCTGATGCTGCAACACAAGCGGGTGGACTTACGCTCGTGACGATATTATTTGGACTACTTTATATCGTTCTTATGGTTACTTCAGCTTATGTACTGATCCGTATGTTTAAGCATAAACCAGCATATAAAGATGTTGAAGCATTAGCTTCAGAAAGAGGTGATGCAGAATGATATTTGCATACATTGGTATTTCGGTGCTTTGGATTTTCTTATTCTGTTACATCATTATCGCCTCAATTGATTTTGGTGCAGGCTTTTTTACACTACATGCAAAAATTACGAAACAGGATAAGAAAATTAATCATTTGATTGCTCGTTATCTTAATCCAGTGTGGGAAGTAACAAATGTGTTCTTTGTATTTTTCTTCGTAGGTATGGTTGGGTTCTTCCCTGATACAGCGAAATATCTTGGGACAGTGTTACTCTTGCCAGCGTCAATTGCGTTAATTTTGCTATCAATTAGAGGTGGCTTTTATGCTTTTGAAAACTATGGTCCAGATACTAAGTTACCATGGTTAGGAATGTACGGTATAGCTGGGTTGCTAATCCCAGCTGCGCTAGCTACAACATTAACGATATCTGAAGGTGGGTATATTTCTGGCACAGAGAATCATTTAGACTTAAATTGGTTAGAATTGTTGCTTAGTCCATATTCATGGTCAGTCGTATTTTTAGCGATTATTTCAGTTCTTTATATCTCATCAGGTTTTCTTACTTTTTACGCTTCTAAAGCAAAAGATAAACCAGCATACAATTTATTGAGATATTGGTTCTTAATTTGGGGAGCACCTATGATCGCGGTATCATTATTTGTATTTTTATCATTACGTTTACAAAATGAAGAACACTTCTTAAACGCGGTAACAAATTATTGGTGGATGTTCCTACTAAGTTTTATATGTTTTGTTGGTGCAATGATATTAACACTTATGAAAAAAGGTCATGGCTATGCTTTTACATTAGTAATTTTCCAAATGGGCTTTGCATTCTTTGGGTATGGCGCAAGTAAATTGCCATATATATTGTATCCTTATATTCGAATAGATGAAGGTGTCGTAAATAGTAGCATGGCAATAGCCTTAATTATTGTGTTTATTTTAGGTTTACTTTTACTCATTCCATCGTTAATATTATTATTAAGATTATTTGTCTTTGATAAAAAATATGTAGAAGGCAAAAAATAACTTAATATTTTCAAATGTGGTTATATTAATTGAAAGTAATACTTTTCTAAGTAATGATTTCAATTAATATGCCACAATTTTTAAATTGGAGGACGCATATGGATAAAGAATATGTGGTGATTGGTTTAGGCCGATTCGGTGGCAGTATAGTAAGAGAATTAAATGCTTTAGACATGGATGTTATGGCAATTGATATGAATGAAGCTCGAGTAAACGAATACAGTGACATTGCAACACATGCTGTAGTAGCTGATACAACAGATGAAGCTGTAATGAAAAGTTTAGGTATCCGAAATTTTGACCACGTTATTGTTGCAATTGGAGAGAATATTCAATCTAGTACCTTAACGACTTTAATTTTAAAAGAATTAGGTGTAAAGAAAGTAACAGCTAAAGCACAGAATGATTATCATGCTAAAATTTTAAATAAAATTGGTGCTGATACCGTCGTTCACCCAGAACGAGATATGGGAAGAAGGATTGCTCATAATGTAGCTAGTGCAAGCGTCTTGGATTATTTAGAACTTGCAGATGAACATTCTATCGTTGAAATCAAAGCAAGTGAGAAAATGGCAGGTCAAACAATTATACAATTGGATATTCGTGCACAATTTGGCATTAGTATTATTGCTATTAAACGTGGTAGAGAAATCTTAGTATCGCCAGACCCTAACTTAAGTATAGAAATAGGAGATATTTTAATAATGATAGGACACGATAATGATTTAAATCGCTTTGAGAAAAAAGTAGTAAGATAATCATTAGTAGATCATTAACGTTAATCATAGAAAAAGCACTTAAAAGTAGTTACTTATACAATATCTACTTTTAAGTGCTTTTTCTAATAGTGTATTAAGATATTGTTGTTTTAAAATAAAAAAAGATGAAGTTGAAACGTAATTTTAAGTCTCAACTTCATCTTTTTTATTAGTGCTTACTTAATGAACTGTTAATATTCATTACTAGTTCTAATTAGCTTTACTGTCGTAAATCAACCTTTTGCACAACGCACCACTATTCATTTTTTGATGGTACATCTGTTGATTGCTTCTTAGTATTTTGTGTCGGTTTTTTATTATTAACTTTTTTATTATTTTTATCTGTTGGTTTTTTAGACTTAGCAGATGCCTTCGTGTTGTTTTTCTTAGGTTTAGGCTGATTGCTATTAGTTTTTTTAGAAAATGATTGGTTATTATCTTCATTAACTTTCATTATAACTGGTAATATCATTGGTTTACGTGCAGTTTTCTCAAATAGATAAGGTTGTAATGTTTCAATGATAGAAGATTTAATTTGATGCCATTGAATCTCTGGGTTCTGATTTAATTTAGCAATTACATCTGATTTGATTCTACGTTGAGCATCATAAATCAATTGTCCTGATTCGCGCATATATACGAAACCTCTTGAAATAAGGTCTGGACCTGATAACAGTGTATTTGTATTAAAGTCAATACTTACTACAACGATTACTAAACCTTCTTCAGATAAAAGTTTTCTATCACGAATAACTACATTACCTATATCACCGATACCGCTACCATCGACAAGTACATTTCCAGAAGGGATTCTACCAGCTTTACGCGCTGTATCACGTGTTAAAGCTAAGACGTCCCCTATATCAAATATGAAGACATTATCAGGCTCAACGCCACATTCAATTCCAGATTGACCATGTGCTTTCAACATACGGTATTCACCATGAATTGGTAGGAAGAACTTAGGGCGTAACAAACGTAACATTAATTGTTGATCACCTTTAGAACCATGTCCTGAAGTGTGAATATTTGATACTTTGTTATGAATGACTTCTGCACCAGCTCGATATAGTGAGTTAATCGTACGATTGATACTTTTCGTATTACCTGGGATAGGTGATGAACTGAAGACAACCGTATCTTCAGGTATTATTTTAATTTGTTTGTGTGTACCATTAGCGATTCTTGAAAGTGCAGCCATTGGTTCACCTTGTGAACCAGTACATAAAATCAAGAGTTCATGTTTAGGAACAGTATTGATTTTATTAGGTTCAACAAATGTTTCTGGCGGTGCTTTGATATAACCTAATTCCATACCAATTTTGATGTTATTTTCCATCGAACGACCAAAAGTTACAATCTTACGATTATGCTTAATAGCAGCTTCTACAGCTTGTTGCACACGATAAATATTAGAAGCGAATGTGGCGAATATAATTCTGCCATTACAATTTCTGAATATTTTTTCGACGTTTTGACCAACTTCGCGTTCGCTTAATGTGAAATCGGGTACTAATGAGTTAGTTGAATCAGAGAGTAAGCACAGAACGCCTTCTTCACCAAGTCTAGCCATTTTAGCTATATTAGCAGGCTCTCCAACAGGAGTTAAATCAAATTTGAAATCTCCAGTATGCACAATATTACCTTCAGGAGTGTTTACAATAACACCATATGATTCTGGAATACTGTGAGTAGTTAAATAGAAAGAAACTTCAAAGTGTTTTGATTTAATTACACTACTTTCTTCAATTTCAATAAGCTCTGTTGTTCTTAACAAATGATGTTCTTCTAATTTATTTCTAATTAAGCCTAAAGCTAATGGTCCACCATAAATAGGGACATTAATTTTCTTTAATAGGTAGGGCACACCACCTATATGGTCTTCATGTCCATGAGTAATAAACAGACCAACAATTTTATCTTGGTTCTGCTCTAGGTAAGTGATATCAGGAATAACGTAATCGATACCTAATAAATTGTCGTCAGGGAATTTAATCCCGGCATCGATAATAACGATTTCATCTTGATACTCAACGGCATAAGTGTTTTTACCAATTTCACCTAAACCACCAAGTGCATAAACCGCAACTTCATTTTTATGAATTTGTTTCATTATTCAGCTTGCTCCACGTTGAAGTGATCTGATTGTTTTTCATACTCTAAATGTGCGCCCTCTAATTTAGTTATAAATTCAATATTAAAATTACGGTTTTTTAGATATCTTCTAACTTGTTCTTCTGTTTGTCCTTCAACATAAATTGTTTGCGTGTTTTCACGTACAATTACTTCGTCACTGTTATGTTGATAAAATACTTTAAATACTGCCATTTTATTATTTTCCTCCTAAAAATCATCTATTGATTTTCTTTTTATTTTATTGTAAAACCCTAGTATTATAAGTGGGACGAAAATGATGAAGTATTATCATTATTTTCAAAAATGTGATGTTTCCACTACCATTATATAAAGAGAACATACTAGTTATCCCAGTATGTTGCTAGGGCGATTTTCTTAATTTCGTTCGATTAGAAAAACACAAATATAATTACTTGTATGTTTTCAGTTATCTCTCATTTTACATGATGTAGTAGAATAAATAAAGCAGTTTTATCTTGTTGTATGCCATTAATCCGAACAATTATGCTCATATTTTATATAGATTGTAAAATTGACTTTGTGTTTTTTCAGAAAATTTGTATAAAAAGAAGTTTAAGCTTGAGTATGAAATGAAAATTATTATAAGATAATATTGAGAAGGAAAATTTAATTATCATTGCAATAGCAATAGCTTATCGTAGTGAAAGTGACGTTGAGGTGATAGAAATGGATCAAGTAAAGAGAATTATTGAAGATGTGAAAGTTGAAAAAAAACGAACTGATAAAATATTTCAAGATGTAACTTTTGAGGTGCGTGCTGAACAAGTAATTATGTTTTTTAATTATAATGAAATCATTGATAATGTAAATGGAAATCAAATTTATGTAAAACATAATCATGATCCAGAATTCATCGACATTCAAGAGTTAAATTTATTGAAATCAGAATTGAAAGAATTAGAAGTTCCTTATCATGAACGTAGGGATGACTTTATGTAAAAATACCGTTAGCGATTTGATAATCTCAATTTGCTAACGGTATTTTTACTTTATAAATTAAACTTCTACTGCATCATCGTGTGGTTGAAGAGGGTTAGTTTGATCAATGTGGTCATAAAACATAACGCCGTTAATATGGTCAATTTCATGTTGAACCACGATTGCTGGGTAGCCTTTTAGACGTAACTTAACTTCTTTACCATCGATATCAGTTGCTTTAACTGTAATTCTATTTTTACGATGGACGAGTCCGGGAATATTTTCGTCTACACTTAAGCATCCTTCGCCAGTAGGCAAATAAGCTTCTTGTATACTATGACTTACTACTTTTGGGTTGACTAGCATAAGGTCATAGCTTTTGCCATTTCCGTCATCTGGTAAGTATACAGCTATCATTTTTTTAGAAATGTTAATTTGAGGGGCAGCGAGTCCAACGCCTGAACGTAGACCATATTTATTAGCAGTTTCCTCATCTTGACTATTAATTAAAAATTCTCGCATTGATTTTAATATATTGCGATTTTCATCAGAAATCGGTAGTGGCACGTCTTGCGCTTTTTGACGAAGTGTTGGATGTCCATCACGGATAATATCTTTCATTGTTAACATTTGTTCATACACCTTCCTTAATATAAAATATACCAAAACTTAATGGGAAAAATACAGTGATAGATTTGATTTATCATAAAATATTATATAATATATCATACAAATAAAGGAGGATTTCTCAAAATGAAATTAAAATATGGCATCGGTGCAGTGATTGCTTCTACTATGTTAGTCGCAGGTTGTACAACAGATAAAGGTGAAATCAAAGACTATAATGAAAAAGTACAAAAAGCATTTGATGAAGAGAAACCTGTTTCATCAGTGGGCAAGAAATTAAATAATCTTGAACAAGAAAAACAAAAATTAGTAAAAGAAATTAATGGAAAAGACCAGCAAGAAGTTAAAGAAACTTCAAAAAAAGTAGTAGATAACGTAGAAGAAAGAAAAAAAGAATTTGAAAAAGAAGAGAAAGCACTAAATGATTCTGAAAAAGAATTTAAAAAAGCGCAAGAACATGTTGATAACATAAGTGATAAACAAAAGAAAAAAGAAGTTGAAGAATTAAATAATGCACTTAAAGATAAGTATAAAGCACACGATAATTATTCTAAAGCTTACAAAAACATTTTGACTAAAGAAAAGAATATGTTCCAATACACGTCAGGTGAAAAAGTGGACCAAGCTGAAATTGATAAAAAATCAGAAGCAGTATCGAAATCATATAAAGATATGAACAAAGCCTTTAAACAATATTCAGATGCAATGAAAAAAGTTAACCAAGAAAAAGAAGATGTAGACAGTCTCGCTTAAAATTGAATGCACTACATTTGAAATTTGTGTCAATTGATTATAGCATAATAAATGGGTGCGCTTACATTTATATAGAAGCCTTTAGAAAAAATTACATGATTTTGAGTAGTACAGTGTTATAATTTTCATTGATACAGACACGAAAACTGTATCTATTTTGAGTATTACAGAACTTTTTCAAATTGTTTAACAGTGTAACAGTTTTGTGGTACAATGTTAAAGGATAAAATGAATTTCTACTATACGGGAAAGGTTTGGTGAATTGAATGGCTCAGAAATTAAAAGCCCAATTCGATGCAGAGAAGGTATTGAATGATACTGAATCTAAATTTGAAATGATTCAAATTTTGAATGAAGATGGCAATGTTGTTAATGAAGATTTGTTACCAGAATTGTCAGACGAGCAATTAGTTGAATTAATGGAGAGAATGGTATGGACACGTATCCTTGACCAACGTTCTATTTCATTAAATAGACAAGGGAGATTAGGTTTCTATGCTCCGACAGCAGGACAAGAAGCTTCACAATTAGCTTCACAATATGCTTTAGAGCAAGAAGACTTTATATTACCAGGTTACCGTGATGTACCACAATTAATCTGGCAAGGTTTACCTTTAACAGAAGCTTTCTTATTCTCAAGAGGTCACTTTAAAGGAAACAGAATGCCTGAAGGAGTTAACGCTCTAAGTCCACAAATTATTATCGGTGCACAGTATGTTCAAACAGCTGGTGTTGCATTAGGTATTAAAAAACGTGGTAAACAAGCTGTAGCAATCACATACACTGGTGATGGTGGTTCGTCACAAGGTGATTTCTATGAAGGTATTAACTTTGCTTCTGCTTATAAAGCACCTGCAATTTTCGTTATTCAAAATAACAACTATGCGATTTCTACACCACGTAGTAAACAAACGGCAGCTACAACATTAGCTCAAAAAGCAATCTCAGTTGGTATCCCTGGTATCCAAGTTGATGGTATGGATGCATTAGCAGTATATCAAGCAACTAAAGAAGCGCGTGATCGTGCTGTAAATGGTGAAGGTCCAACATTAATCGAAACAATCACTTATCGTTATGGTCCACATACAATGGCTGGTGACGATCCGACTAAATACAGAACATCTGATGAAGATTCTGAATGGGAGAAAAAGGATCCTTTAGTACGCTTCAGAAAATTCCTTGAAAATAAAGGTTTATGGACTGAAGAAAAAGAAAACGAAGTTATCGAACGTGCTAAATCTGAAATCAAAGCTGCTATTAAAGAAGCAGACAATACTGAAAAACAAACAGTTGTTGACTTGATGGAAAATATGTACGATGAAATGCCTCAAAATTTAGCTGAGCAATATGAAATTTATAAAGAGAAGGAGTCGAAGTAACCGATGGCACAAATGACAATGGTTCAAGCGATTAATAATGCGCTTAAAACCGAATTACAAAATGATGAAAATGTCTTACTTTTCGGTGAAGACGTCGGTGTTAACGGTGGTGTTTTCCGTGTAACTGAAGGTTTACAAAAAGAATTCGGTGAAGATCGTGTATTTGATACACCTTTAGCGGAATCTGGTATTGGTGGTTTAGCTCTAGGTTTAACTACACAAGGATACCGTCCAGTTATGGAAATACAATTCTTAGGATTTGTATTTGAAGTGTTCGACTCTGTAGCAGGACAAATTGCGCGTACGCGTTTCCGTTCTGGTAACTCTAAACAAGCTCCAGTTACAATTCGTGCACCATTTGGTGGTGGTGTTCATACACCAGAATTACACGCTGATAACTTAGAAGGTATTTTAGCTCAATCACCTGGGTTACACGTGGTAATCCCTTCAAATCCATATGACGCTAAAGGATTATTAATTTCTGCAATTAGAAGTAATGACCCAGTTGTATATTTAGAGCACATGAAATTATATCGTTCTTTCCGTGATGAAGTACCTGAAGAAGAGTACACAATTGAAATCGGAAAAGCTAACGTAAAACAAGAAGGTAATGACATCACACTTATTGCATACGGTGCGATGGTACAAGAGTCATTAAAAGCAGCAGAAGAATTAGAAAAAGAAGGTTATTCAGTAGAAGTCATTGACTTACGTACTGTTCAACCAATTGATATCGAAACACTTGTTGCTTCAGTTGAAAAAACTGGTCGTGCAGTAGTAGTTCAAGAAGCTCAACGTCAAGCTGGTGTTGGTGCAACAGTTGCATCTGAGTTAGCTGAACGTTCAATCCTTTCATTAGAAGCTCCTATTGCAAGAGTTGCAGCGGCTGACACTGTCTATCCGTTTACACAAGCGGAAAATGTTTGGTTACCAAACAAAAACGATATCATTGAAAAAGCAAAAGAAACATTAGAATTTTAATATACTCTTTGAATGGAGTAGCGTATACGATACGTCGCTATACCTACTTCATTCAAGTTTATATATACAATAAAGAAGGTATGAGTAAATTGTCTCAACCTGTTTTCTAATTTTTGACTTAATATGAATTTTTAGGAGGATAATAACGTGGCATTTGAATTTAAATTACCCGACATTGGTGAAGGTATCCACGAAGGTGAAATTGTAAAATGGTTTGTTAAAGCTGGAGACACAATTGAAGAAGACGATGTATTAGCTGAAGTCCAAAATGACAAATCAGTTGTAGAAATTCCATCTCCTGTTTCTGGTACTATTGAAGAAGTTTTAGTAGACGAAGGTACTGTTGCAGTTGTTGGTGATACAATTGTTAAAATCGATGCACCAGATGCAGAAGAAATGCAATTTAAAGGTAGTGAAAGTGACGAAGCTGCTAGTGAAGAAACAGAGGCACCAGCAGAAGAAAGTACGCCAGAAGCACCTGCACAAGCTTCAAATGATGAAGAAGTAGACGAAAGCAAACGTGTTAAAGCGATGCCTTCTGTACGTAAATATGCACGTGAAAAAGGCGTTAATATTAAAGCTGTTTCAGGTTCAGGCAAAAACGGACGTACTACTAAAGAAGATGTTGACGCTTACTTAAATGGTGGCCAATCAACTGCTTCAAATGAAAGTGCAGCAGCTAGCGAAGAAACAACTAGCACAAGCGCTTCACAACCAGCAGCAGTTTCTACTGAAGGTGAATTCCCAGAAACTACTGAAAAAATCCCAGCAATGCGTAAAGCAATTGCTAAAGCAATGGTTAACTCAAAACATACTGCACCACATGTAACATTAATGGATGAAATTGATGTTCAAGAACTATGGGATCACCGTAAAAAATTCAAAGAAGTTGCAGCTGAGCAAGGTACTAAATTAACTTTCTTACCATATGTAGTGAAAGCACTTGTTTCTGCACTTAAAAAATACCCAGCGCTTAACACAGAATTCAATGAAGAAGCTGGCGAAATCGTGCACAAACATTACTGGAATATCGGTATCGCAGCTGATACAGACAGAGGTTTATTAGTACCAGTAGTTAAAAATGCTGATCGCAAATCTATGTTTACAATTTCAGATGAAATTAACGAACTTGCTGTTAAAGCTCGTGATGGTAAATTATCAGCTGATGAAATGAAAGGTGCTACTTGTACAATCAGTAACATCGGTTCAGCTGGCGGACAATGGTTCACACCAGTTATCAATCACCCAGAAGTTGCTATCTTAGGTATCGGACGCATTGCACAAAAACCTATCGTTAAAGATGGAGAAATTGTTGCAGCACCAGTACTATCATTATCATTAAGCTTTGACCACAGACAAATTGATGGTGCTACTGGACAAAATGCTATGAATCATATTAAACGTTTATTAAATAATCCAGAATTATTATTAATGGAGGGGTAAAACATGGTAGTTGGAGATTTCCCAATTGAAACAGATACTATTGTAATCGGAGCAGGACCTGGCGGATATGTTGCAGCAATTCGTGCAGCACAATTAGGTCAAAAAGTAACAATCGTAGAAAAAGGCGAGCTTGGCGGTGTATGTCTAAACGTAGGATGTATTCCTTCAAAAGCGTTATTACACGCTTCACATCGTTATGACGAAACTAAGAACTCTGAAAATTTAGGTGTAATCGCTGAAAGTGTTTCACTAAAATATGATAAAGTTCAAGAATTCAAACAATCAGTTGTTAAGAAATTAACTGGTGGCGTTGAAGGATTATTAAAAGGTAATAAAGTTGAAATCGTAAAAGGTGAAGCTTACTTTGTTGATAACAATAGCCTACGTGTTATGGATGATAAAAGTGCTCAAACTTATAATTTCAAAAACGCGATTATTGCAACTGGTTCTAGACCAATTGAAATCCCTAACTTCAAATTTGGTAACCGCGTAATCGATTCTACTGGTGCTCTAAATTTACAAGAAGTTCCTGGTAAATTGGTTGTTGTTGGTGGAGGCTACATTGGTTCAGAATTAGGAACTGCTTTCGCTAACTTTGGTTCAGAAGTTACTATCCTAGAAGGTGCAAAAGACATCTTAGGTGGTTTCGAAAAACAAATGACGCAACCTGTTAAAAAAGGTATGAAAGAAAAAGGCGTTGAAATTGTAACTGAAGCAATGGCTAAATCTGCTGAAGAAACTGAAAATGGTGTGAAAGTAACTTATGAAGTAAAAGGCGAAGAACAAACAATCGATGCTGATTACGTATTAGTTACTGTAGGACGTCGTCCTAACACTGATGAATTAGGTTTAGAAGAGTTAGGCCTTAAATTTGCAGATCGTGGATTGTTAGAAGTAGATAAACAAAGCCGTACTTCAGCTGAAAACATTTTTGCAATTGGCGATATCGTTCCTGGTTTACCACTTGCACATAAAGCTAGTTATGAAGCTAAAGTTGCTGCTGAAGTAATTGCTGGTGAAGCATCTGAAGTAGACTACATTGGTATGCCTGCTGTATGTTTCACTGAACCAGAACTTGCTACTGTTGGTTACACAGAAGCTCAAGCTAAAGAAGAAAGTTTAGCAGTTACAGCTTCTAAATTCCCTTATGCAGCTAATGGACGTGCTTTATCATTAGATGACACAACTGGATTTGTTAAATTGTTAACACTTAAAGAAGATAACACATTAGTAGGTGCTCAAGTAGTTGGTACTGGCGCTTCTGATATTATTTCTGAATTAGGTTTAGCAATTGAAGCAGGTATGAATGCTGAAGATTTATCTTTAACTATTCATGCTCACCCAACATTAGGTGAAATGTCTATGGAAGCTGCTGAAAAAGCATTAGGATTACCTATTCATACAATGTAATTTCTTTAGATTTTCATACTAAAGTTAAAAAGGAATGTGACATACAAGTATTTGTTATCACGCTCTGGTAAAAATGTTTACAATTGAGCATAACTTAATTTAAGTTCTTACTCAAAGTAATGATTTATTACCAATATGACAATTGAGTCCGGGACATAAATAAATGTCTCGGATTTTTTTGTATATAGCATATAGATGATACAAAATATTACTTTGAAATATAATGAAGATAAGTTAATTGAATTGGAGGTAAAAAAAACAATGGAATATCAATATCCAATAGATTTAGATTGGACAAATGATGAGATGATGCAAGTCGTGTCATTTTTCAATGCTGTTGAGGCTTATTATGAATCTAAAGTTGAAGGACAACTCATATTAAATCGTTATAAACAATTTAAAGAAATTGTACCTGGCAAAGCTGAAGAGAAACAGATTTTTAAAGAATTTGAGAATAATAGCGGCTATAACACTTATCAAGTGGTTAAAGCAGTACAAACTTCACCAGAACAAAGATATTTTTCATCAAAATAAAAATAACTATTGTCATAAAAGCTATATTCTGATATTTTTATTAAGCATTAAACAAAATGTTTGATAAAAGTAAACAGAATATAGCTTTTTATTTTTTTAAAAGCATAAATTTTAGTTATGATGAAAATTAAAACTTTTCACTATAATATTTTGAAAAGGTGAAAAAATGGAGATAGGTAAAAAAATTAAAAATTTACGTATTATAAAGCATTTAACACAAGAAGAATTAGCAGAGCGTACTGACTTATCAAAAGGTTATATATCACAAATTGAAAGTCAACATGCATCACCAAGTATGGAAACATTTTTGAATATATTAGAAGTATTGGGTACGACTCCTAGTGATTTTTTCAAAGAACCACGAACAGAAAAAGTGTTATATAAAAAGGCATCACAAGTTACTTATGATGAATATGATAAGGGTTATATATTAAATTGGCCGGTTACACAGTCTAATGAATTTGAAATGGAGCCATTATTGTTAACGTTACAAGGGAACGCCTCGTATAAAAATTTTGAACCATCAGAATCAGATACTTTCATCTATTGTTTAAAAGGACAAGTTACTTTGAAATTAGGTGATGATGATTACCATGCTGTAGTAGGAGATGCGCTTTATTTTAAGGCTAATCAGTTACATAGATTAATAAATCCAAAATCAGAAGAAGCTCAAGTGATGATAGTCGCTACCGCTTCTTATTTATAGGAGGATATATATGGAACCTTTATTATCTTTCAAATCTGTAAGTAAAAGTTACGATGATTTACAAATTTTAGATAAGATTGATATTGATATAGAATCAGGACATTTTTACACGTTACTTGGTCCATCAGGTTGTGGTAAAACGACCATACTAAAACTCATTGCTGGCTTTGAGACTGCAGATAATGGGGAGATTATTTATCAAAACAAGAAAATCAATCAAACGCCTGCAAATAAACGTAAAGTAAATACGGTATTTCAGGATTATGCATTATTTCCACACCTTAATGTTTATGACAATATAGCTTTTGGATTAAAACTTAAAAAAATAAGTAAGTCTGAAATTAAAAGGAAAGTTCAAGAAGCTTTACAGCTTGTGAAATTAACAGGGTATGAGACACGCACAATTGATGGTATGAGTGGTGGTCAAAAACAACGCATAGCAATTGCACGAGCTATAGTTAATGAGCCTGAAATACTCTTATTAGACGAATCGCTGTCTGCGCTAGATTTAAAGTTACGTACACAGATGCAATATGAGTTAAGAGAGATACAATCAAGGTTGGGAATAACGTTTATTTTTGTAACACATGACCAAGAGGAAGCCTTGGCACTTAGTGATTATATCTTTGTTATGAAAGATGGTAAAATTCAACAATTCGGCACACCAACTGATATTTATGATGAACCAGTCAATCGCTTCGTGGCAGACTTTATAGGAGAATCTAATATCGTTGAAGGTACAATGATTGATGACTATTTAGTTAATATTTATGGTCAAGATTTTGACTGTGTTGATATGGGGATAGATTCACAGAAAAAAGTTGAAGTTGTTATAAGACCAGAAGATATTAGTTTGATGGCAGCTGCAGAAGGTTTATTTGAGGTCACTGTTGATTCGATGCTATTTAGAGGCGTTCACTATGAAATTAATTGTATAGACAGAAAAGGCTATGAATGGATGATTCATTCTACTAAAAAAGCAGAAATAGGAAGTAAAGTTGGCTTGTATTTTGATCCTGAAGCGATTCATATTATGGTGCCAGGAGAAACTGAAGCAGAATTTGATCAACGTATCGAAAGTTATGAGGAGCATAACCATGCGTAAAATAAACAAATTCTTATTCATTCCTTATGTGTTATGGATGATACTATTTATTATAGTTCCAGTACTTTTGCTTGTGTACTTCTCTTTATTTGATTTACACGGGCATTTCAGTTTTGAAAATTATAAGCAAATTCTGACATGGAAATATTTTCGTATGATTTGGGACTCAGTAGTTTTTGCAGCTGTTATCACACTCATTACATTGTTAGTCAGTTATCCAGCAGCTTATTTTATTAGATCTTCCAAATTTCAAAATTTATGGTTACTGATATTAATCATACCTACATGGATTAATTTACTACTGAAGACCTATGCATTTATTGGATTATTGAGTCATGATGGTATTATCAATCAAATGTTAAGGTTATTACATTTATCTGAAATGGATTTATTGTTTACTGTTCCTGCATTTTTAATTGTAGCAAGTTATATTTATATTCCATTTATGATTTTACCTATTTTTAATAGTATGAAAGATATTCCTAATAATATACTACAGGCATCGAGTGACTTAGGAGCAAGTCCGTTTACTACTTTTAGAAAAGTAATACTTCCTTTGACGAAACAAGGTGTATTAACAGGTGTTCAAGTGACATTTATCCCTGCATTATCCTTGTTTATGATAACGAGATTAATTGCAGGAAATAAAGTGATTAATATAGGAACTGCGATAGAAGAACAATTTCTTGTAATTCAAAATTATGGAATGGGTTCAACGATTGCGTTATGCCTTATTATATTTATGGCACTAGTGTTGATCATTACTAATACTAAATCGTCGAATGGAAGAGGGTGAAGCACGTGAAATGGTATGGTAAATTATACATTGGTATATTAACCGCAGTATTATATATTCCAATTTTATTTTTAATGCTTTATTCCTTTAATTCCGCAGGTAACATGATTCACTTTGAAGGATTTACCTTAGAACATTATCAAACATTATTTAATAATGAACGCCTCATGTCAGTCATTTTTAATACCATTGCTGTTGCACTTTTAGCAGCAGCCTTTGCAACGGTGATTGGCACGATGGGCGCAATTGGTCTATTTCATCTGAGAAATAAAAAGTTGAAAGTTTCATTATTAACATTAAATAATGTATTGATGGTTTCATCAGATGTAGTTATTGGAGCTTCATTTTTAATTATGTTTACGGCAATTGGTCATTTCACAGGCCTAGGACTTGGATTCACGACTGTGTTAATTTCTCATATTGCATTCTGTATACCAATCGTTGTTATCATTGTTTTACCTAAACTTTATGAAATGAATGATTATACACTTAATGCAGCACGTGATTTAGGAGCAACTGAATTTCAAGTTTTAAATAAAGTAATGCTACCGCACCTGATGCCTGCAATTATTGGTGGATTTTTTATGGCACTTACATATTCACTGGATGATTTTACCGTAAGTTTCTTTGTGACAGGCAACGGATTTAGTGTATTATCAGTAGAAGTATATGCTATGGCTAGAAAAGGTATTAGCATGGAAATCAATGCTATTTCTACAATATTATTTGTAGTTATTATGTTAGGTATTTTTGGTTATTATTTCATTCAAAATATGGTGAAACATAAAAAGCAAGTGAAACGAGGTTTACAGCAATGAAGCGATTCTTACAATTAATCATAGTTTCAGTTGTTGTTGGATTAATATGTCTGTTTATCAGTCATAAGTATACAGCGAAAGACCATTCAAAAAATGGCGAAAAAATTTATGTTTATAATTGGGGAGAATATATTGATCCTAGTTTAATTAAAAAATTCCAAAAAGAAACAGGTATTGAAGTAATCTATGAAACTTTTGATTCTAATGAAGCAATGGAAGCCAAAATACGTAATGGTGGCACACATTACGATGTTGCTTTTCCTAGTGAATATACTGTTCAAAAATTAAAAAGACAAAACATGTTATTACCGATAAATCATGACAATGTTCCTAATATTAAAAATTTGGATCCAGATTATATGAATATGTCTTTTGATAAAAATAATCGCTATTCCTTGCCGTATTTTTTTGGAACTGTAGGTATTATTTATAATAAAAAGGCGTATCCTAATGATAATTTTAACTCTTGGAATCAATTGTATAACAAGAAATATAACAATGATATATTATTAGTAGACGGTGCAAGAGAAGTAATAGGTTTAGCGTTGAATAAATTAGGATACAGTTTAAATGATAAGAATTCACAACATCTAGAAAAAGCGGAACGAGATTTAAGACATTTAGGTCCAAACGTTAAAGGCGTCGTAGGTGACGAAATCACTATGATGCTGGAACAACATGAAGCGAATATTGCTGTTGTGTGGAGCGGTGTCGCTGCTCCTATGGTTCAAGGTAGCGATGAATTTGATTACGTTGTGCCTAAAGAAGGTTCGAATTTATGGTTTGATAATATGGTAATACCTAAAACTGCTCAAAATAAAGCAGGCGCATATAAGTTTATGAATTTTTTATTAGACGCACAAAACAGTAAGCAGAATACAGAATGGGTTGGTTATGCAACACCAAATAAAGCAGCAAGACATTTACTTCCAGACGAAGTAAAAAATGATGAACGCTTTTATCCATCACAAGAGTCACAAGAAAACTTAGAAGTTTATAGAGACTTGGGAAAAGAAACATTGAGTGAATATAACGAAAGATTTTTAAATTTTAAAATGTCATTAAAATAAATCTAAGTTAGTAGTTATTTTAGCGTATTTTCGCTATAATAGTTTGAAAGCATTATAAGGAGTTGTATAGACATGTCAGGAGAGCAATATACTCAAGTTAGACGTCCTGTGAGTCGACTAGCAGAAAAAGTATTAGGTTGGTTAAGCTGGGTATTTTTATTATTACTAACCATTATTACGATGTTTATTGCACTAGTATCTTTTAGTAGTGAGACATCAATACAAAATTTAGAAACTACATTAAATGGTAATGATTTTGTTCAGCAAATTTTAGCTAATAATAGCTTGAATACGACGCAATTTGTAATTTGGTTACAAAATGGTGTGTGGGCTATTATCGTTTACTTTATTGTGTGTTTATTATTATCATTCTTAGCACTTATCTCAATGAATATTAGAATACTATCAGGGTTTTTATTCCTTTTAGCTACAATAGTTACATTACCATTGGTATTATTATTTGTTCCACTTATTATCCCAATCCTATTTTTAATCGTAGCAGTTATGATGTTTGCACGTAAAGATAAGGTAGAAACAGTCCCTGCTTATTATGGAGAAGGGTACCAAGGTCGTTATTCAGAATACGAACAACAGACTGGACCAAAACCACAATATAGTGAGAGAGAACAGACTTCTGACGCTGAACAACAAATAAGAAATGAGAACCAACTAAGAAGAGGCGGTTATTCTTCTGAAGTAGCTGATAAAGTAAACGCTGAGACACAAGAGGCACATGAAGAGCCACAAGTGCTTTCCAGACAAGCGAAATACAATTATAAACATAAAAAGCAAACTGAAGATGAGCAACAACAAACTGATGAATTTGGCGCAGTAAGTGACGTTTATGATGAACATGGAGAATCAGTTTCAAATCAAAGTCAAACTGAAGTTGACAATGCAACTACAGAGTATGACGAACAAGCTCAAGCTGAAGCAGCACAGAGAAGACAAGAAGCATACGAAGAAGAACAACGAAGACATCAAGAAGCATACGAAGAAGAACAACGTCGTAAACAAGCCGAAGCAGAAGAAGCAGCAAGATTAAAACAAGAAAAAGCAGAAGAAAAAGCACGTATTAAACAAGAGAAAAAAGAACGAAGAAAACGTGAAAAAGAAAGACGTAAACAACAACCAAGTGCAGTGAATCAACGCAGACAAAATTTTGAAGAAAGAAAAAAAATGACTTCACAAACTGCTGGTGATACAACTGAACATGATAGCAAAGAATCAGCTGAATCGGACAACTCAGAAGACAAAAAATAAGATATAGAAATTCTAAAATGTGCTATAAGATATGCTAGTTCATTTGAAACTAAAAAAGGAACGAGACTGATGTCTCGCTCCTTTTTTGTATTTCGTTTATAGTTCTTGGAAAGTTTGGATGATTAAGTATATATTTAATAAACTTAAAATAATAATTAAGAACCAAGATATAATATTAACCCAAGTTTTATTTTTAAATTGTCCCATCAAACTATAATCATTAGTTGAAAGTTGTAATGGAATTAATGAGAATGGTAAAGCTAAGCTTAAGAATACTTGTGAAAATACTAGTAATTGTTCCATTTTCGCTTCGTTACCTTTAAAGATAATTAAGCATACTATAATTGGTAATATTGCAATAGCACGAGTAATCAATCTACGTAACCAATTTGGTATTTTTAAATTGATAAAACCTTCCATTACAATTTGACCAGCCATTGTTCCTGTTATTGTAGAGTTTTGGCCAGAAGCTAGTAATGCAACTGCGAATAATGTACTCATAAGCGCTCCTAATGAGGCGCCTAACACAGGTTGATTTTGCAAAGCACTGAATAAATCATAAAAGCCACCGAGCTGTTCTGAATTGACACCAAAGAAAAGGGCAGCACCTAGGACTAAAAGTAAGCAGTTAACTACAAAAGCAATAGACAATTGAATGTTTGAATCCATTATTGCATACTTAATCGCTTGTGCTTTAGAATTACTACTATTACGATCATACATTCTTGATTGAACAATGGATGAGTGTAAATATAAATTATGGGGCATGATTGTCGCTCCAATTATACCTAAAGCAATAAAGAGTGCACTGTTATCTGTGATGATTGTCTTATTAGGGACGAATCCATTTAAAACCTCTGTGACATGAGGAGAAGCTACAAAGACTTCAAAGATAAATATAACAAGCACTGTAAAAATAAGCGTACCTACGATAGCTTCAATTTTTCTAAATCCAAATTTCATAATGAACAATAATAGAAAAACATCTAGCACGGTAATTAATGCGCCTATCAATAAGGGTATGCCGAAGAGTAAATCAAGAGCAATTGCACTACCTATTACTTCAGCTATATCTGTTGCGATAATTGCTAATTCTGCAATAATCCAAAATATAAAAGCGACCGGTTTATTTAAATAGTGTTTTGTTGCTTGTGCTAAGTCCATACCTGTTGCTATTCCTAATCTCACCGTCATACTTTGTAATAACATGGCTGACAGGCTTGAAAGTAAAATCACGAATAGCAAAACGTAGCCGAACTGTGCACCGCCTTGCATAGATGTAATCCAGTTACCAGGATCCATATAGCCTACAGCTACTAATAGACCAGGACCTAAATAAGAAAAAAGTTTCTGGCTAAACTTACCGTGAGCATTGACGGAAACCGTATTATTGATTTCATCTAAACTCTTATGGGATTGAACTGTTTTTGTCAATACCCTCACCTCCATATACATTTATTAACAATCCATAGATTACTCCAAAAAAAATATTAGGTCAACCTAAACAGTGTTACGATAGCCATTTTATTTTTACTGAAATAATTATTATGTTTAAACATATTTAATAAAAATGTGCTGTAATTAGGACGTGATGATTTTTAACACAATATAAATTTGCTATGATAAGATTAATAAAAAAATAGGAGGAAGATTATGAAGAGAAAAGCTGAAAGAATCACAGCCTGGGTAGCAAATGGTCTAAGTATATTATTCTTATTACTAATGGTTCTTGTATTTTCTTTCCTGAATGTGCCAGAATTTCAAGAAACATTTAAAGAAATGAATCAACAACAAGGGATAGAAATGTCAATTGGAGCATTTAAAACTTCCGTTATTTTCCAAGGAAGCTTTTTAATTATTTCAACGATATTAGGTATTATTGGTACATTGACTATTAAAGGAAATCGTATCCTAGCAGCTTGTATTTTAATCATTGCAGCAATTACTGGTATATTTGCAGGAAACTTTATTGCACTGATATTATGGTTTGTTGTTGCTATCATGCTGTTTGTAAGAAAAGGACCTCGTGATGAACAAAATAATAATATGTTTTCTCAACAGAATTTTGACGAGCAAAATAATCAACGTAAACAAGCTGAAATAAATCCAGAAAATGAAATGAAAAAGAAAAAAGAAGATGACCCATATATTTACTAAAATAGTTTAGGTAAGCTGATTTATAACTAATACCTAGATTAAAAGTTGAAACATTAATAAGTACCTTGGTTCAAACTGTCGACAAAGTGTCCGTCTTTGTTGGCAGTTTTTATGCACGCTTTCTACATTCACTGACTTAAGCTGTAGTCTTCAGATATAAGCTTTCTCGCAAGAAATGAGACAAATAACTGACAGTATTATTCGTAAATAGTATAATATATAAATTAAACAGTGGCAGGGTATATTACGATGAATAAATCAATTGATAAAAGTGATGAATATGAAAATATTTCTATCTCTAAAGTAGTTCCTAATAATCATTTATTACGTAAAGGCGATGCAATATTACAGGATACCACGCTAATTTGTACTGCCATGAATCTTAAAAAGTTGCAATATGGTTAGTAAAAGAATATATAATGATCTGAAAGTACAATATTATTTTGAAAAGCAACTACATAAATAGAAATAAACAAGCCCTACACAAATTAATGCGTAGGGTTGTTTGCGTTCTGAGCCGAAACATTAATAATTATCGGCATTGGATTAATCACTAATTATTTTACTAAAATGATTTTTACAATACTTCTATTTGTAAAATTTCAATAGATGTTCAAATGTGTCTTCTAAAAATTTTAAAAATGACTTATCATTCTTAAGAATTTCAGAACCTGGAGCTAATGTACGAGCTACGAAAAACTCACCTTTTTTAACCTCTTTAACACGTTTAAACGCTTCGTGTATATCTTCGTCTGTCATTTCTTGTATGTATGTTTTTGCTTGGCTCATATGATCTAAGCTTATACTAAAATCGTTTGGCAGATTTTTTAATGTTTCAAATTGATTTTCGAAAACCTTAACTTGTTGTGCTTTATCTTTTGCCTCATGCATAACCCCATACATAATAAATAGTTGGTTTTCAAATAATCCTATTTGAAAATGAGGTTGCATTTTATAACCACGTTTATTAGTTGCAAATGCTACCCACGTATCCTTAGGTGGATTAACACTTCTACGAGCATGTTTAGCTACGTGAGGATAGAACACTTCACCTGTAGCAGTTTCTAAATATTGTGAGAAATAATCACCTAAAGCATGCAATTGTGGTCTGACATGGTTGTTAAGTGCTTCCATTCTCGCATCTAAGCCATCTACTGTAAATACTTTGAAGTCTTTAGGTTTGAATGTATATTGAGTCATTTGTGCCTCCTATAATCATTATTTTCGTATGTATTGTAGCACATTATACTCTGATAAACATTTTACATGCCTCTTATTTTTAGTTAATAAATGATTTGTTATAGATTGTGTACACTATGTTGGTAAAGGGTAAACATAAATTATATTAAATAATCTTAATTCACCTTATTCGTAATTCTTATAATTATTGAAATAATAAAGGTTGGTTAATATCTTTTGGAAAGTTAGTTAATGTATAATGAGGATGAATAAGGAGCTGATACGATGACTGTCTATGAATTTGCCAAAGGACTTATATTAGAAGCAGGAATTAATGTTAGAAAAATAATGAAAGAAGATATAAAAGTAGAAACTAAATCTAATCCTAATGATTTAGTAACAAATGTCGATAAGGCTACAGAAAAATACCTATTTGATAATATAACGGAAACTTATCCGAATCATTTAGTTATAGGAGAAGAAGGACATGGACACCACCTTAAAGATGAAGTAGGTGTCGTTTGGGTCATTGATCCAATAGATGGTACGTTAAATTTTGTGCATCAAAAAGAAAATTTTGCAATATCTATTGGTATTTATAATAACGGAAACCCATACGCTGGATTTGTCTATGACGTTATGAACGATGTGTTATATCATGCTAAAACTGGTGAAGGCGCATATGAAAATGGGACATTGTTACCTAAAATCGAGGACACGCCATTAAAGACAAGTATTATTGGAATTAATCCAAATTGGCTGACAAAGCCAAGATTAGGAGAAGTGTTCAAACCTATAGTAGAAGAAGCCAGGAGTGCACGCGCATACGGCTCTGCAGCTTTAGAGATTATACATGTTGCAACAGGCAAATTGGGTGGTTATGTTACCCCCAGATTACAACCTTGGGATTTTGCAGGTGGTTTGATTATTTTAAATGAAGTGGGGGGTGTTGGAACAAATTTAATGGGAGATACTTTATCAATTTATGAACCTAATTCAATCATTATGGCTAATGAACAGTTACATTCTGAATTAATCGAGCAACATTTTCAAAAAAATAATGAAATTATTGAATTATTACAACAGAGATTAAAAAGCAATAATTAGAGTATATCTTATAAATAAACCTATAAAAAAGCGCCTCAATCCTGATTTGAAGGAATGGGACGCTTATCTATTAAATATAATCAAAATCATCCGACTATAGTCAATCATTTTCACGATATTTCTTTTTTAATGTGAAACCGTAACCAAATGTTGCAATGAATAATATAAATGTTAAAATCATGAATGGAACATTTGTAGCAGCTAAACTAAAGCTAAATAATAGTAAAAAGACAATAGCTACTATAGCGAGTACCCAGAAAATTGATTTGGATTTTTTTTGTTGCATTATACCACACCTTTATAGTTTTCTTTAACCAATTATATGATATAATAAAAAAGTTGCAAAGAAAAGTGGGAATTTACTCGAGAAAGGAAATTGTATAAAATGACTAAATTAAGAGAAGATGTGCGTAATATAGCAATCATCGCTCACGTTGACCATGGTAAAACGACACTTGTAGATGAATTATTAAAACAATCAGGAATTTTCCGTGAGAATGAGCATGTAGATGAAAGAGCAATGGATTCAAATGACATCGAAAGAGAACGTGGTATTACAATCCTTGCTAAAAATACAGCAGTAAATTATAAAGATAATCGTATTAATATTTTAGATACACCAGGACACGCCGATTTTGGTGGAGAAGTTGAGCGTATCATGAAAATGGTTGATGGTGTTGTATTAGTAGTTGATGCATATGAAGGCACAATGCCACAAACACGTTTTGTATTGAAAAAAGCTTTAGAACAAAACTTAAAACCAGTAGTAGTAGTTAACAAAATCGATAAACCTGAAGCTAGAGCTGAAGGTGTTGTAGATGAAGTATTAGATTTATTTATCGAATTAGAAGCAAATGATGAACAATTAGATTTCCCAGTAGTCTATGCTTCAGCTGTTAACGGTACTGCAAGCTTAGATCCAGAGAAACAAGACGAAAACATGCAATCATTATATGAAACAATTATTGATTATGTTCCTGCACCTATTGATAATAGAGATGAGCCATTACAATTCCAAACGGCGTTACTAGACTATAGTGATTATTTAGGTCGTATTGGTGTTGGACGTGTGTTCAGAGGAACAATGCGTGTAGGTGATAACGTTTCACTAATTAAATTAGATGGTACAGTTAAAAATTTCCGTGTAACTAAGATTTTTGGTTACTTTGGTTTGAAACGTGAAGAAGTTAATGAAGCACATGCAGGCGACTTAATTGCTGTATCAGGAATGGAAGACATCAACGTTGGTGAAACTGTTACCCCAATAGATAATAGAGATGCTTTACCTGTATTAAGAATTGACGAACCAACGTTAGAAATGACGTTCAGAGTAAACAATTCTCCATTCGCTGGCCGTGAAGGTGATTATGTAACATCTCGTCAAATTCAAGAACGTTTAGATCAACAATTAGAAACAGATGTGTCATTAAAAGTTACAGAAACTGATTCACCAGATAAATGGATTGTTGCTGGACGTGGTGAATTACACTTATCTATTTTAATTGAAAATATGAGACGTGAAGGTTTTGAACTACAAGTTTCTAAACCACAAGTTATTTTAAGAGAAATTGATGGCGTAAAATGTGAACCATTTGAACGTGTACAATGTGAAGTACCTCAAGAATACACAGGTGCTGTTATTGAATCATTAGGCCAACGTAAAGGTGAAATGTTAGACATGGTAACTACAGATAATGGCTTAA
Organism: Staphylococcus shinii; assembly: GCF_017583065.1. Classification (GTDB taxonomy): domain Bacteria; phylum Bacillota; class Bacilli; order Staphylococcales; family Staphylococcaceae; genus Staphylococcus; species Staphylococcus shinii. The sequence continues at coordinate 778,966 of NZ_JAGEVL010000001.1, read as the reverse complement.
CGCGTATTATCTTTATGGTACCAGCTCGTGGCTTAATCGGTTATACTACTGAATTTATGTCACAAACACGTGGTTATGGTATTATCAATCATACATTTGAAGAATTTAAACCTCGTGTTAAAGGACGTATCGGTGGTAGAAGAAATGGTGCTCTAGTGTCATTAGATACTGGTAAAGCAAGTTCATATGCACTTATGGGCTTAGAAGATCGTGGTATTAACTTCATGGAACCAGGAACTGAAGTTTATGAAGGCATGGTTGTTGGTGAACATAATCGTGAAAATGACTTAACAGTTAACGTTACGAAAGAGAAAAACCAAACTAACGTACGTTCTTCTAACAAAGACCAAACTGTAACAATGAAACGTCCAAGAACTTTAACTCTTGAAGAAGCGTTACAATTTATTAATGACGATGAGCTTGTAGAAGCTACACCAGAAAATATCCGTATTAGAAAAACAGTATTAGAAAAAAATGCTCGTGAAAAAGAAGCAAAACGCATTAAACAATTAATGCAAGAAGATGAATAAAAGTCTACTAAATTTAATTTAGTATGATTGTGGAGCTGGGACATTAAGGTCTCAGCTCTATTTATTATTAAAGCGATAGCGTGATAATACGATGTTAATAAATAAGCCAGATTGTAAAAATGATGTCTCAGAAAATAAGCAAACCTTAAGTGATAGTTCGCCTAAGGTTTGTTTATTTATATATTATAATCTTTTTAGTGTAATTTAGTTAGTTATTTGGGCCGACTCCTGTAGGAAGCGCGCTAGTCGAAGACTACAGGCTAGGCAGTGGCCACGGAAAGCATGCATAAAAAACTGTCGACAAAGTCAGAAACTTTGTCGACAGTTTAAAATCAGCCCATCGCAAAAAAGAAGGTGCTGATTTATATTAACGATGGTCATAAGTAGTTACTTGGTTACGTTGTTTCGGTGTATCAAGTCTACTTTTACATTCATCACACATAAAAGTATGCATCGGGTCATTGCGTAATCTTTTAGCTTCTAAAGTATTTTGATCGATAAATACCTCAGTATCACAAATTATGCATTGAACTTTTTTCATATTAAATCACCTCGATATGAGTGACATACTTAAATTCGTATGAATAACCTTCTTCTGGAATATATACAAAGCTATCTACTGAATAATCGTCATATAATCTTTTCCCATCTTTTGCAAATTGGAAAAAAAGATATGGTAATAAGTCAATAGGTACTTCTATTGAATCATTGTCATTAGATAAGCGAATCGCTTTCGCATGATTAAATGGTTCTGCGTTTTTGAAAAACGGTGACATGTTAATAACAAATGAATTTTCTAAAACTGCTCTTTTTTTATATTTAATTTCAGAATTTAATGTTGGTGGATTAGTTTGTCCTTCTAAAATCGCTCTATTCCATTCACGGTTATCATCAAAATTGATAGGTTTGGTACCATCGAATGTGCCTTGCTCTAAGTCTTCTATTTGAACTTTTCTGTCGTCAAAAATCCAAGTTGTACTATCTAACGTAATTGGAAATTTAACTTCACCCTTAATTTGAATCATAATCCCACTCCTATTTGTATATCCTGTGTCTAAATTAAAACGGTAATAAGCAATGATTCGCAATTTGATTGAATCTGACTTTTTTGTGAACAAATACGTGTTAAAAATAAAATATATATATTATTTTTAAAGCAAAATATTCTGACAAAAACTAGCTAATATATCGTCATTGCTCGTCTTATACTTATTATCGTCATAAATTAAAGTCAAATAAATAATTGTCAATTTCAATTTTATCACAAATACTAGTATTACGTATATTCTTGAATTCACTTGCTTTTTGGTATGCATTAAGATAAACTCGTCATATAAAGTTACAATTGATAGGGGGAATATGTCTTGGTAAAAAATCAAAAAATTAATAATGCGGCATATGACCAGTTGAATAAAGATGCTGATAGGATTCTCCAACTTATTAAAGTACAAATGGATAATCTTACATTACCTCAATGCCCATTGTATGAAGAAGTACTTGATACACAGATGTTTGGATTACAAAAAGAAGTAGATTTCGCTGTACAACTTGGTTTAGTTGATAGAGAAGTGGGCAAAGATTTAATGCTTCGATTAGAAAAAGAACTTTCTAAATTGCATGATGCATTTACAAATGTTTAATTGGGTTAAATAAAATAGTTTTATAATTGGAATCGCGCTTTCAATATTAGAAAAATATGAAAACTTATATGGTGTGCAATATCAAACTACATAAGTATACTACAGGTGGCTAGGATGTCAATAATTGTTGATTATATCTTAGCCGCTTTTGTCGTGTTTATAAAGTTAAATCTACGAGCATTTAAAGCTCAATATTTTGTTATATTTATTCGAGAAATTGATAGAATGTTTGTTATAATGTTTAAAGCACAATTTATTTTACATAAAGCTAAAAAAGTTTTTAAAGACAACTAGGTTACTGAACATAAGTCGAATTAATAAAAGTATTTAGTTAGTGATAATAAATAATGAGAATTGGATGATATGTCAAATGAATAATGTAAAACAAATTTTTCGATATATAGGTCGAAATGCAAAATATATTGATTATCCGCTAGTCATTACCTATTTATTACTATGTTTAATAGGTTTGGTAATGGTTTACAGTGCAAGCATGGTCGCTGCGACTAAAGGGTCGTTGACAGGCGGTATATCGGTAGCTGGAACATACTTTTATACAAGACAATTGATGTATGTAATTATGAGTTTGATTATTGTATTTTTTATGGCTTTCTTTATGAACGTCAAATTTCTTGAAACGAGCAGATTCCAAAAAGGAATGATGCTTGGCATCGTAATATTGTTGGTTGCGACGTTATTGGTTGGAAGCAACATCAATGGTTCAAAAAGTTGGATTAATTTAGGTTTTATGAATTTACAAGCTTCCGAGTTATTAAAAATTGGTATCATTTTATATATACCATATATGATTGAAAAGAAACGGCCTAAAGTATTTAAAGAACCTAAATTACTAACATATCCTATCGTTTTATCTGGCTTATGTATTGGCCTTGTTTTATTACAACGAGATGTTGGTCAAACATTACTTATCATGATTATATTCTTCGCAATTTTATTTTATGCAGGTATTGGTGTTCAAAAATCGATCAAATACGGGTTGTTGATTATAGTAGGTATTGTAATTATTGGTTCGCTTTTCTTGTTGGTGGGACTAGTGCCGGATTATTTAACTGCAAGATTCAGCACGCTAACAAATCCATTTAGCCAAGAATCAGGAACAGGATATCACATTTCAAATTCATTGATTGCAATCGGTAATGGAGGATTATTAGGCAGAGGGTTAGGCAATAGTATTATGAAATTAGGTTATTTACCTGAGCCACATACAGACTTTATTTTTTCTATTATTTGTGAAGAGTTAGGTTTATTAGGTGGTTTATTCGTTATATGTTTACTCTTTTTTATTGTTTATAGAGCTTTTGAACTTGCAAGTAAAACAAATTCTTATTTTTATAAGTTAGTCTGTGTAGGAGTAGCAAGTTATATAGGAAGCCAGACTTTTGTTAACTTAGGTGGTATTTCTGGTACAATTCCATTAACTGGTGTCCCTTTACCATTCATTAGTTTCGGGGGATCTTCGATGATTAGTCTAAGTATAGCTATGGGGCTGTTATTAATAACTGCAAAACAAATTAAAATTGAACAAGCAAAATATAAAAAGACTAGAAAAAGTAGGACGCGAATTAATTCAGCTAGACGTTCTTAATAAAAGCAAACGTTTTGATACGAATGTATTGAAAACGTTTGCTTATTTTTTTACTTTTTTATAGTAATTTTGAAAAACTTTTAACAAAGTACAAAAATAATAAGTTAAACTTATTGTATTTAATAACTTTTTATTATGTTATTCTTATGATATAATTTTATAAGAAAGTGTTGATATCAAGGCGTTAAGTAGTTTCTAGCGACGTAATCATTAACTATCTCTTGAGGATAGATATATGTATTTTAAATTGTTTTAATATAATGGCTAAATATTTTTTACTGTCTAGATTGTTCGGATTTTGCTATAATGGTTTTTATATCAAACTTTTTTGAAAATTCTAAATTTAAGGGGGACCATGATGTGAAACAAATAAACAAGCTTTTAGTAGCCAATCGTGGTGAAATTGCAATAAGGATTTTTAGAGCAGCAACAGAATTAGATGTTAAAACAGTTGCTATTTATTCAAATGAAGATAAAGGATCTTTACATAGATATAAGGCTGATGAATCATACTTAGTGGGTAAGGATTTGGGGCCTGCTGAATCTTATTTGGACATTGAACGAATCATTGATGTTGCTAAGCAAGCAGGCGTTGATGCAATTCATCCAGGGTATGGTTTTTTAAGTGAGAATGAGACATTCGCAAAAAGATGTCAGGAAGAAGGCATCAAGTTTATAGGGCCACGTGTTGAGCACTTAGATATGTTTGGCGATAAAGTTAAAGCTAGAACGACTGCAATTAATGCAAATCTAACAGTTATTCCAGGTACAGACGGCCCAATTGATAATCAATCAGATGCGATTGCATTTGCAAATGAAGCAGGTTATCCATTGATGATAAAAGCTACGAGTGGTGGCGGTGGTAAAGGCATGCGTATCGTACGTTCTGAAGACGAGTTAGAAGATGCATTCCATCGTGCCAAGTCTGAAGCTGAAAAATCTTTTGGTAATAGTGAAGTTTATATTGAAAAATATATCGATAATCCAAAGCATATTGAGGTTCAAGTCATAGGTGATGAACACGGGAATATAGTGCATTTGTACGAACGTGACTGTTCAGTTCAAAGACGTCATCAAAAAGTTGTTGAAGTAGCGCCTTCAGTAGCGCTTGAAGATGATTTAAGAGAACGTATATGTGCTGCGGCTATTCAATTAATGGAAAATATCGACTATGTGAATGCTGGTACAGTAGAATTTTTAGTTTCTGGGGACGAATTTTATTTCATAGAAGTAAACCCACGTGTACAAGTTGAACATACGATAACTGAAATGATTACAGGCGTAGATATTGTTAAGACACAAATATTAGTAGCTGATGGCGAGAATTTATATGATGAAGCAATCAGTATGCCACAACAACAAGATATTCAAACGCTTGGTTATGCGATACAATGTCGTATTACTACTGAAGATCCTACAAATGATTTCATGCCTGATAGTGGGAGAATTATTGCTTATCGTTCAAGTGGTGGTTTTGGCGTAAGGTTAGATGCTGGTGATGGATTCCAAGGTGCTGAAATTTCACCTTATTATGATTCTTTATTAGTGAAATTATCAACACATGCAATGTCATTCAAACAAGCGAATGAAAAAATGGATCGCTCATTACAAGAAATGAGAATCCGTGGTGTTAAAACCAATGTTCCGTTTTTAATTAATGTTATGAGAAACGAACAATTTAAAACAGGTGATTATACAACTAAATTTATAGAAAAAACACCTGAACTTTTTGATATTGCGCCAACACTAGATAGAGGTACAAAAACATTAGAATATATTGGTAATGTATCAATTAATGGTTTTCCAAACGTAGAAAAACGACCAAAACCTATTTATGAAACATCACCTATACCACAAGTCTCTAAAAAAGAAGTTGCAGCGTTAGAAGGTACAAAACAACTATTAGATAGTAAAGGGCCAAAAGCCGTAGCTGAATGGTTAAAACAGCAAGATGATGTTTTAATAACCGATACGACATTTAGAGATGCGCATCAATCATTACTGGCAACGCGTGTTAGAACTAAAGATATGATGAACATTGCTTCGAAAACAGCACAAGTAATGAAAGATAGTTTCTCTTTAGAAATGTGGGGCGGTGCTACATTTGATGTAGCATATAACTTCTTGAAAGAGAATCCTTGGGAACGTTTAGAAAGACTTAGAAAGGCTATTCCAAACGTATTATTCCAAATGTTACTTCGTGCATCTAATGCTGTCGGGTATAAGAACTACCCTGATAATGTCATTGAAAAATTTGTTAAAGAAAGTGCTGAAGCTGGTATTGATGTCTTCAGAATTTTTGACTCATTAAACTGGGTAGATCAAATGAAAGTGGCAAATGAAGCTGTACAAAAAGCCGGTAAAATTTCAGAAGGCACTATTTGTTATACAGGTGATATTCTAGATCCAAATCGTTCGGATATTTACACATTAGAGTATTACGTGAATATGGCCAAAACACTGGAACGTGAAGGTTTCCATATATTAGCTATTAAAGATATGGCAGGTCTGCTAAAACCTAAAGCAGCAAATGAATTAATAGGTGAATTGAAAGCAGCGGTTAACCTCCCAATTCACTTACACACACATGACACAAGTGGTAATGGATTATTAGTCTATAAAGAAGCTATAGATGCAGGCGTAGATGTTATTGATACAGCTGTTGCATCAATGAGTGGATTAACAAGTCAACCTAGTGGTAATTCACTATATTATGCATTAAATGGTTTTGATAGAAATATGCGTGCTGATGTCGATGGCCTAGAAGCCTTGTCTCATTACTGGGGCACTGTACGTCAATATTATAATGACTTTGAAAGTGATATTAAATCACCGAATACTGAAATTTATAAGCATGAAATGCCAGGCGGTCAATATTCAAATCTTAGTCAACAAGCTAAGAGCTTAGGTTTGGGTAATAGATTTAATGAAGTAAAAGAAATGTATCAACGTGTTAACTTCTTATTTGGTGACATTGTTAAAGTAACACCTTCCTCTAAAGTTGTTGGGGATATGGCGTTATATATGGTGCAAAATGATTTAGACGAAGATACAGTGATAAAAGATGGTTATAAATTAGACTTCCCAGAATCTGTCGTTTCATTCTTCAAGGGTGATATTGGACAGCCTGTAAATGGCTTTAATAAACAGCTACAAAAAGTAATTCTAAAAGGACAAGAAGCAATTACAGATCGTCCTGGAGAATATTTAGAGCCTGTTGATTTTGAAGCGGTAAGAGAAGAATTAGAAGAAAAACAAGAAAGAGAAGTAACGGAGCAAGATATCATAAGTTATGTTTTATACCCTAAAGTTTATGAACAGTTCATTGCGACACAAGAACAGTTTGGGAATGTATCGTTATTAGATACACCTACTTTCTTCTTTGGAATGCGTTCAAACGAAACAGTAGAAATTGAAATTGATACAGGCAAACGCCTAATCATCACATTGAAAACTATTACGGAACCAGATGAAAAGGGAATTCGTACAATTTTCTATGACATGAACGGACAAGCTAGACGTATATTTATACAAGATGAAAATGTAAAAGCAAATGAAAGTGTTAAACCGAAAGCAGATAAATTGAATCCAAACCATATCGGTGCACAAATGCCAGGCTCAGTTACTGAAGTTAAGACTTCAATAGGTGAAACGGTTACAAGTGGACAAGCATTATTGATAACTGAGGCTATGAAGATGGAAACAACGATTCAAGCTCCGTTTGATGGCGTTGTGAAGCAAGTTACCGTACAAAGTGGCGAGGCAATAGAAACAGGAGATTTGTTAATTGAAATTGAAAAAGAACCTGTAGATTAAAATTTTAGCAAAATCTCTTATAACACATTTAAATTAAGCGGGTCGTGGAATCAAAATTGAAATTTCTGATTTCGTGGCCCGCTCTTTTATATGGCTCTATACTAAACAGGACAGATATAAAAATCAGTCCTGTTTTTTGATACAAAAAAAGCGCAAAAATATAGATAAAAGTTAATGAATTATGGGAAAATTATCAAGAAAACATTATGTTGTATTTAGATGATATAGCATGTGAGTATATGTCTGGAAAAGCATACAAAAAAACTGTCAACAAGGCTTTTAGCTTGTTGACAGTTTTTTATTTAATATAACATGTTTAAAGTTTTAGTTATCCGCCACTCCTAATTGTTCGTAACATCAATACAATAAAGTATGCTATGAAACCGAAGAGTAATGTTATGAATAAAGCGTGTAATAAGGCTATGAATAAATTAACTTCTGTAATAATAGACAATGCGCCAGTAATTACTTGCAGAATAACTAATATAAATGCTGCTGTATAGCCGTATCGTATTGTACGGTTGTCTTTATAATTATTTACTGCGTGAATGAACGTAATCATTATCCATATAAAGGCAATTAATGCCATCCCTCTATGAGTAAAATTCACCCAATCTTGGACATTGTGAGGCATTAAATCATTGAAAGGCAATGGCCATTGACCATAAGCTAAACTAGCTTCTTTATGTCTGACTAATGCGCCAGTATAAATTGTTAAATAAACGATAATTGCCATTATCCAAGTATAAATTCTTAATGGTTTTCTAATAAATAATTCATCCGCTTCATATTTGCGATCGATTTCAAAAATAATTAAAGTTAAAACAAATACTGAAGAAAATGAAATGAGCGAAATACCGAAATGTAACGCTAAAACATAAGCGTTTTGTTGCCACATTACTGCTGCAGCACCTACAAGTGCTTGTATTAGTAAGAAACCAACACTAATAATGCATAAAGATTTAACTTCTTTAATATAACCAATGTGCTTCCAAGCAACAATGACTAACCAGAGAACTATGATTAAAGATAAGCCAGAAACTGCACGATGACTTAATTCAATAATAGTTTGTATTGGTAAGTTCTCAGGTAAAAATGCGCCATGGCATAAAGGCCAATCGGATCCACAGCCATCTGCCGACCCAGTTTTAGTAACTAACGCGCCACCTAATTGAACAAAAGCCATAATTACAGCTGCCAACACGGATAACCATTTTAGGTTTTTTTTGTTAAACAAGAATTAACCCCCCACATAAAAATAAAACAGTTGAGAAACTAAAGTACAAATAGTTATTAAACATATAGCTAATGCCACTGTAATTATTTTATTCCATAATGATACATTTAAAGTTATTTTAATAAATCTCACATTTAATTATAACAATAAAAGTTATTTTAATTGTGTCACAAAAATGACTTTTTAGTAATGTCGTTAAAGTGTCACAAATAAGTTTACATAAATGTAGTCAATGTTACAAATTTAATATATCATTGTATTATATGGAAAATTAGGAGGGAAATTATGAACAAAGAACAAACTTTGGCGCATAATTCTAGTCGTGTGACTTTTAAAGAGTTGCAGCAAATTATCAAGATGGGATTAGTACAAGGTAATTTACTCCCTGCATTTGCTGGATCATGGTTAGCGATTGTGTTGGCAAATCATTCCTTCCTCTCGTCAATACCACAAATCTTAATGATGTTGGTGGGCTCTACGTTAATTATGGGGGGCGCATGTGCTTTAAATAATTACTACGATCAAGATATTGACAGTATCATGCCAAGTAAACAACAGAGACCAACAGTTAATGACAGAATTTCGAATAGAAATTTATTAATGCTCAGCTTTGGGATGATGCTAATAGGGGAAGCATTACTATTTGCGTTAAATATACCTTCAGGTGTAATCGGACTACTAGGTATAGTGGGTTATGTATCATTTTACTCAATTTGGTCTAAACGCCATACGGTATGGAATACGGTGATTGGTAGTTTTCCGGGTGCAGTTCCACCTTTAATTGGTTGGACAGCAATTGAAGGAAATATCAGTTTGATAGCAGTAGCACTATTTTTAGTGATTTTCTGTTGGCAACCTATCCATTTTTACGCTTTAGCAATTAAACGTAAAGATGAATATTCATTAGCAAATATTCCAATGTTACCATCAGTAAAAGGGTTTAAACGCACGAGAGTAAGTATGTTTTTATGGTTAGTATTCTTATTACCACTCCCATTTTTATTAAGTAGCTTAGGAACAACGTTTATAGTATTGGCTACACTATTAAATTTAGGATGGTTATATTTAGGATTAACAAGCTTTAAAAAGGATTCAGATCAAACAAAATGGGCAACAAAAATGTTTATATATTCATTAAACTATTTAGTGGTTTTCTTTGTACTAATTGTTGTCGTCTCATTAATTCAAATGTTTTAATAATTATAAATAAGGATGTAATATATGAATTTACCTATTTTACCTACAATCAGTACAAGCTTTATTGTAATTAGTGCAATCCTTGTCGCTATCGGTTGGCGCAAAATTTGGTTAAGAAAAATTGAAAGCCATAAAAAAGTAATGTTAGCTGCTGCTGGTTTTGCATTAGCTTTCTTTATTATTTACGCTTCAAGAACTATTTTTATTGGTAATACTGCATTTGGTGGTCCAGACTCGGTTAAGCTTTATTATACAATTTTCTTAGTTTTTCACATAAATTTAGCAACCATTGGTGGAGTTTTAGGGCTTTTACAAATCATTACTGCTTTTAAAGATAAGTTTAAAGTACATAGATTTGTCGGACCAATTGCTTCTATCATCTGGTTCTTCACAGCAATTACGGGCGTAGCTGTGTATTTATTACTTTATGTATTTTATCCAGGTGGAGAAACGACCTCATTAATTAAAGCGACATTCGGATTATAATTAACATTGAAAAATGTTAGTCTTTTATTTGAACTAGGGAATATAAAAAGGGTAACGGGCATAAATTTGTTATATAAACAGGTTTGATAGCCCGTTTCTATTTATTTACGATTAGAAAACAAAAAATTGAATTTCTAAATCGATAAGCACTACTTATACGTAATATATTAAAAAGCTATGAAGTTATCTATCTAGAAAGTTAGATTTCTTCATAGCTTTTTTAATTATAATATATAAGAGAGATTGATAGTGTAACTAACATATAAGAGGAATAAGTAAAAAATTAGTTTTGGCTTAAATCGTTTCTTTGTAAAAATAAATTGGGCAAATGATAACAATTTTTAAATAATTAACTGATTTACGATTCAAGTTATCACGCTATAATTTATTTAATATTAATTATCGATATATCTTTGTAAATGTCTCGCCGTAACGGAATCATTTATAGTTAATAAACCATGAGGTGCGCCTTGATAAAGTAATTTACCTCCTTTTTCTCCTGCAAACGGCCCGATATCAATAATCCAGTCAGCATGAGTCATCATTGTGAGATTATGTTCAATGATGACTACTGTATTGTTATTATAGATTAGGCTTTCGAAGCAATTTAATAGAATAGGAATATCATCTTCATGTAACCCAGTAGTGGGTTCGTCAAATACAAAAGTGTGTTGATGGACAGTTTGTGTTAAATATTTACTAAGTTTAACACGTTGTATTTCACCACCAGATAAAGTATCGAGTGTTTGACCTAAAGTCATATAATTTAAACCAGTAGATTTTAATGCTTCTAAATGTTGAGCAATATTTTTCTTTTCTTGAAAAAATGAAATTGCCTCATCTACTGTTAATGCTAAAATATCTGCAATATTATAACCTTTTATTTTTGCCTCTAATACTTCAGGTTTATAGCGTTTTCCATGGCACAAATCACAAGTTTGAGTAAAGTCTGGCATAAAGGCTAATTCTGTTTTGATGATACCTTTACCATGACATTCAGGACATGCACCTTCTGAGTTGTAACTAAACATTGCCTTTTTTAAATGTGTTATTTCACTAAAGTAAGTTCTCACATCATCAAATATATTCAAATAGGTGAGTAAATTTGATCTACTTGAAGCGTGTACGGGCTTTTGGTCAATAAAAATTGTGTTAGGTACTTGTTTTAAACCTGCATGTATCAGTGAACTTTTACCAGAACCAGCGACACCTGTCACTACAGTCATTGCTTGTTTGGGCATTTTAACAGATACGTCTTTTAAATTATTTCTATCGATGTGTTCTAAATTGATAAAATCATGGGAAGTTCTAGGATCTGATTTCAACTGATGCTGTTTACGTAATGCTATACCCGTATGTGTAGATGATTTTAATAATGATTCATAGTTTCCTGTAAAAGTAATTTCTCCTCCGTTTTTGCCTGCTAGTGGGCCTAAATCAATGATATAATCAGCAATACTTATAACATCAGGATCATGCTCAACAACTAAAACTGTGTTGCCTTTATCTTTTAATGATTGAATAATTTCGTTAATACGTTGTATATCATCAGGGTGTAAACCAATACTTGGTTCATCTATAATATAGACGAGGTCGCTGAGTGCACTATTAAGGTGTCTTATTAATTTAATGCGCTGTGATTCCCCGCCAGATAAAGTAGTTGTTTCTCTAGAAAGTGTTAAATAATTTAATCCAATATAGCTTAAAGAAGATAACTGTTGTTGCAATGGTTCGATAATCACTTTTGCCTTTGGAGAATTAATTTGTTTTATAAAATGTAAGGCTTCGTCTATGGATAAATTAGTAAAGTCTGCAATGTCTAAATCATTAATTTTACATTGTAATACATCAGGATTAAGTCTTTTACCAAGACATGTTGGACATTTTTTAGATGTGACTACGCGATCGATAGCGTCTTTAAATCTATTTTTTTCAAAGTTATCATTTAATAGGAAAGAGCGCCTAAACCGATGAATTAAGCCTTCAAATTTTGCTGTTTTTGGCCAATTCTCGGGTGGATTTTTTAATTTAGTTGGTTTTGTATAAAGTAATGTATTGAATTCGTCTTCAGTATAATCTTTTAATTTTTTGTCATTGTCAAAAAGTCCTGAATATAAATAACGTTTACCTCGCCAACTATCTGGTCTGAATGACGGGAATTGAATTGCATCTTCATTAAGTGATTTATCATAATCTAACAATTCATCTAAATCAATATTTTCCACATAACCTAATCCTGAACACTCGGGACACATACCCTTAGGATTATTAAAGGAGAATATATCTGAGTAACCAACAAATGGCTCACCAATACGGGACCACAGTAATCTGACAGAAGCATAAATATCTGAAATAGTACCAACTGTAGAGCGTGAATTACCTCCTAATCTTTTTTGGTTAATAATCATTGCTACTGGTAAGTGTTCAATTAAATCTACATTTGGTTTTGAAAATTGAGCTAATTGATGTTGTATGTATGTTGAGTAAGTTTCATTTAACAAGCGTTCTGACTCTGCGGCGATAGTACTAAAAACTAAAGAAGATTTTCCAGAGCCAGAACGCCCTGTAAATACGGTTATTTGGTGTTTGGGTATATCGACCGAAACATTTTTTAAGTTATTCTGTTTAGCGCCATGTACGCGAATTATTGACATAATCATTCACCTCTCCTAAGTCAGTATACCCCTAAAAGCATTGCATAATACTTAAATTAATTTAATAAGCTTATGCGTTTAGTAAATCAAATTCATTTTAATAATTCATCATTATATAATGACATACCTTGCTTGTGATATATTGAAACATGTACAATAAACAAAAGAGAACTATAGGTGGGTGAGTGATGAAAAAACTAATAATTAAAGTTATTGGTGTACTATTATTGATTTCTTTCTTGATATATCTTTTTTACTCGCCACGTTTGAAGTTTGATGTTTTGGAAAACCCAAATAAAAATTCGACCAAAACAACCCAAAACAAAGACTTTCAAGAAAGTGAGCAAAATGTTGAAAATCCAATGCCCAAGGAAGGTATAGGTACTTGGATTGGCCAAGACCTAAAAAAACTTACAGATACATATGGCCAAGCTGAAAGAGTGTACTCATATAAAGGTGATTTTAAAAATTATGTATTCAAAGAAAAAAACCAATATTATTTAGTTACAACTAAAGGTAATAGTATTAAATCTGTATACGCTACAGGAAAAGAAGCAAAAGTAAATCCGGTTAAAATTTCTGATGATGCTTCAAATGTATTTGAGAAATTTAGTATAAATCCAGAACCAACAATCAAATCAAATGGAAAAAAATATGAATTAGAAATTTCAGATTCTGACATGAAAACTCAAACACTTATAAAATTTAAAGATATTTATGCTCAAGTCTATATTGATCAACAAGCTAATAAAATTGTTGCAGTTAGGTATTTAGACAGTGATGCATTAGCAGCATTTAAACCTTATCAAATGTTGAGTGATAAAGAAGATGGAGAAGTTACGCGTAAACAAAAAGATTTGCCATATGAGCAAAATGCAAACCAATTGATGACATTATATGAAATTACAAATGAAATGAGAAGGTTAAAAGATGCTGAACCGTTAAGTATAAATAATGATTTAGCACACATTGCATCGTTTAACTTGTATGAAGCAATAGGTACTGATAGTGTTGAATTTACTGAAGATGCTTTAAAACAGCAATTAAATGAGCAAGAGATACCATTTGTATCTACGAGCCAAAACGTGGGTTATGATTTCAATGAAGTGCCAACACTTATTCATAGTTGGTTGAATTCGGATATTCATAGATCTAGAATGTTAAACTCAAAATATAATGAAATGGGTGGAGAAGTAACAAATGGTTACTATACGCTGATTTTTGTAGAAGATAAATAGTTAGGAGATAGTTGATTATGATAACTGAGGAAACGCTGACCGTACTCGATGAAATAGAAGATTTAAGTGATAAAATATTAGAATCTCGTTTGTATCAAGAATACAGACAGGCAGAACAAGCGCTTGCTAATAATGACGAAGCACATCTCCTGTACCAAGCCTTTTTAAAGTCAAAAGATAAATACGATGAAATTATGCGTTTTGGTAAGTATCATCCAGATTACCAAAACGTGATGTTAGATACGCGAAAACGTAAAAGAGCATATGAAATGTTACCTGTCGTCATGAACCACAAACAAAAAGAAGTCGCATTGCAAGAATTAATCGACCAAGTGATAGTGAAAATTGCATATGCAGTTTCTGAAAATGTAAAAATTGAAGCAGGAAACCCATTTTTCCAAAAAGATGCAGGTGGTTGTGCAACAGGCGGATCATGTAGTTGTTCTTTATAAATAAAAGAGTTACTTTAGTTATTGAGCTATAGAAACAGGGCAACGAAATCAAAATATACATTTTGGTATCGTTGCCCTATTTTTTATATTTTAGTGATAAGTATTTTTAAAACGTTGTGCTAAATCGGGTCTGTCAGTTATTAATGTATGCGCACCGTAAAAAACCAAATCGTTCATTAAATCAAGGTTGTTTACGCCACAATAAGCTGGGACGATATTACGCTCGTTTAACCATTTGATAAACTTAGGTGAAGTTAATTTTATGCCTTTGAATGATACAAACATTTGGAAAGTGTTGGCACGTGGTTGAAAAGTATTACCTAGTCCGGTGTAAAATTTTAACAATCCTTCTGCAACCTCATTTTGACTTGCGCCAATGGCTACAGTACCATTACTTATTATATTAAAGCGTTCAATTTGTTTGCTATAGAAGCTAGATACTAAAACGCGTTGTTGTGCGTTATTAGCAACGATAATTTCATAGATGATTTCAGGCGCAAGCTGACCTTGTTCACTTTTTGGATCATCTTGTAAATTGACGGTTATAAGTTGGTTTGGATACGTTTTTAATAATTCATCAAACGTTAATATTTTTGCATCTATATCGCCACGATAAGGCTGAATGCCATTAATATCGGTAAAATGATAACCAGCATCTAATTGTTTAAGTTCTGCTAAAGTATGCTCTGCTACTTTTCCGGAACCATTTGTAGTGCGGTCCACGTCAGCATCATAAAAAACAACAAGTTCTTGATCCTTTGTTAACCTTACATCTGTTTCGAACCCATCTATTTCGTGGGCAACTGCGTTATCAAAAGCTAATTTAGTTTGTTCAGGTCTAACTGCCATGCCACCGCGATGTGCAAAAATATATGGTGCGGGTTTAGAAAAGAAAGGTGGTATACTTTGATTATGTGGCTTAGTACTATATTTAGTGAAAAAGAAAATACTACCCATTAAACCTACTGTGCCTAAAAAACCGCCTTTAATTAGTTTGTTGAATTTTGTCACGAACATTCCTCCTCAAGTTGTGTATATAAAGTAATATAGCAAAAGTACAGGAGAGTTCAAAATAATTGTTATTTATAAATTGAAAAAGACATGATATTATATAATGGCTAATAATTGGAGTGATAAGAATATGAATATTATACCTAGAATAAGCTTGATTATATATTTGAAGCATATGAAACATGAAAGACAAATAAGAAAATTTGGGCATATTGTAAGTACAAATAGACAAGATCGTTTCGTAGTCATGTATATTAATGAGGCGGAAGCGGATGATGTTGTAAACAAATTGATGAAACTTAAATATGTTAAACATGTAGAAGGTTCACCTTATAAGTATTTGAAGAAAACTTATGAAAAAGAGCAACATGAGATAATGTAAGCATTACGTCAGATATAAAACATAAAGCTACAAAAGTTAAATGCATCAACTGATGAAAATATGGAAGCCACAATAGTACAACGTATGTCTAGTGTGGCTTATTTTTTTCTTTACTGTAAAGGTGGTATCCATCTTTGTAATCTCAAGACGCTTGTTAAATAATTGAAATACAGTTCAGTTTCGTGGAACAATTCGAGTGGTTGAACTTCAATCGCTTTTACGACTACATTATATTTAGCTGCTTGATTGTTGATCATTTCGAATTTTTTATTTGAGCTTGGATATGGATAATTAAGGGCATTAAGCATTATATACATTGCTTGGAAATGCTGTCCGCTGGTTGGTTTCATGACTAGTGCGACAGATGAACGTTGAGTTTTAGATTTAGGTGAATGGAAATAAATAAGGTGATCGATTCTTTCGAAGTTGTATTCGATTAATGTATTAAACTCAAACAAATCTGTTAGGCCTTCACCTAATTTTATAAAAGATTGTTTCATTAAATTGTTCCTCCTTACCTGTGCATTAAGCATTATATAAAATTTATTTTAAGAATGGAAGTGTGTATTGTATGAGAGTGATATCGGGTATACATAAAAGTAAAGCGCTTGAAAGTATGGAAGGGCGTAATACAAGACCAACAATGGATAAAGTAAAAGAAGGTATCTTTAATAGTTTACATGAAGTTTCAGGTATAGGTTTAGATTTATTTGCTGGTAGTGGTGCTTTAGGCATAGAAGCCTTGTCACGTGGTATGGATCAAATGGTTTTTGTCGATCAAAATTTTAAAGCAGTAAAAGTGATTAAAGCAAATTTAAAAATGTTAAATATCGAATCACAGGCAGAAGTATATAAAAACAATGCAGATCGCGCTTTAAAAGCATTGTCTAAACGAGATATCCAATTTGACGTGATATTTTTGGATCCACCTTATGAAAAAGGTTTGATAGATGAAGCACTTGAAGGTATCACAAAGTTTAATTTGTTAAAAGAAAATGGTATTATCGTTTGTGAGTTCCATCATCACGAAAATATAAAAACTGAGCCATTCCATGTGATAAAACGTTATCATTATGGATTGACAGATACTTTGTTATTAGAAAAAGGAGATTAAAATGTCTACAAC
Source organism: Staphylococcus shinii (assembly GCF_017583065.1). Classification (GTDB taxonomy): domain Bacteria; phylum Bacillota; class Bacilli; order Staphylococcales; family Staphylococcaceae; genus Staphylococcus; species Staphylococcus shinii. The sequence goes on along the minus strand of NZ_JAGEVL010000001.1, from coordinate 761,591 downwards.
TAAAGCAGTCATTCCAGGGAGTTTTGATCCAATCACATACGGTCATATCGATATTATAGATAGGAGTGCGGATCGTTTTGATGAGTTACATATTTGTGTTTTGAAAAATAGTAATAAAGCAGGCACTTTTTCAATTGAAGAACGTATTGAGCTAATTGAAGAATCAGTAAAACATTTAAATAATGTAACAGTGCATCATTTTAATGGATTGTTGGTTGATTTTTGTGACGAAATCGGTGCGCAAACAATAATCAGAGGATTAAGAGCTGTGAGTGACTTTGAATATGAGTTAAGACTAACATCTATGAACAAAAAGCTTAACAACAACGTAGAAACGATGTATATGATGACGAGTACAAATTATTCGTTTATAAGTTCCAGTGTAGTAAAAGAAGTAGCGGCGTATAAAGCTAACGTGTCAGATTTTGTGCCTGTACATGTTGAAAAAGCTTTGAATGAAAAATTTAAAAAATAACAAAAAGAGTGGTTCAATAATCTAATTGGTTATTTTGATTATTGAACCACTCTTTTTGAATAAATAAACAAATAGTTAAGATAACATCGATTACGAATTTGTATTGTATAGATCCGCTTTAAACACGTATAACAGGTGTATTGAAGTCATTGGCAGCTTCACCTGAAATAAGGTTATAAATTTTTGTTCCATGTATTTCATGTTTGAAAAAATGTGCATTTTGCTTATTGAGCTGAGTAATGAAATTGCGTTCAGGAAAAAGTTGCTTCAACTGCTTTAAATATTGCTGGCCTTTTTGAGTCATACCTAATACCCTAACGGCATGTATTGCTTCAGGTTTTTGTTGCTGTTTAAAATTCAATAAAATATTCATTAATAATCTTTGAATATGTGTATAGGTAAATCGTTTCGTTTTTAATAGTGCCATAAAATGTTCGAAATCTTTTGCTTGGTCAATAAATTGAATAATACGATTTTCGAAACCTTCACTCATGGTGTAAATTTGGTTTAAGGAATCTGTATCTTGGCTTAATATTGCATATTTTAAATAGTGAAATGTGTCAGAAACTGAAACATTTGGAATAGTATAGTAGGGGTGCACAGATTCAGGGACTACTTGTTTCCATTGGGTATTAGCATTTTGAAGTGATTTGCGAATTGACGTGCCACTAGCAAAACTTAAGTTTGCTATCTCTTCTTCATGATGTGCACTTTGTAAACGTGATATGGTCCATGGTTGTATTGTTGGCGCCCATTTTTGAATTGCTCTGATATAAGAAATACCTAGTGTATTGTTTGGTGAAGATAGTAACTCATTATTAGTTATTAGTTCACTTAGGATTCTAGGATAACTTTTGCCTTCTTTTGTTTTTTCGGCAAATTGTAATGATTGTTCTGTATTTGAGATATCTTCTGCTAGTGTCAGAAAAGCATCAATGTTTCCAGACTCACTACCAAAAGATAAATGATCAATATTTAAATAATCAGCAACTTTTACGGCTAATTCAGCAAAATATTGTCCTGCTGATAACGATGCAAAGATAGGAAGTTCAATTACCAAGTCGACCACACTTAGTGCCATACGCGTGCGTTTAAATTTATTATAAATTGCTGGTTGTCCTCTCATCACAAAGCTTCCACTCATTATTGCAACAGTAACTTCAGAGCCGGTTGTTGACTTTGATTGTTGAGCATGATATAAGTGACCATTGTGGAAAGGATTATATTCAGTGATTAGTGCAACACTTTTCATTTGCAATTCTTCCTTTCAGAATTCATTATAGTTATTGTAACAGATATAATTGTGTTAAGAAAAAATCTTGACAACTTATGTCTATAAAGTTAAAATAAATTTTGTGCTTGATAGAGGTGAAGCCATATGAAATGGTCAATAACACAATTAAGAAAATTCCAAGATAAACCATTTGAGTTCCATCAAACGGTTAATTTTGATCATTTAGTAAAATCATTAGATTTAATAGATCTATCTGATATTGATGTTGAGGGTAAATTAACCGTCAGATCAAATGAAGTCATTGCAGATATGCATATAACAGGAACATACACAATGGCGTGTGCACGTACATTGGTTCCAGTTGAAGTTCCTTTAGATATTAACTCTCAAGAGATTTTTGATTTAGAAGGATATGAGCAATATGGCAACGATGAAGAAGATGATGAACATTACCATGATGCAACAAACGGTATGATAAATCTAAAGGATATTGCTGAAGAATTAGTTATTATTGAAAAGCCAATGCGTGCTTTTTCAAATGAAAGCGATCAGATGTTACGAGAAGGTAATGGTTGGGAAGTTATTGACGAAGAACAAGCGATTGAACTTGCACAAGAGAAGGAATCTTCCGAATCAGAGCAAATCGATCCTAGGCTTCAAAAACTACAACAATTATATGACGAAGAGCAATAGCAGATTTAAGTAATCTATAGTATAATGGATTATTGAATCTAAAAATATCTATTTAGTGTTTGAATATAAGGAGGATTATCATGGCAGTACCAAAAAGAAGAACGTCTAAAACAAGAAAAAATAAACGTCGTACGCATTTAAAAATTTCAGTACCTGGTATGACAGAATGCCCAAATTGTGGAGAATACAAATTATCTCACCGTGTATGTAAGAACTGTGGTTCATACAATGGCGAAGAAGTTGTATCAAAATAATTTCAATAATTTAAAGGTTATGTTTTAACCTAATCAAATCGTTCATTAATTATTCACTTGATAATTTTTGAACGATTTTTTATTTTAAAGATAGAAATTTTTTTATTATCAACTGATGGGTTGTGTAAAAATGATGGAAACAATAAATGCGCAAATTATTATAAATAAGATAGAAAACAATGATGTTCAATGGCTATACAATCATTTTAGTGATTATTTTCAAGATGTTACGTCTATAAATGATTTGGAAAAAATATTAAGTAATTATAATGCCATTAGAGGTCAAAATCATTTATATAGACACTTACATATAAATCGACATCAAGAATTTATTTGGTTTGATGATAACCTGAGCACGGGTGTAAGTGTTTTTTTAAACAAATATCAGGAAATTATCGGAATGACGTTGTTACCGATTAAACATATACGTGGTATAAAACAATCAAAACAACATTACACGATACCAATTAAATCCAAATGTCTTGTCTATTGGGGCGGCGACAATGAGTTAATCAATTATCATTATCAATATAAAAATCAGAGATTAGCAATGGATCTTATAAAAATTGAAGATGGATGTACATATAAAGGTGATTTAAACCAATGTGAGAATTATCATATTTATGATTCGCCGATTGTTGCTCCAGCAAATGGTGTTGTTGAAGAAATAGTCGACGGAATCCCAGATAGTATACCAGGTGAGATGAATACAGTTCATCCCGAAGGAAATTATATAGTTATAAAACATGGGCCCAAAGAATATAGTCTGATTGCACACATTAAACCACATTCATTTAAAATTGAAAAAGGTGATGAATTATTACGTGGTCAACATATAGCTAATGTTGGTAATTCGGGTAATTCATCTGAACCACATATTCATTTTCAAGTAATGAATGATAAAAACTTGCAAGTAACACAAACATTGAAAATTCAATTCCTTAATGATATTTCCCCTGTTAAAGGAGACGAAATAACTTATAATGGTGATAGTGTATTAGTAGAAAAAGAACAACCGTTTTCTAAAATCGCAAAAAATATTCATACAAATATTACACATTTATTCAGAGGTTGAAAAATAAAATGATAAAGAGGCTATGCTATGGAAATGATTACTTCAGCACAAAATAGTAAAGTTAAAAGCGCGAATAAATTAAAAAAGAAACGCGAAAGAGATAAAACTGGATTAGCACTTATTGAAGGTTACCACTTAATCGAAGAAGCTTATAAAAGTAATTTGATAATCCAACAATTATACGTTGTCGATGCAGATAGATTGGATGATAAATTAAAAGATTATGCACAAGAAGTATTTGAAATTAACCTGAAAGTTGCAGAAGTATTATCAGGTACAGTGACACCACAAGGTTTTTTCGCTGTTATTGAAAAACCTGAATATGAAATTACTTCTGCTAAACAAGTGTTACTTATTGATTGTATACAAGATCCAGGTAATTTAGGTACTTTAATTCGTACTGCAGATGCGGCAGGGTTAGATTTAATAGTGCTTGAAAAAGGCACTGCAGATCCTTATCAGGATAAAGTATTACGTGCAAGCCAAGGAAGTGTATTTCATTTACCTATTGTCACAAAAGATTTAAGTGAGTTTATTGAAAATTTTGAAGGCGAAGTATACGGTACAGCATTAGAGAATGCAGTAGATTACCATCAAGTTTCAAGTCAAGATGCATTTGCATTATTATTAGGCAATGAAGGCGATGGCGTAAATCCAAAATTATTAGAACAAACCACACAAAATTTAATAATTCCGATTTATGGTAAAGCTGAAAGCTTAAACGTTGCCATTGCAGGAAGTATTGTAATGTATCACTTGAAAGGTTGACCCTTTTGTGAATAATCGTATATAATAAAGAGAATGAAATTTAAATAATTACCGATAAAAAGACGTAAACTATAATATACAGATGCTTAAGGGAGATTATTCAAGACTGAAAGATAATCCACTGTATTTAGTTTTTTTCACCTTTTTGGTTACTTAAAGAAATTTAAGTCGGATATCATTTCCGTTATCAATGACAACAAGTGTATGCTTATGCATAAATTTGGGTGGTACCACGGAAGGCTTTCGTCCCAGTTTCAAGGGATGAAAGTCTTTTTTGTGTGGTTTTTTAATTTAAATAACTCGATCATATTTAAAAAATAGGAGGGCTAAGTATGACACAAACAGAAGCTATGTCAGAAATAAAACAACAAGCATTAGTGGATATCAATGAAGCTCAAAATGAAAAAGAATTACAAGATGTAAAGGTTAAGTATTTAGGAAAAAAAGGTTCAGTTACTGGATTAATGAAGCATATGAAAGATCTACCGAATGAAGAAAAGCCTGCCTACGGTCAACAAGTAAATGAAGTGAGACAGACAATTGAAGGCGAAATTGACTCACGCCGTGAATTGTTAGCAAACGAACAATTAGAACAACAACTTAAAGAAGAACAAATCGATGTGACATTACCTAGCCGTAAAATTGCTAATGGTGCAAAACATCCATTAACACGCACAATCGAAGAAATTGAAGATTTATTCTTAGGTCTTGGTTATGAAATTGTAGATGGCTTTGAAGTAGAGCAAGATTATTATAATTTTGAAGCATTAAATTTACCAAAATCTCATCCAGCTAGGGATATGCAAGACAGTTTTTACATAACTGATGAAATATTAATGCGTACACACACATCTCCAGTTCAAGCAAGGACTATGGAAAAACGTAATGGACAAGGGCCTGTTAAAATTTTATGTCCAGGAAAAGTTTATCGCCGTGACTCAGATGATGCTACACATAGTCATCAATTTACACAAATTGAAGGATTAGTTGTAGATGAAAATATTAAAATGAGTGATTTAAAAGGGACATTAGAATTATTGGCAAAACAATTATTCGGTGAAGATAGAGAGATTCGCTTACGTCCAAGCTATTTCCCATTTACAGAACCTTCAGTAGAAGTAGATGTATCTTGCTTCAAGTGTAAAGGAGAAGGTTGTAATGTATGTAAACAAACAGGGTGGATTGAAATTTTAGGTGCTGGAATGGTACATCCTAACGTACTTGAAATGGCAGGATTTGATTCAACTAAATATTCTGGTTTTGCATTTGGAATGGGTCCAGACCGTATTGCAATGTTGAAATATGGTATTGAAGATATAAGACATTTCTATACCAATGATGTACGTTTCTTAAATCAATTTAAAGCAGTAGAAGATAGAGGTGAAAAATAATGTTTATTTCAAAAGAATGGTTAGAATCATATGTTGAGGTTGATCAACCTGTTAACGTGCTTGCTGAACGTATCACACGAACTGGTATTGAAGTAGACGATATTATTGATTATACAAAAGACATTAAAAATCTAGTTGTAGGCTATGTACAATCAAAAGCGACACACCCTGATGCCGATAAACTCAATGTTTGCCAAGTTGATATTGGTGAAGAAGAACCAGTCCAAATCGTTTGTGGCGCACCTAATATAGATGCCGGTCAAACAGTTATTGTTGCAACGGTTGGAGGTAGATTACCAGGTGGAGTGAAAATTAAACGTGCAAAGTTACGTGGAGAACGTTCAGAAGGCATGATTTGTTCACTTCAGGAAATTGGTGTACCAACAAACTTAGTGCCTAAACAATTCGAGGACGGTATCTATGTATTTTCATCAGAAGTGACGCCTGGTACTGATGCGTTGACTGCGTTATATTTAGATGATCAAGTTATGGAATTTGATCTTACACCAAATAGAGCTGATGCATTGAGTATGATTGGTACAGCCTATGAGACGGCAGCGTTATATAATGTGCCAATGGTAAAACCAGAAACCCAAAGTAATGAAAATAATGAACAAACTGCTGATGAAATCAGTGTAACTATTCAAAATGAAGATAAAGTACCTTATTATAGTGCGCGTGTCGTAAAAAATGTAACTATCGAACCTTCACCAGAGTGGATGCAAATGCGTTTGATTAAAGCAGGCATCCGTCCGATTAATAATGTAGTTGATATATCAAACTATGTTTTAATTGAATATGGCCAGCCGTTACACATGTTTGATAAAGACCAAATTGGTTCTAAACAAATCGATGTTCGCCAAGCAAAAGAAGGTGAAATTATAACAACATTAGATGATCAAGAACGTAAATTAGTAACATCTGATATCGTGATCACTAACGGTAATTCACCAATTGCTATTGCTGGTGTGATGGGCGGAGACTTCTCAGAGGTAACTGAAGCGACAACAAATGTTGTTATTGAAGGTGCTATATTTGATCCAGTATCAATTCGCCATACATCAAGACGATTGAATTTAAGAAGTGAAGCTTCTAGCCGTTTTGAAAAAGGAATTGCTACAGAATTTGTAGACGAAGCGGTTGATCGTGCTTGTTATTTACTGCAAACATACGCAGGTGGTACTGTTACACAAGGACGTGTCGCTGAAGGTGATTTGGGTGAGTTTGTAACACCTATTGATATTTCGGTTTCAAAAGTTAATCAAACAATTGGTTTTGAACTAGCTGCAAAAGACATTGAAGCTATCTTCGTGCAACTTGGTTTTGAAACAACGAACACTGATGATGTACTAACTGTTATGGTGCCTTCACGTCGTAAAGACATCACAATTAAAGAAGATTTAATTGAAGAAATCGCACGTATATATGGTTATGATGAAATTCCTTCAACACTACCAGTATTTGAACATGTTACTCATGGTTCTTTAACAGATAGACAGTCTAAGTCTCGTATTGTAAAAGCGTCTTTAGAAGGTGCAGGCTTAAACCAAGCTATTAATTATTCACTTGTCGATAAAGAACGAGCTAACCACTTTGCATTGCAAAACCGTGATACAGTTGCGTTGTTAATGCCAATGAGTGAAGCACATTCTACGTTGCGTCAAAGTTTGATTCCACATTTAATTGATGCTGTTGCATATAATGTAGCACGTAAAAATACCCAAGTGCGCTTATATGAACTTGGTCGTGTCTTTTTTGGTAACGGTGAAGGTGAATTACCAGATGAGGTTGAATATTTAAGTGGTATCTTAACAGGTGATTATACAGTGAACGCTTGGCAAGGTAAGAAGGAAGAAATAGACTTCTTCATAGCTAAAGGTATTGTGGATCGAGTGGCTGAGAAGTTAGATATACAATTTGAATATGAAGCTGGCGAAATTAACGGTTTACACCCAGGTAGAACGGCTTACGTGAAATTAAATGGAAAAATTATTGGATTTGTAGGAGAATTACATCCACAAATTGAAAAAGACAATGATTTAAAACGTACTTACGTATTCGAGTTGAATTATGATGAATTAATGGCAGTATCTGTAGGTTATATTAATTATCAACCAATACCTAGATTCCCAGGCGTATCAAGAGATATTGCATTAGTTATTAACCGCGATATGCCTTCAGCAAAATTAGTAAATACAATTCAGCAAAACGGTGGCGATATATTACAAGAAGCTGAAGTATTTGATGTTTATGAGGGGGAACATGTCGCTGAAGATGAAAAATCAATAGCAATTCGTTTATCATATTTAGATACTGAAGATACACTTACGGATGATAAAGTGAATGCGGTACATGAAGCAATATTGACTGCTTTACAAGCAGAAGGTGCTACAATTAGATAGTCATACTTAAATTGCTATATGCTTTTAATACTATAAAAAATATAGAATATAGTTGAAAGTGGTTTAAAGTAAACATATAAACTAAAAACACACCTCCATTGACGTGCACTTCTAAAAGTTAGATTTTAGTCCAACTTTTGGGATTAAGTACGATTTCAAACATGGAGGTGTGTTTTATATTTATATCAGATTATTTGATGTATTAAATAAGACCTACTAGATTTACAGTGTAACTAGAAAAATCTTTCAATGAACGCGTCATAATGTTAAGAGAAGATAATGGTAAATGATAGGTTGAAAGTAGTGTTATTTTCTTATTTATATTTTTTTTGTACTAAGTTTTCAGCCTTTTGTCTATTTGCAAAATGTTTTTTTGAAATACTATCAAGATAAGCTATGCCTTTACGCTCAATTAATTTAGCGGCGGTTAAGTCAACTTTGTTACTCGCACCTTTAGGGATTTCCATTTTTGCTGCACGAGATAAACTATCCATATGTTTAACGAACGCATATCGTGAGATAATACTTGCAGCTGCAATGGCAATGGATTTTGATTCTCCTTTAGTTTCGAATTTAGTTTTACTACTAAATGGTAGTTCGCTCAACGCGTAGCGTTTGTATACGCCAGGCTCAGCGAATTGGTCAATGACAATATAATCTAACTCCTCCGTATCAATTTTTTGTGTCACATTTTTAATAGCTTCATTGTGTAACACAGCTTTCATTTTCACTTGAGACCACCCAGCTTTTTGTTTTTCGTTATATTTCTCATTGTTCATTGTTAACAATGAGTGAGGGATAAAAGTTACAAGTTGTTCTGCTAGTTCAACAATCTTAGCATCAGTTAATCTTTTGGAGTCATCTACGCCTAATGTTTTTAAGATTTGAATATTTTTTTTAGAAACATAAGCGGCACATACCGTAAGCGGTCCAAAGTAATCTCCACTGCCAGCTTCATCACTTCCTATACATTGATAGCGGTTATATTGTATTGTTTGTTGTGAATTTGATGATTTAGATGTTTTAGTTGCGTTTTTTTTAGTGGGAATGGCATTTGGTAATAATTGGGCTGCGATGGATTCAGCATCTTTACCTTGAAACATTACCTTATTTGAATTATATACAGAAATAGATGTATTTTTATATTTTGTTTTAGCTTTCATACCTTGAGATACATTTGTAGTATCAAAAGGTATTTTCGACAGTAATTGGTCGATTTGTTGTTTAGTTAGTTTGTGTACAACATTAGACATGTTATTGACCTCGCTTTATATAAGTATCTTAATTAAAATTTAGACATTTAATATCATATCACACGTATAAAATTTGAGAATAGCACGAATGGATAGTATATATAAAGATTAGAGAAAATCTTTTTATATAGACAAAAAAAGAATAAATCACAAGAAATTCTAATATAACAAATCTCACCACTTACAAAATAATATTATGTCGTGTATAATAGTTCGTGATAAATATTCTAAATAACTAAATTACATACTTAATGGAATTAATGAAAGAATAAGTTCGGAAATTTACATTCAAAGTCAGGAGTTATTATATGGGTGAGTTTAAAAATCGGATTAACGTAACTATAAATGATCAACATTATACAATTGTCGGAGAAGACAACCCTGAGCATATCCGTTATGTAGCGCATTTAGTAGATGAGAGACTGAAAACACTAGCTAGTAAAAGCGCAGGTCTTGATACTACTAGAAAAGCTATTCTTACAGCCGTAAACATAATGCATGAAAAAGTACAGCTAGAAGAAGAAAATTACCGTTTACAACAAGAAATAAAACAATTAAAAAATAGAGAAGAATAATGATTAGCGATTTAATAATCATAATTATTTTCCTTTACATAGGCATGATTGGGTTTAGAAGAGGTATTTGGTTGGGGTCGTTACATTTAGGTTCAACCATATTCTCACTTTGGGTGGCCCATCGTTTACATTCACAAATTTCACAACGATTAGAATTATTTGTGCCATTTCCTAAAACGCGTGCATATGATTTGAACTATGCATTTCAATTTGATAATCTACAGCAGCGTTTTGATCATATTATAGCATTTTTGATTATAGCAACTGTTACTAAAGTAATTTGTTATGCTATTGTCGTTGTATTTGATAATGTAATTACATCTAGAAAGCCTAATTGGGTAAGTCGTATGTTAGGTGTAATAATGAGTGTTATTTCTTCAACTATTATTTGCGCTACTTTGGTTTATATGATTTCAATGTACCCACTTGAATTCATGCAACAACAGTTGATGGAAGGCCATTTAGCTGAACACTTTATATTTCACGTACCATTTATATCAACTTATGTACTAAATATATAGAATGTTTTAGAATATAAACATATAAAGTTTTATAAAATATAGGAGGTCAGGACATAACCAATTTACTGAATTTGAAGCAGTAATCTGTCTTGACCTTTTTCTATGGAGTGAAAATAATGACAAAAAAAGATATTATTCAATTATTAGAAAAAATAGCTACTTATATGGAATTAAAAGGTGAAAATACATTTAAAGTATCTGCATATAGAAAAGCCGCGCAAAGCCTTGAAATTGACGAACGTCCTATAGAACAAATAGAAGATGTGACTCAATTAAAAGGTATCGGCAAAGGCGTAGGTGACGTAATAGATGAATACCGAAAACATGGCACATCATCTACATTAGAATCTTTGAAGCAAGAAGTACCAGAAGGTCTTATTCCATTATTGAAGATTCAAGGATTAGGTAGTAAAAAAATAGCTAAGTTATATAAAGAATTGAATATTGATGGGAAAGAAGCGTTACAAGCTGCATGTGAACAAGGATTAGTAAGTGAATTAAGTGGTTTTGCCAAAAAGACAGAACAAAATATATTGGAAGCTGTAAAAGCATTAGGCGCTAAAAAAGATAATTATCCTATTGACCAAATGCGTGGGTTAAATAAAATTATAGATGCATATTTGTTACAAATTGACGCCGTTGTACAATATGAAGTTGCTGGAAGTTTTAGAAGATATAAAGAAATGAGTAAGGATTTAGATTATATAATTAGTACAGATGAACCAGCCAATGTACAACAAGCATTATTAAATATTCCGAACAAAGTTAAAGATGTTGCCGTTGGTCAAACAAAGGTATCATTAGAGCTGAGTTTTGATGATGAAACCATTGGTGTTGATTTTAGGCTGATCGAACCATCAGCGTTTTATCATACATTACAGCACTTTACAGGTTCCAAAGATCATAATATTCGCATACGTCAATTAGCAAAAGAACAAGATGAAAAAGTGAGCGAATATGGAATTGAACAAGCAGATGGAAACATCATTCAATACCAAAGTGAAAAAGAGATTTACGAACATTTTGGTGTTAATTGGATTGAACCTGCAATTAGAGAAGATGGCAGTGAGTTTGATAAAGACTTATCAGAGATTATAAAATTAGATGATATCCAAGGAGATATTCATATGCATACAACATATAGTGATGGTGCATTTAGTTTAGAAGAAATGATCAAAGCTAATATTGCAAAAGGATATCAATTTATGGTAATTACAGACCATTCGCAGAGTTTGAAAGTAGCAAACGGTTTGTCTGTAGAAAGGTTATTACGCCAGAATGAAGAAATAAAAGCTTTAAATGAGAAATATGATGAAATTGATATTTATTCAGGAATAGAAATGGATATATTACCAGATGGACGTTTAGATTATGATGATGAAGTATTAGCACAATTAGATTATGTTATAGCTGCAATACATCAAAGTTTTAATCAATCACAAGAGGAAATTATGCAACGTTTGGAAAATGCATGCCGTAACCCTTATGTTAGGCATATTGCGCATCCGACAGGACGCATCATAGGTAAACGTCCAGGCTATGAACCGGATATTGACAGATTATGTGAGATAGCAGCTGAAACAAATACAATTTTAGAAATTAACGCAAATCCTAAACGCTTAGATTTAAATGCAGAAACTGTAAAAAAACATCCTAATGTTAAATTAACAATTAATACAGATGCACATCATATAGATCATTTAGAATTTATGAAATATGGTATCGCAACTGCACAAAAAGGATTTGTAAAAAAAGATAGAGTTATTAATACGATGTCTCGCGAAGATTTTAAATCGCTAATAGAAAATAATATTAAATTGAAGAAATAGAGGGATTAGATGAGACAGAAATCATTAGATGTCTTAGAATTCGATAAAATCAAATTGTTAGTTGAAAATGAAGCAATTAGTGATTTAGGAAAAGAAAAAGTTATAGCTATGACACCTGCTACGGATTTTAATACTGTAGAATTTCAAATGAATGAGACTGATGAAATTGCACAAATTTACAACAAACATCGTATGCCTAGTTTAAGCGGGTTAGCAAAAGTTTCAGCGTTTATTCATAGAGCTAGTATTGGTGGCGTGCTGAATGTGAGTGAATTAAATGTAATTAAACGTCTTATACAAATACAAAATCAATATAAGACATTTTATAACAATCTTATAAGCGAAGAAGAAACGATTAATTACCCAATTCTCAATGATAGAATGGAACAGTTACCAATTTTAACAACTTTATATCAAAGTATACACGAAAAATGTGATGCGTATGATTTATATGACAATGCCAGTTATGAATTACAAGGTATTAGAAGTAAAATTTCTAGTACGACACAGCGTATCAAACAAAACTTAGATAAAATTGTTAAAAGCCAAAGTAATCAGAAAAAACTTTCCGATGCAATTGTAACTGTACGTAATGAACGTAATGTTATACCGGTTAAAGCTGAGTATAGACAAGATTTTAATGGTATTGTTCATGATCAATCGGCTTCAGGACAGACTTTATATATTGAACCATCATCTATTGTAGAAATGAGTAATCAAATTAGCCGTTTACGTAATGATGAAGCAGTTGAAAAAGAAAGAATTTTATCTGAACTCACGGGCTATGTGGCGGAAGAAGCTGAAGCTTGTTTAATGTCAGAATCTATAATGGGACAAATTGATTTCCTAACTGCCAAAGCGCGTTATGCGAGTTCAATTAAAGGAACTAAACCAGAATTTACTGCTGAAAGAACAGTATATCTACCAAAAGCTTATCATCCTTTATTGGATAGAGATACTGTTGTAGCTAATACGATTGAATTTGCACAAGATATTGAGACGGTTATTATTACTGGTCCTAATACTGGTGGTAAAACAGTTACGTTAAAAACGCTTGGTTTAATCATTATGATGGCACAATCAGGTATGTTAATTCCTACACTTGATGGTAGTAAGTTGAGTGTATTTGAAAATGTTTTCTGTGACATTGGTGATGAACAATCTATTGAACAATCACTTTCTACATTTTCTTCTCATATGAAAAATATCGTTGAGATTTTACAAGAAACAACAAAGCATAGTTTGATTTTATTCGATGAATTAGGCGCTGGAACAGATCCAAGCGAAGGTGCTGCTTTAGCAATGAGTATTTTGGATTATGTACATGATATAGGTTCTTTAGTAATGGCAACTACACACTATCCAGAATTAAAAGCATATAGTTATAATAGAGACGGAGTTATGAATGCGAGTGTAGAGTTTGATGTTAATACACTGAGCCCAACATATAAATTATTGATGGGTGTCCCAGGACGTTCAAACGCTTTTGACATTTCAAAAAAACTAGGGCTAAACATTCAAGTTATTCAAAAAGCTAAATCTATGATTGGCCAAGACGAACAAGAAATTAATGAAATGATAGCTTCGCTTGAAACAAATTCAAAACGTGTAGATGAACAACGAATTGAGTTAGACCAACTGCTTAGAGAAGCTCAAGATACACATGATGCTTTAGCAAAACAATATGAACAATATCAAAACCATGAAAAGCAACTCATGAATGAAGCGAAAGAAAAAGCGAATCAACGTGTGAAATCAGCTACTAATGAAGCGGATGAGATTTTAAAAGAATTACGTGAATTAAGAGATAAAAAAGGTGCAGATGTAAAAGAACATGAACTGATTGATAAGAAGAAACAATTGGACGATCAGTATGAAGCTAAATCAATTAAACAAAATGTTGAAAAGAAAAAATGGGATACGATTAAAACTGGTGACGAAGTTAAAGTATTGACTTACGGTCAAAAAGGTGAAGTGTTAGAACTAATTGATAATAATGAAGCAGTAGTACAAATGGGTATAATCAAGATGAAACTACCTTTAGAAGACTTGGAAAAAACTAAGAAAACTAAAGAAGAGCCTACTAAAATGATTAAACGCGAAAATAGACAAAGTATTAAAATGGAACTTGATTTACGTGGCTACCGTTATGATGAAGCAATGGTCGCGGTAGACCAATATCTAGATCAAGCTGTGCTAAGTAACTATGAACAAGTTTATATTATTCACGGTAAAGGTACAGGTGCTTTACAAAAAGGTGTGCAAAATCATTTGAAACGGCACAAAAGTGTGTCATCATATAGAAACGGGATGCCAAGTGAAGGCGGATTTGGTGTAACCGTGGTAGAATTAAAATAATCGTGAGCAAGAGGTATGCAGAATATCATAAAGTCTGTTATAATTTCTTCATCATTTGAAATTTAAGGAGGATTGGCAGTTATGGCAATCGTAAAAGTAACGGATTCAAACTTTGATGAAAATATTCAATCAGGGGTAAATTTAGTAGATTTTTGGGCAACTTGGTGTGGCCCTTGTAAGATGATTGCTCCAGTATTAGAAGATTTAGCTGGTGATTTTGAAGGTAAGGCTAATATTTTAAAACTTGATGTAGATGAAAATCCATCAACAGCTGCTAAATTTGAAGTTATGAGTATCCCAACTTTAATCGTATTTAAAGATGGCGAACCCGTAGATAAAGTTGTAGGTTTCCAACCTAAAGAAAACTTAGCTGAAGTAATCGAAAAACACTTATAATATACTAAAGAAGAACCTAATCCGGGACATATCAATGTCCTGGATTTTTTAATCATATGAAAAGTAATTTATTGAAATGAGACCAACCTCTTAATCTTATAGATGAGTTTAATCTTAAATGCTTTGTTGATAGAAGCTAGTATTGTTCGTCTAATAGTGTCATCTTATATAAGCACTTATAAAGTTAAAGTGTAGAGATTTCAATAAATTGTGTAATGTAGCCAAGCTATTTTATAATAGTGTAGATATAGATTTTTAGTAGTAACGCTTTTGTCTTTATAAGCCAAGTTTAACCAGTATAAAAATGATAAAGAAAGGAGGCTGCTCTGATTATGGAAACATATCAAAAAGAAATTAAACAAAAACTTACGGTGGTTCCTACTGAACCAGGTTGTTATTTAATGAAAGACCGCAATAACCAAATCATCTATGTTGGTAAAGCCAAAAAGTTAAGAAATAGATTAAGATCTTATTTTACAGGAGCACATGACGCTAAGACGACACGCTTAGTAAGTGAAATTAGAAATTTTGAGTTTATTGTGACATCGAGTGAAACAGAATCCTTATTGTTAGAACTAAACCTAATCAAACAATATCAACCTAGATACAATATTTTATTAAAAGATGACAAAAGTTATCCTTTTATTAAAATAACTAAAGAAAAATATCCGAGGTTAATTGTTACACGTACTGTTAAAAAGGGAAGCGGTAAGTACTTTGGACCATATCCTAATGCTTATTCAGCACAAGAAACTAAAAAACTATTAGATCGTATTTATCCCTTTAGAAAATGTGATAAAATGCCTGATAAATTATGTCTGTATTATCATATAGGACAATGCTTAGGCCCTTGTGTTTATCCAGTTGATTTAGAAAAATATGCTGAGATGACAAAAGAAATTACAGATTTCTTAAACGGTGAAGATAAGACAATTTTGCATAATTTAGAACAAAAAATGCAAGAAGCTAGTGAGTCATTAGATTTTGAACGTGCAAAAGAGTACCGAGATTTAATTCAACATATACACAATTTAAATAAAAAACAAAAAGTTACCTCCTCTGACAGCACTATTAGAGATGTATTCGGCTATAGTGTGTCAAAAGGTTGGATGTGTATTCAAGTCTTCTTTATAAGACAAGGAAATATGATTAAAAGAGATGCTACGATGATACCCATTCAACAGACGGAAGAAGAAGAATTCTATACATTCATTGGTCAGTTTTATGATTTGAATCAGCATATTTTACCTAAAGAAGTACATGTCCCAAAGCATCTTGATAAAGAAATTATCCAATCAGTTGTAGATACTAAAATTGTTCAGCCTCTTAAAGGTAAAAAGAAAGATATGGTAGACTTAGCTAATCATAATGCCGAAATCACACTTGAAAATAAATTTGAATTAATTGCCAAAGATGAATCACGTACAGTAAAAGCAATAGAAGAGCTTGGTGATGTGATGGGCATTCAAACACCAATTCGTATAGAGGCTTTTGATAACTCAAATATTCAAGGAGTTAATCCTGTTTCGGCAATGGTATCATTTGTGGATGGTAAACCTAATAAAAAAGGTTACCGTAAATATAAGATAAAGACAGTAGTAGGTCCAGATGATTATAAATCTATGCGAGAAGTTGTGCGTCGACGTTATACGCGAGTACTTAATGAAGGTAGTCCATTACCAGACTTGATTATTGTAGATGGCGGTAAAGGACACATGAGCGGTGTACTTGATGTCCTTGAAAATGAATTAGGGCTTGATATACCTGTAGCAGGACTACGTAAAAATGATAAGCACCAAACATCAGAAATTCTTTACGGTGAAAATGCAGAGGTTGTTCCCATGAAGAAAAATAGTCAACCATTTTATTTACTTCAAAGAATACAAGATGAAGTGCATAGATTTGCGATTACATTCCATAGACAAACAAGACAGAAGACTGGGTTACAATCTGTATTGGATACTGTAGAAGGTATTGGCGCTAAAAGAAAAACAAAATTATTACGTACATTTGGTTCTATTAAGAAAATGAAAGCAGCAAGCGTAGAAGATTTAAAAAAATCAGGGCTCCCACAAAATGTTGCTGAGAATCTTCATCAAGCGTTATATGACAAAAAGTAGTGAAAACTTTGTGGCATGAGAATCATTCTCATGCCCATTTTCTATTTAATTAGTGTTACAATAGCAAATAACAGGAATTCTTTTTTTACATGTATGTGGAAGCGTTTTCTAATTGAGAATATTCTCATTAACACTGTATTTTAAATTATGTATAAAAATAGACTTTGTATAATACTTCTATGTTTAAAATTGTGCAATAATATTGTGTTGTAACAAACATACAATACATAAAGAGTTATTGTACGCAGGGGTTATATAGAAATTCCAATTACTTTCACATCAAAAAAAGAAATCTAAAAAATTAATTGTTTCACAGGGGGGACTTCCTTTTGGCATACTCGAAAAATCAATTCTATTTAAGACGATTACATTCTTTACTAGGTGTAATACCAATAGGTGGATTCTTATTAGTCCATTTACTTGTTAACCATCAGGCAACTAAAGGCGCTGAAGCGTTTAACAAGGCAGCTGGATTTATGGAATCATTACCTTTTTTAATTGTATTGGAATTTGCTGTTATTTATATTCCAATACTATATCATGCAGTATACGGTGTACATATTGCCTTTACGGCAAAAGAGAACGTAGGACATTATTCAGCATTTAGAAACTGGATGTTCATGTTACAACGTCTCACAGGCATCATAACGTTCGTTTTTATAGCAATTCATTTATGGCAGACAAGAATACAACGTGCGTTAGGACATGAAGTGAACTTTGATATGGTACACGATATTGTAACTAATCCAGGGTGGTTGATTTTTTACATTGTATGTTTATTAGCTGTAACATTCCACTTTGCGAATGGTTTATGGTCATTCTTAGTTACTTGGGGTATCTTACAATCTAAAAAATCACAACAAATCTTCACTTGGGTTTCACTTATTGTATTCTTAGTTGTTTCATACATCGGTATGAGCGCAATCTTAGCATTTTTATAAAATTATAAAATAAAGTTTCACATATATTTGAGGGAGTGACAATTTATGGCAGAGAAGAAAATTATTGTTGTCGGCGGTGGACTAGCTGGTCTAATGGCAACAATTAAAGCAGCAGAGCAGGGCGCGCATGTAGATCTGTTCTCACTTGTTCCTGTTAAACGTTCACACTCTGTTTGTGCACAAGGTGGCATTAATGGAGCGGTAAATACAAAAGGGGAAGGAGATTCTCCTACAGTGCATTTAGATGATACTGTTTATGGCGGAGATTTCTTAGCAAACCAACCACCTGTAAAAGCAATGACAGATGCGGCACCTAAAATTATTCATTTACTTGACCGTATGGGCGTAATGTTTAATAGAACTAAAGAAGGTCTATTAGACTTTAGACGTTTCGGTGGCACGATGTATCATAGAACTGCATATGCCGGTGCTACTACAGGTCAACAATTACTCTATGCATTAGACGAACAAGTGCGTAGCTATGAAGTTGACGGTTTAGTTACAAAATATGAAGGTTGGGAATTCTTAGGTATAGTCAAAGATGATGATAATATGGCAAGAGGTATCGTTGCTCAAAATATGACAACTGCTGAAATTCAATCATTTGGTTCAGATGCTGTTATTATGGCAACTGGTGGCCCTGGTATTATCTTTGGTAAGACAACAAACTCAATGATTAATACAGGCTCAGCTGCTTCAATTGTATACCAACAAGGTGCAATGTACGCTAACGGTGAATTTATTCAAATTCATCCAACTGCGATTCCCGGCGATGATAAGCTTAGATTAATGAGTGAATCAGCACGTGGTGAAGGCGGCCGTATTTGGACATATAAAGATGGTAAACCATGGTATTTCTTAGAAGAAAAATACCCAGATTATGGTAACTTGGTACCGCGTGATATCGCGACACGTGAAATTTTTGATGTATGTGTGAATCAAAAATTAGGTATTAATGGTGAAAACATGGTATATCTAGATTTATCTCATAAAGATCCACATGAATTGGATATTAAATTGGGTGGTATTATTGAGATTTATGAGAAATTTACCGGTGATGATCCTCGTAAAGTACCGATGAAAATCTTCCCTGCAGTACACTATTCAATGGGTGGATTATATGTTGATTATGATCAAATGACAAATATCAAAGGGTTATTTGCAGCTGGTGAATGTGATTTCTCACAACATGGTGGTAACCGTTTAGGTGCTAACTCATTACTTTCTGCAATTTACGGTGGTACTGTTGCTGGTCCAAATGCAGTAGACTATATTTCAAATATTGAAGATTCATATACAGATTTAGATGAGAGCATTTACGAAAAACACGTTAAAGAAGAGCAAGAGAAATTTGATAACCTATTAAATATGAAGGGTACTGAAAATGCTTATAAACTTCATAGAGAATTAGGAGAAGTCATGACTGCAAATGTTACAGTTGTGCGTGAAAATAAAACATTATTAGAGACAGATAAGAAAATTGTAGAATTGATGGAACGCTATCAAAATATTGATATTGAAGATACTCAAACTTGGAGTAACCAAGCTGTATTCTTTACACGTCAATTATGGAATATGTTAGTACTCGCACGTGTAATCACGATTGGTGCATATAATAGAAATGAATCTCGTGGCGCGCATTATAAACCAGAATTCCCAGAAAGAAATGATGAAGAATGGTTGAAAACAACATTAGCTACGTATCAAGGCAAGACAGAGGCACCTAAGTTTACTTATGAACCAGTTGATATTAGTTTAATACCACCGCGTAAACGTGATTACTCTAAGGCGTCAAAGGGAGGTAAATAATTATGGTAGAAACAAAAGAAGTTAATGAAACTCCTGCACAAAACGAGCAACCTAGCCAAAAAACAATTAAATTAATTATAAAACGTCAAGACAATGACAACTCAACACCATATAACGAAGAATTTGAAATTCCTTATAGAGAGAATTTAAATGTTATAGCATGTTTAATGGAAATCAGACGTAACCCAGTTAATAGTAAAGGTGAAAAAACGACTCCTGTTATTTGGGATATGAACTGTTTAGAAGAAGTTTGTGGTGCTTGTTCAATGGTGATTAACGGACAAGCAAGACAATCATGTTCTGCAATTGTTGATCAATTAGAACAACCTATTAAATTAGAACCAATGAGTACATTCCCTGTTATCCGTGATTTACAAGTAGATCGTACTAGAATGTTCGATAATTTGAAACGAATGAAAGCATGGGTTCCGATTGACGGTACGTATGATTTAGGTCCAGGTCCACGTATGCCAGAGAAAAAACGTCAAACTGCTTATGAACTTTCTAAATGCATGACCTGTGGTGTTTGCTTAGAGGTTTGTCCAAACGTAACTAGCAAAAATGACTTCGTTGGTGCTCAGGCAATTTCACAAGTTAGACTATTTAACCTACATCCAACAGGTTCAATGACAAAAGATGAACGTTTAGAAGCATTAATGGGCGGTGGAGGTTTACAGGAATGTGGTAACTCACAAAACTGCGTAAACGCATGTCCTAAAGGTATACCGTTGACTACATCTATTGCCGCTTTAAATAGAGAAACATCGTTCCATATGTTCAAATCATTCTTTGGTTCAGATCATCAAGTATATTAATTTCACAATATTATTAAAGACTTAACATTTATACAATAAATGTTAAGTCTTTTTTATAAAATTAGATAATTATTTCATAGTTGAATAGGGTAAATACATATTGTATATATTACGGATGAAAACTTAACTATTAGCATGATTAATGATTTTGAAAACAAGACTATGCTACAATAAAGTACAAGATAATAAATAAGGATGTAATTGAATATGGACAAACCAATCGGTGTAATTGATTCTGGAGTTGGTGGTTTAACTGTTGCCAAAGAAATTATGCGCCAACTTCCAAATGAAACAATATATTATTTAGGTGATATTAAGCGTTGCCCTTATGGCCCAAGAGAGGGCTCACAAGTTAGGGAATTCACTACAGAATTAGCACAGAAATTAATGGCATTTGATATCAAAATGCTAGTAATTGCTTGTAATACAGCTACAGCAGTAGCGTTAAAACATTTGCAAAATATATTACCTATTCCAGTAATTGGTGTTATTGAACCTGGTGCAAGAACAGCGATTATGACTACCAAAAACAATGATGTTTTAATTTTAGGTACAGAAGGCACAATTAAATCCGAAGCCTATAGACATCATATAAAAAATATAAACCCTAATGTTGAAGTATCAGGGATAGCTTGTCCTGGTTTTGTACCATTAGTTGAGCAAATGAGGTATCAAGACCCTACAATCACAAGTATTATTATACATCAGACATTAAAGCATTGGAGAAATAGTAATGCTGATACAGTGATTTTAGGCTGTACACACTATCCACTGTTATACCAACCAATAAATGATTATTTTGGTGGAGAAAAAGTAGTGATTTCTTCTGGATTAGAAACTGCACGAGAAGTAAGTGCATTATTAACTTTTAGTAATGAACATGCAGGATATAAACGACAACCTGAACATAAATTTTTTGCTACAGGAGAAACTGAACATATAGAATTAATTATTGAAGAGTGGTTAAAAATGAAAGTGAAAGTTGAAAAAATGGAATTACAAGAATAGGAGATTAAACGATGAAAGATATAGTAATTGCATCAAATAATAAAGGTAAAATAAATGATTTTAGAGTTATATTCCCTGATTATAATGTAATAGGCATCACAGAATTAATTGAAGATTTTGATGTAGAAGAAACAGGACATACATTTGAAGCAAATGCGAAGTTGAAATCAGAAGCAGCTGCAAAAGTATTAAATAAACGAGTGATAGCTGATGACAGTGGCCTAGAAGTATTTGCTTTAGGTGGAGAACCTGGAATATATTCTGCGCGTTACGCAGGAACTGAAAAAAATGATGATGCTAATATAGATAAATTGTTAACCAATTTAGGTGATGAAATCAACCGTGCTGCACAATTTGTGTGTGTCATTAGTATGAGTGCTCCTGGAGAAGAAACTGTCCAATTTAAAGGCACAGTTGAAGGGGAAATTACTTTGAGTAAAATAGGAGAACAAGGCTTTGGTTATGACCCTATATTTTATTTAGATGACAAAAATAAAACAATGGCTCAACTTACAGCTGAAGAAAAAAGTGAAGTAAGTCATAGAGGTAAAGCAATTGAAAAGTTACGACAATACTTAGAAGGTGAACAGTGATGTTAAAATGGATTATAGTAAGTGATAACCACACAGAACAAGGTATTCTTTTTGACGTAATAAGTCATCACGATGATATTGATGTTGCGATTCATTTAGGTGATTCAGAATTTGAATATCATGATAGCGAATTAAGCCATTTTTATAGAGTTAAAGGGAACACGGACTTTTATCCAGAATTTCCAACTGAAGAAATTATAGAAGTAAATGGTATTAAAGCATTTTATACACATGGCCATTTATATAATGTGAACCGTACACGAATGCCACTTGCAGAACAAGCAAAAGCATCAGAATGTCAATTTGCTTTTTATGGCCATACACACGTGGCTAAACATGAACACATTGGAGACGTTCATGTCATAAACCCTGGAAGTATTTCACAATCGAGAAGTAACATAGAAGAAACCTATGCCGAATTGTTGATTGATGAAATTGAAAAAGATGTAAAATTAAATTTTTATAATCGTAATCATCAAATCATTGATAGTGAAACGTTCAGTCTATAATGATAAAAGGACGTACAGCCTAGTAATTATATAAATTATGTAAAATTACGTGTTGTTATAGGAATAATAAAGTAATATTGGTGAGGATAGAACTTTTTAGGGGCGATTAATGTAGTTTAATTTCGCTTTCGCTCCTAAAATCATTTAATTATTAAGCTATTTTACCCCAGTAAAAAGCTGAAATCAGTAAATTTTTTAATGAAATTAAAAAAAGATGATAAAAAGTCTATTAAAGTGAAAAATCATATTTATTTTTAATGCTTGGAGTATTGCTTTATAGCGATAAGTTAGATATAATAATTCTTGTGTTCAAAAAGAATATGTCCTGGTAGCTCAGCTGGATAGAGCAATGGCCTTCTAAGCCATCGGTCGGGGGTTCGAATCCCTCCCAGGACACTAATAGCGTAATCCCCGTTGTCTTCGTTAACTAAAACGTTGATACAACGGGGATTTGTTTATCTTCGATATCCTTCGTTTTCCATCGTTTCTATATTTTTACGCCAACGTTACGCCAACGAGATTATAATACTTTAAGAGCTTGCACAGCTCTCTGATTTTCTTCAATATATTTTTCTTCTAATAGGTGAGAATATATTTCTGTAGTAACCGAAATATTTTTATGACCTAACCTTTTTGAAATATAATATACAGAAATATCTTTTGCTAATAAATAAGAACAGTGGGTGTGCCTTAAAGCGTGAGAAGTGATTTTCTTAATCCCTAAGTTATCACAATACTTTTTTAATACTTTATTTATGGCATTTATCGATAAGAATGTTCCGTGATCTTTAAAAATGTATCCATCCATATTTATGGGATATTTTTCCAATGTCTTGATTATATGATTCATATCTTCTTTTGACACTTCTACAGTTCTAGGTGAAGTATCCGTTTTGTGTTCGTCTATATAAATCGTATCATTCAACTGGTTTATATATTTTGTTCTCATATTTATAGCTCCACTTACTCTGCATCCTGTTGCAATCATTATAAATAATGCTAACGCTGATTTATTTTCCTTGGTCATTAAATATCTTTTTAGACTACTATATTCATTTAAATTAATAAACTTAGCATCTTCTGTTTTTTGTGGGATTTTCCCTTTATATTCAACTTTATAATTAATATTCTTTTTTATTAAACCTTCAAATACTGCATCGTCTAAACTACTTTTAATCTTTCCGTTAATTTTTCGTATTGTTTCTTTTGAATGGGTCGATGAAAATTCATTGATGAACTTTTGATACTGTTGTCTAGTTAATTTATTTAACGGTATTTTATACAAATCACTTTGTTTGATATGTTTTACTGCCGTCATGTATGATTCGTAAGTTTTTTCTGATACTTTTGGCTTTTGAAAAGTTTCACACCAGTCTTTAAAATATTCACCGAAAGATACTTTATTATCTATAACCAGTCCTTGCGTTAAATCTGAATATGCTTTTACTTCTGCTTCTGTTGCTTCTCTTTTTGTTTTAAAACCTTGTTTTCTATATCTTTTACCATCATGACCGAAGTAATATCCCCATTTACCATTACCATATTTTTTTACTGTCATAGTCTATTCCTCCTAAAAAAGGTAAAAAAATAATAAGGGTAGGCGTGCTACCCTAAAAATTATTCACCTGTTGCGTCTATATATTGTTCTCCGTTACTATCTGTTTTTGGAACTCCTTGCGTCTCTTTTGGAATTGATGGGTCGAAAGCAGAAGGGTGACCACCTACACCTTGCAATTGCGATTCGTCATGTGTAGTTGGTTTTGATTTATTCCATTCAGCTATTTCAGTTTCGTTCATATAGTCGTTAGTTGTTTCTTGTTTGTTTGATGAGCCTTGCTCTTTGGTTGTGTTGTTGGTTGGAGTGACAAATTGATTATTTTCTTGTTGTGATTTATTGCTAGCTACTGCATCTTTTGTAGATGTGGAGTTATTTTCATCATCACTTTGACTAACTGGTTCATCTTCTGTTTCATTTTCGTTATTACTTTTATTCGTTATATCTGCTGCAGCATCATAATCTACCGTTTTTAAGTCGCTAAGTTTAATCTTTTTAGACCCTAATTCTTTACCGTCAACACCTTTAGAAGCTTTCAAGGTAACGTCTTCGTCATTTTGCAAAGTGTATGTAATTATACCTTTAGCACTTTTGCCTTTTTTAATTTGGTCATCTGAATGTTTGAACCATTCTTCATACTTTCCAGTATTAGGTGTGATTCCGACTTCTAAATCATTAACAGTGTTATCGCTATCTTGTTTGGCTTGCATAGTAGCTAACCATACATTGAAAGGTGTGATTTCCTCTTTATCAGTTTTGTTCTTAACTTCATATTTGAACGCTAATAGTTTTTCTTCTGAATTTTTATCATTTACTAAAAATGTATCTTTTATTGATAGGACAGCATCATCAATAACTAAAGTATTATTTTTGAATTGTGTCTTATTATCATTTACAGATTCCGTTTTATTTTCTTGCTTTTTATCGGTACTATTGCCACATGCTCCCAATACTAGTGTGCTAGCTAATAATAATCCAAAAACCTTTTTCATTCTACATACCCCTTTATTTAATTTTTTTATATTCAAATACACGTAATGGTTCGAAATGAATAAGGTAACCATTATGAAGTACGGATAAACCATACCTTTTTTATTGTCAACAATACATCATTGTTCGAAATATTATTAAAAATCAAAAAAGGCGACTAGTATATTTTAATACAGTTATTTAATGAAAAGTTTTTCGGTGATTAATATAATACATAGTTCCTCAGATTTAGTATAATTCAGTTCATGCAAATACTTATCATTATTTGTATTTGGCAAAACTTTTAAGTTTAAATTTTTTTATGCTGAACTATTGAATATTATATCATTAATTGTACGACTTATTTTTATAAAAATATAAAATATCTTAATATATTTATGCGTGCAATTTAATAAAGTAAGATTTTCTAAAAGACAGAGGTCAAACTAAAGTGCATAAAATCAAAGTAGTAGATGAGAAAGAATCATATGGCAAGGTAACTTTGGGTATTTATTATGATGACACGAAAATGGATTTAAATAATTTCCTAGATGAAGAATTAGTTAAAGAGTTTATCGATAAAACAATGGAAGACAATGGGGGGTGATGATAATGCTTGCTTATATTTTAGCACTAAAAAGTTCTTTGAATATTTAAAAGCAATACAGTATGGTGATTTTGAAATTTACGAATTTGATGTTTATGTGAAAGAAAACGGAGAATTTCCTTATTTAGGTTCTAATTTAGAAATACTTATATGGTTTGAGGATTATGAAAGAGAAGTATATTACGCATTTAATGGACACCCAATTGAGTAATTTGCATTCACCTATAATACTAAAGAAAAAAGGGGAAGAGCAACAGTATATAAAATTTATACGAATTTTATAAAAATATGATAAAATAAAAAATAAGCAAGTTGGATAGATGGCGGCTAATCTCTTTAAATAAGGGATGATTGCCTATGAAATATGGTTTGACTCCTAGAAAGGAGTAACATTGAATTATTATGAAATGTTAATGGTTGTTATGACAATCATAAGCCTAGTATTAGTTAGTAAAAATGACTATAAAAAATAACCATCGCTAACTTTGGACAGTTTCGATGATTATTTTTTGATAATTATTAGTAACTAGCCATCGTTTTTTAATGGAATCACTTGGGCGATACACTTATGATGTGTTGCTTTTTTTCTATATATAAATTAACACAGTAGAAAAATATTACCAAATAGTTAAGTGGTCATACTCATATCATCTATTTATTATAAGTAGCTAAAATTTAAAATTTTTGTCTAGTTTTCTCTATATTATTTCAATAGAATTTGGCGTTTATTTTTAATTAGAGATATTTATCTCTTAGGCTCACATTAGTTTAACTATCCCACTTAGATCTTAAAATACAAGAACAAAAATTATTTTGTGGATATTCTGGTTCGAAATATTTTATAACATCTGATTTAATATTCCCAAAAGTAGTCTCTGGTTTATGTTTAAACCCGTTATAAAAAGATTCTATTACATCATGTTTAAAATTACCTCTAGGAAATTTATTAACTATTGCTTTTCTAATCTCATCAGAATATTGGTTCCAATTGTCTCCCATAACATCCATTCCTACACCATGATAAAGTAATGCAACATTATTCTCTTTATGTTCTGCGACACCTAAAGTTGTATGTAAAGCGATAGAATCCCAAGCTAATTGTAAATCTCCCTTCTCATAGTTATATGTGGATAAAAACTGTCTGACAGCGTTAGCTCCGTCCACTTCAAACCTTAAATCATCGCTACTATACTTTTCTGTTAATCCTAAATCATGAAACAAGGCTGTTATATATAACAGTTCTTTATCATAATTTAAATTATCTTGTACCCCCTTAACTTCTCCAAATAAAAAAACTCTATTAGAATGGTTCCATATTAATTCATTACCATATTCTCTAACAATGTCTTGAGCATCTTTTATTATTTTACTATCTGGAACTCTAACTTCATTAATATTTTTAAGCAAAATAGTTCCTCCTTTACTTTTCTATTAGAATTCCCTATCTTTATTTAAATTAATCACATTTTAAAATAATATATAGGGAAATATTATTTTAAATACTTTTTCTCATTCCACTTCCTTTTTCTATATTTTATAAGTGTAGTTGTGTTAGAATATCACTATATCATTTTTGTTGCAATTGCAATAAAAATAAAGGAGTAATAATGAAAGATATATTAAGAGATATAGGAATTATAGCAAGAGCTTTGGATTCAATAAGTAATATTGAGTTTAAAGACATCAATTTATCAAAAGGGCAATTTGTTTATTTAGTTAGAATTTGTGAGAACCCAGGTATTATTCAAGAACAATTAGTAGAAATGTTGAAAATTGATAGAGCAACAGCTTCAAGAGCTATTAAAAACATGGAAAATAATGGAATGATTACGAAAAAAAGTGAGGTGGAAAATAAAAAAAATAAATTATTATATGCTACTGAAAAAGGGCTAAAACTTTACTCTTTTATAATTAGAGAGAATGAACATTCTAATTCTGTCGCTTTAGAAGGATTAACAGAAACAGAAATTACAACTTTAGTAGAATTGCTAGACAAAGTTAAAAATAATATATCAGAAGATTGGCTTTATGTTAAAAAAGGCAATAAAAGAAACTATTAGAAAATGGGGGGATAGTGATGATTAGAATTTGTAAAGTGAGTGATACAGAATACTTGAAACAAATTGGGAAAAAAACATTTGGCGAAACCTTTAGGTCTCAAAACAAAAAAGAAAATATTGAAGAATACTTAAAAACAGCTTTTACTTCGGAAAGAATGGCAGAAGAGTTAAAAAATCCAAATTCATATTTTTATTTCATTTATTTTAAAAATGAATTAGCCGGTTATTTGAAGCTAAATCTAAGTAATGCACAAACTGAAGAAATTGAAGGTAACAATATAGAAATTGAACGAATTTATATATTGAGGAAATTTCAAAAAAATGGATTAGGGAAAGAATTATATAAACAAGCATTAAAACTAGCGAAAGATTTAGAGTGTGAGAATATATGGTTAGGGGTTTGGGAAAAAAATGAAAATGCGATTCAATTTTATAAAAAACTAGGTTTCTATAAAATAGGTGAACATGTATTTTTTATGGGAGATGAGAAACAAATTGATTTCATTATGTTAAAAGAATTATAAAAGGGGAGATAATCTATGTACATACCAAATTATTATCAAATTAATGATTATCAGGAAATTAAAAGCTTTATTGAGAAAAATAATTTTGCCGTTATAGTATCGACTGATAATGGATGTCCTATAGCTACACATATTCCTGTTATGGTTACAGAGAAGGACAATGATTTATATATTTCTGGTCATTTTGCAAAAGGAAATAAGCAATGGGGAACTATAGACGACAACGATAACATATTAGTGATATTTCAAGGAGAACATAGTTACATATCGTCAACATGGTATCATCAAGAAGATGTTCCGACTTGGAATTATCAAAGTGTTCATATCTACGGTAAGGGTAAGACTTTAAATGAAGATGAATTAGCAGCAGATCTAGAACAATTATTGGATAAATATGAAAAATATCGTGAAAATGGTGCTACGTGGGATAATATGTCAGATAAAACAAAAAAACAGATTAAAGGTATTGTAGGTTTTAAAATTAAAGCAACTAAAATTTTAGCTGCCTATAAACTAAGTCAAAAACGTAGTGAAAGTGAAAAAAATAATATTATTAATGAGTTAAGTAATTCTAACGAATTGTCAGATAAAAAATTAGCAGACGAAATGAAAAGAGTCATTCGAAATGATTGAAGCAAAAAATAGCTAAATACTTTGATGATAAAAGGATATAGCTTTTATTAACCTGAAAACAATTACAAAATACCATAATTTAACCACTTAATGATTGTAATAGCTATCTAAATTATATAAAGAAATAAATTTCATTGACTGATTATGAAATGTTGATGGTTATTTTGACAATCATTGGTTTAGTATTATTTAGTAAAAGTGACTATAAAAATAACCACCTCTATCTTTGACGAGGAAGATGATTATTTTTTATCTTATATTCAATTGAGTCAGCGTCTTTTTAACGGTCTCAGTTGGGCAATACATTTATGGTGTATTGTCCTTTTTCTATTTATAAATTAACACAATCTAATTAATTCTATTAGTCGGCACATTGTGTCGTCTTTTTATTATGTGGAGCGAAAGGTCAATGTGTAGTGTAAGTAAAATTGAAGTATTAATAGCTAATGTAAAAAAAGTGGTTATTAGTACATTATTATAAAATTATTATTTAACGTAATTATTCGTTATAAATTATATTGATATTGATTATCAATAGGGGGTAATATAATGATGAATCGAAAAATATAAATGTGATGTAATTGTCGATATCACAATTAAAAATCAGAAAATTATTGTTACTTATAGTAAAGTTGTCTTGTTAAAGTAGGGCTTCATGGTCATTTAAGATGTGAATACACAATTATTTACGGAAAACTTAGAACAAGAATTGCAACTACTAAATATTCAAGTAGCTGAAGCACAAGTCGACAATATGTTAGAAATTATGAATTTACTGGCTAAAAAATATGAAAATCCATTATCACTTTTAGGAGGAGAAAAGCAAAGAATAGCAATTGCTAGAGCTATTTTGAAAAATGCATCTATTATTATTTTAGATGAAGCAACTGCAAGTATTGACCCAGAAAATGAACATCTCAAACAGCAAGCTATTGATGAATTAAGTAAAGGTAAAACAGTAAGCACTATCGCACATAAGATAGGAACGATTAAAAATGCTAATGAGATTATCGTGCTTAATGAAGGTAAATAATTCAAATTGGTAATCATCATACATTACTTCAAACATCAGGAATGTATAAAGATTTTATAACTATAAAAAATCAATCAGAAGCTTGGCGATTATGATAGATGTTTAATCGAGTAGGTATTTTAGGTGGTAACGGTGTATTAGGTAGTAAATTGACAATTATGAAAAAGACAGTATAGGTATATGTTGTCATAATTTAGATAAGTTGAAATATAATCTGTTTAATTATACAAAAAATATATTAAAGGAAGATTTGCGAATACATTGAGGGAAGTTCATTGAAAAATTGAAAATATATTTCTTAACGTGCCTTACCAAATTTCAGGATTAAAAAAAGAATGTTAAATTATTGTAAAAAGCATTGAACAATTTTGTTGTGCGTAATAAAATTGTGTTATGAAGTACTCCATTACTTCATTCTTTTTGAGCCACCTTCTCCCTTGGAAGGTGGTTGTTTTTTTGTCTAATTTTTATGATGTTTGTTTAAAAATAATTAGAAAAGTGAAAACAAGATTAATATACAATCTTTAATTTTTAATTTGTCTCATATAGGTTATTTGTGTTGTAAGTAATTAAATTATGTTATCTTATTAGAGCGCTTCATTTAAAAAAATAATTAAGGGTTTGTATAAAACATATCTCCATATTGAATAGTTCAAAAACGAATGAAAGTACATATTTTGATAATAAGTATAAGCAGTTTTATTACAAAAAGCGACTTAAAAGGAGATTATTGGATTGGAAAAATTACTATCTATCATAGTGCCTGTATACAATAAATCGTATTTTCTAGAAACGTGTATAGAATCTATCAATAAACTAAATATCAATAAAGACAAAATAGAAGCAATTTTTGTTGATGATTGTTCAAGTGATAATTCATTAGAAATTGTTGAAGCATTTGCTACTAAATATAATTTTATTAAAATAATACAATTAGAAGAAAATACAGGCAGTCCATCTGAACCTAGAAATGTAGGTATAAAAAAATCTGTAGGTAAATACCTTACTTTCTTAGATGCAGATGACTGGTTAGATGCGGAAGGGCTGCCGATATTACTAAATCAAGCAATAGATCACCATTCTGATATAGCTTTTGGTCAAAGTGTTAAACATACAGAAAAAGCTATAAAGAAAATTGGAAGATTTAGTTCTTATAAAAATGCTAATAATTTGGTTCCATATGAAATAGAAAAAATATTTAGAGCAGTTGGTCCACCAGGCAAAATCATTAAGCGTAATATCATTACAGAAAATGGTATTTATTTTAAACATATGAAATACGGCGAAGATAAATTGTTCTTTATAGAAGTAATATCTAAAAGTAAAACAGGATCAATGAATCCTACACCAACGTATCATGTGAACCGTTATACTTATAATCAATCATTAGTTGGTCAAACGGATATAATTGAAAAAACTAATTTAAATTTAACAGTTTTAGATGAAGTTTTGAAACTTGAACTTCCAAGTGAAGCAGAACATCAAGCAATTAGTCGAATTGTGGAACTTGATTATATGTCACGATTATTTAAAAATAATAGATTTTTAAAAGCTAAAAATAAACCAGTGTTTTATGAAGTGTTTGATAAAATGGTGAGAATGTTAGAATCATATGGTAAAAATATTGAAGATTATTTATTAACAGATACATTTAAAAACATCTACCAATTTTTGAAAAACAAAGAGTATCAAAATCTAATAGAATTTATAACTATGCTGCAACAAGGTGGCAAAGCAAATAAATTTGTTAAAAATAATCGAGTACATTTCTTAATGCCCGAAACTTTACGTAATGTTTTACCAATTAAAGAGACAGTGTTTGCTGTATATGAAGGTTCACATTTAATCGAAGGAACTTTTAAAGATGTGATTCGTGTATATAAAGATGATCAAACCATTATTGATAAAGTGATACTTAATGAAATTAATAACGAAATAAATGACGTGATTCTCGATTTTGAAATAAAAAATAACTATATTTATATCAACACTGAAGATTTGAACCAATGTGATTTCGCATTCAATATCTCCTTAATCTATGATGGGTATAAAGCAATTTACGTGAATATGAATTTACCTAATGCAAGTCAATTGGCAACTTTAAACAGACAAAGTTTTAAAACTGAGTTTGTATCAGCAAGCAAGTCTACAAATAGAGATAATGGTTTAGCAGAATATCTGACATATAAACCGCAATCGGTATCGCTTGTTAAAAAATCGAATTTATATGAAGATGTCGAATTCAAAAAAATTGCTGAAAAAGATTTAGAAATTGGAGAATTAGTAGACGTTTTAGATGTCGTGGAAACTACTAAAGGTACACCAAGGCTTATTACAACTGAAGGTTATTATTTAACTGCTAATAAAAAAAATGTGTATCCAGTTAATAAGGACAAGCAAGATAAATATATATATAGTAAACCTGATACTGTTGCTGTGTTGAAAAAATGTAAAGAGTATACAAATAGAAAATTTGAAGGTGAAGCAGTTAATATATTAAATTCAGGCGATAATTTAGAAATTCAAAAGATAGTTTTATCACCTAAGGGCACACCAAGACTCAAAACAAATCACGGTACCTTTATTACGGCTAATCGTGAATTTGTAACAGAAATATAAATTTGCGAAGGTATTTGAACTATAATAATTTATATTTTAGAAATGAAATTAAGCTATGAAGATATCCATATAGATGTCTTTATAGTTTTTTTTTTACTTATATAAAGTAGAAGAGTATAAATTTAAATATTCTTTTCCTATAACCAGCATTGTTTACAGAAAAACATACTATGGGTATTAGTAGTGATTATTAAATTATCTAATAAATTTAACAATTTTCAAATATATTATTAATGCAGGATTTACATAATTGTGATTGATTTAATTGTGTGTAATACACTTAAGCATTCAAAACTGTTTAGCAAAATAAAAAAATGAACAGATGAAGCATATTTAAAGTTAAGTAAGGAAAAATGGACAATTTAATTATGTATTATCTTATAGTAAATGTAAGGAACGATAGCTAAACAAAATAATTGTTTAAAAGCATCGTTTTCAACATAAAAACAGTCATAATAATCAAAATTTAACGAGGAGTGTTTACAATGGAAGGTTTATTCGAAGTAATTAAAAACACAGTTCAAGCAGGTGTCGCAGGAGACGGTGCTAAATTAGGGACAAGCATTGTAAGTATCGTAGAAAATGGCGTAGGTTTAGCATCAAAATTATTCGGATTCTAGATTTTAATTTAATATAAATCAATGAACTAAATAAAGGAGATATTTAAATGACTAAATTAGCAGAAGCAATTGCAAACACAGTAGCAGCGGCAAAATCAGGTAATGGTTCAGATTTAGGTTCAAGCATTGTAGATATCGTATCAAGTGGTGCAGGTTTAGTAGGAAAATTATTCGGACTATAAGTCTTTTATAAATAAAAAATACAAATTAAAGGGGTAATTAATTATGGCAGGATTATTTGACGCAATCAAAGAAACAGTACAAGCAGGTATCGCAGGAGACGGCGCTAAATTAGGGACAAGCATTGTAAGTATCGTAGAAAATGGCGTAGGTTTAGCATCAAAATTATTCGGATTCTAGATTTTAATTTAATATAAATCAATGAACTAAATAAAGGAGATATTTAAATGACTAAATTAGCAGAAGCAATTGCAAACACAGTAGCAGCGGCAAAATCAGGTAATGGTTCAGATTTAGGTTCAAGCATTGTAGATATCGTATCAAGTGGTGCAGGTTTAGTAGGAAAATTATTCGGACTATAAGTCTTTTATAAATAAAAAATACAAATTAAAGGGGTAATTAATTATGGCAGGACTATTTGACGCAATCAAAGAAACAGTACAAGCAGGTATCGCAGGAGACGGCGCTAAATTAGGAACAAGCATTGTAAGCATCGTAGAAAACGGCGTAGGCTTAGTTTCAAAATTATTTGGATTCTAGTCTTTCAATTTTTATACAATGGTCAAGGTGATAACCTTGGCCATTTTTTTATGTGTAAAATATGTGTATACTGAGATGGTTAATGATTATTAATAATGAGCGGAGGGATATTAAAATGACGATTAAAAGTTTACTGATAGATTTTGATGATACATTAGTGGATTTTCATGATGCTGAAGCTTATGCTTTTAATAAATTGGCAAAAAATTATAATTTAAAAACAACTCAAGCCGATTTAGAAGTATTTATGAAAGTTAACCAAGCTCACTGGGATGCGTTCCAAAAAAATGAACTTACCAAAGATGAAGTGTTAAGCAAAAGATTTGAAGCGTACTTTAAATTACATAATTTAATAGTAAATGGTGTTGAAGCAGATTATATATTTAGAGATGAGTTAGCTAATGCGCCGATTAAACATTTTACAAATACAATAGAAACACTTGATAGATTAAAAGATAATTATGACTTGTATATAGTGACTAATGGCGTTTTAGAAACACAAGAACGTCGAATTGAGAAAACTAATATCGGTCATTGGTTCAAGGATGTATTTGTATCAGAACAAACAGGTTTTCAAAAACCAATGCCAGAGTTTTTTGATTATGTATTTGATAAAATTGGAGAAGAAAAGCGTGGAGAATCATTGATTATTGGTGATTCAATGACTTCAGATATATTAGGAGGCAAAAATGCTAAAATAGCAACTTGTTGGTTTAACCCAAGAAATAAAGTAAATGAGACAACGATAATACCAGATTATACAATTACAGCATTAGATGAAATAGTAACTTATATTCAATAAAAAAGGCGGGGCAGAAATCATATATTTAAAAATTGATTTCATAGACCCGCTTTTATATTATTCTGAGCTTATAATAAGTTAACAATCGATATTTTTATAAATACTTATTCATATAAATAAGTATTATTGACTTGGCGACCACACTAAAACATCGTGGCCTTCTTTGTTTGCTTCTTCTAAATCAGTGAAGCCATGTTTGATGAAAAATTGTTTTGATTGATTACGTGCTATTACTTTAATTGGTAATCCTTGATCCTTTGCGAAATCTAATAATGCTTTACCATAACCTCTATTTTGGAAATCACGTAAGACCTCTAATTTCCACAACACATTATAATCGTCGAAATTAGGGAAGTGTTTTTCTTCTACGTCACCTTTACGATAAAGTGCCATCCTTGCACCTAATCGATCGCCGACATAAACGCCATAAAATGGTGAGTCTGAACTTGCATCAATCATTTCACCACGTAGCTCATCGACTAAATATAAATCTTCATTTCCAAAGTTTCTAAAATCTTCGAATAGTTCGTCAGTTCTGTAATTAATATCAAGACGCTTTACACTACTCATCGCATCTTCCCCCTTTGTATTATTAAGTATTATTATACCTTATTTTATGACTTTTTTCACAAAAATGACTGTTAGAAACTTTATTTTGTTAATTTGTTATCGTTTTTGCAACGATGTAAACATAAAAATTTTGAACTATAGAAATATTATGTCCAAGCGTATTGTATGGTTTGCATTTTGAAAATTTGAAATTTGTAAGCCGTATAATTGTCAATATTGGATATAAACTTTATACTGATTAGGAATAGAGTAACATAAGGAGAATTACGCATGGATTGTATGACGACAAAACTCAACGAAAAAGATCAATTTATATCAAAACTAAAAAAGAGTGATTCAACGCTAGGACAGTTTTATAATTTAGATGCTATGGAAGATAAAAGCTATTATGAACGTTTAACATCTTCTAATAATGGTAGAGAAGTTGAATTAGCTAATATTATAAAAGAATATATGAGCGATTTATCTTTAACTGAGCAACAAGAAAATAATATAGCGTTATTAAGTGATGGGGCGAAGGTAATTATTGGAGGCCAACAAGCTGGCTTGTTCGGCGGTCCATTATATACTTTCCATAAAATATTTTCTATTATTACATTAAGTGAGAAATTATCGAATGAATATGAGAAAAATGTAATCCCTGTATTTTGGATTGCTGGTGAAGATCATGATTTTGATGAAGTTAACCATACTTATGCCTATAATACACAATATGCTAAATTACAAAAAATAAAATATCATACAATGACACCTCCTGAAACTAGTGTCTCAAGGTATTATCCTGATAAAGAACAATTAAAAGAAACTTTAGGACAGTTTTTCAAACAAATGAACGAAACAATTCATTCCAAACCATTATTAAAAATGTGTAATGATATCATTGAAGCAAATGATAGTTGGACAGATATGTTTAAAGCATTGTTGCATGAAGTATTTAAGTCTTATGGCTTATTAATTATAGATGCAAATGATGCTCATTTAAGGGATTTAGAACAACCATTTATTAAACAAATTATTGAACATCATAGTGAAGTGGATGAAGCGTTTAGAAATACACAAAAGCAGACTATAGCAAATGGCTTAGAACAAATGATTCAAACAGACACGAATGTCCATTTGTTTATGCATGATAATAATATGAGGCAATTATTAACTTTTAAAGATAACAAGTTTTATTTGAATAAATCAGATAAGTATTTTTCAAAAGATGAGTTATTAAAAATAGTAGATTCTGAACCGCAGCTCTTTTCAAATAACGTTGTGACACGACCAGTTATGGAAGAATGGTTGTTTAACACAGTTGCTTTTGTCGGTGGTCCGAGTGAAATTAAATATTGGACTGAATTAAATGATGTATTTAAAACTTTGGATGTAACGATGCCGATTGTATTACCACGTTTACGTATTAGCTATTTATATGAAAGAACTGAAAAACTACTTAAACAATACCAATTGGATGAAAATTCAATTATTGAAAAAGGTGTTGAAGACTACAAAAAGCAGTTCGTACGTGCACAAGCTTCACAAGAGTTTATAGATCAAATAGAGCATTTAAAAGTACAACAAACTCAGTTATATCAAAGATTGCAAGCTGAAGTAGATGGGAACAATGATAATAAACAGTTATTGGACAAAAATAATGAAATACACCAAAAGCAATATGATTATTTAATTAAAAGGTATTTATTAAATATAGAACGTGAAAATGAAATTAGTATTAAACATTTTAAAGAATTAAATGAAGTCCTCCATCCGATGGGAGGTTTACAAGAAAGAATCTGGAATCCGCTACAAATTATGAATGATTTTGGGATAGATGTGTTCAGTCCCTCCACCTATCCACCACTTTCTTACACTTTCGATCATATTATTGTTAAACCTTAGAGCGCCAAGGTTTCGCCCGATTCATCAAAATGATGGATCGGGCATTTTTTTATGTAAAACGATAAATTTTGGTGAAAATTGTATAATTAGTGGAGGATAGTGGTGAGATGTGGTAAATTATATATATGAGAAGGTGAGGTGATTATAAATGTTCATGGGAGAATACGAACATCAGTTGGATACAAAAGGACGCATGATTGTTCCATCAAAATTTCGTTATGACTTAAATGAGCGTTTTATAATCACTCGTGGCCTTGATAAATGTTTATTTGGTTATACTTTGGAAGAATGGCAAGTTATTGAAGAAAAAATGAAAACCTTACCAATGACTAAAAAAGATGCACGTAAATTTATGCGTATGTTCTTTTCAGGTGCTGTTGAAGTAGAACTTGATAAACAGGGGCGTATTAATATTCCGCAAAACTTACGCCAATACGCAAACTTAAGTAAGGAATGCACAGTAATAGGTGTCTCGAATAGAATTGAAATTTGGGATAGACAAACTTGGAACAGCTTCTACGATGAATCTGAAGATAGTTTTGAAGATATTGCTGAAGACTTAATTGATTTTGATTTCTAATATGGAGGCGTTATTTTGTTTCATCATGTCAGCGTAATGCTTAAAGAGACCATTGATTATTTGAATATAAAAGAAGATGGCGTGTATGTCGACTGTACATTAGGTGGAGCAGGTCATGCACTATATTTAATAAATCAACTTGGTGACAAAGGAAGACTGATAGCAATAGATCAAGATACTACAGCTATTGAAAATGCAAAAGAAGTTTTAAAGGATCATTTGCATAAAGTTACCTTTGTCCATAACAACTTTAGAAAATTAACTGAAATTTTAAATGATTTGAATATTGAAAAAGTAGATGGTATTTATTACGACTTAGGGGTTTCTAGCCCACAGTTAGATATACCAGAGCGTGGATTTAGTTACCATCACGATGCGAAGTTAGATATGCGTATGGATCAATCCCAATCATTATCAGCCTATGAAGTCGTTAATGATTGGGAGTTTGAAAAATTAGTGAAAATTTTCCATCGTTATGGTGAAGAGAAATTTGCTAAACAAATTGCCCGACGTATTGAGCAAAATAGAGAACAACAGCCAATCGAAACGACATTAGAACTTGTTGATGTCATTAAAGAAGGAATACCTGCCAAAGCGAGACGTAAAGGCGGGCACCCAGCAAAAAGGATTTTCCAAGCAATTAGAATAGCGGTAAATGATGAATTGTCATCATTTGAAGACTCATTAGAACAAGCGATAGATTTAATAAAAGTTGATGGTAGAATTTCAGTCATAACGTTCCATTCTTTGGAAGACCGTTTATGCAAGCAAATGTTTCAAGAGTACGAAAAGGGGCCAGATGTACCAAGGGGATTACCAGTTATACCCGAAGCATACACACCTAAATTGAAACGCGTTAATCGTAAACCTATTACCGCTACTGATGAAGATCTAGAAACTAATAATAGAGCGCGTAGTGCGAAGTTACGTGTTGCAGAAATATTAAAATAAGGAGTGAATGTTGAGTGGCAGTAGAAAAGATATATCAACCTTATAATGAACCGGAAACACAAATTCCTGAGTCGCAACCCTCGACCCAGCCCAAAACCGTAAAACGCAAAGTTGTAGTTAAACTTACAAAATTTGAGAAAATGTTATACATAGGACTTATAACAGTAATTGCATTGATAAGTATTTATATGCTATCTTTAAAAATGGATGCGTATGATACTCGAGGAAAAATTGCAGATTTAGATACAAAAATCGAAAAACAATCAAGTGAAAATAGCGCAATAGAATCTGAAATTAAAAAGAACTCTTCATATGAACGCATTTACGATAAGGCCAAAAACGAAGGAATGAGCCTTAAGAACGACAATGTAAAGGTAGTGCGTAATAATGGCG
Source organism: Staphylococcus shinii (assembly GCF_017583065.1). Classification (GTDB taxonomy): domain Bacteria; phylum Bacillota; class Bacilli; order Staphylococcales; family Staphylococcaceae; genus Staphylococcus; species Staphylococcus shinii. The sequence goes on along the minus strand of NZ_JAGEVL010000001.1, from coordinate 722,052 downwards.
AAGCGAAAAATTAGATTAAAAAAACCCAAGTTTCTTATTAAACAAAGTAAAATAGGGGCAGTCCTACTCATTCTTGGATTCGGACTGCTCTTTTTTACGTTGGTTTTAAGATATTCATATATAATGCTAACTGGACATTCTTCAGGTGAAGATTTAATTATGAAGGCAAACGAGAAATATTTAGTTAATAGCCAGCAACAACCTGAACGCGGAAAAATTTATGACCGTAATGGGAAGATTTTGGCAGAAGACGTCGAACGGTATAAAGTCGTGGCTATTGTTGATAAAAAAGCAAGTGAAGGTAGCGATAAACCTAAACACGTTACAGATAAGAAAGAAACTGCTAAGAAGTTAGCGACAGTCATTGATATGTCTGCTAAAGAAATTGAAGAAAAATTAGATAATAAAAAAGCGTTCCAAGTTGAATTTGGACAAAAAGGAACTGATTTAACATATCAAGAAAAAGAAAAAATTGAAAAAATGAAGTTACCTGGTGTAACGCTTTATCCAGAAACTGAACGTTTTTATCCTAATGGAAACTTTGCATCACATTTAATTGGAATGGCTCAAAAAGATCCGGATAGTGGCGACTTGAAAGGCGCTATGGGCGTTGAGAAAATATTTGATAGTTATTTATCTGGGCAAAAAGGAGCATTATCTTACATCCATGATATATGGGGTTATATTGCACCTAATACTAAGAAGGAAAAAACACCTAAACGTGGGGATGATGTACATTTAACATTGGACTCTAATATCCAAGTATTTGTTGAAGAGGCATTAGATGGCATGGTGGAACACTATAAACCGAAAGATTTATTCGCTGTTGTAATGGACGCACATACCGGTGAAATACTCGCGTTTAGTCAGCGTCCAACTTTTAATCCAGAAACAGGAAAAGATTTCGGTAAAAAGTGGGCAAATGATTTATACCAAAACACATATGAGCCTGGTTCAACCTTTAAATCATATGGCTTAGCAGCTGCTATACAAGAAGGGAAATTTGAACCAGATAAAAAATATACAGCCGAACCTAGAGAAGTCATGGGATCAAAAATTTCTGACTGGAACAAGGTGGGTTGGGGAGAAATCCCAATGTCACTAGGATTCACATATTCGTCTAATACATTAATGATGCACCTGCAAGATTTAGTTGGCGCAGATAAAATGAAAGACTGGTATGAGAAATTTGGTTTCGGTCAATCTACAAACGGTATGTTTGACGGGGAAGCTACTGGTGGAATCGCTTGGGATAATGAAGCACAACAGAAAACATCTGCGTTTGGTCAGTCTACTACAGTAACACCAGTACAAATGCTTAAAGCGCAATCTGCTTTCGTTAATGACGGTAACATGATTAAGCCTTGGTATGTTGATAATATAACGAACCCCGTCAGCAAAGATACTTTTTATAAAGGTAAGAAAGAATATGATGGTAAACCTATAACGAAAGATACAGCTAAAAAAGTGCGTACTGAGTTAGATAAAGTTGTAAATAGTGAAGATAGCCATGCTAAGAACTATCAAATCGATGGTTATGATGTTGCAGGTAAAACAGGTACAGCACAAGTTGCAGACCCAGATAATGGTGGTTATGTTGAAGGTGAAAATCCGTATTTTGTTAGTTTTATCGGTGATGCACCAAAAGATGACCCTGAAGTAATTGTTTATGCTGGTATGAGTTTAGCAGAGAAAAATGATCAAGAAGCTTATGAGATGGGTGTAAGTAAAGCATTTAAACCTATTATGGAAAATACGCTAAAATATCTGAATGTTGGAGATAAGAATACTAAAGACAACTCAGATGTGAAATATAGTGAAGTACCTAATGTTGAAGGACAAGAAACGCAAAAAGCGCAAGATAAAATAAATAGTAAGTCTCTAAAACCTATAGTAATTGGCGATGGAGAGAAAATTACTAAGCAATCTGTGAGCGCTAATAAAGAAGTATTGCCTAACAGTAAAGTATTATTATTGACAGATAGTGATATTACAATGCCTGATATGACAGGTTGGTCGAAAGAAGAAGTTGTGGCATTTGAGTTACTTACAAAAACTAAAGTAACAACAAAAGGTAGTGGATTTGTATCGAATCAATCTGTTACTAAAGGACAAAAAATAAGCAGCAAAGATAAAATTGAAGTAACGTTATCTTCAGAAGATATTAATGGCCAAACTTCAAAAGACGAATCTAGTTCGGACAAAGACTCAGATAAAAACAAAGATTCAAAAGACAAAGATGACAACAAAGACTCAGATGAAAATAAAGATTCAAAAGATAATGAATCGTAGTTTGAGCTAAGTGGATTTTCTTAATGGAGATATTTCATTAAAATCTAAGACTTAATATGTAATCAACTTTGAGGTTTAAATAAAAGTAGCTAATCACTAAGTGTTGCAATAAAGTAACAACTTGAATTGGTTGGCTACGAACCTCAGTACATATGACTAATCGACGAGCATAACGACATAATCCAATTAAATAAATAAAGGAGCGCAATATGGTTTATTTACTCGCAATTATCGCACTGTTAATCACGTTTATATTAGTCCCAGTTCTAATACCAACGTTAAAACGAATGAAATTTGGGCAAAGCATTAGAGAAGAAGGTCCGCAAAGTCACATGAAGAAAACAGGCACACCTACTATGGGTGGATTGACTTTTCTCATTAGTATTATTGTAACTTCAATTTTAGCAATCATTTTTATGGATAACTCTAATCCGATTATTTTGTTGTTATTTGTAACAATAGGTTTTGGTTTAATTGGGTTTATTGATGATTACATTATTGTAGTAAAGAAAAATAATGAAGGTTTAACGAGTAAGCAAAAATTCTTAGCTCAAATAGGTATTGCAGTTATCTTCTTTATTTTAAGCCAAGTATTTAACTTAACTGACTTTTCTACAGGAATTCATTTGCCTTTTACAAATATTGAAGTACCACTTTCGATTGCATATGTAATTTTCATAGTCTTTTGGCAAGTAGGTTTTTCAAATGCAGTTAATTTAACAGATGGATTAGATGGCCTAGCTACAGGCTTATCTATTATCGGCTTTGTAATGTATGCAATTATGGCTTACTTCCAAGGTGCAACGTCTATCGGATTATTCTGTATTATCATGATTTTTGCGCTAATTGGCTTCTTACCATTCAACTTGAATCCGGCGAAAGTCTTTATGGGAGATACGGGTAGTTTGGCACTAGGTGGTATATTTGCTACTATTTCTATTATGCTCAATCAAGAACTGTCTCTAATTTTTATCGGTTTTGTATTTGTAGCAGAAACATTATCGGTTATGATACAAGTAACTTCATTTAAATTGACTGGAAAACGTATTTTCAAAATGTCTCCGTTACATCATCATTTTGAATTGATTGGATGGAATGAGAAAAAAGTGACGACAGTATTCTGGACAGTAGGATTGATTACAGGACTCATCGGTTTATGGATTGGAGTGAATTAAATTGCTGAAGTATACAGAATTAGAAAATAAAAACGTATTAGTGATTGGATTGGCGAAAAGTGGTTATGAAGCCGCTAAATTATTAAAAAAACTTGGTGCAAATGTAATTGTCAATGACGGTAAAGACTTGAGTCAAGATGCACATGCGATCGATTTAGAAAATATGGGCATAACAGTAATTGGGGGAGACCACCCACTTTCATTGTTAGATAGTAATCCTATAATATTTAAAAATCCAGGTATTCCTTATAATGTTCCATTAATAGAAGCAGCAACTGAAAAAGGATTGAAAATATTAACGGAAGTAGAATTAAGTTATTTAATATCAGAAGCGCCAATTATTGGTGTAACTGGTACAAACGGTAAAACAACAGTGACTTCATTAATTGGAGATATGTTTCAAAAAAGTAGGGTGACTGGTAAACTATCGGGTAATATTGGTTATGTGGCTTCAAAAGTTGCACAAGAAGTCTCAGCTGATGACTATTTAGTTACGGAGTTATCATCTTTCCAATTATTAGGAATCGATAAGTATAAACCACATATCGCTATAATTACGAATATCTATTCAGCGCATCTTGATTATCATGAATCTCTAGAAAATTATCAAAATGCTAAGAAGAAAATATATATTAACCAAACAGAAAATGATTATTTAATTTGTAATTACCATCAACGTCATTTAATCGAATCTGAATCATTGAAAGCAAAAACATATTATTTTTCAACTCATCAAGAAGTAGACGGTATTTATGTTGAGGATGGCTATATTGTATTTAAAGGTTTTAGAATCATTCATATAGATGATCTTGTGCTACCAGGTGAACATAATTTAGAAAATATTCTTGCCGCAGTATTGGCAGCATTACTTTCTGGAGTTTCCGTTAAAGCAATTATTGATAGTTTGACGTCATTCTCAGGTATTGAACACCGTTTACAATATATTGGAACAAATAAAACGAACAAGTATTACAATGACTCAAAGGCTACGAATACATTAGCTACACAATTTGCATTAAATTCGTTCAAACAACCAATCATTTGGTTATGTGGCGGGCTAGATCGTGGCAATGACTTTGATGAGCTTATTCCACATATGAAAAATGTAAGAGTTATGGTAACTTTCGGTGAGACAAAGGAGAAATTTGTGAAGTTAGGTGAAAGCCAAGGTAAGTACGTCATTACAGCTTCTGATGTGCAAGATGCAGTAGATAAGATACAGTCTGTCATAGAACCAAATGACGTTGTATTATTATCACCAGCATGTGCAAGTTGGGATCAGTACAATACTTTTGAAGAGCGTGGAAATAAATTTATCCAAAGTTTCCAAGCAAATTTACCTTCTTTTTAAAGGGTGTGATATTAAATGTCTGACAAAGTTAGTGAATTTGACTCTGATTACTTAAAAGAGAAACGAGCAAAAAGACGTAAAAGACAAAAGCAAATTCAATATTCAGTATTTGGTGTTTTATTGTTTATAATTATTTTAATATTGATTTATATGTTTACACCTTTGAGTAAGATTAGTAGTGTAGAGATTAGCGGGAATGATAATACATCTAAGAATACAATTAATAAAGCTATAAACGTAAAAGACAACTCAAGAATGTACACTTATAGCACTACAAATGCTCAAAACAAGCTTGAAGAAAGCACGCTTATCAAAAGTGCAGAAGTTAAAAAGCATTTTCCAAACAAGTTAACTGTGAAAGTGTCAGAAAAACAAATTGTAGCCTTAACTAAAAAGAAAGATAATTACGTACCTGTTTTAGAAGACGGTACAGAGTTAGAAGATTATGATGGTAATGCTACTGATAATGGACCAATTCTTGAAGGGTTTGAAAAAGACAAAAAAGAAAAGATTATACAAGCGCTTTCTGAAATGCCTGCGAAGGTTAGAGGGATGATAGCAGAAATTAAATTTGACCCTCAAGAAAATGCACAAAATCAAATCAAATTATTCACAACAGACGATATTCAAATTCTTGGTAATTTAAATACAATTGGTAAAAAAATGAAATACTATCCGCAAATGTCACAATCATTAGAACGTGATGAATCTGGAGAATTAAAAAAAGCGGGGTATATTGATTTATCAGTAGGTGCATCGTTTATTCCATATAGTGGTGATAGCACTACAAAATCTTCAAGTGACCAAAATGTGGATAAGGGTACAACAGAAGAAGATAAGGCAAAAGATGAGCTTCAAAGTGCATTAAATAAGATTAATGAGAAAACAGACAAAAATAATTAAAAAATTTCGACAAATACTTATCTTTATAGTTCACAAGCGTTAAAACCTATTGTAAACTATTAATAGTGTGAATTTGAATAAGTTATTGTCAGGAGGTGCCTATCTATGGAAGAGCATTATTATGTAAGTATAGATATCGGTTCATCGAGCGTTAAAACGATAGTAGGCGAGAAATTTCACAACGGTATAAATGTGATAGGTACAGGACAAACCTACACAAGTGGGATTAAAAATGGTCTTATTGATGATTTCGATATTGCTAAACAAGCAATTAAAGATACAATCAAAAAAGCCTCTATTGCTTCAGGAGTAGATATTAAGGAAGTATTTTTAAAACTACCTATTATCGGAACAGAGGTATTTGATGAGTCCAATGAAATAGAATTTTATGAAGATACAGAATTAGATGGTACACATATTGAAAGTGTACTTGAAAGTATTCGCGATAAAAATGATGTCCCTGAAACTGAAATTATTAACGCATTTCCAATTAAATTTATTGTAGATGGGGAGAATGAAGTTTCTGATCCAAAAGAATTGATTGCTAGACATAGTCTGAAAGTTGAAGCTGGTGTTATTGCAATACAAAAATCAATATTAATTAATATGATTAAATGTGTTGAATCTTGTGGCGTGGATGTACTTGATGTATATTCTGATGCATACAACTATGGCTCAGTTCTTTCAGCTACTGAAAAAGAATTAGGTGCATGTGTAATCGACATTGGTGAAGATATCACGCAACTTGCATTTTACGAGCGTGGTGAATTAGTTGATGCAGATGCATTAGAAATGGCAGGTCGAGATATTACTGAAGATATAGCTTCAGGCTTAAATACTTCATACGAGACCGCTGAAAAAATTAAACATCAATATGGACACGCTTTCTTTGATTCTGCTTCTGATCACGATGTATTTTCCGTTGAACAAGTCAACAGTGACGAAGAAGCGGAATTTACACAAAAAGACTTAGCAGACATTATTGAAGCACGCGTCGAAGATATTTTCTTTAATGTGTTTGAAGTATTGCAAGAATTAGGACTTACAAAAGTAAATGGTGGTTTTGTTATTACGGGTGGTTCTGCAAACTTATTAGGAGTTAAAGAATTGCTTCAAGATATGGTGAGTGAAAAAGTGAGAATTCACACTCCATCACAAATGGGAATCAGAAAACCTGAGTTCTCGTCAGCAATTTCAACAATTTCTAGTAGCATTACTTTCGACGAATTACTAGATTATGTTACAATTAGTAATCATGACAGTGAAGAATTCGAGGAAGAAGTCATCGAATCTGATGAAAGAGAACATAGTACAAAATCAAGTGGATTTGATTGGTTTAAGAAAAAATCGAACAAACCTGAAGAACCTCAAATGTCATCAACTGAGTCAAGAGAAGCAACTAATACTGTTGAAGCAGAAGAAGAGCCAGAGGTGTACGATAACGAAGTAAACATCGATCATGATGAAGAACGTAAACCTCAAGACAAAGAAGAAGGTAAATTCAAAAAACTTATGAAATCTCTATTCGATTGATTGGCCATTAAAACTAGGAGGAAATATAAATGTTAGAATTTGAACAAGGATTTAATCATTTAGCGACGTTAAAAGTCATCGGTGTAGGGGGCGGCGGTAATAACGCTGTAAACCGTATGATTGACCATGGTATGAATAATGTTGAATTTATTTCAATTAACACGGATGGACAAGCTTTAAATTTATCAAAAGCTGAGTCTAAAATCCAAATTGGTGAAAAATTAACACGTGGTTTAGGCGCCGGTGCTAACCCTGAAATTGGTAAAAAAGCTGCTGAAGAGTCACGTGAACAAATTGAAGATGCAATTCAAGGTGCAGATATGGTATTCGTAACTGCTGGTATGGGTGGCGGTACTGGTACAGGTGCTGCTCCAGTTGTAGCAAAAATTGCTAAAGAAATGGGCGCATTAACAGTAGGTGTTGTAACACGTCCGTTTGGTTTTGAAGGCCGTAAGCGTCAAACGCAAGCTGCAGCAGGTGTTGAAGCAATGAAAGCTGCTGTTGATACATTAATCGTTATTCCTAATGACCGTTTATTAGATATTGTTGATAAATCAACACCAATGATGGAAGCATTTAAAGAAGCAGATAACGTATTACGTCAAGGTGTTCAAGGTATCTCTGATTTAATCGCTGTATCTGGTGAAGTTAACTTAGACTTTGCAGACGTTAAAACAATTATGTCTAACCAAGGTTCAGCTTTAATGGGTATCGGTGTTTCTTCTGGCGAAAACCGTGCAGTAGAAGCTGCTAAAAAAGCAATTTCTTCACCATTACTAGAAACTTCAATCGTAGGTGCGCAAGGTGTGCTTATGAATATTACAGGCGGAGAATCATTGTCACTTTTCGAAGCACAAGAAGCAGCAGATATCGTGCAAGATGCAGCAGACGAAGATGTTAATATGATCTTCGGTACAGTAATTAACCCAGAATTACAAGATGAAATTGTTGTAACAGTTATCGCAACTGGTTTTGAAGACAAACCTTCATCACAAGGTCGTAAAGCTTCAAACACTGGCTTTGGTAATAGTGCAACAAGCGGAAGTACTACTAAAGAAGACACAATTTCTTCAAGTTCAGCAAGTGCTTCACAAGCATCATCAGAAAACGCTAGTGAAGGTAGAGCACATACAACTAATGAAGATGATATTCCAAGTTTCATTAGAAATAGAGAAGAAAGACGTTCAAGAAGAACTAGACGTTAGTCGCAACAAGTTTTGTAGACTAAATTAAATAATAAAGTGTCATCAGGTCAGTAGATCTGATGACTTTTTTAAATTTAATTAATAATAATGTTGCTTTTATATATCCTATGGAGGTTTGTGATCATGCAAGATAAATTTATTAAAAAGCATCATACATTAGAATATGAGGACGTTCATTTAAAAAATGTTAAACTGGGTATAACAACAAGAGAAGATGGTTTTAGCCCTTTTCCTCAAAACGCCTTTAATATGGCAAGATATATTAACGACAATCAACAAAGTATCACTGAACATCAAGAAATACTCGCTGCTACTATTGAATTTCCTAGAGAGCAATGGGTTTTTCCAATTCAAACTCATGAAAATAAAGTTGTAGAAGTAACTGAACAAGATAGAGGGTCTAATATAGATTCACTGACAGATCGATTGCATGGTGTAGACGGTTTATACACATATGATGATAATATTTTACTTACAATGTGCTATGCTGACTGTGTACCTATTTACTTTTATAGCGAAAAATATCATTTTATAGGTCTTGCACATGCAGGTTGGAGAGGAACTGTTGGTCAAATAGTCAATGAAATGGTTTCACGTATAGATTTTGAGTTAAGCGATTTAAATGTTGTCATTGGACCCGCAACTTCTATATCTTATGAAATTAACGATGATATAAAATCTAAATTTGAAGCGCTGCCGATAGATATTAATCAATATACACAAACTAGAGGTGTAGATAGACACGGTATTGATTTGAAACTTGCGAATGCATTACTGTTAGAATATGCTGGTGTTCCCAAAAATAATATTTATATAACAAGCTATGCGACATCTGAAGATTTATCATTATTTTTTTCTTATAGAGTTGAAAAAGGAAATACGGGTCGTATGTTAGCATTTATTGGTCAATAACGAAGAGGTGTATAGAATTGGACGTACAATATAATTTAAAGTGTATAAATGAACAAATACAGTCACATTGCGAAAAGGGTAATATTTCAACAATGCCAAACGTGATTGCAGTGACAAAGTATGTTACAATAGACCGAGCTAATGATGCATATAATGCAGGAATTAGACATTTCGGCGAAAACCGTTTGGAAGGGTTTCAACAAAAGAAAGCAATCTTACCTAATGACGCCGTTATGCATTTTATAGGTTCATTACAAACTAGAAAAGTTAAAGAAGTTATCAATGAAGTTGACTATTTCCATGCATTAGACCGTTTGAAATTAGCAAAAGAAATTGATAAAAGAGCCGAACATAAAATTAAATGTTTTGTTCAAGTGAATGTATCTGGTGAATCATCTAAACAAGGTGTTTCGTTATCAGAGGTTAAGACTTTTATTGAAGAGTTAAAGCAATATGAGAATATAGAAATCGTTGGTCTTATGACGATGGCTCCTTTGACTGAAGATGAGCCATATATAAAAAGCTTGTTTCAATTATTAAAAACAAAAAGAGATGAAATTAAAGCGCTCAATTTAAATTATGCACCATGTACTGAGCTTTCTATGGGAATGAGTAACGATTATCATTTAGCCGCTGAAGTAGGTGCATCATTTGTGAGAATTGGGACTAAACTTGTAGGAAAAGAGGAGTGAGCCCCGTGGCTTTAAAAGATTTATTTAATGGATTTTTCGTTGTAGAAGAGGAAGATGACGAATTAGAAGCGCCGCCAGAAGAAGAACAAAATAGAACACAAAACAAACAACAAGCGCAGTCTCAAAGCAACTTTAATGAACAATCAAATAATGGTTATACAGAAAAGCCAAGATCAATACAGTCCGTTCCCAAGAAACAGTCAACTAGATTACAGCAATCATCGGGAGAAAGGAAGTATCAAATGAATAACAGTTCATCTAAAAATAATACAAGGAACGTTGTGAATATGAATAATCAAGAACAAGATCAATTCGCTTTTGCACAAGAAAGTTCTAAAATGTGTTTATTTGAACCCCGTGTTTTTTCAGATACACAAGATATTGCAGACGAACTTAAGAATCGTCGTGCCACATTAGTTAATTTACAACGTATTGATAAAGTGTCTGCTAAACGTATTATCGACTTTTTAAGTGGTACTGTTTATGCAATTGGTGGAGATATTCAAAGAGTTGGATCAGATATATTCTTATGTACGCCAGACAATGTTGAAGTTGCTGGAAGTATCACTGATCAAATAGAAAATATGGAATACCAAGGTGAATAGAGGTAAAAAATAAATGGATATTGGTTTATTAGCAAACATATTTAATTTTATTTTATTCTTGGTTCAGATTTATTATTATGGGATGATTGTATATTTTGTTATGTCATGGATTCCCAATGCACGTGAAAATAAATTCGGTCAATTTTTATCAAAACTATATGAACCGTTTTTAGAGCAATTCCGTAAAGTTATACCACCAATTGGAATGATTGATATATCATCAATTGTTGCCATAGTAGTACTCGTACTATTCCGTAGTGGTTTAGCGAGCATATTTAATTTGATTTTAACTAAATTAATGTAAGGCATTGAATAATACTAAATGAACTAACATAAAATAAATGACAAGCACCTAACGTTAAATAACGAGAGGTGCTTTGTATTGTATTTGGAGTGATACACATCGATATTTATCAGCATTTCAGAAAAGAAGAACATGATTTAATAGATCAACTTATAGATAAATGCAATCGTGCTAATAATCAATACGCACCTGTATTGACAACGTTTCTTGATCCACGTGGTCAATATATAATGGAGGTTGTCGTCGGTAGCTTTGAAGACTTGAATGTTACATTTTATGGCGGACCATATGCGGAAAGAAAACGTGCTATTGTCGCGCCAAGTTACTTTGTACCAAGTGAAGAAGCATTCGAAATTGTATTGATTAAAGTTGATTATCCACAAAAATTTGTAACATTACAACATCAACATATTTTAGGCACAATTATGTCACTTGGAATTGAAAGAGAACAATTAGGTGACATTGTTGTGGCAGATAATATTCAATTCACTTTGACAAAGCAACTAGAATCTTATATTATATTGGAATTAAATAGAATCAAAGGCGCAACAGTTAAACTTAATTCTATTCCTATAAAAGATATGATACAATCAAAAGAGAATTGGCAAACATTTGATACAACTGTAAGTGGCTTAAGGTTAGATGTTGTATTAAAAGACATGATACGGAAATCACGAACTATTGCAAAACAACTGATAGACAAGAAACGTGTTAAAGTGAATCATACAGTGGTTGACGTTGCAGACTTTCAACTTGATAGTGGTGACTTATTATCAATCCAAGGATTTGGTAGAGCTATGATTACTGACATAGGCGGTAAAACTAAAAAAGATAAAATCAGAATTTCTTACAAAACGTTATTCAAATAATGGTATAATAAGCTATCATATAATTTGAGATAACATATTTAACGCTTTGCGCAATTTAGTAAATGATATATTATAAAAACATATTGTCGATAAAACACTATTTCTGTTATTTAATCGTTGTAGAAAATAGTGTATTATAGAAGGAGGATATTTATGCCTTTTACACCAAATGAAATTAAAAATAAAACTTTTACAAATGCAAGAAATGGTTTTGAGCCTACTGAAGTTGAAAGCTATTTAGAACAATTGAGTAATGAAATTGAACGTTTGAAAGAAGATAAAGTACAGTTAGAAAAAGTGATTGAAGACAAAGAAAGCAATATTCAATCGTATAAAGATGTACATCAATCTGTAAGTGATGCGTTAATTCAAGCTAAACAAGCCGGAGAAGAAACTAAAGCAGCTGCTTCAAAAGATGCCGAAGCGATAGTATCTAAAGCAAAAGCAGAAGCAGATAGAATTGTTAACGACGCAGTTGAAAAAGCACGTAGACTATCTTTCCAAACTGAAGATATGAAACGTCAATCCAAAATTTTCAGATCGCGTTTCCGTATGTTAGTCGAAGCACAATTAGATTTACTTAAAAATGAAGATTGGGATTATTTATTAAATTATGATCTTGATTCTGAACAAGTCACTGAAGAAAATATTAATCACTTAAATGATAATGAATTGACTGAAGAAGAAAAAGCTATGAAAGCGAGAGCTGAAGCAGACAATAACGCAACTGCTAGCGATCAAACATCAGCTACTGATTCAGAAAATAAATAATATTAGATAACAGACGCGTTTGAAACAATAAACATATCACAGCGAGTTAGGGATAGTGGGAGCCTTTCATATGTTAGTTTCTTATATCACTGTTATGTCATTACAAAGTAATAAAGATAATGAGAGAACTCTAAGTTGAGTTAATCAGGGTGGTAACGCGGTATACATCGTCCCTGTTAATTGAACTTAGAGTTCTTTTTATTATTTAAAATGAATAAAGTATGAAAACGGAACGAGGAGTGTATAGAAATGGACTATAAAGATACATTATTAATGCCAAAAACAGATTTCCCAATGCGTGGTGGTTTGCCAAATAAAGAGCCTAAGATACAAGAAGAATGGGATGAAAAAAACATCTATCAAAAAGTATTAGATAAAAATGAAGGGAATCCTTCATACATTCTACATGATGGCCCACCATATGCGAATGGAAGCTTACACATGGGACATGCGTTAAACAAAATTTTAAAAGATATCATCACACGTTATAAATCAATGCGTGGGTATTATACGCCTTACGTGCCAGGTTGGGATACACATGGTTTGCCAATCGAACAAGCGTTAACTAAAAAAGGTGTTAAACGCAAAGAATTGTCAGTAGCAGAATTCAGAAAAAAATGTGAAGCATTTGCATTAGAGCAAATTGAAAATCAGAAAAAAGATTTCAAGCGTTTAGGTATTAAAGGCGATTTTAATGACCCTTATATTACTTTAAAACCAGAATATGAAGCAGCTCAAATTCGTTTATTTGGAGAAATGGCGGATAAAGGTTTGATTTATAAAGGGAAAAAACCAGTATATTGGTCACCATCAAGTGAATCTTCATTAGCAGAAGCGGAAATTGAATATCAAGATAAACGTTCACCATCTATTTATGTAGCGTTTGATGTTAAAGATGGTAAAGGTATTATCGATCCAGATGCAAAATTTATTATCTGGACTACAACGCCATGGACATTGCCATCAAATGTAGCGATTACGGTGCATCCTGATTTAACTTACGGTCAATACAATGTAAATGGTCAAAAATACATCATTGGTAAAGATTTAGCGAGTGATGTTGTAGAAGCGTTAGGATGGGACGAAGATACTTTAGTATTAGAAAATGAATTTACAGGTAAAGAATTAGAATATGTTGAAGCCCAACACCCATTCTTTGAGCGTGAATCATTAGTAATTAATGGTTTACATGTTACTACTGATGCAGGTACTGGATGTGTACACACTGCACCTGGACATGGTGAAGATGACTATATAGTTGGTCAAAAATATAATTTACCTGTGATTAGCCCAGTAGATGATAAAGGTGTATTTACTGATGAAGCTGGTCAATTTGAAGGCATGTTTTATGATAAATCGAATAAAGAAATTACAGACCTACTAAAAGAAAATGGTGCATTACTACATTTAGAATTTATTACACATAGTTATCCTCATGACTGGCGTACGAAAAAACCAGTTATCTTTAGAGCGACGCCACAATGGTTTGCATCTATAGATAAAGTACGTCAAGATATTTTAGATGCTATCGATGAAACCCAATTCAAAGTGGACTGGGGTAAAACACGTATCTATAACATGATTCGTGACCGTGGCGAATGGGTTATTTCACGTCAACGTGTATGGGGTGTGCCGTTACCAGTATTTTATGCTGAAAATGGCGACATTATCATGACATCTGAAACAGTTAACCATGTTGCTGATTTATTTGAAGCAAATGGATCAAACATTTGGTTTGAACGTGATGCGAAAGATTTACTACCTGAAGGCTTTACGCATCCAGGTAGTCCAAATGGTGAATTTACAAAAGAAACTGATATCATGGATGTTTGGTTTGACTCAGGTTCATCACACCGTGGTGTGTTAGAGGAACGTCCGGAATTATCATACCCAGCTGATTTATACCTTGAAGGTAGTGACCAATACCGTGGTTGGTTCAACTCATCAATTACAACTTCAGTAGCTACGAGAGGGCAATCTCCATATAAAATGTTACTATCACATGGCTTTGTAATGGATGGAGAAGGTAAGAAAATGAGTAAATCATTAGGTAATGTGATTGTACCGGATCAAATTGTTAAACAAAAAGGTGCAGACATTGCACGTCTATGGGTGAGTAGTGTTGATTATCTAGCAGACGTACGTATTTCAGATGAAATTTTAAAACAAACTTCTGATGTTTATAGAAAAATCAGAAACACTTTAAGATTTATGTTAGGTAACGTAAATGATTATAACCCTGCTACTGATGCAATCGCTGAAGATAATTTATTAGAAGTGGATAAATATTTATTGAATAGATTACGTGAGTTTACTGCGAATACGTTAGACCACTATGATAACTATGATTATTTAGATATTTTCCAAGAAGTTCAAAACTTTATTAATGTAGAACTAAGTAATTTCTATTTAGATTATGGTAAAGATATTCTTTATATTGAAGAGCGTGATTCTCATAAACGTCGTAGTATGCAAACAGTGTTATATCAAATCGTTGTTGATATGACCAAATTGTTAGCGCCTATCTTAGTTCATACATCTGAAGAAGTTTGGTCACATATCCCTCATGTAGAGGAAGAAAGTGTACACTTAACAAACATGCCAGAACGTGTTGAAGTAGATCGTGAATTTGTAGATAGATGGAATACGTTTATGAAATTACGTGATGATGTTAACCGTGCATTAGAAGTCGCACGTAACGAAAAAGTAATTGGTAAATCATTAGAAGCTAAAGTTGTGATTGGAAGCAATGATAACTTTGATGCGACGTCTTTCTTACAACAATTTGCTGACTTACAACAATTATTTATTACTTCACAAGCAGAAGTAGTAGACCAAGTGGAAAATAGAATTCCTTACCAATATGGTGATATCCGTATTGAGCATGCACATGGTGAAAAATGTGAACGTTGTTGGAATTATAGTGAATCATTAGGTTCTGTAGGCGAATTAAATAACTTGTGTCCACGTTGTCAAGAAGTTGTCAAAACACTAGTATAATTAAAACGCTAGTTGTTATTAATTGAATAAATTGATTTGGATGAGGCTGGGACATAATTAATTGTCTTAGCCTCATCTTTTCTGGAGTGTATTGACGTTCCAATTTATTTTTATAAACATAATGCCATTGAGGCTTGATATTTACGCTTCCATTACTTAAGTTTCGACAATGCGCATTTATAATAGAATCTGTAATTGGACAGGGATAAAGAAATTTATAAGAATTTAAGTAAAACTTGATTTTAGAAGGGTGTTTTTTATGTTTCATAATCAAAGTGCACATTTTGTAAACGGCATAACATTAAATGTAAGAGATAAAGAAGCTATGAAACAATTTTATGAACATATCTTAGGGCTTAATGTAGTAAATGAATCATATTCAATTGTTCATTATGAAATTGGTAATTCAAATCATTTTCTAACATTAAAGCAAATTAACCATGGTAGAGAGCCTTTAACTTCGGAAGCGGGGTTATTTCATCTCGCTATTAGATTACCATCGAAAACAGATTTAGCGGATTTGCTCGTTCAATTGAGTGAGAATGATTTACCTATTAATGGTGGAGAACACGATATTACAACATCATTATTTTTAGAAGACCCGGAAGGCAATGGTTTAGAATTTTATGTGGATCATCCGATTGAAGATTGGGTGTTTGAAGATGATAAGGCTGTCTTAGAGACACGACCAATCAACGTGCCTAATTTGTTAACCTATGTTTCAAATGAAAAGTGGCAAGGCATCCCTGATGAAACAATAATCGGATATATTAATCTTAAAACAATAGAGTTAAAACGTGTAATTTCATATTATAAAAATTTCTTTGGTTTAGAAGCTTCTTCCTTAGAAACAAACACAGCATTGTATTTATCTTCTAACGGTTATCACCAACATATAGTAGTCAATAATTGGTTTTCTCGAATTAAGCGTATTGAAAACCATAAAACATATGGGTTAGCTTGTGTAGACTATCACTATCCTGAGACGACGCATAAAAATATTACAGGACCTGACGGTATAATGTTTCGTTTTAATTTTTATAAAGTTATGTAATTAACATGGAGCAATGACAAATTATTTTATTATGATACTAAGAAAACTTATTAAATGACTTTCATATAAATATATAGCATTAGATCAATGGTTGATCATGAATTATTAATTTATATATATATAATCAAACTGTAACTTTTTTTATAAGTTTGATTAGGATATAATGAAAGATGTTGTAAAAGCGACTGAGCGCAGAATAGGAGGTACAGACATGAAACGTCAGTACTACATTGGTATTTCTTTATTCATAACAATCGTTATATTATTATTAGATCAAATCACAAAATTTATTGTTGCTAGTTCTATGAAAGTTGGAGATTCTTTTAACGTAATTCCCAATTTTTTAAATATAACTTCACACCGTAATAATGGTGCAGCGTGGGGTATATTGAGTGGGAAAATGAGTTTTTTCTATATTATTACAATTATAATTCTTGTTGTATTAATTATATTTTACATTAAAGAAGCAAAACAGCATTTATTAATGCAAGTGGCTATTAGTTTATTATTTGCAGGAGCTTTAGGTAATTTTATTGATCGTGTGTTACATGGAGAAGTTGTAGACTTTGTTGATACAAATATTTTTGGTTATAATTTCCCTATATTTAATGTAGCAGATTCTAGTTTGACTATAGGCGTTTTGTTGATAGTAATCGCTTTGTTAACAGATATGAAGAAAGAAGAATAGGAGAGATATCGTATGGATATACATGAGTTTAAGATAGAAGACCAGAACGATACAGGTCAACGTATTGATAAGCTATTACCTGAATATAATTCAGATTGGTCACGTACTCAAATCCAAGATTGGATTAAAGAGAATCTTGTGAAAGTTAACGATAAGGTCATTAAATCTAACTACAAAACGAAGATGAATGATTATATAGTTGTGACTGAAAAGGAAATTGTAGAAGCGGATATTCAACCAGAAAATTTAAATTTGGATATTTTTTATGAAGATGATGATGTAGCTATTGTATATAAACCTAAAGGTATGGTAGTTCACCCATCAGCTGGTCATTATACAGGTACTTTAGTTAATGGTCTTATGTATCAAATGAAGAATTTATCAGGAATTAATGGTGAAATTCGTCCAGGTATTGTGCATCGTATCGATAAGGATACATCTGGATTATTAATGGTTGCTAAAAATGATATTGCACATCGTAGTTTAGTAAATCAATTAGTTAATAAGACAGTCACTCGTAAATATGTTGCATTAGTACATGGAAACATTCCTCATGATTATGGCACAATTGATGCACCGATTGGCAGAAATAAAAATGATCGTCAATCTATGGATGTTGTTGATGATGGAAAAGATGCAATTACACATTTTAATGTATTAGAGCATTTTGATAAATATACATTAATCGAGTGTATTTTAGAAACTGGCCGTACGCACCAAATTCGTGTGCATATGAAATATATTGGTTTCCCATTAGTTGGTGATCCAAAATATGGACCGAAAAAAACGATGGCTATAGGCGGCCAAGCATTACATGCTGGTGTAATAGGGTTTGAACATCCAATTACACATGAAAATATCGAAAAATCAGCTGCATTACCAGACGATTTTGAGCAATTATTAGCTGAGTTACGTAGAAGCGAAAAATAATTATAAGAGCTTGATATAAATATCAGTGCCTAAAGAATAAACGTCAATTTCTATTGAGATTATATAGAAATTGACGTTTTCTTTGTCTATTGAAGTTCACATTTTTAAGTGTCCACTTTGAAGTGAGCATACCATCATAAATATTAGTTTTTTATATTGAATATGAAGTCTATGTCTTAAGAATTTTATTGTTTTTATGATGAATGGAATTAACAATTACTAGAGTTGTTATTTTCATGTTTACCGACTTGCAAGGTAATATGATTCATGGTATTATTATGACAGTTTAATAAAGAGAGAACGTCTTTAATTGAGAGTCCAGAGAGGCTCCGAAGACATGTATTTAATAAAAAAGGTTATAAACTTACTGTTTGTTCATGTAAATGAAGAAGCACTGTTGTAGTTATAATATCTTAACACAATAGGAGTCATAGTATAAATTTTTAACTATGGAAGAGAAAGCGTCTCATTTTAATGAGTGATGTCTCTTGAAGTTTGGAACACTTTTTAACTAAACCTCATGTCTGATAAAGACATGAGGTTTTCTTTATATCATCACTTAATTAAAGGCAGGTGTATAAAAATGTCAGAACGCGTTGTTATGGATGAAGCAGCAATACAAAGAACGGTTACACGTATTGCACATGAAATTTTAGAATATAACAAAGGTACCGATAATTTAATCTTGTTAGGCATTAAAACACGCGGTGCATTTTTAGCGAGACGTATACAACAAAAGATTGAACAAATAGAAGAGATCGCCGTACCAACTGGAACGATTGATATTACACAATTTAGAGATGATTTAGAACAAACAATAAACCAAGTTGATGACAAAGCGTATGAAATAGATGTAAATATTACAAATCAAGTCGTTGTTATTATCGATGACGTTTTATACACAGGACGTACAGTGCGAGCTTCATTGGACGCTGTTCTACAGTACGCGAGGCCAAAAAAAATTGGTTTAGCTACTTTAGTAGACAGAGGTCATAGAGAATTACCGATTCGAGCAGACTTCGTAGGAAAAAATATTCCTACAGCAAAAGAAGAAGATGTATCAGTGTTTCTTCAAGAAATAGATGATAGAAATGCAGTTGTAATTGAATAGCACCTTTTAATTCAGTACGAGAGACTGGAAAAGGGAAGAGGTAAAAGCTATTATGATAATCACCGTTTAACAGGGGGGTTATAAAGCTTTTAGAAAGATAAGCTGTTAGCTTAAAACAAACGCCTCTTCATATTATCTTGATTAAATTATATAGAGCTACCGTTTAAACTACGAATAACGCTTAGTTTTCTATAATCAAAACAGATAATATATACTTTTTAGTCTCTTTACATGAATTCAATGTAAAGAGATTTTTTTATGAGAGGAAGCATAAACATGGAAAATGAAACAATGTTTGAACGGACAGTCAAACCAGTATTAGATGTAGGTGATAGACCTAAAATTGGACAATGGGCATTCTTGAGTACGCAACATTTGTTTGCGATGTTTGGCTCCACAGTGCTTGTACCATTTTTGACAGGACTACCAATATCATCGGCACTTTTAGCATCAGGAATAGGGACATTGTTATATATCTTAATTACTAAAGCAAAAATACCTGCTTATCTTGGATCAAGCTTTGCCTTTATAACGCCGATCATTACAGGGTTAAACTCACATAGCTTAGGCGACATGCTTGTGGCACTTTTTATGAGTGGTGTTATGTATGTTCTGATTGGTATAGCAATTAAAATCAGTGGGACAAATTGGTTAATGAACTTATTACCTCCAGTAGTTGTTGGTCCGGTTATTATGGTTATCGGCTTGAGTTTAGCACCAACCGCTGTCAATATGGCAATGTTTGAGAACTCGGGAGATATGAAAGGTTATAACTTAAGTTATTTAGCAGTAGCAGTGATTACATTACTAGTAACGATTATAGTGCAAGGTTACTTTAAAGGTTTCTTATCTTTAATTCCAGTACTCATCGGCATAGTAACTGGCTATATTGTTTCAATTGCTATGGGATTAGTAAACTTTGCGCCTATTGCCAAGGCCAAATGGTTACAATTTCCTGAAGTATACATACCATTTAAAGATTATACACCTTCATTTCACTTGGGGTTAGTAATGGTATTAATACCAATTGTGTTTGTGACAGTTAGTGAACATATTGGACATCAAATGGTAATAAACAAAATTGTGGGTCGTAACTTTTTTAAAGATCCAGGTTTAGATAAGTCTATCATTGGTGATGGTGTATCAACGATGTTTGCGAGCATCATTGGTGGCCCTCCAAGTACAACATATGGAGAAAACATCGGCGTGTTAGCAATAACAAAAATTTACAGTGTTTATGTTATTGGTGGCGCTGCAACTATTGCAATTATTTTAGGATTTGTAGGAAAATTCACAGCACTAGTTTCATCTATACCAACGCCAGTAATGGGAGGCGTCTCGATTTTACTTTTCGGTATCATCGCAGCTAGTGGTCTGAGGATGTTAGTAGAAAGTGAAGTGGATTTCGCGAGTAACAGAAACTTGGTTATTGCATCTGTCATATTAGTTATAGGGATAGGTAACCTTGTATTTAATTTAAACGGACTAGGTATTAATTTAGAAATTGAAGGCATGGCATTAGCTGCTTTAGCAGGCATAACACTAAATTTGATTTTACCAAAAGAAACACCAGCAGATTAATAAAAAATTGTCATAATAAGGAGCTGAAACATATGGATAATTTACTAACAATGGAACACTTAAATACGACTGAAATTTATGAATTGGTACAACGCGCGAGCGCTTTTAAAAATGGTGATGCAAAGCCATGTTGTTTTGATGATAAATTCGTAGCAAATTTATTCTTTGAAAATTCTACACGCACAAAAAGTAGCTTTTTAGTAGCCGAACAAAAATTAGGTTTGAAATTAATTGATTTTGAAACAGATACATCTTCTGTTCAAAAAGGTGAATCACTATATGATACTTGTAAGACTTTAGAACAAGTAGGTGCAGATGTGTTAGTAATTCGACATCCTCAAACAAATTATTATGATGAGTTAGAGAATCTAAATATTCCCATTATCAACGCTGGTGACGGAAGTGGACAACATCCCACTCAAAGTTTATTAGATATTATGACAATCTACGAAGAATACAAAACATTTGAGAACTTAAATATTTTAATATGTGGAGATATTAAAAATTCACGTGTAGCCAAAAGTAACTTTCAAAGTTTAAGTGCCTTAGGTGCCAATGTGATGTTTTCAAGCCCAGAGTCATGGAAAGATGAAACATTAGAAGCACCGTATGTAGAAATAGATGAAGTGATTGATTCAATAGACATTGTGATGCTACTTAGGGTACAACACGAGAGACATGGCGATAGTGAAATAGCTAGTTTTGAAACAACGCAATACCATGAACAGTTTGGACTTACACAACAACGATATAACAAGCTAAATGATCAGGCGATTATTATGCATCCCGCACCGGTTAATCGAGGCGTAGAAATAGAAGATACACTTGTTGAAGCACCTAAGTCTCGTATTTTTAAACAAATGGAAAATGGTATGTATATTCGCATGGCAATTATTGACTACATCTTACAAATGGAAGGGGCAACAGCAAAATGAAATTATTAACAAATGCGCAAATTTTACAAAACGGTGAGCTAACAAAAGTATCAATTTTAATAGAGGGAAAACATATTAAGAAAATCGCACCTCAAATAGATGTTGATGCAGACACAGAAGAAATCGACGTCAAAGGACAATTTGTTTCACCAGGATTAGTCGATGTTCATGTTCATTTACGCGAACCAGGCGGCGAACATAAGGAAACAATTGAAACAGGGACTAAAGCCGCAGCTCGAGGTGGTTTCACTACAGTTTGTCCTATGCCAAACACTCGTCCTGTACCAGATTCTGAAGAAAATCTTAATCACTTAAATCAATTAATCGCTGAAAACGCGCAAGTTAGAGTTTTACCATATGCCGCTATAACGATTAGACAAGCAGGTAAGGAACATGTTGATTTTTCTACGCTTGCACAAAATGGCGCTTTTGCTTTTACAGATGACGGTGTAGGCGTACAACAAGCAAACATGATGTACGAAGCTATGCAAGAAGCTGCAAAAGTTAATAAGGCTGTCGTAGCACATTGTGAAGATAACAGCTTGATTTATGGCGGTGCCATGCACGAAGGAGAACGCAGCAAATCTTTAGGTATACCAGGTATTCCAAATATTTGTGAAGCAGTACAAATTGCTAGAGATGTGTTATTAGCAGAAGCAGCAGGCGCGCATTACCACGTGTGCCATGTATCTACTAAAGAAAGTGTTAGAGCGATACGCGATGCTAAAAAAGCAGGCATACATGTAACTGCTGAAGTTACCCCACATCACTTATTATTGACTGAAGACGATGTTCCTGGAGATGATGCGATTTATAAAATGAATCCTCCTTTAAGAAGTAAAGAGGATAGAGATGCATTGCTTGAAGGATTACTAGACGGAACAATTGATTGTATCGCGACAGACCATGCTCCACATGCAGCAGAAGAAAAGGATCAACCAATGACTAAAGCACCATTTGGTATCGTAGGTAGTGAAACAGCTTTCCCATTACTTTATACACACTTTGTTAAAAATGGTGAGTGGACATTACAACAATTAGTTGATTATTTAACAATTAAACCAGCTCAGACATTTGATTTACCATACGGAAAATTAGAAGAAGGTGGATTAGCAGATTTAGCAGTTATCAATTTAGACAAAGAAACTGAAATCAACGCAGATGACTTTGCGTCTAAAGGGCGTAATACTCCTTTTATAGGGTATAGCGTTTATGGAACACCAGTATTAACAATGGTCGAAGGTGAAGTTAAATTTAAGGAGGAAAAATAATGTTAAAACAACGTTATCTTGTTTTAGAAGATGGTTCATATTATGAAGGATATCCAATAGGCTCCGATAATTTAACACTAGGTGAAATTGTCTTTAATACGGCAATGACGGGTTATCAAGAAACAATTTCGGATCCTTCATACACTGGTCAAATTATTACATTTACTTATCCTTTAATAGGGAATTACGGTATAAATAGAGACGATTTTGAATCACTCGTTCCTACTTTAAATGGTGTTGTAGTTAAAGAAATCAGCAGCCAACCAAGTAATTTTAGAAAACAAAAAACATTTGACGAAGTACTTGTAGAGTATGATATACCAGGCATTTCAGGCGTTGATACACGAAGTATTACACGGAAAATTAGAAAACATGGTGTGCTAAAAGCAGCTTTTACAGATAATAAAGCCGAGATTGAGCAAATAGTGACACAATTAAAAGCAAAAGAATTACCGCGTAATGAAGTGACAACGGTATCTACAAAATCTCCTTATGTATCTACTGGTTATGGCTTGAATGTTGTCTTGGTTGATTTTGGTAAAAAACAAAATATTGTAAGAGAACTTAACGCACGTGGTTGTAATGTAACGGTGGTACCATACGACACTACTGCAGAAGAAATTATTAGAATGTCACCAGATGGTGTGATGTTATCAAATGGCCCCGGCGACCCTGAAGCAGTTGAAACAGCAGTGGAGATGATTCAAGGCATCTTAGGACAGGTTCCATTTTTCGGTATTTGTCTAGGGCACCAATTATTTGCACTGGCTCAAGGAGCAACTTCTTTCAAAATGAAGTTTGGCCATAGAGGCGCTAACCACCCAGTCAAAGATTTAAAAACTGGCAAAATTGCATTGACAAGTCAAAACCATGGTTATGCGATCGATAAAGATTCTTTAATAAATACAGACTTAGAAATTACACATATTGCTATTAATGATGGCACAGTTGAGGGCTTACGACATAAAACACTACCAGCCTTTTCAGTACAGTATCATCCTGAAGCATGTCCGGGACCATCAGATTCTAATTATTTATTCGATGAATTTATCGATATGATGAACGAATATAAAACAAAGGAGCGTACAATCAATGCCTAAACGTCAAGATATAGAAACGATTTTAGTTATAGGATCAGGACCAATTATTATCGGTCAAGCTGCAGAGTTCGATTATGCAGGTACTCAAGCATGTTTGGCATTAAAAGAAGAGGGCTACCGCGTTATATTAGTTAACTCAAACCCAGCTACAATCATGACGGACACTGAAATTGCCGATAAAGTGTATATTGAACCGTTAACGCATGATTTTATTGCACGTATTATCCGAAAAGAGCAACCAGATGCACTCTTGCCTACATTAGGCGGTCAAACAGGATTAAATATGGCAATTCAATTACATGATAGTGGTGAATTAGAAGCTAATAATGTGCAACTATTAGGTACAGAATTGAAATCTATTCAACAAGCAGAAGACAGAGAGTTATTTAGAACATTAATGAATGAACTAAATGTACCAGTTCCTGAAAGTGATATCGTCAATACAGTTGAACAAGCATTTGAATTTAAAGAAGAAGTTGGTTATCCGTTAATCGTAAGACCAGCATTTACAATGGGTGGTACTGGCGGCGGCATTTGTTATAACGACGAAGAATTTAAAGAAATAGTAGGTAATGGCTTACATTATAGTCCAGCCACACAGTGTTTAATTGAAAAATCAATCGCTGGCTATAAAGAAATTGAATATGAAGTTATGCGTGATAAAAATGACAATGCTATCGTTGTCTGTAATATGGAGAATATTGACCCTGTGGGTATACATACAGGTGACTCAATCGTAGTAGCACCTAGTCAAACGTTATCAGATGTAGAATATCAAATGTTACGTGACGTGTCGTTAAAAGTGATACGCGCATTAGGCATTGAAGGTGGTTGTAACGTACAACTTGCACTAGACCCACATTCTATGGATTACTATATCATCGAGGTGAATCCTCGTGTATCTCGTTCGTCAGCGTTAGCGTCTAAAGCAACAGGTTACCCAATTGCAAAACTAGCTGCCAAAATTGCAGTAGGATTGACATTAGATGAAATGTTAAATCCAATTACTGAAACATCATACGCAGCCTTTGAACCAACATTAGATTACGTGATTTCTAAAATTCCACGTTTTCCATTTGATAAATTTGAAAAAGGTGAACGTGTTCTAGGTACGCAAATGAAGGCCACAGGCGAAGTAATGGCAATTGGCAGAACATATGAAGAGTCCTTACTTAAAGCAATTCGCTCTTTAGAGTACGGTGTCCATCATTTAGGCTTACCAAACGGCGAGACATTTGATTTAGATTATATTAAATCACGTATCAAAGACCAAGATGATGAACGTCTATTCTTTATAGGAGAAGCAATCCGCAGAGGTACTACATTAGAAGAAATTCATGAAATGACAAAAATAGATTATTTCTTCTTAAATAAATTCCAACATATTATTAATATTGAGCATGATTTAAAAGCTAATAAAGGGGATATTAATTACCTGAAATTCGCTAAAAATTATGGCTTTAGTGACCGTGTCATCGCGCACCGCTTCGATATGACAGAAACTGAAGTTCACGATTTAAGAATAGCAAATGGTATAACACCAGTGTATAAAATGGTAGATACATGTGCTGCAGAATTTGAGTCAGCAACACCATATTATTATGGGACATATGAATACGAAAATGAATCTATCGTTACAGAGAAAGAAAAGATTCTAGT
The DNA here is from genome assembly GCF_017583065.1 of Staphylococcus shinii. Lineage (GTDB taxonomy): Bacteria > Bacillota > Bacilli > Staphylococcales > Staphylococcaceae > Staphylococcus > Staphylococcus shinii. Next base: position 696,111 of record NZ_JAGEVL010000001.1, on the reverse strand, counting down.
GCTAGGATCAGGTCCAATACGTATTGGTCAAGGCGTTGAATTTGACTATGCAACAGTGCACGCTGTGTGGGCAATTCAACAAGCTGGTTATGAAGCAATTATTGTAAACAATAATCCAGAAACAGTATCAACTGACTTTTCAATATCAGATAAATTATACTTTGAACCACTAACTGAAGAAGATGTCATGAATATCATTGATTTAGAACAACCTAAAGGTGTAGTCGTTCAATTTGGTGGGCAAACAGCGATTAACTTGGCTGATAAACTTGCAAAACATGACGTTCAAATTCTAGGAACATCATTAGAAGATTTAAATAGAGCAGAAGACCGTAAAGAATTCGAAGCATTATTGCATAAAATTGGTGTGCCACAACCAAATGGTAAGACGGCTACATCACCTCAAGAAGCACTAGAAAATGCAAGAAACATCGGTTATCCAGTCGTTGTAAGACCATCTTACGTATTAGGTGGACGAGCGATGGAGATTGTTAATAGTGATGCAGAATTAGAAGACTACATGAATCAAGCTGTTAAAGCTAGTCCAGATCACCCTGTATTAGTAGATAGGTACTTAACGGGGAAAGAAATTGAAGTTGATGCTATATGTGATGGAGAGACTGTAATTATTCCAGGTATCATGGAACATATAGAAAGAGCGGGCGTTCATTCAGGTGACTCTATTGCAGTTTATCCACCCCAGACATTGACACAAGAAGAAATAGACACATTAGAAGATTTCACTATTAAATTAGCAAAAGGCTTAAACATAGTTGGATTAATTAATATTCAATTTGTTATCGCACACGACGGCGTGTATGTTTTGGAAGTAAATCCACGTGCCAGTCGTACGGTGCCATTCTTAAGTAAGATTACTGATATTCAAATGGCACAATTGGCAATGCGTGCCATAATGGGAGAAAAACTTGCTAATTTAGGTTATGAAGCGGGTATTCAACCGTATGCAAATGGTGTGTTTGTTAAAGCACCGGTCTTTAGTTTTAATAAATTGAAAAATGTAGATATTACGCTTGGGCCTGAAATGAAATCTACAGGTGAAGTGATGGGCAAAGATTCTACAATGGAAAAAGCGCTATACAAAGGGTTAACTGCAAGTGGTATGGAAGTCAGTGACCACGGGACAGTCTTGATGACAGTAAGTGATAAAGATAAAGATGAAATTGTATCTATCGCACATCGCTTAAACGAAGTCGGCTATAAAATTTTAGCGACAGAAGGTACTGCCCAGAAATTAGCTGAAAATGAAATTCCTTCAGAAGTCGTAGGCAAAATTGGTGGCGAAGATGATCTATTAACTCGCATTCAAAATGGTGAAGTTCAAATCGTCGTTAATACAATGACAAAAGGAAAAGAAGTTGAACGTGATGGCTTCCAAATCAGACGTGCATCTGTTGAAAATGGTGTGCCTTGTCTAACATCGTTAGATACAGTAGACGCACTAACAAGTGTGCTTGAAAGTATGACTTTTACAATGAAAAACATGTAATACGTTATTAAAATAAACTAAGGTAAAACAGTATTTTATCCAAATACTATTTTACCTTTTAATTAAGTAAATAAAGAAATTTAAAGTGTTGGGGTGTAAATTAAATGAGAAACTTACCTATTATTGCATTAGATTTTGATTCTGTGGAAGCGGTAGATGCATTCTTAGATCGATTTCAAGAACCATTATTTGTAAAAGTTGGAATGGAACTTTTTTATCAAACTGGACCACAATTGATATCATCGATTAAAGAACGCGGTCATGATATTTTTCTAGACTTAAAATTACATGATATTCCAAATACTGTGGGAAAAGCGATGGAAGGGTTAAGTAAATTGAATGTTGATTTAGTAAATGTACATGCTGCTGGCGGAACTGAAATGATGAACAGTGCTTTAGCAGGACTTAAAAAGCATAACCCTAACATTAAACTCATAGCAGTAACACAACTGACGTCTACAACGGAAGCAATGTTGAGAAATGAACAAAATATTCAAAGTTCGATTGAAGATGCTGTACTTAACTATGCGCAGTTGGCACAATCAGCTGGTTTGGATGGTGTAGTTTGTTCACCACTTGAAGCTGAATTGCTTAAAAGTGAATTAGGAGAAGCATTTTTAAAAGTAACACCAGGTATTAGACCATTAGATTCAACGAAAGATGATCAACAAAGAGTGACGACACCTGAAGATGCTAAAAAAATGGGGGCGACACACATCGTCGTAGGTCGTCCGATTACTAAAAATAGTAATCCAGTCGAAAGTTACCATAAAATTAAAGAAAGTTGGTTGAGTTAAATGGCAAAAGCAATTGCAAAATCATTATTAGATATTAAAGCAGTTTCATTATCTCCAAATGATCCATTTACGTGGAGTTCAGGGATTAAATCTCCTATCTATTGTGATAATCGTGTAACACTGGGTTATCCAGATGTACGACGCGACATTAGAGATGGTTTAAGCGAATTGATTAAAACAAATTTTGAAAATGTCGAAGTCCTATCTGGTACAGCAACTGCAGGCATCCCACATGCAGCTTATGTATCTGAAGTACTTAACTTACCTATGAATTATGTGCGTTCAAAAAGTAAAAGTCATGGTAAGCAAAATCAAATTGAAGGTGCATTAAGCGACGGTAAAAAAGTTGTAGTTATAGAAGATTTAATTTCTACTGGTGGTTCATCAATTACAGCGGTCAATGCACTTAGAGAAGCAGGCGCAGAGGTTATTGGTGTGGTTGCTATATTTACTTATGGCTTGAAAAAAGCTGATGAAGAATTTCAAAACGTTGGAGTACCATTTTACACTTTGAGCGATTATAATGAACTTATAGAAGTCGCGAAAGAAAATGGAGAAATTTCTGACAATGATATTAGTAGATTAGTTGATTGGAGAGACAACTTATCATAATATACTAAGTGGAGGGGATGTTATGACAAATGACCCGAAAGAAGCTTATAATCATTTCGCACACTTAAACAAATTTTTAAAAAAAGAGCAAGATTATAGACATCAAGATAATGCAGTATATGACAAAATCGGTTCAATGCAAACAGCTGAAGAAAATATTTATAAAAAATCTAAATCAACTATTAAACAAAAAGGACACATATAATAACGAACTTAATGTGACTTCTATATAGCTTTAATGTTGTTTAACATCATATTTGAGAATTTAGAATAAAAATAATGAGACAGAAATTTAATTTTTAATAGTTAAATTTCTGTCTCATTATTGTTTATACACGACAAACAATAATAATAGTTCTATCTTAAATAGTAATAACTAAATATTACATGGAAAAATCTTCCATTTTAACTGGATTGAGGATTCAAACTGTCGACAGTTTTTGTACACGTTTTCTTCAGGCTTAACCTCTAGTCTTCGGCTAGTATTTTTTATATGAAAGGTACTTTTGATAATCGTCGTGTACATTACTGTTACAACTTTGATACAGCTAATTCAATCTATTATTGAACCTTCAATAAAAATTATATGCGTTATTTTAAAACTCCTATTCTTCCATACCTAACTCTTTCAATGCCATTTTCTCAAATGCTGATTCTCCTGATTTCATAGCAAATTCAGCAATAAACATTGGAAATACTGCATTAAATTCTATGATATGCTCTTTCATTCGTGGCCATATTTCACCACCAGCTTTACTGTATGCAGTTATAAGTTGATCTAATCCTTCTTCCCCGAATACACGATGGTGTCCCATAAAGTCCATTGATGGATCGGAGTGAGTTGCTTCAGTCCAATCTATAAGACCTGTGACGTTTGCTTGGTTATCAACCATTATATGTCCTGGATGTAAGTCTCCATGTATCATGGTCGCATGTCGAGGCCATAGTTCGTCGTTTTCTAACCATTGTTTCCATCTGTCCCATAATTCATATGCTACGCCATATGTTTCTTTAACTTTATTCATTCTTCTTTGAAAGTCATCTTTTATTTCTTGTATGGTTTTAATTTTTATATGCTCTGCGGTAATGTTTTCTTCTGGTATATTGTGTAAATCTACGAGTGTTTCGGCTAATGTATTAATAAAGTTTTCTGGTACTGGTTTGTGTTCAATTTTCCAGACATAAGCTTGTATTTCTGGATCTATTGTGGCTGCAGGGTTGCCTGTAAGTTTTGGGTAAGCAATAAGATCTTTTGCATGTACTTTCCACTTCGGAATTTCAAATGAAACATTATTCTGTAAAAAGTCTACCGTTTGTTTTTCGGGTTTTGTTTGTTTATAAACGTCAGGTCTTCTCGGTAGCCTTAAAACCCATTCTATGTCATGTTCATCTTTTCCAAATGCAACTTGGAAATCAAGGCCCGATTCATTCAATGAAATTGTTCGAGGTTGGATGTGTAATTGATGTTTTTCTGCACGTTTAATAATTTCATTATGTTGAGTCATTTTATTGGCTCCTTATTTTTATTATATTTTCCTTATAAGCGTATTTTTATCTTGATATAAATTAACGTAATCTGCAAACGATAACTGACTACACAAGTTTGGTATATAAAAGTATGAAATTATTTATGTTCTAATATTATAAATGATTGTACTTTCTGAGCATTATATAAGCATTGTTTTTCTATTAAAGACATTAAATTCATTGAACATAGTTTTGATGAAGAATCTTATTATCACAGACTTTATAAAAACGTGATAAATTGCTATTTATTTTATTATAATACTTTAAAAAATTATTCCACATAAACTAAGGTATAGCTATTAAGTTATATCATAAATAAACCCTATACAAATTAATGCATAGAGTTTATCTGTATTCTGAACTCTCCGTATGTTTAAACGGAGGTGTTTATTTATATTGTTAAAATAGATGAACAATTTAAAGATCATATTTTAATTTTAAAACTAACGTATCATTATTTTAATAATAATATAGCACACCAATATTACTAAGGCAGCTATAAGTAATGGAATAATATAATAAGACATGAAATACCTCCAGTAATTTTATTTATATTTTAACTGTGAAACGTAAAAAGTAAAAGCATTAGGGTCATAAATAAAGTATAACAATAATAGTCATTAAGATGTAACGCTTTAAATTATATTATAAAAGTTGCGTGCGATTAAAGGTAGTATGGCTTTATTGGTTGTGGTACATTTGGCCTTACAATATAAATGATAACTTTTGAAGATTGATGCACAATAATTTTAAATTAATTTATAAAGCATTTTGTTATTTATGAAAAGTTATTTTAAAAAGAGGGGGACTTATATGAAAATGGTAGAACAGTTGTTGAAAGACCATACAAAAAATATCATTATATGTATATTAGGGGCTTTTGTAAGTGCGCTAGCCGTAAACTGTTTTATATTAGGATCTAATTTAGGTGATGGTGGAACAGTCGGTATATCGTTAGCATTAAAATATGCATTTGGATGGTCACCTGCACTAACATCATTGATTATTAACACAATCGTTATCATTGTTGGTTGGAAATTTTTAAGTACACGTACTGCGATTTATACATTTATAGCGAATACAGCCATCTCTATTTTTTTAGATTTAACAAAAACTTTTAATACAGGCATAGATAATTTTGTTATAAATGCAACATTCGGTGGTGTTTTAGTCGGTGTTGGTATTGGACTAGTTATTGCTGCAGGCGGTGTCATTGGCGGAACATCTGTTATTGCAAAGATGTTAAATAAATATTTTGATATAAAAACGGCACAAGCTATTTTCGTATTAGATGGTCTAGTTGTCCTATCTTTTCTTTTTGTATTACCGCTTACCAATGTGTTATTTACTATAATAATGCTATTTGTTACAGAAAGAGCAACCTCATTTATCATTGAAGGGTTCAATCCTAAAAAAGCAGTTACTGTTATTTCTAGTAAAAATGAAATTATTAGTGATAGAATTAATAGTTTTACGGGTAGAGGATCAACTTTATTGAATGGTAAAGGTGGCTACGGTAAGCATGAAACGAGTATGTTATACGTCGTTGTTCCTCAATCACAAGTAACAAGAGTGAAGAAATTGGTGAATGAAGAAGATGAAAATGCCTTTTTAGTCATTCATGATGTACGAGATGTGCTAGGAAATGGCTTCATCAATTTATCTTAAATATTATTAATTTTTAGATATCTTATCATATTATTTTACTTATATTAGAGTGAAATAATGTTTGATTTTTTGATTTCTATATTGCTTTGTCGATTTTTTATGAAATATCCTTTATGCTAATGATAAGAAGCATTTAGGAGGTAAAATAATGGCAATACCAAAAATTACGACATTTTTAATGTTTAACGGTAACGCAGAAGAAGCAATAAATTTATATGTAAATACTTTTGAAGATGCTGAAATATTAGCATTGGTCCGTTATAGTGAAAGTGATAATGAGCCAACTGGGGCAGTGCAACATGCAATTTTTAGGTTGAAAGATCAAGTATTTATGGCAATTGACAACATGAATGGTGTAGATATTGAAATGAATCCAGCAATGTCTTTATATGTAACTGTTGATAACCCAATTGAAATGGAAAGATTATTTAATAAATTGAAAAGTGGCGGTGCAATTTTAATGCCTAAAACAGAAATGCCGCCATTTAAAGAATTTGCGTGGATACAAGACAAATTTGGTGTGAATTTCCAATTGGCACTGCCAGAAAGCAAATAATCATAAACAGAAGTGAATAAATGATTTTATAAAAATAGTCTTATCATCTATAAGATTTTGTTTCAGACATTGACTGTGAAATTGAATGGAAAAAGATTTTAATAGGACATCTACTTTAGGATTTATTATAAAACGATTAATAGCCTTATAAGAAGGTGTTTGATTTTGTGATAGCCACATCATTCGGATGATATGATGTAGCATCGCGATGATATTTGAATTCGTTTTCAGGGATTGTTTCAACGATTTCATTAACATGTTATGACATATCATTTGTGAGAGTAAGAACTGAAGTTTACATTGGTAGTGTAAGTTGAGTCATATTATAATTTTTATACAAAAGGCACCTCGTTAATTTAGCTTAGGAGTGTTTATCAATTGATTTATTCAACATAATAAATGCCACCACTGTTTAATTTATATATATTATAATATTTTTGGATAATATTGGCAGTGATTTGGGCCGACTCCTGCGGGAAGAGCGCTAGCCGAAGACTACAGGCTAAGGCAGTGCCCGCGGAAAGCGTGCACAAAAAAACTGCCAACAAAGTCGTAGACTTTGTCGACAGTCTGGGGCTAATTCGTTTTTTTAAAACGGATTAGTCCTTTATTTTAAGAATGGAGATTTATGTCCCAGCCTCATTATGCTATTTGACTTTTAATTGTTGAATGTAATCATAGTCTGGAGTAGCATAAAGTGTTTTTTGATTGTCGTATGTTACGAAACCAGGTTTAGCCCCTGAGGGTTTGTGAACATGTTTGATTTCAGTGTAATCAACTGGCACCTGTGCAGAACTACCAGCTTTTGAAAAATATGCTGATAACATTGCAGCTTCTTTAATTGTTTCTTCACTTGGCTCATCGCTTAGAATGACAACGTGTGAACCAGGGATATCTTTAGTATGGAACCAAAAATGATGTTTTTTAGCTTGTTTATTAGTTAAATAATCGTTTTGCTTATTGTTTTTACCAACCAAGATTGTATCGCCATCTGTAGACGTATATGCTTGGATTTGCATCGTCTGTTTCTTTTTCTTCTTGCTTTGTTTACGCTGCTTCATAAATCCTTGATCAGCTAACTCGTCACGAATATCATCAATTTCATCGACAGAAATATGTGTAAGTTGTTGCTCGATACTTTCAAAGTAGTCAATGTTTTCTTTAGTTAATTGAATTTGATGTTGTAATTCATGTTCACGCGTTTTTAATTTATTATACTTTTTATAATAATTTTGTGCATTAACAGCAGGTGATTTTGTTGGATTAAGTGGTATCGTCACTTCTTCGCCATTATAATAATTAAGCGCAGTAAGCGATTCATCACCTTGCTTAATACGATAGATATTAGCAGTTATAAGTTCACCAAATAATTGTTGTTGTTCTTTTTCTTTGGTACCTTCAAGTTCGTCTATTAACTTACTTAATTTGTTTTGTGACTTGTGAAGTTGTTGTTGAACAAATTTTACTAAGTCGTTGGCACGCTGTTTAACACGTTCTCTTTCTCCACGCGCATCATAATAACGATCTAATAAATCATGAAGTGAGTCGTAAAGTACTACGTCATCATAGAACTGGTCTAATTTCATGAAATAGAAATCTTCTTTTCCAGATTCATGATTTTTATGGAAAACAGGCGTGGGCTCACCTTGAATTTCCTCGAGTACTTCATCAAAAGCTTCCGGTAAAGTTTGTGTCGTCATAAATTGTCTACGGTTTGCAATCTCATTTGTAATGAGAGGACTAAAACCTTCGAAATGATTGAGTAATTGTCGTGCAATTTTTCCGCTATTAAAATCGATATATTTTAACGCTTCGACTCCAGAAATTTCAAAAGGATTAATTTTATTTTGAGTTGGAGGTGCTTCATATTGAAAGCCGGGCATAACTGTACGATATTGATTAGTGTTTGGTGTTAAATGCTTAAACCCTTCAATAATTTTACGATTGTCATCTACTAATATTAAATTACTGTGTTTGCCCATAATTTCTAAAATGATTGTACGGTAAATCGTATCACCGATTTCGTCCTTACTTTGAACATCTATTTCTACACGTCTATCATTACCAATTTGTCTTACTGCTTTAACAATACCACCTTCGATGTGTTTACGAAAAACACGGGCAAACATTGGTGGATCAAATGGATTATCATATTTTTTATTTGTTAAATGCATTCTAGTAAAACTAGGATGGATAGAAAGTAGAAGCTGATGATTTTTACGATTTTGTCGGATAACGACTAACATCGTGTCGTTTTCGGGTTGATTTATTTTATGAATTCTTCCATCTACTAGAAATTGAAGAGATTCCACTATTTTTCTAGTGAATAAACCATCATATGCCATTACTATCAGCCACCTTATTTTTAGTCATTCATCATATTGTAACATGGCAATAAGAAATCTTCATGGTCAAAGTTTGTCCTTTGCTATGCTATACAACTAATTAGAGATTGTGGTATCATTGTCTAATAATAGTAGAACAGTTTAGAGAGGTAGTAAGTCATGGAAAATGAGAAAGGTTTGTTGATTGTACTATCTGGACCTTCTGGCGTTGGAAAAGGTACAGTTAGAAAAAAAATATTTGATGACCCGTCCACATCTTATAAGTATTCTATTTCGATGACAACACGTGACAAGCGTGAAGGTGAAGTCGATGGTGTTGATTATTTCTTCAAAGCAAAATCAGAATTTGAAGAATTGATTAAACAAGATCAATTTATAGAATATGCTGAGTTTGTGGGGAATTATTATGGTACACCTGTACAATATGTTAAAGACACAATGGATCAAGGTAATGATGTGTTTTTAGAAATTGAAGTAGAAGGTGCTAAACAAGTGCGCAAAAAATTCCCAGATGCACTATTTATTTTTCTTGCGCCACCAAGTTTAGATCATTTGCGTGAACGACTTGTGGGTCGTGGAACAGAATCCAGTGAGAAGATTCAAAGCCGAGTGCATGAAGCGCGTCGAGAAGTTGAAATGATGAACTTGTATGACTATGTTGTTGTTAATGATGAAGTAGACTTAGCGAAACAACGTATTCAATCAATAGTAGAAGCTGAACACTTGAAGAGGGAACGTATTGAAGCAAAATATAGAAAAATGATACTGGAGGCAAAAAAATAATGTTACAACCACCATTAAACCAATTAACAGATAAAATAAACTCAAAATACTTAGTAGCAACTACTGCTGCAAAACGTGCACGTGAATTGGATGAAAAGCCTGAAACTGCATTGTTAAATAAATATATTTCAAAAAAACCTGTGGGTAAAGCCTTAGAAGAAATTGCTGACGGTGAAGTTTTTCCTGACGAACTATTTTTAAAATCTTTCTAAAAAATAATGAACTTGAAATACAAGTATAGAACATATGCGTTTTGAAAATGGAATTTTTAAAGTGAGCCTGAGACATAAACAAATGTCTCGGGCTCTTTAACGATAAAGTTCTATATTCTAAATAAAGAGAGAGCACCACGCTTACGCTAAAGATTTAGTGTATGTAATCTACTTGTTGAATCAGTGAAACTTAGACTGAGGAATAATTTAGCTAAAACTTTTAACTACGAGTTATCCTTTTTCGGAGTGGGACAATGAAATAATTATAGAAAATAAGGTTTCCGTCTCGCCCTTTTTTAATTTAGTTACTAATTTGTGTATAATGATGAGTAATTAAAGTATTCTTAAAAGCTTAAACATTAAATTTAAATTTGGGCTTTCACATAAAATGTTGACTTGAAAAGTCTTATTTAATTCATTTGAAGGAGAATGACAATAATATGAAACGAATATTACTCGCTGTTACAGGTGGTATTGCGGCATATAAAGCGATCGATTTAACTAGTAAATTAACACAAGCAAATTATGATGTAAGAGTAATGCTTACTGATCATGCTCAAGAATTTGTTACGCCACTAGCTTTTCAAGCAATTGGTAGAAATCCAGTTTACACAAGTACTTTTAAAGAGCAGAATCCAGAAGAAATACAACATGTTGCGCTAGGCGATTGGGCGGATGCCATTGTTGTTGCTCCAGCTACTGCAAATACAATTGCAAAATTAGCTAATGGCATTGCTGATGACATGGTAACCTCTACATTGTTAGCTACTGAAACACCAAAGTTCATTGCACCTGCTATGAATGTGCATATGTATGAAAATCCTAGAACACAACAAAATTTAGCTACTTTGAGTTCAGATGGATATTATTTTCTTGAACCCGGCGAAGGCTTTTTGGCATGTGGCTATGTAGCAAAAGGTAGAATGGAAGAACCTTTACAAATTGTAGAACGATTGAATCAATATTTTAATGAAACGACTCAAAACGCGATTTATAAAAATAGTCATTTTGAAGGAAAACGTGCACTTGTTACTGCTGGTCCTACTGTCGAAGAATTAGATCCCGTGCGCTATTTATCTAATCGTGCTTCAGGTAAAATCGGTTATGCTTTAGCAGAATCACTAACAAAACGTGGCGCTATAGTTACACTCGTTACAGGGCCAACTCATTTAACACCACCAGCTAATGTAGAAGTAGTCCAAATTCAAAGTGCGGAAGATATGTTTCATGCAGTTAAAACCCGTTTTGAAAATCAAGATATTGTGTTTAAAGCAGCAGCAGTATCAGACTATGCACCTGTAGATACACTTGAACATAAACTGAAAAAACAAGAAGGCACATTGTCAGTTTCATTTAAACGTACGCCTGATATCTTAAAGTATTTAGGTGAGCACAAAACACATCAATTTTTAGTGGGATTTGCAGCAGAAACACAAAATATAGCAGAATATGCTCAAAAGAAACTAAAAAATAAAAATGCTGATGTAGTAATTGCAAATAATGTAGGGGACAGAACGATTGGGTTTAGTTCAGATGATAATGACTACACAATGTACTATAAAACTGGTGATACAGAAGCGTTAGGAAAACATAAAAAGGTCGAATTAGCGGAGCATATACTGAATAGTTTAGAAACAAGGTGGCAATAATATGATAGCTAAGGTAATTGTTGATATACCTTCAAAGAGCGTTGATTTTACATTTGACTATATAATTCCTCTAAGACTACAATCAATGATTCAAGTAGGTATGCGAGTTATTGTTCCATTTGGGCCGAGAACCATTCAAGGTTATGTTATGAAAGTCACGGATAAACCCGATGGCAATATAGATACCGCAAAATTAAAGGAAATTAAAGAGATTCAAGATATCAAACCAGAATTAACAGAAGAGCTTATCCAATTAACTGAGTGGTATAATAATTACTTCGTTACAAAACGAATTTCAATGTTAGAAGTAATGTTGCCAAGCGCTATTAAGGCGAAATATACAAAAGTTTTTTTAATTGAAAATGTAGACGCAGTTCCAGAAGCTCTTAAAGTTAAGTTTGACAAAGAAGGTCAATATCTATATAAAGAGGCTCAATATAATGATGACTTAGGCCAAATAGTACCATTGTTAAAGCAAGGTATAGTATCTGAAATGACACTTTTATCTCAAAATGTTAGTAAAAAGAAACAACGTGCTGTAAGCATTATAGAGGGTTTCGACTATGATAGCGTCTTAGGTTCTTTGGAAAAATCAAAAAAACAGTACGAGCTCTATGCTTATTTATTAGACGAGCGTCATCATACGGTACTATTAAAAGATTTAGAAGAAATGGGCTTTTCTAAATCAAGTATTGATACTTTAATGCGTAAAGGTTTTGTAGAAAAGTATGATGCTATTGTTGAACGTGACCCCTTTGAAACACGTGTTTTTGAACAAGATCAAAAACAACAACTTACTGATGATCAACAAGCGGCATATGACTCTATACTAGAAAATATTCGAGCACGTCAACAACGAACTTATTTGCTTCATGGTGTCACTGGGTCTGGTAAGACAGAAGTTTATTTACAAACGATTGAAGAAGTATTGAAATTAGGAAGACAAGCAATGATGTTAGTACCAGAAATTGCTTTGACCCCTCAAATGGTTTTAAGGTTTAAAAGGAGATTCGGCGATGAAGTAGCAGTATTGCATTCTGGTCTGTCCAAGGGTGAACGCTATGACGAATGGCAGAAAATTAGGGATGGTAAAGCGAGCGTAAGTGTAGGAGCGCGATCAAGTGTTTTCGCTCCGTTTAAAAATTTAGGGATGATTATAATTGATGAAGAACATGAGTCTTCATATAAACAAGAAGATTATCCTAGGTACCATGCCAGAGATATAGCCCAATGGCGAAGTCAGTATCATAAATGTCCTTTGATTTTAGGGAGTGCAACACCAAGTCTTGAAACTTATGCACGAGCAGAAAAAGGCGTTTATGAATTGTTGTCATTACCAAATAGGGTCAATCAGCAAGCATTGCCAGAAATTGAAATAGTAGATATGAGAACTGAACTTAGTTCAGGTAATCGTTCGATGTTTTCTGAGCAATTACGCAAATCTATACAACAAAGATTAGATAGAAACGAACAAATCGTACTATTCCTAAATCGAAGGGGATATGCTTCATTTATGTTATGTAGGGATTGTGGTCATGTGCCACAATGTCCAAACTGTGATATTTCACTTACCTATCATAAATCGACAGATCAACTTAAATGTCATTATTGTGGACATCAAGAAGTTCCACCCAATAAATGTCCGAACTGTGAAAGTGAGCATATTAGACAAGTGGGTACAGGCACCCAACGAGTTGAAGAGTTATTACAAGAAGCCTTCCAAGAAGCCCGTATTATACGTATGGATGTGGATACAACTACAAGAAAAGGCGCACATGAAAAACTTTTAGATGATTTTGGAGCAGGTAAAGGAGATATTTTGCTTGGTACTCAAATGATTGCTAAAGGTTTAGATTTTCCAAATATTACATTAGTGGGCGTTTTAAATGCTGATACCATGTTAAATCTTCCGGATTTTAGAGCTAGTGAAAGAACGTATCAATTATTAACCCAAGTTTCTGGTCGAGCTGGTAGACATGAAAAAGAAGGGCAAGTTATCATCCAGACATATAATCCAGAACATTATGCTATTAAAGATGTTCAAGCTAACGATTATACAGCCTTTTTTAATAAGGAAATGAATTACCGTAAAATGGGGAAATATCCACCCTATTTCTTTTTAATTAACTTTACGGTTGCACATAAAGAAATGAAAAAAGTTATGGAAGCATCGAAACATATTCATAAAATTTTGTTACAACATTTAACGGATAAAGCATTAGTACTCGGTCCATCGCCGGCAGCTTTATCTCGTATTAACAATGAATACCGTTTTCAAATTTTAGTGAAATATAAAAGTGAACCCGCATTACATGAGGCACTAAAATACTTAGACGATTATTATCATGATCAATACTTAAAAGAAAAATTATCTTTAAAGATAGACATAAACCCCCAAATGATGATGTAAATTGGTAGTATACGTGCTTAATAGTAGTGTTTTTAAAGCTTTATGAGGTTACTGAAACTTAATTAAGGGCAGAAAAAGGGCAGGTAGTTCAACTTGGGATATTTCTAATTTCTCGGTTGACTGTTTGTCTATTTTTCTGTTGTAGGGGTGTATATAGTGGTAGTAGTTTTTCGATTATATGTCCCACTTTTTTCATAATAGCTTTTAACAAAACTTCCATTTCTTCTAACAAATCAGTATGTGTATGTCTGAAAGTATGTGACGTAACTTTTTTATATTAATTATAGTTTACTAAGTATATCTAATATAATAATATTATGTGGTATACCTTAGGGTGCTGTTAGATAGAATAGGTCTAATACATGTCCATAAGGCGTACATCCAGACATACTTTCTAAGTCCACACTTGTGTTTAGAGTGGTTTTTAATTAAATAACTATAGAATTTATTTAATATAAAGGAGAAAAAATGTATTTAAGATATTGGAAAAACACTTTTAATTATAAAGGTGTCTCGAAGTTCAGTCATTTACTATTATGTGTTTTAATAAATTTTGTTATTTTGATACTATATTTAATATGTGGTATCTTAATCCCTTTAGAATGGGAAAATACCTTTGTTGATATTTATTATTGGATATTGTTAGCCATGGTTTTTCCAACTATTTCTATGATAGTAAGAGTTGTGCGTAGGTACATACATAGGTTTAAAAATGTTAATTAAAGTTTAAAAAATAAAAAGCATTTAATATATTTTTTTATGGTAATACAACTACACGCAACACTGTTTAGGAGTTGCGTTTTTACTGTCGACAAAGTATCTGACTTTGTTGGCAGTTTTTTGTACAAGCTTTTCGCGAGCACTGCCTTAGCCTGTAGTCTTGGGCAAGTACTCTTCCCACAGGAGTCGGCTCAAATCACTGCTAATTTTATATGTAAATAGTATAATATATAATTTAAACAGTGGTGATGTTTATTATGTTGAATAAATCAATTGATAAAAGAAAGCAATATGAAATAACCCCTATCTATGAATTGGTTCCTAATAATTATTTATTACATAAAATCGATGTAAAATTACATCGTAGTATAAGATGAATGAGATATAGAGGATTTAGCAAAATTTACATGGATACCGTGCTAATTTGTGCTTTTTTGTATTCAAATATAAAAAATAACGATTGATGATTTTACTCACCAACCGTTAAAAGTGTACAGCCTTTTATTTCATTCCCCCTATTTGGGGTCAGTCCAAATTAAGCGTAGGGTTTGTCTAAGTTTTGAAATCGTCTATTTTAGGTAGACTTTCTTATTAGAATATTTTTGAAATGAGTTGATAATTTTTTCAATGAAGATGGATTTGAATATGTCGCTTCATTTTTAGGATAATAGTAGATATTTTCATTCTTATATGCTGATTGATTTTTCCAAAGTGACGAATTAGTGAAACTGTCTTTTATAGGTTTGCCATCTTTTGTTGGAATTAGTACGTAATCAGCTGCGTAGTTATTATATTTTTCATATGCTATTTTTTTAAAACCATTTTCAGATAACTGTTCTTTTGCATTTTTAGGAAATGAAAACTTATATTCTTGATATATAATGGGGGTCCCTCTACCGAAATTTTCGCCAAATATTGAAAGTTGCTTTGGTTGTATTTCCATTACGGTGAATGTTTTATTTTTACCAATGTTCTTTTTTATATCTTGACCATCTTGGTGTAATTGATTTTCTAAATCTTTAATTTGGTTTTTAGCTTTCTGTTCTTTATTTAAAATTTTTCCAATTGCAAGATGCATTTCTTTGTATGAATAATCATTATACTTTATAGGAATTGTTGGCGCTATTTTTTGATATTTTTTAATTTTTGAATTAACATCATAAGTTATAATTAAATCGGGTTTTAATTTTGCAACGCTTTCTACATCTTCTGAACCTACACGTTTAGCACCTTTTTCATTTATATATTTTGATTTTGGAAAGTCTGCATTAACTCCGACAGGTTTATTGCCTAAATCTTTAAAGTTACCGTAATTTGAAGTTAGGACTACAATTCTTTTTGGGTTTTTAGGTATTTTAATTTTTTCTCCAGATTTAGTTTGAAACGTTTTGGTTTCTTTATTTTCTTTATTTTCCTGATCGCAAGCAACTGAGATTAATAGTAAAGAAAATATTAAAAAAAGTATTTTTTTCATTAAATCATTCCTTATAATTATTTAAATTAATTATGAACTAATTGATATTGATTATCAATAAAAAATGTGAAGATATAAAAGAAATAATTAAAATTTATTTTTTCATCATAAATGTTTACATCTTTATACTTAATTTATTTGTTACAAAGACCTAATCGATATAATTTTTGAAACTTAATCAGATGATTAATAAAATGGAATTTATTAAATACGTTGAATAAACTTTAGATAGAACAGGTTATAATAAGTATAGGGTTCTCTATTAGGCGCCAAAATCTAATATCGAAGTTACATATTTTAGATAAACAGAAAAACGAAAAGTTACGCAAAGTTTCTCAATTATAGATAAAAGTTTTATTGTTCCAATTTATCTGAATATACTAGTGGCTACATTTTAATCTAATAACCAATGTAATAATAAAAACGAAAAATTTTAAGTGAAATTAAGTACTCATTCAGATGAATAGGCGGGCGCTTATAAGGGCAAAAAAGGCAGGTTATATAAAATAGACTAGATAATCTCAGACGATTTAATTTTATGAAAATCAGAATAATCATCTAATGTTTATATGAAATAATCAATTGAACGAGTAGCTAATTAGGACAAAATAAACTTATGCCACTCGTTTTTGTATAACTCAAACTATAATATTAAAATACTTATAAAAACGTAAGAAATATATAATTTAATAATATTTACAAAAAAATAATCAAATTTAACTTTGCATTTAATATTGAATGAAGGTATATTAAGGAGTAAGGAGTCCTACTTAAATTGCTGACAATTTGAAATAAGCTTGTAGCATAAAATGAAATAAAGTTTATTATCCGGTGTTGAAGTTGCTTTTTAAAATTGATGATTAAGGAGTTGTGCCTATGAGTTTGCTTAGTAATAGAGAAGCGGTTGGCTTAAGCATAGTAGAATTATCAAATCGCATTACATCTTTATATAATACGTCACTTAGTCCAGAAATGATTGAATTAATAGAAGAGAAAAAAGTGAAATTAAATCATCAAGACGCGCAAATATTAGCAGAATTTTTTAATACAACTTCAGAGGAAATGTTTAAATAAACAATATGAGTAGTTCTAAATAGGATATTAGTATACATAACTATTTGAGAATATACTAAATCAAAGGGGTAAATGCTTATGAAATACAACGAATTTAATCAACCTATTGGTGATAAACTAGAAGATTTTCGAGCGCCCAATTTACCGAATGTAACATTAATAGAAGGTCGATATTGTCGCTTAGAAAAGTTGAAACCAAAACATAGCGAAGGCTTATATGCCCATTTTGGAACAGTTGAGGATTTGCCTAATTGGACTTATTTACCTGATGAACAACCTCAAGATATAGAAGCGTTTAAAGTATACTTAAATAGAAAAGTTGAATCCAAAGATCCATATTTTTTTGCGATTGTTGATAGCCAAACAGAACAAGCAATGGGTATGGTTGCTTTGCTTAGAATTGATCAGTCAAATGGTTCCATTGAAGTTGGGCATATTCATTATGCCAATATTTTAAAACGAACACGTATCGCGACTGAAGTTCAATTTTTATTGGCTAATTATATCTTCGAAACGTTAGGCTATAGAAGATATGAATGGAAATGCGACGCACATAATGAACCTTCTATCAAAGCTGCAAAACGTTTAGGTTTTAAATATGAAGGTATCTTTCGAAATCATAAAGTTTATAAAGGACGCAATCGAGACACTTGTTGGTTGTCCATCATTGATAGCGAATGGCCGAAGTTTAAACAACAATATGAAAAATGGCTAGATGAAAAGAATTTTGATGAATTTGGTAATCAAATTTATCGTTTGTCTATCTAATATTAATCTTTAATATATATAAAGATAATATGAAAATGAATCAGTTTTTAAGAGATGATTTTATCAAATTGTGATAAAATCATTTTTTTATATTGAAAATAATAGTAACAAAATAACTTAATGCGCGCATTGGAAAGGGATAAACCAATACATATATATGAGATATACTATAATCTTAAATTTGAATGTATGATGCAATTTCTATTAAAATAAGTTATAATGATATGATGAATTTTTATGAGGAGATATAATTATGACAATTAAGCAGCTTGTAACAAGCAAACACCCAATACTTAAAAAGACGATACCAAGCGTAACTCAATTTGATAAACGATTAGAGCAACTATTATTAGATTTAGAAGATACGATGTATGATGTTGAAGCATCTGCAATTTGTGCGCCGCAAATAGGTATTGAACAAAAAGTAGCTATTATAGATATGGAAATAGACGGTTTGTTACAACTGATTAATCCTCAATTAGTCAATGAATCTGATGAAAAAGTGACAGATTTAGAAGGTTCCATTAGTGTGCCAAATGTATTCGGTGAAGTAACTAGAAGTAAAATGATTGTGGTTAAAAGTAATGATAAACATGGTAATGAAGTAGAAATGACAGCATATGATGATATTGCTAGAATGATTTTACATATGATTGATCATTTTAATGGCATATTATTTACAGAACGTGCAGAGCGTATTTTAGACGAAGCTGAGATGGAGGCGTATTTTGACAATGAGTAAAATTATCTTTATGGGAACACCTGATTTTTCAACAAAAGTATTAGAAATGTTAATTGCTGAACATAATGTGATTGCTGTTGTAACACAACCAGATAGACCAGTAGGTAGAAAGAGAACATTAACACCACCGCCAGTTAAAGAAGTGGCAGTGAAACATGGCTTACCAGTATACCAACCAGAAAAATTAGCTCAATCAGAAGATTTAGAGAAACTTATTTCATTAGATGCAGATTTAATTGTCACCGCAGCTTTCGGACAAATTTTACCAGAATCATTATTAAATGCTCCTAAATTAGGCGCAATCAATGTACATGCGTCATTATTGCCGAAATACAGAGGTGGAGCACCAATACACCAAGCGATTATAGATGGTCAGAAAGAAACAGGGATTTCTATTATGTATATGGTTAAAAAATTAGATGCAGGAGATATTATCTCTCAGCGTGCAATTGCAATAGAAGATCAAGATAATGTTGGATCAATGCATGATAAATTAAGTTTCTTAGGTGCAGACTTATTAAAAGAGACGTTACCTTCAATAATAAATGGTACAAATCAACGTATAGAACAAAATGAAGCCGAAGCAACATTTGCATCAAACATTAGTCGTGATCAAGAAAAAATAGATTGGTCGCAATCAGCCGAAGCAATATACAATCATATAAGAGGTCTTTCACCCTGGCCAGTCGCATATACAAAAATGGACGATGGTAACTTAAAAGTATATGCTAGTCGAATTGAGCAAGGTAAAACAGGTGAACCTGGAACAATTATAGAAACAACGAAAAAAGCAATTATTGTTGCTACAGGTTCTGATGATGCTATTGCATTAACAGATATACAAGTTGCAGGTAAAAAACGTATGTTAACTGCAAACTATTTAAGCGGAGTACAAACTGCGCTTGTTGGGAAGGTACTATCATGACAATAGATACAAATGTAAGGTTATTAGCATTTGAAACAATCCAAGATATTATAAATGATAAAGCTTACAGTAATATTATTATTAACGAAGTATTATCAAATAATGAATTAAACAGAGCAGACAAAAGTTTGTTTACAGAACTTGTATATGGCACGTTGAAAAGAAAATATACATTAGATTATTTCTTAAAACCATTTGTACAGACAAAACTTAAAGGTTGGGTAAGACAATTACTTTGGATGAGTATTTACCAATACGCGTACTTAGATAAAATACCTGAACATGCTATCATCCATGAAGCAGTGGAAATAGCTAAATATAAAGGTGGGCCACATAATGGAAACGTAGTTAACGGTATTTTAAGAAATATGATGCGCAGTGAGTTACCAGACTTTACGGAAATTACAGATGATAAGAAGAGAATTGCTATTGAATATAGCTTACCTAAATGGTTAGTCGATCATTGGGTTACACATTTCGGCTTAGAAAAGACAGAAGAGATTGCACAATCTTTCTTAGATAAAGTGTCAACAACTGTTCGTGTTAATCTAACAAGAATTACTGTTGATGAAGCAATTAGAAGATTAACAGATGATGATTATATAGTAGAACTAGATAAAGAAATTGATACTTGCTTGCATATTAGTGGTAAGCCAATTATTGAATCAAGATTATTTAAAGATGGGCTGGTGTCTATCCAAGATAAAAGCTCGATGTTCGTTGGCGAAATTATGTCATTAACAGAAGGTGACAAAGTACTCGACGCATGTAGTGCACCAGGTGGCAAAGCTTGCCATATAGCTGAAATATTAAACGGTACAGGTCATGTTGACGCGACTGATATCCACGAACATAAAATTGATTTAATTGATTTCAATATTAAAAAATTACGTTTATCTAACATTTCTGCTTTTGAACACGATGCAACTGAAAAATATGATAAAGTGTATGATAAGATTTTAGTTGACGCACCATGTAGCGGCTTAGGTGTATTAAGACATAAACCTGAAATTAAATATGAACAATCACAACATTCTATTCAATCATTAGTTGAAATTCAATTAGAAATTTTAAATAATGTGAAAGATAGCGTAAAACCAGGCGGCACAATTATTTATTCAACTTGTACGATTGAACAAATGGAAAATGAAAATGTAATATACACGTTCTTAAAAGCGAATAAAGATTTTGAATTTGATGCTTTTGAACATCCAATAACTGGCGAAAAAGTGAAGACAATGCAAGTGTTACCTCAAGATTTCAACTCTGATGGCTTTTTCATTACTAGGATAAAAAGAAAGGAAACTTACTAAATGATAACTACAGAAAAGAAAAAAAAGAATAAATTTCTTCCCGATTTTGAAAAGCAATCAATTTTTTCACTGAGATACGACGAGATGCAAGAATGGTTAGTTAATAATGGCCAACAAAAATTCAGAGCAAAACAAATTTTTGAATGGTTATATGAAAAACGTGTAGACAGTATTGATGAAATGTTAAATTTATCAAAAGAATTAAGAGAAGTTTTAAAAGACAGTTTTACTATGACTACGATGACAACAGTAGTTAAACAAGAAAGTAAAGATGGTACAATCAAGTTCCTTTTTGAGCTACAAGATGGTTACACAATCGAAACGGTATTGATGAGACATGAATATGGTAATTCAGTATGTGTAACAACACAGGTTGGTTGTCGTATTGGTTGTACTTTTTGTGCTTCTACGTTAGGTGGATTAAAACGTAACTTAGAAGCGGGCGAAATTGTTTCACAAGTATTAACGGTACAAAAGGCATTAGACGAAACTGAAGAACGTGTATCTCAAATTGTAATTATGGGCATTGGTGAACCATTTGAAAATTATGATGAAATGATGGATTTCTTGAAAATTGTTAATGATGATAATGGACTAAATATTGGTGCGCGTCATATTACAGTTTCTACTTCAGGCATTATTCCACGTATTTATGATTTTGCTGATGAAGATATTCAAATTAACTTTGCAGTTAGTTTGCATGGTGCGAACGATGAAGTTCGTTCACGATTAATGCCTATTAACAGAGCTTATAACGTTGAAAAGTTAATGGAAGCAATCAATTATTATCAAGAAAAAACAAATAGACGTATTACTTTTGAGTATGGTTTATTTGGTGGTGTTAACGACCAAGTAGAACATGCTAGGGAACTTGCGCATTTGATACAAAAATTAAATTGCCATGTTAACTTAATTCCTGTAAATCACGTGCCAGAAAGAAATTATGTTAAGACTCCAAAAGAAGATATCTTTAAATTCGAAAAAGAGTTAAAACGACTAGGTATAAATGCAACAATTAGACGTGAACAAGGTGCAGATATCGATGCTGCATGTGGGCAACTAAGAGCTAAGGAACGAAAAGTAGAAACGAGGTAGAGACATGCTAAATGCACAATTTTTTACTGACACAGGACAATATCGTGATAAAAACGAAGATGCTGGTGGCGTTTTTTACAATCGTACAGAACAACAATTATTAGTGCTTTGTGATGGCATGGGGGGTCATTTAGCAGGTGAAGTAGCTAGTCAGTTCGTAACCAAAGAGTTACAGCAACGATTTGAAGAAGAAAATTTAATCGAGGCAGATCAAGCTGAAACTTGGTTGAAGACAACCTTAAAAGCTATTAATCGAGAACTTTATGACAAATCAGTAGAAAACCCAGAGTATCAAGGTATGGGTACAACTTGTGTTTGTGCTTTAGTATTTGATAACTATGTGGTCGTTGCAAATATTGGAGATTCACGTGCTTACTTAGTAAATAGTAGAGAGATTGAGCAAATTACGAATGATCATTCTTTTGTGAATCACCTTGTTATGATTGGCCAAATCACTGCTGAAGAAGCATATACGCACCCACAACGTAATATCATTACAAAAGTAATGGGAACAGATAGATTGGTGACACCAGACATTTTTGTAAAAAAGACAAAGTTTTATGACTATCTCATGTTGAATTCTGATGGTTTAACAGACTTTGTGCGTAATCATAAAATACAAGAAGCGTTGCTTCAAGACAACGAATTAGAAACACAAGGTCAATATTTGATTGAACTTGCATTAACGGAAGGTACAAACGATAATGTAAGTTTAGTTTTGGCTGAGGTTGAAGGTGATAAAGTATGATAGGCAAAATAATTAATGAACGTTACAAAGTAACCAAACAACTTGGTGGCGGTGGAATGAGTAGAGTCTATCTAGCTGAAGACTCGATTCTAAAGCGAAGTGTCGCAATTAAAGCTATTAGAATTCCATCAGGTGAAAAAGATGAAGCAATTAAAAGGTTTGAACGAGAAGTACATAATTTAACACAACTATCTCACAATAATATTGTTAACGTTTTTGATGTAACAGAAGATGATGAAAACTTCTATTTAGTTATGGAATATATTGAAGGTTTGACATTATCGGAATTCATTCAAAAAAATCATCCTTTAGATGTTGATATAATATTGAATTTTATAAATCAAATTATCAATGGTATTAAACACGCCCACGATACAAAAATTGTGCATAGAGATATTAAGCCACAAAATATTTTAGTGGATAAAAATCAAACATTAAAAATATTGGATTTTGGTATAGCTAAAGCTTTAAGTGAAACAACAATGACAGAAACAAATCATGTATTGGGTACTGTCCAATATCTGTCCCCAGAACAAGCACGTGGAGATATTACAGATAATGGCACAGATATTTATTCAATGGGTGTTGTATTATATGAAATGCTTATTGGTAAACCACCATTTTCTGGAGAAACTGCTGTCAGTATTGCAATAAAGCATATTCAAGATCCTATGCCTAATGTAACAGATGAACGTTCAGATATTCGTCAAGCTTTGAGCAACGTTGTATTGAAAGCAACTGAAAAAGACAAGATGGAGCGTTACCAATCAGTAAGAGAAATGCAAAATGATTTAGAAACTGTTATGTCAGATGAACGTGTATCAGAAGACAGATACCAATCTTCTATCACTAATACTAAAACAGTACCGATAAATAAATCAGAAATTGCAAACCAGACACGCGAAGAAGACAAAGGTAAAAGTATTAGTGAGACAATGCAAATTCCTATTGTCAATCAACAACAATTTCAATCCAGTGAAGAACATATCTACGCAGTGCCTAGAAAGAAACGTTCTAAGAAGAAGAAATTTTTATATACCTTAATTATTGTTTTATTGTTATTTGGTTTATTCGGCTTTATGGCTATGGGCATGTTTGGTAATAAATATTTAGAAACGCCAGATTTAACAGGGAAAACTGAAAAAGAAGCCGAACATATTTTGAAAGAAAACAAATTACAAATGGGTAAAACCACTCGTGAGTACAGTGATAAATACCCTGAAAATAAAATTATAAAAACGAAGCCTGAACAAGGTGAGCGATTAGAGCAAAACAGTAAAGTAGATATAGTGATGTCTAAAGGACCACAATTAGCTGAGATGCCAAGTCTATATGGCATGTCAAAATCTGAGGCCATAAGTAAGTTGGAAGATTTAGGTATTAAAGATAGTAAAGTTAAACAAGCTTATAGCAAACAAAATGTAGCTAAAGGTTTAATTGAATCACAAAACATTTCACCTGGAGATAAAGTGAAAGTTAATGACAGTAATATTGAATTAATTGAGTCATTAGGTATTAAACAAGTTTATGTTGATGATTATGAAAATAAATCTTTTAAAACGGCTAAAGAAGCGTTGGAATCAAAAGGCTTTAAGGTAGAAGTTTCAGAAGAAAAAAATGATGACAAAGTTAAAAAAGATGATGTTATTAGTCAATCACCAAAAGGTGAAGAAGTAGATGAAGGTTCGACGATATCGTTTGTTGTGTCTAAAGGTAAGGAAGAGTCTAAAGATGATTCTAAGGATAAGGCTGAGGACAAAGATGACAAAGATAAGGACGATTCTAAAGATGAAGAAGCTGCAACGAAAGAATATACCGAAACATATCAAGTGCAATATACTGGTGACGATGATGAAAGCCAGGAAGTTAAAGTGTATATCAGAGATAAAGATGATCAAGGATCATCCGCAGCACAGACATTTAAGATTAAAGAAAACAAAACTATTAAGATACCGATGACAATTGAGAAAGGTAAGACGGCTGGTTTTACTGTTCGTGTTGATGATAAGGTTGTTGCTGATAAAGACATCCCCTATGATTTTTAGCGACACTTAACGAGTGAACGAGTTTAGTGTCGCTTATGCAAGAGCAAAGGTCTTGCGAACCGATGCAAAGTGAACAAGTTTAGTGTCGCTTATGCAAGAGCAAAGGTCTTGCGAACCGATGCAAAGTGAACAAGTTTAGTGTCGCTTATGCAAGAGCAAAGATCTTGCGGACCGAACAAAGTGAACGAGTATAGTGTCGCTAACAAATTTAACACCAATGTAATCATTTAATTGATTGCATTGGTGTTTTGTATATCATTATATGAGAATAGTTGAGATAGAATATTTAGCTAATGTATTTTTTTACCAATCACTAATTTTTTTATCCAAAATAAACTCAAATCATATTTAATTTAAAAAGGCTTTGCTATAATGTAAAGAGTACAAGTAATTATAAGAGAGGTGCCTAAGTGAAAACAGGACGCATCATAAAATCAATCAGTGGCGTATACCGTGTAGATGTAGAAGGCGAAATGTATGACACTAAACCACGTGGTCTATTTAGAAAAAATAAATTCTCGCCCATTGTTGGTGATGTAGTGGATTTTGAAGTTGAAAATGTAACAGAGGGTTATATTCAACATGTCCACGAAAGAAAAAATGAAATCAAAAGACCACCTGTAAGTAATGTTGATCATCTTATTTTAGTAATGAGTGCAGTAGAACCAGATTTTTCTACACAATTACTAGATCGTTTTTTAGTTATCGCACACTCATATCACATGCGTCCACGCATACTTATAACTAAAAAAGATTTAGCTTCAATTGAAATGCAACAAAAGGTGACACAGTTATTAAATGTATATGAAGACATGGGTTATAAGACTCAATTCATCAGTATCAATGATGATATCGAACATGTTTTTGCGCAATGGGGCGATGGATTAGCCGTATTAAGTGGGCAATCTGGTGTTGGGAAATCTACATTGTTGAATAAATATTTCCCCGATTTAGATATTGAAACACAACACATTTCAAAAGCGCTTAATCGCGGTCGTCATACTACTAGGCATGTAGAACTTTTTGAGAGAACACATGGATTTATTGCAGATACGCCAGGCTTTAGTGCATTAGATTTTGACCATATTCAAAAAGATGAACTCAAAAATTATTTCATGGAAATTCATGAGTATGGCGAATCATGTAAATTCAGAGATTGTAATCATATCAATGAACCTAAGTGTAATGTCAAAATTGAAGTAGAACAAGGTAATATAACACAATTTAGATATGATCATTACGTGCAACTATTTAATGAGATTGCAAATAGAAAGGAAAGATATTAATTGGCAAAACTTTACCCATCTTTATTATCAGCAGATTTTTTAAACTTACAACAAGAATTAAAGGCTTTAGAAGAAGCTGGCGTAGATGGTGTACATTTTGATGTTATGGATGGTCAATTTGTACCCAATATTTCAATTGGTATTCCAATTTTAGATGCAGTTAGAGAAGGAACTCGATTACCTATTGATGTACATTTAATGATTGAGGAACCAGAAAAATATGTAGAACTATTTGCAGAACATGGTGCAGATATGATATCAGTTCATGTAGAAGCTACACCACATATCCATCGCGTGATAGAACAAATTAAGAATGCCAATGTAAAGGCTGGTGTGGTGATAAATCCAGGAACACCGGTAGATGCAATTGTTCCTATTATCAAAATGGTAGATTATATATTAGTGATGACCGTAAATCCTGGTTTTGGGGGACAATCATTTATTGGTGATACAGTTGATAAACTAGATCAACTATCTGAAGTTAAACAAAGGCTAAATTTAGATTTTGATATTGAGGTTGATGGTGGTATTAATGATAAAACAGTACAAACCGTGATTGATCATGGTGCAAATATGTTAGTTGCAGGGTCATACTTCTTCAAACAAAGTGATTATAAGTCAGTTACTAAAACATTGAAAGGTTGACGTTAATGAAAGCCAATTTATTATGTGGTAATCGAAATTTACCTAAAGATATACTGGTTGATAATGTTGATGCCGATTGGATTGGTATAGATAGAGGTACATTAATGTT
This sequence comes from Staphylococcus shinii, assembly GCF_017583065.1. GTDB lineage: Bacteria > Bacillota > Bacilli > Staphylococcales > Staphylococcaceae > Staphylococcus > Staphylococcus shinii. The sequence goes on along the minus strand of NZ_JAGEVL010000001.1, from coordinate 669,101 downwards.
GTTGGAAGCTGGTATCACACCGCAATTTGCAGTTGGCGATTTTGATTCAATTACACAAGAAGAAAAATCATTTATAGAACAACAAATTGAAATAAACCCGTATAATTCAGAAAAAGATGATACAGATTTAGCATTAGGGATAGACCAAGCAGTGCAGAGTGGATATAAAGAAATACATGTGTATGGTGCTACTGGTGGTAGATTAGATCATTTTTTGGGTGCTTTACAAATTTTGGAGAAACCTGAATATGTAGAAAATGATATCGTTATAAAATTGATTGATCAGTCAAATGAAGTTCAATTTTTACAACGAGGTCAATATCATATTGAAATGAATGAGTTGTACCCATATATTTCTTTTATTCCTGTTACATATCCAACGGTCATTACATTAAAGCATTTTAAATATAACCTTTATAGGGAGACGCTTAAGCAGGGGTCAACGTTAACTATTTCCAATGAGATTCAAGCTTCGAATGGGGAAGTGGAGTTAATAGAAGGGAATATATTGATGATACGAAGTAGAGATTAAAATCTATCATTATGTTTTGATAAAGCGTCTGAAAATAAAAAAAACCAATCCTCCACATAAGGATTGGTTTTTTCGTGCATTATATTTATTAAACTCTAGTTACTTTACCAGATTTTAAAGCACGTGCAGAAACCCAAACTTTTTTAGGTTTTCCGTCTACAAGAATTCTAACTTTTTGAAGGTTAGCATTCCATCTTCTTTTAGAAGAATTTAAAGCGTGTGAACGATTGTTTCCAGTTGAAGCTTTACGACCTGTTACGAAACATTGTTTGCCCATGAAAGTACCTCCTTTAATAAATATAAATACACGTATCTACTACATACCTAAACAATATACCATAAATAGAAAAATATAACAATATAATGAGAAATTTTTCTGATTTATATGAGTTCTACTTTTGTTAGAACTAAATTATGGTATAATTGTAAACTGTGGATAAATATAGTATTTTATTATTAAACTCATTTTAAATAATTGTTTATTTACAGTTCGTTTCAGAACCATAAACTTAGGAGGCAATTTTATGACGTTAGAAATCACAAATGATTATGGTAGCATAGATATTTCAAACGAAGTAATAGCATCAGTGGTGGGCAGTAAAGCAGTAGAATGTTATGGAATTGTAGGCATGGCTTCTAGACAACAAGTAAGAGACGGTATTGCCGAAATATTAGGGCATGAAAATTATTCTAAAGGCATTGTTGTAAGAGAAGACAATGGAGTGATTGATGTTGATATGTATACAATTGTTAGCTTCGGGACAAAAATATCAGAAGTTGCAAGCAATGTACAATCAACTGTGAAATATACATTAGAACAAACATTAAAAGTAAAAGTAAACTCAATAAATATATTTGTACAAGGTGTGCGCGTCAATAATGGCACGAAGAACTAGGAGGACATTACGCAATGGTTAGCAAAATAAATGGTAAATTATTTGCCGAAATGATTATACAAGGGGCACAAAATTTATCAAATTATGCAGATTTAGTCGATTCATTAAATGTATATCCAGTACCTGATGGAGACACAGGAACTAATATGAATTTGACTATGACATCTGGTAGAGAAGCAGTAGAAGAGAATTTGTCACAACATATAGGTGAACTAGGTAAAACATATTCTAAAGGTCTATTAATGGGGGCTAGAGGTAATTCTGGCGTAATACTATCTCAATTATTTAGAGGATTCAGTAAAAATTTAGAAGAATATGATGAAATCAATGCACAACAATTTGCTGAAAGCTTTAAAGCTGGTGTAGAAACAGCATATAAAGCAATTATGAAACCAGTAGAAGGTACAATTTTGACGGTTGCTAGAGACGCAGGAGATGCCGCAATACGTAAAGCTAAAGAAACTGATGATTGTATTGAATTGATGACTTATATTTTAGAACAAGCAGAAATTTCTCTTGAAAACACACCTAATTTATTACCAGTTTTAAAAGAAGTAGGTGTTGTCGATAGTGGTGGTAAGGGCTTAGCAGTGGTTTATGAAGGCTTCCTAAAAGCATTAAAAGGAGAAAAAGTATCCGCACAATCACCAAAATTAGACAAAGATTCATTGGTAAGTGAAGCACATGATTTTCATGGTGTAATTAATACTGAAGATATTGAATACGGTTATTGCACTGAAATGATGGTTCGTTTTGGTAAAAATAAAAAAACTTTCGATGAACAAGAATTTAGAGAAGATATGAGCACATTTGGTGATTCTTTATTAGTAATTCATGATGAAGAAATAGTTAAAGTACACGTACATACTGAAAAACCAGGTGATGTATTTAATTATGGTCAAAAATATGGTGAATTAATTAAATTAAAAGTAGAAAACATGCGTGAGCAACACAGAGAAGTTGTGAAAAAAGAGCAAAACAATCAACCTGTATCTCAAAGTGATGAGAATGAAACTGTTGAGACTGCTGTAATTGCTATATCTATGGGTAATGGTATTTCTGAAATATTTAAATCGATGGGCGCAACTCATATGATTAGCGGTGGTCAAACTATGAACCCATCGACAGAAGACATAGTGAAAATGATTGAACAATCACAATGTAAACGTGCAATCATTTTACCAAACAATAAAAATATTCTTATGGCAAGTGAACAAGCTGCCGATATTGTTCAAGCAGAAGCTATTGTTATTCCTACAAAATCTATTCCTCAAGGTATCGCTGCATTATTTAACTATGATGCGTCTGATTCACTTGCCGATAATAAATCTCGCATGATTGAATCATTGGAAGCAGTTAATTCTGGTTCAGTTACTTATGCTGTTAGAGATACTAAAATAGATGGTGTTGAAATTAAAAAAGGTGCATTTATGGGCTTAGTAGAAGATAAAATTGTTACTAGTGAAGATAATGAGTTTGATACTGTTAAAGGCTTGCTATCACAAATGATTGAAGAAGATAGTGAAATCATTACTATGATTGTTGGTGAAGATGCGGATGAGTCTGTTACTGCTGAAATTGAAACATGGGTTGAAGAAACATACCCAGATGTTGAGTTAGATCATCATGATGGTCAACAGCCTGTGTATCAATATTTATTTTCTGTAGAATAATGACTTGAACAGTCTTTGTTTTCGACGTTTTCGACATATTGGTATTTATGTGTATCTAAAAATTAAATGTCATTGCAAATGAACAGTGATGTTGGACAAAGGTTTGACTATAGTTCTATTATAAATTATTTATTAAACGACGGTGTTTTGAGAGCGAGAGTACGAAATCAAATTTAATTTTGGTTTCTACCCCGCTCTCGTTTTTATGTAGTTTTTTAGTATAATTGTGTAATTTTGTATGAATTGCAGTCAATTATATTTAAAACTTAAAAAGAACAATACAACCAGTTTTGGTTTATAATGTTTAATGAACTTGTTATAATGAATTAGATGTTTGAGAATGTAAGCGCAACACTTTAGAAACATTAAAAACAAGAGTGGGGTATAATTATGAAATATAAAACAGTTTTCGATATAATTGGTCCTACAATGGTAGGCCCTTCGTCGTCTCATACAGCTGGGGCAGTGAGAATTGGATTGGTAGCAAGAGATTTATTTAATCAATTACCAAATCAAGTTGATATCTATTTGTATGGTTCATTTATGGAAACCTATAAAGGTCATGGTACGGATGTTGCACTTGTAGGCGGCTTGTTAGGCTATGATACTGATGATGATAGAATTCAAACGAGTTTAGAAGCGGCTGAAACGGCTGGAATGAAAGTCAATTTTATAGAAATGGCGGAAGAAAGATCACATCCAAATACAGCTATTATAAATATGCGTAACACTGAAAAGGAGATTTCAGTGGAAGGTGTGTCAATTGGTGGTGGTAAAATTGAAGTCGTGGCAATTAATGGCTTTAATATTGCAATCAGTGGAAATTATCCCGCATTACTGGTGTTCCACAAGGATACATTTGGCACGATTGGTAAAGTAGCTAATATTTTAGGGGATTCAAGTATTAATGTGGGAAGTATGCAAGTATCGAGAAAAGAAAAGGGCGACCAAGCTTTAATGACTTGTGAGTTAGACGATGCTGTAAACAAAGATATTATAGAGAAAATTAAAAACGTCGATGGTGTAGTGACGGTTTCACTCATGGGAGACGCCTAACGGAGGTATTGCATGTTTAAAAGCGTGAAAGAATTAATAGAGATGTGTGAAGCACAAGATAAGAAAATCCATGAAATCATGTTAGAACAAGAAATGGAAGTAACAGGATTATCTGAAGCTGATGTATATGCACATATGGATAAAAATTTACAAACAATGGAAAATGCATTGGATGAAGGACTAGCAGGAGTAACATCAACGACAGGGTTAACTGGTGGAGATGCTGTGTTAATTAAAGAATATTTAAAAACAGGAAAATCTTTATCAGGTGCAACGTTATTAGATGCAGTTAGTAAAGCTGTTGCAACAAACGAAGTGAACGCAGCAATGGGTAAAATTTGCGCAACACCAACTGCAGGATCAGCTGGCGTTGTGCCTGGCGTGTTATTTGGCTTAAAACCTCGCCTTGAGCCTACACGTAAGGATATGCTTAACTTTTTATTAACGTCAGGCGCGTTTGGTTTTGTCGTAGCCAATAATGCGTCAATTTCAGGTGCAGCTGGTGGTTGTCAAGCTGAAGTAGGCTCGGCAGCGGCTATGGCAGCAGGCGCAACAGTTGAACTGGCTGGAGGTACGCCACAACAATCAGCTGAAGCCTTTGCAATTTGTTTGAAGAATATGCTAGGTTTAGTATGTGATCCAGTTGCTGGCTTAGTAGAAGTACCTTGTGTAAAAAGAAATGCTGCAGGTGCTTCTAATGCAATCGTATCTGCAGATATGGCGTTGGCAGGAGTGACATCTAGAATACCTACAGATGAAGTGATTGAAGCAATGTACAAGATTGGCCAAACAATGCCATCTGCTTTGCGTGAAACAGGTCGTGGAGGTTTAGCTGGTACACCTACAGGTCAGCGTCTAAAACAAGAAATATTTGGTGATTAATAATGTCAAAAGTCAATCTAATTGAAAGTCCATTTCCATTATCTCAAATCAAAGGTCTGGGGCCTAAGCGTTTAGCGGTGTTAAATGAATTAAATATTTATACCGTTGAAGATTTAATCTTATATCTACCGACACGTTACGAGGATAATACTGTAATTGACTTAAATGAAGCAGAAGACCAAGCGACAGTGACAGTGGTGGGTGAAGTATATTCTACACCGACTGTCGCTTTTTTTGGTCGTAATAAGTCTAAGTTAACAGTACATCTCATGGTCAATAACATTGCTGTAAAGTGCACTTTTTTCAACCAGCCTTATCTGAAAAAGAAAATCGAACTACATGGCACGGTTACAGTAAAAGGTAAGTGGGATAGAAGAAAGCAAGAAATTAATGGAAATAGAATGTTTTTCAATCAACAGGTTACAGAGTCTGCCCAATTTGAACCTGTGTATCGAATTAAAGAGGGTATTAAGCAAAAACCGTTAAGAGATATGATACGTCAAGTATTAGATCAAGCAACCATACATGAATGGTTATCAGCAGAGTTAAGAGAAAAATATAAGCTAGAAACATTAGAAAATACAATTAAAGCACTTCATTTTGCAACCGATAAATCTTCATTGTTGAAGGCGCGTAGGACTTATGCGTTTACAGAGTTGTTTATGTTTGAATTAAGAATGCAATGGTTGAATAGACTTGAAAAAACTTCGGATGAAGCTATTGAAGTTGATTATGATATCAATTTGGTCAAACATTTTATTGATAGTTTGCCTTTTGAACTTACTGATGCCCAGAAACATAGCGTTAATGAGATCTTTCGTGACTTGAAAGCTCCGATACGTATGCATCGTTTACTTCAAGGTGACGTGGGCTCTGGTAAGACTGTTGTTGCAGCTATTTGCATGTATGCCCTGAAAACGGCTGGGTTTCAATCGGCATTAATGGTACCTACTGAAATTTTAGCAGAACAACATGCTGAAAGTTTAGTGGATATATTTGGCGATAGGATGAATGTGGCGTTATTAACGGGTTCAGTAAAAGGTAAAAAACGGCAATTATTATTAGATCAATTAAATAATAATGAAGTTGATTGTTTAATTGGAACACATGCATTAATTCAAGATGACGTGAAATTTAATAATGTGGGACTTGTGATTACTGATGAACAACATCGTTTTGGGGTGAACCAACGACAATTACTTAGAGAAAAAGGTGCAATGACAAATGTACTATTTATGACAGCGACGCCAATCCCTAGAACCTTAGCTATTTCCGTATTTGGTGAAATGGACGTTTCATCAATTAAACAGTTACCAAAAGGTAGAAAACCAATTATTACATCATGGTCAAAACATGAAGCGTACGAAAGTGTATTGAATCAAATGACTGCTGAATTGAAGAAAGGCCGTCAAGCCTATGTCATATGTCCATTGATTGAAAGCTCTGAACACCTAGAGGATGTTCAAAATGTGGTTGAATTGTATGAATCATTACAAGCTTATTACGGTACTGACAAAGTTGGATTATTACATGGCAAAATGCATTCCGATGAAAAAGACGAGGTTATGCAAAAATTTAGTAATCATGAAATAGATGTTTTAGTTTCAACAACCGTTGTCGAGGTAGGGGTAAATGTACCGAACGCTACATTTATGATGATATACGATGCCGATCGTTTTGGTTTATCCACACTACATCAGTTGAGGGGGCGTGTAGGTAGAAGTGAACATCAAAGTTATTGCGTATTGATTGCCTCACCCAAAACCGAAACGGGCATAGAACGTATGAATATTATGACGCAAACAACAGATGGTTTTGAACTCAGTGAACGGGATCTCGAAATGAGGGGGCCCGGAGATTTCTTTGGCGTGAAACAAAGCGGCTTGCCAGATTTCTTAGTAGCAAATGTTGTCGAAGACTATAAAATGTTAGAAGTTGCTAGAGATGAAGCGGCAGAATTGATTCAAACAGGAGTATTTTTTGAACCACAATATCAAACTTTAAGATCATTTATTGAGAAGAATTTGCTATATATGAGTTTTGATTAATAATGAGATGAATTAAGCACCTTATTTTTAAAAAGTATTTTAATGTAAAATTATATATAAATGTGACGTGTTTTGGCGAACCTCTTGAGGTAACAGGACAAGCTGAAGACTACAGGCTGAAGCTGTCCCCTAAGAAAGCGACCAACAATATGAAGTATTGAGTAAAAAAAGAAGCACTCAGATGAATTGAATTCATCTGAGTGCTATTTTTGGGACTTTATGTCCCAAGCTCTTGGTTTTTATGCCAACATAATGTGATATTAATATGTTAGTTTTGAGCTTGATTTTTTATCATACACATAATCGTGTATTTTCTTATGTTATCTGTGATAGCCACGATTTAGCTACTTCACACCGACATCATTCCATGCTTTTTCAATTGCTTTAGCTTCTTCACTATTATCGCCATATAATTTATCTGCAGCAACAGTGAGTGCTGTTTTAGCATCTTTAAATTGAGCATTTGATGTTAAATACTCTGTGAGTGCAAGATAATAAATTTGTTCTGCTTTGTCTTTACCTATATCTGTAATTGTTAAATAAGCCGCCTTGTTTGGTATACCACTATTGGTATGAACGCCGCCGTTATCTTCGCTACCTTTTTGGTATTGATCCATATGTGCTGGTTGGTTATAATCTTCAGGGTTCTTTAGACTTCTTAACGCATCGCCATCTTGATCAGGCGTATAAACGTCTTCGCCCATTAACCAATTATCTGGATCGACAAAATAACCAAATACATCAGAGAAAGATTCGTTTAATGCTCCTGATTGATAGCTATATTCTAAGCCTGCAGTACTTTCAGTTACTGCATGTGTTAGTTCATGCGCAACGATATCACTAGCTCCTGACAGTTCTTTAAATGTTTGGCCGTCACCATCACCGTATATCATATATTGTCCAGTCCACGCAGCATTATTAAAATTCTTATCGTAATTAACGATAGAATTAATATTACCACTTTTATCGTCATAGCTGTCTCTGCCAAATGTGTCTAAATAGTAATCATATACTTCTTTAGCATAATAATGTGCGTCAACACCTGCTCGTTGAGATTTTTTATTGAAGTTTGTACTGTCATTAGTAATTGGTGACATGGAATACGTCGTATTATTAGCAGTTTTGGTGTCAATTTTTGCCTTTTGAGACGTGTCATGTAGAGTGTATTGATTCTGTGATTGGGTTAAGTTAAGTGGTGATTTTACGTCCCCGTTAACACCAGTACCTTTTCCTTCAGCTGTTGCTTTTTGAAGTGTGTTTTGTTTTTTTATGATTTTCCCTGATGTTGCATCAACTTGAATTTTCCACTGTGCAACTTTAGGAGAAACGTAGTTCAACTCAATATTATAAACTAATTTTTGTTTATCGCTATTTATATCTAAATTATTTTTGCTAACGATGTCATAACCTTCGATATTTTTAACTTCTGATTTTGATTTACCAATTGCTTTAAACGCAGTATCCTCAGCTTGCGTAGAAGTTATTTCGTTAGAATTTTTAACATTTATGTATGGTTTGTCAATACTACCATTAATTAATTTTACATCACCATTTTTATTTACATGTACCTTAAGTGTACTGTCACTAGAAGTGACGTCATTAATTTTAGCTTGTAGTGTATAGTGTGTCACGCCAGTTTTGTCCGTATTTTTATTTGCTACTTCATATTGTTTGAAGGCATTTTTATTAAAAGCTTCACTTTTAGTTTTGCTTGAATCTTTAACTAAATCTTGTGCATGTTGATTTAAATATTGTTTTACATCCGCCTCATTTTGAATAGTTGAATTATCTGTTTTTTTAAAGCTCTCAGGTTGTATACTATTACTTTCTTCAGCGTGAATGTTACCAGATGTAATAGCTAATATTGAACTGGTCAATAGCGTGGTAGTGAAAATTTTCTTCATAATATCCTCCTAGGAATGAATAGTGTAAAAATAAACTTCTGAATATTTTAAATATTTTTTAAATTTCAAATTATTTAAGATTATACGGATAATTGATAATTAATTCAATAGGAATTAGCAAAAATAATTATTTATTTGGATTATATAATTTCTGTTTAAAATTATTATATATACATATTTAAATAATGATGTTAAATATTACGTGTTTTTCATAATTCAAACCGACATGAGTAAACAAAATTTCAGCGGATTCATTTTAGGGTCGAATCTTATTATTTAAAAGTTGAAAATCACTTTATTCTACGTATTACAAAATATATTTACTTAAAAGTTATTAAATTAGAACTTACGTATGTTTTTTGTTGAGCAATTGAAAAGGAAAGTGTTATGATATGTTAGGAGTGTTTAAGACTTGGTACTAAAAACATGGGAGTTTGAATGCGATGAAATTAAAAAAACAAGAACGGCGTGATGCAATAAAAAAAGAGATAGCTAAAAATCCGTTTATTACAGATTTTGATTTAAGTACTTTGTTTTCAGTAAGCATCCAAACAATACGGTTGGATCGTACTCACTTAGATATTCCTGAGTTAAGAACACGAATTAAATCTGTAGCTAGGAAAAACTATGAAAGTATTCGTTCTATTGAAGGCAATGAAATCATAGGTGACGTAATCAATGTAGAGCCTGATCAATATGCCAGTTCAATTATTAATATTGATGAAGATTCTGTTTTTACAAAAAATAAAATTGCAAGAGGACATGTTCTATTTGCTCAAGCAAACTCTTTATGTGTAGCACTTATACATAAACCAGTCGTATTAACAAGTGAAAGTAATGTTGTGTTTACCAAACCAGTAAAATTAAACGAAACGGTGCGCGCTAATGCGCAAACCATTGAAATTACAAATAAATTTTATATTATAAAAGTCGAATCGTACGTTAAAGATACGGTTGTTTTTAAAGGAACATTTAAAATGTATTATACAAGTGAGGATGAACAAAATGGTTAAATTAGCGATTGACATGATGGGTGGAGATGACGCACCTAAAATCGTTTTGGAAGCTGTTGAAATGGCGGTTAACAAATTTGAAGACTTAGAAATCATTTTATTTGGTGATAAGTCAAAATGTACTCTAAAACACGATCGCGTAGAAGTACGTCATTGTACAGAGTCTATAACTATGCATGACGAACCAGTTCGAGCAATAAAGCGCAAAAAAGATAGCTCAATGGTTCGTATGGCGGAAGCAGTAAAATCTGGAGAAGCAGATGGATGTGTTTCAGCTGGAAATACAGGGGCTCTAATGTCAGCTGGGTTGTTTATAGTCGGTCGCATCAAAGGTGTAGAACGTCCAGCATTAGTTGTGACGTTACCAACAGTTTCGGGTAAAGGTTTTGTATTTATGGATGTTGGTGCAAACGCTGAAGCGAAAGCAGAACATTTATTACAATATGCCCAACTTGGTAATATTTATGCACAAAAAATCAGAGGTATCTCACAACCTTCTGTAAGTTTATTAAATATTGGAACTGAAGCTGCGAAAGGTAATACATTGACTAAAAAAGCTTATCATTTAATGGAAACACAAAATGATTTCCACTTTACAGGTAATGTTGAAGCTAAAGGATTAATGAATGATGCTTCAGATGTGGTAGTGACTGATGGTTATACTGGTAATATGATTTTAAAAAATTTAGAAGGTGTAGCTAAAGCAATGGGCAAAATGTTCAAAACTACACTTTTAAGCAGCTTAAAAAATAAAATGGCAGCATTAATTTTGAAAAAAGATTTAAAAGGGTTAATGACGAAAATGGATTACGCTGAGTATGGAGGGTCTGTATTACTAGGATTAAATGGCACAGTTGTAAAAGCGCATGGTAGTTCGAGTACTAAGGCTTTTTATTCAGCCATTCGTCAGGCGAAAATTGCCGGTGAACAAAAGATTGTTGAAACTATGAAAGAAACGGTGGGGACACAAGATGAGTAAAACAGCGATAATATTTCCAGGCCAAGGTTCACAAAAAGTCGGTATGGCAAACGATTTATATGAACATGACGAAGTAGCAACATCAATTCTTAACCAAGCACAACAAGCTTTAGACTTCGATATCTTAGAAACAATGTTTACAGATAGTGAAGAAAAACTTGGACAAACTGAGAATACACAACCTGCATTATTAACACATAGCATCGCGTTATTAAATGCGCTTAATGATTTAAATGCAGACTATACAATGGGACATAGCTTAGGTGAATATGCGAGTTTAGTTGCTAGTAGTGTGTTGAAATTTGAAGATGCAGTTAAAATTGTAAGAAAACGTGGTCAACTAATGGCCGAAGCTTTCCCAAATGGTGTAGGTAGTATGGCAGCTGTATTAGGTTTGGATTATGAGGAAGTTGATGCAATATGTAAACAACTCTCAACTGAAGAGGCTATTATTGAACCGGCAAATATTAATTCACCAGGACAAATCGTTGTCTCAGGCCATAAAAATGTAATTGATCAGTTAGTGGCTGAAGGTAAATCGTTAGGTGCTAAGCGTGTGTTACCGTTGGCAGTATCGGGACCATTCCATTCATCTATGATGCAAGTAATCAAAGATGATTTTGCATCATTTATTGATCAGTTCGAGTGGCAAGATGCTCAGTATCCTGTGGTACAAAATGTACATGCCAAAGGTGAAACAGATGCAAAAATAATTAAAGCAAATATGATAGAACAATTATATTCACCTGTTCAATTTATAGATTCAACACAGTGGTTAATTGATCAAGGTGTAGATCACTTTATTGAAATAGGTCCTGGCAAAGTACTATCAGGTTTAATTAAGAAAATTAATAGAAATGTAAAAGTAACTTCAATTCAAACACTAGAAGATGTGAAAGGTTGGAATGAAAATGACTAAAAGTGCGTTAGTAACAGGAGCTTCAAGAGGTATTGGGCGTAGTATTGCTATCCAATTAGCCGAAGAAGGTTATAATGTTGTGGTAAATTATGCTGGTAATAAAGAAAAGGCCGATGCCGTTGTAGAAGAAATCAAGGCTAAAGGTGTAGAAAGTTTTGCTATTCAAGCGAATGTAGCAAATGGTGATGAAGTCAAAGCGATGATCAAAGAAGTTGTCAGTCAATTTGGCTCAGTAGATGTACTTGTTAATAACGCAGGTATTACACGCGATAATTTATTAATGAGAATGAAAGAGCAAGAATGGGATGACGTAATTGATACCAACTTAAAAGGTGTCTTTAATTGTATTCAGAAAGTAACACCGCAAATGTTAAGACAAAAAGGCGGCTCTATCATCAATTTATCAAGTGTTGTTGGCGCGGTTGGAAACCCGGGACAAGCAAACTATGTTGCCACAAAAGCAGGTGTTATTGGATTAACTAAGTCAGCTGCAAAAGAATTAGCATCTAGACACATTACTGTTAACGCTGTTGCACCTGGATTTATCGTTTCTGATATGACAGATGCTTTAAGTGACGAACTTAAAGCACAAATGTTAGAACAAATCCCATTAGCTGAATTTGGTGAAGATTCGGATATTGCTCATACTGTAGCATTTTTAGCTTCTGAAAAAGCTAAATATATTACAGGACAAACAATTCATGTCAATGGTGGCATGTATATGTAACAAATGGACAATTCAATTGTTTGCAAGCTATTGTACATTTAAACATGTCGTTAGTATTTCTAGAGTAATACTATGAATTACTACTTGTATTTCAATTGATAAAATGGGAAAATATAAAAGTCTATAAGTAGACTTTTAAAAGGAGGTGAATCGACGTGGAAAACTTCGACAAAGTAAAAGATATCATTGTTGACCGTTTAGGTGTTGACGCTGAAAAAGTTACTAAAGATGCATCTTTTAAAGATGATTTAGGCGCTGACTCACTAGATATCGCTGAATTAGTAATGGAATTAGAAGACGAATTTGGTACTGAAATTCCAGATGAAGAAGCTGAAAAAATCAACACAGTTGGTGACGCGGTTAACTTTATCAATAGTATTCAAAAATAATAAGCAAATATCTGAGTCGTAGTAAACACGGCTCAGATTTTTTTGTTTGAAAAACATCTATAATTAAAGCATAGATTGTTTTAACAAATATTAACATGAATTGGTTACATGCTAGTTGTAAAGCCTAATAAACTTGTATATGACAAATAGTTTTTTCTTTAGTTTTATTGAACTTTCACGTAGAATAAAAGCGTGTACAGTATTTTTAGCACATAGCTGTTTTTATCTGAGGAGGAAAGAGATTGACCAATCATAAAAAGAAAGAAATGGTTAAAGCATTCCAAAAAAAGTTTGCCCAAAAAATGCAGGAATTAGATTTGAATTTTAATCAAGTTGATTTATATCAACAGGCATTTTCGCATTCTAGTTTTATAAATGATTTTAATATGGATCGCTTAGATCATAACGAAAGATTAGAATTTTTAGGAGATGCGGTATTAGAATTGACGGTTTCACGCTATTTATTTGATAAATATCCAGAATTGCCTGAAGGTAATTTAACAAAAATGCGTGCAACAATTGTATGTGAGCCATCACTTGTAATATTTGCGAAAAAAATTCAATTGAATGAATTAATTTTATTAGGAAAAGGCGAAGAAAAAACAGGGGGCAGAACGCGTCCCTCACTAGTTTCCGACGCCTTTGAAGCGTTTGTAGGTGCACTATATTTAGATCAAGGTCTAGAGTCAGTTTGGAAATTCTCTGAAAAGATTATATTCCCTTATGTGGAAGATGATGAATTAGATGGCGTCGTAGACTTTAAAACACAATTTCAAGAGTTTGTACACAGACAGAACCAAGGTGATGTAACTTACCGACTCATCAATGAAGAAGGACCAGCACACCATCGATTGTTTACTTCAGAAGTTATTTTAGAAGATAAAGCTGTAGCAGAAGGAAAAGGAAAAACTAAAAAAGAATCAGAGCAAAAAGCTGCTGAACTAGCATACAAAAAATTAAAAAATAATCAAACGTAATAAATGCGTTTTACTATAAGTAGCACATTGATAGAATTAAATCCAAGTAATGGTATTTATTAAGAAAAGTATTAATTTAAAGGTTAATGTAAAAGTGTTTCTGTAATGTTACAAGACAGGAAGCATCTTGAAGGAGAATAGCATGGTTTATTTAAAATCTATAGATGCCTTTGGTTTTAAATCTTTTGCCGAGCATACAAACGTTCAGTTTGATGAAGGCGTAACAGCGATAGTTGGACCAAACGGTAGTGGAAAAAGTAATATCACTGACGCAATAAAATGGGTATTAGGTGAGCAGTCAGCTAAATCTTTACGTGGGGCAAAAATGGAAGATATCATTTTTTCAGGTGCAGAACATCGTAAAGCTCAGAATTATGCAGAAGTAAAATTAAAGCTAGATAATAGTGCAGGTAAATTACAAGTAGAAGCTTCTGAGTTAACAGTGACTCGTCGTTTATATAGAAATGGCGAAAGTGAATATTACCTAAACAATGATAAGGCAAGATTAAAAGATATTCTGGACTTATTTTTAGATTCAGGTTTAGGTAAAGAAGCGTTTAGTATCATTTCACAAGGCCGTGTAGATGAAATATTAAATGCTAAACCTATCGATAGAAGACAAATTTTAGAAGAGTCTGCGGGCGTGTTGAAATATAAAAAGAGGAAAGCGACTTCAGTACAAAAATTAGATCAAACTGAAGATAATCTTTCACGAGTAGAAGACATCTTATATGACTTAGAAGGTCGTGTTGAACCGTTAAGAGAAGAGGCAGCAATTGCCAAAGAGTATAAGCACCTTTCAAAGGAAATGGAAAAAAGCGATGTACTAGTAACAGTCCATGATATTGAACAGTATAATAATAATATTCATGAACTTGACGAAAAGTTAAATTATTTAAAAAGTCAGCAATCAACAAAAGATGGTGAAAAAGTACAACATACACAATCACTAAATAGGTTTAAAGCTGAAAGACAACAGTTGGATGAGCGTATCGAAGCTTTAAATTACCAACTCGTAAAAGCTACAGAAGAAGTTGAAAAATACACGGGTCAATTAAACGTGTTAGAAGAACGTAAAAAGAATCAATCTAAAACAAACGCACGGTTTGAAGAAGAACAAGAGAGCCTTGTGAATCAAACTGCTACATTAAAACAAGAAAAATCTGCAGCACAAACAGAGATAGATCGGCTTAAATCACAACAAAAAGAATTAAACGAAAAAATACAATATTTTGAATCTCAACTTTATGTATCAGATGATCAACATGATGAAAAGTTAGAGGCAATTAAAGACGAATATTATCAATTGATGTCTGAACAATCAGATGTAAATAATGATATACGCTTTTTAGAGCACACAATACAAGAAAACGAATCTAAACAATCACGCTTAGATTCAAGATTAGTAGAAGCTTTTGAACAATTGAAACAAATCCAACACGACATCAACGAAGCTGAAAAAAATAGTACAAAGGCACGGAAAGAATTAAAAAAAGCAGAGCAACAGCTTAATGAATATGAACGCAAATTAACAGAACTCAAACAACAACGTAGTGAATATGAAGAGAAACTACATCAGGCTTATCGTTTTAATGAAAAGCTTAAATCTCGTATAGATAGTGCTGCGACACAACAAGAAGAATATAGTTATTTCTTTAACGGAGTTAAACATATATTGAAAGCACAACATAATCAGTTAACAGGAATTCGTGGCGCGGTAGCAGAAGTTATCCAAGTACCTTCAGATTTAACTAAAGCCATTGAAACGGCGTTAGGTGCTTCTTTACAACACGTTATTGTTGAATCTGAAAAAGAAGGACGACAAGCGATCCAATACCTTAAACAACACGGTTTAGGTAGAGCAACATTCTTACCGTTAAATGTTATTCAACCACGTCAAATTGCTAATGATATATTGGCAATAGCCCAAGATACGGAAGGTTTTGTTAATATCGCATCACGAGCAATTCAAGTTGAAGCGGATTATCAAAACGTAGTACAAAATTTATTAGGTAATACAATTATTGTCGATGAATTAAAAAATGCTAATGAACTTGCTCGAAAAATAAAATACCGCACACGTATTGTTACGTTAGATGGTGATATAGTTAACCCTGGGGGCTCTATGACCGGTGGCGGTGATCGTAAATCGAAAAGTATTTTAGCACAAAAAGATGAACTTGCTAGAATGCGCGCACAATTAGCAGATTATCAAAAGCAAACAGTTCAATTTGAGAAACAATTCCAAGAAATTAAAGAAAATACGGACCGTATTAGCGAGAGCTATTTCGAAACAAGTCAAATTTATAATTCTGCGAAACAAAAAGTGCACGATTATGAATTAGAGTTGGATAGACTACGTAAAAATGAAGCACACCTAAAAGATGAACATGAAGAATTTGAATTCGAAAAAAATGACGGGTATCAAAGTGAAACGAGTAAACAAACCTTAAATGATAAAAAGCAAAAATTGGCTGAGATTAAAGCGCAATTACAAAAATTAGAAGAAGATATTGATCTTTATACAAAATTATCTAAAGAAGGTAAAGAAAGTACCACTCAAATCCAGCAACAATTACACCAAAAGCAGTCAGATTTAGCAGTAGTGAAAGAAAGACTGAGTGCACAAAAGCAAACCTTCACAAGAATTACTAAACAACTCTCGACGGTTGTCAGTCAACAAGAAAAATTAGATGACCAAATTAAGTTATTTAACTCAGATGAAATGACTGGTGAAAAAGCTTTTGAGACAATTCAAAGTAATATTGAGCAAAGTAAAGAAGCTAAAGCCCAATTAGCACAAGAAATTGAAGAAGTGAAATCGCGTAGACTAGAATTAAATGATAAAATTGAAGAAACAGATCAAATGTTACAAGAAGCAAATCAAGACATTTTATCTATCGAAAATCGCTACCAAGATATTAAAGCGGAGCAATCACGTTTAGATGTACTAATTAATTATGCAATTAACCACTTAAATGATACTTATCATATGACGTATGAACGTGCTAGCGAGTTATATGAATTAAATGATGACATTGAAGCGTTACGTAAAAAAGTTAAGTTAACAAAAATGTCTATTGAAGAATTAGGACATGTTAATTTAAATGCGATTGAACAATTTGAGGAAGTCAACACACGTTATACATTTTTAGATGAGCAGCGTGCTGATTTAAGGGCAGCTAAAGCAACATTAGAACAACTTATAGAAGAAATGGATCAAGAAGTAAAAGATCGCTTTAAAGAAACTTTCCATGCTGTTCAAGGTCATTTTGCTGAAGTGTTTAAATCACTTTTTGGTGGTGGGCAAGCAGAACTACGTTTAACAGATGATGATTACCTATCTGCAGGGGTAGATATTATTGTTCAACCTCCAGGCAAAAAACTGCAACACTTATCTTTATTAAGTGGTGGAGAACGTGCACTAAGTGCAATTGCTCTATTATTTGCAATATTAAAAGTAAGGTCAGCACCATTTGTTATATTAGATGAAGTAGAAGCTGCATTGGACGAAGCAAATGTTATTAGATATGCACAATATCTTAAAGCTTTATCAGACCAAACACAATTTATTGTGATTACTCACCGTAAAGGGACGATGGAATTTTCAGACCGATTATATGGTGTAACAATGCAAGAATCTGGTGTATCCAAATTAGTGAGTGTTAATTTAAATACGATTGATGAAGTTATTAAGGAGGAACAAGCATGAGCTTTTTCAAACGATTAAAGGATAAATTTTCCAGTACCTCAGAAGAACCAAAGCAACAAGAAGATTTAGAACAATTATCTGAGGACTCTCAAAAGGAAATAGATGAGCCTCAAGATGAACAACCAGCTAAAAAGCCAAAAAAATTAAAAGAAGCAGATTTTGATGATGATGGCCTAATATCTATAGAAGACTTTGAAGAAATCGAAGCACAGCAATTAGGTGCGAAATTCAGAGCAGGATTAGAAAAATCTCGTGAAAACTTCCAAGCCCAACTTAACAATTTAATTGCGCGTTATCGTAAAGTGGATGAAGAATTTTTCGAAGCTCTAGAAGAAATGCTTATTACAGCTGACGTTGGATTTAACACGGTAATGCAATTAGTTGAAGAATTGCGTGAAGAAGCGCAACGTCGTAATATTTCAGAAACAGAAGATTTGCGTGAAGTTATTGTAGAAAAAATAGTAGAAATTTATCACCAAAATGATGATAATTCAGAAGTGATGAATATAGAAAATGAAGGTCTTAATGTCATATTAATGGTAGGTGTTAATGGTGTTGGTAAAACAACAACAATTGGTAAATTAGCCCACCGTTACCAAGCAGAAGGTAAGAAAGTAATGTTAGCCGCAGGAGATACATTTAGAGCAGGGGCGATTCAACAACTTAAAGTTTGGGGAGAACGCGTCGGAGTTGAAGTAATGAGTCAAAGTGAAGGCTCAGACCCAGCTGCAGTAATGTATGATGCAATTAATGCTGCGAAAAGTAAGGATGTAGACATTCTTATTTGTGATACTGCAGGACGTTTACAAAACAAATCTAATTTAATGAACGAATTAGAAAAAGTCAAACGTGTTATAGGCCGCGCTGTTCCCGAAGCGCCTCATGAAGTATTACTGTGCTTAGATGCAACTACAGGTCAAAACGCGTTATCACAAGCGAAATCATTTAAAGAAGTTACTAATGTGACGGGTATTGTACTTACGAAACTAGATGGTACTGCTAAAGGTGGTATTGTGTTAGCGATACGTAATGAATTACACATACCAGTGAAATATGTAGGTTTAGGTGAAAAATTAGATGATTTACAACCATTCAATCCGGAAAGTTATGTTTATGGATTATTTGCTGATATGATTGAACAAAATGTAGATGAAAATGAAGCACCAAATGAAAACATAGAAGAAACTGAAGGTCAGTCAGATGACTCAAAATGATTTAATTAAAACGATTCGTATGAATTATTTGTTTGACTTTTATCAAGCGTTACTCACTCAGAAGCAAAGGAATTATCTAGAATTATTCTATTTGCAGGACTATTCTTTGAGTGAGATAGCTGATACATTTGATGTGAGTCGACAAGCAGTGTATGATAACATAAGAAGAACTGGCGATTTAGTAGAAGATTATGAAACGAAATTAGGTTTATACCGTAATTTTGAACAAAGACAAAAATTATATGAACAAATTAAACAGCATGTTAATGATCCAGAAAAAATACAACAATATATTCAAGCACTAGAAGATTTAGATTAGAGAACATAAAGGAGGTATTTGATATGGCATTTGAAGGATTGTCCGATCGTTTGCAAGGAACGATGCAAAAAATCCGTGGTAAAGGTAAAGTCACTGAAGCTGATATTAAATTAATGATGCGTGAAGTTAGATTAGCATTATTAGAAGCAGACGTTAACTTTAAAGTCGTTAAGGATTTTATCAAAACTGTATCAGATAGAGCACTAGGTTCAGATGTAATGAAATCATTAACACCTGGGCAACAAGTAATTAAAATAGTGCAAGAAGAACTGACTCAATTAATGGGCGGGGAAAATGCAACCATTACAATGGCTAATAAGCCACCAACAGTAGTAATGATGGTTGGTTTACAAGGTGCAGGTAAAACAACAACTGCTGGTAAATTAGCACTACTAATGCGTAAAAAATATAATAAAAAACCAATGCTTGTTGCAGCAGATATATACCGTCCAGCTGCAATTGATCAATTACAAACTGTAGGTAAACAAATTGATATACCTGTATACAGTGAAGGCGATCAAGTAAAACCACAACAAATAGTTGAGAATGCTATTAATCATGCTAAAGAAGAACATTTAGATTTTGTAATTATTGATACTGCAGGCCGTTTACATGTCGATGAAGCCTTAATGGAAGAATTGACAGACGTCAAAGAAATTACAAAACCAAATGAAATTATGCTTGTTGTTGATGCAATGACGGGTCAAGATGCTGTCAATGTAGCACAATCATTCGATGACCAGCTTGACGTTTCAGGCGTCACATTGACAAAACTAGATGGAGATACTCGTGGTGGTGCTGCATTATCCATTAGATCTGTTACTCAAAAACCAATTAAATTTGTAGGTATGAGTGAAAAACTCGATGGTCTAGAGCCATTTCACCCTGAACGTATGGCTTCTCGTATCCTTGGAATGGGCGATGTCTTAAGTTTAATTGAAAAAGCACAACAAGATGTTGATGAAGATAAAGCGAAAGATTTAGAGAAAAAAATGCGTACTTCATCTTTCACATTAGAAGACTTCTTAGAACAATTAGATCAAGTTAAAAATCTAGGACCGCTTGATGATATTATGAAAATGATACCAGGCATGAACAAGATGAAAGGCATGGATAAATTGAATATGGACGAAAAACAAATCGATCATATTAAGGCAATTATTCAGTCTATGACACCGAGTGAACGTAATGAACCTGAGACATTAAATGTTTCTCGTAAAAAACGTATCGCTAAAGGTTCTGGACGTTCAGTTCAAGAAATAAATAGGTTAATGAAACAATTTAATGATATGAAGAAAATGATGAAACAATTTTCCGGTGGCGGAAAAGGTAAAAAAGGTAAACGTAAGCAAATGGAAAATATGATGAATGGTATGAACTTACCATTTTAAAATAGGCTTCTTAAAAAGATTAATCTAACAATAGTTTAAAAAGTAGTAATCCACATCGAAAGCGTGGATTACTACTTTTTTACTGGTTTTAGAACGTAGACAAAGCATAGGTGAATTGTCACTTATGCTTTGTTTATTTATATTTGTATAGTTATTTTTAAAATAGCAGGAATCTTACAGACCAAAGTTGGCTCTTTTATCAATTGATTTATTCAACATAATAAATATCAACACTGTTTAATTTATATATTATAATCTTTTTAGTATAATATTGGCAGTGATTTGGTCCGAGTCCTGTGGGAATATTAATAGCCGAAGCTACAGGATAAGGCAACGCCCGCGGAAAGCGTGTACAAAAATTGCCAATAAAGTCTGAGGCTTTGTCGATGGTATGGAACTCCTGTGATTACGGCGATTTTGCTTATAAAAACGTTTTTTGAGGATAAGACACCGATAAATAATTATTAATGAATACCGATATTTTCCCTAAATGTTTTACCTTCATATTCAGTTCGGTATAAACCACGCTTTTGTAATTCAGGTACAATATCATCGACGAAATCTTGTAAACTATCTGGAAATACTGGAGGCATTAAGTTAAAACCATCTGCAACACCTTCATTAAACCAATGTTCCATTTCATCCACAATATCTTTTGGCGTCCCAATAAGTGTTAAATGCCCACCACCTGCACTTAAATAACCTAATAATTCTCGCAATGTTGGATTTTTATCTTTAATAATTTCTAACACAGTTTGATAGCGCCCTTTAGGTCCGTTAAAAGATTCGACGGGTGGTAAAGGTGGTACAAGTTCATCCAATTCCCAATTATGGCAATCTTGTTGGATAAAAAACTCTAATTGATTTAAAGCTGTATCAACTTCTAAAGATTCATCGAGTTGTTGCTTTTTTGCGTAAGCTTCTTCATACGATTGTCCAACATACGTTACTAATCCAGGGAATACTTTCAAACTATTTTCAGACTTTTCTTGTTGTTTTAATTTTTGATTTAATTTCTTTTTAAAAGCATAAGCTTGATTAAAATTCCAAGCTACAGCATATACTGCATCTGCGTATTTAGTTGCTAGTGCAATACCAGGATTTGAAGCACCGGCTTGCATAGCAATCGGTTTTCCTTGAGGGCTGCTTGGTGTTGTTAAAGGTCCTTGAACGTTAAAATACGCTCCTTGATGATTGATAGGGCTGATTGCAGATTCGTTAATTAAACTATTATCTTCTTTATTATGCAGAAAGTTATCGACACTCCAAGATTCAAGTAATCGATTCATCACTTGAGCGAATTCATCTGCTTTTTTATAGCGTTCTTCGTGTTCAGGTAAATGATCCATACTATGGTTTGCAGCTTCCAAATCTGTCATTGACGTTACTAAGTTCCAACCAGCACGACCTTGACTAATATGGTCAATACTCAGTAATTGTCTAGCAGCTGTAAAAGGGTTGGCAAATGTACTAGATATAGTAGCTACTAGACCGACATGTTCAGTAACTTGTGATATCGCAGCTAAATTCACTAAAGGATCAAACCAAAATGCAGGCATATCACTTTTAGAATTAGCTGGAAACGATTGATTGTCAGCAAAAAATATAGCATCAAACAAGCCTTGTTCTGCGATTTTTGCTAATGATTGATAATATGTAATATCACCAATACGTTCAACGCTTGAATCGGGCATACGCCACGCGGCTTGGTGATGGCCGCATCCATAGATGAGTACGCCGATGTTTAGATGTTGTGTTTGTGTCATAAAATAATTTAATCCTCCTTATTAATTCATTGTTAAGCCACCATCGACTGTGAAATTCTGACCTGTAATGCCGTTTGATTGGTCTGACACGAGATATGCAACCATATTAGCAACATCTTGTGGTGCAGTGACCTTTTTAATAGGTGTTGTTTGAGCAATTAAATCAAAGACTTCAGTTGTTGTAGTTGCGCTTGCATCGGTAGTTTTTAACAAACCACCTGATACTACATTTGATGTGATACCATATTGTCCTAATTCAGCAGCTAAATTACGTGAAAAGCCAATTAATCCAGCTTTAGCGGTTGTATATTCATGATAAGGGACGACTGGGTTTTGGAATAAATTCGTGCCAATTGAGATAATATTACCTTTTTGTCTTTGAATGAATTGAGGTATAACACTTTGACACACGTTGAAAGCAGCTTTTAATGTACCGTCAATTTGTTGCTGGTAATCATCCCACGAAAGATCTGCAAATGCTTTTTGTTGAACAGGATCAAATTTAAACCCAACTAGTGCATTATTAATTACAACATCAACTTGGCCAAAATATTGTGTAGCTTCATTAACTAAGCTGTCAATTTCATTTCGTTTTGTCACATCTGCTTGTATAGCGATTGCTTGTCGAGTTCCAATCTCATCAACAAGCCTTTGTGCAGCATCTTCACTATTATGATAGTTTATGACAACGTTATGTCCTTTTTGAGCTAACGTTTTTACGATAGTTGCACCTAATCCACGGCTGCTTCCAGTTACTATTACGGTTTTGTTCATTATACACACTCCTTAATTTTTCAATAAAAAAATACACAACCCTTCTGAAAGAAAGTTGTGTATTAGAAATATCAACATATGTATGAAATTGTTTCAAAAAACTTTTGAAATATGCTAAACTTCACACTTTCCTCCGCTAGTTTAAACTAGATCAGGTTCAAAGGGTTTGAGTTAGACTCATCTCAGTTAGAAACACCCCTAGTGCATTTATTATTTAATTTAATTTCAATGTATATTTTTTAGTGAATAATGTCAAGTTTAGGTTGATTTAATATTCTTAAATGACCATAATTTAAGCTAAGAAACGAAATTTGCGTAATATTGAAATTGGTAAAGAAGAAACTCTTTACAAAGTTGATTATTACTGTTATTATTATTTCTTGTAGAAAATAAAAACTATGAAAATTAAAGGAGCGAATATAAATGGCAGTTAAATTACGTTTAACACGTTTAGGTTCAAAAAGAAATCCATTCTATCGTATCGTAGCAGCTGATGCTCGTGCACCACGTGACGGTCGTAATATCGAACAAATCGGTACTTACAACCCTAACAATGTAAATGCACCAGAAGTTAAAATTGACGAAGAATTAGCACTTAAATGGTTAAAAGATGGTGCGAAACCAACTGATACAGTTCACAACATTTTATCAAGAGAAGGTATCTTGAAAAAATTTGATGATCAAAAATAATTTTTAACCTAATATACACTCTGTATATTTGTAAGAGTACCTTAATAGGTACTCTTTTTTTATTGAGAAATATTAAATATAGTTAAGGAAATATAAAAATAGCACATGTCATGGAACCTTCATTTTTTAAATGTAATGAAACACAGAAATCGAGGTTACATGTTATAATAAGCTAATAAAATAACGCATATACATAATCAAAATTAAATGAAATAGCCAAATTATTATGGAGGAACATATATGAAAGTTGAAGTAGGCAAGATTGTAAATACACATGGAATAAAAGGTGAAGTGAAGGTGAAATCTAATTCAGATTTTACTGATATACGTTTTCAACCGGGTGAAATCGTTGAGATAGAACGTAAAGATAAAGAATCAATAACATTTACGATTTCGTCTTATAGAATGCATAAAGGACTTCATATGTTAACATTTGAAGGAATCAATAACATTAATGATATTGAACATTTAAAAGGAGAAACGTTAGTTCAAGAACGTGATCATGAAGAAATAGAATTAGGAGAACATGAATTTTATTATTCAGACATTATTGGTTGTACGGTCTTTGATGAAGAAGATACTCCAATTGGTCGCGTGATAGAAATTTTTGAAACAGGTGCCAATGATGTTTGGGTGGTTAAAGGAGATAAAGAATATTTAATACCTTATATTGCAGATGTTGTTAAAGAGATTGATGTCGAAGGTAGACTTATTAAAATCTCCCCAATGGAAGGATTGCTAGATTAATGAAGATTGATTATTTAACTTTATTTCCAGATATGTTTAATGGCGTGTTAAATCATTCTATTTTGAAACGTGCTCAAGAAAAAGATATGTTAGAAGTCAATACAGTAGATTTTAGGCATTTTGCAGAAAATAAACATAACCAAGTAGATGATTATCCTTTTGGTGGTGGGCAAGGGATGGTATTAAAGCCAGAGCCTATATTTAATGCAATGGATAGTATCGATAAGACAGCTGATACAAGGGTAATATTAATGTGTCCTCAGGGACGTCCATTTAATCAAGCAATTGCTAATGAACTTAGCCAAGCAGAACATATCGTTTTTATTTGTGGTCATTATGAAGGTTATGATGAAAGAATTCGCGAAAACTTAGTGACCGATGAGATTTCCATGGGAGATTATGTATTGACTGGTGGAGAACTACCAGCAATGGTAATGACGGATGCAATTGTTAGGTTACTACCTGGTGTATTAGGTAACCAACAATCACATGAAGATGATTCATTTCAAGATGGTTTGCTAGAATTCCCTCAATATACAAGACCTCGTGAATATAAAGGGATGGGCGTGCCAGATGTATTGTTGTCAGGTAATCATGCAAATATAGAAAAGTGGCGTCATGAACAGAAAATTATCAGAACTTGGACGAAGCGACCAGATCTTTTAAATAACGTCACTATGTCACAAGAAGACAAAGAGATTATAGAAAGATATAAAAAGCAATTGAAAAAAGACTAACTATGTGCTAACATATTTTAAGTGTGCGACACACGAAAATCACTATGATCCGCTGCTATATTTTGTCGAGGCAAGAACATAGGTTGAAGGAGAGAAAAATAATGAGTAATCACAAATTAATCGAAGCAGTAACTCAATCGCAATTACGCACAGACTTACCTTCATTCCGTCCAGGTGACACTTTAAAAGTGCACGTACGTATTATTGAAGGTACACGTGAACGTATCCAAGTATTCGAAGGTGTAGTAATCAAACGCCGTGGTGGAGGTATTTCAGAAACTTTCACTGTACGTAAGATTTCTTCTGGTGTAGGTGTGGAACGTACATTCCCATTACACACACCAAAAATCGAAAAAATTGAAGTTTCACGTCGTGGTAAAGTTCGTCGTGCTAAATTATATTACCTACGTGAATTACGTGGTAAAGCTGCTAGAATTAAAGAAATTCGTTAATCAGCATAATAAGCATAAAAAAGCGGTCCTCTTTATGAGGATCGCTTTTTTGTTTACTAATATAATAAAAAGGTATGGCTAGATATTGTAGATGAAATTCGTTTGTTTAAAGAGGGATAGTTAACGTTTTGAGAATTAAGGATAAGTATAAGTACCTAATGATTTTGATTGTGCTTAATGAATACATAGCACAACATACAAAGAGCATACAAAGCTCAAATCAAACTACTAAATGTCTTATGCCCTGAAACCTCTAAATAGCTCCAAATAGCTCCAAATAGCCCATAATACACATTAAAGCTGTGTCTAGTATAGCGAGGTAAATGAGCGTTATTTGAATATAGGTATACCAAGGTGAATTTCTTCTTAAGTATATTGACACATTTTAATGATATTTTCTATTTACTTATGTTATCTTTGGACTTATTTCTTAACCACCATAAAAAGATAATACTAAAAATTACACCGAAAACAGATAACGTTATTAAGGGTAGGGCGTGTGGTGGTTTATATTTTAAAGTAATCTTTTCTTGACCTTTTTCAGTAGAAATTACTGTCATAATACCGTTACCCTGTTTGACAGGTAATTCTTGTTTGCCCGAATAAGCTTTCATGCCATTACGATAAGCCATAGGGAGCACAATGTACCCTTTATCTTCTTTACTTTTAGTTACTGTATAGCCTGTACGTTCTTGAGATACTTTTACTGGATTTAAAGATTTTGTTGCGTTACGTAAAGTTTGATAATCTTCTCCATAAATACCTTTGATATTAAATCGATAATTTCCTTTAGATAATTGGATATTTAAATCTTTATTTGCTTTAACACGCATGGTTACTGGTGTAACAAACCGTCTATACTTGTAAGTCAATTCATTGCGTTGTTGGCTGTACTCGTTAACACGAACTTCATGAGCTTTATCAGGTGAGAGTAACTCTACATCCATCTCAATATACATATCTTCATACTTATCAGCAATAGATTTAGGTAAATGATAACTTATGCCGCCGTTGTCTTTAGAAACAATTAAATGGTTGCCTTCATTTCTGTGAGCGTCGGTTAATGTTGACGTCGCTTCTGTTAATAAATTTTTATTGGCTTTGAATGTTTGATTGGATGAAGTGCTACTATCATTCAATACAACACCTTGTAACATGGCTTGTTCTCTATCTAATGGCGATTTAAGGTCTTTGGAATCAAAAACTTTATCCGTGATATGTGCACTTGGGTAAGCTATTTGATTTGTAGAATGTAAAAATGATTCTTCTTTAGAATGGTCAACAGTGCTTTTGTGTTTAAATCCATAGGGAATATTTAAATCATTTGGACGCCGTATGCGATCTTGTATATTCCATAAAGCCATTAAATTAGCGCGATTAGATAATAAACGATAAGTGCTATTTTTATCAGTATGCATATTAATTTGTAATGTTTTATCATAATATTTTAAAATGTCACCATCAAATATGCTTGAATATAAGGCAGTGCCATCAAAATGATAGAGCATCGGTGAATTCAAACCGTATTGTGACATGTAATCAATTCTATTTAAAGGGTCGTCATCATGTTGTTGATTGATTGTATCTATTTTTTTAGCTAATGCAGGACTTTTGTAGTCAGCCTCATGCATAGCTGAAACAGTAGATTCATAGTTTTTAACATTATTAAAGTGATTGTTAGATAATATAAATGCTTGCTGCACAATAAACAAGCATAAGATGACAAATATGACCCAGCGTTGTTGCAATAAATCTTTCTTAAATAATATGAATGCTATAAAAAGCATAAGTATTAAGCATATAAGCATCCATGATATTTTTTGGTCAGTCACAATAAGTGCCATAATCCCCATAATTACTAAAACAGGTACACAAGAAATGACATAAGATTTTAAACTTAACTCTGCAAGATGCTGAATAAATAATGCAATCAGCCCTGACGTTGTTAATGCAAAAATATAAACCCATCTGCGCTCTGGTGTAGAAAATCCATTAAACATACTATCGAAATAAGGCGTTAATGAACCTATTAACATAATCCATGTTGCAATTGCAAAAAATCTATAGTAATAGTGCTTGTAAAGTTTAAAAGATAATAAAGCGATGATGGCAATCATTGATACGGTAATGTAAAAGCCGTTGCTAAAAAAGTTTTTTTGGCGAGCAAAGTCTGTAAGGATGTTTATACTAAAATGCGGATTGCTTACTCTATCATTATTGAGAAATGAAGATACACCAGTATAAAATCCCCAAACACCAATTAACGTGCTTAATATGACTGAAACAGGTATTATCCATAACTGCTGCTTACGTGAAACGATATCTCTTGGATGTGGAAATATAAAACGATAAATTACATAAGCTAATATCGCAATCGCTTCATAGTAACTAAAGTAAAAATTTGAGAAAAGGGTTAATGCAATTGCAAAAATAAATAGGCCTAATTTTTTCTCTCTATAAAAACGTTCAATACCTAACAGTGACAAGGGGAGAAAAATAAGTAAATCCCCGTAGTATGACCACGTAAAATTAAAGTATATAACTGTTGTAGATGCACCGTAGAGTAATGCAGCCAAAAATATTGTATAACTTTTAAAATTTAAATATTTAAAGAAATAAAAAGTTATAACAAAAGTTGCTACACCTTTAATAACGGCAACGATTAACTGGTTGCTGGCCCAAAATGTAATTTGACTAGGATTACTATTAAATATCGTTTCCGATACCCACACAAATATAAAATTAATATATGTAAATGGTGAAGTTGAATAGTAATAAGATAAATCTTTTACAAAATCTCCTCCAAGCCCAAATGAGTGGTCATATGTACTTTTAAATTGACTAAAATGTTCATATAAGTACATTTGAAAAGGCATCATTTGCCTGTAACCATCACCCGATCCGCTAAAAACAACCCCATGGATTAAGTAGCGATAAATATATGGGGCGAATGTAAGAAGAGCGACAAAAACACCCATAGTAATGATACAAAGCAATCTTGTTGTTTTATTGGACCAAATCTTACGAAACATGGTTATACCTCATCTCTAACAAACTCCTTTTATATAATGATTTATTTATTTTTTATTTTTTTACGAATTAACCATGTAATTGTAGATAATATAAATATGGAGGAAATAATTATCATGGTATACCAATATTTAGGACGATATTTAATCATTATTTGACGTGTGTCTTTGTTTACAGAAACACCAGTCATCATATAATTCACTTTAAATGGTTTTACCTTTTTACCATCAATATAGGCAGTCATGCCATCACGATACGGAATATTAATAGAAGCGATTCCATTTTGATGTGAAGATAAGTTGACTTTAACACCGTTTTTAATATTGCGATAATGACCTATATTAGTTTTTGAGCCATGGGCCCCTTGTAATTTTTGATAATTTTCACCATGTAAACTTTTAATGTCTAATTGATAATTTCCAGATGGACTAAGGTTGATATTTATATTGCCTTGTGCATCTGGTTGTGTTTTGTAAAGTTGTGTATCTACGCCTGTTCGATATGTAGAATTATTAAATAAACGATGATTTGCATAGTCATTTATATTCACAGTAAAATTACTGTCCGGATAACCGCGTTTTACTTTTAAAGTTAAATAAAAATCACTAAAACGTTCTCTTAGATGTTCTGGGATGTGTAATTGGATTCGACTGTTATCGTTATTAAGATGTATATGTTGTCCGTTCATCTGTTTAATATTTTTATAAGATATTTGAGTCTGATTTAATAAATTTTGGGCAGTATCGGTATATTTTTGTCCTTTACCATTGACTACTACGCCATCAATCATGGCGTGTTCTCTATCAATAGGTGTATTAATAGCGTTTGAATCATAAACCCGATTTGTTACACGTACAGATGGAAGGTTCAATGTATTTTCATAAATTTGATATTGTCCTTCTGTTTTTACTTTTTTGAAAAAAGCAGGTACGTTATTTTGGTAATCTTTAAGCATTAAAAATTGGACTGAAAATAAGCTGTTAATATTTTGACGCGCATTTGTGGATTGATATCTACTGACTGATTCTTCTTGCATATTAATTTTTAGCGCATCATAGTAGTAATCTAAAATATTATGGTCAAAAATGCTTGAATAGATACTTATACCTTTGAAATGCTGATACATAGGTGTATTATCTTGTTCATTAACACGCCAATCAATACGTTCATCCTCGGATTTATGATGCGTCATTTGTGACACTAATTGTCGTTGGAGCGGAGTATTAAATAGACTAGCATTAATATAATCTTTATTAGCACGCTCAACATGATCTTCGAAGTAAATTTGATTACGGATAAAGACAAATGAAATTAGTAAATTGAGAATCATAATAGAAATAATGAATAAATATGTTAGCTTAACGCGTGATTTGGCATGATTGACTAAAAGTATAAGGAAACCAATCGTACTTACAATAGGTGTAAACCATAACCAAGATACAAAGTCACTATAGTACCATGCACTGATAAATAGATAACTTAATGCAACAATAGAAGAAAAGACATAATTTTTTAGTGATAGTGTTCGGAAATATTTGATATAGAAACTAATTAAAACAGCAGCGTTTAATGAAATAAGATAATGCCATCTTTTTTGAGGCGCCGAAAATCCATTAAATATTTGATCAATAAATGGAATGAAACTTGCAACAATAGAAATAAAGGTTAATAAGGCAAATAATTTAAAATAGTAGTGTTTATATAATTTGAACGATAATAACGCTTGTAAAGTAATAAAAGATAAAACAATTAAATAGTTATCATAAAAAATATTAGTATTTTGGTTGAAATGTTCAAATAAATCTACTTTACTATCAAAAGGTGTACGTCTATTGTTAATGAAACCTTGTACAGCATGGAAAAAAACAAACAAACTACAGCCTAATGCAACAAAAGATGTTAAAGCTAATGACCAAAACGCTTTGAATCTAGGAACTAAATCATTTTTGTGTCGGAATAAGACCCTAACTGATAAATATAAAATACCGGTTAATAATTGATAATATGCAAAATAAAAATTATTAATAAGTGAAATAGCCACAATTAGGATAAACCAACCTATTTTTCCGCTTTTGAGAAAACGTTCTATAGACCATAACAATAACGGTAACCATATAAATATGTCGCTAAAAAATGACCAGTAGACTGTGAATCTAAAGTAAAGCGGGGATACAACAAAAATAAAGGCGGCAAGTATAGCAATATTGCGATTAAATGAAATATAACGCACAAATATAAATGTTCCTAGCATGGCAATAGCTGATTTAATGATTGATATAATCAAGGCATTCGTCGTCCAAAACATCACATCTGAGGTGGTCAAAGGAATAAAGGTTTTAAGTAGTACAATGACCACTACATTGAAAATAAAAATAATGTTAGTGGAAAAATAGTAGCTTAAATCAGTGAAAAAATCTCCACCTAAACCAAAATCAGATGCGTAAAACCAATTCCCCTTACTCCAATTATCAAACAAGTACATTTGAATTGGGATCATCTGTTCAATCCCATCATTAGGACCAGTAAACAACACACCATCATAAATGTATCTATAAATAACATAACTATGACCAATAATTGCCAATATAATAAATAAACAGAGGTACAATAATTTACGTTTCATAGGTAATCTCCTATATATGTATTCAATATAATTCTATTGTAACGATTTTTTGCAAATTTAGTTTAAAAAGACTATATATTATGTGAAATTAATCTTTTTAGGATATATATCTTAATTTTCTCAAAAAATAAGATATAAATAAAACATTAACTAATTAACATATATCTAAAGGCCAATTACGAAACATCAGTGTTTATATATTAAATAATGGTGTAAAATTGAAGGTGTTAAATAAGCCTTGCCATTATTTTGTTTATCAAGCACTATATAGCGTGTTATGATTTTAAAGTCAAAGCAACGTGCAAGTATGATTATATATTTAATTTAATAAAAATTTGAAATTAGTAATAATAGAAAGGTGATATTGATATGGTAATACAATGGTATCCAGGCCACATGGCTAAAGCAAAAAGAGAAGTATCAGAACAATTAAAAAAAGTCGATGTCGTATTTGAATTAGTAGACGCCAGAATTCCGTATAGTTCTAGAAACCCGATGATTGACGAAGTGATACAACAAAAACCACGTGTAGTTATTTTAAATAAGAAAGATATGGCAAACTTAAAAGAATTAGAAAAGTGGGAATCATTTTTTAAAGATAAAGGTTATTACCCTGTGGCAATTGACGCGAAACATGGTAAAGGATTAAAACAAGTAGAACAAACTGCTATTAAAGCTACCAAAGAAAAATTTGAAAAAGAAAAACAAAAAGGGTTAAAGCCTAGAGCGATTAGAGCTATGATTGTCGGCATACCTAATGTAGGGAAATCAACGTTAATCAATAAATTAGCTAATAAATCTATTGCCAAAACAGGTAATACGCCGGGTGTAACTAAACAACAACAATGGATAAAGGTAGGGAATTCATTACAATTGTTAGATACTCCAGGAATTTTATGGCCCAAATTCGAAGATCAACTTGTTGGAAAGAAACTAAGTGTTACTGGAGCAATAAAAGATAGCATCGTTCATTTAGATGAAGTAGCTATTTACGCTTTAGATTTCATGAAAGCACATGATTATGAAGGATTAAAACAACACTATAAAATTGATGTCTCTATAGATGCAGAGAATATAGAATGGTTTGATGCTATTGGACGTAGACGTGGTTTGTTGCGTCGAGGTAATGAAATAGATTATGAAGCGGTAATCGATCTGATTATTCATGAAGTTAGAAATGCCAAAGTTGGTACGTACACGTTTGATATCATCAATGAAATGGACGTGTAGACATATATGAAACAAACGATTGAAGAAGTAAAAAAAACGTTACAAACAATACAATCTTTAGACGAGCTTAATGCACACATGTTTATGGGGGATGAACGTAAAGGCGTGCAAAACGCTATTACGCAAAGGCGTAAGCAATTAAAAAAAGAGCAGTTATTACTAAAAAATTATGAGGAAATGTCAGAGTTTGAAGCCGCATTGTTAGCACAAAATAACAATGCGCTTATTTGCGGTATCGATGAAGTTGGGCGTGGCCCGTTGGCTGGACCAGTTGTAACCTGTGCAGTGATTTTAAATGAAAATCACCATTTTACAGGTTTAAATGACTCAAAGAAATTGTCTGCAAAGCAAAGACAAGGTATTGAGGAACAACTATTAAACGATGTCCTTGCATACGCATATGGTTATGCAACAGTGGAAGAGATAGATCGTTTTAATATTTATGAGGCTACAAAAATAGCAATGTTAAGAGCGATTGAAGCTTTATCAATACGCCCAACACACTTACTTGTGGATGCGATGACTCTAGACACAGATATCCCACAAACATCGTTAATTAAAGGAGATGCCAGAAGTGTATCAATTGCTGCAGCAAGCGTGTTAGCGAAGGAACATAGAGATAAATATATGCGTGAATTAGCCGAGAAATATCCTGGATACGGTTTCGAAAAAAACGCTGGTTATGGCACTCAGCAACATTTAGATGGTATTAAACAATTTGGTATCATACCTGAACACAGGAAAACATTTGAACCAATTAAATCGCTCACAAATTAATAGTTAAAATGAAATAATTGAAATAAGTAGAATAAATGAGTTTACAATAGCGCTTTCATTTCTTATAATTGATTATGAACTTAACCTAAGAAACAGGAGGATGGAGAATGAATATCCACGAGTATCAAGGTAAAGCAATATTTCGTTCTATGGGCGTTGCTGTCCCAGAAGGACGCGTAGCGTATACTGCTGAAGAAGCGGTTGAAAAGGCAAAAGAATTAGATTCCAAAGTTTATGTGGTAAAAGCACAGATTCATGCAGGGGGTAGAGGTAAAGCTGGCGGTGTGAAAATTGCAAAATCACTATCCGAAGTGGAAACTTATGCAAATGAATTGTTAGGTAAGACGCTTGTCACGCATCAAACTGGGCCTGAAGGTAAAGAAGTTAAACGCCTTTACATAGAAGAAGGCTGCGATATTCAAAAAGAATATTATGTTGGTTTTGTAATTGATCGTGCAACAGATAGAGTTACTTTAATGGCTTCAGAAGAAGGCGGTACAGAAATTGAAGAAGTAGCTGCTGAAACACCTGAAAAAATATTCAAAGAAACAATTGATCCTGTTGTCGGGTTAGCGCCATATCAAGCGAGAAGAATCGCATTCAACATTAATATTCCAAAAGAGTCAATTAATAAAGCGGCTAAATTTTTAGTATCATTATATAATGTATTCATTGAAAAAGATTGTTCTATCGTTGAAATCAACCCACTTGTAACTACAGGCGAAGGTGAAGTCTTAGCTTTAGATGCAAAAGTTAACTTTGATGATAATGCATTATTTAAACATAAAGATATTCAAGAATTACGTGATTTAGAAGAAGAAGATCCAAAAGAAATCGAAGCATCTAAATATGATTTATCATATATTGCATTAGATGGTGATATCGGTTGTATGGTAAATGGTGCTGGTTTAGCGATGGCTACTATGGATACAATTAATCACTTCGGTGGAAATCCGGCTAACTTCCTTGACGTAGGGGGCGGCGCAACTAAAGAAAAAGTTACTGAAGCATTTAAAATCATTTTAGGTGATGAACATGTTAAAGGTATCTTTGTAAATATCTTTGGCGGTATTATGAAGTGTGACATCATTGCAGAAGGTATAGTTGCCGCAGTTAAAGAAGTAGAACTTACGTTACCACTTGTTGTACGCTTAGAAGGTACAAACGTTGAAAGAGGTAAAGAAATCCTTAAAGAATCTGGATTAGCAATTGAACCAGCAGCTACAATGGCTGAAGGTGCACAAAAAATCGTAAAACTTGTTAAAGAAGCATAAGGAAAGGATGGGAGCACGAAGATGAGCGTATTTATTGATAAGAATACAAAAGTAATTGTACAAGGTATCACAGGGTCAACTGCCCTTTTCCATACAAAACAAATGCTTGAATATGGTACACAAATTGTTGCTGGGGTTACTCCAGGTAAAGGCGGACAAGTTGTTGAAGGCGTTCCAGTATTCAATACAGTTGAAGAAGCACAAGAAGAGACAGGAGCTACAGTTTCTGTTATATACGTACCTGCACCATTCGCTGCAGATGCAATTTTAGAATGTATTGAAGCTGAGTTAGATTTAGCAATCTGTATTACAGAACATATCCCAGTAGTTGATATGGTTAAAGTTAAGCGTTACTCAGAAGGTAAGAAAACACGTGTCGTTGGCCCAAACTGTCCAGGCGTAATCACTGCTGATGAATGTAAAATTGGAATTATGCCAGGTTATATCCATAAAAAAGGTCATGTCGGCGTAGTTTCACGTTCTGGTACATTAACTTATGAAGCAGTACATCAATTAACTGAAGAAGGAATTGGCCAAACAACTGCTGTAGGTATTGGCGGAGACCCTGTTAACGGTACAAACTTTATTGATGTATTAAAAGCATTTAATGAAGATGAAGAAACTAAAGCTGTTGTTATGATTGGCGAAATCGGGGGTACTGCAGAAGAAGAAGCTGCAGAGTGGATTAAAGCTAACATGACTAAACCTGTGGTAGGTTTCGTTGGTGGCCAAACAGCTCCTCCAGGTAAGCGTATGGGTCATGCTGGCGCTATTATCTCAGGCGGTAAAGGTACTGCAGAAGAAAAAATTAAAACACTTAATAGCTGTGGCGTGAAAACAGCAGATACACCTTCTGAAATTGGTACGACATTGATAGATGCTGCAAAAGAAGCAGGTATATACGAACAATTATTGACTGTTAAATAATTGTTTCTTCCATAATGCGCACAAATTCCGATAATATGTCGGAGTTTGTGCTTTTTTAGGTTGCGTTTCTACCATATTAATAGTTCAATAATATATCATTAAAAATTGCGTTCAATTTTAATATAAGGTAGTTTTTACACTTGGTACTATTTATACTGTTATATTATGCGTCGCTTATATGAGCGAACTCGTTCAATTACAAGAATTACTCTTTAAAGTTATATTACATTTCATAAAAAATGATTCTATAATGTAAAATAAAACCAATAGAAATTCCTTTATAATATACATATAAAGGAGCTCGATACATGAAAGAACAACTTTACTTAAAACTGAGATTTTCAGGGCTAACCACACGTCATTTGCACCGATTATTTGAATTTGCACCGTCATTTATACATGATAGTGAAATAGAACAAAAATACACCCTCAAAAGTTTTTTAACAAAGTCAGCAATTAAAAGAAAACGTACGATTTATGACAACTTTTTAAATTTAGAGCTTAAGCATATTTTCAAATTGCTTAAACAATGGCATATTAGTTATGTGACTATTGATTCTAATACTTATCCTAAATTATTGCGTGAAATACATGATCCACCATTTATCCTTTTTTATAAAGGTCATCCTTCTTTAATGCAATCTACACAAACACTTGCTATTATCGGTTCGAGACAAGCTACTAAGTATACTCAAATAACACTAGAAACATTCTTCCCCGATTTTAAAAAAGAAAATTTAATTATCATATCTGGTTTGGCTAAAGGTGCTGATAGAATGGCTCATGAACAAACGCTGAAATATAATATGGGAGCGATTGCTGTGTTAGGTTTTGGTCATAAATATCACTATCCTAAAGAAACTAAAGCTATTCGAAAGCAAATAGAGGCTAAAGGTATAGTAATTAGTGAGTATTTACCGACAGAAGGTCCTCAGAAACATTATTTTCCAGAGCGAAATAGAATTATTAGCGGCCTTGCAAAAGGTGTTTTTATTACAGAATCAACTTTGAATAGTGGTACCAATATAACGTTAGATTGCGCATTGGAGCAAAATAGAGAAGTGTATGTATTACCTGGATCTATATACAATCCTATGGTCCAAGGAAATTTAATGAATGCCCAAGAAGGCGCAAAAATTGTTGTGAAAGTATGTGACATTTTAGAAGATTATAATTAATCAATGTAAATTTTAGGTATTATGAAATTTTAAATAGTTAGTAATATAGTTTCATAGAAAACATATGTAAAACTAATGACAATTATAAATTTTGACCACAATAATACGTTGATTTAATACACACCAAAATTAAAAACATTGACAAAAACAAAATACACCGTTTATCATTTATCTTTGTAATTAGAAAATGCAAGGGGGTAACTACTTTGGCAGAAAATTTAGTCATAGTTGAATCGCCTGCAAAAGCTAAAACTATTGAAAAATATTTAGGGAAAAAATACAAAGTTATCGCATCAATGGGGCATGTTCGAGATTTGCCTCGTAGTCAAATGGGCGTAGATGCAGAAAATGATTATGAACCCAAATATATTACAATACGCGGCAAAGGGCCTGTAGTTAAAGAATTAAAGAAACATGCTAAGAAAGCCAAAAAAGTTTTCCTAGCGAGTGACCCGGACCGTGAAGGTGAAGCTATTGCTTGGCATTTAGCAAATATATTAAATTTAGAAGATTCAAAAGAAAATAGAGTAGTGTTTAATGAAATAACAAAAGATGCAGTGAAAGATAGCTTTAAACATCCAAGAGGTATAGAGATGGAGCTTGTGGATGCACAACAAGCTCGCCGTATATTAGACCGTTTGGTAGGCTATAATATTTCACCAGTACTTTGGAAAAAAGTGAAAAAAGGGCTGTCAGCCGGCCGCGTACAATCAGTGGCACTAAGACTTGTCATTGATCGAGAAAATGAAATAAGAAACTTTAAACCAGAAGAATACTGGAAAATTGAAGGCGAATTTAGATATAAAAAATCTAAATTTACAGCTAAATTTTTACATTTAAAAAACAAACCATACAAGTTAACAAATAAAGATGACGTTGAAAAAGTGACAACACAGTTGGACGGAGATCAATTCGAAGTAACGAAAGTAACGAAGAAAGAAAAAACACGTTACCCTGCAAACCCATTTACAACTTCAACGTTGCAACAAGAAGCTGCGCGTAAGTTGAACTTTAAAGCGCGTAAAACAATGATGTTAGCACAACAATTATACGAAGGTATTGACTTGAAAAAACAAGGTACGGTTGGTTTAATTACCTATATGCGTACTGATTCAACGAGAATATCCGATCAAGCTAAGGCAGAAGCTAAAAACTATATTGAAGAAACTTATGGTCAAAACTATACATCAAATCGCAAAGCAAAAGGTCAAGGAGCTCAAGATGCTCACGAAGCAATCAGACCTTCAAGCACTTTACGTACACCAAATGAAATGAAACAATTTTTAACTAGAGATCAACATAGACTTTATAAATTAATTTGGGAACGTTTTGTAGCTAGTCAAATGGCACCAGCAATCTTAGATACAGTTGCCATGGATATAACGCAAAACGATATAAAATTCCGTGCAAATGGTCAAACAATCAAATTTAAAGGTTTTATGACATTATATGTTGAAGCAAAAGATGATAATGATGATGGTAAAGATAATAAATTGCCGAATATTGAAGAAGGTGAAATGGTTACAGCTACAAATATTGAACCATCGCAACATTTCACACAGCCACCACCACGTTATACTGAAGCTCGTCTAGTTAAAACAATGGAAGAGTTGAAGATTGGGAGACCTTCTACGTATGCACCAACTATTGATACAATACAAAAAAGAAATTATGTAAAAAATGAAAGTAAACGTTTTGTACCAACAGAATTAGGTGAAATCGTACACGAACAAGTAAAAGATTACTTCCCAGAAATCATAGATGTTGATTTCACTGTGAATATGGAAACATTACTAGATAAAGTGGCAGACGGTGAAATTCCATGGAAAAAGGTAATAAGAGACTTTTACAGTAGTTTCAGCCAAGATGTTGAACGTGCTGTAGAAGAAATGGAAAAAATTGAAATTAAAGATGAACCTGCTGGTGAAGACTGTGAAGTATGTGGTTCACCAATGGTCATTAAAATGGGGCGTTATGGTAAATTTATGGCGTGCTCAAATTTCCCGGATTGTCGTAATACAAAAGCCATTGTTAAAACAATTGGGGTAACTTGTCCAAAATGTAAAGAAGGCGACGTCGTAGAGCGTAAATCGAAGAAAAATCGTGTGTTCTATGGTTGTTCGAAATATCCAGAATGTGATTTTGTTACATGGGATAAACCAATAGGTCGAGACTGTCCAAAATGTGAACAATATCTTGTTGAGAAAAAACAAGGGCGTAAGAGCCAAGTTGTATGTTCTAATTGTGATTACAAAGAAGAAGAACAGAAATAAATAATGAAATATCGCTTGTTGTTTTAAATAATTATATATGAACGATAGTAGCAACTTACGACATATATTTATAATTTAGAGGATATATTTATAAATATGATAGAATGTCTAAGTTGCTATTTTATAAGTAGGAGGTAAATAAATGACTCAAGTAGTAAACGTCGTAGGTGCTGGGCTTGCTGGTTCAGAAGCTGCATATCAATTGGCACAACGAGGTATAAAAGTCAATCTTATTGAGATGAGACCAGTTAAGCAAACGCCTGCACATCACACCGATAAGTTTGCTGAATTAGTGTGTTCTAACTCATTAAGAGGTAATGCGTTAACAAATGCAGTAGGTGTACTTAAAGAAGAAATGAGACATTTGGATTCATTGATTATTCGTGCTGCAGATAAAGCAAGAGTACCAGCAGGAGGTGCTTTAGCGGTTGATCGTCATGATTTTGCAGGTTATGTTACTGAAACATTAAAAGAACATCCAAATATAACAGTATTAAATGAAGAAATTAATAGCATTCCAGAAGGGTATACTATTATTGCTACTGGACCTTTAACAACAGATAAATTGGCAAATGAAATTGTCGAAGCTACTGGTAAAGATCAATTATATTTTTATGATGCAGCGGCGCCTATCGTTGAAAAAGATAGTATAGATTTAGACAAAGCGTATCTAAAATCACGTTATGACAAAGGTGAAGCAGCCTATTTAAATTGTCCTATGACTGAAGAAGAGTTTAATACATTTTATGATGCTTTAATGGAAGCAGAAGTTGCTCCAGTCAATGAATTTGAAAAAGAAAAATACTTTGAAGGTTGTATGCCGTTTGAAGTTATGGCGGAGCGCGGTAGAAAGACTTTACTATTTGGGCCAATGAAGCCAGTAGGGCTTGAAGACCCTAAGACCGGAAAAAGACCATATGCTGTGGTTCAATTGCGTCAAGATGATGCGGCAGGCACATTATATAACATTGTAGGATTCCAAACACATTTAAAATGGGGCGCACAAAAAGAAGTTATTCGTCTTATACCTGGCTTAGAGAATGTTGAAATTGTAAGATATGGCGTGATGCATCGTAATACCTTTATTAATTCCCCTGATGTTTTAACAGAAACGTATGAACTAAAGGGAAGAGAAGAACTATACTTTGCAGGTCAAATGACAGGTGTAGAAGGTTATGTAGAAAGCGCTGCGAGTGGTCTTGTAGCCGGCATAAATGTTGCACATAAAATACAAAATAAAGGTGAGGTCATTTTCCCGAGAGAAACAATGATTGGAAGTATGGCATATTATATTTCACATGCTAAAAATGAAAAGAACTTCCAACCGATGAATGCTAATTTTGGACTTTTACCTACTTTAGAAAATAGAATTAAAGATAAAAAATTACGTTATGAAACATTAGCAAACCGTGCATTAGACTACTTAGATAACTATAAAAAAACACTTTAAAAATATCGCATTTAACAAACAACTCCGAAAATTTTGAAAGTTTTACTCAATTTAATAGTTTTTTTTCGCAGACTCCTCTTTCAATATGCTACAATTCATATTGATGGAGGGGTTTTTAATGGAAAAAATCCAACAAGCATATTTATATATGTTGAAAGTGGAGAAACAATTTTCAGAGCATACATTGAAATCATACCACGATGATTTAGAACAATTTAATGATTTCTTATCACAGGAACATTTGTTATTAGCTACATTTGAATATAAAGATGCTAGAAACTATTTAAGTTACTTATATTCAAAAAACTTGAAAAGAACCTCAGTTTCTCGTAAAATTTCTACGCTGAGAAGTTTTTACGAATACTGGATGACACAAGATGAACAAGTAGTTAACCCATTCGTACAATTAGTACATCCCAAGAAAGAACAATATTTACCTCACTTTTTTTATGAAGAGGAAATGAAAGCCTTATTTGATACTGTTGAAAGTGATACTAAGAAAGGTTTGAGAGACAGAGTGATCTTAGAATTACTTTATGCAACTGGAATTAGGGTTTCTGAATTGGTTAATATAAAAGAACAAGATGTAGATATGTATGCACCAGGAGTCAAAGTATTGGGTAAAGGTGGTAAAGAACGTTTTATACCTTTTGGTGAATTTTGCAAGCAAAGTATTGAACGTTACTTAATACAATTCAAACCTAAAACAAATAGTGACCATACGTATTTATTAGTCAATATGAACGGAGAACCCATTACAGAACGTGGCGTACGTTATGTACTAAATGATGTTGTAAAACGTACCGCAGGCGTGACTGAAATTCATCCTCACAAACTAAGGCACACGTTTGCAACGCACATGTTAAATCAAGGCGCTGATTTACGAACAGTGCAGTCTTTATTAGGGCATGTTAACTTGTCTACAACAGGGAGATATACACACGTGACAAATGAACAATTAAGAAAAGTTTATTTAAATGCACATCCACGTGCAAAAAAGGAGAATTAGTTTATGAGTACATCAATCCATGCAACAACTATTTTTGCAGTTCAGCATAATGGTCATTCAGCAATGGCTGGTGATGGTCAAGTTACACTTGGCGAGCAAGTTATTATGAAGCAAACAGCTAGAAAAGTAAGACGTTTGTATAATGATAAAGTTTTGGCAGGTTTTGCCGGAAGTGTAGCTGATGCCTTCACTTTATTTGAAAAATTTGAAACAAAATTACAACAATTTAGCGGTAACTTGGAAAGAGCTGCGGTAGAATTGGCTCAAGAATGGCGTGGAGATAAACAACTTAGACAATTAGAAGCTATGCTTATAGTTATGGATGAAACTTCAATACTTGTAGTTAGTGGTACTGGTGAAGTTATTGCTCCAGATGATAATTTAATCGCTATAGGCTCTGGCGGTAACTACGCATTAAGTGCAGGTAGGGCATTAAAGAGTAACGCAACCCATTTAACAGCGAGTGAAATGGCGTATGAAAGTTTAAAAGTTGCTTCAGATATTTGTGTATTTACAAATGATCAAATCATCGTAGAAGAATTGTAAATAATAAAAATGGAAATTTAATTGTTTGCAATGTAAAATTGTTTAAGATTAAGATATAGTTGAAATAGTGAAAATTTTCCATAATTAGCTATTAATATGTTTCAGAGATAAAAAATGATTATAACGGAGGTAACTTGTCTAATGGAGACGAATGGTATTAAATTAACACCTAAAGATATTGTTACAAAACTTAATGAATATATAGTCGGACAAGATGATGCAAAACGTAAAGTTGCGATAGCTTTAAGAAATCGATATAGAAGAAGTCTTTTGACTGAAGAAGAAAAACAAGAGGTCGCTCCGAAAAATATATTGATGATTGGACCAACAGGTGTTGGTAAAACGGAAATCGCTAGACGCATGGCAAAAGTAGTAGGTGCGCCATTTATTAAAGTAGAAGCTACGAAGTTTACGGAAGTTGGTTATGTAGGTCGAGATGTAGAAAGTATGGTACGTGACCTCGTCGATATTGCGGTCAGATTAGTAAAAGAGCAGAAAAAAACATTAGTACATGATGAAGCGCAAAATAAAGCCAATGAAAAGTTAGTTAAATTATTAGTGCCTAGCATGAAGAAAAAGGCAACGACAAATAATAATAACAACCCATTAGAGTCACTTTTTGGAGGTTCGATGCCTAATTTCGGTCAAAATAATGACGAAGAGGAAGAAGCACCTACTGAAGAAGTTAAAACAAAGCGTTCAGAAATTAAACAGCAATTACTGGACGGTAAGTTAGAAGAAGAAAAAGTTAGATTGAAGGTTGAGCAAGACCCTGCTGCAATGGGTATGTTAGGTACGAATCAAAATCAACAAATGCAAGATATGATGAATCAATTAATGCCTAAGAAAAAAGTTGAACGAGAAGTGCCTGTTAAAACGGCGCGCAAGATTTTGACAGATGAATTTGCCGACGAGTTAATCGATCAAGAAACAGCAAATCAAGAAGCGATTGAATTAGCGGAACAAATGGGTATTATCTTTATCGATGAAATTGATAAAGTAGCCACAAATAATCAAAGTTCAGGTCAAGACGTTTCACGACAAGGTGTACAAAGAGATATTTTACCAATTCTTGAAGGTAGCATGGTTCAAACGAAGTATGGTACTGTTAATACTGAACATATGCTATTTATTGGTGCAGGAGCATTCCACGTGTCTAAACCAAGTGATTTAATTCCAGAGTTACAAGGTCGTTTTCCAATTCGTGTTGAATTAGAAAGTTTATCAGTGGGAGATTTCGTTAGAATCTTGACTGAACCTAAATTATCACTTATCAAACAATATGAAGCGTTACTTCAAACTGAGCAAGTAACAGTCAACTTTACTGATGATGCAATTAAACGATTAGCAGAGATAGCATTCCAGGTAAATCAAGATACTGATAACATTGGTGCACGTCGATTGCATACAATACTTGAAAAAATGTTGGAAGATTTATCTTTTGAAGCACCAAGTATGCCTAATGCAGTGGTAGATATTACACCACAATACGTAGACGATAAGTTGAAAACAATTTCAACAAATAAAGATTTAAGTGCATTTATTTTATAATATAAATAAAAAGGAGAAGGAATATGAGCTTATTATCGAAAACTAGAGAATTAAATACGCTTTTACAAAAACATAAAGGTATTGCTGTAGATTTTAAAGATGTAGCACAAACGATAAGTAGTGTAACGGTTACTAATGTATTTATAGTTTCAAGAAAAGGTAAAATTTTAGGATCAAGTTTAAACGAGCTGTTAAAAAATGAACGTATTATCCAAATGTTAGAAAGTAGACATATCCCTGTAGAATATACAGATCAGTTGATGGATGTTAAAGAAACACAATCTAATATCGACATTGATAATGTGTTAACTGTATTCCCGCCAGAAAACAAAGATTTATTTGGCGATAGCAAAACAACAATTTTTC
The DNA here is from genome assembly GCF_017583065.1 of Staphylococcus shinii. GTDB lineage: Bacteria > Bacillota > Bacilli > Staphylococcales > Staphylococcaceae > Staphylococcus > Staphylococcus shinii. Next base: position 625,070 of record NZ_JAGEVL010000001.1, on the reverse strand, counting down.
CAATTTTAGGCGGTGGCGAAAGACTAGGTACGTTAGTACTTGGACGTGTAACTGACGATTTCTCAGAAAACGATCTAGTTTTAGGCGAATATGCAGCTACAGTCATCGGTATGGAAATTTTACGTGAAAAACACAACGAAGTAGAAAAAGAAGCTAGAGATAAAGCTGCGATAAGCATGGCAATCAATTCACTATCATATTCAGAAAGCGAAGCGATTGAACACATTTTTGAAGAATTAGGCGGCAAAGAAGGTCTTTTAATCGCTTCTAAAGTGGCAGATCGAGTTGGTATTACACGTTCAGTGATTGTTAATGCACTACGTAAACTTGAAAGTGCTGGCGTAATAGAATCACGTTCACTAGGAATGAAAGGTACTTTCATCAAAGTTAAAAAAGAAAAATTCTTGGATGAATTAGACCGTATTAAATAATTTATATTAGTAATAAATATATAAAACAAATTTAAATATTTTGATTTTATAACCTAAAGGTTTGTGCAAATCATTAAAGCTAATCATGAAGGAATAATGTGTTTTTATAGCACTATTTAAATACAATCAAACATTTACAATACTAATTAAGAGGCTGAAACAGATCATGATGTTTGAGCCTCTTAAATGTTTAAAATAGTAGTTTGAAAGTATTGATTTATAGTAATGTATATGTTATATTTATTGACGGCTATGAAGCCAATACGCACATAAAAAGTGAAAGTATAAAGGGTGCGACATACTAAATGTTGTGTTTATATGAGCTTTTTATGGAGGTAGAAAACCAATAGGAGGAATTTTATTATGGCAGTAATTTCAATGAAACAATTGCTAGAAGCAGGTGTTCACTTCGGTCACCAAACACGCCGTTGGAACCCAAAAATGAAAAGATATATCTTCACTGAAAGAAACGGTATTTACATTATCGATTTACAAAAAACAGTGAAAAAAGTAGAAGAAGCTTATAACTTCATTAAACAAGTATCAGAAGATGGCGGAAAAGTTTTATTTGTTGGTACTAAAAAACAAGCACAAGATTCAGTTAAATCTGAAGCAGAACGTGCTGGTCAATATTACGTAAACCAAAGATGGTTAGGCGGCATCTTGACTAACTATAAAACAATTTCTAAACGTATCAAACGTATCTCTGAAATTGAAAAAATGGAAGAAGATGGCTTATTCGAAGTATTACCTAAAAAAGAAGTTGTAGAACTTAAAAAAGAATATGACCGTTTAATTAAATTCTTAGGCGGAATTCGTGATATGAAATCTATGCCTCAAGCATTATTTGTAGTTGACCCTCGTAAAGAGCGCAACGCAATCGCTGAAGCACGTAAATTACACATCCCAATCGTTGGTATTGTAGACACTAACTGTGATCCAGATGAAATTGATTACGTTATCCCTGCAAACGATGATGCTATCCGTGCAGTTAAACTATTAACTGGTAAAATGGCAGATGCAATCTTAGAAGGTCAACAAGGTGTATCAAATGAAGAAGTAGCAGCTGAACAAAACATTGATTTAAACGAATCAACTGAAGCTACTGAAGCAGAAACAACTGAAGAAAACACTTCTGTTGAATCAAACTAAGAATAATGTAAAATGGGTGATAAGATATTTAAGCTTATCACCTTTTTTTAAAATAAATACAATAAAATTCATTAAATAATGGAGGAATATGAAATGGCAATTTCAGCTAAACTTGTAAAAGAATTACGTGAAAAAACTGGCGCTGGCATGATGGATTGTAAAAAAGCGTTAACAGAAACTGATGGTGACATCGATAAAGCAGTAGACTTCTTACGTGAAAAAGGTATTGCTAAAGCTGCTAAAAAATCTGACCGTATTGCGGCAGAAGGTTTAGTACACGTTGAAGCAAGAGGGAACGAAGCAGCAATTGTAGAAATTAATTCAGAAACTGACTTCGTAGCTCGTAACGAAGGATTCCAACAATTAGTGAAAGAAATTGCTATCCAAGTATTGGATACAAAAGCTGAATCAGTAGAAGCTTTATTAGAAACTGAATTATCAGATGGTAAATCAGTTGACCAACGTGTTAAAGAAGCGATTTCTACAATCGGTGAAAAATTAAGTATCCGTCGTTTTGCTATCAGAACAAAAACTGATAACGATTCATTTGGTGCTTACTTACACATGGGCGGACGCATCGGTGTATTAACGGTAGTTGAAGGTTCAACTGACGAAGAAGCTGCTAAAGATGTAGCTATGCACATTGCTGCAATTAACCCTAAATATGTTTCATCAGAACAAGTAAGTGAAGATGAAATTAATCACGAAAGAGAAGTATTAAAACAACAAGCTTTAAATGAAGGTAAACCTGAGAAAATTGTTGAAAAAATGGTAGAAGGCCGTTTACGTAAATATTTACAAGAAATTTGTGCGGTTGACCAAAACTTTGTAAAAGATCCTGATCAAACAGTTGAAGCTTTCTTAAAATCTAAAGGTGGTAAACTTGTAGACTTCGTACGTTATGAAGTAGGCGAAGGTATGGAAAAACGTGAAGAAAACTTTGCTGACGAAGTTAAAGGACAAATGAAATAATTTTTCATAGTTAGAACAAGAAAGAAGACACCTTTTGTGCTCCGTATGAAAGATTCACTTTTGTATTGGAAGACCTATTGTGTCTTCTTTACTTGTATAATTACATATTTTACAATAGAGAGGATAAGACAATGGCTCAAACTTCTAAATACGAACGTGTTGTATTAAAATTAAGTGGCGAAGCACTAGCAGGTGACGACGGGTTTGGAATTAACCCAATTATTATTAAAAGTGTTGCAAAACAAGTAGCTGAAGTAGCAAAAATGGATTGTGAAATTGCTGTTATCGTTGGTGGAGGCAATATTTGGAGAGGTAAAACTGGTAGTGATTTAGGCATGGACCGTGGTACTGCTGATTACATGGGTATGTTAGCTACGGTTATGAATGCATTAGCTTTACAAGATAGCCTTGAACAATTAGAGTGCGATACACGTGTCTTAACTTCAATTGAAATGAAACAAGTTGCAGAACCGTATATCCGTCGTCGTGCAATTAGACATTTAGAGAAGAAACGTGTTGTAATATTTGCAGCTGGTATAGGGAATCCTTATTTCTCTACTGATACTACAGCAGCATTGCGTGCGGCTGAAGTTGAAGCTGATGTTATCTTAATGGGTAAAAACAATGTTGATGGTGTTTACTCTGCTGATCCAAAAGTAGATCAAAATGCAATTAAGTATGAACATTTAACACATATTCAAATGTTACAAGAAGGTTTACAAGTCATGGATTCAACGGCTTCATCATTCTGTATGGATAATAATATCCCATTGAATGTATTTTCTATAACAGAAGAAGGCAATATTAAACGTGCTGTTATGGGTGAAAAAATAGGAACGTTAATAACAAAATAATTTAGAGGTGTATGACTATGAGTGACATTATTAATGACACGAAATCAAAAATGCAAAAATCTGTAGATAATCTTTCTAGAGAATTAGCTAATATCAGTGCAGGTAGAGCTAACTCAAATTTATTAAATGGTGTAACTGTTGACTATTATGGTGCACCGACACCTGTACAACAACTTGCAAGCATCAGTGTACCAGAAGCGCGTTTATTAGTAATTGCGCCATACGATAAATCATCTGTAGGTAACATTGAAAAAGCGATTAATGCTGCTAACTTAGGCGTTAATCCTTCAAGTGATGGCGAAGTGATTCGTATAAGTGTGCCTGCTTTAACAGAAGAGCGTCGTAAAGACTTAGTTAAAGAAGTTAAGAAAATCGGCGAAGATGCTAAAGTGGCTGTTAGAAACGTACGTCGTGATGCTAATGATGAACTTAAAAAACAACAAAAAAATGCTGACATCACTGAAGATGATTTAAAATCACAAACAGCAGATGTACAAAAGCTAACTGACGATTCAATTAAAGAAATCGATAAATTGTTAGAAGAAAAAGAACAAGATATTATGTCAGTATAAACATGGTAATGAATGATAAGACTTGGCTTCAATTCTGTTGTTTCAATTAATCAACGGGGTTCAAAAAACAGAAGTCTATCATATTTTATCTGAACTGTATCAAATCAGACTTTGGTACAGTTTTTTTATTTGTTTATTCAATGCGCCTATCTAGTATGATAAAATGGTAGATAATTGCATCTAGAACCTATTATAATAAACATAGATGATCACGCTCGGAGGAAATACCATGTTTAAAAAGTTAAATAAGAAAAAAAATCAGCCTAACCAATCCGATTTCGAATTGGATTTACATAATATACCTGAACATGTTGCAATCATAATGGATGGTAATGGTCGTTGGGCGAAACAAAGGAAATTGCCTAGAATTAAAGGTCATTACCAAGGTACACAAACCGTAAAAAACATCACTAAAGTAGCTAGTGATCTGGGAATAAAATACTTAACATTATATGCATTCTCTACAGAAAATTGGTCAAGGCCGGAAAATGAAGTTAATTATATTATGAGTTTACCAGGCACATTTTTAAAAACTTTTCTACCGGAATTGATAGAGAATAATGTGAAAGTAGAAACGATTGGCTTTTTGGAACATTTGCCAAATTCTACACTCAACGCAATAGCTAAAGCGAAAGAAGATACTAAGGACAACACAGGCTTAAAATTAATCTTTGCTATGAACTATGGTGGACGTGCCGAAATTGTAAACAGTGTGAAAAAAATCTATGATCAATTAACTGCTAAAGGTTTATCGAGTGATGAAATCACTGAACAAATGATTGATGAGCATTTGATGACTCATGCATATCCTGACCCAGATCTTTTGATAAGAACTTCAGGAGAACAAAGAATTAGTAATTTCCTTATCTGGCAAGTATCGTATAGTGAATTTATTTTCAACGAAAAATTATGGCCGGACTTTGATAAGGAAGAATTAATAAATTGTATTAAAATTTATCAATCACGCCAACGTCGCTTTGGTGGGTTATAAATAGTTAGGAGATTAGTATGAAAGTTAGAACTTTAACCGCAATCATAGCACTTATCATTTTTCTCCCTGTATTACTAAAGGGCGGCTTTATTCTAATGCTATTTTCATATTTATTAGCATTTATAGCTCTAAAAGAATTGCTTAATATGAATATGATTAAGTTCTTATCTATACCAGGTATAATAAGTGCATTAGGTATTTTAATTATTATGTTGCCTCAAGAAGCAGGCGACTGGGTTAATAATTTCCAATTAAAATCGTTAATAGCTATGAGTTTTATTTTATTAAGTTATACCGTGCTTTCTAAGAATAGATTTAGCTTTATGGATGCAGCTTTCTGTCTTATGTCTATCGCATATGTTGGTATTGGTTTTATGTATTTATATGAAACTCGTTCAGAAGGCTTGCATTACATCTTGTTCGCATTTTTAGTTGTGTGGTTAACAGATACGGGCGCTTATATTTTTGGTAGATTGATGGGCAAACATAAGTTGTGGCCAGTTATCAGCCCTAATAAAACAATAGAAGGTTTTATTGGCGGATTAATTTGTAGTATAATTGTCCCACTTGTAATGATGCTATTTGTTGATTTTAATATAGCTACCTGGCTATTAATCATAGTTACAATTATTTTAAGTATGTTCGGACAGCTAGGTGATCTTGTTGAATCAGGTTTTAAACGCCATTTTGGTGTTAAAGATTCAGGTAGAATTTTACCGGGCCACGGTGGTATTTTAGATAGATTTGATAGTTTTATGTTTGTATTGCCATTGTTGAATATATTATTAATTCAAAGCTAAACATAGTTGTTCTTAAAATTTTATAAATTATAAACATGGAGTTAATGAATTGGAGTAACTGCGCTAAGCATACAGTTAATATGATTCTTAACTCCTTTAATAAATCTAAAGAATTTAACTTAATACTACGTTTTGCTATTACGAGATATGCAAGTTGAATTAGGCCACTGTTATTACATAATCAAAACATCTTAGAGATTAAATAAACTAAATTATTAGCTGATACCTTTTTACATAAAAAATGGCCACAATAATATATAATAGTAACGTGTTTCAGTTAGCATTATTGTGTTATAATTTTATAATCTGAAGTACGAATAACAAACTTTAAAGTAAAGCGCTTGTTTTTTAAAAGTTAAACGTAGTTAATTTATTAAGAATATATGAGGTGTATCAAATTGAGTTTTCTAGTAACAATTATTTCTTTTATAATCGTCTTTGGTGTCCTCGTAACCGTGCATGAGTATGGGCATATGTTTTTTGCCAAACGGGCAGGGATTATGTGTCCAGAATTCGCAATTGGTATGGGACCGAAAATTTTTAGTTTTAGAAAAAATGAAACGTTATATACAATACGACTATTACCTGTAGGTGGTTATGTTCGTATGGCGGGCGACGGCTTAGAAGAGCCGCCTGTTCAACCAGGAATGCACGTAAAAATTAAATTAAATGATAAAGAAGAAATTACACATATCATTTTAGATGACCAACACAAATTCCAACAAATTGAAGCTATGGAAGTAAAACAATGTGATTTTAAAAATGGCTTATTTGTGGAAGGTGTGACTGCCTATGATGATGAACGTCATCGTTTCCCTATTGCAGAAAAATCATATTTTGTAGAAAATGGTAGTTTAATTCAAATTGCACCTAGAGACAGACAATTCACATATAAAAAGCCTTATCAAAAATTCTTAACGTTATTTGCTGGACCATTGTTTAATTTCTTACTTACATTAGTCTTATTTATCGGTTTAGCTTATTATCAAGGTACACCGACGAATTCAGTTGATGAAGTAGCGAAAGATACGCCGGCAGCTCAAGCTGGACTTAAATCTGGTGACGCAATTGTGAAATTAGATAATAAAAAAATCGAAGACAAAAGTGATATCGATAAATTTGTTGAACAGAATAAAGACAAAAAAGCAAAAATGACAGTAGAACGTGATGGTAAAACCCATACGATGGATATAAAGCCTAAAAAAGTAGAACAAAAAGTTACTAAAAATAAGAGTCAAACAAGATATTTATTTGGCTATACTCCTACCACAGAACACACTTTATTTAAACCAATCGTTGCTGGTATTGACCGCACATTAGAAGCTGGAAAGCTTATTTTCTCTGCAATTGTCGGGATGATTGCTAGTATTTTCACAGGCAACTTCTCTTTTGATATGTTAAATGGACCTGTTGGTATCTATCATTCAGTCGATTCTGTGGTTAAAACTGGTATAATAAACTTAATTTCTTGGACGGCATTATTAAGTGTCAACTTAGGATTAATGAATTTATTACCTGTACCTGCTTTAGACGGTGGTCGCATACTATTTGTCTTTTACGAAGCAATATTTAGAAAACCTGTAAATAAAAAAGCAGAAACAACGATTATTGCAATTGGTGCAGTATTTGTATTAATCGTAATGGTCTTAGTGACTTGGAACGATATACAACGTTATTTCTTATAAAGAGGGAGAGAAGTATATAAATGAAACAGTCTAAAGTATTTATACCAACTATGAAAGAAGTACCAGCCGGTGCTGAAGCATTAAGCCATCGTTTGTTATTGAAAGCAGGTTTAATCAAACAAAGCACAAGTGGCATATATAGTTATTTACCGCTCGCAGCTAGAGTATTGAATAATATAGAGGCGATTGTCCGTGAAGAAATGGAACGTATTGATGCAGTGGAAATCTTAATGCCAGCACTGCAACAAGCAGAATTGTGGGAAGAATCTGGCCGTTGGAGCGCATATGGGCCGGAACTCATGCGTTTACAAGATCGTAATGGCCGTGAATTTGCCCTTGGACCAACTCACGAAGAAGTAGTTACTTCTTTAGTAAGAGATGAATTAAAATCTTATAAACAATTACCTTTGACATTGTTCCAAATTCAATCTAAATATAGAGACGAAAAACGACCACGTTTTGGATTATTACGTGGCAGAGAATTTATTATGAAAGATGCTTATTCTTTCCATGCTGATGAAGAATCTTTAGATGCCTCATATCAAGATATGTACAATGCATATGGTCGTATTTTTAAACGAGTTGGTATTAATGCGAGACCCGTAGTTGCTGATTCTGGTGCAATTGGCGGTAGTCATACGCATGAATTTATGGCATTAAGTGAAATTGGTGAAGATACGATTGTCTTTAGCGACCAAAGTGATTATGCTGCAAATATTGAAAAGGCAGAAGTTATTTATCAACCAAATGAAAAGCATGATGAGATTAAACCATTAACTAAAATAGAAACACCTAATGTGCATACTGCACAAGAGTTAGCGACATTCCTTGAAAAGCCATTGGATGAAATTACGAAATCTATGATATTTAAAGTAGACGGTGAATTCATTATGGTCTTAGTACGTGGCCATCATGAAATCAATGATATTAAATTAAAAGCGTACTTTGCTACTGATAGCATTGAATTAGCAACTGAAGATGAAATTGTTAATTTACTTGGAGCGAAACCCGGTTCTTTAGGTCCAATTTTCGATAAAGATATTAAGATTTATGCTGATAATTACATTCAAGACTTAAATAATATCGTTGTTGGTGCAAATGAAGATGGCTACCATTTATTAAATGCAAATGTAGGTCGCGATTTTGAAGTTACAGAATATGGCGATTTCAGATTTATATTAGAAGGTGAGCCACTAGTAGATGGTTCAGGTTCAGCACACTTTGCCGAAGGTATTGAAGTAGGACAAGTATTTAAACTAGGCACAAAATATTCAGAAAGTATGAATGCTACTTTCCTTGATAATCAAGGTAAAGCTAAACCACTATTAATGGGTTGTTATGGTATTGGTGTTTCTAGAACATTAAGCGCGATCGTTGAACAAAATAATGATGAAAATGGTATTATTTGGCCGAAGTCAGTTACACCATTTGATTTACATTTAATAACAATAAATCCTAAAAAAGATGAACAACGTGAATTAGCAGATCAACTCTATACACAGTTAAAAGAGCAATTTGATGTGTTATATGATGATCGTAAAGAACGTGCGGGTGTGAAATTTAATGATGCAGATTTAATTGGCTTACCAATACGAGTAGTTGTTGGTAAAAATGCAGCTGAAGGCATTGTTGAGGTTAAGCGTCGTGACACTGGTGACAGCGAAGATATTCACATTGATAACTTAACAAACTATGTAAGTGACTTATATTCAAATATATAAATTGAAAGCAGAGTCGATGACAATTTGTTATAATAGCTAATGTAAATAGGTTAATAATACCTATAAAAAATCATAAGGCTGAAACAAAAAATAGAGTATTAAATACTGATGTGTTTAAACTTGGAGCATATACAGTAGCTGTTTAGTATTTAAAAATAAGGGTTTCAAGATTTTTAAATACTTATTCAGTCTTGTGGGGGCGGGCATATGAAATCAAATTTAAAACTTTGGTTTCTGTTCCGCTCCCACTTATTTGTTTGTAAAAATTATGAATTAGGTCCAAAGAGTTGAACTATTAGAATTTCAAATATATTTCGTTATAATAGAGAGAATGAAAAATAATACATACACCGTCATAAAATGTAATCAATAATATACAAGTAAAACAGTGTAATTAATAGTAAGGTGGTTATCGTCATGCCAATGACAAATCAGGAAAAGTTTAAAATCCTAGCTGACCAAATTAAAATAGCAGAGCATTTGGATTCTGAAATATTAACACAAAGTGAGTTAACACGTGTGGACGTTAAAACAGTAGATCGTTCATGGGTGTTTCAAATCACTTTCCCATATTTTTTAACAATAGAAGATTACTTACTTTTCACTAGTGCAATTACTGAAGAATTCAAAACAATTGCTGAGGTAAAATGTAATATCACGATAAAAGATAAAGCAAACCAAGATGAATTTGCTATTAAATACTTTAGTCATTGTATCGATCAAACAAAGTTATCACCAAAAGTTAAAGGTCAATTGAAACAGAAACGTTTGATAATGTCTGGAGATATTTTAAAAGTGATGTGTCAAAACGATATTGAACGAGATCATTTTGATAAAGCTTGTAACGGTAGTTTAATTGCAGCATATCAACAGTGCGGATTTAATATAAGTAAAGTTGTTTTTGAAACTGATAGCGCTGTAAATGATGGTGATTTAGCATCATTAGAGGCACATATACAAGAAGAAGATGAAAAGAGTGCACGTGAAGCAACAGAAAAATTAGAAAAAATGAAAGCTGAAAAAGCAAAACAACAAGATAATAACGAAAGTTCTGTCTCAAAATGTCAAATTGGTAAACCAATTCAAATTGAAAACGTACGTACAATTGATTCTATTATTGAAGAAGAGTTTAAAGTAGCCGTTGAGGGCGTTATTTTTGATATTAATCTAAAAGAGTTGAAAAGTGGTAGACATATTGTAGAAATAAAAGTAACAGACTATACGGATTCTCTCGTATTAAAAATGTTCACCCGTAAAAATAAAGATGACTTAGCTCATTTCAAAGCTTTAAGCGTAGGGAAATGGGTACGTGCACAAGGTAGAATAGAAGAAGATACTTTTGTACGAGATTTAGTTATGATGATGTCAGACATAGAAGAAATTAAAAAAGCAACGAAGCAAGATAAAGCTGAAGAAAAACGAGTAGAATTCCACTTGCATACCTCTATGAGCCAAATGGATGGCATCCCAAATATTTCTACGTATGTAGAACAAGCTGCTAAGTGGGGTCATAAAGCTATTGCTGTTACAGATCATAACGTTGTTCAAGCATTTCCAGATGCACACGCTGCGGCAGAAAAAAATGGTATTAAAATGATTTATGGCATGGAAGGTATGCTTGTTGATGACGGGGTGCCTATAGCTTATAAACCTAAAGATTGTAATTTGAAAACAGCAACTTATGTTGTGTTTGACGTTGAAACCACAGGTTTGTCTAACCAATACGATAAGATTATTGAGCTTGCGGCTGTCAAAGTTAAAGACGGTGAAATTATAGATAAGTTTGAACGATTTAGTAATCCACATGAACGTTTATCAGAAACAATTAAAAACTTAACTCATATTTCTGATGATATGTTAGTGGATGCACCAGAAATTGAAGAAGTGTTAACAGAATTTAAAACATGGGTCGGAGATGCAATTTTTGTTGCTCATAACGCTTCCTTTGATATGGGCTTCATTGATACTGGTTATGAACATGTTGGTATAGGTGCTTCTACAAACGGTGTTATTGACACATTAGAATTATCTAGAACAATTAATACAGAATATGGTAAGCACGGTTTGAATTTCTTAGCTAAAAAATATGGTGTCGAATTGACTCAACATCACAGAGCCATCTATGATACTGAAGCAACTGCGTATATGTTTATAAAAATGTTGAAACAATTAGAAGAACTCGGGGTTCACAATCATCAAGATATCAATACTTCTTTGACAAACGAGGACGCGTATAAGCGTGCGAGACCTAATCATGTTACTCTCATTGTACAAAACCAACAAGGCTTGAAGAACTTGTTTAAAATTGTAAGTGCTTCGTTAGTTCAATATTATTATCGTACCCCACGGATTCCACGTTCACTTTTAGATGAGTACCGTGAAGGGATATTAGTAGGTTCAGCTTGTGACGAGGGTGAAGTATTTACAGCCGTAATGCAAAAAGATCAATCTCAAGTGGAACGCATTGCTAAGTACTATGATTTTATAGAAGTTCAACCACCAGCACTTTATCAAGATTTAATCGATAGAGAACTTGTGAGAGATAATGAAACATTACATGAAATATATAATCGTTTAATTAGGGCTGGAGATGTTAATAATATTCCTGTAATCGCGACAGGCAATGCACACTATTTAAATGAACATGATGCAATTGCCCGTAAAATTTTAATTGCATCACAACCAGGTAATCCGTTGAATCGTTCAACTTTACCCAAAGCACATTTTAGAACAACTGATGAAATGTTAGATGAATTACATTTTTTAGGTGAGGAAAAAGCATACGAACTTGTTATCAAAAATACAAATGAATTAGCGGATAAAATTGAACGTGTTGTACCAATTAAAGACGAATTGTATACACCAAGAATGGAAGGCGCAAATGATGAAATTCGTGAAATGAGCTACTCTAATGCTAAAGCATTATACGGCGATGAATTGCCTCAAATTGTTATTGATCGTTTAGAGAAAGAACTAGAAAGTATTATTGGAAACGGCTTCTCTGTTATTTATTTGATTTCACAGAGGCTTGTTAAAAAATCATTAAATGATGGTTATTTAGTAGGTTCACGTGGTTCGGTGGGGTCTAGTTTTGTAGCAACAATGACAGAAATTACAGAAGTAAATCCATTGCCGCCCCATTATATTTGTCCAGAATGTAAGAACAGTGAATTCTTTAATGATGGTTCAGTTGGTTCTGGTTTCGATTTACCGGATAAAAAATGTGAATCTTGTGGCTGTGACTTAATTAAAGAAGGACAAGACATTCCCTTTGAAACATTCTTAGGATTTAAAGGGGACAAAGTACCAGATATTGACTTGAACTTTAGTGGGGAATATCAACCGGAAGCACATAATTATACAAAGGAACTCTTTGGGGAAGATAAAGTGTTCCGTGCTGGTACAATAGGCACAGTTGCTGAAAAAACTGCATTTGGTTTTGTTAAAGGTTACTTAAATGACCAAGGTATCCATAAACGTGGTGCTGAGATTGATAGACTAGTGAAAGGTTGTACAGGAGTAAAACGTACAACAGGACAACATCCAGGCGGTATCATCGTTGTGCCTGATTATATGGATATATATGATTTTACGCCAGTCCAATTTCCAGCAGATGATCAAGCATCGTCTTGGATGACAACGCATTTTGACTTCCATTCTATTCATGATAATGTCTTGAAACTAGATATTCTGGGACACGATGATCCAACTATGATACGTATGCTGCAAGATTTATCTGGTATTGATCCGAAAACGATTCCAGTTGATGATAAAGAAACAATGGGTATATTTAGTTCACCAGAACCATTAGGTGTGTCTTCAGAGGAAATTCTATGTAAAACGGGCACATTTGGCGTACCTGAATTTGGTACTGGCTTTGTTAGACAAATGCTAGAAGATACAAAGCCTACAACATTCTCGGAACTTGTTAGAATTTCTGGTCTTTCTCATGGTACGGATGTATGGTTAGGTAATGCGCAAGATTTAATTCGTTCTGGAAAATGCGATTTAGCTAGCGTAATTTGTTGTCGTGATGACATTATGGTTTACTTGATGTATAACGGTTTAGAACCATCACTTGCCTTCAAAACGATGGAATTTGTGCGTAAAGGTAAAGGATTAACAGACGATATGGTTGAAGCTATGGTCGATAATGAAGTACCAGACTGGTATTTAGATTCATGTAGAAAAATTAAATACATGTTCCCTAAAGCGCATGCTGCTGCATATGTATTGATGGCAGTACGTATTGCATATTTCAAAGTGCATTATCCATTGTATTATTATGCAAGTTATTTCACGGTACGTGCTTCTGATTTTGACTTAATTTCAATGATTAAAGATAAAGAAAGTATTCGTAATACAGTAAATGACATGTATTCAAGATATATGGATTTAGCTAAAAAAGAAAAAGATACTTTAACTGTACTTGAAATTATGAATGAAATGGCTCAACGTGGTTACCGGATGCAACCAATTAGTTTAGAAAAGAGTAAGGCTTTCGAATTTATAATTGAAGGTGATACTTTAATCCCACCATTTATATCTGTTCCAGGTCTAGGGGAAAACGTTGCACAAAGAATAGTTGAAGCTCGTGAAGAAGGACCATTCTTATCTAAAGAGGATTTAAATAAGAAGGCAGGTTTATCACAGAAAGTAATTGAGTATTTAGATGAATTAGGCTCATTACCTAACTTGCCAGACAAAGCACAACTTTCAATTTTTGACATGTAACAAGTTGTATCAATTAAATTATAAATGCTAATACTAAAATTGATTAAATTAGGTTTGAACAATTATCTCAAACTTAAGGTGCGTGATTTGAAGCTATAAAAATTAGATGACTTACAAATTTTAATTTATATAGAGGTATAATGGCTTTAGCGCGTTAAAATAACAACATTAGCGGATTTAAATTACGAAGCGTTTGAAACAATGCTTTAATAAAAAAAGAATTTAAAACTTATAAAACATAGCACAACAAAGTGACTAGCTTGTCATTATGGGATTTATAAAATATAGTTATTTGTATAGAAAATAAACATATGATATAATAATAGTGCTTAAAAAATTAGACTCAGGCAGGAAGAGTGGGCATATTACCCGCTCTTTTCTATTTGCCAAAAAAGGAGGTCAGCATGAGTAAAATAACTGAGCAAGTTGAAGCAATTATTCAACCTGTCCTTAACGACTTAAATTTTGAATTAGTAGAAGTTGAGTTTACAAAAGAAGGAAAAGACCATTTTTTAAGAGTATCTATTGATAAAGAAGGCGGCGTAGACTTAAACGATTGTGCGTTAGCTTCTGAGAAAATCAGCGAAGTTATGGATGCAGAAGATCCTATTCAAGAAATGTATTACTTAGATGTTGCGTCACCTGGTGCAGAAAGACCAATTAAAAAAGACAAAGATTTCCATAACGCTGTAACAAAACCTATTTTCGTTTCTTTATATGCACCAATTGAAGGTTCTAAGGAATGGTTAGGTATTTTAAAATCTGTTGATGATGAAACGATAACTATGGAAGTTAAGGATAAGTCAAAAACAAAACAAGTTGAAATATTAAGAAGCAAGATCGCTAAAGCACGTCATGCTGTAATGATATAACGTGATAAGGAGGATGATAAGTCGTGTCAAGTAATGAATTATTATTAGCAACTGAGTACTTAGAAAAAGAAAAAAAGATTCCTAGAGAAGTGTTAGTTGATGCTATAGAAGCAGCTTTAATCACTGCTTATAAAAAGAATTATGATAGTGCAAGAAGTGTACGTGTTGAATTAAATATGGATAATGGTACATTTCATGTTATCGCACGAAAAGAAGTTGTCGAAGAATCAATGGATGATAGAGAAGAAATTGATTTAAGTACTGCACTTGTTAAAAACCCTGCATATGAAATTGGTGATATTTATGAAGAAGATGTTACACCAAACGATTTCGGGCGTGTGGGTGCTCAAGCAGCCAAACAAGCAGTGATGCAACGCTTACGTGATGCAGAGCGCGAAATCCTATATGATGAATTTATCGATAAAGAAGATGACATCGTAACAGGCTTAATTGATAGAGTAGATCATCGCTATGTTTATGTGAATTTAGGACGTACTGAAGCAGTTTTATCTGAAGCGGAAAGAAGTCCAAATGAAAGTTATATTCCAAATGAAAGAATTAGAGTATACGTAAACAAAGTTGAACAAACTACAAAAGGCCCACAAATTTATGTTTCAAGAAGTCATCCAGGCTTACTAAAACGTTTGTTTGAGCAAGAAGTACCTGAAATATTTGATGGTACAGTAATTGTTAAATCTGTAGCACGTGAAGCTGGAGATCGTTCTAAGATCAGTGTACACTCTGACAATCCTGATATTGACGCAGTCGGTGCATGTGTTGGTGCCAAAGGTTCTCGTGTGGAAGCTGTAGTAGAAGAACTTGGTGGAGAAAAAATTGACATCGTTCAGTGGAACGAAGATCCAAAAATATTTGTCAAAAATGCCTTAAGTCCATCCCAAGTTTTACAAGTTATTGTTGATGAAGCAAACCAATCTACAATTGTTGTCGTACCAGATTATCAATTATCATTAGCGATTGGTAAACGTGGCCAAAATGCCCGTTTAGCTGCTAAATTAACAGGTTGGAAGATTGATATTAAATCTGAAACTGACGCAAGAGAAGCAGGCGTTTATCCAACTGATGAAGGTATCATTGAAGAAGTTGACACGCCTTCTGAAACAGTTGACACAGAGGTAGCACATTCCGAAAATGCTACAAGCGAAATTATAGAAGAAGATGTAGATACTGAAAAATAAATTGGAGTGATTACTTTATGAAAAAGAAAAAAATTCCAATGCGTAAATGTATACTATCAAATGAAATGCATCCGAAAAACGACATGATAAGAGTTGTGATAAATAAAGAAGGCGAAATTTTTGCTGATACAACTGGAAAACAACAAGGTCGTGGTGCATATGTATCAAAAGATGTTAAATTAGTAGAAGAGGCTCAGCAAAAAGGTATATTAGAAAAATATTATAAAGCTGATGCTGAAACACTAGAACCTGTTTATAAAGAAATTATACGTCTTATTTATCGTGAAGAGATTCCTAAATGACCAAGGACAAAATCGTAAATTTTTTAGGTTTAGCAATGCGTGCTGGAAAAGTTAAAACAGGTGAATCTGTCATTTTAAATGATTTAAAAAAGAACAAGTTAAAGCTCGTAATCATTGCAACAGATGCTTCTGATAACACAGCTAAAGTGATACAGAACAAATGTGAAAGTTACCATATATCATTACGCATATTTGGAACGAGAGCTGAATTAGGACAAGCTTTAGGGAAAGCAGAACGTGTAAACATTGGAATCACTGATCAAGGCTTTGCTAAAAAGTTATTGTCAATGATTGATGAATATCGTAAGGAGTGACTATATGAGTAAAAAAAGAATTTACGAATACGCAAAAGATTTAAAATTAAAAAGTAAAGATATTATAGATGAACTAGCTAAAATGGACGTTGAGGTAACAAGCCATATGCAAACGTTAGAAGACGACCAAATTAAAGCATTAGATAAAATCTATAAACCAGAACAAGCACAACAAGCTGCTAAAGCAGAACAGAAAAGTGCTCAAAACAAACAATCAACGACGAATAATAAAAATAACCAAAGTAACAAAGGCAATCAAAATAATAAATCAAACAACAAGAAAAATAATAAAAACAACAATAAGAATACTAATAAAAACAATAAAAATAATAAACAACCTAAACAAGAAGAGCCAAAGGAAATACCTTCTAAAATTACGTATCATGATGGTATAACTGTAGGTGAACTTGCTGAGAAGCTAAATATAGATTCTTCAGGTATTATTAAAAAATTATTTTTACTTGGTATAATGGCAAACATTAACCAATCTTTAGATGATGAAACTTTAGAATTAATCGTAGATGATTATGGTGTAGAACTTGAAAAAGAAGTTATCATTGATGAAGAAGACTTATCAATTTATTTTGAAGATGATGCTGATGAAGAAAATGGAATTGAACGTCCAGCAGTTGTAACAATCATGGGACATGTTGACCATGGTAAAACAACATTATTAGACTCAATTCGTCATACTAAAGTAACTGCTGGTGAAGCAGGTGGTATTACTCAGCATATCGGTGCATATCAAATTGAAAATGATGGCAAAAAAATCACTTTCCTTGATACTCCAGGTCACGCTGCATTTACAACAATGCGTGCTCGTGGTGCCCAAGTTACTGATATTACAATTTTAGTAGTAGCAGCAGATGATGGTGTAATGCCACAAACAATTGAAGCGATTAACCATGCTAAAGAAGCAGAGGTACCTACAATTGTGGCTGTAAACAAAGTTGATAAACCAACAGCTAATCCTGACCGTGTAATGCAAGAATTAACAGAATACGGTTTAATTCCTGAAGCTTGGGGCGGCGATACAATTTTCGTACCACTTTCAGCTTTAAGTGGAGACGGTATTGAAGACTTACTAGAGATGATTGTACTAACTTCAGAAGTTCAGGAATTAAAAGCAAACCCAAGTAAACACGCTGTGGGTACTGTGATTGAAGCTGAATTGGATAAATCACGCGGACCATCTGCGTCATTATTAGTTCAAAACGGAACCCTTAATGTTGGCGATTCACTAGTAGTAGGAAACACTTATGGCAGAATCCGTGCTATGGTAAATGATTTAGGTCAACGTATTAAGTCAGCTGGTCCTTCTACACCTGTAGAAATTACTGGTATCAATGATGTACCACAAGCTGGTGATAGATTTGTTGTCTTCAAAGATGAAAAACAAGCAAGACGTATCGGTGAAGCACGTCATGAAGCAAATGTGTTGCAACAGCGTCAAGAAAGTAAGAGCGTTTCATTAGATAACCTGTTCGAACAAATGAAACAAGGTGAAATGAAAGATCTTAACGTAATTATTAAAGGTGATGTACAAGGCTCAGTAGAAGCACTTGCAGCATCATTAATGAAAATAGATGTTGAAGGCGTTAATGTGAGAATCATTCATACAGCAGTAGGTGCAATTAATGAATCAGACGTTACACTTGCAAATGCTTCAAATGGTATCATTATCGGCTTTAATGTACGCCCAGATACTGGTGCGAAAAGAGCGGCAGACAATGAAGGCGTAGATATGCGTTTACACCGCGTTATTTATAACGTTATTGAAGAAATTGAATCTGCAATGAAAGGTATGCTAGATCCAGAATTTGAAGAACAAGTTATTGGACAAGCAGAAGTTCGTCAGACTTTCAAAGTTTCTAAAGTAGGTACAATCGCTGGTAGTTATGTGATTGACGGTAAAATCACACGTAATGCTGGGGTACGTGTGATAAGAGACGGCGTAGTACAATTTGAAGGTGAATTAGACACATTAAAACGTTTCAAAGATGATGTTAAAGAAGTAGCTCAAGGCTACGAATGTGGTATAACAGTTGAAAAATTCAATGACCTTAAAGAAGGCGACATTATTGAAGCATTCGAAATGGTTGAAATTAAAAGATAACTTTTAGATTCTAACAATATTTTCATTTTTGAAAATAAATTTTTATTAGCAACAAAGCAAACATATAGTATACTGTTTGCTTTGTTTTTTTGTCTCATTTTTTATATTTTTTCTCTTTGGAACATTGTTAACAAGCAATGGTAACACATTAATTTACTGATAAAATAAACTTGAATTATGTACAATATACATGACCATATTTTTCTTTTTTAAAATAATAGTAAAATATAAAAATTGAATATTGCAAACGTTGACCGATTTATTTATATAAATTATATGCCTATTTATAGTTGTAAATTAGATTGAAAAATTATTGTAAATATTCACTCTTTTGAGAGGGCTGACAATAGTTGTCTATGCTTTTAATTAGAATTAAGTTGAATAGGAGGTTATAAATGATGAGTAAATATTTAAAAGATATAAATGAATTTTGGGAACAATATTTTAGTCAGTATAACTCTATTTATGACGAATCAACATTAAAGGCGATTATAAAAAAAAATGATACAACAGCGTTTTTACATCCTATGGATTATGCATATTTTCAAGAACATTTTGGAGATAATTTTACTGACATTCCAAGGTTTAAAAAAATGATAGATTTTGCGAACGGCAAAGTTACTTTAAATAAAAATAGACAAAGAGTTACATTTGAAAATGCAGATTTAAACCCAGCAATAGCAAGACCATATTTTGGGAATCCAGAAATTGCCGATATAGTTATATTAAAAAAGCAGCCAGAAAATGATTTCAAAACATACGAACGTAATCTGACTGATGATGAGGCTATTGAATATAGACAGAGAATATTCTTAGATATCCAAGGTAAGTTATCATTTAATGGAAAAAAACTATTTTTACCTTATATAGATAGACATAGATGGTTTGTAAAATATTTATATAGTAATGCGTCTACATTAAAACAATTTAATATCGATCCTAACAGAGTTATGGTTATCAATTTCTTTCCATATCAAACTGGACATTCTGCGGGTATACCTAAAGATTTTTTATCATTTAACCATCAACTTCCATCTCAAGTTAAAAACTTTGAGTTATTAATTAAAATGTTGAAAGACGATAAGCCTCGCATTTATATCGTTAGTGAAGAAGAACTATATATTTCTATATTTAAGAATTTTGCAGATAGTGAATTATGTCAGTATTTAATTGATCATTTATTCGTACTATCATCAAAACAAAATCGTCACCTTACAGTATGTAATGTGCTAAGTTATAGAGAACAACGTATGCGTATTAAGAAAAAACAAGAGCTTAGTAAAATCGAATACTATAAATGGAACCAAGAACAAAAAGCAGCACGTGAAAATGGGTATTCCGATTTCCACGAAAAAGTAAAATCATTGCAATATACATTGGAGAATCAACATTAATAAATTAGGCAAGGCTCTTAAGGAAAATAAGTTAATATTAAAAATCAATAAATACCATCATAAAATATAGTGATTTAGCCTCGTTATCTAGCTGTTTAAATATAAAGCATTGGTATAAAGAGTGGGACAGAAATCTAATTCAGTTAAAAAGGTTTATTTGTTCTATTTCACAAAGATGATTAAGCTCGATAGAGATAAAAAGTTTTACTGAGCTGTAGTGCATGCATAAAGCCATTAACTTCATAAATTAATAAGTGGTGGGTCTTCGAAGAAGTGAAAGTTTTAGCTATTGCTAATATAATGAGTAAGGCAGAGATATTTATATCTCTGCCTAAATAATAAACGTCAATCTCTATAGAAATTGACGTTTATTTAGTTTTATAAAAATTTATAGCGTGTTGAGCTATCATCTTTCTTACATATAGTACAATTAAGGCGAACTTCTACCTTGTTTATTCCTCGAACTGACATACGAGTCCAACCTAAAATAGCTTTTATAAACCCCAAATTAATTCTATATCAATTTTTCTTTGATTGTAGATTTTTTACTTTATGGTTCAGAAAGCTGTTGATTAATTTGAAATTTGAAATATTCGCAATTATAATTCTTCATTAAGTTTTTTGTTTGTTTTCAAATGAAATTTCATACATATAATTTTTAATAAAGAACGAATTACATTAAAAATGGCTATCCTTATATCATAAGTATAAAGTAGCCATAAATATTTTGTTTTTTAATTTCTATTTGAAAGATGGGGTTCGTTAATACGAGTGAGTCCTTTATTTTGAGAATAGAAATTTTTGTCTCTGACTTTTCCCATCTTTAAGTTATTTAAAACTTCACAATTAAATAAAAAGAAACAATCAATCGACATGTATATATGGTTATTTTAAGTTTTATTTGAGAAGTTAGCAAAACCTATGCCATTTTATAAGCGTCAAAATAAAGCGAAACAGTTTTTTACTGAATCAATAGCACGCCAATACTAAAATCTAAGAGTAAAGCTATTTAGCTAAACTATTTTTCAATAACTAATTTAAATATTGTAAGTGTTGAACAAAGATTTTATAATCATTTTGAAATCGTCAACATAGTGTTGGGGCTTTAGTAAAGTGATTTGGTTAGGATGTTCATAAGCAATATGCATGCTTTCTTCTTTTGAAATAATAATATCTACAATTCGTCCATTATCTACAGATTTGGTATTTACTATGATAAACTGATGCTTAATTTTAGGCCAAATATAATCTTGAATGAGCATAGTCACACTATTAATATTTTCGAATACAGATTGGTCATAAACATCATTAAGTTGTTCAACTTCTCTTACAACAGATAAATGAGAGTATTAACTTTTCCGTTAGCTAAGTAAGTAAACCAATATTTATCAGAAAAATACCTTGTGTATATAGGAATGATACCTGTAATTTGTGTATCTTGTAATTGAACAGAAATTTTATGACTGTTTTCAATCGCTAATTGTATTCTGAAGATTAAGGTTGATTCACTAAGTTCACGGTGGATATTGAATTGGCTTAACATTTTATTAGATAATAGTTTTTCTGCTAAATTCGAATTGGCATTTAAACCTCTTATGAGATTATATGTATCTTCGTGTATTATAGGGGTAAAATTTTTCATTCTAAAAATTAAATTAAGTAGTCTATTATTTTTGAATTTATACCTATCAATTTTTAAACGGTGCTTTTCTAAGGCGTTATCGTATACAATCTGCCCTTCTAGACCATGCCATTCTTGATCTTCATATAAAAAATTGTTTATATCACTTATATCTCTTTGGATAGATCTTACATTTACATTGAGTCGTTGTGCCAGTGCTTCTTTATTTAATGCTTTTCCATTTAAAAATCGTGTATAAATGTACAAAAGCCGTTCTGGTTTCTCCAATAATATACGCTCCTATTATATTGAAAATAAGGCCGGGTCATTAAAATGTTTCGACCGTTAAAGTGTCACTTAAGTATAATTCATCATGAATTAATCTACTAATTTAAGTTAATGGTGCTAATGTATTTGTGCGCTTGTTGGTTAATCTTAGATATAAATATGGGGGAGGGCGATAATATACTTTTGAAAATATGTTGCCACTGTCTCACTCCTTAGAAGTATACCATTATAAATTATGAAATGTGTAATATTTTATTTTTAAATCACATAAATAGTAAGGGAATACATAATAACATATCTTATTGCATTAAAATTAACACTAAAGCAAAAATTTATAACAGTTAGGCAACTCAAAATGAAATTTATAGCGTTTTTATGAAAAATTATTACATAATTTAACAGTTAGGGAATAAAATAATGCTCAACTGTCATAAGATATTTGTATTTTATTAATACTATGCAATTTATCCTTTTAACAATCCTAGCTATATGCAATATATTATTTTAAACTTCGAATAAGTGAAATTTGTTTGACGTTATGAAATAAACTGTCATATAATCTGTAAGTAAGGGAAAGATTAACGGACTGATAAACAATGAGAGGTGAAACTTAATGAATATGAGAGCGGAACGCGTAGGCGAACAAATGAAACAAGAAATCATGGATATCGCTAATAATAAAGTTAAAGATCCAAGAATTGGATTCCTAACAATTACAGAGGTTCAATTAACTAATGATTTATCTATTGCAACAGTTTATCTAACTGTACTAGGAAATGAAAAGCAAAAAGCAGATACATTCAAAGGTCTAGAAAAAGCAAAAGGTTTTATTAAATCTGAGCTTGGTTCGAGAATGAGACTTAGAATTATCCCTGAGTTAAATTTCGAATATGATGAATCAATCGATTATGGTAATAAAATTGAACGAATGATTCAAGATTTGCATAAAAAGGATTAATTTATCGAAAAACAGTTAAGACATTCATATAACTTATAATGTTCATGCTGTAATATATAACTTGCGCAATTGCCGAATTTCTTCTAAATTATAATTAAATTAATTTATTTAGTTGATTTGACAAAATTGTGGGGGCGGGAATACGAAATCAAATTTAGTTTTGATTTCTGTCCCGCTCCTTTTTACATAACTTATTATTAACAATTACATGTTAATATGAGATTAGAGCTTTAAAAATCAGACTTTGAAGGTGAAATAAGAATGTATAATGGTATATTACCTGTATTTAAAGATCGAGGATTGACGAGTCATGATGTGGTTTTTAAATTAAGAAAAATATTGAAAACTAAAAAAGTAGGGCACACTGGCACTTTAGATCCTGAAGTTTCTGGTGTGTTACCAATATGTATAGGGGCTGCGACAAAAGTTAGTGACTACATAATGGAAATGGGTAAAACTTATGAAGCAACAGTAAGTTTGGGTAGTACAACTACTACTGAAGATCAAACTGGTGATGTGATAGAGCAAAAATATATATTACCTGGTGAAATTACTGCAGAAAATGTTGACTTGATTCTCAAACAATTTGAAGGAGTAATTACTCAAATACCACCAATGTATTCCTCGGTAAAAATAAATGGTAAGAAATTATATGAATATGCTAGAAATAACGAAGAAGTTGAGCGACCTGAACGTCAGGTACACGTATATAAAATTAAGCGCACATCCGAATTACGTTTTGAAGATAAACACTGTCAATTTGATATAATTGTAGGATGTGGTAAAGGTACATATATACGAACGCTTGCAACAGATATTGGCAGCGCATTACAATTCCCTGCGCATATGTCAAAATTAACGCGTACACAGAGTGGTGGATTTGACATTAAAGATAGTTTGACTTTAAATGAAATAGTGGAATTACATGAGCATGAATCATTACAAGAAAAGTTATTTCCTATAGAATATGGTTTGAAAGGTTTACCACAAATTATAATTTCAGAAGAAAATATCAAAGCTAAAATTTTGAATGGACAAAAATTTGAAAAAACGATGTTCCAGCAAAATATAGACGATATGGTTACAATGGTAGATGAGGACACACAAAAAGTAATAGCAATTTATGAACCTCATCCAGAAAAACAAGATGAAATTAAACCTAAAAAGGTGTTTAACTAAAGGAGAAATACGCATGAAAGTGATAGAAGTAACTCATCCAATTCAAGAAGAACAATATATAACAGAAGATGTTGCTATGGCTTTTGGATTTTTTGATGGTATGCATAAAGGCCATGCAAAAGTATTTGATATTTTAAATCAAAAAGCAGAAGCTGCGAATTTAAAAAAAGCAGTGATGACATTTGATCCACATCCTTCAGTCGTATTAAATCCTAAACTAAAACGGACTGATTATTTAACGCCGATTCAAGATAAAATAGAAATTTTAGAATCATATGATATTGACTATTGTATTGTCATTAACTTTTCATCTAAATTTGCAGAAGTAAGTGCTGAGGATTTTATACAAGATTATATTATAAAGAATCACGTTAAAGAAGTCATCGCAGGTTTTGATTTTACTTTTGGAAAATATGGCAAAGGAAATATGATGATCCTAGATGAAATGACTGAATTTAATTCGACAGTTGTAAGCAAACAAGAAATTAATTCTGAAAAAATTTCTACTACTGATATAAGAAAATCATTGAAAACTGGAGAGTTACAAAAAGCTAATGATGAATTAGGCTATCGCTATCGTATTAAAGGTACAGTTGTGCAAGGCGAAAAACGAGGAAGAACAATAGGTTTTCCAACAGCAAATGTGCAACCAAGCGGTGATTACGTATTGCCTAAGAATGGTGTTTATGCAGTTAGCATGGAAATAGGTGCGGATAAGCAGATTTATAGAGGAGTTGCTAATGTAGGGGTAAAACCAACATTTCACGACCCTTCTAAAGCTCAAGTCGTAATCGAAGTAAATTTATTTGATTTTGGTGAAAATATTTATGGTGAACGTGTTACCGTATTTTGGCATCATTATTTAAGACCTGAAATTAAATTTGATGGTATTGACCCGTTAGTGGAACAAATGAATAAAGATAAAGAAAAAGCGAAATACTTGTTATCGGTTGATTTTGGTGACGAAGTATCATATAATATTTAAGTCGAATGTGTATTACACATTTTAGCACCTTTACCTTGGCACTTCGAAACTCCGACGATTTGCTCGGATAAAGGCGAATAAAATTAAAGGAGGAAATTGACAATGGCAATTTCACAAGAGCGTAAAAATGAATTAATTAAAGAATATCGTACACACGAAGCGGACACTGGTTCTCCAGAAGTTCAAATCGCTGTATTAACTGCAGAAATCACTGCATTAAATCAACACTTACGTGAGCACAAAAAAGATCATCATTCACGTCGTGGATTATTAAAAATGGTAGGTCGTCGTAGACACTTACTTAACTATTTACGTGACAAAGATGTTCAACGTTACCGTGAATTAATTAAATCATTAGGTATCCGTCGTTAATTATAAGGCGTATATTGATAGAGGCTGGGGCATAATTACATGTCTCAGCCTCAACTTTGATATAGGTATTGATAGATTTGAAAAAGCACTTATAAAACCTACTACTGCTAATGTATAAGACTTAAATTATAATACGAGTAAGATTTATATAACGATTTAAATGTTTCTTCTACTCATCTTTACTTGGGGTGGGATAATGAAATCTTATTAAAATTATTAGATTTCTGTCCTGCTCCTTTTTTATAATTTGAAATGAGCATTTTTAAAAAACAATATACTAATATAAAAATTTTCTAAGAAATGATATGATAGTACTATTAGATATATGAGAGGAGATTTGTAATGTCTCAAGAGAAAAAAGTTTTTAAAACGGAATGGGCAAACAGATCATTGACGATTGAAACTGGTCAACTTGCTAAACAAGCCAATGGTGCTGTACTCGTTCGTTATGGTGATACAGTAGTCTTATCTACTGCGGTCGCTTCAAAAGAACCACGTGATGGTGACTTCTTCCCATTAATGGTTAATTATGAAGAAAAAATGTATGCTGCTGGTAAAATTCCAGGAGGATTCAAAAAACGCGAAGGTCGACCAAGTGATGAAGCAACTTTAACTGCGCGTTTAATCGATAGACCAATTCGTCCATTATTCCCTAAAGGGTATAAATATGACGTACAAATCATGAATACTGTATTAAGTGCAGATCCTGATTGTTCACCTGAAATGGCGGCAATGATAGGTTCATCAATGGCATTGAGCGTTTCTGATATTCCGTTCCAAGGACCAATTGCTGGCGTGAATGTTGGTTATATTGATGGAGAATATATTATCAATCCAACAGTTGCACAAAAGGAAGTATCACGTTTAGATTTAGAAGTTGCTGGTCATAAAGACGCTGTAAATATGGTTGAAGCCGGTGCTAGTGAGATAACTGAAAGTGAAATGTTAGATGCTATTTTCTTTGGACACAGTGAGATTCAACGCTTAGTTAATTTCCAACAAGAAATTGTAGATCATATCCAACCTGAGAAGAAACCGTTCGTTCCGGTTGAAAAAGATGAGTCACTTGTAGAAAAAGTTACTCAATTGACAGAAGCAAATGGTTTGAAAAATGCTGTTTTAACATTTGATAAACAACAACGTGATATTAACTTAGATAATTTAAAAGAAAAAGTTGCAGCTGAATTTATCGATGAAAGTGATGCTGACAATGAAGCTTTAATTAAAGAAGTTAATAGCATTTTGAACGATTTAGTTAAAGAAGAAGTAAGAAGATTAATTGCAGATGAAAAAATAAGACCAGATGGCCGTAAAACGGATGAAATTCGTCCGCTTGAATCAGAAGTTGGTGTATTACCAAGAGCTCATGGTTCGGGATTATTTACACGTGGTCAAACACAAGCACTTTCAGTATTAACGTTAGGCTCAATGAGCGAATATCAAATTCTAGATGGTTTAGGCGAAGAAGAACAAAAACGCTTTATGCATCATTATAATTTCCCTAACTATTCAGTAGGTGAAACTGGTCCAGTACGTTCTCCAGGACGTCGTGAAATCGGACACGGTGCTTTAGGAGAGCGTGCGCTTAGCCATATTATTCCTGATGTAAAAGATTTTCCTTATACTGTTAGAATTGTAAGTGAAGTTTTAGAATCAAATGGTTCTTCGTCACAAGCATCAATTTGCGGTTCTACATTAGCATTAATGGATGCAGGTGTACCTATTAAAGCACCAGTAGCAGGTATTGCGATGGGACTAGTTACACGTGATGATAGTTATACAATCTTAACTGATATTCAAGGTATGGAAGATGCATTAGGCGATATGGACTTTAAAGTTGCCGGAACATCTGAAGGTATTACTGCTATTCAAATGGATATCAAAATTGACGGTTTAACAAAAGAAATTATTAAAGAAGCTTTAGAGCAAGCACGCGTTGGTCGTCTTGCAATTCTGGATCATATGTTACAAACGATCGATACACCACGTAATGAATTAAGTGCATTTGCACCAAAAGTAGTAACTATGACGATTAAACCAGAAAAAATTAGAGATGTAATTGGGCCTGGCGGTAAAAAAATCAATGAAATTATTGATGAAACGGGTGTTAAATTAGATATTGAACAAGATGGTACAATATTCATTGGCGCAGTTGATAAAGATGCGATTGATCGCGCGCGTAATATTATAGAAGATATCACGCGTGAAGCAGAAGTTGGCCAAGTATACGAAGGAAAAGTAAAACGTATTGAGAAATATGGCGCTTTCGTTGAATTGTTCCCAGGTAAAGATGCGCTTGTTCACATTTCACAAATTGCTAATGAACGCATTGAAAAAGTAGAAGATGTGTTGAAAGTTGGAGACACATTTAAAATAAAAGTAACTGAAATTGATAAACAAGGACGCGTTAATGCTTCGCATAAAGCTTTGTTGTAAAATCAAAATCTTAATACATTGAATTTTTAATTAGAGGCTAGTCATTGGTTTATGCTTTTATAGTAGAATGCCGTTAATTCTATTGTAAAAGCATGCTTAATCAGTATAAACTAGTTTCTTTTTTATTATATAAAAGTCAATTATTTATATCGTAAAGATAAAATTATACATAAAATTTAAATACTATAAAATTATTGATATGCAATATGTAATTTTCTATAAATATTTTAGACTATTTTGAAATTTCAGCTTGATTTCAAATACAAATAATTTAAGAAAATGTAATAACGATTACATTTATAAGTGTTTAACCTTTACCAGATATTACTTTAATAGTGTACATAAAGCCTATTTTAACTTATAATAAATTATGAGTTTATATATGGACGGGAATTTAAATAGGAGGTAACATTTTGAGTTTAATAAAGAAAAATAATAAAGATATTCGCATCATTCCACTCGGCGGAGTTGGAGAAATAGCGAAAAATATGTATATCGTCGAAGTAGATGACGAAATGTTCATGCTTGACGCTGGCTTAATGTTCCCAGAAGATGAGATGTTAGGTGTAGATATCGTTATACCAGATATTCAATATGTTATTGAGAACAAAGATAAATTAAAAGGGATCTTTTTAACACATGGACATGAACACGCAATTGGTGCTGTTACTTATGTATTAGAACAAGTTGATGCACCAGTTTATGGATCGAAACTTACAATTGCTTTAATTAAAGAAAATATGAAAGCACGTAATATTAATAAAAAAGTTAGATATTATACCGTTAATAATGAATCTATCATGCGTTTCAAAGGTGTCAATGTAACATTCTTTGATACAACACACAGTATTCCAGATAGTTTAGGTGTATGCATTCATACTTCTTATGGGGCAATTGTATATACAGGTGAATTTAAATTTGACCAAAGTTTACAAGGTCATTATGCGCCAGACTTAAAGAAAATGACTGAAATTGGTGAGGCAGGTGTATTTGCATTAATTAGCGATTCAACTGAAGCAGAAAAACCTGGATATAATACACCTGAAAATGTGATTGAATCGCACATGTATGACGCCTTTACAAAAGTGAAAGGTAGATTGATTGTGTCTTGCTACGCATCTAATTTTATCCGTATTCAGCAAGTTTTAAATCTTGCACAAAGATTAAATAGAAAAGTATCATTCTTAGGTCGTTCATTGGAAAGTTCTTTTAATATTGCTAGAAAAATGGGGTACTTTGATATATCAAAAGACTTATTAATCCCAATAAATGAAGTTGAAAATTATCCTAAAAATGAAGTTATTATTATTGCTACTGGTATGCAAGGTGAGCCAGTAGAAGCTTTAAGCCAAATGGCTCAAAAAAAACACAAAATAATGAATATCGAACCAGGAGATTCTGTATTTTTAGCTATTACTGCTTCTGCTAATATGGAAGTGATTGTCGGAAATACGCTTAACGAATTAGTACGTGCTGGTGCAGAAATTATCCCAAATAGTAAAAAGATTCACACTTCAAGTCATGGTTGTATGGAAGAATTGAAGATGATGATTAACATTATGAAACCTCAGTATTTTATTCCGGTTAACGGTGAATTTAAAATGCAGATTGCACACGCAAAATTAGCGAATGAAGCAGGTGTGCAACCAGAAAAAATCTTCCTTGTTGAAAAAGGCGACGTAGTTAATTACGATGGAGAAGAAATGATTTTAAATGAAAAAGTTCACTCGGGTAATGTACTAATTGATGGTATTGGTGTCGGCGACGTCGGTAATATCGTACTAAGAGATCGTCACCTGTTAGCTGAAGATGGTATTTTTATCGCAGTTGTAACACTTGATCCTAAAAATAGACGAATTGCAGCTGGTCCAGAAATTCAATCTAGAGGTTTCGTTTATGTTAGAGAAAGTGAAGTTTTATTAAATGAAGCTGAAGAAAAAGTCCGTGAAATCGTTGAATTAGGATTACAAGAGAAACGTATTGAATGGTCTGAAATTAAGCAAAATATGCGTGATCAAATTAGCAAACTTTTATTTGAAAATACAAAACGTCGTCCAATGATTATTCCAGTAATTTCTGAAATTTAATAATTTCTGTACTAAACAAAGAGGTTAAGACAAGCGCTCAGGTAAATATTTTGTAAGGTGAATTGCGATTGAATGTTTTGAAGTGAAATGACATTCACGCACCCTTTGAAATGACTACACGCGTAATATGTCTTACCTCTTTTATGTTATTATAGATGGAAGGGTTAAATTTTAAGCATACATAAAATTGTATATATTCAATTAATAAATTTATTATTATTGCTAATATTAAAAAATTATTTTTACAGTAGTGGGTGAATATAAAAATAATTTTGAGCACAGTCGAAGAAGAAGGTGGTAAACTTGGCACAAACAAAAAAGAAACAAACAACAAAAAGAAAACCTACGAATACAAGAAAGAAAACAACTAATAATAAGAAAAAACAAGGGGATAGCCCATTAAGATATATTGTGGCAATCGCCATTTTTGTAATAGTAACCTTGGGTATCTTTCAACTTGGTATTGTTGGAACGATGATAGATAGTTTCTTCAACTATTTATTTGGCACAAGTAGATTCTTAACATATATTCTTATTTTAATAGGTACAGTTTTTATTACATATTATAAAGCGTTGCCCAAAACGAGGCGCACTGTTGGCGCATTTGTATTACAATTGGCCTTACTATTAGTTAGTCATATTGTCTTTTACTTTTCACATAAAGTACAAGCCCAACGTGAACCAGTTTTATCTTTTGTATATAAATCTTATGAGCATTCTAATTTTCCTGTATTTGGAGGCGGTTTAATAGGTCATTACCTATTAGCACTATTTATCCCCCTGATTTCTATTGTAGGTATTATTATTGTAACGATACTACTAATCGCTTCAAGTATCATTTTGTTATTAAAACAAAAGCATCGTGACGTATCTAAGTTATTATTTGAAAAGGTGAAAGTTAAAAGTAAAGATGCTTCCGAAAATTACCAAGAACGACGCAAGCAGAATAAAGTGAAGAAAGAAGCTAAAGCACGTGTTAAAGCAGAGAAAAAAGCAGAACAACAGGCAGAACAACAAGCGAGAACTGAAACTCAAAAATCAGATGAAAATGTTACAGATGTTAGTGATTTAAAAGAAATACCAAGGCCAAAATCTGAGCAACAATTATCTATCCCTATATACGGTCATAGTGATAGTGAAGATGGCCACAAGCAAAATTCAGAAAAGCCTATAGGCAAACGCACTAAGCGAATGTTTGATCAAGAAGGGCATCTCGCACAAAAAGCAACACAACCAGACACTAAATTAAATCAGGCATCACTAGACCAACAAATAGATGATATGGATTCTGAACAAAGCGAACAAGGTGAAGCGATTAATTCAATTTCTGAAGCAGGTGAAGTAGAAAATGAAACATATACTTTACCACCTCTTACTTTACTTAAGCAACCAGCGAAACAAAAGGCTACGTCTAAAGCAGAAGTTCAGAAAAAAGGACAACTATTGGAAACAACACTTAAAAACTTTGGTGTCGATGCGAGAGTTACACAGATAAAAATAGGGCCAGCAGTGACACAATATGAAATCCAACCAGCACAAGGGGTTAAAGTTAGTAAAATTGTTAACTTGCATAATGATATTGCACTTGCACTTGCTGCCAAAGACATTCGAATAGAAGCACCGATACCTGGCCGTTCTGCTGTTGGAATTGAGGTCCCTAATGATAAGATTTCTCTTGTTTCATTAAAAGAAGTTTTAGATGAAAAATTCCCAGCTAAAAATAAATTAGAAGTAGGTTTAGGCAGAGATATTTCAGGTGATCCTATAACAGTCGAACTAAATAAAATGCCACATATGCTTGTTGCAGGGTCTACAGGAAGTGGTAAATCTGTCTGTATTAACGGTATAATTACAAGTATTTTACTTAATGCTAAACCACATGAGGTAAAACTTATGTTAATTGACCCAAAAATGGTAGAATTGAACATATACAACGGTATTCCTCATTTACTGATACCAGTTGTGACTAATCCTCACAAAGCATCACAGGCACTAGAAAAAGTCGTTGCTGAAATGGAACGTCGTTACGATTTATTCCAACATTCTTCTACTAGGAATATAGAAGGTTATAATGAAGCAATTAGACGTCAAAATGCCGAATTAGAAGAAAAACAATCAGAACTACCATACATTGTTGTTATTGTCGATGAGTTAGCAGACTTGATGATGGTTGCTGGTAAAGAAGTAGAAAACGCTATTCAACGTATTACGCAAATGGCACGTGCGGCAGGTATTCATTTAATTATTGCAACTCAAAGACCTTCTGTAGATGTCATTACTGGATTAATTAAAAATAATATACCTTCAAGAATAGCTTTTGCAGTAAGCTCACAAATCGACTCTCGTACAATTATTGACAGCGCCGGTGCTGATAAATTGTTAGGTAAAGGCGACATGCTATATGTAGCTAATGGTGGTTCTACTAGAACGCGTGTACAAGGCGCATTTTTAAGTGACCAAGAAGTACAAGATGTCGTGAATTATGTCGTAGAACAACAAAAAGCTAATTATGTAAAAGAAATGGAACCAGATGCACCAGTTGATAAATCAGAAATGAAAAGTGAAGATGCGCTTTATGATGAAGCATATTTGTTTGTTTTAGAACAACAAAAAGCGAGTACTTCTTTATTACAAAGACAATTCAGAATTGGTTATAATCGAGCTTCAAGATTAATGGACGATTTAGAACGTAATCAAGTTATTGGACCACAAAAGGGTAGTAAACCTAGACAAATTTTAGTGGATATTGATAGTGATGAGGTGTAAATATGGAACTAACTTCAGTTTATAAAGTAAAAGAATGGATGATTCAACAAATTAAGGAAGGCAATTTACAACATGGGGAGCCACTTCCGAGTAATTTAGCAATAGCAAGAACTTTAAAAGTAAAAACAGATGATGTTTATGACGCAGTAGATGAATTAATTACTGAGCAAGTATTATCCAATAATTTAGAAGAAGGTGCACGTGTTAAATCACTGCACCCATTCTATTATCCATTGGAAGAAGTTGTGAGCATTAGTAAAATGATTAAAGACCAAGGTTATACCCCAGGAACAGAATATATTAGTTTCGATGAAAAACCAGCAACCTCTTTAGATTCTAAAAGATTAAATATTGCAGATAAGGCGCCTGTAACTATTATAGAACGTTTAAGAACTGCAGATAGAAAGCCAGTCGTTTATTGTTTAGATAAAGTGCCTGCAAATGATTTGACTTGTGCACAATACCAAAGTAGTGATGAGTCACTTTTAGGTGCAATTGAAGCCTATACTAATAAAAAAGTTTCATACGCAGATACTGAAATGGAAGCGATTAGTTATGAGCCCCATATATCGGATATCTTAGGAGCTTCGCCACATGAAGGGCTCATGTTGTTAAAATTAGTCCACTATGATACAAATGATCAACCGATATTATATTCATTTAATTATTTCAAAAGTAGTTTAGTTAAATTTAAAACGGTTAAAAACAGATTATAATAATAAATTTATGGAAGTGAGGCATGACAATTTGAAAATAGAAAAACCACAGAAGGATTTACACATTAAAGTGTTGCCGACAACAAAATTTAAAACCACAACGATTACATTAAAATTTATGGCACCATTAGATAGCGAAACGATGACTGCACGATCTATTTTAAGCAAACTCTTAGTACGTGCTACAAAACAATGGCCATCAGATAAGGATTTTAATCGACATTTATCTCATTTATACGGAGCTTATGTAAACAGTTTTGTGTCCAAATTTAAAGATAAACATGTTATCACAATATCTTTAGAATTAGTAAATGAACGTTATTTAAAAGACCAAACGCCACTTTTTGAAAAAGGATTAGAATTACTTAAAGAAATGATATACAATCCTTTAATATTAGATAATCAATTTGATGAAACATTTGTTACTCAAGAAAAATCGTTATTATCTAAAAAATTAAATGCTATGATTGACAACAAATCGCAAATTTCATTTTTGAACTTATTGAAATATATGTTTGGCGAACAACCGTACCGACATTTAGCAACTGGACAAGTTGAATACATAGCTGACATAACGCCAGAAACTTTATATCATACATATCAATCTATGTTGCAAAATGACTACTGCGCAGTATATGTAGTAGGTAATGTAGATCAACAACAGGTAAAATCTCAAATACAAACATATTTTAATATTAATCCATTCTCTTTTGAATTATCACAAGCTAATCCAATAGGACAAGCACATGCTAAACCTCAAGTCATTGTAGAGACAGATGACGTCGATCAAGCTAAATTAAATATGGGCTTTAAATTACCAGCTAAATACGGAGATCCTGAGTATTTTGCGATGATTGTATTTAATGTAATGTTTGGCGGAGATCCATCATCCGTATTATTTAATGAAGTACGAGAAAAGCAAAGTTTAGCATATTCCATTCATTCTCAAATAGACGCTAAAAATGGTTTTCTATTTGTATTAAGTGGTGTGTCAATTGATAAATATGAAGTTGCTAAAGAGACGATTGTGTCAGAATTCGAGAAATTCCAACAAGGGGATTTTGAAGAAGATAAAATAACGCTTGCTAAAAAGGTTATTTTATCACAAAGACAAGAGTCCCATGATAGGGCTAAAAGCATTATAGAAATCATGAATAACAATATATTGTTAGATGAACCAATGTCAGAAGAAAGTTATATTTCAGGGATTCAAAATGTTGGTAAATTAGAAATCCAACAGTTGGCACAAGCAACTACACTAGATACAATCTATATTTTGACAAAAGAGGGCGATGACTAATGAATGAAACCTACTATGACCAAATTGACGAGCGAGTATTTGAAGCTGAATTAAAAAATGGTTTAAAATTATTCATAATTCCTA
Source organism: Staphylococcus shinii (assembly GCF_017583065.1). Classification (GTDB taxonomy): domain Bacteria; phylum Bacillota; class Bacilli; order Staphylococcales; family Staphylococcaceae; genus Staphylococcus; species Staphylococcus shinii. The sequence goes on along the minus strand of NZ_JAGEVL010000001.1, from coordinate 590,172 downwards.
AAAAAGGGTTTCAAAAAACCTTTGTGACTTATACAACGCAATTTGGGTCGTTAGACAATAAATTTAAGCCACATGGTAGTGATGAATTTGTAACAGTTCCTGATGGTGTGGCTCACTTCTTAGAGCATAAGTTATTTGAAAATGATAACGATGAAGAAGATTTATTTACAGCATTTGCTGAAGACAATGCACAGGTAAATGCATTTACTAGTTTTGATAGAACAAGCTATTTATTTAGTGCAACAGATAATATAGAGCGTAATATCAAACGCTTATTAACTATGGTCGAAACACCTTACTTCACTAAAGAAACAGTAGATAAAGAAAAAGGTATAATTGCTGAAGAAATCAAAATGTACCAAGAACAACCTGCTTATAAATTGATGTTTAATACCTTAAGAGCTATGTATGATACACACCCAATACGTGTTGATATTGCTGGTAGTATTGAAAGTATTTATGAAATAACTAAAGACGATTTATATCTATGTTATGAAACGTTTTATCATCCTTCTAATATGGTATTATTTGTCGTTGGTGATGTAGACGTAAATCATATTTATAAAATTATTGATGAGCATGAGAACCAACGTGATAAAGAAGCACAACCACAAATTGTAAGAGACCCATTGATTGAGCAGACTTCAGTGAAAACACCAAATGTTTCAGAAACGATGAAATTACAATCACCAAGATTAATGTTAGGTTTTAAAAATGAACCATTATCTGATGAACCAAATGAAACTTTTGTTAAACGTGATTTAGAAATGACTTTATTTTATGAAATGATATTTGGTGAAGAAACAGATTTTTATCAGTCATTACTCAATGACGAATTAATTGATGAAACTTTTGGATATCAATTTTTATTAGAATCTACATATAGTTTTTCCGTTATAACAAGTGCAACGCAATATCCCGATAAGTTAAAGGCATTATTATTAGATGAAATTAAAAGCAACTTAGGCAAACTTGACGATGTAGAAGCTTTTAGCCTATTGAAAAAACAATTTATTGGTGAATTTATTTCAGGTTTGAACTCTCCGGAATATATTGCAAATCAATATACAAAGTTATATTTTGAAGGAGTAAGTTTGTTCGACTTATTAGATATTGTTGAAGGTATTACTTTAGAGAGTGTTAATGAAACAGCACAAACATGTTTGAATTTATCACAAGTAGTAGATAGTCGCTTGGAGATGAAGTAATAGTGAAAGCATTAGTTATAGGTGGTTCCGGTACAATAGGAAAAGCAATTGTGAAGCGATTATTAGCTGATGGTTTTGAAGTGATTGTTCATTATAATAATGCGAATATTGAAACACTCCAAAGCGATTTTATTGGAAAGCCAGTAGAGTTTTTGCAATGTGATTTAAATCAAGATATAGATTTAGAATCACACTTTGCTTATATTAGAAATCTTGACTGCTTGGTATACGCAAGTGGAACAGCTTTATATGGTCAGTTACAAGATGTAACTGATAAAGAAATAGATGATTGTTATCAAATCCACGTGCGTCAATTAATTAGAATATGTAGATATTTCACCAACCGATTACGACAAAGCAGTCATGGTCGCATTGTTATCATATCATCTATTTGGGGAGAAACCGGTGCAAGTATGGAGACAATTTACTCTGCAATGAAGGGGGCTCAAATTGCGTTTGTAAAAGCTTTGAGTCAAGAATTAGCGATGACAACAGTAACCGTAAATGCGATTACTCCTGGGTTTGTTAGTGGAAACATGTCTCAAGTATGGTCTGACGAAGAATTACAGGCAATTACTGAAGAATTGCCTCAGCAAAGACTTATTGACCCTATTGAGATAGCGCATACTTGTAGTTATTTGTGTCATCCTATGGCAAGAAGCATTACCGGAACAATTCAAAAAGTTAATGGTGGATGGTACGTATAGATTTTTTAATAATATACAGAAAATAAACCAACTATGAAACATTCAATGATATAATATCATTACAATAAAATGCTTATATGGATATTTAAGTTTAAAAAATGTAATGACTAAGTTGTTTTAAATGAGTTATATGCTTACGTATAAATTGTACATACGTGGTTTTAAAATAAAGGGGTGCTTATTTCATGACAGTTGCTACTAAAAAAGAATGGTATTTAGAGTATGAGATAACGATGAACCGAGCAGGACTTTTAGGTGATATATCAAGTTTGTTAGGCATGATGGGGATTAGTATCGTAACAATCAATGGTATTGATGAAGGTCGTAGAGGTCTATTAATTAAATCTGATAGTCTAGAAAAAGTAAGCCGTTTCGAAAATATCGTGACAGAAATAGATGATATTTCGATTACTAAATTAAGAAAACCAGAGTTAAGAGATCGATTGGCAGTAAGACATGGAAGATACATAGAGCAGGATGCCGATGATAAAAAGACATTTCGCTTTGAAAGAGAAGACTTAGGTTTACTAGTTGATTTTATGGCGGAACTGTTTAAAGAAAAAGGTCATAAATTAATTGGTATTCGTGGAATGCCTAGAGTTGGTAAAACAGAATCAATCGTAGCAGGTAGCGTCTGTGCGCACAAACGTTGGTTATTTATTAGCTCTACCCTTATTAAACAAACGGTGCGTAGTTCACTAATCAAAGGTGAATATGATTCAGACCATGTCTATATTATTGATGGTGCTGTTACAGCAAGAGAGTCCAGTCAGAAGCACCAAGAATTAGTGAAAGAAGTTATGAGTCTTCCAGCTATTAAAGTAGTTGAACACCCTGACTTATTTGTTGAAGCAAGCGACTATAAGATGAGCGATTTTGATTATATTATTGAATTAAGAGAAAATAAAAATCAAGAGATTCATTATGAAGAAATGAAAAAACAAACAGTTAAGAGCAAAAACAATTTGGATTTTGGTAATGATCCATTTGGTGGCGGCTTTGGTTTCTTTGAATAATAATGATTGTTGATTGAGGAGGGCTGACATCATGAACTTAGTTGGTCAGACATTAAAAGGGCGACGAGAACGTTTAGGTATGACATTAAATGAATTAGAATCGCGTACACAAATTAAGCGACAAACATTAGTAATGATTGAAAATAATGATTTCGAATCATTAAAAAAAGCTGAGTATGCGGAAGGTTTCATTAGGAAATACGCTAAAGCAGTGAATATTGATTCTGTACAGTTGATTAATGCACACAGAGAAGAAATCCCGAATAATGATGAAGCGATACATCAAACAATTGCAGCTTTTGCGAATGAGGACAAACCAACATACCGTAGCAAGAATAAAGAACCCTTACAAGTGGCTGTTGTGATAAGTGTAGTAATTATTATTACAGCATTGTTGTGGGTATTTTCAGTATTGGTATTTTAAAGTGACAAATAAATGTAAGTTATAAGTTATAAATAGAAAAGAGGACTTTGTATGAATATACCGAATTGGATAACTGTGTTTAGAGTTATACTAATTCCAATATTTCTTGTTTTTGCATTAGTAGATTTTGGATTTGGTAACGTTTCATTTATCGGTGGATATGAAATTAAAATTGAATTATTAATAAGTGGCGTAATTTTTATTATTGCATCCCTAAGTGATTTCTTAGATGGCTATTTAGCTAGAAAATGGGGACTTGTTACAAATATGGGGAAATTTTTAGACCCACTTGCAGATAAATTATTAGTCTCAAGTGCACTTATTGCGCTTGTAGAAATTGGCTTAACAAATTCATGGGTAGCCATTATCATTATTGCCCGTGAATTTGCAGTTACTGGTTTGCGTTTATTGCAGATTGAACAAGGATTTGTAAGTGCTGCTGGTCAACTAGGTAAGATTAAAACAGCCGTTACAATGGTAGCAATCATTTGGATACTCTTTGGTGATCCACTCGTTACATGGGTTGGTTTCCCAATAGGACAAGTGTTGTTGTACATTGGTGTGTTCTTTACAATTTTATCTGGTATAGAATACTTCTACAAAGGTAAAGATGTTTTTAAAGTATAATTAAATTTATTAATAAACTGGAAGATGGACTAGTTCTATAGACATCTTCCAGTTTTTTGATGTTTTATGATATGAAGTCAGATTTTTCGTTTTTGAGAGGTTTTCATTTTATAATTAAGGGAAGTAAAAACATATTGTTTAACAAAGGACATTAAAAGTATATATAAGATTATATGAACTTTGTTTTTGAGGAGGAGTATTTGTGAATATATCAATCATCGCAGTAGGTTCGGAATTATTATTAGGACAGATTGTTAATACGAATGGCCAATATCTATCAAAATTATTAAATGGTGTCGGTCATAATGTTGTAGAGCATTCTGTAATTGGGGATAATCCACAACGTTTAGAAAGAGTAGTAAATCAAGCCCTTACTCAATATGATACCGTGATTTTAACGGGTGGCTTAGGGCCAACAAAAGATGATTTAACCAAACATACTGTAGCTAAAATATTAGGTCGCGAATTAGTAATTGATGAACATGCGCTAAATTATATTGAATCATATTTTAGAGAGCAAGACATCGACATGACACCAAATAATAGACAACAAGCGCTTGTGATTGAAGGTGCATCTATTTTAGAAAATAAAGTTGGTATGGCGCCGGGTATGTTTGTTAATCATGGAGATAAAAAAATTGCTTTGCTACCAGGTCCCCCAAAAGAAATGCAACCAATGGCGAAACACGAGTTATTACCTCATCTCCTTAATGGTGAACACACAATATTTTCAGAGTTACTACGCTTTGCAGGTATAGGTGAATCAAAAATAGAAACTGAATTAATGGATTTAATAGATCAGCAAACAAATCCTACTATTGCACCGCTTGCTGGAACTCATGAAGTAAATATAAGATTAACTGCAAACGGGACATCACAGCAAGCATGCAAGGATTTAATCGCACCTGTGAAAGCTTCAATATTAAATCGCATTGGTAATTATTATTACGGTTCTGATGATATTCTTCTAGAACAAGCTTTTATGTCATTGGTCAATGAAACTTTTGCTATTTATGATGGCGTGACTGATGGCGAACTATATTCTAGAATGAAAAATTTTGATGAAAGTCAAATGTTGAGAGGTATGTTACCTCATCACTCACAATTTATAAATGAACATGATACAATTGAATCTCAACTTTCAATGACAGCACAAATTATAAGAGATTTTTACAATGCAAAAGTCGGTATCTCGATATTGAGTGAAGTTGACACCGTGTATTTAGGTATTTTAAAAGGTGATAACTTAACAATTCAATCATTTAAAATGACTCGTAAAAGGAATCTAATGAAAAGTAGAACACAAAATTATGTATTAATTAGGTTACTAAATTTGTTTAAATAGTTAATAACTGTTTGCTAAAACTCAAAAATATAGCACGTGTGTTCTATTTTTGAGTGTTTATCATATTTCTTTAGCGAACAAATATTCGCAAAATACTTGCAGAATAATCTAAATCAAGGTATAGTATGGTTAAGATATTTTTCAGAGAGAGAATTCTCATATAGGAGGTCCAACATTGGATAACGATCGTCAAAAGGCTTTAGATACAGTAATTAAAAATATGGAGAAATCATTTGGTAAAGGCGCAGTAATGAAATTGGGTGACAATGAAGCACGCAAAGTTTCAAGTGTTTCAAGTGGTTCTGTAACATTAGATAATGCTTTAGGAGTAGGTGGTTACCCTAAAGGTAGAATTGTAGAAATTTATGGTCCTGAAAGTTCTGGTAAAACGACTGTGGCACTTCATGCCATTGCGGAAGTTCAAAGAAATGGTGGCGTGGCAGCCTTTATTGACGCTGAACACGCATTAGATCCAGTTTACGCAGAAGCATTGGGTGTTGATATTCAAAACTTATATTTATCACAACCTGACCATGGTGAACAAGGATTAGAAATTGCAGAAGCATTTGTAAGAAGTGGTGCTGTTGAGATAGTTGTCGTTGACTCTGTTGCAGCATTAACGCCTAAGGCAGAAATTGAAGGTGAAATGGGAGATACACACGTTGGCTTACAAGCACGTTTGATGTCACAAGCCCTAAGAAAACTTTCAGGAGCGATATCTAAATCAAATACAACTGCAGTATTTATTAACCAAATTCGTGAGAAAGTCGGTGTTATGTTTGGTAACCCTGAAGTTACACCAGGTGGCCGTGCACTGAAATTCTATAGTTCTGTTCGTTTAGAAGTACGTCGTGCGGAACAATTAAAACAAGGACAAGATATTGTTGGTAATAGAACTAAAATTAAAGTTGTTAAGAATAAAGTCGCACCACCATTTAGAGTTGCTGAAGTTGATATTATGTACGGTAAAGGCATATCTAAAGAGGGAGAATTAATCGATTTAGGTGTGGAAAATGAAATCGTTGATAAATCGGGTGCTTGGTATTCTTACAATGGTGACAGAATGGGACAAGGTAAAGAAAACGTAAAATCTTACCTTAAAGAAAACCCAGCTGTTAAAGCAGAAATAGATAGAAAACTAAGAGAAAAATTAGGCATATTTGATGGCGATGTCGAAGAGTCGGAAGCTGAAAATACAGCGACACTTTTTGATGAAGAAGAATAGGATAAATAGTTGCAATAACATACTGTAAATTATTAACTTATTACATTTATTTAGTAGGAAAACAAACTAAACCCTCAACAAGGTGTTTAGTTTGTTTTTTGTTCAATGTATATAAAAAGTTGGCAACATAAATTTAAATTATTGTTTGGTTAAAACATCTGTAGAATTTTATCAGGATATACTTAAAATATAAAATAGTTTATAAGGAAATTCATTATATCTTATCATTATGTATGATATTCATATAAGAATATAAAAATATTATGTTAATCGATTTCGTTTCAAAAACAAGATGAATTAAGGCTTAATAAACATTGAAGTAAATTTAGTGTAAAAGAGACGCCTCAAATATTGAATTATTGTGTAGTCAAACCTTGACACTTCTTAGTTTAAAACCGTACAATTACATTGTATGATTCTTATATAACTTCATATAATCATATTGAATTTTGATATACAGAGCAAAATCCTAGATAAAAGGGGGTGTTTGTGTGAATTTGTTAAGCCTCCTACTCATTTTGCTAGGTATTATTCTCGGAGTTGTTGTAGGGTACGTCGTTGCCCGAAATATATTGCATCAAAAGCAATTACAAGCAAGACAGACTGCCGATGATATTATCGAACAAGGTAATAAAGAAGCAGAGAATATTAAGAAGGAAAAGCTTCTAGAAGCTAAAGAAGAAAACCAAGTCATAAAAGAAAAAACTGAAAATGAACTTCGTGAAAGACGTGCAGATCTTCAAAAGCAAGAAGCAAGACTTCTACAAAAAGAAGAAAACTTAGAGCGAAAATCTGACCTGTTAGATAAAAAGGATGAGATTTTAGAGCAAAAAGAGTCTAAACTTGAAGAACGACAACAACAAGTAGATGCAAAAGAGAGTAGTGTTCAAACATTAATAAATAAGCATGAACAAGAATTAGAACGCATCTCTGGTCTCTCTCAAGAAGAAGCTGCACAAGAGCAACTTCAAAGAGTTGAAGAGGAATTGTCACAAGATATTGCTATACTTGTTAAGGAAAAAGAGAAAGAAGCAAAAGAAGCAGTCGATAAAAATGCAAAAGAGTTATTAGCAACTACTGTTCAAAGGTTAGCTGCAGAACATACTTCTGAATCAACAGTATCAGTTGTTAATTTACCAAACGACGAAATGAAAGGTCGAATCATTGGTAGAGAAGGTAGAAATATTAGAACTTTAGAAACGTTAACTGGTATTGATTTAATTATAGATGATACACCAGAAGCGGTAATCCTCTCTGGTTTTGACCCAATTAGACGTGAAATTGCAAGAACTGCATTAGTTAATCTTGTTTCAGATGGTCGTATCCATCCTGGACGTATTGAAGATATGGTAGATAAAGCTCGAAAAGAAGTAGACGATATCATTAGAGATGCTGGGGAACAAGCTACATTTGAAATTAATGTGCATAACATGCATCCAGATTTAGTGAAAATCTTAGGTCGTTTACAGTATCGTACTAGCTATGGACAAAATGTATTGAAACATTCTATTGAAGTTGCACACCTAAGTGGTATGTTAGCAGCAGAATTAGGAGAAGACGTTACATTAGCTAAACGTGCTGGACTACTTCATGACGTTGGTAAAGCAATTGATCACGAGGTTGAGGGAAGCCATGTAGAAATTGGCGTTGAATTAGCTAAAAAATATGCTGAGAATGAAACAGTTATTAATGCAATCCATTCTCACCATGGTGATGTCGAACCGACTTCTATTATTTCTATTTTAGTTGCAGCTGCCGACGCATTGTCAGCAGCAAGACCAGGTGCTCGTAAAGAGACTCTAGAAAACTATATTAGAAGATTGGAAAGACTAGAAACACTTTCAGAAAGCTATGATGGTGTTGAGAAAGCATTTGCAATCCAAGCGGGTAGAGAAATTCGAGTTATTGTATCGCCTGATACTATCGACGACTTAAAATCACATCGCTTAGCAAGAGATATTAAGAGCCAAATTGAAGATGAACTTCAATATCCTGGCCATATAAAAGTGACAGTTGTTCGTGAGACTAGGGCAATTGAATATGCAAAATAAAATTTTAAAAATTTAATGACGAATTTTTTAAACAAACTAAACGAAATTATCGTTTAGTTTGTTTTTTTATAGTCAAATGAGCATATAGATTTGATATTTAGATAAACCAAAACAAATGAAAAACACCTCAAACGCTATAAGTACGAATGAGGTGCTAAGATTATTTATATTCATTTTCAAATTAACTTTAAGTGTTTTGTGCTAAATTACTGAGTTTAAAACTAAGTTAATTCTAAATCAGCATTTTTAACTTCTTGAATAATTTCAGCTGTATCATAACAATTTGTTGAAATATTAGCATATCTTTCAGCTAAACGATAAGCATGGATATATAATTCTAAGCTTTCCTTAGCTATATCCTCTGGATCTTCACTTTTGGATGGATTTGCTGTGACAACTAAGTCAGCAAAATGTTGTGGATCAATATTTATTGCCATGTATTACTTCCAACTCCTATATTTTGAATTATTTAATTCCTACTATAATTTATACCACCAATTTTAAGGTTAAAACTAAATTAATTTAATGAAATTTTTATAATGCCACTTTTCATCGTAAATAAATTGCATTAAACTAACATTAAGAGAGAGGATGAACATCTAAATGAGATTATTATTTATTGGAGATATAGTAGGTAAAGTAGGTCGTGAGGCTATTACAACGTATTTACCTAAATTGAAACAATCGTATCGTCCTACAGTTACTATTGTAAATGCTGAAAATGCTGCACATGGTAAAGGATTAACCGAAAAGATATATAAAGAACTATTACGAGAAGGCGTAGATTTTATGACGATGGGTAATCATACTTATGGTCAACGTCAAATTTATGATTTTATTGATTCCGCAAACCGTATGGTTAGACCAGCTAACTTTCCCGAAGAAGCACCAGGCGTAGGTATGCGATTTATTCAAATAAATGAAATTAAATTAGCGATTATCAATTTACAAGGTCGTGTATTTATGCAAGACATTGATGATCCTTTTAAAAAGGCTGATGAGCTTATCAAAGAAGCTCAAAAAGAAACTGATTATATTTTTGTAGATTTTCACGCCGAGACTACTTCAGAAAAAAATGCAATGGGTTGGTTTTTAGATGGCAAAGTAAGTGCGGTTGTAGGCACACATACACATATCCAAACATCAGATGAACGTATATTACCTGGGGGTACAGGTTATATTACAGATGTGGGCATGACAGGCTTTTATGATGGTATACTAGGAATTAATAGAGATGAAGTGATTACTCGATTTATCACAAGTTTGCCTCAAAGACACGTGGTACCAGACGAAGGTAGAAGTGTATTATCAGGCGTTATCATTGATATCAATAAAGAAGGGAAAACAACTCACATTGAACGTGTGCTAATTAATGATGACCATCCTTTTTAAAAGTATCGTCCATTAGTATGAATTTGAAAAATACCACTCTTAACATAGTAATAGAGTGGTATTTTTTGATATGATGAATAATGAATTATTATAACCACTAGGAGGCAAGATGATATGAAATCACAAGTATCATGGAAAGTGGGCGGACAACAAGGCGAAGGTATTGAATCTACTGGAGAAATCTTCGCGACTGCTATGAACCGTAAAGGATATTACTTATATGGATATCGTCATTTTTCAAGTAGAATTAAAGGCGGCCACACAAATAATAAAATAAGAGTTTCTACGACGCCAGTACATGCGATTAGCGATGATTTAGATATTTTAATTGCATTTGACCAAGAAACAATAGAGTTAAATCATCATGAAATGCGTGAAGATAGTGTGATTATTGCTGATAGTAAAGCAAAACCTGAAAAACCAGAGGATTGTCGCGCACAATTAATAGATTTACCTTTTACTGCGACTGCAAAGGAATTAGGGACTGCTTTAATGAAAAATATGGTTGCAGTAGGTGCAACTTGTGCAATTATGGATTTTGATATTTCAGATTTTGAAACGTTAATCACCAATATGTTTACAAAAAAAGGTGACAAAGTTGTAGAAATGAACATAGAAGCATTGAATGAAGGCTATCGTTTAATGCGTGAACAATTAACTACCGTTGACGGTGATTTTGTTTTAGAAGAAACTGAGGGTGTACCACACTTATATATGATTGGGAATGATGCAATTGGTCTAGGTGCTTTATCAGCTGGTTCTAGATTTATGGCAGCATATCCAATTACTCCTGCTTCTGAAATCATGGAATATATGATTGAGAACTTACCAAAAGTAGGCGGTACGGTGGTTCAAACTGAAGATGAAATTGCAGCAGCAAACATGGCAATTGGCTCTAACTATGCAGGAGTTCGCTCATTTACAGCGAGTGCAGGTCCTGGTCTTTCATTAATGATGGAAGCAATTGGTTTATCAGGCATGACAGAAACGCCATTTGTAGTTATTAATACGCAACGTGGTGGACCATCTACAGGATTACCAACAAAACAAGAACAATCTGATTTAATGCAGATGATTTATGGTACACACGGTGATATCCCTAAAATTGTAGTAGCACCGACTGATGCTGAAGATGCATTTTATTTAACTATGGAAGCATTTAATTTAGCGGAAATGTATCAATGTCCTGTAATTATATTAAGTGATTTACAATTATCATTAGGTAAACAAACTGTTGAAAAATTAGATTATAGTAAAATTGATATCAATCGCGGTGAAATTATCCAATCAGATATTGAACGTGAAGAAGATGATAAAACTTACTTTAGACGTTATGCACTTACAGAAAGTGGCGTATCGCCAAGACCTATCCCAGGTGTTAAAGGCGGTATACACCATGTAACCGGTGTTGAACATAATGAAGAAGGTAAAACAAGCGAAGCTGCAGACAATAGACAACAGCAAATGGATAAACGTATGCGTAAAACAGAACATTTACTTATTCAAAATCCTGTGGAGACAACGGGAAAAAATGAAACGGCAGATATTTTATATTTAGGCTTTATTTCAACAAAAGGTGCAATTCAAGAAGGGAAAGCAAGATTAGAAGCTCAAGGATTAAAAGTAAATCATCTTCAAATTAGACAATTACATCCTTTCCCTAGTGAATCAATACAAAAAGAAATAGATAAAGCTTCTAAAGTTGTTGTCGTGGAACATAATTATCAAGGGCAACTTGCTAGCATTTTAAAAATGAACGTAAACTTAGGTGATAAATTAATCAATCAAACTAAATATGATGGTACACCATTTTTACCAAAAGAAATTGAAACTAAAGGGCTCGAAATTGCTAAAGAAATAAAGGAGTTGGTATAAATGGCAACATTTAAAGACTTTAGAAATAATGTCAAACCTAATTGGTGTCCTGGCTGCGGAGATTTTTCAGTGCAAGCAGCAATTCAAAAAGCTGCAGCAAATGTAGGTTTAGAACCTGAAGAAGTAGCTATTATCACTGGAATTGGCTGTTCAGGGCGTTTATCAGGATATGTAAATTCTTATGGTGTTCATGGTATACATGGACGTTCACTGCCACTTGCTCAAGGAGTGAAAATGGCTAATAAAGATTTAACTGTAATCGCCTCAGGTGGAGATGGAGATGGTTACGCCATAGGTATGGGACACACTATCCATGCCTTACGTAGAAACATGAACATGACATACATTGTAATGGATAATCAAATTTATGGCTTAACAAAAGGACAAACATCTCCATCTTCAGCGCAAGGTTTTGTAACTAAATCAACGCCAAAAGGAAATATCGAACAAAATGTTGCGCCATTAGAACTTGCGCTTTCATCGGGAGCGACATTTGTAGCACAAGGATTTTCAAGTGATATCAAAGGACTTACGAAAATGATTGAGGATGCCATTAATCATGATGGATTTTCATTTGTAAATGTATTTTCACCTTGTGTGACATACAATAAAGTAAATACTTATGATTGGTTTAAAGAGAATCTAACAAGTATTGATGAAATCGAAGACTTCGATGCGACAGACAAACAAAAAGCGACTCAAAAAGTTTTAGAATACAATTCACTGCTTAAAGGTATTGTTTATCAAGATTCAGAAACGCCATCTTATGAATCACAAATTGAAGAAATGAATGGTACGCCACTTGCTAAACAAGATCTTCATATTGATGAGGATCAATTTGAAGCTTTAACAAAACAATTTGTATAAATATATGAATTAAAATTTAACATTGTTAAGTAATAAAACTGTTACATTATTGACCAATTAGATTAGGGGAACATGCCATAATGCTATTATCTATAATGTAACGGTTTTTTTGTTTTGATTTAAACGCGAAATTACTATAAAATTCATAGGATGATTAAGTGACGGAGGCAATAGGTATGGTAGATAAATTTAAGTCGATGACCGAATTGGTTGCACAGACCACAGAACATAAAGATTGGGAAATACAGACTACAAAAAGAAAATCAGCAACGCTCATAACTGCCATACATGGTGGGGCGATTGAGCGAGGAACAACAGAAATAGCACAGTTAATTAGTGAACAAGGTAACCATAGTTTTTACACTTTTAAAGGAATTAGAAATAATAAAAATAATGAATTACATGTTACGTCAAGACATTTTGATGAACCAAAACTTAAGCAGATGGTATATAGTCATCATAGCGTTGTATCTATACATGGATGTATGGGAGATTTGCGTGAAGTCTATGTTGGTGGTAGAGACGTTGAGTTAGCGTCTGAAATAAAAATAGAATTAGAAAAAATGAACATTATTGTTAAGCCTGCCCCTTCACATATATCAGGTATGCATACCGACAATTTTGTTAACTGTGGGCAAAAAAAGGCTGGCGTTCAACTAGAATTAACAGTTGCATTAAGAAAGCGATACTTTAACAATCATAAATATAACCTGAATGATAGAGAAAATAGGCAGAATTGGTCACAGTTTATGTATGTATTTTCGACAGCTGTAAATAAAGCGATAACCAATATAGAAGAAACAAAATAATTATAATTGTATTGCGTTGGATAATTAAAAATATTAAGTTGCCCTTTACAAAATCTTAAGTTAATAGGAATGATGTGAGGGAAATACAAATATAGAAACTTTGGAAGGGGTTTTTATATGGCTGATAAGTATAATTCAATGTCAGAGTTAGAAGCGGAGACAATTGAAAATAAGGACTGGGAAGTTGTAACGCGTGACTTAGATAGTCAAGTAATTATTACTGCGATACATGGTGGAGGTATCGAACCAGGTACAACTGAAATTGCTGATTTAACTGCGCAAAAAGGTGAGTATGATTATTTTTCTTTTAAAGGTACTAAATCAAAAGGGAATGAAGATTTACATGTAACTTCTCGAAATTATGATCAGTCTGTATTGATGGAAATGATAAAGAACAAAACATATGCAGTAGCAATTCATGGTTGTGAAGGTGATGAAAACATTGTCTATATCGGAGGAAAAGATCAAAAACTTATTCATAAAATGACTAGACAATTTGAACAATTGAATATAAGTGTAGAGCAAGCACCAGGACATATTTCAGGTGCTCATGATGATAATATTATTAATTGTTGTAAAACAGGTGCAGGCGTACAATTAGAGTTAACTCCTGGATTAAGAAAAATGTGTTTTGACAACCAAAAATTTAATAAAAAAAGTCGTGAAGATAAGCACAATTGGAGTCAATTTATGGATAGATTTACCACTGCGATTGTGAAATCGATACAGGGCGTTTAGTAACAGCCCTTGTAATTTATCGTTAATTAAGTTATTGTAGATTTAGAATATCTACAATTAGGAAGTTGATAAAATATGAAATGTTCTAAAGCGACAGACTATGCATTACATGCGCTACTATATATGATTAAAAGCGACGGTGAATCAAGAAGGATTCCAGTGCAAGATTTAGCAACAGTACTCAAAGTCTCAACCACATATTTATCTAAAATTTTGACACGCCTTGTAAAAGTTGGCATCATATCAGCTAGTAGTGGTGCAAAAGGTGGTTATCAATTAAAGAATGGTTGGGAACACGTTTCGATTTATGATGTGATTATTACTATTGACGGCAAGCAAAGCTTATTGGAAGATAGTTTTAATCATGCTAAAGAATGTCCAATTAAACAAATTATGGACGAGGCAGAGCATAGTTTAATTACCAATTTAGAAGATAAAACATTAAAGGACTTGGCTAATAGCTAAGTTCTTACATTTTAACTTAATTATAGATATTAAAAGTCTGTAAAAGTTGTAAAGGAGTGAGTCAAATGTATTATGATGTAATTATTATTGGCGGAGGACCAGCAGGATTGAATGCTGCACTAAATTTTGGTAGAGGTATGAAGCAAACGCTAGTTATAGATGCAAATAATCCAAGAAATAGAGTTACTAATGAGTCTCATAGTTATTTAACGCAAGATGGTGTTAAGCCAACCGAATTCAAAAGAAAAGCTAAAGCAGATGTAACTAAATATAAAGATGTTACTTACTTGGAAGAGCGTGTAGAAAAAGTAGAGAAAATAGATAAAGGATTTGAAGTTAAAACACAATTTCAAACATTTAATGCAAGACAAGTATTAGTAGCAACAGGTTTAAGAGAACAAAGTCCAGATATCGCTAATTTTAATGATTTTTATGGTCAAACAGTATTTTATTGCCCTTGGTGTGATGGTTACGAAATGCGTAATAAAAAACTTGCTGTTATTTATTCAGGTGAAATGATGGTTCATATGGTCAAACTGTTAAGTAACTTTTCACAAGACCTAGTCGTGTTTACAAATGGAGAAAAAGATATCCTTCAAGAAGACAAAGTATTGTTAGATAAAAAAGGGATTAATATCTATACAGAACCAATTGTAAGACTGGTAGGAAACGATGGACAGTTAAAGGGCATTGAGTTAAACGATGAGCAAATTATTTCGGTAGAAGGTGCATTTGCTAGAATGTATTGGGATACACAATTTGATTTCCTAGATCGATTAAATGTCATCCGAGACGAAGATGGTAAATTTGAAACGGATATGTTCGGTAAAACATCTGTTGAAGGTTTATATGTAGCTGGCGAAACTAAAGATAATTTTGCTGGTCAATTATTAGATTCAGCTGCTAATGGCGGTATGGTGGCAAAAATGATGATGATGCAACAGATAGAAGAAGATTTTTGATAAACTAGCACTATAATGTTTTAATATGTTTAATCACTTATAACTATGCCTTAAACTTATAATTTGATAAACTGACAATAAATTAAATGATTAAGGGGTTGTAATAACATGAATGATACTTTAATGAGTGTTCAGATTATTCCTAAAACCGCCAATGGAGAAGATGTTATTCCATATGTAGATGAAGCAATTAAAGTCATTGACGATTCAGGCTTAACGTATAGAGTGGGGCCTTTAGAAACCACTGTTCAAGGTGAAATGAATGAGTGCTTAATTTTAATTCAAAAATTAAACGAGCGTATGGTTGAATTAGAGATACCAAGTACAATAAGCCAAATTAAGTTTTATCATGTGCCAGAAGGAATTACTATTGAGACACTTACTGGAAAATACGACGAAGTCTAATATTTAATACTCGGAGATTACACTAAAAGATCAACTGCAAATACGGTATTTGTTTATAATGTGTAGTTATATTTAGCTGATGAAAATTAATTAGAATTACATTAATGCTCTGATTTATAAATAGAATGCATGTGACAAGTGAATTAGAACTTAATTATATTTAAGGGAGTAGGAAGCGGAGCCCAGACATAATCATTTAAGAAACATATGATTTCTGTCAGGAGTTCTTTCCCACTCCTTTATTTGTATTTTATAGCGTTTAATTTTAATTTGATGATTTTATTATTGAAAATATTGTGCAAAAGTGTGATTATTTGTTAGTCTTTTTGCACTTTTGAGTCAAATTTAATATAATGTAATAATGACTATGGATTAATTTATAGAACTTTGAACGTCAAGGTTGAAAAACAATATCTTGAGGGATATTTTAAAATACTTGTTCTTAGTTTTTATGATATAGAAAGGATTTTGTAGAGTGAATGAAGAACAAAGAAAAAGTACTTCTATAGATATTTTAGCGGAACGAGATAAAAAGGAAAAAGACTATAGCAAGTATTTTGAACACGTTTATCAACCGCCAAGTTTAAAAGAAGCGCGTAAACGTGGAAAAGAAGAAATTAATTATAACCGTGATTTTCAAATAGATGAGAAATATAGAAATATGGGGCAAGGAAAAACATTTTTAATTAAAACGTATGGCTGTCAGATGAATGCTCATGATACAGAGGTAATGGCTGGTATCTTAGGTGCATTAGGCTATACACCAACAGAAGATATTAATCAGGCAGACGTAATTTTAATTAATACATGTGCAATTCGTGAAAATGCAGAAAATAAAGTATTTAGTGAAATCGGTAACTTAAAACATTTAAAAAAAGAGAAACCAGAAACAGTTATTGGTGTATGTGGATGTATGTCTCAAGAAGAATCTGTCGTAAATAAAATCTTAAAATCCTATCAAAATGTAGATATGATTTTTGGAACGCATAATATTCATCGTTTACCAGAAATACTCGAAGAAGCTTATTTATCAAAAGCGATGGTAGTAGAAGTTTGGTCAAAAGAAGGCGATGTTATTGAAAACCTTCCAAAAGTAAGAGAAGGCAATATCAAAGCATGGGTAAATATTATGTATGGTTGTGATAAATTTTGTACATACTGTATCGTTCCATTCACAAGAGGTAAGGAACGTAGTAGACGACCAGAAGATATTATTGAGGAAGTAAGAGATTTAGCACGTCAAGGGTACCAAGAAATTACATTATTAGGCCAAAACGTGAATGCCTATGGTAAAGATATAGATGGTTTGGCATATGGATTAGGTGATTTGTTAGAGGATATCTCTAAAATTGATATTCCAAGAGTCAGATTTACAACGAGTCACCCTTGGGACTTTACAGATAGAATGATTGAGGTTATTGCTAACGGTGGAAATATCGTTCCTCATGTTCATCTTCCGGTTCAATCGGGTAACAATGCTGTTCTTAAAATTATGGGGCGTAAATATACACGCGAAAGTTACTTAGACTTAGTTAATCGTATCAAGTCAAGAATCCCTAATGTTGCTTTAACTACCGATATCATCGTTGGTTATCCAAATGAAACAGATGAACAATTCGAAGAAACATTAACGCTTTACGATGAAGTTGAATTTGAACATGCATATACGTATATTTATTCTCAAAGAGATGGTACGCCGGCAGCTAAAATGAAAGATAATGTACCTTTAGACGTGAAGAAAGATAGATTACAACAATTAAATAAAAAGGTTGCATACTATTCTGAACGTGCTATGCAACAATATGAAGGCCAAGTTGTACAAGTTTTATGTGAAGGCTCAAGTAAAAAAGATGATACAGTTTTAGCTGGTTACACTTCAAAAAACAAATTAGTCAACTTCAAAGCGCCTAAATCTATGATTGGCCAAATTGTAGATGTACAAGTAGATGAAGCGAAACAATTTTCTCTTAATGGTACATTTTTAAATGTAAGTAAACAAGCGATGGTGACACCATAATGTATGAAAAAGAAGAAATATTAGCTGAAGCGGATCGTATTAGTGAACGCATTAAAGCTTTAGATACAGTTAAAGAATATCATAACGTTGAATCGCAAATACATCAAAACAAAAATATAGAACAGCGAATGAAAGAATTAAAGAAAAACCAAAAGCAATCGGTTAATTTACAAAACTACGGTAAGACACAAGCATTAAAAGCTTCTGAGGATAAAATTCAGCATATTGAAGAAGATATTAATATTTTGCCTATTGTAGAAGAGTTTAGAGAATCACAGACCGAAGCTAATGATTTATTACAAATGATGATTAGTACCATGTCAGATCGTTTAAATCAACAACTAGAAGATAAAGATTAACAGAGATCGTGGTGGGACTTGTTGGAAAGGAAATGAGCCATATGAAGACGAGAAAGTTAACGCTAACTGCAATTTTTATTGCGATAAATGTTGTGTTAAGTAGTATTATTGTAATTCCATTAGGGCCAGTTAAAGCAGCGCCAATTCAGCATTTAGTTAATGTTTTGTGTGCTGTACTTGTAGGGCCATGGTTTGGTCTTGCGCAAGCTTTTATTTCATCTATCATACGTATGATTTTTGGTACAGGAAGTTTCTTTGCCTTTCCAGGAAGTATGGTAGGTGTGTTGCTTGCTAGTGGTTTCTATTTTTATCGTAAACATATCTTTATGGCGGCAGTGGGAGAAGTAATAGGTACAGGCATTATTGGTAGTATAATGTGCATACCATTAGCATGGATTTTAGGCTTTTCAAACTTTGCTGTTAAACCTTTAATGACAGCCTTTATTGTATCGAGTGTCATAGGTGCCATCATCAGCTATATCATTTTAATGATATTGAAAAGAAAAGGTATATTAAAAAAATATTTATAATCAATCTTAATAGATAAAGTTAAGGCACTTTGTTACTAATATGATTTTGAATTGATAGATTTGCTGCTTAAGTAGATCTACTAAATCAATCATTTACAAAGTTGTCTTAATTTTTTTGTGCTCATAAGTTTTAAAGCACAGAAAGATTTAGTTAATCAGTTGGAATCTATCTATTAATTTAATAAATAGGCGAAAATCGAAAACATATGTTAAAATTTAAGAGTTAAATTAACTAAATTAGTTAAAGAAAATGAGCGGGTATGATTAAAAAAATCAATGAAAAGTATTTCAAAATGCACGATATCACATGTATATTAGCTAATTAAATGTGCCTGACTATTGATGAAAATTAATCATTATTTTAATTTATAAACCAACATAATTTAAGTAAACACAAATACATAAGAATTAAAAAAAGGACTGTGACATATTAATATGACAAATCAAACGCCAATGATGCAACAATATTTAAAAATAAAATCGCAATATCAAGATTGTCTCTTATTTTTTAGATTAGGAGATTTTTACGAAATGTTTTTCGAAGATGCTAAAGTGGCATCTAGAGTATTAGAAATAACATTAACAAAACGTGACGCTAAAAAGGAAGACCCAATACCAATGTGTGGTGTGCCTTATCATTCTGCGGATGGTTATATTGAAACTTTGATTAGTAATGGATATAAGGTAGCTATTTGTGAACAAATGGAAGACCCTAGACAGACAAAAGGCATGGTCCGTCGTGAAGTAGTGCGTATAGTTACACCAGGTACAGTGATGGATCAAGGTGGCGTCGATGAAAAGCAAAACAACTATATATTAAGTTTTATTCAAGGTGCATCATCATATGCGTTAAGTTATTGTGATGTATCTACGGGTGAATTGAAGGCTACTCATTTTGAAGATGAAGCAACATTAATTAATGAAATTACAACAATTAACCCTAATGAAATCGTTGTTGATGAAGAAATTGGTGAAACTTTAAAACGTCAAATTAGTTTAACCACTGAGACAATTACCGTGTTATCAGATATTTCTAATGCATCTTATGAAGTTAATAATATGACTGAAACACACTTGTTTAATGCAACACAACTACTATTAGATTATATCCACCATACGCAAAAAAGAGATTTATCACATATTGAAACGGTAATTAAATATGAAGCTATTGACTTTATGAAAATGGATTTCTACGCAAAACGTAATTTAGAATTGACCGAAAGCATACGGTTAAAAACTAAAAAAGGTACTTTATTATGGTTGATGGATGAAACTAAAACACCTATGGGTGCTAGACGCTTAAAGCAATGGATCGATCGTCCGCTTATTCAGAAATCACAAATTGAGTCCCGTTTAGACACAGTTGGTCAATTTATAAATCATTTTATTGAAAGAGACACTTTACGCAGTCATTTAAATCAAGTATATGATATTGAGAGATTAGTGGGACGTGTTAGCTATGGCAACGTCAATGCACGTGATTTAATTCAGCTGAAGCACTCAATTTCAGAAATCCCAAATATTAAACATTTATTAGAAGATTTCGACGAACAAATGACTGAACAGTTTAAAGCATTAGAACCTTTAGATGATTTACTAAGATTATTAGAAGAAAGTTTAAAAGAAGAACCACCGATTTCAGTTAAAGAAGGCGGCTTGTTTAAAGTTGGCTTTAACAATGAATTAGATGGTTATTTAGAAGCTTCAAAAAATGGAAAAACATGGTTAGCAGAATTACAAGCTAAAGAACGCGAAAGAACAGGCATTAAGTCACTGAAAATTAGTTTCAATAAAGTATTTGGCTACTTTATTGAAATCACAAGAGCTAACTTACAAGGTTTTGACCCGGCTGCTTATGGCTATCACAGAAAGCAAACACTTTCTAATGCCGAACGTTTTATTACAGATGAATTGAAAGAAAAAGAGGATATTATCTTAGGCGCTGAAGACAAAGCAATTGAATTAGAATATCAACTATTTGTACAGCTTAGGGAACAAATTAAATCATATACAGAACGATTACAAAAACAAGCAAAGGTTATATCTGAACTTGATTGTTTACAAAGTTTTGCAGAAATAGCTCAGAAATACAATTACGCACGACCTACTTTTAGTGAAGATAAAACGTTAGAGCTTATTAATTCAAGACATCCAGTAGTAGAGCGCGTGATGGATCATAATGACTACGTGCCAAATGATTGTACGCTAAATCAGGATGCATTTATATATTTGATTACTGGTCCAAACATGTCGGGTAAATCAACATATATGAGACAAGTGGCTATTATTAGTATCATGGCTCAGATGGGTGCTTATGTGCCTTGCGAATCGGCAACGTTACCTGTTTTTGATCAGATTTTCACTAGAATTGGAGCGGCAGATGACCTAGTTTCAGGTAAAAGTACTTTTATGGTTGAAATGCTAGAAGCACAAAAAGCACTTGCTCATGCTACTGCAGATAGCCTGATTATTTTTGATGAAATAGGGCGTGGGACATCTACTTATGATGGTTTGGCATTAGCTCAAGCCATGATTGAATATGTTGCACATACTTCAAATGCTAAGACGTTATTTTCAACACATTACCATGAATTGACTACACTAGATCAGTCGTTGTCATGTCTGAAAAATGTACACGTTGCAGCAAATGAATATAATGGTGAATTGATATTCCTTCATAAGGTGAAAGATGGTGCAGTTGATGATAGTTACGGTATACAAGTAGCTAAATTAGCAAACTTACCAGATGCAGTAATTGATAGAGCTCAAGTGATATTAGATGCTTTTGAACAAAGTAATAAACAAGATACTACAGTAGAATTAGAAAATAGTAGCGACGAGTCATTTAAGCATTCAGTAAGTGAATCTCAAGCAACATATGAAGAGCAAACACCAAAAGTTAAATCATCTACTAATGAAGAGCAAAGTCAATTTGAACAGGCGGCATTTGATTTATTCGATACATCTGCAAAACAAAGTGAAGTTGAAAATGAAATTAAGACATTGAACTTATCTAATATGACGCCTATAGAAGCACTTGTGAAACTAAGTGAATTACAAAGACAATTGAAATAGAGGTGAAGTCAAATGGGTAAAATTAAAGAGTTACAGACATCATTAGCAAATAAAATTGCTGCTGGAGAAGTTGTTGAACGTCCAGGATCAGTAGTTAAAGAATTATTAGAGAATGCCATTGATGCCCAAGCGACCGAAATCAATATAGAAGTAGTGCAGTCTGGTGTTGAGTCTATACGTGTAGTGGATAATGGTACAGGAATTGCGATTGAGGATTTAGGTCTCGTATTTCATCGCCATGCTACGAGTAAATTAGATCAAGATGATGATTTGTTCCATATACGTACGTTAGGTTTCCGAGGAGAAGCCTTAGCAAGTATATCTTCAGTGTCGAAAGTGACACTGAAGACTTGTACAGATAATGAAGAAGGGCAAGAAATTTATGTTGAAAATGGTGAAATCCTTAATCAAAAACCAGCAAAAGCTAAACGTGGTACAGATATTTTAGTTGAATCACTATTTTATAATACACCTGCACGTCTCAAATATATTAAAAGTTTATATACTGAATTAGGTAAAATAACGGATATTGTGAATCGTATGGCAATGAGTCATCCTGATATACGTATTTCATTGATTTCTGATGGTAAAACTATCATTAAAACAAATGGCTCTGGCCGTACAAATGAAGTTATGGCTGAAATATATGGTATGAAAGTAGCTAAAGATTTAGTTCATATTACTGGAGATACGAGTGATTACCATTTAGAAGGTTATGTCGCAAAACCTGAACACTCTAGAAGTAATAAACATTATATTTCTATTTTTATAAATGGTAGATATATTAAAAACTTTTTACTTAATAAGGCAATTCAGGAAGGTTATCATACGCTATTGATGATTGGTCGATTCCCTATTTGTTACATTAATATAGAAATGGACCCTATATTAGTAGATGTCAATGTACATCCGACTAAATTAGAAGTAAGACTTTCTAAAGAAGACCAACTCTTTGAGTTAATAGTTGAAAAAATACGTGAGGCGTTTCAAGATCGTATTTTGATTCCGCAAAATGATATGGATAAAATCACTAAGAAAAATAAAGTGTTAGATAAGTTTGAACAACAAAAAATGGACTTTGAAAAGCGTAAACAACATCAGCATGAATTGCAGCAACAATCTCGCTATGATGAGATACAAGGTGATGAAATTAGTGAACCACAATCTGAAATGCAAACAAGATACAATACCAATCACACACAAAATGATGAGGTTCAATCAACCATACAAGAAACGGATTTTAATAATGATGATTATGTAAAATCGCAAAGAGCGTTATTAAATGAAATGGAAACTTTTGAACAACAATCAACGCTCCCTCATAACGACCAAGCTGACACTTTTGATCAAGGTATCGCAAACCAAGATATTAAAGGTAGTGTTAGTAAAGATGCCTCAAGACGTGTCCCTTATATGGAAGTTGTTGGCCAAGTACATGGCACATATATAATTGCCCAAAATGAACAAGGTATGTATATGATAGATCAACATGCTGCTCAAGAACGAATTAAATATGAGTATTTCAGAGATAAAATTGGCGAAGTATCAAATGAAATTCAAAATTTATTAATTCCTTTAACGTTCCACTTTTCTAAAGACGAACTGATGATTATCAACCAACATAAAGAAGAATTAGATAAAGTTGGCGTGCATTTGGAACCATTTGGTGGTAATGATTATATAGTAGATAGCTATCCAGTTTGGTTCCCAGCGTCTGAAGCGGAAGAAATTATAAAAGATATGATTGAATATGTATTGGAACATAAAAAAGTTAACGTTAAAAAAATACGTGAAGAAGCTGCAATCATGATGAGTTGTAAGCAATCCATTAAAGCCAATCATTATTTGAAAAATAATGAAATGGCTGATTTAGTTAACCAATTAAGAGAAACTGAAGATCCCTTTACTTGTCCACACGGTAGGCCGATTATTATAAACTTTTCAAACTATGAATTAGAGCGACTGTTCAAACGAATTATCTAGGAGGTTAGTGGATGAAGCCACATATTTTACCAGCTATTCGATCAATGAAAGACTTGGAGAAAATGATGCAAACAGATTATAAAGAATGCGTGTTACTAGATACACATATTGGACATGTTAAAAGCATCATGGAATTACTTAAGAAGAATAAAATTGAGACGTATATGCATATCGATTTAATTAAAGGTATGAGCCATGATGAGTTTGCATGCGAATATATCATACAAAATTATCATCCTAAAGGTATTGTTTCTACAAAAACAAAAGTAATCAATAAAGCGAAATCATTAAATACAACAACTGTTTTTCGAGTGTTTATATTAGATAGTCACGCTTTATCTCGAAGTATTGAGCTAATTAAACGCGTAGAACCTGATTATGTCGAAGTTTTACCTGGAATAGCCACTAAAGCAATTCAAATTATTAATGAAGAAACTAATACTTCTGTAATAGCTGGAGGATTGATTAATAAATTAGATGAAGTTGAAGTCGCGGTCGAAAACGGTGCTAAGTACATTACTACAAGTGATAGACATTTATGGTAAGGTGATATTGTTTTAATTAATTTAAGTTAAAACAATTGTGAATCATATTTTCAAAAATTAATAGATTAAATTTAAAAGCTAGCCATTTAAGCATAAGATAACCTCACTGCTGTATTAAATGAGCTAGCTTTTTATAGATTTATTAAAAGGGGAATAGATTATGATAAAACCGCAAAAGTTAAAACGTGGTGATACGGTTGCTATTGTATCTCTGTCGTCAGGTATCGCAGGTGATGATGTGATTCTATGGCGAACGTATCAAGGAATCCAAAGATTACAAGAAGTTTTCGATTTGAAAGTGAAAATAATGCCACATGCGTTAAAAGGTAATGCGTATATACGACAGCATCCTGAACTGCGTGCCGCAGATTTAAATGAGGCAATAAAAGATGAAGAAGTTAAAGCAATTATAAGTTGTATTGGCGGAGACGATGCGATTAGAATATGGCCCTATGTAGATTGTGAAGAAATCCAATACTATCCGAAAATTTTCACGGGGTATTCAGACTCAACAACCATACATATGATGTTTTATAAAATGGGAGTGATTAGTTTTTATGGTCCAGCCTTATTAACGGATTTTGCAGAGAATATGAGTATGGATTGTTATACGATAAAGGATATAGAAAAGAATTGGTTTAACACCGAGCCAATTGGTGAAGTGGTACCAGCGAAATACATTAGACCCTATGGATTAAGTTGGAACATTGAAAATAAAACAATTGCGAGATCAACTGTTCAACAACATGGCTATGAATTGCTTCAAGGACAAGATAAAATCAAAGGACATTTAATTGGCGGGAATTTAGAAACGCTCGTAGACATTAAAGAAACGGAATTATTTCCAAAATTAAATGATTTTGAACAGGCTATTTTATTTTTAGAAACTTCGGAAGATATGCCCTTGCCTACTGAATTTAGAGAGATGTTGTTTCAATTATTTGAAAAAGGTGTGTTTCATAGAATTAACGGTATAATATTCGGTAAACCGTTTAACAATACCTATTATGAACAATATAAAGACGTAATATTGACTTTTTTCAATATAGACCCGTTTAAGCAACTGCCTATATTATATAATTTGTCATTTGGTCATAACGAACCAAAACATATGTTACCTTATGGCGTTCAAGCAGAAATTAACTGTGAAACGAAACAATTTTTTATTACTGAAAATGCTGTTACTGATGATTAATTTGTGACGAAATTTTAACAAAAAGTTTGACAACGCTTACAAAAACGTTGTAAGATGAATTCAAGTTAATAATTAGAACAGAGATGGGAGATTTCTACAGTAATTAAACCGGTGGTTCGCAACTGGCTATAATTGTAGGGGTCTCTCTATCTATTTTTAGGAGGAGTCTCTATGAGTGTATATTTTGCTGAATTCTTGGGAACAGCAATATTGGTATTATTTGGGGGTGGCGTTTGTGCCAACGTCAATTTGAAAAAAAGTGCTGGTAACGGTGCGGATTGGATTGTTATTGCATTAGGCTGGGGACTTGCAGTTACAATGGGTGTCTACGCTGTTGGTAATATATCAGGCGCACACCTTAACCCCGCAGTAACACTTGCATTCGCTATGGACGGTGCTTTAAGTTGGAGTATGGTTCCGGGATATATTGTTTGCCAAATTCTAGGTGGTATCGTTGGTGGTATCGTTGTTTGGTTAATGTATTTAGCACATTGGAAACAAACAGAAGATCAAGGCGCAAAATTAGGAGTATTCTCAACTGCGCCTGCAATTAAAAACTATTTTGCAAACTTCTTGAGTGAAATTATTGGTACTGCTGCTCTAACATTAGGATTAATGTTTATTGGTATGAATAAAATAGCTGATGGATTGAATCCATTAATCGTTGGTAGTTTGATTATTGCAATCGGTTTAAGTTTAGGCGGGCCAACAGGTTATGCAATTAACCCAGCACGTGACTTAGGTCCTCGTATTGCACACGCAATATTACCAATCGCTGGTAAAGGTAATTCAAATTGGGGTTATGCAATTGTACCTGTTTTAGGCCCAGTTACGGGTGGTATGATTGGTGCAGTAATCTATAGACTAGTTTATAAAGGTGCATTTGATATGATGTCAGTTGTAGCAATAGTCTTATTAATAGTTACAATCGCACTTGGGGTTGTGTTAAATAAATCTAAAAGTGCAAAAGGTATCGAATCGGTTTATTAATTAAGTTTCAACAGTCCTGTTTATAAGTTAAAATATAAACAGGCTTTATAATATACAATATTAAGTAATAAAAGCATGTTTGTTGAGAATGATATTTGGCAATGTGTAAAATAGATATGTCAACGTCAAAATTTACATATACTATGTGAAAAGCGAACATGATAAAAGGGAGATTATAATTATGGAAAAATATATCTTATCAATTGACCAAGGAACTACGAGTTCAAGAGCAATTCTTTTTGACCAAGATGGTAAAATCAAAGGTGTAGCACAACGCGAATTTAAACAATTCTTCCCTAAATCAGGTTGGGTAGAACATGATGCAAATGAAATTTGGACATCTGTTTTAGCGGTTATCGCGGAAGTTTTAAATGAAGAAAACGTCGGGGCAGACCAAATCGCTAGTATCGGTATTACTAACCAACGTGAAACAACAGTAGTATGGGATAAAGAAACATCACGTCCTATCTATCATGCAATTGTATGGCAGTCTCGTCAAACTCAAGGTATTTGCCAAGATTTAAAAGAACAAGGTCTAGAAGACAAATTCCGAGAAAAAACTGGTTTATTATTAGATCCTTACTTTGCAGGTACAAAAGTAAAATGGATTTTAGATAATGTTGAAGGCGCAAGAGAAAAAGCTGATAATGATGAACTATTATTTGGAACAATCGATTCATGGTTAGTTTGGAAATTATCTGGCGGTAAAGCACATATTACAGATTACACAAATGCAAGTCGTACATTAATTTATAACATTCATGACTTAGAATGGGACCAAGAGTTACTTGATATCTTAGAAATTCCAAATTCCATGCTTCCTGAAGTAAAAGCATCAAGTGAAGTCTATGCAAATACTATTGATTACCATTTCTTTGGTAAAGAAGTACCGATTTCTGGTATTGCTGGTGACCAACAAGCTGCTTTATTCGGACAGGCTTGTTTTAACCGTGGTGACGTAAAAAACACTTACGGTACAGGCGGCTTCATGTTAATGAATACTGGCGAAGAAGCTGTTACATCTAAGAGTGGTTTGTTAACAACTATTGCATATGGAATAGATGGTAAAGTAAATTATGCACTTGAAGGTTCTATTTTCGTATCTGGTTCTGCAATCCAATGGTTACGTGATGGTCTTAGAATGATTAATTCTGCGCCTCAATCAGAAAATTACGCAGAACGTGTTGAATCTTCAGAAGGTGTATACGTCGTACCAGCATTTGTTGGTTTAGGCACACCTTATTGGGATGCGGAAGCACGAGGTGCAATCTTCGGCTTAACACGTGGTACAGAAAAAGAACACTTTATCCGTGCAACATTAGAATCATTATGTTATCAAACACGCGATGTGTTAGAAGCAATGGAAAAAGATTCTGCCATTACAGTGAATAATCTACGTGTCGATGGTGGCGCTGTAAAAAATAATTTCATTATGCAATTCCAAGCTGACTTATTAAATGTTGGCGTAGAACGTCCAGAAATTAATGAAACTACAGCTTTAGGTGCAGCTTACTTAGCAGGACTTGCGGTAGGATTCTGGGATAGTAAGGACGAAATTGCTAACCGTTGGAAGCTTGAAAAAGACTTTACTCCTAATATGGAAGAAAAAGAAAGAGAAAAATTATATAAAGGCTGGAAAAAAGCTGTAGAAGCAACGCAAGTCTTTAAATTAGAAGATGAATAAAAAAATAGACTAAAAGTTGTTATGTATGCTACAATAAGGGTAAGTTAATAATACAGAGATGAGAAATGAGAGATTCAGTTCGTACAATTATATATGTATGGGATGAGTCTCTCTTTTTTTATTATTTTAGGAGGCCTAGTTTTTATGAGTTTATCAACATTAAAAAGAGAACAGATCAAGAAAGATTTGAAAAATAAAGATTTTGACGTTGTAATTATTGGTGGCGGTATTACTGGAGCAGGTATTGCTTTAGATGCTAGTCAAAGAGGTATGAAAGTTGCTTTAGTAGAAATGCAAGATTTTGCACAAGGTACAAGTTCACGTTCTACTAAATTAGTACATGGTGGCTTACGTTACTTGAAACAACTCCAAGTTGGCGTTGTAGCAGAAACTGGTCGCGAACGTGCAATTGTATATGAAAATGGCCCACACGTGACAACACCTGAGCGTATGCTTTTACCAATGCATAAAGGTGGCTCAATGGGTAAATTTACTACTGCTATCGGTTTAACTATGTACGATAGATTAGCTGGTGTTAAAAAAGCAGAACGTAAAACAATGCTAAACGCTAAAGAAACTTTAGAAAAAGAACCACTTGTTAAAAAATCTGGCCTTAAAGGTGGGGGCTCTTATGTTGAGTACCGTACTGATGATGCACGTTTAACAATTGAAGTTATGAAACGCGCAGAAGAAAAAGGCGCAACAATTATTAACCATACAAAATCAATACATTTCACATATGATTCCAACGAACAAGTTAATGGTATTCAAGTAGAAGACCAAATTAACAATGAAACTTACCCTGTTAAAGCTAAAAAAGTTATCAATGCGAGTGGACCATGGGTAGACGAAGTACGTAGTGGTGACTATGCTAGAAATAATAAACAGTTACGTTTAACTAAAGGTGTTCACATTGTAATCGATCAATCTAAATTCCCATTAGGTCAAGCCGTTTATTTTGATACCGAAAAAGATGGTCGTATGATTTTTGCTATACCGCGTGAAGGTAAAGCTTATGTAGGTACTACAGATACATTCTACAACAACGATAAAGCTTCGCCACTTGCTACTCAAGAAGACAGAGACTACCTAATTGGTGCAATTAATTACATGTTCCCAGATGTAGATGTTAAAGATGAAGATATTGAATCATCATGGGCTGGAATTAGACCATTAATTCTAGAAGAAGGTAAAGACCCATCTGAAATTTCACGTAAGGATGAAGTTTGGGAAGGGAAATCTGGTCTTTTAACAATCGCTGGTGGTAAATTAACTGGTTACCGTCACATGGCATTAGAAATTGTAGACTTATTATCAAAACGCTTGAAAGAGCAATATGGTCTTAAATTTGCTAAATGTGCTACAAAACATTTACCAATTTCTGGTGGTGATGTTGGTGGCAGTAAAAACTTTGAACAATTCATTGACCAAAAAGTTAAAGAAGCTAAGTCATACCAAATAGATGAAGCAACAGCACGTCACTTTGCTTCTAAATATGGTTCTAACGTCGAAGAATTATTCAAAATAGCACAAACAGCTCAACATCAAGATACGGGATTGCCATTAGACATTTATACTGAATTAATTTATTCAATACAAAATGAAATGGTATATCGTCCAACAGACTTCTTTATTCGTCGTACAGGTAAACTTTATTTCAAAATTGATGACGTATTAAATTATAAAGAGCAAGTTATAGAAGTTATGAGTGACTTATTAGGATATACTAATATTCAAAAAGAAGCTTATACAAAAGAATTGCAAATTGCTATTGATGAAGCACAAACTGGTAACCAACAACCGGCTGTAAAAGAATAATTATCAATTATCTTGTGCTACAAAGTGTGAGAAGAAAGCAGCTACCGACTCTGATGAGTTGGTAGCTGTTTTTTATGCAATAGTCATTGTAACTAACGCCTTAACGCATAGCTTAGTATTTGATAACATAATATTTTGAGGGTATATTGTATAATATAATGAATATTAATCGTATGGTATGGGGGGCTAACGACATGAGTAAAAACGAATTTAAAATAACGGTTTCAGACGGGACAATGCTAGAAGTTAAATTGGATAAAGCTAAAAATGAAACGATTGGTATCGTACATTTACTACATGGTATGGCTGAGCATATGGATAGATACGATCCTCTTGTTGAATCGTTAAATCAGCAAGGTTACGATGTATTACGTCATAACCATAGAGGTCATGGTAAAGAGCTTGAAGAGAGTGATAGAGGACATATTGATAATATGTCTCAAGTAGCAGATGATACATATGAAATAGCACAAACAATGTGCGCGCATTATTATAATATTCCTTACATTGTAATCGGTCACTCTATGGGTTCAATTATTGCTCGCATTTTTGTTCAAAAATATCCCGATGCAGCACAAGGATTAATTTTATCAGGAACTACGCAATACCCTAAATTTAAAGCTGCATTACTAAGAATGATTTTGAAATTAATTACATTGCTTTCAGGAAAAAGACGTCGTTTAAATTGGCTAAATCGTATTATGTATAGAACATTTAACAAAGATATAGTTAATCAGCAAACAACAAGTGATTGGTTATCTAGTAATCCTGAAGAAGTGGAACAATTTATCAAAGATCCTTATACAGGTTTCTTGGTATCTAACCAATTAATCTACGAAACAATGAAACATATGTTACTGACAAGTAGTGGCAAAAATATGAAGAAGGTTAATCCAGACCTCCCAATTTTATTAATATCTGGTAAAGATGACCCGTTGAGTGAATATGGCAAAGGAATTAGAAAACTAGGCAATTTATATAAAAAAGCAGGAGTTAAGCATATTACAGTACACCTGTATAAAAATAAAAGACATGAAATACTATTTGAGCAAGATTATACAGAAACATGGCAACATATGTATGAGTGGATAGAGAGACAAATTTTAAAAAAGTACAAATAGATAAAGAGAGTTGATACACGTGCAAAACGACAAACCATTTTTAATCGTATTAGTAGGGCCAACAGCTGTAGGTAAAACAGAATTTAGTATTGAATTAGCAAAAAAAGTGAATGGTGAGATTATTAGTGGTGATTCAATGCAAGTTTATAAACAAATGGATATTGGAACTGCTAAAATCACACAAGACGAAATGTCAGGTATCCCGCATCATATGATTGATATTTTAGAACCGGATGAAAACTTTTCTGCCTATGAATTTAAAAATAGAGCGCAACGATTAATAAAAGAAATTACAGCCAGAGGGCATGTGCCTATCATTGCAGGGGGGACAGGACTGTATATTCAATCTCTTATCTATAATTATGATTTTGAAGATGAAACTATCTCTGAGCAGAAAAGCTTGGAAATTGAAGCGAAATTATCTGAGCTTGATCAACTTTCAAATGAGGAACTACATCAGTACTTGGCATCATTTGATGAGGCGTCAGCGCAGGACATACACCCAAATAATCGTAAAAGAGTTAGAAGAGCAATACAGTATTATTTAAAAACAAAAAAACTTTTAAGTTCTCGCAAGAAAGTGCAACAATTTACTGAAAATTATGATACATTATTATTAGGGATAGAAATGTCGCGTGGCATATTATATCAAAGAATTAATAAACGCGTAGATATAATGTTGGAACGTGGATTAGTTAGTGAAGTGCAACAACTCGTTGACAATGGATATGAAACTAGTCAAAGTATGCAAGCGATAGGATATAAAGAAATTGTACCGGTCATCAAACAAGAATTGAGTTTGGATGAGGCAACTGAAAAATTAAAACAGCATTCTAGAAATTACGCTAAGCGACAAATGACCTGGTTTAAAAACAAGCTTGACGTGTTGTGGTTAGATAGAGAGAAAATGTCACTATCATTGATGTTAGAAGAGGTTTCAGTCCAAATACAGAAAAGGAGAACATAATATGAATACAACAGAGAACATCCAAGATAAATTCCTTGGGCAATTTAAGGCTGATCAGACAAAGGTAGTTGTTTTTTTAGTGAACGGTTTTCAAATGAAAGGTATTATCGAAGATTATGACAACTATTTAGTGTGCTTATTATCTCAAGGTAAACAGCATTTAATTTACAAACATGCTATAAGTACGTTTACAATTGACGATTCAAACACTAACGAAGAAGCATAAACACTACGTATTAAAAAAGCAAAATTTAATATGATACTTTATGTATAAGTAGAAGGACAGGGGTGTAAATATCTCTGTCTAAAGAATAAACGTCTGTTTCTATAAAAATATAATAGAAATTGGCGTTTATTTGTTTTTATGAAACTTTATAACGTTTTGACCATCGGAGAAAATTTATGAGTGAAAGTGCACGGGGCAAATTATAAACTAAAGGCATGCGCGGTTAAAATTATGAACTTATAAATAATAAGAGAGTTAAGCCGTTAAGGATTAACTCTCTTATTTTAAGGAGAGGTATTATTCATACCCCTGTCTCTAGTGTTATATCATAAGCATTAATTATTAAGTCTACATTAATAATTACTTTAAAGTTTAATTTATAAACCCGCATGATTAAAATGTGACATCATGTAATTATAATTATTAAAATATTAGTTTAATCGTTTAATTCTAGATATTTTGTATTGAATTAAAGTAGAGCTTCAATATCAGATTCAATTTGGTTTGGTTTTTTCTGTGGAGAGAAGCGGTTAACAACATTTCCTTTTTTATCAACTAAAAATTTTGTGAAATTCCATTTTATTTTTTCGTTGAACAACCCATTTTGCGCTTCTGTTAAAAATTTGAAAAGTGGATGTTGGTTATCTCCTTTAACATCTATTTTTTCATGCATTGGAAAAGAAACGCCATAGTTAATTTTACAGTTTTGTGTTGCTTCTTCTCCGCTACCAGGTTCTTGCCCGCCGAATTGGTTGCAAGGGAACCCTAAAACGATAAAATCTTGTTCTTTATATTTCTCGTATAATTCTTGTAAACCTTCAAACTGAGGTGTGAAACCACATTCACTAGCAGTATTCACAATCAGCATAACTTTATCTTTATAAGCATCTAATTGATACGATGTTCCATTTGGTTTTTTAACTTCTATATCATATATAGTCATTTTAATTCACCTCTTCTTATTAATTTAACACAATTTGAGTTTATAGTCTTTATATTGGCACTATGATAGAATGGCTAAGAAAACTTGGAAAAGAGGTGCATGTTATGACCCAATATCAAACGCATACAACTAAACAAAAATTAGAAACAGCAATATTGATTGGAGTTCATGCTCAAACAGACAATAATTATAATTTTGAATCTACGATGGAAGAGTTGGCATCTCTATCTAGAACATGTCGGTTGGATGTTCAAGAGCAATTTACTCAAAATAGAACAAATTTTGATAATAAGTACTACGTTGGTAAGGGTAAATTAGATGAGATAAAAGCATACGTTGAATTTCACGATATTGATGTTATCGTGGCAAATGATGAATTGACCACTGCGCAATCTAAGACACTTAATGGTAATTTAAACGTGAAAATTATTGATAGAACACAGCTTATATTAGAAATATTTGCTTTAAGAGCGCGTAGTAAAGAAGGAAAATTACAAGTAGAACTAGCTCAATTAGATTATTTAATGCCTAGATTACAAGGACATGGGCGTAGTTTGTCACGTTTAGGTGGCGGTATCGGTACAAGAGGTCCTGGTGAAACAAAGCTTGAAATGGATCGTCGACACATAAGGACAAGAATGAATGAAATCAAGCATCAGTTAGAAACCGTAGTAGAACATCGTGAACGTTATCGTAATAAACGTGAACAAAATCACGTTTTTCAAGTTGCGCTTGTTGGTTATACAAATGCTGGTAAATCATCATGGTTTAACGCGTTAGCTAAAGAAACAACATACGAAAAGAACTTATTGTTTGCAACGCTTGATCCTAAAACGAGACAAATTCAAATTAACGATGGCTTTAATCTCATTATTTCTGATACGGTTGGTTTTATACAAAAATTACCAACAACGCTCATTGCTGCTTTTAAATCTACTTTGGAAGAAGCCAAAAATGCAGACTTACTATTACATGTAGTAGATAGTAGTCATCCAGAATACAGAGGCCAATATGATACGGTGAACCAAATTATTGGTGATTTAGAAATGGGGCAAATCCCTCAAGCAATTATTTTTAATAAAAAAGATTTACACGAAGGGACATTGCCAGCAACAAATAAACCACATGTGTTCGTTTCAAGTAAAGAACAAGAAGATGTAGAAAAGGTTAAAGAACTTTTATATAATGAAGTGAAAAAAGTATTAACTTATTATGAAGAGCATGTGCCTAGTTCAGATGCCGATCATTTATATTTCTTAAAACAACACACATTGGTATCTGAATTGAATTTTAATGACGCAACTGCGACTTATGAAGTGAAAGGCTATAAAAAAGAGTAGAAGGAAGTAATGATTAATGGAAGAGATGAAACAACTGATTGCAGAAACTGAAGAAACATTAATACCTTATTTTAAAAACATTGAAGATGTTGCCTATGAGAATCAAGAAAAGGTTTTAAATGCTTTTCATGCAGTCAAAGCAACAGAAAACGACTTACAAGGTACGACAGGTTATGGTTATGATGACATAGGTCGAGACCACCTTGAAGCAATTTATGCACACACTTTTAAAGCGGAAGATGCCATTGTAAGACCTCAAATTATTTCTGGTACGCACGCGATTACAATTGCCTTACAGAGTGTTTTGAAATATGGAGATGAACTTTTATATATTACAGGCGACCCATATGATACATTGTTAGAAGTAATTGGTATTAATGGTAATGGGATAGAAAGTTTAAAAGAACACGGTGTTGCATACAGTAAAGTGGATTTAAAACAAGATGACATTGATATTGACGCTGTTTTAAATAATATTAAACCTCAAACTAAAGTCATTGCGATTCAACGTTCTAAAGGTTATGATCAACGACCATCTATTGATTTAGCAAAAATTGAAAGAGCTATTAATCAAATCAAAGCGAAATATCCGGAAGTGATTGTCTTTGTTGATAATTGTTATGGAGAATTTGTTGAGAAACGTGAACCTATTGAATGTGGTGCAGACTTAATAGCAGGATCGTTGATTAAAAATCCAGGAGGCGGGTTAGCCAAAATAGGCGGCTATATCGCAGGTAAAAAAACGTTAGTCGAAAGATGTGGTTATCGATTAACTGCGCCAGGAATAGGTAAAGAAGCAGGTGCTTCCTTAAATTCACTTCAAGAAATGTATCAAGGATTCTTTCTTGCGCCTCACGTAGTGAGTCAAAGTTTAAAGGGCGCATTGTTTACCAGTTTATTATTAGAAAAAATGGATATGCGTACGACACCACGTTATGATATTACTAGAACTGACTTAATACAAACTGTGTCATTTGATACAAAAGAGCAAATGATTCTATTTTGTCAAAGTATTCAACAAGCTTCTCCAATAAATGCACATTTCAGTCCAGAGCCTGCATACATGCCAGGCTATGAAGATGATGTAATTATGGCAGCAGGCACCTTTGTACAAGGATCTTCTATAGAATTATCAGCAGATGGTCCGATAAGACCACCATACGAAGTTTATGTGCAAGGTGGTTTAACATATGAACATGTTAAATTAGCTGTATCAAGAGCGGCACAAAAATTAAGAACGCAACAACTTGTATAAATAATAACTTTAACCATATATTTTATTTTGCGATGAACTGAAATTGAGTGTTAATTTTAGTAATCATAGATAAAATATATGGTGTTTTTTTGAAAAAATTTAAGGAATTTTCTAAAAATTTATTTGAGTAATGGATAGTGATAGTGTTGAGAGTAGTTATATCAACGGATTGGAGTATATGTTAGAAAACCTTACATATCTTTGAATTAATTTAGATATTATGCTAAATTTATTACAAGTTCAAAAATAGAGGTGATCGGATTGAAGTCAAATGATACATTAAGACGAAGTATGCCGGTTTTCCCTATGAGTGTTGTAACAAAATTAAGCGAATTGACTGCAAGGCAAATTCGTTACTATGAAACACATGAACTGCTTAAACCACATAGGTCAGAGGGGAACAAAAGACTTTTTTCATTAAATGATTTGGAACGACTTTTAGAAATTAAAAACTTGATTGAAAAAGGTTTTAATATAAAAGGAATAAAACAAATTATAAAAAATGATCAAGATCACCTTACTGATGATGAACAAGAAACAAGAAAACAAATGATAGTTGAAGCCACTCAGAAACCACAGCGAGAAGCAATTCCGATAAACCGTGGAGATTTATCACGTTTTATCAAATAAAATAATGGGGGACATTTACAATGCCAAAACGTTCATTTACCAAAGAAGATATTTATAAGTTTGCTAAAGAAGAAAATGTAAGATACCTAAGATTACAATTTACTGATATTTTAGGTGTTATTAAAAACGTTGAAGTACCAGTTAGCCAATTAGAAAAAGTTTTAGATAACGAAATGATGTTTGATGGTTCTTCAATTGAAGGATTTGTACGTATCGAAGAATCTGATATGTATTTATACCCAGATTTAGATACATGGGTTATTTTCCCATGGACTGCTGGACAAGGTAAAGTTGCTCGTTTAATTTGTGACGTGTATAAAACAGATGGTACACCGTTTGAAGGTGATCCTCGTGCGAACTTAAAGCGTGTATTAAATGAAATGAAAGATTTAGGGTTCTCAGAATTAAACTTAGGGCCTGAACCTGAATTTTTCTTATTTAAATTAGATGAAAAAGGTGAACCAACATTAGAATTAAATGATGATGGTGGATATTTTGACTTAGCGCCAACAGATTTAGGTGAGAATTGTCGTCGTGACATCGTATTAGAATTAGAAGACATGGGCTTTGATATTGAAGCGAGCCACCATGAAGTTGCACCAGGGCAACATGAAATTGACTTCAAATATGCAGATGCAATTACAGCATGTGATAATATCCAAACATTTAAACTTGTTGTAAAAACAATTGCACGTCAGCATAACCTACATGCAACGTTTATGCCAAAACCATTATTTGGTGTGAATGGTAGCGGAATGCACTTTAACATGTCATTGTTTAAAGGAAAAGAGAACGCGTTCTATGATCCAGATGGTGATATGCAAATGACTAAAGATGCATTCCACTTTGTTGCAGGTATCTTGAAAAATGCACGTGGATTTACAGGCGTATGTAACCCGCTAGTAAACTCTTATAAACGATTAGTTCCAGGTTATGAAGCACCTTGTTATATTGCATGGAGTGGTAAAAACCGTTCTCCATTAATCCGTGTACCATCATCTCGTGGATTATCCACACGTGTAGAAGTGCGCTCAGTCGACCCAGCAGCAAATCCATACTTAGCATTAGCAGCAATCTTACAAGCTGGTTTAGATGGTATTAAAAACAAATTAGAAGTACCAGAACCAGTTAACCAAAATATTTATGAAATGAACCGTGAAGAACGTGAAGCAGTTGGCATTGAAGATTTACCTTCAACTTTATATACAGCAATTAAAGCTATGAAGAACAACGAACCAATCAAAGAAGCGCTTGGTAATCATATTTATAATCAATTCATAAATTCTAAATCAATTGAATGGGATTACTACAGAACTCAAGTTTCTGAATGGGAAAGAGAACAATATATGAAACAATACTAGGTGCTAAACAAAGGGGTTAAACACTAGGTATATAAACAACTCGTGTCATTCTAATAGGATGATTTCGGGTTGTTTTTTTGCACCTATTTTTATCTTGTTGAGCGTTTTGGGTGCAGATTGGGTGCAGAGGTTTTTAAAACATTTCCTTAATACGTTTGTTGTAACCAAGAAAGCTAAAAATCAAGAAAAAATATTAAAAGACTTTAATATAAAATGAGGAGTATATATAAATTAAGTAATAGACGGTGTAAATTGGGGAGTTAAGTATATTGGTAATAGATTTCCTGATGGCTAACCATAAGGCGCACAATATGCGATATTTATTATTGAATTCACTAAAAATATTGGTGTGTTCATCCAAAAAGGCATGCCAAAGATTTTATTAATTATAAATGGCCGAAAAAATCCCAAGTTACTAAAGGAAAAAACAAATACTAGGAACGATTTTTTATAAAAATAATATAAGTATAATGTTTAAAAAGAATTTGAAGGGCTATATTATAAATGCACTCCCGAATCTTATTCTCATTCAAACCTTTGCACCTCCTACTATTATTTTAGGCTCCTCAACTTTTAATAATAAGGGGGTGTTTTTAGTGTGTGAATAAAAACTACATTTATATGAAATAACTTGTTTAAGTAAGGTTAATTTGAAAAATATTGTGTAGATAAAATAAACCACCTAGGTAAATAGGTAGGTTGCTTGTTCTGCACTCACTTTAACAAAACAATGAGTTTGGTGCAGAAGTGGGTGCAAGAATATGAATTACAGTAAAATTCTATGAGTTTAAAACGTTTATAGTAAGTACTTTTATAATTATAAAATGTGTATATTCAACTTGATTTATTCTAAAGTATTTTATTTAATGAAATAAACTTTATATCCATAGGCTCTATGCCGCAAGATATAGGGATAAGTTTTGTAGGGAAAATTACGCTTCGCTAAGTAGTGGGGCGTTTGTTATTTATAATAAGTTTCCAATAAAAGAATCAGGGTATATAACTATCAAGCGACGTAGAACGCTTCACAAACTATAATAAATTAGCCTATCTGCTTAGATAGGCTGTTTTTTTATTTATTTAAAAATTCATTAAGTGTGGAATTATTGTTTTCCTTTTCAACTATATCCTCTATATTTTTAGCAGCATCTTCTTTTTTGCTTATAACTTCATCTTCTATCAAGCTCTCAACCCTATTTTTTACTTCTTTTTTATTCCAACCTATTTTGTCGAGTTCTTTTTTATAGTTCATATATAACCTCCTTGATTATATAATTTCTAGAATAATCAATTATATTACATATATAAAGATAAAGATATTAAAGTGATTCCCCTGTAGAAAGCTTTTTAGCTTATTCAATAAATATAATGATATAAATTTTATGAAAAGATTATAAATATACGCTTGAATATTATGCTCAAATATTATGCTCAATTACATTTTTGACCTCTCTATTATTTTAGTTATTCGATTTTTAATGATAAGAGGGGGATTTTAACTTATCATTTTTCTAATTAATAGGTTAATAATTGGCTTGATTAGTTATTTGATTAGTTATATAAAGTGTAATAATAAGATTTTTAAAATACAGTTATAATCTGCGGTACTATTGTCGCTTTTCCATGTATATACATTTTAAAATTTATTTATTTTAATGGATTTGAAATAGAATTGAAAGGTTATATTAAAGGCACTACTCCAAAAAATATATGCATTCAAACCTCCACATACTATTTATTATGTTAGTCCCTAAACTTTTAATAATGATAGAGGGGTTTTTGGTGTGTGAAAAAATGAGGCGTTTATTATGAAGAGACTGTTTTAAGTTGAGTTAATATTTAAAATGTATAACGATTCTATAATTAAATTTCGTTGTTTTTATAGATTGATAAATACAAACTAAAGAGAGGTACATATACCAAGTAAACGGTCACACGCAAACACTAAGTTTATTTGAATAAAATTGTTGTTTATTTGATTTAACTTTATTTAGATAATTTTTTAATTTTTAATATTTTAAAATCAATGATATATTATTAATGAATTGAGATTAATTCATTAATACAAGCATAATTTATTAAGTTAAAAGGAGCGATTGGAATGGTAAAACCATTATATGAAGTTACTGTAATTAGCAATGGCGGCAGAGATGGCAAAGTTTTTAGTGAAGACAATACGTTTTATCAAGATTTAGCTGTCCCGAAAGAAATGGGAGGTAATGGAGTTACTGAATCAAATCCAGAGCAACTGTTTGCAGCTGGATATAGCTCATGTTTCAACAATGCACTTATGCATATTTTAAAAAATGATGGTAAAGGATCAATTGAACCAGAAGTACGCGCAACAGCGTATTTATTACCGGACAAAACAGACGGTGGCGTTAAATTAGCTGCTGAATTAGATGTAACAGTCAAAGATCTTAACCAGGAAGAAGCAGAATTATATGTTAAAAAAGCACATAATTATTGTCCGTATTCAAAAGCATTGAAAGAAACAATAGATATTGAAATTAATGTAAGTGTTAATTAAAAAGCAACGTTATAAACTATCTATAAATATGTGATATGTTTAGTACGATGGTTTTAGAATTAGTATGTCAGATTAAAAGAGATGGTTTTTTATTTAGGGGTTTCCCTAATATATGTAGTTGACATGACAATGGTAAACTATATATAGAACTCCCTAGTTCGAAAATAGATTATCAAAAGCCATTTTAATCTTAGGCACTCCTTATAATAAGCACTTTAATCGTATTAAAGTTGTATATTTAGGGAGTGTTTTATATTTATTAAAGTAGATTATTTTGAATGCCGTATATAAGATTGTTTTATTGAAATATTTTGCAAAGCGAAATATATAATGATTAATGGGATTGAATAAAATTACTAGCAGATTGTTTTTTTATAACCCTTTACTATAAAGAGAGAAATATATTCCTAATTATTATGAAATGGAATGATTGAATTTAAAGTGAAAGTAGATAGTATAGAAGCTACATATAAATTAAGACAAAATCCAAGTAGAAAAGAAAGGGAAAATATAATAAAAATTTAAGAAAATCGGAGAGCTTTTAAGTTCACAATTGGCTAATGTAACAGAAGGTTAACAGTAATTAAAAACTATTGCACGAAATAAAGATTTATACAACTAGTATTGAAAATTGATTTGTATGGATAAAAAAAGATTGAAATAACTCAGTTTAAGTTACTGTGTTATTTCAATCAAATAGCTCAATTTTCATATAAGCTATTAACCAAATATTGCGTGCGAAAATGGTATCAAATATAATATAAATAAAGTAAGACATACTGTGAAATAGATAATGAACGCACGCACTTCTTTTGTTTTAAAGAAAATAATCACCTCAATCATACTTAGTGAACTTTAATTTTAAAATAAGCGGTATGTTGCTTAATATAGAGCTATATTAAGCATAAATTATTTTATTAAATTACGCGCATAGCTATGTTTTATTGTTTGAATGTCATTCTCCTAAATAGTATGATATAAACAATATAAATTTAATATTCTAAAGGGGATGGCAATATGCAAGAAGTTAAATTATCTACGTTAAAAGCAACATCGTTAAAGGAATTAGAAACAAGTATTAATGCTTATTTACAAGATGATGAAGTTGCTGGTTATAAACTATTGAACTCTACAGTGCGAGAAATTGAAGAACGTACTTTTTCAGCGAATGAACAAGAATTTCATGCAATCTTAACTTTTATAAAAGAACTTTAATATTTAGACTAAGACGTTTTGATATACTCCCTTTAAAGTAGACACTGAAAAAGTGAAAACTTTAAAGGGAGTTTTTTATTTAGGTTATTAACTATGTGTATATTAGCATAAGTATCATATATGAAACTAAAAAAGTCGGAATCGATTTAAGATTAGATTTTACTTTCATTGATAATAAACAGAGTTCTAAATTTAAAGTAATCAAATATAACCGATATATTTTATATTTGAATAGTCGAGTGAAATTTTTAAAAATTGATTACTATGTATTTGAAAGGTGATGGAAATGATTATAAATAAATTAAATGAGTCTATAGATTATATAGATAATAATTTAACTAATAATTTAAATTTAGCTGAAATATCAAATTATATCGGCATACCTGAACAACATTACAGAAATTTATTTATATTTTTGTCTGAGATGAGTTTGTCGGAATATATAAAGAAGAGAAAATTATATTTTGCCAATAAAGATTTACTAAATAAGTATTCAGTTACGGCTGTAGCAATAAAATATGGTTATTCAATAGATGGCTTTACAAGAGCGTTTAAAGCTTGGAGTGGTTACTTACCATCGCAAGTTTATGAACATCAAATTTTAATATCATTTCCTAAACTTTCATTTTCTATTAATACAAAAGGAGGAATAAACATGAAAACAAGAATCGTAGAGCAACCTGAATTTAATATTGTCGGCGTTCAAAAACGAGTGCCTATGCAATTTGAAGGAGTTAATGAGGAAATTGTAGAATTGGCAAAGAGTATTACAAATTCACAAAAAGAAGAAATGCATCAACTACAAAATCTAGAACCTAAAGAAATTGTAAACGTATCATATGATGCTGACGAATCGTTTGCAAAAGAACAAGGCAAATTGACACATATGATTGGTATTGTAACTACTGAAAGTGATCCAAGTGAGCAATTAGAAATTTTAAACTTTAATGAAAGTAAATGGATTGTTTTTGAAAATGAAGGCGAGTATCCAAGCGTTTTACAGGATACTTACGCTAAAATTTATTCTGAATGGCTACCTGATTCAGAGTACGAATTATCTGATTTACCTATGTTTTCATTTACTAAATTTAAAAATAATGAACAAGATTTTGCATATAGTGAAATATGGGTGGCCATAAATAATTAATGGTTTCATTAAATTTTATTTTCTGATTCAAAATGAACTGTATGTGATTTAATAGACACTTAAATAATAGAGAAAATATAGCTAATCTCATAATA
Source organism: Staphylococcus shinii (assembly GCF_017583065.1). Taxonomy (GTDB): domain Bacteria; phylum Bacillota; class Bacilli; order Staphylococcales; family Staphylococcaceae; genus Staphylococcus; species Staphylococcus shinii. The sequence continues at coordinate 547,030 of NZ_JAGEVL010000001.1, read as the reverse complement.
GGTATGAGGTTAGCTATATTTATTAACGGTATATTTATTATGTAAATAAGATTACTATTAATAAAAGTAATTAATGACATTTGTCATCGTAAAGTTGTGACATCACACACTAATTTTATATCACTTTATTTTGTACAATAATTATAAATTTTGAAAGGAGTGTCAGTGATGATAAAAATCCGAGAATTAACTAAAAATTATAGAAAAATTAATGTCGTAGACCATGTCACTTTTAATATAGAAGAAGGTGAGTGTACTGCATTAATTGGGAGTAATGGTGCTGGCAAATCAACCCTTATTGACATGGTTATCGGAGATAAAAAACCAAATAGTGGACAAATTATTGATCAAAATAAACTATTAAATAGCAAAAATTTAGGTATTATGTTTCAAAAGACAAACTTTCCTGAATCTATTAAAGTTAAAGAATTATACAGTTTGTTTTCTGGTTTATATGAAGACCCAATCGATTCCGAAACTTTTTGTGCTATGACACGTTTTAATGAGCAGCAACTCGACCAATATGCTCACAAACTTTCTGGGGGGCAAAAGAGGATACTTGATTTTGCTTTATCATTGATAGGAAAACCAACATGCGTATTTTTAGATGAACCTACAAGTGCAATGGATGTACAAATGAGAACTCATTTTTGGGATATTATTACAAATCTGAAAAAAGAAGGAGTTACTATATTCTATACTTCCCATTATATAGAAGAAGTTGAGCGCATGGCTGATAAAGTAATTGTGTTAGAAAAAGGTGAAGTCTTATTAAATGATCATCCTGATAAAATACGTGAACGTCAACAACTATCAATGATTAATTTACCAATTAAATATAAAGTAAAAATACAGGATATAGAAAGTTTTTTTAAGTGCCATGTGTTGTTTAACTATAATAAAGTAAAGATTGAAACAACTAACGTTAGAGAAATAGTTGAATACCTAAATAGTATAAATATTGATTTAAATGAAATTGAAATAACTAAAGCGAGTTTACTAGATACAATTTTTAATAAAGATAGTAAAAAAGAGGTGGAAGCTTATGGTAGCTAAATATTTTTTAATAGAGTTAAGGTTGTTGTTTAGAAAAAAAGTATATTTAGTTTTATCGATTCTTATTCCATTGTGCTTTTATTTGTTATTTACTTCAATTTTAGATTTACCAAAAGATGCAGAACAATTATTTTATAAAGAATACATGTATAGTATGACAGCATTTAGTTTATCAAGTTTTTGTTTAATACAATTCCCTATCGATTTGATAAATGAAAAAACAACAGGTTGGTATAAGAATTTAATGCGCACACCATTACATGCATATCAATACTATTCAGTTAAAATTTTTAAAATGATGTTTCAATTTATTTTATCTATTACTTTAATATTTGTCGTCGCCTATATAGTAAATGGGGTAACAATGACATTATTCGAATGGATATTTTCAGGATTTATTTTATGGTTAGGAGCAAGTTCATTTTTAACTGTAGGCATATTATTAGCTCAAATCAATGAAATACAAAAAGCTAGTAGCATTGGTAATATTCTTTATTTAGGTTTGGCTGTGCTTGGTGGGTTATGGTTTCCAGTTAGTCAATTTCCATCTTGGATGCGTAAAATTGCATATGTTACGCCCACTTACCATTTAAAACAAGTTGCCTACGAATTTGGAAATGGAGTTGGTCTAAACTATTTATCGTTTTTGGTTTTAATCATATATAGTATACTCTTTCTAGCAATGGGTTTAATAATCCAAAATAGAAAAGATGTGGACGTATGATAAAAAAATTAAAAATTAATGTAATAGATTTATCAAGTTTAGTATATTTAATTTTCCCGATTATACCTCTATTTACATTTGATGTTAGAGGTTCATATTGGTTATATGTAATTGTATTTATTATTTTTACAATTTCATATGTTTCAGTAGCATTATTTACTGTAGTATTTCCAAGAAACTTGATATTCTCATTTTTTATATTACATTATATAGGTATTACTTACTTTGTGTATAGCGTTGGACCTGCAATTAGTTTGTTCTTTTTCTTTAGTGCGTTCGTGATTCCTTATATTTTTGATAAATCTATAAATTCAAAAGAATTCTTTATATTTATCATCGCAATATTAATAAATATATTTTTAATATTTACATTATATTTTCAAAGTTTAGCAACTATATTCATTATGTATTTAGCCATTATTATCATAACGTTAGGAAATTTTAAACAACGAGAAAGTATCAAAGTTAAAAATACGTTAGAAGAGAAAAATAGACATATTAACGTTTTAATTGCGGAACAAGAGAGAAATCGAATTGGCCAAGATTTACATGATACTTTAGGCCATGTGTTTGCCAGTTTGAGTTTAAAGTCAGAATTAGCAATGAAATTGATTGATAGCGATGTTGAGAAAGCTAAAGTTCAGTTAGAAGAGGTAAATATTTTATCTAAAGAATCTTTAGATAAAGTGCGTGCAATTGTCAATGATTTAAAGGTACAATCATTTGAAGATGAAGTATCTTCGGTTAAATACTTATTATTAAATGCTAATTTGACCTTTGAATTTGTCAATGTAGAGATTGCGAGCAGAATCAACCCTTCTAAGCAGTCTCTTTTAGCGATGATATTAAGGGAGGCTATTAATAATATAATTAAACATTCTAATGCTACTGCAGTTTACGGGGAATTGAATGAAAAGGATAATGAAATAACATTAATTATTAAAGATAATGGCATTGGTATGGGTCACATCAAAGATGATGACTTAGTAAGTATAAAAGAGCGAGTTGCGTTAATGAAAGGTAAAATGGAAGTGAAATCTCAAGATGGACTGCAAATTGCAGTTAAAATTTATAGGGGTGAGGGCACATGATATCAATTGTGTTGGCAGAGGATCAAACGATGTTAAGAGAAGCTATGGTCCAATTAATCAATTTAAACGATAATATAGAAGTTGTAGCTAGTACTGGCAATGGTAAGCAGGCATTGGCTTATATTGAATCTGAGAAACCAAATGTAGCAATTCTCGATATAGAAATGCCAGGACTAACTGGTTTAGAGATACTTAGCCATATTAGAAATAAACAATTAGATGTTAAAGTAATTATTGTGACCACATTTAAAAGGCCGGGTTATTTTGAATCAGCTGTTTCAAATGATGTCGACGCATATGTCTTAAAAGAAAGATCTATTGAGGAGTTAGTGACTACTGTTTATAAAGTGTTGAATGATGAGAAAGAATATAGCGAATCATTGATGACTACAATTTTTAACGAAAGAAACCCGCTTACCCCTAAAGAGCAACTTGTGTTGAAGGAAATAGGGAAAGGTCATTCAAGTAAAGAGATTGCTATCAATTTATTTTTATCAGATGGTACGATTAGAAACTATACTTCGATTATTATCGACAAGTTAGAAGCTGAAAATCGTTATGATGCATGGCATATTGCTAAACATAAAGGATGGATATAAAATTGCTTAATATCAAAGCAGATAAAAAAACTGCCGACATTTTATTATGCGGCAGTTAAATTTATTTATGCTTATTTTTAGTGACAATTGCTTGGATTACAAATACGATGAAACCAACTAAGAGGCCTAAGCAAATAGCTACGACTGCTGACACCATTAGTGGTAATTGAAATTGATATTGTAACACCATACCGATAATTATAGCTATGACAACTGCGATAATCGTTATCATGTTCTCTTTAAATATACTCAACTTGTTCACTCCTATTCATCAAGTATTATAGCATGAGTTATTTGAATAGATAAATAAAATCAAATATATTTCATTGAACTTCTATTCTACAATATTTGGGTGATAATATTGTAAAAATAGTTTTTTGTCATAATTAATTTTTTATACAATAGATGTTATATATGACGTAAATAGCCTAATAATGTGTTTCCCCCATAGAAAACACATTTGTAATATTGACGCATTGCTCTTTTTTCTATATGATGATTTGGACAATTAAAAAGAAGTGGGTGCAACAGTGAAATCGAAAAAGAAAATGACATCGTTGATTGCAATAGTAATTGTATTGGGTGTATTAGCATTTCAATTTATTAATCATACGGGACCATTTCAAGAGAATGGTAGTAGTGACACATCTTCAGGCCCTGATAATTCGGAAAAGGTTCATGTTGACCGTGTTGTAGATGGAGACACTTTAGTGGCTAAAAACAGTGACAATGAACAATTGAAGGTAAGGTTAATAGGTATGGATACGCCAGAAACTGTTAAACCTAATACGCCTGTAGAGCCTTACGGTAAAGAAGCTTCCGATTATTCTAAGAAACATTTAACGAATAAAGATATTTATTTAGAATATGATAAAGAAAAAGAAGATCGTTATGGAAGAACATTAGCATATGTATGGCTTGATGATAAAACAATGTTTAATGAAGAATTGGTGAAAAAAGGATTAGCTAGAGAAAAATATTTTTCTCCAAATGGAAAGTATAGAGAGGTATTTAAAAAAGCTGAAACACAGGCTAAAAATAATCAAATAAACCTTTGGAGTAAATAAACTTATTTTAAGTAGCTGATATACCTTTGTATTACTTAGCAGATAGATAAAGTATAAAACAGACCTGACTGTCGACAAAGTTTCCGACTTTGTTGGCAGTTTTTTTGTGCACGTTTTCCCCGAGCACAGCCTTAGTCTGTAATCTTTCCACAGAAATCGTCCCAAATTACTTCCATATTACACTAAAAAGATTATAATATATAAATTAAACATTGGTGGTGTTTATTATGTTAAATAAATCAATTGATAAAAGAGGTAACTTTGGTCTGAAAGATCAGTGATATTTTGAAAATAACTATACAAGTATAAATAAATAGACCTTAGGCGAACTATCACCTAAGATCTATTTTGTTAAATTAGCTAAAACGTGCGACTAATTTATCATATTGTTCTTTAGTTAATACGTCATTTTTTAAATGTAAAGTTTCTTTTATAATTTCTTGTAAAGAAGATTTAGAAGAAACAGTTTCAACGTAATTATTTCTAATTGCTGGGCCATCAATTAAATTCACACTACCATCTGTGAAGTATACGAGACCAACGTTTGGAATTTGTTGATTTAAACGTTCTTGGATTTTTGATTCTAATGCTTGAGTGTTTTTAGAAGCTTGCTCATAAGGATCATAATTGTAAAAGTCATAAATGACAGAATTTTCTTTAATACGTTCTATAAATGTATAGGTCGTAGAACGAGATGATTGAAACTGGCCATGAAATTGGTTGGCAATATATCTTCCTACAATTTGATGCACAGAATTCTCATTTTCAATTTCAGTTTGCTCTGCTGAATCAGAAGTAAAATGATAGAAAGTCTTCTGTTTCCAATTTTTTACATTAATATTAAAGATTCCTTTTTCAGTAAAAACAATATAATCAAAAGCTCTTGCATATTCAAATAATGGGTGCTTAACAGCTAAATTACCAGTAGCAATAATATCGAAATATGCTATAACACCTTGCTCTTTTTGTTCATTTAAAATGACTGTTAAATCTTGTTTAGCTTTTCTGAGACCATGGTGATGCGTGTCATTATTTGAACCTATATCCAACATTTTGTTTTTTAGATTTGTATTTTCACGAGTAACTGTACTTATTTTAGTTACTAATTGATCCTTAGCATAAGTTTCAGTTTCAAGCTTATTCTGCATAACACGATGATCTATAAATACTATAATAATAAGTAGTACAATTATTATTAGTAATATAAGTGGTAAAAACATGAATATCATCCTAATCTTATTAAATTTTTTAACATAGCTCATTTTACGCTTTTATTTAATTTTCTACAAATGCTATTAACCAATTCATATATAGTTACTTTAATTATATTCATATTAATATATTATAACCAACCTGTACATAATATATATTTGTAAATTAATTCCTTTCGTATCTTTTGAGTACTTAAGTGGTATTTTTTAAAATAGATAACGGTTTAACTTAAGAGGATTAATAGCTATAATAAATTATACGCAATATAAAATGAGGAAGATGGTGAACAGTGATTTGAGTACAATAAAAGAATATCTCGAGCATATTACTCGAACAATTAAACATGAGGATATTATAGCTTTTGATAATCATCCTTTTGCATATAAAATTTTAGATGAACTTTCCTCCTATGATATCAAAATATCTGTAATCAGTTACTCTACAGATATAATTAAATATGTATCTAAATATACAAATTTCAATATTATTGTACCTAATGGCGTAGTTGATAGTGCATTTCATATCATTGTTGGTTCAGATGTAGTACAAACTTTTTCCAAATATCGTATTCGATATTATTTCATCACTGCACCGTTTATATTAGGTAATGATTTATACCAGACGATACCTGCTATTGCTGACATTCAAAAAACACTTAACACAAATGCTAACGATATTTTTCTATTAAATAGGCCAGATGTTTTAGATAACCATTCGCATCATGATTATACCTTGGTAGGTAGTTTTTAAAAATATTTTGTGTTTTATTTCACGTTTTTGTATTTAATACATTGAAATATTTAAGGACAAACTATATAATGTTAATTATTGGAAACGCTTACTTTTTGTCAGGAGGTGCACATTTGGAAAATGAAAAAAATAAATCAATAAGGCGAATTGTTGAAATTTTAAACATAAATGTACCAAATTTAATTAAATATAACGGTGAAATAGCAAAGCAACTGTTTTTACATGATTCATTTAATTTAGATAATAAAGTGGACATTAGTGTAGAGAGAAAGTTTTTAGGGGAAGTCTTGAAATATATTCCAAATGAATACCGAACATTATTGCATGATGCTTCTCATAGTACTTCTGATTATACAGCAGTAGATTTCTCAAAAATAACTCACGCAAATATATATGATGGTGATACATTGATTATGACTATAATTGTATATGATGTTAAAGATGAAGAGTGGATGTTTAGATGGAACCACAATATAAGGTTACCAGAGAAAAATATTTATTTTCATTCTATCAAATGGGACGTAGATTATATTAAACCAGAAATCGTGTTAATGTATGAACTATTAGATCCAATAGATTACCATCAACTTCCAAATTATAGAAATGTAATTGATTCACTAAGTTATTATCAATTTGTAATATTGAGGTTGGTTGTCGGTGATGAACGTATTAACCAAGCACTTATTTCAGAGAAAAAAGCAATATAAAATCCTTCAAATCATTCGTCAGTCCTGATAGGGAGACAAAATGGATTTGAAGGATTTTTGATTGTTAATAAATATGCAATGCTATACTTTTAAGCACTTCCCGTTATAACAATATTCATAAGTTGATTTCACAGCTTTATCTGCATCTGCTACATCAATACCAAACATAATGGAAATCTCCGAAGCTCCTTGATTCATCATTTTTAAATTAATTTTAGATTCTGCTAATGCATGCGTAATTGTGTTAGCCGTACCAACGATTCTGTGCATGCCTTCGCCGACGATCATTAGGATGGCTAAATCGTGTTCTACACTTAATTCATCAACGTCGCATTTATCGCGAATATCGTTAAGTACTTGCTCTTCTCTGTTGTGGATTTCTTTAGAACGCATAATGATACTGATGCTATCAATACCTGAAGGCATATGGTCAAAAGAAATATTATAATCTTCTAACACGCCTAATATTTTACGAGTAAATCCCACTTGCCTGTTCATTAAATACTTTTTGATATTTAATACAGTAAAGCCTTTGTCACAACTAATACCACTCACTATATTATTAGAATTAATTTCTCTGTCATGACGTATAAATGTCCCTGTATCATTTGGGCGATTTGTGTTTTTTATAACGACAGGGATTCTATCTTTATGTAGTGGCTGTAATGCTTCATCATGGAAGACGCCAAATCCTGCATAAGACAGTTCTCGCATTTCTCTATAAGTGATTTCATCTATGACTTCAGGATTTTTAACAATTGTCGGATTTGCTCTAAAAATACCTGAAACATCAGTAAAGTTTTCGTATAAGTCAGCTCGCACACCTCTTGCAACTATGGCGCCAGTAATGTCAGAACCACCACGAGGAAACGTTACGATATAATTTTGTCTTGAAACACCAAAAAATCCTGGGATGATTAATTTTTCATTATATGCTCTTAAATTATATAGTGCTTCATATGATTGGTCTAAAATTTGTGCATTTTGAGGCAAATCAGTAACTTGAATGCCCGCTTCTCCAGGAGATATATAGCGAGTTGGTATACCTTGACTATTGTTATACTCTGCAATTAATTGTGCATTGAAATTTTCACCACATGAAAGTAAAGCGTCTAATAAACGTGAAGGTTTATCTTTTAATGTAGCAATGAAATTTTCTAATGTTTGATCAATAGTAGTTAATAAGTTATCACTCATTTTTAATTCATAAATAATATCAGCATAACGCTGAATAATTTCTTCTTTTTTAGAAATGTAATCTAAATCATCAATAACTTTTTCGTATAAGCGAATAAGTAAATCAGTTGTTTTAACATCTTCTTTATGTCGCTTACCTGGTGCTGAGACGATGGTAATCTTCCGATCCTCGTCGGAATTAACGATATTTAATACTTTCTTGATTTGATCTGCAGTAGATACAGAACTTCCTCCAAACTTGGCAACTTTCATGAGACATACAACCTTTCTAAAAAATCAGAAAATTTTGTTTAGTTTTTATTACGAGAGTGATAGGATAGATATAGGATCTAAATTTTCACCTTTACAAAAATAATGAATGAATTTATACTATACCATATTCAAGTATTTTTCAACTGTACATCTGTATTTTTTAGAAGAACAATCGGAGGAATGAAATTATGAAGGAATTAAATGTAGCCTTACTAGGGTTAGGAACTGTAGGTTCTGGTGTAGTAAAAATTATTGAAGAAAATAGTGAACAAATAAAAGAAACAATGAATAAAAACATTAATATTCGACACATATTGGTTCGAGATAAATCAAGACAACGTCCAATCAATGTGTCGAATTATAATTTAACTGAAGACATTGATGAAATTTTGAACGATGATTCAATCGATATTATAGTGGAAGTCATGGGCGGTATTGAGCCAACGGTGGATTGGTTGAAGCGCGCATTAAGTCAAAAGAAACACGTTGTGACTGCAAATAAAGATTTATTAGCGGTACATTTAAATGTATTGGAAGACTTAGCACAAGAAAATGATGTAGCTTTGAAATATGAAGCTAGTGTCGCAGGTGGTATACCAATTGTAAACGCAATTAACAATGGATTAAATGCTAATAATATTAGTAAATTTATGGGCATTTTAAACGGCACATCTAATTTTATTTTAAGTAAAATGACAAAAGAAGAAACGTCATTCGAAGACGCGTTAGATGAAGCTAAAAGATTAGGTTTTGCAGAAGCGGACCCTACAGATGATGTTGAAGGTATCGACGCTGCTAGAAAAGTTGTCATTACTTCATACTTATCATTTAACCAAGTGATTAACTTAGATGACGTGGTAAGACATGGTATTAGTGATGTTGAACCTGCAGATATTAAAGTTGCTGATGAACTTGGCTATAAGATTAAACTGATTGGTAAAGGGATATATGAGCATGGTCAAGTACAAGCTTCTGTTTCACCTACACTTATAAACAAAACCCATCAATTAGCTGCTGTTGAAGATGAATTTAATGCAATTTATGTGATTGGTGATGCAGTGGGAGAAACAATGTTTTATGGAAAAGGCGCTGGTAGTCTAGCAACCGGAAGTGCAGTTGTAAGTGACTTGTTAAACGTAACATTAAACTTCGACACGAATTTACACACTTTACCACCACATTTTGAATTGAAAACTGAAAAAACCAAAGCAATTATGGATGATGGAGATACGATTTCAATTAAGGAGAAAGAAAGTTACTATGTTGTCGTGCAAACAGATGGTGAAGATGTGAATAAAGTAGAAACTTTACTTAAAGGTGAATTACCTTTCCATAAATCGTTAGCGGTAACTGAACGTGACGCTCATACAGTAGGTATCGCAGTTATCGGAATTGATGAAAATCCAGAAGCATCAATTACAGATTCAGGTTATATCGTTAAGAAAATATATCCAGTAGAAGGGGTTTAATTAATATGAAGAATTGGAAAGGTTTAGTAGAGGAATTTAAAAATTATTTACCAGTAACTGAAAAAACACCAACATTATCATTAAATGAAGGTCATACACCATTAATTTATTGCGAAAATATGTCAAAAATGCTTGGTATTGAGTTACATGTTAAATATGAAGGTGCCAATCCAACTGGTTCATTCAAAGATAGAGGTATGGTCATGGCAATGGCCAAAGCGAAAGAGGAAGGTAAGAAAATTGTAATCTGTGCTTCAACTGGTAACACATCAGCTTCAGCAGCTGCATATGCGGCACGTGCTGGACTAAAAGCAATCGTAGTTATTCCTGAAGGTAAAATTGCTTTAGGAAAATTATCACAAGCTGTGATGTACGGCGCTGAAATTGTATCAATTGAAGGTAATTTTGATGAAGCTTTAGAAATTGTTCAAGAAATTGCTAAAAATGGAGAAATTGCGCTAGTTAACTCAGTAAATCCATATCGTATTGAAGGTCAAAAAACAAGTGCTTTTGAGGTAATTCAACAATTAGATGGCGTAGCACCGGACATTTTATCTATTCCAGTAGGTAATGCCGGAAATATTTCTGCATACTGGAAAGGTTTTAAAGATTACCATGAAGCAAATGGTACGCAACTACCTCAAATGTTTGGTTTTCAAGCTGAAGGAGCTTCACCAATCGTTCAAAATAAAGTAGTAAAAAACCCTGATACAGTGGCAACAGCAATCAGAATTGGTAATCCTGCAAGTTGGGATAAAGCGACTGCTGCACTTGAAGAATCCAATGGACAAATTGATAGTGTTACTGACGAAGAAATTTTAGAAGCATATCAATTGATGGCACGTAACGAAGGTGTGTTTAGTGAACCAGCTAGTAACGCTTCGATTGCTGGACTTATCAAATTACATCGAGCAGGTAAATTACCTCAAGGCAAAAAAGTAGTTTCTGTGTTAACAGGTAATGGTTTGAAAGATCCAGATACTGCAATTTCCTTGTTAGATAATCCAATTAAACCATTGCCAAATGATAGAGAAAGTATTCTAGAATATATCAAAGGGGCACTTTAGCATGAGCGAAAGGTTACATTTGAAAATCCCGGCGTCTACTGCAAATTTAGGTGTCGGATTTGATTCAATTGGTATGGCTTTAAATAAATTTTTATACTTAGATGTAAAAATAAGTGATAATGGTTATTGGTCGTTTAATCATATTGGTCCTAATGTAGAAGGATTACCAACAGATAATAGCCACTATATTTACCAAATTGCACAAAAGGTTGCGCATAAATATAACGTGGTTTTACCTTCATTAGAAGTAGAAATGAGAAGTGAGATTCCTTTAGCTAGAGGGTTAGGTTCTTCGGCATCTGCATTAGTAGGTGCCTTATACATAGCAAACTATTTTGGTGATATTGAATTATCGAAATATGAATTATTGCAACTAGCTACTGAGTTTGAAGGTCACCCAGATAATGTCGCGCCGACGATTTACGGTGGTTTAGTGTTAGGGTACTATAATCCAGAAACTAAAGTAACTGATGTTTCTTACATTGATACACCTAAAGTAGATATCATTATCACAGTGCCTTCTTATGAATTAAGAACAATTGATTCAAGAAATGCTTTACCTGATACGTTTTCACATAAAAAGGCTGTTCAAAATAGTGCAATTAGCAACACGATGATTAGCGCGCTAATTCAACATAATTATGTACTAGCTGGAAAAATGATGGAGCAAGATGGATTTCATGAACCTTATAGACAAGATTTAATTCCTGAATTTCAGACTATTAAAGGACTGGCAAAACAGTATTTAGCATACGCTACAGTGATAAGTGGTGCAGGTCCAACAGTACTTACAATGATTGGTCCAGAACGTAGTGGTGAATTGGTTAGAGAATTAAAAAGAACATTTGAAAATTGTCGTTCAGAGTTAGTGACAATTAATGAAACAGGTGTCGAACTTAAAGTATTGTACCAACGTCAATAATTTGTTGTAATATAGAGTGAAGACGTTGAAGGGAGACAAGCAACATGAGTGAATATAAAATGATAGTAATGGATATGGATGATACATTGATGAACCATGAAAATCAAATGAGTCCTGAAACAGAAAGCTATTTAATTGATATACAAAAGCAAGGATACAATGTTGTATTAGCATCAGGACGCCCTACAGAAGGTATGTTACCGACTGCTAAAACTTTACAATTAGACAAATTCCAAAGTTATGTAATTAGTTATAATGGTGGGAAGACTGTAAATGTTAATACAGAAGAGGTAGAAGTAAGTCGTACTGTTTCTAAAGAAAACTTTGATTTTATAGTCGATTATTGTAGAGAAAATGGCTTGTTTGTATTAACTTATCAAGACGGATTTATTGTTTACGAAGGTGAACACGAGTATATGAATATTGAATCAGAACTAACTGGGTTACCTATGAAACGTGTAGATGACTTAAAGAATTTTATTCAAGAAGATGTGCCTAAAGTTATGGGCATTGATTATGTACCTACGATTACAGGTCTTAATAAAGATTTGGCCGGTCATTTTAATGAAGAAATTGATGTTACTACAAGTAAACCTTATTTCTTAGAATTTATGGCTAGTGGTGTATCAAAAGGAAATGCTGTTACCGATTTATGTAAAAAAGTACAAGTTGACCTATCAGAAGTGATTGCTTTTGGTGATAGTGCCAATGATATCTCTATGTTAAAGGTTGTTGGCCACGCTGTAGCTATGGGAAATGCTAACGATGATGTTAAAAAGGTTGCTGATGAGGTAACTTTAAGCAACAGTGATAACGGGATACCCCATGCTTTAAGAAATATATTAAAATAAAAAATAGACAGTCTGGGACATAAAGTTCTTAGACAAGTGAAAAAAGGCAATTCTATTGAAATAATATAGAAATTGCCTTTTTCATTATTGTTTTGATTATAGTTAGCTCGTTGAGCAAATACTTTTCTTATATTAAGTGTAATTAATACAAATCCAAGTTCTCTTTTGACTTTATTTATGCCTCTAACCGACATTCGAGTGAAACCCAAAATAGCCTTCATAAATCCAAAAACAGGTTCTACATCAATTTTTCTTTGATTGTAGATTTCTTTTGTTTCTGGTTCTGAAAGCTTTTTATTGATTTGGGCTTTGAAATATTCCCGGTTATAATTTCTCATTATTTTTTTATTAGATTTTGAATTTGATTTCATACAATTGTTCTTCAGTGGACATTCTGAACAATTATCGCATTCATATAATTTAAAATCTCTCTTAAATCCATATTTAACATAGCGATAGGCATACCTTTTAAAACCAAGTTTTTTATGATTCGGGCATATAAATTCATCATTGATTTCATCATATTTCCAATTTTGAGTATTAAAAATGTCACTTTTATATTTGTTGGTTTTATCTTTAATAAACATGCCTTAAGTTATGAGCGGTGTTCTATTAAATTCATCTATAATTGCCATATAATTAGGTTCACTACCATAACCAGCATCAGCTACGATATATTCAGGTAAATGACCGTAGGTCTCTTTAATTAAAGTTAAAAAAGGCACCTCTCGTTAATTTAGTTTAATTGTGTTTATTAAATTATAGGAAAGGGCCTTATTTTTTAAAGTGTTTTTATGTAAAATTACATATGAATGAGACGTATTTTGGCGAGACTCTTGAGGGAACAGGACAAGCTGAAGACTACAGGCTGAAGACTACAGGCTGAAGCTGTCCCCTAGGAAAGCGAGCCAACAATACGAAGTATTGAATACAAAGAAAGCACTCAGATGAATTAAATCATCTGAGTGCTGTTTTTCTGGGATTTATGTCCCAACCTCTCTATTTTATAGATAATGGCTTTATACTAACTTTATAAAGTAATTTAAGGTAACCTTTCTATAAAAGATAGTTTATTTGGTATACAATCAATAAAGTCGTTTTGATTAATATGCTTTTTCAGTAAAAAAGTGTTATTTACTATGCTTAAATCAATGTAATCTGTGTCATTATAATAGTTCGTTATAGAAAGATGATTGATGAGTTGCGCATCTTGATGTATGCTTTAGATCACTTTGCAGTATGCGTCCATTCGTTTTTGCCACGATGTCGCTTGACGTGTGCATATACATGGTCTGCAGCATAATCTAAGTTAGTATAAACAGTTATTGCAAAAGCAGATTGATTTTCTTCAAAGTCTTCTTGTAAGAATAGGTCTTTCAAATGTTCAAAAAGGCTTTCCATTTGTGAATGATCTAAACTACTATACTCTCTTAAAGTACGTTTAATCAAGCGTTGATGCCTATCCTCAAGTGATTGCACAACTATAACGAAGCGTTCTTCAGTTTCTAAAATATCGTCAAATAAATTCGTTTGTCCAATCATATTCTCCACCTCTAAATTACGTCATTATTTATTACCATTATACTATACTTCTATATAACTGAAAATAACAGAGTCTTATGTATTTCGAAAGAATTGATAAAAAGATTGTGGTATTAATCTGATGAATCTATGCATTTTTAAATAAAGTTGCTATATAACATAAAAAAACAGGGATACGATATCAACGATTTAAAAATGCGTTCGTATCCCTGTTTTTATGATTTTGAAATATCATATTTCAGTTGTTAGTGTGCTAGTTATATTAAGGATTTTCTATCCATTTAAATCATGACGTTTTAAGTCAATTTCTTCGAGTTTTACAATTTTAGTTTTTCTAATGAATTTATGTACTAAATATATTAAAACTAGAATGACAATAGGTACTATATTTCTAAATAATGCACCAATATCTCCTGATAATACCGCACCGAAAGAATTTCCGCCAAATAAGAATAATAAGGCAAGGATTACAATGATAGGGCCCAAAGGATAAAATGGCGCTTTATAAGGCAGTATATCTTTAGGATCTTTGTTTTGCTTTTTAATTGCTAAGCGAAGTCTAATCTGAGCTAAAATACTAGCTGCCCAAATAACAATAACTAATGAACCTATAATATTAAGTAATGTAAACACAATATCTGATTTGAATTGAGCTAATATAATCACAGCTAATACAATAATGAAAGTTGTGAATAAGGCAACTATAGGTAATTTTGTTGTTTTGTTTAATTTCGCTAAGAATCTTGGCGCTTGTTTGTCTTCGGCCATTGAGTACAACATTCTACTAGTCGTATAGATACCTGAATTAGCTGCTGACAATAATGAAGTTAGGATAACCGCATTAATCACAGATGCTGCAAAAGCAATTCCCACACGGTCAAAGACAATCGTAAATGGACTTTGAGATACTGATTCGCTTTCATTTAGTAATAAAGGATCAGTATAAGGTATGATTGCTGAAATAACAGCAATAGATAATACATAGAATAATAATATTCTCCAAAAAACTTGTTTGATTGCTTTAGGCATTGAACGATCAGGGTTAGATGATTCACCTGCAGTTACTGCTACTACTTCTGTACCACCAACTGAAAATCCTGCAACGAGTAGTACACCTAAGAAACCTGAAAAACCACCAACGAACGGCGCTTCGCCTGCAGTGTAATTAGATAGTCCATAAGTTTTACCACCTAAAATGCCAACAATAGTTAGAACGCCGATGGCAATAAAGACGATAATCGTTATTACTTTAATTAATGATAACCAAAATTCAGTTTCACCAAATGCTTTAACTGAAAATATATTTAATAAGAAAAGTAAGCATAAAAAGATAATACTCCAGGTCACTGGACTGAAAAATTGGAACGTGTCCCAATAATTAAGTACACTTGCAGAAATAATAATATCCACACTTGTAACGAGTAACCATATTGCCCAATATAGCCATCCCATCGTGAATCCTAACGACTTATCTACAAATCGAGTAGAGTAAGAACTAAAAGACCCTGAAACAGGGTAGAATGTAGCTAATTCACCAATGGAGGACATTAAGAAATACAACATTACTCCTATGATTAAATAAGCTAATATAGCACCACCAGGACCAGCTTGGGAAATTACATTACCAGTAGCAACAAAAAGACCGGTACCGATGGCGCCGCCAATTGCTATCATCGAAATATGTCGAGAGTTTAAACCACGATTCATATTATTTTGTGCCATAATAAGTCTCCTAATAGTTAATTAAAATTTATATACATTCCATTTTAATGCTTTTGACAGACACAAGCAATGCTTTTTATGAGCCAAAGTCACAAAATGTTTAAATATTGTGAAAATAGTCTAATTAATTAATGGTCGAAATGTTGCTTTTAAAAACACTTTACATTAAAATGAATACTAGGTAATAATTATTATTATTTAGAGAGAATGAGGGGGAAATGTGATGAGCAACAATAAAAAATTAACTAGCCTATTTGGCGCGCCAGTTTCTGATAGAGAAAATAGTATGACTGCAGGACCAAGAGGCCCACTAGTAATGCAAGATTGGTATTTTTTAGAACAAATGGCTCACTTTGATAGAGAGGTGATTCCAGAACGACGTATGCACGCAAAAGGATCAGGTGCATTTGGTACTTTTACAGTTACTAATGATATAACGCAATATACTTCAGCGAGTATTTTCTCTGAAGTTGGTAAACAAACTGAAATGTTTGCACGTTTTTCAACAGTAGCAGGTGAGCGAGGAGCAGCGGATGCAGAACGTGACATTCGTGGATTCGCTTTAAAGTTCTATACAGATGAAGGGAATTGGGATTTAGTTGGTAATAATACGCCTGTATTCTTCTTCAGAGATCCTAAATTATTCGCGAGTTTAAATCATGCAGTTAAACGTGATCCAAGAACAAATATGCGTAGTGCGCAAAATAATTGGGATTTTTGGACGTCATTACCTGAAGCGTTACATCAAGTTACAATTTTGATGTCTGATCGTGGTATTCCAAAAGGCTATAGAAACATGCATGGTTTTGGTTCTCATACTTATTCAATGTATAATGATAAAGGTGAGCGTGTATGGGTTAAATTCCATCATAGAACACAACAAGGCATTGAAAACTTACAACCTGATGAAGCAGCGAAAATTATTGCAGACGACAGAGAATCATCACAACGTGATTTATTCGAAGCAATTGAAAATAAAGATTATCCAAAATGGAAGATGTACATCCAAGTTATGACGGAGGAACAAGCGAGAAATCATAAAGATAACCCATTTGATTTAACAAAAGTGTGGTATAAAGGCGATTATCCTTTAATTGAAGTAGGAGAATGGGAACTTAACCGTAATCCTGATAACTACTTCCAAGACGTGGAACAAGCCGCATTTGCACCTACTAATATTATCCCTGGTTTAGATTTTTCACCAGATAAAATGTTACAAGGTCGTTTATTCTCTTATGGCGATGCGCAACGTTATAGATTAGGTGTGAACCATTGGCAAATACCGGTAAACCAACCAAAAGGTGTCGGCGTTGAAAATATTTGTCCATTTAGTAGAGATGGGCAAATGAGAATTTTAGATAACAACCAAGGCGGAGGCACTCACTATTATCCAAATAGTGATGGTTCATTTGAAGATCAACCTGAATTCAAAAAACCTGGATTAAAAGTTGAAGGCGAAGCCTATGAATATGATTTCAGACAAGACGACGATAACTACTTTGAACAACCAGGACGCTTATTTAGATTACAATCTAAAGAACAACAAGAACGTATTTTTGAAAATACTGCAAATGAGATGCAAGGTACGACATTAGAAGTACAACATCGTCATATCCGTCACTGTTACAAAGCGGATAGTGAATATGGTAAAGGCGTTGCAAAAGCTTTAGGTATTGACATTAATGACGTAGATTTAGAAATTAAAGATTAATAATGTAGAAAAACAATGAGGTACGAATACTTTTAAAATAAGTGTTCCCAATCCTTTTGAAAATGATGATTAGTATAGAAGTATTTACTTACATGTGGAAAAGAGGCTCGTGATGGGTCTCTTCAGAACATAGACAAAACAAACCTTAGGTGAAGCATGAACTGACCCTAGATAGTGGGAATGAAATAAAAACACTTTCGTTGAATTCATTTAAAATGAATCATACGGAGGTGTTTTTTCTATGAAAATAAATAATGCCAGCCACAATTATAAAAATGTAGCTGGCAATCATAAGTCATCATAATTTAATAAAGATAATTCTAGTACTATAAGCTAAATATCATTACAACAGACTGTTGCATTTAAATTGTCGTATTTAAAAGATAATTTTAGCGGAGAAATTATTTTGTTTCACGATGTAACGTATATTTATTTAATCTAGGGCAGAATTTTTTTAATTCAATACGCTCAGGATTATTACGTTTATTTTTTGTAGAAATATAGTTACGATCGCCACATTCTGTACATGCTAATGTAATATTTACGCGCAAAGTTAACACCTCTTTCTTAACAGGAATGATTACGTTTTAAAATTCTAGCACATAAAGAACATAATTTCAAATACTTTTAAGTTGAAAAATATAATGAGTATGTTATTATATAAAACGTAATGATTTCGATTTATAATAAGGAGAGTTAAAACAATGGCAAAGAAATCAAAAATAGCTAAAGAACAAAAAAGAGAACAATTAGTTGAAGCATATTATGAGTTACGTAAAGAACTAAAAGCTAAAGGTGATTATGAGGCTTTAAGAAAATTACCAAGAGATTCATCACCTACAAGGTTAACACGTCGTTGTAAAGTTACAGGAAGACCAAGAGGCGTGTATCGTAAATTTGGAATGTCACGTATAGCCTTACGTGAACATGCGCATAAAGGACAAATTCCAGGTGTGAAAAAAGCAAGTTGGTAATTTACGACCTAAGTCCATTTACATTTAGTTTAAAACAATGTATATTATCTATTGGTAAAGATGAATAAAAAGTTATTGTTCGGGAATTATAGTGAATATATCTATTATTCTCTATATATTTATTGAATACATCATGAAAATCTTACCATTAAATAATTGTTTTATTAAAAATGTTAGGGGTTTGTTAACGGTGAAAATTTTTGATTATGAAGATATCCAACTAATACCGAATAAATGTATTGTAAATAGTCGTTCTGAATGCAATACTACTGTCCAATTTGGGCCGAAGAGCTTTAAATTACCAGTTGTTCCAGCAAATATGCAAACAGTGATGAATGAAGAGTTAGCTGAATGGTTTGCTGAAAATGATTATTTCTATATAATGCATAGATTTGATGAAGCGGCACGTATCCCATTTACGAAGAGAATGCATGAAAAAGGTTTGATTGCATCAATTTCTGTAGGTGTTAAAGAACGGGAATTCGATTTTGTAGAGCAATTAGCTAATGAAAAAATAATTCCAGATTATATTACAATTGATATTGCACATGGTCATTCAGATTCTGTAATCAATATGATTAAACATATTAAACAACATATTCCTGAAGTATTTGTAATTGCAGGTAATGTTGGTACTCCAGAAGGTGTACGCGAATTAGAAAACGCTGGTGCAGACGCTACCAAAGTTGGTATTGGACCAGGAAGAGTTTGTATAACTAAGATTAAAACAGGATTTGGTACAGGCGGTTGGCAATTATCAGCATTAAATCACTGTAGTAAAGCGGCAAGAAAACCAATTATTGCTGATGGTGGTATTAGAACGCACGGTGATATTGCGAAATCTATACGCTTTGGCGCATCTATGGTAATGGTAGGATCGCTATTTGCTGCACATGAAGAATCACCTGGCGAAACAGTTGAATTAGATGGTAAATTATATAAAGAGTATTTCGGCAGCGCTTCTGAATTCCAAAAAGGAGAGCATAAAAATGTAGAAGGTAAAAAAATGTTTGTTGAACACAAAGGTTCATTATCTAATACATTAATAGAAATGCAACAAGACTTACAAAGTTCAATTTCATATGCAGGTGGTACTGACCTTAAATCGTTAAGAAAAGTTGATTACGTAATTGTAAGAAACTCAATTTTTAACGGTGATAGAGACTAAAATATTAGTAGGTGTAAAATATCAGAAAATTATTCTTGTATGTACTTGCTTTCTTAGTGATTATTCTAGTCCTACCTATCAAAGAGCCAGCACCGATGATTACAGTACAACAACAATTGAAAAATAAAGTTGCCGATTGGTCTTCATCAAAAACAACAAGTGATGGTGCGTTGAAAGTACCCAGCAAACAAGAATTTGCAGTTAATAACATCCAAATGAATATGACTAAGGATGCTGTAGAAGAAAAGCTAGGAAGCGCGCAACGTGTCACATCTAATGAATATGGTACAAATTGGCACACATATTATTCGGATGATTATAGAGGATTTGTGATGATTAGTTATATAGATGAAAAAGTAAATGCACTATATAGTAACCAAAACGTCATATCGTCTAAATCAAAAATTAAATATGGCACACCAAAAGAGACGGTAAGAGAACGTATAGGTAAACCGATTACTGATAAGCAAAAAGGAAATGTGAAGTTTGATGTTCAAGATGATGAATTTGATAATTTTCACAAAGATAAAATATATACAACAGCTTTTTATGATAAACATGAGAACAATAACTTAACAGCACTTTTACAAGTTAGTGAAAAAATGGAGAACCGATTACAACAACAATATGGCGCACCATCGGAAGGACTAGCTCAAAGCTTTGAATTACAAAACTTCGATTTAGTAAATGCGGAACGAGTACAGCATGAGTTAGAGCCACTTAAATACTCTTCTAGTATTTCTGATACTGCCAGAAAACACAGTGAAGATATGGCTAAGCATAATTATTTTGATCATAATAATTTATCAGGTAATACACCATTTGATCGTATGGAAGCAGACGGACACGATTTTAATGCAGCAGGTGAAAACTTGGCATATGGTCAAACAAGTAGTATTTATGCTCATCAAGGGCTAATGAATTCATTAGGACACAGAAAAAATATTCTTAAAAAAGAATTTGATACACTTGGTGTAGGTGTCGACTTTAATAAAGACCGCCAGCCTTATTGGACAGAAAATTATACTGGATAATGTTTATTATTTATTGTGTGAGGGTATCTGTTATCATGTGAGGATGAAAAGTTATGACAACAAACAAAAAAGATAAAACAGAAGATATACTTGAAAAAGTAAAAGACGTTTTAGAGAAAAAAGACGAAAAAAAAGAGGGTGCGCGATAAGCGCATCCTCTTTTTTTTGAGAGTGTTATCATTGGTATAAATATCAATTACATTTCTCTAAATAATCCAACTACTTTTCCTAATACAGTTACATTATCAAGATAAATTGGTTCCATGGTGCTATTTTCAGGTTGTAAGCGATAACGATTTTTTTCTTTATAGAAACGTTTAACAGTCGCTTCGTTCTCTTCTGTCATTGCAACAATGATATCGCCGTTTTCTGCGATAGTCTGACTTCTTACAATAACTTTATCACCGTCAAGAATGCCAGCTTCAATCATACTCTCTCCTACAACATTTAAAATGAATATATCGCTATTATGGGTTGAAGTAAAATGTTCAGGTAGTGGGAAGTATTCTTCGACATTTTCGACTGCAGAAATAGGTACACCCGCAGTTACTTTCCCTATCACAGGAACATGAATTGTTTCTTCCATATTAATTGATTCACCTAACTGCTCTGACACAATCTCAATAGCGCGTGGTTTAGTTGGGTCTCTTCTAATATAACCTTTTTCTTCTAGTCTAGATAGATGCCCGTGAACTGTAGAACTAGAGGCTAATCCAACAGCTTCCCCAATCTCTCTAACACTTGGTGGATACCCTTTGGATTGAACGGTTTGCTTGATATATTCAAAAATTTCATTTTGTCGTTTAGTTAACTCTCTCATAATAGGCACTCCCTAATTTAATTTAGGTCAATTATAGCATGCTTATAGCATTTTTACAAACATTTGTTCGTTTGGATGTTGACATAGAACAGACGTTCTGATAAAGTAACTATACAAACAAACGTTCTAGGAGTGGTTAGGAATGATGAAGAAATATAACTCGCAAATAAAGTCTTATGTTATAGTACTAACGGTGACAATGATACTTTGCGCCTTATTTATATTAAGCGCACATAATAGTGCAAATTCAGAACAGACGTACGAAATGACTGACCATCAAATGACAAGTCAATCGGTAAATAGCGAACAGAATAACAATGAAGCTAAATTACAAAGCGAACAAACTTCACAACAAGTGGTGGCAGCTGTTCACTAATAGTTTTAGTGACATAGACGCCGTTTAATATAAATAATTATATAGTGATTTTTTTGAGCGAAACAATTTAGTTTCGTTCATTTTTTTGTTATATTTTTTTATATAAATAATATCGGAGGTTTATTATGGCTGATAAAGACGGTGTAGATTTACAACGCATAAATGAATTAGCAAAAAAGAAAAAAGAAAAAGGTTTGACTGAAAAAGAAGCTAAAGAACAATCCAAATTGAGAAAAGCTTACTTAGATTCATTTAGAGAAAAATTTAAGCAGCAAATTGAAAATACAAGAGTCATAGATCCTGAAGGAAACGATGTTACTCCTGATAAAGTGAAAAATATATTAGATTCTAAAAATAAAGAAGATAAAAACTAAATCAATTTTTTGTTAAAAAGATACCAAATAAGGTATAATGAGATAGAAACTTGCTAGAAGAAAGGAAGTCATTTAGATGAATAAAGAAAAAGATCAATTAGCGGTAGATACGATTAGAGCGCTAAGTATCGATGCAGTTGAACAAGCAAATTCAGGACACCCTGGATTACCAATGGGTGCTGCTCCTATGGCATACACGTTATGGACACGCCACTTGAATTTTAATCCCCAATCAAAAAATTTCTTTGATAGAGATCGTTTTGTATTATCAGCTGGACATGGTTCTGCGCTATTATATAGCTTATTACATGTTTCAGGTAGCTTAGAATTAGAAGAATTAAAAGAATTCAGACAATGGGGTTCTAAAACGCCAGGACATCCAGAGTTTAAACACACTGATGGTGTAGAAGTTACAACTGGTCCACTTGGACAAGGTTTCGCTATGTCTGTTGGTATGGCTATGGCTGAAAAGCATCTAGCAGGTAAATTTAATAAAGAAGATGCTAAAGTTGTTGACCATTACACATATGTAATCGCTTCAGATGGCGATTTAATGGAAGGTGTTTCTCACGAAGCAGCTTCATTAGCAGGACATAACCAATTAGACAAATTGATTGTTTTATATGATTCAAATGATATCTCATTAGACGGAGATTTAAATAAAGCCTTTTCTGAAGATGTTAAAGGCCGTTTTGAAGCCTATGGTTGGAAACACATTTTAGTTGAAGAGGGTAATGATTTAGACGCAATTGATAAAGCGATTGAAGAAGCTAAATCTCAAGATGTACCAACAATTATTGAAATTAAAACAATTATTGGTTATGGTGCGCCTAATAAACAAGCTTCACATGGTGTTCACGGTGCACCTCTTGGTGAAGATGAAAGAAAATTAGCGCTTGAGAACTATGGTTTAGACCCTGAAAAACGTTTCAATGTTCCAGAAGAAGTTTATGAAATTTTCCAACAAAGTATGTTGAAACGTGCTAACGAAAAAGAAGAAGCATGGAATAAACTTGTTGAAGAATATAGTAATAAATATCCTGAATTAGCTGAAGAATTTAAATTGGCTATCAGTGGTAAATTACCAGAAAACTATAGAGATGAGTTACCACACTTTGAAGCTGGGCATAGTGGTGCTTCACGTGCTGACTCTGGTGAAGTAATTCAAACTTTAAGCAAAACTGTACCGTCATTCTTTGGTGGTTCAGCTGACTTAGCTGGTTCAAATAAATCAAATGTAAAAGATGCAACAGATTTTGATAAAGATACACCAGAAGGTAAAAATATTTGGTTTGGTGTTCGTGAATTTGCAATGGGCGCTGCAGTAAATGGTATGGCTGCGCATGGTGGTTTACACCCATACGGTGCAACTTTCTTCGTATTTAGCGACTACCTAAAACCAGCTTTACGTCTTTCATCAATCATGGGATTAAACTCAACATTTATCTTTACACATGATTCAATTGCAGTTGGTGAAGATGGTCCAACACATGAACCAATTGAACAACTAGCTGGTTTACGTGCTATTCCAAACATGAATGTTATTCGCCCAGCGGATGGTAACGAAACTCGTGTAGCTTGGGAAGTAGCATTAGAATCTGAAGATACACCAACTTCACTTGTTTTAACTCGTCAAAATCTTACTACTATGGATTTACCAAAAGAAACAGTAGAAGAGGGTGTACGTAAAGGTGCTTATGTAGTATTTGAATCCGATAAAGCGCCAGAATTCTTATTATTAGCTACTGGTTCCGAAGTTAACTTAGCAGTCGAAGCGGCTAAAGACTTAGAAGCACAAGGTAAAGGTGTACGCGTTGTATCTATGCCAAACTGGAATGCATTCGATCAACAAACTGCTGAATATAAAGAATCAGTAATGCCATCATCAATTACTAAACGTGTAGCTATTGAAATGGCTTCACCACTTGGTTGGCATAAGTATGTAGGTACTGAAGGTAAAGTTATCGGTATCGACGGTTTCGGTGCTAGTGCGCCTGGAGACTTAGTTGTTGAAAAATATGGCTTCACAAAAGAAAATGTATTGAATCAAATTCAAACATTTTAATTTATGTAACTAAGCTTAATTTGTTGGTATGAGAGCCTAGGTTCTCATACCAATTTTTATTTTTGATAACAAAATATACTTATATTTACAAAGTTATTTTTTAATTGGTATAATACATAAGTCGAAACGTTATATTAATTGAGTTGCTCTTGAAAAGGGGCGCTAATTTTAGTAAAATTCATTAGGATAGGAAAGTGGGTGAAACAATGGCAACTTGGTTAGCAATATTATTAATCGTGTTAGCACTAATTCTAGGATTAGTCGGTGGATTTTTCCTTGCAAGAAAATATATGATGGATTATCTTAAAAAGAACCCACCAATTAATGAAGAGATGCTACGTATGATGATGATGCAAATGGGTCAAAAACCATCTCAAAAGAAAATTAATCAAATGATGACGATGATGAATAAAAATCAACAAGAACAAATGAAAAAACCTAAATAAGGTGTTATTAAAGGGCTGACAGCTACTTGTATTAAGTAGTTATCAGCTCTTATTTTTTAAGGTTATATAATTTATATACATTATGGTTGAATTAGCTGCTTATAAGAAAGATTCAATTATTCACTGAATTATCGTATATTAATTTATATAAAACATTTTCAGCACACCTAAACTATAGGTGTAATTTTAGTCTATAGATCAAAAAATTTACAACCAAATGAAGAAGTTAACCAATTATTAGAAAATATAAAACAATTGATCTTGAAAAATATGACGCCAATCAAAAGGCAAAAGCAGTAGCAAGAAAAACGTTTAACGTTTTAAATTAAAATCATAGTAGGTACTGGTGCTATTACTCTAATATCAAATTTAATTGGTGGACCTGTCGCGGATAGTCTTGGAGTTTTTGCAAGTTCACTAGCATTTACCAATGTAGATACAAGTAAAAGAATTTACATCGCTCCTAGCATTTTACATTGTTTCAATGCCTGAAAATATGATTGAGAAAATTGTGTTTTAGGCTATATAGGTTATTATTATCATATTTTATATTAGAAAAAAAGAATATGAAAAGTAAGTGATTCATTTATAGGGGAATGATGTAATTTTTGAAAGTTAATAAAAGTGCTCAAATTTTGAATTTATAAGGATTTGGTTGCTTATTTATCTAAATTAATAACGAAATATTATAATCATTATACATAGACAGTAAAAAATTCATTTTACTGTTCTATTTTACGTTAATCAATATTTTACGATTATATTTTAAATAATGTTACTTAAATGTAGTTGTATAAAGAAAAGTAAATAATAAAACTTTGTTTTAATGATTTTGTATTTGAAAGTATTGGTATTAAGTTTATATAATAATATAGCTGTATTAATTTATTGAAATATTCAGAAAATAATTGATTCTCAAATATGATTTGTTATAATGGATATATAAGGGAGGTATCGATAAGTGAAGGATGCTTATGACATGGAAGATAAAGAAGTACTTGATCGACTAGCAAATATGCATATTAACTTTCCGACCGATGAAGCATTTAAGAAATATCATAATGCGATGCAAATTCATGATATGAATTATCTTAGATACACTTTAAATGATGCATTATCGGCATGTAACCAAACACATGCTTATTAAATAAAAGTACGATAAGATGAGCTTTTAAAAAGGCTTATCTTATCGTACTTTTATTTGTATTTATAATGATATTTGAATGAACTATGTTTATTTTTTAGCAATGTAAAAAATGCTAAGATATAATATATATGCTAATGATTAATAGTAAATAAAAATGAGCGTACAAATACTGATTATTATTAATTTAAATGATATACTAACCAAAGTGAATATCATCTTGTAGAAACTTAAAGTAGGTGTAAGCATGTTGTATTTAATATTTTCAATTGTATTTGCATTTCTAATGGGAATTGGTGTTATAATTGTTCGGATGAAAGCACAACATTTTCCAGTAAATGAAAAGAAAATTATATTACCTCCTTTTTTTATGGCAACGGGCGCATTAATGTACGTTGTTCCATACTTTAGATTAACTGGTTTTGAAATAATAGAATGTATTATTCTGGGTGTTTTATTTTCTACAATTTTAATTTGGACATCCAGGTTTGAAACACAAGGTAGTGAAATTTATATGAAACGTTCAAAAGCCTTTCCTATAATTCTTATAACGTTACTTTTAGTACGTACTATTATTAAAATATTTATAAGTAATCAGATAGATCCTGGAGAAATTGCGGGAATGTTTTTCTTGCTTGCATTTTGTATGATTGTACCTTGGCGTTTAGCGATGTTATACAAATATAAAAAAGTGAAAAGAACTTTAATACAATAAGTTATATGTGAGGCTGGGACAAATTTTAATTGTTTCAGCCTTAATTTTTATATTGGCAGTAACTTAAAGAGGACTTCTTTAAAGAGGACTTCTTAATTTATTAAGTTAGTGGCTCTTACACATGAGTCATTACTCAGGTGTTCCACTTTTGAAAATTATCAGTGATTATACAAGAGCGTATGCACAGATAAATCTTTTCCTTCATCCCTTTTAACCCTAGTCATTTATATAGGGGAAATAAAGGCTAAGTTTATTTAAATAAATTGGATTTCTCGGCTACTCCCTTCATTTTTAATATGCTTGAAGTATAATAGATGATAATATAATAAAATAACGAACTAACGTTCTGAAAGGAAGTGTTGACGTGAAAATTGTACATACGGCCGATTGGCATTTAGGTAGAATTTTAAATGGTAAATCATTGTTAGAAGATCAATCATACATATTAGAACAATTTATTGAGGCGATGCGTAAAGAACAACCTGATGTAATTGTAGTCGCTGGCGATTTATACGACACGAGTTATCCTAATAAAAATACAATTCAGTTGTTGGAGCATACGATTGATGTCTTGAATCTTGAAATGAATATCCCATTAATTTTAATTAGTGGCAACCATGATAGTAAAGAAAGATTGAATTATGGTGCTAAATGGTTTGAAAAATCAAATATGTATATTCGTACGAGTTTGAATGATATGCAAAATCCTATTTCAATAGGTGATGTAGACTTTTATACATTACCATTTGCAACAATTAATGAAATGCAATACTACTTCGATGATGAAGAAATTGAAACGCATCAACAGGCACTTGCACATGCTTTGAAGAAAATGAATGAAGTAATTGATGAACATAGAATAAATATGTTCATAGGCCATTTAACGGTGCAAGGCGGTATACGTTCAGATTCTGAGAGACCATTAACAATTGGAACAGTAGAATCAGTTGAGGAAAAGGTATTTCAGCAATTCGATAGAGTACTATTAGGCCATTTACACCATCCATTCAGTATTGACTCAAATTTTATAAATTATAGTGGATCTATATTACAATACTCATTTTCAGAAGTAAATCAGCCTAAAGGTTATAGAATTATTGAAATAAATGAAAATGATATAAAAGATAAATTTATACCTTTGAAGCCTTTGAGACAATTGGAAGTAATAGAAGGAGATTATGAGGATGCAATACAAGAAAAATTAAAAGTTAAAAATAAAGAAAATTATATGCATTTTAAATTAAAGCATATGTCACATGTGAATGATCCGATGATGCATTTAAAACAAATTTATCCGAATACACTATCACTGACTAATCAAACCTTTGAATTTAATACATCGATGTATCATGAAAATATTGAAATACAAAAGCTTGATGATGGAACTATTATAGATAATTTTTATCAAAGTATAACGGATGAACAATTAACCACCAATCAAAAGCAAAAAATTGAGTATGTCATGCGTGCAATGTTAGAAGGAGGTTCTAATTAAATGAGACCGATGACACTTAAATTAAATAATTTTGGTCCTTTTTTAAATGAAACAATTGATTTTAATCATGTGAATAATAATCAATTGTTTTTAATTAGCGGTAAAACTGGTTCAGGAAAAACTATGATTTTTGACGCTATCGTTTACGCTTTATTTGGAGAAGCTTCTACAAAAGATAGAAAAGAGAGTGATTTAAGAAGTCATTTTGCTGAAAGTAAAAAGCCTATGATAGTAGAATTTGAATTCAAATTAAGGAATCAATATTTCAAAATAAAAAGACAAGGTGCATTTGTCAAAGAGGGTAATAAAAACAAAACGCTTGGTCAGCTTGCCGTGTATGAAATGGAAGCTGAAACATATGGACTTAGGGAAAGTAAAATAACAAATGGTAATCAATTTATTAAAGAATTGTTGGGCGTGAATGCTGAACAATTTAGACAGCTATTTATTTTACCTCAAGGCGAATTTAAAAGATTTTTATTATCAAAAAGCTCTGAAAAACAAGAAATATTAAGGACACTTTTTAATAGCCAGCGTTTTGAAGAAATACAAAAAAACTTATCTGAAGATGTTAAAGAAGTTAGAGGACAAATAGAACAGAGATATCATTTATTAGAAACAAATTGGTTGGATTTAGAAACGTTCAATGATGAAACATTAATTGAATATAAATCCATTAACCCAAGACAAACAAATCAGGTGCTTGAAGTATTAGATGTATTTGATGAAAAAGCAAAGCAAAAGCAAAATAAATTAAAACAACAAAAGGATGAACATAAAACTAAACTAAATGATGCTGAAGCTTGTTTGAAAAATAATCAAAAATTAGAAGAAACATTAAATAAATTAGCAGAAAATCAACAAAATTATGAGCAATTATTAACTCAAGAAAATGATATAAATGAAAAAATTAAGCGATTGAATGCAATTAATGAGGTAAGGCCAATTGCTAATTTATTAGAATCTAAAGATAAATTATATACAAAACAACAAAAAATAAAAGAAGATATCAATGAGAAAAAAGAAATTATTTCAGAGCTTGAAATTCAAATAAAAAAAGCAGATGAACAGTTAGATGCACATAAAAATGAGTCAGAAAAAATAACAGATAGTAAAAACTTTATTGAAAAAACGAAACTTTTCTTTGAGAGATCTCAAAAGTACAAAGTGGCTTATGAAGAGCAACAATCACTTCAAGAAGGTTTTGCATCACTTCAAACAAAGCTAGAAGCACTAATACAGCAATTAGAAGAAATTAAAGGAAAAATAAACGGCAGGGTACCGAATTATAAGAAAATAGAACAAATAAATGAAACAATTTACAGTTTAAATAATGAAGTTGCAGTACTAAAGCAAAATGAACTTGATAAAAAAGAATACCTACAATTACAAGAAAGAAAACATCAAAAAGCAAATTACAGTGAAAAGTTAAATGATGAGCTTCAACAGCTAACGGTTGCTTATAAAAAAATAGATAAAACAAGTATAGATTTAAATAATAAGCAAGATTTGATTAGTACTTTGCAATCAGCAATAAATGTTGGAGACACATGCCCAATTTGTGGTAATCAAGTACATACTATAACGCAACATATTGATTTTGATGATTTAACTGCACGTCACCAAAGTCTTGCTCAATTAGAACAAAAGAAAAATGCTACAACTGAAGATAAAATTAAAGTTGAAAGTGAACTAAATTATATTGAAGAACAGTTGGCGAAATTTGATAAAGAGAAACTAGAAAATACAAATTATCATGAACTTGAAACAGAAGTTAAGAAAAAAATAGCGCAAAAACAAAAGATTGAAAAAGAAAATGAAGAGATTGTTGAATTAAAAGAATTACAACAACAATATGAACAACAATTCCATCAGTTAGAATTAGATAAGAAAACTAAACAACATAACTTGAAAGAAAATGAAATAGCTATAAATGATTTTGAAAATACTACAGGTTTTACTAATGTAGATGCTTTTATAAAAATATTTGAAAACTATCAAAGTGAAATAGAAAAATATGAAAAAAACTTGGAAGAATTGGAAAATAGCATACAACAATACAAGAGTGAACTTGCTTTAGAACAAAATAACAAAAATCATTTAAATAATAGCTCGTCTGAAATTGAACAAGAAATCAATAATATAAATGTGAAAATTGACGATGAAATGAATCGGATTGGTTTCACAGACATAGAACAAGTATATAATACAGTTTCTAAAGTTAAAGAAAAAGAATCACTAGAAAATGAAATAACTGAATTTAATAAATCAAAACAATCTTTTGAATTAGTTATTTCGCAACTAAAAGATGAAATTTCTGATAAAAAATTAGAAGATACACAACAACTAACTGAAGCTTTCGAACAACAGCAGCAAGCGTTTGAATTAATCTCTTCTGAATTGAGTCAACATGAATATAAAATCACATTTAATAATAAAAAAATCAGTGAAATAAAAGAAATAATTGGTAAATTAGAAAGTGAATTAAAAACACAACAAGAAATTTTTCAATTAGCAGAAATTTTAGCGGGGAAAAATGAACAAAAATTAACATTAGAAAATTACGTTTTGATTTATTATTTAGAAAGAATCCTTGCGCAAGCCAATCAACGTTTATCTTTAATGACGGGTCAACGCTATCAACTAGTACGTAAGTCACAGGTTTCACAAGGATACAGTGGACTTGAGATTGATGTTTTTGATGCACACTCTAATCAATCTAGGCATATTAGCTCATTATCTGGAGGGGAAACCTTCCAAGCTTCTTTAGCTTTAGCATTAGGCTTAAGTGAAATTGTTCAACAAGAGTCAGGTGGTATTGCACTAGATTCTATGTTTGTCGATGAAGGATTTGGAACATTAGATCAAGAAACTTTAGAAACAGCTTTAGATACACTGTTAAGTTTAAAATCTACAGGCAGAATGGTGGGCATTATTTCACATGTAAGTGAATTGAAACAAAGAATTCCACTCATTTTAGAAGTGGTTACGGAACAATATCAAAGTGTGACAACTTTTAAGAAACAATAAGTAATATTATGTGGCAACACGTTTTCAAAATAAAAAAGTATAAAGATTTTAATGAAATAAGATAAATAAAAAGAGTTCTAGTAGTTTTTATTCTGCTAGGACTCTCGTTTTTTTAGTATATTAAATTAATTTTTTTCACGTAATAAATCACGAATTTCAGTAAGTAAAACTGTATTCTCTTCGATTTCTTCTTCTTCTTCTTTTTTCATTAGCGTATTCGCAATCTTCACAAAAATAAATAATGCGAATGCAATAATGATAAAATCTATGATTGACTGAACGAACATACCGTATTTAATTCCCATGAATGACCAGCTCTCAGCGAAATCAACTGTACCAAAAATCAATCCGATTAATGGCATAATGATAAATGAAACTAAAGCTGTAACAATTTTGTTGAATGCTGCTCCCATAACTACAGCTACCGCTAAATCTAAGACATTGCCTTTTAATGCAAATTCTTTAAACTCTTGAAACATATGGTAAACTCCCTTTTATTTAATTTTAAAGATTATTATACAATATATTTAAAAGTAAGAGAATAGTTTTTTTAATGAAATTTGATATTAATGCATTGTTTTGTTATTCTAATACGTGGTTAATACTTAAATAGAATCTTTTTGAAAAATGAAAGTTCTATTTGGCTTGAAAATTTAATAGGATAAGAAAGGGAGTAATTAATTATGAATTCTTCTAGTAACCAACCTGATGGTAAGAAGATATCTCCTGTTTTTATCTATAGTGCGATTATCGTAGCAATTGTTGTTATTATTGGTGCAGTTTTACCGGGACAATTTGATTATGTTACGAATACGATTAAACTATGGATTACAGATAAACTTGGATGGTATTACTTAATTCTTACAACGTTTATAGTTTTCTTCTGTGTATTTCTAATTTTCAGCCCTATTGGGAAATTAAAATTAGGTAAACCAAATGACAAACCTGAATTTAACACAATTTCATGGTTTGCGATGTTATTCAGTGCTGGTATGGGGATTGGACTTGTATTCTACGGTGCAGCAGAACCAATGGCTGATTTTGCAGCTCCGCCAAATGCAGATCCAAAAACAACAGCAGCATATACAGAAGCATTACGTTCAACATTTTTCCATTGGGGATTCCATGCATGGGCAATATATGGTGTTGTTGCATTAGCACTAGCTTACGCTCAATTTAGAAAAGGCGAACCAGGACTTATTTCAAGAACATTACGTCCTATCTTAGGTAACAAAGTTGAAGGACCAATTGGGACAATCATTGATGTACTTGCTGTATTTGCTACAGTAGTAGGTGTGGCCGTATCACTAGGTATGGGCGCGTTACAAATTAATGGAGGTCTTAATTACTTATTCGGTATACCAAACAATGTTTGGGTACAAGCTATAATCATAGTTGTAGTAACAATCTTATTTATGATGAGTGCTTGGTCTGGACTGAGTAAAGGTATTCAGTATTTAAGTAACTTAAACATTAGTTTAGGTGCAATCTTGATGATTGCTGTGCTCATTATTGGTCCGACAGTATTGATTTTGAATATGATGACAAGTTCAACAGGGAGTTTGTTAAACTCATTCTTATTAAATACATTTGATACAGCGGCACAAAACCCTCAAAAACGTGAATGGATGTCTAGTTGGACACTTTACTATTGGGGTTGGTGGTTAAGTTGGAGTCCATTCGTAGGTATTTTTATTGCGCGTGTATCTAAAGGACGTTCTATACGTGAATTTATTGGTGGCGTACTGTTAGTACCGACACTTATAAGTTTCGTTTGGTTCAGTGTGTTTGGCGTATTAGGCATTGAAACTGGTAAGAAAAATCCAGAATTATTTGATATGACTGCTGAAACACAACTTTTCGGAGTATTTCATGAAATGCCAATTGGAATGATATTATCTATTGTAACTTTAGTATTAATTGCATCATTCTTTATTACATCGGCAGACTCTGCAACATTTGTATTAGGTATGCAAACAACTTATGGTTCATTAGAGCCATCAAATGTTGTCAAATTGACGTGGGGCGCTGCACAATCGCTAATCGCCTTTGTATTACTATTTGCAGGTGGAGGAAACGGCGCGGAAGCACTGAACGCAATTCAAAGTGCCGCCATTATAAGTGCCTTGCCATTCTCATTTGTAGTAATAATGATGATGATTTCATTCTATAAAGATGCTAACCAAGAACGTAAATTCTTAGGTTTAACATTGACGCCTAATAAACATAGATTACAAGATTACTTACAGCATCAACAAGAAGATTATGAAGACGATATTATTGAACAACGTAAACCACTTAGAAATGCAGAAAAAGCAGATCAATAAAATCGCTTTAGAATATAAAGTTGAGTATCCATTTGGATACTCAGCTTTTTTTATTTATAAAATATAATGAGGAACATGTGACGAAAGGTTGATAATGATTCTCAATTGATAATAATAACTTATTACACACCAAAGTTAAGATAAGTTTTCCTTATACATACTGATTGAAAATTCAAATCTAAATTATAGATGTTTCTTGCCCTAGCTAGTTGTTTTAAAGCACATATAATTATACAATTTAAATAACGGCATATATATTACAAAAATTTCAAGGGGGATTTATATGGCTTCTAATATCAAACAACAATCGAAAAAATCGTTCGAGTTAAATGGCAAATCATATACTTTTTATGATTTGAATACTTTAGAAGAACAAGGTTTAACGAAAGTTTCAAAATTGCCATATTCAATTAGAGTATTACTAGAATCTGTATTAAGACAAGAGGATGGCTTTGTAATTACTGATGAACATATTAAAGCGTTATCAGAATTTACTAATGGAACTGAAGGCGAAGTACCTTTCAAACCTTCTCGTGTTATCTTACAAGACTTTACAGGTGTACCTGCAGTTGTTGACTTGGCGTCATTACGTAAAGCAATGAATGATGTAGGTGGAGATTTAAATAAAATTAATCCTGAAGTACCTGTAGATTTAGTTATTGACCACTCAGTTCAAGTTGATAGCTATGCAAATCCAGACGCATTAGAGCGCAATATGAAATTAGAGTTTGAAAGAAACTATGAACGTTATCAATTTTTAAATTGGGCTACAAAAGCATTTAACAATTATAGCGCTGTACCACCAGCAACTGGTATTGTTCACCAAGTGAACTTAGAATATCTAGCTAATGTTGTTCATGCACGTGATGTAGATGGAGAAACAGTAGCTTTCCCTGATACATTAGTAGGTACTGACTCACATACAACAATGATTAATGGTCTTGGTGTATTAGGTTGGGGTGTAGGTGGTATTGAAGCTGAAGCTGGTATGCTTGGTCAACCATCATATTTCCCAATTCCTGAAGTAATCGGTGTTAGATTATCTAACGCATTACCTCAAGGTGCGACTGCAACAGATTTAGCTTTACGTGTAACTCAAGAATTACGTAAAAAAGGTGTAGTTGGAAAATTTGTTGAGTTCTTTGGTCCAGGTGTACAACACTTACCATTAGCAGACCGTGCAACAATTGCTAACATGGCACCAGAATATGGTGCTACTTGTGGTTTCTTCCCAGTAGACGAAGAAGCATTAAAATACATGCGCCTAACAGGACGTACTGATGAACAAATTGATCTAGTGAAAAAATATTTAGAAGAAAATAGCATGTTCTTTACTGTTGAAAAAGAGGACCCTGAATATACTGATGTAGTTGAATTAGATTTATCTACTGTTGAACCATCATTATCAGGACCAAAACGTCCGCAAGATTTAATTTTCTTAAGCGACATGAAGAAAGAATTTGAAAAATCAGTTACTGCACCAGCAGGTAACCAGGGTCACGGTTTTGATGAAAGTGAATTCGATAAAACTGCAACAATCGAATTCAAGGATGGTACATCAACTACAATGAAAACTGGTGATTTAGCGATTGCAGCGATTACATCATGTACAAATACATCTAACCCATATGTTATGTTAGGTGCAGGGCTAGTTGCTAAGAAAGCGGTAGAAAAAGGGTTGAAAGTCCCTGAATATGTTAAAACATCATTAGCGCCAGGTTCTAAAGTTGTTACTGGATATTTAAGAGATTCAGGCTTAACTGAATATCTTGATGATTTAGGCTTTAACCTTGTTGGTTATGGTTGTACAACTTGTATCGGTAACTCTGGTCCATTACTAGAAGAAATTGAAAAAGCAATTGCTGACGAAGATTTACTTGTTTCTTCTGTATTATCAGGTAACCGTAACTTTGAAGGTCGTATCCACCCATTAGTTAAAGCTAACTATTTAGCTTCACCACAATTAGTTGTTGCATATGCACTAGCAGGAACTGTGGATATCGATTTACAAAATGAACCACTTGGTAAAGGTAAAGATGGAGAAGATGTTTACTTAAAAGATATTTGGCCATCAATTAAAGAAGTTTCAGACACTGTTGATACAGTTGTTACTCCAAAACTATTTAAAGAAGAATATGAAACTGTATATAATAATAATGAAATGTGGAATGAAATTGATGTTACGGATCAACCGTTATATGACTTTGATCCTGAATCAACTTATATCCAAAATCCTTCATTCTTCCAAGGTCTTTCTAAAGAACCAGGCACAATTGATTCATTAAAAGACTTAAGAGTTATGGGTAAATTTGGAGATTCAGTAACAACTGACCATATTTCTCCAGCGGGTGCAATTGGTAAAGATACGCCTGCAGGTAAATATTTACTTGACCATGGCGTTCCTATTCGTCAATTTAACTCGTATGGTTCTCGTCGTGGTAACCATGAAGTAATGGTACGTGGTACATTTGCGAATATCCGTATTAAAAACCAATTAGCACCAGGCACTGAAGGTGGTTTCACAACTTATTGGCCAACAGGCGAACAAATGCCAATATTTGACGCTGCTATGAAATACAAAGAAGACGGCACTGGTTTAGTTGTTTTAGCTGGTAATGATTACGGTATGGGTTCATCTCGTGACTGGGCGGCTAAAGGTACAAACTTACTAGGTGTTAAAACAGTTATCGCACAAAGTTATGAACGTATTCACCGTTCAAACTTAGTAATGATGGGTGTTTTACCATTACAATTCAAAGAAGGCGAATCTGCGGATAGCCTTGGTATCGATGGTACTGAAGTTATTTCAGTAGATATTGATGAAAATGTAAAACCGCATGATTTCGTAAAAGTACAAGCTAAGAAAGAAAACGGCGATGTAATAGAGTTTGAAGCAATGGCTCGTTTCGATTCTAATGTTGAAATGGATTATTACCGTCATGGTGGTATTCTTCAATTAGTATTAAGAAATAAATTAGCTGAATAATTTTTAAGGTTAGAAGTATTAATTAAATAATAAAGATTTAGACGAGGCTGAGGCATATATAGATATGTCTCAGCCTCAAAATTATAATTAAAGACGTATAAATATGTGTATGATGCATTGCTTTAAAGTTATAACTATATTATAAATTTACGGATAGATTAGCCATATTTTGAAATAGCATTATCTTTAAGTGACGTAGGGTAAATGAATATAGAATAGGTAATAGGTTATAAGTAATTTTTCTCAGCATTCTAAGCGATAAACTGGTAAAATGCTATACTGAAATTTTTATGTTAATATTTAATAGTAAATAATATATAACATGAACAATTGAAAAGAGGACGTTTATAATGATTTACAGTATGACACAAATTGAATCACGCTATTCAGAGACTGATCAAATGGGTGTGATTTATCATGGTAACTATCCAACTTGGTTTGAGGTAGCGCGTACAGATTATATCTCTAAATTAGGTTTTAGTTATAAAGCCATGGAAGATTCAGGTATCATTTCTCCAGTTGTTGATTTGGATATTAAATATATCAAATCAATTTTTTATCCAGAAACGGTAAAAATTAAAACATGGGTTGAAAAGTATTCTAGATTACGATCTGTATATTGCTACGAAATATATAATGAAGCGGGAGAATTAGCTACCACAGGATCAACTACATTGACTTGTATTAAAAAAGAAGATTTCAAGCCAATACGATTAGATAGATATTTCCCTGAATGGCACGCTGTTTATAGCGACGTCGCTGAAAGAAATAAGTTAGGCGAGAATTTAGAAGTTATTAAAGGCATATAATGTAGGTGTTGCATTAAATCACTAGTATAGTGAAATGCTTAAGAGAATTAACAATACTAAAATTAAATTAAATAAAAAAGCGTTTGGGGGTACCCGAACGCTTTTTTATTACTATATATCATGATTTATTTAAAAATGTATAAATATTTCATACGCTTATTAATAAAATTAAAGCCAAATGAATTAGAAAACTCCATAGGACAATTTAATATTTATTTAGTGGCATATGAAATTTCATCAATACTGTTACTAACATCAATGTATAAATTGTGGTCTTCAAAATACCATAAATCTTTTTCAGCGATTACGACATCTAGTCCATCGTAATGGTTTTCGTAACCAATTTCTACGTCATTTTTCTTGTCTACGCTGAAAGCGGG
Organism: Staphylococcus shinii; assembly: GCF_017583065.1. Lineage (GTDB taxonomy): Bacteria > Bacillota > Bacilli > Staphylococcales > Staphylococcaceae > Staphylococcus > Staphylococcus shinii. Next base: position 508,948 of record NZ_JAGEVL010000001.1, on the reverse strand, counting down.
ACTAAACCCTTGTTTTAATTGGAATTCTCCGCCATAACGTACAAAGAATTGTAAGACTTTGTCATCTTCTGGTAAATCTAGTTCTTCCTTAAACCAAGATACAGCATTATCTGAAAGTTCTATTTCCATAATAAAAGTCTCCTTTCGATCCATAAGCTTTCACTTATGAACGTTGGTTACTAATTTTTACATTAGTAATTTATATATTACCCACTTTGAGTAACGTTAAAAGTAGTATAACATAATTTTTCAATTAATTTCGATAAATGATTTACGAAAATATGAACTATAGAAATACATGATAAAACATTGTTTACGTAGTATAATAGATACAATGTTAAAAAGCTGGAAACATCTTAATGTCCCAGCTTAGCGTTTGTTTGAAAAGTTTATTTGTTTTTATACTGCGACTTTTGTAATAGTTACATCCATTTTATTTTAGGCTCTTCACCTTTAAATATTCTTACAATATTAGTACGGTGCCTAATTATCAGTAGCACGCCTACACCAATACTAACAACAAAGAGGATATAATCTCGAATTAATAATGCACCAATAACACAACAAATTGATGCAATGATACTTGAGAGTGATACATACTTTGTTAAATATAATATTCCAAAGAAAATTACTGCTAATATTAATAATAAGACAGGATTAACTCCTAGTATGACACCAGCACTTGTAGCAACGGCTTTACCGCCTTTAAAACCAAGATAAACTGGATATACATGACCTAGAATCGCGAAAGCACCTACGATAAGTCCATTTGTGAAAAATGTACTAATTGTACCTTCCGCATGAACAGGCAACCATAGTGGGAAAAAGACAACAATAAATCCTTTAAAAATATCTAGAAAAGTAACTAAAAACCCTGTAGGTTTTCCTAGTACTCTAAAGCTATTTGTTGCGCCAGTATTGCCACTACCAAATTGTCGAATATCTTTTTTGAAAAATAATTTACCTATTACATAGCCACTTGGAAAAGCACCAATGAGGTAACTTAGTATTAACATGATTATAATCATCATATATAATCCACATCCTTTAATGACATTAAAATTATTTTACCACATAAGACCATCATAATACGAATAAAAATTTTAAATGAAAAGCATTTATCTATTGAAAATTGATTTGATACTTGCAATTTATCAAGATTTATATAAGAATAACTAATGTATAGTTTTAAAAACGAACGTACGTTTGTAGGAGGGCGAAACGATTGGCAATGAATAAAAAAAATAATTATTCGGATGATTCCATTCAGGTACTTGAGGGACTAGAGGCCGTTAGAAAAAGACCTGGGATGTATATTGGTTCTACCGATAAACGTGGATTACATCATCTAGTATATGAAGTTGTCGATAATTCCGTCGATGAAGTATTAAATGGTTTCGGTAGCGAAATCACTGTTACGATAAATAAAGATGAGAGCATTACTATAGAAGACAATGGACGTGGAATGCCTACTGGTATTCATACTTCTGGAAAACCTACTGTTCAAGTCATTTTTACGATACTTCATGCAGGTGGAAAATTTGGACAAGGCGGATATAAGACTTCTGGTGGTTTACACGGTGTTGGTGCTTCAGTTGTCAACGCTTTGAGTGAATGGTTAGAAGTTGAAATTTATAGAGATGGTAACATATATACTCAAAGTTTTGCAGATGGCGGGAAACCAACAACTGGTTTGAAAAAACATGGTAAGACTAAAAAGACTGGTACTAAAGTAACATTTAAGCCAGACCCAGAAATATTTAAAGCATCTACGTCATTCAATTATGAAGTTTTAAGTGAAAGGCTACAAGAATCAGCATTTTTACTTAAACGTTTGAGAATCACTCTAAAAGACTTAAGAGCAGGCAAAGAACGTGAAGATATCTTCCATTATGAAGATGGTATTAAAGAATTCGTTGCTTATGTCAATGAAGGGAAAGAAGTATTACATGATGTAGCAGATTTCTCTGGGGAAGCTAATAATATTGAAGTGGAAGTTGCATTCCAGTATAACGATCAATATTCAGAAGGTATATTAAGTTTCGTTAATAATGTGCGTACAAAAGATGGTGGGACACATGAAGTTGGATTTAAAACAGCTATGACCCGTGTGTTTAACGATTATGCACGTCGTATTAATGAATTAAAAGATAAAGATAAAAATTTAGATGGTAATGATATAAGAGAAGGTTTAACTGCGATTATTTCAATTCGAATTCCTGAAGAATTGTTACAATTTGAAGGACAAACTAAATCTAAGCTGGGCACACCTGAAGCCAGAAGTGCAGTAGATTCAGTCGTAGCTGACAAACTACCGTATTATTTGGAAGAAAAGGGTCAATTATCTAAATCATTAGTTAAAAAAGCTTTAAAGGCGCAACAAGCTAGAGAAGCAGCGCGTAAAGCTAGAGAAGATGCGCGTTCAGGTAAGAAAAATAAACGTAAAGATACTTTGCTATCTGGTAAGCTTACACCTGCACAAAGTAAAAATACGGAGAAAAAAGAATTATACCTTGTCGAAGGTGATTCAGCGGGTGGCTCTGCAAAGTTAGGTCGTGACCGTAAATATCAAGCGATTTTACCGCTTAGAGGTAAAGTAATAAATACTGAGAAAGCACGCCTTGATGATATCTTTAAAAATGAAGAAATTAACACAATTATTCATACTATTGGCGCTGGTGTCGGTAATGAGTTCAAAATTGAAGATAGTAACTATAATAGAATCATTATTATGACAGATGCCGATACAGATGGTGCGCATATTCAAGTGTTATTATTAACATTTTTCTTTAAATATATGAAACCATTAGTTGAAGCTGGCCGTGTATTTATTGCGTTACCACCACTTTATAAACTTGAAAAAGGTAAAGGTGCATCTAAAAAAGTAGAATATGCTTGGACAGATGAAGAATTAGAAAAATTGCAACGAAAATTAGGAAAAGGTTTCTCATTGCAACGCTACAAAGGTCTTGGTGAAATGAATGCTGACCAATTGTGGGAAACGACTATGAACCCTGATACAAGAACATTGATTAGAGTGCAAGTTGAAGATGAGTTACGTTCATCTAAACGTGTTACAACACTAATGGGTGACAAAGTTGCACCAAGACGTGAATGGATTGAAAATCATGTCGAATTTGGTTTACAAGAACAACAAAGTATTTTAGATAATAATGAAATTCAAATATTGGAACAGGAAGCGCCTAATGAGGAGGAAGTAAATTGAGTGAAGTAATTCAAGATTTATCGCTAGAAGATGTTATTGGCGATCGTTTTGGTAGATATAGTAAATACATCATTCAAGAGCGTGCATTGCCAGACGTTCGTGACGGTCTCAAGCCTGTTCAAAGACGTATTTTATATGCAATGTATTCAAGCGGTAACACTTACGACAAAAATTTTCGTAAAAGTGCTAAAACTGTCGGTGATGTTATAGGCCAGTATCATCCACACGGTGATAGGTCTGTATATGATGCGATGGTGCGTTTAAGTCAAGGATGGAAACTACGTCATGTACTTATAGAAATGCAAGGTAATAACGGTAGTATCGATAATGACCCAGCTGCTGCAATGCGTTATACTGAAGCAAAATTAAGTCGTCTCTCAGAAGAACTTTTAAGAGATATTAACAAAGAAACTGTGCCATTTATGCCAAACTATGACGATACGACAATGGAACCGATGGTCTTGCCTGCAAGACTTCCTAATTTATTGATAAATGGTAGTACTGGGATTTCTGCTGGTTATGCTACAGATATTCCACCACATAACCTAGGAGAAGTGATTCAAGCAACACTTAAATTTATTGATAACCCGGACATAACAGTGAATCAATTGATGAAATATGTCAAAGGCCCTGACTTTCCAACAGGCGGTATTATCCAAGGTGTGGATGGTATTAAGAAAGCTTATGAATCAGGTAAAGGGAAGATCGTAGTTCGTTCGAAGGTTGAGGTTGAAGAATTAAGAAATGGTAGAAAACAACTAATTGTTACAGAAGTACCTTATGAAGTTAATAAGAGTGCATTGGTTAAAAAAATGGATGAATTACGTGCTGATAAAAAGGTTGATGGCATCGTCGAAGTTAGAGACGAAACTGACCGTACAGGATTACGTATTGCAATCGAATTGAAAAAAGATATTAATAGTGAAGCCGTAGCTAATTTCCTTTATAAAAATACAGATTTACAAGTTTCATATAACTTTAACATGGTTGCTATTAGTGAAGGACGACCAGTATTAATGGGTATTCGTCAATTTATAGATAGTTATTTAAATCATCAAATTGATGTTGTAACGAAACGTACACGTTATGAACTAGACCATGCTGAGAGTAGAATGCACATCGTTGAAGGTTTAATGAAAGCTTTATCTATATTAGACGAAGTGATTAAACTTATTAGAGCTTCAAAAAATAAAAAAGATGCTAAAGATAATTTGGTAGCTGAATATGACTTTACTGAAGCTCAAGCGGAAGCGATAGTGACATTACAATTGTATCGTTTGACGAATACAGATATTGTTCAGTTACAACAAGAACATGATGAATTGAAAGCATTAATTGAGCGTTTGAGAAATATTTTAGATAATCATGATGCATTATTAAATGTAATTAAAGAGGAATTAACCGAAATTCGTAACAGATTTAAACAAAATCGTCTATCCTCTATAGAAGCTGAGATTTCAGAGATTAAAATTGATAAAGAAGTGATGGTTCCTAGTGAAACTGTGATTATGAGTATTACTAAACATGGTTATATTAAACGAACTTCATTACGTAGTTTTAATGCAAGTGGCGTAGGCGAAGTAGGTACTAAAGATGGCGACTCGATTATGAAATATGAAGAAGCCAACACTTTAGATACAGCGCTAGTGTTTACAAATAAAGGTCGCTATCTATTTATACCAGTTCATAAGTTAGCTGATATAAAATGGAAAGATTTAGGGCAGCATGTCTCTCAAATTGTGCCACTTGATGAAGGCGAGCACGTTATAAACGCTTATTGTGAAAGTGATTTTAAACCAGAAGCGTTTTATATATTAGCGACACGTAATGGTATGATTAAAAAGAGTAACGTATCCATGTTCAAAACAACACGCTATAATAAACCACTTGTTTCCATGAAATTGAAAGATAATGATGAAATTATAAGTGTTATGCGTATATCAGAACCGCAATTGATTACTGTGGTAACAAATAAAGGCATGTCGCTTACTTACGATAGTGATGAACTTTCTGATACAGGCTTGAGAGCTGCAGGTGTTAAATCTATTAACTTAAAAGATGAAGATTATACGGTATTAACAGATATTGTAACTTCAAATAATACGATATTAATGGCGACACAACGTGGATCTTTAAAACGCATCAGCTTTAAAGTGTTACAAATAGCTAAACGTGCCCAACGTGGTATTACATTATTAAAAGAATTGAAGAAAGCGCCACACCGCATTATAGACGCTGCAGTCATTCAACCAGACCAAAAAACTTATACAATATACTCTGACAAACAGCAAGAAACTGGCTCAATAAAAGATATCCACTTATCAGAACAATATACAAATGGTAGCTTTATCGTAGATACTAGCGATTTCGGTGAAATAAAAGATTTAGAAGTAAAATAAAATATCTTATAAAAAATTGTTAGTAAATACAACTGTATAGTGATAAAATACCAGTTAGGTGCAATAAATAATTAAAAAAGAGGTTTATAGCGTAAGGAAAAGATGTGTTTAGTTATTGTTATTCATATTTTTTCACTTAAACTCATAGTAATAATTTAAGGTGTATTACTATGAATATAGCTATAAATCTCTTGCTCTAATTTTGAAATTAAATATACATAGATGAGAGGGATTAAATTGAGAGATTTTGATAGTTTAATTCCAGATTGGTTCAAAACATTTGTTCAAGTCGGGAATGATTTAATCTGGTCGCAGTATTTAATTGGATTGTTAATAACAGCCGGTATATTTTTTACAATTGGCTCAAAATTTGTTCAATTAAGATGGATTCCAGAAATGTTTCGTGCAATTGGTGAGAAACCTGAAACTTTAGATAATGGTAAGAAAGGGATTTCACCATTCCAAGCATTTGCAATTAGTGCTGGATCTCGTGTTGGAACTGGTAATATTGCGGGGGTTGCAACTGCAATTGTACTTGGTGGCCCAGGAGCGGTATTTTGGATGTGGATTATTGCTTTTATCGGTGCTGCTAGTGCTTTTATAGAAGCAACTTTAGCTCAAGTGTATAAAGTTCCTGATGAGGACGGTGGCTACCGTGGAGGCCCAGCGTATTACATAACTAAAGGTTTAAATCAAAAATGGCTAGGTGTTGTCTTTGCTGTGCTAATCACAGTTACATTTGCATTTGTGTTTAATACAGTTCAGTCAAACACAATTGCAGAATCTTTAAAGACGCAATATAATGTAAGTCCAATTGTAACTGGTATTATTTTAGCAATTGTTACGGCTGCTATTATTTTTGGTGGTGTGCGTAGTATCGCTAAATTATCTTCAATAATCGTACCATTTATGGCAATTATTTATATTGGTTTAGTTGTTGTGATATTGGTATTTAATTATGACCAAATTATACCAATGATAACAACTATCGTTAAAAGTGCGTTTGGATTTGAGCAAGCAACTGGTGGTGCAGTTGGAGCAGCAATCCTTCAAGGTGTAAAACGTGGCTTGTTCTCAAACGAAGCTGGTATGGGGTCAGCACCTAATGCTGCTGCGACAGCTGCTGCGCCACACCCAGTGAAGCAAGGTTTAATTCAATCGTTAGGCGTATTCTTTGATACAATGTTAGTTTGTACTTCTACAGCAATCATGATTTTACTATACACAGGTTTAGAATTTGGAGACAATGCAGCACAAGGTGTTGCGGTTACACAATCTGCTCTAAATGAACATTTGGGTAGTGGAGGCGGTATATTCTTAACAATCGCTATCACATTGTTTGCATTTTCATCTGTAGTAGGTAATTATTACTACGGTCAATCTAATATTGAATTTTTATCTAAAAATAAAACTATATTATTTATATTTAGATGTTTAGTTGTTGTACTAGTATTTGTTGGTTCAGTAATTAAAACTGAAACTGTTTGGAGTACTGCCGATGTATTTATGGGCTTAATGGCAATTGTTAACTTAGTGGCGATTATAGGATTATCGAATATTGCTTTTGCCGTTATGAACGATTACCAACGTCAACGTAGAGCTGGTAAAAAACCTGTTTTCAAACCTGAAGAATTAGAAATTAATTTGTTTGGTATTGAAAGTTGGGGCATGAAAAAATAATTAAATATTATTCATATTAACATATAGAGCCTTTCAAATAGATCACTTATTAGTGGGAATTTGAAAGGCTCTTTTATGTCTTTCAATTTTTGAAAATCCACTATATAATATTGAATGACAGAAAAAGAAGGATGATTCATGTGAGTGATTACCTGATAACTAAGGTTTTAAATAATAATGTTATTATCTGTAAAAAGGCACAAGAAGAATATGTGCTCATTGCTAAGGGCATTGGTTTTAATAAAAAAAGTGGCATGACTTTGCAAGAAAATCAAACAGTTGAGAAAACGTATATTTTAGACCAAAAGTCTCAACAAGATCATTATAAATCACTGGTTGAGCAAGCTGATGACACATTAATTCAAGCAGTCATTGAAGCTGTTAATATTATAACGAATTCAGTAATGAAGGTAGATAATCAAAAATTGGTCATATCTTTAACAGATCATATTATATTTGCATATAATCGATTGAAACAAAATCAATTAATAAATAACCCTTTTGTTGTAGAGACAAAGCAATTATATACTGAGGCATATGGTATCGCTGAGAAAGTAATCGATCGTTTAAACCATGTATTAGATGTGAATTTTCCAGAAGATGAAATAGGTTTTATAGCGTTACATATAGCTTCTAATACAGAAACTTTATCTATACGTGAAATGGAACTGATTAATCGTTTGATTAATAAAAGTATATTTATTTTAGAACATGATTTAAAACAAGAGATAGAAAAAGACACAGTCCAGTACCAACGCTTTATTAGACATATTCAATTTTTAATTAAAAGATTGAGAACTGGTGAAAATTTGCAGAAAACAAATGCTTTTGAAGAGTTATTGAAAACTCAGTATCCTTTATGTTTCAATATCGCTTTGAAAATAATGAAAATGTTGCAACAGGAATTGGGCATTAAAATATATGAGGCTGAAGTTATTTATTTAACTTTGCATGTCTACCATTTTATGATTGATGCCGACCATACTAACGAAACTAATGTTTAAAGTTTATAGCTAGTGTTTGCTATTCAGAAAATATAAAAAATGAAGTCAGGTCGTCAAATGTACTTTAAATATAGGCCTATATAAAAATGCTAGCTTGGGATAATTTCAGAATGAAAGATACGACAACACTATATTATGGTGCTGTCGTATTTTTTTCTAATAATAATTAATTTAGAATTTTCCTTAAGGCAAAATTGCGTTTTTGTAAAAAAATAAATGTGTAATTAGTATTATTTTATAAATTTAATGTTAAGTTTTTTAATAGTACGTAATGAAAGTATTATATTTTTATTTATAAATACAAATTCGCTTTACTATAATAATTAAAAATCATAAAATTAGTTTTCAAGTTGTTATGTTTAAAGGGGATGTTTTCGTATTAAATACTATGATGAAATTCCTATAATTAGGTCTGTAGCGGCTATGCTTGTTGTTGCCATTCATACAGTTAATAGTATCTCACTTTCAGGAGGCTCGTTTACATCAGACGGGTTAGGTTATATAAACCAAATTGCAAGGTTAGGCACGCCTATTTTCGCGGTAGTTAGTGCTTTTTTATTAACTATTTCTGTTATTCATAGAGGCTTTAGCTTGAATTATTTTATAAAATCAAGATTTAGCAAAATCTTAATCCCATATATTATATGGACAGTTTTTTATTTGTTATATAGGGCTTATTTTTTACATAATTTAGAAGATGATGGTAAACTAATCAATTATTTTATATTCGGTAAAGCAAATTTCCATCTATATTTCATATTAACTGTAATCCAATTTTACTTTTTATTTCCATTCGTACACAAATTTAAAAAAGGGTGGCCAATTCTTACTTTATTCGTAGTTGCAACTATAGCTAATATAGTTTGGATAATGATGGGTCCTGTTGCAATTGATGGCGGAGGACTAGAACGATTTGTTAATGATAAGCTTTTTATTATGAATTGGATATCTTTTTTCATTTTAGGTATTGTTTATGCGAAATTTTACAATGAAATAAAAGAACTGATATTTAGATATAAAGTGTTACTTTCTATTATTATTGGCATATTATTTATTGATTTATTAATCAGTATTGATTTAGACAATTTACACAGTTCTATACATGTTTCAAATATAATATATATCCCATTCTTTATTATATTTCTTAATTATATGTTTGAATATGTGAAAGAAAATAAAATTGTTTTACGTACGCTAACGTTAATAGGCAATTACTCTATGGGAGTTTATTTAGTACATTATGTAGCAATCCAATTTGTGAAACGTTTACCTATTGTTGAAAATATTGATGCTCAAAGTAAGTTTGTTGGGGTATTTATAGCAGCGGTGGCTGTATCTGTATTCATCGTTTACTTAATTAGTAAGTTACCATTTGGTAATTATATTGTGCCAATTCCGAAAAAGAAAGCTAATAAAACTCCTGCTAATTTGCGAGGTAATAGTGATACTAGTAATGAAGTAACGACGTAAAATTAATGATAAAACATTATTTAACGGGGGCCATAAGGGCTCCCTCTTTTTTTGAATTAAATAATATATTTAGGGCATTTTTGACAATAGCCCTTCCTATATTCAATGTTACTGTTGGTTTAATAATTATTGAGAAATATTTGGAAAATGCGTTTAATTATATAGGAATAGTGAATAATCCATGCAGAAGCGCTATGACAATTATAATTTAGTATAATAGATGATTGTTATTTAAAGAATGTGTTATTATTAAGCATAGTACAACAAACTATTAAAGCTGTTCGTGATAGAGTTTTGTACGTCTTTTTATAATATTAATAAGTAATTATTATTTTTAAGAATTAATTTAAGGTATGGTGAGTTATATGTCGAATGAAGACAATGTACAACAAGAAAAGAAGAAAAGTAAAGATAAATTAAAGCTTAGTTTTCCTGAAACTCGCTTCATGAAGTTTGCAGGTGGGAAAGACTTACTTTTTGGTTTGTTAATTTTAATATTAGTAGGCATAGCTATATTTATATTTGATCAAGTATCTTATATTTTCAAACCATTCATTATCGTTTTTAATACTATTGTAGCACCTATCATTGTTTCAGTTATTCTATATTATCTATTGAACCCATTAGTTAATTTAATGGAACGGTATAATATTTCTAGAGTATGGGGCGTAATCATATTATTCCTATTGATTGTAGGTGTAATAGCACTTGTTATTAACCTTTTAATACCTGTCATAGGGTCGCAATTTAGAAGTTTTGGTAATAATTTTCCGTCATATGTGGATAAGGTCAATCAATTTATAGATAGCGTTACTAAGTATTCATTGATATCGAATTTCTACAGTCAAATTCAAGAGCAATTAGATGCGCTGGCTAACAAATTGCCATCTATGGTTTCAGATTACTTTAATGGATTTGGTTCAAAGATTAAGAATTTTGCTGAGGCGATTGTAAATGTTGGTGTAGTAATTGCAACGACACCATTTGTGTTATTCTTTATGTTAAAAGATGGTCATCGTTTCAAAGAGTTTTCTACAAAATTAATGCCACCTAAATTTAGAAAAGATTATCATGATTTACTAGACAAAATGAGTGTTCAAGTTGGTTCTTATATTCAAGGTCAAATCATCGTTTCATTTTGTATTGGTATTTTATTATTTATAGGTTATAGCATTATCGGGTTAGATTATAGTTTGATTTTAGCATCAATTGCTGCTGTTACAAGTGTAGTGCCATACATAGGACCTACAATTGCGATATCACCAGCAATAATCATTGCGTTAATCACTTCCCCAATTATGCTATTGAAATTGATTGTAGTTTGGACCGCTGTTCAGTTTATAGAAGGACATCTAATTTCACCTAATGTCATGGGTAAAACACTTAAAATACACCCATTAACAATTATTTTCATCTTATTAAGTGCAGGTAACTTATTAGGTATTGTAGGTGTGATTTTAGGTATCCCAGCTTATGCTATATTAAAAGTGTTGGTTTCACATTTATACGCTATGTTTAAACGTAGATACAATAAGTATTATGGTGAAGACGCTGGAGAATATGAAATTACTACAGACGAAGAAATTCGTTAAACCACTGTAAGTTTTGTTCATTGTTTTTTGAAAATAAATGCTATTTTTATTTCGCATTTATATCATTAAATGTTCAAACTGAAGCGGTGCGACTAAATTACAAAGTGATAAACATTTATAGATTACAATTATAAAAACTATCAAGGGCGAGACGATGAAATCAATTTTTAAATATGGTTTCTGTCTCGCCCTTTAATCGTTTATTTATATATTACTAATATACTGAGTTAGCTTATTGCAATATATACAAGTTATGTACTGCAATACTATATTATTAAAAATTTCATTTTATTTATTAGAGTTTAATTTATTACAGTAAAAATCAAGTAGTACACCTAATAGTACGTCTAACAGTTTTGTTAGTTATTATTATTAAAAAAATTATTTATTATGTTTTGTTCTTGTGCTATATTTTTATGGAATGATTAGATTATTAAAAGCGAAGTGAAAAGATGTCAAAAGAACTGAGAAGTAAATTATTTTCTTTATTAAAAATTGCATTTGCGTTAACGTTATTTACCATTGTAGTGATTACTTTGTACAAAGAGCTCTCACATATTAATCTTAAAGAAACAATAAAATCCTTTAGTAAAATAAACCGATTTTGGCTTGTAGCGCTGTTCCTTAGTGGTGGGGCGTCTATTATAGTGCTTTCAATGTATGATGTAATCTTAGCTAAAACATTAAAGCTAAAAATTGGTTTGCCTAAAACGATTAGAATTGGTTATACAGTCAATGCTTTGAATGCTGTTGTCGGCTTTGGTGGATTTATAGGAGCGAGTGTACGTTTCTTATTTTATAAAAATACAACCGATGATAAAAAAGCTTTGCTACATACCATTTCTATTGTTTTGGTTTCAATGTTAACTGGTTTGAGTTTACTTTCCATATTAGTAGTTATTCATGTCTTTGATATTTCACATATTTTTACACCGTACCCATGGATTAAATGGTTAATGTATGTGGTAGCATTGTTTTTACCTATGTTTGTTGTGTTTACTATATTAAAACCTGTACAAAAAACACATAGATTGCTCGGTGTATATTGCACAATTGTTTCAGGTGTTGAATGGTTTGTTGCAGCATTAGTGTTATACATGGCAATGGCTATTGTGGGTGTTCAAATACCTTTTGCTACTTTTATGGGGATTTTTATTCTAGCGGCATTATCGGGATTAATCAGTTTTATTCCTGGTGGATTTGGTACATTTGATTTAGTTGTACTGTTAGGTTTGAAGGCATTAAATATTGATGAGGAAGCAATCGTATTAGGTTTATTACTTTATCGTTTTGCTTATTATTTATTTCCTGTGCTTATTGCACTGATTTTATCTACATTTGAATTCCGTAGTACCGCCAAACGTTACTGGGAAGGTTCACGTATATTAGTGCCAGTAAAAGATATGACGTCTTTGTTAGGCTCATATCAAAAGGACATCATTGCACGTATACCATCTTTTGCTATGGCACTTTTATTGCTATTTACGAGTCTAGTATTCTTTTTGAATAATTTAACAATTATTTATGATGGATTATATGATCCAAACCACTATATCTATTATATTATTGTTTCAATTCATACTTGTGCTTGTTTGCTATTATTATTAAATGTCATAGGTGTATATAAATTATCTAAACGTGCAATACTATTCGCAATTATTTCTGTATTGTTTATATTTATTGCAACAGCTTATACTTATGCATCATTTATACTATTAAGTTGGCTTACAGTGATCTTTGTGTTATTGCTTGTGTTTTATAAACGGGCTCGGGTTATCAAACGACCGTTTAGATATTCCAAGTTATTATTAAGTATTATTACAGGTGCAATAATACTCTATATTAATCATCTTGTAATTAAGAGTACGTTCTATTCTTTAGATATTTATCATATTGAAATGTTGACTTCTATTTTGAGATATTATTTCTGGATTACTATTTTATTAGTAGCAATTATAGTAGGCGTTATTGTATGGTGGTTTGAATATAGATATAGATCATCAAATAGTAGAGATAATATCACTACATGCGAGTCGATTATTAATAAATATAATGGAAATTATTTAAGTCACTTAATGTACAGTGGAGATAAGAAATTTTTTATAAATGACAACGAGGATGCTTTTGTAATGTATCGTTATCAAAATAATACGTATATTATTTTAGGTGATCCAATTGGTAATAAAGAATCATTTTATAGTTTATTAGAAGCATTTTATCAAGAAGCGGAATATTTAGGTTATGATATTATTTTTTATCAAGTAACGGATAAACATATGTCACTCTATCATAGTTTTGGTAACCAATTCTTTAAATTAGGTGAAGAAGCTGTTATAAATTTAACGACATTTACAACATCAGGGAAGAAAAAGCGTGGGTTGCGAGCTACGCTAAATAAACTTGATGATTTGGGGTATTCATTTGAAGTGGTGGAACCACCATTTTCACAACAAATGATTGCTGATTTAAAAGTTATTAGTGATGAATGGTTAGCTGACAAAAATGAAATGCATTTTTCTGTTGGAAGTTTTGATGAACATTATCTATCTCAAGCCCCAATAGGCGTGTTAAAAGATAATAATCAATCCCTTATTGCTTTCTGCACATTGATGCCAACTTATTATAATGGTGTTATTTCTGTTGATTTAATACGTTGGAAACCAAATATTGAGTTACCGTTAATGGATAGTTTATATTTGAATATGTTACTTTGGTCAAAAGCTAATAATTATGAGCATTTTAATATGGGAATGGCGACATTATCTAATGTTGGACAAATCCCTTATTCTTTTTATGGTGAAAGAATCGCTGGCCGTGTATTTGAGCATTTCAATGGGCTATACAGATTTCAAGGTCTCAGAAGATATAAAGAGAAATTTAATCCAAAATGGGAACCAAGATTCCTCGTTTATCGTAAACGCCACTCATTATGGATCAGTATGTTAAAAGTTATGCGGGTCATTAGGAAAAATAGTTAGACTACAACATGAAGCACCCCACATGTCATATGCATGTGGGGTGCTTTTTAAGGAGTTTAATAGTGCTTAATGGTTTGTGTAGTTAATCTTTGGAGAAGTCATTAACTACTTTAATAAACTAACAATTGTTACCTTTTTAAATATCATTTTGATTCTAACTATATTTGAATTTCTCGTTACCCCTTTGTTAAAGGTACAATATAAATATATCATCATTAGAAAACGCTTTCAATACTGTATTGAAATCTTATTCACTTTATTATGAACATATTATACGTGCATTTCCTTATTAAAATTTATATGTATTATTACTTTTCTGAGGTGATGAATTCATATAAATGATTTTCTTTTTTAGTGACAAATAACTTAGATTAAAACTAGGTTTTTATTTTAAATAAAAATAATTTAATAAATTAATCATGCAATTATGCTATTAAATAGTGGAAATATGTGGTAGTATGAAAACGGTTACACAAAAGGGGTGATTTGACTGACAACGATAAAAGATGTAGCGCAATTAGCGGGCTGCTCAGTTGCAACCGTTTCTAGAGCGATTAATAATACGGGGTATGTTAAGGCGCAAACACGATTGCAAATTGATCGTGCAATTGCAGAGCTTAATTACCAACCAAATGAAGCAGCAAGGACATTATATAAAAGGAAATCTAAAATGATTGGATTGCTATTACCAGATATAAGTAATCCGTTTTTTACATTGATTGCAAGAGGCGTTGAAGATGTTGCTGTTGAACATGGCTATCAAGTGTTAATTGGTAACAGTGATAATGATACTGAAAAAGCAAAGGCCTATTTAACAACATTTATATCTCATAATTGCGCAGGTATGATCACTACTGCACTTAACGAAAATATAATTGAGAAAATATTAGAACCTATTCATATGCCTTTTGTATTTGTCGACCGTACTAATGATGAAATTACGGGTGTTTCAACTGATCATTATGAAGGAGGACAACGCCAAGCAGAATTAGTGATTGAAGGTGGCTGTAACCGTGCCTTAGTTGTACATGAAGATTTAACTATTGATGCATTTGAACACCGTGTAGAAGGAATAATGTCAATTTTTAAAGAACAGCGTATTAACCATAGAACTTATTCAGCTCAGGATTTAAACGATGAAGGTTCATTTATTAATTTAATTAGGAAACAAAACATAGACAGCGTTATCTGTAGTAATGATTTGTTAGCAATTAGAGTGATGGGTATACTTCAACAACATAATTTACAAATTCCAAAGGATGTTCAAATTGTAGGGTATGATAATATACCATTTTCAACAATGACATTTCCTCAAATTAGTACAATCGATCAGTCGGCTTATCGTTTAGGAGAGCTAGCAATGTCAAAGTTACTTAAATTGTATAATCGCCAAGATTATGTCGAACTAGAAAAAGTAGCCATTTCCGTAATAAAGAGATCGAGTACACGTCATTAATGCGTAACATGTAACGGGTTACATAAATAAAGGAGTGGTTTGATGTATAAAACAGGTATTTTAAATAGTGAAATTTCAAAGGTGCTAAGTGATTTAGGTCATACAGATCAAATTATTATTGCTGATTGTGGTCTGCCAGTACCACAGGAAGTTAAGAAAATAGACCTTGCCTTAGAATTTGGGAAACCATCATTCTTAGAAGTATTTCGCTTAATAAAAAATCATATGGTAATAGAGCAAGTAACGATTGCTAATGAAATGATTAAGCAAAACGATGAGCTCTACATACAATTGATGGCAGAAAATGTCGATATTAACACTAAATCTCATGAACAGTTGAAAGTGGATAGCACGCAAGTTAAAGCTGTTATAAGAACTGGTGAAGCTAAACCTTATGCTAATGCAATATTAAAAAGTGGCGTTCTATTTTAAAGGAGTGATTAATAATGATTAATATGGATCAAATATATAAATCCTTTGGACAAAACGACGTGATGTTGGGTGTGGATTTTGAAATTGCTGATGCAGAGGTCCATGCGTTAATGGGCGAAAATGGTGCTGGTAAAAGTACATTAATGAAAATTCTTACAGGTGTCTATGAAGCGGATGGTGGCACAGTAGTAGAAAATGAACAACCAATCCATTTTAAGAATACTAAAGATGCCGAAAATCATGGCATCGCATTTATACAACAAGAATTGAATATTTGGCCCAATTTGACGGTACTAGAAAATTTATTTTTAGGAAAAGAAGCAACTAAATTTTTCGGCATTGTTGATAATAAAGCTATGAAGCGACAGGCACAAGAGATATTTAAGAAATTGAATATTACGATTGATTTAAATCAATTAGCAGGGGATTTGTCTGTTGGAATGCAACAAATGTTAGAAATTAGCAAAGCACTTATGCAAGAGGCTAAAGTTATCATAATGGATGAGCCAACTGCTGCATTAACAAATAATGAAATCGAAGTATTATTTGAACAAATCAAAAAGTTAAAAAGTGAAGGCGTATCTTTTGTTTATATTTCACATAGAATGGAAGAAATTTTCAGCATTTCTGACCGTATTACTGTAATGAGAGATGGTCGTTCTATTTTAACTGCTGCTACTGAATCTACCACACATTCACAAATCGTTAAGGCGATGATAGGTAGAGATTTAGATAACCAATATCCTGAAAGAAATTATAAGCAAGGTGAATTAGTGCTATCTGTGAATAACTTGAATTCAAATGAACATGATTTAAAATCGGTTCACTTTGAATTGCATAAAGGAGAAATTTTAGGTTTTAGTGGGTTAATGGGTGCTGGCAGGTCAGAGATTATGCGCGTGTTATTTGGTTTAGATAAAGGAACTATGCAAGTAGAGTTAAATGGTAAAAATATTTATATGAATAACCCTAACCAATCTATACAACATGGTTTAGCTTTTATTACTGAAAATAGAAAAGAAGAAGGGTTAGTATTACAAGACTCTATTTTAGAGAATATATCGTTACCTGCGTTAAAAAGCTTTTCAAAATCAGGCTTTCTTGCTCAGCGTTCAATGGAACAATATACGCAGCAAATGATTAAGCGATTAAATATTAAAGGTAAACAAGATGATGCTTGTGTAGATTTGTCTGGTGGTAACCAACAAAAAGTAGTGTTAGCGAAATGGATAGCTACAGCACCACGTGTGCTAATTTTAGACGAGCCAACTAGAGGAATTGATGTAGGTGCTAAAAGAGAAATATATCAATTAATGAATGAACTTACTGAACGAGGAATGTCGATTATTATGATTTCATCAGAGTTACCTGAGGTTATTGGCATGAGTGACAATGTTGCTGTTGTACATGAAGGAAATATTGCAGGGTTATTAGATAAGGCATCTTTATCTGAAGAACGTATTATGACTTTAGCTACTGGAGGGAAAATAAATGAATCAATCTAAGTTATCTTTTTCATATTTAGAAAAAATCATACCGTTTATCGGATTAATATTATTAGTCATTATCATAAGCGTATTAAACAGTGCTTTTTTAGAACCATCCAATTTATTTAATTTATTAAGACAAGTATCCATTAACGGTTTGATAGCATTTGGCATGACATTTGTTATTTTAACAGGGGGGATAGATTTATCAGTTGGGTCCACACTTGCGTTATCCAGTGCGATGATTGCCATATTAATGGTGTCTGGTGTTGACTCAATTGTTGCGTTGTTAATAGGTTGTATCTTCGGAGCTATTTTAGGGGCGATTAATGGGATTTTAATCACTTTAGGTAAGATGGCACCATTTATTGCAACGTTAGCAACAATGACCGTTTTTAGGGGGCTCACACTTGTTATCACTGATGGCAATCCGATTACAAATTTAAATGGTAGTTATGCATTTCAATTATTCGGACGTGGCTATTTTTTAGGTATACCTGTACCAGCAGTGACCATGTTTATCACATTCATTATTTTATATATTATTTTACATAAAACGGTGTTTGGTAGACAGACTTATGCTATGGGTGGTAATGAAAAAGCGGCATTTATCTCAGGCATTAAAGTCAATAAGTTGAAGGTTATGATATATAGTTTAGCTGGTTTAATGTCTGCGATGGCAGGAGCTATATTAACATCTCGTTTAAATTCTGCACAACCAACAGCCGGCATGTCATATGAATTGGATGCTATTGCAGCTGTCGTACTTGGTGGTACTTCGCTTACAGGTGGTAAAGGGCGCATACTCGGTACATTAATTGGTGTGCTAATTATAGGTGTGTTAAACAATGGTTTAAATCTATTGGGTGTATCTTCGTTTTATCAACAAGTCGTTAAAGGTGTTGTAATTATTATTGCAGTGCTAATAGATAGAAAGAATAAATCATAAGGGAGGTAATTTAATGAAAAAGTTATTTATTAGCGCTATCACAATGTTGATATTTTTAGCAGGATGTTCACTAGAATCTCCATTAGAAAGTAATAACAATGATAAGTCAAATAAGAAAAAATCTGAAGTTGTTATCGGTGTCAGTATATCTACGTTAAATAATCCTTTCTTTGTGAAAATAAAAGATGGTATTGAGGATGAAGCTAAAAAGCAAGGAGTTAAAGTGAAATTTGCTGATGCACAAGATGATGCAGCAAAACAATCAAATGATATTGATGATTTGATTCAACAAAATGTAGACTACCTTATTGTTAACCCAACGGATTCAGATGCGATTTCAGGTAGTATACAAATTGCAAATGATCAAAATATCCCAGTAATTACTTTGGATAGAGAGGTTGCCAAAGGAGAAGTTGCATCATTTATTGCCTCAGACAATGTTAAAGGTGGGGAAATGGGTGGTCAACTGATTGTAGAGCAATTCGGTGAAAATGCGAAAGTTGCTGAATTGGAAGGTATTCCTGGTGCAAGCGCAACGAGAGAACGTGGTAAAGGATTTCATAATGTAGCAGATAAATCACTTGATGTTGTATCGAAACAAAGTGCTAAGTTCAATAGAACAGAGGGATTGAATGTAACGCAAAATATTATACAAGCACATCCAGATATCAAAGCTATTTTTGCACAAAATGATGAAATGGCATTAGGTGCTGTAGAAGCGGTTGGCAATAAGGATATCAAAGTTATTGGATTTGATGGTAACGAGGACGCAATCAAATCGGTAGAAAATAATAAATTATATGCTACTGTGGCACAACAACCAAGTTTAATGGGGGAAGAAAGTATTAAAACAGTAATGCACTTATTTGATGGTAAGAAAGTAGAGAAGAAGAACAAAATACCATTAGAAATGAAAAAACAAAATTAGCGACAACCTATAATAAAGCCGGATGTAGCAAATACTACTCCGGCTTTAAATAATTTATGGTGTTGGAACACATTGACTAGGAAAACACATTTACATTGAATCATAGTCACTTTGAACCGCTGTTGCCAAAGAGAATGATAAAAATTCTGAGACAAATTAGATGTCTAATCCTTTTTCGTAATTTTGACGATCTTGTTGTTCTTTTGCATAACGTTCAGGGTTCTTTTTGTAAAAATCTTGATGTTCAGCCTCTGCTTCATAAAATGTAGAAGCGGGTAGAATTTGTGTTGCAATCGCTTTGTCTTTATCCATAGTATCTTTTAATTTCTCAATATAAATTTCTGCCAGTTCTTTTTGATCTTCATTTGTATAGAAAATAGCAGTTTTGTATTGTGAACCTCTATCTTGGAATTGTCCGCCTTCATCAGATGGATCTATTACAGAAAAGAAAATCTCTAATAATTTGTTGTAGGAAAACAGTGCGACATCATATTCGATTTCAACAGTTTCCAAATGGCCGGTATTACCACTTTTGACTTGCTCATATGAAGGATTATCTACATGTCCTCCCATATAACCAGAAGTTACTTTTTCTATGCCTTCAAATGTATCAAAAGGTTTAACCATACACCAAAAGCAACCTCCAGCGAAGTATGCTTTATTAATATTCATGCTTAACATCCTTTCCGTATTAGACCTTAGTACCATATATAAAGATATCACTTGATTTTTATACTCTTTTTATATAACTTTAATATATGTTAATTATAGTACATAGCAGTGCAATTTTGAAGATATAAGGTTGATACTAATGAATGAAGACAAACAAAGAAGTAATACAAACTCAAGCAATAACACTAAAGAAGCGCCTATGCGTAGGGTTAAAAAGAAGCGGATTAGGAAATTACCAATAATCATTTTGATTTTTATTGTAATTTTAGCAATCATCGTAGGTTATGCTGTGCATGGTTATAATTCCGGAATCAATTATGCTAAAGACCACGGTAAAACATTAAAACAAGAGAAATTTAATGGTGCCGCTAAAAATGACGGTAAGATTACGGTAATGGTTTTAGGAGCAGATGCCGAAGATGGAGGAATTTCTAGAACAGATTCTATCATGATTGCTCAATACGATTATATTAATAAAAAAATGAAGATGGTATCTGTAATGCGTGATATCTATGCTGACATACCAGGAAGTGGTCAACATAAGATTAACTCTGCATACTCTATCGGTGGACCAGAATTATTGAGACAAACGTTGAAGAAAAATTTAGGGATTGATCCTGAATATTACGCTGTTTTAGATTTTACTGGTTTTGAAAAAATGATAGATGAACTAGAACCGAATGGTGTGCCAATTGATGTTGAAAAAGATATGTCGAAAAATATCGGTGTATCGTTGAAAAAAGGTCATCATCGTTTAAATGGTAAAGAGCTCTTAGGATATGCGAGATTTAGACATGACGCTGAAGGAGATTTTGGACGCGTTCGTAGACAACAACAAGTAATGCAGTCTTTAAAAGAAGAACTTGTGAGCGTAGACTCACTGCTCAAGTTACCAAGAGTTGCAGGTATTTTAAGAGGTTACTTAAATACTAATATGCCAGATTCTGCATTGGTGCAGTCAGGATTAAACTTCGGTATTCGTGGTGATAAAAATGTAGATTCTATAACCTTACCAATTAAGGGGACGTATCAAGATATTCAATCACCAACAGATGGTAGTGCTTTAGAAATTGATAAAGCGAAAAACAAAGAAGAAGTTAAGAAATTCTTAGATGAATAGTTTTGTTGTTATATAAGTTTGAAACAAAGAAGTAATGCAGCACTTTTATCATATTTCATTAGTCTCTGTCCGATTAAAAGATGCCTAGTAAGAAGTATAGAACTGGTGAATTTTTTTGCATTATTACTCAGTATGATGTTATAATATATTTAACGAAAAAGATTAACATTAATACACCAATCCCCCTCGCTACTGTCATAGTGAGGGGGATTTTTTTGGTGTTGGCTATTGTCGCCTTTTAATTATCTATCGCGTTTACTTAGCCAGTAAGTAAAATATGCGATGGCGCAGCCACTGATGACTGGCGCGATGATGTGAACGAAAAAGATTAACAAATAATACACCTCCTCTCTACGTCGAATTGACGCCTGAGAGATAGGCGACTTAATTATTATATCATCTGTATATATACAATAAAGTCTCACTTCTCTAAATAACCACTCTTAATTTATTAAGTTAGTGGTTATTACACATGAGTATTTACTCAGGTGTTCCGCTATTGAGTTAGTGGGACTTATGCATGAGCTTTAGCTCAAGTAATCATTAACCCCACTTATCTGAAGAAACACACTTAATTTATTAAGTTAGTGGTTCTTACACCTGAGTACTTACTCAGGTGTTCCGCTTTTTAAGAGCTAGTGGGACTTATGCATGAGTTCAGGGAAAGCTTTTATCTCTAGAGATGAGAAGGCGAAATAATTTTAAATAAATTAGATTTCTGTCTCGCGCTTTTTATTGTAAAATTTTTACTTTTAGACAAGGTAAAGCCATATTCTAGTAATAGAACGGTTTATACTACTGGTCAGATTTTCTAACTCCAGCAACCCCATAATGTGATGACTTCATTTCTTCTATAACTACTTGGATTGCCTCTTTATTAGCACCAGTTGTTTTTTCAACTGCATTTGTTACTTCACTTACTAAGTTTTTGAGTTGTTCATCTGAACGACCTTCTAATAATTTCACATTTACGATTGGCATATGTAATTCCTCCTAAACTAATTTAAAGATATTATATCACGAAAATTCTAAAAATTATAAAATAAGATATATAGAACACTTGTTCTTATTGTTGTTGATTAAGAACAAGTGTTCGTATATAATAGAGTTAATTGAGGGAGGTTGTTTGATATGTATGATTATAATCTAGTAGAAGAAAGAGATGTATTGTGTATAGATCAAAAGAGTTTTTTTGCGAGTGTATCTTGTATTCAAAAGGGATTAGACCCTATGACTGAAAAATTAGCAGTGGTTGCTGATACTAAAAGACAAGGCTCAGTTGTGTTAGCTGCCACAGGACCACTAAAAGCATTAGGTATCAAAACTGGATCTAGATTATTTGAAATACCACATAGAAACGATATTTATATAATTAATCCAAGTATGCGAAAATATTTGGAAGTTTCTATAGCAATATCAAAAATTGCATTGCAATATATTGCACCAGAAGACTTGCATCAATATAGTATAGATGAATTTTTTATGGATGTTACGAATAGCTATCATAGATTTAGTAGTACGGTGCCTTCATTCTGTCAAAAATTACAAATGGAAATTAAAGAAGCAACAGGTATTAATTGTTCAATCGGTATAGGTTCAAATATGTTGTTGAGTAAAATTGCAATGGATATAGAAGCCAAACATAACGATAGTTTAATTGCAGAATGGCGTTATCAAGATGTACCTAAAAAGCTTTGGCCAATTCAACCGCTCAGCAAATTTTGGGGGATTAGTAGAAGAACAGAAGCTAAATTGAATAAAAGAGGAATTTTTACTGTTGGTGATCTAGCACATTATCCACACGCGTATTTAAAACGAGACTTAGGTGTCATTGGTATCGATTTACATTTACATGCAAATGGTATTGACCAAAGTAGAGTAAGAGATAAATATAAAGTGATGAATCCATCTATTTGTAAGAGTCAAATACTCATGAGAGATTATCGCTACAGCGAAGCCAAAGTAGTTATGCGCGAATTGATTGAGGATGTCGCTAGCCGCGTTCGAGGGAGAAATCAATTGGCTAAGACGATTCATTTTTCATTTGGATATAGTGATGAAGGAAGTATAAGTAAACAATATACGTTAGAAGATCCAACAAATCTTGAAGATAATATGTATAAAGTAGTTGAGCGTTTTGCCGATAAATTATGTGACCATCATGCATTATTCCGTACAGTAAGTATTTCATTAACCCAGTTTATCGATGAGAAAGACAGACAATTGAATTTATTCATTGATGAGTATGAAAGAAAAAGAAATGAAAAGCTAGCTAAAACCATAGATGCGTTACATCGAAAATTTGGACGAGGAATTGTATCTAAAGCAGTATCATATACAGAGGCAGGTACAAAACATGGTCGTCTTGGTCTTATGGCAGGGCATAAAATGTAAAGTTCTACTTCTCTATAGAACTACTTTTTCATGTCATGAAAATTAGTAATTCTTATATAAGCGTAGAAACGCTTGTATTCCAAGAAAAATTCTACTGGGGGCTTATGCATGAGCAATAACTCAGATAAACATAAAAACCGCTGTTTAAACTATTAAATTAGTGGGAGTATGAAATCCAATTTATCAAAAATGATTTCATACTCCCACTTATAAAATTTCATATATTAATCAATATAAGTATCAAAATCATTGAGTGCCTCAGCACCAGCTTTACGATCCTCAGGGTTTTTAAAACTAATGCGCAATGCACCGTATATATCTTCGCGAACTTCTAAAATTCTAAGGTTGCTTATAGAAATATTATGTAAACTCAGAATGTTTGTCACTTTGCTAATCATACCTGGTTTATCCGGAATATCGACATATAGATCATACTCCACGGAAAGCGCTCCTTGTTGTTTAAGGGGAAGTTCATCACGATAAATTTTAGCATCATTAAAGAAAGCGTGGAGGTCTTCAGCATTATTACGCTCAATTAACGATATAACATCACCCATTTGATCTTTCCATTCCTTTAGGATGCTTAATATAGTGTCTTTATTCTCAACTGTAATATCACGCCACATAATTGGGTTACTGCTTGCAATTCTAGTGATATCTCTAAAACCACCCGCAGCCAATGTTTTCACTAAAGCAGAATCACCTACATGTTGAGCATTTAAATGAACCAAACTTGAAGCGATAATATGAGGGACGTGACTAACGATACCAGTTACAAAATCATGTTCTTCTGCAGTTGTTGAAATGAATTTAGCATCAGTTGTTTTTAATAGATCTTGGATTTCTTCAAAAGCTAGATCATTAGCTGGTTCATTATGCACGAGTATATAAAAAGCATTTTCAAACAGATGTTTTTTTGCATTTAATACACCAGATTTATGACTACCAGCCATTGGATGGCCACCAATAAGGTGAATACCGTATTTTAAAAGAAATTGTTCATACTGTTGAATCGTTGATTTTGTACTACCAGTATCTGTGATAATAACATTTTTCTTTAATTGATAGCTTGGTAATTCTTGTAAGTATTTTATTGTTTGTTGTACGGGTGTTGCATATATAATGATATCTGCATTTTCGACGCTTGATTTATAGTCTGTCGATTGAAAATCAATGATACCAATAGATAAAGCTTTATCTAATTGAGATGTATCAGCATCAAATGCTGTAATTTCTATATCATTATGATAGTATCTTAAATTACTCGCTAGACTGCCGCCGATTAGGCCTAGGCCAACGAAAAGTATTTGTTTCATTAAGCGAATCACCTCTATCAAAATTTTCAGAATAGTAATATTGTATAGTAGGTATTACTAATACGCAATACGTGATGAAATTTTTGCCTAATCACTAATTATATTTTAACAACTTTAAAATCGTAGTGATAATTTTATTGAAAATGAATTATTAGAGCTGACAATATGAAATATTACCTAAAATAAATAGATTAGAAATGAATATGTGAAACATAAGAACATAAATCAAATAGAATTATGCTAAAGTAAGAGAAAGTAAACAATGAACAACGTAATATATGATAAGCATAGTGATAATTTTTAAAATAAGGCGATTTATAATGATCTTCAAAAAATAAAGGGAGTGTAAATTTTGAAAATAAAAAACATTTTAATTGCAGGTTCATATCAATCTGATTTTTATCCATTTTTGAAACAGCTAGAGCAGTATAATTTACGTTTTAAATCGACCGAGATTATTTCACAAGAAGATATGAATTGGGCAGATACATATGTAGGGTTTGCTCCGCATGAAAACTTTGAACCTTCTAAAGTCAAATGGGCGCACACATTTAACGCAGGCGTGAATAATTATTTAGCTATTTCTGGTTGGGATAATACTTTGTTAACTAGAACAATCAGTGATTTTGGAGAAAAAATGAGTGAGTATTGCTTGAGTTATATATTAGCTGATTTACAATATCACTCTCGATTCAAAGCACAGCAAAAAGCTAAAGTTTGGTCTGTTAAATCACCAGCTTCATTGAAAGATCAAATTATAACAATACTAGGTACAGGTGAAATTGGTCAAAAGATTGCCGAAGTATTCTCAACATTTGGAGCAACTGTAAATGGCATTTCAAATAGTGGCCAAGATAAAGCATATTTTAATCAAATAAGTAATATAGAAAATGCTCATACAATACTTAAACATTCAAATTATATAATTAGTACCTTGCCACTAACACAAAATACAGAAAAACTATTAAACCAACATTTCTTTAATTATTTAAACGATGCTTATTTTATAAACGTAGGTAGAGGGAAAGTAGTTGATACTGACCAATTACTAGATGCTTTAAATGAGGGAAAGTTAAGACATGCTGTATTAGATGTCTTTGAGTCAGAACCATTAACAGAGAATTCTGAGTTATGGCAAAGAGAAGATGTTACGGTTACACCCCATATTTCAGCATTAACAGATATAGATGATGCCATATCGTGTTTTTGTAACACATTGAAAAAATTAGAAAATAATGAATCAGTATCTAATCAAGTTGATTTCAGTAAAGGATACTAAATTTAGTTAAGAATTAAACAAGTTGATTTTAATTATAACTGTTAAGGATTTTTGTACAATTATACCAATTTTCGAAGATAAAAGTTAAAATGGACATATATATATTAGGAGGGGATTGCATGACTGAATCAATTTTCACCACAATTCAAGCATTAACAGAAATTAATAGCCCATCAGGACACGCAGACAAGGCAATTAATTACGTTAAAAACGAAGTTGACCATTTAGGTTATACAACAATGCTAACGAACAAAGGGGCATTGCTGATCACTGTGAAAGGTGAGAACGATGAAGCCCAAAAATGTATCACTGCACATGTTGATACGCTTGGTGCTATGGTAAAAGAAATTAAAGAAGATGGAAGATTAGCCTTGGACTTGATTGGTGGCTTTAGTTATAACGCAATTGAAGGAGAATATTGTGAAATAGAAACTTCGTCAGGACAAACTTATACTGGTACTATCTGTTTACATGAGACGAGTGTCCATGTGTATCGTAATAATGACGATATACCAAGAAATGTTGAACACATGGAAGTTAGATTAGATGAAAAAGTGATGTCAAAAAAAGACACTGAAAGTCTAGGTATAGATGTAGGAGACTTTATAAGTTTTGATCCAAGGACTCAAATCACATCATCAGGGTTTATAAAATCACGTCATTTAGATGATAAGGCTAGTGTGGCAATGATTTTAGAGTTTTTAAAAACAATTAATAATGAAAACTTAACACTACCTCATACGACACAATTCTATATTTCAAACAATGAAGAAATTGGTTATGGGGCAAATGCTTCAATTTCACCAAAAATTGTTGATTTTATAGCTTTTGATATGGGAGCGTTGGGTGATGGCCAAACATCTGATGAATATACAGTATCAATTTGTGCGAAAGATGCATCAGGCCCTTATCATAAAGCGTTACGTGAACAACTAGTTAATTTATGCCAACTTAACAACATCCCTTATAAAGTAGATATTTATCCGTATTATAGTTCGGATGCCTCTGCAGCATTAAAGGCAGGCGCTGATATCAGACATGGCTTATTTGGTGCAGGTATTGAATCTTCACATGCACTAGAGCGTACGCATATAGATTCGTTAAAAGCAACCCAAGCATTACTTCATGCATATTGTTTAGCCCCTATACAATCACACATACAATAATTTAGATATGTTTCGAAGAGAACTGTAACCTGAGCAGTTTGTATATAGCGATAGATGTTGGAAAATATAGTTTGAACATACGTTAATATAGTGAATTTTATCAGTAGAATATTAAGGAAATGAATTATATGTCTAAAGGTAATATTAAATAAAATACTAATATAAATTGTATTATTGAGGTGGAAGGATGAATAATGAAATTGAATTAATTTTATTTGATTTAGATAATACACTATATTCATTTAATAAATATTGGAATAATGCTAATAAAGAAGTATTTAAAGAATTTGACTATACTAAAAATCTTGAATACGAAGAATTTAATCGCATGTTGATATACTATGATGAATACTATTGGGTACAGCATGATTCTGGCCAAATCACTTTAGATCAACTACGGTATTTAAGGTTAATAAAAACTTTGGAAACATTTAATATCAATATTAGTTACGAAGAAGCTAAAAAGTACTTCGCAACATTTTTTAATTATATATTATCTTATATAACACCGGATTATGAACTTATTGAACTACTTAACATTTTAAAAAACTATAAGAAAATAGGTATTCTAACAAATGGTAAAATTTTGGAACAAAGAGAAAAAATAAGGCGGCTAGATTTTGAAAAAACATTTGATGGAAACGTTTATATTTCAGAAGAAATAAATATTGAAAAGCCTGATAAAAAATCATTTCAATATGTCGCTAAGGCTTTTAAAGTATCAGTTGAAAATACGTTGTTTATAGGTGATTCACTTCATAACGATGTATTAGGATCATTATCTGCAGGTATGAAACCAATTTGGTTAACTTCTGAAAATGATTTAGAAGGTTATCAAATAGATGACGTTGAAATTTATAATGACGATATAAAAAGTCTTGTTATGAAACTCATAGAAGAATATAAGTAAGTTATTAACCTAGATTATATTAAAGATTACTTTGTATTTTTTAAATAGTAAGGAGCATGATTTGTCTTGAATATTTTATCAACATTATCACCAGCAATATTTTATGCGGTGTTATTGGCAATTCAATATTTTTTATCTAGAACAGGAAATAAAATAGTGGGGGGCGATTGTGCCTGTTATATTTGTAATCGTTCTCATTTATTTGTATTTAACAGAAAAGCTGGGGTTAAATATATGGGGAGCTATAATATTTGGCGTTATAGGATTGTTGTTTCTATTTGGCCAATGGGATAGCGCACAAAAAGATAAGAAGAAAAAAATGGAAAAAGAACTAGATAAGATGGAAGGAAAAGGCTTAAATTAATTTGAAATATGAGTAATAAGTGGTTATAAACATACGTACAAATGATGTGAAATTCATTTATTAATATGATTAACAAACAAATATATTTCATAAAATAAGCACTTTGCATGCTAGTTTCTCGCGATACTATAATATATTTAGCATCAATATCTGAATTTGATGTACAAAACCCCTCACTATTCTCAGTAGTGAGGGGTTTTTGTGTAACTTGTCCGTCTATTTTACTTACTGTCACGTTTGCGAAGCCACTAAAGAAATACAGTAAAATTTAATCACTTGTTGCTGTGGTCATGGTGTGAACAAGAAAGTCTTTTACTTTCTGTACCATTTCTTTAGGTCAAATTAACGTCTGAGAGATAGGAGACTATATTATTATATTATCTGTGAAAATACGAGTATAAATACTTTTGACAAGTTGATGAATAAAAATTCAACTTCTTTCTAATCACCATTTTTTTAAACCTACTTATCATTTTCTGTTAATTTCTGTTCAAGTTTACTAATGCCATAAATTATTATAAATAAACCTGCAGGCAAAAGTATTGTACTTAAAGTATTATTTGAAACTAGAAATATTATTACTAGGGCATATATAGTACATAAAACTGCCGTTAATAATATGTTTGAGACTTTAGTCATATAAAAACACCTCATTAATAATGATTTATAACTTTGTCAATTTACATTCTTCGGTAATGGTATCTTTGAGGACTGTTTATCGACATAGGCAATTTCCTATCAATTAATATATTTAAACACCAACTGGATCAGAAGTACCCATATATACTAACAATTCGAATAACTTTGAATGCGAAAGTTACAAATCTACATTGTCTTTTTTAATATATTCTTTATTTAACTTTCGTTTTTAGCAATATAAAACGGTACCATTATTTTTATATTGTTTCAAAACGACTAATATCATATTTTCCTAGAAATTTAAAGACATTATCAATTAATTCTTCTTTATAGGCTATTAATCCTATCGCTCGGTCATAACCCTCTAAGGGTCGATAATTTATATCCATACTATCTAGTCTTGTTGTTAACGACTGAGGGATAATAGTAACACCTTGGTTAGTTTTCACACTAGCAAACAATGATTCTAAGTTTGGTTTGTGCTCAATATCTAATTGTAGTTCGGAAAAGTTTTTTCTCACAAATGTTAAAGTGTCACAGGGTGGACTAAGTAAAAAAACTTTATACTCTTTTAGATGCGATGTATTGATACAATCTAATTTACTTAAAACATTGTCGTTTGAAAAAGCAATCATATATTTTTTGATGTATAAAGGTTTTGTAAATAGATGATTGGCAGTCGTAGAGGAGATGTCTCCAATTAATACATCTATATCTCCATTGTGAAGATGCTTTAGTAATATTTGTGTATTATTTTCAATTTTTACAATTGAATTTTCACTTAATACATTTTTATGAAAATTATCTAACTTGTATAATGAAAAACTTGGTAACAAACCAATTCTCAATTGTATATTTATTGGATCTGTTATTTGTATTTTTAACTTTTCTAAATGCGACTTGATTTCAGTTAATTTTTTTAAAACTATCTTTCCCTTATCGGTTAAAAAAATGCCACGTGAAGTTCTATAAAATAAATCGCAGCCAAAATAATTTTCTATATGCTTTATTCTCTTGCTAAGAGCTGGTGTACTAATGTTAAGTATACTAGAAGCATGGTTGATACTTTGAAATTCTGCGACTTTAATAAAGTCTTCTATATAATCTATGTTCATAAATCTACTCCCTATTAACTTTTTCTTTAATCCACTCTTAATACAATCATTATTCCTCTAAAAACAATATAATACTACACTGAAAATATCAAAATAATGATTTTGGGAAATGCTTTTAAACTAAATAACTTAAATAAAATCTTAAAATAGGGTGGATAAATTATGAAGAAAATATGGGTTTTAGCACTAGGCATGTTTGCATTAGGCATGGATACATATATCGTAGCAGGTTTAATACCTGATATGGCGAAAAGTTTTAATAAGAGTGGTGAAGAAATAGGACAAGGAGTAACTGTATTTACGTTGTTTTTTGCCTTATCTGCACCAATTTTTTTCAACAATTTTAGCAAAATATTCAGTGAAAAAAATATTATTAATTGCTTTAATAACATTTGCGACATCCAATGTAATTACTATGATATCAACTAACTATTCAATATATATGTTATCAAGAAGTTTAGCAGGTTTATCAGCTGGTCTTTTCTCACCAATAGCTGTAAGTTCAGGTAGTTATTTAGTGGATTATAAAGATAAAGGTAAAACTTTATCATTTATAGTTGGGGGTATGAGCATTGGTGCGGTCATTGGCGTTCCGTTAGGATTACAAGTGTCCAATCTTAAAAGTTGGAGATTTGCAATTGGAATAATTACCTTTGTAAGCATCGCATCACTTATAAGTATTTATACTTTGCTTCCAAACTTTAAAATGCCAGCATCGCCTAACTTAAAAGAGAGATTTTCTCTTTTTACAGACATAAAGGTAATCAGTGTAATATCTGTTACTGTATGTGCTGCAATTGCGAGTCTAGGTTTATACACTTATCTTTCACAAGTCATTAGTGAAATACTTGAGTCGGAAAATATCACAATTTTCTTAACTATTTGGGGTGTATGGGGATTGATTGGTAGTTTTGGCATAGGGTTGATTATCGATAAATTTAAAAATACTAAGATACTAATGTTGATTATACTTTGTGTTTTAGGTGTGAGCATTGTAATAATACTAAGACTAATAAAAATTCCTGTTTTAGGACTGTTACCATTCTTACTGTGGGGGGAACAGGATGGGCAACACAAGCTCCACAACAACATATTTTATTACAAAAACATTTACATAACGGAAGTACAGCTGTAGCATTAAACAGTTCTGTGAACTATTTAGGTAGTGCTATCGGTGCTGCATTAGGCGGAGTATTGTTATCACAGGGAGTAAAAGTGAATGCTTTAATTTATTGTGCATTCACTTTTGTTATGTTAGGAGCATGCATACAATTGGTAAACATCTTTAAAGAAAAAGAAAAGTTTACATTTAAAAAGGAGGAAAATTATTAATAGAACTAATTTTTAATATTATATTCATAAATCATTTTTCACCACATTAATAAAAGCTTCTAATGATTTTATATGGATACAGTCTTGTCTATTTATTAAATACTTCCATTTTAAATCCTTAAAATCTCCGACTGAATTCATTAATTTTTATACGTATAATCGTATAAAAATTAATTGCAATCGAAAGATTTAGTGATACAATTATTTAGGCGTGATGTTTACTGGTTGGTTTTAAAGTTACCTAAAACATATGCGTATAATAAACTGAAAAATCTGTCATTTAGGGTGCCTATGACAAAATATTCCTTTTAATTATACATAGAAAAACTAAAATCAATATGTCATTTGAGGTAATAACAGTATTGGAAAAGTAAATAAAGCGTACATACAAGTGTAATAAAGGGGTTTTGCCAAATATGATATCACTTTTTATATCTTACATGATTTTAGGAATAACCTTATCCTTACCAGCTGGAACTATGACGATTGAAATGTCTAAGCAAGGATTGAAAAACGGCTTTTTTCATGGTTGGTTTGTTGGTATAGGTGGTATGACAGTAGACTTGATTATGATACTAATAATTTATTTTGGTTTTTCAGAAATATTAATACTCCCAGCAGTAGAAACAGTAATGTGGCTTATAGGTTTTTTATTTTTATTATATATAGGAATAGAGAGCATAAAAGAAGCAAAACAGCCATTAGAAATATCGAATACAAATTTAAGAAAGAAATCATTATTTAAATCATATGGTAGAGGGATTATGATGGCTGTTACTCCATCAAATATAGTGTTTTGGATTGGAGTATTTGGCACTGCCCTTACCACAGCAATTAATAATGTAAGTGGATATCAGTTTTTATTAGTAGCTTCAGGAATTTTGTTCGGAATATTGATTCACGATGTTATATTAATG
Source organism: Staphylococcus shinii (assembly GCF_017583065.1). GTDB lineage: Bacteria > Bacillota > Bacilli > Staphylococcales > Staphylococcaceae > Staphylococcus > Staphylococcus shinii. The sequence goes on along the minus strand of NZ_JAGEVL010000001.1, from coordinate 476,123 downwards.
GGAATTATTAGTTATACACGTAAATTTGTTAATCACACTTTTACTAAATGGACATCAATTATAGCTGGATTTTTGCTTATAGCATTCGGTCTTTACTTCGGTTATTTATTTATAGGTGAAGTGAAACATTTAATTTAGTACAAATATAGGTGAATCTCTCATTCAGATAATTTATTGGTACAACTTAGACAAAAAGACCACGCCTTATATTGAACTGACCCCAAATAGTGGGAATGAAATAAAAACACTTTCGTTGAATTCATTTAAAATGAATCATACGTAGGTGTTTTTTCTATGAAAGTAATGTCTTATTCAATAGAAACAAAATATAAAACTATTGAAATGAAAGAAGCTGAATATACTGTAAAAAAATTATGGAAGCATTAAATATCAAAACAACACACAGGTAAAACTTGGTGGCGATGGTATCGAAATGGTGAAACTTATAGATTTTACCAACAAAGAGGCAAGCAATATGCTTATGGCAAAGGAGTGAAAGAATTATCAGAAGTAGAACAATTAAAGTTAGATAATAAGAAAAAGATATTGAATTAGATATTAAAAAAGTACAAGGAATTGGAAAGGAAGTGGTACCAAAAGTAATTGTAGAATTAGTTGATCAATTAAAGTATAAGTATTCAATCAAAATGATACTTGATGTTTTAGAAATACCTAAATCGACATACTATAGATGGAAATATAAGAACAATGAAAAAGATAAAGTGACTCAAAAGGTTATTGAAATATGTGAAGAAAATAATTTCACCTACGGTTATCGAAAAATTACAGTTTTAATTAATCAATTGTCTACAGTACCAGTTAATCATAAAAGCGTTCAGAGAATCATGAGGGAGAAATAATCTGAACTGCCGAGTTAGACCTAAAAAATCTAAAAAATTGGTAAACCTTATTATAAAACAAATAATTTATTGCAAAGACAGTTTAAAGCTAACCAACCAATGGAAGTATTAACAACTGATATTACTTATTTACCTTTCGGCAACTCTATGTTGTATTTATCTTTAATTTTGGATGTTTATAACGGAGAAATTGTGGCGTATAAAATAGATAACAAACAGGGTCAAAGCTTAGTAAATGATACATTGAATCAAATAGATATGCCTGAGAATTGCATACTACATAGTGACCAAGACAGTGTTTACACATCCTATTCTTACTATCAATTATGCAAAGAAAAAGGCATTATCAGAAGTATGTCCCGAAAGGGAACACCAGCTGATAACGCCCCGATAGAAAATTTCCATTCCTCGCTAAAGTGTGAAACTTTCTACATAAACAATGAGCTCAATAGCTCTAACCAAATTGTAATAGATATTGTCGAAAATTACATTAAAAACTATAATAATAATCGAATTCAACAAAAACTAGGATACTTATCCCCTATAAAATATAGGGAATTAGCAGCCTAGAACCATTGTGTTTTTATTAAATTCCCATTCTAAGGGTTCAGCGCCATATAGGTGGTGGTCTTTAATTATATCTTAAGGGTAAAATTTAGAAATAATGGTTTATATTAAGTAGAAATGATTTGTTAAAATATGAGTTTCTTATTAAAGATATCTTAAACTTACTTAGTATCAACCTCAATTTTTCTAAGGATCATTATATAAGTACAATCTTACTATAAATTTAAAAGTTATAGCCTATTGAATTAAACAATTGTTTATAATTATTTTTGGCGCTATCAAAAGTTAATTCAGGTTTCGTTTTAACATTGGTTAATGGATTTTCAATAATATCTATCATATATTTAGTTAATTGTTCTATATTGTTTTTTTCTACAAGGTAGCCATTTTTACCATGATCAATTATTTCAGAGGGTCCGTACTTTACATCGTATGAAATGACAGGGCACCCCACATTTATACTTTCCATTACAGACAGGCCGAATCCTTCAAAGGAGCTAGTTAACAGTGAAGCTTTAGATTTTTGAAATTTAGATGTAGGATCATTTGTAAAACCATGAATATGCACCTTGTTTTGGATGCCAAGATCGAATATCAAATTCTCAATTACTGAAACTTGACCAAATTCTCCTCGTCCATAAATATCCAATGAAGTATTGTAACCACTTTCTAAAAACTTAGAATATGCTTTTAGTATATGATCAATTTGTTTCTCTTCAGCAATTCTTCCTATAAACACAAACCTATCTTCTTTCACTACATTATTAGAATATGGATTAGAGTTTATAAAGTGGGGTATTACAGAAATTTTATCTGAGCTAATATTGCTAACGTTTTGTATATCATTTTTTTGTTTATTAGTTAAAAGTAAATATTTAGATACTTTATGATGGTTTTCTAGTGCAAATTTATAGGATTGTTCAACCTTATCAGCATTCATGTGACTACTGTGGAAAACAAGTATATTCTTAGTGTTGATTTTTTTGTTGAGTAATGGTTTATCAAGTAATCTAGCATCACAAAACACTGTATCATTTTCACTGAATTTGTTATCAAAATAATACTGGAATAATTGTTTTTCAGTTTTAAATGTTTTGTGTGGCCAATAATCTTTATATGTTTGTATTTGAATTATATTGTTAGCATCATTATCTTCAAAGAATTTCTTACAATAAATCATTTCATTTGCATCAAAAAATTCTTCGGCAATTTTTTTATAACTATTAGGAGAGTAGTAGATTTTTTTATGTAATACTCCATAATTGTTATATTGCCAACGCTGAATTCTTTTCTTACTAATAGGAGACATAAAGTCTTCAAACTCTAATATATTACTGTCTTTAAAATATCTTCTATATAAAACATATGAATCGTCACTATCGTAGTAACGTACAATATTATTAGTTTTCCCAAACTTATATTTTAAATCGTGCATTTCAAGTGGTGTTTCTATATATTTGGTTTTCTTTAGTATTTTGCTTCGAGGTGATGTTAGTAACTTATAATTTGCTAACCAGTCGTATATGTTTTCATATTTTATGTTTTTAGTGACTTTCTCTTCTTTTAAAAATGATTCATATACATCATTATAATTAGGATTGTAATTGGTAGTTAAAATTGTAGAAGGAACACCTAATTCTTTATCTAAAAATTTTGTTCTTCCCAATAAAGATTTTGTTCTTCCGCCGTGTACTGGAGGAAGTGTACTAGTAACTGTGTATATCATTATTTTAAACTCCTTAAATAATAAGAGCCCCGTTTAATCACAACAATTTTATATTATGAACAATGTAAAATTTAACATAATACTTCGATTTGAGGCTTTAATTTCCCTTTAATAATAGTGAGCAATACTTTCTAAGTATTGCCTTGTAGAATTTCTAATTAACCATCATTACATTTACTTTATAGAAATATTTCTTCTATATTAACCTCCTTTATATTTTGAGATGAATTATCAAAACATTCATGTTCTATATTTATTCTAATGAATTTAATAAAATTCAGCTTCCCAGTAAGAATAAAATAAAGTATGTATTCATATTAGCAAACAATATAAGTATTTAATATAAAATTTGCACAATTGATAAAATTATTTTGTTTGTTGTGCTTGAAAAATAATGTTTTTAAAAAAATTGCCCAATACAAATTAAATAGATGAAATTAGTGGAATAATATTTCACTAGAGTTAGATTATTTAAAAAAGGATTGAATAATTTAAATATTATAAAGTTTGTTGTTTGATTATATTGTAAATAATAAAAGGAGTTAGACAAAAAAGTTTGCAATTTTTTCGGATATATACAATTCATTGTTTAATGAAAATAAATGTTGTAATGAAACTATCATAAAATACATCAAATTGTTTAACTTGCAAACGTTGTAGTTATTGAATTATTTTAAATAAAATATAGTGTTTTGGATTGGAGTATTTGGCACTGCCCTTACCACAGCAATTAATAATGTGAGTGGATATCAATTTCTATTGGTAGCTTCCGGTATATTATTTGGAATATTGATTCATGACATTATATTAATGGGAATAATTAGCTATACGCGAAAATTTGTGAATCATACATTTACTAAATGGATATCTATAGTTGCAGGTTTTTTACTTATTGGTTTTAGCCTATACTTCGCTCTTTTATTTATTGGAGAGATAAAGCATATGCTTTAATTTGTAGTTTTTTTAATTAAGAATATGAATCCAATTGTTTATAACAGTTTCTAAGCAAAGAGAGGATGAATAAAGATGCATTTTAAGCAAGCAATAATTTCTGATGCACCTATAATTCACAAGTTGATGATTAGAGCGTTTTCAGAATACAAAAATGATATAATCCCATCTAGCGCTTTAGAGGAAACAGAAAACGGTATTACTAAAGCCTTATCGCAAGAAGGAGAAAAAGCTTTAATCGCATATGAGTCAGATGAACCAGTGGCAATGGCTAGATTTAAAATAGATAATTATCAAATGAATTTTTATCGCCTATCTGTAGATCCTATATGTCAAGGACAAGGCGTAGGAAAGAACCTATTAAAGTCACTAGAAACATATGCTAAAAGTAATGATGTATCAGAAATTATATGTAAAGTTCGTATGAATATTAAAAAGAATATTAAAATTTATAAAGATAGCGGTTACTTTATATACGATGATTATACTATTGATAAGCCGAATAATGAGTCATTACATATTGTATCTATGAGGAAATTTATTTAAAGATACAATGAAAGAAATGATGCCAATTATTGTTTAATACAAAGAGAAAGTAAGTGAAAACACATTCTAGCTTGCTAATTTTAAATTTGTCTTTCACACCATCTAACCACAATTTTCACTTTAGCTATTGCATCTTGCTGTGATAGTTTTAAAATAGAGAGTGACTAACTAAAACAAAATATAATTGAAATTTTGTTTTAAAAAAGCAAATAAAATTTGGGAGATTATAAACTATGAAAAAACCGAGTTTGAGAGCTGTATTATTTACTATATTTTGGCTTTTAGTATCGCTATATGCTGCTTATGTAACATTTGCAAATCATAAGATACCATATCATCCAATTATATTCTTGTTTTTATTTGCAATAGGTGCAAATATTATTAAAAAAGTAGCACCGAAAGATAATTATGAAAAATATCAAAATAACGAAGATAGATTACGATAAAAAGTGTAAATACAAAGTTTTTCAGCAACTGATATACCGTGGAAAACGACAGTAAAATTCACAAATTAAATTTAAATGTTGACAAATTCGATTTATACTAGTAGGATTTTACTTAATTACTTATCGCAACAAAAGTTGCCATTTGAAAGATAAAGTAGCAAATATGTGATGTAGCAATAAGAAAGCTAATGGTTGATGGAAATTAGCACTGCATATATTGTGAATTGGGCTTTTAAATGAAAATTAAATAGCAATTAAAGTGAACAATGAATTTGTTAACTAAGGTGGCACCACGGTAACGCGTCCTTACAGTATGCGTTACCGTGGTGTTTTTTTATACTAAAATTGAACTAAATTGGAAGACAAAATGAAGTAAGTGATGATTAGGTAGTTACAGAAAGTTAGTGGTTGATGCGAACTAACACCTACATATACTGAAATTGGGTTTTGTTGGATTACAAATGAATATAACAAAGAGAGAGTAGATGGTTTTTAAGAAACTAGATTATCTACTAATTTTAGGTGGTACCGCGCGTCAGCGTCCTTGAACATTGTTTAAGGATGCTGATTTTTTTATAAGGAGGAAAGTAATATGAAAGTACAATATCAAAAATTAAATGCTGAAGTTACCCCGGAAGCTCTAGCAAGATTAAGAAATAATAAAATAATTCTAGAAAGTTCAGATCAATCTCAATTAAAAGGGCGTTATTCTATTGTCATTTTCGACACGTATGGATCTATTACTTTGGACAATGATGCAATGACTGTAGACACACCGAATGGAATAAACATAGAACGTAACCAACCATATGACAAGATGAAGGAACTTATTGATCAATACAAAACGGCGATAGATAACGAAATATTGGCACAGTTACCATTTATCTCCGGATTTGTTGGATCATGTAGTTTTGATTTAGTAAGACATGAATTTCCGGTATTAAAGCAAATTGAATTAGCAGACCACCCACAACACGATACGAAATTTCATATGGTAGAGGATGTTTATATTTTTGATCATTATAAAGAACATTTATATGTTATAGCGACAAACTTATTTTCTAATGATAATGACTCACAATTACAAGAACGTGTGCAACGTCGTGTGGCAGAGTTGCAACAAATTAAAATTTATACAACACAAATTGAACATCTTTCAATAGATAAGGACATAAAATCCAATATGCAACCAACGCAATTTATTGAAACGGTTGAACATATGAAAACACTTATTCAACAAGGCGACATGTTCCAAGTTGTACCATCAATTATTTATAGCTATGAACACTTTTTTGGTCAACAACTACAACCATTATCGTATCAGCTATATCAAAATTTAAAACGGCAAAATCCAAGTCCGTATATGTATTATATGAATATGGATCAACCTATCATTGTCGGAAGTTCGCCTGAGAGTTTTGTAAAGGTACATGGTGAAACTGTAATCACTAATCCAATTGCTGGAACAATTAAAAGAGGCGCTACCGAAGATGAAGATCAATTAAATGAAGCGCAGTTAAAAAATGATGATAAAGAATTAAGTGAGCATAGCATGCTAGTTGATTTAGGAAGAAATGACATTCATAGAGTAAGTCAGACAGGCACATCAAAAATTCAAAAACTAATGACAATCGAACGCTATGAACATGTAATGCACATTGTGAGTGAAGTAACTGGTAAATTAAAAAATAATTATTCACCAATGACTGTAATTGCAAGTTTATTACCTACAGGCACAGTGTCGGGAGCACCAAAACTCAGAGCAATCCAACGCATCTATGAATCACAACCATATAAGCGTGGCGTTTATAGTGGTGGTATTGGCTATATTAATTGTAATCATGATTTAGATTTTGCATTAGCAATAAGAACAATGATGATTGATGAAACACATGTGAATGTTCAAGCAGGCTGTGGTGTAGTATATGACTCTGTACCTGAAAAAGAGCTGGAAGAAACGAAACTGAAAGCAAAAAGTTTATTGGAGGTATCACCATGATATTAATTGTCGATAACTATGATTCTTTTACTTATAACTTAGTGGATATGATAGCCCAGCATAAAGAAGTGATTATTAAGTATCCAGATGATCCAAGTATTTATAATTTGAATGTTGATGGTATAGTGATATCGCCTGGGCCGGGTCATCCATTAGATACGGATAATCTAATAAATATTATTAAGCACTATGAAAACAAACCTATATTAGGTGTGTGCTTAGGTGCACAAGCGTTAACTTGTTATCATCAGGGTGATGTAATTCAAAGTGAAAATATTATGCATGGTAAAAAAGATCAAATGCAAATTATAAAAGAAACAAAGTTATATACTGATATTCCAGAATATTCTGAAATAATGAGATATCATTCACTTATTAGCAACCCACAGACGATGCCTGAATCTTTATCGATTACAGCAAAAACGAAAGATTGTATTCAATCATTCGAACATATGCAGTTATTACATTATGGTATTCAATATCACCCTGAATCATTCGCAACTGAATTTGGAGAACAAATTATTAAAAACTTTTTAAATATAGTAGAGGAGGTTGGAAAGCATGGAATTACAAGCATTACTCAAACAATATAAACCATTAAATCAACAACAAATGAATGCGTTTATCGAGTTACTTCTTTCTGAAGATGTGAAAGATGAAGTGAAAATAGAATACTTAGCTTCATTTTCAGAAAAGAATATCACACAGGAAGAGTTAACATACATTGTTAAAAGTTTGATTCATTCTATGTATGATCAACAGCCTTACTATCCAAATAGTATGTGTGTGTGCGGTACTGGTGGAGATAAATCTAATAGCTTCAATATTTCAACTACTGTCTCTTTTATAATTGCGAGTGCCAATGTTCCAGTTATTAAACATGGTAATAAAAGTGTTACATCATCATCAGGTAGTACAGATTTACTAAATGCTATGCAAATTCAAACGACTTCTGTAGGACAGACACCTAGCCAATTGGACGATACAGGTTTAGCGTTTTTGAGCGCGACAGAAACGTATCCAATTATGAAGCAAATACAACCTATAAGAAAACATATGAGCAATCCAACAATTTTTAATATAACAGGACCGATGATAAATCCTTTTAAATTAGATTATCAAGTTATGGGTGTCTATGAAACTTCAAAACTAGACAAGATTGCTCAAACGTTAGCAGATTTAGGACGCAAAAAAGCAATTGTAGTGTATGGGGCGAACGGTATGGATGAAGCTACCTTGTCTGGAGACAATATTATATATGAAGTGAACGCAAATGAGAGTGTTAAAACATACACTTTAAATGCTAACGATGTTGGGTTAGATTATGCGCCAAATGAAGATCTAATCGGTGGTACACCAGCTGAAAATTTAGAAATCACTAAAAATATTTTAAATGGAACAGATCGTAGTGCCAAAAGAGATGTCGTTGTATTGAATGCTGGTATTGCATTATATGTATCTGAGCAAGTGACTACAATTCAAGAAGGTGTAAGTAAAGCACAGAAATTGATTGATAAAGGTGAAGCATTAGCACAATATAACAAAATGGGAGGAAAAACGTATGACTATATTGGATGAAATCGTATTATATAAAAAGGATTTGCTCAAACAGGGCTATTATGAAGAAAAATTAAAAACACTTGATGATGTAGATATTTCACATAAAACTACATTTAAAGCACAAATAGATGAATCGAATCGTTTAGCAGTTATTGCAGAAATTAAATCTAAAAGCCCAACATTAAATGAATTACCTGGTAGAGATTTAGTGCAGCAAGTTAAAGATTATGAAGTAAACGGAGCAAACGCAGTATCAATATTAACTGATGAGCAGTATTTTGGTGGTAGCTATGAACGTTTACAATCCTTGACTACGCAAACTGACTTACCAGTATTATGCAAAGACTTTGTCGTAGATAAAGTACAAATAGATGTAGCTAAAAAAGCAGGCGCTTCAATTATTCTATTGATTGTCAATGTCTTAACCGATCAGCAATTAAAAGAGTTATATCAATATGCAACGTCATTAAACTTAGAAGTACTTGTTGAGGTGCATGATAAAGAAGAGTTATCACGTGCTTATCAATTGAATCCACAGATTATTGGCGTAAATAACCGAGACTTAAAAAGGTTTGTCACAGATGTTTTGCATACTAATGAAATTTTAGAAAATAAAAAAGATGGTTATTATTATATTTCAGAAAGTGGCATTCGTGATGAACAAGATGTAGCTAATATAGTAGATTCTGGTATTGATGGTTTATTGATTGGTGAATCGTTAATGAAATGTGATGATTTGAGCCAGTTTTTACCAGGATTAAAATTAAATAAGGTGAAGAAATGAAGTTGAAATTTTGTGGTTTTCGTCAATTAGCTGATGTGAAAAAAGCAAAAGATATGGACATCGATGCTATAGGGTTTATTCATTTTTCCAAAAGTAAGCGATTTGTTGATATCCAAACTATTAAGCAATTTACAGATATTATCCCTGAAGATAAAGAAAAAGTCGTTATCTTGGTGAATCCTGAATATAAGGTGATAGATAGTTTAATAGAAGAAACTGGTATCACATCAATTCAATTGCACGGTGAGGAACCATTGTCTACCATTTCGTATATAAGACAAAAAGATAAAGATATAAAAATTATTAAAGCTTTGCCAGCTCAAGATAGTGCATCATTACTGACAGCAATTGAATATTATAAATATGTAATAGACCAATTTATTATAGACACACCATCACAAAATTATGGTGGTACAGGTAAAGTGTATGATTGGAAAATGTTGGAAGTTATTAGAGATATTGATTATTTGATTGCAGGTGGGATCAATTATGAAAATATCCAAAAGATTGAAAAACTATCGCTGCAACATGGTGGTTATGATATTGCTAGTGGCATAGAAACAAATAACGATAAAGATATATGTAAAATGCAATCAATAATAGAACTAGTAAAAGGAGCTAATTAATTATGGTTAAAAACATTCAAACAGAAGTAGATGAATTTGGTTTCTTTGGTAATTATGGGGGGCAGTATGTACCGGAAACTTTAATGCCGGCAGTACAAGAACTTAAAAAAGCTTATCAAGAAGCAAAAGAAGATCCTAAATTCCAAGAAGAACTTGATGGTTATTTAAAAGATTATGTAGGCCGTGAAACACCATTGACTTATGCTAAGTCATACTCAGAATCATTAGGTGGTGCCAAAATTTACTTGAAACGTGAAGACTTAAACCATACTGGTGCACATAAAATTAATAATGCACTTGGGCAAGCGTTGTTGGCTAAACGTATGGGAAAAAACAAACTAGTTGCTGAAACAGGTGCAGGTCAACATGGCGTGGCTAGTGCAACGGTAGCGGCGTTGTTTGATATGGAGCTTGTTGTATTTATGGGTGAAGAAGATATTAAAAGACAATCATTAAATGTTTTTCGCATGGAATTATTAGGTGCCAAAGTAGAACCAGTAACAGAAGGTCAAGGAACGCTGTCGGATGCAGTGAACAAGGCATTACAATATTGGGTTAGTCATGTAGAAGATACGCATTATTTATTAGGTTCTGCCTTAGGCCCAGATCCATTTCCTACTATTGTAAGAGATTTCCAAAAAATTATAGGTACTGAGATTAAATCACAAGTACAAGAGATTGAAGGGCGCTTGCCTGATGCCATTGTTGCTTGCGTTGGCGGGGGATCAAATGCAATTGGAACGTTTTACCCATTCGTAGAAGATGATGTGAAGTTATATGGCGTCGAAGCAGCTGGTGAAGGTTTTGAGTCTGACAAACATGCATTAGCAATAAATAAAGGTAAAGAAGGCGTGTTACATGGTACGAAGATGTATCTGATTCAAGATGAGCATGGTCAAATTGAATTAGCGCACTCTATTTCAGCTGGATTAGATTATCCTGGCGTGGGCCCTGAACATTCGTATTATCATGATATCGGCAGAGTGAAGTATGCAACTGCAAGTGATAAACAGGCAATGGATGCACTTGTTAGATTCACTAAAGCTGAAGGTATTATTCCTGCTATTGAAAGTGCGCATGCTTTAAGTTATGTTGAAACTTTAGCACCAACTATGGACTCAGATGAAATCCTTGTTGTTACAGTATCAGGTCGCGGTGATAAAGATATGGAAACGATTAGAAATTATATGAAACAGGAAGGTGACACACATGCATAAATTATTTATACCATATGTAATGGGAAATAAGCATTTTATTGAAAATGTAAAAACACTGAGTAATGTCGGTGCAGATATTATTGAAGTGGGTGTCCCTTTTTCAGATCCAGTTGCTGACGGGCCAGTGATTATGGATGCTGGTAGCAAAGCAATCCAAGAAGGAGTAAATATACAATTTATTTTGGATCAACTCACAGAACATCGTAATGAAATCGAAAGTGATTATGTGTTAATGACATATTATAATATCATCAACTATTATGGTGAGGCAGACTTTTTACAAGCATGTGCGCGTGCGGGTGTTTATGGATTAATTATACCAGATTTACCACATGAATTAGTGCAACAATTTAAAGCACGACACCCACAAAGACAAACAAAAGTCATCTCATTAATCGCTATGACAACATCTGAATCTCGAAGTAATCAAATCGCTAAAGAAGCAGAAGGTTTTATTTATACTGTAACGATGAATGCTACAACGGGTGAAAATGGTAAGTTTCATCCAGATTTAAAAGATAGAATAAAAAAAATAAAATCTAAATCTAAGGTGCCCGTAGTTGCTGGGTTTGGTATACGAACACCTGAACATGTTAAAGATATTACAGAGGCGTCAGATGGTGTAGTTATAGGTAGCGAAATTGTTAAACGATTTGAAAATGATAGTGAAAAAAATATGTTGAATTACTTAAAATCTATAAGAAATGCACTTAATCAATAAAATTCCACAATAATTTTATGTATAATTTTGTTAAAATAAGGGTAACAGATTATCAGAGGATTATTGGTATATATTTTATCAAAGATAATTCTTATTTTATGAAGAGGTGATATAAAATGAGCAAAAAAGTTTTATTCATACTAACAAGTAGAGACCAATATGATGATGGAACACCAACAGGATTATGGTTAGAAGAGGCGAGCGAGCCTTATAATATATTAACTGAAGCAGACATTGCTGTAGATTTAACTTCTATTGAAGGTGGAGCTGTTCCATTAGATCCAAATTCAACACAGAATAATGAATTAGATAAGTATGCAGAATTTGTAGCAAAAATTAAAGATGTGCCAAGCATTGCAGAAATAGACGTAGCTCAATATGACGCTGTATATTTACCTGGTGGTCACGGCACGGTATTTGATTATGCACACAATCAACAATTATCATCGATATTAGCTGATTTTAAAGACGAAGATAAAATCATTTCATCAGTGTGTCATGGGCCAAGTGCATTTGTTGGTGCCAAAGATAAACAAGGTAATTTCTTAGTTAACGGGGTTACGCTTACTTCGTTTACAGATGAAGAAGAACGTGCAATGGGCTTAGAAAATAAAGTGCCATTCTTAACTCAAACAGAATTAGAAAATCAAGGCGCTAAATTCATAACTAAAGAAAACTTTAGCGAGCATGTAGAAACAGATAGTCAATTTATCACTGGCCAAAACCCACAATCAAGTGTTGCTATCGGTAAAGCACTACGAGACGCATTAAAATAAACACAATGATAATGAATTAGTTATTTATTTGCACTAATAAAAAACTGGGAGACTTATTAAGTTTCCCAGTTTTTATTATATTTTAAGAAATAACAAAACAGACAATAACATTTGAAGTTAATCATAGTTGAAGAAGGCTGAATTAAAGCAGTTTATGTATGATTACTTATCTTAATAGCTTAATATAAAGCTGAAATATCATTTCACCATCCTATTGTTATAAGATGTTGTTTAGTAAGTAAATGAATATTATAATACTTTTTAATAATTAAACTAATGCTGATGAAAGATTAAATGGAAATACTTTGTTAGAATAGAAGTAACGATAATAATTGTAAGACAGACAATGAATATAAAGCTTTATGAACAGGGTTTTGATTTTGTTTTATGAATGAATATTGTATAATAATTAAGATTGAAGTTTAACTCGAAAAAGAATTATAGACAATTAGGAGTATACAAAAATGAAATTTACGAATTTAACTGCAAAAGAGTTTGGTGCATTTACAGATAAAATGCCAAATAGTCATTTTACACAAATGGTAGGTAATTATGAATTAAAAATTGCAGAAAGTACTGAAACACATTTAGTAGGCATAAAAAATAATGAAAACGAAGTTATCGCAGCTTGCTTATTAACTGCGGTACCAGTAATGAAATTCTTTAAATATTTTTACACTAATAGAGGGCCAGTTATAGATTTTGAAAATAAAGAGTTAGTACATTATTTTTTCAATGAATTATCAAAATATGTAAAAAAACATAATGCGCTTTATTTAAGAGTTGACCCTTATTTAGCTTATCAATATCGTAATCATGATGGTGAAGTATTGGAAAATGCAGGCCATGATTGGATTTTCGATAAAATGAAACAACTTGGATACAAGCATCAAGGTTTTTTAACAGGTTTCGATTCAATTATCCAAATTAGATTTCACTCTGTACTGGACTTAGCAGGTAAAACTGCTAAAGATGTACTAAACGGTATGGATAGTTTACGTAAACGAAATACTAAAAAAGTACAAAAAAATGGCGTGAAAGTTAGATTCTTAGGGGAAGATGAGTTGCCAATTTTCCGCTCATTTATGGAAGATACATCAGAAACTAAAGATTTTGACGATAGAGACGATGATTTTTACTATAATAGATTAAGATACTATAAAAATCGTGTGCTAGTACCTTTAGCTTATATGGATTTCGATGAATATATTGAAGAATTGCAAGCTGAACGTGAGGTATTAAGCAAAGATATCAATAAAGCTGTAAAGGATATCGAGAAAAGACCTGAAAATAAAAAGGCGTATAATAAAAAAGATAATCTAGAGCAACAACTTATAGCGAATCAACAAAAAATTGATGAAGCTAAAGCTTTACAAGAGAAACATGGTAATGAACTACCAATCTCAGCAGCATATTTCATCGTTAATCCTTATGAAGTTGTGTATTATGCAGGGGGAACGTCAAACGAGTTTAGGCATTTTGCTGGTAGTTATGCCATTCAATGGAAAATGATTAACTATGCTATCGACCATAATATTGATAGGTATAATTTTTATGGCATTAGTGGTCATTTCACAGAAGATGCAGAAGATGCTGGTGTAGTGAAATTCAAAAAAGGATTTAATGCAGAGGTAGTAGAATATGTTGGTGATTTTATTAAACCAATCAATAAACCAATGTACAAAATTTATACGACATTAAAGAAAATTAAAGATAAAAAGAAATAAACATTTAAAAGAAGGGAACTAAGCTAGAATGAAATTTACAGAGTTAACTGTCAAAGAATATGACAATTTTGTACAGAATCCAGCACTAGAGAGTCATTACTTTCAAGTGAAAGAAAATATTGCGACAAGAGAAGAAGATGGATTTCAAGTTGTTTTATTAGGCTTAAAAGATGACGACAATCAAGTTATTGCTGCTAGTCTTTTCTCTAAAATCCCTACAATGGGAAGCTATGTTTATTATTCAAATCGCGGACCGGTGATGGATTACAATGATTTAGGTTTAGTAGATTTCTATTTGCGAGAATTAGATACATATTTGCAACAGCATAATTGCTTGTATGTAAAAATGGATCCATATTGGATTTATCAAATTTATGATAAAGATATTAATCCTTTACCGAATGAAGATAAAAATGATGCGTTAGTAAATTTATTTAAAGCTCATAATTATACACATCATGGTTTTACAACGGAATACGATACATCAAGTCAAGTGAGATGGATGGGTGTATTAAATCTTGATGGTGAAACGCCAGCTTCATTAAAAAAACAATTCGATAGCCAACGTAAGCGAAACATTAATAAAGCGATTAATTACGGTGTGAAAGTAAGATTATTACCAAGAGAAGAATTTGGAACGTTCTTAGAACTTTATCGCGAAACCGAAGAACGTGCTGGATTTGTCTCAAAAACAGATGAATATTTTTATAATTTTATCGATAATTATGGCGATAAAGCATTAGTACCATTGGCATATATTGATTTAGATGAATATATCAATAGTACGCAAGAGGGTATTAATGAAAAAGAAGCACGTAGAGACCAAATGATGCAAAATGAAAACAAATCAGACAAGCAACTAAAGAAAATTACAGAGTTAGACAAGCAAATTAATCATGATAAAAAGGAATTGCTTCATGCAAGTGAATTAAGATTAACTGATGGGGCAATATTGAATCTAGCTGCTGGTGTATACTTTGCAAATGCGTATGAAGTAAATTATTTCTCAGGTGGTTCTTCAGAAAAATATAACCAATACATGGGACCTTATATGATGCACTGGTTTATGTTGAATTATTGTTTTGATCATGGATATGGACGTTATAATTTTTATGGACTATCAGGCGATTTTACTGAAAATAGCGAGGATTATGGTGTTTATCGCTTTAAACGTGGTTTTAATGTACAAATTGAAGAATTAATCGGTGATTTTTACAAACCAATCAAGAAATCGAAATATTGGTTGTTTAATACACTGAATAATTTAAGAAAAAAGATAAGAAAATAATAAAAAAGAAAGCATGCTGATGATGTAAGCCCTAATCAGTATGCTTTCTTTCGTTCTGAAATTGGTTATATTAGGATGGCATTCCAATATAACAGTGAACTATAATGTGGAATAATCTTAGAAGTATATTTCTGGTTGTACTCCACGTATTTTAGTATAGCATAGGGTAAAACAATTTCAATATCTATGCATATAAATGATTTTATAGTAAAAATAGTTATTATATTATTTTGAATTAATATTTTGAAACACACTAAAACACTCTGTTTTAGTGTGTTTTTGATTACAAATTTTTTCTCACTCTAAATAATAGTTTTTAGAGTGAGAAAAAATGACTAATATAATGCATCTATAATATAAGTGATACCTATAATAAAGAATACTGCACTTATAAATATTGCAATAATAAATGCTGCTATGAGTGGGTTAAACAGTAATATAATACCAAATATGATAGCTACAATATTTAGAAGAATTGAAATTAAATGAAAGCTTTTATTTGATTTTTCTACAGGCGTTACATTAAAAATATTGAAAACTGCGTTAATAATAAACCAAATTGCAAATAAATAAACAATAAAAGTCGTACTTGTTACTACATTAAACAGAATTAATAAACCAAGGATAATATTAATAATTCCAAGTAAGATTAGCAATGTAGATCTTTGCTGTGTTGCATTTTTGATTACTTGTCTTACGAATATTTCTAAAAACCCATTAATTATAAATAATAAACCAATTAACCATGTTATAGTAAATAAGTTTTCTTCTGGAAAACTTATGATAAACACGCCAATAATAAGAAAAATGACGCCAATGGCTAAACTGGACCATTTAATATTTGAAGATTGTTGCATAAATCTCACTCCTAAAGTTTTTACTAAATAATATATACCCAAATAAAACAAAAAAACACTAATTTTTAATAAACTATAATTATGTTATGTAACCCTATATTAATAACAATAAGATCAAACCATATAATTAAGGAGTGCAAGTTCTTCTAGGGAAAACGGCATATGTTAAAGAAATCGCTTACTTTAGAATGTTTTTTCTATTATTTGTCAGAATTTTGACGCTGAGATTTGGATTTCTGAGCATTGAATAACATCTCCGTGCATCCATTATCGACTAATTGCAAATAAGCATCTATGTTTCATTTGATGTTATATTGTGTGTTTAACAGATACTGTGAAGCATTAATTATCTTGTATATATAGGATCTTTGGAGTGAGTTTGTAAACTGATAACTAAAAGTAAATTATGTTATGACTTATGGTATATAAAATACATACCGTTTTATATATGTATCTAGTTAATATTTTGTGGTAACGCAATATGCAAATTTACAAACGTGACTTAATACGCAAAGTAAATAATGGAATTAAAATAAATTGATATATATAGTGGCTCTAAATTTGAAATTTATTTTAGTTTACATAATATATATTATAGGAAGTTATATGTGTTTTGATATAATTTAAGTTCTTGACCCTATTTCATGATATTTAGTCCTGTTTATCATTTGCCAACTACTAACTATTTTATTTTAGTATAACTATTTGTTAAATACTAATATGATATTGTTACTTAAATAATTAAACCATCTGCATTTACGAAAATTACAAGTTTGATTTTTTAATATTAGTCTAATGTTTATTTCGTTTCTTTATTTATGTATTGTTTAAACAATCGCAATGATTATTTAAAGTTGCTACAAATTTCATACAATCCTTCAGTTCTTAATAATTACTAAAATTCTAATTGATAATAGTTTTCAATTAATATATAATTAACTACTAGATTAAAGGAGGATTTTCACGTGAATAAATTTATATTAATTACGCTAACAACTTTTTGTTTTTTATTTTTAGGTGCTTGTAGTAATGCTCACAGTGACAAAGAAACAAAACAAACTGTTAAAATTAAAACTTCTTATGAGTTTAAAGATAAAAATAAAGATCATAATAGAGGCGAAATGAAACATGAAGTTGTAGAGGTTCCTGTAAATCCTAAACGAGTTGTAGTAATGGATTATGGCGCGTTAGATGTAATGCAACAATTAAAATTAGAAAATCATATAGTTGCTATTGCTAAGGGACAAGGAGCTTCATTTTTACCAGATAGACTAAAATCATTTAAGAATAGTAAATATAAAAATCTTGGGAATCCTGGACAACCTAATTATGATGAGTTAGCAAAGTCTAAACCAGATGTTATTTTTGCTTCTTTTAGACAAGCGCATACTAAAACTTTGGAAGAAATGAAGAAAGCTGCTCCAAATGCTAAAATTGTTTTTATAAGTCCGCAAAATGATGATTACATAGCTTCTATTAAGAATAATACTAAAAATATTGGTAAGATTTTCGAAAAGCAAAAAGAGGTAAAGAAATTAGTTACACAACTAGATGACAAAGTTGCTGAAACCAAAAAACGAATTGGCGATGAATCAGTCTTGTTTTTAAACGTTGATGATAAAGGGTTAAAAACATATGGTTCTACTGGTAGATTTGGAGGTTTCTTAAACCAAGATTTAGGAATTAAGCATGCTGATAAACAAATGAAAGCAAACTCAAGTGGTATACTTATTTCTAATGAATACTTAAATGAAATTAATCCTGATAAATTATTTGTTATTGATAGAACAAAAAAAGCTAATGGACAAAGTAAAACGATACCACAATCGTTACAAAATGATGTTATAAAAAATTCCAAAGCAATTAAAAATGATGATGTTACACTATTTGAAGCAAATAGTTGGTTTTTCGGTGAAGGTGGCATCGGTTTAACTATTGATCAACTTAAGCAGATACAGAATGCTTACAAATAACCCCCACCACTAACCTATTTAGTGATAATAACAAAGAGGAATTGTAACGTAAATCGCTACAATTCCTCTTTGTTATACTTATCTTTTTTCTCTGTAATTTTCAATTTCGTCTTGTGGTATCCCCCCACGTTTACGAATCGCTTTTTTCGCTTTTTTCTCTCTACGTTTACGTCTCCAATTTCTTGTAGAATACCACACCAAGAAGCTGATGATTAAACTTAGTACAGCCATAAACGCTGCAAATCCAAGTAAAGGCTCATATGTAATGTCTTGGAAATTAGGAATTAAAAAGGCTACTATTGCTAATACTATAAATGTGAGTACAGCTGTAGCAAACCATTTATTTAATACGAGATTACAAAAAACAGTCACGACTATAACTGCAACAATTGTAATCCATAAAAAATTAGGCATATCAAAAATTGTCATATGTTGCACTCCTTATATTTGAAAACTTGGTTTTAAGTAGTATTAATTTAATTGTACTATACTTTCATATAAATAGTGTCATGCTATGGGAGTATAATCTAATAATATCTACGCATTCTTCTGTCGTCAAACTATTCTACCACTCTTCCCTTCTTAGAATTTTATTAAACTTACAGTTGTATTTCTTATGGGAGTTTCATGTATAATAAACTGTGAATATTAATAAAATTTAGGAGTGATTCAATGACTGAAACATTACCATTCAGAAAAGAAGTGCCATTAGAAGAAACTTGGGATATTTCAGATTTATTTATCTCAGATGAAGCATTTTATCAAAATTTAACAGATACAATTGAGTCCGCTAAAGCATTTAATGTGCAATATATTAATCAAATGAATGATATACAAATAATTGAACAAGCTTTAGATGACTATTCTGAAATATTAATTCAATTAGACAGAATGGCTAATTATGCAGAATTACGCTTAAGTGTAGATACAGCCAATGAACAATCACAGACGCTTAGCGCGAAATTATCTACATCTTATGGCAAAATTGCAAGTGAGTTATCATTCGTAATCTCGGAGATTATAGCATTACCCGAACAAGATTTAAATGAACTAATTAATACGTCGAAATACCCTCATTTTCTTACTAAAGTTAAATCTAAAAAAGCATATGAATTATCACCAGAAGTAGAAAAGGTATTAGCAAGTTTGTCCCCCACTTTTGATAGTGCTTATGAATTGTATGGTACTACTAAAATGTTGGACATAAACTTTGAACCTTTTAAGCATAATAATCATATTTATCCTTTAGATTATGCAACATTTGAAAATGAGTACGAAGATAATCCTGATGCAACATTTAGAAAGACAAGTTTCAAGTATTTCAGCGATGCATTACGTAAATATCAACATACTACTGCTGCTACATACAATATGCAAGTTCAGCAAGAGAAAATAGAAGCTGATTTAAGAGGCTATGATTCCGTTATTGATTATTTGTTACAGGATCAAGAAGTAACACGTGATATGTTTAATCGTCAAATTGATGTAATTATGAGTGATTTGGCACCAATAATGCAAAAATATGCTAAGTTAATCAAACGTGTTCACGGCCTAGAAATTATGGGATTTGAAGATTTAAAAGTATCTATTGATCCAAATTACGAACCAGAAATTTCAATTGAAGAATCTAAGCAATATATTTATGGTGCTTTAGAAGTATTGGGAAAAGATTACTTAAAAATGGTTGAATCTGCGTACCATGATAGATGGATAGATTTTGCTCAAAATAAAGGTAAAGATACTGGTGCATTTTGTGCAAGTCCTTATGCATCACATTCGTATATCTTTATTTCGTGGACAGGTAAAATGACTGAAACCTTTGTTCTAGCACATGAGCTTGGCCATGCTGGTCACTTTACTTTGGCACAGAATCACCAAAATTATTTAGAATCAGAAGCTTCGATGTATTTTGTTGAAGCACCGTCAACAATGAATGAAATGCTTATGTCTAATTATCTGTTCAAAAATAGTGATAATCTTAAATTTAAACGTTGGGTAATAGGTTCGATTGTTTCAAGAACTTATTATCATAATATGGTTACACATTTATTAGAAGCAGCTTATCAACGTGAAGTCTATAATAAAGTGGATAATGGAGAATCATTAACGGCTCCTGTACTCAATCAAATTATGTTAGATGTATATGGCCAATTCTTTGGTGATAGTGTCAAATTAACAGAAGGTACAGAGTTGACATGGATGAGACAACCCCACTATTATATGGGATTATATTCTTATACGTATTCTGCCGGCTTAACAATTGGTACAGTTATGTCTCAACGCATTAAAAATGAAGGACAACCTGCAGTCGATGCTTGGTTAGAAACGTTGAAGGCTGGTGGTAGTAAATCGCCCGTAGCGCTCGCAGATATCGCTGGTATTGATATTCGTACAGACGCTCCTTTGAAATCAACAATTGGTTATATAGGTAGCCTTGTTGATGAATTAGAAAAACTTACAGATGAAATCGAGCAAGATTAAAGTGTGTAGGATGATATAAAAAGGCTCAATAGTCGCATAAGTATTTAACACTTTGCGACTATTGAGCCTTATTTTATTTATTATACGATTCGTAGCGATCTCCTGTGATGAAAAAGTAAATATTTTCAGCTATGTTAGTAATATGATCTCCTATACGTTCTAGATATCTTGCAGCTAAATGCGCTTGGCCAGCTACAAAAGGATCATTATCTATTAAATAAGTCGTATTGACTATGTTTCTATATAAATCGTCAATATCTACATCTCTTTCGATAATCTCTTTAATTAAAGTAATATCATTGTCTCTTACAGCATCGTTTAAATCTTTTAACATTAAAAGCGCGAGTTTTCCCATTGTATTAAGTCTTGTGAGGACGTAATTATCAATAATCTTAGCTCTAAGTCTAATTTCAGCAATGTTAGCTGAGTTGTCCCCGATACGTTCGAAATCAGAAGCAATTTTCATTGCTGCCATCATTAAACGCAAATCGCTGGCAATGGGTTGTTGCTTAGTTATAAGCATGATAACTTTTTCGTTAATTTCAGTTTCAATCGCATTGATATCTTTATCTTTGGCTATAGTTTGTCTAGCATAATTACGATCTTCTTCACTTAATGACGTTAATGCATATTCAATATTACGATATACATGAAGACCAAGTCGACGTAAGTCTTTGATTAAATCGTCGAGTTGGCCTTCATATTTGCGTCTAATAATCGCCATACTTAAATTATCCGAATCTGCCAGAGATATAATCTTCTGTTTGTTTGTCAGAAGGATTTGAGAAAATCTTGTCAGTATCATCGTATTCATTTACATAGCCATTAAGGAAGAATGCAGTTTTATCAGAGACACGAGCTGCTTGTTGCATATTATGGGTCACAATAATAATCGAATATTTCTCTTTTAATTCTTGCACTAGTTCTTCAACTTTTAATGTAGAAATAGGATCTAAAGCAGAAGTTGGCTCATCCATCAATATGACATCTGGTTCGATTGCTAACGTACGAGCGATGCAAACACGTTGTTGCTGTCCGCCTGATAAACTGTATGCGTTTGTATCTAAACGATCTTTTAATTCATCCCAGATTGCTGCGCCACGTAATGATTTTTCTACAATTTCATCTAAAACTTTTTTATTTTTAATACCATGAATTTTAGGGCCGTATGTGATATTATCATAAATTGATTTAGGGAATGGATTTGGTTGTTGGAATACCATACCAACATTTGTTCTTAATTTTTCAACAGAATATTTATCATCAAAAATATTATTATCACGATATAAAATTTTTCCTGCTGTTTTAACAGATGGTACCAGTTCTACCATACGGTTTAATGCTTTGATATATGTTGATTTACCGCAACCAGAAGGCCCGATAATAGCAGTTACATTATTTTCTAAAATATCGAGATTAATATTTTTTAAAGCATGGTTTTCACCATACCATAAGTCTAAGTTTTTAGTAGAATACACAATATTTTTTTGCGTATCAGATATTTTATTATCTGATGCATTTGGATCTATTGTTGCTATAGGTGTGTCATTACGGTTCGTATGTGATTGTAAATCATCATTTCTATCTTTAATTTGTTTGTTAGTCATAATTAAAACTCCTTTTTTAAGGCTAAGAGCTAACATTTTCGAAAAAATGTTAGCATATTCCCATTTTTATAGCCTAGTTAGATAAAATCTTGTATTCGATTACTAAATTAATATTTTTTGCTGTATTTATTTCTTAAGAATATTGCGATAGCGTTCATCAATAATAAGATGACTAGTAATACGATTATTCCCGCTGAAGCTACGTTTTGGAATTCTGCCTGAGGTAATTTAGCCCAGTTGTAGATTGCCATTGGTAATGCTTGGAACTGATCAAATACACTTGATGGTAATTGTAACAACACAGTTGGTATACCGATGAGGATTAATGGTGCAGTTTCACCTAATGCTCTAGATAGAGCAAGTATAAAGCCTGTTAATATACCAGGTATTGCTGCTGGCAATACAATGCGACGAATCGTTTGCCATTTATTACCACCTAGCCCGTATGAAGCTTCCCTAATTGAATTAGGTACTGCTCTTATAGCTTCTTGGCTAGCTACAATAATTACAGGCAGAATTAACAACGACATTGTCAGCGCAGCGGCTAAGATAGAATTACTTAGCGCTAAAGCTTCGATACCCATGCCTCGAACAAAAATAGTTAAACCTAGTAAACCGAATACCACTGATGGAACACCAGCTAAGTTTGAAATACTAACTTTAATAAAATTTGTAAATGCATTATCTTTAGCATATTCTTCTAAATAAATTGCAGTTCCGACACCTAAAATAATAGAAATTGGGATGATTGTAATCATCAACCATACTGTTCCTATTAAGGCACCTTTTATACCTGCCATCGATGGTGTTGAGGATGAGAAGCTTGTGAAAAATGATGGTGTCAGATGCCCTACGCCTTTAAAGAGTGTATCTATGATTAATGCTGCTAAGACAAGTAAACCGATCATCGTACAAGCAAAAAATGCCCATTTATTAATTTTATTAACGGATAAGCGTCCAGAGAGTTTTTTCTCAACGGTGTTTTGATCGACAAGTACTTTGCTATTGTTTGTTTCAGCCATATTAATACTCCTCTCTGAAACGTTTTGTGATCCAATGTGATAATAAGTTCATGATTAAAGTGAAAATAAATAACGTGAAACCTACAGCGTATATACTGTAATAAATATCTGATCCAAATGTTGCGTCCCCTGTAGCTACTTGTACGATATAACCAGTCATTGTTTGAATAGAACCAGTTAAATCCAATGAAGCAGTTGGTGTACTACCGGCTGCAAGAGATACAATCATTGTTTCGCCTATAGCACGTGATATAGCTAAAACAATTGATGCCATGATACCTGATGTAGCTGCTGGTAATACTACTTTAGTTGCGACTTCGAATTTTGTTGCGCCGAGACCTAAAGCACCTTCACGCATTTTGTTTGGAACAGAAGACATGGCATCTTCGCTCATGCTTGAGATTAACGGTATAATCATGACCCCTACGACTAATCCTGGACTGATAGAGTTGAAACTTCCTAATTCCGGGAATATAGAACGTAATAGTGGTGTAACAAAAGTTAAAGCGAAGAAACCGAATACGATTGTCGGAATACCGGAAAGTATTTCTAATATTGGTTTAATAATGCTTCTTGCTCTATGTGAAGCATATTCACTTAAATACAATGCTGCACCTAAACCAAGTGGTACTGCAACAACGGTAGCGATGGCTGTAATTTTTAATGTTCCTAAAATTAACGCCCAGATACCATATTTAGGTGTTGATGAAAATGGATTCCATTCCATTGTAAGGAAAAAGTCTGCTAATGAAACGCGTGTGAAAAATGTGATTGTTTCTGTTAACAGTGTTACGATAATGCCAATTGTTGCTAAAATAGAGAAAACTGCAATAATGCCTAAAATGATTGGTGCAATTTTATCGCTTGTACCATTCTTTTTAGCATTATTTTTTGCTATCATTTCACTTACGGAGAGGTTATTATTCGCCATGTGAATTCCTTCCTTCTTGTAAACTCCCAATTATTTAAAAAAGTTGGGACTGGAAGTGTGATGACAAAGTAGTGTACAAAGTTTACTTTGTGTCCATTCCAGAATCCCAACCCTTATCGATTTAATTAAAAATTATTTGTCTTCTTTTTTGCTGTCTTTGCTTTCTTTACCAATAATATCTTTTAATTTATCTTGTTGTTCTTTGTAATCTTTTTCAGGTAATGCTACGAAACCTGCATCTTCAGCTGATTTACCTTTGTCTTCAAGTACAAATTTCATAAAGTCTTGGAATCCTTCATTATCTTTTAATTTTTTCTCATTTGTGTAAATGTATAATGGTCTACTTAAAGCGTAAGAACCATCTTGGATTGTTTTCTTAGTTGGCTCGGTAGTTTTACCTTCATCATCTTTAACTTTAACTTCTTTTAATTTATCTTTATTTTGTTCGTAGAAGTTGTAACCAAAGTAACCAACACCATTTTCATTGTTTTGAACTGATTGTACTATTACGTTTGTATCAGCGTTTTTCTCAGCCTTGATATCCCCTTTATCCATTACTTCTTCAGTAAAGAAGTCGTAAGTACCATGTGATTGGTCAGGTGAGAAAGCTTTAATTTCTTTTGATGGCCATTCTGAATTAACATCTTTCCAAGTTTTTGCTTCGCCTGAGTAGATTTTCTTAAGTTGTTCTTTTGTAAGTTCATCAACGAAATCATTATCTTTGTTTACGGTAATCGTTACACCATCTTGAGCAATTTTGAATTCATCGTATTTAATGCCTTTATCATCTAGTTTTTTCTTTTCTTCATCTTTGATTGGTCTAGAAGCGTTTGAAAAATCAGTATTCCCTGCTATGAATTTCTCAAAGCCGCCACCTGTACCTGAAGTACCAGAAGAAACTGTTACATCTGAATTATCTTTAGCAAATTTTTCATTTAGTTTTTCAATGATTGGACCTACTGTAGAAGAGCCATCGCCCTTAACTTCTCCTTCGCCTTTACCTGAGTCTGCGTTACCGCCACCACAAGCACCTAATAAAAGTGAAGCGCCGATTGCTGTAGTACCAAATAATTGCCATTTTTTCATTGAAACATCCTCCTAATAAGTGAATAACCCAAAAGTTATATGTATTTATTACAGTTCCTATACTACACACAATTTATTAAATACAAATATAGTTAGTGTAAATGTTTCGTTAAGAAAACATTTACATCGTTTACAATGTTTATATTTGGAATATGATAATATGCATTAGTACTAAAAATGCTTTGATAGCACTGTTTTTAGCGTAAGTGATATATTACGAAAATTTAGGGTTTGTAATATAAACGCTAAAAAACCTGAAAATAACTACTTTACCGTAGTATTTTCAGGTTATAAGGTGTACTTCTTATAAAGAATAATTTGATTTAATTATATTCTATGTTCTGTGTTATCAAGGTAATTGTTGAATATAGTTTTTACATTTAACTTCGTGGACTATTTTTCTACTCGGTCCCAGCCCTTTTGAGTTAATGCTATTTTACCACTTTCAATATTAATAATTTTGTTTTTGTAAAGGTGACCAATCGCTCTTTTAAATGATCCTTTGCTCATGTTGAAAATCTCTTTAATGGCTTCTGGACTTGATTTGTCTGAAAATGGTAGTTCACCGTTATATTCTACAAGTAAATCAAAAATGTGTTGCCCATCATCATCCAGTCTTTCGTGAGCTAATGGTAAAAATGACCCGTTTAATTCACCTTTATCATTTTGGCCAATAATACGTACTTTTACATTTTCACCAAGACGTGGTTCTGCTTTACGTTCAGATTCATGAACAAATATTTTATATCCATCTTTAGATAGTAAGAAACTACCAATTCTTAATAGACGATATGGTCTAGCTTCGATAACTTGGTTTTGTTTTTCATTTTCAAATGAAGGGGTGTACATTTGTTCGACAATAGTTTCAGTTGCTAAACGCGCAAACATATTGTTGTCTCTGTCCACACGTAAAGTAACAAATAACTCATCACCTTGTATTGGCCATACTTCTTTTACTTTTGGTAAATCTACCCAAGGAATTAATACCTCTCTTGGTAAACCGACATCTACATGCGCGCCATCGCGGTCTGTTTTGATCACTTTAACAAAAGCATACTTATCTGTTGTGATATCAGGCATATTTTGTGTGGCAAATAATGCTCCTGATCTGTTTGGATAGATGAAGAAACTATATTCTTCTCCTATTTGTAATTCATCTTCTTCGTTAATTTCAGATTGGTTTAGTTTTACGTCTTCGCCATTTGGTCCTCTTAATTGATATGTTGAGCCTTCTATACCAACAACTTCAAGAAATTCTATTGAACCTACTATATCTTTTTCATCTTGGGCCATACTTTTCTCCTTCGTACATAAATTTATTCTTTCTTATTATAACATGCTATAAGGAAACAAGCATCAGTATAGCGAGAATGGTCGAAAGTACAAGCTAAGTGTGTTATAATTTGTCCGGTAGATTAACGAAAAGGAGTAAATGCATGTTACAAGTTACTGATGTAAGTTTACGATTTGGCGATCGTAAATTATTCGAAGATGTAAATATTAAGTTTACAGATGGCAATTGCTATGGTTTGATTGGGGCAAATGGAGCTGGTAAATCAACGTTCTTAAAGATTTTATCAGGTGAATTAGATGCTCAAACTGGCCATGTTTCAATGGGTAAAAATGAACGTTTAGCAGTATTAAAACAAGATCACTTCGCTTTTGAAGATGAACGTGTGTTAGATGTTGTTATTAAAGGTCATGAACGTTTATATGAAGTAATGAAAGAAAAAGACGAAATTTATATGAAACCAGATTTCAGTGATGAAGATGGTATCAGAGCTGCTGAACTTGAAGGTGAATTCGCAGAAATGGACGGTTGGAATGCAGAGGCAGATGCCGGTTCCCTACTTTCTGGTCTTGGTATTAAAGCCGACTTGCAAGACAAGAAGATGTCAGAATTAGAAAATAATCAAAAAGTTAAAGTATTATTAGCACAGAGTCTTTTTGGTCAACCAGACGTACTATTATTAGATGAGCCTACCAACGGACTAGATATTCCCGCTATCAGTTGGTTAGAAGATTTCCTTATTAATTTCGATAATACTGTTATCGTTGTATCACATGATAGACACTTTTTAAATAATGTATGTACACATATTGCTGATTTAGATTATGGAAAGATTAAAGTTTATGTTGGTAACTATGACTTCTGGTATCAATCAAGTGAATTAGCTATGAAAATGGCTCAAGATCAAAATAAGAAAAAAGAAGAAAAAATTAAAGAGTTACAAGACTTTGTTGCGCGTTTCTCTGCGAACGCTTCTAAATCTAAACAAGCGACAAGTCGTAAAAAGCAATTAGAGAAAATTGAACTCGATGATATTCAACCTTCTTCTCGCCGTTACCCATTTGTGAAATTCACACCGGAACGTGAAATTGGTAATGATTTATTATTTGTAGAAAACCTATCAAAATCAATAGATGGTGTTAAAGTTCTTGATAACATTTCGTTTACTATGGATCCAAATGATAAAGCTGTGTTAATTGGCGATAGTGAATTTGCTAAATCAACATTACTGAAAATACTAGCCGGAGAAATGGAACCTGATGAAGGTACAGTAAGATGGGGTGTTACTACATCTCGTAGTTACTTCCCTAAAGATAACTCAGAATTCTTTGAAGGTGTAGACATGAATCTTGTCGATTGGTTACGTCAATACGCCCCTGAGGATGAGCAAACTGAAACGTTCTTACGTGGTTTCTTAGGTCGTATGTTATTTAGTGGTGAAGAAGTTAAGAAAAAAGCAAGTGTATTATCAGGTGGAGAAAAAGTACGTTGTATGCTAAGTAAAATGATGTTATCAAGCGCAAACGTATTATTACTTGATGAGCCTACAAACCACTTAGATTTAGAAAGTATTACTGCTGTTAATGATGGTTTGAAAAACTTTAAAGGGTCGCTTATTTTCACTTCTTATGACTTTGAATTTATTAATACAATCGCAAACCGTGTCATCGACTTAAATCCAGCTGGAGCTGTATCTAAAGAGATATCATACCAAGCTTATTTAGAAGAAACTGGTGTATTAACAAAATAATTAACGATTGTTAAATAATAATTAAAAATATGAAAATATATTTGTCTGCCGGGTTATAATTATAATCTGGCAGACTTTTTATTACTCCCCTTTTGATGATTGTAAAACAAATGTTGTATGGGCCAATTACTTTGAAATGCTTTTCAAGAATTATATAATCATTATAAGTTTAAGCTAGGAGGAATTTGAAAATGCAAAATTTAGATATGATTGATGGAAAGATAATACCACAAATAGGATTTGGCACATATAAATTAAATGGTGTATCAGGAATGCATGCGATTGTTAGTGCGTTAAATCAAGGTTATCGTTTATTAGATACTGCATACAATTATGAGAATGAAGGCACTGTCGGTAAAGCGATTGAACAGAGTCATGTCTCAAGAGACCAAATAATTGTAACTTCTAAACTTCCTGGACGTTATCAAGACTACAATGCGGCAATGATTGCTATTCAAGAATCGATTTATCGTTTGAATGTGGAATATATCGATTTATACTTAATACATTGGCCAAATCCAAGACATGGTAAATTTATTGAGGCTTGGCAAGCTATGATTGATGCTCGTAATGCTGGGCTAATTAAATCTATCGGTGTATGTAATTTCTTGCCTGAACACATTGAAACGTTAGAACAAGAAACAGGCGTCCTGCCCTCAGTTAACCAAATAGAATTACATCCTTATTTTAATCAACAAGATATGATTAGCTATCATAATGAAAAAGGAATTATCACGCAAGCATGGAGCCCTCTTGGTCGTGCTTCAGAAGTTATAAATGATAAGGATATTGAAGTGATAGCAGAAAAATACGATAAAACCATTCCTCAAATTATTTTAAGATGGCATATTCAAAATGGTGTAGTACCTATTCCAAAAGCAACTTCTATTGCTAGACAAATTCAAAATAAAGAAGTTTTTGATTTCACTTTAGAGCATGATGATATAGAAAAAATAAATGCTTTAACTCAAAAAGACGGCAGATTAAAAGGACAAGATCCAGCAGTATATGAAGAATTTTAGGCTGTTTTTGCTATGATTATTAAAAAGTGAAAATAAATTTGAGTTAATACTCAATACTTTTTACACATAAGTTGCAAAAATAATTTATAAAGTGTTGGATTTTTCAGTAAATTAAAAAAACTTCGTAAAAGCGGTTTACAGTATATGGATGCCTATGTATAATGTGTATCATAAACAAAAAATTAAATATGGTTTTGATGAGGCGCATCAATCATTAGTAATTATTAGAAGAACCTGCCTGCTAGCAGCTAATTTTGAAAGGGTGAGATGCCGAAACAGTTATAATAGCAGCTTATAACACGTTGGACTTTATGGTTAAGAGCTAAGAGTCTGTCATTATTTTAAAATAATGGAGTGCATCACTTGTATATATATTATAGAACAGGTTCGCATTCCGAACTTGTTCTTTTTTTATAATACTGTGATTCTCCCCTATTCGTTGAGGAGGATATAGAAATTGGAAAGAAGTGTTTTGAAATTTGGAGGTTCTTCAGTAAGTGATTTTACTAAAATTAAAAATATTGCTGAAATGCTTAGATTAAGAGTTGAACAAGGTGAACAATTAATTGTGGTTGTAAGTGCTATGGGTAAAACAACAGATGAACTAATGGCAAACGTTTCTACTTTAACTAGTAGTCCTAAAGACCAAGAACTTGCTCTCTTACTTACTACAGGAGAACAACAAACGGTTTCTTATTTATCGATGGTTTTAAATGATATTGGAATTAACGCTAAAGCAATGACTGGTTATCAAGCTGGTATTAAAACGGTTGGTCATCATTTAAAAAGTCGCATAGCAGAAATTGACCCTGACACATTCGAGCAAGCATTTACTGAAAATGACATTTTAGTCATAGCAGGTTTTCAAGGTATAAATGATAACTTTGAAGTGACTACACTAGGTCGTGGTGGATCGGATACTACAGCAGTCGCGTTAGCAGCTAGCAATAACACAGCGTGCGAAATATATACAGATGTTGATGGCGTTTATGCGACAGATCCAAGGCTATACAAAAATGCAAAACGTTTAGACTATGTCTCATATGAAGAAATGATGGAGATGAGTGCTTTAGGCGCAGGCGTACTTGAAACAAGAAGTGTAGAATTGGCAAACAATTATAGTATCCCACTTTACTTAGGAAGAACTTTATCAAATGTGAAAGGAACATGGATTATGCCCCAAACTGAAATATTAGAAAGAAAAGCCGTTACAGGCGTTGCGTTAGATACACATATGATGCACGTTACAATTAGTTATCCCCTACCCGATAATAAATTATTAACTGCATTATTTAATCATTTAGAAGATGGTTCCGTTAATGTTGATATGATCTCGCAAATCATTAATTTGGAAGGGTTACAAATGTCATTTACGATAAAAGACACAGATGCCATTCAAATTTCAACGATATTAGAGTCTTTAAAAGAATCGTTTAGTGCGTTAGACTTTAAGATAAACGAAGATTACGTTAAACTCTCTTTAATTGGTTCTGGCATGAGAGACATGTCGGGCGTAGCTTCAAAAGCATTCAAAACATTAATTGAAAATGATATATCATTTTATCAAACAACAACTTCAGAAATTAGCATTTCATGTGTTATTGATGCTATGAATGGTGAACGTGCTGTTCAAACTCTTTATCAAATTTTTGATATCTGAATTTTCAAAATTATAGTACTATTAAAAAAATAATATTGGAGTGTATTGTATATGACAAGATTAGCAATCGCAGGTGCAACTGGTTTAGTAGGAAGAAAAATGTTAGAAACTATAGATAGAAAAGAAATACCATTTGATGAATTGGTGCTATTTTCATCAGCACGTTCGGCTGGACAACAAGTAGAATTCCAAGGTCAAACGTATATAGTTAGAGAGTTGACTGAAGATGCGGCTAAAGAATCATTTGATTATGTATTGATGAGTGCTGGCGGAAGTACAAGTGAGCACTACTCACCTATCTTTGAAGAAGCAGGCGCTATCGTTATTGATAACTCTAGTCAATGGAGAATGGCTGAAGGCATTGATTTAATTGTGCCAGAAGTCAATGAACCTAAACTAGATAGAAAAATCATTGCAAATCCTAACTGTTCTACAATTCAATCAGTTGTTCCGCTTAAACCATTACAAGAAACTTACGGTTTGAAACGCGTAGCATACACAACTTATCAAGCAGTTTCTGGATCAGGTGTTAAAGGTAAAGCAGATTTAGCAGAAGGTGCAAATGGCAAAGCGCCTGAAGCATATCCACATCCAATTTATAATAATGTATTACCTCATATAGATAGTTTCCTTGAAGATGGGTATACAAAAGAAGAACAAAAAATGATTGATGAAACACGTAAAATCTTAAATGCAGATGATTTAAAGGTTACAGCGACTTGTGTTCGTGTACCAGTACAAGATAGCCATAGCGTACACATGAGCGTTACATTAGAAAAAGAAGCGACGGTTGAAGCAATACAAGCGTTATTTGAAAATGATGATCGTGTTGTACTTATAGACAATCCACAGAATAACGAATACCCATTAGCGATACATTCTACTAATAAAGATGAAATTTTTGTAGGACGTATTCGTCGTGATGATAGTTTAGATAATACATTCCATGTATGGTGTACTTCCGATAACTTATTGAAAGGTGCAGCGTTAAATGCAGTACAGATTCTTGAACAAGTGATGAGCTTGAAAGGAGTTAAATAAGATGGGACATATTTTTGAAGGTGTTGGTGTAGCTTTAGCAACACCATTCACACACAATGAAGTAGACTATGAAGCCATTAGAAGACATGTTGATTATTTAATAGAGAACGATACGAAATCTATCGTAGTCAATGGTACTACAGCAGAGAATCCTACACTTACTGACGATGAGAAAGAACAAATATTAGAAAATGTCATCAACCATGTAAATGGTCGAGTACCAGTAATTGCAGGAACAGGTACTAACAATACACAAAAATCTATTCAAGCTTCCGTACGTGCTAGAGAATTGGGTGCAGATGCAATTATGTTGATTACGCCCTACTATAATAAAACAAATCAACGTGGTTTAATTGCGCATTTTACGACAATTGCTGATGCGGTTAAATTACCAGTGATTTTATACAATGTTCCCTCTCGTACGAACATGACAATAGAAGCAGAAACTGTTGAAACTTTAAGTCAAAATGAGTATATTGTCGCATTAAAAGATGCAACAAACGATTTTGATTATTTAGATGATTTAAAAAACCGTCTTAACCTTGATGAGTTCGCTTTATATAGTGGAAATGACGATAATGTAGTTGAATATTTTAATAAAGATGGGCACGGTGTGATTTCAGTTGTCGCAAATGTTATTCCAAAATCATTCCAAGCGTTATACGACGCTAAACAAAATGGGGAAAATATTGAAACACAATTTCAACCAATTCAAACTTTGCTAGATGCTTTATCAGTAGACGTAAACCCTATTCCAGTAAAAGCGTTAACTGCGTTAGAAGGATTTGGAAATTATGAAGTGCGTTTACCGTTAGTTCCACTTGAAGACAGTGAACGTGAAACATTAGAACAAGCTTATGAACAATTTAAAGCAGGTGAAAATGCATGAAAATAGTACTTATTGGCTACGGCGCAATGAATCAACGTGTTGCTAGACTAGCCGAGGAAAAAGGACATGAAATTGTAGGGGTGATTGTAAGAGATAAATCTAAAGACTATCCTTACCCTACTTACCAGCATATTGCAGATGTTAAAGACGCAGAAGTTGCCATTGATTTTTCAAATCCCGAATTATTATTACCTCTATTAGAAGAGGACTTCACTTTACCATTAGTTATTGCTACCACTGGTGAAAAAGATACAATCATTAATAAACTGCAAGACCTAAGCAATCGTATGCCTGTATTTTTCAGTGCAAACATGAGTTATGGCGTTCACGCACTAACTAAAATTTTAGAAGCTGCTGTACCATTACTCGAAGACTTTGATATTGAGCTTACAGAGGCTCACCATAATAAAAAAGTTGACGCACCAAGTGGTACGTTAGTTAAACTTTACGATGTTATTGAATCATTACGTACACAATCTACACCAGTTTATGATAGACATGAAAATAATGAAAAGCGTACTCAAGATGAAATTGGAGTTCATTCAATTCGTGGAGGTACTATTGTAGGACAACATGACATACTCTTTGCTGGTACAGATGAAACGATTGAAATAACTCATCGTGCACAGTCTAAAGATATTTTTGCCAATGGTGCAATTGGCGCAGCAGAAAAACTGATTAACAAAGCAAATGACTATTATACATTTGACAACCTATAAACCTTAAGGAGCGTATTTAATTATGGTACAACATTTAACGGCAGAAGAAATTATCCAATTTATAAGTGATGCAAAAAAATCTACACCACTAAAAGTGTATGCAAATGGAAACTTTGAAAATGTGAGTTTCCCTCAAAATTTTAAAGTTTTTGGTTCAACTGATTCAAAAGTAATCTTTTGTGAAGCTGACGAATGGAAACAATTTTACGAAAGCAACCAATCAAGTATTGATGAATTAGAAGTTGAAATGGATCGTCGCAACTCTGCAATTCCATTGAAAGACTTAACAAATACTAATGCACGAATTGAACCTGGCGCTTTTATTCGCGAACAAGCGATTATTGAAGATGGTGCAGTAATCATGATGGGCGCTACAATTAATATCGGAGCTGTAGTTGGTGAAGGTACTATGGTAGATATGAATGCAACGCTTGGTGGACGTGCTACTACTGGTAAAAATGTTCACGTTGGAGCTGGCGCAGTATTAGCAGGAGTAATAGAACCACCAAGCGCATCACCTGTAGTTATTGAAGACGACGTGCTAATTGGTGCCAATGCGGTAATTCTTGAAGGCGTTCGCGTTGGTAAAGGTTCTATTGTTGCGGCTGGCGCAATTGTTACACAAGATGTACCTGAAGGCTCTGTAGTAGCTGGTACACCTGCTAAAGTCATTAAACAAACAAGCGAAGTTGAGGATTCAAAACGCGAAATCGTTTCAGCGTTAAGAAAATTAAATGATTAATACTTAATTAAAACAAAATATATTCACTTACGTATTTACATAGAGGTAAAATTTAAATTGTAACTTTAAGTGAATATTTAAATAGATAATTGGGAGGTATAGACGAGACGATATAAAATTCATTATAATGTCTCAACTTATTATATGTGGTAGCGACATCATATATAATAAGGTCGTCTTACCTCCTCATTTTTATAATATTAAATGATACATAATAGACTTTCGTGAATTAAATAAAGTCTAAATATAACTTTAACTAGAAGGATTTGATTTTGATGAATGAGTTAGAATTTGTTACAACACATAGGCGTTATTTGCATCAATATCCAGAATTGAGTTTACATGAGTATGAAACGACTGAATATATTGCTAACTTTTTAGATGAATTAGGAGTCGAGTATCAAAGACCACTTGATACAGGTGTTATTGCGTATTTACCTGGTAATGGCGAACACACAATTGCTTATCGCGCGGATATAGACGCGTTACCAATCTTCGAAGAAAATGATATAGATTTTAAAAGTAAAACGGACAACGTGATGCATGCATGTGGTCATGATGGACATACCACAGCGTTAATGCTATT
The DNA here is from genome assembly GCF_017583065.1 of Staphylococcus shinii. Taxonomy (GTDB): domain Bacteria; phylum Bacillota; class Bacilli; order Staphylococcales; family Staphylococcaceae; genus Staphylococcus; species Staphylococcus shinii. The sequence goes on along the minus strand of NZ_JAGEVL010000001.1, from coordinate 440,672 downwards.
TGTTAAACGTTGTAAGGCTGTAGCTGATTGTGGCGAACTTCCTCAAAATATTGTATTTATCTTTCAGCCTGCTGAAGAAACGGGTGGTGGCGCTAATCGATTAATTAGAGCCGGCGCTTTTAATCGTTACCCTATTGAAGCTGTGTTTGGTGTCCATGTTATGCCATTTGAAAATGAAGGGCACGTTGTAATTAGAGATGAAGAAATTACTGCGAGCGCTACAGAATATAGATTTTATTTAAACGGTTTATCAAGTCACGTAGCAGACAAAGAACAAGGATATTCTTGTGGAGAAGCATTGCAACATGTACTAAGCCAAGTTGGTCAAATTCAACAATATCATTTGAATGGTTTGAAACGAAATATCGTCCATATGGGTCATTTTGAAGCTGGAGAAGCTATTAATACTGTTCCAAGTCATGGCTATCTAGAAGGCACTATTCGTACTTATGATGTTAATGATTTAGAAATCGTCAAACAGCAAATGGCTAAAATTGCCAAAAGTGTAAAATTATTATTCAATGTTGAATGTGAAGTGAAATTTGAAGAAGGTTACCCACCTACTTATAATGATTCAAATTTACGTAAACATGTAGAAAATGGTTTGAGAAATGCGAATTTTGAAGTAATTGATAAACCTACGCCATATTTATTTGGTGAAGATTTTAGTTTTTATAGCCAGTTAGCACCAAGCTATTTTGTTTTTGTAGGTGTACGTGATGAATCTAAAGGCTATGTTACAGGTTTACATACCTCTAATTTAAATTTTAATGAGCACATGCTCATTAGGATTGCTGATTATTATGAACAAATATTAAGATCTTACAGTGAGGTGCGCGCACAATGACAGCTATTTGGTCTGTAGATACAGCAAAATTTCGAAAAAATGCTGAAAATGTAAAACAAGACAACCAATTGATGGCAGTGGTCAAAAACAATGCATATCATTATGGATTAGAGTTTGCAGTGACACAATTTTTGGCGATAGGCATTAATACATTTAGCACGACTTCATTAAGAGAAGCTATACGGATTCGTAAACTTGCTCCTGATGCAACTATATTTTTAATGAATGCTGTCTATGAATTTGATAAAGTACGTGCTTATAACATACAAATGACTTTACCCTCCCTATCGTTTTATTATGAGAATTTAAATGAACTATATAATATACAAGTACATGTGGAGTATGAAAATTTATTACATCGTTCAGGTTTGAAGACGGTAGCTGAAATTAAAGAACTACTTTCACATCATGAGCAAAACCAAAATACAAATAAAATGAACATCGTGGGTTTGTGGACTCATTTTGGTTATGCAGATGAATTTGATGTGACTGACTATAAAATTGAACGTGAGGCGTGGTTAGATATTGTAGAAGCCTTATTAGCTGAAAACTACCAATTTGATATGATTCATGCTCAAAATAGCGCAAGTTATTATAGAGAAGAAGGTATATTTCCTAATCATACACATGCACGTGTAGGTATTGCTTTGTACGGATCAAGACCGTATAGTACGATAGACGAAACAGTCATTCAACAATCATTAACGGTTAAAGGCAATATTATTCAAGTAAGAGAAGTAAATCAAGGTGATTACTGTGGTTATAGTTTTGCGTTTGAAGCTACAAGAGACCAAACTAAACTAGCAGTGGTTGATATTGGTTATGGTGATGGTATTCTTAAATCCAGAGCGAAGCATGAAGCGATGATAAACGGCAAACGTTTCCCTATACGTGCATTGATGATGAGTCATATGTTTGTAGAAGTCGATGATAGTGTGAGTGCACGAGATGAAGTTATATTATATAATAATGATATACGTGTTGATGAATATACGTTTAAAGGTGTCGGTGCCAATTCCGAGCAACTTAGTGCAATGAATCACGACTCACTAATAAAGGAGTATAGATAAATTATGGTAGTAGAATATAATGATAGTGGCGAACTTACAATGGGAGGTACAAGTCTTAAAACAATAGCGCAAAGTTTTGGGACGCCTACAATTGTCTATGATGAAGTACAAATTAGAAATCAAATGAGACGTTTTCATGAAGCTTTTAAAAAAAGTGGATTAAATTATAATGTTTCATATGCATCTAAAGCATTTACTTGTTTACAAATGGTTAAATTGGTCCAAGAAGAAAATCTTGAATTAGATGTTGTCTCTGAAGGTGAACTATACACGGCTTTAGAAGCTGGGTTTGATCCCCAACATATCCACTTTCATGGAAATAATAAGACGAAACATGAAATTCGATATGCTTTAGAAAGTAAAGTTGGCTATATCGTTATAGATTCATTGGAAGAAATTGATCTTATTGACCGTTACGCAAGTGAAGAAGTCAATGTAGTTATTAGATTAAATCCAGGTGTTGAAGCACATACGCATGAATTTATACAAACAGGACAAGAAGATAGTAAATTCGGTTTATCTATTAAGCATGGTTTAGCTATTCAAGGTGTACAGAAAGTTAGAACTTCAAAACACTTAAAACTTAAAGGTGTTCATTTTCATGTAGGTTCGCAAATTGAAGGTACAGAAGCAATGATTGAGACTACAAAACTTGTGGTTCAATGGTTGAAAGAAAATGATATCGAAGTAGAGCTAATAAATCTTGGCGGTGGCTTCAGTATTAAATATGTTGAAGGAGATGTAAGCTTCCCTATCGAAGAAGGCATTGAGGAAATTACTGCTGCTGTTAAAGCGATTGCTAAACAAGCTAATTACCCTATCCCAGAAATCGGTATTGAGCCTGGGCGTTCTATTGTCGGTGAAGCTGGTATCACTTTATATGAAGTTGGAACAATTAAAGAAATCCCCAATGTTAATAAGTACGTTTCTATTGATGGAGGTATGAGCGATCATATTAGAACATCATTATACGATGCACAATATGAAGCACTACTTGTTAATAGAAATGACCCTAAAGATGAAACAGTTACGATTGCAGGAAAATTATGTGAGTCAGGCGACATTATTATCAAGGACGCAAAATTACCTAGTACAGTAAAACGTGGTGACTATTTAGCAGTTTTATCTACAGGTGCTTATCATTATTCTATGGCTTCAAACTATAACCAAATGCAGAAGCCTTCTGTATTTTTCTTGAAAGACGGTAAAGCTAGAGAAGTTATTAAACGTCAATCATTACGTCAATTAATCATTAATGATACGAAATAAATTAAAAAAAAGTGGTTCTATCCCCTACTTTAGGCTGATGGAACCACTTTTTATTTAGTATATACTGGTATGAAATAATATAAATTAAGCTACCGTAATTAAATATAACCGCGACTATAAAAAAAAGAACCTTTAACAAGGTTCTTTAAATAGTCAATATTGCAATCTATATTATAGTTTTACAACGTTTGCAGCTTGAGGACCGCGGTCGCCTTCAACTACTTCAAATTCAACTGATTGACCTTCTTCTAATGATTTGTAACCTTCTTGGTTAATTGCTGAGAAGTGTACGAATACGTCGTTTTCTCCTTCAACTTCGATAAAACCAAATCCTTTTTCAGCGTTAAACCATTTTACTGTACCTTGTTTCATAAATGTGAAACCTCCAAGACTAATATTCATTCAATATGCGTTATTCGCATATTACAAAAAATACAATGAAACAGTATAAGCCTGTTAGTACAATATTCTTTGCAATATGGAATAAAACAATTGCTTGACTAATATTATAGGATATTTTCAGTTGAATTGCAAGGCAAACGTTAATTAATTGTTTATTCAATTATAGGTAAATTAAAATAAACTTCATTTTTATTTAAAACTATAAAACTATAGAATATTTGTAAATCTTCATCGCAATCTTCACAAAATCCTAATTCGCAATTGTTATAAAAAGCATGAATATTATGTTTTCCAACTAAATAATTATCAAACGTATTTTTGCTCTTTAAAATTAATGATGTATAAAATTTTAACATTTCGTCGTAAGTCTCGAAGTCATACTGTTCTACAATATGATCAGTCCAGTCACTAAATAACCACCAGCCTTCATAATCAGCTCGAATTTTTGCAACTGTCCACATTATAAATCTTCACCCTTTCATATATAGTCTAAATCACTTTTTTGGCGTAACTAATTTCGCACCTCGCTATTTAGACCTATAGAACAAAGTGCTTATACTTATGTATGTATTTCGATCACACATATACTCTAAATTAAATCCCCCATGTTTATAAATAGATATAAATAAAACTAAATATAGACGTTCATACTTTGATTTAGAGACGTACAATTTTTGCCTATGTGTAATATTTTAACGAGTTAAGATACAAAATCAAGTTATCTGGCTCATACTTTTGGCCGATAGACTATCAATTTATAAACTTAAATATTAGTTTTGTAGCGTTAAATTTCGTATAATGTTAATTAAGAGGTGATTTTATGAAACGCAAACACATTAAAGTATTTGGGATGGTACAAGGTGTAGGTTTTCGTTATTATACCCAAAAGATAGCGCAACAATATCATATTGTTGGTACCGTTGAAAATGTAGATAATTACGTTGATATATATGCTCAAGGTGATGAGCAATCTTTAACACAATTTATTAACGCAGTTACTGAAGGTGCTTCCCCAGCATCTCATGTTGAAGACTTTACTACTGAAGAGATAGAAATTGAGCAATCATTGAAAGATTTTAAAACTATATAAAGGAAGATGAAGTTTGAGATATAATATTTCTCGTATTTTCGGGACAATTATTGCTTTACCAGCAGCAGTTATCGCATGGTTTGTTAGTATATTTGCCTTAGATATTTATTTTATTTTTGATTTGTTGATTTCTGTAGCAACATTTATAACGTTTTACTTCCCTACTCAACGTTTAACTTCTAGAAAATATTTAAAAGAAATTGGTTTAACTCGTCGAGATTATCACTTTGTCAATGGTCAATTGAATAATGCTCAAGATAAAATTAGACGTATATTTAAATCATTTGTCAATGTCAGATCTATCAAAGACTTTAGGCAAGTAAATGAAATTTATCGGATATCTCGAGCTATATTTTATGCAGTTAAACAGCAACCAAGTTCATTTTTTAAAGTCGAAAGTTTCTTTTATTCACATATTGATAATGCATTAAATTTAATTGAAGCATATACAAGATTATCTAAATCACCTAAGAAAAGTAAAGAAGAAAAACAAAAATTAGAACAAACAAGAATTACTTTGGATGAAGTGAAAAGGACATTAGTAGCTGATTTAAGAAGAATTAATGACGAGGATTATAGTAAGTTAGATATAGAGATGGAACTAAACAAGATAGAACAAAGCCGAAATAAAAAATAGTAAATCACAATAAGAATGGAGAGAGATTTTATGGCAAGAGAACAAGACTATATAAATTCACATCCATTAGACAAATATATAGAAGAAAATTCTACAAGTGAATCTGAAGTCGTAAATTCTAGGCAATATAATCAAAAGGATCAACAAAAGATTAATGAATTAAGCGAAAAAATAAAACCAATGGATCATGATGCTTTATTAAATTATGGTACAGAAGCACAATCTCATATGTCCCAATTCTCACATCGTATATTAAATGAAGTTAAAACAACTGACGTTGGACCAGTCGGTGAATCATTGAATGGGCTAATGAGTAAACTGAAATCAGTAAACCCTGACGAGCTAAATTCAGAAAACCAATCAAAATTAAAACGTCTATTTAGAAGGACAAAAGCCTCTGTAAATGAAGTTTTTTCAAAGATGCAATCGGTTGGCTCGCAAATAGATCGTATATCAATTGAGTTAGATAAGCATAAAAATAACTTAGTAAAAGATGTAGATATGCTAGATGAATTATATAATATGAATAAAGACTATTTTGATGAATTATCACTGTATATAGAAGCAGCAAAAAAGAAACAGCATGATCTGCAACAAGAGGAAGTGCCTAAATTAAGAGCGCAGGCAAAATCAACAGGTAATCAAATGGATGTTCAAGCTGCATCGGATATGGAACAATTTATCGATCGATTAGACAAGCGTATTTATGATTTACAACTATCTAGGCAAATTGCTATACAAACGGCTCCTCAAATACGTATGATTCAAAATGTTAACCAAGCATTAGCAGAAAAAATACAAAGTTCGATTCTTACAAGTATTCCATTGTGGAAAAATCAAATGTCAATTGCATTAACTTTAATGAGACAACGAAATGCAGTATCAGCTCAAAAAGCCGTTACTGATACGACAAATGATTTATTATTAAAAAACTCTGAACTATTGAAACAAAATGCTCTAGATACTGCTACTGAAAATGAACGTGGCGTCGTTGATATTGAGACTCTAAAAACAACACAAAATGATATTATTGAAACAATAGAACAAACACTACAGATTCAAGAACAAGGTCGTAATAAACGTAAACAAGCTGAATCTGAATTAAATCAATTAGAATCTGAATTACAAAATCAACTTTTAGATATGAAACAAAATAAATAGTTTCTACATTTAATTAAGTAGTTATTTTGAGAAATGACTCCGGGACATAAGTAGATGTCTCGGTTTTTTTTATGGAGTAGTAGATAAAGTAGTAAAATATCTGGTTATAAGCGTATTCTCAGATATAGTCGTTCTACGTCAAAAATAATTTGTTATAGGAAAAGGCGTATCCATTTTTTATATACGGATACGCCCTTTTTAAATTTAGTATAAGCTTACTTTTAACTTGATATTATTTTAGTGTTAAACAAAAACACTTCTAGTACATGCTTATACTTTACTATTATTTTATGTCATTATTAGAAGATTTTTCAGCTAAAATATTGTTTTCTGAAGTTTCTTTTTTAATTGCTATATTTTGTTCAATAGCTAATTTATGTGCAATTTTTGGTGCCGTCCAAACTGCTGGCAACATGATAATTGATATTGGAACTGCTGTAATAATTATGAAAGATTGAATAGCATTGATACTACCTTCTCCTATATTAATTAAAATAATTGATATAACGCCCATAATGACAACCCAAAAGAGCCTTATTATTTTTGGTGGATCGCCTTCTCCTGTAACAGACATCGAAATTGAATAAGACATCGTATCAGCAGTAGTGATAACAAATATTAATGTCAATAATAATAAAACAATGACCATTACAGTGCCTAATGGTAAATGAGATGCAATTGAAATAACTGCTGCTGGGAGTCCGTTATCTGTTAATGGCCCACTGATTGTACCACTGTTTTTTGTCTCATAAAATAGGCCACTACCGCCAAGAATAGAAAACCATACATGAGAAACTACTGCTGCTACTATTGATACAAGTAAAAATATTTCTCTAATTGTACGACCTCTAGATACACGAGCAACTAACATTCCCATTAAAGGCCCATATCCTATAAACCAACCAAAGAAAAATAACATCCAAGCGCCAGCCCATTTATCATTGCCTCTAAATGTACTGATTTCTAGAAAATGAGTTATATAAACGCCATATGAAGAAATAAATGTATCTATAATAAAATGCCCAGGGCCTAACAATAATATAAATGCTGCAAGTGCTAGCGCTAGCCAGACATTTAATTTACTTAAAAATTGAATTCCCTTTTCGATACCGGTAGTTGCAGAAATCATTACAATAACCATTAAACCTGCGACAGATAATATTTGAGTAACTATGTTATCTGGTATACCAAAAATACTATGTAACCAGTAACTAAATTGAAAGCCGAAGAATCCAATTGTTCCAATAGTACCAGCAACAGCACCTAAAATACAAAAAACATCGATAAGCCATCCAATTTTATTTTTTTCTATTTTATTACCAAATATTGGATATAGTAGCGTTCGAGGACGCATTTTTAAATGTTTATTATAATGCGCATACATGATAATAATACCACTAATGGCCCCGTAAACTGCCCATGCCGTAAAACCCCAAGAGGTAAAACTTTGTGCCATAGCAGCTGATATGGCTAGAGTACTGGCATTTTTAATGTCGGAATCCATTGTTGGTGGTACATCAATAAAATAATACATCGGTTCTGCTGCAGCCCAGAAAATGGCCCCAGCGCCTAAGCCTGACGTTATTACAATAGCAGCCCATCTAAAATAACCCATTTCTGGTTTAGAAGCGTTACCTAGTCGAACACGACCATACTTTGAAAATGCTAAAAATGCACCTACTGCAAATGTTGCAAGAAGTAATATTTGCCAAAAAGCTCCGAAATAAGTAATGGAGATTTGGAATCCCTTTTGTACGAAATTCGAAGTTGCCTGCGTAAAAACAGAAGACATCAGTACAAATAAAACTAGGATGCCCCCACTAATTAGAAATACTGGCCAATCTAACTTATCTTTCCATTGTGAATATTTAATATTATTCGACCCCTCTATTATACGTGTTTTAAACAATATGCATATTGAGTATGTGATGTTATTTTCAATAATTTTGATAAGATACTTCTTGGTATATTAAATAGTAAAGATGAATCTAAAATATGAGAGGCATGAAGTCACAAATAATTTAATTAAGTTTAGTTTTATCTATATTAAAAAATCATATTCTATGAAATACACGATTTGGTACTTATGTAAATACAGGTTATCTATCACCATAAAACCCTTATATTGCTTTTTAATGAAACACTTGAAGTAAAGAGTATAGCTTACTTTTTAAAACTAATCAAATAGACTTTTGAAATTTATTTTAAGGTTTTAGATTTATAAATTATCTTCATCGATATATTAATGGCTAAATAGAAGCTTCTATTTAGCTATTAATTACATAAAAAAGCAAACCAACACTAATTTAAGCGCTGACTTGCTTTTATTTTAAATATTATTCTTTTTCATAAACAATTGGTTTTTGATTTTTAACCATTGTAGCTACAATGTAACCTATGATTGTTGTCACTACAGCGATTGGGAACCATTCAAGTGAATACTCTTTTAATGGCAAGCTATCAATGAAACTCAATTTTAGCCACCCTTGTGTATGAATGACACTTAAGATAGAAACGATTGTAACGATAGCAACAGGAATTTGTTGTGCAATTGGTTTTGTTGGTATAAAACGTGCTAATAAAATAAGTAACACTGATGTGATTGCTACTGGATATACAATACTCAACACTGGTACAGACATTGTGATGACCGAGTTAAGCCCTTGGTTAGCTAAAATAAAGCTAATTAGTGTAAAACCAATCACATATATTTTGTAAGAAATCCTTGGGAAAATTCTATAGAAATATTCTGATACGGACACAATCAAACCACAAGCTGTTGTGAGACAAGCAAGCGCCACAATAATACCTAATAAATATTTACCAAATGTCCCAAATCCAACACTGGCCATAGTTGTTAATAAATATGTACCGATGTTTTGATCGTTTGCAGTTAAGCTCGCTATTTTTTCTTGAGGTACTGCCATATGATTACCTATAAATCCTAGAGAAATATAAATAAACATTAAAGCTACAGCTGCAATTATACCTGCCATTAACGTTTGTTTGAAAATTTGATTGGCATGTGTAATACCAGTTGATTTCACTGCATTAACGACAATCATTGAGAAAGCTATAGCTGCAATAGCATCCATAGTAAGATAACCATTTGTGAACCCTTGTGAGAAACCTGCAAAGTTCGATGTAAATGCTTCAGCAGCTTGACTATGTGAATTGCTACCATAATCAACAAATCCTTTGATAATCATTGCTAAAATAGTAATCAATAATAAAGGTGTTAATAGCGAACCAATACGATCTACCATTTTAGTTGGGTTAATACATAAATATAGAACTATCAAGAAATATATAATAGTAAAGATAAGCAATGCTAAACTACTATTTGTGTGTGCAATCGGTGTCACTGTCATTTCAAACGATGTCGACGCTGTACGAGGAATCGCGAACAGTGGTCCAATTGTAAGATAAATGATGACTAGGAATATGATAGAGAACTTAGGTGAAATTTTATTTAATGATCCAATATAACCTTGTTTATCTAATGCGCCTACGATAACGCCTAATAGTGGTAGTCCAATACCTGTTAAAGCAAATGCTAAGATTGATGGCCAGAAATACTGTCCGCTATCTAAGCCTAAATTTGGTGGGAAAATAAGATTACCTGCTCCAAAGAACATTGCGAACAATGTAAAACCTATAATCCATGTATTTTTATTCATATGACTTACTCCTTCTAACCAATAAAATAATATTATCTATTCTATCACGGTTAATTAGATATCGTCTATATAAATTTCAGAATATTTAAATATATCGGTTATTATTTGTCAAAAATAGCCTATTTAAAACGATTTTAATAAAAGTTTTTTCAATAATGGTGATAATTGGGAAGGAAGATTTTCAACCCCTTCTACAAATAAAGCGTATTGCCCATAAATATTATGGATCGTTTGCTCAATATCTTCTGTAATAGGTTCTTGACTTAAAAATACATTGAATACTTCAATACCCATTTTACGAGCTGTTTCAACCGCTTCATAGGTATCTAATATACCATCTTGACTATAGTTATATGCAGAAGGTTCTCCATCTGAAAATACGATTAAGAAACGTTGGTTGTGGGAGCGACGCATGAGTCTTTCGCTACCAATTCTAATAGCAACACCATCTCTGTTATCATCTTGTGGCTCTAACGCCATGATTCTTGGCCCATCTTTATCCATCATAGAACGAGTGTATGTGATAATCTCATCTATAATGTTAGGTTGGTTTGCTTCGTCCGCATCGAAGGCATCTTCATTAAATGCTAATATTTCATGTTTTACATTGAGGCTCTTTAAGGTTTCGTGAAATAAGACGACCCCTTTAATTGTTTCTTCCATTTTATCTTGCATACTGGCTGAAGCATCTACTAATAATGTGAACGTAGCATCGAATGACTGACTTAAGTCTTGTTTTTTATAAAACAACTTATATTGATCGTCTATAAACCAGTTGAGTAGATTTTTTTGTAATCTACCTTTTGTTAAATTATGTCGTTCATCTTGATATTCTCTATCAATCGTTTTTTGTATGATTTGAATTAAATCTTTAATTTCAAATTGTACATCAGATTCAACTTCGTGATATTCATGGAGATATTCAGGTTTGATTTCAGGGATGTTCCATTTAATTTCTACATTTTCGTTAATTCCTTTTAAGGCGAAAGCTTGATTATGTCCAACAGAACCGCCTTGATCGTCTTCTATATTATTAGATGAACCTTTACCTTTTTTGGTTTGCATATCAGTCATATCATCACCGGTATCACCTTCACGCGCATTATCATTATCACCCATGACTTCGCTGTTTTCCCCTTCATGTAATTCCATTTCTAAATATGCACCACCTTGTGAAGCGCTATCTTGATTATTTGATTCCATCTCTTCACTTACTGAATCTTCATCTTTCTCTTCGTTTGAGGTACCATCAGTATTACTTGCGTCTGTTCTAGTCAAATCCTCGAATTGAAGTGCTTGTATAGACTCATAAACTTTTTTAGGTAGATGGTAATATTCATTAAGCATATCTTCTTTTAATATATCATCAATTTGAAACATGATTCTCTCAGCTAAATACATATTATCTTCAGAAGTCGTGTTATAGAAAAAGTTCGGTAAGTACATATACATATTATTTAATACATCATCAATTTGCGGGTGTATTTGCGGTATATCATAAAAATTTTCTGTTATAAAAGATGCTTCTAGATATAAAAATAATAAATCTGTAAAAGTTGTTTTGGTTCTATATACATTTATTTGTGTCTTGGTGTAGTTTAGTCTAATTTCATTGCGCATCTGAATAGCAGATTTTGTTGATGGACGTTCTTTTGCTATCGTACTTAAAATGCGCTGATCTTCGAGTAGTTTGAAAAGCTGTTGATAAAATTTAGGGTGTTTGAACTCTTTATTCTGGATAACATGATTCACAATCTGTTCATCCATCATCTGGTAGCCATAAGCAGCGAGCATGACGTCAGTTTTTAATCCTGTAGTTTCAACTTGTTCCTCTCTATGTGACCAAAATGAACTGGTAATTAAAGTATTGTTAATTGGATCATAATAAGGGAATTTTTGAATTTTAACTTGTGTTTGCTCATTTTTCAGTAAAAGACGCGCTAAATCCTGAAGCATCATCACTTGTTTAGCATCTAGCTGTTCGTCATTAAATTTTATAAAACGATCACTCATGTTTATCCCTCACTAAAAATTTAATTCTACTGCGTTTAAAATAGCTTGCTGTTCTCGCTCGTCTTCCAATTTATCTATTATTGTTCGTTGAATTGCACGTTCGATTGGCATAATAGTAGCTAAATCACTTAAATCTATTAATGCACGAATACTAGCCGCTTCTTCTGAAATTTGACCCTGTTTTGTCATTGTACGTAAGTCTTCATTAAATTTAATGATTTTTTGTATTAACACAGTATCTGTTAACTGGCTTTGCTGTTTTATGACATCACTTAAAATATCGCCATCGATATAGTCTACTTGAATGACAACAAAGCGGTTTTTCAATGCTTCGTTCATTGGTAAAGTTCCTATATACCCAACGTTAATTGCTGCAATGACGTTGAATCCTGGTGCTGCATTAACGACTTCACCTGTAAATGGATTCGTCAGTTTTCTACGGTAGTCTAGCACACCGTTTAAAATAGGCAACGTTTCAGGTTTAGCCATATTAATTTCATCAATATATAATATATGGCCTTCTTTCATGGCTTTAATTACAGGTCCATCTATAAAGACAATTTCTTGCGTACCGTTATCGTTAGTTTGGATAGTTTTGAAACCAAGTAAGCTCTCTGCATCTAAATCAACTGAACAATTGATTTGGTGCATTGGTCGATTCATTGTTTCGCTTAGTGTTTCTGCCAATTTCGTCTTACCAGACCCTGTTGGCCCTTTTAATAAAATATTTTTGTTTAACTGCATCAATGCTTCTGCATCGTTAAAGACTGTTTCATCTCTATTAATATAGTTTGTTCTTGTCATTATGAATTGTCTCCTCTATATAAAGTATGGCTTATTTATTTATAAGAAATCATTAAAAATAGACTGGGGCATGAATACATCATCATATTTTGCCCTAGCCCTATTCGTTAAAAAATTATTTAAACACGCAACATAATATGAGCGTGTGATTTATCAATTAATTTTATACTTCTTTGAAATATTCTTTGTAATAACCACCAACAAGCCCAGAGTTATCAATAATTTGGTAATATTCTTCGGTTTCATTGATAACGTCATATTGTTTCCCAACAGTAAGCATATCAGAAACTGTAAATTTCTTTGCGTTTGTGTGAATAACTTCAACTTTTTTAACTGGTGTATTTTCTTTCCATGTTTCGTGTAACATAAATAAACATTCCTCTTTCTATGATTTAATTTCTAAAGTCAATATAAAAGTGATACCACTTTTTTCACTAATTCTTAAGGATTTTTCGCCTTCTTGATCTAACGATTGGTAAGGGATACCTATAGACTCAAGTTGTTGTAATGCATTTTGGAATTGAGCTTTGGATTCAGTTGCAAACTCAATTTGTTCTACAATACCATGTTTTGGCATTTTTAAATCTTCATCAGTAGCGTGTAAATGTAATTCTCCACCTAAACCGCCTTCTCCAATTCGGAAAACTTGTACTTTATAGTCAGCGTCATGGTATGGTGCATATTCTGCGAAATGTGTAAGACCAAACACTTTTGTCAAAATAGATTGAGTTAGTAGTATTTCATTTACTTTAAGCAGTACAGGGCCTAGCCCCTGAATTTGATGTAGTGGGTTAACAGTGCTATCAAATGTAGGCATTCCTAGAGGTGCACCCGTATTATGTTCATTTGAATAAATATTGAATATCTGATGATTATGGTCTTTAAATTCAAAATACTTATGCCCATTTAAATCAGTAATTTCACTATGATCAATTTGATGGTCATCTAAGATAGTTTGATATTCATCTAAACCTTCGTCACTTGGTAAACGTAAGCCAATATTTTCAATATGATTTTCTTGGTTCGTATAGTTTGGTATTTCTACAAAATGAATACGTGTGCCAGAGTTTAGTTCTGCATCACCAAAACGGAGAGCCTGTCCTTTATCTGCAACATTTAGACCTAATACATCTTTAAATAAAGTTTTAGTTTTTTCTAAATTATCTGTCCCTGTGGTTACACTTCTAAGACCATTCATTATATTAACCCCTTTATTCATAGCTTTTCAATCATTATAACTTATTTTACGTGTTATTTATACGATGAAGTTTACTGCAAATGTGTATATTAATTAAATTTTTAGAATATACATTGGATGAACTAAAAAAATGTATTAATATAGGTATATATCATGATTTTAATCTTATGAAATAGATTAGTAGTATATTGATTATTAATAAAGGAGGTTTGTCATTATGGGTGGTATATGGTTTGTGTTTGGTATAACCGTACTTATTGCAGTTTATTCTGGTATTACCTTCTTCACTAACGTAAACAATAAAGCGAAACAAAAATCTCAAAATGCAAAAAGCGCTAAAAAGAATAATATTTACGGCGTGGTATTTTTGGTATTTTTAATTATTGCTATTATTGAACTATTTGTTTATATTGCTTAATTGTGATTTAAGTTATATTTTAACTATTTAAATCAATAAAAAGAGACCCTTGCAAGTTTGTAATACACTCTAACTTGTAGGGGTCTCTTATATAGTAAATTGTTTAGGTCTTTTTGAATAGAATAATAAGTAATTTAAGTGTTATTAAAATATAAATTACAGCAAATAAACATAAGAGTAGGAAATTGGTATTAAGAAATGACAAATAATCACTATTCATTTGATTTAAAAGATTACTAATTGGTGGTAACACCCAGAGAAACCATTTGGTAAATGGAAAAGTTGTAATAAGTACATCTTTAGTGAAAATGATGAGCATAATAAATATTGTTAATAACCATCTATAAGATTTAGTGGCGATTTTCGTATTAGTAATAAAAGCCCCTAATACAATGCCAAACATACTTAACAATAAATGTACAATTACACCAATTAAAACAAGATTAAATGAAACAGTTTTATCAAACACATTAAGTAAAAGTGGATAGATTAATGAGAAAATAATGAACAATGTACTAAGTAAATATAAATATAGTATTTTTATTAACAAATAAGTAGTCTTTGATTTTAATTGTATATAGAAAATATGACGCTCATTTAAAGTATCACGTCCGAAATTAATAATGGTCAGCCATGTCATGATTATAAATAAACCAATCGCAGTAGAACCATAACTTGATAAGACTGGCATATCTCTATAGATATAAATGCCAATGACCCACAGTAAGTATGTAAATACTGGTGCAATAAATTGATATGATGTTAAAAATTTTAGGTGTTCGTATTTTAAAAAAGAATATAGCATTTTAAAGATCCTTTACTTCGATGATTTCGCAATTATGCTTTAATAAATGTTGTAAAACGATATTTAAATTTTGTTTGTCAACTTGCAAAGTTATATATTGGGGATTAGAAGTTATTTTAGCCCATACCCATGACGTCAGCTCATGTTCAATAATTTCATTAACATGTTGTTGGTTAGTAATCGTAATCGATTTTAACACACGGTACTTAGATTGTGGCATAAATGTATAATCATCTAAACTCAATATATGAGTCGCAATGGTTTGTTCAATATTAGAATCATGATCTGTAATAATTATTGTTTTAGTTTTCGATAAATGTTGTAAACGAGTTAAAAATTGTGCTTTTGACATTTTATCTAAACCTGAAAATGGTTCGTCAAATACTAATATATCTGCATCCGTTAATAGGGTTTGGATGATATTCACTTTTTGTAAAGAGCCTTTTGAAAGATGATGTAATTTAGTGTTTTGAAGTGAAGATAGATTTAATAGTGCTAAATAATCATCGACTGTATGGTTGTCAGATTTCCGCTTCATATTTAAATTTTGAATCGTTGTTAGAAATGACTTTGTTGTTAGTTTTATGTTTTTAGGGAAACTATCAGGCGCATAACTTGTATAGCCAGAAACATTAATGACACCAGAATTTGGTGTTATTAGTTGTGTCATCAATTTGAGTGTCAAACTTTTACCGACGCCATTCTTCCCTTTTAATAAAGTGATTGAACCTTTGGGTATTTGGAATGATAAATTATTGATGATTGTTTTATTGTTAAGTTTTAAGGTTACCTGATCCATTGCTACTGCTATTTCAGCCATATACATACTCCTTTATACAATACTCAGCTATCATTATTTGTTTTTATTATATATAAGTTGCACGACGCCACTTTGATATGTATTAGTTTTTATATGTATCAGGTTAACTCTATCTACTAAATATTCAAATAAAGGTTTTCCTGAACCTAACACAAACGGGTGTATAGATAAGCGATATTCATCTATTAAGTTATTATTTATAAAAGAAGTTATAATACTTGAACCGCCATATAACCAAATATCTTTAGTTTCTTGTGCTTTGACTTTATCTATACTTATTAGCATATCCTCTGAATGTATATATTCGGCGTTTGCAGAAACAAGATTTTTTTGGTGCGTAAATACATATTTTTGTTTACTATGAATCTCTTCCCACATAGCATCGTCTCCGTTTTGTCGATTACCTAATTGAGGTGTATAATTCCCCTACAAATCATAGCTTTTTCGCCTATATATGATAGCGCTAACCTGTTTTAAAAAAGCACTGAAATTCATTTTTGGGTCCATAATACGCCAATCAATTTCACCAATTGGTCCTTCAATATAACTATCTAAACTTACAGCGAGGTCTAAAATCACTTTCGACCGATTATCCACATTAACACCTACCATTATTTATATTATATTTAGTATATGGAAATATATGTATAAATTCAATTGATAATAATTTTAATATAAATATATTAGAATTAAAAATGCACAACGATAAAAAAATCGATGTGCAATAAAAATGAATAACAAAAAATTTTTAATTACTTGTAAAATGAATAACGCTGTTTGATTTGGAAGATTTCTGTATAGCATCAATCATGGCAATAGATGCTAATGCGTCTCTAGGTTATATATAGTCATCAGTATCTTCAATAATACAATTGTAGAATTGGTTAATTAGTTTACTATGGCTAGGTCCATAATACGATTTATCACCAGCTAGTTTTTCATCTTCCTCAATTTGAATCTTATAACCCTGTTTATTCATACGCGTAAGTATATTATCTTTAATAGTTAATTTTTCATTTTCAAATATAACCTGTAACTCTACGCTTGAATTTCCAAAATTGGCATTAGTAGCAAAGAACATACCGTTTGCATTATTTGCAAATTTAATATGTGCAGATGCTGTATCTTCTACTTCAATATCATAATCCAATAATTGTGATACGGTTCCTTTAATAGATGCTATATCCCCACAAAGTAATTGCATTAAGTCTAATGTATGAATAGATTGGTTAATTAGAACACCGCCGCCTGCCAAAGCCATTTGTCCACGCCAAGGTTTTTCTGTGTAATAAGATTCAGGCCTAAACCATGTAACTAGTCCTTTTACACCAATGACCTCGCCGTACTGTCCGCTTCTAACAATGTGTTGTAATGTTTGAAAGGTATCGTTATATCTATTTTGAAAACAAATCCCAATCTTGGTTTTTGGATACTGGCGTTTTAACGTGACTAATTCAAGTCCTTCTTTGGCGTTAATAGCTAAAGGCTTTTCTTGTAATACATGGACGCCTTTTTTAACACATGTTGTAGTAGCTGACACATGTAAATGGTGAGGCAAACATATATGAACACAATCTAACATTTCTGAATCTAACATACTATTTAAATCATTATAAAAATTGCCGTAAGGCGCCTTGTTTTTTAATGATGCATCTTCATCACAAACCGCGATTAATTCTGCTTTAGGATTTTGTTGTATTGCGTGTATGTGAATTTGTGATATATCGCCTAAACCGACTACACCAACTTTCAGCATTTGACCATCTCCTATTATAGGTGGGTTTATTTATCTTCTGAATTAATTTTATGTTGTAAAGCATTTTTGAATTCTGTTGGATCTACAGGAACTGTTACTTCTTTGCCTAACCAACTAGAAAGATAAATTGCATTTACGAAGTTAACGCCATTAATACCATCACTGCCAGGCGCTATAAGTGGTGTATCATCAATAATATTTGCGGCGAAGTTTTCAAGTACACTGATATGTTGTTCGCCCCATACACTATCAAATTCGAAAGTATCTGTCTCGTAGATGTCTCCTATACCGTCACCTTTGAAGATTTCTGCTACATCAGCCCAAGTCATCGTTTGATTCATTTCGTTTTCTGATTGTTTTAAGCGTTTAATAGTTATTTTCTTACTATCTTCGACTAAAATTTTTCCTTTATCGCCTGTGATTTCTAGTCGGTCAGTGCCGATAACGTCATGCGTACACGTGATGAAAACACCTGTCGCTCCGTTACCGTAATCTAGTACTGTTGTCACATCGTCATCAACATTTAACTTTCTCTGATAGCCATATTTTACGTTGGCATACACTTTTTCTGGTAATCCGCATAACCATTGCAATAAATCAATTTGATGTGGTGCTTGGTTAACTAACACACCGCCGCCTTCTCCATCCCAAGTTGCACGCCATGGACTTTGATCATAATATGCTTGTGGACGCCACCAAGTAGTAATGATCCAATTTGTACGTCTAATTTGTCCAATTTCTCCATTATCAATTAAGGATTTAACTTTTTGATAAAGCGGGTTAGTTCTTTGATTAAAGAAAATACCAAATGTTAATTCGGGTTTAGAAGCGGCTAAGTCACTAATTTCTTTTACTTTTTCGGCATAGATATCAGCTGGTTTCTCTAATAGTGCATGTATATTTCTATTTAATGCAGCTTTACCTATTTCAGTGTGTAAATAATGTGGCACAGTCGTCACAACAGCATCAACGTCTCCACTTTCTAATAAATCAATATAGTCATTATAAAAAGGAATATCTGGATAGTTTTCGGTAGCAAGTGCTTTTTTATCAGGATCGATATCACAAATGGCTCCTATAACTACATTTTTCACTTTATTTTCATTAATAAAGTTAGCATAAGTATTTCCTTGCGCTCCTAATCCAATTATGCCTAAACGAATATTTGTCATTATACATTCTCCTTATTTTCAATATTTTTTAAAATTTCTAAAAGTGCTTCATACTGAATTTGATATCCTTCAGCGCCATCTTTTGCAGCTGTATTTTGGATAGTTTCAGTAGAATGCTCTATTTCTAAGTCTTTAATTGCATCAAATACGACCAGGTGAGGTTCTAATGTTAAGAAACCTTTATAGCCATGATTTATCGCCTGTTTAAGAATAGACTCAATTTGGCCATCGCCTGTACCACAAACAACGTTAATACTGTCTTTATAGACCGCATCTTTGATGTGGATGTATTCAATGTCAGGTTCTAAGAGTTCATAACATGCTTGCGTATCTTCCCCACATTGAACGAAATTGGCAAAATCGAAAATCGCTTTAAAATGGTCAGACCCTACTTCATCAAGGATGACTTTACAACGACGAGCAATATCACCGAAAATATCTTTTTCATTTTCATGCAGTAAAACGACGTTATATTGCTTTGCTATTTTTGCAAATGCTTTTAATTTTTTAATGACTAAATGTTGATATTCATCAAAATCTTGTTCTTTAGGTATATAAAAGCTGAAAATCCTAATATACTTACAAGACAATGCATTAGCGATTTCACACATGTTTTTTAAGACGACTAATTGCTTTTCAAATGCTTCTTCATCTTGGACATAAATTTTGCCGATTGGAGAACCGATAGATGAGACTGAGATATTCCATTCATTTAATTTTGGAATAACATAATTCTTTATTTTTTCGACTGTATAATCCCCTATATTTTCGTCATCAATACCACGTAATGAAATGTAACGCATACCTAATTCTGATACCTTTTGCAATTGTGTGTCTAAATCTGATGAAATTTCATCAGAAAAACCTGATATAGCAATGTTATTTAACATGAATTTTCCTCCATTTGTTTTAAAATTAACGAACATAATTGTAATCGCTTACATATTGTCTGTAATTGTAATCAGATATTAGAACCAATGTTTATAACCTAATTCGAATAAATGATCTCGGCTTGTTACTAAACAATCATAAGGGTCGGCACCATACAGTTCATCTTGTTCTACGAAGAAGTATTCACTACCACTTTCTAACCCAACTTCAATAATGTCTTTTAGTGGTAAAGTACCTTCTCCTAGTTCTGCAAATTGAGTGATCATATGTAGCATATAGTATATCTTTTCATGACCTTCGCCGGGATATTGATTCATATCTATTTCACCTACACGAAAATCTTTTAAATGGATTGCACGAATACGTTGTGCATAATTTGGTATAACGTCTATAGGGTTAAGCCCAGCTCTCCATATCCAGTGCACATCTAATTCGAAGCCTAGATTTGATGTATTATCGCGCATTAGATCAAGCATAAATTGCCCGTCATAGCGAACAAATTCAAGATTATGTGCATGATAATATAAATCAATGCCTTCCGCTTTTAGTCGTCGTGCATAGTCATCGCAAATTTTTGCAAAGTTAAGTATGCTGTCCTTTGAGCCCATATAATTCATCGGCAACATACCAATTCTTAAAATATTACAGTTAACTGCCTTACAATCCGCAACAATCTTTTCAAAATCATTTTGTAAAGTGTCACCAGGATATTTTTGTTCGGACGAAATATCTTCTACCCCACATGACATAGCTGCAATATTCATATCAAAGTCTTCGATGGCTTTTTGCATTTCAGCAATGTTATGAGCAGTCATTTCTATTTGTGAAACCTCTACAGCGTGGTACCCAAGTTCATGAATCGTTCGCAATACATTGTAGATGCCATCTTCTTCTACTTTTTGCTTTAACATCATCATCTGTACGCCAATTTGTGGTTTAACCATATAAATCATCCTTTCATAATAAACAAATTTAAGTGTTATAATGTGAGTATAAATTATTAGAAAATTTTAAACATTGTAAAAAAAGATAAAAATATTGTATTTTGAGCGGGAGGCATATCAATGTTAGACGATGAAACACTTAAACTAAAATTTGATACTATTTCACTACCATTCGAGGGAGAATATGCAGTGTGGCATAAAATTAGTGATGGCCACTTTGGCAATGAGCTACACTATCATGACCATTACGAAATTTTCTTTTCATTATCCGGAAATATGCTGTACACGATTGAAGCAGAGCAATATCAATTAGACGTTGGTTCCATGTTGATAATAACACCGTACGAATTTCATCAGTTGAATGAACAGATGGATGGACATGCTGAACGTATTGGTCTGAGGTTCGATGCGCAGTTATTAGAGTCACTTTCCACTCCTGAATGTAATTTAATGCAATGTTTTGATACCAAATCACCTAACTTTAAACATTTACTACAGTTAACAGAAGTACAAAAGCGTGAGCTTTATTATTTATTACAAGGTCTTTTGAATGAGCAAGAAAATAATAAATATGGTAAGAAGCTTGCTGAAGAATCAATGTTGACTCAATTTTTTGTGCTCCTCAACAGAGTGTCGATAGAAAATGCTGAAATAAAAATGGACGATGATCCACAAATGCAGTTAGTGAGACAGGTATTAGACTATATGGAGTTACACTATGCTGATCAGATTTCTCTAGAAGACTTAGAAAGGAAATTCTATGTTAGCCGTTATAAAATAACACAGTATTTTACACGAATAGTAGGATATCCACCATATCGCTATTTATTACAAATAAGGTTACAAAATGCACAAAGAATGTTAAAAAAAGGAGAAAGCCCTCAACAAGTAGCAGTTTTATGTGGTTTTAGTGATTACTCGAATTTTTATAGACGTTTTAAAACAATATATGGATGTAGCCCTAAAAATTATTATCAACAACATTTAACTAATGGTTAAGTAAACTTAAAAATATAATACATTTCATAAATATAGCAAGCTGTACTTTAAATAAAATATATTAAGATGGTACGAAGTTTTGTATGAGTTACGTAATTTTACAAAAAATCTTAAAACATTGTTATGACAGCTTATACACAAATATCCACTACCTCCCCTACCTGTTAATGCGTTATAACGTCTGAACAGACGTTGATAAACAAAACTTTATATTGTAGGTTTTATACGTTATATTGTATGTTGAGGTGTTTTTAAATGAAAGAAATCAATGATATTATCGCAGAAAATCTAAAATTATTTAGAAAGCAAAATGGTTATTCATTAGAGTATTTATCAGTCCTTACAGAGGTTAGCAAAACGATGTTAGGACAAATAGAACGTAAAGAGTCAATACCATCTATTACTACATTGTGGAAAATTGCTAACGGACTAAAAGTATCTTTTGCAGAACTGACACAAGATAATGAGGAATTTGTAAAAAAAATTACAATTCATGACATACAACCATTAACATCTTCAGAAGATAAATATAGCATTTACCCTTATTTCAAATTTGATATTGCTAAAAAGTTTGAAAGTCATATGGTTATAATAGAGCCTGGGGGCACCGTGAATGGAGAACCACGTGGCTCTAGTGCAAATGAATATATTACTGTATTTGATGGGACATTGACGCTTGTATTAGGCGACGAACGAGTTGTTGTAAAAAAGGATGAATCAATAAAATTTAATGGGAACCTGTTTCATAAATATTTAAATGAGCATGATTCAACATTGAGACTTAACATGATCATTCATTATTAAATCAAAAAGTGCCTACGCAATTTTATGTGTAGGCACTTTTTTAAAAACAAAAATATTAAAAACCATACATATAGTGTATAGTAAAGGCTGTCGACAGGTTTTTGTGGGCGTTTTCCGCGGGCACTGCCTTAACATGTAGTGTTCGGCTAGTTCGCTTCCCGCTGGAGTCGGAACAAATCATTGCCTATTTTACACTGAAAATTAAAGAAAGATATTAGAATAATATTGCGACAGTTGGTTAAAAAACAAGGTAAGTTAGATACAAACCTAAAAGTGTGAAGAATAAAACAGGTAAAGTAATTATAATACCTGTTTTAAAGTAAGTACCCCATGATATTTTTACACCTTTGTTTGTGAGTACATGAAGCCACAATAACGTAGCTAACGACCCGATTGGTGTTATTTTAGGCCCTAAATCTGACCCTATTATATTGGCATAAATCATACTTTCCTTAATTATACCAGTAGCGCTCGATTGACTGATAGCGAGTGCGTCAATTAAAACTGTAGGCAAATTATTCATAATTGAAGATAATATAGCGGCTATAAAGCCCATCCCCATAATACTACTAAACAAACCAAAACTTGAAATATGAGTTAAAATATCAGCAAGTATTATTGTGATGCCTACGTTTTTGAGACCAAACACAACAAGATACATTCCTATAGAGAATACCACGATGTTCCAAGGTGCTTCTTTTATTACTTTTTTTGTGTGTACTGCTTTTGATTTTCGAGCAAGTATAATAAATATTAATGCTACTAAACCAGCAATAATTGAAACCGGTATGGCAATAAATTCACTAATTAAATAGCCTATAACTAAAATAGCAAGCACTATCCATGAAAGTTTGAAAAGTCGTTTATCCTTTATTGCCGTATGCGGTTCTTTTAAATTATCAGAATTGAATTTATTTGGTATTGAACTTTTAAAATATAGCCAAAGTACAACTATACTGGCTAGCAATGAAAAAATATTTGGTAGAAACATTCTTAAAAAGTACTCTAAAAATCCAATGTTGAAATAATCTGCAGAAACGATATTGACCAAATTACTCACAACAAGTGGTATAGAAGTTGTATCGGCAATGAAACCACTGGCAATGACAAACGGGAAAATCACTTTCTTACTAAAACCTAAATGACGTACCATAGCAAGTACTATAGGAGTTAGTATAAGGGCAGCTCCATCATTTGCGAAAAATGCTGCAACTATTGATCCTAATATCATGATATAGATAAACATTTTTAATCCATTACCATGTGAAGCTTTAACCATATGTATAGCAGACCACTCAAAGAATCCAATTTCATCTAAAATCAGTGAAATTAATATAATAGCAACGAACGTTAATGTCGCATTCCAAACAATCCCTGTAACTTCTATTACATCAGCATAGCTAACGACACCAGTTACTATTGCTAAAATCGCACCAATACAAGCAGATATGCCTATATCTAAGCCCTTTGGTTGCCAAATAACAAAAATTAAAGTAATAACAAAAATACTAATTGCTAATATTGTCATAGCGGCACACTCCTCGTTTTATTAGATGGTTCGTTATAGCAGAGCTTGGTTTGAAAATTAGTGTGAGGTCAAGCTCTAAAATTGTTATATATTTTGTTTTATGATGATACATCGTTTTATCCCTACTTTCCTGTTTTTGCAATTCAATGCGCAATACAATTTTCTTATAGAGATATGTATTGATTAATATAGTTTGATATTAATATCTACGATATTATTCTTATATAAAGCAAATAATGCTTATGATTATCTGACTTTTCATTTCTAAGCGCTAAATACAATTTATTAACCTATACAGAGTAACATCAACATAACTAAATAGCTATATTGTTATAGCTATTTAGTTATGAAATTGGTTGGTAATTTATTAACAAATTCAAACCTTTTTGTTATCTTACTGTTGCAATGAATTACTATTAGAGGATATTAATTCTCATTAAATATGTTTGATTCGGGATAAACTTTTTAACAATAAGGGGTTTTTAAATGCAGCAAAGGTTTAATAAAATTGAAAAAGTATTATTGTCTGTGTCTTTAATATCAATCTTCCTTAATGTTTTAATAGTCTTTAATTTTATATATGTTAGTAAGGGTGTATCGACGTTTATTTTATCAGTAAATTTATTTATACTTAGTTATATTTATTTTAAAAAGCAAAATAAAATAGTTGGATGTATGTTGTTAATCATTGCGATTTTTTATTTATTAAATCCTTTATTTCTTTAATTTATTGGAACAAAAAATATTTGATTTAACTGAACTGTGCGGTCCGGCTATAAGTCAGTTGCTTACATTATCATCATTAAGGCAGTGACAATTTAATTGTCACTGCCTCTAACTTTATCGCCCGTTTTTTGTACATGTTTTCGTTGAGCGTCTCCTTATCTTTTATTTTTGGGCTCGTGTGCTTCCCTATGGAGCTGACTATTACACAAAGATAATAAAATATTAGATTTAGAATTTGTTTATGAACTTTCAGTATTATCTTTTTTTCATGTTTTCTTTGCCTATTATAAAATAAACTAGTAATAAACCTATGCATGTAGTAATTAATGAATAAACTATTTTCCCTAAAATGTGTTCAGGTGGCGGGATAATATAAAATGCTGTGCACATGACTAATGACATAATGATACCGAATTTCAAAGCGCTTTTAAAAGTCATAAAATCATTCCTTTTTTATAGATAATTTTAAACCTATATCTTACGTTACATAATAACAATTTTATATTGTGAATGTTTTATAATTCCAAAAGTGTCTGTTTTAAATTCCTAAGTGTTATATATTTAGAATTTGCTTTTTAAAGGCCTTTTGAACGTAATATTAGTATTTCTGACTTTGATCCCTATGAATTTGAAAATTATGCTTATATGATACTCCCTTTTGTTTTCTATGCATTTTTAATATATGGCTCTATGTAATTTTGATAGTTTTTTATTAGGTGTTTTTTAAATTATATATAAACATAAAAATACAACGACGATAAACGCCGTTGTATTAGGGTTAGTAAACTATTTTGTGTTGTGGATTAAGATTCTAGTAGTAAATCTTCTGGATTTTCAATTAATTCTTTAATTGTTTTTAAGAAACCTACAGCTTCTTTACCATCAATGATTCTGTGGTCATAGCTTAGAGCGATGTACATCATTGGACGGTTTTCAATTGTATCTGCATCGATAGCAATTGGACGAGTGATAATTGAATGCATACCTAAAATTGCGGCTTGGCTACCGTTAATGATAGGTGTAGACATCATTGAACCAAAGATACCGCCATTTGTGATTGTAAATGATCCGTTAACCATATCATCTAAACCAAGTTTTTTGTCACGCGCTTTTTTAGCTAAGTTACCAATTTCATCTTCAATTTCAGCAAAATTTTTCTTGTCGCAATCTCTAACAAATGGTACAAGTAAACCGTCTTCTGTAGAAACTGCAACCCCGATATCATAATATTGTTTAGTAATCATGTCATCGCCATCAATTTCAGCATTTACTTCTGGATATTTTTTCAACGCTGCTACAGCTGCTTTTGTAAAGAATGACATGAAACCAAGTTTTGTACCATCATGGTCTTTGATGAATTGTTCTTTCTTACGTTTACGTAAGTCCATAACATTTGTCATATCGATTTCGTTAAAAGTAGTTAACATAGCTGTATTATTAGATACTTCTAATAATTTTTTGGCAGCTGTTTTCTTACGACGAGACATTTTTTCTCTAATAACTGGTTTTGATGGGTTTTGTTGCGCTGGTTTTTTAGTTTCTTCTTTAGCAGCTGGTTGTGATTGTTGAGTATTTGATTGTTTTTGACTTTGATCAACATGAGATTTTCTCACCACATCGTTAGAAGATGGTGATACTTCAGATAAGTCAATACCTTTTTCACGGGCGTATTTACGCGCAGATGGTGTAGCATTTACTCGTTGTCCGTTATCTTGTGATGACGCTTCTGATTTACTTCCAGTTGATTCAGATGATTCAGATGATTGTTGTTCTTTATTTGAATTGTCAGTTGCTTTAGTATCTTCTTGTTTTGTTGATGACTCGGAAGTATTATTACCGCTTCCTTCCCCAACTACTGCAATTGCTTGGCCAACTTCTACTGTGTCACCTTCGTCAGCTAATAATTCTTGAAGCACGCCTGCTTCTTCTGAGACAACTTCAACGTTTACTTTGTCTGTTTCTAATTCAACAATAGCTTCACCTTTATCTACGCTATCACCGACTTGTTTTAACCATTCTGCAATGGTACCTTCTGTTATGGATTCTGCTAATTCTGGAACTTTTACCTCTGGCATGCTTAACTTCCCCCTAGTTAATGTTTGTACTTTGTTCGATTATCATATTTTGTACGAGTTTGTGAATTTCACCATCACCTTCAGCAGGAGCTGAACGTTGGATACGACCGTGATAACTTAAATCGTATTTATCAGTTGTTAATTCTTTTAGATAAGGATAAACGAATGACCATGCACCTTGGTTCTTAGGTTCTTCTTGTACCCAAGCTACATTTTCTAAATTAGGTAATTCGTTTAATAATGCATTAATTTCATCGGCAGGGAAAGGATAAAGTCTTTCTACTGCTACGATTAAAATAGAATCTTTTGGGTTTTTTGCCAAATATTCTTTTAAATCAATAAACATTTTACCTGATGCTAAAATAACCTTTTTCACTGCTGATTTATCGTGATCTTCTGGTAAAATTGGTTCGAATTTACCGGAAGTGAATTTACTTATAGGATCTGCAACAGTCTTATTACGTAATAAGCTCTTAGGTGACATAACCACTAATGGTCTCATAGACTGTGTACCTAAATTCGCTGCTTGTGCACGTAATAAATGGAAGTAGTTGCTTGAACTAGATAAATTAACGATAGTTGAATTATTTTCACCAGCTAATTGTAAAAATCTTTCTAAACGTGCAGATGAGTGTTCTGGACCTTGACCTTCAAATGAATGAGGCAAGAATAAAGTTAATCCTGAACGTTCTCCCCATTTAGCGCGAGAACTAAATAAGAAGTTGTCGAAAATCATTTGAGCCATATTTGAAAAGTCCCCGTATTGTGCTTCCCAAATTGTCATACATGATTTATTTTGCACATTATAGCCATATTCAAAACCTACAACTGCAGCTTCTGATAATGGAGAGTTACGTACTTCAAAGGTTGCTTTTTGATCAGGTACGTTGTGTAATGGTACATATTGTTCGCCGGTTTCTGGATCGTGCAACACAGCGTGACGGTGACTGAATGTGCCACGTTCACTGTCTTGACCAGTCAAACGTATTGGTGTTCCATTTTGAGTGATAGTTGCAAAAGCTAATTGTTCTGCTTGAGCCCAGTCAACTAATCCATCTTCACTTTCAAATGGTTCCTTACGTTTCTCTAGCACTTTATTTAGCTTTTTCAATACATTGAAGTTCGAAGGATAAGTAAGCATTGCGTCATTAATTTCTTTTAATTGCTCAAAGCTTAACTCAGAATCGTCGTTTTGTATTGGTTCAGCTAAACTTTCAGGTCTTTGCATTTCTGGGTTGTCCATTTTGTCGTTTTTATCAATTTTATCATGAGCAGCTCTTAAAGTTTTTTGGACATCGTCAATGATATTATTCATTTCATCTTCTGAAATGATATTTTCGCTGACAAGTTGTTTTCCGTATAAGATTTCAACTGACTCATGTTTACGTATTTCATGATATGGTAGTGGGTTTGTGATTGATGGTTCATCCATTTCATTGTGTCCGTATCGACGATAACCTACTAAATCGATGACTACATCTTTATTGAACTCTTTTCTGAACGCCATAGCAATTTCAATTGCTTCAATTGTTGCTTCAACATTATCAGCATTTACATGCATGATTGGAACGTCATATCCTTTTGCAACATCTGAAGAATATGTTGTAGAACGTCCGTCTTGAGGTTCGGTTGTAAAGCCAATACGGTTATTTGTAATAATGTGAAGTGAACCACCTGTTGAATAACCATCTAAATTACCTAAGTTCATAGCTTCAAAGTTAATACCTTGACCAGGATAAGCGGCGTCACCATGAATTAATATAGGCATAGATTTTTTAAATTCGGTAGTTATTGAGCCTGGTTTATCAGTTGTATCTTGATTAGCACGTGTTTTACCAAGGACTACTGGTGATACGATTTCTAAATGACTTGGGTTGTTTGCCAATGAGATTTTTTGTTCAATACCATATGATTGCGTTGTTTTCACTCCGCCAAGATGATATTTAACATCACCAGACCAACCGGATGTTAATTCTAAACTGCCATCTTCAGGCAAGAATTTCATTGGATCTGTGTGCATAAATTCAGAAATCATCATTTCATATGGCTTTTCTAGAACATGTGTTAAAACATTTAATCTTCCACGATGGGCCATACCGATTTGGATATTTTGAATGCCTTCGTCGCTCGCAATTCTTAATGTTTGTTGTAGCATAGGCACAAGAGTATCTACACCTTCGATGGAGAAGCGTTTAGCTCCAACAAAGTTTTTGTGTAAATATTTTTCAAAACCTTCTACGTGGGCTAAGTTTTTAAATAGTTCAATTTTTTGATTATCATTTAATGTTGCTTTGTATGGAGTTTCAATTCTACGTTTTAACCATACACGTTCTCTATTATTATTAATATGTGTGTATTCAAAGGCAATTGGACCTTTGTAACGCTTTTCCATACGCACAATTGCTTCGTATGCATTATCATAGATGTCTTTAAAATGGTCAGAAACAATTCCAGCTGAAATAGATTCAAGTGTTTCTTTGTCCAAATTAAAATCTTCGATTGTTAACTTGGGAACATTTTCTCTTTCAGGTCTATTAACAGGATAAATATCTGCCAACAAATGCCCATATTGACGAATATTATCGATAAGGCGCATAACACGTTTGATTGTGCTATCCCCTTTAGTTATGTTACTCTGACCTTCATTATTTGTTGTGATGTTTGCTTCACCGTTTTTAATTGTACTAAAAAGGACTTGCAAATCTTCAGGAACTGCACTAGGATCATTTAGATATATATCATATAAATCTAAAACATATCCAAGATTTGCTCCGAAATTTACAGGTGCCTCGGAAACCTGACTTTCGTTGCTCATATTACACCCTCCACAAAATAGTTGAAACGCTTACAAATCAATAATAGCATTAAATATATACAAATTAAAGTACCAATAACTCACTTATCTGAAAAAAGGAGGTGCCATAGAAATCTAATTATAATAATAAGACTTCTATGGCATCTCCAGTTAATATTTACGACAGTGAAAAACTACTTCATAAGTGTATTTTATTGCTTGAAAAGCGCCATTAACATATTTTTAACTAGCAATAGATTAGCATCATCCAGTCTAAAGTTAATATTAGATAATATTGTTAATGACTATATTATTGTTAATGACTATATTATTGTTAATGACTATATTATTTTAAACGCTAAACAAGCATTGCTAAAATATAATTTTGAAAGTTGTATGTTGACCTACTACACTATCTACGTGAATCTTACCGTGATTTAATTCTATAATTTTTTTGGCGATTGATAATCCTAAACCATTACCACCTAGTTTACGTGAACGTGATTTATCAACCCTGTAAAATCTATCAAAGATAAATTCGATATCTTCTTTAGGAATCCCAACACCATGATCTGTAATTTCTATAGATATTTGTTTATTCCGTAACTTCGTCTGAATATGAATATGTTTGTTAACTTGATCATATTTCATTGCGTTATCGATAAAAATAATCAAAACTTGTTCTAATTGATAACGGTCAATTTTTATATTTAGTGGCTTAGAATAAGCATCAAATTCAAAAGTATAATCTTCATGAAGTTGTTTTAAGGATTTGATTCGTGACGTGATTTCTGCGTTGATTTCTACATTTTCAATGTCTCCATCTCGACTATTACTATTTTCTTTGGTTAGTAATAACAATTCTTCAACCAATTTTGTGATTCTAGACATTTCTTCTAATGAGATATCTAAAGACTCTTCTAAAATAGCAGGGTCTTTTTTGCCCCAGCGATTAATTAAATTCAAATGACCTTGTATGATTTGCAAAGGTGTTCGAAGTTCATGAGAAGCATCTTCGACGAACTGTCTTTGCTGATTAAAAGATTCCTCTAATTGAAACATCATTTCGTTGAAGGTAGCGATTAAGTTATCAGTTTCTTCGTAGTTTGTAGACAACTCAACTTTTTCTTGGAAACCATCTCGACGTATTTGTTGCATTTTATTAGACATTAATATTAATGGTTTTGTAATTTGTGATGAAAAGAAATAACTAATGATTGCTGTAATAAATGTTGCGATTATACCAAATATTAATGCAATAAAGTAAAGTGAGTTAACGAGTGCGTTGTAATCTTCTAAAGAATGTACAATCACACTATAGCCCTTGAATTTAGGCGAATCTATATGATCGGTTATAATTAAATAGTCTGTATTTTGATGTTTCTTAATAACAATATTATTCCTATCTTTAGGAACTACTTCTGGTGAGAAAGTAATCGACTCATCATTTGAAGTTTCAATCAATTTTTTTTCATCATCGTTATAAAGTATTACTTTTTGAAAATTTCCCAATGAAGCATTTAAATCTAATGGCGTTATATGATTAATGTTTTTAGATTCAAATAATTGAACAATATCTTCAGAACTGCGATTAGCTTCACTTAATTCATTATGTCTGAGTGAGCTACTTAAAAAGAATATTATAATTAGGCTAAATATGAATATAGTTAAAAATGTGATGGTTGTAGTAATCATCATCCATTTTGTTTTTAGTTTACGCTGCTTCATTGTCTAATCACATACCCAACGCCACGTACAGTCTCTATGCATTTATCTTTACTAAAAGGTTTAAGTTTATTTCTTAAATATCGTATATAAACATCAACGACATTCGTTTCTACTTCTGTATCGTATCCCCATACATCTGTGATAATTTGTTCTCTTTGTAGCACGTGATTTTTATTATTTGCTAATAGATATAACAAATCATATTCTGTTTTAGTTAAATCTAAAGGATGGCCATCGACAGTCACTTTAAATGCATCTTTATCAATGATAATACCTTTGATATTAATTACATTCTTTTGTGGCTGGCGGCGTAACATAGCACGGATTCTAGCTAATAATTCTTCTATATCAAACGGTTTTACAATGTAATCATCTGCGCCATAATCTAGTCCAGCTACTTTATCATAGGTATCGCTTTTTGCTGTAATAATGATAATGGGTGTTGTTTGTTGTTGACGAATTTGTCTACATATTTCGAGACCATTTATGTTTGGTAACATTAAATCTAATAGGATTAAATCATAATCATTAGTTAATGCTTTGTTTAAACCAGGTTGTCCATCGTATTCGATGTCGACTTCATAGTTTTCATGCTCGAGTTCAAGTTCAATAAAGCGAGCTAGGTTTTGTTCGTCTTCCACTATTAAAATTTTTGTCATAAGTAGCACCTCAAGTTATATATTAAATGAAATAGTCAATTGTAGAAAGTCATACTAAAAATAATTATATATTAAAAGTACTCGTGAATTAATACGATTGACGCTAGTTTATAAAGTTTTTTTAAGAAATAAAAAAATTTTGGATTTTTAATTGACAATCATTCTCAGTATTGTATAATGTAATTGAAAATGATTATCAATTCCAAAAGTAAGACATTCCCCCCCACACATATTTCGTTCTTATTTGGATTGATCATTTTCAAAAATATCCCCTTTTATATGCCCGTAAAAGACTAACGTTGCGAGACAACGTGAATATAAAAACCGGTTTTACTTAGTAAAATCGGTTTTTATAATAAATTTTGACACATATTAGGCAGTTAAATGATTTCATTATCATTTAACTGTCTTTTTATGTTGAGAATATCTCAGTTTATATTACTTGGACTATTTGAGCTTTTGTTTTATTAGGATAACACAAAAAGGCTCTCACAAAGTTAGCACTTCGGAGAGCATTTGATAAAAAAGATTTAAATTTTTAATTTGTGACGTAATATTAATGATGATAGAACTACGCAGAATGCGCCACCGATGATACCTGCGATAATATCGGTAGGATAATGAACTCCAAGGTACACGCGCGAAGTTGAGATCATAATAATAAATAAAGCAGATAATCCGATCATGAAAGCCTTTGATTTTCCTCTCATTGTTCGATTGGCAATATACATGGTACTTCCAAAGAATGCTGCAGAGCCCATAGCATGTCCACTTGGGAAACTGAAACCAGAGATATCGATAAGTCTAAGTAAAGTTGGACGTTCTCTATCAAAGATATTTTTTAACAGTGGATTAAGTGTACTTGATAAGCTCATAGCAATTGCAAAAAATAACGCTTCAATATTTAGGCGTTTTAACATTAAATAGGCTATTAATAAAAGCGATAAACATATCATTGCCCATACTTCTCCGATTTTAGTAACACCAAGAAACATAGTTGTAGTGATAAAACTTTCAGAAGAATATATAAACTCATAAACTTCGTTGTCAATCCACTTTCCTAATCTGGATTCGTGAAAGAATGCAATGATGCCAAATATTAATGTGAAAATGATGAGTAATGATATTCTTTTCCAACGACTCATTGCATAAACCTCCATTAACTTAATGCGTCTTTAATTATTTTTCTAAATAAATCTTGTCGTGTAAAACTTTCTTTATACGTTTGCATTTGATTAATTATTACATCGCGATTTGCTTCGATGTTATTTAATTGATCTATTAATTTTTGTTCTGTTAAATCATTTTCAGGAATCGTCTTACCGAAACCTTTAGCTTCAAAGTTTTCAGCGTTATCAATTTGGTCGCCACGTGATTGCTCAAGTCCTAATGGTATTAGAAGCATTGGTATACGAAGTGCTAGAAATTCATAAATTGCATTTGACCCAGCGCGACTAATCACTGTATCAGTAATAGCGAGTAAATCAGTTAAATCATCTTTAACAAAGTCAAATTGAATATAATCTTTTTGATTCGAATATTGTTCATCGATTAGGCCTTTACCAGTTAAATGTATAATCTGATAAGTAGCTTGTAAAGCTTCGAGATTCTCTCTAATAATACTATTAAGTTTTTTACTACCTAAACTACCACCCATAACTAACAATACTTTCTTGTTATCATTGAACTCTGTAAGTTGATAACCTCTTTTTTTATCTCCAGTTTTAAGGTCTTCTCTAACAGTGGCCCCTACAAAATCTGCTTTATCTTTAGGTAAATATTGTAAGGTATCTTCAAATGTGGTGTAAATCTTCTTCGCAAACTTGAGTGAAATTTTATTTGCAAGACCTGGTGTTAAATCAGATTCATGTATAATAGTAGGAATCTTTAATGATTTAGCAGCTATAACTACAGGTACAGAGACGAAACCACCTTTAGAAAATAATAAATCAGGTTTTTCTTTTTTTAATACACGTCTTGCGTCTAATATACCTTTTAAAACTTTAAATACATCTTTGATATTGTCCCATGATATATATCGTCTCAATTTACCGCTTGATATCGAATGATATTTAATAGATGGTAATTGAGATTCTATCATTTCACGTTCAATACCTTTTTTTGAACCGATATAAAAAGCTTCGTAATCTTCTTCAAGTGCAGTTGGGATTAAACTTAAATTAACGGATACATGGCCAACTGTGCCTCCACCAGTAAATGCGATTTTCGTCATATTATTACCTCTATTCTTCTAATTTTTTATAATAGGCATAAAATGGTTCTCCTTTATTAAAAGGATGGTAATCAATTTCTACTTCGCCTACTTTGCTAAATCCAAACTTATTAAATAGACCTTGCGCACGTTTGTTTAATGCAAAAGTATCTGTCAACAACACATGAATATCATGGTCAAGCGCAAGATTAACAGCGAAATTAAATAGTTGTGTTGCAGCACCCTTATAGCTCACCGAACTTGCAAGCCTATGTATGACATATGCACCTTGTCTATTTACAGGCCATTCTAAATTATCATACCATTCTGCTTGATCTTGGTCGACAACAATAAACGCATAAATTTCATTATTTTCTTCTAGTACATAGAGTGACTCTTTCTCTAAATCTACTGCAAAATGTTCTTTTAAAGGGTAATGTTCATCCCATTGGTTGTTGTTATCTTGTTGCATTATTACTTTAGCTTCTCCAACAATATTTAATATGCTTAACAAATCATTTTTATTAGCGATTCTAATCATGAAACTTATACCTCTCTAATATTAATTTATTATTTTTAAAAGTTTATTGAGAACAGTGTCTTCTTCATTTGCCTTATTTACTAATTGTTGTGTGAACTTCTCATTTGTCTCTTTATTAAAAGTGCCATTCACTTTTAAGTCGTTTTCTTTTTGGAAAGATTTAATCGCATTTTCTAATGAGCTATCAAATTCAGTTGATTCATTAGACGTTTCATGGCCTAAAGCAGTTAAACCTATCTTTATTGTTTTAACGTTTTTATCATTATCACCCAATTGGTATACTTTATCGTTGGGAATTACATTTAAAGATTGGTACGCAGGTTCATTTAGCTTAGTGTCAGGTTCAATACCTTTACCGTGAATATAATGAGATTTTGGTGTTAACCATTTCATATTAGTAAATTTTAATAAAGAACCATCATCAAATTCGTGTGTGGTTTGTACAATACCTTTACCGAATGTTTTAGAACCATACACTTTTGCCTTATCATAGTCTTTCATAGCACCAGTAAACACTTCTGAAGCACTGGCTGACCCTTTATTAACTAAAATAGATACGTCCATATCTTTAGCTTCTTTCAAAGCGTCATTTGAAGTTTGTATTTCTTCTTTGTGTTTGCCTTTTTCAAGTTGAACTACAGTTTCTCCTTTATCTATAAAAATATTAGCCATTTTAACAGCTTCATCTAAGAGACCGCCAGGATTATTGCGTAAATCAAGAACGATTTTACGTACACCATCTTTATGTGCTTTAATAAGTGCTGATTTTAGTTCGCCAGAAGTGCTATTTTGGAATTTATTAATTGTGAAGACACCAACGTTTTTATGTTTTTCATATTCAACACTTTTTACATGAATTTTATCACGTTTAATTGTAATGTCATGTGTTTGCTTAGCTCTTTCAATAGTTAAAGTAACTTCTGTACCTTGTTTACCTCTTACTTTTTTAACAATAGCTTCTAAAGGCTGACCTTTTATTGATTTGCCATCTACTTTTTTAACTACGTCTTTTGGTTGTATACCTGCTTTTTCTGCTGGAGATTGTTTCATCGGGCTTGTGATTTCAATTTTATCACCTTTTTTTTGCATTTCTGCTCCGATACCAACAAAGTCTCCAGAAACATCTTCATTAAATGATTTTGTCTCATCTTTAGTCATATAATCTGAATAAGGATCATCTAAATCTTTAACCATACCATCGATTGCTGCAGAAGAAAGCTTTTCGGGGTTTGTATCTTTGTAGTATTCATTGTTTAAAGTTTTATATACTTCTTCTATTTTTTGTACTTCGTGCCTTTGGTTATCCGTTAAGCCACTATTCCAATTGCTGATTCCAATTGTAGCGAAAACAGTAATCACAGCTGTGATAAGCATTGTGCCCAACAACAGTAAGATGAAATGGCTACGCTTGAATTTAAAGGTTTTTGAAGTAGATTGTTGAACTTTATCTTCGTTATCGCTAATATTTTGTTCGTTTATGTCCTTATGCTCTGACATTTAATCACTTCCAATACATATGTAAAAATAAAAATATTATCCATTTGCTATAAAATAAAATTAGCTGGGATTGAACCATTTAGTTTAATCCCAGCCCTGTAAATGATACTTAAATATTTTAATATACTTCACTATATTTTCTCAATTATTTAAGTATTAAAATTTTAGCCACTCTGTATATTCTTCATATAAATCATCAAATACGGCTAATGAAACTGTATAATCTCCTCGAGTTTCAATATATTCAGAAAGTATATGAAAATCTTTTTCTTGTCTAGGGAAAGATAAGTCATCAAAAATCTCTTCTGCTAATTCACCTTTTGCATCTCTACGACCTCGTGCTGTAAGTGCAAATTGATAAAAAGAATGGTCTTTCATTAGTTCATTGTTACATCAACAATTTTAGTTTCACCTTTTGTAACTGTAGTTACATCAGAAACAGAAATTGAAGATGTATTATCAGAATTTGTAATAATTATTGGAGAAATAACAGATTTAGCATGTTCTTTAATGTAGTCTAAATCAAATTTCAGTAGTGGGTCTCCAACATTTACGGTATCTCCACTTTCGACAAGGATATCAAACCCTTGACCATCTAATTGAACAGTATCTAAACCAATGTGAACAAGTAATTCTAAGCCATTCTCAGCTTTAAGACCAATAGCATGTTTTGTAGGAAAAACATTGTCTACCTTACCATCAATTGGTGAAACAACTTCTCCATTTGTTGGATTAATGCCAAAACCTTCGCCCATCATTTTTTGAGCAAATACTGGATCTGGTATATCCTCAATTTTTACATATTCTCCAGAAAGTGGTGCATAAATAGCGCTATCTTTATTTACTTCTTTACCTTTACCGAATAATTTTTTAAACATATCTAGTTCGCTCCTTATTTTTCAAAATGTGGTATTAAATCTGCATAGCCTAGTTCTTCTAGTTTATCATATGGTATAAATTGTACTGCTGCAGAGTTAATGCAATATCTCAGACCACCACTTTCTTTTGGTCCATCATTAAAAACATGACCTAAATGACTATTCGCATCTTCTGAACGTACTTCCGTTCTTACCATGCCGAATGTTTTATCTACAAGTTCAATAATTTCTTCATCATCAATTGCTTTTGAAAAACTTGGCCAACCACAATCTGACTCAAATTTTTCTTCTGAAGTGAATAATGGTTTTCCGGAAATTTTGTCTACATAGATACCTTTATCAAAGTGATTCCAATATTCGTTTTGAAATGGAGGTTCGGTACCATTTTCTTGTGTAACTAAGTACTCCATTTCATTTAAATCATTTTTACTCTTTTTAATCATTTTGTTTCCCCCAATGCTTTTCTATAAAACCTTTGCGTCCTGAACCCCGTTGATACTGTTCATAATGTAACGGATTTTTTTTGTAATAATCTTGATGATAAGATTCTGCAGGGTAAAAGTTTTTATACGGTTTAATGGGCGTGATAACTGGGTTATCAAAAATTGCTTGTTCATTTAGTTGTTGTATTTTTGCTTCGGCAGCCTTTTTTTGTGTTTCATCATGATAAAAAATTACTGGCTCATAATGTTCGCCTCTATCAAAAAATTGACCGCCATTGTCTGTTGGATCAAATGTTTTAAAATAAACATCTAGTACATTTTCGAAGGAAGTAATTTCCGGATTATAGGTGATTTGAACTGCTTCTACGTGACCTGTTTGATTCGTACTTACACTTTCATAAGTAGGGTTATCAGTATGACCACCACTGTATCCAGAAACAACACTCTCGATACCTGGGTAAGAAGTAAATGGTTTAACTAAACACCAAAAACAACCTCCAGCTAATGTCGCATAAGCCATAATATACCTCCTAAGTCTATTTTGTCATAAAGTTACCATTATTTTAAGAGATACGCTATAAAATTGTTTATTTATTAACTAAGACATATTGCTTCAAGTATATTCATAGCAATCTTTTAATGGCTTTTAGGACCTTAACACAACGAGACCAATTGCACCTTGACCTGTATGAGTACTAATCACAGGTGTTGTTA
Source organism: Staphylococcus shinii (assembly GCF_017583065.1). Taxonomy (GTDB): domain Bacteria; phylum Bacillota; class Bacilli; order Staphylococcales; family Staphylococcaceae; genus Staphylococcus; species Staphylococcus shinii. Next base: position 402,097 of record NZ_JAGEVL010000001.1, on the reverse strand, counting down.
CGTTTGTGTCGAACTGTGTAAAATTGAATTCTTCTGAAAAATGTTTTTTTACTTTATCTACGAATTCAATAATATTTGCATGGGCAATACCAATTGATTTGATATTTCTGTCGCCTATAAATGCACTAATTTCTTTCTTTAAAAATTGTACACTTGCATTTTGGGTTCTGGAATTGTGAATTAATTCGATTTTACCATCTTCAAGTGTACCTATTGGTTTGATTTTCATCATATTACCTATTAAGCCTTTAGTTTTACTAATACGGCCACCTTTGATTAGTTGATTTAATTGTCCTATTACAACATAAAGTTTTATATTCTTTTGTAGTTCGGCAATTTTAGTAACGATATCTTCTGTGGTATATCCTTCATTATTCCAGTCTACAATATGTTGTACTTGATAGCCTAATCCAAAGGAAATAGATTTAGAATCAATGACTGTCACCTTACTATCACTCATTTGACTTGCTTGTAGTGCTGTTTGGTATGTGCCACTTAAACCTGAAGTCATATGGATACTTATAATTTCAGAACCATCTGCACCTAGTTTGTCATACATTTCAATAAATTTACCAATTGCTGGTTGGCTAGTTTTAACATCTGCATCTTCTTGCATTTTTTGAATGTAAGCTTCAGAAGAGATATCTACTTGGTCAACATAGGCTTCACCATTGATTGTTAAATTAAGCGGTATCACATGTATATCATTATCAGATAAATACGCGTGCGATAAATCAGATGTTGAATCGGTAACAATTTTCTTTTGCATCATAATTTCCTCCTATGAAGTTTTCTTACGCGTCAAATGTAAAAAAGTGTGAGGAATTGTATTCTTGTCATCAATTTCCCCTTTGACTGATGATTCAACTTCCCAATCTTTAAAGGTATATGGCGGGAAAAATGTATCGCCATTATATTTATCTTCTATCACAGTGATATACATATCATCAACTTTATCGATCATTTCTTCAAAAAGAGACTGACCACCAAAAATGAATACGTGTCCCGGTAAATCGTCAATTTCTTCCATGGAATGTATAACATCTACACCTTCATGATGGAATGCTTTGTTTCTTGTTAAAACAACATTACGTCTATTAGGAAGCGGCTTCCCAATAGAATCAAATGTTGCGCGCCCCATGACAAGCGTATTGCCTGTGGTTAATGCTTTAACATGTTTTAAATCACTAGGTAAGTGCCAAGGTAATTGATTATTTACGCCGATGACACGTTGCTGATCATGAGCTACTAGTATTGACAGTGTCATAATTTTCCTCCTAATAGTGAAATTCTAAATAAGAATCTATAAATTCCATGATTTTAATTATATAGCAAAAGGCTTATTAATTTAAACAATAGCTTATGTTTTAAACTGCAATTGGTGCTTTAATAGCAGGATGAGATTCATAATCTACAATTTCTAAATCTTCATAATTTATATCGAAAATCGAGGCATCGGAATTGATTTTAAGTTTAGGTGGTTCAAAACTATCGCGTGATAATTGCGTTTCTATTGCATCGATATGATTTGAGTAAATATGCGCATCGCCAAAAGTATGCACAAATTCTCCAACTTCTAAACCACATTCTTTTGCTATTAAGTGTGTTAACAGACTATAACTAGCAATGTTAAATGGTACGCCTAAAAATATATCAGCACTTCTCTGATATAATTGGCAACTTAACTTTCCATCTTGAACGTAAAATTGGAACATTGTATGACATGGTGGTAAAGCCATTGTATCAATTTCAGTCGGATTCCACGCAGAAATGATATGTCTACGTGAATTAGGGTTACTCTTAATTTGATCAATAACTGTTCTTAACTGATCAAAATGATTCCCTTGTTTATCTTCCCAATCACGCCATTGTTTCCCATAAACGTTACCTAAATCACCGTATTTTGCGGCAAAATCATTATTATTTAATATTTGTTGTTTAAATTTCTGCATTTCTTCTTTATATATTGCATTAAAAGCATCATCAGTTTGTGCTTTATGACCAAAATTGGTCATGTCTGGTCCGTGATAATCAGATGAATTCACATAGTTTTCGAATGCCCATTCATTCCAAATATTATTGTTGTATTGGAGTAAATATTTGATATTCGTATCACCTTTTATAAACCATAATAATTCAGTAGCAATTAATTTAAATGAAACTTTTTTTGTTGTTAGTAAAGGAAACCCTTTTGCTAAATCAAATCTAAGCTGATGTCCGAATTTAGAAATTGTGCCTGTATTTGTGCGATCGTTTTTCTGCTTACCTATCTCTAGAATTTCTTCACACAGATTATGATAAGATTGGTCAAAACTATTTAACATAGTAGCACACTCCTTTCAATTATATTTTTATTTAATCTTATTGGATATTAGCAACAATTAAAAGAATTTACTATAGATTGTGTAAAAATATCGTATGTTATGTAAATTATACAACATTTCAGTGTAAACGTTATAAAAGTCGCATTATTTTTAAAAATAAACGCCAACTTAGTCATATCTCAATATTAAAAAATAGATATGTCGTAAGTTGGCATTTTAATAGGATTAATTAGTGTACTCTGTACACTGTATGAAAATTTTTCTCCACTTTAACAGTGTTCATCAAATGAATCTTTGATATCCATACATATATCTTGAATATCTCTACCTTCGATATGTTCGCGAGGGATAAAGTGTTTCAATTCTTGGCCTTTAAACAATGCATACGATGGGCTTGATGGCACTTGTTGAATATAATTACGCATCGTCTCAGTAGCTTCTTTATCTTGGCCAGCGAAAACAGTTACTTTATTTGTTGGTTTTTTTTCATTTTGCTCTACTACAGTTACAGCTGCTGGTCTAGCTAAACCGGCAGCACACCCACATGTTGAGTTAATTACAACGAATGTAGTATCTTCTGCAGAAATGTTATTCATATAGTTCGTTACGTCATCTGAAGTTTCTAAACTTTCAAAGCCACGCCCTGTTAATTCGCTACGCATCTGTGTAGCAAGTTCATTCATGTATGCTTCATATGCATTCATTTCAAACACTCCTTAAAAATCTGATAATAAATATTTTAACAATCATACTTTATTTCTGTTAGCAATTTGTTTCCAAACTGATCCTAGGGCTTGGTCTCCATTTTCGATTCTTTCAATTGCCATTTCAATTTGGAGTTTAACTTCATAAGCTGGATCGTTTTCATGTGCGTGTAGAGCATCTAATTGTTCTGGACCACCTTCATCAAAGATAAACATAGCTGCTCTCCATCTAACAATTTTTTGCGGGTCATCTAATGCTTTTTCCATCTCTGGTAATGCTTGTTTAAACCCTAAATCACTCAAGCAATCACCAGCAGTCCGTCTTACTGCTGGACTTTTGTCGCGTAAACCTTTGAATAAGTATGGTAATACAGCTTTATCTTCTACCATACCAAGTAAGACGATAGCTTCACGTCTTAAAGGCGTTTTTTCTTCCTCGCTAACAGCATCACCTAATAATGGAAAGTCTTGTTCTGTCGGTGTAGGAAAAGACTTCAACATTCTTAAGCGTTCTTTCCAATCCTCCGTAGCTTGATAGGTTTCAAGGGATACATGTTGATAATGCTTTTCGGGAATCACTACATCCGTATTTAATGCATCTTTGACAAGTGTTTCTAATTTGTCAGCAGGATAAACAGCTAATATCTCTTCAAACACTTCTGACATAATCTCATCGAATTCGCCGTAACGAACTCCTAAGTCTTCCCACTTACGTTGAAAGACAATATTATCGTCCTCTTTTTGGGCTGCAAGCATACTATCTATAAAAATTTCTGGTAGTTGCTTGCGTTTTTCCTCTGCATTAGTTGTAAGTTTCACTTGGTAAGGTATGCCTTTGAATTTTAAAACTTCAGCCTTAACTTCTCCAAAATGTTCATCTGGCATAGGTTCTTCTACTTCGGATACGTCATTATTTAATGTAGCAGTGACTTTAGGCAATAATGATTCCCAGTCGTATTTCGGCTTTTTATCTATTGCAAGAAAATCCATAACGTAAAATATCGATTTGATACCTTCTACCTCTAATACGTCATTGATAAAATTTGGCTGGTCATCTTGGATAGTAGTATACGTATTTGATTTATTATCTTTTCTTTTTTCGTTTAATACAATTTTCATCGTGTTAGGACTTGGCGTAGGTTCAACACGTACGATTTCCATTTAAGAACCTCTCCTTATTAAATATTTTCTAATGTTTCAGTTACTCTTGGTAATAAGTCGTCCCAATTGAAATCAGATTTTTTATCTACTGAAATAAAATTCATAGCCTGAAAAATAGACTTGATGCCTTCTAATTCAAGTATCGCGTTGATAAAATCAGGTTGTCCATCTTTAACAGAAGTATAAGTACTAGGTTTATAGTCTTCACCTGATAATTGTAAAACGATTTTCATTGTATTTGGATTTGGTGTTTGTGCTACCTCTACGATTTCCATTTGAAATTCCTCCTAATTATTGCAGCTCATTGCCTAATTGTTTAATTTCTTTCCCTACCGAACATTCTGATATGCAAAAATGGTGGGCATGTGTTTTTCCTTGAGTTTTGTTAATGTGGTGTTTAAGTAAGCATTTATTGCAATACGTATTCGTTAAATGATCAATTGCTTTAATTGCTTCTCTTTCAGAATAAGTTAGAATACTCGTCACTCTCCTGTTATTCTATAAATAAAATGTCCCTAATAAATACATTAAAATTACAAGGTTTTGACACTTAGGGTCATTATATCATTTGTGACAATGTTTGTTTAATCTTAAAATTTATACACAAATTTTTATCTACTAATGTTCATAAAATTTATTAAAGTCACTTGTATTTTTCGTTTTATTTGGTAAAATTATTTAGTTGTTTATTTTTGCGGTTTCTAAACACCCGCATCAACAAAATTTAGGAGGAAAATAAATTGTTTAATGAAATATTTGGAGTAGTAACGTTTTTAGTAACTTTTCTTTTATTAGTAGCCATGTATAGATTATTTGGTAAACATGGCCTGATTGCGTGGGTTGCAATAGGTACGATTATTGCAAACATTCAAGTAATTAAAACTGTAGATATATTTACGATTTCTGCAACTTTGGGTAATGTCATGTTCGCTTCTATTTACCTTGCAACTGACATATTAAACGATATTTATGGTAGGAAAGTTGCAAAACGTGCAATTTGGATAGGTTTCAGTTCTACATTGGTTATGATTATCGTTATGCAAATGTCTTTGCATTTCACACCATCACCAATTGATAGTTCACAACAAGCATTAGAAACTATTTTTAATGTTGTGCCGAGAATCGCATTGGGCTCTGTGATAGCTTATATTATCGGGCAGCATTTAGACGTATTACTATTTACTTTAATTAAAAAGCTTTTTAGTTCAGATAAAACATTTATTATTAGGGCTTACGGTAGTACAATCATTAGTAATATTATTGATACTGCATTATTTGTATCAATTGCATTTATCGGAACTATGCCAAATGCTGCAGTTTTCGAAATTTTTATAACTACTTATTTATTGAAAGTAATTTCAACAATATTTAACGTTCCTTTTGGTTATTGGGCTAAATCAATGTACCGTAAAGGTAAAATAAACAAATTAGATGAAGGTTACTAAAAACCTCTAGAATTGGTTAACTACCAATTCTAGAGGTTTTTTTAGTTAATGAATAAGTGATTTGGTCTTTTAGAAAATCGAAAGTTTTATATCCATCACTATCAAGGAAATGACCTTCGTGTGACACATGCAATGTTTCCGTATTTAATTCACGAGATAATCTGTCGGTTGCTTCAACATTGACAATTGGGTCATGGCTGCCAGCAATCGTTACGATGTTTTGTGCATTAATATTATGGAAATCAATCTGAGTTTGTGATATATAGTGATTAAGTTCCGGCAAATTTTTTAGTTGCTCATTAAAACCAGAAACAAGGTATAGCCCTTTAATAGTCGGACCATGTTGTAGCCTAGACAAATAATCAAGTATAGTTATAACACCCAAACTATGTGCAACAATAATTGTTTCTGAATCTAACTTATTTTTTAAGTTATTTTGTATAGCTGTAATCCATTCTTTTAAATTAGGTTGATTCGCATTTGGTAAATAAACAATTTCTGTAGAATAACCAAATTGTTTCATTTCATTAGCTAACCACTCAAACCAATGACTTTCAGTAGTCGCTTGATAACCATGTATAATAAACATATTTTTCAAATATATCAACTTCCTTCGAAATCCGACTTTTTGAGTAGGAATAAATATATATTAAGTATAAGCCATATTATATACTTTCACAAACATTTAATTACCACGTAAATAGTATAAATATGCTTGTTTTGATAAAATAAATACAAATTGAAAGATAAAGGTGGAAATTATGGCAAAAATTTATTTTGATGCTGCTACGGCTGGTAACCCTGGCGTAAGCGCATGTGCGGTCGTTTTAGTAATTGACAACGAGCGTTTTCACTATACAAAAGATTTAGGTGTTATGGATAATCATAGTGCTGAATGGGCTACTTTAATATTTGCTTTGGAATGTGCTACTAAACATGATATATCTACAGCATTAGTATTTACAGATTCGAAACTTATCGAAGATAGTATTAATAAAGGCAGTGTTAAAAATGAAAAATTCAAACTTTATTACGATAAGATGTTGCAATTAGAACAGAATTTTGAATTATTTTTTGTTAGATGGGTACCTAGAAATCAAAATAAAGAGGCAAATCATCACGCTAAAAATGAACTTTATAAAATAACAAAACAAAATAAAAAATAAGTTTTTCATTTGTAATTTATTCATAATGAAGAGAGCGGGCAAATGAGTTCTAAGTTTTCACTTAATCTCATTTGCCCGCTCTGTTTATAGTTTATAAGTCTTTGTTGTAAGTATTAGATTTTAACTAAAATGTGTAGCTAGATATTTACCAGATACATATAATTCGTGTTCGTTACATATATTTAAAACTTTTGATAATTCGGTACCAAATGCCATATCATCCAGTAATTCATTAGTATTTAAAGGAACTTGCGTATGGATTTTTGCTAAGGTTTTTGAAAGTTTAAGATTGTTCATATCAGTTTCTATTTTATTACGTTGGCCTGGTGTTAATTGATCTAATGCATCAATAACAGATTCAACCGAGCCATAGCTTTGAATTAGTTTGATTGCTGTTTTTTCCCCGATGCCTTTCACACCTGGATAACCGTCCGCCGTGTCGCCCATAAATGCTTTTACATCTACAAGTTGCGTTGGGTTCAAACCATATTCGTTTTGGAATCTATTTAATGTATAGCGATTATAGATATTAAATCCTTTTTTAGTTAACCAAATCTCAACATTTGGGTTAATACATTGTAATATATCTTTATCCCCTGTCACGATATAGACTTGGTTTTGATCAGAATAGGCTTCTGCTAAAGTGCCAATAACATCATCTGCTTCAAAATTTTGAACGCCTATATTAACAAAACCGAATTGGTTAGATACTTCTTTAACATAGTCAAATTGGGGTATCAGTTCGTCTGGTGGTGCAGGACGATTTTGTTTGTAACCATCAAACATGTCGTTTCTGAAAGTAGATTTACCCATATCCCAACACACAGCTACATGTGTGGGTTGAATTTCATTTATTGCAGTAAAAACATGACGCACAAACCCTTGAACGCCGTTTGTAGGTGTGCCTAAAGAGTTTCTCATAAATTGTTTGTGGAGACTTGTGGCAAAGAAATGACGAAATAGTAAAGCCATGCCATCAATTAATAATATTTTTTTGGACATAAAAGTACCTCTTCCTCTAATTACATATATGGTTTTAAATTTTCATTAGTTTCTTGTAATTGTTGAATGAATGCATCATCTACTTCAAAAGATAAAAGTTCCTTAATTTGACTATGTGCATCATTTTCAAACTGATTAAATTTATTTTCAGCATTATTTAGCATTTGTATCACTGTTTCATTAACAGCTTGCCTTAAATTAGCAATACAAGGCGCTAATAAATTAATTGTTTCTTGTGCAATTTGTTCTTGAATAGTGCTTTGCGTTTTAGGTTGTAAAATATTCCTTTTAGAAAGTGACTTTGGTAATGCATCAATCATATGAGTTAAATCGATTTTTAAGTAAGGGTCGTCTAACTCAATTTCACTGTTATCAAATTCAGGTTCTATAAACACATGCAACTGTTGTAATTTTTGCTTTAATGGTGCAATTTCAGTGTGTAATTGTTCATGGAAATATTTTTTAATACGTTCTACTAGCAATGATTGCTCCAAATATAAACGCTGATGAATTTGATCTAAATACAATTTTGTCGATTGGCGTTTTTCTTCGTTGAAATTCGCATTTTTAGTCATTTGACCATTGTAGATAGATTTTACTTCGTCTAGTAATTGTAATTTTAGACGTTCATTTAAATGATAAATTTGGTCATCTACCTCGTTTGATGTTCGTTGTTCAGCAATTTGAAGTAGATTATTTTTGAAAATTGTTGTTTTATCATAATTTTTTAACTTTTGATTACGTTGTTTAATTTCTGCTTTATCATTATGAAACGCTTCAATCATTTGTTCGTATGCTTCAGAAATATGTTTAAGTTGACCTATCATTTGTTTTTGTAAAATGTTTTTGGAGTCTATTTTAACAAAATGCTCAATGCTCTTCTTAAGTCTTTCGATGCCTATGTCACTTGTTTTTAATGCTTCTCTACTTGAAACAGCAAAGATATCTGAATCCATATTAACTTGGGTTAATGCATCACCTACGTATTCGATGACCGCATTTAAATCATCTTCTGTTTCTGCTAAGTCGGTTGCATTAATTATCATTTTAAACGCTTGATTTTCGTTTAACTGGTTCATTGCTTTCATATGTTCAATAAAGCGCTTATCATTATCTGTAAATGAATGATTAAAATAACTAACATATAATATTAAATCAGCAGATGTTAATACTTTTTCAGTTTCGTTAGTATGACGTTGATTATTAGAGTGCAACCCAAGTGAATCTACTATAATCTTATCTTTTAACCAATCTATCGGTAGTTTTAAGTGAACAGTATTAACAAATGTAGCATATTCATCTTCTGCGCTCCATTTTTTAATTTCGTCTTGACTGATTGTGTGTGTTAAACCATATTTTAACATGTCTTGATACATGTCATAATGATTTTCTACAGCATTTACAAAAGCTAATTTATTTTTTTCTAATGATGCTTTTAATTTATTTGTATTTTTATTTAAAAGCGCCTCAATACTATCAAACGTAATATTTTCCACTTCAAAAACTTGATTGATTTCTTCTAAAAGTTGTTCAGCTGATTTTAACGTGATTTGGCTATCGTGGCCATATGTTAACTCTGTCATAGCAGCTGTTGTCGGGTTTGGTGAACTCACTAAATAATTATCACCTAACAAAGCATTAATTAAGCTACTTTTACCAGCACTAAATGTTCCGAATACACCTATTTTGACGATTTTGTTATCTAATCGAACCAGTGTATCATCTATATTTTGTTTGGTTTGTTCGAATAACGGAACATCTTGAATGATTTCAAGCGCATGTTTAATATTTTGTGTTTTATCTTCATGGTTTGGTTCTGTAGAAGTTTTTGATTTTGAATGATGAACGGATTTTACTTTATTTGCTTTTGGTGTATATGTGATCTCTTTTCGGTCGATAAGTTTATCAAGTGAGTCATCGATATGGATGTAATAATGTAAGTAATTTTGAGTTTCAAGTGATTCTCTTAAATTACGCATTTCCATAAATTTTTCATAATCATTATAATCATCTTCTTGCTCTATTCCAATGTCATCTGCCTGAGCATGATTTATAGCTTCTTTGAATAAAGGATCAGATGTTTTACCGATATATTGTTTCAATGATTTCATTAAGTCATCACAAAATGTTAATACATACTGATTACTAATAGTAATCTGTGTTTGATACAAATCAGTTATTAATGATGCTGGAAGTTCATAATGTTGATTTAATATAGCTTCATTTATTTCAGAATCATTTATAAAACGAGTTAAAAAGGACATATCTTCTCTAAGTGGTTGCCTAATTTCCTGGTTAACTTTTTCTTGTAATTGTTCGAGAGCCTGATTTAATCTGCGATGTTGTTCTTCCTGTGTTTTTTTCTTTTTATTAAACAAACCACCAACTGTGAAATCTTTGGTGCGACTTTCTAAATAAACTCGAATAGTTTCTCTTGTATCATGTGTCATAATATAAGCATTATCGATAATTGCTTTTCTTTTTTGTTTTAAAAATTCATATAATTCTTCAGGATTGTTTAATAGTTTTGCTTCTTCACTGACCTGTTGATGTTGCTTGAAATTGATATAAGCTTGTTCAAAGTCCGCTTCAAAGATATCCAATTTATCTAAAAGGTCTTGGATTTCATATTTAATATATGATAGTTGTTCTTCTGTGATGAATTTAACGATACGACTAACATAATCCTCCATCGATTCACGATTTTTATCTTTTTCTACAAGGTAATCTGAAAGTGCTTCAATTTCATTATGTTCGTGATTAAATTTAGAAACATAAAAGGTTTTATCTAAGTCGATTTCCCATTCTGTTATAGATTTTTCAACACGTGATTTAAACGTGTCGAAACTGATTTCATCTTCATTATGCTTATCAATTTGGTTAATTACAAATACGACAGGGACACCTGCTTGATTCAGTTGCTTCATAAATTGAAAATTTAAAGCAGATTGCACGTGATTATAATCTACTGTATAGAAGAGTACATTGCTCGTATACATAAACTCTTCTGTACTTGATTGGTGGCTAGATACATTAGAGTCAACACCAGGTGTATCTTGTAATGTGAATCCTTTTCGAAATTTATCAGACGGGAATTTAATTTCTACCGATTCCACATCGAAATTTTCGCGATTCATTTTTTTAACATCAGCATAATTATTTAATAATGTATATTGTTGGTTACTTAGATTTGCAATAATTCCTGGATTCTCTGCGACAGAGACTATTGCGGTATTACTAGTAGTAGGCACAGGAGAACTTGGTAATATATTTTCTTCTAGTAGTAAATTGATTAATGTGGATTTTCCAGCTGAAAAATGGCCTACAAAAGTAGCGGTATATTGTTCTAAAAACACCTTTTTGATTACTTGATTGATAATATGCACCAATCTAGCATTTTTAGATTTTTCTACTTCTTTTTTTAATTTATATAAAATATCGAGTTGCTTAGTATTAGACATGTTTCGTATCCCCTTTATTACTTATGTGTAATTAATACTTATTGTATAACAAATCATTACTTGTCTAAAGTGAGTATTTTAAAATAAGTTGCTTTAAATTGAAAATACTACTATTTAATTAAAGTTGTTATAGGTAGAAGACACAAAAACTCTTATTGATTTTATAAAAATCCTAAAAAGGATACGATAATTTTTTATAATAATTAATTTATTGAGTTAATTTGCTTAATATAACATTTTAAAAGACTGAATATTTACAAAAGCCAGCCCAAGACGAATATTTGTGTCTTAGACTGGCTTTTAATTGAATAGTTTTAAAGTAACTATTTCCATCTTGGTTTATCGAAATTTGTATTTGGTTTATTGATACCAATGTTTTCGTTTAAATAAAGTTCTGGGTTTTTGGCAATTTGTACAGCCACCGCAGCAACGCTTTTTCTAGATACTTCAGTTCCATTAAATGGTTGGTCTTTTTTAGTGATTTCGTAATCAATCTCATTGATATCAGTTAACCAAGCTGGTCTAAATATTGTGTAATCAAGTCCTGATTGTTCAATTATGTCTGCAGCTTTTTTGTAGACTGGTAATGATTCACTAATTTGAGTTTGCACCCATGTGCCAAAATTACCTGGAATCTCATTGTATATACCAAGTGATGTAACGAATACAAGTCGTTTTACTTTATTTACTTTCATGGCGTCGACAATAGTTTGTGCTTCTTGATCTAAATCACCTGATAAAGAAGCGAAAACAATATCAACATCTTCCATTGCATTAGTAACGTCATCTAAATTTGTTGCATCGCCTTCACGAACGCGTATACGGTCTGACGCATAGTCAGGTAATCTATTTGCGTCTCTTAAAAATAATCTTAAGGTATATGTTGTATTTTCTAAAAATGAGTTGATAGCTGCTTTAGAAATCGCACCATTAGCGCCTAGTATCAATACTCTTGTCATCTAATCACTCCTGTCAATTTTAGTTATTAAACGAGACCTTATTTTTCTCTTATTATTTTATAGTGTTATGTATATTATAATAATTATTTCTAAATAATTCACTTCTTATGATTACACTCACAATATTATAGTTATCCTATTTTTAATTAAATAAACGTTAAAATAAGGTTATTAAAAGGGATGAATTATATTCTTGGATAAATAAAATCTCTAGTTCAAGGACGATTTACACACATAAATGTAATAAGTTGCCCTTGTGCTAGAGATATTGCTTTAGTTGAGTTTTTAATTAATTACTGGGTTTTTATCTTTTTTGATTTTTACGTATTGAGAAATACTATAGATTATAATACCGACCCAAATAAAGATAAATGTAATGAGTTGATCTAAATCAAATGGTTCTTTGAATAGGAATATACCGATTAAGAACATTAAAGTAGGTCCAACATATTGTATGAAGCCAGTTAATGATAACGGTATGCGTTTGGCGCCAGCTGAGAACAATATAAGTGGAATTGCTGTAACGGCTCCTGAGAATATCAACCAAAAAGAAGAAACATTCATACCAAATGTAAGGCTACCATGGTGCCATATATACCATAAATAGATAAAACCAGCAGGTGCTGTTACAATACACTCGATTGTGATGCTGCTTATGGCATCAATTGGGACAAGTTTTTTAATCAATCCATAGACTCCAAATGAACCTGCTAACAACAATGAAATACCAGGGAATTCACCGATTTTTAATGTCATATATAACACGCCTATAACGGCAAGTCCTATGGCAATCCATTCAAGTTTGTTAAAACGTTCTTTTAAAAATATTAAGGCAAGTAAAATACTTACAAGTGGGTTTATGTAGTAACCTAAACTAGATTGTAACACATGTCCGTTTGTTACTGCCCATATAAAAGTACCCCAATTTATAGTGATTACATAGCCTGCTACTATAATCGCAACGAGTTGTATTGGATTCGTAAATAACCGTTGAATATCATGCTTGAATGGTGTTGTATTTTTAGTGAAAACAACGATGAGTAACATGAAAATCATTGATAATACAATTCGAAACGCTAATATTTCAAACGCCCCTATATCGTCTATTAATCCCCAATAAATCGGTAATATACCCCACAAGAAGTATGCCCCAAATGCAAAGATAATTCCTTTTTTGAATTCTGTATTCAATTGTAACACCTCTTTCTAATGGTTAAACTATGCGGGGGTTACTTGCGAGGTTTCTTATCTCCCCAATATTGATAATATGTACATTCAATATAACCATTAAATAATTTTCTACGTTTTGTTGCTTTCTTATTAACTAAAAATTCGAATTCAGTATTGCTTGTAAGTACATAAGTTGATATTTGTGGATGCTTTTGCATAAGTGAACCAATATAACGGTACATTTCTTCTACTTTATCTCTATCCCCTATACGTTCACCGTATGGTGGGTTACCAATTAAAGCGTATGGTTTTTCATCATCTAATGTTAATGTGTTAACGTCCTTAACCTTAAATTGTATAATATCAGCGAGTCCGACTTCTTCAGCGTTTCTACGAGCAATTTCAATCATTTCAGGATCTATGTCATAAGCATATATTTCCAACTCGCGATCATAATTTGCTTGTTGATCTGCTTCGTCTCTCATTTCATCATATAAACTATCTGGCATAATGTCCCATTTTTCTGATACAAAATCACGGTTGAAACCAGGAGCGATATTTTGCGCGATTAAACAAGCTTCAATTGCGATTGTACCTGACCCACAAAATGGATCGACTAAAGGTGTATCGCCTGTCCAATTAGCTAGACGTATTAAACTTGCTGCTAGCGTTTCTTTAATTGGAGCTTCACCTTGTGCTAAACGATAACCACGTTTATTTAAACCCGAACCAGAAGTATCTATCGTTAAAAGTGCATCATCTTTTAAAATAGATACTTCAACTGGATACTTTGCTCCATTTTCACTTAACCATCCACGTTCTTGATAAGCATATTTTAAGCGCTCAACAATTGCTTTCTTAACAATTGCTTGGCAGTCAGGAACACTGTATAAAGTTGATTTAACACTACGACCTTGTACAGGGAAGTTACCACTTTGTTCAATCAATGTTTCCCAAGGCAGCGCTTTTGTTTTTTCGAATAGTTCATCAAAAGTCGTAGCTTTAAATTGTCCAACTACTATTTTGATTCTGTCGGCTGTGCGTAACCATAAGTTACATTTAACAATTGCAGTTTCGTCACCTTCAAAGAAGATTTTGCCATTTTCAACAGTAGTTTCATAACCTAATTCTTGAATTTCTTTGGCTACAACTGCTTCTAATCCCATTGGACATACAGCTAATAATTGATACATTGTTTTGCTCCTTCTTATTAAAGATTTTATTTTATTTTATCAAAAGTTATTTTAAATAGATATGGCATCGCATTAAGTTCTATAGTGACTTAATAATTATTTCAATTTACTTTAATCAATTAAAAAAGCTCTCCTATATTGGGAGAGCTTGGGTCTAGTGATGATATTTCTGTAAGCCATGTTTTGTACCGTTGTACTGCGAGCGTGTACTAGAAACACTCGTACGCTGGTGGTAACCATCTGTCTACATACTCTCTAAAGTATGCCTTAAATATGCGTTGAATTCCGCTAAATAAGTGCTCCTACCTAATTTGGATTGCTCACTCGAGGGGTTTACCGCGTTCCACCTTTTATATTTCTATAAAAGCTACGTCACTGTGGCACTTTCAAACTAATTTAACCGTATCCTAAAACTTAGGTTATTTCATTGCCGTCAACTTAATGCCTTGACTTATTGTTTCATCAAGCACGAACACTACAATCATCTCAGATTGTGTGAGCATGGACTTTCCTCTATATCGCTATAGCGATTACCCGAAACACCATCCCAAGAAGTATATCATTATTTTAGATGTTAAACAAATAAAATAAGATAAGTTTTGATTTTTTCAAAACTTATCTTTATGTAGATGACATGAAATCTACGCTAATAACATTTCATCAGCTTGATGCATGTATATGTTATTTTCCAAAAACTGCTTTTTCTAGGTTAGATATCCGTTTTAGAATATCAACATTGTTATTGTTGTTATTATTTTTGTTAGTAGTTGCATTACTGTTTGAAGAGAAATTTTTATTTTCTTGTGGTCTCGATGTAGCAACACGTAAACGTAACTCTTCTAATTCTTTTTTAAGTTTATTGTTTTCTTCTGAAAGTTTTACAACTTCATTATCTAAATCTGCCATTTTTTGATAATCTGCTATAATATCGTCTAAAAAAGCATCTACTTCTTCTCTTCTATAGCCGCGAGTCATAGTTTTTTCAAAATCTTTTTCATAAATATCTTTTGCTGATAATTTTAATGAAACATCTGACATTTTTTCCACCTCATTCAAAACTTTGTTCTTGAGACCACTGTAAGTCGTTGATAAACTCAGTCAATTCATCAAACGTCACAATATCACAAGTATAATTTGTTTTTTCCATAAAATCAACTAACATGTGCTTAAAGAACTTAGGACTAGCTTCTTGCTCTTCATCATAAATTAAAAGTGTTTGATCTGTATGATCTAACATGAATTGGTCCGTTTGTTTAAACTGATATGGGCCTTCATATGGAGCATGGAACACGCTATCAACGAAATCTGCTTTTTGTATAATATTATTATACTTAGCTTGATTTTGTTCGTTCCATCTTTCGCTATGTCCATAAAATGGCGTTATTATACCTAATTTTAAATCAGGGTGGCTCGTCTTCAACTCAAGCACCACCTCTGCCGTCCATAATTCTACACCCATCTGTCCTTGTATTAATACCCACTCTAATCCTTCTTCAATCAACTGATTTAATTTATGTTCGATAAATTTTTTTAAATAGGTAACTTCTGGCGCATCATCTTTGAATATATTGAGCTCAAAAGATTTATAACCAGTCACATATACCGTTTTTATCATAACGAAAACCCATTTCTTTGAATATAACTTAAATCATATTGTACAGCTTTTACTTTTTCTGTAAATAATTTACGGCTTGTACGTTTAAAATGACACTCAACAGAAAGTGATTCGATATTTGAAATTAAAAGATCAAATTTCTTTTTGTTCATATACTGTAATTGAAGGATTTGTGTTTCTCGATTTAAAAGAGTGTTTAAGCGTTGGTCTATCTTAGTGGTAAACGGAACAACAGTAGAATAAAAGTCGTAATCTTCTCCTGATGCTTTCACGGATTCATATCTTTCTTGCATTATCAAAACATCATTTAATAGTTGCGTAACAATTTGTTGCATTGAGACTTCCCCCTACTATTCAAATTTACCATAAAATTAATTTTCAGTCATTTTTAAAGTGTAGCCTAACATTTACCTTATATTACTATAATATTTTGTTTCAAATATTGTTTAATTGGTCAAAGCGCGTTAAAATGTATTTGATGTATTTGTAAATACATTGGTTCAAATTTCATAGTTTGGAAAAAATTGCCGTACACATGTACAATGAAGCAAGTTTTCTATTACCAAACTAAAGTGGTGAAAATAAATGAATTACCCAAATGGAAAGCCATTTAATGGAAATAAGTCTCAAGACGGACGAACTCATCGGGGTCAAACTAGTAAAATTGACTATGGTGGCAGAGGTATGTCGCTAGAAAACGATATAGAATTGTCGAATACTTATTATTTGAATCATGGTATGGCTGTAATACATAAGAAACCCACCCCTGTTCAAATAGTAAATGTTCACTATCCGATGAGAAGTAAAGCTGTTATTAATGAGGCTTATTTCAGAACGCCGTCGACTACCGATTATAACGGTATTTATAATGGCCGATATCTAGACTTTGAAGCGAAAGAAACGAAAAATAAAACTTCTTTTCCTTTAAACAACATGCACTATCACCAAGTGAAGCATATGGATGCATGTTATAGACAAAATGGAATTGTTTTTTTATTAATTCGTTTTAAAACGCTCGATGAAGTTTATTTGCTTCCATATTCTAATTTCAAAATGTTTTGGGAAAGACACATTAACGAAATTAAAAAGTCGATAACGGTTGAAGAAATAAGAAAAAATGGTTACTATATTCCTTATCAGTATCAACCACGATTGAATTATCTCAAAACAGTTGATAAGTTGATATTAGATGAAAGTGAGGACCGCGTATGACGGAGAAAAAGAAGACTTCCCAGTCTAACAATAAGAATGGAAAGTCTGAGCAAAAACAGAATAGGAATATAAAACGAACGATAATTAAGATAATTGGGTTTCTAATTATTGCATTTATCGTTTTAGCATTAATTGGTATCTTGTTATTTGCGTATTATGCTTGGAAAGCACCAGCATTTACGGAATCAAAATTACAAGACCCTATTCCAGCAAAGATTTATGATAAAGACGGTGACTTGGTTAAGACGTTAGATAACGGACAACGACGAGAACACGTTGATTTAAATGAGGTGCCAAAAACAATGAAAGAAGCGGTATTAGCTACAGAAGATAACCGTTTCTATGATCATGGGGCACTAGACTATAAACGACTGTTCGGTGCAGTTGCAAAAAACGTAACTGGTGGTTTTGGAGCTGAAGGTGCTTCGACACTGACACAACAAGTTGTCAAACGTTCATTTTTAACTGATCAAAAATCAATAGCACGTAAAGCGCAAGAAGCATACTTGTCTTATAGATTAGAACAAGAGTACAGTAAAGATGAAATATTCGAAATGTACTTAAACAAAATCTACTATTCTGACGGTGTGTATGGTGTTAAGGCCGCTGCTAAATATTATTTCGACAAAGATTTGAAAGATTTAAATTTAGCTGAATCTGCTTATCTTGCTGGTTTACCACAGGTACCAAATACTTATAACATCTACGACCATCCAAAAGAAGCAGAATCACGTAAAAACACTGTTCTTTATTTAATGGAATACCATAATAGAATTACAAAAGAACAGAAAGAAAAAGCACAAAATACTTCTGTTGAAGATAACCTAGTTCAACGTTCTTCTGAAGAACGTGAGGTAAGTGAAGATAACTCAAATCCAGAATATGATTCATATATTAACTTTGTAAAATCTGAACTTATGAACAACAAAGAGTTTAAAGATCAAGATTTAGGATCTGTGTTAAACAGTGGTATTAAGATTTATACTAATATGGATAAAAATGTTCAACAAACATTACAAGACCGGATTAACAACGGTAGCTATTACAAAAATGATGATCAACAAGTAGGATCTTCTATAGTAGATAGTGAAAATGGTGGCCTAGTAGCTATATCAGGTGGCAGAAATTATAAAGATATCGTAGATAGAAACTTAGCGACTGACGCCCACCCTACTGGTTCATCACTTAAACCATTCTTAGCATATGGTCCGGCAATTGAGAACATGTCGTGGGCAACAAACCATGCAATTCAAGATGAGGATGCATATCAAGTAGATGGTGTTACTTTCAGAAACTATGATACTGAGAGCCATGGCAAAGTCAAACTTTATGATGCATTGCGTCAAAGTTTCAACATACCAGCACTTAAAGCATGGCAGTCAACAAAAGAAAACGCTGGTAATGATGCACCTAAAGACTTTGCTAAAAATGTAGGTCTAGATTATGAAGGAGATATCGGTCCATCTGAAGTTCTAGGTGGTTCATCTTCAGAATTCTCTCCTACTCAATTAGCTTCTGCCTTTGCAGCAATTGCAAATGGTGGTGAATACAATAACGCCCATTCAATTAAAAAAGTTGAAAAAGAAAATGGCGAAACGATTCAATATGATTTTACAAGTAAAAAAGCAATGAAAGATTCAACTTCTTATATGTTGGCAGAAGTATTAAAAGGCACATTTGAAGCTTACGGCTCAGCTTATGGGCATAATATTTCCGGCGTTAACATAGCCGCAAAAACTGGTACAGGTACTTATGGTGAACAAACTTACCAACAATACAACCTACCAGACGATGCTGCTAAAGATGTTTGGATTAACGGGTTTACTCCAAAATACAGTATGTCTGTATGGATGGGATTCAGTGAAGTTAAACAAGGTGGTACAAACTCCTTTGTTGGCCATGAAGAACAAGAATATCCACAATATCTATTAGAAGATGTTATGGATAACATTTCACCAAAAGATGGTAAAGACTTTAATAAACCTGATTCAGTAAGTGGAGATTCGAAAGACTCATTATCTGTTAAGGGCAGTCCAGATGATAATACAACATCGAATAAACCTCAAGGACAAGGTGAAGACAGTAGTTCTTCATCAAGCTCAAATAGCAGTGATAGTGATAGTTCTAGTAGTTCTTCAAATAGTACAAACCGCCAAAGTGCTGCAAGATAGTACTTAATTAAATATAATTAGCCTAAGGTAAAGGTGGATTAGCGAAATCGTTTAAAAAATGATTACTTTCCACCCCTCCTTAGATTTTAAGCACACTCGACGCTAAGTTTAGCGTTGAGTGTGCTTTTTATTTTGAGTGCTTATTTACCATACTTTTTTAAGAAAAAAATGCATGGAGTTTTCAAAGGAAATAAAGCATTTCCTTATAGACACCATGCAAACTAATTATTTTTTATTTTGGTTACGAATTTGATAGGATGCATTCATTTTAATAAGTTCTGACTTTAATGTTTTCATTTGACTGTAACCCATAAAATGATATTTTCTTGCAATCATATAATTATAGCGTTCTTCAAAATTCATCGGCACCACAGGATAATTTTCCAATTCTTGAAATTGAAGATTGTCAATATTATTTATTTGCTTAAAATAATGTTCAATTAAATCAAAATAATCATCCAATAATGCTTTCGCTTCATTTGATTTTAGTTGTTTCATTTTTGCAAAATAATCAAGTTGTTCTTCTAAACTTGTAAAATCTTCTTTTGTAATCATTATATTTACGCCTCTTTCACATTGGCTTTATAGCGTTTTTGTCCTTCTCTACACACTTCAAATAATGGACAGACATCACATTTAGGGCTTCTTGCTAGGCAATGATAACGTCCAAAAAAGATGAGTTGATGATGTGTTTTATTCCAACGCTCTCTTGGAACTACTTTACACAATTTATCTTCTACTTGTCTGACATTGTCTTTCCATCTGCAGATACCTAAACGTTTGGAAATACGTTCAACATGAGTGTCAACAGCTAAAGATGGTTCACCAAAAGCAACACTCATAACCACATTGGCTGTTTTTCTACCGACGCCAGCTAAACTTTCTAATTCTCTATGTGTTTGTGGAACTTCACCGTTAAATTTATCTAAAAGTGACTTACATAATTTTTGTATATTTTTAGCTTTATTTCTATATAAACCGATTGTGCGTATATCATTTTCTAATTCTGAAATATTAACATTTAAATAATCTTCAGGTGTTTTGTATTTTTGAAAAAGTTTATCTGTTAATTTATTTACAGAAATATCTGTTGTTTGAGCAGATAATAATACTGCAATGGTTAACTCAAATGGATTATCATGCTTTAGTTCACATTCAGCATTTGGAAACATCTCAGCAATAACATCCACCATTTCTAATGCTTTTTTGTTACTTATCATTTGGGTTCTCTCCATTCAACCAATCAAATTTGGGTACGTTTGTTACAGTGTGTTTCATTTTAGGTTGATTAAATTGCCGGCTAATTTTTTTTGAGTCTTCTATCGTTTTGACATTATTCTTCTTCCAATTGAGCAGAATACGATCCATGTATTTAAAACTTAATTTGTTTTGGCTAGTTGCTTCATCTAGTGCTGCTTGAATCACACTTAAATCATGTTTATCAACATCTAACCATTGATTTAAAGTTTCCATTTCAAACGGTGATAACGGTCTTGCAAAAGCTTGTTCAATTTGTTGGAATAGTGTATTAAAATCTACTTTAGATTTTTCTTTGTCTTGTTGAACTTCCATTTTTTCCATGATTTCGCTTAATTTATTATAAAATGGATCCAGGTTCATATATTCAGTGAATTTACCTTCTTCATCTTTATTCACCTTAAGTTCGAGCAAATCGGTTTGAATTAAACTTTGAATGACAGAAGTAATTGCTCTGGAATCTAGCGATGTCCCTTGTTGTAGCGATTCAATGGAAGGCTGTTTGTTAGATATTTCTGAAGCATGTATAAGTTTAATTAAAATCACTAATTCAGTTTCATTTATACCTAATTGGTCATAATGATTTAATAGTTCTTGTCTAATAACCACTGGTCTAACTTTAAGTTGTTCACTGTTCAAACATAAGCCCTCCTTTTCATAAATTGCGTTATAAAAACGTCCAGCCATAAATATTAGACTGGACGAATATTGAGATATATAATGCTTATGGATATAAACGATTTAATAGACGTGGGAATGGAGCAGTTTCACGAACATGCTCTACACCTGATAACCAAGCTACAGTTCTTTCTAAGCCTAAGCCAAATCCACTATGAGGCACACTGCCATAACGACGTAAATCTAAATAGTAGCTGTAGCTTTCAGCATCTAATTCAAATTCACTTAAGCGTTGTTCAAGTAGTTCAAGATCGTTAATACGCTCTGAACCTCCGATAATTTCCCCATAACCTTCTGGTGCGATTAAATCAGCACATAAGACAGTGTCTTCATTTTCAGGGTTTGGTTGCATATAGAATGGTTTAATTTTCGTTGGATAATTTGTGATAAATACTGGTAAATCATAATGATTAGCAATTGCAGTTTCATGTGGGGCACCGAAATCTTCCCCCCATTCAATATCATCAAAACCTTGTTCTTTTAAGAAAACAACAGCATCATCATATGTGATACGTGGGAATGGTGTTGCTACTTTTTCTAGTTTTGAAGTATCGCGCTCTAATGCATTTAATTCTAATTTACAGTTATTTAAGACAGATTTAACAACGTGTGTAACATATTGTTCTTGTATTTCTAAACTTTGAAAATGTTCACAAAATGCCATTTCTGGTTCAATCATCCAAAATTCAATAAGATGGCGACGTGTTTTTGATTTTTCAGCACGGAATGTTGGTCCAAAAGAAAATACTCTTCCATGAGCCATAGCAGCTGCCTCCATATAAAGCTGGCCACTTTGAGATAAAAATGCATCTTGATCAAAATATTTCGTATGGAACAACTCACTTGTACCTTCAGGCGCACTTGCAGTTAATATTGGTGGATCAATTTTTGTGAAACCATTATCGTTAAAGAATTCATAAGTTGCACGAATAATTTCGTTTCTTATTTTCATAACTGCGTGTTGTTTTTTTGAACGTAACCATAAGTGACGATGATCCATTAAGAATTCTGTACCGTGATTTTTTGGTGTAATTGGATAATCGTGTGCTTCTGAAATAACTTCAATAGATGTAACTTGCATTTCATAACTGATATCTGAACGATTATCTTCGCTGATAACACCTGTGATATAAAGTGAACTTTCTTGAGTGATTTCTTTAGCTTTTTGGAAAGTATCTTCATCAACTGCTGCTTTGGCAACAACGCCTTGCATAAATCCAGTCCCGTCTCTTAATTGCAAGAATGCGATTTTACCACTTGAACGTTTGTTTGTTAACCAAGCGCCTATTGTAACTTCTTGGTCGATATACTGTTTTGCTTCTTTTATCGTTATATTCATAACCAGTCTCCTATTATATTGTAGTTTTCTATGCTTTATCCTTATATATTTTAACAAAATCCATATATAAGTTCTAGTTGTGAACGCTATGTTTATGAGTTATCCTCATCTTTTTTTAATTTTTTTAGGATGCTTGAAAATTGTTTAATATCTCCTTTGTTTTGACGATAACTTTCTAAAGATTGCTCGAAAAATTGTTTGTAGTTACTTCTGATTAAACGATCATCAAAAGACACAATAATTCCTTTATCATTTTCACTACGGATCAATCTGCCAAGACCTTGTCTAAATCGAGTAACTGCATCCGGTAAAACATATTCTTTAAAAGTTGAAGTGAACTCTGATTCCATAAGCCAATATTTAGTATTGTTTTGATTCATAAATGGTAATTTAGCAATCATGACACATTTAATTCCATTTGATTCAAAATCAAATCCTTCAAAAAAGGTACCTGTGCCCAGTAATATCGCTTTATTAAAACTATTAAATTGTTGAACGATTTTATAATTTTGATTTTGTTGTTGCGTTAATACGACATAATCCTCAAATTCAGGTAATTCATTTAATAATTCTTGTACCATATGCATCATTTTATAACTTGTGAAAAGTATCAAACATTTAGATTCTACGATGTTTACGTACTCAATCACATAATTGACGATTGAACTGACATAGTCATTAATACTCTTATAATTATAAGAAGTAACATCATTTGGTATGAACACTGTAGTTTGATTAGGAGACATCACTGTAGAGTCTATTTCATAAGTATTAAAATCTATATCTTTGTTAAACCAATGTTTGAAGTTATCAAACGTATGGTTGAAAGTTAATGTACCTGATATGAAAGTAAGTGAATTAAATTTGTCTAACACTTGTTTTGTCAGTATTTCTTTTACTCCATAATCTTTCACATTTAACTTAATTGTTGATTTTTGATTTAAGTTTTTGATTGAAAGATAGCTGGTATGGTTATTTTTGAGACTGTGCTCTATTTCTTTAAAACGATCATTAATGTATAAAAATTGTTTACGCACAGATTTAATTGATTTATGGCTCATTCCATTGAAAAATTCTAATGTCATATTTAATTTATGAATAATAGCATGTAAATCATTTAAAATTGGCGTGACGTCAAAATGATAAACGAAATGTAATTTATGAACTTCGTCATCCTGGATTTCTGAAGCTTGAATAATATCATACATAGTCGAGAACAACTGTTCATTCAAGTCATGAATTTCATTTACAGTAGTTTTTAAACCAAATACATCTATTGGTGGTATATCTAGTTTTTCTAATATTCTTTGCTGTTCCAAATTATCTATAGATTTAAGTAGTTTTTCATTTTCTGTCTTACCAATTAAGCCTAGCTGATATTTAATATCTGAATAACTGAGTTCATTTGTAACTTGATTTAAGGCGTAATCTGGTAATCTGTGAGCCTCATCTATAATACAGTCATCAAATAATTGATAAATTGAGTTATCATGTGCGGCATGTATTAAATGGGCATGATTTGTAATACCTATTTGAATATTTTGTGCATTGCGTTTAATAAAATTGAAATAATTAATGTCATTTCGAACAGGTACATACGTTTCCAGTTTTTGTTCGAAATACATTTTCTGGCCGCCTTTTAAATCTAGCTCTTGTATATCACCAGTAGCTGTTTCTGTAATCCATATAAGTAATTGCATTTTTAAAATACTAACTTCATAGTTACTAGAATCTTCTTTTAATATTTGGCTAATTAAGCCTAATGAAATATAATCGCGCTTACTTTTAATTAAAGTTGCGTTTATTTTGAAATCTAGCGCACGTTTTAATGCTGGGATGTCTTTTTCCAATAATTGATTTTGTAATAGTTTTGTATTAGTAGAAATCATTACATGTTTGCCTGTTTCAATGTTGTACATGAGAGAAGCTAGCAAATAAGCAAATGACTTCCCGCTTCCTAAAGGCGCCTCAATCATTGCTTTTTCACTGTGCATGAGTTGTTCTAGAATGATTTCAGACAGATATAATTGTTGTGGACGGTACGTTAAACCTAGTTCTTTTGTTACGTGTGTGTAGAGTTCTTTTAATGTACCACTAAAGTTAACGGTCGGCGCTTTAAAGTCGATTTGTTTTTTATATATAATCTGTTCAAATTGCTCATATTGGTTGTCTAATGACTGTATACTATGATTACGTACCATTTCGAATAAAATATCATGTAAATCATATTTTAAGTTTTTGCTGAGATAGTAGAGTTGTTTAAGTGTATCTAATGGTAGTGATTCAAATTTAGTGAAAGCCATAATCATTAATTTTGCTGTTGTAGCAGCATCTTCGTCTGCCCGATGCGCATTTGTTAAAACAATGCCGTGAGTCTCCGCTAATTCGCTTAATTGATAGCTTTTGTCTGTTGGAAATGCAACTTTAAATAATTCTAAGGTATCCATAACTTTTTTTGGACGATATTTAATATTGCAATTTTTAAAAGATTTTTTTATGAAATTTAAATCAAATGCAACGTTATGTGCGACAAATATACAACCTTCTATTTGTTTGTATATATCCTCGGCAACTTCATGAAAATAAGGCGCTTGATTTAACATTTCTTCTTCTATTGAAGTTAAAGCTTGAATAAAAGGAGGAATTTCTAAATCTGTTTTTATCATTGAATGATAAGTGCCAATAATTTTGTTTTCGCGCACAAATGTAATACCTATTTGAATAATTTCATCGTAATCTAATTGATTACCTGTTGTTTCTAAGTCGACAACAGCATAACACGGTTTTGTCATATCGGTTCCTCCTTTCATCGTTATTTTGTTTATAATTCAATATCTGCACTCATCAATTGATGTTGTTGATTATGTTCATCATCAACATTTAAATAGCCGTTATCGTCAATGTCTACTGCTTCGCCTAGGAACTGATCACCATTTTCAGTGAATTTTAATTGCTTATTCCAAATATTTGAGACTTCTATATATTCTTGGCGAATTGTAGCAAAAGGTTCTTTTAAAAATTGTGCGTAACGATATTCTATTTGTTGAATAAGTAGTTGTAAAAATTCATAGCGATTTATTTTTTTATTTCCTTGTATACGCATGCTCGTAGCTTTTTGCGAAAGCTCACCATCGAAATCAGTTTGTGTTTGATTCATGTTTATACCAATACCACATATAACCGCTTCTATACCATCACTATTTGCTACCATTTCTGTTAAAAATCCACAAACTTTTTTATTATTAATATAGATATCGTTTGGCCATTTAACAGAAACTGAGGCGTTGCTGAAAGATTGTATTGCATCGCGAATGCCTAAAGCCATAAATAAATTGAATTTTGTTATCATATCAAATGGAACATTGGGACGCAATACAATCGACATCCACAAACCTTTTCCTCGTGTAGATAGCCATGGACGGTTAAAACGTCCTTTGCCTTTTGTCTGTTCGTCACTGAGTATTAAAAAAGTATCAGTATTTCCAACTAGCTTTTGTTTAGCTAGTAATTGTGTGGAATCTACATTTTCGAAAACTTCAATATGTTTAAATAGCTGTTGCGTGTTTATACTAGGTATAACAATTCCACTATACCATTTATCTGGTAGTTGCATTAACCGATGACCTTTATGATTTATGGATTCAATTTGACAACCTTCTGATTTAAGTTGATCTATAACTTTTTTAACAGCAGTTCTGGAAATGGATAATTGTTCAGCGATAAATTGGCCTGAAATATATTCATAATGATATTGATATAACATGTGTATAACTTCTTTACTATATTTAGACATGCGTTTTCACCCACTTTATTAGTTCAGGTTGATAGTTGTTTACTTCACCTGCTATAATAGCCTGTTCAATTTCTCGTAACGTTGCTTTGAGCCATGGTCCACTTGGTTTATCAGTTACTGTTAAAATATCTTTGCCGTTGATATCTACTTCTTTTCTCGAGTGTATTGGCAGCGTTTGCGCTACTTCTACAATTGTTCTACTATTTATAATGAATGGAGAATTCATTGCTATGTTATTCACTTTTAAAGTATCAGCATAACTCAATACTTCTAATATATCTTCTTTACCATAATCATAAACAAATAATTTAAGTTGCAATTTTGTTTGCACTTTAGGAATATCCTCTATTATTTCAATGATTTTATTAATATATTTTTTCTCTCGATTGCTCATTTTTAAATCAGAAATATTTGAAGTCGTATTAGGTTGTTGAACTTTTAATAATGCAATAAAAACTGTGAGAGGCATAGGTTGTTCTATAATGATTTTTGACAAATCAAAATGTTTAAAGAACGGCATATAAGAAAATGCTTGAAATTGTTTTAGATTATTAAAACTTTGTTTAATCGCATTGCCAAGCATTAACTTCTTAAGTTCAACGACGATGCGTTCAATTGATAAATGACTGATATCTGAAATATGTTGCTTCATTGCGTTAAAAGTATCAGTATCTAATTGAAAACCTAATTGAGACTGAAAACGTAACCCTCTAATGATACGAAGTGCGTCTTCATTAAAGCGCTCTGATGGATTACCCACTGTTCTGATTACTTTATCAGCAATATCTTGTTGACCATTAAAATAATCATGAATTTGATAATGCATATCCATAGCAATCGCATTCATCGTGAAATCTCTACGCTTTACGTCTTCGAATAAATTTCTAACAAAATAAACTTCATTTGGTCGGCGATGGTCGATATATTCACCTTCAGCTCGAAAGGTGGTCACTTCATATTGTTCGCCTTGGTAAACAACATTAATCGTACCATGTTCCCTACCTATGGGGATGGTTTTTTCAAATATCGACTCGATTTCATCCGGAGTGGCACTTGTTGTGATATCAATATCATGGATTGATTTATTCATGATATAGTCTCTGACAGAACCGCCTACATAGTATGCTTGGAAACTATGCGATTGTAAATTTTCTAAAATGGGTTTAGCTTTTTCAAATAAAGTATTAGTCATTGTTACCCTCTAACATTTTTTTGTAATAATATTCATATTGATCAGCAATTAAATCAGATGAGAACCGAGCTGACACATCTTTTAACATATTTTGTTGGATGTTTTTATAGAGTTTTATATCTGTTAATAATTGAATTGCATATTCACTCGCTTGTGTACTATCCCCGACATCTACTATAAAGCCAGTTTCATCATGTTTAATAACTTCCTTTATGCCTCCTGCACTAGAACCAATAGGTACGACTCCAGATTTCATTGCTTCTAATAAAGTTAGTCCGAAACTTTCTTTTTCACTCAAAAGTAATACCAAGTCTGATATTTGATAAAACTCGCTTACCCAATTCTGCTTACCTAAAAATAAAACGGCATCTTCAATACCTAAATCCCGTGCTTTCTTCTTCATATCCATCAATTCTGGGCCATCGCCTAACAAAATTAACTTTGAAGGTAAAGCTTGATGAACTTTTGCAAAGGTATCTATAATTGTATCAATTCGTTTAACGGCTCTAAAGTTAGATACATGTATTAATACCTTTTCATCTGGTTTTATACCATAGCAAGATTTCAAGCGGTCATCATCCTGTGTTGGTTGATCAGGTTTAACAGGAAACTCTTTCTCTCTAACAAAGTTATATATTGGAACAATGCGCTTATCAGTTTCAATGATATCGTACGTTTGCTCTGCGAGTGATTGACTTACGCTTGTAACAATATCACTACCTTCTATTCCAAATTTAATGGCATTTTTTAATGAGTGATCATAGCCTAAAACGGTGATATCTGTACCATGTAGTGTAGTCATAATTTTTATATCTTTGTTAGACATATGTTTTGCTAAAATACCACATACTGCGTGAGGAACTGCATAATGCATATGTAATAGGTCCAAATCATACTCATTTATGACTTCTGCTATCTTTGTACTTAGCGTAATATCGTAAGGTGGGTATTGAAAAACTGCGTATTGATTCACTTCTACTTGATGAAATGTGATATTTGGTAATGGTTTACGTATTCTAAAAGGAATATTGGAAGTGATGAAATGAATATCATGTCCACGTTCAGCAAGTTTTATGCCTAACTCTGTAGCTATAATGCCTGAACCACCCATAGATGGATAACAAGTGATGCCTATTTTCATAAGGCGGGACATCCTTTCTTAATTGTTTATATTATTTACGTTCGAATCTATTTTTATCTCGAGTATTAAATTTTTCCATTGTTTCATTAAAGCTTTCTGTTAAATCTATATCTAAAGAATTCGCAATACACATTAATACGAATAAATTGTCACCTAGTTCTGCTTTAATTGTATTTTCAGCTTCTGACGATTTTTTCTTTTTTTCACCATAATAATGGTTAATTTCTCTCGACAGTTCACCTACTTCTTCAGTTAAACGCGCAAGGTTTGCCAAAGGAGAAAAGTATCCAGTTTTGAATTGACCAATATAGTCATCAACTTCTATTTGCATATCTTTCATAGACTTCATTTTAAACGCCTCACATTCCTATAGGTTTCTTATATAGTATAGACTAATTTTATGTTTCATGCATTATTCCTGCAACAGTTAAGACTTATGTCATACATATTTAAACTAATTGATTGTTGAGTAGGATTTTTGTAATTGTATAAGACTTTTGTGATGTTTTATATGATGTCAAAAATGAACTAACGTACTGGACCTGGGTTAAACAAAACAATCAATCAAATTTAGCATAAAAAAGGAGGCTAAGACATTTACAAATGTCCCAGCCTCAAAATATTAGATTAATATTTGCGATCTAATATAAAAATCAAGCTTTCTAATAAGCTGTTTAATTATTAGCAATCTAAGCCAAAGTAACGAATCCTTATTTAAAAAGCTTCTACATCACTTTAATTTATATAACTATTCACTAGATCTAGCAATAAGGATAAATCTTGCAAGTTCTGCTAATGCTACTGCAGTTGATGCAACATAAGTCATTGCTGCAGCTGTCAGTACTTTCTTAGCATGACGATATTCCTTTTCGTTAACAATGTTTAAACTTTGAATTTGTTTCATTGCTCTACTGCTTGCATTGAATTCCACAGGCAATGTAACGATAGAGAAAAGGACTGCAAATGACATGAATGCAATACCAATCCACAGTGCAGTTGAACCTAAAGTGCTTTGTAAACTCGTTAAAACGATACCAGCAAAAACGGCTAAATATCCAATTGAACTACCGAGATTAGCGAGTGGTACTAACGACGTTCTGAATCTTAGGAAGAAATAACCTTGCGCGTGTTGGATTGCGTGGCCGACTTCGTGCGCCGCAATAGCTGTTCCAGCAACAGAAGGTCTACTAAAGTTGGCTGGCGATAATACAAGTACTTTTTTCCTAGGATCGTAGTGGTCAGTTAAGAAACCTTTTCCTTCAACCACATCTACATCATAAATACCATTTGCATGCAAGATTTCTAAAGCAACTTCTTGACCAGTCTTTCCACTTGTTGATCTAACTTGTGAATATTTTTCGTAATTAGATTTAACTTTATGTTGTGCCCATAGAGGTAACACCATTAAAATAACAAAGTATATAATCATATAGATAAAAGACAAAAACCTCACTCCTTTATAAACATTTTACTGTGAACATCAATGGTGGTCAAATATTTTATCTTTTTTAAATCGAGTTAAATATAAATAAAGTATTAATGGAATTAAGCTTAACCAAAATGCTAGGTAGGCAACACCTTCTAAGTGACTTGCAATAAAATCATAATAAGGATATTGCATAAACACATAATCTATAATGTCATTGTGAAATACCCATATCATAGCAATAACAAAGGCAGTTATTGAAATTTTAAATCTTGGATAAAATAACAATGCCTCGATAGCCATAATGCCATGTGAAAGTATGAGCATACACCCTGTGATTGTAATTGTGTCATATTGAATAAACATGATTATATTCATTATAACTGCCCAAACGCCATATTTAATAAGTGAGACGAAAGCTAGGGCTTCAAACACTGGGATGTTCTTACCTAATATGAAAGCAATAATTACGAAACATAAAAATAGTGAAGCGGTTGGACTATCTGGTACAAATATTTTGAAGTGAGGTTCAGTAATACTTAATTGCTCACCGTACCAAATATAGCCATAGATTGTACCTAACAAGTTACACAAAAGTAAAAAGTAAAGTATACCTTTATGATACAACATTAATTCCCAAAGTGATTTTATATTCATACTGTCAATCCTTCGTTGTTATATTTACATTTCTTAATTTAAAAGTATTAAGTATTTGTGATAATTGATAAAACAAATCACTATCATGTAATTGTAAGCTTAAATCAATATTATCTTGTAAATGCGTGATAATAGAAGCTTCACTTTGTTTTGAAAGTGGGATTTGATAGATGTCTTGAATATATAATGCATAATATGGCGAATGTAGTAATTGTTTGATTAGTAAGTCATCTAATCTCGCTTCCCTATCTTGTTCATCATTAAAATTCAATTTAATATCAAACGACAATTGATTGTGAGCGATACGCTCAAAAATTTCATTACTATTAATCATTTGTTGGCCTTTATATTTAAATTTAATACCCTGTTGCTCAGAGTTTAACATAGAGATTTCAAGCGTATTATGTGTATCGATACGTTCATCTACAAAATGAACATTTTGTAGTAATTCTGGCGAAGATTTGAGTAAGTTTAATACCCATACACTAATCCTAGACTTGAACTCATATTGAAAGAGTAAATATTCTATGAAAGTTGCTTTTGATTGTTGTAGGGTATCAAACATTTAACTCACCTTCCTGTACTTAAAAAGACGCCAATCTTTCTGCTTCATCATGCCATATCTCATTGGTTGGTTCTAATTCAAGTAATTGGTCTAATAATTTTTTAGCTAACTCAATTTGACCGATTTCTATTACGTAAAAATAATAGTCACTTAAAAATGCAGATTGAGTTTGTAATGTGTCGTATGCTAATTCAAAGAAATGCTGTGCTTCTTTATCACGTTCTTCTTGCCCCAATGCATATGCGAGATGCCACATAAATACTGGGTCTAAATCTTCTTCGTCTACATATTTTAATAAACCAATAAGCGACTCATAATCTTCTTCTTGTCTATATAAATCACTTAATATTAATAATGGTTCTTGATATGCATTATCTACTTCGAGTGCTTGAATCAGTAATTGGACACCTTCATTAGCGTCCCCATGTTCTAATTGAATACTACCAGTTGATACCATCAATTCTTTATAGAATTGTGTTAATCTTAACCCTTCTTTACCGATTTCAATCGCATCGGCATGGTTGTGTTCATTTTCATATAACTGTTGTAAATAGAAATATGCTTGTAGAAAATCAGGGTCTTTGGATAATAATGTTTGAACTAATTTAATAGCTTCTTGAGAGAGGTCATTTTTTTCATAAGCAATAGCTTTTTTGAAATAATCTTCTGAATCCATCTCATCTTCATTAATTTCATCAAACATTTTAATAGCATCGCTATAGTTACCACTTTGCAAACTGCAATCGGCTAAACGAGAAAATAAATTTACACCGTTCACTTCATATTCTCCCGTCTCAAGTACGGTCTCGTATTCTGAAGTTGCACGTAAGTATTGACCATCAAAGTATAGTATTTCAGCAAGTGCATAATGAATAATTGGATCATTTGGTTCAATGTCAATCGCTTCATCAAGTTTACTGATTGCGACTTCAAGCATATTTAATTGTTGATATAAATCTGCTTCTAGCATTAAGCGCTCTGTTGATATTTCAACTTCACTTAAATACTCTAAAGCTTCATCTGTGTGGTTTTCAGCCATTAATCCTTCAATAAAGTATATTAATAACTCACTTTCATCAGGATATTTATGGTAAAGCGTACGGAATACTTCTAAACCTTGCGGCATCAATCCATAATTGTATAATGTTTCACCTAGAATAAATAAAGCATCGTCTTTTGGAGAACTTAATGCATCATTAACACGGGTGTCTAGGTTATCTAATTTTTGTAAGTTGATATCATCTATTAATTTATAGATATCTTCCATACTTTTATCCCTCTTTTTCTAATTGTTTTAACTTTGATAAGAATCCTGGGAAAGAAACATTAACTGCATCAAATTGATTTATTGTAATTTCCTTATCGGTTAATAGTGAGGCAACTGCTAACATCATACCAATACGGTGATCCGTAAAGCTATCGACAGTTGCAGTTTGTTCTAAAGCTGATGGATGGATAATTATACCATCATTCGTAGGTTGTAACATAAAACCAAGTAAATTCAACATATTTGCAGTTGTATCGATTCTATTAGTTTCTTTTACTTTTAGTTCTTCAGCTTCTTTAACTATACTTGTACCATTAGCTTGTGTGCAAAGTAAAGCAACGATAGGAATCTCATCGATTGCTCTAGGCACTAAATCACCATCAATATGAATAGGTTTCATGTCCGGAGAGTATTGTACTCGTATGGATGCAGTTGGTTCTGGCCCATCAGTTTGATTGAATAAGGTAATATTCCCTTCCATTTGTGTCACGATATCAATAATACCTGAACGAGTTGGGTTAATGCCAACATTGTGTATTGTAATATCACTTCCGGGTGTAATCAAGCCAGCTACAATAAAGTACGCTGCTGAAGATATATCGCCAGGAACATGGAAATCTGTAGGTTTAATATGCTCAATACCGCGCTCGGGTATATCTATCATTTTATCTCTTGTTGAAACAGGGATGTGATATTGTTGGAACATCGTTTCCGTATGGTTTCTAGAAGTATCAAATTCTTTGATTGTCGTTGGTTCTTCAGCGAATAAACTTGCGAACAATATCGCACTTTTAACTTGTGCGCTGGCAACTTCCATTTCGTATGAAATACCTTTGATTTTAGCAGGTTTGATAATTAAAGGTGTATAGTTATCATCAATACCTGTAATATTAGCTTGCATTAATTTTAAAGGTTTCATAATTCTATCCATTGGTCGTTTCCCTATAGATTCGTCACCTGATAACACAGTCTCTATTCCAAGACCGCTCAGTAACCCAGCAACTAAACGTGTAGTTGTACCTGAATTCCCTGTGTATAAAACTTGATGTGGTGTTTTGAAATGTTTATATCCTGGAGAATCGATTTCTATTTTATCTTCAGATACTTTAATATCAGCGCCTAATAATTTAAATATTTCAACCGTACGCAAACAGTCTTCACCAAGCAAAGGTTTATATATTGTTGATTTTCCTGAGGCTAGAGAACTGAGCATAATCGCTCTATGTGTCATGGATTTATCTCCAGGTACTTCAATTTCACCGACTAACGGTCCATTAATATCTATCGTCTTACTATTTACCAAATCAGTCACCTACTTATTAAAATATGTTTTAAATGTTTCAAAGGCTTGAGAAAGCGTTGTGTAATCAATGTGCTTCACAACTGGATTTCCAATATCGTTGAGGAGTACCATTTGCACACCTTGTTCATCATTTTTCTTGTCGTTAAGCATTAGTTGATATAAAGGTTCAAAATCTAAAGCATTAATGACATCTAATGGATAGTTTAAATCACTAAGATAATTTACATAATGTGCAACATCAAATGATTTATTAAGTGTTATATTCGCAACTATAAATTGAAAGACAATGCCTATCATAACGGCGTGACCATGCGGAATTTTAAGTTTATATTCAACGGCATGACCGAATGTATGTCCTAAGTTAAGAAATTTACGCACGTTTGATTCTTTCTCGTCTGCTACAATAATATTTAATTTTGTCTGAACACCTTTGTATAGATAATATTCGATTTCATTAAGTGATTTAAGTGCTTGTTCGTCTGGGTATTGTGATTCAATATGATTTACCGATTCAATATCATTTAATAAAGCATGTTTATAAACTTCTGCATAACCACTTAAAATTTCTGAATATGGTAATGTATTTAAAAAGTTTAAATCGTAAATGACTGCTTTAGGTCTATAAAAAGCACCAATAAGATTTTTACCATATTTAGAGTTAATACCTACCTTACCACCAACACTTGAATCATGAGCTAAGATGGTAGTTGGTACTTGTATGAAATCAACACCTCTTAATAAAGTTGCAGCTAGGAACCCAGTAAAATCACCAGTGGCGCCTCCGCCAATAGCTATTAAACAAGTATTTCTTGTTAATTGTTTACTTAACAACGATTCAATCGTTTCTTCATAAAATGCTAGTGTTTTTGTTGTTTCACCAGAAGGTATGATAAGTTTATGTGCTTCATATTCAGTGGCGATGAAGTTAGTAATATGACTCCATTCGTTTTCAACTTTTTGATCTATAACAAGGACGATATCTTTATAATTTTTAATATAATCACGTAATTGATCGAGAGCATGATGTTCAATAATAATTGGATAGTTATTAGATTTATAAGTCGTTTCTAATTTCATATAATCACCTTATTATTTCTTAAATTTTAATTTGTTGACTAGTATTCAATATTTAATAAGCGACGTTCCTTGATTTGAGATTGTAATTGCTCAATATGATTACATTGAAACTCTTCTAGTAATGCTTTTGCTAATTCAAAAGCGACTACGTTTTCAACAACGACGCTTGCAGCAGGCACAGCACAACTGTCAGAACGCTCAATTGACGCTTTGAATGATTCTTTAGTATTGATATCTACTGAGTTCAAAGGCTTGTAAAGTGTAGGAATAGGTTTCATTACACCGTTGACTATAATTGGCATACCATTTGACATACCACCTTCAAAACCACCTAAGTGATTTGACCCTCTATAATAACCATTTTCCGTATCATATAATATTTCATCTTGTATTTCGCTGCCAGGTTTCTCGGCGGCCTTGAAACCTTCTCCGAAACTTACACCTTTAAAAGCGTTAATACTTACTACGCCTTGTGCAATTCTGCCATCAAGTTTACGATCGTAATGAACATAACTACCAATACCAACAGGCACACCTTCAATAATAGTTTGAACCACACCACCAATTGTATCGCCGGCTTTTTTAGCTGCGTCAATTTTATCACGCATGGCTTGCGCAATTTCATCATTAACGACACGCACATCATTTTTATCAATATTAGATTTAATTGTATCGATATCATATTCTAAATCATCTTTAATACCGCCGATTTCTACTACTCTACTGTAAAAATTAATATCTAATTGTTTTAGTAATATTTTAGAAACTGCACCAACAGCTACTCGTGCAGCTGTTTCTCTTGCTGAAGAACGTTCTAAGACATTTCTTAAATCTCTATGGTTATATTTCATACCACCAATTAAATCTGCGTGTCCTGGACGAGGTTTAGTAATTACACGCTTCATATTATCTTGGTCTTCTTCACTGATTGGATCTGCGCCCATGATTTTTTTCCAATGTGTAAAATCATCATTAGTGACTATAAGCGTGATAGGACTACCTAAAGTATAGCCATTTCTTACACCAGATACGATTTCAACAGAATCTTTTTCAATTTGCATGCGTCTCCCGCGTCCGTATCCGCCTTGTCTTTTAAACATTTCTTCGTTAATGTCAGCAACATTGATTTCTAAGTTTGCTGGAACACCTTCAATAATTACAGTTAACTGCGGTCCGTGTGACTCACCAGAAGTTAAATATCTCATACTTTACCCACTCCGTTCTTTAATACTTTAAATTGATATATGTTCTATATCTTATCATATTCAATTGTTCAAATTAACAGAAAAATTTACAAATGATGATTCTTCTTAAATTTTTGCCGTTAGAATGTTATTTTTCAGTGTAACATTTAAACATTTTTATTAATATTAAATTTTGTTTTTAAATGGTTACGATACCATAATTTTAAATGATTTATCATGCATAAAGCTTTAAAAGAATACTGTAATTCGACAAAAAAATATAAAAAAGCGATGACTTTCACTTTATATCAGTAAAAGTCATCGCTTTTTTATTTTCTAAAATAAGTTTTTTTTCGAATTATTTTAGAAGTATTTCAATTATTCATATAACCATTCTTCACGCGATTCAATATAATCACTTAATTCTTCTGATTTAAACCAAAGATTAATTTCTTTGTTAGCTGATCCTACTGAGTCTGAACCATGAATAATATTTCTACCTACTGTTAAACCTAAGTCTCCACGTATTGTACCTGGAGTTGCTTCAGACGGATTTGTTTTGCCGATGATGTGGCGAGCAACGTGTACAGCATCTTCACCTTCAACAACCATTGCAAATACTGGGGCTGATGTAATGAAGCTAATTAAGTGTTTATAGAAAGGTTTGTCTGTATGTTCTGCATAATGTTCCTCAGCAAGTGCTTGTGGTACAGTCATAAACTTACCACCTACAAGTTTTAGTCCTTTTCTTTCAATACGAGAAATAATTTCCCCTATTAGATTTCTTTGCACTGCATCCGGTTTAATCATTAAAAATGTTCTTTCCATTGTGTGTTTATCCCCCTGTTTGTTATGTATCAATGTACTTTAATTTTTCAAAAACATATAGAATTGCATATGTATCAAAATAAAAGTATGTTTTGAAGCACATTAATATATTAACAGTTAATTAAAGCGCTTTCAATGGTTTTCACACAAGTTACACATTTCTTTTCCCAACTTTTTTAATTAGCTTCTTAAATAGTGGTTTTGAATCTTCGTTTTCTAATTGGTCGATTAAGTAAAGTGCCTTATCTAAATATTTGTCGCTGATTGCCTGAGCCTGTTGTATAACATTAGAATTTTTCACATGATTAATACAATAATCAAATGTTTCTTGGCTACTATTTGCATTTAATTGTTGTATGAGTGACTTAAATTCTTCATTTTTTTTCATCTCTAATAGCACTGGAAGCGTAAGATGACCGTTCATTAAATCACTACCAACTGGTTTCCCTAATTTTTTTTCGGTGCTTGTAAAGTCTAGGAGGTCATCGACGATTTGAAAGCTCATACCAATATAATGTCCTATCATTTTCAAATTGTGAATTGTTTTAGCATCTGCTCCTGAAGCGATTGCCCCTACCTCAGTGGATAATTGAATAAGTAATGCAGTTTTACGGTTAATCCTACGCAAATAGTTGGTGATTGTTTGATTACCATTGAACTGATCTTGGAATTGATATAATTCACCCATACAGACTTCTACAATCGCATTTGATATAACATTATGTACACGATTGTCTTCTACGTTAGATATATGCTCAAGTCCGCGAGCTAATAAGAAGTTGCCTGTGAGTATGGCTGTGTTTTGGTCCCATTTTTTTGCTATAGTCAAGCTGCCTCTTCGTTTATCACTTTTATCTATAACGTCATCATGTACCAATGTTGCCATATGGATAAGTTCAAGCGCCACGGCAACACGGTAGACTTTTTCATTTCTTTCTTTACCAAATTGGCTGCTTAAAATTACAAAAGCGGGTCTGACTCGTTTGCCACCTGACGAGAACAAATGATATGACGCTGACTCAAGAATCTTGTCGTTGCTTTTTATAGACTGTTCTAACTGTTTTTCAATTTTTTTAATTTCGCTGTTCATGTTTAACTTTGCCACGCTAATCACCTTTGGTTGATTCATTTTATTTATAGCCAAGGTGCATTGCTGCAACGCCACCTGTAAAGCTACGGACTTTTATGTTGCTGAAACCAGCTTGTGTAAACAAGCGTTTCAATTTTTCTTTATCTGGAAAATCGAATGTAGATTGTTGTAACCATTCGTATTCGTCTTTAGACTTCGCAAATATTTTACCAAATATAGGCATTACGAATTTAAAATAAAGTTTGTAGCACTGTTTGAAAACAGGTGTCGTCGGCTGACTGGTTTCTAAACAAACAACCATTCCACCAGGTTTTAAAACACGGTTCAGTTCTTTTAAAGTTGCTAAATAATCAGGAACATTTCTTAAACCAAAACCAATAGTAACGTAATCAAATTCGTTGTCTTCAAAGGGTAAATTCATAGCATCACCATGTACAAGTTTTAAGTTATGCATATCTGATGTTTTACTTCTACCTACTTCAAGCATGTTTTCACTAAAGTCAACTCCGATCACTTCACCAGCTGGCCCTACCGCTTTACTTAATGAGATAGTCCAATCAGCTGTACCACAACATACATCCAGTGCCTTGCTACCAGATTTAACGTTCATTTCTTTCATAACACGTTTTCTCCATGTTTTGTGTTGTTCAAAGCTAATAATATTGTTAAGTCGATCATATTTACCAGAAATATTTTGAAAAACATTGTGTACTTGTTCTTTTTTTGCTTTATTATCTGCCATGTTAATTACCTCTTTTTGAATGTATTTCAGCTTTTAATTTATCTATAAAACCATCTAGTTTTTCTTTAGAAAATTCGCTTAAGTAAGAAGGGTGATGTTCAACTAAACTCGCTATCATTTTGTCATTGATAAAATTAATATTAACATCAGAGACATATCTTTTAATCGTAATAAGTGGAAAAGTATTTTCAATTTTTAAAATATAGTCACTAATAACGTTATTATCAATTGCGGCATGATGAATAGAAGATTTCATTTCATTCACTACAACAATTGCTGTACTAATTTCTTTTTGATAAATTGGATCATTTAGTTTTGCTAATAATGTATAAAAATGAGCGCTTAATAAGTCGCCGATTAAAATAGATTTTTTAGACGATAACGTAGTTGAAACTTCGTCTAAGTGACGCATCGCAGTATCTATTGTGAGGCAAGCTAATTTAGCTTCTTGAGGTATCTCATAAGAATCAAGTATTTCTGCTAATGCTTGATTGATATAAATTGGTTCGTAATGATTTACACTGCTGAGCCGCTGTGCAATTTGAGTTTCTAAAATGCTGAATGTCGTTTCCATGTTCACACCTCACGTTATTATCCATATACATATTAACATTATATAGAGAAAAATAAAATCAACGTAAATCAAAGTAAAAGATATTTATGTAATATATGTTGAAAATACTCATATATTTGTAAAATCGAGTAATTGTTATATGTAAATTATTTAATAAATTCATTAATTTTCTGTAATTGTATCTCTACATTTATTTAAAATCGCTACTTCGAATGATATCACAATTATAAAGTTAAAAGATATATGATTTGAAGCTTTATAAAAAATCCCCTATATAAAAAGAAAAAGCCCCTTGAAAAGGGCTTTACTTTAAGTAAAGAATTATTTTACTGCATCTTTTAATGCTTTACCAGCTTTGAATGCTGGAACTTTGCTTGCAGGGATATCAATTTCTTTACCAGTTTGAGGGTTACGGCCTTTACGAGCAGCGCGTTCGCGTACTTCGAAGTTACCGAATCCAATTAATTGTACTTTTTCACCTTTAGAAAGTGATGATTGAATTGATTCGAATACTGCATCTACAGCTAAACCAGCTTCTTTTTTAGTTAAGTCGGCTTGTTCTGCAACAGCATTGATTAAATCTGTCTTGTTCATTATGAATTCACCTCCCCTAGGGTTAATAATGATAACTTAATATCATTATGCTATGACTTTAACACAACGATTACTGCTACTGCAATGATTTATGCGCAAAAAACGTTGAAATAATAGGATTTTGACAGTTAATTGATATAAATTAACTAAAAAGTGTAATAATACTTCGTTATTCTGCTTTTTTTCCACGTCCCATCAAGTCTTTAACGCTTTCATCAACAGGTCTGTTTTCAAACAATACGCTATAGAGAGCAGCAGTAATTGGCATGTCTACTCCGACCTCTTTAGCTAAGTGGTAAACAGATTTTGTTGTGTAGACACCTTCGACAACCATGTTCATTTCGTTTAAAGCTGTATCTAATGATTTACCTTCTCCTAATTTATAACCAAGTGTGTAGTTCCTAGAATGCGTTGAAGTACATGTTACAATTAAATCGCCAATGCCTCCTAAACCTAGAAATGTAATCGGATCTGCGCCTAACTTCTCACCTAAGCGGCTAATTTCAGCTAAGCCTCTAGTCATCAGTGCTGCTTTAGCGTTATCACCAAATCCCATACCTGATATAACACCACTAGCTACTGCAATAATATTTTTTAACGCACCACCCAATTCAACACCTACTAAGTCATCGTTTGTATAAACACGTAGATAATCATTCATAAAAAGATCTTGTGTTAATTGACTGACTTCAGGTGTTTTAGATGAAGCTGCTACAGTAGTTGGTTGCTTGATTACAACTTCTTCAGCATGACTTGGCCCAGATAGCACCCCAATTCCTGCGTTATGCTCTGATGAAATTGAATCCTCTAACATTTCAGAAACGCGTTTATATGTCTCGTTTTCAATTCCTTTAGCAACATGGATAAAGGTCTTCTTAGATGTTAATAGCGCATCAATTGATTTCGCTACTTCTCTCATTGCTTTAGTTGGTAAAGCCATTAAATAAACATCTGAAAATGATACAGCATTATTAATATCTAATGTTGCTTCTATTGTGTCATTGAGCTGCGCATTTTTTAAGTATTTGCTATTAATGTGTTGCGAATTAATCTCATTGATTGTTTGTACATTTTTTCCCCACATTAAAACTTGGTGTCCGTTTTCAGCTAAGACATTTGCTAATGCCGTACCAAAACTTCCTGTACCAAAGACAGTTACTTTAGACATGGAATCCCCCCGGTAATTAATTTCTTTTTCTTGCTATAATGTGTACTGGTGTACCTTCAAAGCCGAATGCAGCTCGAATTTGATTTTCTAAATAACGTTTGTATGAAAAATGCAATAGCTCAACATCATTAACGAAGACAATAAATGTCGGTGGTTCAATAGCGACTTGTGTAGCATAGAATACATTTAAACGTCGACCTTTATCAGTTGGTGTAGGGTTCATAGAAATTGCATCCGTAATCACTTCGTTTAGTGTTGAACTTTGAACGCGTTTTTTATGATTTTCACTAGCTTCTTTAATATATGGGAACAATGTTCTGAGACGTTGCTTCTCTTTTGCGGAGACAAACGCAACTTCTGCATAATCTAAAAATTGGAATTCTTTACGAACTTCGTCTTTAAATTTCTTCATAGTATTTGTTTCTTTATCAACGGTATCCCACTTATTTACAACAATTACAATTGCTTTACCTTCTTCGTGTGCATACCCTGCAACACGTTTATCTTGCTCGATGATGCCTTGGTCTGCATCAATAACAATTAAGATTACATTAGAACGCTCAATCGCTTTTAATGCGCGTAATACTGAATATTTTTCTGTATTTTCATAGACCTTACCTTTTTTACGCATTCCTGCAGTATCTATCAATACATAATCTTGACCATCATAACTATATTCGGTATCAACAGCATCTCTAGTTGTACCAGCTACGTTTGATACGATTACACGATCTTCTCCTAGAATTGCATTTACTAAACTTGATTTACCAACATTTGGACGACCAATGATTGACAAACGTATTGTATCATCATCATACGGGTCAGGTTCTTCTTCTTTAAAGTGTTTAACCACTTCATCTAATAAATCACCTAAACCTAGTCCGTGGGAACCAGAAATTGGATACGGATCCCCAAATCCAAGTGAGTAGAAATCGTAAATTTCGTTTCTCATTTCTGGATTATCAACTTTATTAACTGCCAATACTACCGGTTTTTTTGATTTATATAACATTTGAGCAACCATTTCATCGCTTTGAGTTAAGCCTTCTCTTACGTTTACCATAAAGATAATTACATCGGCTTCATCGATTGCAACTTCAGCTTGTGCTCTAATTTGTGTTTGGAATGGAGCATCTCCAACCTCGATACCACCAGTATCAATAATGTTAAAATCGTGAGTTAACCATTCACCTGATGAATAAATTCTATCGCGAGTAACACCTGGTGTATCTTCTACGATTGAAACACGTTCACCTACGACTCTGTTAAAAATTGTAGATTTACCAACATTTGGCCTGCCTACAATTGCTACTATAGGTTTAGTCATAAACTAACTTCCTCTCTTCTTTAATCTCTATAATTCTATCATAAGGGGTAATTAAATCAAAAGAAATATTAAATCAACATTTTTGTTTTAGATTTCTAATGGGGAATTTGAATAACAAAAAAAGAAATCTTGCCCTATCATATACTAGGACAAGATTTAAAATTGCTATTACTCATAATGTTAAAATTTGAAATCTTTTAATTTATCTCCAAACACATCACCAAGTGTAGGATTATCTTCATCTTCTGAATTATCATTCAAATAAGATTGCGTAGTTGCACTATCGCTTTCAATAATATTTTCATCTGGTAATGTTGCTTTTATAGATAATGAAATGCGTTCGTTTTCAGGATCTACACTTAATATTTTTAC
Source organism: Staphylococcus shinii (assembly GCF_017583065.1). Taxonomy (GTDB): domain Bacteria; phylum Bacillota; class Bacilli; order Staphylococcales; family Staphylococcaceae; genus Staphylococcus; species Staphylococcus shinii. The sequence goes on along the minus strand of NZ_JAGEVL010000001.1, from coordinate 358,940 downwards.
GCTCACCGCTTCACCTGGTTGTAATACCTCGCCAGGGGTACCGATGTGGGAATGACTAATTTCTGAAATGTGAACTAATCCTTGTACGCCAGGTTGAATTTCTACGAAAGCACCGAAGTTTGTCAATCTAACAACTGTACCTTCAATAACTTCACCTTCATTGATTTCGCCTTTGATTGCTTCAAAAGGGCTTGGTAATGTATCTTTGATAGATAGTGAAATACGTTCAGAATCTTTATCGACAGATTTAATTTTAACTTTCACACTATCTCCAATAGCTACAATGTCTTCAGGTGATTTAACGTGCTCATGTGATAATTCTGAAACGTGTACAAGACCGTCCACGCCCCCGATATCAACAAAAGCACCAAAATTAGTTAAACGCGCTACTTTACCTTCAATAACGTCACCTTCACTAAGTGACTCTAGTAGTTTATCTTTTTTCTCTGCGTTTTCTAATGCCTCTACTGCTTTTCGACTAAGAATGACACGATTATTTGCAGGATCTAATTCTTCAACTTTAAGTTTTAAAATTTGTCCTTCAAAACCAGAGAAATCTTCAATGAAATCTGTAGAAATTAATGAGGCTGGCACAAATCCTCTTTGACCAACATCTACTACTAAGCCACCTTTCACAACTTCAGTGACCTTAGCTTCAATAGTTTGATTATTATCTAACTGTTCTTGTAAAAATTCATATGATTTTTCAGTTTCGAGTTGGCGTTTTGAAAGAATATAAGCGCCCGTTTCATTTTCTTCGTCATATTCTACTTTCGTAACATATGCGCCGATTTCATCGCCTACTTTTACAGCATCACTTGGATTATCAATATGATGCGTTGAAAGTTGACTAATAGGGATTATACCATTAAATTTACCACCGTTGACATGAATGATTACTTGTTTTTCTTCAATTTCTTGAACTTCACCAGTAACCTTATCCCCTTCTTTAATCTCGTTAATCATTGATTCGTTGAACTCTTCAGTCATCTTGTCTGCCTCCTTATTACACTACATAATTATAACATCTTATAAACTGACAGAATTGTCAAGAAATTCCCCTTTATTCGAGGGAACGATTTTAATTTGTTAATATTTTGTAAAATAGGGATTTTCAAGCTAACAAAAATAACAAAAAATTCACCTGTATTTTACATTTATTTATATAGTATAGTAATTCTGTTTATTATAATAATGCACGTATATTATATACCCACTTTTCTCATTGTATAACCTTTTTACACTATATGAAAAGATTGATAACAAATCTGAGACTACTACAATTAATCTAATGATTTTACTAAAGATAATATCTCTGCTGTTACGGTTTCAATACTTTTACCTGTTGTGTCCACAGTAATAGCATCATCAGCCTTCATCAAAGGAGAAATTTCACGATTCATATCGTAATGGTCTCTGTCAGCAATTTCCTTTTTCAATTGTTCTAGATTGGATTCAATACCTCTTTGCTCATTATCTTTTTGTCTACGCAATGCCCGTTCTTCTACTGAAGCTATCATGTAAACTTTTAAATCAGCATTCGGTAATACGACAGTTCCGATATCTCTACCGTCCATGACAATACCTTTTTTAGCTGCTAGTTCTTGTTGCTTTTTTACAGCAAAAGTACGAACTGGTTCTTTTGATGCCACATAAGATACATGACTTGTCACATTATTTTCTCTTAAGTGATCAGTGACATCTTGATTATCTAAAATGACTCTTTGACCTTTGATTTCATCGTAAGTGAGTGATAACTCTGTAGTATCGATTAATTGATTAAAGTCCTCAATTTTATTTTGTTGTAAGTATTTATAAGTAATTGCACGATACATTGCACCAGTATCTACATAAATCATAGATAATTCACCAGCAACAAGCTTAGCAATTGTACTTTTTCCTGCTGCTGCAGGTCCATCAAGTGCGATATTTAATAATTTCATTTTAGTAACCCTTCCTTGTTGTTTTATGAATAATATTTTATCATAAATATGTACTTTATAAATAGGAGGAATGCCCGCATGAAAAAAGTTCTTGTTATTCATACTGGTGGCACTATTAGCATGTCACAAGATGAAGCTAATAAAGTAGTTACAAATACTGACAATCCTATATCCAATCATAAGGATGTAATAGAAAGGTATGCTGATGTAACTGAAATTACACCTTTTAATGTTCCGTCACCACACATGGACATTAAATATGTTGAAAAATTAAAAGAATTAATTGAAGATGCAGCTCAAAATGAAAGTTATGATGCTTTTGTCATCACGCATGGTACAGATACATTAGAAGAGACTGCATACTTACTAGATTTAACTGTTGCTATTTCTAAACCTATAGCAATTACAGGTGCAATGCGTTCCTCAAACGAAATTGGTTCTGATGGATTATATAATTTCATATCTGCAATCAGAGTGGCAACAAGTGATGAAGCTACAAACATGGGTGTTATGGTTGTCTTTAATGATGAGATACATACTGCTCGCAATGTAACGAAAACACATACTTCTAATACGAATACATTCCAAAGTCCTAACCATGGCCCTTTAGGTGTGGTAACTAAAAACAGTGTACAATTTCATCACAAACCTTTTGAGCATCTAATCCTTAATGAAATTAACCATAATTTAAACATTCCTTTGGTTAAGGCATATATGGGGATGCACAGTGATGTGTTGTCTTTTTATAGCCAAAATAATGTAGACGGTATTATTATTGAAGGACTTGGACAAGGTAATTTACCACCAACTAGTTTAGAAGGTTTGGATAATTGTTTACGTAAAAATATACCAATTGTTCTAGTTTCTAGATCATTCAATGGTATCGTTGGGCCTATATACGCATATGAAGGTGGCGGTGCAACTTTAGCTGATAAAGGCGTTATTTTTTCAAATGGCTTAAATGGTCCTAAAGCGCGTTTAAAACTACTTGTAGGCTTAAGTAATCAATTATCTTCAGAACAATTGAAAAAGTATTTCGAATCACAGTTATAATGAATTGTTATATATAAATAAAAAAGTGCAGACACTTATAGTAAATTATAAATGACTGCACTTTTTTTATTTAATAAGAAATTTTATAAATACATAGTTAAACAGTGATTAGGCAATAATCGTTTTATGATTCAAGTGGTGTTTGTTTTTTAGATAAAATACTTTGAGTTATGATACCACCGTGATATTTACCGTTTTCGATAAATATTGTATTTGCATCGTTACCTGCAGCAATAACACCTGCAATATAGCAGTTTTCTACATTTGTTTCATATGTTTCTTTATTATAGACAGGCGCAGTGCCATATTCATTTTCGTTAATTTCAATACCTATAGATTGTAAGAATTCATAATCTGGGTGGTATCCTATCATCGCAAAAACATAATCATTAGCTATTTCTAATGTTTGTCCATTTTGTTCATAAATAACACTATCTTCAGTTATTTTAACCACATTTGAATCAAATGCCATATTAATTTTTTCGTGACGGACGAGAGATTCAAAGTTCGGTAATATCCATGGCTTAATTGCTTTAGGATAATCGCTACCGCGATAAATGACCGTAACGTTTGCGCCAGCTTTTTCTAATTCCAATGCTGCGTCAACAGCAGAATTTTTACCGCCAATAATTACTATATTCTGATCAAAATAAGGGTGTGCTTCTTTAAAGTAATGCATAACTTTTGGAAGCTCAGCGCCTTCAACTTCAAGTTGATTATGATGTCCGTAATAACCTGTAGCTACAGTAAGGAACCTACATTGGTATACATCTTTAGTAGTCGTTATTGTAAAACGATTATTTATTTTTTTTACTGTGAGGACTTCTTCAAAAGCATTAATACGAAGTTGATGATGTTTTACAACAGCTCTATAATAAACCAATGCTTGATTACGATGTGGTTTGCTTTCCTCCACTATAAATGGTACATCCCCAATACTTAATTTATCGCTTGAAGAAAAGAACGTTTGATGTGTTGGGTAATTATAAATAGCATCTACAACGTTCCCCTTTTCTATAACTAATGTATCTATACCTTTTCTTTTTTGTTCAATAGCAGCGCTAAGTCCGCAAGGGCCGCCGCCTATAATTATACTTTCAACAGTTTGCATTCTTCCTTCGTCCTCCTTTTACCACCCATATATTATACCAATAGTTTTAAAAAAACCAAATGAAAGAAATTGAAAATTTTATTACAAAATTATTTGGCTCTATAAATATATTGAGAAAATAAAAAAATCTCACTACAAGAATTAACGCATAGTGAGATCTTTTTTATATGAATGGATTATTACTGGTATCCATTTTGAATTATGAAATAAATACTTATTTTTTATTGAGGAATAACTAAACGTTGACCATTATGGATGTCATTACCTTGTAAGTTATTAGCCTCTCTAATTTTTTCTACATTTTCTGGAGAACCTTCGCCGTAATATTGGATGGCAATTCTATAAAGATTTTGGCCATTTACAACATGTGTTTGTTGTCCAGAATTATTAGTTGAAGCTTGGTCATTCTGTTGGTTATTATTTGATGAACCTTGAGATTGTTCAGTTGAACCATTTTGTGTATTGGCTTGATCATTTTGTTGTGATTGACTGCCTTGTTGATTTTGTTGTGATTGATCACTTTGATTAGCTTGGTTTTGATCATTTTGGTTTTGATCGCTATTTGCTTGGTTTTGATCGCTATTTGCTTGGTCTTGAGAGTCAGAATCAGATTGATCAGAATCGCTATTACCATCATCTGAAGAATTACTGTTGTCATCTGAGTCAGAAGAGGCATTTTTGTCATCATCTTTGTTAGCTTTATCGTCATTTGATTTTTTATCTTTGTCAGAGTCTTTATCAGAATCTTTATCTTTATTATCAGCGACTTTTTTATCATCGTTGTTGTTACTATCGTCGTTGTTTCCAGTAAGTGCCATACCGGCGAATATAGCAATAGCAGCTAAGATTAAGATAGCAGCAAGAATAGGTAGTAATTTACCTAATAAACCACCTTTTTTCTTCTTGTTGTCGTCATCGTCATTGTTGTTATTACCACCGTTACCACCGTTGCCGCCGTTACCGTTACCACTATTACCACCGCTTGATTTTGAATGGCTAGCAGCAGCACCAGTTCCAGCAGCTGCTGCTCCACCTGCTACAGCAGCACCTTTTTTCTTAGAACTTTCGCGGTTCGGCGAAGCGTTATTATCATTGTTATACTCATGATCATTAGTGTTTGCTTTATCATTAGCAGCTTCATGATTTAAATTGTTGTTTTGTGAAGGATCGTCAGTTTCACGTCCTACAGTTGGGTCAGATGTTGAATTGCCATCGTTATACTGCTCACTACCAAACGCATCATCCTCACTATGTTCTTGTTGGTCTGTTTGGTTAGTCTGTTCGTCTTCACTTTGGTTTGTAGCAGTATCTCTTCTACGTTGTCTACGTTGTGCATTTCTTGGAGGGAATTGTTCGTCTGTTTTATCAGAAACTTCCTCTTTTACATTGTCAACCGAATTGTTAACTGAATCCTTGGTATTATCTTGATGTTCTTTTGGATCAATAGATTGACGATTTTTTTCAAAATCATCTTTAAAATTGTTTTTAGACAAATTCATCATCCTTCCTTTTTGTTTAATTATATACTGTTTTACCCTAACAGAACGTAAATATGTATAAATTTTTTAGAAAAAATACTGTTAAATAAGTGTATATGTCGTATTATAGCTTGATTGAAAATGTGAAGTAAAGTAATTGTCTATTTTTTAAACAAATTTTGTATTTTTTCATTAAAATCCATTTTTCTTTTTACTTTTTTTCTATTTATTATATTTATTAATTTTAATTCACAATCATTATCACAACATAATTCAGGTTTTTCTACCAAACTTTCATCAAAAAATTCAATTAAATAAGACCTTCTACATTGATCGATATTTTTATAGCCTAACATACGTATATAACCTGTCTTTTTGCGCTTATAAGCCATATCAAAGATATTACGTAATTGGGCAAAAGTATACTGTGTACGTAGTACATCAAGTATATCTGACTTTTCTGGTGGTAGGAACTGAGATAATTCATATGCATTTACATCTTCAATGTTAATTATATCTGTAAATAATAACGTTTCTAAAAGATAGCTATCATCAGGTTGGTAAAGACTTATTGCTTGGCTTTGTTTACCATCACGACCTGCCCTACCTATTTCTTGCATATAACTAGATGGACTTGTAGATAAATGAAAGTGAATAATTGTTCTGATATCTTTTTTGTTAATTCCCATTCCAAAAGCACTTGTAGCTACAATAATAGGGATTTCATTATTAATAAATTGGTGTTGTACGGTATGTCTTTCTTGGTAGGATAGGTCGCCGTGATAAATACCAGTTAAAAAGCCATAATTATATATACTTTGAGCTAGTGATAGACACATTTTTTTAGAGGACACATAAATAATTGTTGGACCTGACTGCTCTAATGTAGGTAATAGCCATTTTAATTTTTCATCATCATCAGCAAAATTTTTATGCGTTAGAGAAATATTATCTCTATTCATACTATTTTTTATAACTGAAAATGATTTATTTAATATTTGTTCTAAATCAAAAGTTAAGTAAGAAGGTGCGGTTGCAGTTAATGCCAATACGGTAGCTTCTTGAAAATGATTTACGATTTTTCCTATAAGCGCGTAATGAGGCCTAAAATCATAACCCCATTCTGATAAACAGTGTGCCTCATCTAATACAATCATACCGATAGTTAAATCTTTAATTAATTTAAAATTGTAACTTTGTAATATAAATTCTGGGCTTAAAAATATAAACTTACTTTGTTTCAAACAATTAATATTTTGTTGCTTTTCATTTTCATCCATGCCCGAGTGTATACAGCATACATTTTTTTCGCCCTGTAACTTGAGTTGCATAACTTGGTCATCCATCAATGAAATTAACGGAGAAATAACTAATGTTGTTTTTTGTTTTATATAGGTTGGTAATTGGTAACATAAGCTTTTACCACTACCAGTAGGTAAAATGCCTAAAGTGTCGACGTTATTAAGTACGTTGTTAATAATTTCTTCTTGACCTGGTTTGAATGATTCAAATCCAAACCATTTTTTTAAGTCTTCATGTAACATTTAGTTCACCTCTTTCGACACCAACAATAATTAATTTAATTTCAAAGTAACTGAGTTCAGAGAAAGTGTCCTTATAGTTGCGCAGTCTCTCACTGCGATTAGCTATATAATAAGTCATAAATGGTTTGTATTCTATATGGTCTAAATAACTATCGTAATCGGTTATGTATCCTTTGATAAACAATTCTAAAATATGATCATCGATTGTATTAGGTTTAACATTTTGCTGCGCAGCAAGTTGTTTGAAGTTTAATCCATTTTGTATTCCTAAATATGTTTTTTGGGTTTTGTTTAATAATGTTGGAAGAATAATTAAGTTATGTAATAGTGGGTATTTTTCTTCGTTCTCTATTTCAAACATTAAAGTAATTAAATCCCTCATTTCTAATTCAAAAAGCATTTCTTGTGATATTTCTTCAATTAAACTAATTTGTTGTCTTGTGTACATACTTTCTTCAAACCCTTGTAAATAATAATGAATATATATGTCATTATTTTTTTTAGTTAAAGATTGAAAAAGTAATGTGAGTTCTGCTATAAATGATTTTTCTAAATGGCCGTCAGAAATTTTCTTATATAAATATTTAACTTTCTGGTGAACTACTCTATGTTGTGTAATAGGTATAAATTGATAATTGTTATGTTGGGTATTCGATAATGTTTGAGTCAACAATTGTATCGCATTGAAAGTATTTAACAAACTATCATAAGTATGTCGAGGATGGCTAATGATATTTTGAATTTGTTGTTCTTGGATGTTAGAATTACTAGAATATTGTTCGAATAATGGATATTTTAGTTTGGGCATACTATGATACAATGATAAGAGTTGTTGACTACAGGCATCGAAAAAGGTTTGATGCGACTTTTTACCTGTGATAATATTAAATATACTTTTTTCGGTTTTGTAATTATGTGACTTTGTATATGCAAAATGAATTAAATTATACATGGGTGCTCCCTCACTTTTATAAATCGAAAACATTTGAAAAAATGATAAACAGTGATTACAATAATATTTGTGTAATTATTGTAGCATTTTTGTCAAAGGAGGCGAAGAAATTGGCTAAATATACAATTGTTGATATGGACACATGCATAGCATGTGGTGCTTGCGGTGCCGCTGCCCCTGATATATATGACTATGATGACGAAGGTATCGCTTATGTTATACTAGATGATAACCAAGGTACTGCAGAAGTGCCAGAAGAATTATATGAAGATATGGAAGACGCAATAGACGGATGCCCTACTGATTCTATTAAAATTGAAGAAGAACCATTTGATGGTGATGCATTAAAGTTTGAATAGAATTAGATTTAATTTAACTGTAAAAAAGTGATTATCTACTAATCCTGTGACTTCAATTGACAACTTAGACATATTTGAATTTTAACTCGGGACATTAATCGATGTCTCGAGTTTTTCTATTCAGTCATACTACAAGAGTTTGGCAATTATAATGAATTCGAATGTAGTAAGTAAAATTACTTTTCATTTACACACTTTTCAATCTATTATAGTAACTTTATTTATAATTTTACGAGTTAACATTTACGTTTATATGCAAAATAAAAAAGCCCTTCATTTTTCCACTTATTAAGTGTCAATTTTGAAGGGCTTTTACTATATTTGATGACAAGTTATACAAAATTTTTAACGTGGTAAAACGTTTTTTAAGCGATTATATAAAAGAATAAAGACGATTGAGATAACGACGCCTTTAATAATATTAAAAGGTATAACACCCGATACAATTACTATTTTAACATTTTCTACTACATCGGATAAATTCATAATCATGCCATATAAAGGTAATAAAACAAAGTAATTTAGTATACTTAGGACGATTGTCATTACCAATGTAGCTACACTAAGTCCTATAATTTGGGACTTAAGCACATCTTTATGTTTAGTGATAAAATAAGCTGTTAATAAAAAACTTGATGCTGCTAAAAAGTTAGCTACTGGGCCTACTGGATCACCAACATTAAATAGAAAATTGAGTAAGTTTTTAACAAACTCTACAATAAGTCCAGCTACTGGACCTAGAGTAAATGTTGCTAATAAAGCAGGCACGTCACCAAAATCTAATGTTAAATATGGTGGTAAAAACGGTATTGGGAACTTAATAAACATTAAAATAAATGCTACTGCACTCAACATACTGATTGTGATGAGGCGTTTGGTTTGTTGTTGCATATTAAATTATCTCCTTCCATTCATCTTTCATAGAATAGGAGGATGTAATTGCACAACAAATAAACCCTCCATCTTCTCCCATCCAGACTATACTGTCGGCTCTAGATTCTCACTAGATCAGCCATTAATCTATTAATTAGAAAAATGGGTCGCAGGCTTATATTACTGCCGGTTGGGAATTGCACCCTACCCCGAAGATGAATTTCTTAAATTTTATAAATTTATCATAGCTTATTACTCAGATAAAAACAATAGACTTGCTTAAAATATATTAGTGATATTAATAATATGGATGATACGAGTATAAAAACTGCCAACAAAGTGTTCAACTTTGCTGGCAGTTTTAAATTCTACACACAAATGAATTAATCGTAAGAATATTATGGATATATACTATTACTTTCAACTTCTAATATGAAAAATAATTATTTGTTATTTATTCATTCAATTAGCAGCAAAACTTAAGTATTGTCTCTGTCAGTTTCTGGTTTAGGTAATGAAATAATAAAAATAGTCCCTTTACCTAGTTCACTTTTTACATCAATAGTACCTCCATGTGAGTCGATTATCATACGACAGATAAATAATCCTAACCCAGTTCCCTGTTTGCCACGCTTACGTGAAGTGTCCACTTTGTAAAAGCGATCAAATACTTGTTGTAGATGTTCAGGGGCTATGCCTGAGCCAGTGTCAGATATATATAGTATTTGCTCTGAATCAGTTTCATCTATTTCTATATTAATTGCATCTCCGGGTTCAGTATATCTAGATGCATTGTCAATTAAATTAGTTAAAACCTGCTCAATTCTGTCCGAATCGAAATACCATAAATGTTGATGTGTATCTGGATTTAAACTCATATTTAATTCTAAATCTTTGGCTTGCTTTTGGTATTTTTGTTGCATCTTATTGAGCAATGGATCAATTGGTTGAATGGTTTTATCCACAGTCAAGCCTTCAGCATCCATACGTGCTACATTTAATAATTCATTTACTAACCTGTTTAACCTTTTAGTTTCATCTAAAACGATAGATAATGATTCGTGAATTTCATCAGGTTCAGTTACGATGCCATCAACAATGGATTCGGTGTATCCTTGTAATAAAGCAATAGGTGTACGTAATTCGTGAGAGACATTTGCAATGAAGTCTTTTTTCATTTGATCCATATTATGCTCATTTGTCATATCGCGAATAATAGCTACGATGCCACTTCTGCCATCTGGCTGTATTTGTTCTATATAACTGGTAATAATTACAAAATAACGTGTATTTATTTCATAAACCTCAAACTGTGTTTTTTTACTACTAAAAGTAAGCTCATTTTGTTCATCTAATTTTTCTAACGCATATTCATCTAACATTTTTAAAGTTGTATTGGCTAATTTATTAGAAATAATAATTTCTTTTTTATCATTAAATCCCAAAACACCTTCAACCATAGAGTTGATTAAACTATCGCGAATATTTTTAGAGGAGGATAATGCGTCAATATGCTGTTGGATTTCAGAACTCATCGTATTAAACGTACGGGATAATTCCCCGATTTCATCTTTGGAATTGACTGGGACAACTTGAGCATAATCGCCTTTAGAGACTTTTAGAGCTTGCGTTCGCAAATTACGTAGTGGTTTTGTTATACGTGACGATAGGAAAAATGCAAATACAGTTGTTATTGCTAAAAAGATAATAGCAATGATTAAGATAATAACTGTAATAACATTATTGGTTTCTTCTATTGTCTTTAAGTCTTGGTAAATAAAGACACCACTATATTCACTGTTTGGACTATTTTCTGTTTCAATATTTTTTGTTGGATAACCAATTAATACATATGTACGTTGTTTACCATTAAGATTGACAGTAACATGTTCTGAAATTTGTTTGCCGTGGTCAAAGACACGCTCATAATCTTTATTATTTTTAATTTCTTTGAACATTTCATTTTTAGTAATATCATTGCCGTGGTTATCTTTATCTTTATCATTCATTATAATTAAACCAACGGGGCCTTCAATTAATTTTCGACTATGTTCGATAGCAGTAGCTCTATCGTCAGAACTTTCAACAAGTTGGCTTATTCTTTTGGCATCTTTTAATAAAGAATCTTCTGTTTCTTGAGTAAAATAAGACTGTATAAACGTTATAAGAGCTGCACTTAATAGAATTAAAACTGTAGTTACTATAAAAATTATAGTTAACCACAGTTTTACAACTACACTATTAAGTAGGTTCATTATTTGATTTGACTTCAAATTTATAACCTACGCCCCATACAGTTTGTATCATATAAGCTGCATCTTCTGATACTCGATTTAATTTTTCTCTTAAACGTTTAACGTGCGTGTCTACTGTACGCAAGTCTCCATAGAACTCGTAATGCCAAACTTCTTTTAATAATTGTTCTCTATCGAATACTTTATTCGGTGTTTTAGCTAAGAAGATTAATAGCTCATATTCTTTAGGCGTTAAGTTCACTTGATTACCATCAGCTAACACTCGGTGCGCATCATTGTCTATAACTAAGTGATCGAATTCTATTAAATCTCTTGCGTGAGGCTCACTTTGTTCAGTAGATGCAACTTGTGTGCGTCTTAATAATGCTTTGACACGTAACACAACTTCACGTGGTGAAAATGGCTTTACGATATAATCGTCAGCGCCAGATTCAAAACCTTCTACTCTATTAGTTTCCTCACCTTTTGCAGTTAACATAATGATGGGTGTTTCTTTATGTTCTCTTAAACGAGATGCTACAGTGATTCCGTCCATTTCTGGTAGCATTAAATCCAATAAAATACAAGCATAATCATGTTCTACAGCCATTTTATATGCTTCATTACCATTACTTGCTTCGTGTATTTCAAAAGACTCTCTTTCAAGATATAATTTTAATAATCTTCTGATTCTATCTTCATCGTCTACGATAAGTATTTCGTTTGACATGCATATATACCTCCCACACTGCTACTTTCAAATTCAACAATATTATATCATAGGTTAGACATGAAAAGTGACTGTGACTTCAAAGTTTGTGAAAAAATTCTCATAACCATAGAAGAAGTGAAATTAATATTTATTTACCGTGCTCTGCAAGGTGGCGAATCGTTTTAACTTCGTGTGGTGTTAATACTCTGCCTTCACCTGCGTTTAAACCTTTTAAGTCTAGTGGACCAAATTCAATACGTTGAAGTTTAGATACTTGATGCCCAAAATGTTCAAACATACGTCGAACTTGGCGGTTGCGTCCTTCTGTAATTGTAATTTCAACGAGTGTATTATTTTTATCTTTATCTTGATTCTTCACTTTTACAATAGCAGGTTGTGTGACACCGTCTTCTAATTTTATACCTTGTTCTAAAGCTTTAACTTCTTCTCTCATTAAGTATCCTTTTAATTTTACCACATACTTTTTCTTTATTTTATAGCGAGGGTGCGTCATTAAATTTGTAAATTCCCCGTCGTTTGTTAATAAAAGTAATCCTGAAGTGTCATAGTCTAATCGGCCAACAGGGTATATTCTAGTTTTAATTTCTTTAAAGTAATCTGTTACGACTTTTCTACCTCTATCGTCAGACACACTTGTAATCACTTGCGCTGGTTTATAAAATAGAATGTATAACTTATCTTCTTGTTCGAGTTTAATTCCTTCAACTTCTATACTATCTGAAGTTTTCACTTTTGTGCCTAATTCAGTAACTACTGTCCCATTAACTTTAACCTTACCTTCTGTAATAAGCGTTTCTGCTTTACGGCGTGATGTGTAACCACTATTAGCGATACGTTTTTGTAGTCTTTCTGTCTCTTTATTCATTATTTTCTCCTTTTTGGTTCACTAAATTACTGAAGAATGCTTCGATTTCTTCATCTTCTTCATCTGTCGTAGGTAAATCATCCAAATGCTCAATACCAAATACATTTAGAAATAATTCGGTGGTATAGAGCTGTTGACTTCTTGAATCAGCTTGTTCTTTTGCTTCTACAAGACCTCTAGCAATTAAAGTTTTAACAGCGCCATCGGAATTAATACCTCTAATCATTTCAATATCGCTTCGTGATAAAGGTTGGTTATAGGCAATAATAGATAAAGATTCCATTGCGGCTTGTGATAACTTCATTTTTGATTTTTGTTCAATTAATTTTTCGATATATTCCGAAGCTTCTTTTTTAGTTGTTAATACATAAGTTTGACCATAATGTTGAATCAATAGACCATCAGATTCATATGTATTTACAAGTTCTGATAAAGTAGCTTCATCTATTTCTAAAATTTCAAGTAATTGTTTCTTATCTAAACCTTCATCACCAGCTGTATAAAGTAGTGATTCTAGGATTCCTTTAACGTTCAATGCCATAGTTTACCCCTCTTAAAATATTGATATCATCAAAACTTTTGGGTTGTTCAATATTAACAATACCAGATTTAGACATTTCAAGTATTGCTAGAAAATGTGTTACAACCATTTCAACGGGTTCAGTAAAATTAAACAAACTAAAGAAATTAAAAGAATCATGTTGCTTTAAACGTTCAGAAACTTGTGTTGTAGCCTGCTGAATAGTAAATGTTTCTTTGTGTATATCAACAGTTTTAGGTGTATTAAATTCCACTCTATTTTTTACTTTCTGATAGGCAATGATTAATTCTGTTAAATCTATTGTATTTTCTGAATCCCATGTTTCTGTGGATTCTAAATGTGACAAATCGGTTGGATGCTTCGAAAAATAGTAAGCACGTTCTGATTTCTTTTCATTTAGAATTTCTGTGTATGCTTTATAATTTTGATATTCTATTAAACGACCGACTAAATCATCACGTGGGTCATCATCTAAAGTTTCTTCTTCATTTGATTGTGGTAAAAGCAACTTACTTTTAATCACAAGTAATTCAGAAGCCATCACTAAGTATTCACTTGCAATATTTATTTCTAACTGATTCATCGCATGAATATATTGCATATACTGTTCAGTTAATTCCTTCATTGGAATATCATAAATATCGATTTCAATTTTTTGAATAAGATGCAATAATAAGTCTAATGGACCATTAAAGGCATCTAACTTTACTTCATACATTTTATCTACCTCATATCGCAAGTTAAGTGCGTAATTCACTAAAATATTATAGCATGTTTATTGTAAACATTTAAATTTGGAGCGGTTTTAATATGGAAAAAGCTTTAAAAGATTTTTATTTTCACTTTCACACGAAACAACACTACTTTTTGTGTCACGACATATTAGAAGAAGCATGGAAAGACAACGAACACTTTCGTAAAGACGATGCCGTCGTAAGTTTAATCTTACTAGCAACAGGGTGTTATCATTTTCGTCGAGCTAATTATAAAGGTGCCATGAGATCATTTAGTAAAGCGTTAAATGTAATCGAAGCATATACTGATGCAATAGACTTAGGCATTGAAATAGAATCGTATAAAACGATGCTTTTAGAATTAATCAAAGCAGCTAAAAATAACGATAATTTTGTACCAATACAATTGCCATTAACTTCTACTATGCAACAAGCTATATTAAAGTCATACCCTAACTTTACGATGACTGATTATACTATAGAGGATAGTTATATAGTAAATCATCATTTAGAAAGAGATAGAACTGAAGTTCATGCAGCGCGTCTACAAGCGCTTCAAGAAAGAAAAAATTCCAAAAGGTAACGATATAAGTTCAATTTTGAATATTAGACATATAAAAACACAGGCTAGTTATTCTACGAATAAACTGGTCTGTGTTTATGCACGTGGATGAAATTCATTATACATTTTGCGGATTTGTGATTTTGATACGTGTGTATAAAGTTGCGTTGTAGAAATGTCGGAATGCCCTAACATTTCTTGAACAGCTCGTAAATCTGCACCATTTTCTAATAAATGGGTAGCAAATGAATGTCTTAAAGTATGCGGCGTTAAAGATTTATTTATATTTGCTTTGACCCCATTTTGTTTGATCATTTTCCATATCGCTTGTCTAGATAATGGTTTACCATGCATATTTAAAAATAATACATCAGTGACGGTTCTTTTTAATAATTGTGGCCTTACTGTATCTATATATGTAGTCAAATAATCAATAACAGCATCACCTAATGGAATGATACGTTCCTTATTCCCTTTACCAAATACTTTAACAAATCCCATAATTAAATTGATATCTTCAAGTTCAATTTGAATTAATTCAGAGACACGCATGCCTGTTGCATATAGAAGCTCTAACATCGTGCGGTCTCTATAGCCATTATTTTTTGATAGGTTTGGTGTTTCTAATAACGCTAACACTTCATTAATTTCTAGTACATCAGGTAACTTACGGTCATATCTAGGTGTTTCAATTAGTACAGTTGGATCTTTTGCAGCATATTTTTCTCTTAGCGCGAATTGATGAAAACTTCTAACCGTTGATATAAAACGTGCTAAAGATTTTGCGGATGCTCCATCATCATGTAAATGACCAAGACATAATTGAACAGCTTGTCTATCAACGAAGTCAATGTGGCTAATTTTTTGAAGTTCTATGAAAGCTTTGTATTTTTTTAAATCTCTACGATATGCACCTATTGTATTCGTGCTCAATCCTTTTTCTAATTGTATAAATTTTAAGTATTCTTCAATTATATCGTCCAAGCTTAACACCTCTATTCATAAAAGGTTTTTTGTGCGTACGCGATTACTTACCTTGAGCTTGGCAATTTGAACACACGCCATGAAACGTTAAACGGTGATCTAGAATTCTAAAATTAAAATCTTGTTCAACGCGTTCCTCTACTTGAGGTAATAAATCTTCCTCAATTTCTTCAACTTTACCACATTCCATACAAACAAGATGATGATGGAAATGTTTTGCACCTTCTTTGCGCAAATCAAATCGAGCAACACCATCTCCGAAATTAATTTTATCAACTACTTTAAGTTCGGATAATAATTCAAGTGTACGATAGACAGTAGCTAAACCTATTTCAGGTGCTTTGTCTTTTACTTTTAAATATACATCTTCAGCACTTAAATGATCTTTCTCATTTTCAATTAATACACGTAACGTCGCTTCACGTTGTGGCGTTAATTTATATGAAGATTGTTGTAATTGTTGCTTCACGCGATTTAGACGTTCTTCCACGGAAGCCTCACTCCCCTACTAATAATTATAATCATTTTAATTTGTATAATGATTTATATATAAAATACCAGTAATTGATAAAATACGCAAGTATACACGTTTCTTATTTATAATCATTATAATTAAGGAGTAAGTATTGCAATGCAATAATAGTTTTAGCATCCTCAAATTGTTTGTTTTTAAGCATGTCTTTGATTTCTAATAGAGAGTATTGTTCTAATTCAATAAATTCATCGTCATCTAGATTCATTTGACCTACTTTTAAGTCTTTAGCCAAATAGATTGATATTTTTTCATTTGAAAAGCCAGGAGATCCGTACATCTCAGTTATTAGTTCTAGCTCTTCAGCGATATAACCTGTTTCTTCTTCTAATTCACGCTTAGCAGCTTCTGTGCGTACTTCATCTATTTCAAGTTTGCCTGCTGGTATTTCTAATAAAGGTTTTTCAGCTGGTTTACGAAATTGTTTAACAAGTAACACCTTATTCTCAGGTGTTACTGCACAAACTGCTACAGCGCCATTATGATAAACAAGTTCACGTTTAGATGTTTTACCATCGGGTAATTCAACATCGTGTACTTCTAAATCAATAATGGCTCCTTGATAAATGGATGTACTATGTATGGTCTTTTCATATAGGTTCATTTTAATCACGTTCCTTTTATTTGATTTGAGTTATTGTTAAGATATATACGGTAGTATGTAGGGAGCACTATTACAGTTAATATACACATCAAATTAAGTAATATTGCATATATTGTTTTTACACCCTATGATTTAAGTGTATCGAAAGGAGAAACGACATGCAAAAAAATGTATTAAGAAGTGGTATCGAGGTTTCAGAATTAGGTTTGGGTTGTATGAGTTTAGGTACTGATTATAATAAAGCAGAACCAATTATTGATCGCGCGATAGAACATGGCATTACTTATTTTGATACAGCAGATATTTATGATAAAGGTATCAATGAAGATATTGTTGGCAAGGCATTAAAAAAATACCAAGATAGAGATAATATTGTTATAGGTACAAAAGTTGGTAATCATTTGGCTCAAGATGGTTCTACTTTTTGGGATCCGTCAAAAGCATATATTAAAGAAGCCGTAAAAGCCTCACTAAAACGTTTAGGATTAGATCATTTAGATTTGTATCAATTACACGGGGGAACAATTGATGATCCTTTAGATGAAACGATAAGTGCATTTGATGAGTTAAAACAAGAAGGTTTAGTGCGTGCTTATGGTATTTCTTCTATACGCCCAAATGTAATTGATTATTATTTGGAGCATAGTGATATTGAAACGCTAATGTCACAATTTAACTTAATTGATAATAGACCAGAAGCATTATTGGATGATATACATGCACAAAAAGTGAAAGTACTCGCACGTGGGCCAGTATTCAAAGGATTATTAACTTCTAATAGTAATCAAGCTTTAGATGATAAGTTTGCTGAAGGTATTTTTGATTATAGTTATCAAGAATTAGGAGAAACAATTGCTTCTATTAAAGAAATAGAAAGTAATTTAACAGGTTTAACATTTAATTACCTTACTTCGCATGACGCCCTAGGTTCGATTATAGTTGGCGCAAGTAGCGTGGATCAATTAGATGAGAATGTGAAGAACTATCAGCTTTCAAGAGATATTAGTTTAGAACAATTAAAAGCTGCTCGTGAAAGAGTTAAAAATTTAGAATATACACAACATTTGAAATAATGAGCTAAAACGTGTGTACAAAAAGCCTGAGACATATATCCCAATTCTCAAGTTAAAGGACTAATCCGTATTTAAAAATGATGTGCACCCCAAAATTTAGACTGAAAATCTAACTTATGGGGTGCCTTTTGTATAAAGATTATAATATCACTCAACTTACCCTATCAATGAAAACTCCAGTTCTTATTCCCGCAAATGATAGTATCCGAATGATGTGGCGTCCACAAAATCAAACAATTTTTATTCTTATAAGACTATGAATCGTTTTAGAGGGATTTTCAATGAGAACTTGAGATGACGTGTTTTCAGAAATAAATCACATGAGCTTATGCTCATGCATAAGTCCCACTAACTCTTAAAAAGCGGAACACCTGAGTACGTACTCAGGTGTAAGAGCCACTAACCCTTACAAGAAGTGGCTCTTTAGAGAAGTGGTTCTTTACATTTTGTTTTTAAACAGGAATGTGAAATGTTTTTCGACGAATCTTGGCGCAATTTGATATATTCGTAAAAACAAATGCATCCATTTAGGTTCATTAATTTCTTGTTTTGTACTGAGCATCCCTTTTATGATTTTATGGGCTAATTCATTAGGGTCAAGCATGATACTCTTGTATTTTTGAGCAAAGGCTAATGACGGGTCTGCTTTCGCGTGAAACGGCGTGGCAATTGGTCCTGTGTTGACAGTCAATACGTGGTAATTTGGTTTTTCGATACGCAATGCATTAAGTACTTGATTAAATGCTGCTTTACTGGCACCGTAATGGGCTGCGTAAGCTTGGGTTAAAAATGCAGATTGACTACCAATACCAACAATTGTAGGAAACATGCTAAAAAATGGTTGTAACGTAGCTAATAAAGTATTGAAATTAACTACGTTTAAATTGTAAGTCTCAAGCATTTCTTCTGTTGTATGTTGTTCAATTGATTTAAAGTAGCCTAATCCTGAACTATAGATAATGCCGTCAATACTTTTATCATCAAATTGATTTTTGAGATTTAAAATTTGTTCTTGAGACTGTAAATCACATTTTAAGACTGTTAATAATGAAGTGTCATACTTTCCCTCGATTTTTTGTGGATTACGTGTCAGCACAGTTACGTGTACCTGTTTTTTTAATAATAATTCTAGTAAAGATTGTCCTAATCCACTAGTCCCTCCAGTTAAAACATAATGTTTACCAATCATATAGACACTCCTACCCTTTTGTTAATTTAATTCTAGTATAAATGAAAATATTTTGATGTGTCACTTATAAATATTAGCCATATGTTAAAACTATGTTAGTATGGATACATAAAAACTTAGAGGAAGTGAAATGTTCACATGAAACTAGTATTTTATGGTGCTGGTAATATGGCACATGCAATTTTTACAGGTATCGTTAATTCAAATGTTATTGATTCTAACGATATATATTTAACAAATCGTTCAAATGAAGTTGCGCTAAAAGAATATGCTGATGAATTAGGCGTCAATTACAGCTATGATGATAAAGCTTTATTAAAAGACGCAGATTATGTATTCTTAGGGACAAAACCGTATGATTTTGATGAATTAGCAGATAGAATTAAACCTTATATTGTTGAAAATAATAAGTTTATATCAATTATGGCTGGTTTACCAATTAGTTATATTCGCGAAAAATTAGATTTTGATAGCCCGGTTGCACGTATTATGCCAAATACGAATGCGCACGTAGGTCATTCTGTGACGGGTATTAGTTTTTCTAATAACTTTGGTGCAAAATCAAAAGAAGAAGTTGATAGTTTAATTAATGCATTTGGTTCAGCAATAGAAGTCTCTGAAGATAACTTACATCAAGTGACTGCGATTACTGGAAGTGGACCAGCATTTTTATATCACGTTTTTGAACAGTACGTTACTGCTGGGACTAGATTAGGTCTTGAAAAAGCACAAGTCGAAGAATCTATTCGTAATTTAATAATTGGAACAAGTAAAATGATTGAACGTTCAGAATTAAGTATGGAACAACTAAGAAAGAATATCACTTCTAAAGGCGGTACAACACAAGCTGGATTAAATGCGTTAAGCCAACATGACTTAGAAAGTGTGTTTGAAGACTGTTTAAAAGCAGCAGTCAATCGAAGTGTTGAATTATCAAATCAAGATGATGAATAATCATCTTTAGCTAAATAGACGTTTGTTAAAAATTAATAAAAAGTGGTTGAGACATTTGTTCGGTCTCAACCACTTTTTTATATGAATAATTAAAATGTCCAAGAATCAAAATCTTTAACGAAAGTAAATGGCGGCGTTGAAGGTTTTGATTTAAGTGATAAACTAATCTCCTCTATTTCATCCAGAGTATATCTATTACTCAAATGTGTAATTAAACTATATTCCACTTGTGCTGTTTCTATTAAATCAAACACATCTTCGATATGGCTATGATGGTAATTATTTGCTAAAGATTTGTCACCTTCAATATAAGTACTTTCATGGACCATGACCGTTGCCTTATCTGCAATAATCGCTTCATTGTTACATGGCATAGTGTCACCAAAAATGGCGATAACCGGTCCTTTGGTCGCATCTCCTTTAAAATCTTTCGAAGTATAGATTTCGCCGTTATATTCAAAAGTTTCATTGTTTTTAACTTCTTGGTATTTAGGTCCTGGCTCAAGTCCGATTTTTTTAAGGGCAGCTACATCAATTTTTCCAGATGTATAAGGCGCTTCTATTCGATAACCAAATGATGGTATACCATGATTTAGCATATGGGCTTCTACATTAAAGCCATTGTTTTGATACGACAAATGATCTTCTATTTCTATGTATGTAATTGGATAATTTAATTTTGATTCAGATAACTGCAAAGTCGTTTCTATAAATGCTTTAATTCCTTTTGGTCCAATGACAGTTAAAGGCTTTCCTTCGCCCCCTTGAAAAGATCTGCTTGTTAATAAACCGGGTAACCCAAAAATATGATCACCATGCATATGCGTAATAAAAATATGATCAACTTTACCTAATTTTATAGAATGGTGTAAGATTTGGTGTTGTGTACCCTCACCTACATCAAATAACCAGATACTATTGGAATATGGTTCCAAATTTAAAGCAATAGCTTGTGTATTACGTTCTTTTGTTGGTAGACCAGCACTCGTACCAAAAAATGTGATTTCCATGCATATGCCTCCTCTTCTTGTTCACATTTTATCACAGAAAAGAATAAAAAATATATTAAAAATAAATTCTTTTAAGCAAAATGGTAGGAACATGTTTGATTATTGTTCTATAATAAATACAGATTTATAAAAAGAATTGAGGTTTTGATCTTGAATACTAAAAATAAAGACATTCCATGCTTAATAACAATTTTTGGTGCAACTGGGGATTTGAGTCATAGAAAATTATTCCCGTCATTGTTCCATTTATATCAACAAGAAAATTTAAATGAGCAAGTTGCTATAATTGGTATTGGTAGAAGAGACTTAACAAATGATGATTTCCGTAATCAAGTGAAGTCATCAATACAAGAACATGTTAAAGATACAAAACATTTAGATAAATTTATGGAACACGTTTTTTATCATAAGCATGATGTTAGTGATGAAGCGAGTTATCAATCATTACTAGAAGTAAGTAATAGACTCGACAATGAATTCCAGCTAAATGGAAATAGACTATTTTATTTAGCTATGGCACCTAAATTCTTCGGTGTAATTTCAGATTATTTGAAATCATCTGGATTAACAGATACAACAGGCTTCAAACGTTTAGTTATTGAAAAACCATTTGGTACAGATTTAGCATCAGCTGAACAATTAAACGAGCAATTACGTCGTTCGTTTAAAGAGGAAGAAATTTATCGTATCGATCATTACTTAGGCAAAGATATGGTGCAGAATATTGAAGTGTTACGTTTTGCCAATGCAATGTTTGAACCGCTTTGGAACAATAAATATATTTCTAATATTCAAGTCACATCTTCAGAAGTGCTTGGTGTCGAAGATAGAGGTGGCTATTATGAGTCTAGTGGTGCGCTAAAAGATATGGTACAAAACCACATGTTACAAATGGTCGCCCTACTTGCTATGGAAGCGCCAATCAGCTTAAATAGTGAAGACATTAGAGCAGAAAAAGTTAAAGCATTAAAATCATTACGTAAACTTGAAGCAGAAGAAGTGCGACACAACTTTGTTCGTGGGCAATATGACGAGGGTACAATTGACGGTAATAAAGTTCCTAAATATAGAGATGAAGATAGAGTTGCTGAAGATTCTACAACGCCTACATTTGTATCAGGAAAATTAACTATCGACAATTTTAGATGGGCTGGCGTGCCGTTCTATATTAGAACTGGTAAACGAATGAAGAGCAAGACGATTCAAGTTGTTGTTGAATTTAAAGAAGTTCCTATGAATTTATATTATGAAACAGATAAAAAATTAGATTCAAATTTACTTGTTATTAATATCCAACCTAATGAAGGTGTATCGCTACATTTGAATGCTAAGAAAAATGTTCAAGGCATTGAAACAGAACCTGTACAATTATCTTACGCAATGAGTGCACAAGATAAGATGAATACAGTAGATGCGTATGAAAACTTACTTTTCGATTGTTTAAATGGTGATGCTACAAACTTTACACATTGGGAAGAGTTAAAATCTACTTGGAAGTTTGTAGATGCAATACAAGAAGAATGGAACCAAAATGAACCAGAATTCCCTAATTACGAATCAGGTTCTAATGGTCCGTTAGAAAGTGATTTATTATTAAGTAGAGATGGCTTCCATTGGTGGGATGATATTCATTAAATTATATTTGTGTGAATCATAGATTATTAAATAACACAAATATTATCTTTTTTAAGGTACCACAGTTTAGAGTTCACTATATTAACTATTCTATCAATTTAGGTTATTAACAGATTTATATAAAGAGAGCATGACGTGAAATCAATTATAAATATTTGATTTCGGTCTCGCTCTCTTTTTTCTTATATCTTTTTTGTGTTATTATTTAATTTATTGAAGTGAAAAGTAGATTAAGAACAGTTATTTACATTTTACCCTATTAAATATTTTTCAGATGTAAGTGCATCGAAAATGATGTAGAATATACTTAATTAGTAAATATGTAAAATATATAGATATAGCATTAAATAGTTTTTAAAATTGAAATGTAGTTAATTGAAAATTAGGAGTGAAAGTTTTGGACGTTATCAAGCAAATACAACAGGCAATTGTTTATATTGAGGATCATTTGCTAGAGCCTTTTCATTTGCAGTCACTCAGTGATTACGTTGGTCTTTCACCTTATCATCTTGATCAATCGTTTAAAATGATAGTTGGTCAATCACCCACTGAATACGCTAGAGCTCGTAGAATGACCTTGGCAGCTAAAGAAATTATTAGTGGTTCAAGTCGTTTAGTAGATGTTGCAAAAAAGTATAATTACACTAATACAAATGAATTTGCTAATGACTTCAGTGACTTTCATGGTGTCTCGCCTATACAAGTAAATACAAAACGTGATGAATTAAAAATGCAAGCTAGGCTTTATATCAAACTTACAACAACAGAAAAGCCACCGAATGCTTATCGTTTAGAAGATACACAAGGTATTTCATTAGTCGGTTATGCTCAGTTTGTGGATTCAGATGATTTAGAAAATCCATTTAAAGTACCAGATTTTTTAGAAGATTTACTTAATGACGGGAAAATAATAGAACTTCAACGCTATAATGATATTAGTCCTCATGACTTGTTTGTCGTTAACTGCCCATTAGATGAAGGTATGGAAATATTTGTTGGCGTTCCAAGTGAAAGATACCCTGCTCATCTAGAAAGTCGTTTTTTACCGGAAAGACAATACGCAAAATTTAATTTGCAAGGTGAACTTGATTACGTTGTAAATGAAGCTTGGTATTATATTGAAACTAGTTTACAGATGACTTTACCATACGAACATAATAGTCTTTATGTAGAGATTTATCCTTTTGATATTTCATTTGACGACCCATTTACTAAAGTTCAATTATGGATGCCTGTTGATCAAGAACAATATTTAACTGATGATTATTAAGTAGTGTTCTTGTGAATATTTGAAAATATGTTTTGTGTAAGTATGAATATCTCAAAAATACTCAAATAAAATACTACTATCAAAGACAAGCGCTTTGCTAGTAGTAAAATTTAAATAGATATATTTTCCATAATATTTCAAAAGTTACCAAATTTTAAATTAAAAGCACAACCAAATCAAACATCTAATACAATTAAAACATCATTTTTAGTATAGGAAAGTGTTATCTTATTATTAATTTAGGTCACGTTAACCTATACTTTTTTATAAGCGATCCTTTATTAGTTGGTTTATACTTTTATCAAAAGTTATTTATTAGATGGAAACAACAAATGCTTCAAAAGGCTTGATAGCATTAATATTTATTGATTTATCTTTATAATTATGAAGTAAAATATTATTCTGATTTAATGATTCATCATATTTAAGTTTAGCGGTTTGATTTGTTAAATTAGCTACAATTAATACTTGTTTGTTGCTTAAAGTTCTCGTATAAGCAAATACTTGTTCATTATTCTTATCTACTAAGTTAAACGTACCATATGTGTATATATCATCAGATTTTTTTAAAACAATTAATGATTTATAAAAGTTTAATATTGAGTTTGGATCTTGTTGCTGATTAGCAACATTAATTTTTTTATAATTTGGGTTTACTGGAAACCAAGGTCTATGTTCAGAAAAACCGCCATTTGTTTGATTGCTCCATTGCATTGGCGTCCTTGAATTATCTCTGTTTTCCATTTTATGTTTCTCCAATAATGCAGATACATCTCCGTTTTGCGACTTTACAATATTATATTCGTTTACTACTGCGACATCATTAAATGTTTCAACGCTCTCAAAAGGATAATTTGTCATTCCAATTTCTTGTCCTTGATAAATAAAAGGCGTGCCTTGTTGTAAAAAATACACTAAGGCATGACTTGTAGCCGATTCATACCAATAATTTTGATCATCTCCCCATGTTGATACGCGACGAGGTTGGTCATGGTTCTCTATAAATAATGCGTTCCAACCTATATTTTCTAATTGTTTCTGCCATCTATTCAGAACGTCTTTGTAAGCTTTGACGTCAAATTTAGAATCGCCAGTGTTCCACAATCCTAAATGCTCAAATTGGAATATCATATTAAACTTACCTTCTTCTTCTCCTACCCATTCCACTGCATTATTAGGATTGACACCATTCGCTTCACCTACTGTCATAATGTCATACTGACTTAAAGATTTATCTTTCATTTCTTGCAACCAGCTTTGAATTCCAGGTTGATTCATATCCACGTCAAATGCAGGTGCATAAGTTTTGCCTTCTGGTACAGGTAAATCACCTGCTTGAAATGATTTTTTAATGTGAGTTATAGCATCCACTCTAAAACCGTCAATTCCTTTTTCAAACCACCAATTCATCATTTCGAAAATAGCATGACGAACCTCTTCATTATCCCAATTTAAGTCGGGTTGTTTTTTGCTAAATAAGTGAAAATAATATTCACCTGTTGTTTCGTCATATTCCCATGTAGAACCATTAAATATACTTTCCCAATTATTAGGTTCTGTCCCATCCGATTTTGGTTCTTGCCAAATATACCAATCACGTTTAGGGTTATCTTTACTAGATTTAGATTCTATAAACCACGGATGCTCATCAGAAGTGTGGTTAACTACTAAATCAAGAATCAATTTCATACCACGTCGATGTATACTGTCTAACAATAAATTAAAATCATCCATTGTTCCAAATTCATCCATGATATCAGTATAATCACTAATATCATAGCCGTTATCATCATTAGGTGATTTATACATAGGACTTAACCAAATTACATCAATTCCTAGGTCTTTTAGGTAATCTAACTGTTCAATAACACCAGGCAAATCACCAATCCCATCATTGTTAGAATCATTAAAACTTCTTGGATAAACTTGATACGCTACTGCTTCTTTCCACCATTGTTTGTTCATACTATACCTCCTGAATAGTTGTGGTTGATTCACGTTCAATAATTGTTGTTTGTATTAATTTATTAAATCCTACTATCTCTCGTCCCTGTATAACGTTTAGTAATGATTCTGCTGCTACTTCGCCGAGTAATTTGGGATAGATATCAACTGTTATTTGCGGCGGAGATGCAAATGCATTTAAATAAGAATCATTAAATGTTGCCGTTTGGATGTCTGTAGGGATATGCAACTTTAACTCATAAAAAATACTTAATACTAAATGATTTAATAGCGTATCAGAGGTGATTACGACTGACGGTAATGCACGATAATCAATGAGCCCTTGAAAATATGATCTGATATGTTCACGATTTTTATCAAAATATACAATATCAGTAACTAAGCTTTCTTGTTCTATAGCTTTTAGATGTCCTGCTATCCTATCTTTTACAACTTCGTAGTCACCAGATTCTGCAATAAACAAAAAGTTTTTGTGCCTTTTATCAATTAAATGTCGTGTTAATAATTCTGAGGCACGCACATTGTCATTGTCTATATGTATGACCTCATCATTTGTCAATGACTTGCCAATGACTACGTACGGCAGAGCATGTGCTTTTAATATATCAATTATAGGATTATCTTTTTTGGAATAAAGCACTATAAAACCATCTACAGAATGATAATGAATCATTTCCTGTACTTCTAGTTCTATTCCTTTGCTCTGAGTGTTTGTAGTTGGAATTGTTGAATAACCATGATTTTTGCATTCACTAAAAATACCTGAAAGCACGTCTAAAACAAATGGGTTTTGTCTGTCTTTAATGGAACCAGATTTTTGTATAATGCCAATTGTATTCGAATGTTTAGTTGCCAAGGTTCTTGCCGCTTGGTTTGGTAGATAATTCAACGATTTCATAGTGTCCTTAACTTTTTCACGTGTGTGCTTACTAATTTTAGGATTACCACTAACTACTCTTGAAACGGTTGAAGCTGAAACATTTGCTGCTTGAGCAATATCTTTAATAGTGACCATATATGCCGTCCTTTATTTAGTTGCATAATAAAAAATTTATGTTACTAACATTTATAATAATTAAAGATATTCGGCATGTCAAAGAAATTATGCAAACGCTTGCATAATTGGTTGTTTTTATATTTATAAAGTAATACAGTATATAAAAAACTACCCGTAACTAATGACATATGTCTCTAGCTACGGGTAGTTTATATTAATAAAATCAAACGTTAATCTTAATCTTCAATCCATTGTGTATGGAATACGCCATCGCGATCTTTACGCTCATAAGTATGTGCTCCAAAATAGTCACGTTGAGCTTGGATTAAGTTAGCTGGTAAGTTTTCTGAGCGGTAACTATCATAATAGTTAATACTTGCAGAGAAACCTGGCGTCGGTACACCGTTTTGAACACCAGTTGCAACTACGTCACGTAATGCATCTTGATAATTAGTTACAATATCTTTAAAGTATGGGTCTAATAATAAGTTCTGTAATTCAGTATCATTATCATATGCTTCTTTAATTTTTTGTAAGAATTGTGCACGAATAATACAACCTTCACGCCAAATCATAGCTAATTCGCCTAATTTTAAATTCCATTCGTTATCTTCACTAGCTTTTCTCATTTGAGCAAAACCTTGTGCATATGAACAAATTTTGCTCATATATAGCGCTTTACGAATTTTTTCAAGGAATTCATCTTTGTTACCTTCGAATTTAGCACTTGGACCATTTAATTGTTTAGAAGCATTAACACGCTCTTCTTTAATTGAAGAAATAAAACGAGCAAATACTGACTCAGTAATAATTGTTAATGGAATACCTAATTCTAAAGCGTTGATTGATGTCCATTTACCTGTGCCTTTTTGGCCTGCAGTATCAAGAATTTGTTCTACTAAAGCTTCGTCTTTACCTTCATCTAATTTAGTGAAGATATCACCAGTAATTTCGATTAAATAACTTGATAATTCGCCAGCATTCCAATCTTTAAAAGTTTTTGAAATTTCTTCATGAGACATGCCTAGTAAATCTTTCATCATTGCATAACTTTCTGCAATTAATTGCATATCTGCGTATTCAATACCGTTGTGCACCATTTTTACATAGTGACCAGCACCATTAGGGCCGATATAAGCGACACAAGCAGCACCGTCATCAGCTTTAGCTGAGATTGATTCTAAAATATGACTGACTTTATCGAATGCGTCTTCTTGACCGCCTGGCATTAATGAAGGTCCAGTTAACGCACCAACTTCACCACCAGATACACCCATTCCAATAAAGTTAACACCGCTCTCAGCAAGTGCTTTATTACGTCTAATAGTATCTTGATAGTTCGTATTACCACCATCAATTAAGATATCATCGTTATCTAATAATGGTAACAAGCTATCAATTGTTGCGTCTGTTGCAGGGCCAGCTTTAACCATTAGTAAAATTTTGCGGGGTTTTTCTAGAGAATTAACAAATTCCTCTATAGAGTATGTTGGATGTATGTTTTTACCTTCAGATTCTGTAACCATTTCATCCGTTTTTGCAGATGAGCGATTAAAAACAGAAACGCTATATCCACGTGATTCAATATTCCAAGCAAGGTTTTTACCCATTACGGCTAAACCTACTACACCAATTTGTTGTGTCATATTACTAACCTCTCTTATTAAAGTTTTCTAGTATATTGTATCATAAAGACGTAAGAATATTCACTTAATCAGTTTTAAGATTTCTGACTAATTATTTCAATAATCTTAATTAATTGTTCTGCTAACAAGTTTAATGAACTGATTGGCATACGTTCGTCAGTGGTATGGATATTCTCATACCCTACTCCTAAAATTACAGTTGGAATACCTAACTGATTTATGATGTTGCCATCCGAACCACCGCTAGCTATTACAGCTTCAGGAGCTAATCCTAAAGCGACAGCGCTCGATTTAGCTACTTTAGTCACTAGTGCCTCATCTGCAATTTCAAAACCTGGGTAACTTTTTATTATTTCAACATCAGCAGTACAACCATATTTTTGAGCTGTTTCTTTGAAAACAGACTGCATATGTTCAACTTGAGTTTGTATACTTGTCTCTGAATGTGAACGCGCTTCTGCTTTAAGTGTAACTTTATCTGCAACAATATTTGTAGCAGAGCCCCCTTCAAAGCGTCCGATATTAGCGGTCGTAAACTCATCTATTTGACCTAACTTCATTTCACTAACTGCTTTTGCTGCAATATTAATTGCACTTATACCCTTGTTAGGTGTGCTTGCATGTGCAGTTTTACCATATATCGTTGCATTTACTTTCATTTGTGTAGGAGCGTGTGTAACCGTCTTTCCAACATCAACACTTGCATCAATTGCATAACCATAATCAGCATCCAATAATGTATAGTCTAATGCTTTCGCTCCCTCTAATCCAGATTCTTCACCTACTGTTATAACAAATTGTATTTGACCATGTGATAATTCATGGTCATTTATTGTTTGTACAAGCTCTAAAATAGCTGCCAATCCAGCCTTGTCATCAGCGCCTAGAATAGTTGTACCATCAGAATATATGTATCCATCCTCTTTGATTTGTGGTTTAATATCAACGCCTGGTGTTACTGTGTCCATATGACTTGTAAAATACACTTTATCTACATTGTCCATATTTTCTGTAGCTTTTAACGTACACACTAAATTATTAGCTCCCAAACCCTCGTTAACACTTGCTTTATCTTCTTCTACAATAACGTTTAAAGTTTCAAATTTGGCTTTAAGGAATTGTTGTATAGCTTGTTCCTTACCACTTTCAGAATTGATTTGTACTAATTCTAAGAAAGTATTTATAAGTCGTTGTTTATTTATCATTTATAATTCCCCATTCTTATATTTATGTATCTGCTAATTTAGTGTAACGAAATATATGTAGTAGTAAAACTAATATGGCTCTGTGTTAATACTGATCATATGCTATAATGACAATATAAAACTAATTTAAATTTGAATATAATTGGTTAAATGTTATAAATGAAAAGGATACAGATCAATCCTATTTTCAATGATTTGGAGGAATATATGTTGAACAATAATAAAGTGTTGAGAGTTATTATCGTAGTAATGTTAGTAGCTGTTGTACTTGCATTGATATTAACAAGTGTCGTTCCATTAGTAAATTAATCATTAATTAAGTGTAAGTATAAATGTAGTGTCTCAATCTCTTGAAAATACACGAAGCTCGCACATGATAAGAGTTACGGTTGAGTATATAAACTCAAACCAACCTCATAACTTGTGCGAGCTTTTTATGTAGCTGCTGGTTTTTGATCACTGTGCAAACGTAGTGAGCCAAATTGCGATTTAACAGCTAAATATGCTTCTAATTCATTCAATAATTGTAGTAAATTCGCACGTGTTCTAAATCCTTCATGCGAAGTTGGTAGTTCTAATTTGTTTAATTCTAATCTTATTTCATATAACGAGTGTAGCCGCAACACAGTGTAATCATTGCTATTTACATTGGTAGCTACTTCGGCAAACAAATTAGATATTTTAGATAATAAACAGTCTTTGGTTTCAATATTTTCGATAATTATAGACATACGACGTAAAAGTTCTAATTGTTCTTCGCGCATATCAAAATAATGATAATATGAGTTCTCATTTCTTACAAAATGATTTTTAACATCTCTAAAAGCGATAGATTTTGCCTTGCGGATTGTATACTTTAATTCATCAAATGCGATGTTAACATTATTATTTGGCTTTTTACAAGTATTGCTAAACTGTTCAAAAATGTAAGTGAATTGTTGTTCAATTTCTTGTTTATAATGTTTTAAATTACTGTCCAAACTAGGCATAATGACGTTCATTAAGAATGCAATTCCTAGACCTACGATTAAAAGAAGAATCTCATTATAAAACAATTGCAAATCAATGACTGACGCATTAAAGATGTGTAATAAGATAACACAACTTGTTACGACACCTTCTTGAACTTTAAATACAACTGTTAACGGTATAAAAAACAGTACAATAAGACCTAAAACAATCGCACTTTGTCCTAACATATTAAAAGCAATAGAACCTAGAATTAGAACCATAAGACATGATACAAAACGAGAAACAATTGCTTGTAATGAATGCACTTTAGTATGTTTGATACACAAAACAACTAAAATGGCACTGGAAGCAAAATTATCTAAACCCATTAATTTAGCAATTATGATTCCTAGTGCCATTCCAACTGCAGTCTTAATTGTTCTAAATCCGATTCGATATGGATTTAAACTCATCATCTAATAAGACCTCTATTTTTCGTCACAGTGAGTGTCGAATAAATTTTGTAATTGGTTTATCACATCCATCACATCGTGACCTTCGATTTGGTGCCTTTCAATCATTTCTGTGACTTTACCATTTTTGACTAAGGCGAATGATGGACTTGAAGGTGCAAAACCTTCAAAATAATCTCTAGCTTGTTGTGTAGCTTCTTTGTCTTGACCTGCAAAAACAGTAACAAGGCGGTTTGGCAATTTATCATAGTGTAATGCATGCGCAGCTGCTGGTCTTGCAATACCACCTGCACATCCACAAACAGAATTGACCATTACTAACGTTGTACCTTCTTGTTTTAAAACGTTATCTACTTCTTCGGCAGATGTTAATTGTTCATAACCTGCTTCTTCAATTTCGTTACGTGCTTGATTAACTACATCTGTCATATATAAATCAAAGTTTAAGTCCATAATAAATTCACCTTTCATTTCTAATTATTACTTTTATTCTACTAATATATAGTTAATACTTCAACTAGTGTGTTTAAATATCACCATATTTTAAATGACTTTAATTGTTCAAAAGATTTTTTAAAAAATTGATAAGAAATCACTATAATATTTTAGGCTGAGACATATACTTTGTGTCTCAGCCTAAAATATTATCAACTTTATTAAGTTGTATGTTATTAGTAGATACTTGTATGTTCTATTGAATATTGTTCAATACGTGTTTTTACGAAGTTCATAAATCTACCTGCTTGCAAGCCATCTAAAATGCGGTGATCGATTGAAATACATAAGTTAACCATGTTTCTTATGGCAATCATATCATCAATAACTACCGGTTTTTTAATCACAGATTCAATCTGTAGTATTGCTGCTTGAGGATGATTAATTATACCCATAGAAGATACTGAGCCAAACGTACCTGTATTATTTACAGTAAATGTACCACCTTGCATATCTTCTGAACGTAGTTTTTTGTTACGTGCTTTTTGAGCTAATTCGTTAATTTCTCTAGCAATACCTTTAATTGACTTTTCATCAGCATTTTTAATCACAGGCACGTATAATTTATCTTCGTCTGCGACTGCTATAGAGATGTTAACATCTTTATGCATAACTATCTCAGAATCTTGCCAACTACTATTTAATAAGGGATATGCTTTTAACCCTTCAGCAACTGCTTTAACGAAAAACGCAAAGAACGTAAGGTTATAGCCTTCACTTTCTTTAAAGCTATGCTTATGATAATTACGTGTTTTAACTAAGTTAGTTGCATCTGCTTCTACCATCATCCAAGCATGAGGTATTTCGTTAACACTATTTACCATATTTTGAGCTATCTGTTTACGTACTCCATTAACTGGAATTGATGAACCTGGTGATGGATCATTATACGCTGATTGTTGCGATACTTTAGGAGAATCTTTTGGCGCTACAATCGTAGAAGGTGATTTGTTTGTTCCTTCTTTAATAACTTTTTCTATATCTTTTTTTGTTACACGCCCTTCAAAACCTGTGCCTACAACTTGATCTAAGTCAATTTGGTTTTCAGACGCTAATTTGAAGACTACTGGTGAATAACGGCCGTTATTTTTTGGTCCATCTATATGAGATTTAGCAGTAGTTGAAGCTGAATCATTTTGGATATTGTTACTACTTGTTTGTTTGTTGGTTAAATCTTCTTTAATGTCTTCAGATTGATTCTCAGTTGTTTGATCTTGTTCGAATTCATTTTGCTCGTTACCAGTATCTAATAGACAAATAATCTCATCTACCGCTACTGTATCGCCTTCATCAACTTTGATTTCGGTTATTGTACCTGCGTATGATGAAGGCACCTCTGCAGTTACTTTATCAGTAATCACTTCACATAAAGGATCATATTCCTCAACTTTATCTCCTACTGAAACAAGCCATTGTTCTATAGTACCTTCATGAACACTTTCACCGAGTTTAGGCATTTTTATTTCCATGATTGTGCCTCCTTAGAATTCTGCGAGTTCACGCATTTTGATTTTTATTTTATCTGGATTAATCATAAACTCGTCTTCGAGTGTTGGCGCAAATGGCATTGCTGGAACATCAGGACCAGCGAGTCTCATTATTGGGGCATCTAAGTCGAACAGACAGTTTTCTGCTATTATAGCAGCTACTTCAGAAATAACACTACCTTCTAAATTATCTTCTGTTACTAATAAAACTTTACCTGTTAATTTTGCTCTTTCAATAATCGTTTGTTTATCTAAAGGATAAACTGTACGTAAATCCACAACTTCTACATTGATACCATCTTCTGATAACATATCAGCTGCTTGGATACAGTAATTCACACAGAGACCATAGGTAAACACAGTAATATCATCGCCTTCACGTTTAACATCTGCTTTACCAATTGGAACTGTATAATATGATTCAGGAACTTCTTCTTTAAGTAAACGATAAGCTTTTTTATGCTCGAAATATAGTACTGGGTCATTTGACTCAATTGAAGCTAATAATAACCCTTTCGCGTCATATGGTGTAGATGGGATAACAATTGTGAGCCCTGGTGTGTTAGCAAATATAGATTCTACACTTTGCGAGTGATAAAGCGCACCGTGAATACCGCCGCCAAATGGAGAACGAATCGTAATAGGGCAATGAAAATCATTATTTGAACGATATCTCATTTTTGCAGCTTCACTCATAATTTGATTTGTCGCAGGTAAAATATACTCGGCAAATTGTATTTCTGCAACAGGACGTTTGCCTAACATAGCTGCACCAATACTTGTTCCTACGATATTTGACTCTGCTAACGGCGTATCTAAAACACGTGCTTCACCATATTTTTGTTGTAAACCTAAAGTGACACCAAATACGCCACCTTTTTTTCCGACGTCTTCTCCTAATACAAATACATCGTTATCCTTTTCCATAGCTTGGTCGAGCCCTTGTTGGATTGCTTCTAAGTAACTTAATTTAGGCATTGTCTAAACTCCCTTCTTCATAGACATGTGTATATGTTTCTTCTGGCGACGGATAAGGTGCTTTTTCGGCTTCTTTAGTTGCTTGGTTTACAATTTCTTTATGTTCACTATCAACTTTTTCTAACCATTGTTCGTTTATAATGCCTTCCTCAAGAAGAAATGTTTTAAATTTAAGATTACAGTCTAATGATTTTAATTCTTCACGCTCTTCTTTAGTACGATATTTATCATCATCATCTGAAGAATGGGCTGTCATTCTTGTACACATGGCTTCAATTAATGTAGAACCACCACCATTTAATGCTCGTTCTCTAGCTTCTTTCATGACTTTATACATCGCAATTGGGTCGTTGCCATCTACATGTTCACCGTGCATACCATAACCAATAGCGCGATCAGATAATTTTTCAGCACCATATTGTAGAGAATCTGGTACAGAAATAGCATATTTATTATTTTCAATAACACATACAAACGGTAATTTGTGTACGCCTGCAAAGTTTAAGCCTTCATGGAAATCACCTTGGTTTGAACTACCTTCACCCACTGTAGCCATAGCAATATTTGGTTTATTATCCATTTTCAAAGCTAATGCTGCTCCAACACCATGTACAATTTGTGTGCCAACTGGCGAACTTTGGGATAGAATACCTTTTTCACGTTTACTAAAATGTGACGGCATTTGCTTTCCACCTGAACTTATATCATCACGTTTACCAAATGCTGCTAACATCGAGTCTAAAGCTGTCATCCCCATATAGGTAACAAACGCTAAATCTCTATAGTAAGGTGAAGAAATATCACCTTCTTGCATAGCATATGCCATACCTATTTGAGTTGCTTCTTGTCCTTGACAACTAATAACAAATGGTATTTTACCTGCACGGTTTAATAGCCACATACGTTCATCTATTTTACGCCCTAAATCCATCCATTTATACATTGCTTTTAAATCAGACTCTTCTAGTCCAACTGATTTATAATCAAACATCTTATTTCCTCCTAAATTAAACGTGAATCGATCTATTTTCAACCTTTAAGCCTAACTCCATCAATACTTCAGATAATGATGGATGTGCATGTGTTGTTAACCCAAGTTCTAAAGTTGAACCATTCATAAATTGGAATAGTGATATTTCGTTAATTAATTCTGTAACATGGAGTCCTATCATATTAAGACCTAATACAGTATCTTGTTCTTGATCGATGATAACTTCACAAAAGCCACTTTGGTTAGAGGTGTTTTCAATAACTGCTTTACCTATAGCTTTGAAAGGTACTTTAATTGATTTTGCTTTAATATTCTCTGATTTGGCTTGGTCTATATTTAATCCAATACTTGCTACTTCAGGTTGAGTATAAACGCATTTTGGCATTTTATTATAATCAATTGGAAGTGGTGATTGATCAAACATATGTTCAATTGCTATGACGCCTTCTTTAGAGCCGACATGGGCCAATTGTAATTTACCGATACAATCGCCTGCTGCATAGATATGTTTATCATCAGT
The DNA here is from genome assembly GCF_017583065.1 of Staphylococcus shinii. Classification (GTDB taxonomy): domain Bacteria; phylum Bacillota; class Bacilli; order Staphylococcales; family Staphylococcaceae; genus Staphylococcus; species Staphylococcus shinii. Next base: position 322,999 of record NZ_JAGEVL010000001.1, on the reverse strand, counting down.
TTGTTGATATTCATTAACACTAATATGCTTTTTATCTGTTAATTTAATCTTTGTATTATTTAATCCAATATCTTCAGTATTAGGCAGCCTACCAATAGAAATTAATGTTTTTTCAAATTGTACTGCTTCACCATTTAATGTGATAATAATGCGATCTTCGTCTACTGTTATATCTGATTCGGATAGTTGTATATTTTCATAAAATGTCACGCCTCTATCCGTTAATTCTTTTCTTAAAGTTTTGGCAACTATTTTACTTTCAGTCGGTAAAATGCGCGGACCTGCCTCAATTACAGTTACATCGACACCAAAATCTGTCATCAAAGAAGCAAATTCTAAACCGATAACTCCGCCACCAATAATAGCTAGATTATTTGGTAATTGTTCTAATTGCAAGATATCATCGCTAGAAAGGACAACTTTATGATCAAACGGTAGAAAAGATAAAGACATAGGTTGTGATCCTGTAGTTATGAGGACATTATTATTGGGTATTAATTCAGATTCACCATCCTCGTATTCTACAGAAATCGTGCCACTTTGTGGCGAGAATATAGAAGGTCCTAATATCCTACCTGTACCATTAAATACATCGATACTGTTATGTTCCATTAAATGGTTAACGCCGCTAAACATTTGGTTTACTACTTCATTTTTTCGTTCTTGAATACGCGCAAAATTCAATTTGAACCCTTCAACATCCACGCCATAATCAGTTGCGTTTGTGATTGTACGCATAACTTCTGCAGATTTTAATAATGCTTTTGTCGGAATGCATCCTTTATGTAAACAAGTGCCACCAAGTAATGATTTTTCTACAAGTGCCACTTTCTTTCCTAATTGTGAAGCTCTTATCGCAGATACATAACCCGCAGTACCTCCACCAAGAATGACTAAATCATATTTTTCTTCTGACATATTAATACTCCTAACTATAAGCTTTAACCTTTTCTTTTCCGTCTAGTACGTTTGATGTACGTAACGCCAATGTATCCATTTCTTTTTCGCCTGGATATATTGTTACAGGTGCAATCCAATCAACGAATGATATTATTTTTTGAACTAATAATTTACTGTAACTTAAACCACCCGTTAAAATAATTTGATCTACCTGTCCGCGGAAAATAATTGACCGAGCTCCAATAGCATTAGAAATTTGATATGCTAACGCATCAAATGCTAATTTAACTTCGGAGTTTGAATCATATTTATCCGATAATAATTTTAAATCATTTGTTTTGAACATACTAATGAAACCACCTTTTTTACTTAAAAAGTGATTCATCTCTTGTGGTGTGAAATTATGTTTATATCCAAATGCGTAGAGTTGATCATTGGGTATTGAACCGGCACGTTCTGGACTAAAAGGACCTTCACCTAACAACCCTTCATTTACATCTACTACATGCCCATTTTTATGTGCGCCAATGGTTATACCTCCACCCATATGTGCAACGATAACATTTACATCTTCATACGTTTTATGAATCGATGATGCATATAATCTAGCAACAGCTTTTTGATTTAATGCATGAAATATACTACGTCGTTCAACATTTTTTAAGCCTGTAACTTTTGCAATATCTATTAACTCATCAACAACGACGGGATCTATCGTAAATGCAGGGATGTTCAGCTCTTTTCCTAATTCATAACCAATCATACCACTCAAATTAGATGCGTGTACACCATATTTAAATGCCTTAAGATTGTTATACATTTCGTTATTTATATGATAAACGCCACCTTGCAATGGTTTTAGTAATCCACCTCTACATGCAATTGCATCAAAACTTTTTAATGTGTAATCTGATGTGTGATTTAAAGAAGATATAATTTCCTTGAGCCTTGCTGGTTTTTGTTCTATTAATGATGCAGATGTAAGCTGTATATCATGTCGAATTGTTTCATGCCACATACACTTATGCGCTTCATATACCGCAACTTTTGATGATGTACTACCTAAATTTAAAACTAGAATTCGAGCCATTGCAGCACCTTCTTTTGGAAAATAAGAAACCTCTTAGACATTAGACCTAAATACTTAAAATCAATTACGTTAGATAGTTGGATATTGAGTGCCTCAAACTAATTTATTGTATTTATAAATTATATTATCTACTTATATATTACATCAACTTCTTACATTATAAAATTAATAACCTATTTTTGAAGTTGAATTAGGAATTGAAAATGAAAGAAAATTTGCTGATTTAATTTTTTCAAATATCTGTTTCGAGATAATTGCTACCTATGATTCTTAACTAGTTTGAGTCACCTAGTTAATTCTTGTAATCAATATATTAGTTTAATATTTTTAATGCTAGTATTAATGAGTCAAGTTTATTTTGTTTCGTATCTGCTCTCGAAGTCAACACAATCGGGAACTTTGCTCCTAGGACTAAACTGGCTACACGTGCTCCTGCAAAATAAGTAAAGGATTTGTATAGTGCGTTACCAACATCTATATGTGATACCAATAAAGCATCTACATCGCCTGCAACTTGTGACTTGATATTTTTCTTAATAACACTTTCCATACTAATTGCGTTATCAAAAGCAAATGGACCATCTACATATAAATACTCAGGTGTTGCTCTGCTATAAATATTCTTGAGCTTTTCAGCATCAGTAGATGATAAGATTTTTTTGGTAGGTTTTTCAACAGAAGAAAGAATACCAACTTTAAACTGGTCATAACCAAGCGCTTTAGAAAAATGAGCTAAATTATTAATTATTTGTTTCTTTTCTTCTACCGAAGGATTAATGTTTAATGCTACATCACTTAACATTAATGTTTTATGATAATTTGGCACGTTAAAACATGCAACATGGTTTAAAAATCCATGCTGAGCAATAAAGCTTTTATTACTAAGAACAAAGGATAATAATGTTGATGACATTAAATTACCTTTGACTAATACTGATACTTTACCAGTAGACAAATCATCAGCACATTGTTTAAAAAGTTCATTGTCATTGCTAAAAGTAAGAATATGAATTCGATTGAGTAATTGTGCATCCATATCGAATGAACGGATTATCTCTGTAGCATCTTGTGTGTCATATAAATATACATCAATTTTTGTTAAAACAAGTGCTTTCATGACAACAGATAACATTTTTTCATCATTTGCATATAAAATCGCAACATTACCTTTTAAATTATATGAAGAATCAATTAAATGTTGATATTGCATAAAATCAACACCTTTCTCATTTTATGAAGTAATTATATTCGATATTACTATAAATAATTAATTAAAATGTACGCCGTTAGGCATGTTGATTTTGATCTATCATTTCTTTAGCATTTTGACGTGTGATATCTGTTACACTAGCACCTGAAATCATTCTCGCTATTTCGTCTATACGTTCTGAACCTGAAAGCTCCTGAACATGTGTAGTAGTTCGGTCATCTACTGAATCTTTACTGATAAATAGATGATGATCGCTCATTGATGCTACTTGTGGCAAATGAGAAATACAAATTACTTGAATATGTTTGGCTAATCCTTTCATTTTTTCAGCCATTTTTTGTGCTGCTTGACCTGAAACCCCAGAATCTACCTCATCGAATAATATTGCCGTTTGTCCTCGTGTTTTAACAAAAATAGTTTTAAGCGCAAGCATAATACGCGATAGCTCCCCACCAGATGCAATTTTATTTAAACTTTTAAGAGGTTCACCCTTATTAGGACTGATTAAAAACTCTACAAATTCAATGCCTTCTCTATTAGGAACATCTAAAGGTTTAAATGAAATTTCTAAATTAGCATCCTTCATTTGTAAATTTTGAATTTCATCCACGATGTGATCGCGAAGTGTTTGAGCCACAACACGACGTTTTTGGGATAATTCTGAACCTAATTTAATTACATTTTCATATAATTTTTCAATTTCTTGTCTTAACTGAGAAGTACTTTCTTCATAGTTTTCGATTTTATTAATTTCATTCGCTAATTTGTCTTGATATTTAATTAATTCACTAATATCTTTACCATATTTTCTTTTCAAATCATTCAAGACGTTCATTCTAGCCTCAAGTTCATTTAAATAGTGTTCATCAAATTCAGTATTAGTCAATTCATCATACAATTGATGTTTAGCATCTTCTAAAGTGTAGTAAAATTGATCGACTTCTTCTTTAAGTTCATCATATTTTTCAGGTAAAATATCGCTTATTGATTGTAATTGATTACTCAATTCATATAGACGGTCTGTAATCGCATGCTCATCAGTTAAAGTTAGATGCGCATTATTTAAAGCTAAACTTAGGTTTTCTGAGTTTTGTATACGTTTAATGTCTGATTCAAGTTGTGTAACTTCACCGTCAACCAAGTTTGCTTCTTGGATTTCTTCGAACTGAAATTTAAGTAAATCGAGACGTTGTAATAAAGCTTGATCGGCAGATTCTAACTCTTCAAGCTCTTTCTTTTTAGCTTTATATTGATCATAAGTGTCAACGTATTGTTCAAGTAGGCTTTTGTATTGATTTTCAGCATAGTTATCGAGTAATTGTAGATGATATTTTTGTTTTAATAAAGTTTGTGTTTCATGTTGACCATGAATATCTAACAATTCTTGCATAATTTTACGTAAATCTTGCAAAGTGACGATTTGATTGTTAACTCTACAAATACTTTTACCAGTGCTGAAAATTTCTCTTTTAACTAATAGAAAATCTTCATCTATGTCGATATCCAAAGCTTCAAGTATTGAAATGGCTTCTTTACTTTCGTCAATATCAAATATGCCTTCAATAATAGCTTTCTTTTCACCATGCCTTACATAATTTGATGACGCGCGCATACCAATCAGTTGTCCAATGGCGTCGATAATAATTGATTTACCTGCGCCAGTTTCACCACTTAATACTGTTAAGCCATCGCCAAAATGAACTTCTAGTTCATCAATGATTGCAAATTGTTTGATAGATAAAGTCTGTAGCATCCTTCTAAACACTTCCTTACACTTATAATAAATTAAAGATGCGCGTTTTGATTTTTTCGCTTGCTAACTCATCTCTACAGATAATTAAACAAGTATCATCACCACAAATAGTACCTAAAACTTCCTCCCAATCAATTTGATCTAAGATTGCACCGATTGATTGAGCGTTTCCCGGCAATGTTTTTAAAACTAATAGGTTACCTGTGCCATCTATATTTACAAAAGAATCCATTAAATAACGGCCCAGTTTTTCTAGAGGATGATATTTTCTATCATTTGGCAAACTATAAACATACTGTCCTGTTGGTGTGGGGACTTTTATCAATTGTAATTCTTTAATGTCTCTGGAAACTGTAGCTTGAGTGACATTTAATTCGTACTCATTTAATCGTTTTACTAATTCATCTTGTGTTTCGATTTTTTCGTTTGAAATTATTTCTCTAATTTTAATATGTCTTACTGATTTTTTAGCCATATATAGCACCTCTATAAACGAATATTTATACATTTATTTTAACACATGCATATAAATACTACTACTAAAGATAGTTGAAATATTACTTAAATGAAAACGATAAATCTGCATGTCAAAGGTGAAGTAACGGCGTTAAATATATTTAAATAACTGTTGTATGACAATGATAATTATAAAAGTAATGAATAATTATTGAATAGTATGTGATAAACTAATAATTAAAAATTACCCTTGTTTTCTAAATTCAGTTTAAACTCTCACCAAACGAAGTTTATATTAACTTTCTTTTTATAGTGAATATTAACCGTAATTAAAAAGAGGACGGAATGGAAATCAAAATTTGAAAGATGATTTCGTATCCTCGCCCTCTACAAGAATCCATTAAGATTCACGATTATTAAATAATTCAATAATATATGTTAAATTTTCGATATTGTACTTATCTGGTAATTGTTTTAGACAATCATAAGCTTCTTGGGTATGATATGTCATTTTTTCCTCGGCTCCTTGTTGCCCCAATAATGATACATATGTACTCTTATCGTTATCAATATCACTACCAACTGCTTTACCTAACTTCGCTTCATCGCCATATACGTCTAATAAATCATCTTTAATTTGGAACATTAATCCTAAGTGTTCACTAAATGATTCTAATGCATCAGCAACATTTGATTCAGGCTTTGCAATATCTACTGCGGCCATCACTGCAAATTTGAGCAACGCCCCTGTTTTGGCGTTATGAATTTGTTCAAGTGTATCAATATTTACTTTGACGCCCTCACCCTCGCTTTGCATATCTAGAGTTTGGCCGCCTACCATACCTAAATGTCCACTAGCAAAAGCTAAACGTTTAAGTAATTTGACTTTAGAAGTATCATCGACTGATTCATCATTCACAATAATATCAAATGCTTTGGTTAAGAGTGCATCACCAGCTAATATTGCTTTCCACTCACCAAATACTTTGTGATTTGTAAGTTTACCTCTGCGATAATCATCGTTATCCATTGGTGGTAAATCGTCGTGTATTAAAGAATAAGTATGAATCATTTCTAAGCCAAGTGCTGAAGAAAGTCCAGCTCTATAATCATTGGATAGCATATCCAATGTTAAAAGCAATAACACTGGTCTAATACGCTTTCCACCAGCTTCTAATGAGTAACGCATACTTTCTTCTAAATTTGTATTTAAATCTGAATTCGGAATCGCTTCGGATAATAGTTGGTTAACTTCCTTTGTTAAGTTTTCCATTTTTTTATTCATTTTCATTATCTTCCTTCACGACATCATCATTATTAACAGTTTGCTCATCTGCCATTAATTCATTGACTTTCTTTTCGGCGTCTTTTAATGTTTCATCGCAAGTTGCTGATAATTTCATGCCACGTTGATACAAGTTTAGAGATTCTTCTAATGATACATTTTCATTATCAAGCTTTTGTACGATATTTTCTAACTCTTTCATCATTTCCTCAAAACTTTGTGTATTACTATTGCTCATCATTACACCATACTTTCTTAACTTGAGCATCAACAACGCCATCTTTCATTGTTAATACTATGTTGTCATTTTCAGCTAAATCACTAGTGCTTGTAATAACGTTATTATCCTTGTTAACAATTGTATAACCACGTAACATGGTATTTGTAGGACTCAAATTATTAAGACTTTCTAATTTTCTAGCTAAATTATTTTTTTGGTTGTGAATAAAATTATTCATAACTTTATTTAAATCATCTCGCTTTTGAGCGTTTGTTAATTGTTCTCTATTTATATTTTGTTTAAAACCTTTAAGATTAAACTTATTCAATAATAGTTGTAATTGCTGTTGATGATTTTTAATTGCTAAATTCATCGATAAATTAAGTTGTTTTTCTAAATCATCTCGTTTTTGAATTTGTTGATCATACAACAATGTTGGCGTTTGAAATTTGTAATAAGATGATACATGTTCTAAATGTTTTCTTTGTTGTTGTAAATGCTGTTTTATAAAACGTGTAAGTGATAAATTTATTTGTTGTAAGTATTGACGTAATTCATATTGATCTGGTGTAGCCATAACTGCTGCTTGTGTTGGCGTAGCTGCACGAATATCTGCAACAAAATCACTGAGTGTAAAATCGGTTTCATGGCCAACTGCGGAAATGATAGGCGTAGTACATGCGTATATTGCTTTAACAACATCCTCTTCATTAAAGTTCCATAAGTCTTCAATAGAACCTCCGCCGCGCCCAATAATTATTGTGTCGACACCTATTTCATCAGCCTGTTGTATATTATTAATAATATCATTTTTCGCTTGTTCACCTTGTACAAGGGTACTGATCTGTATTTGTTCTGCTAAAGGGTATCTACTGTTGATTGTAGTATGAATATCTCTAATTGCTGCACCTGTGCCTGCTGTTAATACTGCAATCTTCTTAGGAAACTTAGGTATGGGTTTTTTGTTATTTTGATCAAAATAACCCTCTTTAGTAAGTTTTTTCTTTAGTTGTTCTAATCTTTGGTATAGGTTACCAACGCCATCTAAATGCATTTTATTGACATAAATTTGATAATTCCCACGGCGTTCGTATACTGACACGCGCGCTTCTAAAAGCACTTCGTCACCTTCTTTAGGTTCAAAATCAATTTTCGAGGCACTTCCTTTAAACATCATTGCACTAATAACACTATTGTTATCTTTGACGTTGAAATAGAGATGACCACTACTATGCTTTTTAAAATTAGACAATTCTCCTTTAATTAAAACGGATTGTAAGTGTGGGTCTTGATCAAATTTATACTTAATATATTTAGTAAGTGTTGATACACTCAAATATTCTGTCATGTTATATCACTCTTTTATTCAATATTGCTCAATACACCATTTATAAATTTATAATGATCATCATCACTGAATTGTTTTGCTAATTCCACAGCTTCGTTGATGATTACTTTTTGTGGCGTTGAACTATTTAACAATTCATAAGTGGACATTCTTAAAATAATGCGGTCAGATTTTAGTAATCTATCTAAAGTCCAATCTTTTAAATGCGGTTGGATTTTTTCATCTAAGACTGATTCATGATCTTTTACACCCGTTACTAGCCAGTTGATAAAATCAAATTCTAAATCAGGATTATCATCTTTAATAAAACTAATTGCTTCATCAATAGTTAATTCATTATTTTTCATTTCAAGTTGAAATAGAGTTTGAAAAGCTTGTGTTCTCGATTCTTTACGACTCATTATAAACTCCCTTAAGCATAGTGTTATTTGTAAATCATTTGTGAATAGAAAAATAGGACGCATTTCAAAATAAACGGTTATTTCAGATTTTCACAAAATGTATTTATAAAGTAAATTTGCTTTATTTAATTTTAATTTATTGGTTCGATATGCGTGATATGGATATTAATTTGGCTAGGTTCAATTGTGGTCATTGTTGTTAATGAATTATATATAGCCTGTTGTATTTTTTTAGCTGTTTCTGAGATATTAATTCCATAGGACAAAGTGCAATATACATCTATATAAATGCCATCTTCTCTTGTATCTACTTTTATACCTCTACTTAATTGTTTCTTGCTTATATTTTCAATACTTGTATGTTTTAACTCTTTAAAATGACCTTGAATACCTTTGATTTCAGATGTTGCTATACTTGCTATAACTGTTAAAACTTCGGGCGCAATCTCAATTTTCCCTAAATTGGAATGTGTGGACTCTGATACTTTGACCATTTCACTTACCCCCTAATTAGATTCATCATCCATAATATTATATGTTTCTAAGAAATTAGTATTAAATTCTCCACTTCTAAAGATATCATTGTTTAATAGTCGAACGTGGAATGGTATCGTTGTGTCTATCCCCAATACAAGGTATTCGCCTAGTGCGCGTAAACCTGTCATGATTGCTTCGTCTCTAGTTGGTTCGTGAACAATAAGTTTTGCAACCATAGAGTCATAGTATGGAGGAATTGTATAATTAGTATAACATGCAGATTCAATTCTTACGCCAAATCCACCTGGAGCCAAATATTGAGTGATTTGACCTGGCGAAGGCATAAAGTTTTTATATGGATTTTCAGCATTAATTCTGAATTCCATTGCATGTCCTTCAATTTTAATATCTTTCTGTTTAAATGGTAATTTTTCGCCCATTGCAATTTTCAATTGTAGTTTAACTAAGTCTACACCTGTAACCATTTCGGTAACTGGATGTTCAACTTGAATTCTTGTATTCATTTCCATAAAATAAAATTCATTAGAGTCTAAGTCATATATAAATTCAATAGTACCTGCGTTTTCATAATTAACTGCTTTTGCAGCTCTTACTGCAGCGTTACCCATTTCTTGTCTTTTTTCTTCAGTTAATATTGGAGATGGTGCTTCTTCAACAAGTTTTTGCATCCTACGTTGAATTGTACAATCACGTTCACCTAAATGAACAACGTTGCCATAGCTATCTCCCATAATTTGTATTTCTATATGTCTGAAATTCTCAATGAATTTTTCTAAGTATAAACCGCTGTTACCAAAAGCAGTTTCCGCTTCTTGTTGCGTCATTTTAAAGCCAGTTTCTAATTCTTTCTCATCACGAGCAACTCTAATACCCTTGCCACCACCACCGGCAGTAGCTTTGATGATAACTGGATAGCCTATTTGATTTGCAATTTTTTTCGCGTCTTCAATATTTAAAACAAGCCCCTCACTGCCAGGAACAACTGGTACTGCAGCACGTTTCATTTCTTCTTTAGCTACGTCTTTGATTCCCATTTTTTGAATAGAATCAAAGCTTGGTCCAATGAATTTAAGTTGACATGCATCGCATAATTCAGCAAAATCGCCATTTTCTGCTAAAAAACCATATCCAGGATGAATGCCGTCACAGCCTGTAGATGTTGCAATGGATAAAATGTTTGGGATATTTAAATAAGAATCTTTAGATTGGGTTGGGCCGACGCAGTATGCTTCATCAGCAATTTGAGTATGTAAGGCGTCTTTATCTCCTTCAGAATATATAGCCACAGTTTGTAAACCTAAATCATGACATGCACGAATAATTCTTACTGCAATTTCCCCTCGATTTGCTATTAAAATTTTATTCATTATTTTACCTTAAATAACGGTTGGCCATACTCTACCATTTGACCGTCTTCTACTAAGATTTCAGCAATTTCACCGCTGACTTCGGCTTGTATTTCATTGAATAATTTCATAGCTTCTAATATACATACTGTTGAATCATTTGTTACAGAATCTCCAACTTGCACGTAAGCACTTTCTTCTGGAGACGGTGATTTGTAAAACGTACCAACCATTGGGGCATTAATAGTTTGTAAGTTATCTTCTACTGCATTAGTGTTTGCGTTATTATTTGTGCTTGTTTCATCAGCGCCTTGTGTTCCTGCAGGAGTTGATGCCACGCCTTGTTGTGGTGTTATTTGTTGCATCGGTTGTTGTGAAATTTGAGGTGTTATAATTTCAGTTTCTTTTTCTTTTTTTAAATTTAAAATATTACCTTTGTCCTCAATATTAATTTCAGTCAAGCTAGATTGGTCAAGAATTTCTATTAATTCTTTAATTTCTTTAAAATTCATAAATACTGACTCCTTCAGATTGTTTTCATTTACCTAGTTTATTTTACTTTAGTGATATGTTCAATTCAAGCATATACATACTTTCTATAATAAACTGATTAACTTTTATCGTGTACTATATGCCTATAAGTTTGCAAAAACCTTAAATTTATAAATAAGATGTGTTGTCTTTGATTAATCAATAAAGAAATGAAATCTTTATATTAAATAAAAATATTGTAACTTAGCCTTTCTTATTCATATGTAACTTACACTATAAATACATTGTTATTAATGATACTTTAGGCTTGATAATAGTTCAACACACTTCATTTGATTTATCGCGCACTTGAACGCACTAAATCATACTCAAATTGAACATTAAATATAAAGTTAAGTATTTATAATTTAACAGTTTAATTATAGAAATTATAGTATTCATAAACATTATATTATCTAATATAACCTTTTATATTTATAATAACCATAAAAAACCTTTCCAATATATTGGAAAGGTTTTTACTCATTACTTTAAGTACATGTCATTTTTAAATAATAAAAATATTAGGCTCTAGAAATGTAACTGCCGTCACCAGTATTAATTACAAGTGTGTCACCTTCATTAACAAATAAAGGGACATTTAATGTATATCCTGTTTCTACTGTAGCAGATTTAGTGGCACCATTTGCTGTGTCGCCTTTAATACCTGGTTCAGTTTCTGTTACTACAAGTTCAACTGTTTTTGGTAATTCAACGCCAAGTGTTTCATTACCGTAAGTTTGAATTTGGACTTCCATATTTGCTTTTAAGAAATTTAATTCGTGTTGTAAATAATCTCCTTGTAGCTCTGTTTGATCAAATGTTTGATTATCCATGAAAACATGCGTATCTCCATCGGCATATAGATATTGCATACGACGATTCTCAATCATAGCAGTTTCTACTTTTTCGCCACCTCTGAATGTTTTCTCTTGAATCGAACCAGTTCTTAAATTACGTAGCTTAGAACGTACAAACGCAGAACCTTTTCCTGGTTTAACATGTTGGAAATCTAAAACTTTCCAAATGCCATTATCTACTGATATTGTTAAGCCTGTTTTAAAATCATTAACCGAAATCATTCAGTTTCCTCCTCAATTATAAGGTCTTCTATAAAATAATAAGGTTTTTGGGAGATTTAGTAAAGCGTTCACAGCCATTTTCTTTAATTAAAATGTCATCTTCAATACGAACGCCACCTAATCCATCTAAATATATACCAGGTTCAATTGTAACACAATTATTTATATCTAATGGCGTATCTGATTTCCTAGAAAGGTTAGGACCTTCGTGAACGTCTAATCCAATACCATGACCAAGCGAATGTCCAAACGCCTCACCATAACCTTTTTCGGTTATATAATCTCTAGCGATAGCATCTAATGCTTTACCAGTTATACCTTTTTTAGCGGCGTCAATGCCTTTTTGGTTTGCCTCTAACACAATATTATATATTTCTTTGAGTTTTGGATCAGGCTCACCTATCGCAAATGTACGAGTGATGTCTGATGAATACCCTTTGTAATATGCACCGAAATCTAATGTAATTAATTCTCCTGAATTTATAACTTTATCACTAGCAACACCATGAGGTAGCGCACCACGTTCACCAGAAGCTACAATTGTTTCAAATGAAGTTCCTTCAGCACCTAGTTCTAACATTTTACTTTCTAATTTTGCTTTTAGTTGCTGTTCAGTCATACCAGCTTTTGCCACAGTTAAAATATATTCATATGCTTCATCAACTATATCTGCTGCTTTTTGGATCAACTCAATTTCTGATTCATCTTTAACTTCACGTATTTTTTCTATCATACCTGAAATACTAATTAAACTAATGTATGATTTACTCAATTGAAGATATGTATCGTAGCTGACTAAGTTGCCTTCAAATCCAACATTTTGTACGTCTAACTTTTCAAGCTGCTTTTTGACTTCATCAATTAAGCTTCCTTCTTGTTTGATGATTTTAAATTCTGGGGCTTGAGCAGTCGCTTGTTCAATGTACCTAAAATCAGTAAGCAATAAGTTGTTATCTTTCGTAATAATTAACGCGCCACTTGTACTAGTAAAACCGGATAAATAACGTCTGTTAAAGTCAGAAAGTACGACTACCGCTTCTAAATGTTTTGATTTAATAGCGCTATTTAATTTTTCAATTCTTGTCATTTGTCATCCTCCTATACAATAAGTTTGTACATTTTCTTTTTATACATTAAAATGATAGCATAATTATTGTATAAATTTATAGTTTTTGAATTAGGAGAGAGTTATGAAGAAAAAAATAGTGGCTATTTTATGTGCTTCATGTATACTTGCTGGTTGCGGAAGTCAAAATCTTGGTCCTTTAGAAGAAAAGACGACCAAACTTCGCGATGAAAATCATAAGTTAAAGGGAAACATTCAAGAATTAAAACAAGAAATTAGCAAAGAGCAAAATAAAATTGTAGCGCTAGAGAAAGATAAAAAGGATATTGGTAAAGCGAAAAGCAATAAAAAGAAAGCAGCTAATTTAAAAGCATCTTCTACATATTATCAAGATATCGCTAAAGTAATTGATCAATATAATGATATTAAAAGTGATGTATCAAAAAATAAAGGTGATAAAAAAGTACAAGATAAACTTGTAGATATTAAAAACAAGATGAATAGCGCATTTACGACATATAAAAGCGATGTCGATAAAGAAAAGATGGATAGTGAAGATAAAACCAAAAATAAAAATATAACTAAATTGGACAAAGACTTAAATTCAGCGTTTAGTGATATTAAAGATGGTTACGACGCCAAAGATAAGAAAAAGATTCAAAAAGGACAAAAATCTTTATCAACTATCAGTATTAAAGATAATCAAAGTTAACAATCACATAGGAGTGTTTTAGTTGAAACAAGCAATATTTTACATCGTTATCGCAATTGCAATCGTAGGATTAGTACTCAATCTTGATGCTTTTATCTTCAGTTTTGTAAGAATGGTCATTAGCTTAGCCATTTTTGGTGGTATTATATACGCAATCTACTATTTCTTCTTCTTAACTGAAGATCAGCGTAAATACAAACGTGCTCAACGTAAGTATAAAAGACAAAATAAAAAGAAAAAATAACAATCGTTTTGGAAATACGGTTTTACAAATGAACCCCGAAAAGTTTCTTTTAAATAGATACCTTTTCGGGGTTCATTTTACAATTTAGATATTTTAAAAAATATTTTGTAAACCTATATTACTTTAATTTATTGAATGAACAACGTATACCAAACTATTTACGGTAATTCCACTCGTCAGATTTATATTTATCAATTAACTCATTTATTTCATTTTGTTGTTTTTCATTAAGTACTAATGGTTTAAAGTCAATATTCAATCCTTTTTTAAAGCCTATTTCAAATGCTACTTCCATCTCTTCTATAGTAATATGACGATTTGAAATATCGTTAATTGCCACAGCTTTTTCTACAAATGCTTGCTTCATTTTATCTTTAAGCCGATCATTTTTAAATACAAACATATCAAACAAGTCATCTATGTCTACATCTTGTAACAAGGAACCGTGTTGTAAGATAACTCCTTTTTGGCGAACTTGTGCACTTCCAGCAATTTTACGCCCTTCTACGACTAATTCATACCAGCTAGGCGCATCAAAACAAACTGCGCTTCTTGGTTGCTTTAAATTCGCTCTTTCTTCTTTTGATTTTGGAATAGCAAAAGAAGCATCAAAGCCTAAATGTTTAAAACCTTCTAGCAATCCTTCTGAAATAACTCTATATGCATTAGTTACTGTTGAAGGCATCTCAGGATGTGATTCTGGGACTATAACACTATATGTAAGCTCTTTGTCATGTAACACCCCTCTACCGCCTGTTTGACGGCGTACAAGGCCATAACCTTTAGCGTTCACTTTTTCAATATCTATTTCTTTAGTTAGCCTTTGAAAATAACCAACTGATAAAGTCGCAGGGTCCCATGTATAAAATCTAATTACTGGATCTATCTCTCCTCTAGATACAAAATTAAGTAAAGCTTCATCCATTGCCATATTATAATATGGGTCTTTGCTACCAGTATTTATAAAATTCCATGTTTCTGTCACTTTCAAAACTCCTATCGCTAAATTAAATTGTGATAACAGCAATTTTGTGTTATCGTTTTCAATAATTGTCCAAGTTTGTCAGCAATAACTATTTATCGTAAGAAAAATATTTTGATAAATTGTGCTAACAGTCTTATAATATATAATATCGGTTAATTAGGGAGGATGCAAGATGAGTAACTTTTGGTTTATAGCGTTAGCAGTTTTAATAATTATCATCGCTTACATGCTAATCAATTATCTTCTAAATAAAAGAGCAGTCACAGAATTAAACCAAAATGAGTTCCATGATGGTTTGCGCAAAGCTCAAGTTATTGATGTAAGAGAAAAAGTGGATTATGATTACGGACACATCAATGGTGCACGTAATATTCCAATTACAATGTTTAAACAAAGATTCCAAGGTTTACGAACAGATCAACCTATCTATCTTTGTGATGCGAATGGCATTGCCAGTTATCGAGCAGCCAGAACTTTAAAGAAAAACGGCTACACGGATATCTACATGTTAAAAGGTGGATATAAAAAATGGACTGGTAAAATTAAATCTAAAAAATAACTTTATAGCTTTTAAATAATAAGCGGGTTAACATTTGATGTTGACTACGCTTTTTATTTTGCACAAAAAATCGAACTGGTTTTATACCAGTCCGATTTTTACATTTATATAGATTTAATATACTATCATTGGTTAGTGTAAACTGACTATTCTTTTTCTGAACGCAGGTTTTCAAACTTTAACACTGGAGTTCTTGCTGCTTTTGTTTCATCTAATCTATCAATAATAGTTGTATGCGGTGCTTCTAATACAACGTCTGGGTTCTCTTTAGCCTCATTTGCGATTTGGATCATTGTATCGCAGAAGTGATCTAAAGTTTCTTTTGACTCAGTTTCTGTTGGCTCAATCATCATACCTTCTTCAACATTAAGTGGGAAATAGATTGTCGGTGGGTGTACACCAAAATCTAATAGACGTTTAGCCATATCTAATGTACGAACACCATGTTCTTTTTGTTTAGAGCCGCTTAACACAAATTCATGCTTACAATATTGGCTGTAAGGTATTTCAAAATGCTCTTTCAACCTTGCTTTAATATAATTCGCGTTTAATACGGCAGCTTCAGAAACTTCTTCAAGGCCTTTATTTCCCATACTACGAATGTAAGTATATGCTCTTAAATAAATCCCAAAGTTACCATAGAAAGGCTTAACACGGCCAATAGAATTTTCTATATCATTGTCATATTTATAAATATCATTTTCTTTAACAACCATTGGTTTTGGTAAGAAGCTCGCAAGTTCTTTTTTAACACCTACTGGTCCAGAACCTGGTCCACCACCACCATGTGGTCCTGTAAACGTTTTGTGTAAGTTTAAATGCACTGCGTCAAATCCCATGTCGCCTGGTCTAACTTTATCCATAATGGCATTTAAATTTGCACCATCATAATATAATAATCCGCCAGCTTCATGAACAATATTACGAATATCCATAATATTTTTTTCAAAAATACCTAAAGTATTAGGGTTTGTTAACATAATAGCTGCTGTTTTATCATTAACTAAACGTTTTAAGTCATCAATATCTACTTCGCCGCGTTCATTTGATTTAACAGTTACAGACTTGAAACCTGCGAATGCAGCTGAAGCTGGGTTAGTTCCGTGTGCAGAGTCAGGAACAATAACTTCATCACGATGACCTTCTCCATTCTTTTGATGATATGCTTTGAAAATCATTAGAGCAGTCCATTCACCATGTGCGCCAGCAGCAGGTTGTAACGTTACTTCATCCATACCTGTTATTTCTTTCAACTCTTCTTGTAAACTATGAATAATCTCCAAAGAGCCTTGAACTTGTGATTCATCTTGTAATGGATGTGATTCTGCAAATCCCGGGATTCTAGCAATTTTTTCATTTATTTTTGGATTATATTTCATAGTACACGAACCTAATGGATAAAACCCTGAATCTACACCAAAGTTTTTATTTGAAAGCTCTGTGTAATGTCTCACTAAATCTAATTCAGCAACTTCTGGTAGTTCAGCTTTATTTTTTCTAATGAATTTATCATCTAATAAATTTTCAACAGCACCATTATCTATTTCTTTTTTAGGTAATGAATACGCATAACGGCCTTTTTTAGAACGTTCAAATATTAATGGACTCGATTTACTTACTACCATTTAGTTCACCTGCTTTCTTAACAAATGTGTCAATTTCATCTTTTGTTCTCAATTCTGTTACAGCAATCAACATATGATTTTCAAATGATTCTGTTACGTCACTTAAATCGAAACCTCCAATGATTCCTTCTTGTATAAGTGCATCATTGATATCTTTAACTGGTTTATCAAATTTTACTACGAATTCGTTAAACGAAGTTCCATTTGACACTTCTAAACCTGCTTGTCTAAATTGTTCTTTTGCATAGTTTGCGTTTTCAAAGTTTTGTACTGAGATATCATAAATACCTTCTTTTCCTAAAGCAGACATACAAATTGAGGAAGCTAATGCATTCAATGCTTGATTTGAGCAAATATTTGAAGTGGCTTTATCACGACGTATATGTTGCTCACGTGCTTGTAATGTTAAAACAAAGCCACGATGTCCATCTGCATCTTCTGTTTGTCCTACTAAACGACCAGGTGTTTTACGCATTAATTTTTTAGTTGTAGCAAAGAAACCACAATGAGGGCCACCAAATTGTGCAGGTATACCAAACGGTTGTGTATCACCTACTACAATATCAGCACCAAAACTACCTGGAGGCGTTAGTAACCCTAAAGCTAGAGGATTGGTATAAACGATAAACAAGGCTTTTTTACCCTCTATAAATGATTGGATTTTTTCTAAATCTTCAATCGAACCATAGAAGTTAGGATATTGCACAGCTACTGCTGCTGTGTCGTCATCTATAGCTGCTTCTAATTTTTCTAAATCTGTAATAGTGCCATCTAAGTCTACCTCTACGACTTCAAACTCTTCTCGTGTTTTTACATATGTGTTTAAAACTTGTAATGCTTGATAATGTAATCCTTTAGAAACTACGATTTTGTTTTTACGCGTTTGATTAAAAGCTAAAATACATGCTTCAGCAAAACTTGTAATGCCGTCATACATAGATGAGTTTGCAATGTCCATTTCGGTTAATTCACATATTAATGTTTGAAATTCAAAAATTGCTTGTAATTCACCTTGTGAAATCTCTGGCTGATACGGCGTATATGCAGTATAAAATTCTGAACGAGAAATCATCGCATCTACTACTGCTGGTGCGTAATGATCGTATACACCTGCACCTAAAAATGAAGTGTGTGTTTCTTTAGTGATATTTTTACTTGCAACTCTACTTAAACGCTTTGTCAATGAAGTCTCAGCCTCAGCGTCTGGGATAGCTAATTCTCTGTTTAATAATATATCATTAGGCACATCACCAAATAATTGTGCAATTGAACCTGCACCAATGGTTTCTAACATTTCTTTCTTATCTTGCTCTGTTAATGGAATATAACGATGACTCACAGTAACACCCCTTTGTATTATTTACTTATTTGATTTTTCTTAACAATTTTTGCTTTTACTTGTCTCTTTCTTACTTGAACTAACACTTCTTTCCCCATTTCAAAAGCATCACGATTAATTAAAGCTAAACCGATTGATTTACCAGTTAAAGGTGATTGGGTACCCGAAGTAACCACTCCAATTTGATTACCATCTAAATCCAATACTTCATAGCCAGTTCTAGGAATACCTTTTTCAATCATTTCTAAACCGACTGTTCTACGTTTTGAACCGTGTTCTTTCTGCTCTTTAAGAACACTTTTACCAATGAAGTCTGCTTCAATTAATGGTTTGGCTGCAAATGCGATTCCGGCTTCATATGGTGTGATATCTTCACTTAAATCTTGCCCATGTAGAGGTAATCCAGCTTCCAACCTTAATGTATCTCTAGCTCCTAAACCACATGGCACAACCTTATGTTCTAATAGTTTATTCCATAAATAAGGGGCATCATCAGCATCGCAGTAAATTTCAAAACCATCTTCACCAGTATATCCTGATTGTGATAAAATTACGTTTTTACCGTAAAATGCTACATTTTGTTTAAATTCGAAAGGTTTCATTGAAGATACATCTACATCAACATGTTGTTGAACTAAGTCACGTGCATTTGGACCTTGAATTGCTAATTGACCATAATCATTCGAAACATTAATTACCTCTGCATCGAATTTTTCGGCATTCTCTTTCATCCAAGCAAAGTCTTTATCTGTATTACCAGCATTTACTACTAATAAGTATAGATTTTCATCTAATTTATATGTGATCAAATCATCAATAATACCGCCATTTTCGTTGCATAGTGCAGTATATTGAGCTTTATCAGTAGTCAAATTTTCAGTATCGTTAGAAAGGAGATATTGTACTAGCTTTGCAGCATCACTACCTTTTATCAGAATTTCACCCATATGACTTACATCAAACAAACCGATTTCTGTTCTAACAGCATTATGTTCTTCTTTAATACTTGAAAATTGGACTGGCATAGCCCATCCACCAAATTCTACGATTTTAGCACCGCTGTTTACAAAAGTTTGATAAAGCGGTGTTTTTTTCAGTTCATTAGACATGAAGAAACCTCCTATTATTTAAGTAAATATATTAAAAAAACAGGGTAGACTAAGCTACCCTGTTTAAATTCTCCAGGAATGCGTCACAGTATTATCCTTTTGCCTGAGAGTTTCGTTAAACTTGCACCTTCGGCGACGGACTAAAGTTATAACTATTATAACTAACCATTCTCTCCAATACTGATCATTCGCAAACTACCTCTTCCATAATCTCACATTGCAATGAGTGAAGAGATTTACTGCTATTTAATTTTATGAATGCGATTTCATTATATCTTGAAACCCTTGAAGAATACAAGTTTTTTAATTCAAAAAGAGATTTATTGTTTGCATTAGGTCTATTGCTGTCATTTTTGATTCTATTATAAACAATGTTCAAGTCACAATCTAACCATATTACTCTTCTTTGTAGTTTTAAAAAGTCGAATGTTTGATCACCTTCAATAATTCCACCACCAGTCGAAATAATATTATAGTGGTTTATACATTCTTTTAGATACTTATATTCCAATTCTCTAAAACCTGCTTCACCTATTTGTTTAAAAATATTTGGTATAGACTGATTTTCTTGTTGCACTATGTACGCATCTAAGTCAATGTAGGATAGTTGATTATGTTTTGAAAGATATTTACCTAAAGTTGTCTTACCAGTTCCCATAAATCCAATTAATATCAACGGTTCCATTTTAATGTTATTCAAAAATATCTTCCTTCTTCATAAATAAATTAATTTGATTTTCATAATATTTCTCTATGTTATCTAAAGTTTTTAATTGTATCCCAATCTGAAATACATAAATTGTAATTAAAGATAAATATAGCATAAATATTACCAGCACAAAAGGATAGATGTATGCATTATTGTTAAATATATAATTGTCTTTCATAGAAATTCCCTTTTTCAATTATCTGTAGATTAATTTTTAAAGTTTTAAAATTGATTACTTTAAATTCAGCAGATTTAACGTTGTTTAATAAAGTTATATTTCCTTTACCGTTAATACTTTTTATAATCTTATCATTTTTTAATTCATATATCATATCTTTATTATTATTTTTTATGACTACTGTATTTTTTCGTATGTCATTTACTATAATTTGAGAATCTTTTTTTAATAAATCACGCGTTAAATCAGCAGCAAAAAATTCTAAATCTAGGTTTATTTGATTTGTAAAATGTGATTCGATAAAGTGCGTCGTTTTAAATATTGAAGGCAGTATTGTAAATATCAATATAGTAATTAATAGTGCGAACAAAACTTCAATATACGTAAATGCTTTAATCTTTTTTACCATAGCATTTTTCATATTTCGTTCCTTTTTTTATTATACAAAGTTTTTGATTAGCCAGCTTTAAATGATAAGAATTTAAATCTATTCCTTTTTTTAAAGCTGATCTGTCATAATGATATAGTGAGTTTAATATAACCCTCTTCATCTCCATATCAGTTATTTTGTTTTGGACTTCTTTAGAAAGTTGTAACATCATGGGAATAAACAACATGCATATCAAAATTATTGTTGAAAAAGACAATAACGCATCTATAAATAATGAACCGTAGAAATTATACTTTCTCATATCTCAAGCGTCCTTTTTCTATGTGAAATATAATTTTATATAAAGATTTATCGAAACTCAGATATAACGAACCAAATTTGTTTACCTCTCCGTTTTTATCAAAGTTAATATAGTTTAAATTTGTACGCGGATGTATATACGTATGGGGAGGTAAATCAATAGTAGAATTTTTCATAGTTTGTTCTTTTACGCGGATTTGAGTAGAAAAGTCATTAAATAACAATGTTATAGACTGTTGATCTTTGATTGCTTTAGACTTTAAATAATTAAATTGCATAATTAAATTATTTACTTTTAAATTAGCTGAACTCAACTCATTTTTGTCAAAAGTTACTCGCTGCGTTTGTAAAAATATAAGTATACTTATAATACTTAAAACAAATAACATTTCAACATAAGTAAATCCCTTACTAACTAGCAACTGCTTCACCATTGTCAATTGATATTAAAGTGCCTGATTTACATTGCTTTTGATTCTCTTTAATATAACCTTCATTAACGAGTTCTTCCATAGTAGATGGCTTCTTATTAAACTTTAAGCTATAGGCTTCAATTTGACTATCTATCATTTTAAGCTGTGCTTCACAACTCTTAGTCTGTATATGCGAGGATTGTTTAGCTATATTAGGTATAATTAATATTAATAATAAACTTATTATTAGCAAAACCAGTAACATTTCAATAAGCGTGAATGCTTTTTTATTAAATTTGTTTTTAAAAATATTCATATATCGTTAAAACCTCATTTCATTTTATTGTTTGCATTAAATCAAACATTGGTAACATAATGACTAAATATAATGACACAATCATAATTGCTATTATTAAAAATATGCATGGTTGTATAAACTTGATAATGAATTGCATAGATTGCTGAATTTTATCAATAATAATTTCACTGTATAATTTTAATTCAACTTCAAGATGTCCTTTTTTCTCACCTTCTTCTATAAAAATAACTAATTCATCTTCAAAGCATGATAATTTTGTTAAAATTTCACTCAAATTCAAACCTCTCTGTGTGCCAGTTGAGAGCGCGTCAGCTAGATAAGTTAAATAATTGTCGTCTTTTTGTTGGGAATATATATCAACAATTTTATGAAGACTAATCCCATTTTTATAAAATAGTGAAAACTCTGAAGACAATCGAAATGTTTTATAAAGTTTATAAAATTTTGAAACTATTGGTATTGATAACATTATCTTAAGTTTATGGTTTATTGGGAGTTTTACATACACTAAGTAAAATAGAATTATGAATATTAGTGCAACAATAATTAAATAAAATAAAAAAGAAGGAAGATTCAATATTATAAAAGATAAATATCGTTGTGTTAAAGAAATTTCCACTCCCATACTATGATATAAATTTTGAAACTCTGGAATAATAGTATGATTTAGAACTATGAGCATAATGGTAAATATAGATAGTAAAAGCAGAGGATATTGTAATGTTTTAAGTAAGCGCTTCTTAGTTTTATAATTTTTCATTAAATATTCTTGCGCATGGGGTAAAGTCACTGTTAAATCACCAAACATCTCAGCAAAATAAATTAGCATAACAATTGTTTGTGGATACCTTAATAATTTAAGTACTTGAGAACAATCTGCTCCATGTTGTAATTCTTCCTTGATTAGCGCTTTAATGCTTAGAGACCTAATATTAGTATGCTGTAATAAAAAATTAAATGAGTCGCTTAAAGTAAATCCATGTTCCAGTAAATCTTTTAGTTTTGATAATAATGTTATTTTGTCCTTTTCACTTAAAATAACACAAGGGATAAATTTAGAGATAACGTTCCATTGATGTTTCACAAATCATTCCCTCTTTTGACATTTTATTTAATTTATAAGACAAATTATGGAAACCTTCAGGTAATGTATAACTATTTTTAAAGAAGTGATAGATATCTGCTTTGGTTATCTGTTCATATACAAGCTCTCTTTTATTTTCGTTAGTAGTGATAAGCCTTTGATTTAATATACTAACGATTGACTGTATAAGCTGTTGGACTGTTATACCCATTTCTAGCAGCCTTAATATTACACCTTTGCAATTACTGGCATGTATTGTCGAAAGCACTAAATGACCACTTAAACTGGCTTGTATAACATATTTAGCTACGTTTGCATCTCTTATTTCTCCTATTAAAATAATATCTGGATCACAGCGCAGTATCGCCTTAAAAGAATTCTCATAATTTATCCCTGCTTTTTCATTTAATGATATTTGTGTTATACCATTTATTAATTGTTCAACAGGTTCTTCAATCGTAATAATATTTAAATTTAAATGCTCTTTAGCATACATCAACATGTGATACATTAACGTACTCTTTCCTGAGCCAGTAGGACCACTCAATAAAATTAATCCTTGTTTTTTATTCATTAGATTGTATAGATGAGTTATGTTCTGATTGTTTTTATGCTTTTGAAAGTATTGCGGGATAATTCTAATAACGCAACTTTCATTTCCAAGAGATAAAGGAAGCGTAGAAATTCTAAGGAAATAAATTTGCTTTAATTTATAAATATATCTACCACTCTGTGCAGTATTATGTTTAGAGACATCTAAGCCAGCTTGATATTTCATATAGGTTAGTAATTTCAAATAATTATTTAATTGCAATGTCTCTATTGACTTCAATTCGTCACCGATTCTAAATTTAATCAAAACTTCTTTATCTGCAGGGATAAAATGAATATCTGACGCGTTAGAATTAATCGCCTTTTCAATCATACTATTAAACAATAATTTCAATAAAAAACACCTCCTACATATATACACGTAAGAGGTGTGAGAATTACTTTTATTTTTCATGACTAATATTAATATGAGCGTGCTTAATCCAAAAGAATTTAACCATGTAAATAAGGATTCAATTGTTCATCTTCCACTGTAGTATATGGTCCATGACCCGGGAATAAAGGTAAATCATCGTCTAATTCAAATAATTTATCTAATATTGAGTTAACTAATGTTTCGTGATCACCTTTATATAAATCTGTTCTTCCTATACCTTGTTTAAATAATGTGTCTCCAACAACAGCAAACTCATTAAAGACAAACGTTAAACTACCAGGAGAATGACCAGGAGTATGTAACACTTTGAAATTGAAATCTGCTACATTAGCATCGCCTTCTTCTAGTGATTGTGGCGTAGCATGGCTAATTACATTAGGTAATCCATATTGTTTGAACTTTTCTGAACCATTTTTAGTTGTATTTGTTAAGAAATCAAATTCCGATTTATGCATAAATACTGGCACATTGTATTTCTCAATAATATCGTCTAAAGCAGCAATATGATCAAAATGACCATGAGTAAGCAATACAGCTACTAATTTTTTATTAATTTGATTTAACTTTTTGATAATCAAATCACTATCATTGGCAGGATCAACTAAGATCACACTTGTATCATTTTCTATAAAATATACATTTGTTTCAACTAAACCTAAAGATAAACTCGAAATTTTCATTCTAGTTACCTCCGTTGTTTAAATATTGTTGTACAGCCTTAACTTTTTCGTTCATATTACGTGATTTATCTCGACGGTCATCAATTCTTATGTTAGTACATACACGGCTTAGTCCTTTATCAAATGGTAATTCATGAATCGCTTGTACAACTTCAAATAAATCTTTTAAATCGCCTTCAATTAATGTGTTCATTGGCGTTAATTGGTAATCAATTTTCCCTTGCGCTTTATATTCTTTTAATTTACTTTGAATTTCGGCAATATATTTACTTACACTCGGTCCTTCTGTTCCGACTGGTATAACAACTACATCTACGATAGCCATTATTTAACACCATCCTTTTCAATTATATAAGTATAAATTAAACCTGCAGCTCCTGTAATACCTGCATCATTTCCAAGCTGGGCTTGTACAATTTCAGTATTTTGTTGAGCAGGAGTAAATGTTAAATTATGATATTCTGTTTTAATATTTTCTATTAGTATCAATCCTGCAGTAGACATCCCCCCACCTAGGACAATGTATTTCGGATTGCTTGTTACACTGACGATGCTACATAAATAAGCAATATAATTAGCGACGCGTTCCGTTATAAAAATACAGAATTGATCACCAGCTTTGGCAGCATCAAAGACTGCTTTAGCACTCACGTTATTATCTTTGATTAATTGTAAAATTGAAGATTTAAATGTTAATTTAGGATAATAGAAATTAACAAGGTTTACTACGCCTGTAGCAGATGCCACTGTTTCTATACAGCCTGATTTTCCACAATTGCATTTGAAACGTTGGTCATGATCTACTCTGAAATGACCTATTTCAGCGCCAGACCCGTTATGACCATGTACAATTTCACCGTTTGAAATAATGCCTCCGCCTAATCCAGTACCAAGTGTAATAGCAACTACATCATCAGCGCCGTTACCTGCGCCCTTGTGCTTTTCGCCTAAAGCAGCAACGTTTGCATCGTTGTCAACATAAACTGGACAATCTACAAATTGTTTGAAAATATTTCGCACATTTACTGTATCTTTCCAGTATAAATTGACTGCACCATTTACTTCGCCTGTTTCAAAATTCACAGGTCCAGGTACACCAATCCCAATACCTAAAACGTCTGAGAAAGTGTTTTCTGATTTATCTATATACTGTATGAAAGAATCATATATATTTTTTAATAGTAAATACCCTGTAGTATCTGAAGTATCTGTATCGATTGACCATTTTGATAAACGATTAAGATTTTCGTCAAAAATTCCTAGTTTACATGTTGTTCCACCAATATCTGCTGCTAATATAATTTTGTTCATTTAATTTTCATCCTTCTCTGATTTATTAAAAGGGTGCACTTCCTTTAACTGTAGTTCAAAAAATCTTATATATCAAGGTTTTTGGAGATTTTACACCAACAAAAGTTCCAGATACTAAAACTCTTTGAATCTAACCTTTATAAACCACTAAAATTAGATTTATATTTCCTTATTTACATTTTAATCTTAATCAATTCTCAATTGCAATAATTATGAAGCAACTTACTTAACAGTGCAAAATGCTTGTGATTTATATCTTTTATAACTAAAAAACAATTATACGTACAATATAAAAACATTGGATTTAGATCATCTTTATAATGCTTATGCTAGGTTAAGGTAATTTGTTATACATATATTATTTTAGGCCGAGACAACATTTGCCTCGACCTAAAATCTTTGTACGTTTATTTTTTTCTTTGATTAATAATTATTCGACATTTTAAATAATCATCGTTTGAAATAAGACCTATATTATATAGTGATTGAATTTCTTGTTCCATCATTTCATACATGTCTGCCTTATCTTTAAAATATACGATAAAACCAAATTTTTTAAGGAGTTGCTGCACGTCATAAAATGTATTAATTTGCTGAATCACTATCATCGCTCAATTCTTTATTTAAATTAATATAATCATTGTTACTAGGGTCAGATTTTAACGCAGCTTTTATGTATTTCTTCGCTTTATCTTTGTTATCAAGTGACCTGTTCGCAATTGCTAATTGGTAGTTTAAGAGGCCTGAGTTAGGGTATTCTCTTAGCCCCCTTTCCCATGTTGCAATACCTTCTGCTTTCGAATCTAAGGTTGCTTTAATAAGACCGCTTAAATAATATGTTCCATCATCAGCATATTTCTTATTAATAGTATGCTTTACCATATCTTTTGCATCATCATAATTTCCTTGTTTCATTTCGTTTGTAATAATCGTATTGTATATATTATCTTCTTTAATCGTAAAAATTCTTATTTGAGAGGCTATAAATAATACTAGTATTAATATTAGCAGAAACCAAAACCGATTTTTATTTGTTTTAAAATAATAGCCTATTAATGTTATTAATAAACCACCAATGAAGCCTCCTACATGAGCAACAATATTTACATTTTGCATAAATAACGATAACCCAATCATAATGACAAGTACAATTAATAATTGACCAATTAATTTACGGTTAAATTGTTTTCCAACGTACATAAACGTAAAAATTGCTCCTATCATTCCAAATATAGCGCCGCTAGCGCCCACGGAAACTGTATCAGTATTAAAAGATAGTGATGCAAAGTTACCGAATAAACCAGCGACTATATATATTACAAACATTCGCCAATGGCCAACGATGGCTTCTACAATTTTTCCAAATATAAATAGACTCAACATATTCATTAAAATATGTTCAAAATTATAATGTAAAAAGATAGAGCTAATCAATCGATACCATTCACCGTGCACCACGTTAAAATGAACAAGTCCACCAACATCTAATAATTTTAAATCTGAGAAACGATTTAAAAACAATGTCATAGCTAACCAAATAATAATATTAATTGCTATTAGAGTATATGTAACGGGGGCAAACTTAAGCATATGTTTTTCAATAGGATTGTTATTTAGAGCTCGTTTTTTATAGTACGATTTTGTATGCTTTGTTGTACGATTATACATTTTTTTTACCAAAAAGTTTGGCATAATTCTTTCAACATGCTCTGTTTCTCTAATAATTTTAACTTTAAATTTAACCGGATGAGTTTCGTTTAAGTTCTCATCTGTAAACATTTTATCTGTAAAAATATATAATTCATAATTCTTCGGTTCAAATCCTAAAAAAGTAATGATATTATTTTGGTTTTCTTGAATTCGAGTTTTATCAAATCGAACATCTTGAGTTGAATTAGCGCCATATTTAAATATTACAATACTTTCTGATTTCTTATTCGCTAGCCAAATTTCATCATTATCTTTATTAGTATGAACAACATGATAATTCAGATATTTAATCCAAGTATATATGGACTTCCAATAATGTTTTTCGGTAACCATATTTGCCTCCATTATTTAGTTGTTGCTATGATTAATTTTTCAACGGGCTCATCATGCGCTTCTGTTTCAAACGAATTCAATTGAAAATCATAAAGTAAACTAATAGTTGGTTGCTTATTATTACTTAAGAATTTATCAAAATATCCGCCACCATAACCAATGCGATAACCAGTGCTATTAAATACGACTCCGGGTACTACTAGTAAATCTAACTTATTGGTAATTTCGGTTTTTGTATTTACATGATTGATACCTTTGTCGTCCGGACCAATGTGGTTTAAATCATCTACATGTTTAAACGTCATGTCCTTTATTTGATAATTAGTTTCAGGTACAAAAACAGTTTTTCCGTCGTCTATCATTTGTTTAATAATAGGATATGTATTCACTTCATGTGGCATTGATAGTACAATACCAATTCGTTGTGACAGACTGTATTCATCAGTTTTAAAAAAATGATCTCTTAGATACTGATCCGCCTCTTGCTTATTTGCTTGTTGCATAAATTGTTTCATTAAATTAATATTTTTTTGACGCAAAGCTTTTTTTGACATATGAGCACCTTCCATAATACATACTTTTATTATTATAACGTTAAAAATTTGTAATGTCATTCAACTGCTTTTTAGAATAAGCCAAAAAATAACCAGATCCTGAATCAGAATCTGGTTTAAAATATTAATTATTTTGTTTCACGATGCATAGTGTGCTTGTTATCACGTGCACAGTGTTTTTTCATTTCTATACGTTCAGGATTAGTACGTTTATTTTTTGTAGTAATG
Source organism: Staphylococcus shinii (assembly GCF_017583065.1). Lineage (GTDB taxonomy): Bacteria > Bacillota > Bacilli > Staphylococcales > Staphylococcaceae > Staphylococcus > Staphylococcus shinii. The sequence goes on along the minus strand of NZ_JAGEVL010000001.1, from coordinate 294,042 downwards.
TAGTTTCTTTCTCCACATTCTGTACAAGCTAGAGTTACGTTTACGCGCATGCTAATTCCTCCTTACCTTTTCAAAATACGACCTATTAATCATACCATTTACTTATAAAATTGAAAAGTATTATTTTTCAATAAAGACGACTATATCAGTATTTATAACAAAAGCGCTTATTTTATTTTTCAGCTCGTTCTTTGAAATAGTAGTTTATAACATCTCTACCTAAGTCCCCACCATTTAACCATGGTTCAGGTACAGGTTGGTTTGTATACACAATTGAAAACGCAAGTTTAGGGTCTTTAATTGGTGCATAACCTACATACGTTGAATTTACTCTTGATTCGCCGTTTTGGAAAACTTCAGCTGTACCTGTTTTACCTGCAGATGGAACTTCAGTATCGTTAAAGCTTTGATAACCTGTACCAGGCTTTTCATTAAATGCCATTTCAAAGCCATCTTGGATTTGCTTAATTTGTTCCCCAGAGTTATTTACTCTATTAAGGACTTTACCTTTAACTTTCTCTTTAACAGGCCCTAAAGTATCTTTATTTGTTGCCTGTCTAATTTCTAATCCAATATGTGGTTGAACTCTATAACCATTATTACCAATTGTAGAAACATATTGGGCTAATTGTAGAGGTGTATAGGTATCATATTGTCCTATTGCTAAATCAAGGAAATTACCTGGATTATCTGTTAATGGTTCAATTTGTCCGTTTGTTTCGTTCGGTAAATCAATACCTGTTTTAATGCCTAGCCCTACTTGGTTTAAGCCTTTACGAAGCTTTTGACCTGCTTCAGAGATGTCGTTTGGTAATGTCATATTCGCTGAATATGGCGATCCAGCCATCTTCAAGGCTGTCTTGAACATATAAACGTTAGATGAGTGCATTAGTGCTTCTTTATCATTTATCGTTTTCCTACCATCTTGGTTAAAGTAAGAGCGTTTTGTCAGACCACCAGCAAATTTCAATGGCTCATCGACCATTTGATCACCAACATTAATTGCATTATTTTGATAACCAGCTAATAAAGTACCGCCTTTTACAGATGAACCAACAGCAAATTGTGATGTAAAGGTGCCTATATCATAATCTGTTAAATCGCCGTTCTTATCAATTTGTTTACCAGCCATTGCTAAAATATCGCCGTTATTAGGATTTTGTACAACAATTAATGCGTTGTCCATATCCTTAGCGCCTTCACTACGCAGTTTAGATATTTGTTTCTCTAGGTATTCTTCGGTTTTTTTCTGTAAGTCAATGTCAATGCTAAGTACTAAATCATCTCCACGGGAACCTGGATTAATCACTTTGGAATCGATGACTTCACCTGATTTATCAGTGGTATACTTCATCTCTTTTTTCTTACCTTTTAAAATGTCATCATATTGATATTCTAGATATGATTTTCCTACTCGATCATTACGAGAATATCCTTTAGCCAAGTATTGCTCAGTTAGTTCTTTAGGAATACCTTCTTCAGTAGTAGATACATCTCCAAAAATACCTCTTAATGTATCACCATTAGGATATTTTCTATCCCAATCCATTGTCGTATTTACACCTGGCAAATCAGATAATTTTTGTGATACCGCTGCGTATTCTTCATCAGTCACATCTTCGTTTTTAATCATCTGTGGATCAAGAGCTGAACCAGACATCATTTCTCTATAAATAGCTAAGACTTGTAAATCTTTGTCACTTAATGTGTTAGTTTGTTTTTCCCCAATTTTTTTATATAAAGCTTCGTCATAGTCATCTTGAGAAATACTTCCATCATCAAGTAATGCTTGTTCGCTTTGCATTAATGTTCTCGCTTTATTTGGATGTAATTGAATCCAATAGTCTTGTTTATCTCGATCTGTTATTTTGTCAGTGTTCATTTTAATTAAATCTGATAAATCTTTTGCAATTTTTAAAACCTCTGTTTGCGAAGTTTTTCTACCACGCGCGTATGTAATCGCTTTTTTAGAAGCGTTATCAACAAGGACTTTACCATTTCTATCTAATATGCGCCCTCTTGGTACGGCTTCATTAACTGTTAAATTTTCGCTATTTTTAATCAGTTGCTTATAATGAGAACCTTGTGCAATTTGTAAATAACCTAACCTTAAGACAACTACTGCAAAAATAAATACAATCACACCAAATATAAAGCTAATTCTTTTATTCATTGTATTTCTAATTTTTTCATCATTTGACTTTTCTTTTAATCTTTTTAACAAAACAGCATACCTCAATTCAAAAGTTCTCACTACAAATGATATATGAAATTAGCGAATATTTCTATTATTTTAATTAAAAAAATGACGACCTAGTAAAAGGCCGTCATAATCGCTAGCTCAATTATTTAGCTGCGTTATATAATTCATCAACTTTTTCCCAATTTACAACGTTCCAGAATGCACTGATATAGTCTGGACGTTTGTTTTGGTATTTAAGATAATAAGCGTGTTCCCAAACATCTAATCCTAAGATAGGTGTTTTACCTTCAGTAATTGGATTATCTTGGTTAGGTGTAGTAACGATTTCTAAGTTACCGTTATTAACTACTAACCATGCCCAGCCTGAACCGAAACGTGCTGCTGCTTTATCTGCAAATTCTTCTTTAAATGCATCTAAAGAACCCCATTGTTCTTTAATTTTATCAACAACAGTACCTTTTTCTTCTGAGTTTGGAGTTAATAATTCCCAGAATAATGAATGGTTTAAATGTCCACCACCATTATTGCGAACAGCTGTTTGAATATTTTCTGGAACACTGTCTAGGTTTGCAACAATTTCTTCGATTGATTTAGATTCTAAATCAGTTCCTTCTACTGCTGCATTTAATTTAGTTACATAAGTGTTATGGTGTTTGCCATGGTGAATTTCCATTGTTTGTTGATCAATGTGTGGTTCCAATGCATCAAAACCATAAGGTAAATTTGGTAATTCAAAAGCCATAAATAATCATCCTCCTAATTAATCTTTAAATAAAGCATAACAACTAATTATGATAACAACAATTAATCTGCTTAAAGTTTAATTGAAAAGTTATTGAATAATATTTGTCATCTTTAGTTACTCTATTAGTATATCTCAAATTGACCTTATTTAAACATGTTTATTCAACAATTTTAAAAATTCAATTTAATTCATACGAAAGACCTATGATTTATGGAAAATTTTTTGTATTTCGAATCTTTTTTGTACAATTTACAATCAAGCTTGTTGGCAAGTTTCACACACGCCATAAACCTCTAATTTATGCGTATGGATATCTACTTTAGGAAGAAATGCTTTAATTTGTTCAATCGGACAAAAATCAATCACCTTAGTATCGCCACATGATTCACATATAAAATGATGATGGTGATGATTTGTGCAAGCAATTCTAAATTTCATTTCACCATCCAATTCCGTACCTTCGACAATGCCTAAATCTTTAAATAAATGTAAATTACGATAAATTGTGTCGAATGATATCCCAGGGAAATTTTTATCCATTTCCTGTTGAATTAATTTAGCGTTAATATATTTATCTTCTGAGACAAATATATCGAGCATTTCACGTCTTTTATTTGTATATTTGTGACCGTGGTTTTTAATGATACTAATAGCTTCTTCAGTTTTCATCGTTAGCATCTCCTTTTATTGTTCTTGTTTTAAATTTCTGATACATCATCGTAATAGCGAGTATAAGTACAAGGAATACTACAATTACACCACCAGGGGATATATTCATGTAAAATGCTAATACGAGCCCTCCAATAACTGAAATCTCTCCAATAACAACACTTAAAATGATTAACTGTTTAAAACCTTTTGTGAGTCGCATAGAAATTGCCACAGGTAAAGTGATCAATGCACTCACTAATAAGATACCTACCACACGCATAGAGGCAGAAATAACCATTGCTACAATAATAATAAATATAAATTGAATCCATTTAGGTATTCCTATTACTTTACTATATTCTTCATCAAAGGATAATATAAATAATTCTTTGTAAAAAGAAAGTATAAATACAAGGACAATGATGACAATTACAATAATTGTAAATAGATCACTTAAGGTTACAGCACTGATAGAGCCAAACAATAATCCTACAATTTCTTGATTGAAGCCATCTGCTAGTGAAATAAATATTGCGCTTAACGCAATACCAGCACTCATAATAATTGGAATAGCAATTTCTTGGTAGTTACTATAAGATGTTCGTAACTTTTCAATGAGTAATGCACCGATTACCGCATATAAAATACCAAACCACATTGGGTTAATAAATGCCAAAGTTGGCATTACGGTTACAATAAACATCCCAAATGAAATACCACCAAGCGTAACATGACTTAATGCATCTGCAATTAATGATAGTCTCCTGACCACAATAAAAGCACCAATTAATGGTGCAATCAAACCGATAAGTAACCCACTTGCAAGTGAATATCTCATAAAATCAAAATTTAGTAAGGCTTCAATCATGATGAACAACACTCCCTACTATGCTGATGATCAACAAATTGGATAGGGTGACCATAAATTTTTGATATTTCAACTTCGTCTAATGATTTAAAGTCTTCAGTTGTTCCGTGAAAATGTAAATGCTTATTCAAGCATGCCACTTCAGTCGCTGTATCTGCCACAACCCCAATATCATGTGTAACAAGTATGATGGTTACACCTTCATGTTTTAGTGTATCTAAAGTTTCATAAAATTCACTCACATGTTTTGCATCAATACCACTAGTTGGTTCATCCAGAATTAGTACTGATGGTTCACTAATTAACGCTCGTGCAATTAACACTCGTTGTTGTTGGCCACCTGATAATTCAGCTATATTTTTATCAATTAAATGTTCAATGTTAAGACGAGATAGAACAGCTTTTACGCTTTGTTCATCTTTTTTATTGAACCACTGAAATAATTTCTTACGCTTGGTAAGCCCACTGATAACAACTTCTTTAACACTAGCAGGGAACCCAGCTTTAAATGCCTGTGCTTTTTGGGAAACGTAACTAATTTTTAGTAAAGACTGATTACCATTATAGTCTTTACCATCGACATAGATTTGCCCTTTTTGAATTGGTAATAAGCCAAGTATAATTTTTAGTAAAGTTGATTTTCCAGCACCATTAGGTCCTACAATTGCAACAAACTCTCCTCGATTAATTTTAATGTTTATATTTTCAAGCACCTGTTTGTTGTCAAAATAATAATCTATATTTTTTAATTCGAATACTGGTGTAGACATGTTTTCACCTCGTTCTATACTATACATCGAGATATCAATTATGTAAATAGTAATGTTTCCGAATTAATAAAAAAGAGTAACATGTGAATTCTAATTAAATCATCAGATTTCACATATTACTCTTTTTTGTTACGGTTAAATAAATTGCTAATCTTTTTCTGATTTTAAAGTGCAAGAATATTTAATTAAAATCTTTACATTCTAACCCATTTTCAAGGAAAATCATTATTGATGCAAAATTTTATTCTTTAAATCCGGATCAAATTGTTGTTGTTTTAACATTTCAATCTCTAGTTTATAAGGTGGTTTTTTGTTCTTTTTATCTTCACCTACATAAGGTGTTTCTAATATTTTCGGAATCTCTTTAAAAGTATCGTGATGTACAATATAGTTAAGCGCATCAAAACCAATATAACCAAATCCGATATTTTCGTGTCTATCTTTATGTGCGCCAATATCATTTTTACTATCATTCACATGCACAACTTTAATTCTATCAACACCTATAATTTTATCAAATTCATTTAAAACGCCATCGAAATCTTCTTTGACATTATAACCGGCGTCGTGTGTATGACATGTATCAAAACATACTGATAATCTTTCATTATGATCTACGCCATCAATAATTCTAGCTATCTCTTCAAAATTTCTGCCAATCTCAGATCCTTTACCAGCCATTGTTTCTAATGCTATTCTAACATCGTTATCATTCGTTAGAACTTCGTTAAGACCTTCTATTATCTTTTTGATACCTGCATCTGTACCTTCGCCAACATGAGCACCTGGGTGTAATACTATATCTTTTGCGCCTAGTGCTTGTGTACGTTCTATTTCACTTTGTAAGAACTCCACACCAAGTTCAAAGACATGTGGTTTAATTGTGTTAGCGATATTTATAATATAAGGTGCATGCACAACAATATTTGATAGACCATGAGCTTTCATTACTTCATGCCCTTTTTCAATATTTAATTCTTCGATAGGTTTTCTTCTTGTATTTTGTGGCGCACCTGTATAAATCATAAATGTAGACTCACCAAACTTTTGAGCTTCTTCGGCTGAACCTTCTAACATTTTTTTACCATTCATCGATACATGAGACCCTAATAACATAAAATTCACCTATCCTTTTTTATTTTTTCTTTCTTGTCTACTCTTTTGTTTACTAAATTGCTTACGTTCTTTACGTTTTAAATCATCCAAATCACGTTTGAATTTCTTCTTATAACCTGGTTTTACTTTTTTCTTATTGCTTTTAACTTTATATTTTAATTGATTTGTTAAGTGATCATCTTTATTTTTACGTGATTGGCGTAAATTATGAGCTTTAATTGCTTTTAATTCATTGTCTTTAATATCTACGTTTTCAAAATGATAACCACGTTGTTCGATTAGCGCAACATTATTTTCTTCATCGGGACTGTATAAAGTAATTGCAACGCCTTTATATTGTCCTCTACCAGTACGTCCTACACGATGTGTGAAGAAATCAATATCATTTGGTACATCAAAGTTAATTACATGACTTACACCATCAATATCAATGCCACGTGATGCTAAATCACTAGCTATCACATATTGGAATTCTAAATTTCTAATACGTTTCATTTGTTGTTTACGTTCTCTAGGTGAAAGTCCACCATGAATCATACCTAATTTCAAACCAGCCGCATTGAGTTGGTTAGCTAATTCATCAGCACTGTCTCTACTATTACAGAAAATGATACATAAATATGGGTTTAGTATGTCAATTAACTTTAAAGTCTTTTCTATTTTAGCTTCGCCTTTTGTCGGAATTAAATAGAATTCTATATTTTTTTTGTTCTTTTCTGTATTTTCTATCTCAACAAAATCGGGATTTTCAAGATATTTATTTAAAAATGGATGTAACGATTTAGGTATTGTCGCACTAAACACTGCAATATGCGCTTTCTCATCTAATCTTGTAGCAATATGATCAACTTCATCTATTAGCCCTAAATCTATCATTAAGTCTGCTTCATCAATGACTAAGTAGGATGCTAAGTGTACATGTAAATCCCCGTGTTTAGCTAAATCATTTATACGTGTAGGCGTACCGATAACAAGTTGTGGTTGATTCTTTGCACGACTACGATCTTTTTCAATATCTGTGCCACCTATGAATAGTTTTACTGACACATCTTCTTTAAATTTTGTTATATGGCTAGCAACATCAAAAAGTTGTTGCGCTAATTCTCTTGTAGGAGCTACAACAATTGCTTGTGGTTCTTTGTATTCTGTATCTATTGAATTGATTAACGGTAATAAAAACGCATGGGATTTACCTGTCCCTGTTTGTGATTGGCCGATTAAATTTACTTGTTTTATTATTTTTGGTATTACTCGGCTTTGAATTTCAGTCGGTTGATCAAAATTCAAATCTTTCACAGCGTCAATCAGACTTGGTTCTAAATTAAATTTTTCAAATGGGTGATTTGCCATGTCTTGGCCTCCTTAAATCTTCATCTTATCCATTATAAAGCATTACCGTATAATTTTGAACTAAATTATTATATCAGGTCAAATAGGTAATAATTGCCACAAAATGTTTGTCAGTAGTAATATCAATATAATTTTATAGCAACATCCTAATATTTCTCTCTAAGAATGCTTACTTTAATAAATTATGTTTGTCAAATATCAATTATATTTTAATTGTCATGTAATATTTCATATTAACGGCTGAAGCATTGATTACGCCTCAGCCACGGATTGTTGTTATAAATATTCAAATGGGTCTGTATTAATCACAGACGCTTCAATATTAAAATATTTGCTTTCAGTATTTAGCCAATCTTCTAAAAGTTGGCATAATCCTTCTCTCATTACATATTCACTGTAATGATTAATATCTAATAAATTAACACCTGCGATTTTAGCGTCTAATGCATCGTGATGCTTAATATCGCCCGTTACAAAGATATCAGCGCCTTTTTGTTTAGCTGTGTACTCAAATCCAATACCTGAACCACCAATAATAGCTACTGTTTCTATGTTAGCATTGATATCACCAGAAAAACGTACGCTTGGCATTTTTAATTGTGATTTAGCATGGTCCACAAATTTTCTCGCTGTCATCGCTTCACTAAGTTTACCTATCATACCCAAACCATAATTCGCTTGTTTTTTTAGCTCTATAAAATCATAAACCGGCGTTTCATATGGATGGTGTTGCGTTATTAAATCTTGTGTTAAACTTCTTTGCTGATGCTCAATCATAAATTCCAATTTATATTCATCTACATGAGCAATTTGATTTTTTTCACCAATATGCGGATTCGCATTATCTACTGGCTTAAATTGACCAGTGCCCTTACTTTCAAAAAAGCAATATTGATAGTCTCCCTCTTGAGCAACGCCTGCTTCGCTTAATGCATCTTTAAAATTGTTTAAGTTTTCCTCAGGAATAAATACTTGCACCTTATAATAAGATATAGTTTCAGGGTTTAAAATTTGTTGCTCTTTTAAGCCTAATTTGTTAGAAAGCATCGCATTTACACCTTGTGGGTGAACATCTAAGTTAGTGTGTAATGCAATAAGATTAACATCATGTTGAATTAATTTACGTATGATTAACCCATAACCATCTTGTTGAGTAATATTTTTTATGCCTTTAAAAATAAGAGGATGATGACAAATAATTGTATTATAGCCTTTCTTTATCGCTTCATCAACAATTTCTTCAGTACAATCTAGTGCTGTCAATATACCTGTTACTTTGTTAGCCTTATCACCAATTAATAAACCCACGTTATCCCATGATTCAGCTGTATTAAAAGGTACATGCGTATTAACGGTTTTTAATAATTCATCGATAATCATTTATAACACCTCGTTAATTAGATCTAACTCATCATTTATCTCATTTAAACGTTTAGCATGAGTATTAGGATTCAAATTATTTTTTATTTTTAATAACGCTTCTTTTTCACGTTCCCATTTTTTGTTAAATAAATCATTTTTATCTTTAACTAATTCAGGGCCGAATTTTAATTCTGCTCGAGTCATAGTTGGTTTATTTTCAAAATACTCAGCAACAATAATTTCATATATATGGCCCTTTTCTTCCATGATTTCTTCATTTATTATGCCATAATTTAATTCTGTAAGTTTGATTCTAATAGCACTTGACTGTATATTACTTTGTAACACTAACCTTGGTTTGTTATGCAATTTATCAGCGCCATCACTAATAATTTTGGCTATTAGAGGTCCGCCCATGCCACAAATAGTAATTGAAGTAATTGCATCTTCATGTTGTATAACTGTTAACCCATCACCTAGTCGTACATCGATATGGTTACTGAGTTGATGTTCACTAACATTACGTTTAGAGGCATCAAAAGGTCCTTTAATGACCTCGCCTGCTATTGCTTTTTTAGTTAATTTATTTTTTATAGCAAAAATTGGTAGATAAGCATGATCTGAACCAATATCTGCTAAATAGTCACCTTTAATATAATTACTTACTCTTTGTAATCTTTGGTTTAATGGAATCATAAAAGTGCTCCTCTTTTAATATGTAAAAAAGGAGCGGAAGTGAAATCAAAATTTTAAATTTGATCTCGAATTCCCGCTCCTTTTATCACTGACTTAGTTTTTAAAGCTATTGGATAGCGTATTGTACACTCCATGAGCTACTGTACATGTGTACATAGAGACGTAACGACATTGATAAATGCGTAGTTGATTAGTCTCAAGCGCTAAAAATTAGTCCATAAAATCTTTTAGACGTTTGCTTCTACTTGGATGTCTTAATTTTCTAAGTGCTTTTGCTTCTATCTGACGAATACGTTCTCTTGTAACACCAAATACTTTACCAACTTCTTCAAGTGTACGTGTTCTACCATCGTCTAATCCAAAACGTAAACGCAATACATTTTCTTCACGATCAGTTAATGTGTCTAATACATCTTCTAATTGTTCTTTTAATAACTCATAAGCAGCATGATCAGAAGGGCTTTGTGCTTCTTGGTCTTCAATGAAGTCACCTAAATGACTATCATCTTCTTCCCCGATTGGTGTTTCTAATGATACCGGCTCTTGAGCGATTTTTAGTATTTCTCTTACTTTCTCAGGAGGTAAGTCCATTTCTTCACCGATTTCTTCAGGAGCAGGATCACGGCCTAAGTCTTGTAATAATTGTCTCTGAACACGGATTAACTTGTTTATTGTTTCAACCATGTGAACAGGGATACGAATTGTACGGGCTTGGTCAGCAATGGCACGTGTGATTGCTTGACGAATCCACCACGTTGCATAAGTTGAAAATTTAAACCCTTTATTAAAATCGAACTTTTCAACAGCTTTAATTAATCCCATATTACCTTCTTGAATGAGATCTAAGAATAGCATTCCACGACCTACGTATCTCTTCGCAATACTAACGACAAGACGTAAGTTAGCTTCGGCTAAACGAGATTTAGCAACTTCATCGCCTTGCTCAATTTTTTTAGCTAATTCAATTTCTTCTTGAGCATTTAATAAATCTACGCGTCCAATTTCTTTTAAATACATACGAACTGGATCATTTATTTTTACGCCTGGAGGTGCACTTAAATCATTTAGATTCAATTTAGAATCTTTATCAGAACTATCTTTTTCATTAACTAAACTAATATCGTTATCAGTTAATTGATCAAATAATTCATCCATTTGGTCAGAATCCATTTCGAAGTTTTGTAATTTTTCAGCAACTTCTTCATGGCTTAGGTGCCCTTCTTTTTTACCTTTTTCAATTAATTGTTTTTTTACATCTTCTAAAGTTAGAGATGGGTCAATGGTTTGTTTTTTAACTTTAACTTTATTTCCAGACATGAAAAGGCCTCCCGAATATAATATCAACTTGATATCAAAATATTTTATAGATAAAATTAGTGAAATCTACTCAAAACATTGTATCGTATACACATTAAAGTGTTATAAACATACAGACAAGTACATATTTTTCAATTCATTCTATTTTTATTGTGATTTACAATTTTTTCTAAATAATATTTTTGCAGTTCTAAATCACCCAATCTCGAAGCTTCTCGGAGCTTTTGATTAAGCGATTCAATCGTTTCTTCATTTCTATTAGTTGTCAGTGTATTTATATAGTCATCAATTTCATGTTCAAAAGGTTCTTCATTTATCAAATAGTTATCTAATGATATAAATGCTTCTTTAATTTCATTGGAATCAATGTACTGTAATACATCACTAATATTGAACGTATCATTTTCAGAGTAAAACTCGTGTAAAATATTAAATATACGCTTAAAATATTCATTTGTAAAGTCTTCTAATTGAAGTAATTTGTGATAATTTAAAAAAATATCTTTATCATTCATAAAATGTTTAAGTAAAGCGCGTTCTGCTTTCTCATTCTTATTTAAATTATTGAATTGCGGCACGGATGGCACATGATAATCTTGAGGTTGATAATAATCTTGTTGCTGTCCTATTACATTATTTAGACTATCCAAGCTAACTTTAAACAATTCCGAAACTTCTTGCAATATCTTTTTCTGTAAAATAGTAGAACTCATATAAGAAATATCATTAGTGATTTCCTTTAAATATCGCTCATACGCTAAATCATTATTTTCAATTTCGTCTTGATGAGTATGCACTTTATAAATAATGAATGATTTTTTCTCATGCTCTACAAAGTAATTAAATGCTTCGGTGCCATGCTTTCCAATATACTCATCAGGATCCATATCTTTAGGTAATTGCACTACAAATACATTGAAACCTTGTTGTAACAGTATTTGTCCAGTTTTTAATGTAGCTTCTGTACCTGCGTAATCACCATCAAACATTAATGTAACATTAGACGTTAACTTTTTGATAAATGCTATATGTTCTTGTGATATTTGTGTACCCATACTAGCAACAACTTGTTTAAGCCCAGCTTGATCAGCTTTAATAACATCCATAAAACCTTCCAATAAAATTAATTCATCAGTTTTTCTGATGGATTTTCTAGCGTGATCAACGTTGTATAGTAATCTACGCTTTTGAAATATTGGTGTTTCTGGACTATTTAAATACTTTGGTTCTTGATTTGTATATGTTCTGCCTGAATAGCCAACAGTCCGTCCTTGTGCATTAGTTAACGGAAACATAATACGATCTCTAAAACGGTCATAATAACTAAAATTTTCCTCGTTTCGAGATAACAATCCAGCTTCATAAGCTAGTTGAATATCGTACCCTTTTTTCTTTAGAAAATCATGACAAAAATGAGAATTTTTAGGCGCATAGCCAATTTTCCTTGCATCAATCAGCGCGTCAGTAAAACCACGTTCTTTCAAATAATTTAGGGCTGCTTCACCTTCAACTGTTTTTTTCAGTGCATAATGATAATACTCTTGCATTAACTCATGCATTTCAATCATTTTCAAATCGTCTGAGGCAACTTGGTGCGAAGTCTCTTGGTTTACACCAGATGACTCTGTTTCAACTTTAATATTAACGCGCTCTCCTAATTCTTTCACAGCATCAGTAAATGATATATCTTTTATCTCTTGTGTGAATTGGAAAACGTTACCCCCTTTTTTACAACCGAAACAATGACAAATTTGCTTATCTTCTGAAACGGTAAAAGATGGAGTCTTTTCATCATGAAAAGGACACAAACCTATATAATTGCGTCCTCTTTTCTCTAACTTTACATACTCGCTAACTAAGTCGAGAATGTCAGTTTTTTCTTTTATTTCATTAATTGTGGATTGTTCGATTCGCAAAATAATCACCTATTAGACATTAGTTACACTATTATAAATGTTTTATTTATTTTTTGAAACTATTTTGCTCTATAATACTAATAATATCATTAGCAGTTTCTTCAATCGCTTTATCTGATACATCAATTACCGGACAACCGATTCTTTCAACTAAATTATGGAAATAATTAAGTTCTTCTTCAATACGTTGTTCAGTTGCATATCTAGCACTGTCTCCTAACCCAAGCTGCTTTAGACGTTCTTTACGAATTTTATTTAATTTTTCTTCGCTAATTTTTAAAGCAATGCATTTAGATGAATCAATATTAAATAAATCATCTGGCGGCGTGACCTCTGGAACAATAGGAATATTCATGACCTTGTAACTTTTATGGGCAAGATATTGAGATAATGGTGTTTTGGATGTTCTTGAAATCCCCAACAGAACAATATCTGCTTTCGATAAACCTTTAGGATCTTTACCATCATCATATTTAACTGCAAATTCGATAGCATCAATCTTCTTGAAATAGGCTTCATCTAACTGATGGACAAGTCCCGGTTCAAAATATGGCTGTTCATCAATTTTATCTAATAAAATATTCATTAACGGCCCCATAATATCTACAGATTTAATATTAAATTCACTGATTTTTGCTTCCATATATTTTCTTATTTCTGGTTTTACTAATGTATAAACTACAATGGCTTCTGTATCTTTCGCGACAGAAATCACTTCATCTACGTTTTCTAATGCTTCAATATATGGGTATCTGCTAATTTCACTATCACATTGGTTTGGATTAAATTGTGAAATACAGGCCCTTGCTACTAATTCTGCTGTTTCACCTACTGAGTCAGATGCGACTATTATTCTAATATTTTCCATTAATTTAATACCACCTATTCATTTAATAATGAGACAAAGATTTTAGTTATTGTTGTTTTTGAAATACGACCTTTAACTTCATATTTACCATTTTCTTTTTTAACCACAATAGGTAAAGAATCGATTTCCTTTTCAATCATGAGATTTGCTGCAAATATTACCCTTTCGTCCTCTAAAACGTAACTTAAATTTGGCATGCGTGTCATAATAATATTCACTGGCATTGTATGTATATCTTCTCCAATCATTGATGCTCTCAATAAATCTTTACGTGAACAAACTCCCATAAAATCACCATTGTTGTTAATTACAAATAGTGTACTAACATCTTCTAAAAATATAGTACATATCGCATCATAAACAGTCATCTCACTCTTTACTACTACTGGGTGAGATGCGTAATCTTTAACTACATATTGTTTTAGTTCATCGGCTATTAATTTATTTTTCGGTTTCCCAGAATAATAATAGCCAACGCGTGGTCTAGCTTCTAAAATACCAGACATCGTTAAAATGGCTAAATCAGGTCTTAAAGTCGCGCGTGTTAAATTCAGTTGTTCAGCTATACGTTCACCAGTAATCGGGCCATTATTCTTCACAATTTCAACAATTTGCTGTTGCCTTTTACTCAGTTCTATAACGCTCACCCCTTTAATCAATTTATTCAATTATACATTGAAATTTAAATTGCTACAAATACATATATTTACTTGCTTATAAACTGCCAATACATTAAAATTAGATTTAAAGCGAGTTAAGGATAGTGAAAGCTTAACAAAAATTAATGGCTACAATTAAATGATTTGTAAAAGCGAGTGTTCACACTAACTTGGGTGGAACCGCGGGTTAATAATATTCAGTAAACAAGCGCATATCTTGAATATGTGATTAAAAATGATTAACTCGTCCCAAGGCACAGATAAGATTTTATTTTCCGTGCCTTGGGACGTTTTTATGTTAAAAGGAGTGTATTTTTTATGGCAAAAGATATGGAAACAATTGTTTCATTAGCAAAACATAGAGGATTTGTATTCCCTGGTAGTGACATTTACGGTGGTTTATCAAATACATGGGATTATGGTCCACTAGGAGTAGAATTAAAAAATAATATTAAAAAAGCTTGGTGGCAAAAATTCATCACTCAATCCCCATATAACGTAGGTATTGATGCTGCAATTTTAATGAACCCAAAAACATGGGAAGCATCTGGTCACCTTGGTAACTTTAACGATCCTATGATTGATAACAAAGATAGTAAAATTCGCTATCGTGCTGATAAAATTATCGAAGATTACATGGCAAATGAAAAAGGCGATGAAAATTTTGTTGCCGATGGTTTAAGCTTCGATGAAATGAAACGCATTATTGATGAGGAAGGTATCGTTTGTCCTGTAAGTGGTACAGCTAACTGGACTGATATCCGTCAATTCAATTTAATGTTCAAAACTTTCCAAGGTGTAACTGAAGATTCTACAAACGAAATTTTCTTACGTCCTGAAACTGCACAGGGTATTTTCGTAAACTATAAAAACGTACAACGTACAATGCGTAAAAAATTACCATTTGGTATTGGTCAAGTAGGTAAATCATTCCGTAATGAAATCACGCCAGGTAACTTCATTTTCAGAACACGTGAGTTCGAACAAATGGAATTAGAATTCTTCTGTAAACCAGGTGAAGAAATAGAATGGCAAAATTATTGGAAGACTTTCGCAAGTCAATGGCTTAAAGATTTAAACTTAAGCGAAGAAGCTACACGTTTACGTGACCACGATGCTGACGAACTTTCACACTACTCAAATGCAACTACTGACATTGAATACCGCTTCCCATTTGGCTGGGGTGAACTATGGGGTATCGCTAGCCGTACTGATTTCGACTTGAAACAGCATAGCCAACATTCAGGTGAAGATTTCCAATATCACGACCAAGAAACAGGCGAAAAATATATCCCTTATTGTATTGAGCCATCATTAGGTGCTGACCGTGTAACATTAGCATTCTTATGTGATGCTTATGATGAAGAAGGTGTTGAAGGTAGTAAAGATTCTAGAACAGTATTACACTTCCACCCTGCGCTTGCTCCATATAAAGCAGCAGTATTACCATTGAGCAAAAAATTATCTGGTGATGCAATTAAAGTATTTGAAGAATTGAGCGCTAACTTCTCTATAGACTTCGATGAGTCTCAATCAATTGGTAAACGTTACCGTCGTCAAGATGAAATCGGTACACCATATTGTATTACTTTCGACTTTGATTCTTTAGAAGATGAAAAAGTAACTGTACGTGACCGCGACACTATGGAACAAGTTCGTATGCCAATCACAGAATTAAATGCTTTCTTAGCTGAAAAAGTTAAATTTTAATTTTATTATACTTAATATTACTTAAAAATAAACCAAACGTTAAATATAGCGTTTGGTTTATTTATATATATTTATACCAAGAGATTTTTGTGTAATGATTTTACTAAATTGGTAAGCATGAACATAGAGTGTTTAATTAGTTTTTGTTGAGCATTTAACGTATTAGTCCATACCACTGCTTTCATTTTAATTGTTTTCACAGATAACAAAAGCTAGATTTAACTTTTATCTAAATTTAATAGCTTTACTTCCCTTAAACTTCGAAAGTTTTATAGTAAGTATCATAAGGTTGATGTTTCTATCTACTTTATCGTCAATCCTTATAATAGGTTTTTGATCTTATATAATTATATTATAGGGTTACATAACATAATTATAGTTTATTAAAAGTAAGACTTTTCTTTTATTCGGATATATATCATTTAGTAAAAAGCTATAGCGTTTTTACTTTTGACTGTTTATATGAACTATACTTAAAAATTAAAAAAACACCCTAATACAAGATTATTATATCTTATATTAGAAGTGCTTTCATACTTAGTCTAATTTATGTTTATTTAGTTGATTTTATATGCAAACTGATAAGAGCCAATGCTTATAGGACGTAATCAAGATAAATTATCTAATCTATGTAATTGATTGATTAGTTTTTGACTTTTAAAATACATTCCTACGTATTCTTTATATAATAGTATCATTAATTCAGACATCTCATCGACAACATCGTCATGAATACTAAGTGAACTCATTTGATTAATTGGTAATTTTTGAAGAACATCTAGCAAATAAAGCGTCTTATTAGATAACAACATTGCATGTGAATCTTGATATTTAACACCTTGAGAAATGGCTCCATCAAACTTAAAACTATATGCTATTAATTGGGACTGATCATCATTGCCAGTAACAACACACTTATCGAATGTAGCATTAAATCCGAAACGGTTCATACATTTTAATAAAACAACTACAGACATCAGTTGCGCTGACACACCATTTTTAATTTTATCCAAAACAAAATGTAAAAGATCATAGCTATATTTAGAAACTTCATCTGCTTCAAGTGAACGATCAATTGTTTCGGCACATAAACTAGCAAAACTACTTTCATAAATATCTAAACGTAAGTGATAATTTTGTTCAATCACATCGACGGAGCTCAATGTTCCCATGCCTTTCCACTTAGAATAAATAAACAAGCCATACACAAATAATTGGGTGTTGGCTTGTAAACCACTCTTACTCTTTTTAGCTCGCCTTACCATTAAAGGTACCTTTGCGCCATGTTCGTTTAAAATTGTTATAATTTTATCGGATTCGCCGTAATCAACTGTTTTAATGATTATACCTTTTTGTTTAATCAACATAATAGCACACCGACTTCCAAAAAATTCTTTGCCTTAATCTTGATCTTCTAAATAGCCCATTTGACGTATAAAGTTTACTTTATTACGCCAATCTTTCTGAACTTTAACCCATAGTTCCAAATAGACTTTAGAACCTAGTAAACGTTCTATGTCGAGACGTGCACGTTTACCTACTTCTTTTAACTTTTTACCGCCTTTTCCAATCACAATACCTTTTTGCGAGTCTCTTTCTACGAAAATAGTAGCTTCAATCCTCACTCTATCCTCATCTTCTTTAACCATACGGTCTACGTTAACCCCAATAGCATGCGGTATTTCTTCGCTTGTCAAATGTAGAATTTTCTCGCGAATAAGTTCACCGACTACAAATTGTTCTGGGTGATCTGAAATTTGGTCGTCCGGATAATATTTAGGTCCTTCTGGTAAGTAAGATTTTAATACATCAATAAAATGCTCCACATTGTGTCCTTCTAAAGCTGAAATCGGCACAATTTCAGTGAAATCCAAATATTTTTTATATTTTTCAATTCGTGGCATCAGTTCGTCTGGATGTACTAAATCAATTTTATTCAAAACTAAGAATACTGGTGTTTTAATAGTTTTGAGCATATCCATAATATACTCATCACCACGTCCGATATCTTCGTTAACATTCACCATAAACATAATGGCATCAATTTCAGATAAGGTGTTTGTAGCCACACGCATCATGTAATCACCTAATTTATGTTTAGGTTTATGAATACCTGGTGTGTCTAAAAAGATAATCTGAGCATCTTCTTGTGTCATAACTCCTTGTATCTTATTTCTAGTAGTTTGTGCCTTGTCAGACATTATTGCGATTTTATGTCCAATTACACGGTTTACAAAAGTTGATTTACCAACATTGGGTCTACCTATAATTGAAATAAATCCTGATTTATGTTCTGTCATTAATTTAAATCCTTTCCTGAAAATCCTAATGGTAATAGTTCATTTACTGTCGACGCTATCATGTCCCCGTGATGATTTGTCATGTACACTGGCATATCATCATCGCATAGTTCTTTCATCACCTGTCTACAAGATCCGCATGGCGAAGAAGGCTCATCTGCATCAACAGTAACAGTAATTGACTCAAAATCCCCTGGTCGATAACCATCTGCAATTGCAGCCACTAAACTAGATCTTTCTGCGCATATAGACATAGGATAAGCAGCGTTTTCTACATTAGCACCATAATACGTTTTTCCATCTTTAGTCCTTAAATACGCACCAACCTTAAAATTACTGTATGGCGCATATGCATTTGCTTGAGCGTTTCTTACTTCTGTAAAATAATGTGATTGGTATGTCATAGTTTATCTCCCCTACTTAATAATAAGTTATCCTCAAATATTTTAATTTTGTTAATAGTTACGTCTTATTAGTATAAACAATATTCACCGAATTGCACTACTATTTAAATACATATGGTAAGAAAATAATGAGTCCTATAACTAAGGCAACGAGAGAAGCAAGTACTACGCTGAAAGCAGCAACATCTTTAGCTTTTTTCGCTAAAACATGATAGTCACTGGTAACCAAGTCTACGACATATTCTACAGCGGTATTAATTGCCTCAAACGCAAGCACTAGCCCAATTGATATAATGATAAAGAGCCATTCTACTTCATTAATTTTAAAAGCAAAACCCGCGATAATAACTGCTAAAGCCAATAAAAGATGTAATGAAAATTTATAATCTTTTCTTATTAACACTAACATACCATGAAAAGCGTAACTAAATCGTTTCATATGCGCCTCTAATCTCTTGTTAATCCATAAGCATTAAGTATTTGTTCTTGTCGGCCGAACATTTCTTTCTCATCTTGTTCATTCATATGATCGTAGCCTAATAAATGTAAAAAACCATGTAGTGCAAGAAAACCAAGTTCTCTTTCAAAGCTATGACCATAATTATTAGCTTGTTCTTTCGCAACATCAGTACAAATAATAATATCACCTAATACCCTTGGCATATCAAGACCAGTTATTTCTGGTTCATCCTCTTCTAATGCAAAAGAGATAACATCTGTTACTTTATCTTTGTCACGATACATTTTGTTGATTTCTTGAATCTCTTCTTTATCAACAAATGTTACAGATAATTCTGCTTCTTCTTCAATATTTTCCTGTTTTTTTGCAAAAGTAAGCAATTCATCTATTTGTGTTAACCATTCATTTTGCACTAATTCTGTATGATCACTAAAATCTATCGTAAACATTTATTCTTCTCCCTCATAACGATCAATAATTTTACTTACTAATGGGTGACGCACAACATCGCTTTGGTCAAGATTATGAATACTCAATCCTTTTACATTTTCTAACTTTTTAATAGCTTCTTTCAAACCGCTTTTAACACCTTTTGGTAAATCTATTTGCGTTTTATCTCCAGTTACTACCATTTTAGAACCGAAACCTAATCTGGTTAAAAACATCTTCATTTGGGCATGAGTAGTGTTTTGAGCTTCATCCAATATGACAAAAGCGTCATCTAACGTTCTACCTCTCATATAGGCTAATGGAGCAATTTCAATTATGCCTCTTTCTATAAATCTGGCAGTTTGTTCTCTTCCTAAAACTGTATTCAAGCCGTCATATAACGGTCTTAAATATGGATCTACTTTTTCCTTTAAATCACCAGGTAAGAAGCCTAATGATTCTCCAGCTTCAACGGCAGGTCTAGTAAGTACAATACGTTTTACGTTACCTTTACGTAATTGTTTTGCCGCATAAACAACTGCTAAGAATGTTTTACCAGTACCAGCTGGTCCTACACCAAAAACTAAATCATTATGGTGCATTGCATTGACATACATACGTTGTCCCATTGTTTTTGCACGAATCGTTTTGCCATATGCATCTTTAGTTATTTCATCTTCGTATAAATCTAATAAGTATTGAATCGTACCATTTTGCGCCATTTTCACAGCAGCTTCTACATCTTTGATAGATATCGAAACACCTTGTTGGATGACTTTCAGTAAGTTTACTAGTACGGATTCTGCTTTCTCGACATGCTCAACTTGCTCACCTTTTACAGCGATTTCTTGTCCTCGAGCATGCACAATGACATCAAAGCCTTCCTCAATTGATTTAAGGTGCTCATCATTATTACCAATGAGTGCTTGCGCTTCGTTATTGTCATCTATTTGAATAATTCCAGGCATATAAGTACTCCTTTACAAATATATTCGTTACTTCTTATTTTATCCTATTAGATTTTAAGTTACAAAAAGTTTTTAATAAACAATAAATCATTTCAGATATTTATTCATTTGAATTTTAATGATTCAAACTTACTATTCAAGTTACATCTTCATTATATCACGAAAATGACAGATAATATTTTAAAGTGAATTGAATCGTAAGTGATTTCTACAATTTTAACAGAAGATTTACATTCTATCTAATTGAATAAATTAAGTAGCACTCAAATTGAGTAATTATTCAATAATAGTTAAAAAGGTTTTATTTGTACAGTATTTTGTAACAAAAAATAACGCCTTATAAAAAACCTACATATGTTGATTTTTATAAGACGTTAAATATTAAATTATAACCTTTTAGGTCTTTCCAGTACTTCTGACCAAATAATACCATTCACAACTTCATCATCGGCAAATCTAAACTGATCATTATTAGCAGGACTTTGAATAGCATGTGCATTCATTAATTGTTTCAAACGAAATCTTTTCGTTCTTTCAGATAAGTATTTATCTGCAATAATTTCACGTGCTTGTTTCTCAGTTCTCTGAAGTCTTTTCTCATTTTCACGATCGATTTCAGTTCGAACATCTTGTATTTGTCCCATTAAATCAGCTTCAAGCTCTTTTTGTAGCTTATCATCTTGTTGTTGTTGAGCTCGTTTTACTTTATCTGCTTCAGTTTCATTATCTTTTCTTGTTTTACGTTCAGAACTTGGTGATTCCATTTTTTCTGCACGTGTTTCTGTTGGTGAAGATTGAGAATGATCAGGTTGAGACATTTGCTCGGGTTCTCTTTTTTGTGACATAGGATCTTCATTGATATGTTTTTCAATCTCTTTAAATGTTTTACCTATTTCGTCTAAGAATCCGCCTTTTTTCGGTTGCTCACCATTACTGTTTGGTCGTTTATTTACTGGTGGCTTTTGATTTTGTCTATCTTTATGGCTATTATCATTAATAGCTCCGATTATTGTTACAATCACAGATATTACAAAAATAATAATACCTATATTCATTTAATCACCCCTAAAGTTATTTATCCGGTGATTCATCATCTTGTTGATTTGTACTTTGGTTAATAGAATTTCTCATACCTGTATCTGCTTCAACATTTTTCAAGTTGTAATAATCTTTTACGCCTAAATTTCCAGAACGTAAAGCTTCTGCCATTGCCAATGGTACTTCAGCTTCGGCTTCAACAACTTTAGAACGCATTTCTTGTACTTTCGCTTTCATTTCTTGTTCTTGCGCTACGGCCATAGCACGACGTTCTTCAGCCTTAGCTTGTGCAATATTCTTATCTGCAAGTGCTTGCTCAGTTTGCAAGTCTGCACCGATATTTTTACTAATATCAACATCAGCGATATCAATTGATAAAATTTCAAAAGCAGTACCAGAATCTAAACCTTTACTTAAAACAGTTTTCGAAATATTGTCTGGATTTTCTAATACTTCTGTATGATGTTCACTTGAACCAATTGTAGAAACAATACCTTCACCTACACGAGCGATGATTGTTTCTTCGCCGGCACCACCAACTAAACGAGCAATATTAGCACGTACTGTAATACGGGCTTTGGCTTTTACTTCGATACCATTCATAGCAACACCAGCTATAAACGGAGTTTCTATAACTTTTGGATTTACTGACATTTGTACAGCTTCTAAAACATCACGACCAGCTAAATCAATAGCAGCGCCACGTTCAAATGGTAAGTTAATATCTGCTCTTTGTGCTGCGATATTCGCGTCAACTACACGGTCAACGTTACCACCAGCTAAATAATGGGATTCAAGTTGATTTGTAGTTAAGTTAAGCCCTGCTTTATGTGCTTTAATAAGTGGTGAAATAACTTTTCTTGGTGATACTCTACGTAATCTCATACCTACCAATGTACCGATTCCTACTTTAACACCAGCAGCGATTGCTGAAATCCATAATCCGACTGGGACAAATGAAAATAGTAACAATAATGCTATTACTACTATAGCGACAATAATAATTAATCCGATCATACTTTCTCTCCTTTATGATTCGTTTTCTCTCACAACAACTCTTGTACCTTCTACTTCTAAAATGGTGACTTGTTTATTTCTTAAAATAAAAGAACCATCAGATACTGCATCAATACGTTCATTGTTGTAAGTAATAATCCCTGCAGGTCTTAAATCAGTTGAAGTTGTTGCAGTTTTCCCAACTAAATGAGAGCGATCTTCGTGTGAAGTGTAGCCTGCTTCTGCATTTGTAGAATCTTTCAATACAACCTTGTCTAAAAATGGAATTTTCCGTTTAAATATCTTCACAAGTATCACCCATTCAATAATTGATAGTATTAATGCAACGACGACATTGGCAATCATATAAACTAAATTATCTCCTAAAGTAATAATACTAAAAACTATAAGTGCCATACCGATAATACCGATAACTGCGCCGACTACAAAAAGTTCAATTATTACAAATATAACGCCTATGCCAAATAAAATTACAGAATATAAATTGACGTCTCCTTTTATATAAAATCCTAAAAAGAATATCAATAAAGTTAATGTGGCGACAATCCCTATTATATTAATTCTATTTGAATACAATTGGTATAAAAAACCTAGGAAGATAATACATGTTAAAATTAACGCAACTACTGGATTTACAATGAAGTTAGCCACATCGTCAATCCAGGTCCCACTTTCAACAAAATTAGCAGAAAATATTGTATGTAAACTACTTGAAAGAATCACTCTATCACCTCGCTCTCAATTTAATTATACATGAAATTAATACGTGATTATAGCGTTTACACCATAAAATTTCATAATCGACAAATTAAATTTCATGTGTTCCTTGATTGTTAGAATATACTAAGAAATGCTAATAATTTGTAGTGGTAATGACTGTAAATAACTATCGTTATATTAGGAGCTTAGATAAAAATAATAGCCTTTAGTTGGTCATCAACTAAAGGCTAATTTGGTTTATAATTAATGTTGGTGTTGAGGGAGTCAACGAAACAATTAATTATTTGAATTTACGTTTACGTGCAGCTTCTGATTTCTTTTTACGTTTAACGCTAGGTTTTTCGTAAAACTCACGTTTACGTACTTCTTGAATTGTACCGCTTTTAGAAACTGTACGTTTGAAACGACGTAACGCATCTTCAAGTGATTCGTTCTTTTTGACTACTGTTTTAGACATGTGTATTTCCCTCCCTCCAAATATCAACGAAACTTTATTATCATGACATGGTACTAACCATGTATAACTTAGTATAATATATCTGATTAATGTGGTCAATTAGTAAAATTTACATTTTTTTAATTTAACGTTATTCTAACACTTCTTTTTAGCAGTATTTTAAATTTCTTTGTAAAAATTATTAATATCAATAAAACTGTCGTTAGGTTTAATATGTTAATTAAGTCCGAAAACTTTTATATAAAATTAATCAAACAGTTCAACTTCATAACTGACTACACTCAATACATATAACGGGGCTGTTTCAGCTCTTAATATTCTAGGACCAAGCCCTACTTGATATGCACTATCATTAAATAGTGTCAACTCTTCTTCGGCTAATCCGCCTTCAGGTCCAAAAACCACTAAAACACGATCATTAGGCTGAAATTGTTTTACCACTTTTTTTAAGTTACTACTTTCACCTTGCTTGGCAGCATCTTCGTATGCTATTAAAATATAATCATAAACATCAATTTGTTGAAAAACTTCTTTTAGTGATGCTTTATAATCGATAGAAGGTATTACTAATCTATAACTTTGTTCAGCAGCTTCTTTAATAATTTTCTGCCAACGCTCTAATTTCTTAGTTACCTTACTTTCATTTAATTTTACCACGGAACGTTTCATTCCTACTGCTAAAAATTCACTAGCACCAAGTTCAGTTGCCTTTTGTAACAACCATTCATATTTATCCGCTTTGATCAGACCACTACATACGGTAATATTTTGAGGTAATTCTGAATCTATATCAATTCGTTCAACTAGCTCAATATCAATTTCATCAGTAGCTATATTTATAATTTTACATTTATAAACAAATTGATCCAAAAAGGTAATAATAATTTCATCATCAATTTGATGCCTCATTACATTCGTAATATGATGGATGTCACCTTTATCGATAATGGAAAAACGCTGAAGGGAATCAGCGTTTTGATTAATAAAATATCTTTGCATGTTAATCGCTCACTTTCTGTCCTACGATACAGACCCAGCTATTTTCATGATTAATAGATATCACTTTAAAACCAGCGTTTTCCATCTGTTCTACAATCGCTTCATGTTTTTCTTCTATAATACCAGACGTTATAAAATACCCATCTTTATTTAAAGTATTATAAGCATCATCTATCATTTCTTCAATAATATGAGCTAGTATATTAGCAATTACAACATCAAATTTTTCAGTTTCTTCTTGTAACAAATTTCCAGTTGTAGCTTCAATTGCATGTTCACAATTATTTTTCTCAAAGTTTTCTTTAGCAACTCTCACTGCCATTTCATCTACATCTAATGCTTTAATCCGTTTAACACCTAATAAATGAGCAGCAATACTTAATATACCTGAACCAGTGCCGACATCAATAACAGAATCACTTGGCTTCACATATGTTTCTATAGCTTTTAAACACATGCTAGTGGTAGGATGGTCGCCTGTGCCAAACGCCATACCAGGGTCTAGCTCAATGCACAATTCACTCTGGTCTTCTTTTTGATATGTTTCCCAACTAGGAACTATCGTGAATTGTTCAGAAGCTCTAAATGGGTGGAAATAATTTTTCCATTCATTTTCCCAATCTTGCTCACGCAACGTTTGTTCTGTGTATTCAAAGAACGAATAATCCAGAGAGGCAACTTGCTCAATCGCATTAATAAGTTCTGTTTTTAACGTTTTTGTATATTTAATTTCATTGAAATATGCTTTTATTCTTACTCCTTTTTGAGGATAATCATTGGCATTTAATGCATAAATTTCACCGAATTTATCTTCAAAAGCATGTTCCAAATCTTTAGAGTCTTCTATAACTACGCCATTTGAACCAAAATCTTCTAATATATCAGAGATTATTGATGATGCCTCGTGATTAATGATAATTGATACTTCAGTCCAGTTCATATATTATTCTCCTTTAAAGAATCTTTTAGCTTTATCTCTAAAATTTGATGGCTGCTCTGAAATTTCTTCACCATCAATTTCTGCAAATTCTCTAAGTAATTCTTTTTGACGTTCACTCACTTTAGTTGGCGTAACTACTTTAATATTTATAAATAAGTCGCCATAACCATAACCATGTACATTTTTAATACCTTTTTCTTTAAGACGGAATTGCTTATCTGTTTGAGTACCTGCAGGAATAGTTAACATTACGCTACCGTTTAGCGTTGGAACTTTAACTTCATCACCTAACGTTGCTTGAGCAATACTAACGTCTAGAGAATAATAAATATCGTCGCCATCTCTTTCAAATTTTTCTGAAGGTTTAACTCTAAAGACGATATATAAGTCGCCTTGCGGTCCGCCATTTTCACCTGGTGCACCTTCCCCAGCTAATCTAATTTGTTGTTCGTTATCAACACCTTCAGGTATTGTTACGCTGATTTTAACATTTTTGTTTTCAGTACCTTTTCCGTGACAAGTTGGACATGGTTCTTCAAATTCTTGACCTGAACCACTACATACTGGACAAACTTTTTCAGTTCTAACTCTGCCAAGTATCGTATTTTGTTCAACAGAAACATGGCCTGCACCACTACAATAATGGCATGTTTTTTTCTTAGTACCTGGTTTAGCTCCTTCACCATCACATGTATGACAAGCAACATCTTTACGTATTGAAATCTCTTTTTCGCTACCAAAAACTGCTTCATCGAAAGTAACGGTCATTGTGTATTGTAAATCATCACCTTTTCTTGGTGCATTTGGATCACGTTGTTGTCTGCCGCCTCCGAAGAACGAACTGAAAATATCTTCGAAACCGCCGCCTCCAAATCCGCTAAAGTCCTGACCGCCAAATCCTTGTCCACCAAAACCACCTTGTGGTCCGTCATGACCAAATTGGTCGTAGTTGGCACGTTTATTGTCATCACTTAAAACTTCGTATGCTTCTGAGATTTCTTTAAATTTCTCATCAGCACCTTCTTCTTTATTTATGTCTGGATGGTATTTTTTCGATAATTTACGATAAGCCTTTTTAATTTCATCTTTAGAAGCGCTTTTACTCACGCCTAAGACTTCATAATAATCTCTTTTGGCCATTGCTATCTCTCCTTTTACGGTTTTATTAAATCTTTTATAAAAAAGGAAAAAGTCAAAGCCAATGTTCAATTGACTTTGACTTAATTTGGCTAAGCAATTGTGTCATATATTTCTATCAATAACAATTATTTAGTCCATGACTACACTTATTTTTGCTTATCTTCGTTGTCGTCATCTTTAACTTCTGTAAAATCTGCATCTTCAACATTGCTGTCTTGAGAAGCATTAGCATCTTCACCTTGAGCTTGTTGTTGAGCTTGTGCAGCTTGTTCGTAAACTTTAGTTGATAAGTCTTGAACAACTTGTTCTAATTCTTCTTTTTTAGCTTTGATATCTTCTGTATCTTCGCCTTCAAGCGCAGATTTTAATGCTTCTTTTTTATCTTCAGCATTTGTCTTATCTTCTTCGCTGATGTTTTCACCTAAATCAGTGATTGTTTTTTCAACTTGGAATACTAAGCTATCTGCTTCGTTTCTTAAGTCACTCTCTTCACGACGTTTTTTATCTGCTTCAGCATTTTCTTCTGCATCTTTAACCATGCGATCGATTTCATCATCTGAAAGTGCTGAGCTTGATTGAATTGTAATATTTTGTTCTTTGTTAGTGCCTAAGTCTTTTGCAGTAACATTTACAATACCATTTTTATCGATATCAAATGTAACTTCGATTTGTGGTACGCCACGAGGTGCTGCTGGGATATCTGTTAATTGGAATCTACCAAGTGTTTTATTATCCGCTGCCATTGGACGTTCACCTTGTAATACATGGATATCAACTGCTGGTTGATTATCTGCAGCTGTAGAGTATACTTGTGATTTTGATGTTGGAATTGTAGTATTTCTTTCGATTAATGTGTTCATACGTCCACCCATAATCTCGATACCTAAAGATAATGGAGTAACGTCTAATAATACTACATCTTTAACATCACCTGTGATTACGCCACCTTGAATTGCAGCACCCATTGCTACTACTTCATCAGGGTTAACACCTTTATGAGGGTCTTTACCTACTTCTTTTTTCACTGCGTCTTGTACTGCCGGTATTCTTGTAGAACCACCAACTAAGATAACTTCGTCGATATCAGAGCTAGATAAACCAGCGTCTTTCATTGCTTGACGAGTTGGTTCCATAGTTCTTCTGATTAATGAATCTGCTAATTCTTCAAATTTAGAACGAGTTAAAGTAAGTTCTAAGTGTAATGGGCCGTTTTCCCCAGCAGAAATAAATGGTAATGAAATTTGTGTTTGAGAAACACCAGATAAGTCTTTTTTAGCTTTTTCAGCAGCGTCTTTAAGACGTTGTAAAGCCATTTTATCTTTTGATAAGTCAACGCCATTTTCTTTTTTAAACTCTGCAACTAAGTGATCGATAATTACTTGGTCGAAGTCATCCCCACCAAGTTTATTGTCACCTGCTGTTGAAAGTACTTCAAATACGCCGTCACCTAATTCAAGGATTGAAACGTCAAAAGTACCGCCACCTAGGTCAAATACAAGTACTTTTTGGTCTTGTTCTGTTTTATCTAAACCGTAAGCTAATGCAGCTGCAGTTGGTTCGTTAATAATACGTTCAACTTCTAGACCAGCAATTTTACCAGCGTCTTTAGTAGCTTGACGTTCACTGTCATTGAAATATGCAGGAACTGTGATAACCGCTTTATCTACGCTTTCGCCTAAATAATCTTCTGCTGTACTTTTAAGGTTTTGTAATACCATTGCTGAAATTTCTTGTGGTGTATATGATTTACCTTCAACGTCTACTTTGTAATCTGTACCCATATGACGTTTGATAGATTGAATCGTATTAGGGTTAGTGATTGCTTGACGCTTAGCAACTTCACCTACTTGAGTTTCATCATTTTTAAATGCAACTACAGATGGTGTTGTTCTAGCACCTTCAGGATTTTGAATTACTTTTGGCTCATCGCCTTCTAATACTGCAATACATGAATTTGTTGTACCTAAGTCAATACCTATTACTTTACTCATAAATAAATTCCTCCTGTTATGTTTGAAAATTTGGTGTTTTCAACAATAAAATAATTTATTGATTTACTTTAACCATTGAAGGTCTTAAAATTCTTTCTTTCAACTTATATCCAGTTTGTAGCTCTTGAGTAATTTGTCCTGATTCAAAATCAGGGTTATCATCTTGAACTACTGCTTGGTGAAAGTTAGGGTCAAATTGTTGGCCTTCAGTTTCAATTCTTTCTAAACCATTATTTTTCAATGCATTTAATAAGCTTTCATGAACCATTTCTACACCTTTTTTAAGTGATTTAAACTGTTCATCTTCGCCATCAATTTGTAAAGCACGTTCAATGTTATCTATTGTTGGTAAGATATCATTTAAAACGTCTTGCGCTTTATACTCTTTCATTGTTTGGTTTTCTTTTTGAATTCTACGCTTATAGTTTTCAAATTCAGCGTATAATCTCAAATATTTTTCTTCATTTTCTTGAACATCTTTTTTCAATTGTTGAATTTCTTCATCTTTAGGATCTACGTCTTCTGAGATATTTTGTGAATCGTCCTCCTGCAGATTATCTTTTGATGTTTCTGTAGTTTCATCAGTACTTTCAACCGTGTTTTCTTCTGATGTTTGTTCATTTACATCTTCATTTTGGTCGAAAACTGATTCATTTTTTTCTGTCATTGTCTGCCCTCCAATACAATTGTTAATTACCAAATCGTATTTAGTAATCTGATTACGTTCTGATAATTCATTGCCGTTGGTCCGATAACCGCAATTTGACCTTTAAGTCTATCATCAATGTGATATTCACTTGTTACGATTGAAATATCACTTAAACTTGATTCGATTTCATGACCAATTTTGACATTAATAGCTGAATTAGACATTTCATCAAGTAATTGAGTGATTTTATTTGATTCTATATATTGTAGAATCGGTTGAATTGATGATACGTTCGTTTCATTCAACGCATCTATGAGTTTAACCTTTCCGCCCATAAAAATGCCATTACTTTGATTATCAAAATGAATATCTATTGTATTCAGCATGTCTTTTATAAAATCCTTCTCAATATCTGATTTCACAAAAGCATTTAAATCATTTTCGAAATGGTGATTATTCCACTCATTATATTTAGCTGTAACAAAATTAGAAATGTTTGTAAGTTCATTATTTGATAATGGAACTTGAGATGCTAAATGTAAGTTTTCAACATGACCTGATGAGAATACAACGACCATTATAACCAAATAAGCATTTGCTCTAAACAAATGAATGTTGTTAATAATATCTTTTTTATGATTTGGACGCATTACCAACGTTGTATATTGAGATTGATTTGAAAGTTCATTTGCAAAATCACTGAGTGAAGTCGCAATATCATAATGATTTTCAACTAATAAATCTCTTAAACGTTGAATTTTTGTTTGTTGTTGATGAGATGTTTCCTGTAATAATTGATTCACATAATATCTGATACCTGATTCTGAAGGATATCGCCCTGACGACGTATGCGTCTTCTCTATTAGTTCGAGAAGCTCTAATTGCTTCATCTCATTCCTAATAGTAGCAGGACTAACATTCAATTTATGCCGTTCAATCAGTGTTTTTGAACCAATTGGCTGACCTAAATCAACATAATCTTCAACAATTGCATTTAGTATGCTTAATTGTCTATCACTAATCATGTTTTCACCTCATTAGCACTCTTTTGTTTCAAGTGCTAATTATAATTTATCAAATTGGTCAAAGTAAGTCAATGTTAAAGCACTGGATTTTTATAAATTTTTATACATTAAGTAAAAACGCTTCAAATACTAAGTTTCCAACAACTTTTCCACGATCAGTCATAGAAATATAGTCATCTTGTTCAACGATAAGCTCTTTTTGAATTAAATCTTTAAGCGCTTGCTCATAAACTTGCTCAACTGTTTGATCAAATTTTTCAAAAAACCTACTTTTACTTACACCTTTATTCATTCTCAAACCTAAGAACATTTCTTCTTCCATTTGTTCTGTTTTTGTTGGGGAAGTTGATTGTAATATAGGTCTTTCATTGTTCTTTATTTTTTTTATATAGTGATTTACAGGATTAACATTACTGTAACGTTCACCATTCACATAGCCACTTGCACCTGCACCAAAACCATAATACCCTTCATTTTTCCAATAAACTTTATTATGTTCTGATTCATGGCCTATTTTCCCAAAATTTGAAATTTCATATTGATGTAAATCAGACTTGTTCATTCTCTCAATTAGATATTCATACATTTCTTCACCAATATCTTCATTAGGAATTTTCAACTTACCTTTTTTATACATATTATAAAATTGTGTTTTAGGTTCCAATATAAGCCCATAACTTGAAATGTGATCAATATCCATGGCCAATGCCTTTTCTAAACTATCCTTAAAATCCTCTAACGTTTGTTGTGGTAAATGGTACATCAAATCTAAACTTATAGAGGGAATGCCTACCGCACGCGCATTAGTAACAGCTTGATATATATCAGTAGTATGATGCGTTCTACCTAATATTTCTAATAGTTCAGGTTTAAATGTTTGGACACCCATAGATAGTCTGTTAACACCAAAATCTTTTAATAATTGAACTTTTTCAAGTGTTAATTCATCTGGATTAGCTTCAAAACTAAATTCGCCTTTAATTTCGAATATATCAGTAATTGCAATTAGTAACCGCTTGAGTTGCTTATAACTTAAGGCTGTCGGTGTTCCACCACCTACAAATACAGTTTCTAAAACTCTAACCTCGCTATCGCACATCTCTTTAATTAAGCAATCTAAATATTCATCCACCGGTTGATTGTGTATAAAATATTTATTGAAATCGCAATATGTACATATTCTTACACAAAATGGAATATGGATATATGCACTTTTCACTTCCATATTGCGTGCACCTTCTTTCGTTTATTGAAGACTTAAAATAATCACAAAAAACTGGGCCATAAATCTTTTGGATTTAAGGCCCCAATTTTTAATTTATATTAATCTTCGTCCATCTTAAGTACAGCTAAGAAAGCATCTTGAGGGATTTCTACATTACCTACTGCTTTCATTTTAGCTTTACCAGCTTTTTGTTTCTCTAAAAGTTTTCTCTTACGAGTAATGTCGCCACCATAACATTTTGACAAAACATTTTTACCCATTGATTTAATATTCGTTCTTGCTACGATTTTTTGTCCTACGGCTGCTTGTACAGGAACTTCGAACTGTTGTCTAGGTATCAGCGTTTTAAGTTTCTCAACTAAGGCTTTCCCACGATCGTATGCAAATTCTTTATGCACGATAAAGCTTAGAGCATCAACTTTCTCGCCATTTAACAAGATATCCATCTTCACTAGATCACTTTCTTTATTATCGATAAATTCATAATCGAATGAAGCGTAGCCTTTAGTATTAGATTTTAGCTGATCAAAGAAGTCAAACACTACCTCTGATAATGGAATTTCATAAATGATATTCACACGGATATCATCCATATATTCCATATTTATAAACTGACCACGTTTACGTTGGCATAGTTCCATGACTGCACCTACGTAGTCATTTGGCACCATCATAGTCGCGCGCACAAATGGCTCATATATTGTTTCTATCTTATCTCTATCAGGCATGTTTGCAGGATTATCTACCGTTACTTCATCACCCGTCTTTAAGATACATTCATATATTACTGAAGGTGCTGTAGCAATAAGTTCTATTCCAAATTCACGTTCAATACGCTCTTGGATAATCTCCATATGTAGCATACCTAAAAAACCTGTACGATAACCAAATCCTAAAGCTTGTGATGATTCTGGTTCAAATTCTAATGAGGCATCATTTAACTGTAATTTTTCTAATGCTTCTCTTAAATCATTATAATCTTTGTTATCTATTGGGAACAGGCCACAGAAGACCATTGGGTTCATTTTTTTGTAACCTTGTAAAGGTTGAGCTGCAGGTCTATTTGCGTGAGTGATGGTATCCCCTACACGTGAATCATCTACATTCTTAATGCTGGCGATAATATAACCTACATCACCGACAGTCAATTCGTCAACTTGCAATTGTTTCGGTGTATTGATACCCACTTCAGTAACTTCGAATTCTTTACCAGTAGCCATCATCTTAATACGGTCTCCTGCTTTTACAATACCTTCCACCACCCTAATAGAAGATATAACTCCTCTATATGGGTCATATTCTGAATCGAATATAAGTGCTTTTAAAGGTTCTTCTGGATCTCCTTCTGGAGGTGGCACAACTTCAACGATTTTTTCCAAAATGTCTTCAATACCAATATTTGATTTTGCACTTGCTAGTACGACATCATCTTTATCGATACCGATAACATCTTCTAATTCTTGTTTTACTCGTTCAGGTTCTGCTGCTGGTAAATCTATTTTATTGACAACTGGTAATAATTCTAAATCATTATCAAGTGCCAAGTACACATTCGCTAAAGTTTGTGCCTCTATGCCTTGTGCTGCATCCACAACTAATATCGCACCTTCACATGCTGCAAGTGATCTAGACACTTCATAAGTAAAA
This sequence comes from Staphylococcus shinii, assembly GCF_017583065.1. Taxonomy (GTDB): domain Bacteria; phylum Bacillota; class Bacilli; order Staphylococcales; family Staphylococcaceae; genus Staphylococcus; species Staphylococcus shinii. The sequence goes on along the minus strand of NZ_JAGEVL010000001.1, from coordinate 260,402 downwards.
TCGACATGTCCTGGTGTGTCGATTAAGTGAAACGTATATGTTTCACCGTCTTTAGCATCATATTTCAAGCGTACTGCATTTAATTTAATAGTTATACCGCGTTCTCTTTCTAAATCCATAGAATCCAATAATTGAGATTGCATCTCTCTAGTTTCAACTGATTTTGTATTTTCTAAAATCCTATCAGCTAACGTAGATTTACCATGGTCTATATGTGCAATAATAGAAAAGTTTCTAATATTTTTACGTCGATTATAGCGTTCTTGTTTATCCATGTATTATCCTTCTCACTTTCATAATTCTAGCCCGTAATATGTATGACATTCTTTGATATAATAACGTTTTTAATAGTTAATTGCAAACTTGCAAAGCATTTTAACAGTAATACTTATTTATTCATAACATTCTTAAGCGAAATTAAATTGAATTTTTGTGTTGCTTTCTTATCTTTCTATAGTATATTGTATCATTTATATCTATTTTACGCGCCTTAGATAAATAAATGATTGCAGAAAGTTGCTTGTTTTGATAAAATATTTCTTGTTGTAATCAAATTAACTTTGATAGCGAAGATCACTTTTAGGAGGTGACACACATGCCAAACATTAAATCTGCAATTAAACGTGTTAACACAACACACACTGCTGAAGCTCGTAATATTTCTCAAAAAAATGAAATGCGTACAGCAGTTAAAAGAGCTCATTCAGCTATAGAAGCTGGTGCTGATAACAAAGCTGACTTAGTGAGTTTTGCTTTGAAAAAAGTAGATAAAGCTGCTCAACGCAACTTAATCCACACTAACAAAGCTGCTCGTATCAAGTCTTCATTGATGACAGCTGCTAAATAATAAACAGATTCAAGCAACTGCTCGAATCTACTAATCAAACAAACCAAATGCTTTTAGCATTTGGTTTGTTTTTTGTTGTTTTTAAAATTTATTGTGAGCTGATTTTTAGAGTTATTCTTCTAAATAACACTTCAAACTTATCTCTCCCATATTGAGAATATTACTTCCTATTTTTAACTTGCCAAAGTAATAAGCAAAAAACTACTGACAAAACAAAAGATATCATCAGCAGTCAAATCCTATATATACTCTTAATCTTTAACTAAAGCTAAATTTAAAACAATTCGCTGCTACCATTTACAACAATATGAACAACAGTCTTCAATTAATTAAAAATAAGCATAATTAATCCTATATGATCAGAGTGACAAAATAAAAAGTTCTAAAATTAATTGTTTATCCAGATATGAGGACTTCAATTTATAATCCGTTTCTGCACATGTATCAATAATGTTTAATAACTTCTCTAATTGATAATTTCTTGCTTGGTTCAAAGCTAGTTTAACTCGGTATGGATGTACATTGATTGTTTTAGCTATTTGTTGGCCGCTGTAGCCTTTTTGCCCTAAAATTTTACATTGATAAAACAAGCGATAATTACTTGTAATTAATGCTAATAATTTAATGGGTTCTTCCTTCATTGCTATCAAGTCTTTCACCAATTGTATAGCTTGAGATTTTTTATTTTTCTGAATATAATCAGTTAATAAAAAGACATTTTGTTCTAAACTTCTATTAACAATTTGATGAACATCTTGCTTATTTATCGTAGCCCTATCGCCTAAAAATAGTATTACTTTTTCAAGCTCTTGTTTTACAATATTAAAATTAATACCCGTAAGTTCTAAAAATAAGTCTAACGCATCTTGTTTTATATCTTTGTAATTTTCGTGAAGTTCATTTTTTATCCACTTTTTAATTTCATCTTCAGTCATTTGTTCAATCTTGATTAAATTGGCATGTTTCTTCAAAGTTTTAACTAACTTTTTTCTTTCATCTAACTTTGATTGATAGACTTCAAATATTATTAATGTTTCACCATCATATTTTTCAATAAATTCAATAAGTTGATCAGTATTATGATTTAAGTCTTTTGGCGCTTTTTCGCCTGTAAACACATATGCATTTTGAACTAATACTGCTTTTTTGTCAGAAAAAAATGGTAAGGTTAATGTTTCTTCAATTATAGGAGATAAATCACTTTCATATAAATTATATTTAACAAAATTAAAATCATCTTTAGGGGCATTTAAGTAACGGGCAATGATATCAGCTGACTTCTTTTCAATAAGTTCAGGTACTTCACCGTAAATTGTAATAATCTTATCGCTCATTTTTAGCACCCTTTCTTCACTATTACACATTTAATCATTATAGCATGGTACAATTGATCTCTCTACTTAAAATCATTGATTTATCTCAGTATTTATAGTTAGTTTTGACTTCAATTTTATAGTTACCTCTCCATATTCACTTGATTGAAAAACTTGTGCTCCCAATCTTTTTAACTTGGCTATAATTTCTTGATTAGGCAGATGATAATGATTTTTCTTCCCTACAGATACTAGACAAATAGTTGGTCTTATTTTTTGTAACAATTCATCACTAGTGCTTGTTTTACTGCCATGATGGCCTACTTTTAATATATTTATCTTTGGTAATTTATATTTGCGTAAAAGCAATTGTTCATTATTAATGGTAGCATCTCCCATAAATAACATTTTTATTTTATTATATTCAATATAGGTAATAATAGACTGCTCATTTAAATCCTCTGAATGATTAATAGTTGAATCAAGTAAAGAAATATTTGCCTTACCTAGTTTAAATCGTTGTATATTTTTAAAATCGATAAGTTTTACATGATTTCTTTCACATTGTTTGATTAAAAGTTTTAGTTTATTTTTCTCAAAACTTCTTGTATTTATGATTATATTATTTATCTTATACTTAGTTATTAAATAACTTAATTCTCCCATATGATCAATATGAGGGTGTGTAATAATAATATAATTTATAGTTTTAAGTCGGTGCTTTTTTAATGTAGGGATAATATGATATTTAGCAATATTGTGATTTTCTTTTATGCCTGACTGCATCAATTTTCCACCAGTATCAATAAGTATGCTTTCGCGTTTATTTGTCTCGAATAGAAATGCATCACCTTGCTTCACATTTAACATTGTTAATTTATAAGAATTGTCGTGAGGTATTATTGTAGAAATGATATATAAAATACTCACGGTTATGATGAAACAGGTATAATATTTGTGAACTAACAAAACTAGTGCTATAAAAACAGTTATAAAAGTTAAAGTAGTATATAGTTCATTAAGTTCAGGAATATACCATTTATAAATATTCACATGTATAAAAAGACCCATGACTAGATCATGAATCGACATCAAAAAATTTAGGAGCTTAATAAAGAAGCTTAGTTCAAATGGTAAATGTATGAGGAGGAATATAAAAATAACATACGGAAACAAAATAAACGTATAAAAAGGTACAAAAAACAGATTACTAATTATACCAATCCATTGAATATGATTAAAATAAATCGCACTTATTATAAAGGAGCCGAGTTGTGCAATTAAAGATATATATATGGTTTTTTTAACCCAATGAGCATTTTCTAATATTGGAAGAGCAAACAAAATAAAAAATGTAATGAGAAAAGAGAATTGAAAGCCTATATGATAAACAAAAGGAGGATAAAACGAAGTCATCAAAACGAACGCTACAGATAATAAATTAAGCGCATTTCTTGCAAGTGATTTAGATAATAATATTAATAAGAGACAAGTCATGGCCGCTCTTATTGCACTCGGCGCTAAATCTGTATAAAACACATACAATGGTAAAACAACACAAATTATTGATTTTACGATAACTATTGGACATTTTATAGGTTTCAACAAAAAATAAATTATACTTACTAACGCCCCTATATGCGTTCCGCTAATGGCTAATAAATGGTATATACCAATTTCTTTATATTTCTCAATATCGTCATCACTAATTGCTGTTGTATCTCCACTTATAAGTGCTATAATTTTGCCCGGATATTTAATTTGAAAATGTTTAAGTCGATCTAATACATACTGCTTATGGTAAGCTAATATATTTGAATAAGTAATTTTGGAATTACTACAACTATCTAAATCTATATTATTTATAAAAAGTGAAAGTTGGCTGTAAGGGTGATTGTTCAACGACTGAATTGTAGTATCGATATAGCATTTTTGTCGAACAATTTTTGCTTGAATTTTACCAACGTTTTTACTTTTTATTCGATAATAATATTTAAATGTACGTTTTCCTATTTTAACTTTTCCTATTAACTTTTGATTGTTCAAAACTGGCTTATTTGTAAAATAAGCTTGTGTATGTATGGTTTGCTTCGTTAAAAAAGTTCGTTGTTCAATCGTAACTTTTAAATGGTGCTGAAAATAAGAAGTTGACAATACTGGTATTAATAGAATAAATAGTATTTGAAACCATTTTAACCGTTTTCTTACAGCGATTAATATTATGATTATAAAGATCAACGTCGACAGTAATTTGACATGTAGCCATAAAATACCAACTAAATATGCTATTGCATAAAAAATCAAAAAGTTATTGATTCATTAAGTATTGTGCTACATGTTCTTGGTTGAAAGGAATTTTCGTATGTTCGATACCTGATTGATCTAATAGTTTCAACGCATAATCATGATTATGATAATCTTCAGCGTAATAAATTGTTTTAATCCCTGCTTGTATAATTGATTTCGTACAATTTAAACATGGAAAATGCGTGACATAAATTGTTGCGCCGTCAGTTGACACTCCTTGTTTGGCACATTGCAATAATGCATTCATTTCAGCATGTATCGTACGTATACAGTGGCCATCTTCTAGTAAACAACCTTCATCAATACAATGAACTTCACCCGATACAGACCCATTATATCCTCCAGCTATAATTCTATTATCCTTTACAACAGTAGCACCTACTGACAAGCGTTGACATGTAGAACGTAATGCCAACAAATGACTTTGTGCCATAAAATATTCTTCCCATTTAATGCGATCCATGATGATAGCCCCCCGTATTATGATTAAAATATAATTTCGATTTAATTATAGGTTAATTTGTATCATTTAAAAATGCAACAAAAACTTAAACCACAAAAAAATCACTTATTCTTTCTAGCGTCTTTGTACCTATGCCTTTAACTTCTTTTAATTGCTCTACTGATGCAAAGTTTCCATGCTGTTCTCTATATTCAATAATAGCTTTAGCCTTGGTTGGGCCAATACCATCAACACTTTGCAATTGAGTTTCGCTAGCACTATTTAAGTTTATTTTCTCTTGTTGGCTATCGTTCAATTCAGTTTTCAAAGCTAGCGTTTGGCCTTGGCGAAGGTCATTAGAATTACGTAAACTGTTGGTATTTGCCGCTACAATTTCTCCTTTTTTTGGAATATATATAACTTTTTGATCTAACAATTTTTCTGCAAGATTAATTGTTGATAGATCTGCATTATCCAAAACTTGTGCTTTATCTAACAGCTGTTTAACTCTATCTGTACGTTTCATCTTATAAATATTAGGGTGTTTAACCGCACCTTTTATATCTACAATAATAACTTCATTTTCGGATTTCTGTAGTTTTTCTTTGCGGTTCATATTAACTTCAGCTTTTTCAGATTGTAGTTCATTACCATCTTTATTTATCTTGTTAATAGGTATTGATGAAACTTCATTTAACTCATTATTATCCATATGAATGAACATATTGCATAAATAAATGATTACCAATAATGAAGCAATCGAAATAACGCTAAATAAAATTTTATTTTTGCTAATAATTCCTTTCCATCTTTCCCATTGTGAAAACATAAAAATCACTCCTTTATACAATACACGTACAAAGGAGTGATTTTACTTTTATTTTTTTACAATGAAGAACAAGCGATGTCCCTCAGCATCATGATTATCAATTTCAAAATCTACAAATGTCTGAATATGCTTAAAACCTACTTGTGTTAGCATGTCATTGTACTCTGTTTCTAAATAAGTACGCTGATAATGTGATTCATCAAATCGACTATATTGATTATCAGATTGTTTAATGAAAAATGACATATCATGCCATACGCTTAATGGTTCCTCGCCTTTAATAGCTTCCCATCCAAGAAAGATATCTTCCGATTCATCAACATAGCTTTGATTGTTAAATAAAGTATCCATTTTAAAACTTGTGTGTACATCAAACATAAATACACCATTATCATCTAAATGTTCGAAAACACGTTTGAAAGTAGCAACAACATCCTCTGTCGTTGGCAGATAATTTAATGAATCACAAAAAATAGTGATAACATCAAATGATTTGTTGAGTTGAAAATCAGTCATATCGCCTTCTAACCAATTAACATGATTTGATTTTTGTGCTGCTATTGCAAGCATATCAATACTAAGATCCATACCAGTCACTTGTTTAAATTCATTGAACAAAGATGTTAAATTGCCTGTTCCACATCCTATATCTAAGATAGAACCTTTATTTTCTGCAAAATAATTTACAATTTCTAACCAAGATTCATAGGGTTGATCAAGCGTTAACTGATCATAAAACAAGCTCATTTCTTCGTATTGAGACATGACTAATACGCTACCTGTCTATGTGATTCTAATGGCGCGTCTCTATATAATTTTTCAATGTTATAATAATCTCTTTCGTCCTTGTGAAAAATGTGTACGACTACATTTGCCAAATCAATAAGAATCCATCTCGCTTCATTAAAGCCTTCCATACGCTTAACTTCAATTTCTGCTTCGTTAGCTGCGTCTTTAACTGCGCGTGCAATTGATTGAACTTGTTTTTCATTATTTCCGTGACAAACTACGAAATAATCTGTCATATCGCTGATACCTTTCATTTTTAATGAAATAATATCTTCTGCTTTTTTATTCTCTGTTGCTTCGACAGCTAGCTTTAATAACTGATCTGATTTCATCTAATCATCCTTTACTCTTTCGTCACTGTAATTATAATAATTTAAACATGCAATCGTAGCGTCATATACATTAATATCTTTATTAATTAAATACAACACTGTTCGCTTAGATATTTCATATATTGTTTTATCTAAGCTACCTTGATTGTATGCTAAATCTCTAATTTCTTCAACGCCTGGGGTCTGACGGCCTGGTTCTATATAATCAGCAATAAATACAAGTTTTTCGGTTTTCGTCATTTGAGCACGGCCAGTCGTATGGTTTTTAATGGCAAGTAATACCTCTTCATCCTCAACGTCGTAGTGTTCTTTCATAATTATTGCGCAAACTGGACCATGTAGTATTTCAGAACCGTAACTTAATAAATTACGATCTAAATTATGTTGAGTAACAATTTGATACATTGAACCTAAATCATCGTACTTACAATAATCATGTAAAATACCTGCAAGTTCTGCTTTATCTTTGTCACCATCATAAATATCTGCTAATTTCACAGCTGTTTCTGCTACTCTTAATGAATGATTAAACCTTTTTTCAGGCAATTTTCCTTTAACGATTTCAACTGCTTGGTCAATTTTCATATAATCCTTCCTCTCGGATATATTGCTCAACACTTGGAGGAACTAAAACTTGAATGTTCTTATTAGATTTTATTCTATCTCTAATTAATGTTGAACTAATATCAATACGTGGGATTGTAACTGATATCATCCCTGAATCAACGCTTTGTTGCGACTTTTCTCTGTTAACAATTACAAAAGTGATAAGCGTTTTCAATTCATCTATTTTATACCACTTATCTAGTTGATTATACTGGTCTGTGCCAATCACCAAATATATTTCAGCCTTTGGGTTTTCTGATAATATAGAACGAACAGTATCAAATGTATAGCTCTGTCCCTTTCGCTCTATTTCGTCTAGATAAACTTCGCCGAATCCAAGTTCTTTAATAACATTATGAATCATTGTTACCCTATGATTTGCGGCTAAATAATCATCATGAACCTTTAAAGGTGACATATAACTTGGCAAAAAATAAAATACATCCGGTTTAATGACATCATTAACTTCACTAGCCACTACCATGTGGGCAAGGTGAATCGGGTTAAACTGCCCACCATATATTACGATTGATTTTGACATTATGGTAATTGAATTTGCTTATTGTCTTGAGATTCTTTATACAACACAATCATAGACCCGATTACCTGCACAATATCACTACGTGTTGCATCACTTAAAGTTTGTGCTAAATCATTTTTATCTTCAAAATTATTTTGTAACACATGTATTTTAATTAATTCTCTATTTTCTAAAATATCTTGAAGTTGATCTACCATATTATCATTTATACCGGCTTTACCTATTTGAAAAGTTGGGTCGACATTATGGGCTTTACTACGTAAAAATCTTTTTTGCTTACCTGTTAACATAATTAACTCCTTTATAAATGCTTTAAAACTGCCTCTTTCATAATTTGGATTTGAGGTAGTTCATTAGTCCATATTTTAAAACTTTCTGCGCCTTGATATACAAACATATCAAGACCATTGTGAATGGGATTTCCTTTCGCTTCTGCTATTTCTAAAATAGGCGTTTTAAAAGGTACATACACAATATCACTAACTAAAGTTCGCGAATCTAAATTATCTAAATTTATAACTACTTCCTTATTTTCATGCATACCAGCAGGTGTTGTATTGATCACAATATCAAATTCATCTAGTGCTTTTTCAGCTTCTTTTAAAGTAATTTGGTTCACATCTAAATCCCAATTTTCAAAACGTTGCAAAGTCCGATTGGCAATTGTTAATTTAGAGTGTACATGCTTAACTAATTCATTTGCAATACCTTTACTTGCACCGCCCGCACCTAAAATTAATATATAGGCATTTTCCAAATCTGGATATACTTGTTTCAACCCGGTTACATACCCAATACCATCTGTGTTGTAACCAATCCACTTGTCATTCACGATTTTCACCGTATTCACGGCACCAACTGTTTTAGATTGCTCATCTATTTCATCTAAATATGGCAAAATATTTTCTTTATGAGGAATCGTCACATTAAATCCAGAAAGTGCTTTTTCATCAATAATTTTTTTGATTAAATGAAATTGATCTTCCGGTATGTTAATTGCTTCATAAGATGATGGAATGTTTAACGCGTCAAAATTTGCATTATGCATAATTGGGGATAATGAATGTGCTATTGGATTACCTATTACCGCATATTTCATGTTTATTCCCCCTTACATTATTGAATTTCTTAATATTACATCAACATTTTTAGGTACGCGAATTATAACTTTAGCACCTTCATCAATTGTAATAAACCCTAAACCAGAAATCATCACGTCGCGTTTTTCTTTTCCAGTTTCTAACCTTACCGCTTTAACATTTTGTAAGTCAAAGTGTTCTGGGTTATTTGGTGGTGCAAGTACATCACCTAACTGATTACGCCATAACTCGTTTGCATTTTCAGTTTTAGTGCGATGAATATTTAAATCATTAGAAAAATAACAAACCAGTGGGCGTTTGCCACCACTTATATAATCAATTCGTGCTAAACCACCAAAGAATAAAGTTTGCCCTTCATTCAATTGATATATACGTTGTTTAACTTCCTTTTTCGGCATAATTGTCTTAAGTTCATTCTCAGTGACATAATGCGTCATCTGATGTTCTTGAATAACCCCAGGTGTATCGTACATGAAAGAAGTATCATCCAATGGAATATCAATCATATCTAATGTCGTACCTGGAAACCTTGAAGTTGTTACTACATCTTTTTCACCAACACTGCGTTCAATTAATTTGTTAATAAGTGTTGATTTTCCGACGTTTGTTGTACCTACAATATATACGTCTTCATTATTTCTCAATAAATTGATTGAATTTAACAACTCTTCAATTCCATCATTTTTTTCAGCAGAAATAAGCACCACATCATCAGCTTCTAAGCCATATTTTCTTGCGGTCTTTTTCAACCATTCTTTCACACGACGCTTATTAATTTGTTTAGGCAATAAATCAATTTTATTGGCTACTAAAATAATCTTTTTGTTACCTACAATACGTTTAATTGCATTAATAAATGAACCTTCAAAGTCAAATACATCAACAACATTGACAACAATTCCACTTCTGTTAGCTAAGCCATTAAGTAATTTTAGGAAGTCTTCACTTTCTAGACCTACATCTTGTACTTCGTTGTAATTTTTCAATCTGAAGCATCTCTTACAAATGACATCCTCGCGGTATAAATTATGTTCTGGTACATAACCCGGCGCATTTGGATCTTCAGCTTGTAATGGAGCGCCACAACCAATACATTTTAATATTTCAGTTTCAGCCAATCAGTTTTCCTCCCATGTGATATAACCTTTTTTTCTAAAATGTTGTAACAATCTTCGCTCGATTAACCGGTTGAACTTTGTTATAAAACCATCTGTTTGTTTAACAGGGACAACCATAATTGTAAATAGACCTCTTCTATTACCACCAAAAACATCTGTTAGCATTTGATCCCCTATTACTACAATTTCAGAAGGTTTCAATTTCATTAATTTTGAAGCTTGATTAAATGCTCTACCTCTTGGTTTTTTTGCTTTAAATATATAGTCAACTTTTAATGATTGTGAAAAACTTCCGACACGTTGTTTATTGTTATTAGAAACAATCGTCACTGTGATGCCTGCTTCTTTCGCTTGTTCAAACCACTGTTTAACAGCTTCTGTAGGATCAGCTACATCCCAACCTACGAGCGTATTATCTAAATCTGTAATTATACCTTTAACACCAGATGCTGCAAGTTTTTCAATATCTATTTGAAATATAGATTGAACATATTCATTTGGCATAAAATAATGCTTTATCATACCCATTTTATTTTCACCTTTTTATATAGTTTTAATTAAGCGTTCCACGATTTCACTTGAAGATATTGCTGCTTTTTCTAAAAATGCTTCAAATGTAATACCAGCATCGCCATCTGCTAAATCCGAAATTGCTCGAGTAATGATGAATGGCATGTTAAATTGATAACAAGTTTGTGCAATCGAAGTAGCTTCCATTTCTGCTGCCATAGCTTGTGGAAAGTTTGTTTTAATTACCATTCGTTGTTCACTTGTCCCAATAAAACTATCGCCACTAACAATCAAACCTGTTTGGGCTTTGATTTGTTGTTGCTCAATAGCTTCTGTTGCTTTGTGTATTAAATCTTTATCTGCCACAAATTGTGCTGGCATTTGTGGAATTTGTCCTAGTTGATAGCCAAAAGCTCGTGCGTCAGCATCATGATAGGCTACCATATCACTTACGACGACGTCTCCTACATTTAATGTTTTATCTAATGCACCGGCAGAACCTGTATTAATGATTAGATCAGGTTTAAATTGATTGATTAATAATGTAGTTGAAATCGCTACATTCACTTTACCAATACCACTTTGTGTGAGAATTATGTCTTTACCTTGTAATTTCCCTTTATAAAAAATTACATGCGCAATTTTAAGTTCTTCTAATTTTTCTATTTTATCTTTTAAGATTGCTACTTCTTCTTCCATAGCACCTATAATACCAATCACATTCATTCACCTCGTCTTAAAATCCTAGCCTTAGTTATTCTACCACATTTAGCGTAATAGCTCGATATTAGTTCTATGTTTTTATTTGAACTTTAAATATTCAATTCATTATATATTTCGATTGTTAATCTAAATTATTTCTATCACATTTAATTATTATATTTTCAATAGTTAAAACCCTGTAAGTATCCGTCAACGACTTTACTTACAGGGTATATAAAATTATTTATTAACTACCAAATAATTCAGTTAGTCCTTGTAGTGAAAACACCCCAGTGACAATAGTTACAACAACTGCAACAATACCGAAAATCAGCATCCATGTTGGGTGTTTATAATCTCCAACAATAGATTTACGTTTACTAGCAATCAATATTGTACCTAATGTAATTGGCAAAATCAAACCATTTAACGCCCCTGCAACAATTAATAATGTTACAGGCTTGCCAAGTGATAAGAAAACTAAAGTTGAGATAACAATAAAAATAATTACTATAATATTTGTTTTATTATACACTGATTTGTGAAGTGTTTTTAAGAACGTAGCACTCGTATACGCAGAACCAATGACTGAGGACATAGCTGCAGCAAATAATACAATACCAAAGATATTACGTCCTATTGGTCCTAAGACATGTTCAAACACAGAAGCTGGTGGATTTTCTGAGTTTAATGTTACGCCAGTAACTACTACACCTAACACTGCTAAAAATAGTAATGTCCTTAAAACACCTGTCGTTAAAATACCTGAGATGGCTGCTTTGTTTACAAATGGTAAATATGCTTTACCTTGAATACCTGAGTCTAATATTCTATGTGCTCCTGCAAAAGTGATGTAACCACCAACAGTTCCGCCGACTAAAGTAATAATAGGTAATACTAGTGCAAGCGGTTGTTCTGGCATTACTAAATGCTTAGCCGCTTCAGCATAAGGTGGATTAGCTTTAAACATAACAAAGGCTACTACAATAATCATTAATACACCTAAGAACATTGTAACTACATCCATAATTTTCTGTCCGCCTTTACTGATAAAAATGCCAATTGACAAAACGGCGGTAATGGCTGCGCCAATTTTAACATCTAACCCAAATATGGCATTTAATCCCAGCCCAGCACCAGCGATATTACCAATATTAAATGCGAGGCCACCTATTGCGATAAGAATTGAAATAAATGTCCCTAGTCCATTGAATATTTCATTAGCTATCTCTTGTCCACGTTTTCCGGTTACAACTAGCACACGCCAAATATTAATTTGTGCACCTATATCAATAATTATTGATAACAAAATTGCAAACGCAAAACTTGAAGCAAACTGTGCAGTAAAGACAGCAGTTTGTGTTAAAAATGCTGGCCCTATTGCGGAAGTCGCCATTAAAAATACTGACCCTAATAGTAGTCTTTTATGATTCTTAGTAAACTTAAATTCTTGCTCATCTGACTTTAATTTATCCCCCATAATTTAGCCCTCCAGCCTTGAAATAGAAATACCTTCTTTCGTCAATCTTTCTCTTATTTGCGATACAAATTCAAGCGCATGCGCACCGTCCCCATGTACGCAAATAGTATCAGCTTCTATATCTATTGTATTGTTATTTTTGGTAATAACTTTTTGTGATTTTACCATATTTATAACCTGTTCGATAGCTTCATTTGCATCTGTAATAAGCGCATCAGCATCTTTTCTACTTACAAGTTGTCCATCATCTTCATAGCGTCTGTCAGCAAAAACTTCTGAAGCAGTTGTTAGCCCTACTGATTTAGCTTCAGATATAAGCAGTGTATTTGAAAGTCCAACAAACACCAGTGATTTATCAAAGTCATAAACTGCTTGCGCAATAGCTTGTGCAATAGCTTTATCTCTTGCCCCCATTTGATATAGTGCACCATGAGGTTTTACATGGTTCATTGAAACATCATGTATTTTACAAAATCCATAAAGCGAACCTAGTTGATAAACTACAATATCATAAATCTCTTTCGGTGTAATGTCCATATTTCTACGACCAAATCCTTGCAAGTCCGGTAAACCTGGGTGTGCACCAATTCCAATGTTATGTTTTTTTGCGAGTGTTATCGTTTGGTTCATAACATGTTGATCACCTGCATGAAAACCACAAGCAATATTTGCAGATGTGATTAGCGGTATAATATCTTTATCTCCACCAAAAGAATAATTACCAAACGCTTCGCCTAAATCACAATTTAAATCTACTTTCATTATGTTACCTCCTTAATGATTTGATGCCTATCTAAAAACTTGATATCTACTTCTTCAGCATTCCCTTCTGCGTATAAAGGATATGATAGTACAGCATATAGAAAATCAGCAGTAGTTGTAAACCCATCTATAACCATTTCATCAAGCGCGACTTTTAATTTTTTAATCGCTAATTGGCGGTTCGATGATTTAACAATTACTTTAGCAACTAACGAATCATAATTAGGAGAAACTGTGTAACCATGATATAACAAACTATCTACCCGAATATTAAATCCTTGGGGTAAATGTAAAGCTTGAACAGTACCTGGCGAAGGTTGAAATTGCTTTTCTGGGTTTTCAGCATTAATTCTAGCTTCGATTACATGACCATCAAAAATAATATCTTCTTGATTAAATGGTAATGTCCCGTGTTGCATCAAATAAAGTTGCGCTTGTAATAAATCACGATTTGCTCTCATTTCAGTTACAGTATGTTCTACTTGAATTCGTGCATTCATCTCAATGAAATAGTACGCATCTTTAGTAACTAAATATTCTATAGTACCAGCACTTCTATAGTTCGAAGCTTTTGCGACCTTAACTGCGTCTGAACACATTGATTCTCTCATTTCCTCAGTTATGGCTGCACACGGTGATTCTTCAATTAACTTTTGGTTTTTCCTCTGTACTGAACAATCTCTTTCCCCTAAATGTATGTAATTCTCGTTTCCATCACCTATCACTTGAACTTCAACATGTTTTGCAACTGGTATAAAGGCTTCTACATAAATTCGATCATCATCGAAATATTTTTTTCCTTCACTTCTTGCCTCTTTAAAAGATTTAGTTAGCGTATCTTCCGATTTAACAATTCTAATTCCTTTACCACCACCACCACTAGCAGCTTTCAATACGAGTGGATAGCCAATTTCTTGTGCAATGTTTTGCACTTCTTCAATTGATTCTACAGCTTTAGTTGACCCAGGAATAATAGGCACCCCTGCGTTATCGACAGTTTGTCTCGCTGTAATTTTGTCCCCCATCATTTCCATTGTTTTTTGCGTAGGACCTATAAAGTAAATATCATTATCTTCCACTTTTCGTGCAAAAGAGGAACTTTCTGATAAAAATCCATAACCAGGATGAATCGCATTCGCGCCAGTAATTTTAGCTGCGCTTATAATTCTATCTTGATTTAAATAACTTTCTAATGGATTAGCTTCTCCAATGCAAACTGCTTGATCCGCTAAACTGACATGCAAACTTTTCTCGTCACCTAGAGCGTAGATAGCAACTGTTTCAATATTAAGTTCTCTACATGCTCGAATAATTCTTACTGCTATCTCACCTCTGTTTGCAATTAAACAACGATACAATACAAACACCCCTTTTTTAAAACTTATTTCACTTTTATAATTTGTTGGTTATATTCAACATTAGATCCATGTTCCACAAGAATTTCGTCAACCACGCCAGAAACATCACTTATCACTTCATTTAAAACTTTCATCGCCTCTATATAACCAATCGTATCTCCTTTTTTAATTTCGTCACCAATATTTATGATTGGATTAGTTAACTCTTTCTCATCTTGCAAGAAAAATGTTCCGACCATAGGTGATTTGACTGTCTGGTAACTTGATTCATTTGACTCATCATTAGATGTATCATTTGAATATGATTCACTTGACTGATTCGATGGTTGATTTGAAACAACATTATTAGTTACACCTTCTGTGAAATCTATGGATATTTCATGTTCAAAATCTTTATATGTGAATTTCTTAACATCATTTGTTTTAACTAATTTAATTAATTGTTCTACTTTTTCTAAATTCATTATTATTCTCCTTTAAGCAATTTATTAATACGATTTGAAGTCATTCTCAGCTGAGATATATCAAAAATAGGTGATTTTAATACTTGTTTTTGTTTTTTATTAAATTCTTGTTCTTTTTGTTTTAATTTCTCTGTAGCTGCTTCTACCGTTATCCATTCAAACTTGATGGTTTCATTAGGTTTTTTCTGTGCAAGAATCGGTAAATCAGCAGCACACACTGTTGCAATTTTAGTATAACCACCCACTGTTTGTTTATCATTTAATAAAATAATTGGATTACCATCATTCGGGACTTGTATACTACCCAAAGCTAAAGGTTCAGAAATGATATCTGCAGATTCTATTGGTGCAATATTTTCACCTTGTAAACGAAAACCCATACGGTCTGATTTTTCTGAAATTTCAAAGTTTTCGTTTACTAACTTTTGTTTAGCTTCATCACTAAAACGCTCTATTTGAGGACCTTCTATTATATGAATTAATTCTTGATTTAACGTATCAACTGGACAACTCAAACCTATCCGCTCTGTGTACATTTTATTTTGTTGACATGTGATTACATCAGAAGACTTTAATGCTCTGCCATGATAGCCACCTATCTTACTTCTAGTATGTGTTGAATAACTATTGGCTACTTTTGGTATTTCGAGTGGGTTCCCGAACAATATATATCCTCTTGCCCCATCAACAACTGAACCTATTTTTAATTCATCACCCTTCTCAACAAAAATAACTGTTTGATGAGAGATAGCTTGATCGTTTAATGTTGCTTCAAAATGCCCACCTGTTAACACAAATGTATTATCGTTTAGAAATTGTATTGTCGGCCCAATTATCGTGAATTCAATGGCCGGTCCTTCATTGCCTATTAATGTATAACCTATTCTTAAAGCATAAGTATCTAGTGCACCAGCTGTTGAAAAACCTTGGTCTTGATAACCAACTCTGCCTAAATCTTGAACTGTACTAAATAAACCAGGAGTTAATATTTTAATACTCATACTATATATTCACCCACTTTGCAATTTCAAAATCATCTTGTAGTTGTGACTGTTGTATATGCTCAAATGTTTCTTCATCAATTGAATAAAACTTAATTGTATCTCCCGAATTATATAAACACATTGGAGAACGATTAATATCGAATACTCGAATTGGTGTGCGACCAATTATCTGCCATCCTCCCGGTGATTCCTTTGGATATAAACCAGTTTGATTATTAGCAATACCTACTGAACCAGAAGGTATACTTGTTCTTGGTTCCTGCCTTCTTGGAGTATGTAATTGTGGATTCAAACCTCCTAAAAATGGAAAACCAGGCATAAATCCAAGCATGTATATTAAATATGTATTATCTGTATGTAATTGCACAACTTCTTCTTCTGATAAATTATTATATGAAGCAACTTCACTTAAATCTTGACCATATGCTCCACCGTAAAGTACAGGGATATTGATTTGCTTAGTTTCCCTCTTTGTATGCGCTTCCAATTCATTGTCTGATTGATCCAATTTAAGTTCTTTAACTACTTGTTGAACATCATATTGTGTAATATCAATATTAAGCATAATTGCTCTATAACTCGGTACTATATCTATAATTGCAGGGTGTTTTTGATTTTTAATATGGTTTACTACTTGTTGAACTTTATTAAAAGTATCTAGATCTATTTGTGCTTCAAAGTAAATCATTATTGCTTGCTCATTTATTAATTTATACTCCAGAAACGTAGCCTCCTTTATGCTTTCTACAATTAATTTTAAATAAAAAATTAATTATGAGATTAACATTGCTATTATATCACTTATTTTAAATTCTTGTTTAATAGCAAATAATTATCAACTATAATAATAAATACAAATACATAAAACCTTAATATTCAAGTATTCAACAGAGCTGGTTTTTATCATTATTATATAAATTTTATTTGAAATCATTTTACTGAAATAGCTCGAAATACTTCAATATATTTTAAGTACCCCCCAACATTTAAAACTTTGTTAGGGGGTACTTAATTATATTATTTAATATTAACAATTTTTACGTTGATTTCTCCACCATTTGGTAGCGGCACGCGTACTTCATCATCTAATTTTTTACCAATCAGACTTTTTGCCATTGGTGATTCATTAGAGATTTTTCCTTTAAACGCATCAGATTCTGCAGAACCTACAATTTGATATTCTTCTTCTTCATCGCCTGGTAATTCTACAAAAGTTACTGTTTTACCTAACTGTACTTGGTTATTATCACCGTTATCTTCGATAATAAGTGCATTACGTAACATGTGTTCTACTCGTTGGATATCTTGTTCAATAAAACCTTGCTCATCTTTGGCTGCATCGTACTCTGAGTTCTCTGATAAATCACCGAAAGAACGCGCAACTTTAATTTTTTCAACGACTTCAGGTCGTTTTACAGTTTTTAATTCTTCAAGTTCGTTTTCTAACTTTTCAAATCCTTCTTGAGTCATTGGATATTGTTTTTGATTTTCCATTATGTCATCTTCCTTTACATATAAATACTATTGTTTACTTACTAATGTTTGAATCTTAGTTGTCATTATATCGATCGCTACTTTATTACTTCCACCTTCTGGAATAATAATGTCTGCGTACCTTTTTGTAGGTTCTATAAATTGATTATGCATTGGTCGAACTACATTTAGATATTGATTGATTACAGAATCCATTGTACGTCCTCTTTCTTCAGTATCTCGAAGAAGACGTCTTAATATACGTAAATCAGCATCTGTATCGACATAAATTTTTACATCCATTAAATCTCTTAATGTTTTGTTTTCAAGTGCAAATATACCTTCTACGATAATAACATCTTTTGGCTCAAATGCAATCGTTTCATCGCTTCTCGTATGATTTGTGTAGTCGTATGTTGGCACTTCAACTTGTTTACCATTTCTTAAGTCAGTTAAATTTTCAATTAATAAATCATTATCAAAAGCAAAAGGATGGTCATAGTTGGTTTCTAAACGTTCATCAAAAGTTAAATGTGATTGGTCTTTATAATAATAGTCTTGAGCCAATAGTGCAACACTATGGCCTTCTAAATTTTTCATAATTTCATTTGTGACTGATGTTTTACCTGATCCAGACCCACCAGCTATACCGATTATTGTTGTACTTTTCATTATCCAATTTCCTTTCTCATCATGTTATTTGCATAAATTGGATGATTAACTTTAATTTGCACAATTTGTAATGGGTGACGGGCAGCATCAAGTTTATTACCCTCTTCGTCATAAATTGTATCTACAACTTGTCGAAAAGTCTCAATTTCTGGGCCGAAAAATTCTATTTCTTGCCCAGGTTCAAATTTATTTCGTTGTTGAATCGTTGCAATCTTAGTTTTCTCATCATAATCTAATACTAATCCACAGAAGTCATAAGCTGAATTTTTCTTATTCTGGTGTCCAAACATCTGCTCTTCATAACCAGGAGTACCTTTTATAAAAGCAGAAGCTGTATCTCTATTGGCACATTTATCTAATTCAACCAACCATTCCGGTTTAATTTTGAAATTTTCAGGATCGTTTGCATAAGCATCAATCACTTTTCTATATACCGAAACAACGGTAGCAATATAGTGAATCGATTTCATGCGTCCTTCTATTTTCAAAGAATCAACGCCAATATCCATCATATTAGGAATAGATTCTATTAGCTTTAAGTCTTTCGGGCTCATTGCAAATGGTGTGACTTCCTCATCACCATAATATAGATCTAGTTCTCCATCAGATTCCACTTGCAGTAAATCATAATCCCAACGACAACTTTGACAACAACCACCTCTGTTTGAATCTCTTGCAGTCATATGATTACTTAAAGTACATCTCCCCGAATAAGCAATACACATAGCTCCATGTATAAATGATTCAATCTCGATATCTACTTTCTCTTTCATCTCTTTCATTTCCATTGCGCCCGTTTCACGCGCTAATACAACTCTGTCTAAACCTTCTTCTTTCCAAAATTGGACTGCTTTATAATTCGAAAGAGATTGTTGGGTGGATAGATGAATTTCTAGCTCTGGCGCGACACTTTTACAAGTCTCAATAATTAGCGGATCTGCAACAATAATCCCTGTGACACCCACTAAAGCTAAGTCGCGTAAATAGTCATCTAAACCTTCCATGTTTTCATCATGAGCGATTATATTTGTAGTAACATAAATTTTAGCACCATAACATTGAGCAAATTCTACGCCTTCTTTTATTTCTGCTAATGTAAAATTATCTGCATTTGACCTTAAACCATAAGCTTGTCCTCCAAGAAAAACAGCATCTGCACCATAATGTACGGCGATTTTCAGTTTTTCTAAATTTCCAGCTGGTGCAAGAAGTTCAGGCTTTTTCATTTTAGGTTTATTTTGAATGTTAATTTCTTCTAAAATTTTCACTGTTCAACCTCCATTAATATACTGTTTGTTTATATAAGAAACCTTCGTCAAATGGGCGATGTTCTGGTTGTATTGCTTCAATAGGGTCAACTAACATAAATTTTTCGTCTTCATATGCTTCAGAATCTTCATTATACAAATCAATGGCTTCTCTATATTGCTCTGTACATATATTTATATACTCTTCTGACTGTAATATACCATCTATTTTTAATGAATCTATACCAGCTTCTAATAGGGGTTCTAATTCTTCTATTAAACATATATCATGTGGAGACATAATATGCGTCCCATTATAATCTTCGAACACTGGATATTTGTTATCACGTTCTTCGTCATATAATAATAGTTCATCAGCTGCTAGATTACGTTCAATTTTTAATTGTCGTTCTTGGAAAGTGTAATAGTTGCCTAACAACATACGCTTAGACTGGAACATACATGTCATACCGTGTACTTGTACCTCAATTTCCACATTTGCATTGGCTTTAATATTTAGTATTTCTTCTAAATTCAATTCTCTTGCTAACTGTGCACGTTTAGCACCTTTTTTACCCCAGTAATTACACTGAAAATAATTTGTCACTAACGTTTCAGCATCCCAATTAAGTGGAATTGGATTATCGTGCTTTTTAACAAACATAATTACAGCGGGGTCACCAAAAATAATGCGATCAACGTTGATTTCGTGCAAAAACTCTATATAAGATTCAACGGCATTAAGATGGTAATTATGAAATAGCCCATTTACTGCTGCATAAACCTTTTTATTATTATTGTGCGCCAATTTAACAGCTTCTCTCATGGCTTCTCTATTAAATTCGCCTGCAAGCCTCAGACCAAATTTCTGCTCGCCTATCACAAATGCATCAGCGCCTTTTTCAATTAATATTTCAATATGTTTAACAGATTTGGGTGTAACTAATAATTCTGTCATTATGATTCTCCTTTAATTGAAATTGCTAAACCATCATCTATGTTTAAAAAATTAGTTGTGTAACCTTCATGATTGATTAACCATTCGTTATACTCTATAACTTTTTTAACCATTTGGCGTACATTACGTGTGCGTACTACCGATATATCAGAAACGAAACCGTGGTATAGAACATTATCTGTAATGACGACGCCACCATCTTTTAAAATTGGAGTATAAAGTTCAAAGAATTTCTTCGATTGCGCTTTTGCTGCATCTATAAATATCATATCAAATGTACGATCATTCACATTATCGAACTGTTCTAATGCATTACCTTCCACCAGTTTCACTTGTTTATTAAACGCATATAAATCTATATTTTCTTTCGCTTTATTTATCATTTCTTCGTCACGTTCTATTGTCGTTACATGAATTTCTTTAGATATCGAAGCAAATTGCATTGCGCTATATCCGATAGCGGTACCAATTTCCAATATGTTAATAGGTTTATGTAACCTGATTACTTGTTTTATCATTTCAAGTGTTAGTCGGTCTACGATTGGGACACTATTTTCCTCGGCAAACGTTCTAAGAGTTTCTATATTTTCATCTGTTTGCTTGTGTAAATTTAATAAATAGGATTGATTATTATCCATTTCTTCATAACTTCCTTTGTTGTAAAATCATACTTTGGATTCAAGCAATAAAATAAATCAGTCACTTAATGACTGATTAAATAATTTAAACAAAATATTAAATCCTAAATTCAATTTGCGTATTTAATTTTAATAATGATTCACTATAAAACTTTTTCTTTTATGTATGTACGCACAAATTTAACTTTATATATTTTATCACAAACGCATAAAGAATATAAGTGTAAAGTCATAGTGAATACTAAATAAGCAAAAATATATTTGAAAATCCGGTATAAATATAACTAGTTTTAATTGAGTTTAAAATTGAAATTTCTATTGAAATTGAAGTCGTTTTAGAACATTAATATAAAAAGCATCCCTTCTCAAATTATGTACGGATAATTTTATTATACGAAACTTCATAATTCCTTGTATTAAAACACATAATTTATTATCGTGCTGATATATGAAGGTACAGTATTAAGATTAAATTACAGACTCAACTTATACGCTCAAACTAAACCCTAAACAAGCATACACGGCCAAAGTTATAATATTTTAATATAAAAAGGGCTAATCCATTTTGTTACGGATTAACCCTTTATTTTAAGCATGAGATTTATATCCCAAGCTCTTATGCGTATTTACACTTTAATTAATTATTCTTTATTATTCGTGGTCGTGATCATGATCATCCATTTCAGTATTAACTACTTCTTCAATCATGTCCCATTCTTCATCTGTTTCTACAGGTAAGAATTTACCACCTTCACCATTTTCATCTGGTTCATTGATCATTGGTACCAATTCTATTAAATCATCATCGTCAGATTCTGCGCCTTCTTCAGCAAGAATCACATATTCTTTTTTAAATTCTGGGTGGAAGAATTCTAATACTTTACGATATAAAACTTCGTTACCTTCTTCATCGTATAGAGTAAGTAATTCTTCCTCGTTGTTAATTTCTAATTGAGAATCGTGATTGTGTTCAGTCATAATTAAACGCTCCTTTTTATTGTAATGAGTCTAAATAGCCTTGCAGAATAAAGACTGCAGCCATTTTATCAATTACTTTCTTTCGTTTCTGTCTAGAAACATCTGCTTCAAGCAGTGAACGTTCTGCAGCCATAGTGCTTAAGCGTTCATCCCACATGATTATTTCTAATGATGGCAGTGCTTCTTGAAGTTGCTCCTTGTATTGTAACGAAGCCTCGCCTCGAAATCCAATAGAATTGTTCATGTTTTTTGGTAATCCGACAATTACGGTACCAACTTTCTCTTTTTGTATAATATCTACAAGTTGATTTATACCTAATTCATTTTTTTCTTCGTCTATACGGAGTGTATCTAATCCTTGGGCTGTCCAACCCATCAGATCACTTATTGCAATGCCAACAGTTTTACTACCTACATCTAATCCAATGATTTTATGTTTTAACATTTATTAGTTAGATTTCTTTTGTAAGTAACTAGAAACTAATTCTTCCATAATATCATCACGGTCTATGCGACGTATTTGATTTCTAGCTTCATTATTACGCGGAATATAAGCCGGATCACCCGATAGTAAATAACCTACGATTTGATTCACTGGATTATATCCTTTTTCTTTTAACGTATTATAGACATTTTGTAACACTGTTTTGACATCTTCTTTTGGAATTTCATCATAATTAAATTTCATAGTTTTATCAAAATTTTCCATTTATTACACTCCTTTTGTATCGAATAAAAAAGTACTTAATTCACATTCTACATGAGAATGACTTGAAGTTATAGGGATTTAATGTAATCTTTAATAAATCGTAATGCTTCTGTTATGTTTTCTGGCTGAGTACCGCCACCTTGAGCCATGTCAGGGCGACCGCCACCTTTACCTCCAACAATTGGCGCCATATTTTTTATAATGTCACCAGCTTTTACTTTATCAGTAAGTGTTTTGGGCACAGTCGCTACTAAAGATACTTTACCATCTACATTACTAATTAATACAATCACTGTATCTTGTAATTTTGATTTGAAATCATCCATCGTTTCACGTATAGCCTTAGCGTTTGGCACTTCAACTTCGGTAGCAAGGAATTTCAAACCGTTAATTTCTTCAACTTGGTTTGTAATGTCTCCCATTTTCAGTGAAGTAACTTCTTTATTTTTTTGTTCTAGTTGTTTCACTAATTCTTTTTCTTCTGTTTGCATTTGTATTACTTTATCTAATACTTGGTCATCTGTTTTTACTTTTACTTGAGTTTTAACAGCATTAAATTGCGTTTGTATTGTTTCTAAATATAGAAAAGCTGATTTACCAGTTAAAGCTTCTATTCGTCTAACTCCAGCACCAGTACCAGATTCACTCACGATTTTAAATAGACCGATTTCAGATGTATTATTAACATGAATACCGCCACATAACTCAATTGAGAACGGTGCCATATTTACTACTCTAACTACATCACCGTATTTCTCACCAAATAATGCCATTGCACCAATTTGTTTAGCTTCTTCAATAGGCATTTCTTGGATATTAACTTCAATACTGTTCCATATTTCTTCATTAACTCTGCGTTCCACTTGATCAATTTCTTCTTGAGTCATTGGACCAAAATGTGAAAAATCAAATCTTAAACGCTCTGCTTCAACCAATGAACCAGCTTGATTAACGTGTTCGCCTAATACTTCTTTTAAGGCTGCATGTAATAAATGTGTTGCACTATGATTTTTCTTAATTGCACTACGGTCTTTATGGTTAACGCTTGCGGACACTTCTGCATTTGTTTTTACTGTACCAAATTGAATCTCACCTTTGTGTAAGTTTTGACCATTAGGTGCTTTTGTAACTTCAGTTACTGCAATTTCAAAGTTTTCATTACTTACTTTACCTTGATCGGCAACTTGACCACCACTTACTGCATAAAATGGCGTCTCTTTAAGGATGAAGTAAACGATCTCACCAGCTTCTGCAGTATCAACTAATTCGCCATTATAAATGATATCAGTTATTGTAGTAGCTCTGTCCATTACATCATAACCAACAAACTTACTTTCAGTCGTAATTTTCTTCAATACTTCACTTTGCACTTGCATTGATTGTGAATTTTGTCTTGCTTGTCTAGCTCTATCTCTTTGTTGCTGCATTTCAGACTCAAATGTGGCCATATCTACTGTTAAATTTTCTTGTGTTGCAATCTCTTCAGTTAGTTCTACAGGGAACCCGTAAGTATCATAAAGTTTAAAAGCATCTTTACCACTAATTTCATTAGATTGTTCTTTTGCTTGAGCCACAAGATTATTTAAAATAGCAAGCCCTTCTTCCAATGTTTCGTGGAAACGTTCTTCTTCAGATTTAATTACACGTTTAATAAAGCCAGACTTTTCTTTTACATTTGGATAATATGGTTCCATAATATCAGCAACTATATCAACTAATTGATACATAAATGGTTCATTGATATCTAAAGATTGGCTAAATCTTACAGCACGACGTAACAAGCGACGTAATACATAACCACGACCCTCGTTAGCTGGTAATGCACCGTCAGCGATTGCAAATGCAATCGTACGAATATGATCTGATATAACTTTAAATGCCACATCGTATGCATCTTTTTCTAAATATTTTTTCCCTGATAACGTTTCTACTTCACGGATTATTGGCATAAATAAATCTGTTTCATAATTTGTACGTACATTTTGAGCTAATGATGCCATTCTTTCTAATCCCATACCCGTATCAATGTTTTTATTTGGGAGTGGTGTATATGTGTGGTCTTTATTATGGTTAAATTCACTAAACACTAAATTCCACACTTCAAGGAAACGCTCATTCTCTCCACCTGGATACATTTCTTCAGCTGGATCATCTTTACCATAACTATCTCCACGATCATAGAAAATTTCTGTATTAGGACCTGAAGGGCCTTCACCAATGTCCCAGAAATTTCCTTCAATTCTAATAATTCTACTTTCCTCTAAGCCAATGTCTTCATTCCATATACGATACGCTTCAATATCTTCTGGATGTACAGTCACATATAACAATTTAGGGTCCATTGCCATCCATTTCTCACTAGTTAAAAATTCCCATGCAAATTCAATTGCTTCTTTTTTAAAATAATTACCAATTGAGAAATTACCTAACATTTCAAAAAATGTATGATGACGTGCAGTAAACCCTACATTTTCAATGTCATTTGTTCTAATTGCTTTTTGTGAATTCACAATACGTGGTTTTCTTGGCGTTTCCCTACCATCAAAATATTTTTTTAACGTTGCTACACCAGAATTAATCCATAGTAAAGAATCATCATCAATTGGAACTAATGGTGCTGATGGTTCAACCATATGACCTTGTTCTACAAAATAATCGATAAAATTTTGTCTAATTTCACTTGCTTTTAAGTTTTTCATACCTTAAATTTCCTCCATCTCAACTCAAGTTATAACAGTAATTCATAAAAAATGAAAATAAAAAACGCCCATCCTCATAAAAGGGACGAACGTTTCGCGGTACCACCCTAGTTATAAGCATCAGTAAATCTTTATAGACGTCATTGTTAAAATTATGTAATTCAACAGTCTTAACAAATTTACTAACATACACTTATCACTCAATTAGTTATTATGCTTACTGACACAAAGTAGCTTTCAACTATATTCATTGTACTTTTCACCAACCAGTACATCTCTTGGGATAAAACATAGTTTACTTATCTTCATGCGAAGTTATTTATATTGTATTTATTTTCAACGACAATGTCAATCTTCAACGAAGTCATATGGGGAAAACTCTCCCATATTAATCATTGGATTTATCTTAAATATATTTTCTTCAGATAAAATAATATCAGCATCAAAAGAATTACTGACATCATCACTTTCAGTTTCTTCATCATTATTAAAGTACATTTTAAGAAAAGTACACAATTGTGTCATTCTCACTTGGCCATGAGTCTTGAGACCAATATCAAATGCTTGTGGATCTCCTAAGAACACAAGTGACTGTTTGGCACGTGTTAAACCAGTATATAATATGGGTTTTTGTAGCATTCTAAAGTACTGTTTAACCATCGGCATAATAACGATTGGAAATTCTGAACCTTGTGACTTATGGATTGATGTACAATAAGCATGCGTTAATTCCATTAAGTCTTGGCGAACAAATGTAATCTCGTTACCTTCAAAATCAACCACCAAAACATCTTTGTTTAATGCATTTTCTTTAGCCCAGAAGATGCCTACAATAACCCCAATATCACCGTTAAATATATTATCGCTTGGTCGGTTAACAAGTTGTAATACCTTATCACCTTTTCTAAAAACAATATCACCAAACTCAATTTCTCGAGTATCCTGTTCTTTAGGGTTCAAGATATCTTGCAATATTGTATTTAGTTTCTTAATACCTGCAGACCCTTTATACATCGGAGCTAATACTTGAATATCACTCATATCATAACCTTTATTCACTGCACTTGATACTACTTTTTCGACAACAGAGGGTATCTGTTCTGTTGTACAGTTTATAAAATTACGATCATGAAATCTTTGTGTAATATCAATTGCTTCTCCTAGTTTCATCCTATGCGCTAATTCAATAATACTTGAACCATCTTGTTGGCGGTAAACTTCAGTTAAATTCACACGAGGAATCACTTTCGAATCAATTAAATCCTTAAATACTTGACCTGGTCCGACAGATGGCAGTTGATCTTCATCCCCGACTAGTATAACTTGCGCATCGATAGGTACAGCACTCAAAAACTGATGGAATAACCATGTATCAACCATGGACATTTCATCTATAATAATAAGTTTTGCAGAAATCTCATTATCCAAAATATCTTCCGGTTGTGTATCTTGATTCCAACCTATTAGACGATGTATCGTCATAGCTTCCAATCCAGTTGACTCTGACAAACGTTTTGATGCTCGGCCAGTTGGCGCACCTAGGACTACTGGATAATCATCATTTTGATAATCATCATAATCTAATGACAAACCATGCAACTCTGCATACAGTTCAACAATTCCTTTAATGACAGTAGTTTTTCCTGTGCCTGGTCCACCGGTTAGCAACATGATTTTAGAATTAATAGCTGTTTGCAAGGCTTCTCTTTGAGAATCTGCATATGTTACTTTATTTCGTTCCTCAATTTCTCCGATTTCAAGTAGCAAATCAGATTGTTCAATTTCTTTAAGTTTATTTGTATAACTAAAATTACGGTATAAATTTTGAACGCTTTTCAGTTCTGAATAGTATAGACTTGGAATCGCAACTTCATTTTCTTGTTGGATTAATTTAGTGTCATTGACTAAATCCTGTAACACTTGTTCTAATTGTTGTATTTCTATTAACTCGCCTGGTGGTTGTGACAACATATCTTGTGTCATCTCTAGTACATTATTAGTTGGTAAATAAGTATGACCCTGTTTTATGCATTCTTCTTCTAAGACATAAAGCAACCCTGCTTTAAGACGTTCTGCATCGTTAAATTGAATGCCAACATTACGCGCTAATATGTCCGCCTTATTAAAACCGATACCTTTGACGTCATATACAAGTTGATAAGGCTTGTTTTCAACTACGTTGAGCGTTTCGCCTAAATATGCTTGGTATATAGCCATTGCTAACTTTGGCCCAAAACCCAAATCATGAAGTCGAATAATAATTTGTTCTGTTTCTTGATTACTTGCGATTTGTTCAGCGATTTGTTTTTGTTTCTTTTTAGGTAAACTAGGTACTTTTTCCAATATACTTGGATCATTTAAAATGTCACTAATCGCATTCTCACCTAATTTATTTACTATACTTTGAGCCGTTTTTTTACCTATTCCTTTAAAAAGATCACTTGATAAATAACTTATAATCGCTTCTTTGGTTTGTGGTAACTCTTTTTCAAAAGTTTCAGCTTTTAATTGTTTACCATATTTCGCATGTGTAACTACTTGCCCTTTAAATGTATAAACGTCACCTTCTGCAATATCTGGAAAAAACCCTACAATTGTAGGCATTGAATCGAATGTCTCGTTGGATTCAATTGTATCAACTTTTAAAACCGTATAAAAATTTTCTTTGTTTTGAAACAAAATCGCATCAACGGTCCCTTTAATCATTGAATTATTAAATAGTGTAGGGTTTTCCATAAGTTATTCCTCCTCTGCGATAGATTTAAAAGTTTTAATAGCATGATGGCTCATGACATGATCTGGATTAGCATCGACAGCCGCTTCAAAGTGACGAATAGCTTCGTCAGTATTCTCCGTTTGCATATAAGTGGCTAAACCTAAATTATAAAGCGCATCTGCATGTTTTTTATCGATTGCTAATACTCGGTTTAGCTGGTCAATAGCTGGTTCAAACATTTCTAAATGACATAACACAAGCCCGTATTGGAATTGTACCTCAGCATCATCACGGTCATCTTGTTCCGCTGCAGTCATTAGGAATGGTAAAGCTTCGTTAAATGCTTCTAGTTGATTGAAAGACATTCCAATCATGTAATTTGTATCAACTTTATCAACGTTAAATTTCAGCGCTTGTTGGTATAATTTTATCGCTTCATTAAAACGACCTTCATTGTAATATACATTACCTAAATTATAATAAATTGCACCGTTTACCGGATCTAAAGTGATTGCTCTTTGAAAGAATTTTTCAGCTTTTTCTACTTCTCCCGCTTCAGCCAATAATATTCCGGCATTTATGTAATTTTCAACTTCTTTTGGACTAGCTTCTATATTTTCAAATAATGCTTTAAGTGCTTCTTCAAAGTTACCCTGTTTAATTAATTTATATATTTGCTCTTGATTCAACTTTAACCCTCTTTTCTGACTATTAATTATAACATTTACTCATTTTTTTGAAATATTAATTTTAAAAAAAGAAATCGCTAGATACTATATTATATAGTCTACTAACGATTTCTAAATAATACTTCATCTTTTGGTTTATAAAACGTAACTTAATTGTCCAGATTCTTTGAAAACATCATCAATTGTAGCACCACCAAGACAGACATCCCCATCATATAGCACAACAGATTGACCAGGAGTAATCGCACGAACAGGTTCATCGAATACTACTCGAATTGCGTTATCACTCTCTTTTTGCACAAATACTTTAGTATCTTTTTGGCGGTATCTGAATTTTGCAGTACATTCAAATCCATTTTCCAAGTCAACATCATTTACAAATGAGATATCTGATGCAATCAAGTAGTCACTGTACAATGCTTCATGGTGGAAACCTTGTTCAACATATAATACGTTGTCATTTAAGTTTTTACCAACTACAAACCATGGATCACCGTCTCCACCAATACCTAGGCCATGACGTTGTCCGATTGTATAATACATTAATCCAGCATGCGTACCGATTTTTTCACCTTGTAGTGTTCGCATTTCTCCAGATTGTGCTGGTAAATATTGTGAAAGAAATTCTTTGAAATTACGTTCTCCAATAAAACAAATACCTGTTGAATCTTTCTTTTTAGCAGTTGCTAAATTTTGTTCTTCAGCAATACGACGTACTTCTTTTTTATCGATATCACCTATTGGGAACATTACACGAGATAATTGATCTTGTGATAATTGATTTAAAAAATAAGTTTGATCTTTATTGTTATCCACGCCTCTTAACATTTCAACGTGGCCATCCTCATGACGACGCACACGTGCATAATGACCTGTGGCAACATAGTCAGCACCGAGTTTTAATGCGTGTTCTAAAAATGCTTTGAATTTAATCTCTTTATTACACATTACATCAGGGTTTGGCGTACGTCCTTTTTTATATTCATCTAGGAAATACGTAAACACTTTATCCCAGTATTCTTTCTCAAAATTCACTGCATAGTATGGAATATCTAATTGATTGCATACTGCGATGACATCATTATAATCTTCAGTAGCTGTACATACGCCATTTTCATCAGTATCATCCCAATTTTTCATGAATATACCTATGACATCATAACCTTGTTCTTTTAACAAATGTGCTGTAACGGAACTATCTACGCCACCAGACATCCCAACAACAACTCGTGTATCTTTATTTGACACTTACACGTCCTCCTTAAATTTATGATAAATTTTATGAATTTCTGTAGCTATATATTTTATTTCTTGTTCAGTTGTTTGTTCGTTAAAACTAAATCTTACAGAATGTTTTGCTCGATTATCTTCTTCATCATACATTGCTTGTAATACATGTGATGGTGTTGTAGTCCCTGCAGTACAAGCTGAACCTGATGAAACATATATATTGGATAAATCTAATAAAGTCAGCATTGTTTCTACATCTATAAATGGTAAATATAAATTTACAATGTGACCAGTTGAATCTGTCATAGAACCATTTAATTCAAATGGGATTGAGCGTTCTTGTAATGAAACTAAGAATAAATTTTTAAGATTCATTAAATGTACATTGTTTTCGTCTCTATATTGGTTTGCAAGCGTAACAGCTTCAGCTAATCCAACAATTTGCGGTAAATTTTCAGTACCAGCTCTACGTTTACCCTCTTGTTCTCCACCTAATTGTTGATATTTTAATGAAGTACCTTCTTTTAATAGTAGTATGCCAACGCCTTTAGGACCACCAAATTTATGTGCAGTAATACTCATAGCATCAATATCAAATTCATGAAAATCTATTTCTAAATGACCAATCGCTTGTACTGCATCAACATGAAACAGTGCATTGGATTTACCAATAATTTCTTCAATATCGTACATTGGTTCGACAGTACCTACTTCATTATTAACAAACATGATTGAAACTAAAATCGTCTGTTCTGTAATAGCATTTTCTAATTGCTGAAGGTTTATTATACCTTGTTTATCAACATCTAAATATGTGACTTCAAAACCTTCTTTTTCTAGTTGCTCAAATACATGGAGTACAGAATGGTGCTCAATTTTGGAAGTGATAATATGTTTTCCTTTGTCCATCTGGTCATAAGCCATCCCTTTAATAGCAGTGTTATTAGATTCTGTCGCACCGCTTGTAAAAATCACTTCACTTGGTTTTGCGTTAAAAGAAGATGCAATTGTACGACGTGCTTCATCTAAATACTTTCGTGCATCTCTTCCTATACTGTGAATGGAAGACGGATTACCATAATGAACAGAATAAATATCCATCATTTTATCAATTACTTCTTGTTTAACTGGTGTTGTAGCAGCATAATCTGCGTATACTTCCATGCTTGACACTCCTTAAATTTTTATCAATGTTCCAATGATAGCACCATATAATTAATTTTTCTAGTTGTCTGTTTCAAAATGACCATTTTCATCAATATCTTTAAAATCCTCTAATAATTTCATAGTGTTTTTAATATCTGATGGTTGTTTACTATTCAATGACATATTTTGCAATCGCTTATCATTAATATGCCAGTGCGTAGCAGTGATTTTTGATTGTAAATACTGATCATGTGTAACGATAAGTACTTGACCTTGAAAACTTTCAATCATTTTTAATATTAAATCTTGTGTAGCTATATCAAAATAATTGGTTGGTTCATCTAAAATAAGTAGATGTGGGTTAGAGAAATATAATAATACAAACTGTAATCTACTTTTCTCACCCATGGATAAAAATGCGATAGGTTGATAAAGTTTTTCCTTATTAAAATCAAAAGAAGCTAAAATCGTTTGCGCTTCACTACGAGTTACACTGTCCAATGCCATCACCATGTCCAATGGACTGCTGTTAAAGTTCAAGTTGTTATTTTGCTGATCAAAACTAGCCATTTTAAGCGATGGTGTAATATATATATCACCTTTATCCGGTTTTATATCTTGTTTAATCATTGCGATAAATAATGATTTGCCACTACCATTCGGACCCGTTAAAAGTATATTTTCTTTATTTTTCATTTCAAAGTTAGCATTCCTATAAATTTCCTGTCGGTTTATAGTTATACTAACATTTTCAAATCTTATTAAGCTGCGCTTTCGTAAACGCGTTTGCTCATTAAAATGAAAATCCCTATTATCATTTTCGGGTGCTTCAATTTGTTTTTCATTAATATTTTGTTTTAGTTGTGATTCCTTTACTTTAGCTTTTTGAGCTAATTTACTTAATCTTTTTTGTTGTATTGGATCGCGCACACTAGTTGATTTTTGTGAAGCTGAGTGCCATTCATTCACTCGTCTAATAGTCGCTTCAAGTGCTATGATTTCTTTTTGTTGTTTTTCATAAGCGTTGACTTGTGATTGATGAGCCAAATCTACAACTTGTTTATAATGATCATAATTACCTTGAAATTTTCTCGTTCCGTTACGCGTTATTTGATAAATGTGTGATGCCGTTTGATTGATGAAACCTCTGTGATGAGACACAAAAACGATAGTCTGTTTAGATTTATTTATATTCGTTATCAAATTATCTAGCATTGTCATATCAAGATGATTAGTAGGTTCATCAAGTAATATTAACGATTTTTTTGATAAGAATGCTTTTAATATCGCTACACGTGTTTGCTGTCCTCCGCTAAGCGACGCAATCTTTTTATCTAAGTCGATTTCCGTTAAATCAAATAATTTTGCTTGCGTAATGATTTCTTGTTCAAATTCATAGCCTTCCAATGCAACGTAATCACTTATTTTTTCATAATTATATCGTATTTCTTTTTTCAATTGAGCTAATTGTGGTTTTAGAAATAGGATAAAATCCATTGCTGTCATCTCATAATAATCAGTCATATCTTGTTCCATTAAATAAGCACTTTCTTTATAGGTATCCTTAAGCGCATGCAAGAGTGTTGATTTTCCAACACCATTATCTCCTAAAAATGCAACATGTTCTCCTTCTTCTATCTCAATTAGCACCTTATCAATCAGCATTCGTCCATACTGTTCAAATGGTTTTTGTTCATAATAAAAAGACATATCAATTCCTCCACTTTTAGGACATGACATATCTTTACCGTGTTATATATTACTTTGTATGTGGTTGTTTAAGTATTTTCACGTAATTTAGACAGGGTCATATCCCATAACTTTTATTTATATTTAATTGGTTTGTATATTTCTTATGAGATTTATCCATTGTCTTAATTAAGCCACCTAACGTTTTAATTTTGTATAAGTATAACAATGAGCAATTTCTTACGCAAGTTTTAAATCGCCTGTTATACTACTTTGTATTAACAAGCTCAAGGAGGATTACGATATAAAATGAACAATTTAAAATTATCTGCGCTTAACTTAGTACCAATCCGCGAAGGTCAAGATGATCAAGCAGCAATCAAAGATATGGTTAAACTTGCGCAAGATTTAGAAGCACTTGAATTCGAACGTTATTGGATAGCTGAACACCACAACGCTCCTAATCTAGTTAGTTCGGCAACTGCATTATTAATTCAGCACACACTAGAACACACTTCAAAAATACGTGTCGGTTCTGGTGGTATTATGTTACCAAATCATGCACCATTAGTTGTTGCAGAACAATTTGGAACAATGGAAACTGTTTTCCCAAACCGTGTAGACCTTGGATTAGGACGTGCGCCAGGAACAGACATGATGACTGCTAGCGCCTTACGTAGAGATCAACATAACGGCGTTTATGAATTCCCTGAAGAAGTTGAACAACTTGCAACTTACTTTGGCCCAGCTAATCAGCAAGGATATGTACGTGCCTACCCAGCTGTTAATAAGCAAGTACCACTTTATATACTTGGTTCATCTACTGATTCCGCGCATTTAGCCGCACGTAAGGGGCTACCTTATGTCTTTGCTGGCCATTTTGCACCGCAACAAATGAAAGACGCGATTCAAATATATAAAGAACTTTTTGAACCATCTGATATATTAAGTGAACCTTATGTTATTGTTTGTCTCAATGCTATAGTTGCAGATACAGACAAGCAAGCTGAATACTTAGCAACAACACAAGCACAAGTTATGGTAAGTATCACAAGAGGTAGAATGCAACCTGTGCAACCACCAACTGATGATTTAAAAGGGCTTTTAACACCTACAGAATATGAAATTGCAAAACAAAGAATGCAACAATCCTTAATCGGGTCTGAAGAGACAGTTAAAGCTAAAATTCAAGACTTTATCAAAGAACACGGTGAAATAGATGAACTGATGGCGATTAGTTATATTTATGATCAAGACGCACAGTTAGATTCTTATAAAAAACTAAAAACAATTGTCGAAGAAATATAATTTATTAAATAAGCCAAGACTTTTCACAATTCAATGTTTAATATTCGTCCAAACAGTAATTAAGTGGATGAATATATGAAGTATAAACATTAACGTTTTAATTACTTTATCAATTTTTATATTTTTAAATTCATCTTAGTCAAATTTCAAAATATAAAATTTAGGTTATTAAGGTTAAATTGACACACGCTATATTATTGTGCTTCGCAAATCGTCACAACTTATCATAAAAATTAATGCCTACTAAACAATGGAAAGCTTAAACCTAGCCCTTATCCACTGTTAGTAGGCATTATTATTAATGTTTAAATTGCAAATAAAAAGGGGCAGGACAATATTATGCCCTAACCCTCTTTTAAATAATTTTGTTTCCACAAATATTATTTTTTATCGTCTTTTTTGTCATCTTTTTTATCATCATCACTGCCGCCAGTGAATTTATCGATTTGTTCTGATGCTTGTTTTGCTTTTTCATTATCTGTATCTTTTAATTTATCTGATACATTTTTTGCAGTTTCTTTTGCTTTATCTAAAAAGTTTTCAGCCATTTAAAATCTCTCCTTTAATAGTCATTAACTATAGATTATTTTTTAAATTTATCAATAACATCATTAGCTTTATCTTTTGCATTTTCTACAAATTCTTTAGCTTTACCAGAAGTTTTATCTTCTTTACCTTCGTTTTCTAAGTCTTTGTTATCAGTAACGTTACCTAATGTTTCTTTCACATTACCTTTTGCTTGTTCTACTTTGTTTTCGTCTGCCATGTAATTTACCTCCTTGATGGTGTATATATATTGTACATACCACTAATTTTAATAAATAAACATCTCAAACATTGATTAATAAATATTTTCTAAAATTGTTATAGCATCAATACAAAACTATATTTCGGTATAATTTAGATATAGAACATATAGCCATCTAAATTATTTGTATCTTTATATTCTGCTAAATATTTTAATGATGTATTATCTAGCACATCTCTTACTGCGTCTCTCATTCTAATCCAAAGTTGTTTTTGAGCAGGTGGTTCTGAATCAATACTTTCAACGAATGTGATTGGACCTTCTAATAAACGAATAATGTCACCCGCTGTTATCTCTTCAGATGGTACTCTTAACTGGTAACCACCTTTTGCACCACGAACACTTCGAATTAACCCGGCATTTCTCAATGGACCGACTAATTGCTCTAAATACAAATCGCTCAAATTATTTTCTTCCGCAATAGATTTTAAAGACACACACCCTTGACCTTCTTTTTTAGCAAGAGATATCATTAGTGTTAACCCATATCTTCCTTTAGTTGAAATTTTCATTATATTACCTCACTTAATTCGAATACTATATAATAACATTCTATCACTTTTTAAGTTAATATAGAATTAGAAAGGTGTGAAACATTGTGTCAAACGAACCACTAGCTTCAAGAATGCGTCCAAGTAATATTGATGAGATTATATCTCAAAAGCATTTAGTAGGTCCAAAAGGTATTATAAGAAGGATGGTAGAAACAAAAAGATTATCCTCCATGATTTTTTATGGACCACCTGGTATCGGTAAAACAAGTATTGCTAAAGCTATATCAGGAAGTACTCAATTTAAATTCCGTCAATTAAATGCAGTTACAAATACAAAAAAAGATATGCAACTTATAGTTGAAGAAGCTAAAATGTCTGGACAAGTTATTTTATTATTAGATGAAATCCATCGTTTAGATAAAGCTAAGCAAGATTTCCTATTACCACATTTAGAAAATGGAAAAATTGTGCTGATTGGAGCTACAACTTCAAACCCATATCACGCAATAAATCCTGCTATTCGCTCAAGAGCTCAAATATTTGAACTTTATCCACTAGATGAAGATGATGTCAGAACTTCACTGGATAGAGCTTTAAATGACGAAGAACGTGGCCTAGCAAGTTATAATCCTATAGTGGACGAAGATGCAATGTCCTATTTCACTACTCAAAGCCAAGGTGATGTGAGAAGTGCTTTAAACGCCTTAGAATTAGCAGTCTTAAGTTCCGAAACTACAGATGGCCAACGTCACATTACCTTACAAGACGCTAAGGATTGCTTGCAAAAAGGAGCTTTTGTAAGTGATAAAGATGGCGACATGCATTATGATGTGATGAGTGCGTTTCAAAAATCAATTCGCGGTAGTGATGTAAATGCTGCACTTCATTATTTAGCACGCTTAATTGAAGCAGGCGACTTACCAACAATCGTTAGACGGTTGCTAGTAATAAGTTATGAGGATGTTGGCCTCGCATCTCCTAGCGCGGGACAACGCACATTAGCTGCTATCGAATCAGCTGAACGCTTAGGCTTTCCTGAAGCTAGAATACCCTTAAGTCAGGCCGTTATTGAACTCTGCCTATCTCCTAAATCTAATTCAGGTATCGCTGCTATTGATGCTGCTCTTTCTGATATACGCAAAGGTCATATAGGACAAATTCCTGATCATTTAAAAGATGGACACTACGCTGGCGCTAAAGAACTAGGACGTGCTATCGGTTATCAGTATCCTCATAATTATGATAGTGGATTTATTCCTCAACAATATCTACCTGATAAATTAAAAAACAGAATTTATTATGAACCGAAAACAACTTCTAAAAGTGAGCAACAATTCAAATCGGTTTATGAAAATATTACCCAAGCGCAACAAAAAAATTAAAAATTCTGGATTTAAGCTAGAAAAACAGAGATTGAGATGTCATAATCTCAATCTCTGTTTTTTAATATAAAGTGTTGGATAACTAGAATACTAGCTATAATTTTATATTTTATCTTTAATACGCGATACGGGTATATCTTTTAAAATATCATTAACGACATAGCTGGCGCTAATCAAACCAACTACACTTGGTACAAATGCATTCGAAGATGGTGGGATTTGTCCCTTTCTGGTTGGTGCGTTTGCATCACCTACAGTATCTTTAACATCCTCTCTTATAACTATGGGGCTTTCATCTGAAAATACGACAGGTATTCCTTTATATATACCTAATTTTTTCAATTTACGACGAATGATTTTAGCCATTGGATCCATATATGTTTCAGAAATATCAGCAATCTTAAATCGAGTCGGATCTGTTTTATTTGCGGCACCCATACTAGAAATAACAGATATACCTCTTTCCAAACATTCTTTCATTAAATGCACTTTATACATGATGGTATCACTTGCATCAACAAAGTAATCAATATCATAATTATTGAACAACGCTTCATATGTTTCTTCTGTATAAAACATATGTAATGAAGTTACCTTGCATTCTGGGTTAATCAATTTAATACGTTCTTCCATCAAAGTAACTTTACTTTGTCCAACAGTTGTTGTTAATGCATGTAATTGACGATTCACATTAGTGATATCTACATCATCTTTATCTATTAAAATGATGTGTCCAATATTTGTGCGTGCTAGAGCTTCGGCAGCAAATGATCCAACTCCTCCAACACCTAAAATCACCACAGTTTTCTGTTTTAATAATTCTAAACCTTCTTGGCCATAAGCCAATTCATTTCTTGAAAATTGATGTTTCATGCCATTCTCCTTAATAATAAAAGCGATTAAATATAGTTTTTCGTTTAAAATTCTGTTTCTATTATTGAATTTAATACATTTATTTTATTTCAATTTAATTAAAAATATCAAGTTTTGTATTTTATATCAAAAAAATACGCAAGACCGAAGTCTTGCGTACCGATAGAGTCCATAAGTGCCGTAGTTATAAAATGCTTGATCATTCGGCCTGCTTAAAACAGGTGGGTGCCCTGTTTCTTGTTTTGCAAGTCCTCCTAATGAGGCGTGTGCGCTGCAAGAAAACCCATTGGGCTCCCGGATCAAAGTGTGTTAGGCCCAAATATAAAGCAAACATACGAACACTACAGATGACTATCTTATGGGATTAATAATAACACAATATTTGAAATTAGCAAGAATAAAAGCTTATAACAAAAATTAATGTCTAATTCGTAATGACAATTCTTCTAATTGGCTTTCAGAAACTTCACTTGGTGCATTTGTTAATAAACATGTAGCTGAAGCCGTTTTAGGAAACGCAATTGTATCACGTAAGTTT
The DNA here is from genome assembly GCF_017583065.1 of Staphylococcus shinii. GTDB lineage: Bacteria > Bacillota > Bacilli > Staphylococcales > Staphylococcaceae > Staphylococcus > Staphylococcus shinii. The sequence goes on along the minus strand of NZ_JAGEVL010000001.1, from coordinate 221,651 downwards.
GTACGACCTGTTAATAACATTACTAGACGGTCTAAACCAAGTGCGATACCGCCATGTGGTGGCGCACCATATTTGAATGCATCTAGCAAGAATCCAAATTGTTCTTGCGTCTGTTCCTCGGTAAAGCCTAGTACTTCAAACATTTTAGTTTGTAAATCACCATTATGAATTCTGATAGATCCGCCACCTAATTCATAACCATTTAATACAATATCATAAGCGTTAGCTTGTGCATTTTCAGGTTCAGTATCTAATTTAGCGATATCTTCTTGTTTTGGTGCTGTGAATGGGTGATGAGCTGCAGTATAACGTTTTAAGTCTTCATCATATTCTAATAAAGGCCAATCTGTTACCCATAGGAAGTTTAATTTAGATTCATCAATTAAATCTAATTCTCTAGCTAACTTAAGACGCAACGCACCTAAACTCTGTGCAACAACACTTGGTTTATCTGCTACGAACAATACTAAGTCACCTGGTTGCGCTTCAGTTAATGTTTGTAGCTTAGTAACATGGTCTGCTTCAAAGAATTTAGCAATTGGGCCGTTCACACCTTCATCAACGACTTTCACCCATGCTAAACCTTTAGCACCATAAATATTTACAAATTCAGTTAAACCATCAATATCTTTTCTTGTATATTGATCTGACGCACCTTTCGCAACTATCGCTTTAACTTGACCATTATTAGTCACAGCATCTTTAAACACTTTGAAATCCATGATTTCTCCTAATTCTGATACATCTATCAATTCCATATCAAAGCGAGTATCTGGTTTATCTGAACCAAAACGTTGCATTGCTTCATCATACGTCATTCTAGGGAATGGTCTTGGAATTTCAACATCTTTTACATCTTTCACTACATTTTGTAGCATTTCTTCTCCCATTTCCATAACGTCTTCTTGATCTACAAAGCTCATTTCAATATCGACTTGTGTAAATTCAGGTTGGCGATCGGCACGTAAGTCTTCATCACGGAAACATTTTACGATTTGATAATATTTATCGAAACCGCCAATCATTAATAGTTGTTTAAAAAGTTGAGGTGACTGAGGCAATGCATAAAATTCACCGTCATGTACACGTGAAGGTACCAGATAGTCACGTGCCCCTTCAGGTGTTGACTTAGTTAATACAGGCGTTTCAATATCAAAAAAGCCTTCTTTATCTAAGTATTGTCTGATTGAACGTGTAGTTTGGTGTCTCATCTTAAATGTTTGTGCTAATTCTTGACGTCTTAAATCTAGATATCTATATTTTAATCTGATATTTTCATCCACGTTTTGATTTTCTTCATTCAACGCAAATGGAGGTGTTTCTGCTTTGTTTATAATTTCAATTTCTGAAACTTGTACTTCTACTTGACCTGTAGCAATTTTCGGGTTCACTGTTTGAGGATCACGTTTTTTTACGATACCTTTAACTTGAACTACATATTCAGATCTCACTGTTTCAGCTATTTTTAATGCCTCTTCAGAAAAATCAGGATTAAATACGACTTGTACATATCCTTCACGGTCTCTTAAATCAACGAAAATGAGACCACCTAAATCTCTACGGTTGTGGACCCAACCTTTTAATATTACTTCTTGGTCTAATAATGATTCAGTTACTAAACCGCAGTATGTTGTGCGCTTACTCATGATATCTTCTCCTTAGTTTTTAAAATAATTTATGATTTCATCTAAACGAATAGTTTCACTTTCACCTGAAAGCATATTTTTAACATTTATTTTATTATCTTCTAATTCTTGCTCACCGATAACAATAGTATAGTTTGCCTTTAATCTATCGGCTTGTTTCATTTGCCCTTTAACCTTACGTTGTAAATAATCTTTATCCGCTTTAATCCCATTTCTACGTAAATCATTAAGTAATTTCACTGCATAACGATCCGCTTCTTCACCCATAGTTACGATAAATAAATCAAAATCATGATTAACATCAAGTTCGATTTGCTCTTCATCTAATGCTAGTAATAACCTTTCTATACTTAATGCGAATCCAATACCTGTTTGACTTGGTCCATCTAATAATTCAAGTAAACCGTTATAGCGTCCACCGCCACATAACGTTGTGATCGCACCATCATAATTTGGATTATCAATCATTAATTCGAATGCTGTATGTGTATAATAATCTAAACCTCGAACTAAGTTAGGATCTTCTACATAAGCTACACCTAAGTCATCCAAATGTTGTTTGACATCAGTATAATATTGTTTAGATTGTTCATTTAAAAATTCAGTAATTCTAGGAGCAGTTTTAACGGCTTCTTTATCTTTGTCAACCTTACAATCTAATATTCTCATTGGATTTGTGTGTAAACGAGCTTTACAGTCATTACAAAAATCGTCAATTACAGGTTCAAAATGTTTAACTAGTGCATCATTGTATTCATGACGTGATTCAATATCACCTATACTGTTAATTACAAGTTTTAAATGTTTCAATCCAAATGATTGGTAAATGTGCATAGCCATTGCTAACACTTCAGCATCTATACCTGGGTCTTCAGCACCAATCGCTTCAACGCCAAATTGAGTAAATTGGCGATAGCGTCCTTTTTGTTTACGTTCATATCTAAACATCGGACCGTTATAATATAATTTAATCGGTTGATTAGGTAAACCTTGCATCTTATTTTCAATATAAGAACGTACTACGGCTGCCGTGCCTTCTGGACGTAGAGTAATACTTCGGTCACCTTTATCTTTAAAAGTGTACATTTCTTTTTGAACGACGTCTGTTGAATCACCTACACCTCGTGCAAATAATTCTGTGCTTTCAAAAATTGGTGTACGAATTTCTTGATAATTATAAACTTCCATTAATTCATCTAATCTTGATTCAATAAAACGCCATCTTTTTGTTTCATCTGGTAAAATATCTTGCGTCCCTCTAGGTATATTTATCATAGAATCTCTCCTTTTATGCAATAAAAAAACCCTTGCATGACTAATAAGTCATACAAGGGACGAATTTCCGTGTTGCCACCCTAATTGATTATAAATGTTATACTTATAATCCACTTCATACGAATAACGCTCGCTACACGGCTTTTATCAAAGCACCTGTTCTTGTGTTCAATTTTTCTAAACTACTATGCATAATTTTTCAGCCATGAATTATGTCTCTTCGCATATTTTGCTACCATTTCGTAAAGAAAATTCAAGAATCATATCGGTTTTAATATAGAATTCATACTTAATAATAACCAGTTTATGAAGATTATGCAACCTTTTTATTCTGAAAAATATGCACGTAAGCCATCTACAACTGCTTTTTCAAGTATATGTCTGTGTAATTGATCCGTAATCATATCTTCGTCAGTAGGATTACTAATGTAACCTAATTCTAATAATACGGCTGGAATGTCAGTCTGTCTCAATACTTGGAAATTTTCCTGTCTAGCACCTTTATTCGTCAGTAATGCTCTCTTTTGCAAACTGGCACTTAATGTTTCAGCTAATGCTTTTTGATTATCTTTGAACCAATAAACTGTACTACCATTTGCTTTAGATGACTTTAGTGAATCATTATGTATACTAATATAAGCATCACCTTTTATATTCCGCTCATCCAAGCTAACGTATTTATCGGTTTCACGAGTCATGTTAACCGTAGCACCTTCTTTTTCCAAAAGTGATTTTAGCTCTTTAGCGGTTTTTAAAGTGTATACTTTTTCGATACTTTTTTTATTTGTATTACTTGATGCTCCCTGATCACTACCACCGTGACCAGGATCAAGTACTATCGTTTTATCTTTTAAAGGTTTGGCGTTATGATTAGCATCTGCTTCAATATCTAAATTTGTATGCCATCCTGCTACCCAACCTTTTTCTTTTTTGTTAGCAGATTCTACTTCTAACCACTTACCTGTCTTACCTATTTTTTGGAAGTTTTGTCCTTTATCGATGTTACTAATAACTGGATAAGCTGAACTTGGACCAGTTCTTAGTTCTGCATCTTCTATAACATAGATACTACTACTATCCTCATCATTATGATTTAAGAAAGAGATAATCATAATGATAAAGACAACAAATGTTACAACGACAATTAGCGCGGGGAAATTTTTAAGCTTATTTTTTTCTAGCCAAGTATTGATTTTTTTCATATGATTTTGCCATCCTGACTTTCATAAATAATTGTTACAGGCCCATCATTGGCAATATTAACTAACATATCAGTTCCAAATTCACCTGTTAACACATTTATTCCATAAGAACGGAGTGTTTCATTTAATTTTTCATATAATTCATTAGCGCGTTCTGGAGGCATAGATTGTGTAAACCCAGGTCTATTACCTTTTCTCACATCTGCATAAAGTGTGAATTGTGAAATCGATAAAATCTCTCCACCAATTTGTTGAAGGTTTAAATTTAATTTTCCATCCTCATCCTCAAATAGTCTTGCATTAAGGATTTTTTTGGCTAATGTAGCTATATCTGCTTCTGTTGAGGATTTACCCACACCCACAAGCAAACAGTAGCCTTTATTTATTTTGTTTTCTATAGAATCATTTGAAACTGAAGCTTCTTTGACTCTCTGGACTACTACCCTCATTTAGTTACACCTCTAATTCCAAACTCTTGTTACAGTATATACATCTCCAAGTTGTTTAATCTTATCTACAACTTGATATACTTCATTCACATTTTTAACCATTACACTGATATTAATCACTGCATTCTTATCGATATCAGAACGTCCAGACACTTTCACTAAATTACTTTGTGTTGAATTTACCGCTTGTAACACTTCATTTAGCAGACCGTTTCGGTCATACGCAGAAACTTCTAAATCTACTTGATAACGTTGGGTCGAATCTTTAGAGCGTACCCATTCTACATGAATCAAACGTTCATTTTCATTTTTGATATTTGGACAATCTGTACGATGCACTTTTATACCATGGCCTTTTGTGATATATCCTACAATATCATCACCAGGGATTGGATTACAACATTTTGATAGTCTAATCAAAACATTTTCAATACCTTCAACATAGACACCACTATCCGTGGTTATATCTTCTTTAATAGGTACTGATTTAGTAATCTCTTGTGCTTCATTTAATGCTTTTTGTTTGTCTAAAATACGTTGTTTTTCAGTTAGTTTATTGACAATTTGCAACGCTGTCACACCACCAAAACCAACTGCGGCAAATAAATCATCTTCATTAGCAAAATTGTATTTATTGTTAACAACTTCGATATTTTCATCTGTTAAAACTGCATCTACTCTATAGCCTTGGTCTTTAATTTCAGCCTCGACCATAAACTTACCTTTTTCAATGTTTGAAGAACGGTCTTGTTTTTTGAAGAAACTTCTAATTTTACTCTTAGCACTTGATGATTTTACAATTTTCAACCAATCACGACTAGGACCATATGAGTGCTTGCTTGTTCTTATCTCAACAATATCTCCTGTTTGCAACACATAGTCAATCGGTTCAATTTTGCCATTTACTTTTGAACCAATCATTTTATTACCTACTTCACTGTGAACAGCGTAAGCAAAATCAATTGGTACTGCACCGTATGGTAATTCAATGACATCACTTTCAGGCGTAAAGGCATAAACTTTATCACTTTGTAAATCAAATTTAAGAGTTTCCATAAATTCTTCTGCATCAGAAGTAGTATTATCTGTTTCTGCCAATTCTTTGATCCAATTTAATTTCTTATTAAAATTTTGAGACTTTTCAGTAACCTTTTTACCTTCTTTATAAGCCCAATGCGCTGCCACACCATGCTCTGCAATCTCGTGCATTTCATAAGTTCTAATTTGAATTTCAAGCGGATCACCATTCGGCCCTACTACAGTAGTATGTAAGGATTGGTACATATTTTGTTTCGGCATGGCAATATAGTCTTTAAATCTTCCTGGCATGGGTTTCCATAGTGTATGAACCAGACCTAACACAGCGTAGCAATCATTAATGGAATTGACAATAATTCTAATTGCTAATAAATCAAAGATTTGATCGAATTGTTTTTTCTGTTTTACCATTTTCCTATAAATACTATAAATATGCTTTGGACGCCCGTTTATGTCCCCAACAATATGCATGTTCGACAAGTCATTTTGTATTTGATTAATAGCATTTTGAATATATTCTTCTCGCTCACTACGTTTTTTCTTCATAAGATTTACTATTCTGAAATATTGAACAGAATCTGTATATCTCAATGCTGTATCTTCTAATTCCCATTTAATTGTATTAATACCTAGTCTATGTGCTAAAGGTGCGTAGATTTCAAGCGTTTCTTTTGAAATTCGAATTTGCTTTTCTCTAGGCATTGCTTTCAACGTTCTCATGTTATGTAAGCGGTCTGCTAATTTAACTAAGATTACTCGCACATCTTTAGCTATCGCTATAAATAATTTTCTATGATTTTCTGCTTGTTGTTCTTCTTTTGATCGATACTTCACTTTTTTTAATTTAGTTACACCCTCGACAATAACTGCAATTTCTTCATTAAACATACCCTTCACATCATCAAATGTATAAGGCGTATCTTCTATAACATCATGTAAAAAACCTGCAACAATGGTTGGGCCATCTAAATGCATTTCAGTTAAAATACCCGCAACTTGAATTGGATGCATAATATACGGCAAACCATTTTTTCTAAATTGGCCTTCATGTGCCTCATAGGCAATGTGGTAGCTCTTTAACACATATTCATACTCTTCCTTAGATAAATATGATTTTGCTTTGGATAGTACTTCATCGGCACTATATGGATATTCATTGTTCACTTAAGACACCCCTATACTAAATATTAATCGCTATTAGATACCCAGTATTATATTTCGTTAGCTTCAATTAATTTTCATTTAATTATGATTGTAACGTTTTTTCACGTTATTCGGCCAAATTATGTATAATAGTTATATAATACTACATGTTAATAAATAAATAAATGAGTATGCCATACTAATAGTAAAATATGGTTTTATTTTATCTTATATATACGGATTTAAGCTATATTATTTTCAAAATCATTAGTAACTCATGCCATTTTACCCTATATAGCTAATACATTCGAAATAATATTCTCAAATTTAGTTGATTCTAGTGACACAGAACTGTTTCTCACTTTTCGTTTGGTGCACTTATATTAAATTAAAAAAATACACCTCCATTCGTAAAAATGAAGATGCATTTTTATTTTAACTAACGTTAGTAATATCTAACCTTTGGCTTAATTATACTGATTACTCATCATATGAAATTAAACTCATAACATCATAATCTCTAATTTTTTCGATTCCATTTAAATATTTAAGTTCAATAATAAATGCAATACCTACCACAATACCACCTAATTGTTCTATAAGTTTAATAGCCGCTTCTATTGTTCCACCTGTCGCAAGTAGGTCATCTGTGATTAATACGCGTTGCCCTGGTTTAATCGCGTCTTTATGCATAGTAAGTACGTTTGTTCCATATTCTAAATCATACTCATAGCGAATAACTTCTCTTGGTAATTTGCCTTCTTTTCTTACTGGTGCAAAACCTATCCCCATTGAATAAGCCACTGGACATCCAATGATGAAACCACGTGCTTCCGGTCCAACGATAATATCAACATCTCTATCTTTAGCATATTCTACGATCTGATCAGTAGCATAACCATATGCTTCACCATTATCCATAATCGTTGTTATATCTTTAAAATTAACGCCTGATTTGGGCCAATCTTCAACCTCAGACACATATTGTTTTAAATCCATGCAAACTTCCTCCTAGTTATCTATCAGCTCTGATTTAATCCATTTTTTTAAGTTACTAAAGTCATCGTATAATAGAACTTTTTCAACTTCTATTCTATCTAATCGACCTTGGTAATATTTACTGGATTCAATCTCTCTCTTTGTGGAAACACTGTTCATCTTAATTATACCATTTTCGTCTTTTATAAACTCTAAATCGAGAAAAACTTTTAAGATAAATTTAAGCATACTCGGTTGTATATTTAAAAACTCACATAATTGCATTCCGTCTTTAGCTAAATTAGTTTCACGTTTAGTGGCTAATGCTTTAAAACATTGTTTGAACGTTTCCATTTTTGGCATACCTTCAAAGTATATTGAACGTTCGTGGTTTAAAACTAAATAAATTTGTGAAACATTTACGGTTTTAAGCGTATCTTTAATTTCTTGAATAGACGTTGGTAAATCACGAAACACATACTTATCATAATGTTGTTGAATCGCTTCGCCATAATAATAATAGTGGTCACCTAATTTTTCATTCTTATTATGAATTAAATATGCGACATCCTTAGTATCCTGTTCGAAATTACTAATATTACGTTTACTTCTATAATCTAAAATTTGTAAATTATTACTAGCCAAATCTTGTATCATAAATTGAGGGGACTGGAAGCCATTCCATTCATTAATTTGTAACGTGCCAATTACATTAATTGGTTGTTGCTCTCCCAATTCCTTAACTAAGTGACCATTTTGCCAAAATATGGCTTGTAACTTACTATCACCCATAACTAATTTTAAATGTTTATTATCTTGGCCAATCGCTTTACTTTGATTAACTATAATATCTTCTAACTCAAAACAGGGACTAGAAAAATCAGTACCGAACGGACGTAATCTTTGTATATCTTGAATATTTTTAATAGTAATATCCGATTCATCAATTTTCACATCAACTTTTCTACGGGGTTCCAATGAAGTTGTACTTGCTAATTGTTCCATCCAATCATTTAAACCATTACGTAACATATCAATATTTTCAATCGGCATAGTAATACCTGCAGCCATGTGATGCCCACCAAATTTTGTTATTAAATCAGTATGTGCATTTAAAATTTCAAACATGGACACTTGTTCAATACTACGTGCAGAACCTTTAGCATGATCTTGCGCTTCATCTACGTTTAAAATTAGAGTTGGTAAGCTATAAGTTTCTACTATTTTGGAAGCGACAATACCTAATACACCTTCATGCCAATCAGGTTGGGCTAAAAGTAAAAATTTCGCTCCTTGATTAACTTGAATTTCCGCTGCTGCTAGCGCTTCTTCAGTAATTCGAGCTACGATATCTTTTCGCTCTTGGTTGAAAAACTCAACTTGTTCAGCAAGAAATTCTGCTTCCTCATCAGAGTCAGTCATCAATAATTCTGCGGCAAGACCAGCGTCTTCAAGCCTACCTACGGCATTTAGTCTTGGCCCTATAATAAAACCGATCGTTTCTTCTGTAATACTATCACTATAACCTGCTTGACTTAGTATAGCTTTTACAGATGGTGGGCAATGATTGTTTAACACTTCTAATCCTTTTTGAACTAAAGCTCTATTTTCATCTGTTAATGATACTAAATCAGCTACTGTTCCAATCGCAACTAGCCCTAAGAAATATGCTGGAGGTTCTTCCAATAGATTTTGCGCCATTTTATATGCGACCCCCGCGCCACATAAATACTTAAACGGATAGTCAAACTTTGGGTGCATAGGGTGAACTATTGCGTATGCATTGGGCATTGTGCGACCAATTTCATGGTGATCAGTTACAATTACATCAACACCTAAATCCTGCACCATTTGAATTTCATCGTGACCTTGTATGCCGTTATCCACTGTGATAATTAATGATATGCCTTCTTCATATGCGTTTTTAAAGGCCATTTCATTAGGTCCATAACCTTCGGAAAAGCGATTCGGTATGTACCAACCTACATGTGCGCCTAATTCTTTCAGCGTATTCACTAAAATCGTTGTAGAGGTAACGCCATCTGCATCATAATCGCCATAGACTAAAATCTTTTGGTTTTGATCTATTGCTAAATTAATTCGTGTTATTGCTTTATCCATATCACTCATTAACATTGGGTCATGCATTACAGGAGTACTGTTAAGGAGATTATGAATTGCGTTTTTCTCTGTTAATCCTTTACTCTCTAGAATTTTTTTTACAATAGGAGTTAGCTTTAAATCCGAAGAATCTGCTTCTGCAATTTCATATTCTGGCAAATTAACATCCCAAGTATATTTTGATTTAATCATACTATTCTCCCTCATTTCCACAAGTCATTATACAAAAGATATACCAAAATAAAAAGTAGTTTCATTTATAGAATCGTTTAAATCGACCATTTGATAGTAAAATAATCATATAACGTTAAAAACAAACTATTTACACATAGACCAATTCATATCTTTTCATAAGTGATTTAAACAAGTAAAGACCACAATTAATGCATTTGCAAAAATTGTGGTCTTTTGAAATTTAATTTTAAATTATACTAAGATTTTTTCGTCATTTGATTTTTTCTCTTTATAAACTACAAGCTTATTGTTATCAGATTTCTTAAGTTGACGTTTCTTCATAATGCCCCATAACGGTACAGCAATAAATACGGAAGAGAATACGCCTGAAATTAGTCCAATTAATAATGCTAATGAGAAATTAAAGATACTTGGAGCACCAAATAATAATAATGCAATAACCACAATAACTACAGTTAATACCGTATTTATAGAACGCGTCATTGTCTGACGAATCGATCTATTAATGATATCATCAATTTGAGCATTTGTAGTAATCACTTTTACTTTATGCAAGTTTTCTCTAACTCTATCAAACGTAACAATAGTATCATTTATTGAATACCCTATAATAGTTAGCACAGCTGCTATAAATGTAATATCTACTTCTAATCTAAATAAACTGAACACTGCAACAATCATAAATGCATCATGTAACAATGAAAGAATTGATGAAAGTCCCATGCGCCATTCGAATCTAAATGTAATATAGATAATAATACCTATAGCAGCATATAGCAATGCGAGCATAGCATTTTTAGCAAGTTCTTGACCTATTACTGGTGAAACCGTATTAACAGTTGGTTTGTGACCAAATTGATCATCTATCGTATCCTGTATTTTAGATACTTCATCTTTAGATAAATCTTTTTTGAATTGAACCGTAGCTGTTTTACCATTTTCACCTAAGGATACTTGATTAGGTGTGAAATCATTGTTTTCTAATGTATTTTTAACTTTAGTTTCAGTAACTTTATTATCAGATTCAAAGTCAACACGTGTACCACTTGTAAAATCAATACCTAAGTTTAACTTAAAGACAAATAAAATTATTGCACCGACTACGATAATAAGTACACTCAACGCTAACAATGGTTTAGCAAGTTTCATAAAGTCCCAACGTTCATATGGCGTTTTCAAATCATGAATTTCTTTTTTATCGTTGATATCAAATATTTTTTTCTTGCTAACCCCAAATAGCCAAGTTGATTTTTTGAAATAATTAGATGACACAAGTAACGATAACAACCATCTCGATAGGAATACAGCTGTTACAAATATCATTAAAATACCTAATAGTAACATTGTAGCGAAACCTTTAACTGAACTTTCACCAAAGAAGAATAGTACAGCAGCAGCAATAACTGTTGTCAACTGAGCATCTACGATAGTTAAGAAAGAGCTCTTATTCGCTTTTTTATATGCCTGTTTAAGTGTGCGTCCAATCTTAAGTTCATCTTTTATCCGCTCATACATGATTATATTAGCATCGACAGCCATACCAACTCCGAGTACTAAAGCTGCAAGGCCTGGGAGAGTTAATACCCCTGAAATAAAGTTAAACGCTAATAACGTTAAATAAATATATGCTGTTAACGCAATAACAGCCACTAAACCAGGCAAACGATAAAATCCTAACATGAATAGATAAATAATAGCAATACCGATTGCAGCAGCAAATACCGTTTTATCTAAAGCATCTTGGCCAAATTGAGCACCTACAGAATTTGAATATATTTCATTTAAATCAACTGGTAGTGAACCAGAATTTAGTAAATCCGCAATTTGTTTCGCTTCTTCTACGCCTTCTTCACCATTAAAGCCGCCTGAAATTTCAACGCTATCAGAATTTATTGGTTGATCTACTGAAGCTGCAGAAACATATTTAGGATCTTCCTTATTCATTTCTTTATGATAAGTGTCGCCTTTTTCATGGTCTAACCACACAACCATTACATTTTCATCTTTTTTAGAAATTTCTTCAGTTACTTTTTTAAATTTATCACTGTCTTTTAATTTAAATGTAACCGCTGGTTGATTCGTGTTTTGTTTAAATTCTTGTTTTGCAGAACCTTGCTGAATATCTTTACCAGTTAATTTGATATTGTCATCAGCATCACGAATTGTTAAATTTGCTTGAGAAGATAATATCTCACGGGCTTGGGATTGGTTTTTAACACCGGCAAGTTGTACGCGAATTCTATTTTTATCTTCTACTTGTATCTTAGGCTCTGAGACCCCTAATACGTTCACACGATTTTCAAGCGTTTTAGCCGTAGCTTTTACCGCTTTATCGTCTATTTTATCACCTTTTTGTAAAGGATCTACTTGGTATAAGACTTCAAATCCACCTTGCAAATCAAGACCAAGATTAACATCCTTAACTACGCTCTTATACGTGAGTCCCATGCCTGCAAACAGGAGGACTACAAGTAATATAAACGCAACTATTCTATTACTTTTCTTCACTTGAACACCTCATTCTAAGCTTATGTTTTAAGAATACGCTTCTAATATCAATTATTGCAAGTTTTATTAAACTTCATTAAATTATCTGAACGACCTATATATCTTAACATATTACATCCAGTGTAAAAACTAACTCTATTAAATATTAAAAGAAAATTTAATTGCAAGCGTTATAAACATTAGGATTAACAACTTTAGAAGTTTCTACGCTATTAATTAAATAATGTGTAGAATATATTACAAAGTATAACACGAGCTGTATAAATTGGCCTTTAAGTAAATCAAGTTGTGGCATTTATTTTACATATTTAATTAGAATTAAAATAAAAAAACAAACCAAAAGCTAATCATTAGCAATTGGTTTGTTTTTATTTTCGAAATTAATACATTCCCATGTATCAATACGTTATTTGTTACGAAGGATCAACTTGTTTGATAGCAGGTTTTTCTAAAGTGATTTCAGTACCATTACCATTTAAAGTTAATACAACTGTAGTTTCATCAACACTACGTACAGTACCTTTGATACCGCCGATAGTTGTTACACGTTGACCAGATGTAATTTGGCTAATCATTTCACGATGCTCTTTAGCCTTTTTCTGTTGTGGTCTAATTAAAAAGAACCACATTAATACTAATAATAAAATTGGTAATATCAATGAAGTAAATTGCATTATTTTATTTCTCCCTTTTTAAAAGTTTTTTGGGTTTTCAACATTTAGTCCATACTGTTCAAAGAATTCTTCTTTAAAATCAAGAAGTCGATCTTCACGTATTGCTTGTCGGATATTTTCCATTAATTTAAGCAAGAAATGTAAATTATGATAAGTAGTAAGACGGATACCAAAAGTTTCTTCTGCTTTTATTAAATGTCTTATGTATGCTCTACTATAATTTTTACAAGTATAACAATCACAATTCTCGTCAAGTGGCCCTAAATCCTCTGCATACTTAGCATTTTTAATAGTCACACGACCATGAGAAGTCATACAAGTACCATTACGTGCAATACGTGTTGGCAGCACACAGTCAAACATATCCATACCTCTAATACTACATTCTATTAATGCATCTGGTGAACCCACACCCATTAAATAACGCGGTTTATCTTTCGGCATAAATTGTTCCGTATGCTTTACCATATCATACATAACTGGCTTAGGTTCGCCTACAGACAAGCCGCCAATTGCATATCCAGGAAAATCTAAAGCAACCAATTCTTCAGCGCTTTGTTTTCTAAGATCTTTATATTCTCCACCTTGTATAATCCCAAACAAGGCTTGATCTTCAGGTCTCTTATGTGCTTTCAGGCAACGTTCTGCCCATCTAGTTGTTCTTTCAATTGAGTCTTTCACATATTTATATTCAGCAGGCATAGGTGGGCATTCATCAAAAGCCATCATGATATCAGATCCTAAATCATTTTGAATCTCCATAGCTTTTTCAGGACTCAAAAACAATTTCGACCCGTTTGTATGGTGACGGAACTCTACGCCTTTTTCACTAATTTTTCTTAAATTACTTAAGCTAAATACTTGGAAACCACCAGAATCAGTCAGTATCGGACCATTCCAGTTCATAAACTGATGTAATCCCCCACTCTTTCTGATGATATCATTTCCAGGTTGTAACCACAAATGATATGTGTTTCCAAGGATGATTTTCGCTTCCATTTGATTTAGTTCTTCTGGACTCATCGTTTTAACTGTTGCTTTTGTCCCAACGGGCATAAACATTGGTGTTTCAAAAGAGCCGTGAGGTGTGTGCACGATACCTAATCTCGCACCAGATTGTTTACAAGTTTTAATATGCTCATATGTTACTGCTGGCATATAAACGCTCCTTTCATTCCCTAAATAATTAACATTGCATCTCCGAAGCTAAAAAATCTATATTCTGACAAAACTGCTTGATTATAAGCATTTAAAATATTATCTCTCGAACTAAACGCCGAAACTAACATTACAAGTGTAGATTTTGGCAAATGGAAATTAGTAATCAGTCCGTCAATAGCTTTAAAAGTAAACCCTGGGAAGATAAATATATCCGTCCAACCACTTTGAGCTACAAATTCCTCATTTGATTGCATAATTGTTTCTAATGTTCTTGTAGATGTCGTACCAACCGATATAATACGATGCTCTTTTTCTTTTGTTTCATTTAATAGTGCGGCAGTTTCTTGATCCATTTGATAGTACTCGCTATGCATTTCATGGTCATCTATATTGTCCACGCTAACTGGTCTAAATGTGCCTAGTCCAACATGTAATGTGATGAAAGCAATATTAATACCTTTATTTCTAATACGGGCTAATAATTCGTCTGTAAAATGGAGCCCCGCTGTTGGTGCTGCTGCAGAACCTGATGCTTTTGCGTATACAGTTTGATAGCGGTCCTGATCGTCTAAACGTTCCTTAATATAAGGGGGTAAAGGCATTTCACCTAATTCATCTAAGCGCTCTTGTAAGATGCCGTCATAATGCAGTCTCATAATACGACCGCCTTGATCAAGCTCTTTTATGCACTCAGCTACGATTTTGCCTTCACCGAATGTTAATCTATTACCTACTTTAATCCTTTTTGCAGGTTTCAGTAACACTTCCCAATCATTACCCTCGATTTGAGTAAGCATCAACATTTCTACTTTGGCACCAGTTTCTTCTTTTAAACCAAATAACCTTGCAGGCATTACTCTCGTATCATTTAATACAAGCGTATCACCGCTTTCTAAATAATCAATAACATCTTTAAAGTGTTGGTGTTCAATATTACCAGATTGTCTGCCAAGAATTAGCAATCTACTTTCATCTCTGTTTTTCAGAGGCGTTTGTGCAATTAATGAGTCAGGCAAATGATAATCAAATGCTTCAATATCCAAACTTATTCCCTCTTTCCATTCGTCTTACTAAAATGCTCAAATGCATATGGTGTTGCTTTACGACCTCGGGGTGTGCGTTCGATAAATCCTTTCTGAATTAAAAAAGGTTCGTACACATCTTCGATGGTAACTCGTTCTTCGCCAATCGAAACAGCAATTGTATCTAGCCCAACAGGACCACCTTTATATTGCTCTAAAATGCAATTCATCATTTTATGATCTATATAGTCTAGTCCTTCATCATCAACTTGTAACAATCGCAAGGATGCTTTTGTGGTTTCAATACAGATTACTTCGTCATCATTGACTTGTTGAAAATCACGAACGCGTTTTAATAATCTATTGGCCACCCTAGGTGTGCCTCGACTACGTTTTGCTAACTCTATAGCACTTTCTTCATCAATTGAAGTACCAAGTACTTCTGCAGTACGCACAATAATTTCTTTTAATTCATGTTCTTTATAATATTCTAATCTCAGGTGTACACCAAACCTATCTCTCAACGGCGCCGTCAAACTACCGGCGCGTGTGGTCGCACCAATTAATGTAAATGGCGGTAAGTCTATACGTATACTACGCGCTTCTTCACCTTTGCCAATAACAATATCTAGAAAGAAATCTTCCATTGCTGGATACAGAACTTCTTCTACTACACTGCTTAGTCTATGAATTTCATCTATAAATAAAACATCACCAGGTTGCAAGCTAGACAGAATTGCAGCTAAATCTCCTGGTCTTTCTATAGAAGGACCGGAAATTGTTCTAATATTGACATCCATTTCATTTGCAATAATGTTAGACAATGTCGTTTTACCTAATCCAGGGGGCCCGAACAATAGCACATGGTCTAATGGTTCTTGTCTAATCTTAGCTGCTTTTATAAACACCTCTAAATTCGATTTAATCGTTGATTGACCTATGTACTGACGTAATTTAGTCGGTCGCAATGAAAACTCAAATGAAGATTCTTCATCATGCATAGACTGATCTACCATTCTATCGTCCATTGTTTACACCCCTTTTAAATATTATTTATAATTATGAAATCAATAATTGTAAACCTTTTTTAACTGCATCATCTACAGATTCGAACGTCTCTTTTGCTAATGCGTTTTCCACTTTTGTTAACTCTCGTTTTGAGTATCCTAATGCTTCCAATGCTAAGAGCGCTTCTTTAATAATCGGTGTATTATCACTGAGTGATGCTTCAACATTTAATATTTGACTACTATCTACTTCATTTATTTGAACTTTCCCTTTAAGATCTAATACGATTTGACGTGCTGTTTTTTTACCAATACCAGGGAATTTTGTTAAATAAGAATCGTTTTCGTTCTCTATCGCTATCTTAACCTCATTAGGCGAACTACTCGCTAATATAGCTAACGCAGATTTTGGACCGATGCCCGTTACTTTAATTAAGCTTAAAAACATATCTTTTTCTTCTTGGTTTATAAATCCATAAAGAAGTTGAGCATCTTCTCTAACTATTAATGACGTATGAATGACAACCTCTTGATCCATAAACTTTTGAAAACGGTAAGAATTGGGTGTTTGAATTTCATATCCTACACCAGAAGCTTCCACAACTACATGTGTAGGATTCAAAACTGCTAATGTCCCTTTAATATATGCATACATAGTTACACTTCCTTATATAGTCATACTAATTAATTCTACTTTAGAAACGTGATCAATAACTCGCAACGCTTCCATAACATCATCAATTTCTAAATTTGTGCCTTTAGCATCTAATGAAAGTGTAATCGTCGCTCTACTTTCCATTGGTATACTTTGATGAATTGTTAACACTGACAAACTTAAACTTGATAAAGTATTTAAAACTTCTGCCAACATTCCTACGATATCATTCACATATAATATTAATGTGAATTCACGTGTAGATTCCATTTTTTCATCAATAGGAAATATTGTATCTCTATATTTGTAAAACGCACTTCTTGATAAATCGAATTGTTTAACTGCTTCAAATATGGACAATGACGGATCATTTTTCAAAACTTCTTTAATTTTTAAGGTTTTTACAACAGATTCCGGTAATACATCCTCGCGAATTAAGTAAAACTTTTTATAATCTTTTTTGTCCATTTTCAAGCACTCCTATTCAACGAATTCAAATTCTCCACCAAGGATTCTAACAATATCTCCATTTTTACATCCACGTGCTCTCAACGCTTCGTCAATACCCATAGAACGCATTTGACGTGCAAATCGACGTACTGCAGGATCACTGTTAAAGTCTGTCATTTTAAACATTCTTTCGATTGCTTTACCGCTTACAACGTACGCAGCATCGTCATCACGTGTAATTGTGAATTTATCTTGACTAGGTGTATGTTTGTAAATCACTCTATTGACACCTAAATCTTCTTCTTCATCTTTACTGAAGTCAATGTCTTTTACTTCTTCTAATTTGTCTGCTATAGCATAAAGCAGTTCATCAATATGGTCATGCATAAATGTGGAAAGTGGGATAATGTGCAGAAAATCATCATTCAAAGCTTCTTTAAATGCTTCTAAATTCTCTTCTGCATTAGGCATATCCATTTTATTAGCAACCACAATTTGAGGTCGCTCCTCTAAACGATGTTCGTAGGCATTTAATTCTTCATTGATAACCTTGTAGTCTTCATAAGGATCACGACCTTCAGAGCCACTCATATCTACCATATGAACAATTACTTTTGTGCGTTCAACGTGTTTTAAAAATTGGTGACCTAATCCAACACCTTCAGACGCACCTTCTATCAATCCTGGTAAGTCTGCCATTACAAAACTTCTTTGGTCTTTCGTAGAAACAACACCAAGGTTAGGTTTTATTGTTGTAAAATGATATGCGCCTATCTTAGGTTTAGCTTTAGATACAATAGATAATAAAGTAGATTTACCTACACTAGGGAAGCCAACTAAACCAACATCAGCTAGTAATTTTAATTCTAAAGTAACATCAATTTCTTCACCCGGTTCACCATTTTCACTGAAATCTGGTGCTGGGTTTCTAGGAGATGCGAAACGAGAATTACCACGACCGCCTCGACCACCTTTAGCCACTACTGCACGTTGACCATTTTCAACTAAATCAGCTAAAACCTCTTCCGTTTCAACATTTTTAATAATCGTGCCAGGTGGCACCTTTAGTACGAGTTCCTCAGCATTTTTACCATGCATATTACTACTTTGACCGGCGTCGCCTCTTTTAGCCTTGAAATGTGTTTGGTATCTAAAATCTAATAACGTTCTCAAACCTTCATCTACTTCAAATATAATAGATGCACCGTCGCCACCGTCACCACCTGCCGGGCCACCGAATGGAACATATTTCTCTCTGCGGTATGCTGTTATACCATTACCACCATCACCTGCTTTAAGTGATATTTTAACTTGATCGACAAACATGATTTCACCTCTTTTTCTTAAAATTTATTTTTCTTATTATTCTATACATTATATCATTATCTCATTAACTAGAAAATAAAGACAAAAAATAAACACCAGAAGTGATCACTTCTGGTGTTAACGATGACAAATTACTCAGCTGCTGCGTATACAGAAACTTGTTTTTTGTCGCGACCTTTGCGTTCAAATTTAACAACGCCGTCGATTTTAGCGAATAATGTATCGTCGCCACCACGACCTACATTTTCACCAGGATAAATTTTAGTACCACGTTGGCGGAATAAGATTGATCCACCTGTAACGTGTTGACCATCAGCACGTTTAGCTCCTAAACGTTTAGAAACTGAGTCACGTCCGTTTTTTGTAGAACCAAGTCCTTTTTTAGATGAGAAGAACTGTAAATTTAATTTTAACATTATGATTGCACCTCACTTATAGTTTAATCTGATATTTTCTTTATATTCTTCTTCAATTGTTTGCAATGAAACTAACATTGCCTGAAGAATTAATTGCGCTTGTTCATTAGAAGTATCAACACTTCTAACATGGAAATGTCCACCGTCATCATTGTAATCGATATCGGGCTTCTCAGTTGTTAAACCCATTATAGCATTAACACTTCCAAAAAGCACTGCGGATGCACCTGCACAAACTATATCATGTCCATACTCGCCATGTTCTGCATGGCCATCCATGATAACATCAGTGATTTGACCGACATCGTTCAATGTAACATCAACAGTAATCATAATTATGCGTTGATTTTGTCGATAGTTAATTTAGTGTAAGGTTGACGATGACCTTTTTTACGTTTTGAGTCTTTACGACGTTTATATGTGAATACAGTGATTTTCTTACCGCGACCTTGTTTTTTAACAGTAGCAGTAACTGAAGCACCTTCAACTGTTGGCGCACCAACTTTAACTGCGTCTCCACCTACGAATAATACTTTGTCAAATGTGAAAGAATCACCTTCGTTAACATCTAATTTCTCAACAAAGATTTCTTGTCCTTCTTCTACTTTAACTTGTTTTCCACCTGTTTCAATAATAGCAAACATACTTTGCACCTCCTATAATTTAAGTCACGCCAAATTTAGGTGACATACATGTTCTTTAACCTAAATCCGAGCGGTTGTATGTAGCTAAAAACTACTCAACTACTGCATTTTAGCATTAGGGTTTCTTACTGTCAATCTTCAATTGTACTTTTCTAAAGAATTTAATAATAATTGGATAGAAAATAATGAGTAATATAAAATTAAGCCCTAATGTAGGTATTAATCTATAAAGTAAAAATTCAAATAAATTAAATGCTATTAATCCTAGTACGCTATAAATAATAGCTACATAGATTTCTAGGAATATTGTACTTAATAAAACCACAAAGAACAACATCGTATAGTCTCTATAAAATGTTTTAAAGAAAAAGTCTTGAATTACAACGAACAATATATAACCAAATAAATACAACCCATAAAAACTACCAAAATATAAATCAGTAATTAGGCCTAACACAGTAGATAAAATAATAGCTACACCAAAACTTCTATAAACACATATTATTAGTAAATACATTAGAGTCAGGTGTGGGACAAATATAATATCTTTCGTGCCAATTTGCATTGGTATAATTAACCCTATTGCAGTATCAATATAAAATAATACAATACCGATAAGAAAGTAGTATAATGCACGCATTAATTATCACCACTTTCATTATCCGGTATTGTCTTAGGGTCTCTTTTAGCTACATATACATGATTTAAATCTGATAAATTCGCTGCTGTTTTCACTCTTACTTCTTTTGATAAGCCGTATTCATCATTTTCTACTTTTGAAACTTCACCTATGTAAATGCTACTTGGTAATTGATCAGCTAAACCACTTGTAACAACTTTATCTCCTTTTTTCACACTATCCTTGTTATTAATATCAGTAATAATTAATTCTTCGTTTTTAGAATCATAATGATCGATTAATCCAAAAACATTTTTATCATCATGTTGGATATTAACTGATAAACGATTAGCGCGTGTGTTTGTTGAAATCAAATCTACTTGTGATGAAAATTGATTTACTTTAGAGATTCGACCTACTAGACCTTCTGAAGTCATCACGGCCATATTATTTTCTATTCCATCTTTAGCACCTTGATTAATAACTAATGTATTCATCCATTGGTCTGGATTTCTAGATAACACCGTACTAGAAATTGGTTCGAATTTAGATATGTCTTCTATATCCAGTTCTTTTTTATACTTTTTATTCTCTGATTTCAGTCTTTCGTTTTCAGCTTCTAATTGCTTAACCTTACTGTTTTGTTCTTTCGAACTATCTTTCGCAAAAAGGTTATTGATTGAACCTGTTACGAAATGAACAGGATAACTAACCGCCCTTTGACCGAATGCAACTGAATCTCCTACGTATTGTTCTACTGGTGATTGTGATTGCGAACGTAAAGATACACCAATTAAGGCAATAAACACAATGATTGCACATAAAATAACAATCAACTTGTTGTTTTTAAAAAACTTTGACAACCTAAACACCTCTATTACCCGACTATTTTACTACTTTATATCATTTTATATTACTCGTAGATTGAAATAAAGTGGTAACCTTATTATTCGCAAATAAAATTCTAAACCCCTATTTAATATAAAGAACGCTAGAAAAATCATGCTAAAATTCTACTTTAAAACATAAAATGTAATGTTAATTTGTATTATAACAAGTTTCAAACCAAATAGTGCATTAAAGTCTCGTTTTTTCAAAAATTTTAAATTCAAAAATATATATTAGCTAAATTTGTTATCCACTAAAAGAACAAACTCCAAAATAAGATCATTAAATAGCTATTTACTATATCGTAAATATTATATTGCCGTAACATTCGCTTTCTTAATTTTTTGTTCTGAATACAAACTATGAATGGCTTTATTTAGTATCAACTTTTTGTATATTATCATTTTGTACACAACTAAAAAAACATTTTAGGATGATATGATGTAGCGCCACGATGATGTTTGAATTATTCATCGAATTCATTTTCAAGGATTGTTTCAACGATTTTATTAACATGTCGTGACATATCACTTGTGGGGATAAGAACTGAAGTTTCCATTGGTAGTGTAAGTTGAGTCATATTATAATCTTTATATATAAGGCACCTCGTTAATTTAATTTAGTAGTCTTTATTAAATTATACGTAAGGGTCTTATTTTCCAAAAGTATTTTGGCGAGACCCTTGAGGAACAAGCCAAAAAGAAGCACTCAGATGATTTAATTCAATTCATCTGAGTGCTATTCTTCTGGGATTTGTCTCCCAGTCTCTTTCGATATAATTTTTATAATAAATAGAATAGAACTTACGCTATCTACCATTACAATTTTTAAATTGAGACTTTTAAATATAAAGTGGTCACACATCACTAAGGAGCCAGGCTTACAGTTTCAATTAATTAAAAATCATGTATTAGAAACTTCTTAACACCCATTTAGTACCAGTGAAAATATAGCTATTTTTCTTCTTCGTCACTTGTTTCACTAGATTTTTCAGCTTCTTTTTCAGCCTCTTTTTCGTCTTCTTTATATAAAGTTTCTTCTTTACGCCAACGTGCGAATAAATTTTGTGCTTTTGCTTGTTCATCTACTTTTTTATCTTTAGACTGTTCACTCATAATTAGACACCAACCTTTTACGTTTTTACTTATATAAGGCTAACGCATTTTAGCTGAGAATTCAAACCACTTACTCGTAATTAGATGGTGGTTGCAATTCGATATGTTCCCCAAGTTGATTAAGGTCTTGTTCCATCTCTATTTCTGTTTTATAAACACGAATAGAGTCTGAGCCAAATTTATAAATAATAAATTCATCACCACGTTGACCTGCTAAATATTTATCACTATACCCCATTCTACCAATACCTGATACAGACATAAATTCTTTCTTATCTATCCAATCAAATACATTCTTAGCCTGACTACGAGGCACATTTTTTAATATATCATTATCTTCTACAGAATAACGTTGACCGCCTGTTAAATCACCTTCTGTTTGCATGTTGCTAGTAGGTGGCTCGTTATTATGCACTGGGTTCCATTGTTGGTCTTTTAAAAACGGCGCATATTTCAATGCGAAGAAAACAATGACTATAATGGCTATAATAGCTATAAAATTTTTAATAATACTAAAAATAAACCGCATGAACCACCCTCCTATAATTCACTCTATATTATAAAATCAATTAATTTAAATATCATCAGTCTGTAGTAGTATTCAAAAGTTAACCATAGACTGATGCATACGTGCTTTATTCATAGTACAATTATGTACAAAGGGAGTGAAATATAATTATGAGTATTATATCTATAATCCTACTTGCCCTCTTAGTTATATTATTATTTAGAGTAGGTTTATCAATTTTAAGATTTTTAATATACGTTGGAATTATCGTACTTTGTATATATCTAGGTTATCAAGGTATTCTTTGGATAATGGAGAACTTTAATAGTTACTTTAGTTTTATATAAATCAGAGTATAAAGAACACAATCTATGCATGTTATCACAGGTATAAATCATTCCAGTAGCTGATAAGATTCTTACTTAAATATACATTTTTATTTTTTGTAAGGAGTTTACCTGCTTTTATGACGGAGAAAGAAGTCAAAAGTTAGATTTGACTTCTTTCTCCGTTCTTTTTGATCTCGTTGTGCTCACACATAATTTTACTATAACCATAATATACAAATTAATGCTTCCCAAACGTTATACCTATTTTTTAACATTGTTTGATAACACTTGATAAAAATAATAACATCCACACAATAGTAGCGCCCATATAATTGCGATAATTAATGCCCCGATTAAGTATAACCAAAAAGAGGTATGATTCGTATTAAAAATAAAGAATAACATAGTAGTTAATAAAATCCCTACAATTGAAATGATTACTGTTTTTTTAGTACTTTTAAAGTCTATAGGTTTTTGATTTTTAACTAACTGCATTAAATAAATTACAGGCAGCAATAAGCCAATCAATAATATTGTTCCCACTTCACAACTCCTCCTTAATTAACAACTCGATTATACCGTAAGTAATCAATTCCAGAAAGCTAAAATTAAGTGGAACGCGTATTATAATAAGAAGTTTATACTATACATGTATATATCTCCAAATAAAGAACTACAGGCATTTAGACTTAATCAAAATACCCTTCCTCTACCATGCTCAGATATGCATGATCCCCAATAATAATATGGTCTAGTACATCTATCCCAAGAATTACTCCACATTCTCTTAGTCTATCAGTTGTTCTAATATCTTCTTTAGATGGCGTAGTGTCACCAGACGGGTGGTTATGTAATACTACAATGGCGTTACTAGCGCATTTTACTGCTTCGCTAAAAATTTCTCTAGGGTGAACAATTGATGAATTTAATGTCCCAATAAATATCGTTTTCTGCTTGATAATTACATTTTTAGAATTAAGAAATAATGCAATAAATTTTTCTTGAGTTAAATGTTCCATTTTACCCATCATAAAATTAGCAACATCTTGAGGGCTAGTAATTTGTATTTTTTCTTCTAAACTACCTGAATGCATGCGTTCTCCAAGCTCAAATGCTGCTTTTAGAATTAATGCTTTATACAAACCAATTCCCTTCACTTTATTTAAATCATTAATAGATAATGCCTTTAACTGTTTTAAAGTTTCTACTGATTTCAATAATTCATTAGCTATATCTAAACTTGAACATCCTTTCCTACCAGTATTAATTAAAATAGCTAATAATTCAGCATCAGATAAATGGGTTGGGCCATTGTTTAGCAACCTTTCTCTAGGTTTTTGATTATTGGCCAGTTCTTTTATCTTCATAACTAAAAACCTCCAAAGATAAAATTTTGATATGTTAATAGTGTTATATTAAATGCGAGATAAATAAAAGGAATAAGCGGAATTTTTGAACTTTCATTATGAAATACAATTAATATGAACAAGGCAAAAAGACCGCCACAGATAAATGTAAATAAAAGTATGATTGAAAATTCAATAGAAGGCAAAGCTAATGCTAGCAAAGAGAAAATAATTATATCACCATAACCAATGGCATTATGAAATAGTATATAAAATACATGAAGTAAACTTGTTACGAAGAGAAATGACATGATGTGAAGAGGAGTAATAAAACAAATACAAATAGCAAAAACGACTATCACATGCAATGGAACTGTGTATGTCTTAAGGTCATATATAGCTAAGATGAGTAGAAATAAATAAATTAATAGTAAAGTAGCGTTATCAATTAAATTATGAGGTACATAAAATATGTAAAAGAGAGGAATCAAAGAGAGTAACTCACCAATCAAGTAAAAAATATTTATTTTTCGATTACAACAACTTGAAGTACCTCTTAAAAAAATAAAGCTTAAAACCGGTATCAATTCCAAAAGTCTTATTTCTTTGAGACAATCATCACACCTTGAACGGAGTGTGAGATAACTTAATTCCAGCTTTTCTACAAAACATAGTTGATATAAAAAACTAAACAATATAGGATAAATTAAAAGTAGCGTTACCAACACTTCACCTCCTAATAAGCATTATAGCACCAATCGATAAAACCAATAAGAAAAATAACAATAATTAAATAATTTCAACAACACTTACCTAACAAAGCAAATTTTGTAATTAGCGTTAATATTTTAATCATCATATGATAGTTCATTTGTGAATTATATGTTCGAATAATAAAACCAGCTCGAAAATTTAATGAGCTGGTTTTATATGTATAAAGCTGATATTGGTATTTAATTTTGTAATGTTAATAAAATTTAACTATTCAAAAACATTGTTAGCATCTAATCTTTTTGAATTTCATCTACAGTTTCTTCAACTTCTTTTCTAGATATCTTCTCTCTACCATTTTTCATTGCTTTAAGTGATTTATGAGCAAGCGCTAATGGCAAACGACAAAATAGTAAAATTGTTTTTTTATTAATGTCTTTCATATATGCATCCGCTTTTGCTAAATTATCTTCTGCGTAATTAAACAAATCATCTCGTGTCCAATCATCAGGCATAAAACTAACTCCGCGTTCTGCAAAATCTTCTTGTTCATTTCTAAGAATATTGACAGCTTGTAAGCCTCGTCCATATCCAATAGCCAATTCTCTATCTGTTTTAACATTTGCACATAAATCCCATAATTGTGAGAGCATGACACCGACAAGGCCCGCTACGTAATATGTATAATCATCTAAATCATCTTTGGTATGAATGTCCCAATTTGCTTTCGCCCATTTCGCCATACCAAAAGCCATTTCGCTAGAAGCATCTAATACAATTGGCAATGTCTTACTAGGACAAGCTTCTATCCACTCACCTAATCTTAAAGTAACTTCAGGCATTTTACCTTTTACTGGTTCAAGAATTTGCATGTATTTTACTTCATCAAATGGCGCTTTAAATAACTCGCTCACTTGCATCAGTATTGAATGTTTTAAACCGTTATCTAATTCCTCATGATCTTCAATTTCATCAATAGCTCTTAATACTAAATAGGCAGATGCTACAGTATGTTTTAATTCTTTTTCCAAAAAAGTTATCGGAATATAAAAAGTGCGACTTGTTTCTTTTAAAACACGCATTGCATCTTTTGGGAATTTCTTTTCAGTCATTTTAATCTAATACCTCCCCTTTTTTAAATATTATCATACAATTACAAAATAAAATAGGAAATGCGCATCACTAAAGTTAATCGAATTTCTCTCGTCAAAAAATTGTCAAAGAGCCAATTTTTCAAACTAACTTTTAGCTCTTGGTTATAACTATATTTAGTTATAACTTTTCTTTTATTTGAAACAAAAATAAGCGAACGGTCAATAAACTGTTAAACCGTTCGCTTATTTAATAAAAATTTTATATTTAACTGAAATCGACTTTAGCTTTTACTTCACTTATAAAATACAAGCTTCCAGTAATGATTAAACCATCACCATTATAAGATTCGATAAATTTCACATAATCGTCAACAAGTGCTTTTTGGTCAAATCGAACTTCATCAAAGATTGCTTCTTTTGTTAAAGCTTTCGGAAAATCAAAATCTGTTATATAGAATGTAGAAGCAATCGTTTTAAGTTGATCAACCATAGCATTTAAAGGTTTACCTTTGATTGCAGAAAATAAAATATCAATATTTTCAGTGTGATAATAATTTTTCATTGTACTTATTAACGCTTCTACACTTTCAACGTTATGCGCGCCATCGACAATCATCAACGGACGTTCTTTCACTTGTTCTATCCGGCCTGTCCAACTCACTGACTCAATACCATCAATCATTTTATTGAAATCTAAATCAACGATGTCTGACTCATTTAATTCGATGAGTGCGGTAATTGCTAACGCGGCATTTTCTTTTTGATGTTCACCTAACATATTTAATAAAAGCGTCTCAAGTTCATAATCTTTATAGCGATAAGTGAATTCTTCATCTTCGGATATAATACTAATATCTCTATCCAACTCAATACCTTCAGCATTTTGTTGTTCAACATAATCGCGAATAACTTTGAGTGCTTCTTCATTTTTTACAGCATAAATGATAGGTGTGTTCGGTTTTACAATCGCACCTTTATCTTTTGCAATATCTACATATGTGTCACCCAATATATCAGTATGGTCTAAACCTATACTTGTTAATATAGATAAGATTGGTTTAAAAA
This sequence comes from Staphylococcus shinii, assembly GCF_017583065.1. Lineage (GTDB taxonomy): Bacteria > Bacillota > Bacilli > Staphylococcales > Staphylococcaceae > Staphylococcus > Staphylococcus shinii. The sequence goes on along the minus strand of NZ_JAGEVL010000001.1, from coordinate 194,066 downwards.
CATTAGTAGAATCGTTTTTAATACCTAATCCCGCTTCAATAATTACAAAGTCAACTGGGTGGATTTCACCAAAATATAAAAACATCATAGTTGTAATAATCTCAAATTCGGTTGCAGTTCCAAGGTCAGTTTCCACTTCTAAGGCTTCGCTTACTGGTTTTACTTTTTGAACTAATTTAACAATATCATCATCACTTATTGGCACACCATTCAAGCTAATACGTTCGTTGAACGTTTCAATAAATGGCGATGTGAAAGTCCCTACTTCATATCCGTTATCAACAAGTGCTGAACGTAGATATGACACCGTGGATCCTTTACCATTTGTACCACCAACGTGAATACCATTTATATTAAATTGAGGATTGTTCAGTCTATCTAACATCCACTCCATACGTTTGACGCCAGGTTTAATGCCAAATTTAGTTCGTTCATGTATCCAATATAAGCTATCTAGGTAATTCATCTTAAGGACTCCTATGCTTTTAATTGATTAATTCGTAATTTTACACCATCATATTTTTCTTGATACGTTTGTTTTTTCTCACGTTCTTCATTAATAACTTTTTCAGGTGCTTTATTGACAAAGTTTTCATTTGCTAATTTCTTATTCACGCGATCAAGCTCTTTTTCCCATTTCAAGAGTTCATTCTCTAAACGCTCAATTTCTTTATCCATATCTATTAGACCTTCTAATGGTAACACAACTTCACCAGCAGTCGTAACAGAAGTCATAGCTTTTTCAGGAATTTCAATATCTGTATCAATTGTCAATTCGCTTGGATGACAGAATCTATCAATATAATTTGAGTTGTTTAACAGTGTATCTTTAATATTGTCATCTTTCGCTTTAATGAAGATTGGAATTGCTTTTGACAGAGGTGTATCTACTTCAAGGCGTGATTGTCTTACTGATTTAATAATTTCAACGAGTTGTTGCATCGTTTCTTTACTGTCATCAAAAGTAAGAGCATCATTCACTTTTGGCCAAGATGCATTTACGATTGTTTCACCTTCATGAGGTAGATTTTGCCAAATTTGCTCTGTAACAAATGGCATAAATGGATGTAACATTCTCATTGTATTATCGAGCACATACGTAAGCACTGAACGTGTAACTTGTTTTTGCGCTTCATCTTCACCATTCATAGGTATCTTACTCATCTCAATATACCAATCACAGAATTCATCCCAAATGAAGTTATAAAGAGTACGCCCAACCTCACCAAATTCATATTTATCACTTAAATCAGTAACATTAGCAATGGTTTCATTTAATCGAGTTAAAATCCATTTATCTGCAAGAGAAAGGTTACCTGATAAATCTACTTCTTCTACCTTAAAGTCTTCACCAATATTCATGATACTAAATCTCGCAGCATTCCATATTTTGTTAATGAAATTCCATACAGATTCAACTTTTTCCGTAGAATAGCGTAAGTCATGACCAGGCGATGAACCAGTAGCTAGGAAGTATCTTAAACTATCTGCACCATACTCATCAATGACATCCATAGGATCCACACCATTACCTAGTGATTTACTCATTTTTCTACCGTCTTCCGCCCTAACTAATCCATGTAATAGTACATCATTGAAAGGACGTTTACCAGTAAATTCTAAACCTTGGAATATCATTCTCGCAACCCAGAAGAAAATAATGTCATACCCAGTCACTAATGCATTAGTTGGGAAGTAACGTTGAAAGTCTTCAGCTTCCGTGTCTGGCCAACCTAACGTAGAAAATGGCCATAACGCACTTGAGAACCATGTATCTAATACATCTTCATCTTGGGTCCAATTTTCAATATCTTCAGGTGCTGATTCACCTACATATATTTCACCCGTTTCTTTATGATACCAAGCTGGAATTTGATGTCCCCACCAAAGTTGACGTGATATTGTCCAATCTCTAATTTCTTCCATCCAACGATTAAAAGTTTTTTCAAAACGTGCAGGAACAAAATCAATTCTATCGTCTGTTTTTTGATTATCTAGTGCTTGTTCAGCAAGTGGTTTCATTTTAACAAACCATTGCGTTGATAAATATGGTTCTACAACTGCACCAGAACGCTCTGAATGACCTACTGAATGCTCATGAGCCTCAATTTTAATAACAAGGTCTTCAGCTTCTAAATCTTTAACTAATTGTTCACGACAATCAAATCGATCCATGCCTTGATATTTGCCAGCTTTATCATTCATTTTGCCTGCTTCATCCATTACGATAATACGTTCTAAATCATGACGATTTCCAATTTCAAAGTCATTAGGGTCATGTGCTGGTGTTACTTTCATTGCACCACTACCAAATTCAATATCAACATATTCATCTGCTAATATAGGTAGTTCTCTACCAAGAATAGGTAAAATAACCTTCTTGCCTATAACATCTTTATAACGCTCATCATTAGGATTTACAACAATTGCAGTATCACCTAACATTGTTTCAGGACGTGTTGTAGCAATTTCAATAAATCCATCACCATCTACATATGGATATTTAAAATGATAAAACTTACCTTCAACATCTTCATGTATTACCTCAATGTCAGATAAAGCAGTACGTGCGATTGGATCCCAATTTATAATATATTCACCGCGGTATATCAAGCCTTTGTTATACATATCAACGAATACTTTTTTCACAGCTTTACTTAAACCTTCATCTAACGTGAAACGTTCTCTACTATAATCTAAACCTAGGCCAAGTTTTGCCCACTGTTCTCTGATAAAAGTAGCGTATTCCTCTTTCCAATCCCAAGCTTGTTCAAGGAATTTTTCTCGACCTAAATCATGTCGTGATAAACCTTGTTCGTTTAATTTTGCTTCAACTTTCGCTTGCGTAGCAATGCCTGCATGGTCCATACCAGGTAAATATAAAGTATCGTAACCTTGCATACGTTTCATTCGTGTCAATATATCTTGTAATGTCGTATCCCACGCATGCCCTAAATGTAATTTACCAGTTACATTCGGTGGTGGAATTACAATTGTATATGTCTCTTTTGAACTATCTTCTTTTGCTTTAAAGTAACCATTATTAACCCATTGGTCATAACGTCCGGACTCGACTTCGTTCGGATTATATTTTGGTTTCATTTCCATACGTTAAAATCCTCCTTAAAAATAAAAATACCCGCCCTATCAATATAGGACGGATATTCCGTGGTACCACCTAAATTCAAGAAATTATAAATGTAATTTCAAGCACTTAATTATATGATTAACGCTCAAACACGCTTTAGCCTATACTATAATTATTTAAGAATTATATTTCAGCTAAAGTTCAATGTGGGCTACCTTCAATAAGTTAAATTATACATTTACACCAACCATGTACTCTCTTATAAATTTCAGCTTATTTACTCTTCCCAGTAGACAATATTCTTTTACTTAATTATAGTATAATGGATGTTAAAATAAGTCAATGCACTGGAGTGAAATTTATGAATGAATGCGCATTTGGAACCAAAGATTCACTATACCTCCACTATCACGATGAGGAATGGGGACAACCAATTTATGATAGTTTGAAATTATTTAAATTAATTGCACTTGAATCCCAACATGCTGGTCTTTCATGGTTAACTATTTTAAAGAAAAAAGAATCTTATGAACAAGCATTTTACAATTTTGATCCAATTAAAATTTCAAAAATGACAACTGACGATATTGAACGCTTAATGACTTTTCCCAATATCGTACATAATCGGAAAAAGATAGAAGCAATTGTTAGCCAAGCACAAGGTTATTTCGATATAGAAAAGGATTATGGAAGCTTTAGTGACTTTTTATGGTCCTTCGTAGATCATAAACCAATTGATTGTGGCTATACTATGGCAAGTGATCGCATTACTGTCGATGAACGTGCTACTGAACTGTCAAAGCAGCTTAAAAAATATGGCTTTAAATTTTTAGGTCCTGTTACTGTTTTTTCTTTTTTAGAAGCTGCAGGTCTATACAACGCACATCTTCAAAGTTGTCCGAATAATCCTAAAGTATATAACGGAAAAGGTTTCGATTAAATATTTTCCAATACACTACTTATATAATTGAAAATACGTTCTATACTTATCATTTATAGATAAAACCACAGCAAACCCATAGTGTTTACTGTGGTTTTATTATATTTCATCGTAATTTTTAAAATTTCTTATTAATAGAATCTTTCGCTACTCTGTATTTTAGGAAATAACTTAGTAAAGGAGCAATTAGGAATAGTATGAAGAATATTCTAAAGATGTGATAACTTGAAATCAATGCTACATCTGCACCAGTTTCAATTGCAACTAACACGATTTGACTCATACCGCCTGGCGCAGCACCTAAAAATAATTCATTAACAGAATGGTCGGAAACCATTGCAATAAGTAACACCATTACAAAAGTCAGTAATATTAATAGTATATTTTGAAATGCAATTGCTACAGCAATTCTACCTTTCATTTGGTCTAATAATTTAGCAATTTGTATACCAATACGTATCATATAAATAACTTGTGCTGCCGCAATAATATAATTGTCTAAGGTAAATGTAACGCCAGTTAATAAATTCCAACAGATAAGTACTAATATCGGTGCAAGTAATTGTCTGGTCGGAAAATTAATTTTCCCCATAATGACATATACTAAAAATACTGCAAGTGCTAATAAAAGTATATTGGGAATAGTCAATGCTTCGGTTAGTGTATTGACTACACTATCCTTTGCAGAACGATTATCGCCACTGCCTTGAAAGAAATACGAAATAAATGGCACAAGAATAACAACAAATATAATTCTTGATGTTTGCGTTAAACTGACTACCATAATATTCGCTTTCTTATTTTCCTCTGCCATTATAAGCATTTGACTTAACGCACCTGGAATCACGCTTAAAATTGCAGTTTCAGTATTTACATTAGCAATTTTTTTAAAGAAAAAGGCTATTATTAATGCAAGCCCTAATAGCATAACTGTGATTAATATAATGGTCAGCCAATCATCTTTGATATCAAATATCACATTTTCAGTAAAAGTTGATCCTATTTGGACACCTAATAATACCAACCCAATTTGACTTAGCCAAAACGGCCATTCAACTTCCATGTGAAAGCATCTAACACAAATGACACTGGCAATTATAGGTCCAAACATAAATGGTAACAATATATTTGCTGAATTTAAGATTAGACTTAATAAAATAGCTAGCGATAAAACGATGATATTATTTCTTAATTGCTTACTCATGTTCTCACAACTTTCATAGTTATCGTCATACTTAACTGAGCTATCCATATTAAAACCCGATCAACGCTATGGTTGTTCGGGCATAATTTAAGCTTTATACAATTCGACTTAGAGCAGTATCGAACGCTTCTATTGTTTGTTTAATATCTTCTTCGGTGTGCGCTGTTGAGAGGAACGTGCCTTCAAACTGTGAAGGTGGTAAAAACACGCCCTCATTAGCCATTTCTCTGTACATTTGGCTAAACATTTCTAAATCACTATTGTTTGCTTCTTCAAAATTTGTAACAGGCCCTTCATTCAAGAAATATCCTATCATAGAACCTGCTCGATTTACAGTGATTGGCACATTATGTTTTGTAAACACTGTTTTTAATCCTGCTTCTAATTGGTCACCTAATTTATTAAAATAATCATATGTTTCTGGTTTAAGTTGCACTAATGTTTCATAACCACTAGTCATAGCTAATGGATTACCTGATAAAGTACCGGCTTGATAAATATCGCCTGCAGGTGCAATATGATCCATGATTTCTTTTTTACCACCAAAAGCGCCTACTGGTAATCCACCGCCGATTACTTTACCTAAACAAGTTAAATCTGGTGTCACATCAAAGTAGCCTTGTGCGCAGTTATAACCTACTCTAAAACCTGTCATAACTTCATCAAAAATCAATAATGAGTCATATTTAGTGGTAATATCTCTTAAACCTTGTAAAAAGCCTTCGACCGGTGGAACGACACCCATATTACCTGCAACAGGTTCTACAATAACGCCTGCGATATCGTCGCCAAATTCTTCAAATGCAACTTTAATTGCCTCTAAATCATTATAAGGCACAGTAATTGTATTTTTAGCAATACCTTCAGGGACACCTGGAGAATCTGGTAAACCTAAAGTTGCAACGCCCGAACCAGCTTTAATTAGTAAAGAATCACTATGGCCGTGATAACAACCAATAAATTTAATAATTTTATTTTTTCCAGTATAGCCGCGAGCTAAACGCAAGGTATCTAATGTTGCTTCTGTACCAGATGAAACCATACGTACTTTTTCGATTGATGGCACACGATCTATAACAAGTTCTGCTAATTTGTTTTCCAATGTTGTAGACGCACCAAAACTTGTACCTTTATCAACTGCTTCATGAATTTTATCAATAACTTGCTTATTTTTATGACCTAAAATTAACGGTCCCCAACTCAATACATAATCAATGTAAGCATTGCCATCAATATCATATATTCTTGAACCTTCACCATGATCCATAAAAATCGCTGGCGTATCTACAGATTTAAAAGCTCTAACTGGACTATTTACGCCTCCAGGCATTAAATGTTGAGCTTTTTCCATTGCTTTTTCAGAATTACTATAACGCATTTTATTCATCCTCCTATTGTTCTTCATCTATATATCGACAAATGTCTTTTGAGAAATAAGTAATAATCATATCTGCACCCGCGCGTTTCATAGAAATCATTTGTTCCATGACTACAGCCTTTTCGTCTATCCACCCGTTAATTGCCGCAGCTTTAGTCATGCTGTATTCACCGCTTACATTATATGCAACAACAGGAACATTTGTTGTATTTCTAACGTCTCTAATAATATCTAAAAAGCTTAATGCAGGCTTAACAATCATCATATCTGCACCTTCATTTAAATCACTATCAAGTTCTCTTAAAGCTTCTCTACGGTTTGCTGGATCCATTTGATATGTTTTGCGATCGCCAAATTGTGGTGCAGATTCAGCTGCATCACGGAATGGCCCGAAGAAACTCGATGAATATTTAATACCATAACTCATAATAGGTACATTATGATAACCTGCTTTATCTAAGCCTTCACGAATCTCTGCTACAAAGCCATCCATCATATTACTTGGGGCAATAATATCAGCTCCTGCTTCAACTTGAGAAATTGCTGTTTTTACTAATAAAGGCAATGATTTATCATTGTCGACATCTTTCGTTTCTTCATTGATAACACCACAGTGTCCGTGGTCTGTATACTCACATAGACAAGTATCTGCTACAATCAATAAATCACTGTACATTGATTTGGCTTTTCTAGTCGCTTCTTGTATTATACCGTTATGGTCATAAGCGCCAGTACCTACAGCATCTTTTTCATTTGGTACACCGAAAAACATAATGCCTCTGATACCTAAATCATAAGCTTCTTTAATTTCATCACCTAGTAGATTCAAACTTATTTGGTATATGCCTGGCATTGATTTAATTTCCTCTTTAACATTATCACGTTCTACAACAAAAATAGGGTAAATTAAATCTTCTTTTCTTATATGTGTTTCACGCACCATACTTCTCATTGATTTACTACTACGTAATCTTCTATGTCTATCAAATTGCATTTGTTTCCCAACTTTCTATTATTTTGTTAACTAATGATTCAAGTGTTTGAATTTCTGATACTGTACCTTTTGCATCATATTCACATAAAGTCTCCAATGTTTGCAATCCAATTACGAAATAATGTTCAAAGTTCACTGGTTCTTCATGATTAAAAAAGTAACGTACAGCCGAAGAGCTTGCAAAAGCTACAGCATCGATTTCATTTTTTTTAATCATCATTTTAACTTCACAGATATTATCAGTATGTGGAACTGGTTTATACAAGTCAATTTTCTGAACTATATATTTTTGGTTATGCAATTCATCTTGTAATAACGACCTCGCCGCACTACTTGAAGGCAACAATATTTTACTTCCTTCATCAGCACAAAACGATTCGAGAAACCCTTCTTGTGAATAGTCTTTAGGGCAAAACGACACCTTCAATCCTAGCGATTTACAGTAGTCTGCAGTTTTCTCACCTATAACTGCTATTTTATCCACTTTAACACGTGTTAGATATGGTTGAAAAAACTTCACCGCATTTTTGGACGAAAAAATAAGCCAGTCATAGTTCACATTCAATAAATTTAAATCGAATGATAATGGCTGTACACGAATAAACGGTCTGTGTAAGATACAAGCATCATTTCTTTTAAATTCACTGGTTTGTGTCATAACTATAACTGGTCTCATTATTTTCACCTCGAAGGATTATTGTTCTTCGTTTAGTGCTTTAATTATTTCATAAGCGCCTTGCGCATTTAATACTTCAGTAACTTTTTCACCGAGCTCAACTGGATTTGTACCTCGCTCTGTGTGTTCGTAACGTTCTTTGCCATCAGGCGACATAATTAATCCGGTAAACTCAATTGTACCATCACCATCACTCTCTTTAGTTGCATAGCCACCGATAGGCACTTGGCAACTACCGTTCATACGTGTTAAAAATGTTCTTTCAGCAGTCACACACGACGCAACATCACTATTGTGCACTTTGCTTAACAAATCTAGTAATTCTTTGTCATCTGAACGACATTCAATCCCTAACGCACCTTGCCCAATTGCAGGAATTAACGTTTCTTTATCTAGGTAAGTCGTGACGATATCATCAGACCACCCCATACGTCTAAGACCAGCAGCAGCAAGAATAATGGCATCATAGTCTTCATTTTCTAATTTACTTAACCTTGTATCAATATTACCTCGAATCCATTTAATTTGTAAATTAGGATATTTTGCAAGAATTTGTGCACCACGACGCAATGAACTAGTACCTACAATACTATTGTCAGGAAGTTCGTGCAATTTAACGTGATTTTTTGCTATATAGGCATCATATGGATTTTCACGATCTGGTATACAACCTAACGTTAAACCTTCCGGTATAACACTTGGTACATCTTTTAAAGAATGAATCGCCATATCTATTGTGTGGTCGAACAATTCGTTTTGTATTTCTTTAACAAATAATCCTTTCCCACCAACTTTTGATAACTGTTTGTCTATTATTCGATCACCTTTAGTTACTATTTCTTTAATCTCGATATCTAAATCAGGCTTTATTGCTTTTAATTTATCTATAAACTGTTGGCTTTGTGTCAAAGCTAATTTACTTCTTCTTGAACCAACGACTAACTTACGCATCATGCGCAACCTCCTAAAAATACAACTATTTATCATTTAATTTTTATAATTATATTCCTGTCCATTGATGAAAATCAGAAACATGTGAAGCAAAAAATAAATTTACCATACTCAAACAAAATAAGATGATATTAAAATAAATTAATTTATGTTTAGTTAACGTATGCTTCACTCTAAAAATGATATAAATACCATATAACAAAGTGATTATTATTGACATAACAACTTTAGGATCTATTAAGATATTTAACCCTAAAGCGTTGAAGCCCCACTGGGCACCTAAGATAATACTCAAAATGATAAATAAAAAACCAATTAGACTACTATAAAATACTATTTGTTCAAGCGTAGCGACACTTGCAATTCTAAAATATTTTTGATCAAATCGCTTTTGCTTTAAATTTTTATACTGAATTAAGTATAAAATACTATTTACAAAGGCAAAGGCAAATAATGCGTAACTAATAATTGCAAATGTCACATGTACAATAAGCAATTCATTGATTAAGTTTAATTTTTCACCTGTACCATGGTAATGCATTGGTTGAAAAGTGCTCATAGCAATAAAGACAAAACCAATTAAGTTAAATAAAAAAATGGAAAAATCTATTTGTTTAATGACACTAATCACAATGGAAATAGAAATAATCAACCATGCTAGTGCAAAAAACACATCAAAAATATTACCCAATGGTACTTGTTTCGTAACGTTTATATAAAATGATAAAGAGATTGTTTGTAACACCCAAACAACCCCTAATGTAACAAAACCAATTCTTCTTACTTTATAAAACTTCTTGATAAAATCGAAAAAGTAACAAGCGATACTAAAAAAATAAAATAATAATATAAGTTCATTTAATCTTATGAACATAATTTCTTGCATATCATCACCATTTGAATATGCTTATTCAAAACTTAAGATTTGGCTGTTTGACACCTTATTAGTAGTTTCCTTTTTAGGCTCATATGCATTTTCAGCTTCAATATCAAAAATGTTTTGAAATAGCTCTAATTTTTCGGTACTTTTCTTATCACTACTTAATTCTTTAGCTTGTTTTATAGGATCTTTCAACATTTGGTTGATAATACTTTTCGTATGTTTAGAAATTATTTTTCGTTCTCTTTCTGATAAACCTGGTAATTTACGATCTAAACTGTCCATAGTATCTTCTTGAATATTCATAGCTTTTTCTCTTAATGCTCGAATAACTGGCACAACACCTAACATATTCACCCATTCATTATGCGCTGCAATTTCATTTGGAATGCTTTGCATAATTTGCTCAGCTGCATTTTGACGTTCTCTCAAATTGGCATCTACCAATCCTTTTAAGTCATCTACATCATAATTAAACACATCTTCTATCGCATCGATTGTAGGTTCAATATCTCTAGGAACTGCAATATCAATTAATACTAATGAATCATTTTTACGTTCAGATGCACATGATTGTAACATACGATTCGTTACAATATATTCATCAGAACTCGTTGAACTAATTACTATGTCCACATTTGCTAAAAGTTGTGGTAAAGATGCCATTGCTTCAAATTTCACGTTATGTTTCATTGCCAAGTTTTGAGCTTTGCTCAAAGTTCTATTCACAATCGTAATATCTGTTACACCTGAACCAATTAAATTAAGGAGTGATAGTTCACTCATATCCCCTGCACCAATGATTAAAGCTTGCTTGTTATTAATTTTGCCAAACACTTTTTTACTAAGTTCAACTGCAGCATATGAAACACTTACTGCATTGTCAGCAATATCTGTTTCATTATGTGCTTTTTTCGCAAAAGTAATTGCTTGTTTAAATAAATGATTAAAGATTGTACCTGTTGTATCTTCTTCTTGAGCAATGAAAAATGCATTTCTTATTTGTCCAAGAATTTGTGTTTCTCCAAGAACTACAGAATCTAATCCTGAAGTAACTTGCAATAAATGTTTTACTGCATCGTCCCCCACTTTTACTTCAGTCATTTCTTTAATTTCTTCAACATCAAAACCAAACGATCTCGCTAAAAATCTTTGAATATAATAGCGACCTGTATGAATTTGATCTGTTACAGCGTATACTTCTGTACGATTACAAGTTGACAATATCACGTTTTCTAATATAGACTTCGTTTCATATAAACCAACATTGGCTGAACGTATGGCATCATCCTTAAAAGCAACTTTTTCTCTAAGTGCTACATCTGCTGTGCGATGATTTATGCTAACCGCAATTAAATGCATTTATAACGCCCTCCATACATATTACAATAAGTAAATTATAACACAATTATAGCTTGAGTTAAGTAACTTGCACCAGTAAATTAGAAGAATTATAATTTACATTCAAATTGTTGTCATAATTAAACCTAAATATAACTTCAACTTAAAAGTTTTAATCACTCTTATTAGTAGCTACTATAGATATTTGGCAATAATATCCCATATCTGTTGTTGGTTATTATTTTTGATTGAAGAATAGCTTATTATTTCATCTTCAGGTTCCATTTCTAATTTCTGTTGTACATTTGCTAAATGTTTTTGAACTTTACCTTTGGCAATTTTATCTTCTTTTGTAGCTACTACAAATGTTGGGATTTCATAATATTTTAAATAGTTATACATTAAGATATCATCCTCAGTCGGGTTATGTCTTAAGTCTATAAGTTGTATAACTAATTTTAATTCTTCTCTTCCTGAAATATATTTTTCTATCATTTTTCCAAAAGCTTCGCGTTGTTTTTTACTTACTTTTGCATACCCGTAGCCAGGCACATCTACAAATACAAGTTGGTTATCTATATTATAAAAATTTAATGTTTGTGTTTTACCTGGTTGTTGTGATGTACGCGCCATGTTTTTCCTGCCAATCATACTGTTTATAAAAGTTGATTTACCAACGTTAGATCTACCACTTAAGCCAACTTCACTTAGTCCAGTTTCTGGATATTGCTCTGGTTTTACAGCACTAATTAATAATTCTATTTCGTTAGGATTAATCTTCATTATCGACCCTCTTTTCTTATAAATTCACTTGTTAATTATATTACAATAAGTCTAATATGAATATGTATTTTTAAAACATCGTATTATTTTCATAAAAAAATGAGGCCTGACGTCATAAACGTGTCGGCCTCAAATATGATGCTGGCAGTAACAAACAAAGTAAAAAAGCATTTACCTAAAACTTAGTTCAAAGTTTGTTTGTTTTGCCAAGCTAACATATATAGATAGTTTACGCAGAAGTTTGTTCCTTGTTCACAAGGTTACCTTCTTTATCGTATAGTTCAGGATCTTTTTCTTCAGTTATTGTTTGATCAGTAATAACTACTTTTACAACACCGTCTGTAGATGGTACATCATACATAATGTCGATTAAAGCCTCTTCAATAATTGAACGCAGTCCACGTGCACCTGTTTTACGTTCTATTGCTTTATTACTTATCGCAGATAACGCTTCATCTGTAAACACTAACTCCACATCATCTAGTTCAAGCATTTTAGTATATTGTTTAACTAACGCATTTTTCGGTTGTGTTAAGATATTTTTCAATGCATCGACATCTAACGTTTCAAGGTTAGCTACAATTGGCACACGTCCAATAAATTCAGGGATCAAACCATATGATTGTAAATCTTCTGGTCTAATTTGTTCAAGAATAGCATCTTCATCGTATTTAGAAGCTTCACTACTTGAGAAACCAATAACTTTTTCACCTAATCTACGCTTGATAACTTCGTCGATTCCGTCAAACGCACCACCAAGTACAAACAAGATATTTGTTGTATCAATTTGAATTAATTCTTGGTTTGGATGTTTTCTTCCACCTTGAGGTGGGACACTTGCAGTTGTACCTTCTAAAATTTTAAGTAAGGCTTGTTGTACACCTTCACCAGAAACATCACGGGTAATTGATGTATTCTCTGATTTTCTTGCAATTTTATCAATTTCATCGACGTAAATAATACCTTTTTCAGCTTTATCTACATCAAAATCTGCTGCTTGTATTAAACGAAGTAAAATGTTCTCAACATCATCGCCGACATAACCAGCTTCAGTTAAACTAGTAGCATCTGCAATGGCAAATGGAACATTTAATGTTTTAGCTAATGTTTGTGCTAAAAGTGTTTTACCGCTACCAGTTGGACCAATTAAAGCTACGTTACTTTTTTGTAGTTCTACTTCATCCTCATTAGGACCCAATTGTTGGACACGTTTATAATGATTATAGACTGCAACAGCTAATGATTTTTTAGCTTTTTCTTGTCCTATAACATAATCATTTAATTTGTCCATAATTTCTTTAGGTGTTGGTAATTCAGTTAAACCTTCAGGTTCTGCTTGAGCTAATTCTTCTTCAACTATTTCTGAACATAGCTCAATACATTCATTACAAATATACACGCCGCTTCCTGCAACCAATTTTTTTACTTGGTCTTGATCTTTACCACAGAAAGAGCATTTTAAATTTTCTTCATCTTCATTGAATTTGAACATTCTATTTACACCCCTATTCCCTAAAGACTATACTAGATAGTATTCTAATATGCAACTTGCAGCTTTCACAAGTTATTTGCACAAAATAGTGTAGCAGATACATTTTTGAATGCATCTGCTACTAGTTTACTATATTAAACGACTAACATATAATTCACAAAATAATTTGCTCACTCTATATTTAGTTACGCTTCTGAGTCATCTTTAGATGGTTCTACTAATTTAGCTTCATCAACTAATAAGTCAATCACTTTTTGGATACGTACATCATTTTTAACAATGTCAGTATTACCGAGCGTTTGTTTAATATCTTCAACAGAGATATTAAATTGTCCACTCATTTTTTCTAATTCTTTGTCAATGTCATCATCAGATACTTCAACTTCTTCTGCATCTGCGATAGCAGTTAATGTTAAGTTTGTTTTAACACGTTCTTCTGCATCATCTTTCATTTGCTCTCTTAATTGTGACTCATCTTGACCAGAAATTTGGAAATAAGTTTCTAGATTAAGACCTTGTTGTTGCATACGTTGTCCAAATTCTTGAACCATACGATCTAACTCAGTGTTAATCATTGCTTCTGGAACATCAATTGTAGCATTGTTTGCTGCTTTGTTAATCGCTTCTTCTTTTTGATTATTTTCAGCATCAGTTTCTTTTTGTTCAGTTAGACGTTTGCGTAAGTTTTCTTTGAATTCGTCAACAGTGTTTGCTTCTGCATCTAATTCGTTAGCAATTTCATCTGTTAGTTCTGGAACATCTTTGAATTTAATTTCATTTACTTTAGTTTTGAAAGTAGCTTCTTTACCAGCTAATTCTTCAGCATGGTATTCTTCTGGGAAAGTAACGTTAACGTCTTTCTCTTCTCCAGTTTTAACACCCACTAATTGCTCTTCAAATCCTGGAATAAATGAACCTGATCCAATTTCAAGGTCATAGCCTTCAGCTTGTCCACCTTCAAATTGTTCACCGTCAACATAGCCGTCGAAATCAATATTAACTGTGTCGCCATTTTCAATAGCGCCATCTTCTTTAACTACCATTTCAGCTAAGTGACCTAATTGATGATCGATTGATTCTTGTAATTCTTCCTCAGTTAATTCAACGTTTTGTTTTTCAATTTCTAAACCTTTGTAATCACCTAATTGTACTTCTGGTTCTACAACAACATTTGCTTCAAATGTCATTTCGCTACCTTTTTCAATAGATGTTACATTAATTTCTGGTTGATCAACTGGTTTTATGCCAGTTTCATCTATAGCTTCACCATAAGCTTCTGGTAATAAGATATCAACTGCATCTTGATATAATGCTTCTACACCAAAGCGTTGTTCAAAGATTGGACGAGGTACTTTCCCTTTACGGAAGCCCGGTACGTTTATTTGTTTAACCACTTTTTTGAAAGCTTGATCAATTGCTTTGTCTACTTTTTCTGCTGGAACTGTAACGGTTAAAACGCCTTCGTTACCTTCCTTTTTTTCCCAAGTTGCTGTCATGTATAAAAACCTCCATGATTATCCTATTTTATTTTTTCAACTTCACTATTATAGCACACGTCTATGCTCTACACAAACACTGTGTTTATAACACGTGATTTAAATTGTAAACTTGAAAATTTTTATTATAGCCACTTTCTTCAATTACCCGAAAATCAAATGATTAATTATTATAAACTATCAATATTAGTTATAAATTTCACAACCTCATTTGACATATCTAAATTTTCTAATCCTAGCATGGATTTAAAATAATTTACGTATGCTTCAATCCACACTGGTTCTAATGCTATGCGTTTTAACTCTAATGGATAGAATAAAATCGCATGATTATTCATTAAGCGAAGCGCTTCTTCAATCAATTGCGGCGTACTATCTTCAATTTGATTAATTACTTTTGGTATTATATTTGTTTTGAACACCGTATGTTCTAAGCCAGATAAATTTGCTGGGAGAACAACTATATTAAACCCAAATTTTTGAATTTGAATGGTCTGATTGTAACCAGCGAAACGTAAATATTCAAGCATTATACTTACCACATTTGGGGGGAGCGTCATTTCATTGATAATATTAACGATTGTTTCTTGATACCTAAATTGGTTATGATCAATTAATGTTAATATAGTATTTATTTGTTCTCTAAGTGAGATAGCATCAAAATTTTGCAACATATGTGTAGCATGTTCGTTATGCTTATCAATTTGGCTTAAAGCAAATTCTTTAATTGGAAATAGTTCCATACGTGTTCTATGGTCACGGACTTCATCAATAATTTGATTAATGACCTCCACTACTTCAAAATACTGCTCTAGACCATTCAAACTTTTAATATAATATATCATCAAGTCATCATACTTAGTTGTGCCTTGTTTTAATAAAATAATAGCCTCTTCACGTAATTCAAGAAAATGCCCCATTTTATATAACATTGAACATTTCAATAAAGACATTTGTTCATCTAATTCAAATTGCTCTTCAAAGTCTTCAAATAAGTTATAAGTATGCTCAAAGTCATTATTATTAAAAGATTGCTTAATTTCTCTCACTAATTTATCTTTCGAACGCGGAAAAGGAATGATATCAGACATCTTTAAACACCCCTATTTTACAGCTTGTAATATTAAAGCGCTCCATGTTTCAAACTCATCATAATCTTCAATTTTACTTTGATCTACCCATTTTATACGTAGCGTATCAGTTTCCATAGCTTCTACGTCGTTACTGTTCACATGAATCTTGAACACAACGCCAAGATGGACTTCGCCGACTTCATTTGTATCATCATTGATAAAACCTATGTAAGCTAAATTCTGTGATTTACTTTCTGACAAGCCTACTTCTTCTTCTAATTCTCGTTGCGCATTAACTCTTAACACTTCATTAATTGATTCAGCACCTTTAACATCATTCATATGGCCGCCTACACCGATAGATGACTGACCATGCAAACGGGATTCTCCTCCGCCAGTTAAACGTTCGTATACTAATAACTCATCGTTCTCATTTTCCAATAAACAATAAGAAATTAATTGCTTAAATGATGGGTCTTCTTCCATATCTCCACGACGTTTAACTTCAAATTTAGAAAGTGTGTCAAAAATTTCTTGCCCTTTAACAGTATTTTTATCTAAGAAACCATTGAATTTATTCTTTTCATCGTTAAATAAAATTTTTCTTGGGACTACTGTAATCATTTCATCGAATTTAGACATTAGTTTCTCCTCCATTTATGACCTCTAAGCTATTTTATCAAATGATAGTTATTTATCAAAATGATAATTCGCATCCTAAAATGCAGATAAATAAATTTATTACCGCTTATGTCATATGATTTAACCAAAAATAGGGAGTGCGACAGAAATCTATTTTTTATAATAGTATTTCTGTCGCACTCCCTCTATAATTTAGATACTATTTTAAAGCATCTTTAGCTTTAGTTACTAACTCAGCGAAAGCTTTTTCGTCTGAAATAGCAATTTCTGAAAGCATTTTACGGTTAACGTCGATTTCAGCTTTTTTCAAACCATTCATAAGTCTTGAATAACTCATGTCGTGTTGACGAGCTGCTGCGTTGATACGTGTAATCCATAATTTACGGAAATCACGTTTTCTTTGACGACGGTCACGGAATGCGTATTGACCTGATTTCATAACTTGTTGTTTTGCAACTTTATATAATGTACGTTTTGAACCGAAGTAACCTTTAGCTAATTTAATCGTCTTTTTACGACGCGCTCTTGTTACTGTTCCACCTTTAACTCGTGGCATAATAAATTCCTCCTCTAAATATGTTCAATATTCAAATTGATACGTTATGACATTTTAGTCATTATTTTTTGTAAGCTAATAATTGTTTTACGCGTTTCATATCTGATTTAGATACTAATGACGCTTTACGTAATTTACGTTTTTGTTTAGTTGTTTTGTTTGCAAACATATGAGATGTGAAAGCTCTAGAACGTTTTAATTTACCTGAACCAGTTCTTTTAACACGTTTAGCTGCTCCACGGTGTGTTTTCATTTTAGGCATGATTCATTTCCTCCTGTAATATCTTTTTATTATTTTTCATTGATTGGACTTAATGTAATAAACATTTGGCGTCCATCCATTTTAGGTCTTTGCTCAACTGTAGCGATATCTTTACATTCATCTGCAAATTTCTCTAAAACACGTTGACCAATTTCTTTATGCGTAATCGCACGACCTCTGAAACGAATTGAAACTTTACATTTGTCGCCTTTTTCTAAGAATTTACGTCCATTTTTCAACTTAGTTTGGAAATCATGTTCCTCAATCGTTGGGCTTAAACGTATTTCTTTAAGGTTAATTGTTTTTTGTTTTTTCTTCATTTCTTTTTCTTTTTTCTGTTGTTCGAATTTATATTTACCATAATCCATAATTCTAGCAACAGGTGGTTTAGCATTCGGAGCCATGATAACTACATCTAAACCTACTCTATCTGCCATTTCAAGAGCTTCTGTCTTAGTTTTCACACCAATTTGTTCTCCGTCTTGACCGATTAAACGTAATTCTTTTGCACGAATCTTTTCGTTAACTTGAGTCTGATCTTTTGCTATGGTTGACACCTCCAAGATTTTTACGAAATTATCCCAAGAAAAAAGAGCGAGTATATAATATACCCGCTCTTCTCTACACATGACTACATCATGCGTATATAAGACCTGCCAACAGCTTTTGCGTCGCAACAGGTGAGAAGCGGGAGCTTCTACTTGGTTCGTTTCGTATTTAACGTTACCTATCATAACAACAATAATAACATTAGTCAACTGTTTTTTTTACTATTTATTAATTTTGTCCATTTCTACATCTTGACGTAAATCAACTTGTTCTAACGGAACGATTTTCGTTCTGTATCTCAACTTATGATAAATGAAGAATGCTAAAAATACAGGTATACCCATATAAGTTATAACAAATCTATTTAGATTGAAATCGCCCGTTTTTATAAAGTCAACGTCTTGCCCAATAATAACAAGCACACAAAGTACGCCTGCAAATATTGGTCCAAATGGAAATAACTTAGCTTTGTATTTTAATTTTGATTTATCATAATTTTGTTTATCAAATGCTTTTCTAAATCTATAATGGCTGACTGCGATACCGACCCATGCAATAAAACCAGTCATACCACTTGCAGCAACAATATATTCATACGCGTCACCACTTAAATGTTGTAATACAAATATACCAATTACAATAAGTGCTGTAACCAATAATGATACATAAGGCACACCATATTTATTTGTTTTACCAAATACTGGATAAGCTAATTTATCTTTGCTCATTGAATATAGCATACGCGTTGATGCATACATACCAGAGTTACCCGCAGACAGGACCGAAGTCAAGATTACCGCATTCATAAATGATGCCGCAAATGCTAGTCCGGCATTTTGGAATACAAGTGTAAATGGAGATGTTGAAATATCATCGCCACCACCCATTAATGCTGCACTGTCATAAGGAATTAACATACCGATTACAAAAATTGCCAAAATATAGAAAATCAGTATTCTCCAAAATACTTGTTTAATTGCTTTTGGAACAGCACGCTCTGGATTTTCTGATTCACCCGCAGTGATACCAATCAATTCAGTACCTTGGAATGAGAATCCAGCAACTAAGAATACGCCTAAGATAGTCAACAAACTGCCACCTAAACCGTCACCAAGTATTGGTCCGCCACCTTTAGTAAAGGTATCAAAACCAACGAATTCTCCACCCATAATACCTAAAATTGTTAGTAGACCTATCCCGATGAATATGATAACTGTAACCACTTTAATTAATGCGAACCAGTATTCACTTTCCCCATATACGCGGACAGATAATGCATTAAGACCAAAAATAATTAATAAGAATAGACAACTCCAAGCCCAAGCTGGCATACCAGCTAAGGGTGTCCAATATTGTATAACCTGTGCTGCAATTGTAACATCTGCCGCAACCGTAATAACCCAATTGAACCAATAATTCCAACCTAATGCAAATCCTAGAGAAGGATCAACAAAACGTGTTGCATAAGTACTAAATGATCCCGACACTGGTAAATATGTCGCCATTTCTCCTAATGACGTCATAAGGAAGAAGACCATCGCCCCAATAATTGCATAGGCCAGTAATGCACCTAAGGCTCCGGCATCGTGAATCGCTCCACCTGAAGTCATAAATAGCCCTGTTCCAATACATCCACCAATCGCAATCATGGAAATATGACGATCTTTTAGTCCTCTTTGAACTCCATTGCTTTGATTTTCTTGTTTTGCCATAGAAGTGTCCTTTCTTTAAACTTAGAGGTTAACTTACTATATGATTAAAGAATTCAATTTTTACTATGAAAAATCTAAACGCAGTGTCAAACATTTGCAAAACCGCATTCACAATAATTTTCACTCAATCCCGTAAAAGTATTAATTTTAATCATTCAACCAAAACAAAATGGTTGCATACCTATTAGATATGCAACCATTTTAATAATAGCATTTATATAGGTAGCACATCACATATGTGACAGTCCAGTTTCTTTCGATAACTGTCCCAACTGATATTGTGTAAATGGTCAATACCAGTTTCGGCATTTTTACCTTTCATGAATTCAACATACGCCCCATACGGCTTCTGAATACTTACTCTTTAAAAATGCAACCTCTAACTCAAATTTAATTTTATATTTAACTCACTAACCTGTAATATACATGATTTCTATATTACTTTCAAGGCTATCTTTGTTTTTTCAATCTTATCTCATCGACCAAGTTCCAAATAAACTCATCTTTCTCTATAGTTTCTTGGTCTTGTGAGCCATATTTCCTCACATTCACTTCACTATTTTCTACCTCTTTATCACCTACGACAAGTTGGTATGGAATTTTTTGCATTTGTGCTTCTCTAATTTTATAACCCATTTTTTCATTTCTGTCATCAATTTCAACTCGAACACCTTGTGACTTGAGCTCATCTTGAATAAGTCTCGCATAATCATAATGTAAATCAACATTTACAGGGATGATTTCTACTTGTTTAGGTGCTAACCAAGTTGGGAAAGCTCCTTTTGTTTCTTCAGTTAAAAACGCAACAAAACGTTCCATAGTTGAAACAACCCCACGATGAATAACAACTGGTCTATGCTGTTCTCCATCATTACCAATATAAGTTAAATCAAACTTTTGTGGCAATAAGAAATCAAGTTGTGCTGTGGACAATGTCTCTTCTTTACCCATTGCAGTTTGTACTTGTACATCTAATTTAGGGCCGTAGAATGCAGCTTCACCGATGGCTTCTTCATAATCCAAGCCTAATTCATCAACAGCTTCCTTCAACATGCTCTCTGCTCTATTCCACATCTCATCGTCATCGAAGTATTTCTCTTTGTCTTCTGGGTCTCTATAGCTTAGTCTGAAGCTATAGTTTTCAAAGTTAAAGTCTTTATATACATCAATAATTAGATTAACAACACGTTTAAATTCTTCTTTAATTTGATCTGGACGAACAAAGATATGCGCATCATTTAGAGTCATACCACGTACACGTTGTAAACCTGACACAGCTCCACTTGCTTCATAACGATGCATTGTGCCTAATTCAGCAATTCTTATTGGCAATTCACGATATGAATGTGGTTTATTAGCATAAATCATCATATGGTGTGGACAATTCATTGGTCTAAGCACCATTTCTTCATGCTCATCAAGTTTCATTGTTGGGAACATATCCTCTTGATAATGATCCCAGTGACCAGATGTTTTATATAAATCAACATTAGCCATAACTGGTGTGTAAACATGGTCGTAACCCATGCTCACTTCTTTGTCTACGATATAACGTTCAATTTCTCGACGGATTGTTGCACCATTTGGTAACCAAAGTGGTAAACCTGCGCCTACCAATGGGTTGTTTGAGAATAGCTCTAGTTCTTTACCAATTTTACGATGATCACGTTCTTTTCTTTCTTCAAGCATTTGTAAGTGTGCTTTCAAATCTTTTTTATCGAAAAACGCTGTCCCATAAATACGTTGTAACATTTTGTTATTACTATCACCACGCCAATAAGCTCCAGCTGTCGATAACAGTTTGAATTCTTTAATTTTTGAAGTTGAAGGTACATGCACGCCACGACATAAATCTGTAAATTCACCTTGAGTGTATAGTGTGACATTTTCATCTTCTGGAATTGCATTTATAAGTTCTAATTTATAAGGGTCTTCTGAGAAAAATGCTTTAGCTTCATTACGAGAAACAACCTTACGTTCAATTGGATAATTCTCGTTAACGATCTGTTTCATTGTCTTTTCAATTTTCTCAAAATCATCCGAAGAAAGACTTTCTTCCATATCAAAGTCATAATAAAAACCGCCTTCGATTACGGGACCAACCCCAAAGTTCACATTTCCATATAAACGTTTTAATGCTTGCGCCATAAGATGGGCTGTTGAATGTCGTAACACTTCCAAAGCTTCATCTGTACCAGGTGTAACGATTTCTATATCGCCATCTTCTTCAATTGGTCTAGTTAAATCAATTAATTGGCCATTCAACTTTCCAGCTACGGCTTTTTTTCTTAATCCTGGACTTATTGATTGTGCTATATCTTCTGTTGTTGTGCCTTTATCAAACACTTTCGCATTACCATCTGGAAATTTTATATTAATTTGGTCCATTTAACATTCCTCCTATTTATTCAAGCACTTAAACCAAAGCGAAATACAATTTATCAATAATCGCAGAGAAAATAAAAAGACCCCATCCCTAAAAAGGGACGAGGTCTTCGTGGTACCACCCTAAATTAAAGCTTTTCTGCATAATTACAAAATAGCTTCTCTCTACGTAAGATAACGGTCTTGAGCCGGATGTTCATTACAACATCACTGACGAAGGAGTAATCAATAAATATACTTACCATATCTCAACATCTAATGGCTCTCTGTGAAGTAGTGAAATATCAATCGTATCTTCGTTTCATTTCGTTTGATTTAGATTTAATTATATTATACAACATTTATTTTAGATTTCAATCGTTCCTATAATTTTTTCCTTCTAAATAATAAGGTGTCGCCAAAGTTTTGATACGTTCCATGATTCGGGCTGCTTTCGTTTTCTCAGTACCATCACGTGTTACTGAAAGGTGATACTCTAATTCTTCAAAGCTTAGGTTAGAGCTAAAGAATGTTGGTAATTCCTGTACCATTCTGTAATGTAATAGAGGTCCTATTACTTCATCTCTAGCCCATGGTGTAATTTCTTCAGCACCGATATCATCTAACATTAAAATATTCGCTTCTCGTACTCTGGATAATTTTGTTTCAAAACTTCCATCCTTAAAACCGCCTTTAAGTGAGCGAATAAATTCAGGTAAATAGACAATAGTAGAAGGAATTTTTTCTGTTTTTAACTGATTCGCAATGGCGCCTAAAATAAAAGACTTCCCTGTTCCAAATGGGCCGTGCAAGTATAATCCTTTAACTTGAGGATCGTGTTTCGTAATTTTATCGCAAATTTTGTTTGCTGCCATTGCAACATCTAATCTATCTCTTCTATCCATGTAAATATCTTCAAGTTTAGCGTCTAAAGTATCACGTTGCATATGGTGCGAAGTAATTAGATGAGAGTTAAACCTTTCTTCATCATACTTTATTTTACACGGGCAAGGTAAATAACGAATTTTGATATGGTTACTTTCAATATATAGTTCTGGAACATGACCTTTTACAAAGTTGGGACAATCCTTATAAGCATGTCCATCATAGTGTTTCACTTGGTCTTTGTATTCTTGTAAAATATTTAAGTCTTCATCTATCATGGCATTTGTCAATTCTGATTGGTGCTCATTTAAAAAGCGTTTAACATCAGAATCATTAATCACATCTTTTTTTATTTTTTCTATACGTTTTGATAAATCATCTGACTCTCCCATGATATTATTAAAAGATTTCATTTATTCGCCCTCCTTCCATCTATTTTTTAATTGATTTAAAAATCGTTCTCTGTCATTTTTTAGCTTCTCATCTTCTTCATCGTTATGCTGTTGGTTATCTTTTTCTGGTTTCTCATCTCGCTCTTCTAACCATTTCGGTGTCATTTCTCTAGAAGCTAATTGTTTTTGTTTATATCTATTTTTGGTAGGATAAGATTCTTTTTTAGGTTGGTTAACTTTCATTGCATATTCATATGCCTGTTCAGCCGTTTTAATACCTTTTTTCTTCCAATTTGATGCTATTTCAAAAATATAAGTTTTAGGTAATTTCATATCTTCCTTCAACATAACAAATTGCAATAGAATATTAATAACACCAAAAGATAAGTTTTCACGTTCAATCAATTCTTCAACCATGAATTTTTGCTGTGTTGTAGGTTCTGATTCTGACCACGATGCTAACATATCAATTGGGCTTGTTTGCTCCAATTGTACCAACCAATTATCAGGTTGACTTGATGTTTCTTCAGAAGTGTTTATTTTTGAAGGAACATTATCTTTTTCTGATTTAACTTGTAAATTTGGTAACTGTTGTTCATGTTCCATTAAATAATAAGTACGTGCATGTTTTCTTAATTCTTCAAAAGATAATTCTTGCGCACTAGTTATCGATTTTAAAATAATACGTTTCATTGATTCAGGCGTCAAACCATATAATGTTGCAATTTGTGTTATTAACGCTTTAGCATCATTCGTAACTATTTTTGAACTAATAAAATGATTTTGCAACAAATCATATAATGTTTCAAAATCAAAGTGAACGTGTGTAAGGTCTATACCTCCATACGGCTTATCATCTTGGATGTGTTCTGTATCTTGCGCTAACGCTTTATTAGGTATTTTAAAAACATCAGTAAATGTACGCGTTACATCTTGATAGCTATTTAAGTCTACAGAACTTTTGGTTTCAAAGTGATGTTTTAATTGTTGATATCGTTGTTTACTTACCTCACTATACAGATAAACTGATAACATGGGGTCACTGAAAAACTGTTTTGCAGTCGGGGGTTGGTTAAGGAAATAAACAAATGAGGAGTGTTGTTCATTATGATTTACATAAGTTTTTACCAAACCAATACCTTCCAACAAATCCATTTCTTTTCTAAATTCTAATAGATTAATTTTTAACTCACTCATAATAATATAGTGTGTCAATACCGCATCTTCTTCGTGTTTCACGAATTGATTTAAATAATGATATAGTCCTGTAGCGTTGACGCCAATCATCGGCGTAAACAATCTATTCAATATTTCTAAATGATTATTGTTTAAATAAAATTCACGCACGACAGTAAAATTATCATGTGGTCTCAATCCATAATCATATGATTGTAACCCCATTTATGAATCACTCCGTTTATTATTAACTAATATACCTTGCATTGATTGTAATAATTGGTCAACATCTTTGAATTCTTTATAAACAGATGCAAATCGTACGTACGAGACTTGGTCTACATGCATAAGTAAATTCATTACATGTTCCCCTATTTCTCTAGAAGAAATTTCAGCATGTCCCTCATCACGCAACTTCCATTCAACGTTATTGGTAATATCTTCTAATTGTTGATAGCGAACTGGTCTTTTTTCGCAAGAACGCACTAAACCATTCAATATTTTCTCACGAGAAAATTGCTCTCGTGTGCCATCTTTTTTCACCACGATAAGCGGTCTTTTTTCTATATGTTCAAAGGTAGTGAATCTTGTTTCACAATTTTCACATTCTCTTCTACGACGAATCGCATTAACTTCATCTGCATGTCTAGAGTCTACAACACGAGAATGAGTCGAATTACATTTCGGGCATTTCATCGAATTATCACCCTCTCATTTATGATTATTTTCTATTATACTATAAATATGCATGTCACAAAAGAATCGCTATTACACAATTTAGGATATGGTAATTAATGGCAAATTTTTTCAAATTAAGTCTTACACATTTTCAACTTGCGACAATTCCCACCTAAATAACTTGCGTTTATTACACTATATGTTTAAATATACACATGTAGTAATTGATCATTAAGCAACTAACATTAACAAAACTCCTTCTAAATTAGCGCATATTTAAGCGCATTAATTTAGAAGGAGTTTTTAAATTATTACTTTCATATTCATATTTATTGTTAATGGTATGAACCCATTTTAGTGTGTTACAGCTGCAACATCACTTTTAAGTAAATGACCAATTTGAGCTGCAACATCCACGACTCTGTTTGAATAGCCCCACTCGTTATCGTACCATGCAATCACTTTAACTTTCTTATCACCCATAACCATTGTACTTTGCGTATCAATGATGGCTGAATGTGGGTTCGTATTGAAATCCATTGATACTAATGGTGCATCTTCAGTTGAAATAACACCTTGCAAATCATTGTCTTTAAATGCTTTGTTAACTTGTTCCCTCGTTACGTCTGTATCTAAATCTACAACCAAGTCTACTAAAGATACATTTTTAGTTGGTACTCTTAAAGCCATACCATGTAATTTACCTTCTAATTCAGGCAATACTTCTTTTAACGCTTTTGCAGCGCCTGTGGAAGTTGGAATAATACTTTCATTGCATGAACGTGCACGTCTTAAATCTTTATGAGGGTTGTCAATATTATTCTGATCATTAGTAATAGCATGAACAGTAGTCATTAATCCATTTTGAATACCAAATTCATCATTTAAAACTTTAGCAACTGGTCCAATGCAATTTGTTGTACATGAAGCATTGCTAAAAATATCGTATTGTTCTATGTCTAATTGATCATTATTTACACCCTTGACGATCATTTGCACATCGCCACCTTTTGATGGTCCTGTTAACAATACTTTTTTAGCTCCTGCATGAATATGCGCAATTGCTTTATCTCCATGATTAAATTTACCTGTTGCTTCTATAGTTATATCAACATTTAATTCTTTCCAAGGTAAATTTTCTGGATTTCTATCAGATACCAATTGAATCACATGATTATTCACTTTAATACCTGCTTCCGTCGGCTCTACTTTTAAATCATATGGACCATGTGTTGTATCATAGTTAATTAGGTGAGCAATTGTTTCAGCTGGGTAGCTAGCATTTATCGCTACTACATTTAAATCTTTATTATTGAGCGCAATTCTCAATACCATTCTACCTATTCTACCCATTCCGTTAATTGCAATATTTGTCGTCATTCGAAGCACCCCTCGTTTTAGTGTTATACTTTATGGAAATAGTATAACATAAATCCGTTTATAAGAAAGCGTTTTCTAAAACAATTATAAAATTCTTTATGTTAAGTAATCTATGCTTATAGTAATACAAATACATATATTTTATAACCGATTCTCTTTTTAAATCAAAAACATAGCTAAATTTTTTGGCTCAAGATACATTATAAATACTATCCTTCGGTGTTCATACGTAAAAAACCATCCAATTTTATAATGAAAATTGGATGGTTTTACAATTCAATTATTGTGCTTCTTCAGTATCACTCTCAATGTAACCTTCTTCAAGCAATAAATCTTCTAAGTTTTGTTTAAGTTCTAATTTGGTATCTCTATTGTCTATGACATGATCTGCCATTCTTCGTTTTTTATCAATTGATATTTGACTGTATACACGTGCTTTTGCTTCTTCCATTGATAAATCATTACGTTCCATCAATCGATCTATTTGAATGCTTTCAGAAGTATACACTAACCACACTTCGTCTACAGTTTCCTGTAAGTCATTTTCAAATAATAATGGAATATCCATAATCACGTTATAACCTTGCCCAAGATATATGGCTTTTTCTTTCTCCATTATATCACGAACAATTGGATGAACAATTTCATTTAAAATCAACCTTTTTTCTGGTTGATTAAAAATAACTTCACCAACATATGATCTATTCATATTACCATCTTCATCTATTGCTTCATCGCCAAATACTTCTTTGACACGTGTTAGTCCTTTAGTTCCTTTTCCCACAGCTTGTCTTGATGCAATATCTGCATCAACAACTTTAAACCCGTGTGCAGTTAAAAGCTCTGAAACGGTTGATTTACCTGATGCGATACCACCAGTTAGTCCTATAACTTTTGGCATATTCTCACTCTTCCTTTATTTTTGGCAAGTAGGGCAGTAATGACTGTTTCTAGTTGCAATTACTTGGGTTTCTATGTCATTCCCACAAACCTTACAAACCTTTTGTTTATAAACATTAAGATGTTGTTGCATCGTTCCAGTACTACCATCTGCATGACGATAGTCGGAGATACTTGTTCCACCATATTTTATACCCGATTCTAACACATCTCGAACATAGTAAAACAATATGTCGCGTTCTTGATTATTTAATGATTTTGATAACCGAGCTGGATGTATACCTGCCCTAAACAATGCTTCGCACGCATAAATATTGCCACACCCCGAGATTACTCTATGATCTAAAATCATTTGTTTAATCGGCTTATTTTGATATGTTTTTTTATCAAACCAAGCTATATAATGCCCTTTTGCTTCTTCTTCAAAAGGTTCTGGAGCAATTTCTAAAAATGAAGGATAAGCCTCGAAATCAGGTACATTTCTAATTTCTCCAAACCTTCTAATATCTGAATAAACTAGTAGTTTATCGTTATCTAACTTAAATATAACATGCCAATGTTTTCTATAATTTGGCACACTAATATCTTCAATTTTATCAACCACAAAGAATCCACCAGCCATACCTAAATGACTGATGAGTATCCTTTCTTCTTCACCTTTTTCTAGGTGAAACACAATATATTTACTACGACGTTCAATCTCTTTAATCACATATTGTTCCGTGAATTTTTGGAATGTATCTAATGCCATACCTTTAATTATAGTTTCGCGTTGGCTTGCCTTACCTTCCTTAACTTTCTCGGAAAATATAACAGATTCAATTTTTTGACCGGTGGCAAACGGTTTAATACCTCTTTTTACATGTTCTACTTCTGGGAGTTCAGGCATTTAAGTACCTTCTTTCTATTTTGCATCATACCATGTTGCCCCATAACTAGATTCTACTTTTAATGGAACATCTAGTTCAAGGGCATTATCCATGATTTCTTCTATAAATTTACTGAATGCTTCAACTTCATCTTTCGGTAATTCAAAAATCAATTCATCATGTACTTGTAATAATAACTTTGCGTGAAAATCAGTATGCTTAATTTCTTTATCAAAGTTAACCATAGCTAATTTAATTATATCAGCAGCACTACCTTGAATTGGGGTATTCATTGCGGTTCTCTCTGCAAAACCTCGCAAATTGAAATTTCTGCTTGTGATATCTGGAATATATCTACGACGGTGTAACAAGGTTTCTACATAGCCTTGTGCTTTACAATCTTTAACGATATCCTCCATATATTGTTTCACGCCAGGGAAACTATCTAAGTAGTCATCAATAAATTGTTTAGCTTGTTTCCGAGTTATTCCTAAACTCTGACTCAAACCATAATCACTGATGCCATAAACAATACCAAAGTTAACTGCTTTAGCTTGTCTACGCATCATGCCGTCTACTTCATCAGGCTCTACATCAAATACTTTCATCGCTGTTGCCGTATGAATATCGTCATCATTAATAAATGCTTGTTTCATACTTTCGTCTTGTGTAATATGAGCTAGTACACGGAGTTCAATTTGCGAGTAATCCGCAGAAAAAATAACATTGTTATCATCACTAGATTTAAATGCTTTTCTTATTTTTCTCCCCTCTTCTAAACGGACAGGAATGTTTTGTAAATTTGGATCGATAGACGATAATCTACCTGTTTGTGCTAATGTTTGATTGAATCTCGTGTGAATACGATTATCATCACTTATAACCTTCTGTAAACCTTCGACATAAGTAGATTGTAACTTAGCAAGTTGTCTGTATTCTAATATATATTCTATAATTGGATGTTGTCCTTGTAATTGTTCTAGTACATCTACTGCAGTAGAATATCCCGTTTTTGTTTTCTTAATTACCGGTAACTCTAATGTTTCAAACAATACGACACCTAATTGCTTTGGTGAATTAATATTGAATGATTCACCTGCAGCTTGATAAATATTGTCAATCAGTACATCTAATTTAGTCTGAATTTCTTTTTCCATTTCTTCCAAGTCACTAGCAACAGTGTAAATCCCTGTTTCTTCCATATCACTTAATATGCGCGCTAATGGCAATTCTAAATTGTCTAATAAATCTGTTTGGTTATATTCGATTAATTGTTCTTGCATGATTGGTTTAACTTGACTAATTGCTTCTATCACAGTTGCAACATAATGATTCAATACATCATCTTCAGGTAAATGTCTTTTTTTACCTTTACCATATACTTCAACACTTTGTTGAACATAGTGCTGACCGTAATTGGTAACTACAGAGTTAACGTCATCAATAGCTCGAGAAGGATCGATAATATAACTTGCAAGCATTACATCAAAAATAATATTTTTAATATCTATACCTAACCTATGTGCAACAATATATGTTTTTTTTGCATCATAAACGTTTTTTTCTGTTGTATCATCTTCTAACCAAGTTATAAGTTCAGGATAATCATGAATAGTTGTTGCATCAATAACAATATGGTGCTCACCATCAAACAATGCAAATTTCAAAATATCATCTTTCAAATAATTAGTACCATCTAATTCAAAATGTACAGTAGCAGAAGTTAAAGCTTTAAAGTTAATATTTGTAAAATCAGATTCTACATTTAGTTCTTTTTCTTCAGCTGTAGAATGTGTCCCATCAACATCTATTTGCTCAAGCAATTGTTTAAATTCTAATTTTTTAAATAGATCAATTTTAGCTGAAGTATCTGGATTTTCTGGTAACTTTGTATCTTCTAACGAAATCTCTATAGGACTTTCACAATTAATTGTTGCGAGTTCCTTACTCATCAACGCATCGTCTTTACTATTTTCTAGTTTTTCTTTCAATTTCTTGCCAGAAACTTCATCCAAATGTTCATAAACATTTTCCACGGTTGAAAACTGTTTTAATAACTTAATTGCAGTTTTTTCGCCGACACCCGCAACACCTGGGATATTATCTGATGCATCACCCATCAAACCTTTCATATCTATGATTTGATTTGGGACTAAACCATCATATTTTTCGGCAATAAAATCAGGCGTGTAATGATCAACATCAGTCACACCTTTCTTTGTGTAATAAATTGTAACATCGTCCGTTGCTAGTTGTGTTAAGTCGCGATCACCTGTAACAATAATAGTTTCAAATTGTGCGCTATCTGCCTCTTTACTTAATGTTCCAATGATATCATCTGCTTCATAATTTTCTAATTCATATCTTTTAATTTGGTAAGCATCCAATAACTGCCTTACATAAGGAAATTGCTCACTCAGTTCGGGTGGCGTTTTCTGACGTCCCCCTTTATATTCACTATATTTATCATGTCTAAATGTAGTTTTTCCTGCATCAAATGCAACAAGAAAATGTGTAGGCTGTTCTTCTTTGATTATCTTTTCTAGTAACATTGCAAATCCATACACGGCATTAGTGTGTATACCTGCTTTATTTTGTAATAGTGGTAAAGCATAAAAAGCTCTAAAGCTTAGACTATTACCATCAATTAGAATTAATTTATTCACTATTTTAACCTCCAACACATATTTATTTAACATTTTAGCATAAATCACTAACTTACCTATATCGAAACGTTATTATACTTTTTTTATAATCAACATATTAATTGTAAATATATTGCTACTATCATTTATTATGAAAAATTCTCTTAGCTCTAATACTAGCTTAACATGTTTATCCCTTTTAAATATACGCTTAACTGTTCAATTTCACGCAGTTTCTACCATTTAAAAAAACATAAAAAACCGACGTCGATTTTAAAATTCAGACGTCGATTCCTCACTTATATACCTTAAGCTAAACTACAAATAGTGTCAGTTCAGTGTTTAGATACGATGCATTTTTATATTTTGCTTGCAATATGCTTAATTGATAATTGTCATATTCATAAATTTTTATTTATCATCACTATTTAAAAAAAGTGACTCTAAATGTAGAACCTTCTCCAAGTGTACTATAGACATTAATCCTACCGCCATGCGCTTCCATAATGTGCTTAGTGATAGATAAACCCAGCCCAGTACCACCTGAATCTCTACTTCTCGCTTTATCAACGCGATAAAAACGTTCAAAAATATGTTTTTGATCTTCT
The DNA here is from genome assembly GCF_017583065.1 of Staphylococcus shinii. Taxonomy (GTDB): domain Bacteria; phylum Bacillota; class Bacilli; order Staphylococcales; family Staphylococcaceae; genus Staphylococcus; species Staphylococcus shinii. Next base: position 162,152 of record NZ_JAGEVL010000001.1, on the reverse strand, counting down.
TCACTTATTCCAATTCCAAAATCTTGCACTTCCATGATACGCTTTTGGTCTTCTTTATAAACACGGATTATCACATCACTATCTTCCTTAGAATAACTAATCGCATTTGATAATAAGTTAAGCGCAACTTGAGATACTTTATCTTGATTTGCATCAATAACAATATCAGAATCAATTTCATTAATTATAGTTATGTTTTTGTCTTCCGCAATCTTTTGTATGTTCTTAATTGTTGTTTGTGCTATGTCAGACAAACTCATATACGCAGTTTCTATTTCTGTCTGTTGTTCTACATGTGATAAATCTAATAAATCAAATACTAAAGTCTCAATACGGTCGGACTCTTTAGAGATAATTTTTAAAAAGTCATTGAGTGTTTGTTCATCATTTTTAGCACCGTCTAATAACGTTTCCGCAAATCCTTTAATTGACGTAATAGGTGTTTTCAATTCGTGCGATACATTAGCTACAAATTCACGCCTTAAATTCTCAAGTTTTTTAAGATTCGTTATATCGTGTAAAACAATGACCATACCGTAAAGGTTTTTCCTTGTTCTTGATAATATTGGAACACAAGCTGTATCAAAATATTTCTCGTGCACTTGATTGATAGTTAATTTAATTTGGTCATAAATAGGTTTCTCAACTTTAAAAGCTTCAGTAATTAACCTTTGTAATTTAATATCGGTAAAATCAACATAACTTTTATGTTCAACAGCTTCATCTGGTGTAAATACATGATAAAACGATTTATTTGCTACAACAATTTCACCATATTTATCAATCATTAATATTGAACTCGGGATATTTTCAACAGTTGTTTTCAACCTATTTGATTGCAGTTTCTGTTTATGATTAAGTCTTTGCAACCTACGTGCTAGCTCATTAGTAGTTACAAACAATTCTCTTGTCTCTTTGACATTGCTTTCTGGTACCCTTACATGATAATAACCTTCAGCCAATAGATTTGTGGCGTAAGTCACTTCATTAATCGGTCTAATATATGTTCGATTAATGCTTCTTACAACTAAAAATATAATAATTAATACAAACAAACCAATAATCGCTATATATTTCCAGACTTCAATCTGTATTTCTAAAATCTCATTGTTTATACCACTAATTAAAACATCTTTATTATTTATAGATGTCTTAAAGGTAAATCTATGGTCATCATTTTGCTTATCATATGTCAGTTTAGAAGGAATAGCGGGATTATTTATATCATTATTAATTTGCGTCCCTTGTTTTGTCGAAAACAAGACATCGTTATTTTCTTTAATATACACTGTAAGTTCTTCGCTTTTAGCAACATCTTTCATCTCTTCTTTTTTATCATCATTATAGAGATTCACAAAATGTTGTGCTTGGTGTTCTAGATCGCCTTCTTGTCCAGTTGTAATAGTATTATGGATTACATGTGTGATAATAGTGCCTAATATTAAAAAGCTAATAATAACGATGGTACATAATAAAAATAAAAGTCTTTGGTGAAACTTGAGCATTAGACTTTAGGTCTTTCCAATTTATAGCCCAACCCTCGAACTGTTTTAATGAGTTTTGGTTGTTTAGGATTTTCTTCTAATTTATCTCTCAAATGACTAATATGTACGTCCACAATTCTAGAGTCTCCTGCGAATTCATAATTCCAAACTGAATTCAACATGTGCTCACGAGTGATAACTCTTCCCTGTCTTTCAATAAGGTATAATAACAATTCAAACTCCTTTGGAGTCAATTCTAGCAATTCGTCTTCTCTATATACCTCAAAATATTCTGGTCTGATTCTTATTGATCCAATCAGTATATCATCTTCATCATTTTCAACTGGCACTGCTTCATTAACAATCGCTGATCTTCTTAATATTGCCTTCACTCTCGCTACCACTTCTCTTGGTGAAAATGGTTTAGTCATGTAGTCGTCAGCCCCTAATTCAAGGCCTAACACACGATCAAATTCATCATCTTTGGCCGTTAACATCAGAATAGGCACTAAATTTTTATCAGAACGTATTGCTTTACAAACTTCTATACCATCTTTTTTAGGAAGCATGACATCCAACACAATCAATTCAGGGTTTGTAGAGTTAACTTTTTCTAATGCATCTTCTCCATCATAAGCAACTTCTACTATGTATCCGGCTTGTTCTAAATTATATTTTAATAAGGTTACGATTGATTGTTCATCATCTACTACAAGTACTTTTTGTGACATAGTATACCTCCATAATTGTGTTTACAAATTAATTATAACTTATATTTTAATAAAAATAACATAGTTTAAAATTTTTTAACAAAAACTTTACAATGCACTTATTAGCAAACTACGCCAATATACATACGATATTTGTGACTTTAGAACATACAGAGTATCTAGCCAAGTCACTTGATTGATTACACTATTCTAATTACCCTTAGTTAATAAAATCTTAACATTTAATTCATAATATGAACACTTATTATATGATAGTCAAACAAATATCAGCTAAAAGTCATTAAAAAATTACACTTTTACATTTAATCAAAAAAAGCTGACTTACTCTAGTTTACTCTTTTTATACTATAAGTTTTAAACTTATAGAGAGAAGAAATAATCAATTTTACTATAATAATTTCTTTACTATCCATCGAGATAACTAGATAAAGAAAAGCCTGAGACATCTTATCATGTCTCAGACTTAACTAGTGATTCTAATTCAAAGCATATTAGCTTTGTTATATAGAATTATAAGTTTTTAATTAATTCGTCTGCGAATTCTGAAGTAGACACTTCTTTTGCCCCGTCCATTAGACGAGCAAAGTCATAAGTTACAACTTTAGAAGCTATCGTTTTTTCGATTGAACTTGTAATCTTATCAGCAGCTTCTTGCCATCCAAGATGCTCTAACATTAATACAGCACTTAATAACTCAGATGATGGATTCACTTTGTTTAATCCAGCGTATTTTGGCGCAGTACCATGTGTAGCTTCGAAAATAGCATGTCCAGTTTCATAGTTGATATTAGCACCAGGAGCAATACCAATACCTCCAACTTGTGCAGCTAACGCATCTGATACATAGTCACCATTTAGGTTCATCGTAGCCACTACATCGTGATCAGCTGGACGAGTTAGAATTTGTTGTAAAAAGATATCGGCAATTGAATCTTTAACAATAATTTTACCATCTTTTTCAGCTTGATCTTGTGCAGCGTTTGCAGCATCTTTACCTTCTTTTTCAACGATTTCATCGTATTGTTGCCATGTAAATACTTTATCTCCAAATTCATTATGCGCTAAATCATAACCCCATTGTTTGAAAGCACCTTCAGTAAATTTCATGATATTACCTTTATGTACTAGTGTTAATGATTTACGGTTGTTATCTATAGCATATTGAATTGATGCACGAACTAAACGTTCTGTACCTTCTTTAGAAACTGGTTTCACACCAATACCTGATGTTTCAGGGAATCTAATGTTTTTGGCACCCATTTCGTCTTGTAAAAAGTCAATTAATTTTTTTGCTTCTGGTGTACCTTCTTTAAATTCAATACCAGCATAGATATCTTCAGTATTTTCACGGAAGATCACCATATCTGTATCTTCAGGACGTTTTACAGGTGAAGGGACGCCTTGGAACCAACGTACTGGACGTAAACATGTGAATAAATCCAATTCTTGACGTAAAGCAACATTCAGTGAACGAATTCCACCACCAATTGGTGTAGTTAATGGGCCTTTAATCGCGATTAAATATTCTTCAATTGTTTCAAGTGTTTCTTTAGGTAGCCATTCGCCAGTTTCATCGTATGCTTTTTGGCCAGCTAATACTTCTTTCCATTCGATTTTCTTTTCGCCGTTATAAGCTTGTTCAACTGCAGCGTCAATTACGCGGCTTGCTGCATTCCAAATATCAGGGCCGATGCCGTCACCAATAATAAATGGAATAGTTGGATTATTTGGTACTGTTAAACCTTCATTTGTTTTAACTACTTTTTCTCCTGCCATGTAAAAAAACCTCCGTAATTTTGAGTTCTATTTTAGTAGTACTAACCAATATCATACATGAATTGTTAATAATTTCAATTTTTATAAATAGAATTATTTATTCAATTAAAAATTTATCTTTTTTCAATTGGCTCATAAGTTCTATTTGTTTCACCAATATATTTAGCTCTTGGACGCATAATTCTGTTATCTCTATACTGTTCTAAGATATGAGCGATCCAACCAGAAGTTCTACTTACTGCAAAAATTGGAGTGAATAAATCGTGATCAATATTCATACTATGATATACAGTCGCGCTAAAGAAATCGACATTTGCTATCAATCCTTTTTCAGCTTTCATTTTATCTGCAATTTTGACTGAAATATCAAACAATTGACTTTGGCCTGTTTCTGAAGTGATTTTTCTACTCATTTCTTTTAAGTATTTAGCTCTTGGGTCGCCATCTTTGTATACGCGGTGACCAAAGCCCATAATTTTTTCTTTATTTTTAATTTTATTATCAATATATTCATCGACTTCATCAATAGACTTCACTTCAGATAACATGCTCATTACACGTTCATTTGCACCACCGTGAAGTGGCCCTTTTAATGAACCAACAGCTGCTACGATGCCTGAATACATATCAGATAATGATGATACTGCACATCTAGCTGTAAATGTCGATGCGTTCAACTCATGATCCGCGTGTAAAACAAGTGCTTTATTAAATGCTTCAATTTCAATTTCAGAAGGTAATTCTCCTCTTAACATATACAAGAAATTACCCGCATAGTTTAAATCACTACTTGGTTTTACAATTTCCTTTCCTTCTCTAACACGTGCGTATGCCGTGACTAATGAAGCAATCTTAGCTTGAATACGTACAGCACGATCCAGTGTTTGACTTTCTTCTTCATCTTCAGCATGCTCGTCAAAATGAGCAATATATGAAACTGAAGTTCTTAAAGCTGTCATTGGATGAACGTTGCCTGTCGCGTATTCTTTAAAGTGGTTATACACTCTAGGATTTAAAGTCATATATTCAAACAGTTTTTGTTTTAAGTCTTTTAATTCATCCTCATTTGGCAATCGATAATGCCATAATAAGAAGATAATTTCTTCAAATTCAGCATTCTGCGCTAAGTCATCAATATCGTAACCAGCATAAGTTAATTGGCTATCGATAATAGAACTTACTTTTGTTTCAGATGCAATTACCCCTTCTAAACCTTTCTGTAACTCTGCCATATATAAATTCCCCTTTTCTATTTCATTATGAAATGGCTTTCAAAATTCATTATATCCAACATTGACTCTTTTGTGAATATTTTGAGTATATTTTCTTACCAAATCAATATGAAATACTTATTTGTTTATATGCCCTATAACACACTTCTATCTTTTACATTGTTATAAATTCATTTTAATATGGAAAGTGGCTCACTTCAATTTTTATAGCTTTTTAATTGGTTATCAAGATTAATAACAAATAATTAATGTATTATTATACTAAACACCATAGACTCTATATAAAAAAATAGTTGTTTTATTTTATATTGCATAGCATAATAATAATTAACTAAATAAAGGAGTATAATTTTATGGCTAATCATGAATTACAAAGAGAACTAAGTAATCGTCACATCCAGCTAATTGCAATCGGGGGAGCAATTGGTACAGGACTATTTTTAGGAGCAGGTCAGACTATTGCGTTAACTGGCCCCTCTATTTTACTTACATATATCATAATTGGCTTTATGCTTTTTATGTTTATGCGTGGATTGGGAGAAATATTAGTAACAAACACAAATTTCAAATCATTTGCAGATGTCACAAACCATTATATCGGTCCATTTGCAGGTTTTGTAACAGGTTGGACATATTGGCTCTGTTGGATCATTACTGGTATGGCAGAAGTAACTGCTGTTGCAAAATACGTGAGTTTTTGGTTTCCAAATATACCTAACTGGATAAGTGCATTATTTTGTGTACTTGTCTTAATGTCACTAAACTTATTAAGTGCCAAATTATTTGGTGAATTAGAGTTTTGGTTTGCGCTTATTAAAATATTTACCATCATTGCATTAATAGTAGTTGGTGCAATAATGATTATTATGGCTTACGATACGCAATTTGGACATGCATCATTATCAAATTTATATAACAACGGAATATTCCCTAAAGGTATGAGTGGTTTCGTAATGTCTTTCCAAATGGCATTGTTCTCATTTGTAGGTATTGAACTTATAGGAGTAACAGCCGGAGAAACAAAAGATCCAACAAAGACATTGCCTAAAGCTGTAAATAGTGTTCCTATTCGTATATTAGTATTCTATGTAGGCGCGTTAGCTGTTATCATGTCTATTATCCCATGGAACCAAATTAACCCTGAGGAAAGTCCATTCGTGAGATTGTTCGCACTAATTGGTATTCCTTTTGCAGCAGGAATCATTAACTTTGTAGTATTAACAGCTGCGGCTTCTTCTTGTAATAGTGGTATCTTCTCAAATAGTCGTATGTTATTTGGACTTTCAACGCAAAAACAAGCGCCACCTTACTTTGAAAAGACAAATAAAAATGGCGTGCCGCATATTGCAATATTTGTATCGTGTGCATTGCTTATGATCGCAGCACTATTAAACTATATCATTCCAAATGCCACACTTGTTTTCACATATATCACAACCGTTTCAACCGTATTATTTATTGTTGTTTGGGGATTAATCACAGTAGCATATATCAATTACCATCGTAGAAATCCTGAACTACATAAAAGAGCAACATTTAAATTACCAGGTGGAAAATATATGGGGTATGTTATTTTAACTTTCTTCTTATTAGTATTTTGTTTATTATTTGTAAATACTGATACAAGAATAGCAGTATTTTTAACACCTATTTGGTTTGTCTTATTAACTCTTATGTATCTACGTTATAAACAAGTGTCACGTAAGCAGTAATAAGCTTATAAACAGTAACACCAGATAAACCGCAAAAAACGGGACATCTATTGATGTTCCGTTTTTTTGTGTCTATACTCAACACAATTTATATGAGTATGAATACTGTTTAGTATAACCTGCTTTAAACTTGGTAATACCACAAAAAGGACGAAGCCATCTAATTTATGGCTTCGTCCTTTTATTATAAATCTAAGTAAACATACTCTAGATTTAATATAGTTTAAATTAAGTTACCAAACTAAACATCTATTAAATTATAGTACGTTTGCATAACCTTCGAAGATTTTACCTTGATTAGCATCTACAGTAATTAAAACATCATTCTGGATATTTTTAGTAGCATTTTCAACGCCTACAATTGTAGGAATTCCTTTTTCCAATCCAATAATTGCGCTTGGTGATGTAATACCATTTTCTTCTGTAATAAGACCAATTGCTTTCTCAATATAAGGTACAAGCGTTTCATCTACAGAAGTTGTAACGATAATTGATTCTGATAAATCTTTACCTTCTAATTCACTAGCGTCATTCACAACTAGTGTTTGTCCGACAACTGAGTTTCTTCCAACGCCTTGACCTTTAGCAAGTTCGTCCCCTACAAGATGTAATTTCATCATGTTTGTAGTACCTTTTTCACCTGTTGGTACACCAGCAGTGATAATAATTAAGTCACCATTTTGAACTCTTTCAGTTTCAACTGCAGTTGCTACGGCATTATTTAATAATGCATCAGTTGTCTTACGTCCTTCTTTAACTACTGGGTGGATGCCCCAAACTAATGCACATTGACGTGCTGTTTCTGCACTAGGTGTAACGGCAATAATGTCTGATTGCGGACGATATTTAGAAATAGTACGCGCAGTTGAACCACTTTCTGTTGCGGCAACAATCGCTTTAACATTTAAGTTTAAAGCAGTATGCGCAACTGATACACCAATTGCGTTTACTAGTGAAGTTTCAACTAATTTAGTACGGTCAGATAATAATTTTTTATAATCTTGAGCAGCTTCTGCTGAAACAGCAATATTACGCATAGTTTTGACAGCTTCTTCAGGATATTGTCCTGCAGCTGTTTCGCCAGAAAGCATAACAGCATCTGTGCCATCATAAATTGCATTGGCAACGTCACTAGCTTCCGCACGTGTAGCACGTGGGTTACGTTGCATAGAGTCTAACATTTGAGTTGCTGTAATTACAGGTTTACCTAATTTATTACATTGTCTAATTAAGTCTTTTTGTACCATTGGCACTGATTCCGGTGGAATTTCAACACCCATATCACCACGAGCAACCATTAAGCCATCAGAAACTTCAAGAATTTCTTTGATATTGTCAATTCCTTCTTGGTTTTCAATTTTAGGAATAATGCTGATATTTGTATTATTTTGTGCTTCTAATAATTTACGAATATCTAATACATCGCTTGGACGACGTACGAAACTTGCAGCAATAAAATCTACACCTTCACTGATACCAAATTTAATGTCTTCAGCATCTTTATCAGTGATACCTGGTAAACTAACTTTTACGCCTGGTAAGTTAACACCTTTTTTATTTTTTAATTCTCCAGTATTTAATATGTCACAAAGAACTTCACCATTAGTTTTATCAATTGATTTAACTTGTAATTCGATTAAACCATCATCTAATAGAATATAAGAACCTTCGTCTACATCATTGATAAGATTATCATAAGTTACTGAGAATTTTTCTGAAGTGCCTTCTACTTCAGTCATACTAACAATTACTTCATTTCCCTTTTCGAGTTCAATCACGCCATCTTTCATGTTGTGTGTACGAATTTCAGGACCTTTAGTGTCTAGTAAAATCCCAACTGTTTTTCCTAATCTCTTAGAAACTTCGCGAATAGTATCAATTCTCGCTTTATGTTCTGCATGATCACCATGAGAGAAGTTTAAACGCGCCACATTCATTCCAGCTTTGATTAATTTCTCAAGCATTTCTTCTGATTCTGACGCAGGTCCAATTGTACAAACAATTTTAGTTTTTCTCATTATTATTTCCTCCCAGTATTTTATATAGATAATTCGTTCGTTAATTCAAAAGTTTCAAAGTCAAATTCATGTTCATTTGATCTAAATATTTCTTCAAATGACGTATCAGTAAGTTCATTGTTTCTAATCCCAACGCCAATTGCAGTTTTACCTTCTAACAGTAAATCCACTGCATGACCACCAAGACGTGAAGCTAGAACCCTATCTGCACCACTTGGACTTCCACCACGTTGGATGTGGCCAAGCACAGAAACACGAGCGTCAACATTAATGTATTTAGTTAGTTCTTGAGCACAAACTTCACCTGACATACAACCTTCAGCAACCATAACAATTGAATGTTTTTTGCCTCGTTTGATACCATTGTCAATCTTTTCAGCTACGTCTTTCATATCAGTCTCAACTTCAGGAACAATGATTGTTTCTGCACCGACCGAAAGACCAGCCCAAAGTGCTAAATCACCACAATCACGGCCCATAACTTCAATGATAAATGTTCTTGCATGACTTGATGCAGTATCTCGAATCTTATCAACACAATCAATTATGGTATTTAATGCTGTATCAAATCCAATCGTAAAGTCAGAACCATTGATATCATTATCAATCGTACCTGGAACTCCAATCGTTTGAATTTCTTCACATTCTTCACTTATACGTTGTGCACCTCTATAGCTACCGTCTCCACCAATAACTACAAGTCCTTCGATGCCTCTTTTACGTAAATTCTCAATACCTTTTTTACGAGCTTCTACTTCTTTAAATTCAGGACACCTTGCTGAATATAAAAAAGTTCCGCCACGTTGAATCGTGTCTCCCACTGAACCGAGTTCAAGTTTCTCGATATCATCGTTTAATAAACCTTGATAGCCTTGGTAAACACCATAAACTTCAATGTTATTGTAAATCGCTTTTCTAACTACAGCTCTTACTGCTGCATTCATGCCTGGAGAATCTCCACCACTTGTCAACACTGCAATTTTTTTCATGACGACATACCTTTCTAACATGTATTTCTTATTCTAAAAATACCATAAAATTACGCTTGGTGCCATTAAAATAAGGCTTTGCGACTAATGTAAACGTTTTTAATCTAACGAATCATTTAGAAAGCGTTTCCTTTATTTTGATTATAAATAGAAGTTTAGACCTTTTATATAATACCTTTTATTTAAAATAATTAAACAAATTAAATGGTAATTATTTACAAAAACAAAACGAAGCTCTAAATTATTAGAACTTCGCTTTGTCTTTATATTATTCTTTATAAGAACCTATCGTTCTGAATTTTTGATAACGATCTTCCACGAGTTTTTCTTTACTGAATGAACTTAATTCTTTTAAATGTATCTCAAAAGTGCGTTTAATATTTTGAGCTTGTTTTTCAATATCTTGATGTGCGCCACCTAAAGGTTCTTTAACTACTTCATCTGCAATCTTTAATTCATGTAAATCTTCTGCAGTGATTTTCATTGTTTCAGCTGCTATTTTTGCAAGGTTACTATCTTTCCATAATAATGCTGACGCGCCTTCTGGAGAAATTACAGAATATGTACTATTTTCAAGCATTAATATTCGATTAGTAATACCTAATCCTAAAGCACCACCACTACCACCTTCACCAATAACAATTGAAATAACAGGTACAGTTAACGAAGCCATTTCCACTAAATTTCGCGCAATAGATTCACTTTGACCACGTTCTTCTGCAGCTTTACCTGGGTATGCACCCTTTGTATCGATAAAAGTAATAATCGGCCTATTAAATTTTTCAGCTTGCTTCATTAATCTAAGTGCTTTACGATAACCTTCTGGATGCGCCATACCAAAATTACGATAAATATTATCTTTTGTATCTTTACCACGTTGTTGCCCTACAACAGTGACTGGTTGACCATTCAAATAACCTATGCCACCAATCATCGCTGGGTCATCCCTATAATTTCTATCTCCATGTAATTCAATAAATGAATCAAAAATATATGGAATATAGTCTAATGATGTTGGACGCTCTTGTAAACGCGCTAATTGTACACGGTCCCAGGGTTTAAGGTTAGTATAAACTTTTTCAGTTTCTCTATCTAAAGATGCTTCAAGCATTTCTATTTCTTCTTGTAAGTCCACGTCATTTTTTTCTTGAGATTCTTTTAAGGATTCGATTTTATTTTTTATTTCAAAAAGTGGCTTTTCAAAATCAAGCATTTATTTTCACCTCTTGATGCATTTTTAGAATATTAGAGAGCGTCGTTCTCATTTCTTTTCTATGAACAACCTTATCTAATTGTCCATGCTCTAATAAAAACTCAGATGTTTGAAAATCATCAGGCAATTTTTCATTAATAGTCTGTTCAATTACACGTCTGCCTGCAAAACCTATCAATGCTTTAGGTTCACTGATGTTGATATCACCAACAGATGCAAAGCTTGCAGAGACGCCACCTGTTGTCGGGTTAGTTATATAGGAAATATATAATAAACCAGCGTCAGAATGTCTCTTCAACGATACACTAGTTTTACCCATTTGCATTAATGAAATAATACCTTCTTGCATTCTTGCCCCGCCACTTGCCGAGAACAAAATAAACGGCAATCGATTTTCAATGCAGTGTTCAATAATTCTGCAAATTTTCTCACCTAACACTGATCCCATACTGCCCATTCTGAATCGAGCATCCATTACAGCGACGCCATAGGTAATACCATCTAACTGTGCTGTTCCTGTAACTACAGCTTCATTTAGACCAGTCTTTTGCTGATCTTTATGAATTTTCTCTTCATAACTCGGAAAGTCTAATGGATTAGCTGAGGTCATTCCTCTATCAAACTCAGTAAACGTACCTTCATCTGAAATAGCCTCAATGCGTTTATGCGCTGTTAAAGCAATATGGTGATCGCAATTAAAACAAACATTTAAGTTTTCCGCTAATTCTTTTGTATACATAATTTTTTTACATTTAGGACATTTTGTCATAATCCCTGCTGGTACATCACTTTGTTTCGAATCAGATACAGTTACGTACTTTTTCTTTTTACTGCTTCTATTGAAAAAATCTTTAAACATTGTAAACCTCCACTTAACCATCGCGATCTCAATTCAATACTATTCTTGAATAATATTTGTGATCAGCGTTTATGAATATTATTTATCTAAGTCTGTTAATTTCATTGTTTTGTCATAAACATCTTCAGGATTAACGTCTATTCTAGCAACACCTGATTCCATTGCAGCTTTCGCAACTTCTCTTGCCACTGAAGGTGCTACACGTTTATCGAAAGGACCTGGAATACAATAATCCGGGTTTAACTCATCTGCATTAATTAGATTAGCAATTGCTTCAACCGCTGCTTGTTTCATTGATTCATTGATGTGTGTAGCTTCTACGTCTAATGCACCTCTGAAAATTCCTGGGAACGCTAACACATTATTAATTTGGTTAGGATAATCTGAACGACCTGTACCAATCACCTTAGCTCCAGCTTCTTTTGCTACATCAGGGTTGATTTCTGGGTTTGGATTTGCCATAGCAAAGATAATAGGGTCATCTGCCATAGATTCTACCATTTCTTTTGATAATAAATCTGCTACTGATACACCAATAAATACATCGGCATCTTTAATTACATCACTTAAGCTACCATCAATTCTATCCCTGTTTGTCCATCTTGCAACGTAAGATTTCGTATCATTCATTCCAAACGAACGATCCTCATAAATCGCACCTTTTGAATCACACATAATCATATCTCTTACGCCATAAGAATAAAGTAATTTCACAATAGCTATACCTGCTGCACCAGCGCCATTTAATACTACTTTAATGTCAGATAAATCTTTACCTACAATTCTTAACGCATTAATCATACCTGCAACTGTAACGATTGCTGTACCGTGTTGATCATCATGAAAAACAGGAATTTTTGTTTCTTTTTTTAAACGTTCCTCAATTTCAAAACAACGTGGCGCAGAAATGTCTTCTAAATTTATTCCGCCATAATTAGGCTCTAGTAATTTCACTGTATTAACTATTTCATCGGTATCAGTTGTGTCTAATGCAATTGGCACCCCGTCAATTCCAGAGAAACTCTTAAAGAGTACAGCTTTACCTTCCATAACAGGTATACTCGCTTCAGGACCAATATCACCTAAACCTAAAACTGCTGTACCATCAGTTACAACTGCTACCGTATTGCCTTTCATTGTGTATTCAAAAACTTTACGTTTATCTTCATGAATTTCCTTACATGGTTCTGCTACGCCTGGAGAGTAAGCTAAGCTTAACTCTTCTTTATTCGTAACTTTTACTTTCGGTGAAACTTGTAATTTCCCTTGATTTCTTCTGTGCATTTCTAAAGCGTCGTCTCTCAAAGTCATGTAAACCTACCCCTTTACATTCGATTAGTATAAATATCATTTCATATATATTTTTATTACAAAGCAACTCAAATTACAAATGATATCGTTAACATTTTTGCCAATTTACTCTTGAAGTTATTATTTGTAATAAAAATATATACACAGCTAAATTATTATATATTTTTAGAATCTTAATTTATAGAAAATAAAAACTGATGGTAAATTTATGCTCAACCATCAGTTTACTATACCATAGTTTATAGCGCTATTAAAGTTAAATAATTCGAATATCCCATGGTGAAAAGTGTTGAATCAATTTTTCTATTATAATATTTTCTCTAGGAATAAAGCCGATTGTCTTTATTGCATTTTGACTTTCATCAAAATATTGTACAGGAATATTACTTTCATTTGTATCTTTCGTTAAAATTTGATCTATCCCTAACTCATCGTCAAGGTTACGAATAACAATTTTTTGTGCATGGTGAAATTTTGATTGTTCAAAACTTTCAATTGATTCAATTTTATTTATAATAAGTTGCTGTTTATTATTTCTTTTTTCATATTTCCCACTTATTATTAACATTTGATCTTTGTTCAATTCAGTTTCGTATTTTTTAAATGTTTCAGGGAAAACAACGCCATCTAAATTATTGATACCGTCATTCAATGTTATAAAAGCCATATTTTGACCATTTTTAGTTCTAATCTTTTTAAAGCTATCAATTTGAATAAAAATAGGTTGATGATCTCTAGCGTTGGCTAATTTATAAATACCCAAATATTGTTTTTGTTCAAATGCTTTCTCAACAGGGTGTGTTGATACATAAAACCCTAAATATTCTTTTTCGTAATCACTTAGCACTTTGTCTGGCAACTCTTCTTTATCTTCGTAATTCGTTTTTGGCGTTAGTACATCAAATATAAACCCATCTTGTTCAACATCTGACACATCATCTAACACTTGATCTATAGATTGTAATAATGTAGCACGATTTTTACCTAATGTATCAAAAGCACCTACAAGTATCAATGCCTCTAATAATTTCCTAGATTTAATTCTTTTAGGTATGCGTCTTGTAAAGTCAAAGAAATCCTTGTAGTTACCATTTTCTTTTCGTTCTTCCACGATTAGTTTGACACTTTGATATCCTATACCTTTAATCGTACCAAGCGATAAATATATCCCTTTTTTAGTCGCTTTATAAAACCAATGACTATAATTAATATTGGGCGCTAAGATATTGATATTTTGATGTTTTGCCTCATCAACCATTTGTGCAGTTTTCTTCTCACTGCCAATTGAGTTACTTAATATATTCGCATAAAAATAGTTTGGGTAATGTACTTTTAAATATCCCATTATATACGCAATTTTTGAATAACTTACTGCGTGAGCACGAGCGAAGCCATAATCAGCGAATTTTAAAATCAAATCAAAAATCTGTTTACTCAATACTTCTTCATAACCATTTTTCATCGCACCGTTTACAAAATGTTGTCTTTCGCTTTCAAGTACAGCACGATTTTTTTTACTCATAGCTCGACGTAAAATATCCGCTTCGCCATAATTGAAATTCGCAAATTTACTCGCAATTTGCATGATTTGTTCTTGATAAATAATGACACCATAAGTCTTCGATAATATTGGTGCTAAATCTCGATGTAAATATTGTACTTTATCCGGGTTATGTCGGCGAGAAATATAAGTTGGTATCTCTTCCATTGGGCCAGGACGATAAAGTGAGGTGACGGCAACTATATCTTCAAAATGTTCAGGCTGTAACCTCTTTAATACATTTCTAATCCCATCGGATTCTAACTGGAAAATACCAGTTGTATCGCCTTGGGATAACAATTGAAATACTTGTTGATCATCAAAAGGTATTTGTTCTATATCAATGTCGATTTGCATGTCATATTTAACTTGTTTTATGATTTGATGGATTATTGAGAGGTTTCTTAATCCTAAGAAGTCAATTTTCAACAATCCGATTCTTTCTGCTTCAGTCATTGTCCACTGCGTCAACAATCCTGTATCACCTAATATAAGTGGCGCATAATCATAAAGTGGATGATCATTTATAATTATACCTGCCGCATGTGTAGAAGTGTGACGCGGGAGTCCTTCTAGTTTTTTACATATTTCAAACCAACGTTCGTTGCGATGATTACGATGAACAAATTGCTTAAAGTCTTCTTGTTGGTAAGCCTCATCTAATGTGATGCCTAATTTATGCGGGATTAATTTCGATATTTCATTCAAAGTTATTTCATCAAAACTCATAATTCTACCCACATCTCTAGCCACAGCCCTTGCGAGGAGATGACCAAAAGTAACGATACCAGCTACATGATTATCACCATATTTCTCTTGGACATATTGGATCACTTTTTCTCGATGTGTATCTTCAAAATCTATATCAATATCTGGCATGGTTACACGTTCTGGATTTAAAAAGCGCTCGAATAATAGATTATATTGAATGGGGTCTATCGTTGTAATGTTTAATAAATAACTGACTAAAGAGCCAGCCGCTGAGCCACGTCCTGGCCCTACTAATACATCATGCGTCTTAGCATAATGAATCAAATCACTTACTATTAAAAAATAATCTTCAAATCCCATATCAGTAATAACTTTATATTCATGTAATAAACGTTGCTTATAAATATCAAAATGCGCTTGGTTTAAATTCAAGTCATTTAATTTAGTTTCTAATATTTGCCATAAATATTGACTTGACTGTGTATTATTCGGTGTTTCGAATTTAGGTAAGAGTGACTGATTGTAAACCATTTCTGCTTGACAGATAGTTTCAAGCTGATTTGTATGTTCCCATACAGTTTCACTCAATTCTAAATATTCTAGCTCTACTTTCGAATATAGATGTGCATCATAATCTATCGGTTCACTAACTAAGTCTAGTTTACTATTATCTTTAATAGCTGATAGCGCAGTAAGTGTTTCTGCGTCTTGTTTATTTAGATAGCGCGTACTTTGTGCCCATACTACTGGCAAATCAAATGTATAAAGGCTCGTGTGATTGACATATATATGTGAGTGACCCTCTAATTTTGTTACTAAAGCTTCATTAGATGACGAAACGTCTTTAAAAATAACAACAAGGTGTTCAACATATTTTTTCAGCCATTCTAAAGGTGTTTCTGTTTTTTCTTTCATTTTTATAGCAGAAGATAACTTAAATAAATCTTTAAGGCCTTTATTGTCTCGCGCTAATACTATTGTTTCAACGACATCTAATCCATCGGTAACATTGAGTGTCATACCAAAGATAGGATGAATATTTGCTGCGATACACGCATCATAAAATTGTGGATAACCATATAATACATTTGTATCTGTTATAGCTAATGCTGTGTAACCTTCTTTAGCAGCTTTAGCAACGACATCTTTAATTCTCAAACTCGAATACAACAAATCATACGTCGTATGAACATTTAAATGTACTACCATCAGCAAATACCTCCAATCTTTCTATAATTTATTATTTAACGCGTCTGCCAATTCGTTAAAATGGTTCCAATCGCTTACAGATACACCTGAAGCATTTGGGTGTCCGCCGCCACCAAAGTCACTAGCTACATCATTAATTATGATGCCTTTAGATCTGATACGACATCTAATCTCGGTACCTTCATCTACAGCAAATACCCATATTTTCAAACCTTGTATATCTGCAATTGTGTTTACAAATAATGATGCTTCATTCGCTGCAATATCAAATTTTTCAAGGATGTCTTTAGTAATGATAACTTTACAAAACCCTTTTTCGTTCAAGTCAAAATGTTGTAAGACATAACCTTGGAAAGGTAATAATTTTGGATCTTTTTCACCCATTTTATTAAGTTCCTCATTGTGACTGAATGGGAAGGTCAATAATTGGCTCGCAACGTTCATTGTATGAGAAGTTGTATTGTTAAATAAGAAACGTCCCGTATCCCCTACAATACCTAGATAAAGTACCCTTGCCACCGAACCATCTATAATTGATAAATCATTAAAATGTTCAATAAAATCAAATATAATTTCACTTGTTGATGACGCTTGATCATTCACGTAATTAATATCACCATATTGATCCACCGCTGGGTGATGATCAATCTTGATTAACTTACGCCCTTTGTTAAAACGTTCATCACTAATTCTAGGTGCGTTAGCAGTATCACAAACAATAACTAGTGCATTTTTGTATTGCTCATCAGCTACGTCATCAAATGTACCTATAAAGTCTAGCGAAGGTTCGGACTCTCCAACTGCATATATACTTTTATCAGGAAACTTTAATTTTAGATAATTTTTTAATCCTAATTGTGAGCCATAGGCATCTGGATCAGGTCTTACATGCCTATGTATAATAATTGTTTCTGCTGCTTCGATTTCTTGCATAATTTGGTTAAATGCTTTAGTCATCTCTATCTTCCTTTTCAATTTTGTATTTAATCTATCATCTGACATATAATCATAGCTTTAGCTACTTGCTGACCATCGCTTGTCATTGTCGTCTCTAATTTAGCAAAATTTCTTCCGACATCTAACATTTCATAACGTACATGTATTTCTGACTCAATTTGAACGGTTTTGATATATATAATATTCAAACTTTCTATCATAACTTCCAGTTTTTTTAGTTTTCTCATTTCATAACGTACAGTTTCTTCTATGATTGCTACAAAAACTGCTTTACTTAATGTACCATACTGGTTAGTTAGTAATGGGGTGGTTTGCACTTGTATACCATCATTAGCAATCGTAATATGCTTTGCAATTTGATCGTTGATTGTTTCACCGACTTGAGGTTGTCTACTTAGTAATTGCATAGCTGTCAGTACATCTTTTCTTGTAATAACTCCTATAAGCTTCTTACTTGGAGTGATCACTGGTAACAACTCAATACCTTCCCATATCATCATATGCGCACAATTAGCAACAGTCGTTGACAATTGAACGTTAATTGGCGCTTTGGTCATAAATTGTGCAAGTGTATCATTTTCTTCCATCTTTATAATCTCTTTACTAGTAACTATCCCAACAAGTCGCCATTCGTCATCTATAACCGGAAATCTTGAATGTCCCGTTTCACTTGCCTTAACTTTATAGTCATTAAGAGACATATGATCAAAGACTACTGTATCTTCATTTACAGGTTTAACTATGTCCTCCACGACCAAAATTTCTTTGCGAATCATTTGATTATACATTGCTCTATTAATAATATTTGCAACTAGGTATGTATCATAATTCGACGATAGTATAGGTAAATCGTGTTCATCTGCATATTTGATTATTTCGGGTGAAGTGTTAAACCCACCTGTAATAAGTACTGCACTCCCTCTTTTTAATGCTGCTAATTGTACGTCTTTACGGTTACCTACAATGAGTAAAGTATGATTACTTAAATATTTTACAACATCTTCTATTTCCATCGCGCCAATCGCAAACTTTGTAAGTGTTTTAATTAATCCATTTCTACCACCTAGTACTTGTCCATCTATAATCTTTACAATTTCAGCAAAAGTTAATTGTTCAATTTGTTCTCGTGATTTCTTCTCAATGCGAACAGTACCAACCCTATCAATTGTAGCTACTAAACCTATTTGGCCAGCATCTTTGATAGCGCGATAAGCTGTTCCCTCAGAAACGTTGAGATCTTTCGCAATTTTTCTAACAGAAATTTTTTGCCCAACTGCTAGAGATTCTATATATGATAAAATTTGTTCATGCTTTGTCATTTCAATAACCTCATTTATTTTGAACAGTTTCTATCATATTATAACTTTTTATAACTAAAAATGCGATGTAACGAACCAAATAAAATAATTTATATGGATTTAAGTAAAAAGGTTTCTTCAAAATTATATAAAACAGCTTTATTAATAATTTAATATGTTAAATCCAATATTTTAGTTGGCTTTATCAATAAACTTTTATTAGAATGAAGTTAAGGAGGGATGAACAATGTTCAAAAATATTTTACTTGGTGTTGATACAACACTTAAAAACGAAAAAGCACTTGATGAAGTTTCAAAATTAGCAGGAGAAGGTACAAAGGTTACAATTTTAAATGCAATTAGCGAACAGGATGCCCAAGCATCAATCAAATCCGGTGTTCATTTAGATAAACTTGTAGAAAAACGTAGTGAAGGTTTAGAAAGTACACGTAACGCTTTAAAAGAACACGGTATTGAATATGATGAAATTATCGTCCGTGGCAATGCCAAAGAGCAACTAGTCAGAGAAGCTAATAGTGGTAAATATGAAATTGTTGTTCTTAGTAACCGTAAAGCCGAAGATAAGAAAAAGTTTGTATTAGGCAGTGTAAGTCATAAGGTGGCTAAAAGAGCACGCATCCCTGTATTAATAGTAAAGTAATTATAAAAAGCCTGAAGTTCTATAAAGTACTTCAGGCTTTTTATATATAATATGTTTTAAGTTTTATTTTAATTTAAAACTGTACGGCATCTCCAGGTTTCAAAATTTGAACTTCACTTGTTGTTACAGCTTCTTTAAATGCATTAGGGTCTTGTTCAATAAGCTCAAATGTATCATAGTGTACTGGCACAGTAATATTTGGTTTTATAAATGTATTTATTGCATAACTAGCATCGTCTATTCCCATTGTGAAATTATCACCAATAGGAATAAAGCATACGTCAACTGGATGGCGATCAGCTATTAATTTCATATCGCTAAACAACCCTGTATCACCTGTATGGTAAATTGTCTTACCTTCTGCCTCAATAATCACTCCCATTGGCATGCCTAGATAGACTGGCACACCATTATCATCCGTTAAACTTGAACTATGGAATGCTTGTACAAATTTCACACTTCCGAAGTCTAATTCTGCCTTACCACCTATATTCATTGGTCTTACATGCTCTACATTATGATATGTAGTTAAATAATCTCCTAATTCTGCAGATCCAATGACAGTTGCGTGGTTTCTATTAGCAAGTTCAATCGTATCCCCAAAATGATCAACATGACCATGTGTCAAAATGATATAGTCAACTTCCAAAGTAGATGCATCTAAATCTGACATACCATTACCCGTTATAAATGGATCCACAATGACCTTCTTGCCGTTCGCTTCGAAATATATTGTTGATTGTCCATGAAATGAAAGTTTCATTTTTTAATTCCTCCCATAAATCTATTTATTCTACTTATACCACGATATCACTCTTATATAACACACTAATTCATTTAAAATCGTTATGTAGCATATTTAACCAACACATAAGTGAATGAAATATGATTATTATAATATTTAACTTTTGAATTCCTTCATGAAGTGGCATAAAATTGAAATGATTATAATTTTAGGAGGATGAATAATAATGAAATTAGAACAGATTACTAAAGAATTGCAAACACAACAAGCTGATGCAGCTTGGATTACTACACCACTTAATATCTTTTATTTCACAGGCTACTTAAGTGATCCTCATGAACGATTATTAGCTTTATTAATTAAAGCTAACGGGGAACAAATATTATTTTGCCCACAATTAGAAATGGAAGATGTTAAAAATTCGCCATTTGAAGGAGAAGTTATTGGTTATTTAGATACTGAAAATGGTTTGGATAAATATCCTCTTAAAATAAATAAATTACTTGTTGAAGCGGAACATTTAACACTACATCGTCAACGCGCGCTCATAGATGCCTTTGGTGTCCAACATTTTGGCGATATCGATCAAACAATTAAAGAGTTACGCAATGTTAAAAATGAAAATGAAATTGCTACTATTAAGAAAGCATGTGAACTCGCCGATAAATGTATTGAAATCGGAGTAGCATTTTTAAAAGAAGGTGTCACAGAGCGTCAAGTTGTTAATCATATTGAAAATGAAATCAAGGCTTATGGTGTTAATGAAATGAGTTTTGATACGATGGTATTATTTGGCGACCATGCAGCCTCCCCTCACGGAACTCCAGGTGACCGTCAACTTCAAAATGATGAATTTGTATTATTTGATTTAGGCGTAATTTACGATAATTATTGCAGTGATATGACAAGAACCGTTAAATTTGGCACACCAAGTGATGAGGCACAAGAAATTTATAATATCGTATTAAAAGCAGAACAAGAGGCTATTGCAGCAATCAAACCTGGTGTAACAATTAAAGATGTTGATGATATCGCACGCAATATCATTAGTGACGCTGGTTACGGCGAATACTTTCCACATAGGTTAGGTCATGGTTTAGGTTTAGAAGAACATGAATATCAAGATGTTTCTAGTTCAAATACAAATCAATTTGTCGCTGGTATGGTAGTTACAGTAGAACCAGGTATCTATGTACCCGGTGTAGCGGGCGTGCGTATAGAAGACGATATTCTTGTTACTGAAGATGGACATGAAAGCTTGACTGGATACGAAAAATGATTAAAGAGGCAGTAGTTGAAACAATTCAGCAAGTCGAACAAGCAATCAGCAACGGTGCGAATCGCATTGAACTGTGTGACAACTTAACTGTTGGTGGCACAACGCCAAGTGTTGGTATGGTAGAAATTGCTACAGAAATATGTCACGCAAATCGCGTTGAAATAGCAATAATGGTTCGGCCACGTGGCGGAGATTTTGTCTATAATCTATATGATTTTGAGATTATGCAACGTGATATAAAGACATTAAAGCAATTTAATGTTGATTATTTTGTATTTGGTTGTTTGACGCAAGATTCAGTCTTAAATGAATGGCAAATGAAAACATTAAAACAAATTGCTGATTCTATTCCTGTAGTTTGTCATATGGCATTCGATGAAATTCATGAGCACGGTCAAATCAAAGCGCTACACCAACTAATTGATCTTAAATTCACCAGATTGCTAACCCATGGCGGTCCAAGTGATACTGATATCTTTGATAATTTAAATCATTTAGGTAAATTAGTCGTTAATTCAGGTGGTAATATTGAAATCATGCCTGGTGGCGGATTAAATAAGGATAATTTACAAGAACTTCTTGAATCCTTCCCTTTTCAAGAAGTTCACGGGACAAAAATTGTCTAATACGTTTTAATCAATATGACGATTTATAAGATTTGGACAAAATATTTAGTAATAAAAAACTGGTAATGCCCATAATGTGTTAATTCACATCGGTTTACCAGTTTTTATTTTTTATATAATTATTTTAATGCACTTTCAATATCGGTATACGATAATTTTAATGCTTCAGCTACACCTTTGTTCGTTAACTCACCATTAATTGTGTTTAAACCTAACGACAATGCTTCGTTATCTTGTAATGCTTTTAAATAGCCTTTTCCAGCGATTTGTTGTGCATAAGGTAACGTTGCATTATTTAAAGCGATTGTTGATGTACGAGGTACTGCGCCAGGCATATTTGCTACTGCATAGTGTACTACACCATGTTTCTTATATGTTGGATCATCATGTGTAGAAATACGGTCAGTGGTTTCGAATATACCACCTTGATCAATTGCGATATCAACTATGACAGCACCATCTCTCATTTCTTTAACCATGTCTTCAGTAACAAGGTTTGGAGCTTTAGCTCCAGGAATCAATACCGCACCAATGACTAAATCGCTATCTTTCACACATTGCTCTATATTTAAAGGATTAGACATGATTGTGTGTACTCGACCATCAAATAAGTCTTCCAATTCTTGTAATCGTTTAGGATTAACATCTAAAATCGTAACATCTGCGCCTAGTCCAAGCGCAATTTTTGCAGCATTTGTACCTGCTTGACCCCCACCGATAATTGATACGCGTCCTTTAGAAACGCCCGGTACGCCACCAAGTAGTATACCCATGCCGCCTTTATATTTTTGTAAAAATTCAGCTCCAATTTGAGCAGACATACGCCCCGCTACTTCACTCATTGGAGTTAACAGTGGTAACGAACGATCTGGCAATTGCACGGTTTCATATGCGATACCAACAACTTTATTATCTAATAAAGCTTGCGTTAACGCTGGTTCGTTCGCTAAATGTAAATAAGTAAATAAAATTAAGCCTTCTTTAAAATATTGGAACTCTTCTGCTAGTGGTTCTTTAACTTTCATGACCATATCTACGTTCCAAACTTCTGCTTGCTCATTAACAATTTTAGCCCCTGCTGCAGTGTAGTCCACGTCTTCAAAATATGAACCCAAACCTGCAGATTTTTCAACGATAACAGTGTGACCTTGTTCAACTAGTGCATGTACACCACTCGGCGACAAACTCACTCTATTTTCGTTATTTTTAATCTCTTTAGGAATACCTATAATCATTTCATCCACCTCCAAATTCATAGTAACGCGTATCCGATGAAAGCGCAATCATAGTTTAGGGTAGTTTTACAACATACAAATTGTGTTAATATTCTGTAAACAGTGGTATAATATATGTAAGAAAAATAAGGAGGTAATTACGATGCTAACTTATAAAAATATTTTAATAGCAGTCGATGGTTCACATGAGGCAGAGTGGGCATTTAACAAGGCTGTAGACGTAGCAAAACGTAACGATTCAAAACTTACTGTTGTGAATGTGATCGATTCAAGAACATATTCTTCATACGAAGTATATGATGCGCAATTCACTGAGAAATCTAAAAATTTCTCTGAAGATTTGTTAAAAGGTTATAAAGAAGTCGCTACAAATGCAGGTGTAACTGATGTTGAAACACGTTTAGAATTCGGTTCACCAAAAGCAATTATTCCTAAAAAATTAGCTGCTGATGTCGATGCAGATTTAATTATGTGTGGTACGTCTGGTTTAAATGCCGTAGAAAGATTCATTGTTGGTTCTGTGTCTGAGGCTATTGTGCGTCATTCTCCTTGTGATGTATTAGTTGTACGTACAGAAGAACTTCCTGAAGACTTCCAACCACAAGTTGCTACTGATGAATTCAGATCACAATACCAAGCTCGTTAAGTTGATACGAATAGTGAATGTTATACATTGTATTATTCACGTATAACATAATAATGTTTGAAGCAGGATAGTTTGTTCACACTAATTGGACACTTTATCCTGTTTTTTTTGATTAAGTTATTAACACTACATAAATAATACTTTAATAACATTCACTTTTACAACATTGTTATCCAAAATTCAAGAGGACTTCACAATAATGACTTATCCTTTAATTAACAAACATTTGAAAGGAGTAAAGTAATTATGCAACAGCTCAAAAAAGCCATCTTATTTACATTTCTAGCTTTTATAATGATAAGTATGATTTCATTTAATGCTTTTGCATCAAGTGAAATTGACATCGGGTCATCTTCCCGCCATGTTGATCAACTCAAACTTATAGATAGTAAAACGATACCACATAATCAAACCTACAATAACACCAAAATTGGTGGTATATCAGGCATTACATACAACCCTAAATCTAATAAGTGGTACCTACTTAGTGACGATCGCTCGGAGCATAACCCATCCAGATTTTATGAAGCAAATTTAAATTATAATCATCGTCAATTGAATAACATAAACATAAAAAATGTTCATACGTTAAAACAGCAAAACGGAAATAATTATATAAGTAAAAAACAATTTAATAACAAATCTAAGGATGTTGTTGCAGACCCAGAATCAATCCGTTTTGACCCTTGGACGAACAATATTTTATATACAAGCGAAGGTGATAGAAGTTTAGGATTAAATCCTTTTATCAGATTTAGTAATTTAAAAGGTGATTTTATTTCTGAAGTACCTATTAGTGACTCATTAAAAATGGATACTCAAACAAAAAAAGGATTCCGTAATAACCTAGCCCTTGAAGGCAGTACGTTTTCAGTTGATGGAAATTCTATATGGACTTCTATGGAAGCACCATTAATACAAGACGGTCCAGTTCCTACAGCCAATTCAGGTGCCTTATCACGTATCACACAATACGACCGCCAAGGCAACGTATTATCTGAATATGCCTACCCAGTTGATTCAGTACCTTACGCGCAAGACAACGTTAAAACTGCAGAAAACGGGGTTTCAGAGATATTAGCAATTAATAATCATGAATTTTTAACATTAGAAAGAGCCAGTGTCCAGTCATCCGATGGTTCATTTAAAAACTATGTACGTATTTATAAAATAGATGTTAATCACGCATCTGACATAAAAAACATAACTGCTTTGCAAAATAGTCAAGTAACACCTGTTAAAAAGAAATTAGTCGCTAATTTAAATAATGAACAATTAGATAAAGTAGATAATATCGAAGGCATGACGTTTGGGAAAAAATTAGCAAATGGTAATGATTCCCTTGTAATTGTATCAGATAATAACTTTAACAAATCTCAAGTATCACAAATCATTGTATTTGAAGTATTAAATAATAAAGATTGATTCCAGCACTTTAGATATATTATTATTCACAAAAAGCACCACGAAAATCTTATGCATAGCATGAGATTTTCGTGGTGCTTTAATTTTTAAAAGTGGCCTATGAAATACACCATTTGTTTCTAAACAGAATTAGATGAATACAACGAATTATATTTGCTATTGTATTTAGTCTAACCTTTAAGATTTTATTGTTATAAAAATTATTTAACGTCACCAAATTCTACAACGTCACGTGCGATCATAACTTCTTCATTCGTTGGGATAACAATTACTTTAACCGGTGAATGTGGGTAGTTAATAAATCCTTCTTCACCATGAATTGATTCATTTTTCTTAGCATCCCAATAAACACCCATAAATTCTAGACCTTCTAATACTTTTGCTCTAACTGGGTCTGAGTTCTCACCAACACCAGCTGTAAATACAATCACGTCTACGCCGTGCATACGCGTTGCATATGAACCGATGTATTTATGGATACGAGAAGCAAATACATCAAGTGCTAATTGTGCTCTCTCTTTACCTTCTTTAGCTTCATCAATAATATCTCTCAAATCACTAGAAGTTCCTGAAATACCTAATAAACCAGATTCTTTATTTAAAGTATTTAAGACTTCTTCGGCATTTTTACCAGTTTTCTCCATGATGAATGGAATTAATGCTGGGTCAATGTTACCTGAACGTGTTCCCATTGTCACACCTGCTAATGGCGTGAAGCCCATAGAAGTATCTACAGATTCCCCACCATCAATAGCGGCAATAGAAGCACCATTTCCGATATGACATGAAATAATGCGTAATTCTTCAATTGGTTTACCTAAGATTTCTGAAGCACGTTGTGATACATATTTATGACTCGTACCATGGAAGCCATATTTACGAATTCCAAAATCTTCATAATATTGGTACGGTAAACTATATAGATAAGATTTTTCTGGCATTGTTTGGTGGAATGAAGTGTCAAACACAGCAACATGTGGTATCTCAGGAAGTAATTTACGGAATGCACGAATTCCCATTAAATTGGCTGGGTTGTGTAATGGCGCAAGCTCACTTAATGATTCAATTTGTTTTTCAACTTCGTCATCTACATAAGTTGAAGCTGGGAATACTTCACCACCATGAACGACACGGTGTCCAGTACCATCAATATCGTAAATACTTTCAATAATACCATGTTCTTTGAAACTTTCTAACATAATATTAACAGCATCTTCATGATTATCGATATCTTTTGTTTCAGTTATTTTTTCCCCATTCACTTCAATAGTGAAAATAGAATTTTTTAGTCCAATACGTTCAATAAGTCCCTTAGTTACAATTTTTTCTTCCGGCATTTCAATAAGTTGAAATTTCAAAGATGAACTACCAGCGTTAATGGCCAAAATTAATTTTGACATAAGCATAATGCCTCCATTTTTTTAAGTTTTTAATATCCATATCTATTTAATCATTAATACAGTTCAAATACAAGAATATTACAGCTTAATTTTCAGGGTGATTTTCTTGCATCCATGCATTTAGATCTTGTAAAAATCCTTGGAATTGTTGTGGACTTTTGAAATCAGGAATATTTGCTAGTAAAACTTCTACAGATTTGGTTACATTCGTTTCTTTTTTCTGTAACACAAGTATAGATTTACGCGCTTTTTCGTTTTTAAATAGTGTAGCAGGTAAATTTAGAAAAGCTTGCATCTCTGTTTCTGTAGCAATGAAATTTTGTAACTGTTTCACATTTTCACCTTCAAAAATATTGCTTGGTACAACTAAAAAGGCATAACCAGACGGTTTCATTGCTGTAATAGCTTGTTCTATAAGTAAGAAATGTGAATAACTATGTCCTTCTTCAAAACCAAGCGACATTTTTTTACTTCTATCATCTACTGGATAATATCCAATCGGCAAATCACCAATAACAACATCTGCATCTTCAAATGGTAATGGCATAATCGCATCTTGTGGGTATACGTCAAATGGTATTTCTAAGAAATTGGCTAAATGTACACTTACTCTAGATAATACTGGATCAACTTCTACTAAATGATGCATTAATGTATGATCTGAAAGCACTTCATGCACAGATGCACTTAAATGCCCTGCTCCACTAGCAAGATCGGCGATATGCATAGCTTCACTATTTTTCAAGAAACGTTCAGAAAGAAAGCCTAGGATCAGGCCTATAGAGTCTGGTGTAATTTGATGATTCGCTTGTATATCTTCATTTTGCATCAAACTTAGATAAGCAAATTGAAATGCTTTTCTTCTATCTTGCAAAGTAGCTTGTTCTAGCAAGTCTCTCTCATTTGTATAAACATATTCCATTGCAAGTCCTAAATTCTCAATAAAACTTTGTCCATTATCTTCGTTTAACGATTTAGCTTTTTCATCTAATGTCTGGAATAACTTCTCCATTACTGTTTCTTCTTGTGTCATTTAATAGTCCTTTCTAAAAAAACTGTCCATAATTTAATTGAAATCAAGTTAGTTTCAGCTAACTTATTTTACCAAATAATTATGGACAGTAAATTTTATAATGTCAATGATACTGTTTCTCCGTATAACAATATTTTAACATATGATATTTTAAATAAAATTAATCGACTTAAATGCTACGATAAGCTTCTAAAGCAGCATCAAAATCTGGGAAGTCTGTACCTTCTGAAACAATTTCAGTATATACAACTTTATTATTTTTATCTAAGACAAAAACTGAACGTGCAAGCAAACGTAATTCTTCCATCACAACGCCATAGTTTTTACCAAAAGATAAATCTTTATGATCACTTAATGTAATAACATTATCTAATCCGTTTGAGGCACACCATCTTTTTTGTGCAAATGGTAAATCAACAGAAACAGTTAATACAACGCCGTCTTCTTTTGAAGCTTCTTCATTGAATTTACGTGTTTGTTGATCGCAAACACCAGTATCTATAGATGGTACAACACTAATAAGTTTTTTTTGACCATCGTAAGTTGATAAGTTTACTTCATTTAAATCATTATCTAATACAGTGAAATCGGGTGCAATTTCTCCTTTTTTCACTTGTGAACCTAATAAAGTAATTGGATCTTGCTTGAATGTAATTTGCGCCATTAGAACGCCTCCTAAATTAAAAGTGTTTACTCTGTAATTATAACTGTTTGTGTTTCTGAAATAAACTATTCAACTTATAAATTGTGTTAAACTACTTCAAATAAAACAATTTATCTAATTTATTTTTTATAACGACTGTATCTGCAAAATAATCGTGAATACCTCTATGTTTGTTTGTAAATATAACTACTAAGTATGGCAAATTCATAAATACACCGCTAATAATACGTCCTATCCACTCTCTAAAAAATACATCTGGCCAAGTCAAACGTTGTCTGTCTATACGCTCAACTCTTATATTACATATCATTTTCCCTAATGTTTGTTTAAAATACTTTGTAAGTAGTACAAAATACAAGTAAAATACTAATGCATTTAGCAAGTGTCCGACACTAAAATAATCAATCCACAACTTTAAAGAATCCATGTTTGTAAAATGATAAATAGGTTTCAAAACAAAACTCTCTATACCAAAAATAATCAGTAAATCTATGATAAATGCACAAAACCTTATTCCAAATCCTGCGTATAATGCTTTGGAAATTTGTGCATGGTAAAGATCACTTGTTTCGACTTCCCTGTTGTCATTGTTTATTTTTTCTTTATCTCTATATTCATTTTGTATATTTTCCATGGTCACACCTAACCTTCGTAAAGATACATAGGTTCAGTTTTAGTATCATTATTGATTACTGACTTAATATCTTTAAAACTATCTGTAAACTTAGAAACGCTCATCTTCATATCTGAAAATGATGAGAAGAATCCACCGCCTTCTGTATATTCAAATACTTCAGCATCTTTAGATTTAATATCTTTCTGTAAAGCTTTTATAGTCTTATCTTCATAACCTATTTCATCAATCAGACCGTTACTTTTTGCTTGTTGTGCACTATAAATGCGGCCGTCAGCTAACTTCCTAACTTTATTCTCTGGCATATCTCTGCCATCTTTAACAATATTCACAAAACGATCAAAGCTATCATCTAATACAGATTGTAAGATGCTTCTTTCTTCTGAAGTCATCTCTCTTGAACTACTTAAAATATCTTTATGGTCGCCAGATTTAATTACATTTTGTTTTATTCCTAGATTCTTTTGTAATTCCGAATAATCGACACTGGACATGATTACTCCGATAGAACCTGTCATTGATTGTGGTCCTGCATAAATTTTATCGGCAGGCGCTGAAATATAATAGCCTCCTGATGCTGCCATCGATTCCATATGTACATAAACTTTTTTGTTCTTCTGTTTAATTTCTTTTATTTTTTCGTATATTTCATCACTTGGGTAGGTGCCACCGCCAGGTGTATTGACTGTTAATAACATACCTTTAATAGTGTCATCTTTTTTCACGTTATCTAACTGTTTAAGAAAAGACTCATGATTATAGCCACTTTCACCAAATAATCCACCACCCGTGCCTTCAGCGATTTCTCCATTTAATGTTAAATGTGCAATACGTTTGCTCGAATCACCTTCTTTTTCTATTTTTTCTGTAAAGGGATCCATCGCTGTAGAAGACGAATCATTAAACATTGTGGTTACAAAAGCTGATATCGAGCTCATAACAATACCACCAACCACTATAACAATTGCAATTATAATAGCAATAATGCGTTTTTTCGACATTTAATCGTCACTCCTATATTTTAATAATCTTGTTATCTCACGCTTAATTTAAACACAATTAATTCATTAATGTATACCTTTTTACCAAACAATTGAAAACAAGGCAGAACAGAAATCGTAAACGTAAAGTTGATTTCAGTGTTCTGCCTTGTCATACGGTGAATATAAATTTTGCAACAATTCAATTTCAAAAAATTGTGTATTACATTTGTATATTTTTCTACTTAATAACTGCTTAAGTCACGTTTTACTATTGCTTAGTTGTCAGAAATTAGATTCTTTTATATTATTTGCATGATATAATCATATGTATTTTTCAAAATCAAAATTGCAGTAACAATAATGAATAAGCCTTTAACATAGCCAACGCCTTTTTTAATAGCAAACATCGCTCCGATATAAGACCCACAAATCATACTAGCTGCCATGATAAAGCCATAAAAATAATCTACTTGATCTAAAAAGATAAAAAGAATTAATGCGCCTAAATTAGATGCAAAATTGAGTACTTTAGCATTCCCTGCTGCACCTAAAAAATCAAAACCAAACATTAGTAATATGAATAGCATAAATGACCCCGTACCGCCGCCAAGAAAGCCATCATAAAGACCAATCAAACCCATTAAAGATGTAAATAAAATCGCTTTAGGTATAGTTAGTTTTGTGAAAGTCCGTACATTACCCCAATCTTTTTTCATGATTGTATAAATCATCACAACTGTTAATACGACAATTACGACAGGCTTTAATAATTGAGAAGGCAAGAATGTTGCAATACTTGCGCCTCCCATTGCCATAATAAATACAATTGGAAATAATTTCCCTACAATCTTTAAATCTACATTACCTGACCGTAAAAATCGAAAAGCACTTGTCATTGAACCAAATGCACTCGCTAATTTATTTGTACCTAAGGCCATAGACGGCGGCATACCTACAGCTAGCAGTGCAGGAATAGAAATTAACCCGCCACCACCTACAACAGCATCAATAAATGCCGCCAAAAAGCCTAAAAGAATAATGATGATTACGATAGATATGTCCCATTCCAACATCCCATCACTCCCCTTGTTTAATTAATTAATTAATTAATTTTTAAAGCTAAAATAGATCATCAGCTAGCGCTTGTGTAGCTGAATCTTTCTCACTTTGGTAATCGCTTGTAATATATAATGTCTCAATTTCGTCCGCAGCCTGTTGTACAAGTGGTTCAAAATCGTAACCACTTTCATATTTTTCTACTTTTTCTAACTCCGGTTCAGTAACTGGATTTTTAGGAGTGAAAATTGTACAACAATCCTCAAACGGTTGGATAGATACATCAAATGTACCTATATCTTTAGCTTTTTTAACAATATCTTCTTTATCTAAAGTCAGTAAAGGACGTAATACAGGCGTAGATGTGACATGATTTATCGCATACATACTCTTTAATGTTTGACTTGCAACTTGGCCTAAATTCTCACCATTTACAATCGCATGCGCGTCAATATCATGCACCACTTTGTCAGCTACTCGCATCATCATACGACGTGTTGAAGTCATGGTATAACGTTCATGAACTTCTTTGTTCACCTGTTTTTGTAGTGCTGTAAATGGCACGATGTGTAATTTAATTGGTCCAACACGTTCTGATAAAATTCTCGTTAATTCGATTACTTTTTCTTTTGCTTTTTCACTTGTAAACGGTGGACTATGGAAATGTATCGCTTCTACAGTAACGCCTCTACGCATAACTTCTACACCAGCAACTGGAGAATCAATACCACCAGATAGCATTAATAAAGTTTTACCTCCAGTACCAACAGGTAATCCGCCAGAGCCTGCAATCACTTGATCATACATGTATATAGCATCTAAACGCACTTCAACTTTAATCACGTGATCTGGATTGTGAACATCTACATTTAAATGATCAGTTTCACTTAATACAGCTCCACCTAAAGTTCTTTGTAATTCATATGTGTCATATGGGAAGTTTTTATCCGAACGCTTTACATCAATTTTAAACGTATCGTCTTGCTCATACTCTTTAGCAAATCGAACAGCTAACTCTTTTGCCGCTTCTACTGTTTTATCAATTTTTAATACAGGGCTTATTGAATAAATACCAAAGACTTTTTTTAATCTATTGCACATTTCTTCAATATCTGCACCTTCCGCTAGTTCTATATACATTCTATCTCTATTTGCCTTTACCATGTATCCTTGTAATGGCATTAACGCACGCTTTACATTTGAACGTAATTTGTTCACAAATATTTTACGGTTAGCTCCTTTTAACGTTAGCTCGCCGTACCTCACTAATATATGATCATATATCATACTAATAACTCCCTCACTTCTTCATAAACTAATTTGAATTTATCTTTAAACTCTTGTATATCTTTTGATGTAGTATGACTTCCCATAGAAATTCGAATACTACCTTCAATTTGTTTCACAGGTACATTCATAGCCAATAACACTTCGTTAAGACTCGCTTTTTTAGATGAACAGGCACTTGTTGTCGATAACATGATGTCATTTTTAGAAAATGCATTCACTAAAACTTCACCTTTAACACCTGGTAAGCCAATATTCAGTATATGAGGCGCACCTTCTTGTAGTGAATTAATCTTAACTCCAGTAAAGTTAATTAAGAACTGACTGAGTTCATCATGATAACTACGCAACTGGCTATTTAAAATAGATGTTTGATTTACGGCTGCTTTAATCGCTTTTACAATTGCAATATTCATTGGCAAGTTCACTGTGCCGCTTCTTACACCGTACTCTTGACCTCCACCATGTACAATAGGCTCTAGTTGGTGAATATTACGCACAAAAAGTACGCCTTGACCTTTCAATCCATTAAATTTATGTCCACTTAAACTGAGCGTATCTACGCCCTCAAATATAAGTGGTATTTTTCCTAAAGCTTGCACTGCATCTACATGTAAATGTGCTTTAGGATATTGGTGGACAATTTTAGCTACATCTTCAATAGGTTGTATTTGCCCCATAATATTATTAACATGCATACAAGTTACTAATCCCACATTGTCAGTCATTAACGTTTCTAAATGTGCCAAATCTATTCGCCCATCATCTAAAACATTCACATATTTAACTATAAACCCCTCTGCTTCAAGCGAACGAACTACTTCTAAAACTGAAGGGTGTTCTAATACTGAAGTAATAATTTCATTGGCAAATACTTTTTTCTTATATGCGATACCTTTAATTGCTATATTATTACTTTCAGTAGCACCGCTTGTATAGATAATATCAAATGTCTGTTTCAAATCAAATAGGTCTTTAATTTGTTGTTTTGATTGCTGTAATAATTGTTCTGCCTGTAATCCTGATTGATGTGGGCTGTTAGGGTTAAAGTATAGTGACTGATTCACTTTAACAAAGGTGTCCAATACATCTTGATTGGGCTTTGTAGTCGCAGCATTATCTAAATATATCACCGCGTTCACTCCATTCATTATATATATTATAAACGATTCAATTTTTAACATTTTGTCTGCGTTTTTTGTTTTCCCTTTTAGCATTATACTCGCTTTTAATAAAAAGAAAAGACACGAAATGTTAAATCATTCCGTGTCAACTTACTATTTTATATGAGCTATAACTGACCTTAACCGATAACTTTTGATTCAATTTGTTTTGTAACTCCTGGCTCTACACTTTCTAAAGCTTGCTCAGAGATTTCTATTGAACGTTTGTAACGGTTATTTTTAAAGAGACGTTCTGCTTCGTTAAGACTCTTATCTATATTCGAACTGTCTTTGCGATAGCGGTTACCGTATTCAATTAATTTTTCAGCATAAACAGCGTTCACAAGCACATCGGTCGCTTCATCTTCAAATTTGTTCATTTGTAGTACAACTTTAGAGACTTTATCTTTTAACTGTTTAACATGTATTGGTCGTACACTGAATTTTTTATTTACTTCTCTTACTTCGTAATCAATTTCATTCTTCATGATGATAAAGCGTTCTGGTACACTTGGCAAGTTTGAAGCAAGTAATTTTCTATATACTTCTTCTTTTTTACTTTGTACGCGCAAGATATTTTCTTCTGCTTCCGCTTCATCTTCACGTAATTGAATTAAATGATTTTGTAATTTTTCTTGTTTCTCATTGATAACATCAACATGCTCTTCGATATATTTCAAGTTATCTTGAACTTCACTATACCGTACTGCTGATTTTGACATTTCTCTAAGAATGTCATCATATACAGCAATCATATTTTGAATTTCATTTTCAAACTGTCTTACGTTTTGAACATCGCTTTCGTTAATATAATAATTTTCACGAACATATTCAATTTCAGTTTGTAGTGTATAATTCATTTCTTTAGCTCTAAATAAATTATCAGTGATAACTTCTTTTGTTTCTTCCACTTCATTTTTAGCCGTTACTTCATGTTCAATTAAATCATACATTTCATCTAATCGATCATTAATACTATTAAGCTTTTCATTTGCTTCATCAAGCTCTAATCTACTAATCATTGGTTCAACAAAGCTAAGTTCTGTTTTCAATGTCTGTAATGTACTATCAATTTTCACATGGTCTAAATCATAACCTTCAACTTTTAGGTCTCTACAGCCATATTTAAGGTCTTGAAATTGGCCAGGTAATTCTTTTTGTGCTTCTCTAATCAAATCAGGAATTTCATCCATATCTTTTTTTAAATAATTCATATCATCATTTAACGTTTTAATATGGTCATGTGCTTGATTATAGTTGCCTTCAGTTTTTAAGGTTTCGTAAGTCTCCATTTCAGGTACAAACGATTCAATTTCTTGTTCAAGTGGCGCAGCTGCTTCACCGAATTGATGTCTATTTGCTAATACATCACGTTTCATTTCACGATAATCTGTTGTGCATTCTTCGTATAAATGATCGCTTTCTTTATGTAGTCCTATAATATTTTCTACTTTTGTAGTAAGTTCATTATAGTTCGCTTCATATTGATCCATCATTTCGTGGGCCTCATCCACTTCGGTTTGCGCTTGTGAAAACTTAAATTTATCTAACAAACCTTCTGCGTTATGAATTTTTTCTTCTACTGGCACTAAATATTGATTTTTACTATCTAATGATGATTGTTTTAAATTGTCATATGTAGATTTTGTTTCACCAGTTAAATTTAGCTCAGATAACTGAGATAAACTTTCATCATAAGGTAATTGTTCTACTTTTACTTTTCGCTCTTCTGCCTTTTCAATAATTTGGCTTTTGTTTGAACGCATATAGAACAATACACCAACAATAATCAGTATTATGACAATAATTGCTAAAATGATATACAATACCATACGTTTTCTCCTCCTATTTTATCACTATTTATTATAACGTAATTTACCTATGCATTAAAAGAGAAAATGAATTAATTCATATGAATATTTCAATATTTGCGTTAAATCCACCTCTAGTAATTATATGTATCAAGTTATTAAAAAAAAGCCCTTACAAATCATTTGTTTGATTACTATTAAAACAGTCTTTATACTAAATGAAAAGTAAAAAGTGAGGTTTTTGTATGTCAGAGGTTAAAGAAACTAATTATAATTTATTAGAAAAACAAGTTTCTAGTTTAATAGAAGATGAATCAAATTTAATTGCTATCCTTAGTAATGTGTCTGCTTTATTAAATGATTCCTTAGATCAAGTCAATTGGGTTGGTTTTTATTTAATAGAAAATAATGAATTAATTTTGGGTCCCTTCCAAGGTCACCCAGCATGTGTTCACATTGCTATAGGTAATGGTGTGTGTGGTACTGCAGTTGCTCAAGATGAAACACAATTAGTTGCAGATGTTAATGCCTTCCCAGGACATATAGCCTGTGATGCTAACAGTAAATCAGAAATTGTAGTTCCTATTCATCAAAATGAACAAGTAATTGGTGTATTGGATATAGATGCGCCAATCACAAACCGTTTTTCAGAACCAGATAAGAAATCATTACAAAACATTGTTAAAATTATTGAAAATCAAATTGCATAAGCGTAATTGACAAATACTTATTATTAAAATCCTCATTAGTTGTTGACAGTTAGTAATATCGTGGTACAATGTTCTTTGTGTGAATAAACGAAATTAGCAGTTGTATATTATTTGGCGCTATGTTGTTCCCAACGCGGACGTGCCGTGTAACCGTAGCTATGAGGCGAGGACACATAAAACAATATATCCAAATAAGCATGCAACACTCTTTTTTGTTTTTTCATAACAACAAAAAAGAAAAAGGAGGAGTCTACTATGGCTCGATTTAGAGGTTCAAACTGGAAAAAATCACGTCGTTTAGGTATCTCATTAAGTGGTACTGGTAAAGAATTAGAGAAGCGTCCATACGCACCAGGTCAACATGGTCCTAACCAACGTAAAAAATTATCAGAATATGCATTACAATTACGTGAGAAACAAAAGTTACGTTACTTATATGGAATGACTGAAAGACAATTCCGTAACACTTTTGAAATTGCTGGTAACCAACACGGTGTCCACGGTGAAAACTTCATGCAATTATTAGCTGCTCGTTTAGATGCAGTTGTATATTCATTAGGTTTAGCACGTACACGTCGTCAAGCTCGTCAAATCGTTAACCACGGTCACATCGAAGTTGATGGTAAACGTGTTGATATCCCATCATACACATTAAAACCTGGTCAAGAAATCTCAGTTCGCGAAAAATCTTTAAAATTAGATATCATCGCTGAATCTGTTGAGATTAACAACTTTGTACCAGATTATTTAGAATTTGATGCAGACAACTTAAAAGGTAAATATATCCGCGTTCCAGAACGTAGTGAATTACCTGCTGAAATCAACGAACAACTTATCGTTGAGTACTACTCAAGATAAGCGTGATTATGTCGAACCAAGAAATCTTATTGATTTCTTGGTTTTTTTATTGCTTTTTAATCTTACATCCCTCTCTCCTTGTATCTATATCACTTCATTAAGGAAAATTGAATTTTTCTACACATCCTATGCACTAAAATATAGTCAACGTTTACAATCATGCTAGATTTGAGTATGATGAGCATATAGAATTAAAGGAGTGTATAATTTGATTATTAGAGCTTTAGAAGAAACTGACCTAGAATTTGTACATCATTTAAATAATGAATATTCAATTATGTCCTATTGGTTTGAAGAACCTTACCAATCATTAAGTGAACTTCAATCATTATATAAAAAACACCTATTGGATGAATCTGAGCGTCGTTTTATCATAGAACATGACAATATTCGAATCGGCGTCGTAGAATTAGTAGAAATTAACTTTGTTCATAGTAATTGTGAGATTCAAATTATTGTTGATCCTCGCTATAGTGGCCAAGGGTATGCAAAAAATGCATTTAAAAAAGCAATCGATTATGCATTTCTAGTGTTGAACTTACATAAAATTTACCTTTTTGTAGATGTTCAAAACGAAAAAGCTGTCCATATTTATAAGAGTCAAAATTTCGTCATTGAAGGTACACTACAAGAACACTTTTATACTCGCGGAAAATATAGTGATTGTCATATTATGGGCTTACTTAAAAAGCATTGGATTAATACACACGATAATGATTAACCGCAAACAATCTCCCTCCTATAGTTATTATAAAAATATGTGCACTTAGTTGACTTCAATTTATCTACAGAGTGCACATATTTTTTATATTAAGTTAATTTTGTCGGATTATCAGAAATCAAACCATCAACGCCTAACATGATTAATTTTTTAGCAACGTTTGGTTCATTAACAGTGTAAGGCATAACAGACAAATCAAAGCTATGTGCAGCAGTAATAAATTTATGATTAACCAAAGAATAATGGGGATTTACATAATCCGCATAAATTGCAATTTTGTCGAAATTTGGCATCCTATACCAGTATTTCTTTTTGCTGATTAAAACGCCAAGCTTAAACCCCACCTTCATTTTATGGAGATTACGAATACACTTTTGATCAAAAGATTGTATAAGCACTTTTTCGTCAGGAATATCATGTTTTTCTAGCATATGTATTAATTGTTGCTCAATACCTGGATAAAAATGAGGTTGTTTAATTTCAATTAAAAGCTTTTGTGGATAATGTTTAATTATTACCAATACTTGTTCTAACGTCATCAAATGTTGTCCTTTAAATTTTATATGCTTAACTACACCATAATCAAATTGCATTAATGAATTAAAAGTATAGTCTTTTACTTTACCCTTCCCATTCGATGTACGATTTATTGTGTGATCATGAATCACAACTAAATAATTATCTTTTGTTCTATGTATATCTATTTCAAGCATATCGACATTACTTTCTAAAGCAGGTTCAAATGCTGCTCGTGTGTTTTCTGGAAAATCAGTTGAAAACCCACGATGTGCAATTAACATTACCTTGCTATCTTCTAAATAGTTATGCATTCTTACAATGCCCCACTTTCATTATCTCTTAGAATCGTCTAAACTAAAGTTATCATAATTATACTGGAGGTCAATCTATATGGTACAACATGAATTTGTAGTACAAACAAATTGGTCAGGTGGTCGTGAATCAGTCGGTGACCTCAAAGGCGATATTTTAAGCGAGCAAATATCAATCCCCTCTGGGCTTGGTGGTAATGGTACAGGCACAAATCCAGATGAGTTATTAGTGTCTGCTGCTTCCTCATGTTACATTATCTCACTCGCAGCTGTATTAGAACGTTCTGGTTTTGATAATATTACAATAGAACAATCTTCTATTGGAACAGCAATTTTTGAAAATGCAAAATTCCGTATGGATACAATTATCCATTACCCAATTATTTCAGTTGAAAAAAATCAAAAAGAACTTTTGTCTCAAAAGTTACCTAAACTATTAAAGGTTGCAGACAACAATTGTATGATTTCCAATTCTATTAAGGGCAACGTTTCTGTAAAAATAGAACCAAAAATAAAATAATTTTAAAAAAATTTTATGTGTGACGGAATATGATTAAATTAGCAATGAATACCCTTACATTCTCTTAATAACATGTCTATTCTGTCTGTTTTTTAAATATTTGCACTTTTATATTGTCTGAAAATTTGCTAAACTTGTACAATCTTAAGCATTGGGGGAATTACTCATGAAATATTATCATCCTTTGTTACTAACACCAGGACCTACACCAGTACCAGAACAAATTTTACATGCTACACAGTCACCTATGGTCGG
Source organism: Staphylococcus shinii (assembly GCF_017583065.1). Lineage (GTDB taxonomy): Bacteria > Bacillota > Bacilli > Staphylococcales > Staphylococcaceae > Staphylococcus > Staphylococcus shinii. Next base: position 122,570 of record NZ_JAGEVL010000001.1, on the reverse strand, counting down.
TCATCGATCAAGTGATTTCGAAGCAATTGCTGAAGAAGCATTTTGTGCCCTTAAACCAATATTCGGCGCGCAAAATGATGTAATGATACTTACTTCCAGTGGTACAAGTTCACTAGAAGCAAGCATGCTAAATCTTGCAAATCCAGATGATGAAATTGTTGTTATTGTATCTGGCGCATTTGGTAATCGTTTTAAACAAATTGCAGAAACTTATTACAATAATGTACATATTTTTGAAGTCGAATGGGGTAAAGCAGTTAATGTACCTGACTTCATAGATTTCTTAAAATCTTTAAACACTAATATTACGGCTGTTTATAGCCAATATTGTGAAACTTCAACAGCTGTATTGCATCCTGTAAGTGAATTAGGCCATGCACTTAAAGCTTACGATGACACTATCTATTTTGTTGTCGATGGCGTAAGCTGTATTGGTGCAGTAGACGTTGATTTACAACGTGATGCAATTGACGTCCTTATCTCAGGTAGTCAAAAAGCTATTATGTTACCACCTGGCTTAGCATTTGTAGCTTATAATGACCGTGCTAAACAACGCTTTAGTGAAGTGACAACACCTCGATTTTATTTGGACTTGAATAAATATTTAAAATCACAGTCTGAGAACTCAACTCCTTTCACACCTAACGTTTCGCTATTCAGAGGTGTGAACGCGTATGCGAAATTAGTTGAAGAAGAAGGTTTTAACAACGTAGTCGCACGTCATTATGCAATACGTGATAGCCTGAGAGAAGCATTGAAAGCACTAGAATTAGATTTACTAGTCAAAGACGAACATGCTTCGCCTACTGTCACTGCATTTACACCTAAAACAAAAGATGAATTAAATTTCATCAAAAATGAATTAAAAAATCGTTTTGCTATAACAATTGCTGGCGGTCAAGGTCACTTAAAAGGTGAAATATTACGTATTGGTCATATGGGGCAAATCTCTCCATTTGATATTTTACAAGTAGTTTCAGCTTTAGAGATTCTGTTAACAGAATTTAGAAATGAATCTTATGTTGGCAAAGCAATCACTAAGTATATGGAGGTCGTCAAAGCTTATGTATAAAATTTTAGTCTCTGATCCAATCTCACCAGAAGGTTTAAAAAGTTTAATTGACCATAAGGATTTCGAAGTTAACATCAATACAGAATTAACTGAAAATGAATTAATCGAAGAAATTAAAGATTACCAAGGGTTGATTGTACGCAGTCAAACTCTAGTTACTGAAGCTATTATTGAAGCATCACCTAACCTTAAGGTAATTGCACGTGCAGGTGTGGGTGTAGATAATATCGATGTAGATGCCGCTACCAAAAACGGTGTTATAGTAATCAACGCGCCAGATGGTAATACTATTTCTGCCACTGAACATTCGATGGCAATGATTTTATCAATGGCTCGAAATATCCCTCAAGCGCACCAATCATTAAAAGATGGAAAATGGGACCGTAAAACTTATAGAGGTACAGAACTTTTTAATAAAACACTTGGTGTAATCGGTGCAGGTAGAATTGGACTTGGTGTTGCTAAACGCGCACAAAGTTTCGGTATGAATATATTAGCCTTTGACCCATATTTATCAGAAGATAAAGCTAAAGAATTAAACGTAACACGTGCAACAGTTGAAGAAATTGCAGAACAAGCAGATTTCGTTACTGTACACACACCATTAACACCTAAAACAAAAGGCATCGTTGGTAAAGCATTTTTTGAAAAAGCAAAACCAACATTGCAAATTATCAATGTAGCACGTGGTGGTATTATTGATGAAGAAGCATTATTAGAGGCTTTAGATAATAATCAAATACAAAGTGCTGCGATTGATGTTTTTGAAACTGAACCAGCAACTGAATCCCCTCTTGTAGAAAATGAAAAAATTATCGTTACGCCTCACTTAGGTGCGTCTACAGTTGAAGCACAAGAAAAAGTAGCTGTATCAGTTGCTAATGAAATCGTAGATATTTTTGAAAATGGTAACGTATTAAATGCAATTAATGCGCCACGTATGACTTATAGCGAAATTAACGATGAGTTAAAGCCATATATCGAATTAAGCAAATTAACAGGTGAAGTTGGTATCCAATTACTTGAAAAAGCACCTCGTGAACTCCACATTAAATACGAAGGTGACATCGCGCTAGATGACACAAGTTTATTAACTAGAACCTTAGTATCAGGTGTATTAAAACGAGATTTAGCTGAACGTGTTAACTTGATTAATGCATTAGTGCTTCTAAATGAACAAGGTGTATCTTATAATATTGAAAAAAATACTAAACACCGTGGTTTTAGTAACTATATTGAATTAACACTTATCAATAAAGACAAACAAATCAAGATTGGTGCTACTGTGTTAAACGGTTATGGTCCAAGAATTGTTCGTATTAATGACTATCCAGTAGACTTTAAACCTGAACAACATCAACTTGTTATTAATCATAATGATAGACCTGGTATTGTAGGACGTACCGGCCAAATCTTAGGTGAATATGGTATCAATATTGCTTCTATGCATCTTGGGCGTACTAATCAAGGCGGTAACGCACTCATGATTTTATCAATAGACCACCCAGTAACAGAAGATGTCATTGACGGTTTATACCAAATTGAAGGTTTCAATTTGATTAGAAGTGTAGAATTAGAAATTGATAACAATATTAATTATAATATTTAGTTAACTTTCGTTATAAATAAATGTAATACTATAAGCGCGAATAAGGAATTTAATTCAAATTTCTTACTCGCGCTTTTTTGTTATTCAGTTTCGATTAAATACTGCTAAAAATATAAATGTAACACCGGCTCAACTATTTCACGTACAATGAGTTTAATATTTTCAACTTTATGAGTGTTAAAATATTGGTCGTAAACTTATTTGAATATAAAAAATGACACATATACAAATTTATAATCTTTTTCAGAAAATAACTTTGCAATGTGTCAATAATCATTATAATAAAATATTTCTTATCTCGCCCACATGATCGACTATGTAGTCTGCTTCATAAGCTTCTAGTTCTTCACGTGCACTTTGACCTTTCAATCCAGTTAAAGGACCAATAAATGTTGCACCTATTTTTTTAGCGCTTAACAAATCAGCTAATGAATCCCCTACTACAAATACCTCGTTTTTAATAACTCGATTTTCTTGATCAGTTGCATACTTTTTATAATCCGCTTCGAAATTGCCTTCAAGTGTTGCTAAATAGCTAAATGGGTTCGGCTTACCTAAAGGTTTCAACTCAGGATAAATATCTTCAGCGATTAATACTTCGCTTGCTGTAACGATGTGTTTATCTTCGAAGATATCTTTAATACCAATTGCATCAAATGGAACTAACGTTTCCGTACGTGGTCTACCTGTGGCAATTGCGATATGATATCCTGCGGCTTTTAAGTCTTCTAACAATTGCTTAATTTCAGCCACTGGCCTTAATACTACTTCATTATATATGTAACCTTTTTTAAAGTCTGAACGATTCAATTTTTGTTCAACTTCATTATAAAGTTGATTACCTAGGTACCATTCTTGATAGATTTCCTGTGAAAGTAACCAAAATGGACTTTTCAGCTCAAATAGTGCTGTTTGTTGAGTGTCTAATTGTTCACTTGCGTACTTAACCAAGTCTTGATAAATATTATCTTTGCCAGTACGCACATGTTCTAAAAATGATAATGGTGCATCAAAATTCAATGTTATATTAGAAATTTGCTCCCCTAATTTTTGTAATGTTGCTTGTTCAAAACTTTCGGGATTTAAAATTTCCTCCAACACATCATCTGATAAAGTTTTACAAATATCAATGAAATGTATTGCTATTACAACAAATAGCATATCCCAATTAGAGTTTAAGCCAAGTGATTTTAACTTAGTTAATATCTCATCATGATAGAATACAATCTCCCTAATTTCTGTGATTTGTTCATCACTTAAATCTTTAAATTGTATCGAGGGATCTAAACCAATATAATCTTTACTCATAAGCATTTCATATACAGTTAATGCCGATACATCAAAACACCTTTCTTCACTTAAAAAAACGCCATCAACATCAAATAATACCGACTTCATACTACCTACTCTCCTTTAATCAGAAAATTCTGATACTATTATATCGTACTATTTTACTTACAAAAGAGCAATGCATTTACAGCGTTTTGTTAAACAAATTAATAGAACTTTCTATGGTAATTTTTATAAAAAAACACTTAACAATTCTGAAACTATATTATGCATTTCAGATTGTTAAATGTTTAAAATATCACTATTTTATTCTTCCATTTGAAGTTCAATTTCATCAGCAACTTGTTGTACTTGAGTTCCAATGATAACTTGTGTATTATGTTTACCACTCTTTGTTACGCCAACAGCTCCAGCGCCTTTGATTTTCGCTTCATCAATCACATTATTATCATGTAATTCCATGCGTAATCGTGTAGCGCAGTTTGTTAATGTTACAATATTTTCTTTACCACCTAAGCCTTCTAAGATTTGTCTAGCTGTCTTTGAATACTTATTCGTTTGTGTCTTTCCTGAAGTTCCAGTTGGATTTGCGGTATCCCCTGTTGTAGCTTCATCGGATGTCGGATCAGGTAATAAGTTATCACCACGACCAGGTGTATTGAGTTTCAACCATTTGATTGCTAATCTAAATACGACGTAATAGATAACAAAGAATACAACACCTTGTACCATTAACATCATCGGATGGTTTGCTACTGGATTAATCAATGATAATAAAAAGTCGATTAACCCTGCGCTAAATGAGAAACCTGCTGTCCAATGAAATAACGCTGCAATAAACAAAGATAAACCTGTTAACACAGCATGTATTAAGAATAATACCGGTGCTACAAACATAAATGAAAATTCAATAGGTTCGGTAACACCAACGAAAAATGCTGAAATAGCTCCACCAAACATTAGACCGTAAACTCTTTTCTTCTGTTTTGTCTCAGCAGTGTGATACATCGCTAATGCTGCTGCTGGGATACCAAACATCATCACTGGAAAGAAACCAGCCATATAACGTCCTGTAACACCTTGAACTGCGCCATCCCCAGTTTGGAATTTTGCAATGTCATTAATACCCGCTAAATCAAACCAAAATACCGCGTTTAATGCATGATGTAACCCAGTTGGAATTAAGAGACGGTTGAAAAAGCCATAAAGAAATGCCCCACCAGGCCCTAAATCCAAGATCCATGTTCCAAAAGTAACAATTCCTGAATACACAATTGGCCAAACAAATAACATAATAACTGCTATAAATATACTAAAGAATGCAGTTAAAATAGGCACCAAACGTTTCCCACTAAAGAATGATAAAGCTGTTGGCAATTCCGTTGTGCTAAATCTGTTATACGTATATGCTGCTACTAAACCAATAACTAAACCAATTAAAACATTTTGATTGTTCATTTGTTCAAATGCTACATTTACACCAGATTCTTTCACGCCTAACAACGGCGCTAACTTTTCTGGACTAAGTACAACTGTCGTTAAAAAGAAACCAACGGCTGCTGCAAGTGCAACTGCTCCATCATTCTTCTTCGCCATTCCTAATGCAACACCAATTGCAAATAAAATACCCAATTGTTCAAGAATCGTTGATCCTGCTGTAGAGAAAAAGCCAGCTACTGTAGGTAATACACCAAGTGCAGTTAAAGCATTACCTATACCAACGATAATGGCTGCTGCTGGCAAGACAGCTACAGGTAACATAAGCGATCTTCCTAAACGTTGAAAGAAACTATACATAAATATTCCCCATTTCAAAATAAATTCCCAAAAAAATCACCACATGCACAATATTGTCCACGCGGTGTTTGTAAACTCTTTACTAACTGTTATTGTACAGTTATATAATAACATATGATTTAAAGATTACGTATCAAAATTAAAAAGTTTAATTATTTCAACATACTAATGTTTTAGTTAATTATTTTTTACATACTCATTTAATTCTGATTGTAATTGAATCGTTCTTTGCTCTAATTCTTTAGTTAAATACTCTAATTTTTCATTACGCTTCATGTCTTTTGGAAGATTTTTAGTTTCTATTGGTTCACCAAATCTAATAATTGCCTTTCCAGTAACTAATCCTTTTATTTCTTTAGGTCCGACATAAGCTGCAGGTAAGATTGGCGCTTGAGCCATCATCGCAATAGTAACGGCGCCTCTTTTCATTGGCGAACCTTCATCATACTTCATGCGATGTCCTGTAGGAAAAATACCCACTGTTTTATTCTCTTTTAACAGTTTTATCGGTTTTTTTAATGTACTTGGACCAGGATTATCTCTATCTACTGGAAATGCATTTAATGACGATAAAAATTTACCAAATAATTTATTATTAAATAGTTCTTTTTTAGCCATATAATGTATTTGATTTGGATAAATTGCTGTTCCTAACATAATTACTTCGTTATAACTTTCATGAGTACAAGTCACTACATACCTATGAAGTTGCGGTATATTTTCTTTTCCTTGAACTTCTAATGAATTACTCAATTTTATAATAATAAACTTCAACAAACCACTTATAAATTTATACATTTTTGCACCTACTTCATTTTGCTTATCTTTACTCATTGATTTTATCATTTAGTATGACTATGGACAAGAAGATTTATATTTCAGTCTAAAGTCGTATAGTGGTATACTAGAAAAAGTTGCACAAAACTTTCATAATAGGATATATAGTAATAACTGGAGGTAGAATATGTCAGAATTTAACAATGATCAAAATACAAACAACAACCAAAATAATCAACAAAATGCAACGCAATACACCCCAAATAAGAGAATAAGGCAAAAACCTAAATTTCCATGGTTTAGAACAGTTATAGTTGCCTTAGTCGCAGGCATCATTGGGGCCCTTATCGTATTAGGCGTCGGTAAACTTATGGAAACTACAGTTTTAAACGATAATGGCTCATCTGTTAATGAAGCATCAAATACTGGAAATGGCGGAAACACACTTGATGGAAAAAGTGATAAGTATGATTCCGTCAATCAAATGATTAATGATGTCTCCCCATCAATTGTTGGTGTCATCAATATGCAAAAAGCTCAAAACCTAGATGATTTACTAAAAGGTAAATCTTCGAAAGCGCAAGAAGCTGGTGTAGGATCAGGCGTAATTTATCAAAAAAATAATGGTTCTGCGTACATCGTTACTAATAACCATGTGATAGATGGCGCGAGCGAAATTAAAGTTCAACTCCATAATTCTAAACAAGTGGATGCGAAATTAATTGGTAAAGATGCCTTAACTGATATGGCAGTGTTAAAAATCAATGAAACTAAAGGTACAAAAGCAATCAATTTTGCTAATTCTTCTAAGGTTAAGACTGGAGATAGTGTATTTGCAATGGGTAACCCACTAGGCTTAGAATTTGCTAATTCAGTAACTTCTGGAATTATTTCCGCAAGCGAACGTACAATTGATACACAAACATCAGCTGGTGCAAACAAAGTCAATGTACTTCAAACTGATGCAGCCATTAACCCAGGTAACTCTGGTGGCGCCCTTGTTGATATCAATGGTAATTTAGTAGGTATAAACTCAATGAAGATTGCTAATGAACAAGTAGAAGGTATTGGTTTTGCTATACCAAGTAACGAAGTCAAAGTTACTATTAAGGAACTAGTAGAAAACGGTAAGATTGATCGTCCTTCTATAGGTATTGGATTACTCAATGTAAGCGAAATTCCTGATCAGTATAAAGATCAACTCAACACTTCACGTAAAGATGGCGCATATGTGGCGAAAGTTGATGGTGATAGTGGTCTAAAAGAAGGCGATATTATAACTGCTATTGATGATAAAAAAGTCAAAGAAGACACAGACATCCGCTCTTATCTTTATGAAAATAAAAAACCAGGTGATTCAGTGAAATTAACTGTAGAACGTAAAGGTAAACAACAAACAATAGATGTGAAATTGAAAGAACAAAAAACAACATCATCACAATCTTCTGATGAATCAAATGAAGAAAAAAATTCACCGTTCAATTAATCCCATCTAAGATATTTGTAAATCATTAAATATGATGTGCTTAGGACTGCACAAACCGCTCTCGATTTTGTCTCCTTTGCACATCTTTTTTATAGTTATTTTATTTATATTTACAAAGATATTACCTTCCACACAATATTCACCGTGTATCTCCTATATTAGTACAGTAAAAAATTAAATTTCGTTTTATCCAACCTTAATACAAGTTTGATATGCACTTAACACACAAATCTAACTATATTAATAAAGCAGCAATCTACTAGATTCTAATAGACTGCTGCATAAAAATTATTATTTATAATTAACCATGAAGTATTTTTTCTTACCTCGACGTATGATCGTAAACTCATCTTCAATTTTATCATCGTTTGTAAGTTCATAATTAACGTCTTGTTGTCTTACACCATTAATATAAATAGCACCATTATTCACATCTTCACGCGCTTGTCGTTTAGAAGAAGAAATGCCAGCTTCAACGATTGCTTCTACAATATTTGTAGTCTCATGGTTTAATTCTACTTGAGGTACGTCTTTAAACCCTTCTTTTAATTCCGTTGCAGAAAGTGATTGTAAGTCCCCAGCAAACAACGCTTTAGATATACGTATTGCATCGTCTAATGCACCTTGACCATGAATAAAGCGCGTTACATTTTCAGCCAATGCCTTTTGTGCTTCACGTAAATGCGGTGCCTCATTTAATGATTTTTCCAATGCTTCTATCTCTTCTTTGTCTAAGAAAGTAAAGTATTTTAGAAACTTGATTACATCATCGTCTGTCGTATTAATCCAAAATTGGTAAAATTCATATGGGCTCGTTTTGGCAGCATCTAACCAAATTGCGCCACCTTCAGTTTTACCAAACTTTTTACCATCTGACTTCACAACTAATGGAATTGTTAATCCATATGCTTCAGTTTGACCGTACATACGACGCATCAATTCAATACCGCTCGTAATGTTACCCCATTGGTCTGATCCACCAACTTGAATTTTACAATCATATGTTTTATTTAAATGACCAAAATCAATTGCTTGTAGTATCGTATAAGTAAATTCTGTAAATGAAATGCCGTGTTCTAAACGTGTTTGGATAGAATCTTTACCCAACATGTAATTTACACCAACATGTTTACCGTAATCACGTAAGAAATCAATTAAAGAAATTTGGCCTAGCCAATCTTTATTATTAACTAATTTAGCGCCTTTTTCAGTACCAAATTCAAAAATTTTATGCATTTGGTTACTGATACCTTGTACATTGAGTTCTACTTGATCTTCAGTCTGTAATTTACGTTCTTCAGACTTACCAGAAGGGTCACCTATCATACCTGTACCACCGCCGATTAATACAAGTGGTCTATGTCCCTGTTCTTGGAAACGACGCAATGTTAAAAATGGTAATAAATGTCCAATATGTAAACTATCTGCTGTTGGATCCGCACCACAATATAATGTGACTTGCTCTTTATTTAATATTTCTTCTATACCAGACTCATCAGTTTGTTGATAAATCAAGCCTCTCCATTTTAAATCTTCTAGTAATGCATTTGCCATTGTATCAGCCTCCTGTGTTAATTTATGATTTCGTTTTGAATAAAAGTTTACTTAAATATAATGGCTATCTTTTTTAAAATTAAAAAAGCGCCCCTACAAATTAATGTAAGGGCGCATGCGCACGGTACCACCATACTTAAGTCGAACAACTTTATTAATGATACGTTCATTAACTAAAACGTTTGGATTACTTTGATTAATAAGGTGTATTCACAAAATGCGTAACGTTAGTTCACAACAACCACTAACTCTCTGAAGATAACACAAGAAGTTACTTCTCCTTTATCCAAAAACGATATCGAATTGATACTAATTATAAGTAACTATAATTTAAAAGTCAATATGTTAATTTATGTTATAATATTGCATACGTAAGGAGGTTCTATATGACGCATCAAAGAGTTGATAGTCAATACCAATCGTCACGGTTTGATAAATTTGAAAACATCTATAAAAAATTAAAACATATTTTCATCGGCTTGTTTGCGATTCTAACATGTACCTCGGTGATCATATTAGCAATTACTGTTTTTTATTTTCAAAGTATCACAAAAGAAGCAATTCATATGTCTGACGATGATTTAAGACTTAAACTACTTTACATACCGGGTAGTCAAGATATAGATTACGACAATAAACATATTTTAACTGAGTATAACGAATCCATGAACACTCTAATTGTTGGCCCTAAAAATGTAAATAAAAATGTTATTAAAGCATTAACCGCTTCGGAAGATAGTTTGTTTTTTAGGCATAATGGTATTTTACCTAAAGCATTGATTCGAGCAGTTGGCCAAGACGTTTTTAATACAGAAACTGCTACTGGTGGCAGTACAATAACGCAACAACTTGTTAAGAATCAATTACTATCAAACGAAAAAACATACAATCGCAAAGCAAACGAGTTAGTCTTATCCATGAGAGCAGAAAAATTATTGACCAAAGATGAAATTATATATACATACTTAAATATTGTGCCATTTGGTCGTGATTATAACGGCTCAAACATATCCGGCATCGCTTCAGCTTCGTATAGTTTATTTGGGAAACCGACATCAGACTTAAATATTGCTGAATCAGCCTATTTAGTAGGATTATTACAAAGCCCTTATTTTTATACGCCCTACGAGGAAAATGGCACTTTAAAATCTAATGCAGAAATTCAAGTTGGACTAGACAGACAACATTATGTATTAAAGCGTATGTTAGTAGAAAGAAAAATCACAGAATACGATTACAAGCGGGCTGAAAAATTTAATATCCCTCAACACTTATTATCAAAATAAACTTTTTAATTTAAATTGCTATAGTAAAATTTAAGGGAGTAGGACTAAAATCATAGATTATCAAATGATTTTAGTCCTACTCCCTTTATAAATATTATTTTTTTGGTATTAACCACATTAAAATACATTGTTACTTAACATAAATATGAAAGTTTAATTATTTCAAATATTTATTTATGCTAAATTGCAACATACATAATATCAATTATTATTAATATTAGAATAATCCAACTGCGTGACCATCATCAGTTACATCCATGTTTAAAGCTGCTGGTTTCTTAGGTAATCCAGGCATAGTCATAATAGCACCTGTAAGTGCTACAATAAATCCTGCACCAGTTTTAGCTTCTAATTCTCGAATTGTAATTTCAAAATCTTCAGGCGCACCTATTTGTGTAGCATCGTCACTAAATGAGTATTGCGTTTTAGCCATACAAATTGGGTAATGGTCCCAACCATTTTCTTTAAATTGCTGTAATTGTTTTTGCGCTTTACTGCTAAATGTCACTTTTGAACCACCATAAATTTCTTTAACAATCGTTTCGATTTTATCTTCTAAAGGTTGTTCTAACTCATATAGATGTTTAAATGTTTGGGGCTGTTCAATAACTTCTAAAACCTCGTTAGCTAAATCAATACCGCCTTTGCCACCTTTTTCCCATACTTCAGTTAAAGCAAGACGAACTCCATTTTCTTTTGCCCATTGTTGTACAAATTCTGTTTCTGCATCTGTATCATGTACAAAGGCGTTTAATGCTACAACAGGTTCTAAGCCATATTTCCTAACATTCTTAACATGACGATCTAAGTTAACAATACCGGATTTCAAAGCTTCTACATTTTCTTCTTTTAAGTTATCTTTACCTACACCCCCGTGCATCTTAATAGCACGGATAGTTGCAACAACAACAACTGCTGAAGGTTCAAAGCCTGCTTCACGTGCCTTAATATTAATGAATTTTTCTGCACCTAAATCAGATCCAAATCCTGCTTCTGTGACAACAATATCCGCTAAATCTCTAGCGGTCTCAGTAGCTAATATTGAATTACAACCGTGTGCAATATTAGCAAATGGTCCACCGTGTACAAGTGCCGGTGTGCCTTCAATAGTTTGTACAAGGTTAGGTTTTATCGCATCTTTCAAAATCATAGCTATTGCGCCTTCAACTTTTAAGTCTGCTACTGTCACTGGTTTACGTGCACGTGTATACCCAATTGTGATATTACTAATTTTTGCTTTCAAATCATTTATATCAGTAGCTAAACAAAGGATCGCCATGATTTCAGATGCTACAGTAATATTGAAGCCATCTTCACGTGGTACACCTTGAGTCGGGCCTCCTAAACCAACAATTACATTACGTAACGCACGATCATTCATATCTAATACACGTTTCCACTCGATACGTCTTTGATCTATTTCTAGCTCATTACCCTGATGGATATGGTTATCAATAAATGCTGATAGTGCATTATTTGCTGTCGTAATCGCATGGAAATCCCCATTAAAATGTAGATTGATGTCTTCCATAGGTAGAACTTGAGCATAACCACCTCCAGTGGCGCCGCCTTTAATACCAAAGGTTGGCCCTAATGCGGGCTCACGTAATGCAACCATTACATTTTGTTTAAGCTGGTTAAATGCATCAGCTAAGCCAACTGTAACTGTTGATTTGCCTTCACCTGCTGGTGTTGGACTCATAGCCGTTACTAAGACTACTTTACCTTTACCATTTTTTTGTTGAACTTGATTAATATCAATCTTTGCTTTGTAATGACCATAAGGTTCTAGTGCATCCGCTGGGATACCAACTTTCTCTGCAATTTCCCCAATTGGTTTTAATGTAGATTGATTTGCAATATCTAAATCAGATAAATGTGTCAAATTCATTCGCCCCTTCTAAAATTAATTTTTAAATCAATAATCACTATATATTTATCATATATACTACTGACAAAAATAAATCCTTACATACATTATATTAACCAACTTAAGTTGCGTTGTCGACTTTTATAGACAGCGCTTTCATCAACTATAGTGTAATAATAAAACTTTAGTATACATAGAAACTAATTTATTTTCTCACAGAAAAAACCTTTATATCTCTTAAAGTCACAAGAGATATAAAGGTAGTTTAAGTTTAGTAGTTTGAATGTAACTTAATGTTAAATTACAATTCGTTATATTTTGAAAAAAACCTTTATTTAATCTTCCATTGTACTTAAATCGCCTTCTGGTAAATCAAGTTCCCATGCTTTAAGTACACGGCGCATAATTTTTCCTGAACGTGTTTTTGGTAACTTATCTTTAAACTCAATCTCTCTTGGTGCAGCATGCGCAGCTAATCCTTCTTTAACAAATTTACGAATTTCTTCTTTCAATTCATCTGATTCGTCATATTCAGGACGTAATGCAACGAACGCTTTAATAATCTCACCTCTAACAGGATCAGGTTTACCAATGACACCCGCTTCAGCTACTGCTTCATGTTCTACTAATTTAGACTCCACTTCAAATGGGCCAACGCGTTCTCCCGCCGTCATAATTACATCATCTACACGACCTTGGAACCAAAAATATCCATCTTCATCTTTATAAGCAGAATCACCTGATACGTACCAGTCACCAATGAAATAGGAATCGTATTTTTCAGGATTTTTCCAAATAGAAATCATCATTGATGGCCAACCTTTTTTAATCGCAAGATTGCCCATTCTATTTGGTGGTAATTCATTTCCTTGATCATCAATAATTGTTGCTTCTACACCAGGCAACGGTTTACCCATAGAACCTAATTTAACATCCATAGAAGGATAATTAACTATCATATGGCCACCAGTTTCAGTCATCCACCAAGTGTCTAATACACGTTTACCAAAGACGTCTTTAGCCCATTTGATGACTTCAGGGTTTAATGGCTCACCAACGGATAAGATACTTTTAACAGATGATAAATCAAATTTTTCAATAATGTCATCGCCTGCGCTCATTAACATTCTTAATGCTGTCGGCGCTGTATACCATATAGTTACTTTAAATTCTTCAATCATACCATACCAAGCTTCAGGTGAGAATCTGCCACCCGCAATACAGTTTGTGACACCGTTTAACCAAGGACTAAATATTCCATAAGATGTACCAGTTACCCATCCTGGATCAGCAGTACACCAATAAACATCATCGTCTTTAAAATCTAATACATATTTACCAGAGATATAATGTAATAACATGGCTTTTTGGGCATGTAATACACCTTTAGGTTGTCCTGTAGAACCCGATGTGTAATGTAAGATTAAGCCATCATCTAAGGATAACCATTCAGTATCAAATTGATCACTTGCTTGCTTAAATTCAGTATTAAAATCAACGTATGCGTTATCTACCTCATCATCTACAACGACGATTGTTTCTAAATGTGGTAATTTATCTTTTGGTATTCTAGGTAATAATGCATTTGTAGTAATTATAACTTTAGCTTCACTATTCTCTAATCTATCTCCTACAGCTTTTTCCATAAATGCTTCAAATAATGGCCCGACGATGGCACCAATTTTTAAAGTCCCAAAAAGAGCAAAATAGAGTTCCGGTGTTCTTGGCATAAATACAAAAACACGATCTCCTTTTTCGACATTAGCTTTATCTTTAAGCACGTTTGCTGCTTTATTAGCATTTGCTTTCATTTCGTTAAAAGTATAACTTTCTTTGCGTTGATCATCTTTATAATGTAAAGCAATTTTTTCCCCTTTGCCTTCATCCACATGACGGTCAATACATTCATGTGCCATATTCACATTTCCTGTCTCATACCATGAAAACGACTTTTCTACCTCTTTCCAATCAAATTGGTTATATTCTTTTTCATAGTCTTGAAGGTTAAAATCTCCACTTTCCCCTTTATATACTTCTACTTTCATTTTAAATCCCCCTCTGAATGAAATCGTCTCTTCAAAAATTATTATAACTAACATTTTCAAAATTTTCAAAATAATTAGTGTAAGCGAATTCATTTATATGTTGCTTTATTCAATTATCACTTATAATATAAATGATAAGATTGATTACAGAATACCCATGTGGTAGTTTGGAGTGAAAAAATGAAACATATTAAAACGTATCAATCTCAAACATATCAGTTAGACGAAGGACAGTTTGTCATAGAAGGGCCTATTCCATGTAGCACACTTGATCAAATGACATTTGATCAAGGTTTATCTGCATTTCGTCCGCCGAAAGATCAATTTGAAGCAGTCAAAGAAATCAGTGAATTAGAAGAAGGAAGAATATTTATATTACGTAAAGATCAACACATTGTTGGATATGTCACTTTTCATTATCCCGATCCATTAGAAAGATGGTCGAGTGGTAATTTAGAATATTTAATAGAATTAGGGGCTATTGAAATCAGTTTACCCTATAGGCATTTACATTTAGGAAGTGAATTAATTAAAATTAGTCTCTCTGCAGATGAATATGAAGACTATATTGTATTAACGACAGAATATTATTGGCACTGGGATTTAAAAAATTCTGGTCTCGATGTATATGAATATAAAAAATTAATGCAAAAACTTATGGGTTATGGGGGCCTTGAAATTTTTGCAACAGACGATCCAGAAATTACGAGTCATCCAGCAAATTGTTTGATGGCTAGAATCGGTTCAAGAATTTCTATTAACCAACTACAAGCATTTGATGACATTAGATTCATGAATCGATTTTTCTTTTAAAGGGGAGAAAAATATGAGTAATATGCAACAAACAACGGGCTATGTTTACGCTAATGAACTTTTACAATATCGCTTTAGTAATAAACATCCATTTAACCAAATGAGATTAAAATTAACGACAGAATTACTTATGGAATTAGGATATTTAAAGCAACATCACGTTATATCACCTAGAATTGCAACAGATGATGAGTTATCATTGATACACTCATACGATTATATACAAGCAATAAGGCATGCTTCTCACGGTATTTTAAATGAAACTGAGGCTAAAAAATATGGCTTAGATGGTGAAGATACACTTCAATTTAGAATGATGCATAAGCATAGTGCACGTATAGTTGGTGGTGCGTTGAACTTAGCAGACCAAATTATGAACGGTACGTTAACAAACGGTTGTCATTTAGGTGGTGGTTTACACCATAGTCTTCCTGGACGTGCAAATGGATTTTGTATTTATAATGATGTGGCCATTACAATTTCATATTTAATAAAAAAATATAATCAACGTGTGCTATGTATAGATACAGATGCTCACCATGGCGATGGCACGCAATGGAGTTTCTACACTAACGATCAATCTTTAATCTATTCCATACATGAAACAGGAAAATTTTTATTTCCAGGTTCAGGACATTATACAGAACGTGGTACTGAAAAAGGATTCGGCTATACGGTTAATATTCCGTTAGAACCTTATACAGAGGATCAATCCTTTTTAGATGTTTTTAAACAAACTATTGAACCTGTTGTAACATCATTTAAACCAGATATTATCGTAAGTGTACATGGTGTGGATGTACATTACCTTGATCCACTCACACATATGAGCTGTACATTAAATACGCTTTATGAAATACCTTATATTATCAAATCACTTGCTGATACATATACTCAAGGCAAGGTAATCATGTTTGGTGGCGGCGGCTATAATATTTGGAAAGTTGTGCCCCGTGCATGGTCACATGTATTTTTAGCTTTAATAGATGAACAGCCTCCAACGGGTGATCTTCCAGAACGATGGCTTACTAAATGGCAGCCTTATGCTACTTGTGAACTACCTGCTAATTGGAGTGATGATAAAGAGAATTATATAGAAATACCTCGAAGAAAAGAAATAAGTGAGATTAATATGAAGCATGCTCAAAAAGTGTTGAGCTGGTTTAAATAAAATTACAATTATTAAGTTGAAACGTAAAGATTTTTGGAAGTAAAATAGCCGTCAATCTATATATTAATCTGAATTGGCGGTTTTCTTTATTTCCTGGAATTTTTTAACATAACTATTGTTCGGAATAATGTATGAGTATACAGCCTCAAATCATAATATATCGCCGGCAAGTATATACAGTTTAATCGTAAGTTTTTAAATATAAAGGAGAGCTAATCCATAATGGACTAGCTCTCCTATTTTGAGAATAGATATTTATGCCCCATTCCCACGTTATAATTTCCAAATGAATATATGAATTATTTTGTAGTACCTCTATATTCAATTCTATGAGGTAAAATTACATTAGGTTCATCAATGTCTTCTTCATTCATATATTTTGTAAGTAATCTCATACCAACTGCGCCGATATCATACAACGGTTGAATTACACTAGAAAGTTGTGGCCTAACCATTTCAACAAGTCTTGTATTATTAAAGCTAACAATTTGTAAATCATTCGGTACACTTACGCCAGCATCTTGAGCGGCATGTACAAGGCCAATGGCTTGTTCATCACTGATTGATAAGATTGCGTCCGGTTCTGCAGATGCTAACGATTCAAACGCACGTAATCCATCTTTGTATGTTTCATTGCCATTAAAAATTAATTGTTCGTCTAATTCTAATTTATGTTGAACCAATACATCTTTCAATCCTACTAAAACATCTTCTTGTGCTTTTTTAGAATAATCTCCACCTACAAAGGCGAATGATTTAGCACCTTTTTCAATTAAGTGTTCTGTTATTTCTTTAGCAGCAGCTTCGAAATCGATATTAACTGATGAGATACCTTCATCTTTACCATTTGTTCCTGAAACAACTACTGGTACTGAAGATTTATTAATTAAATCTTTTATTTCTTCAGAGATTGTACCTCCTAAGAAAATGATACCGTCTACCTGTTTACTCAATAGATTATTAAAAATCTCTTTTTCTTTACTTGGATCATTATCAGAATTTGAAATAATAGAATGATATTTATACATTGTTGCGATATCTTCTAAACCGCGTGCTAATTGTGAATAATACACGTTTGAAATATCTGGAATGATTACGCCAACTGTTGTTGTACGTTTACTTGCTAATCCTCGTGCTACTGCATTTGGACGATAATTTAACTTCTTAATAACTTCATTTACTTTGTCACGTGTTTCAGGCTTAACATTTTGATTGCCATTAACAACACGAGAAACGGTTGCCATAGAAACTCTAGCTTCTCTAGCTACATCATATATTGTAACAGTCATATTTTCCTCCTTGAAAGCGATTTCTTTATTATTATAATCTGTTTTCATAACATTTTCAAAGTTTACCACATTTTTAGAAAATGTAAAATCATTTTGTTTTGATTGTTATAATGTTTTTCATTTCATAGTATTAAAAATCTGGTTTATATTATATGTTTTAAATTTCTACTATAATCTAACTAGATTAAATTAAAGATATAAAATGATATGGTTTGTAACGTTTGAAACTAAATTTTGCGTAAGGAGAATCAATCACAATGTCGCTAAAAAAGCAAAAAAGAGTGGGACAGAAACCTAATTTATTTTTAAAAAGGTTTCATCGTCCCACTCCGGCAAAAATTGCCACAGTTGATAGAGATTAAAGGTTTACATGAGCTAAAGATTTTGTACAAGAACCACTAACTCAATAAATTGAGTAGTGGGACTTTAAGTTACTGCTAATATAATGATTAAAGCCAGGACAATTAATTTGTCTTAAACTCATATTAATATCAACTCAAACTTTGCAACAATTATTTAAGTTTTTTACTATTATACATATCTGCAAGTGGTTTAATTTCATTGTAGAATTTATCGAATTCATTGAAGTCCATTTGTTGACCACTATCACTTAATGCAACAGATGGATCAGGATGTACTTCAGCCATAATGCCGTCAGCTCCAACTGCTAAGCCAGCTTTTGCTGTTGGGATCATGATATCTTTACGTCCAGTACTGTGCGTAACATCTACCATAACTGGTAAGTGTGTACCTTGTTTTAAGATTGGTACAGCAGAAATATCTAAAGTATTTCTTGTTGCTTTTTCATATGTGCGGATACCTCGTTCACATAAGATAATATTTTCATTACCTTGTGATGCGATGTATTCAGCTGCATATATAAATTCTTCAATAGTAGCTGATAAACCACGCTTTAATAATACAGGTTTGTTTGAACGGCCTGCTTCTTTAAGTAATTCAAAGTTTTGCATGTTACGTGCACCAATTTGGAATACATCTAAGTAATCATCAGCTACTTCAAAGTCAGCAGGGTTAACTATTTCACTTACGACATTTAAGCCGTATTTATCTTTAGTATTTTTAAGTATTTTTAGACCTTCAACGCCTAATCCTTGGAAATCATATGGAGATGTACGTGGTTTAAACGCCCCACCTCTAATGAATTTTTCTCCTCTAGCTTGTAAATTAGCTGCAACGGCATCAACTTGTTCTTGGGATTCTACTGAACATGGTCCAAATACAAAAGATTTGTTGCCATCTCCAATAATACCTCCATTATCAAATTGAACAATAGTATCTTCTGGTTTTAATTTTCTAGATACATATAAGTGTTTTTCATTTTCAGATTTTTGTAAATCAGTAGAGGCTTTAAAGATTTCTTTAAACAATTGTTTGATTACATTGTCATTGAATGGTCCTTCGTTCTTATCTAATAATTGATTAATCATTTCTTTTTCACGTTGAGGATCATATACAAGCGTGCCTTGTTTTCGTTTTTCCTCACCTATTTTTTGTGCTATTTTTCCTCTTTTAGATAATAGTCCTAAAATCTCTTCGTTAATCTCAGCTATCTCATCTCTGTATTCTTTTAATTTGTCTGTCATTTTATTCACCTCTATGAAAAATTTAAAAAGCGATATTTTATTCTGCTTTAAAGCGATAAAATATTTGTTAAACGTTATTCTAACAATAACTACTTATAAGTTCAAGTAGCGATTGAAAAAAATCACTTTAAAAGTGAATAACATTAATAATAACTGAATTTTCAGTTAATATCTAGGCCATTTTTACACTATTATGTGTTTTTCAATATTTCTTCCTAATATCAAACCTAATATCAAATTTTAAGATATAGATATAAAGTCTACGGTTCAATATAAAAGCAACAAGTAATAAAGCAAATATGCATGGAATTTAATTGATAAATGATCTAATCAACGTTTCATATTAAATAAACGAAAAGGATCCAAAACAAATATTATGCCTCGGACCCTTTCTTATTAATTGAATTAATCATTGAAAGTTCTTTTATCAATTTTACTTTCAGCTTTTTCTGTCTTATTCATTTGTGTTCTATTTTTAGTATACGTTTTTTTACTTGATTTGTTTTTACTTGAGTTATTTTTAGTTGAATTTGCCACTTTACTAGTCGTTTGTGATTCATCGTGATTAATAATACCATCATTTGATTCAGTCGATGCTTTTTTATCTTTTTGTGTTGTATTACTTGTACTACCTTGTGCAACTGATTGTTCACTTAAATTTCTGCTAGCATTTTCATGGACAATAATACCATCTTTAAATGATACCGTCTTGTGCGTTTGTGTAATACGTTGTTCAGCTGCTGTTGGTTTTGGAATTTCTGTAGCTGTTGCTTTTTTGTTATTTTTATCCGCACTATTATCAACTTTATCAGTAGATTCTACTGCATTCTCAATATTTGGGGTAATTAAATTCGGTACTGATTGGTGTTTAGCTTGCTTTGGCGACTCTGGAATTAGCAAGTTAGCAGTATTATCTGCAATATTTTGATTATTATTGATTGCTTGTTGTTTATTGTTAGCTGCTAATGCTAAGCCTGAAGCACTAACTGCACCAGAACTAGCTACTTCTGACTTATCGTTATCATAAGATGATGATTCAGTAGTTGCTTCTTGTGTTACTAAATTTGGCGCATTTTTAGCTGATTCTTTTGGTCTATCCTCTTCATTTATTAGTTTTGAAGTGTTTTCTGAAACCTCTGAATTATTATTTAATGCTTCTTTTTTATTTTGTGCCGCACTTGCTAAACCACCTGCAGCAATAGCACCTCCTGCAGTTGCTGCAGCTGTTTTGCCATTGATACCTTCATTTTTAGCTGAGTCAGCTGTAGAGGTTACTTCAGCATCTGTATTATCCGATGTTTCCTCTTTTATAGCGTCTTGTTGAGCACTGACTTCATCTTCAGTTGGTTCAGCATCTGGGTCAATATGTTCAGTAGATAAATCACCGGATACCACATCATCTTTATTATTTTCATTTTTTGCTTCTTGTTGTTCTTGTGCCTCAGGTGACATATTAGCTAATTCATTATCAGATGTTTCTTTTTGAATAGCAACTTTTTGAGCTGCTAATTCTTTATCTGACACTTCTGTGTTATTTTTTTGAGAATCTGCAATAGTTGATTTCAGTCCTGCTAGTTTATTTTCAGCATCTTGTTGTTCTTGTTCACTTTGTGCGACAATATTTGATTTAAATTGTTCTTTATTTTCCGGAACATTTTTATTAGAAGATCTAGATTTACTAATGGAAACTAAACCTAAAGCTGAACCAATCACAGCGCCTACGATAAATCCATACACAAATTCGTTTCTGGCACCTTTAGTAAAATATTCTGGTACTTGATAACTTTCTAAGTTTCTTTCATAATTATCTCGATTATAGTATTTCATAATTGAATGCCCCCTATAACAAATGCACTTAAATAAGTTTCAAACCTCATTTAAGTGCATTTGTTTTTTAAATATATGAATTATTTGTTATCTACACGTGTAGTATAGCTATGATTTGAATCGTTTGCTACACTGCTCGCTTTATAATTTGCACTATCTCTACGATTTCTTCTGTTTTGCCATTTATCAGCAACTTCCATTGCTACATTTGACCATTGTACAACTTGAGAAATTTTATCTTCATTTTGAGAAATGTTGTGCGTAATTGAGTTTGTAACTCGATCAACTGAACCATTTAAAGTTTGTACAGAATCACCGATACCTTTAACAGCATCAACTACTGAATTTAAACGATCTGATTTATCTTGAATATCTTCAGTTAAGCGATTTGCTTTATGAAGTAAATCTGTAGATTCACGTGTAATACCTTGAATTTGTCCTTCAACTCCATCAAGTGTTTTTGCAACGTGATCTAAATTCTTCTTAACTGAAAGTAAAACTACAACGATACCAATTACTAATATTAGAAATGCAATCGCCGCAATAATTCCAGCTATAGGTAAAATCCATTCCATTAAAAACGCCTCCTATTAATCATATGTTGTTATTTAATATAAATACCCCCATCATTTTAACATAAACATACTAAAATGACGAAGTGACACCAACTTTTTCCATATAAGCTCGTTGAATTTTTTGAATATCGCCAGCGCCCATAAATAAAATAACTGAATTACTATATTGTTCTAATATATTTACACTTTCCTCATCGATTAATTTTGCCCCGTCTATTCTTTGAATCAAGTCTTGAATAGTTAAATTACCAGTGTTTTCTCTTATAGAACCAAAAATTTCACATAAGAATGTTGTATCGGCTAAGTTTAAGCATTCTGCAAACTCATCTAAAAATGCTTGTGTTCTACTAAATGTATGAGGTTGAAATACAGCAATAACATCTTTATTAGGATATTTCTTTCTCGCTGTCTCAATTGTCGCACTAATTTCTCTAGGGTGGTGGGCATAATCATCAACTAACACTTGATTACCAATTTTTGTTTCGTTGAATCTTCTTTTCACGCCACCAAACGTTTCTAACGCAGCTTTGATATTGTCTACATTTAGGCTTTCTAGATAGCTTATTGTAATTACAGCAAGACCATTTAGAATATTATGGTCGCCAAACTGTGGTGAAAGGAATGTATCATAGTATTCGTTTTTGATGTATACGTCAAATTGAGTACCTTTTTCACTGATTTTTAGGTTATCTGCATAAACATCGTCATCTTTAGAAAAGCCATAATAGTAAACTGGTACGTCAGCTTCAATTTTTCGTAAATGCTCGTCATCACCCCATGCAATGATAGCCTTTTTCACGTTCTGCGCCATTTCTTGGAACGCATTGAATACATCATCAACGTCTTTAAAATAGTCTGGATGATCAAAATCTATATTTGTCATAATCGCGTAATCTGGATGATAACTTAAGAAATGTCTGCGGTATTCACAAGCTTCGAATGCGAAATAATCACTTGCAGGAATACCCAGACCAGTACCATCACCGATTAGAAATGAAGTCTTTTTATCACCATTCATGACATGTGATAGTAAACCTGTAGTAGATGTCTTTCCATGTGCGCCTGTAACTGCTACAGACGTATATTGGTTGATAATATGACCTAAGAAGTCATGATAGCGAATAACTTCAATTTTTAATTCATGTGCACGTACAATTTCCTCATGTGTATCAGGAAACGCATTACCTTGTACGATGACCATATCTTCTTTAATATTATCCGCATTGAAAGGTAAAATTTTGATACCATTATTTTTTAAAGCTACTTCTGTAAAAACATAATTTTGAATATCTGAACCTTGAACTTCATTTCCAAGATCACGCATGATTTGTGCTAATGAACTCATACCGGCACCTTTTATGCCAACAAAATGATAATGTGTCATAAAAACACTCCTTTATCTCTATATTAATTCTCATTTAAATCTGATTCTGTAATGTATACATCTCTTGGTTTTGAACCATTAGCTCCCGAAACATAACCTAGCTGTTCTAATTGATCAACTATTCTGGCTGCACGGTTGTAACCAATTTGGAAATGTCGTTGTATTAATGAAGTTGAGATATGTCCCTCATTCAACATAAATTGACACACATCATCGAATAAATCGTCTTGAGGTTGACTTTCAGTTTTTTTCAATAATTCTTTTTCTTCAAATAAATATTCTGGCTCTCTTTGTTCTTTAATAAAATCAACAACATCATCAATTTCTTCATCAGATACAAAGGTACCTTGAACACGAATTGGTTTGTTCATCCCACTACCTAGATAAAGCATATCACCATATCCTAGTAAACGTTCCGCACCACCACTATCTAGAATAGTACGAGAATCAACGCTTGATGATACCATGAATGCAACTCTTGTTGGAATATTTGCTTTGATTAAACCTGTTATTACATTAACTGATGGTCTTTGCGTTGCAACTAACATATGGATGCCACAAGCACGTGCTTTTTGTGCTATACGAGCAATCGATTGCTCGACTTCTTGTGGTGCCATCATCATTAAATCAGCTAACTCATCTATAACTATAACAATTTTTGGCATTCTATCCTCATATGTTGCTTTCTTATTAAAGGCAGTAATATTTCTTACATGATATTTAGCAAAGACTTTATAGCGTCTTTCCATCTCTTCAACAGCCCATTTCAAACTTTGTGTAGCTGCTTTTACATCTGTAATAACTGGTGAAACTAAATGTGGTAAATCATTATATGGAGCCAATTCAACCATTTTTGGATCGATTAAAAGTAATTTTAATTCTTCTGGATGATTTTTATATAATAAAGACATTAAGATACTATTTATACATACTGATTTACCAGAACCTGTAGCACCGGCTATTAAAGCGTGTGGTGTTTTGGATATATCCATTAATAATGGCTCATTGTTAATTCTAAGACCCATAGCTACAGTTAATTTAGATTCTGAATTTTTAAATGTAGGCTCTTCAATTATTGAACGTAAATTTACTGTTGTCGAATTTTGGTTCGGTACTTCTATACCTACTAAGCTCGTGCCGGCTATTGGTGCTTCAATACGAATATCTTTCGCAGCTAACGCCATCTTAATATCATCTTGTAAAGCAGTAATTCTTGAAACTTTCACACCTTTTTCAACGGATAATTCAAAACGCGTTACACTTGGGCCTTCTGTTACATTCTGCACCTCTGCTGGCACATTGAAATAATAGAAAGCTTCATTTAATTCTTGTTTTTTATCCTCTATCCAAGACTTATCTACTTCATGTTGTTTAGGTGCTTCTAATAATTCCACACTCGGTAATTTAATATTGGGCCCTCGACGTATAGTTGGCTTATTTTCATCCTCTTTTGATGTTTTTGTACCACCTAGCTGTGAAGTAGGCTCTGATTTTAGTAATGATTCTTGAACAGATTGTTCAGAGTGCTCGTTTGGATTAACTGGCTGATGATTACTAACAACATTGTTATCTATGGAAAAATCTGACTTACCAGATTTTTGATTATTACTAGTAGTCGTTTCAGCTTCAGCATAATTATTTTCTGTTGTATTCGTCGGCGTTTCATCTGAGAATGTTCCAACTTCAATGTCTGATGTATTATTTAAATCATTTTTTGAAGTACTGTGTTGAACATTATCTGACTCAGTTGTCATAGCTTGATTTTGACGTTCTGAAGAAATCGTATGACCTTTCTGTTGCTCTGTCGTAGGTTCAGAAACGTTATTGTTTGTTGCATGTTCAATATTTGAACTAACTTGATTTTGATTTTGTGATTTTCTTGCGTCTAGCATACGTTTTTTATCTGAAGGCGTCATGACTACGTTGAAAGGTTTACTCCCTTTCTTTTTAGCTGATTTGGCTTGAGTTGACTGGTCACGATGTGTTGCTTTACCAGTATCAACTTTTGAATCTACTCTATCATTAATTTCTTGTTCATTTAAATCTTTATCTTGTGAAATATCTTTATTGTCATGAGCTACTTCTGAATGGCTAACATCTATATCATCTATTGTATTTTCTTCGGAATGAGATAGATTTGAGTCTTCGCTATTACCTTCAACTGATAAAGATGAACTAGAAGATTCGAAGGTATCATTCAACATTTCTGCAGACTCAGAAACCTGTGATGTTTCTACGTTTTCATTTGTATTATCTTCATTTGAATGTAAGGTCTCATTATTTATTGAAGTTAATTCACTCGTATCACTATCTGTTAACTCTCTGTAATACGCATCAGCTATGTCATTATCTACACTTTCTGCAATTTGACTTTCTTCTGTTTCTGATTGCATTTCAGAAGTTTCATCATTTAGCTTTTCGTTAGATTGTGAGTTAACTAATTCATCTGGAGATGTATCCCCAGGTGTATTAGCTATGTCTTGAGATATATCATCATTTGTATCTTCTGATACATCGTCAATTATTTCGTGAGATTCTGTAGCGCTTTTTTCAGTTTGTATTTCAGAATCAACATTTACATACTCGTCATTGATTGTATGTATATCACGAATATTATCTAAATTAATTTCTTCATAATTATATGTTGAGTCTATCTCGTCTTCTTGTTTATCGTTAGATGTATTTTGCGTAACGTTAGGATTTGAAGCGTCTTGAATTGATGCTTCCGAATCAATTTCAGTAGCATTTGCCGTTTGATCTTCAGCATCTAATGAGCTTTCACCTATGTAGTTTTGAGCTTGTTTAGCATACATTTCATCGATTGCTTTTTGTATACTATCTTCTTGCTTCTCTTGATGTTCATGACGTTTTTGTTGTAACGCTTTTTTAAATTGGCGCTTTTGAAGCACTTTTCTTTCACGTTCACGACGTATTTCTTCAACAATTTGTGAAGCATATCTATTTTCTATATTAATTGTATTATCAATTTTAGCACTCTTAGCAAGAGGTTCTTGTTTGGAGACGTCTGTTGACTCAAACGAGTTGTTTGGTGGCTGTTCTTCTTCACCTTCACTATCTTCTGTTTGTTCAATAGTTGATGAAGATGTCACAGCATTATTGTTTTCACTAGGATCAACGACATATTGATCGTTATAATACGTAGTATCATCTGAACTCAAATTTTGAGCATCACTTTGCATAGTATTTTCAAATTTCGAATTATCTTTATCGTCGTTTGAATCCTCTTCACCTTCCTGATCTTGTTTTATAACACCATTAACTAACGGACTAGGTTTTTTTGTACCAAAAATCGCAGAAGGCACCTCACTCGCTTTAAAATCACTTTGATGATAACTAGGTGTATTAGATTTATGTTTTGAAGTCGCGTTAGCGCGTAAAACATCCGTCTGAATTCTCATTCTTTTACCTTTGTGACTTCTCTGTTCACTTTTTGAATCAAAAGCTGTTTCGTCACGTGTGTGATTTTGTTCTATATGTTGTGAATCAACATTATTAGAAACGTCATTTTCATACATATGTCTACGTCTTCTTTGCTTGTGGTTAACACTTATATTGTCGTCATTCTTGCGATAAATATGATTATCGTTAACTTTATTATTCGAATTGTCTTCAGTTGTATCGTTGTTTACGTCATTCGTTTCATTTGCTTCTTCCAAAATACGCATTGGAAATCTAAACTTTCCTTTTGGTCTTTCATAAACATCATTGTTCTGAGGAAGTAATGAATCTTGGTCTTCTTGTTGTGTAGCTTTTTGACGTCGTTGGCTTCTTTTATTAAGATAATCTTCACTTGAGTCATTATCTTCTCCAAATAACTTGTCGAACCAGCTCATACGCACATTACCCCCTTTTATTCTTCAAAAAATGCTTGCCCTACTGTGTAATCATCAGATAAGACCATAATACCTTTTTCTTGTGGTGCGTTTGGTAAATCTAACTCTTTCATTGAACATATCATGCCACTTGAGGCAACGCCTCTAAGTTCAGCATCTTTTATTACCATACCGCTAGGCATAACAGCTCCAACTTTTGCTACAACAACTTTTTGTCCTGCTTCAATATTAGCTGCACCACAAACAATTTGTAATTTTTCAGTAGCAACATCAACACTCAATACACTTAATTTATCAGCATCTGGATGCTTTTCTTTTGTCTCAACATAACCTACTACAAATTTAGGTGAAAAATCAGCATCTAACTTATAAGTGAATCCGGCTTCTTCAATAGCAGTTTGTAATTCATTTACTAAAGTTTCATTTAATTTAATGTGGCCGTTGCCATCTATAGATGATTTTTGTGATGCGTTAAATATATTGAATCCTACAACTTTATTTTCATGTTGTATTTCGACGACATCGCCTTTATATTCATAATTAAATTCACCATTAGCAGGCTCTATTTGTAAAAATGCTACATCGCCTACTGCTTGTTTATTATAAAAAAGATTCATTAAAATTTGCTCCTTACTTCTTATCTTTATTTTCGTATTGTTTTCTTGTAGCTTCTAATCTTTGTATTACATTTGGATCTCTTTTTTGTTTATTATTTTTACCTAAGATAAAAATAGGTTCAAAATGTCCTTTATCATACCCTAAAGATAGTGAAGTAATGGGCACTAAACCATTTGTGAAAAACTCCATAGTTAAATGTGCCATCACATCATAACCTGTTTTATTTCTTATATCAGCTATGATTAATACATCTTGGTGTGGCACCGCTACTAACATTTCACCTTCACATTGTTTTTGTATATTATTTAAAAATGAAGTGTTTAATACTCTACTAGCATCATAACCATCATTAGTATTAACAAAATAGAATATATTACCTTTTACTTCATCAGTCGTATATTTATTTTTTAATTTTCTTACGTTAAATAACGCCATCTCTTTTAATTGTTGTTTAGTGAGATTCATTTGTTGTAGTGTTGTTTCATCAATTAGACGGTAAGACTTACCTAAATCCATCGCATAGTATATATTAGTTTCTGCAGTATGTTCATCTATAACAAATGCGTTTCCACTTTTGTCCTTTTTATCAAAGCTTGGCGATCTTAATACTGGCATTACTTTAATGTCATCAGTATTAGATAATGCCGCATCATTCATTTGTGCTACAGCTTCTTCCACATAATAGACGATTTCATCAACTATTTTTTCTTTTTGAGATTTATATTTAGCTACAATCGGAGAAAGTTTAACAGTAACGCCTTTATCATTATCTACTCTAGATATACGTAATGTTTCTTCATCACGATTAAAATTAAATTTAACGTCTAAATGGTTCAATCGATCTTTTAATTTATCTCTCATTTGAAAGACATTCATGTTTAACACTCCTATTAACGTGCCTTGTTCTAGTTTACAATAAAAGTACCCTTAGGAACAGAAAAAATGTAAGTTCTAAGGGTATATATTTTTATAAATTGATCTTGGTTTCTTTACAAAATGAATCGACTTATAACGAAGATAAAAATGCATCAATTTGTTCAATTGATTTACGCTCTTTACCAATATAACTGCCAATTTGTTGACCAGCACTAAACACAAGAAAACTTGGTATACCCATAATGCCATGCTCAACGCATAAATCAATAAATTTGTCTCTATCTACTGATATAAATTTGTATTCAGTGAATTTCTCTTCTATTTGAGGGAGTTCTGGTTCAATAACTTTACAGTCAGGACACCAGTCTGCAGTAAATAAAAATACAGTTTTTTCATTTTTTAATTGTTCAAATTGTTGTTCACTTTCTAAATGTTTCATCTTAACACTCCTATATTATTTATATTGTAATATTTCAATTTTTTCTTGATTTAAATGCGTTATACTCTCTACTAATAATTTTCTTGCAGCTTCATAATCTCTAATATCAAACACTGCATTTGTACTATGGATATATCGTGCACAAACGCCAATTACTGCTGTAGGTATACCGATTTTAGCTTTATGAATTTCCCCGCCGTCTGTGCCACCTGGCGAAACATAATATTGGTGAGCTATGCCAAATTCTTTAGCAAGTGAAAGTAAATAATCTCTAAATGTTGGCTTTAATAACATTGTGCCATCTTTAATTCTAATTAAAGTACCTTCTCCTAATTCACCTGATAAATTTTGTTTTCCTTTCATATCGTTTGCCGGAGAACAATCGACAACAAAGGCAACATCAGGATCAATGAGTTCAGCAGATGCTCTTGCACCTCGTAGTCCTACTTCTTCTTGTACGTTAGCACCTACATACAAATCAAAATCTAATTCTACACCTTTTAGTAATTCTAATAATTCGATACCAAGTAAACAACCATAACGATTATCCCAAGCTTTACTAGCATAACGATATTCAGACAATTGTGTAAATGCAGTATCAGGTACAATACTATCACCGATTTCAATACCCCGTTGCGCTACTTCTTCAGAATTTTCACAACCAATATCTAACAACAAATCTTCAATTTTAGGAGCACCTTCATTGCCGGATCTAAAGTGCTTAGGTATATTTGCAACAATACCACTAATTTCTTCCCCATGACGTGACTTTACTTTAAGTTTTTGTCCTTGCCAAATATCATTGGCAACACCACCTAAATTGGTAAACTGTATCATACCGTTACTAGTTATATTAGTCACCATAAAACCAATTTCATCCATGTGAGCAGCAACCATTATACGTTTAGCATTAGGATTTTTAGAGCGTTTCACTCCGTAAAAGCCACCCATTCGATTATAAATAAATTCATCTACAAAAGGTGACATTTCTGATTCCATATACGATTTTACATCATCTTCGAAACCAGGGGCACCATGTAATTCTGTTAATATTTTCATTCTTGTTAATGTTTTATTATTGTTTATATCCAACGTGTCTCACTCCTTAAGATTTATTATATCATCTTCATTATGGTAAACTATAATTATGACTTTATTGGGGGTAGATTGTGTTATGTTGAATAAAAAAAATAGGTTCATCATCTTATTTATTACGCTGACAACTATTGTCGGATCTATTTATTTTTATACTCGCCGCAAGCATCAACAGCATCAAGATCCAGAAAAAATCATTTCTGAAGTTAGAACTTATTTTATGAATGTTATAGGCTCATACATATTGCATGAACCAATTACTTATAAAAATACTAGTGATACTACACTTGTTTTTCAAGGGGGTATTACTACCCAACACAATGGTTCACTTGCTTCATATGATTTTTTTGTCGATGCAAATAGTGGAGAAATCATTAATATTATTGAATGTGAATGATAGAAGGTTAAAGTTATGAACTTAAGATGTATATAGTAGGAGCATTCACGTCATCTATTAGAGATGCGCTAAGATTGTTTCATATCACAAAAACTATATACATAATTGAAGTCGAAGATTTAAAACGGGTTATGCTCAAGAAATATACACGAATATTTCTTAAATCATGTTTTAACTCTGAAACTTAAATTCATAACTTTAACCCTTTTTAATTTCTAGAAATAAATGTCTCAATGTCTGTCATACTCTGCTTATCAAATTTCACTGCAAAATAATTCACATCATGATAATATAAGAACCAGTAATCATCTAAAATATAATTCGGAATTAAGCGTTCTTTCTCTCTTATTGATTGCATAGGATAATCGTCATAAGCTGTTACCCACAATGGGTTTCTATGTGCAATTGTCGGAAATATGTCTCCCATGTGAATAGCTTTTTCACCCTCACTCTCTATCGTAATAATAGAATGACCAAAGCTATGTCCTCCAGTATGCATAATCTTAATACCTGGCAAAACTTCCATTTCTCTATCAAACAATAATAATTTCTGCTGGAAATCACCGTTATTTTTCTTCCAATAAGTTGATTTGCTTCTCAAGTTTGGACTTTGAAATTCATGCCACTCGTCTTGTTGAATGATATGGATAGCATTTTCAAAAATCGCATGCCCTTCATTATCAGTTAAACCTGCAGCATGATCAAAATGCATATGCGTCATTAACACATAATCGATATCCTTCGTCGTCATATCTAATGCTTCTAAATCCTCATTGATGTGACTTTCATATTCTGCACCGAAATTTCTACGTTCTTTATCTGTCAACTTACCAAAACCTATACCAGTGTCTATGATGACATTTTTATCATCAGTTTGTACTAATATTGGATGCGTAGGTAAAGGAATTTGATTCTTATTATTCACTTCATATTTTCTTATCCATAAAGCTCGTGGTACGACACCAAACATCGCTCCTCCATCAATATTTGTAATACCGCCGTTTAAATAATGTACGCTAAAACGTCCTAATTTCATAAACCAATTCCTCCTCAGTATCCAGTTAGCCTTAGTTACTCATTATCTTTTATATTAATACAAACAATCTATTACGTAAAACAATGCACTATCGAACATGTTATGCTCTTTTTTCGTTTTATAGTGTAAAATTACGATATAAAGTCAAAAAAAATTGATAAGGCTTTGCCCTATCAATTGGAATCATTATATTAACTTAATGGAATTTTGCTTCCATGCGATAAATTCTAGAACCTTTGTCAGAGAATTTTCTTTCATATTCTGTCTCTATATTAGTTTCATCATCTTCTTGATGTAAATTCAAATTAATTTTGGTGAAATACATACCAAATTGTGACATACTTTCTAAACTATATGCAAACAGTCCTCGATTATCAGTTTTAAAATGAAGTTCTCCATCTTCCTTTAATACTTGTTTATACAAAGCTAAATAAGTATGATAAGTCAAGCGACGTTTAGTATGCCTTTTCTTTGGCCATGGATCGGAAAAATTTAAATAGATGCGAGAAATTTCCTCATCTTTAAAATATTCATTGAGTTCTATCGCATCATTACAAATGAGTTTGATATTAGTTAAACCCTGGTCCAATACTTTGTCTAGAACTTTAACCATTACATTTTTTTCCCGTTCCATAGAAATAAAATTGATTTCAGGATTTTGTGCAGCAAGTGTGGTTATAAACTGTCCCATCCCTGAACCTATTTCAATGTAAATCGGTTGATCCTTATCAAACCAATCACTGATTTGCCCTGCATGACTACCGTCGAGATCCACTAAATTTGGTTCCTTTTTTAAGTAGTCTTCAGCCCATGGCTTGTAGCGCATTCTCATTTTGATAACTCCTTATATAAATGCATTATTATTCATGACTTCATTTAAAAATTTAAGCCACATATTCATATCTTTATAACGTTTTTGTTCTTCATACCACTGTACCATACCAATAGATTGTACCACTGTGTACCATTTCATACGTTTTTGTAAATCCATTGAATCTTTAGTGCCATAAACGTTTAACCATTGAGGCCATATCTTCTCTGGAACGTAATTGTATAGCAGCATACCTAAATCAATCGCCGGATCAGCAATCATCGCACCTTCCCAATCAACAAGATATAATTCATCGTGGTCAGACAATAGCCAGTTGTTATGATTAACGTCGCCGTGAACTACTGTAAAGAAACGAGGATCCAAGTTCGGCATATGGTCTTCAAGATAAGTTAAAGCTTTTCTAACAACATGATGCGTTAAAACTTCTCGTGATAAAGAAGCGTTAATCTTGTTTAATAAAATATCAGGAGTAATTGGTTCCATTTCCATACGTTTTAACATATTAAGTAATGTTTTAGAACTATGAATCTTTTTCAATAAATTTGCTACTCGTTGTTCATACATTTCGTTGAAAGTAAGTTCTCTACCATTTTTCCAATGCTGCGCCGTTACCACTTCACCGGTTTCTATGCGTTTTGTCCACACTAATTTCGGCACAATACCTTCGGCTGATAATGCCGCAATAAATGGGTTTGAATTTCTTTTTAGGAATAACTTTTGCCCATCCTGTTCAGCCATATACGCTTCACCAGATGCACCGCCTGCTGAATCAAGCGTCCATCCCAATTGATAAAACTGCTCCAACACGTTCACCTCACTTTCAATTAGAAAATGGCTCAAGAAAACAAATTTCGAGAGCCATATATAATCATTTTCTATTACAGTATTTTAAACTTCAACCCAAATTTATGTCGCCTCAAGTTTTATGACTGACACAATGTCCCATGTGGTTCAAGTTAAGTTATTTAGCAACAGTACTGATTTTCAAATTATAGTAACTTTTACATCATACCATAAATCAATCTCAAACAAAGTACTATTTTAATATTTCTATATCTTTTTTTTATGAATTTCTTACGGTCGATTTCAAGACTCATAAAAGATTTTATAATGTTTGAGGTTGAATTTCAACCAAAAATGAGAAACAAAAAGATACATTTTACTTTCAATTTTATATTGAAATCTCTTAAACGGCTCAGTTAGCATTATAACATAATTTCAACATAATTTATGTGACATTTTATATCCATTTATGGAAAATATTAACTATGTGTGTCAATGTATCTATTAAATCCTTCTTGCAACGATTTCGTAATACTACCTACTTTACCGTCACCTACATTTTCACCATCCAGTTTAACAACAGGCATGACTTCTATTGATGTACTAGACACAATAATTTCATCTGCACCTTTTAAGAAATCTAAAGTAAATACTTCTTCATTAAAAGGTATACCTTTATCCTCAGCAACTGATTTAATAACCATACGTGTTATACCATTTAATATATAATTATTTACTGGATGTGTGTAAATCTCGCCGTCTTTTATCGCATACACGTTACTCGAAGAACCTTCTGTGACAATATCACCACGATGTTGAATAGCTTCTTGAGCATTATATTTTGTAGCATATTCTTTTGCTAATACATTTCCTAATAAATTCAAACTTTTAATATCGCATCTTAACCAACGGATGTCTTCAGTTGTAATAGCATTTATACCTTCTTCAAGTAGTTTGTATGGACGGTCATAAGACTTCGTAAACGCCATGATATTCGCTTCTACTGATGGTGTAGGGAACGCATGGTCACGAGGCGCAGCTCCACGAGTTACCTGGATATAAACACCGCCATTAACGATGCTGTTTGTAGATAATAATTCTTGAATTAGTTCTGTCAATTCGTCTACATTATATTTTAGTTCCAAACCAATCTCTTTAGCACTGCGTAATAATCTTTCAAAATGTTCTCTAGCTGTGAAAACATTATTATTATAAACCCTTATATATTCATAGATACCATCGCCAAAGACGTAACCTCTATCATTGTACGGTACATTAGCATCTTGTTCATCAACAAGTTTTTCATTTATCAGAACTTTTGTCATATTTATTCCTCCACACACAATTTATATAATGACTCCAAGTAAATGCTTGTCGCATTAAATAATTGTTTTTTAGTAATATACTCATTTTTTTGATGCATTAAATCTTCAGAATCACTGAACATTGCACCAAATGCGACACCTTTATCTAAATTACGCGCGTAAGTACCGCCGCCTATTGTATATGGTTCAGTTTGATCACCAGTTTGGTTTCTATATGCTTCTACTAAACTTTGTACAAATGGATCATCTTTTTCCACATAATGCGGTGTTTGGTTCTTACCTAATTTAATTGAAAAACCTAATGGATTTATTTCACTCTTGAATCTCGTCAGTGCTTCTTCAAATTCGAAGCCTTCTGGATATCTTAAGTTGATACCAAATGATCCAGCTTTTTGATTATCATAAGTAATTACGCCGATATTAGTAGTAACATCTCCCATTACATCTGTATGGAACTTCATACCCATTTTTTCTCCAAAATGAGATTCAAATAAGTATTTATTACTAAATTCTACAAAATTAGCCGCTGTTTTATCTAAGTCTAAATCAGATAAGAAATTCAGTAAATATAATCCTGCATTTACGCCAATAGATGGGTCCATGCCATGTACTGCTTTACCATACACTTTAAGGACTAATACACCACTATCAACAACACTTTCACCCTCGACTTGCTTTTCATTTAAGTATTGTTCAAAGCTTTGAATGACATCGGTCATATTTTCTTTAACAGCAACATGTGCTACTGCTTCGTCTGGGACCATATTATATCTTTCACCAGACTTAAATGAACGTAATTCGTATTCAGGTTCATCTTGATCTTCAGCTTTTTCGTTTTGAATCACGTCAAATGTGCTGATACCTTTTTCTCCGTGAATAGCTGGAAATTCAGCATCTGGAGCGAAACCTAACACTGGCATTTCCTCTGTTTCGAAATAACGATCTGTACATTTCCAATCAGACTCTTCATCCGTGCCGATGATGATATGTATACGTTTCTTCCAATTTACATTCATTTCATTTAAAATTTTGACTGCATAATAAGCCGCAATTGTTGGGCCTTTGTCATCCAAAGTACCACGAGCTACAATTTTGTCCTCAGTGACTACTGGATTAAATGGTTCTGAATCCCATCCATCGCCAGCAGGTACAACATCTACGTGACACAAGATACCGAAAAGATCCTCACCTTTACCCGCTTCAATTCGTCCAGCAATATGGTCAACATCATGTGTTCCAAATCCGTCACGTTCTGCAATTTGGTACATATAATCTAGAGCTTTGCGTGGCCCAGGCCCAACAGGATTCTCTGAAGATGCCTTATCATCTTCTCTTACACTTTCGATAGATAAAAGTCCTTTCAAGTCTTCAATAATTTGACCTTCATACGCTTTTACTTTATCTCTCCACATTTGCAATCAACTTCCTTCTTATAACTAATATATTTAATATTTTACATGAAGTAATGAAGAAACTACAGTGAGATGTGTCTAATAATTCAAAAAACTAACTGTTATGATTTGAGTTATAACAGTTTAAACGCTATAGATAACCGTATGAAAAGTCTGTATTAATATAAAAAGAGAGCGAGCCAGAAACCAAAATGTTGAATTTGATTTCTTATTCTCGCCCCCTATAGGCTGATTAACTATTTAAGGTGTTTGATCACTTTGACTTTTCACAGCCTAAGATTTTCATAACTCACCTATACATTTAAATACAGTTTAAACTTTATTTTTCATCATGTTTGTTATTGTTATTTTTTAGTTCTTCTTCTGTTACAACGCGTAGGTTATTTGATGGATCAGCAGCGCCTTCATCGGTAAATCTCGCTTCTTCAATATGTTCTTCTTCATTTTCACTAACATTTTTGAAGCGATCTTTTTGTTCATTGATGAAACCTTTAGGATCTTGCTTAACTTTTGAAGCATATCCTTTAGGATCTTGTTTTACTTCACTATATGTTTCACCAGCTTTAGAACTTATTTGACTTGCGATGTCTTTGGCATTTTGTTTATAAGACTCTGGGTTAGATTTATATTTACTATACTCATCTTTTAGTCTATCTCTATTTTCTTTTTTAGAGAGAACAACGGCTGCAGCTGCCCCACCGATGCCTACGATTGCTTTAAATAATTTTGACATAATAACTACACCTCTTCTTTATTTTAATCCTAAACTTTTAAAATCTTGCTCATTTAATTGACGATACTCTCCTGGTGCTAAAGTTAAATCAAGATGAAGATCGCCAATGCTAAGACGTTTCAATTCTAAAACTTCATTATTTATTGCATGAAACATACGCTTAACTTGATGATAACGTCCTTCATGAATTGTAACAAATGATTTATACATTTCATCACTTTTCACTAATTCCGCTGGTTTTGCCAATCCCTCATTTAATTCAATACCCACTTTAAATGCATTTATATCATTTTTGGTAATATTTTTTTTAGAAATCACTTCATAGGTTTTAGGAACATGCTTTGTGGGGCTCATTAATTCATGATTGAATTGCCCATCGTTTGTAATTAATAAAAGACCTTCTGTATCTTTATCCAAACGTCCCACCGGAAAAACATTTAAATATCTATATTCATCAACCAAATCAATCACAGTTTGTTGATGGTCGTCTTCAGTTGCTGAAATGTAGCCTTTAGGCTTATTTAACATTAAATATACCTTGTCGATATAATGAATGTGCGTTTGATTTACTTTTACAACATCAATATTTGGATCCAATTGCTTTTTAGGTGATGTTTCTACATTATCATTCAAAGTTACTTGTTTCTTTTTTAATAATTGTTTTACTTCGGTACGTGTGCCAACACCCATGTTCGCTAAAAACTTGTCTAATCTCATTTAATAATACCTAATTTACGTCTAAGCTTATTTGGTATTTCACCTAAAAATTGATCAGCCAGTTTCGTCTTCATGGTGATACTTCCGTAAACAACCATACCAATTACCACGCTAATAATTAAAATAATTAATGAACCTATTTTAGATTCTGGTGAGATTAACATTTGTAATATAAATGAAGATAATTCAACTACAATCATCATGATTAAACCGAATAAGAATATTTTACTAAAATGTAACCATGTCTCTGAAAAATCGAATTTTGCATATTTTTTAAGTATATAAAAATTACATAAAACAGCAAACAGTAACGCAATTGCTGTACTTAAAATTGCTCCAGCTGTATGGAAAGCCATGATGAGGGGTGTGTTTAGCACAACTTTTAAAACAACTGCTGATAAAATTACAAATACAGTCAGTTTTTGTTTATCAATACCTTGTAGCATGGACGCTGTCACACTTAACAATCCAATTAAAATAGCAACTGGTGCATAATAGAATAATAACTGACTTCCATCAACATTATAACTATAGAACACAGTATATAATGGTAAAGCCAAAGCCATAATTCCTAAACTCGCTGGTACTGTAATATACATTAATACACCTAAAGAAGTTCTAATTTGTCTATGCATTTCACTTAACTCACCAGATTCGTATGTCTTTGTAATAAATGGAATTAAACTTACTGCAAAACCAGCTGATAGTGACGTTGGAATCATCACTATTTTATTGGTTGTCATATTTAAAATAGTAAAGAAATAGTCATGTAATTGACTCGGTACACCTGCTAAATCTAAAGCACCATTATGTGTAAATTGGTCAACTAAATTAAATAATGGGAAGTTCAAGCTAACAATAACAAATGGAATACTATATGAAATAATTTCTTTATACATTTTGCCATAAGAAACGCTTATGCCTGAAACATCTGTTGCAACCATTTTTTCAATATTTGGTTTTCTTTTTCTCCAGTAGTACCATAATGTGAAGATACCAGCTACGGCACCTATTGCTGCAGCAAACGTTGCTATACCATTAGCCTGTAATACACTACCGTTAAAGACATTAAGCACTAAATAACTTCCAATTAGAATAAACAAGATACGTGCAATTTGTTCTATAACTTCTGATACTGCTGTTGGGCCCATTGATTTATAACCTTGAAACACACCACGCCATGTAGCGAGTAATGGAATAAATATTACGACCATACTGATAATTCTAATAATCCAAGTAATGTCATCGACTGACCAACCACCTTTAGCTCCTGATTCGTGAGCTAACGTGATGCTCGCTATACTTGGTGCTAATAAATATAAAATGAAAAATCCTATAAATCCTGTAATGGTCATAACAATAAAACTGGATTTATACAACTTTTCACTTACTTTATATGCACCTAAAGCATTATACTTAGACACATATTTAGACGCCGCTAATGGTACACCAGCAGTCGCAACTGCAATGGCAATATTATAAGGCGTATATGCATAGTTAAAAGGTGCCAATTTTTCTTCCCCACCAATAATGGCGTAGAATGGAATAATATATAATACACCCAAGACTTTAGTAATCAATATACTAAGGGTGATTAAAAAGGTACCCCTAACTAATTCTTTACTTTCACTCATTCAGATCTTCCTATCTCAAATTAAATTTTTACACTCGTAACTTCAATAATAACGTTATAACCACTTTTTTTCAAAACTATATTACTATAAACTATAAAATAACACTATTTAGTAAAGGGAGGCAATGAAATGTATCAAACAATTATCGTCGGCGGTGGTCCAAGTGGCCTTATGGCAGCTGCTGCAGCGAGTAAATCAAGCGACAGCGTTTTATTGATTGAAAAGAAAAAAGGACTAGGCCGTAAATTAAAAATTTCTGGTGGTGGTCGTTGCAATGTAACCAACCGTCTTCCTTATGATGAAATTATAAAAAATATTCCTGGGAATGGAAAATTTTTATATAGCCCTTTCTCAGTTTTTGATAATGAATCAATCATTCATTTCTTTGAGTCTAGAGGCGTATCTTTAAAAGAAGAAGATCATGGACGTATGTTTCCTGTTTCTAACAAAGCTCAAGACGTCGTAGATGCACTTATCAAAACCTTACAACAAAACAATGTAGAAGTTAAAGAAGAGGCAACTGTTTCTTCGATTACATACACTGAGAATCAAACTTTCCACGTATTACTTAACGATCAACAATCTTTTGAAAGCCAAAGCTTGGTTATTGCAACAGGTGGTACTAGTGTGCCTCAAACCGGTTCTACTGGAGACGGGTATAAATTCGCTGAACAATTAGGTCATTCCATCACTGAATTATTTCCTACTGAAGTACCGATTACTTCTGCTGAGCCTTTTATTAAAAACAAACGTCTAAAAGGATTAAGCCTAAAAGATGTCGCACTTTCAGTATTAAAAAAGAATGGAAAAACGAGAATCACACATCAAATGGATATGCTGTTCACACATTTTGGTGTCAGCGGCCCTGCTGCATTGAGATGTAGTCAATTCGTTTATAAGGAACAAAAAAACCAAAAACAACAAGAAATACAAATGCAAATTGATGCTTTTCCAGAATTAACGAAAAATGAATTAGAACTAAAAATCCGAAGTTTACTTGAAAATACACCAGATAAGTACATCAAGAACAGTTTACATGGGTTAATTGAAGAACGTTATTTATTATTTATTATCGAACAGTCTGACATCGCTGATGATTTAACTGCGCACCACATTTCCAATGTACAAATCAATAATATTGTAACGTTATTAAAAGGATTTACTTTTTACGTCAATGGTACATTATCTATTGAAAAA
Source organism: Staphylococcus shinii (assembly GCF_017583065.1). Classification (GTDB taxonomy): domain Bacteria; phylum Bacillota; class Bacilli; order Staphylococcales; family Staphylococcaceae; genus Staphylococcus; species Staphylococcus shinii. The sequence goes on along the minus strand of NZ_JAGEVL010000001.1, from coordinate 82,173 downwards.
GCATTCGTAACCGGTGGTGGTGTTTCACTAAAAGAATTACAGCCTAAAACAATGATGTCCAAAATTATACCTGGCTTATTTTTATGCGGTGAAGTGTTAGATATTCATGGTTATACTGGTGGCTATAACATCACTAGTGCATTGGTTACTGGACACGTTGCAGGTTCCAATGCAAGTGAATTCGCGCTCACGACCCAATCAACTTAAATTTAAATCTTAGAAAGAAATTTATTTTCGTAATCACACAATATTTTTAAACTTTCACAAATTATATAATCTATAATTTTTTACAAATACTTAAATAGCTCAATTTACATATATTGATGTGTTGGGCTGTTTCTTATTATATCGCCTCTCAATCTACATACAATTCTAAAGTATTCAAGCGCACCCATTTAAAAATTGAATATCCTACCAAAAATTTAACATAAAAAAAAGCACTTCAAAGTAGACACTTTAATAAAGTAAATACTTTGAAGTACATTATAAATTAATTCAGAATACTCATATCATTATCTATAATGACACGCGTATGATTATTTATTTTCTAGTGAAATCAGACACTTTTCAGTTCTAAACCTTCGTCTCCCCAAGCATCCATACCACCTTCAACATTAACTGCATTAATACCGTTTTGTTCTAGGTATTGAGTAACTTGCGCACTTCTCCCACCAACTTTACAGATAATATAATAAGTATCATTTTCATTAAATTGGTTAAGATTCTCTGGTATTTCATTCATTGGAATTGTTTTTGCACCAGGGATAATCCCAGTCGCTGTTTCTTCATTTGTTCTAACGTCAATGATATTGACGGGATCAGCGCTTAAAATTTCACTTTTTAATTCATCAACTGTAATTGATTCCATAGTTATTCCTCCTATTAATTATTTAGCTACAATATTAACAAGCTTTTTAGGAACTGCGATAATCTTCTTGATGTCTTTACCTGTAATCTCAGCTTTAACATTTTCATTCCCTAAAGCGACTTCTTCCATCTCTTCTTTAGAGATGTCTTTAGGCATGTTAACCTTAGCGCGCACTTTTCCATTAACTTGAATCACAATCTCAATTTCATCATCAACTAATAATGATTCATCATAAGACGGCCATGGTTGATAAGTAATTGTTTCTTCATGTCCTAAACGAGCCCATAATTCTTCTGATATGTGTGGTGCAATTGGCGCCAACATTTTAATAAAGCCTTCAATATAAGGTTTATATATCTCCTCAGCTTTATAACAATCATTGATAAATACCATCAATTGACTAATCGCAGTGTTAAAGTTTAAAGAATTATAATCCTCTGTAACTTTTTTAACAGTTTGATGATAACTCTTATCTAAAGCTTTACTATTATTATTTACCACTTTACTAGATATTAAATCATTTTCAGTAACTAATAAACGCCAAATTCTATCTAAGAAACGTCTTGAACCATCTAAGCCATTTTCACTCCATGCGATTGCTGCATCAAGTGGCCCCATGAACATTTCGTATAAGCGTAAAGTATCAGCACCATGTGATTGAACAATATCATCGGGATTAATCACATTACCCTTGGATTTGCTCATTTTTTCATTTCCTTCCCCTAAAATCATACCTTGGTTATATAATTTTTGGAAAGGCTCTTTCGTAGGTACGACACCTAAATCAAATAACACTTTATGCCAGAATCTAGCATATAATAAATGAAGTACTGCGTGCTCTACTCCACCAATATATAAATCTACTGGTAGCCAATGCTTTAATTTTTCTGGATCGGCAAGCATTTTATCATTATTTGGATCAATATATCTTAGGTAATACCAACAGCTACCAGCCCATTGTGGCATTGTATTCGTTTCACGACGACCTTTCATGCCTGTAGCTTCATCAACAACATTTACAAATTCATCAATGTTTGCAAGAGGTGATTCTCCAGTTCCTGATGGTTTGATTTCATCTGTTTCAGGTAGCAACAATGGTAGTTCATCTTCTGGAACAGTTGTCATTGAACCATCTTCCCAATGAATGACAGGTATCGGTTCACCCCAGTATCTTTGACGACTAAACAACCAGTCTCTAAGCTTATAATTTACTTTTCTACTACCAGCATTTTTATTTTCTAATAGTTCAACTGCTTTTTCGATTGCGGCATCATTATATAGACCATTCAATTCTCCAGAGTTGATATGAGGACCATCACCAGTATAGGCTTCTTGAGTCATATCCCCGCCTTCTATAACTTCAATTATTGGTAAATTAAAGGCTTTTGCGAACTCATAATCACGTTGATCACCACTTGGGACTGCCATTACGGCACCTGTACCATAAGTAGATAACACATAGTCAGCTATCCAAATAGGAACTTCTTCTCCAGACAATGGGTTGATTGCGTAAGCACCTGTAAATACACCTGATTTTTCTTTGGCTAAACCAGTACGCTCTAAGTCAGATTTTTTAGCAGCTTCTTTTTGATAAGTCTCTATAGCTTCAAGTTTATCCTCAGTTGTAATTTTATTTACAAGCTCATGTTCCGGACTTAAAACTAAGAAAGATGCACCATAAATTGTATCTGCACGTGTTGTAAACACTTCAATTTGTTCATCCAAGTTAGCAACTTCAAATGTAACCGACGCACCTTCAGAACGACCGATCCAATTACGTTGCATATCTTTTAATGATTCCGGCCAGTCTAAGTCATCTAAATCTTCTAATAATCTATCAGCATATTCAGTGATTTTTAATACCCATTGCTTCATAGGTCTTCTATAGACTGGATGTCCGCCTCTTTCTGACACACCATCTACTACTTCTTCATTTGAAAGAACTGTGCCTAATGCTGGACACCAATTTACTGCCACCTCATCTACATAAGCTAACCCTTTATTATAAAGTTGAATAAAAATCCATTGTGTCCATTTGTAATATTCAGGATCAGTTGTATTTACTTCTCTATCCCAATCATAACTAAAACCTAGTTCTTTGATTTGGCGTTTGAAAGTTTGAATATTTTCTTTAGTAAATTCTCGAGGATCATTACCAGTATCTAAAGCATATTGTTCTGCAGGCAAACCAAATGCATCCCATCCCATTGGATGTAAGACGTTATAACCTTGCATACGTTTGTATCGAGATATTATGTCTGTGGCTGTATAACCTTCAGGATGCCCTACATGTAATCCCGCACCAGAAGGATAAGGGAACATATCTAAAGCGTAAAATTTCTTTTGACCTAAATTATCGCTTGTTTTAAATGTTTTGTATTCTTCCCAGTAATCCTGCCATTTTTTCTCGATTTCATTATGATTGTAATTCACTACTTCTCCTCCTAATTAATAAAAAGACACCTCAAACTATTATTGAATTACATAGGGACGATTTTCACCGCGGTACCACCCAACTTCACATTATCTGTGCACTCATTTTAATAAAATAGTAAGAGATGTCATCATTTATCTATAAGTCCTGGTAAGTTCACTTTTAGTTTAACGCTAAGTTCCACCAACCCTAGCTCTCTGTAGATAAACCTTGAAGCTACTACTCCATATACATTATTAATCATATTTGAAAAAGACTTTTATTTCAAGGGTAAAACTAAAGAATCACTTCTCTAAAGAATTACTTCTCAATTTATTGAGTTAGTGATTCTTACACATGGGCCTAACTCAAGTGTCATGTTTATAATATTAATTAAACACACAAAGTCCGAGACATTTATTTATGCCTCGGACGCTAATTATAATTATTTTTATTTAAAATATCACTTTAACTACTAACTAAAGTTTATTTCGTTATATTAACTATTAAATTTCTTTTGATAATTTTCTATCATAAATCATTAAAAATATTAGTGCTATCACTAGTAAGAAAATCATACTTAAAAACATAGCCTGCATATTAAATGTATCAACCACTACACCGCCGATTAATGGGCCAAAGGCTTTCCCTACCGTAGCAGCTGAATTAACATAACCTTGGAATGACCCCTCTTTACCATTAGGCGCAAGTTGGTTAGCGATAGTCGGTACCGCTGGCCATACAAACATTTCACCCAATGTAAGTATAATCATACCGACCATGAATACAGAAAATTGTTCAGCAAAGCTTGTAACAAAGAATGACAGTATAAATATAATTATACCTACAAGCATTTGATATTTTAAATTACCTTTTAACAATCTAATCACCGGTAAAATCAATGGTTGAGCCACTAAAATCATAATACCATTTACTGTCCATAATAAACTGTATTGACTCATAGAAACATTTATTTCTTGTGTGAATGAAGCAATGGTGCTTTCCCATTGAATATATGCTATCCAACAAATACTAAACATGACACACAGCAACGATAGTGCTATAAATTGTGGTCGGTATTCCCTAGATAACAAACTCATCGTATCATTCGATTTTACTTTCACATCTAGTTTAATATTAAATTGGGTAACTGCAACAATTGCAAAAGTGATATACATCAATAAATTGGCAATAAATATATAATTAAAACTTAATTCTGCAACAAACCCACCTGAAGCTGCACCAATAGCCACACCTAAGTTTTGAGCTAAATAAATTGCGTTAAATGTTTGTCGGCCACCATTAGGCCATACGGCACCAGCCAATGCATAAATAGCTGGTATTATCATACCACCACCAAATCCCAATGCCACTAACCATACTGCATACCATGGCCAACCATGAAAGAAATTCAATAATGTGGTACTCATCAGACAAATGACAGTGCCAATCATAATTGTCCGGTAACCACCCAGTTTATCAAATAAATTACCACCTAATAAATTACCGATAACCATTCCAAAAGAGTTAATCATTAACACTAACCCAGCCATAGTCAAACTTTTATCTAATTGTTCATTCATATAAATTGTATTTAACGGCCATAAAAAACTTGAGCCTGTGATATTTAATGCCATACCAATAACTAACCACCATACTGATTTAGGCATATTCATAACATTAAGCTCCCTTCTAAAATTAAATTTCTCATTTTACTCTAAACACTATATCACTAAAATATGTTAAAATCTTTAACTAGAATGAATTTAGAAAGGAAAATGTTATATGGGGCAATTTTTCCCTTACGCATTCGAGAATAAGAGATATCACACATGGAATTATCACTTGAAAAATAAATTTGGTCAAAAGATATTTAAAGTTGCAATTGATGGTGGCTTCGATTGTCCAAATAGAGATGGTACTGTTGCGCATGGCGGTTGCACATTCTGCTCTGCAGCAGGCAGTGGTGACTTTGCCGGAAATCGTGTGGATCCAATCGAAGTACAATTTAGACAAATTAAAGATAGAATGCATGAAAAGTGGCATGATGGACAATATATCGCATATTTCCAAGCATTCACTAATACACACGCACCCGTAGAGGTATTACGAGAAAAATATGAAACAGCACTAAAAGAACCAGGCGTCGTCGGTCTATCTATAGGCACACGTCCTGACTGTTTACCTGATGACGTTGTTGAGTATTTAGCAGAACTTAATGAACGTACATATTTATGGGTAGAATTAGGTTTACAAACAATCCATCAGGAAACTTCAGATTTAATTAATCGCGCGCATGATATGGAAACTTATTATGAAGGTATAGCTAAATTACGTAAGCATAACATTAATATCTGTACACATATCATCAACGGTTTACCTGGTGAAGATTATAATATGATGATGGAAACAGCTAAAGAAGTAGCACAAATGGATGTTCAAGGCATTAAGATTCACTTATTACATTTACTTAAAGGTACACCGATGGTCAAACAATATGACAAAGGTATGCTTGAATTTATGTCTCAAGAGGAATATACAAACTTAGTTTGTGACCAATTAGAAATCATTCCAAAAGAAATGATTGTACATCGTATTACGGGTGATGGCCCGATTGACTTAATGGTTGGTCCGATGTGGAGTGTCAATAAGTGGGAAGTATTAAATGAAATTGATAACGAACTGACACGTAGAGGTTCTTATCAAGGTAAATTTTTCGAAAGCGCCGTAAAATCATGAAATTAGAACGTATTCTTCCTTTTGCCAAGACGTTAATCAAACAACATACTCACGATGAGAGTATCGTAATCGATGCTACATGTGGTAATGGACATGATACACTATTTCTAGCACAACATGTTACAAACGGTTGTGTACATGCTTTTGATATACAAGAAGCAGCGATTCTAAATACACAGCAAAAAACGAAAGATTTTAACAATGTAATAATTCATCAAGCAAGCCATTCTGAGGTGAAGAAATATATACCTGCTGAATCACATGGCGTGGTAGATGCTGCAATATTTAATTTAGGTTATCTTCCTAAAGGAGATAAATCGGTTGTTACACTACCGAATAGTACTATTGCAGCTATCGAAGCTATATTTGATATTTTATCATCAGAAGGTATCATTATTTTGGTAATTTATCCTGGTCATGAAGAAGGAAAAATTGAACGTGATGCTGTAATAAATTACTTGAAAAACTTTAACCAAAATAAAGCCCACGTTTTACAATATCAATTTATAAATCAGCAAAATGATCCGCCTTTTATTTGTGCAATCGAAAAAAGATAATAACTAGACATATGCAAATACAAAATAATATATGTATCACAGTATTTATTTTATATAAAATAAAGCCACAGTGCCTATGCACTGTGGCTTTACTATTCCCTATAGATTAATGATAGATTTAAGACTGTTTTGAATACTTGTTGATTTGCCATCAATTTCTTCTTTAAAGAAGTTTAAAAGACTTTCCCGTTGATCTTTTAAATCTTCGTTGAAATGAATGATCACTGTACGTTCATCATTTTGTGGTCTTTCTTTAATGATCCAAGTTTTTTCAACTAAATCATTATACGTTCTTGTACGTTTATAAGACTTAATATGAACAAAATCATCCATTTCCTTTAAAGTCATTGAACCTTCTTTCCAAAGTGTAAGAAGAATCAATATTTCTTCTTTTGACATTTTGTATTGCTTTTGTACTTTGGCAAAAATATCGTCAATTTCTTTTAAAACCGATTCCAATTGCAATACACCATCAACTTTATCAGTAAATGTCTTCCCCATATAATAATCCCCCAATCATAGAATAAAGTTTAAACATGTAAAATTAATTCATAAAATCCATCATTCATTGTGATATAAAATCTTCACTGAATAAATATTAGAATTTTTAATAAAATTAATCTTATATACAGTTTAAATTCAAACTATGAATTATGCAATTAAATGAGATATTTTATTTTGCATTTCTTTCAAAATATTGACAGAATTGTTGAATAATCTTTTTTCTTCCTCGTTTAATGGTATTTCAAATACTTTCACAGCACCTTGTCGATTAATTTTTGTGGGTACACCAACATAGACATCTTCTTGATTGTATTCTCCTTCTAAATAACTAGAAACAGTTAAGATAAGATTTTGATTGTTTAATATAGCTTTTGTAATATGGACCAAGCCCATAGCGATGCCATAGTATGTCGCACCTTTAGCTTGAATAATGTCATACGCAGCATCTCGAGTGTTCACAAAAATTTCTTCAATTCTGTGTTGTCTTTCAGGGTCATCTTTCAGTAATTGATATAATGGTTGTCCTGCAATATTCGCTTGTGACCAAACCGCTAATTCTGAGTCTCCATGTTCACCTATAATTTGGCCATGAACACTTCTATCTGACACACCAAATTCTTCTGCTAATTCGTATTTAAATCTTGCAGTATCTAATATTGTTCCAGAGCCTATAACTTTTTCTTTTGGTAAACCTGAGACTTCTCTTGTCACATAAGTCAGAACATCAACTGGATTTGTAGCTACTAGGAAAATGCCATTAAAACCTGACTCCATTACTTCAGATACTATGTTTTTAAATATTTTTGTGTTTTTTTCGATTAGATCTAATCTTGTTTCACCAGGTTTTTGCGCAGCTCCTGCAGTAATAACCACTAAATCTGCATTATCACAATCTTTATAGTTACCTGCTTTAATTTTTATAGGTGATCCACCATAGGGTGCAGCATGGTTTAAGTCCATCACATCACCTTTAACTTTTTCTTCTGCTAAATCAATAATCACTAATTCATCTGCCACGCCTTGAGCGACTAATGCAAATGCATAACTAGAGCCTACTGCACCATCACCAATTAAAACTACTTTATTACTTTTAATATATTCCATAATAAGACTCTCCTTACTTATATGAACTGTTATTTGTGATTTATTTCACAAGTTTAATATAACAGTCTCTAAATTAATTTGCAATATTTTTGTGATTTATTTCACAAAATAAAATACCTTTCTTCTTGTTATGTTGAAAAATTAAAAAGAAGAAACCGCACGCGTTGATACGATTCCTTCTTAAATGTGCATTTGCAACAAATATTATTTTAAATTTATAATTCCAGGTTATTATGAGACTTCATTTTCATCATGGACTATGAAACCATTATTGCTAGAACTATTATTCAAGAAAGCTAGAATATATCTCATCACTTCATCTCTTTCAGGTTCGTTATGTATTTCATGATATAACCCATCCCATGCTTTGAAATATAATTCTTCTGTAGTTATTTTTTCTTTTATTAAATCCATTGCCGCAACATCAGCTACTTTATCTTCTGTGCCATACATTAAAAGTAACGGCAATGATTTCACATCTTTTAAGTGATTTACCGTTTCTTTCATTATCTCAATAATTTGTTTATACCAATGGTACGTCACTTTTTGTAGCATAAGTTGATCATTATTTGTTTCATCGATTACTTCTGAATTTCTGGTTAAATCTTCAACCGTAATACCAACTTTAAACCTAGTATCTTTTGCTAGTTTACCTATATTAGAAATAATTTTATCTTTTCTAGTTTTATTACTTTTTTTAAACTCAAGTAATGGCGAAAGTAACATTAACCCTTCGATTGGTACTTCTACTTTTTCAAGTAAGTTTAAAACTATTAAACCACCTAATCCTACACCTAAGACATAAGTCGGTAATTTATATTCATTTGCGATTCTAATCCATTCAAGTATATGCTCATGATATACATCAAAATTATCAATTTGTCCTTTATTTGAACGTGAAGTTTGCCCTTGACCTGGCAAATCTCCCATAATTACATGATATCCATTACGGCGAAGCATTGTAATTACATATGCGTATCTGCCTGTATGTTCAAGCATGTTATGTGCAATTACCACAACACCTTTGGCTTCATTTTCGGTTTCCCATTTCCACATTATCCATACTTCCCCTTCTACTTTTAAATTCATTAACTATATTGTATCAAAATATGATGTAGTTTTTCCATTTTAAACATAACAATACAACTCTAAAAATTAGTTTATTTCCTACAATAAAATTTATAATTCTCTTCAATATGCAACTTATGAGTACATTTAATAATATAAAGTGTAATATATTTTATTGTAAACGATTTCATTACTATTTGATTCATGCTACACTATTAATGAAACATAGCTATAAGCGGAATAGGAGGAATTAATATGCCAATTGTGAAGAATTTTTTTATCGGATTATCAAATAATCCGCTTTTGAATAAGACTGCCAAGGAAATCGGGCCAATGCTCGGGGCAAATAAAGTAGTTGCGGGTAATACTATTACTGCCTTGGTGGACACAATTGAACGTTTAAATAACAAGGGAATTACTGTTACAGTTGATTGCCTTGGAGAGTTTGTTCTAACTGAAGGTGAAGCAATCCAAGCAAAAGACCAAATCATAGAAGTGATGTATGCAATTTACAATCATAACTTAGATGGTCACATGTCTATTAAACTGAGTCAGCTAGGTTCAGAATTTGATATAGATCTTGCTTATCGCAATTTACGTGAAATATTATTGAAGGCAAACCAATTTGATAATATGCATATTAATATAGATACTGAAAAGTATGATAGTCTATTCGATATCACCCAAGTTTTAGATCGCTTAAAAGGTGAATTTAAAAATGTGGGCACTGTAATTCAAGCATATTTATATAAGGCTGATGCACTTATTGATAAATATCCAGAATTAAGACTACGCATGGTAAAAGGTGCCTATAAAGAAAGCGATACTATAGCGTATCAAACAAAAGAAGAAATAGATAAAAACTATATTCGTTTGATGGAGAAAAGGCTTTTAAATTCAAAAAATGTAACTTCAATTGCTACACATGATGATGAAATCATCAAACATATGAAACAATTTATTAAAGATAATAATATTGAAAAAAGCCAATATGAATTTCAAATGTTGTACGGGTTCCGTACAGATTTAGCAGAAAAAATAGCTGGAGAAGGTAATAACTTCTGTATTTATGTACCATACGGTAATGATTGGTTTAGTTACTTTATGCGTAGGCTAGCAGAGAGACCACAAAATTTAAACTTAATGTTTAAAGAAGTTATGAAACCCGATATTCTTAAAAAAGCCGGTGTAATTAGTGGCGCTGTAGCATCATTCGGACTAGCAACTACATTTTTATACCGTATTTTTAAGAAATAAAATAAATAACGGGTATGCAACACCAAATTTAATAAATTGATATTACATACCCGTTTTACCATTGTTGGCTAGATTTCTAAATAGCTTAATACAAGTAATTTAGTTTTCTAGTCATCATGTACTGTTCATATATTATACTTTTCAAGCATATAAATTTATAACTCTTAACCACAATCCTAATTCAAATGCTTGAGGATTTTTATATTTCTCTTAATAAATTTGCCATTTCAATGGCACTAACAGCCGCTTCTGAACCCTTGTTCCCTGCTTTAGTACCAGCACGTTCAACAGCTTGTTCGATATTTTCAGTTGTTAAAATTCCAAAAATCACTGGCGTATCAGTTACATCATTTGCTTTAGAAATACCTTTTGCTACTTCGTTACAGACATAATCGTAATGTGAAGTCGAACCTCTAATTACACAACCTAATGTGATAACAGCATCATAATCACTTTTTTCTGCTAATTTTTTAGCCACTAATGGAATCTCAAATGCGCCAGGTACATAGGCAACATCAATATTTTCTTCTGGTACTTCATGTCTAATCAAAGTATCTTTCGCTCCGTCTAATAAACGATTTGTTATAAAATCATTAAACCTACTTACAACTATCGCAACTTTTAAATCCGAACCTATTAGTTTACCTTCAAAATTCATTTTAATTTCCTCCTTATATTAAGTGACCCATTTTTTCTTTTTTTGTATCCATATAATCTTGGTTATATTTATTAGTTGGTACGACAAGTTCAACACGTTTAGTAATATTAATGCCATAGTTCTCTAAGCTTTCAAATTTTTTAGGATTATTACTCAATAAATTAACACTTTCAACGCCAAAATATTTTAATATTTGGGCAGCACTTTGATACTCTCTTAAATCTTCTTCAAAACCTAAAGCGATATTTGCTGTTACAGTATCATAGCCTTGCTCAATCAGTTCATATGCTCTTAATTTATTAATTAAACCAATCCCTCTACCTTCTTGAGGTAAATATAAAATAATTCCGCCGTGTTCCTTAATATATTTCATCGACGCTTCTAGTTGCTCACCACAATCACATCTTTGGCTATGAAATATATCTCCTGTTAAACAAGCTGAATGTATACGTACATTTTCAGTCTTTTTAATATCTCCATTTACAATAGCCACTATTTCTTCATCACTATCAGACGTTGTAAAACCATACATATCAAATATGCCATAATCCGTTGGCAACTTCACTTTTGCTTTTGCTTCTAATTTCGAAATAGCAGACTTACGATATTTTTCTAAATCTTCTATTGAGATCATAACAAGACCATGAGTTTCTTTGAACTTTTCTAATGATTCACCTTTTGCCATAGTGCCATCATCATTCATTATTTCACAAATCAATGCGGCAGGTTTAGCACCTGTTAATTTAGCTAAATCAACTGATGCTTCAGTATGTCCACGTCTTGCCAACACGCCATTATCTTGTGCTATTAATGGAAATAAATGACCTGGCTTATTAAAATCATTCTCATTTGCTTGATCATCTATTAAAGCTTTAGCTGTCAATGTTCTCTCTTCAGCGCTTATACCTGTAGTTGTGTCAATGTGATCAACGCTAACTGTGAATTGTGTACCATAAACGTCAGAATTATCGCTAACCATTGGGTTTAAATTTAATTTTTTAGCTATAACACTACTGATTGGTGCACAAATCAAGCCTCTACCATATGTGGCCATGAAGTTAACAGTATCATTATGCATCCATTCCGTCACAGCTACTAAGTCACCTTCATTTTCTCTATTTTCATCATCTACAACGATAATGCTATCACCATTTTTTAAAGCTGTTAAAGCTTTGTCTATACTGTCTAATTGCATATTACCCCTCCTAAAATCCAAATGCTCTAAGTTTTTCTGGGCTCAATTCTGATTCATTAGTATTGATAATTCGTTCAACATATTTGAATAACATATCAGCTTCTATATGGACTGGATCACCAACACGTTTTTGATTTAAAATTGTTGATTTTCTTGTTTCTGGTATAAGATGAATATCAAACTCAGTTTCTTTTAGTTGGAAGATAGTTAAACTCACACCATCTACAGTTATTGATCCTTGGCTAACCATTTGTTTAATTAGTGCTGATGATGGTTTGATTGTTACAATTTTAGAGTTGTCTGATGCTTGTATACGAGTGATTCTAGCAACTTCATCTACATGACCTAAAACAAAGTGACCGCCAAAACGTCCTTGTCCGCTCATTGCTCTTTCTAAATTAACTTCAGCAGATTGAGTTAATTGATTTAAATATGTTTTATTCTCAGTACCTTTAATCACTTGGACTAAAAAGCTTTGATGGTCAAATTCCACCACTGTTAAACATGCACCGTTAACACTGATTGAATCTCCAATATGCATATCTGATAAAATCGTTTGGCACTCAATCTTTAAGTTAACTACAGACTGTTGCGTGGATACTTTCTTTATGGTCCCAATCTCTTCAACAATTCCTGTAAACATGAATAATCACTTCTTTCGTAACTCTAGTTTGATATTTTGCTCAAGCATTTGTGAATTTACAATTTCAAACTGTGGTACTTCTGATAGATTAAAAATATTTTCACTTTGGAAAAATTGATAATTACCAGAACCACCTATAATTTTCGGGGCGTAATATAAGATTAGTTCGTTTGTAAATTTGGATTGTAGAAATTCAGAAGTCACTGTGGGTCCCGCCTCTACTAGCACACTTCCAATTCCTCTTTGATATAAATCTTTTAATATATTTTCAATTGAACAATTCGTTAATTCTATGATTTCTACATGTTCAATATTCGTTTTTAAATTTTTATTTTGAGTATAAATCCATATTGGTTCATTCCTTAATTGAAAAATATCTAAATCAAAATCAATTTCACCAGTTTTAGATAAGATTACTTTTATAGGATGCTTACCTTCTTCAATACGTGTAGTATATTGTGGGTTATCTGCTTGGATTGTACCTCTACCTGTCAATACAGCATCATGCTTATGTCGTAGATGAAACACATCATTTTTTACTGCTTTATTAGTAATCCATTTACTTTCTCCTTTATCAGTGGCTTGTTTACCATCAAGACTACATGAAACTTTCACTGTAATTTCTGGAATAGATTCATTCTTAGCAATAAAGAAATCCGTGTATAGTGATTCTGCCTCTGACTGAGGACGAAATATCACTTCGATACCTGCCTGTTCTAATATGTCGTCACCTTCAGAGGGTAATGTTGTGTCTTTAACTGCATAAACAACCTTTTTAATGCCCGCTTCAATGATTTTGTTGACACATGGTGGCGTTGAACCATAATGCGTACATGGCTCTAGTGAAATATATATAGTGCCACCTCGAGCATTGTCTCGTGCCATATCTAAAGCTTGTACTTCAGCATGCTTACCACCTTTTTGTAAATGGGCTCCCATACCAACAATGCGACCTTCATTTACTACTACAGCACCAACTGGTGGGTTTAAACCCGTTTGTCCTTCTACCATTTTTGCTAATTGAATAGCATAATTCAAATAATGACTCATTTTATCACCTCTAAATAATAAAAAAACACCTGAAATTAACATTTCAGGTGTGGGATATATATTGATATAACATTTTTAGCAATAATAAAATACACACTTATACATATTAAAATAAAAGTGTATGCTAAATAAACACTTAAAAAGTGCTATTTCCAAGTTATACTTCATTCTTTCTCCCATCCAGACTTTACTGTCGGCTCTAGAATTTCACTAGATCAGCCACATTTGCTTCAACAAATGCAGGTCGCAGGCTTAATTTACTGCCGGTTGGGAATTTCACCCTGCCCCGAAAGAATATTTATGAAATTGTATTCGATGATTGAGTCAGGTAACTTTGAATAAGTTACAAAATAATGGTACTACACTTTTGACAAAATGACAATTCTTATTATCTAAGTCGGCTTTATTTTTTTGATATTCTTTAAATTATTACAATTTAAAGTACAAACAAATTAGTTAAAACCAAGAGATTAAGACGGGAATACCCAAAACACTCAGATGATTTAATTCAATTCATCTGAGTGCTTCTTTTTTATACAATACTTTGTATTTTCGGCTCGCTTTCTTAGGAGACAACTACAGCCTGTAGTCTTCACCTTGTGCTATTTCCTCAAGAGTCTCGCCAAAATACGTCGCATTCATATATAATTTTACATTTGAAGAATCATTATATGAAATCTAATTCAAAATCGAATAAAAAATAATGGAAAATTATAACTCGGTTAACTTACAACTTTTAATTAATTTGTTATGGTGTAATTTATATCTAAATAAAAAAACATTTTTATTTTGTACTTAATAAATGGTCAACCACGTTAACAGCTTGTTTTACAATCATCATAACGCCATTACGTGATTGATTAATTCCATTAGTTAATTGACCGAGCGCATACATATGTTTCAATGTGCCATATCGAGGGCTTATGATTTGATTTGTTTCAGCCACAATTTGAATACCACCAAGCGGATGTGGTTGTACAACCTGTCTATTTTCCAAATTTAACACGAGCTGATCATCTTCATCTAAATCTGCTAGTTGTGTCTTCGAGCCTGTCGCATTAATTACAATATCGAACTGTTCTATTAACTTATCTTTATAATTAAAATTGAACTTATTATCTCTGTATTGAACATCCTCTAGACCATTATTGATTTTGATTGTGCCGTGATTAATATGATCTATCAACAACCGCGCTGTTTGTGGAGGCATTGGATTTGAATTCTCTTTTAATATAGGTTGATAATCAGTTAAAAATCGTTTTTGATCTTCCCTACTTAAACTATTCCAAATCCAATTTAAATTTTCTTTCGTTAATTCTAGTATACTTTGTAATTTCCCTAAAGCATCAGCATGCTCTAAATCATAAGTTAAATCTTTAATTGGATCATCTTGACTACGATGAACTAATGTTTCGACATCAATATTATGCAATGCACAATCTTTCAAAAATAACTTTATCGCTTCATCTAAAGGTACGTTACCAAAATGCTTACGCTTTATTTCGTTAAACTTTTCAGGAGTTACATACTTAAAATCGATATCGGGCATCTCACCCCTTACGCTTGGCAAACGTCCTTTTCGGCTAGCAACAGTAATGGGTAATTTAGGATGATGCGCCGTTACATAGCGAATCACGTCTAAACTTGCTAATCCTGTACCAATAATAGCGATTTCATCGGAATCTTGTACATCATCTAACGTATTATAGGTTGGATATGGTGTTTTAATATAACCACGTATTCCTTTTAGACCATATGGATCATGATACGACAAAGTACCAATAGTCAAAAACACAACATCATACTTTCTACAATTTTCTATTTCTTTGGAAGTACAAACACAATATGTCACATCTGTTTGGCCAATTTCTGACTCAATAAACACTTCAGAAACTTCTTCTTTGAATGTATGTATATTGTCATAATTATGATTATATTTTTTTAAATAATCTTTCATATAATGTCCAAATATAAATCTTGGTAAATATTCTGGATTTGAAAATTTAAACGTATATTGCGTTTCATACCACTCATAAAACTCTCTATGATTGTCTAAATTTAAAGACATTTGAGCTGCCGGTAAATTTATTAATAATTCTGCACTGTCATTTTGAAACGGAACGCCTTGTCCCATATTTATAGGGTTATCATATACATCAATACTCATTTTAGAAAAGGAATCACTTTTCACTAATTCTTTTAAAAGCGTGACACCTGCAGTGCCCATTCCAATGATGGCAATTCTCATAGTACACTTCCTTACTAAGATTATTTCTCCCTATTATACCAGTCCTTGTGTGTATATTACACATTAATGGTCTACTACTATTTTATCAAGTAGTGTTATAATGTTTTGCTAAGTGTGTTAATCTAAATACATTGAAATAATAGTTTTTTTAATATATTTAAGGAGTTCAATAATGACGTATTTAAGAAGCTTTTTATTTTTTATTATAGCAAGTACGCTTATACTATCTAGCTGTGATTTACCAGGCTTAGGTGGCGGGCAATCAAAAAACACAGTTAAAATTTCAGCGTTAGCTACTAGCGAATCACAAATTATGGCTTATATGTTAAAAGAACTTATCGAGCATGATACAAAAGGTGAAATATCTGGTGCTATTATCAACAATTTAGGGTCTGCAACGATACAGCATAACGCATTAATGAATAACGATGCAGATATATCAAGCACTCGTTACACAGGTACAGATTTAGTTGGTGTGCTCGAACAACAACCTATTACCGATACAGACAAAGCGATGAAAATTACTAAAAATTTATTTAACCAAAAGTTTAATCAAACGTTTTTTAACTCCTATGGTTTTGAAAACACTTTTGCATTTATGGTTACAAAAGAAACCGCAGAAAAATATGATTTACACACTGTCTCAGATTTAAAAAAAGTAAAAGACAAAGTCAATGTTGGGACTGATACAACTTGGATTAAACGTGGTGGAGATGGATACGCACCATTCCAAGAACACTATGGATTCGGCTTTAATTCTCTCAAACCAATGCAAATTGGTCTTGTCTATGACGCATTAAAAAACAATAAATTAGATGTAGCACTAGGCTATACTACAGATGGGAGAATAGCAGCATATGATTTAGTTGTATTAAAAGATGACAAGAATTTCTTCCCACCTTATGATGCCAGTGCGGTTGCTCCAAATAAGTTACTCAAACAACATCCAGAAATTAAAAAATCAATATCGAAACTTGATGGTAAAATTAGCACTGAACAAATGCAAAAATTAAATTATGAAGCTGATGGCAAAGGAAAAGAACCAGCTGTGGTAGCAGAAGCATTCTTAAAAAAACATAATTATTTTGATGACAAGTAGATGAAAATAGAAAACTAATTATCTTAACTAGGAAGTGATATTATCAAATTTATTTTAAAAGTATTTATCTCAACGCTTATGTTATTTATACTTATTAGTCAAAAAAACAAAGTCAAATAAATTAGAATATTCCTAATTACAGCTATTATAAAACGTTAAAAAGCCAAACGTCAGTTGACGCTTGGCTTTTTATTATAGTTATTTAAACTGAAATTGAAAGTCAGATTTTCTAAATTATCAACCCATGCCTATTATCCATACAATTCTATACTATATTATGTTCAAAGATACATAGTTATAATTTTACAAATAAATAAACTATGAAAGCTGGTGTAAAAATAAAAAACTGCCAACAAAGTTAATACTTCATTGACAGGATAAAACCATACGCTTAGCACGTGGTTATTTATTGTGTTCTATGTTTTTCGTCATCTTTGTAAACAAAGTACTTGTAATACTTACCTTCTGTTTTCATATCATTATAGAAATCGGCCATTAAGCTTGCATTACTTTCAGCCCATTTAATGTCGGTAGCGTATTGATGTTCACCAGGGTTTTTAGGATTCCATCTCATGCTATAAAGTGTGTTCTGATCTTTATTTGATAAAAAGTGATCATGAATAAAGTTTGCCCCACCACTTATAGCTTTTTCTGGTGTATCCCAACCATGTTTTTTAGCATATTCTGATCCAGTTTTGATTGGATCTTCATCTAATGCTCCGACCCCAAAAAAGTTATAATATTTTTGGCCATCAATTTCTACACCACTTGCAAGTTCACTCTTAGCTGATCCTGTTTCCAGTAACGCATGAGAAATCAAATAAACTTCATTTACATGTTTATTTTTCGCTGCTTGTATAAAGTCATCTGAATGTTTTAATAATATTGGATTATCAATTAACATACGTTTAATTCTATTTTCATCGATTCCTTGGTATTTATCCAACTCTAAAAATTGATATTTTTGAGTATCACTCTCTATAAACTTACTACTATTCATTGCGGCTTTTATCTCAGTAGATGATGCATCTCTCCAACTTTTATTATCTTTACTTGAAACTTGTTGGCTTGTGTAGTTATCAATTTGCTTTTTAGATGCTTTATCTAAAGTAACCTTTAGATTTTCAACTTTCTCTTGTTCGTCCACATCTTTAAAAAAGATTTGATCTGATATCATTGAAAAGACAACGACTACAGCTACCCCTAAGATTATCAATAAACCAATAATTGATAATATTGAGCCTTTTTTATGCTTCGTCATGTTCACACCTCTTAGGTAATAATTAGGAATGGAGCCTCTTTAATCTATGTAATACTGCTATTGAGACTATCTGATAATAAAGTTTAACACTAATTACTTAATCGTACAATTTAATCTGATTGTTGTCATATATTCATAAAAAAAGTAATGAAATCTTAATTTCATTACTCTTGACTTTTACGATATTCCATTATGATAAAACTTGCAGCTTGAGATCTATTTTTGTAATAATATCGATTTAAATCTATCGCACCTTCTATTTCACCATCTCGATACATCATTTCATTTGTCATATTATTAATCATAACAAAGTCTGATTTATCTTTAATTATATCTAAATCATTATGTTTCGCAAAAAAATGTTCTAAATTTAAATGTGCGTAATCCATAAAAACCTCCTGATAATTGTCCGAAGATAATATTTATCTCTAATTGCTATATCTTTAAGTTGAATACGCGTTGATGTTATAAAACTTAAATTTATCTACCTTATGCTTTCTATTTAACACCTTATATAACTATTTAGCAAATGAAATTTACTATTTTTAACAATAAACTAAATCTATCCGGAAATTTTTGTTGTATATACAACGATGGAGTTTAACGATGGAGTTTAATGAATTATATAAAAATTCCAAGCACATTATCTATTTTCTACTAAAGAAATATAATATTAAGTACAATAATGATGAATATGTGCAATTACTCACGATAAAAATGTGGGAATTATCAAAAGTTTATAATCCTCAAAAATCATCTTTGAATTCATTTTTATATGCCCGTCTCAATTACTTTTTAATTGACCTTTTTCGTTCACATCGTTCAATAGAAACATTCGACGTAGCTGAATTAGATAACCTTTCTAATATTAATTACTCCTTTGATGATGCTCAAATCTTGTATGAAAATTTCATTTCTCAATTATCAGAAAAAGAGCAACTTTGGCTTCAGTTAAAATTAGCAGGTTATAAGCAAAAAGAGTTAGCTGAAAAATTAAATTGTTCAATTTCCACATTAAAAAATTATCAAAATAGAGTCAAAATTAAGTATAACAACTATTATTTTAATAAATGAGGTGAAATATTTATGTCCAATCTAACTAAAATATTATATTTTAAAACTGCAATAGGGCCAGAAACACTTACAATTTGCCAATTCACTACACATCAATTTGTATACCCTTCTACAATTAATCAAGCCATTAACTATATTTTAGAGAAACACCAACGCTCTCATACAGTTCAGCTTAAACAGTCTAAACGTATATTAAAAATAAGGAAATTAGTGCCGATTTATATCAATCATCAAACAACAATATTCCCTGTAAAGCCTCAACGGTCTCCTATACAATATTACATTAATGGGTGTACTATTAACGGTTTAAAATCAAAAGGTTCATCCACAATAATTTATTTTAATAACGGGACATTTATCACTGTAGACGCCCCATACATTTTTGTATATAAAAAATGGCAAGAAAGTTTAACACTTTCTCACCTTTTAAGCTAGTCTTATAAAGTTTTATTGTGCTTATATTCCAATAATTTTTTAGTGAAATATCCAGTTACTACTTTTATCATGTATAGACTGACTATAACTAATAGCAAGGCTCCCACCAAGGTTAATACAACAGTAACTGTTGATAGCTCGACTTCTGGCTTAATGAAATATTGTACTGAAGTCAAACTTGTCAAAAAACCGAACAAGAACAAACCAATAAGTACAATATACGTACCTAAAATGCCTAATAATAATACGAATAATTGCGTACTTGAAACGACTTTTTCTTTAAAAATATATTCCTTCAAAAATTGATTTGAGAATGCAACTGGACGTTTTAATTGATCGCTTTCATTTAAATCAACTGTTTTAGATAACACTTCATCTAATTTATTTTTCTCTTTTTTGTTTAAAAACCATAATTGCTTTTTCACTTTTTGCTCAAAGATATTTGCTTTCATTTGAAATGTTCTCCTTTATCACATTCACATCACTTCAGTTACTTTCTTAAATGATAAATCAATTATCACAGTGATTCAATTAAATTTGACGGTTTTTAGAATAAATATGTATTACTACTATTTTATTTCTTTATACTTAGTCAACGACAATAATACCGATTAATTTAGCAATTTGAATAGCTTGTTCACTCGATACTTTACACCCTATTAAATCATCTTTTCCAACAGTGATATGTCCAAAAAATGATTTACTTATGTCACAACTTTTTAATGACGTTTGGTAGATTGACATATTATTTAGATTAGATTTTAAAAATTCCACGTTTTTAAGCAAAGTATTATGAAATTCAGCATTTTCTAGGTCACTTGTATTGATTCTAAATGTATCAATTTTCGATTCTACTAAATTTATAAAATTTGCTTTTACTTCTTCAAATGTAATATGGCTTAATCTCATGTTTTTGAATAATGTTCCTGTCATTCTACAATTTTTAAAAGATACTCTATGAATAGTTCCATAATCCATCTTAGAATTTGAAAAATCACAGTTTTCAAATACAACATCTGTAAAATCAGCGCGCCCCAAATCTGAATTAGCAAAACTACAATCTTTGATAGTTGATTCATATATTAACAACCTATCTAATACTTTTCCTTCCAATGATGAATTTGAGATTTCTGCTAATTCTATTAGATCATCAACTTCATCAAATACATCTGTTAAATCTTTCTTCTCTAAATAACCATTAATATTAGGTGGCTGTAACTTCATTACTTCACTCCTAACTAGCTAATCATTGCATGCATCATAACATTGAACAAGGAGTGAATTAGCTAGAAAATTTATAATATACAGTATATCAGATATATTTCAAAATTTTATATTTTTAATGTATAAAAAAGACCGAGACATTAATAAATGCCCCGGTTTTTTTCACTATTTTAAATTAAAAATAAAACTCAATTTACTTTTACGATTAAAGAATTGATAAGCCTGAACTTTGGATATCTTTTGCAAATCCTTTAACTGTATCAACTGAGAGTTCATTAATGTCACGGCCAAGATTGTTGTTTACTTTTTTAACAACATCTGCTGGACATGTGATAATATCAGCGCCAACTTCATCAGCTTGTATAACATTAATTACTTCACGGCAACTAGCCCATAATAATTTCACGCCGTCTTTACTATGTGTAATTTCAGCAGCTTCTTTCATCATAGGAATTGGGTCAACTCCTGTATCTGCAATACGGCCAGCAAATACTGATACATAAGTTGGAACACCTTCAGTTACAGCATCTGTAATTTCTTTAACTTGATCTAAAGTATAAACAGCAGTCACGTTTAAACGAACATTTTCTGCTGATAATTTTTTAATTAGAGAAATAGTTGATTCACCTTTTGTGTTTACAACTGGAATTTTAACAAATACGTTACTACCATATTGTTTTAAAATTTCAGCTTCTTTTGCCATAGTTTCTAAATCATCTGCAAATACTTCAAATGAGATAGAAGCATCAGGAATCTCGCGAACAGCTTCTTCAGCGAAAGCTTTATAATCAGTTACACCTGCTTTTGCCATTAAACTTGGGTTAGTAGTAAAACCATCAACCTGTTTATTTTTATAAGCTGCTTTCATTTCTTCAATATCTGCACCATCCGCAAATACTTCAACATTTAATTTTGCCATTACTTATTCCTCCTGACTTAATTAAATAATTCAACAAAGAATTATTTGATAACGGTTATTAACCATACAACTTAGTTATACCACTTACAAAGCATTATTTCTAATCTTTTGCTTAAAATCAGAATATTTTTACAGTAAAATTAAACTTTTATTATATATATTGACTATTGGTACAGGAGCATATATTCAATATGTTAATATACTATATAAACATAAATTTCATTAGTTTTTTGTAAATTTATGGTATTATAGTTAAATGAATTGCATTAGGAGGTACAAATGGCACGTTCAAAACTTTATTTTTATTTATCTAGTTTATTGGTTATTGTTAGTTTTTATTTTAATACAAGAAACCCTCTATTAAACATGCATTTTAATTCGATGATAAAATTAATATTTGTTTGTAGTATTATAAATGCTATTATTTTAATAATTTCCATTATTTTTGCTGATAAATCAATCAAACATCTACACGAAGAGTCAGATTGGATACGAAAAGCAAGCAAAATATTACCATACGTTATATTAGTTGTAATTGTTATTCATATTATTGCTTCTCTATCAACATTTGGCATAATATTCTAATTAAGGGGGCTGGGACAACGATGTATGTCTTGGCCTCTATTTATTGTGGTCAAAGCGAATCTTTGATTTTTAAAAATTATGCCTAAACCTAAGCAGTTCTGAACGATTTCAATTTAAAATATATTCTATATTTCTATTTATACTTGATATTATGCTAACAATAAATAAGAATTAATAGCAACGCGATGTTGCTAAAACTTGTCCTGGTTTTTAGAAAGGAAGCATGCTAAAAATGCAATATTTATATATTTTTGTAGGAGGCGCTGTCGGTGCGCTACTAAGATACTTGTTTTCATTTATCAGTGTTAATTCTGCTTTTCCTATTGGCACATTTATCGCTAATATTTTAGGTGCTTTTTTAATGGGTTTTCTAGGGACACTGACTATAGAATATTATAAGAATAACCCACTTTTAAAAAAAGGTATTACTACAGGTCTATTGGGTGCAATGACTACCTTTTCGACATTTCAATTTGAACTTATACATCTATTTGAGCAACAAGCTTATTTATCCCTTACTTTTTATGCGCTAAGTAGCTATGTTTTAGGAATTTTCTTATGTTATATCGGTGTTAGATTGGGGGAAGTAGCTCATGATTAACTGTTTACTAATCATGTTGGGCGGTGGCATAGGTGCAGTCATCCGAGGATTTATCACTAATTTTTGTAATCACAAATTCAATAGTAAATTACCAGTTGCAACGCCTATCGTTAACATAGGTGGTAGTTTTATCATTGGACTCTTATTAGGCTCGCTGCTCAAGTTAGATTGGATTGAACCCTTTTTAATAGTTGGTATTTTAGGCGGTCTTACTACCTTTTCTACTTTATCATCTGAACTCGTCCAACTATTAATGATTAAAAAGAAATTTGTTTATTTCATTACTTATTCTGCACTCCAATATGGTGTTTCCTTTTTAGCCTGTTTATTAGGTTACATATTATAAAGTGCAATCTTAAAAGTTCATTATAAAAAGCCATAAATTCATTAAATTGAGTTTATGGCTTTTTGCTTTCATTTAAAATTATTCATATATAATAATGACAAGTTCATTAGACTTGTAAATCTATAACATATACATAATTAAATCAAAGCTAATGATTATGTATCACTAACTCAATAATTTAATTATTGTTATTTTACTAAAAATAGCGTTTTATATAATTTTTTAATGACCACTGTATTTTGCAGGATCTGGTCCAATTCTACGTTCTTCATTGAGGTTATCTAATTTTTCTATTTGTTCAGCTGTTAAAGCGAAATCAAATACATCAATATTCTCTTCTATTCTAGAAGGAGTAACCGATTTTGGGATTACTACAACACCATGTTCAATATTCCATCTAATGATTACTTGAGCCGGTGATTTTCCTACTTCATTTGCTACTTCGTTTACTGTTTCATCTTCCAAAATTTGTGCATTCATTAATGGTGACCAAGACTCCATATGAATATTTTGAACTTCCAGATATCTATTTAAAGAAGATTGTAATAAATATGGATGGAATTCTACTTGATTTATTACTGGTTTAATTGAAACTTGCGCTAATAATGCTTCTAAATGTTCAACATTAAAATTACTTACACCAATATTTTTCACTTTATCATTTTTATAAAGATCTTCCATACCTTGCCATGTATCAATCATCAGTGCTTCGTCAGTCCCAGGCCAGTGCATTAGATATAGATCTAAATAATCTAAGCCTAGTTTGTTTAAACTTGTTTCATATGCATTTGCGACGTTTTGTCTACCATAGTCATCAAGCCATAATTTAGAAGTAATGAATAAGTCACTTCTTTTTAATCCTGTTGAAGCTAATCCTTCAGCAATACCTTGACCTACCTTGTCTTCATTTTCATAAATCATCGCCGTATCGATATGTGTATAACCACTTTCAATTGCATGTTTTACTGATGCTGCACATTCATCGTTATTCTCCACGCGGAATGTACCTAAACCAACAATCGGCATCTCATTCCCATTGTAAAATGTAATATTTTCCAAGTTAAAATCCCCTTTTTATTTTGTTAATTATTATACTAATAAATATTTCGAAATATATAAATAAAAATGCCTAAATACTTATAATTAGTTCTTATTTTTGTATTTTCTTATGATATAAGATGACAGCTTCACATTTAATTTAACTTAATTTATTTATGCAGACGAATTAGAATTTTTTTTAATTTATCCTTAACAAAAAATGTCAACAAAAGCCTGATGGCTTTCGCTGACATTATGTACTACATTTCATTATTTTTCTTGAACTATGAAATTTGTAACTTTAGTTAAATGATTCAATTTCATCCATAACACGTTGTAAATCTTCAACGTTATATTGAATACGACCATGGAATACGAATTTATTAAAGTATTCATCCAATTGTTCTGGACCAACTAGCACTTTCGTATTTGAACTTTGCGCATAGTTTGAAATTGTTACATCACCTTCATTTTTAGGATTAAAATATAAAATTGTTGTCGGTGTGAATTTTAAATTTAATTCAGTTTGAATATCACCAGCAAGTTTCTCAATCTCATTTAAATGAGTAGTGTAATTAACAAAAGACAATGAATTTTCATCTTCATTTTGATCTAATACAAGGGTTTGTGGTTCTTGTCTATCAAGCTCCAAGGTATTAAATACCTGTTCCATCATAGGTTGTTCTTTAAACTGTGCGGCACTCACACCATTGTATACATGACCTTTTAATAATTGTGAATCAATAATATATAAACCAGTACGTGTAAGTACTAGGTGGCTAATACGCTGTACATCATTAAATTCATTTTTAGGTAAAAATATATTGGCCATAATATGCATATCTTCTGGACGAATTCTTTTTTCATTTACTAATCTTTCTCGAATGCCAATTAGTCTCATATCAGTTACATATTCACTTTGATTTTTAGAGAATAATTTTAATGCATCAATTTCCCTGTTTTTTGAACTAACTGTAGCATTATATTCTTCTTTTTGCTTTGTTACTGTTTTTTTATTTTCTATTCTTTCTTTTTCTAATTCTTCTTCATGCTCGTCGCTTAGTTTTTGTTCTCTGGTTTTGTATTGTTCTTCTACCTTTTGTTGTGCTTTCTTTTTACTTTTCAAAGCAATGATAAATAAAATGAAACAAATTATTGCTACAACAATTGCCACAATTAAACCAATCTCTAATGGTCCAAATGAATTCATAACAAAAAACGCTCCTTTATGTGTTCAGTAACTTAATTATAATAGATAAACGCATAGCATTCGATAGTAAAGTTAAAAAATTTTTGTTCTTGTTAAGCTTTAACTGTATCTTTTAATAAATTAATTTTATCTAACTTTTCCCATGGTAATAATACATCTGTACGACCAAAATGACCATATGCAGCAGTTTGTTTATAAATTGGATGTTTCAAGTCTAACATTTTAATAATCCCAGCGGGTCTTAAATCAAAATGTTCTCTCACTGCTTCAACCAATTCACTTTCATTAACTTTTCCTGTGCCAAACGTATCTATAGAAATAGAAACTGGTTCAGCTACACCGATAGCATATGCAAGTTGTACCTCACATTTATCTGCTAATTCAGCAGCAACGATATTTTTAGCTACATAACGTGCAGCATATGCAGCTGAACGGTCTACTTTAGTTGGGTCCTTACCGCTAAAGCATCCCCCGCCATGACGTGCATAACCGCCATATGTGTCAACAATTATTTTACGCCCAGTAAGTCCTGCATCACCTTGTGGACCACCTATTACGAAACGCCCAGTAGGATTGATATAAAATTTTGTATCCTCATCTAAAAGTGCTTCTGGTACTGTTGGATAAATAACATGATGCTTGATATCATCTTGGATTTGTTCTAATTCAATATCTTCAGCATGTTGCGTTGATACGACAATCGTATCAATGCGATGTGGTTGATCTTGTTCATCATACTCTACAGTTACTTGTACTTTACCATCAGGGCGTAAATAGTCTAATATCTCATCTTTACGTACATCTGATAAGCGTTTAGCAAGTTGATGTGATAAGAAAATCGGTAAAGGCATGTATGTATCCGTCTCATTTGTTGCATAACCGAACATCAAACCTTGGTCGCCCGCTCCTGTAGCTTCTATTTCTTCTTCAGTAGCATCTTCACGATATTCTAAAGCTGTATCGACACCTTGAGCGATATCTGGTGACTGTTCATCAATTGCCGTTAACACTGCCATGGTTTGGCTATCGTAACCGTATTTAGCACGCGTATATCCAATCTCTTTAATTGTTTCTCGTACCACTTTTGGAATATCAACATATGTTGTTGTTGATATTTCACCTGAAATTAACGCCATACCAGTTGTTACTGTAGTCTCACAAGCAACACGTGCATGAGGGTCGTCTTTTAATATTTCATCCAATATAGCGTCAGATACTTGATCCGCTATTTTATCAGGATGTCCTTCTGTTACCGATTCTGAAGTGAATAATCTTCTATTGTAAGTCATAATTTGCTCCTTTAGTTTTAAATTACGAAAATTCTCTCTCTGTTGAGCTCATTAAAAAAGCCTTCTACACTATCAATAAATAGAGAGAAGGCCCTTATACGTCCATTCGCTCTTATCGTTCAGACGCTATTTGTCTGCAAACGGTTTGGCACCTTTCTTCGTATTAAGAAGAGGTTGCTGGGCTTCATTGGGTCCATGTCCCTCCGCCACTCAGGATAAGAGAATCCGTTAAGTTCTATAGTACAGAATCAACGATATAATGTCAATTTTACATTTATTAATATTTATTTAAAATTCCTTTTAAATTGGTATGGACTAATGATATATATGTGTTATACTCTGTAATTGTAAAGGCTTACAATAACTAAATAGCGTTGGAGGGATTAGTATGGCTGTAGATACATACACTTATACAAGCAAAATTGAAAGTATTTTAGACAAAAAATCTTCATTATTTCAATTATCTACAACACAGTTGTATAATAAAATTTTAAATAATGATGAAGGCGAACTTACCGAATTAGGTGCAATTAACGCTAGAACAGGTAAATATACAGGTCGTTCACCAAAAGATAAGTTTATTGTAAATGAGCCATCTTATAGAGATGATATTGACTGGGGTAATGTTAATCAACCGATTGAGGAAGAAACATTTTTAAACTTATACGATAAGGTACTAAATTATTTAGACAAAAAAGATGAACTATACGTATTCAATGGTTATGCAGGCAGTGATAACGACTCACAATTGAAATTAACTGTTGTAAATGAATTAGCGTGGCATAACTTATTTGCTCAAAATATGTTTATCCGTCCAAATTCAAAAGAAGAAGCACAAGAAATCAAACCAAACTTCACAATTATTTCAGCACCGCATTTTAAAGCCGATCCAGAAATTGACGGCACAAACTCAGAAACATTTATCATCACATCTTTCAAACATAAAGTCATCCTCATTGGTGGTACTGAGTACGCTGGTGAAATGAAAAAAGGTATTTTCTCCGTAATGAACTATTTACTACCTAAAGATAACATTATGAGCATGCACTGTTCAGCTAACGTTGGAGACAAAGGTGACGTTGCTTTATTCTTCGGTCTTTCTGGAACTGGTAAAACTACACTATCAGCTGATCCAACGCGTAAGCTTATTGGAGACGACGAACATGGTTGGAACGAAAATGGCATCTTTAACATTGAAGGTGGTTGTTACGCAAAAGCAATTAACCTTTCTTATAAAAAAGAACCTCAAATTTATGACGCTATTAAATACGGTACCATTTTAGAAAATGTTATTGTTGACGAAGATGGTGACGTTGACTTCGATGATAATCAATACACAGAAAATACTAGAGCAGCATATCCAATCAACCATATTGAAAATATTGTAACACCATCTAAAGCGGCTCACCCTAATACAATTATTTTCTTAACTGCAGACGCTTTTGGTGTTCTACCACCAATTTCAAAATTATCCAAAGATCAAGCAATGTACCATTTCTTGAGTGGATTTACTGCTAAATTAGCTGGTACAGAACGTGGCGTAACTGAGCCAGAACCTTCATTCTCTACATGCTTTGGTTCACCATTCTTACCTCTAAACGCTAAAGTTTATGCTGATTTATTAGGCAACTTAATTGATCAACATGATGTTGATGTTTATCTTGTAAACACTGGCTGGACTGGTGGTAAATATGGCGTAGGGCGTCGTATTAGTCTAAATTACACGAGACAAATGGTAAATCAAGCAATTACTGGAGAATTAAGAGAGGCTGAATATATTAAAGACGATATGTTCGGTTTAGATATCCCAGTAGAAGTTGAGGATGTTCCTCAAACTCTATTGAACCCTATTAATGCTTGGAGTAAGCCAGAAGCATATAGAGAACAAGCTCAAGATTTAATCAATCGTTTCAAACATAACTTCGAAAAATTTGGAGTAGAAGTAGATGATTTAGCAACACACGGCGGGTTCAAATAATATTTAATATCACAAATATCATATATAAAATAGAGGAGCGGGCGTAATGCCCGCTCCTCTATTTTTATTTATTCTATTATATTTTATTTTTTTCCACATCTGTCATCCACTTCTTGATTTCATAAAGTGTTTCTTTTAAAGCAAAAGGTCTCGGTATATGACCTTCTGACATTTGATAAAACGTACGGAAAGTCGTTCCCTTTTCCTCTAATTGCTGCGCTAAATAATAGGCATGATGAATGCCTACTTGCTTATCTTCTCCACCGTGAACAATAAATATAGGTGGACTTGACTTAGTAATCTGAGCTAATGCATCTCGCTGTTGATAGGCATCAGCCTGCTTTTTAGGATGGCCAATCATGCGTTTCAACATGCCCCTTAAGTCAACACGTTCTTCATACATTAAGTATATATCAGACACACCACCCCAAATAATATAACTTGAGATTGGTAAATCTTGAAATGTGAGCAAACCTTGAAGTCCACCTCTCGAAAACCCAACCATATGAATGTCAGCAATAGGGTATTTTTGATGCAGTATGCGTATAGCGACCGTGACATCATTTAAATCTGCCCCATAAAATTCATCTTTACCCTCACTACCATTATTTCCTCTATAATACGGACCAAAGACTAAAGTGCTTGTATTTGCAAATTGCATCATTCTGGCTGCTCTTACTTTGCCTACTTGACCTTTACCACCACGTAAATAAATCACAATTCTTTTTACATCTTTTTTTGGCGTCATTACTAAGCCTCGAACTTTTAAGTTATCGACACAATATGTGACTTCTTCAAATATATGATGTATAGATTCTATTGGCATACGTTTTCTATTTATAAAATCCAAGTGATATCACTCTCTCTAAACAGTGTAAAATTGCATCATCCTTCAACAAATAACTTTTTTTACTTTCTGGAACATCAGCTATATTCTTATAAAATAACGGTCCATTTGTTTCTAAATAATCGTCTTGTCGACTTATCTCTGATACATTTACCATAAATACATCTTTGGTGAAGCTAACGCCGTTTACACGTTGTACTTGATATTGTGCAATATACTCGCATTGCGCTATCGTCGCCCCTGTTTCTTCAAACAACTCACGCGCAACAGCTGCTTCACTTGTTTCTCCATTCTCTTTTTTACCGCCTGGGAATTCGATGCCCCGTAATTTATGGTTTGTAAATAGCAACTGATTTTTATATTTCGGAATAATAAGTACATGATTTCCATCAGCAATATCTTCTTTATCTTTATATGATAAATATACGTTGTCGTTATCTTTGTCTTTAAACTTCATATACATCACTCTTCCCATTATTATGTTAAACTAACTATGCTAAAGCTAAGCTATTTGTTGGAGGCAAAATTTATGAAAACTATATTTCTTGGACTAATCCGTATATATCAACGATTCATATCACCATTAACGCCTGCAACTTGCCGTTTTTACCCTACTTGTTCGGAATATACAAGAGAGGCAATTCAAGTATATGGTGCATTCAAAGGTACTTGGTTAGGTATTAAAAGAATTTCAAAATGTCATCCGCTTCATAAAGGCGGTTTTGATCCAGTGCCTTTAAAGAAAAAAGATAACAAAAAAGATTAATAAATTCGTGTTAATCTTGTACTCTTAACCTTTGGAGGCTCAAAATAAATTGAGCCTCCTTTTAATATACCTGCGCGGTCGACTATATCTTTTTCAAAATAATAGCCTTCTGGTGTAATATCACTTGGATAATCACAAAGTTGGGCTAGCATCGCAGTAAAATACCTACTCAAGCCATACTCATACATGCCACCTATGACTATTTTTACATTTTTATCACTAAGAGCTTTAATGATATCCAGCACCTTATCAATGCCTCCTAATCTAAATGGCTTCAATACAACAACAGCTATAGCGTAAGCATCTATAGCCTCTAGAATGTTATTTACAGTGTCTGCCTTTTCATCTATGGCAACTGGTGGTAATTCATAGATATAAAACTGTTTTAGCATCTCTAAAGATTTAAATGGCTCCTCTATATACAATAATCGGTTATTTCCAATTGTTGTTAGCTTGGTTATCTCCGCCTCGGTTATAGATTCATTTGCATCTACAACAATATCTGGTTTGAATGATAATTTTTCAACTGTTTTAATATCATCTAAAATTGAATCAGACCATTTTATTTTAACGCGTTGAGGTCGCGTTTGAGATAATTGCAAGATATTTTCTTCTGCTAAGCCACTAACCGTTGCACCATATGCTACGCTAAAATCTGTTAATTTAAAAAACATTTGGTAGCAAGCCATTACAATCATACTTCTAGTTGCCGGGTATTTAGATAAATGGTTTAAACTACTTATTATATCATCAAAAGTATAAAACGCTATGTCTTGAATACTTTCAAACCACTCTTTAACTTGAATTTGAGCTTCATCAATCGTTTCATTTGTATACCAATCGGTTTCAAATGCGTTACACTCTCCATAGTAATATACATTATTATCCGTAACTAAAGCTACAAACAATGCTTTACGTTTCTCCAGTTTTATTTTAGGTGTAATAATTGGTGTATTAAACCGTTCATCATAAAGATATAGATGCATATCAACTATTTTCATATAGACTCCTTATTACTTTTATAAATGATTCCTCTGCAATTTGCCTGTTGATGTATACGGTAAAGAAGTAACACGCTTAAATTGCTTTGGCACTTTATACTTTGCTAGATGGTTTTGAAAGAACGTTATTAAATGTTTATTTGTTAAAGTTTCTGATGCAACATAATATAAATAAGGTACTTCACCCCATGTATCATCCTCAATACCGACACACATTGCATCTTCGATAGACTTATGCTTTTTGGCAACCGTTTCTATTTGATAAGGGTATATGTTTTCCCCACCGCTTATAATTAAATCCTTTCTACGATCAAACACCATGACATAACCTTCTTCATCGATTTCTGCTATATCACCTGTTTTAAAATAACCATCCTCAAAGGTATCTTGTTTATTTGTCGGGAAAAGATAACCATTCATAACATTGTCACCTTTAATCAGTAATTCCCCATGGCCATAAACATTAGGTTGTGAAATTTTCACTTCAACATTATCGCTAGGTTTCCCGACAGTATCTGGTCGGAGTTTCAACATTTTTGGTGTAGCTGTTAAAAATTGTGAACATGTCTCAGTCATACCAAAAGAATTGTATATCGGTAAATTATAATCTAATGCTTTATTTATTAACGACGTAGTTAGCTTAGCTCCGCCAAGTAATATTTTTTGAATTGCAAATGGCTGTTGCCATCCTTTGTCCATTAACCATTTTAAAGTCTGCGGTACTAACGAAATATGTGTAGGATTCTCTTCTTTAATTATCTTTAACATTTTATCAGCATCAAATTTCGATTCAAGCCGTAGTGTAAAACCTTCAATTAACGCACGTAACACAACACTTAAACCAGAAATATGATAAATCGGCAATACCGATAACCATTTCGTAGATTGATTAAATCCAAGGCTTTCTTTACAACCTAATGCACTCGCATAATGATTATCAAAAGTTTGTGGTACTGCTTTTTGTGGACCTGTAGTACCAGAAGTAAACATAATAGATGCGATTCGAGCGATTGAAAACGGCGCTTCGAATTCGTGCCCTTCCTGAGTCTGCAATGTTTGAAAATCTATCACTTTAATATCTCTTAAATGAAGTTGTTCCATCGCTATGATGGTACTTACATTTATAGATTTCATTTGAGCAATCATTTCTTCCTTAGTTAACCTCGTATTAACCATGGCTACTTCTATTCCTGCTACCCATGCAGCATTAATTAATACTATGGATTCTATTGTATTGTTAACATATAAACCTATTCTGCTTAATTCTAATTGTTTTAGACTATAGGCGAGTCTTTTAGCGCAATCATACATCTTCCCAAAAGTAATTTGATTCGCGCCATCATCGATAAATATTCCTTTACTATTTTGTTCAGCTTGTGTTTTTAACCAAAAATCCAATCTGTCATTCCTCCATCTCAATTATACTTATTATAACGTGTTTATATTTATTTAACAGGGTTCTTGCACAACACGTGTTATTTTTACTATTTTTCCTATTTCTTAACTATTTTTATCACCTTATAGTGGAAATGTTACTTTTATTTTGAAATTCAGTTAAATCAACTGATTTAACTGGTTAAAATTAAATTTTCACATTTAATGTTTTGTCTATATCAAAGATTGGGTAAGTATTTATTGTAAAAATGATAAAGGAGTGAAGCAGATGAAGTTAAAAAGTTTATCAGTAATAGTATTTTCTAGTCTATTATTAGCTAGTTGTGGAAATGGTTCATCTGACAGTGATACAAAATCTGAAAATAAAAAAGATACAAAATCTGACAACCAAGTCATCGCTATCAACAAAATTAAAACAAGCCCTGAAGACGCTATTAAAAAAGCTCAACAAACATATAATAACCAACATTTAAAAGGCATCTCATATGAAAAAAGCAACGGCGAATGGGCATATAAAATTGAACAACAAGGTGATTATAAAGAGTCAGAAGTTATTATCTCTGATAAAAATAAAAAAATCTTGAACAAAGAACAAGAAAACGAAGATTCACTTAATAAAAACGAAACATTTAATTATAATAACGCCATCGATTATAAAGAAGCCATTAAAAAAGGTCAAAAAGAATTTGACGGAGACATCAAAGAGTGGTCACTATCAAAAGACGATGGGAAACTCGTTTACGATTTAGACCTTAAAAAAGATAAAGAAAAACACGAAGTAACTATTGATGCTAAGAATGGCAAAGTATTAAATAACGAACAAGATAATTAAACATATATCTAGGTAAACATTTAATTATTGTCAGCGCGTCAAAGTCAATTCCTCTTAAAATACATCCCCTATTTCATCAAAGAAAACATGACTGAAAATAAAATGCTTAAACTAAATGGTTGAATTCCGATAACTAAAAAATATAGAAACTAGTGTTTTTTATAATAAAAATCACTTGAACTGCGCTCAAGTATATAGCTCCAAAAAAATCTAATCCATCTAAAAGGAATTTATCGCTCTTATTTGACTAAGATGACTAGATAGAAAGGGTATCACTTTTACTAACTTAATAAATCAAGAACCACTTCTTTAAAGAAGTGGTCCTTTTAGAAATGGGCTTAATAATTACTTAAGTTGATTAGGGCTCTTACATAAGAACCACTTTAGTCACCGACTCTATACCAATTATTAACTCCTAAATATGTTACCAAATAGTCAATTTCTATTTTAATTTATATTATACTAATCGTATAATATCTCCTTTAATATACATCCCCCCTTATATTATTAACCCACTAACATTATTTAATAATTAAAATAAATCATATTACTATTTAATATTTCATTACCGCATATAACTTTCATTAATCTAACTTATTTTTTTATTAGTTTTGCTTGTACTTATTTTAAAAAATAACTAACTACATATACTAATAATGCCTTCTTTGCTAACTTTGTAAAAAAGGAGGCGTTTAAAAATTAAAAAAGTCAGCATAGTTATGCCAACATACAACAACGATTGTTCTCTTTTTCGTACAATTGATTCTGTTATTAATCAAACAATGGAGAAAGCCAATTATGAGTTAATAATTGTAGACGATCATTCAAATAACTCAAATACATTAAAAATTATTAAATCTTATGCAAAAAAGTACAGTAAGTTAATTAAATTCAAACGATTAAAATTCAACAGTGGCAGTGCTAGCAAACCTAGAAATAAAGGTATTGAAATGAGTAGTGGTGAGTATATTTTCTTTTTAGATTCTGACGATTTATTACACCCACGTACCTTAGAAGACTTATATAATTATGGAATTAAACATAAAAGTGATTTGATTATTGGAAAATACGGCGTTAAAGGTAAAGGTAGAAGCGTGCCTAAAGCTATATTTGAAAATGGAAATGTTCCAAAAGCTAATATTATCGACAACAGTATGTTCTATGCTTTATCCGTACTCAAAATGTTTAAAAAAGCAATTATAGATAAAAATAAATTAAGATTTAAAACATTTTCACAAACTGCTGAAGATCAATTATTCACTATAGAATTTCTAATGAACTCGAGAAATTATGCTATAAAAACAGATTACGAATACTATGTCGTAGTTAATAATTTTGATAATGGTATACATTTATCACATCACAAAAGTACAGGGAAACAATACTTTGCAACAATTAACGAAATTTATAAAGTCATTTACAAAAGCCCTATTTACAAAGATCAGAAAACACGGGACCAATTTGCTGGAAAATTTACCACGCGGTTATTTAGGCACGGGCAAAAGAAAAACTTTGCAATTAGTAAAATGAAATATGAAGATAAAATTGAATGGTTGAAGTATTTTTCAAAAACACTTAATAGAGTGCCTAGAAGTGCTGATCAGTACGTAACACAAATTTTCAATATGAAATTAGAAGCCATAAGACAAAATAACCTGTTAGCTGTTATGACAGCAGATAAATTCATTAAAGGAGAATAACTAAAGTGCATGATTTCAACTATAATGATACAAAAGAGCTTGAATTAAATGCCATTGATATAAAAGATAACAAGAAAAGAATTGAATGGATATATGCAAATTACGAAAATATAACCTTGAAAATTCAAAAATATGATATGCCTTGGTTAATTATGAACGGTTATCAAATTGCAAGAATTGAAAATTTAGATACGAAAGTAGAATTTAATAATTTGAAAGTAGTATTCGATTTTACCAATGACAAACTAATCTACGTGACATACAGCGATTAATTAATTTAGGAAAATCATTTTTATAATATCGTTTTAAGGAGGATTTTAAATTAATGAAGCGCTTTCTTTTAGTAATATTGATTTTATTGCTTATCTCTTATGTTTTAAAAGAAGAAAATGTTAGTGCATCATCAATAAACAATAACCATACTTATATAACTGAACCCACAAAACCTATAAAAGATGCTACACCTGTTGATTATGAGATACCACAAGAGAACCTTAGACCTATAGAAGAAGCCACTGGAAGTGAAATAGAAAGAATTTTAGCCAAAGATAACCATATGTTAGTGAAAAATTATACATCTTATCCTTATAAAACTATAGTACTCTTAAACATGATATTTACCAATATAACTTATATTGGTACAGGTACTGTGATGGCTCCTGATACTATACTTACAGCAGCACATAATGTTTACGATTCAAGATTTGGGGGTTGGGCTACTGAAATAACTTCTTATGCTGGAGCTACAGCTAACAAAGCTACTTTCTGTAAATTTCTTTCACAAAATAAACTCATCTAACTATATAAATGATTTGTTTAAAACCATATCATTAAGTAATCTTTACAGTTTGAGATGTAATATTGGATAATCTCTTCCTTGTTGATCCTTTTGAGATTCTTTATACTTTTTAAATCCATTTTTGATATAAAAATTCACAGCATTATAGTTATCTTTATTTACATCAACATATTGAACTTTGTTTTCTTGAATTAAATACTGTAGTATTTCAGTACCATATCCTATCTGAAAATATTTTGGATCTATAAAAAGCATTTCTAAATTTTTTTCGTTTGTACCTGAGAAACCAATTGCTTCGTAGGCATTAAACCACAAATCAGCTTCGACAAATTTAAAATATGTAGGAATTTCAGCTTTTATTTCCAATCTATCCTTTTCTTTTAAAAAATCGTGAGTTGCAATTACAGATTTTTCCCATATTTCTAATGCTTTTGGGTAATCTTTTTCTTGAAGTTCTATTTTTGTTAGTTTCATATTTTAACTCCTTATACTTAATTTATAATTCCGTAAATTAAGATTTTTTAAATGTATATTTTTTTTGTCGGTATATAACATCCCTCACTTATTTATTTAGTTGAGGGTTCTTTATTTTTAAGTTATTTATAAGTAAAATTATTTTATCTAAATTAAGTTTATCACTATTCTTTATCCCCATAATCTTAAAAAGTGGATAGTTATTTCACCGATCATCTTTTTTAATTATATTACTTCTTTCTAAAATATATTTTGATTAGAAAACTTTTCTTGAAAAGCAAGTAAACTCTCCTTAACAAAATTACAATCTTTTTCTTTAAAATGGATTGCAGCTTCATGTTTTAATGGCAATCTATCTTTCAAAATTTTAACTCTATCTTTGAATAAATCCTCTATACTACCGTAACTCATTATATCTTCATTTAAACAATCGGGTATTGTTAGTAGTTCACTACCTATAGTATATGCACTAAATAATTGATAAAACGACTCATCATCAATTGAATCTAAATATAATAATTCTTTATTTTTATCTCTTGGATGCTTAAACAACTTGTAAAAAAACTTTGATATATAATTCTTCTCTTGATAATATCTTTGTTCTGTTAAAATTTCATTTTCTAATAATTTTAAGTAACTATTTATATTTATATTTAAAGACAATAATAACACCTCATTGATATTCTTTATTATAAATACCCTATATTATAAATATTAAAATATTTTGAACTAATAAAATAACCAAAGAAATATAATAACTAACAAATCGGTATTTTAAAATATCGTACAATACTACAGTGATATTTATGACTAATATATTAATAGTATTTTTACAAATAATTGTCTATTAACTATAAAGCTTCTGGTACTAATAATATAAGTCTTTCTCCAGGTATCATACAGAGATCAATTTCGCATTCGTATTCACCTGGTGTATCTGAGGTTGTTATTTTCATAGTATTAATTTAAAAGAATGGAATAGTTTTACTAGCTTTAACAATATCTTTTGTAAAGAAAAATTGCTTACCTTCTCCTGTATAAGCTGGATTCAAAACCATGTTTGCTTTAGTGCTGTATAGCCATTCTGGATTGATTCCTGAATTTAATATATCTTGAAACTCTTGAAAAGTTTTACTCCAATCTAAATTGGGTTCCATATAATCACCTCAAGAATATAATAGAACATTTGTTCTTATTAATCAATTTAACACTACTTTTTACAATATAATATAGTTAATGTCACGTTATTTCAGACAAACAAGCAGAACAATCATAGATTACGAAAAAAATTTGAAAATAAGTTAGAACATACAAGGAGTAGTAGATAAAGAGAAAAGTTGATTTGATAAGAAGATAACAAAACTTACAATATGTCATAAAAACAAAAACACCGAAACCCTATTATATCAAGGATTTCGGTGTCTCAAGAAAGCTCAAATTATGTAATTAACGGAGAGTGAGGGATTCGAACCCTCGAGACGCTTGTGGCGCCTACACACTTTCCAGGCGTGCTCCTTCGGCCAACTCGGACAACTCTCCATATAAAAAAACAGAAGCGATATTTCACTTCTGTTTGTATGACCCCGACGGGACTCGAACCCGTGTTACCGCCGTGAAAGGGCGGTGTCTTAACCGCTTGACCACGGGGCCATGGCTCCACAGGTAGGACTCGAACCTACGACCGATCGGTTAACAGCCGATAGCTCTACCACTGAGCTACTGTGGAATAATTATAATGGAGCGGGTGATGGGAATCGAACCCACAACATCAGCTTGGAAGGCTGAGGTTTTGCCATTAAACTACACCCGCATTTTAACGATTATGGGGCGGATGATGGGAATCGAACCCACGAGTGTCGGAACCACAATCCGATGCGTTAACCACTTCGCCACAACCGCCAAAGTAAAAATCAAAAGAATGGTTCAGGACAGAGTCGAACTGCCGACACATGGAGCTTCAATCCATTGCTCTACCAACTGAGCTACTGAACCATAATGAAAAATGGCGGTCCCGATGGGATTCGAACCCACGATCTCCTGCGTGACAGGCAGGCGTGTTAACCGCTACACTACGGGACCTTTAAAAATTGCGGGAGGCGGATTTGAACCACCGACCTTCGGGTTATGAGCCCGACGAGCTACCGAACTGCTCCATCCCGCGTTAATATTATTAATGACGACTACCAATTAAATATACCATAAATGTTAAGTTAATGTCAACGTTTTTTTAAAATTAATTTACATTAGCTTAATCAAAATTAAAACTAAGTATAATGTTGGCTGTTTGCACATCACCTATCAAATAAGACTAACTCAGTATATAAAGATTTCGAGATTTAGTCAATGGATTTTAAAAACTAATTTGTGTAAAAATGGTTAATAATAATATTATTTTAATTTTAGTTCCTTTTTTATATAAATAATTAGCCTCTCCGGAAATTTATTTATAGTTTTAAGACATTGTTCCAATAAAAAAGCATCATAAAAATTCAATAGTTAAAGATTTGCCGTTTAAATAACTTTAATTAAGATTATTATTTATTGACTCATAATACCCAGCATTTTACTTTGCAATCTTGTAAATGTTGTAAATCCATCATCTTCCATAAAATGCCCTCCATATTCAGTCACTTTACATTTGCCTCCTAATTTATCCATTAGTCTTTTAGTTTCTTCATATGATACATGTTTATCATCCTTAGCACATAAGCCATAAAATGCTTCCACTTTTCTTTTAACTTGCTTATAATCAATTTGAAATTTTTCTGTAAGAGCTAATTCATTTGATACTTGAGCATCTTCCATAAATCCTGAAATACTAAACAAACCTTCTATGTAATTTACATGCATTTCTTCAATATATTTTAATGATGCTAAAGTACCAAAGCCATGCGTAACAAAATAAGTTTCATATTTATTAATTTGGATTTGTTGTTTCATTTCACTTACCCATTTTTCGATTTTGCTATCTTTTTCATATGGTAAATTAAATAATTTTACATTATAGCCTTCTAATGTAAGGTTATTTGCTAGCCAATCATACCAATGATTCGATGCGTCTCCATATTTTGAATGTACTATTACGATATCAGTCATAAATATCCCCCCCACTTTATGTGAATCACATTAGCTATCTAATATGCTAATTTTGCAACTGTTTCATTATCTCATAGATTCATATGAATTATAAACAATTCAATATCCATAATAAAAAAACCGTATCATCTATATAACTATTCGATAAGTAGAAGATACGGTTAATTGCTTTTATTTAATTATTATAATTCTGCTAATAACTCTTCTACAGCATTTTTACCTTGTTGAATACAATCAGGTAAACCTACCGCTTCGAATGAGGCACCTGTAATACGTAGTTTTGGGTAATTTTGTTTAATATGTGTTTGTATTGATCTAATTTTATTGATATGACCAACATGATACTGTGGCATACTTTTAGGTAGTCTATTTACAATACTAAAGTCTGGAGCGCCTTTAAATGTCATCATCTGGCTTAAATCTTTTTTAACAATATTAACTAATTCTTCATCTGTATGTTCATCTACAACTGTGTCATCTGGTTTACCTACATAAGCACGTATAAGCACTTTTCCTTCTGGAGTCGTAAATGGCCATTTTTTACTCGTCCATGTACAAGCTGTTATATCAGTTTCACTTGTCCGCGCGATTACAAACCCCGTACCATCATACGTGTTTTCAATATTTTTTTCGTCAAAGGCCAATACCACTGTTGCTACTGTGGTACAGTCCATAGAGTTAAAATAATCAAATGCAGGGTCATTACCAAACCATTGCATAAATGTTTGATGTGGCGTAGTCACTAGCACACTATCGAATGTGTCTTTGTTATCTCCACTGATAATTTCATAATTGGTTTGTGAAGTAATAATATCTTTAATTGGCGTTTGGTATTTTATTTCAACACCTTTGTTGACAATATATTTAGTCAAATATTCTATAAATGAACTAAGCCCGTGTTTAAATTGTTTAAATTGACCTTTAGGCGCACCTGGGTATAATTGACGTTGTTTTTGGCGTTGTAATTTTTCATGTCTCATACCTTTAATCAAACTACCAAATTGTTCTTCTCTATGCTTAAACTCTGGAAAAGTACTCATTAAACTTAAATCATCAATATTTGTACCATAAATGCCACCCATTAAGGGCTCTATTAGATTTTCTAATATCTCATCGCCCAAACGTTCTCGGAAAAATGCGCCAACTGAAATATCTTCGTTCATTTCTGTAGGCTTTTTAAATAAATCTAATCCAGCACGTAGTTTCCCTTGGGGAGAGATTAACTTTGTCTTTAAAAATG
The DNA here is from genome assembly GCF_017583065.1 of Staphylococcus shinii. GTDB lineage: Bacteria > Bacillota > Bacilli > Staphylococcales > Staphylococcaceae > Staphylococcus > Staphylococcus shinii. The sequence goes on along the minus strand of NZ_JAGEVL010000001.1, from coordinate 40,660 downwards.
GTTTTATATCAGTTGGTACGCCTAATATAGACCCACCAGGGATTGGGAATAATTTATTCTTTGCATATATATAAGACTGTCCAGTTTGATTGGTAATCAAATCATTTTCTAAACCAATATCTTGAGCAATATCAGTCATAATTTGTTTACGTCCTAAATAAGATTCTGGACCTAATTCAATAGTATAGCCATCTTTTCTATAAGTTTGAATTTTCCCACCAGTTCTATTAGATGATTCAAAAATAGTTACATCTACGTCAGGGCGTAGTTTTTTTATAAAATAAGCACTAGATAATCCTGTAATACCAGCACCAATTATTGCGATACTTTTACCCAAATTAATTCACGCTTCCTTTAATAAACATTTTTAACTTCATCAACGATTGCACCGATAAACAATGGGTCTGTATTAGGCATTTTAGGTCGGTAATAATTTACACCTAGTTCATCACAAACCACTTTACATTCATAATCGTTATCAAATAATACTTCCAAATGTTCACAAACAAACCCTACTGGTGTATATATGAAATGCTTGTATCCATAAGTTTCATATAAAGATTTAGTTAAATCTTGGACATCTGGTCCTAACCATGGCGTACCTGTATTACCTTCAGATTGCCATCCCTCTGCCACATGAATAATATCAGATTGTTCCTCTAATAATTGTGCAGTATGATGCAATTCATTCGGATAAGGATCATTATTTTTCTCAATCAATCCTTTAGGTAAGCTATGAGCCGAAACTACTAACACAGTTTCATCGTGCTCTTCACGAGGGATTTTTGTTAGTGTTTCATTAATTTTTTCAGTCCAGTATTGTATAAATTTAGGCTGTTGATAATAATGTGCTACATGTTTAAATTGTATACCGTATTTATCTGCTTCTTGTTGGGCACGTGTATTATATGATCCCACTGAAAAACTTGAATAATGTGGCGCTAATACAACCGTAACTGCTTCATCTATGCCATCTTCATGCATTGATTGTACAGCATCTTCTATAAATGGTGAGATGTGTTTCAAGCCTATATAAAGTTTAAATTGCACCTCGTCATATGCTTCATTGAGTGCGTCACGTAGAGCTTCAGCTTGTCTATTTGTTGTGCCTGCTAAAGGAGACAGTCCTCCTATAAATTGGTATCTATCTTTTAAATCTTGTAATTCTGCATCAGACGGTTGTTTACCATGTCTAATATCAGTGTAATAAGGTTCTATATCACTCTCTTTATATGGTGTACCGTAAGCCATTACTAATAAGCCTATCGTTTTTGTCATTTTAAAATCATCCTTTGTATAAAAAATTTTAGATGTATATGACATAAGAATTTGTAAGTCTTGATAGCCAAAGTTTATGTCGTACTATCTTTGTGTATATTCATGTACAAACGTAGTAACTCGTTTTAAGGTTTCAGGTTTAACTTGTGGAAAAACGCCGTGACCTAAATTGAAAATATGCTTCCCGTGTGTCATACCTTGATCTAGAATCACTTTTAATCTTTCTTCTATAGCATCCCAAGGTGCTAATAATAGAGATGGGTCTAAATTACCTTGTAACGTTTTGTTAATATTCATTGCATTTGCCTCTTTAATTGATAAACGCCAATCTAAACCTAGAACATCGATTGGTAAAGAATTCCATTCATCAGCTAAATGGCTCGCACCAACTCCAAACAAAATAACTGGCACATTATATTTTGCTTTTATACCACTTATCAACTTATTCATAGCTGGTTTTATATAATAACGATAATCTTGAATGTTTAACGCGCCAACCCACGAGTCAAATACTTGTATGATTTGGGCTCCCGCTTCTACTTGAGCAGCAGTATAAGTGATAGACATGTCAACGAGATGGTCCATTAATGCAAACCATGTAGCTTCATCACTATACATCATCGCCTTTGTAAAATTATAATTTTTTGAAGGGCCTCCTTCAATCATATAACTTGCTAAAGTAAATGGCGCACCAGTAAAACCTATTAAAGGAACGTTTAATTTTTCTTCAGTTAATAATTTTATTGTGTCTAAAACATATGGTACATCTCTTTTGGGATCTATAGCACCTAGTTTTTCAACATCTTGAATATTTTTAATCGGATTATGAATAACTGGCCCAATACCCGATTGTATTTCAACATCTACACCAATAGGTTGTAATGGTGTCATAATATCTTTATAAAGCACTGCTGCATCTGTATTATAATTATCTACAGGTAAGTGTGTTACATATGCACACAATTCTGGTTGGTGCGTAATTTCAAATAATGAATACTTTTCTTTTAACTTTCTATATTCAGGTTGTGACCTTCCCGCTTGTCGCATAAACCATACTGGCGTGTGCGACACAGCTTCGCCATTAATCATATTTAGGATTGTATTATTTTTATTATGCACCTTGTAATCCTCCTACATTGTAATCATTCTTATCTATAATACCATACTGTATTATTGTTCGTATTTCATTGTGCTTAAATGTCATAAAAAAGACAAACTGTTCGCTTTTCACGATTTAATCATTTGACTATTGTTTTATAATAGAAATCAATTATAATGTTATCAAAGCTTATTTTATATCTATTTGAAAACTTAGATATATCTATAGTAAGGTATAGTAGTTAACTATACTTTCATAAACAAAGCAAGGGGGAAAATCTTTATGAAAATTTTTGCATCTTATGGGACGTTTGGTTATTTAAATCAAATTAGATTAAACAATCCCGACCATAAATTATTACAATTTTCTGCATCTGATTCTTCAGTGATTCTAGAAGAAACAGCTGAAAAATCAGTATTAAAACAACCTTTAATTTATAATATCCTTGAGTCTGAGGGAGAATTAAACGAAAACCACTTTTATTCTGTAATCTTTATACCAACATCAGAAGATCATGCTTATCAACTAGAAAAAAGATTAGAGAATTTAACTACTGATTTCAGACAATTTGCAGGGTATAGAAGCTACCGTTTCTTAAAACCTGAGCATGGATTAACTTACAAGATTTACTTTGGCTTTGAAAGTAGAACGGATTATGAAGACTTTAAAGCTTCATCTGTTTTCAAAGATAATTTTGATAAACTTGCGCTTAGTCAATTCTTTGGTTCAAGTGGTCAACATTCAAGTTATTTCGAAAGATATCTGTTCCCAATCGACGATAATTAATTTTTTCGTAAAGATTATATCAAAATAAAGTGGTCGTTGCTCATTTCATTTAATGATTCATTGAGTAACGACCACTTTTTTAATCTCTTAATAACGATTCTTGGTATTTGAGTTTTTTGATAACATTTCTAATTGTTAGCCATCCTACCAAAAAGAATAATAAACCATAATAGCTGTACACTGGAAATGTAATTGCATAAACAACCACAAACAATACGCCTACAATAAACATAAGCCTATATAAAAATTGTTCATAGCCTTTTATTACTTTAGTATCTGAACTTGGCCAAACTTGCGGCCACAAGCCATAAGCTTGCTGTGTATAAAACTGAGCCATTTGTAATAAAATGATATACATAAAAAGACCACCTATGATTAGCGTAACTAATGGTTGATGTAACCAAAACATTAAAATCATCGCTAATACAACTAATCTTAATATGATGTTAAATGCATCCTTACCTCTTGCAAAACTTCTAATAAATAAGTAGAGATACATATAGTTTTCATTAAACTTCTTATTTTTTGGCGTAATTAATAATGGGTCAAGATAACTCCTACGTACTGCCGTTTCCTTTAAGTGCTTAACATCGGTAAACATATTTACAAATTTATAATAATTCATATGATGTTGTTGTTCTGACTTAATCATTCTTTCCCATGGGAATAATTGATTTTTATTTTGGTATTTAAGTAAAATGATTAAGCCGATTAATACTAAAATTGAAGTTAAACTAGAAAAATGTTTTGCTTCTAGCGCAACATAGTATCCCGAAGTATAAACGATAAACAATACAAGATGGAGCGACCAACTTTCTAACTTATACTTATACCATTGCCATTTCACTAATAACCCTAAGTAAGGCATAACTAGCATTAATACAGCAAAAAGTATATAAAATTCAAATGATTGGTTATTTATTACGAAAAACAACGGAAATAACACGATTAAAATTAAAATCTGAAGTCCTATACGCGAAAAATAACTATAGACTAATGATTGTGACATGTATAATTCCATATTCTTTTCAAATGGTAATAAAAACAATCGGTCTGCATCTTTCAGTAAAGTTCTTAGTGGAAACATTGAAGTAATTGCCACAATAACACTTGCTATCAAGGCGTAATTAATATGTTGCGGTATAGACTTCAACCAATCCCCATATCCTAATATAAATGCTCCTAACAAAATTACAAGGAATACTGAAAAATGACCGTTGAAGATGAATTTATTGTAATATTGCTTTTCTTTACTGATTTCCTTTTTTCTAGTAAAAAATAATTGTTTAGCATCCTGTGTCATGAATTATTGCCACCTTGTGTCACATGGATGTATATCTCATCTAGTGTTTTACCTTCTAAGCCGGTCTGTTTCCGAAGTTCTTCCAAATTACCGAAAGCAACGATTTCTCCTTCATCCATGATTAAAAATCGATCACAATATCTCTCTGCAGTTGCTAAAATGTGCGTACTCATTAAAACCGTGCGATTTTCATTCTTTTTCTCAACCATTAAATCTAACATCGATTGAATTCCCAAAGGGTCTAAACCTAAAAATGGTTCATCAATAATGTATAACTCTGGTTCTACTATAAAAGCACAGATAATCATTACTTTTTGTTTCATACCTTTAGAAAAATGACTCGGGAATATATTTAACTCATCTTCTAACCTAAATGTTTTTAATAATGGACGTGCTCTTTCCATTGCCTTTTCTCTACTAATATTGTAAGCCATAGCCGTCATATAAATATGTTCTTGTAACGTTAATTCTTCATATATAACTGGAGATTCAGGAATATATGATAGTTTCCTTCTATAAGTTTCTACATCTTTGTTGATGTTAATATCTGAAATAGTTAGACTACCTTCCATTGGTGTAAGTAATCCTAGCATATGTTTAATTGTTGTACTCTTTCCTGCACCGTTTAACCCAATAAGACCAACAATTTCTCCTTGATTGAGTTCAAAATTTATATTCTTAATTACAGGTCGTTTACCATATCCGCCTGTTAAATGTTCTACTTTTACTGTCATATGGCACCTCCACAAATTATATTGTATCAAAAATAAAGCTTTAGGTATAAATTTATTGCGAAAACTGACGTGAATAATATAGTAATGCTATAATAGGCAGTAACAATCTTACAAGGAGTGAAGCTTTTATGTCAGAAACAGTCTTCAGTAAAATTATTGATGGTGAAATTCCAAGTTATAAAGTATATGAAGATGAATACGTATACGCATTCTTAGACATTTCACAAGTTACAAAAGGTCATACATTATTAATACCAAAAAAAGCATCTGCAAATATTTTTGAAACTGATAGTGAGACTATGACACATATCGGAGTTGCTTTACCAAAGGTAGCAAATGCTATAAAATCAGCTTTTAACCCTGATGGATTAAATATTATACAAAATAATGGCGAATTTGCCGATCAATCTGTTTTCCATCTTCATTTCCATTTATTACCAAGATACGAAAACGATGTGGATGGGTTTGGTTATAAATGGGAAACACATGCTGAAAGTATAGACGATGAACAAAAGGCAAAAATCGCACAAGAGATAGTTGCTCACTTCGATTAAAAATGCTTACCTTATAACATATGGGGTATATAAAAATTATTAACCGTTGAGATACTATTTAGAAATGAGGAGAATTTTTATGAAAACAGCTCAAATATTGTTAGGTCTAGGTGCCGGAGTTGCAACTGGCCTAGGTGTAGCGTTGATGAATCGCGATAAAAAAGATTCTAATGAATATGTTGAACATGCTAAGAAACCAGTCGGCGCTGAGTCTGAGTTTGATAGAGAAATCACTACAATTAAACAAAGTATAAACGACATCACTAACTATATTGCTCAAATAAAGTCTGAAGGTACAGAATTTGGTAGTTCAATCGGTGATGAAGTTAAAACGATGATTGGTGATTTCAAATCAGATATCGATCCTAATATCGATAAACTACAATCTCATATAGAAAACCTTCAAAACCGTGGAGAAGAAATTACTAAAGCATTCGAAAAAGATAATTAAATTAAAAATTACGCGGTTTAAAGACTGTTATTAACATTTTGAACTGTGGCTCGCCTTATATTTATGTGAGCTACAGTTCTTTTTTACATTCAATATTTACTTATCCAGACTTAGAGCTTGGTGTAAAGCTAAAAATTAAGGATAAATACTTTCATCAAATTTATCTTGACGTTTTTTTTATTTAGATAGATAATACGAAAGTATATAGCATGCGAATTATAATATAAAGGAGTATGACCGAACTATGTATCTTTGTACACGGCAAATAGATATTAATGCACGTTTTGGTTTACCTAGGATTGCATTCCTCAGTTTAGTCACAACTATCATTACATTTCTCATTGCATATGAAATTTTATACTTCTTTTCAAATACTAAACTAACAGATAAATATTTTTTAGTTTTCTTGTTGCTTGTATTAGTATTATACCCTATTCATAAAGCAATCCATTTATTATTCTTGTTTCCGTACTATAAGTCGTTTAAAAAATATAAATTATTAAAACAAAGAAACATCCCTTTTTATAATACGTACGTTAACACACCTATAAACAAATATTATTTTTGCTTTGATTTAATGACGCCTGTTATTTTAATCACTTCTATTTGTGCTTATTTAAGCACTTTATTTCCGCAATACGGACATTACTTAATGTTTCTTATTGCCTTAAATATGGGGTATTCAGTGATGGACTTTTTATATTTAAAGATTATTTTATTTTCAAACGAAGGCACTTATATTGAAGAACATCAAACAGGTATTAATATATTAAACAAAGTGAAATTAAAACGCGAACACCATATATAAATATTATTTTTCTAACTTATTGTATTTAAAGTAATATGCATGTTTTGGTTTCATTACTGTTACTATAATAACTCGTTAATTCAAAATGGAGTTACAACATTTTTACAACTTAAATTATTTTTTGTCTAATGGGACAACTTAATCTGATTTTTATAATTTGATTTTGTTGCCCTATTTTTTTAAATAAACTAATACTATAGTCTTAGAAATTACGTTTCTAATTGGTGATTACCCAATAATATGTTATATTTACGTTGTTATTCTTACAAAAGGAGTTTCCAACCATGAAAACATTGAAAAAAGTTATAGTTCCTGTTACAGCAAGTGCACTATTGTTGGGTGCGTGTGGTAACAGTGCAACAGATTCAAAAGAAGATACGATTATTTCTTCAAAAGCTGGTGACGTTAAAGTAGAAGATGTTATGAATAAGATTGGCGATGAACAAATTGCTAACAGTTCATTCTCTATTTTATTAAATAAACTACTAGCTGATAAATATAAAGATGAAGTAAATACTAAAGATATTGATAAAGAAGTTGAAAAAGAGCAAAAGCAATATGGTGGCAAAGACCAATTTGAAAGCATGTTAAAACAACAAAAAATGTCTCTAAGTGATTACAAAGAACAAAAAAAATTACAAGCTTATCAAAAAGAATTGCTTAATGACAAAGTAGATATCTCAGATAAAGAAATTAAAGAAGATACTAAAAAAGGCTCTCATATCTTAATTAAAGTTAAAGAAAACAAAGATGATAAAGAAGGTTTATCAGATAAAGACGCTAAAGCTAAAGCAGAAAAAATCCAAAAACAAGTTGAAAAAGATCCAGATAAATTTGGCGAAATCGCTAAAAAAGAATCTATGGATAAATCTTCAGCTAAGAAAGATGGAAGCTTAGGTTATGTTATCAAGGGTCAAATGGAAGATAAATTTGAAAAAGCCCTTTTCAAACTTAAAGAAGGCGACATTTCTGACGTAGTCAAAACTGATTATGGTTATCATATCATTAAAGCAGATAAACAAGATGATTTTGATAAAGAAAAAGGCAAACTTAAATCACAATTAATTCAATCTAAAGTTCAAAAAGAACCTAAATTATTAACAGATGCGTATAAAGAGCTATTGGATGAATATAAAGTAGATTACAAAGATAGAGATATCAAAAAAGCAATTGAAGACTCTATATTAGACCCTGAGAAAATTAAACAACAACAACAGCAGCAGCAACAACAACAAATGATGCAGCAAAGTGGCGCTGGCATGTCTACAGGACAATAATAATTATAAAAAAGAGGTTAGGAAAATTCCTAACCTCTTTTTATATACTGTAAAGAAATGTAATTTAAATTCCACTCTAATATTTTCAAATAGCTTTAACTATTAATCTAAAGATGTCGGGTTGTAAAATTGTCGGCCATCTAACCCAAAGATACGTTCCGTAAATTGTCCTTTATTTGTTTTCTTAAATGCTTTTTCAAACATATTCATTTTCGCATCTATATTATCAATAAAGAACAGTATTTCAGCCTCTTTCATGTGTGGTAATTTAGGTGACCCAAACTCCATCTTACCATGATGTGCTAAAATCATATGACGTAATAATAATACCTCTTCACCATCAACGTTTAATTCTCTAGCAGCTTCAGCTACTTCATCGCTTGCAATCGAAATATGTCCTAATAAGTTTCCTTCAACTGTATAAGATGTAGCTACTGGACCACTTAATTCTCTTACTTTACCTAAATCATGTAAAATAATGGCACTGTATAATAAACTACGATTCAATAATGGATAAATATCGCATATTGATTTAGCTACTTGCAACATTGTTAATACATGGTAACTTAAACCACTTGAGAAGTTGTGGTGATGCGTACTTGCAGCTGGAAATGTAAAGAATGCTTCTTGATGTTTACGTATTAAATGACGTGTAATACGCTGTAATGTCGCATTTTCAATTTCTAACATATAATGTGAAATCTCTTCTTGAATTTCTTCAGGCGTCATAGGTGCGCCATCTACAAAATCTTGTGTATTCATATTATCTTCTGGTGTAGCCAATTTTATTTTATTAATTTTCATTTGTTTACGGCCACGATAATTTATAATATCTCCTGTAACATGTACAATCTTTTCAGGCTCTAATACTTTCATGTCTTCTTTACTTACAGTCCAAAGTTTCGCTTCAATATCTCCACTTTTGTCTTGTAGGTGAAGTGTCATATAATCTTTACCTTGAGCAGTTACACCTTGTGTAGCTTTATGAATCAAGAAAAAGTGATTCACTGAATCTCCAGGATTTAAATTTTCAACATTTCTCATTATTTACCGCCTTCCTCGATTTTATTTAATGTAATGATTTGTTTTGAAGGCACGCTCGTATCTTTCACACATGTAAAATACAAAATTTGATAATTACTTGGCATTTGTCTTAAATAATTCATCATAATGTCTTTTCTATATTTATCAAAATGCACAAAAGCGTCATCAATAATAATTGGAAATGGATAATATGGTTTCAGAGTTTGGATTAAACTCAACCGTAATGCAATATATAAAATTTCTTTCGTAGACTGACTTAACTCTACAGGCTCATACATCTGTCCATTTGCTTGTTTTACCATTAAATCGTCATTAGCATATGTGACTTGCACATAATGACCATTTGTTAAATGTGAAAAGATATTTGTTGCTTCGTTTATCACTTGTGGCAAACGTTTATCTTTAATTTGCTTAATATGCCCTTCTACTAAAGCTTGTAGATAACTAAGGCTAGCCCAGTCTTTAGCTTCGTCATTTACTTTGTTTTTAAGTATATGGAATCTATGTCTTAAATCAGCTAAAGTTTTATCTGTTTCCATATCTGTAATTTTAGCATTTAAATCACTTACTTGTGACTGTAATTCTAAATATTGGTCATTATAGTCATCAACTTGACGAGCGAGCACTTCATCTTCGTTTGTTAATTGCGCAGCAGTTTTCTCACTCAATCTAGAACTAGAATCATAATTGTAATTTTGATTTTCTAGGTATTTTGATAAATCATTAAAACGTGCCATCTGTTGATGATAATTTTGGTGTTGAACATGATGTTGGTAATAAGCCTCTTCATCATTGACGTTAACAAAATTAAACAATTGCGAAATTACATTATTATTTTCGTTTAACCTATTATGGAGTTGTGAAACCTCACTTTCAATCAATTTGATTTGTTCATTGTTTCTATTCCATTTATCTAAATTATTTGTTTCTTCTTTTAACCATTGTCTTATATCGTGGAATAATGACAGTTCATTAAAATATGAAAATTGATTTTTTGTAATTTCTTGCGCATGAGCGTAAAATTCATCTAATTGTTGTTGTAATTCATGTACTTTTTTATGAAGTTCAGTAATATGACCATCATGTTCTTTAATTTTATTTATTGTATTAATGCTGTCGATAATTAATTCATCTGAGATTTTATTTGATAAGAACAAATCTGATTTAATATCATTGATATTGTTCTGCGCAGTTTGGTAATATTGCTTGGCTTGCTCTAATGTGTCTTCTAAGTAAGCTGCTTTCTTATCAATTGCATCTTTTGTTTTAATGGCAGATTGATATTGTTCGCGCACCCTATATTGATCGTCCAAATCAAAATCAAGGTCATAATTGTTTTCTAAGTGATTGACTTGATGTTCCAAATCATCAATCTCTTTTGAAAATGTTTCACTATGTCCAATTTCTTTTGTTTTTACAAAAAATATACCTATGACAAATACAAGAGATAAAATAGCAAATACAATACCGAAAATAATATTTGCAGATACAAATGAGAATATCGTTAACCCAATCCCTATTACCGCTAGTATCATTAGGCTCATTCGTAATAAATTTTGTTTTTTCTCATTTTCACGTTGTTCAGTATCAAACGCTTCTTTCATCTTTTGATAAAGATTATTTTTTTCTTGTAATTCAAATACTCTTTTATTATATTGTTTTTTCTTCTCAAAATTTTCTTCTGGCACAATATCCGCTTCTAATGACTCTATTTCAGCATGGTTTGTGTCTTTATCAATTTTATTTTCTTCAATATTACGTTCAAGTTGTTGTATATAAGCAGTTTGTTCTTGCTTAATTTTAATTTGATTACTTACATGACTTTTCATCGCTTCAGAATCGTCTACTTGATGATGAACACTTTGCCAACCAATATTAGAACTTAATCCTGATTTTTCACGCGTTTTGTCTTGAATTTCTTTTTCTACAGCTTTTAGTTCATATTCTTTTTGTTTAATTTCGTTTTCTTGTTGATGTAAATGATTAAATGCATCTAAATCACTCTGTTTTGGTACATTTACTTTTTCATTTTCTGCTTTAAGATGAGCTAAACGCTCTTCACGTAAACCAATGTCACGTTTTAAATTTTGTGTTTGTATTTTTGCTGATTCATAACGATCAATACCTTGTTCTGGAAACACAATTGGTTCAATATTTAATTGAGCTTCTAGTTCTTTCCATTCTTGAGTCTGTTCATGTAATGCAATCTCCTTTTGTTTCTGTTCATGCATTTTTGATAGTTGTGTTAAGTTTTGCTTTAAATTACTCAATCTACGTTCAGCTTTATCTTTGTCATCAACTAATCTTTTATATGAAGTTAATTTCGATTCTTCTTCTCGAATTTGCCCCTCAAGCTCTTTCAACTGTTCTAATTGTTGATTTATAATTGGATTACGTCCGTTTTTTTTATATAACATTTCTTTTTTGTCGCTTAATATTTCGCGCATACTTGTAAATTCTGTTGAACCTAAAGCCCCTGCTTGTAACAGGTAATTTTGTAACTGAGTTTCATCCATTTTTTTATGAATATCCTGAAGCCCAAGTACATCAAATGAAAAGATACCTTGATATGTACGCTTAGAAATAAAGTTTAGTTCTTTATTCAACCAAGTTTCATCTTTAATAGTTCCGTTAGGTAAGTATACTTTTACGTCACCTGTTGCACTACCTTTAACACGTTCAACCTCTACTAACGATCCATCATCTTGAATTAAAGTTAATTTACCACCGTACTGGTTTCCTAATCGAGGCTCTAGGCGTGGTTCATTTTCTTTCTTAGTTGGGAAGCCAAAAAGTATGGAATGAATAAATGCTTGGATTGTTGATTTACCAGATTCATTTTCCCCATAAATTTCAGTAAATGATTCATCAAATTCAATCTTTCTTTGTATAAATTTACCATATCCGTAAATCTCTAATGATTTAATTTTCATTTTATTCTCCCCTCATATCTGACTTCAAGAGTTCTTCTGCATGTTCAATAAGTTCTCGTCTATCAAAATCACTATAGTTTTCTAAGTACTTAGACGCTTTAGGATTTAAATATAAGTCATTCATCGCTAGATTATATATGGTATTGTCCTCAATTAACTCTGGAGAAAATTCTTTAACTAATGTATTTTGATCATCGTACTTATTTTTAATTGTTAAGTCTTCGATAAATACAAAATTATGTTCATTTGCTTCATAGTCACTAATCATTTCATGAATTTGTAAAATATCTTGTTCAGGTATCCACTGGTCTGAATCTATTAATACGTTCAACTGATAGATTGCTTTACCATTTTTTCTAACTTGAGTCTTAAATGCTTGTATATCATTAAAGATACCCTGTTTAGAGGTTTGCTTTGTTTCTAGCGTCGCTTTCTCAAATCTTATAAATTGCGTCGGTATAAATTTAGCATCAAGTTTTAAGTTGTCCCCCTCAACAAGTAAACATCCTTTTTCACCAAGCTCTTTAAAGTGTCGTCCCTGTATATTACCTGGATAATGTATTTGTGGCATATCGCTCAATTGTTGACGCTCGTGTATATGGCCCAACGCCCAATAATGATACAATTTATTATTTAAATCTTCTAATCTAAATTCTGTGTAACGGTCATTCGTACTTGTTTTACTATATGTACCATGTAAAATACCGATATGAATACCTTTATAACCTTGACTAATTGGGTATGCATCAAGTTTATTCTCATAACTTGCATCATTTTGATAACTAAAACCATGAAGGTAAATTTCTTCTCCGTTTTTAGTTATTGTTTGGTATGTTTCAACATTTTCAGAGAAAACTGATACATTATCTGGCCATACAGTACCAATACTCGATGATAAAGGATCGTGGTTACCGTGACATAAATAGACAAAAATTTGTTCTCTCTCTAAACGTTCAAATTGTTCCTTTAAGAACACTTCTGCGCGTAATGTGCGATTTTGTTGATCAAATAAATCGCCTGAAATAATCATAAAATCGACTTCTTCGGCTAATGCTAAATCTACTATTTTTTTAAAACTTTCATAAGCACTTTTTTGGATATCTTCGAAAATAGGCTGACTGAGATAATCTCTTGATTTAAAAGGGCTATCTAAATGTAAATCAGCACAATGAATAAATTTCACCATACAGTATCTTTCTCCTTTATTGAAAGGTTTATTTAAGCTGATGCATGTTTGTTGTTTCAGTAATATATTACAAATTTCAACCAATACTAAAATTTATGCATACAAATACCTTGTATTAGTATATTTTACCACATTGTCTATTAGACAGTCGATAAAACAAAAGATGCTCAAATCAAGACAATATCACTTCTAATTATTATTAAATGAGTTAGACAATAGCATTTTCATCATTTTTTAATTAAAACATAATCTTTAAAAAGGGCACAAAAAATGAGGCTGACACATAAATATATGCCTCAGCCTCATTTTTGTATTGGTAGTTATTGACTGTTTGAAAATGCGCTTAAATTAAGCTATTTCGTTTATAGTCTTAACTATCATAATGGATAACAAAATCGTAGTTATAAAATAATCAGTTTTCTGTTCATTCCATTTTAAACTACAACACAATATTTATTTGTATTATAGTCTCTATACATTACTCTAACAATAATTAGTCAGCGTAAATTTCATCTAAAGGTTTTACAATGATTTGATTAATTTCTTGGAATACTTGGCTCATATTTTGTTCAGCCGCCATTAATTCAGAAATGTTAGAATCATTTTCGATTTTTTGAGCTTGTTCTTGTGCTTTTTGCAGCTCTTCTTCACCGATTTCTTCACCTTGCATTTGTTTTTGTTGGAAATTTAATTGTGTTTCACGGAATTCATCAAATAAATCTTTTGATTCTTGATTTTCTTTAACTTTTGCATAAGCATTTTGAATAGCTTGATATTCATCACTTTCTCTTAATGCTTGCTCTAATTGATTTGCATGATCGTATAAATTTACTGCCACTATGCTTCACTCCTTTTTTGTATATGTGCTAAAACCACATCGATATTACAATAACATAATTTAATATGTTATACAAAAATTGCAATTATCCCTTGTAATAAACCAATAATACCACCTAATAAGAACCCTAATAACATAATTAATTTTAACTCTTTATTTGCTATATCTATTATGAGTTTCTCAATATATGCTAAGTCAAACGTATTAATCTGTTCTTCAACCATTTGACGTAAATTGACTTTCTTCATAATTGGTGAGATATGTTTAGACGCATTTTCAATAATCACGTTTGTTAGTTGCTTGGATAACTTATTTTCTAAAAATTGTATAAAGTTTGGCATAAGAGTATTTAGTGGTTTTGTTGCCATATTATTGATATCCATATAGCCCATAGCCAAATCCGTTACTGATGTTTTAAATGATTGGAATTGTTGTTCATTCAGCACTTCATTTAACTGTTTAGATTTAAATGTTGCATATTCGTTTTCGATAATTTGATTTGCGATTGCTTTAGCTTTAGGATGATTAGTCAATCTGATTAATTCATGTTGGATACGATCAGCGATGCTTTCTTTTGTCATAAACATTTGTAATAGCCCGACAATTTTCCCTTTTTCATTAAAGAAAGTATCTAACATCGACGCGATATCTAATGCACCTTTTTCAGATTTCAAGTAAACACGTGCTCTATCAAATAGTATTTCTGGTACTGCTTCAATCTTACTATCTAAACTTTTTTCAATGTCTTCAGGAATCAATTGTTCAATAGGAGTGCTTCGATGATCATAATAAAATGCTTCTAATTTTTCTGACATAATCGATTCTATTTTCTCATTTGCTAATTGTGCAACATCTATGTCGACTTTATTCGCTAAATAATCAAAAGATATGCGATCCTCTTTTAATTTTTTAATTTGTTTTTGTATTACTTCTTCGATTGCAGTTCTAGAAGTTGGCGCATTTAATTTAGACTGAATCATACTCTCAGTTAGTAAATGTTCTTCTATAACTTGGCCAATTTTATCAGCAATTTCTGCTCTTCTTTTTGGTATTAAACCTGGTGTAAATGGCACGCGTTTGTTAAAAATATAATATGTTTTGAATGGATGAAACAACATTTTTACCGCAATAACGTTTGTCACTCCACCTATTAATGCACCAATTATCATCATAAAAATAATTATTAAAAATGCATGCATAAAAGTTTCTCCTTTTTATTTTACTTTATAACATCCTACTATTAAAAATTCACTCTTAAACATTGTACAATACATATAGTTTAATTGTGTAGAAGCATACACCTATTCATTTTAAAAAACAATTGAAAATAAAAAAAGACCTAAATCTTTTGTTTAGGTCAAGTAGTGTATAGTGACTAAATCATTCATATACAATTTAAAGTCCTATGTCACCAAATTATATAAATAATGATTCTTCTATCACAAATTGAATTAATATTATACGTGCATTAACTCTTCTTTAGAAATTCTACCAAAATATGTTTCTGCTTCTCTTAATTTAGAAGTACCAAATATTGGTTGTGTTTCTTGGTTAAGTACTCGATAAATGTCACTTACTTTATTACTTTGTAAGATGAAACCATTACGGCTATCAACAGTGTTCCAGTAGATATCACTTGTTGTTGAATGGTTAGGGTACGCACAGTGATTACGAGAAATAGTTTGTACCATTTCTAGCGGATCACAACCAAATGTACTATTTAAAACATCTGAATCTCTAAATAATGCACAAATTGACACACATGTTGTCCAGTTAGGTAGTACTCTTTCTTTTTCTATTTGTACTAAAGTCTTTTTTGAAAGACCAATAGTTTGGGCCATCGTATCTTGCGTATAACCTGCTTCAATACGTACCATTTTAAATTTTGTTTGAATTAAATCTGTGAAATTCTGTCTATCCATTACTTTAATCTACCTTTCATCTAAAGAATATTTTATCCGGACACAAGAAATTGCAATAATACACGCTTCTTGAAACACAAATTACATCTTAATACAATTTTTAAGAAAATAAAAGAGTGAAATCAAATTTTCATCGTTTTTTATCATTGGCGCAATTATCAAAATAATCAATCTTATATCTTATAATTAATTTACAAACAAAAATCACTTTGTTTGTAAGCGTATTATTTTCATGAAAAGTGTCATCATCTCTCATTACTTATTACTCATAAAAGATAAAAAAACCCATTTATTATTATATCCTATTTCTACTATAATAGTATAGTTAAAACTGTAAAATGTTGTAATTTTGTTGAAAAATATTTTATTTATTTACATTGTTCAGAATATTCCCTATAATTTTAAGTACTTTTTAAATTTTGAGGTGCTTAAATGGAAGATAAATACATATTACTCGCAACATGCAATGACAAAGTCGGTATAACATCATTAATTACAAATATTATTGCAGAATACGGCTCTAATATTTTACATCTTGATCACTTTACTGAATATGATCATGCACAAGATACCGAAGGGAAATTATTTTTAAGATTTGAGTTTGAAAAAGCAACACAACTGAAAGAAGCTCTAGAAAATACTTTAAGTCAAAATGACATTAATTTTGATATTTTTGATACAAGTGATAAAACAAAAATCGCATTATTTGTATCAAAAGAAGACCATGCTTTTAATGAAGTATTATTAAGAGTTCAGCGTAAAGAAATCCCTGCTGAAATCACTTGTGTTGTCAGTAATCATGAAAACAATAGGCATTTTGCTGAATCGTTTAATATCCCTTTTTACTATGTGCCAAGTAATAATGATAAGGCGATTGTTGAGCAAAATATATTGGATATTTGCGCAAAACACGAAGTAGAATTAATTGTTTTAGCTAAATATATGCAAATACTTACAGATAATTTTGTAAGTCATTATCCAAATCAAATTATTAATATCCACCATTCTTTCTTACCTTCATTCATTGGAGCGAACCCATACAAACAAGCTTGGGAGCGCGGCGTTAAATTAGTTGGTGCAACAAGTCATTACGTAACTTCTGATTTAGATGAAGGACCAATTATAGACCAAGATGTCACACGTATTAATCATCGTTATAACGTACAAGATTTACGTAAAATTGGACGTCATGTTGAATCTTCTGTTTTAGCTCAAGCAGTTGAATATCATGTTCAACATAAAGTTATCGTAAATGATGGCAATAAAACAATTGTTTTCAATTAATATTGTGTATAAAAAGTGTACTAATTACTGTTATCATCATGATTAATACAATTTTACGCATAATTTAATTTCTAAAACCTTCTATTATATATGATTTTTTAAGTCGCTTTTATCCACAAATTACAAGGGGTAGAAGTGACTTATTTTTATACATCGTGTTTTTCACTAATTTTTTCCTCTATCTTTTCATTATAAACTGCTCACAATACAAGTGTTTTCTGTTGTATAACAGACACGCAATACTATAAACCTGTTATATAATATCCTACAGTTTTTCAAATCGTTCACAGTTTGTATTTAAAACTTTCACAAACATTGTGAAAGTTTTAACAATATCAATGTTACAATATTTTTGAAATTATTAACTGAATGAATGGAAGAGTAAAAATGTTAGAAAAAGAAAAATTACACGAAATTGCTTGGCAAGGATTTAAAAGTGGGCGTTGGCGTCGCCATGTCGATGTTCGTGAGTTTATCCAACTAAACTACTCACTTTATGAAGGCGATGATCAATTTTTAGAAGGCCCTACTGACGCAACATCTAAGCTTTGGGATCAAGTAATGGCTTTATCAAAAGAAGAGCGTGAACGTGGTGGTATGTGGGATATGGATACAAAAGTACCCTCGACAATAACCTCGCATGAAGCCGGTTATTTAAATCAAGATTTAGAAACTATTGTCGGCGTCCAAACTGAAAAACCATTTAAACGATCTATGCAACCATTTGGCGGCATTCGTATGGCCAAAGCAGCCTGTGAATCTTATGGTTATAAACTAGATTCAGAAACTGAAAAAATATTTACAGATTATCGTAAAACTCATAACCAAGGTGTGTTTGATGCCTACTCTAAAGAAATGCTTGACTGTCGAAAAGCTGGTATTATCACAGGCCTTCCGGATGCTTATGGCAGAGGACGAATAATTGGCGATTATCGCCGTGTTGCGCTCTATGGCATTGATTTTTTGATGGCAGAAAAAATGCATGACTTCAATACAATGTCTACTGAAATGTCAGAAGATATTATTCGATTACGCGAAGAATTATCAGAACAATATCGCTCACTTAAAGAATTAAAAGTATTAGGTGAAACTTATGGCTTTGATCTAGGACGCCCTGCTACTACTTTTAAAGAAGCTGTTCAATGGCTTTATTTAGCATATTTAGCTGCTATCAAAGAACAAAATGGTGCTGCTATGAGTTTAGGACGTACGTCTACATTCTTAGATATTTATGCTGAACGTGATTTAAAAAATGGTACTATCACCGAAAGTGAAGTTCAAGAAATAATTGATCACTTTATTATGAAATTACGTATTGTGAAATTTGCACGTACACCAGATTATAATGAATTATTCTCTGGAGACCCTACTTGGGTTACTGAATCAATTGGTGGTATAGGAATTAATGGTAAACCTCTTGTAACTAAGAACTCATTCCGTTTCTTACACTCATTAGACAACTTAGGACCTGCACCAGAACCAAATTTAACTGTACTTTGGTCAGTACAATTACCAACACATTTTAAAAATTATTGTGCAAAAATGAGTATAAAAACAAGTTCAATACAGTATGAAAATGATGATTTAATGCGTGAATCATACGGTGATGACTATGGTATTGCATGTTGTGTATCTGCAATGAAAATTGGTAAACAAATGCAATTCTTTGGTGCTCGTGCAAACTTAGCTAAAACTTTATTATACGCAATTAATGGTGGAAAAGATGAAAAATCTGGTATGCAAGTCGGACCATCATATGAAGCTATCAATTCACAAGTATTAAATTACGATGAAGTATTTGAAAAGTTTGATAAGATGATGGATTGGTTAGCAGGCGTTTACATCAATGCTTTAAATATTATTCATTATATGCATGATAAATACAGTTACGAGCGTATCGAGATGGCGTTACACGATACTAATATCATACGTACGATGGCAACAGGTATTGCAGGTTTATCAGTTGCTGCGGATTCATTGTCAGCAATTAAATATGCCCAAGTTATGCCAATACGTGATGAAAATGGTTTAGTAATTGATTTTGAAATAAATGGAGATTTCCCTAAATATGGCAACAATGATACTCGTGTAGATGATATCGCCGTAGATTTAGTAGAACGCTTTATGACTAAATTAAGAAGCCATAAAACATATCGTAATTCTGAGCATACAATGAGTGTACTTACAATCACTTCAAATGTCGTTTATGGTAAAAAGACCGGTAATACACCTGATGGACGAAAAGCTGGTGAACCATTTGCCCCAGGTGCCAACCCAATGCATGGGCGGGACCAAAAAGGTGCATTATCATCACTGAGCTCTGTTGCAAAAATTCCTTATGATTGTTGCAAAGATGGTATTTCAAATACATTTAGTATCGTTCCTAAATCATTAGGAAAATTACCAGAAGAGCAAAATAAAAATCTTACAAGTATGCTTGATGGATACGCTATGCAACACGGCCATCATTTAAACATAAACGTCTTTAATCGAGACACATTGTTAGATGCAATGGAGCACCCCGAAGAGTATCCGCAACTTACTATTCGTGTTTCTGGCTATGCTGTTAATTTCATTAAATTAACACGAGAACAACAATTAGATGTTATTTCTCGTACGTTTCATGAAAGAATGTAAAACAAAAATTATAAGGTGGGAGCAAAATGCTTAAAGGACACTTGCACTCTGTTGAAAGTATGGGTACTGTCGATGGACCAGGTATTAGATATATACTTTTTATGCAAGGCTGTTTACTGAGATGTTTATATTGTCATAATCCGGATACATGGAAAGTCAATGAATTATCTAGAGAAGTAACAGTAGACGAAATGGTGGATGAAATAACATCTTTCAAACCTTATTTTGAAGCATCTGGGGGCGGCGTAACTATAAGTGGTGGCGAACCATTGTTGCAAATGCCCTTTGTCACAGCTTTATTTAAAGCGTTAAAGGCAAACGGAATTCATACATGTATCGATACTTCTGCAGGTTGTGCAAATGACACATTAGCATTTCAACGTCACTTCGATAAATTATTAAAATATACAGACTTAATACTCTTGGATATTAAACATATTGATAATGAGAAACACATAGCATTAACTGAAAAACCTAACACACAAATATTAAAAATTGCTAAAAAGTTATCAGATGTTAAACAACCTGTTTGGATTAGACACGTGCTAGTTCCCGGATATACTGATGCTAAGGAAGATTTAATACAATTAGGCGCGTTTATAAATACATTGGATAATGTGGAAAGATTTGAACTATTGCCCTATCATCAACTTGGTGTCCATAAATGGGAAGCAATGAACTTGAGCTATCCTTTAAATAAAGTTCAACCACCTACAGATAACGATGTTAAATTAGCTTATCAACTTGTAAATTTTAAAGGTAACATCCCTTTAAAAATATAACAATACTACATGTTATTTTAACGAACCTCCTACTATGCTAATTGGGTAGGTTCGCTTTAACTTAAATAAAGTATTTTATGATAATGAACCCAAGCTTTTTATAGTTACGCTTTAAACTTTAATATTACTGTCATTTTATTTATATTTGCTTATATTAAAAATTATAATGTATAATCTTATTTGTCAGTTTTTAAAAAGTCAGCATGAAAGAGTGATATATTCAAATGAATGCAATGTGGTTTGTGTTAAAAGAACAATTGAAAAATTTATATTTAATTAAAAGACTAGCAGACTTTCAACTACGTATATCAAATCACAACAATTATTTAGGGATTGCTTGGGAGATTATTAACCCTGCCATGCAAATTGCAGTATACTGGTTTGTCTTCGGTTTGGGCTTGCGAAATAATTCGATGCATGATGGAATCCCATTTATCTATTGGTTAATTGTCGGTATTAGCATGTGGTTTTTCGTAAACCAAGGCGTACTAGAAGGTACAAAATCAATCGCTTCAAAGTATAATCAAGTAGCTAAAATGAAGTTTCCTTTATCAATTATACCTAGTTACATTGTTTTCAGTAGATTTTATGGTCATCTAGGTTTACTTATGATTGTACTAATATTATGTTTCTTTGGGGGGTATTATCCTTCAATTTATTCATTACAATTATTGATATATGTGCCTTACGCACTTATACTTACTATAGTCATCTCGCTATTAACTTCTACATTAGGTGTACTGATTCGAGATACGCAGATGGTAGTTCAATCATTAATGAGAATTATATTTTTTGTATCTTCTATTTTGTATGCACCTAAAAATGAAATTGTAATAACAGTGATGAAATTAAATCCAATATATTTCCTTGCAGAAGGATATAGAGCCGCTGTGCTTCATCATGAATGGTATTTTATAGAGCATTGGCATTTAACGCTTTATAACCTTGCCTTAGTTGTGATTTTATTTATTATTGGTGCTATATTGCATATGCGTTATAGAGACCATTTTGCCGATTTTATGTAAAATCAATAATTCAAAATTTGTATATACACTAAACCCACTTTGTAATCATTCAAAATGATATAAAGTGGGTTTTTAGTGCTGTTTATATTTTATACCGCACAAAATTAGTGGTAGTATTAAGTAAACAATTTTGTCTTATGTCAAATACTCATTTTATTATATTGTAATTAAAGCTTGGAGGAAAAGTTATGAATATAGATATGAATAATCCTGTATTTGCTATTCAAGCTACATTAAAATATTCGCATTCGCAATCAATTGCTGGAGATTTAATTTTGCTCAGTGATTGCATATATTTTAGAACTAGTAATGTAGCAAAAGTCCTTAATTTAAAAGATGAATTTCTATTTTCAGATATTAAAAGTATAAAAATGGGTTTAACATTAACCTGTTTTAGAATCACTATCATGGACAAAGATGGTGAACCATGGATTTTTAATTATATAGATCGTAAAAAAGGCAAACAATTTATAGAACTCTATAATGAAATTAAATAGTTTAAATGTATAGCGCAAAGTGTTAATATGAATTAATTATTTTATTAATGTTTACTATTCAAAAATATCAGCCTAAAACAATAACATGTTTTAGGCTGATATTCTGTAAAAATTATTATAAGTTAGCATGCATATTAAAAATACACTTACAAATCTTTTTCTATTCTATTAAATTGTTAATAGCAAGCTAGAATTCAAAAAACGCTAAAATGATATTTTCAATTCTAGTCAACTGGGTCATAAGCAAACGACAATACTTAATTAATCAGCCACATTTTTTTACTCATACTTGTTAAATTTACAATTCAATAAATCCTTTGATAATTAAATAGATACTTAAACAAATCAAAACAAATTTAAGCAAGTTTGATAACTTTGCGGAATTAATTGATCTATTAATTTTCACACCGCACTTAGTTCCTACATAACTTGCAATAATTAATATCAATCCATAACCCCAAATAATATGTCCTTGGATCATATGTCCCACTGAGCTCGCTAAACTTGAAGTAAAAATAATAATCATACTAGTTGCCACGGCTACGTGTGGTGTGAAGTTAAAAACAATTATCATTAACGGCGTCATTAACACGCCACCGCCAATTCCAAACAAACCAGCACTGATACCTACAAAAAATGCAAAAATAATTCCTATTGTTAAGTTCACATTTTTTTCTGTAGTACTGTCCTTTTTAGATGCTAAATAGTCTTTTACAAAAAGTAAGATTGAAATTAAAAATAAAAATATACCAAATATAATATTAAAGTATATATCGTTCAGAAATTGACTTAGGTAAGCACCTAGTAACGATCCAGGAATAATACCAATAGAAAATAAAATACCATTTCTAAAATCAATCGTATCTTTACCTTTGCCCCGGTAAGCAATTATTGAAAACAAACCTGTAAAAACAAGTGTCACAGATGAGATACCAATTGCAGTTTGCGTTGTAATACCGCTTAATAAATCAAAATTTGCACCTATAAAAACCAATGTTGGTACAATAATAATACCTCCACCAACACCGATCAAAGAACCTATAATAGAGGAAACGAGCCCTATTATAAGTAATATTATAATTGTCATTGCTTTACACCTCTCAACATTCAAACCCTATATTCTATTTTAAATTATTCTTATATTCATTTATTTTAACACTTTTATCTTCTTCATTTGGTTCAAAATACCAAACTCCATCAGTTTCTATTAAATTTTCACCATCAATAGATTCTTTATCAATAGATTCTGTAGCATCTTTATAATTTGAATATAAAGATTTTAAATCGCCAACATTAAGGTCTGTTTTAACATTTTCTTCACTAACTTTAAGTATTTTGTTTAACTTAAATAAATTGGAAGATCCATTTGCTTTTTTAGATAGTGTATCAATGACCTGACGTTGTCTCTCAGTACGACCTTCGTCGCCACCTGCACCTTCCTCTTTACGACTACGAACATAATTTAGTGCTTTATCGCCATCTAGTTTTACTTTTTGCCCCTCTTTGAAACTAGAACCATTATAACTAAACGTTGCGTTGCTTGTCACAGTTACACCATCAAAAATATCAATCATCTTTTTGAAACCATCCATGTCTAAAGTAACATAAGCATCTACTGGTACATCTAAATTTTGTCTAAGTGTGTCCATTGCTGTCTTTGGGCCACCATATGCATAAGCATGTGCAATTTTTTGATTACCAGCGACCTCAGGGATATTACTACTCATATCACGAGGTATAGAAATGAGTTTTGTTTTATTCTTTTCGGGGTTTATTGATGCAATTAATAGTGTATCTGTACGTTGTCCCATGTTTTCCTCAGCACGTTTTACATCTGAATCCACCCCAAATATTGCGATAGAAATTGGTTTATTATTTTTTATTTTTTCTTGGGTTGCTTTCGTGGCTTCATCTGTGCCATCTGAATCATGTATTGCTTGATTCAAATGAAATAATTTATATGCAAAAAATCCGATTATTATAAGTATTAACAGTAAAATAACCGCTACAATCTTGCCTCTTTTCGATAATTTCAAATTACTTCTTCCCTTCCATGCCTTATTAAATAAAAGTTTTTATGTATTATTCATATACTTTGGTCTCTTTTTTTATTTCTCGTATAACTGCCAATAAAATACCTAATGCGATACTGATACTTAACATGGATGATCCACCATAACTTAATAAGGGAAGCGTTACTCCAGTTAAAGGTATCAAACCAGACACACCACCTATATTTACAAATACTTGCATAAACAAATAACTTACTACACCTACACAAATTAATTTATAAAAATGGTTACGCGTTTTATTTGCATAAATAAATCCTTTAAAAATAATAAAGCCGTACATAAGAAGTATAAGTAATACGCCTATGAGTCCTAATTCTTCTGAAATAACCGTAAATATAAAGTCTGTATGTGGTTCTGGTAAATACCCTAATTTCAAAATGCCATTACCTAACCCACGACCGAATACCCCACCGTTACTTATTGATACTAATGCGTTCGTAAGTTGATAGCCATCACTGTTTTCGTACTTAAAAGGGTCC
Organism: Staphylococcus shinii; assembly: GCF_017583065.1. Taxonomy (GTDB): domain Bacteria; phylum Bacillota; class Bacilli; order Staphylococcales; family Staphylococcaceae; genus Staphylococcus; species Staphylococcus shinii. The sequence continues at coordinate 15,671 of NZ_JAGEVL010000001.1, read as the reverse complement.
AATACTACTTTAATTCGCTTCATTCTGTATAGATTTTTCGAGTCAAAAACTAAAGTATAGAATATGTATAGAATTACGGGGATTGAAGTAATTGTTAATATTTGAATTTTTATTTTATTTTTAATATCTGAATACATTAAGATAGCCACAATAATTGCTACTGTTAATAATGTACCCCCGAGATCTCCTTGCATTAATACAAGTACTAAGCCCACGCCTAATATACCCAATGGCGGGACAATATTCTTCAACTTATAATCTTGATTGTTGGTTAGTTTTTTATCTAAGATAAAAGAAAGATAAAAAATAGCAACTAATTTTAAAAACTCAGATGATTGTAAACTAAACAATCCAAGATTAATCCAGTTTCTGGAACCATTAACATCTTTACCTATCAGTAATGTCAGAATTAATAATGCAAACGTTCCAACTATTAGAAACTTTTGCGTACTAGCATTTCTTAGCATTTTAATATTAAAGTACATGCTAATAAATAAGATTATACAAACACTTAAAATGAAAAAGATAAATTGTCTTTTCATAAAATAATTAGCTTCTATAGGTGTTCCATTTGTTAAACTCCCTTTAGAAGCAGGCACCATACTTGCGCTGTATACCATTATGACGCCGATAATACTTAGAATTATAAAACTAATTATAATACCAAGGTCCAAACGTTTTAATCGCTTTTGAAATCTTTTCATTATATTTAACATTAACTTTACCCTTTCTTAATACTATGTTTACAATTGTTGCACAAAGGTAATGTTATGGCAATAATTTTTAGGTAATCCTAAAGTCTTATTTTTAATGGCGAAAATATTTTTAACGACAATTCAAAACATATAGTCTGTTTTTATAGAATAATTTATAAAAACAATTAGCCAATAACATATTTACTTTTACAACTATTGATTTTAATTAAAAAAAGAGGACAGAACATTATAATAATGTTTCGTCCTCTTAAATTATCTTCCTAAACTATTTAAAATCATTTATTCTTTGCGGCTAATTTTCTCTCTTCTGATTTAGATATAATTAATGCACAAGCGGCATCTCCAGTTATATTCACAGATGTTCTTGTCATATCAAGTAATCTATCGATACCTAAAATGATTCCGATTGCAGCAGGATCCAAGCCTACCGCATTTAACACCATAGCTAACATAATTAAACCGACTCCTGGAACACCAGCTGTCCCAATTGAAGCTACTACGGCGATTACGACTACCGTTATAATTTGAGTAAAAGATAAGGTTGCACCAGATATTTGAGCAATAAACATAGTAGCAACACCTTGCATGATTGCTGTACCGTCCATATTAATCGTTGCACCTAATGGTTGGACAAATGAAGCAATTTCACGTCTAACTCCCATTTTCTTTGTACATTCTAAAGAAACAGGCAAAGTTGCGGTTGAGCTTGAGGCACTAAAACCTAATGTAATAGCAGGAATAAATTCCTTATAAAACTTCAATGGACTTGATTTACCAAGAAACTTAATTGCAGAACCATAAACAACAAAGAAATGGATTGCTAAGGCTAACAATACAATAAAGAAGTACATTCCAAGTTGCTGAATTGCCCCAAATCCTGCCCCTGTAAATGCATGTGCCACCAATCCAAATGTCCCAATCGGAGCAAACACGCTCATTATCATAGTAACGATATACATTAACACTTCATTGGTTTGTTCTAAAAATTTATGTACCATCTGTGCTTTGGAACCGACCATAATAATACCAACCCCGATAAATATTGCAAATGTAATAATTTGCAGCATATTTTCTTCGGTCATTGCCTGTAATGGATTTTTAGGAAACAAATTAATAAGTGTTTGATCAAATGTTTGCTTTGCAGCTGAATCTTGCGCACTATTTTCTTTATTCAGTGTTTGTTGATAACTCGATACATCGTCACTATTTAAAAGATCAGATTTACCTGCACCGGGTTGTAATACCAGTGCCAAAGTAAGACCAATAATAATTGCAATTGCAGTCGTAGTTAAAAAGAAGGTAATTGTCTTGAGTCCAATTCCTCCCAATAATTTAGGATCCCCAACACCTACTACACCCAATACAATAGATACAAATACTACTGGTACTACAAGCATAAAGATTAAATTCAAGAAAATTTGTCCAATAACATTAAATAGGTATTTATCTACATTCTCTACAAAGGCTGAGCCTGCAAAAATATTAAAAATAGAACCAATTGCGATACCTAATATTAATGCTATGACAATCTTTAATGAAAGATTTTTTGTTTTCATAGCAACATCCCCTTTTGAGTATTAACTTTATTATATAGTATTTTTATATATTTTAAAGTAATTTTTCAAAATACTAAGAAAATTGCTACTTCATAGTATATTTTTAAATAAAATACGTTTTTTATATTAGGTTGTTCTGCATCGCATAAATAGCGGCTTGTGTACGATCCGTTACTTGCAATTTATTAAAAATATGGCTTACATGTGTTTTTATTGTTTTTTCCGATACAAATAGAGTCTCTGCAATTTCCTTATTAGTCTTACCTTTCACCATTTCTGCTAAAACTTCTGCCTCACGTTTAGATAATTTATTTGTAAAATGCGGCTTTTTACTAACAGCTTCTATAACATTTTGAGCCTGTGGATGAATAATTTTTTCTCCATCCAATACTTTTTTAATCGTTTTAATTAATTGCTCCGGCTCTACGTCTTTCATTTCATACCCATCTGCTCCTTGATCAATAGCAGATATTACATGCTCATCATCCACATAACTCGTTAAGACCAAAATTTTTATTTCTGGATAGTTATTTTTTATTATCTTTGTAATTTCAATACCGTTCATTTCTGGCATGACTAAATCGAGTAATACAATATCTGGTAAATCATTACTTGATAAGTATGTTAAAAATGATTTACCATCTGAAAATCCTCCAATGACTTCTAAATCATCTACTGTGGATAATAGAAATTCTAAACCTTGTCTTACAATGTGATGGTCATCAACAAGCACGATTCGATTCATTTTAACATTCCTTTCATTATCTTATAGCGGCACTTTTATATAAATTTGAGTCCCGTTATTTTCTTCAGATGTTATATCTATGTTAGCTTTAACTGCTTTTGCTCGTTGTTTCATATTATTAATACCATGTGAATTATTATAGCTAGTTTGCTGCATATTAAAGCCAATGCCGTAATCTTTAATTTCTACATAAAAATAGTCCTGGTTTTGTGATAATTTTAATTTAATTTCTGTATCTTGAGCATGCTTTTTTGTATTATTCATACCTTCTTGGATAATTCTGTAGATATTTTCTTCAATATTACTTGGTAAATTAATTAAACCTTCAACACTAACCGTTAAATCCAATTGTAATACGTCGCTATAATTTTGAATAGCCTTAACTAGCCCTTGCTCTAATCCAACTGGTTTAAGTTGCCAAATTAAAGCACGCATTTCATTTACAGCTTGTTGACTCGTTTCTTCAATGATATTAAAGGCTTTACGGGATACTTCTTCATTAGATATACCTTGTGCAGCATGTGCCGTCAATTTTACAGAAAAAAGTAATTGATTTACTGAATCATGTAAATCACGTGCTAGTCGATTTCTTTCACTTATACGGGCTGCTTCTTTTTCTTGGTCCGTTAACGCAATACGTTTGATTGCAGACCCTATCTGAAAAGCAACAGACTCTAACAATTCTAAATCCTCTTCACTATAACTTGTCTTATAAGGCGTCGCTACATTTAGCAGACCAAACAACTCATCGCCAGAGCGCAGTGGCACGGTTGCATGATGTGTGATGCCCTCTGACTCCTCATGAAATGCACGATTTGCTAGATTAATACGTGAACAATTTATAATGTTTGATGCTTTTGTTAATTTTTTATTTTGATATGCTTGCACACACCAACAGGTTCCTTCACACATGTATTTACAATTTTGTTTAGCTAATGCACCAGGTAAATCATAATGTGCAACTAATTCATGTTGTCCATCATCATCTATAAAAAATATCCAACCGGTAGTAAATGTTGTACCTTCAATTAAATATTTCAATGCACTTTGAATCATATTATATGTTTCGGTTTCTTCATTTAAAAATTCTGCAATTTCTTTTAACAATGCAAGTCTAGTTGGTTTTTCCATTTAACCAGCCCATTTCTTTACAACTTTATATTTATTATACCTTCTCAGTTAATAATTTAAAAATCATGTTTTTTTGTATGAACGCATAATTTAATTACAAATGTAATATTTAATCTAATGAAAGTATTTATCTAATATTTTTAAACCTATGTTTATGGTATGATAATAATTGATTATCAAGGAGGATACGTATGAAATTCGAAATCCCTATTAAATATAATAATTTAACATTAAGAGAAATTTTCCAACAATTGCATCTACCTAAAAAAGATTTGCATAATTTAAACATGTCAAAAGCAATTACAATTAACGACACAACCGCTTCATTAATGACTAGAGTTAACACAGGTGACAATGTGTTTATCCCTACACCAGATGAAGTAAGTAATTATTTACCTAGTTACCGTTTTGCACAAATTTACTATGAAGACGATGATATCGCTATAGTCATGAAGCCAAAAGGTGTTAAAACACACCCGAATGATTTAAAAGAAAGTAATACATTAATGAACCATGTTATTTATACTGTTAAAAGTGACTATGTTGAACCAATTCACCGTCTAGACCAAGAAACTGTTGGTTTATTAATCGTAGCGAAAAACCCATTGATGAAAAAAATATTAGATCGTATGTTAGAAGAAAATGAAATTGATCGTATCTATAAAGCTAATGTTCATAGTTTATTACCAATCAAACCCCAAACTATCGATATGCCGATTGGTAAAGATAAATTCCATTCTAACAAACGTAGGGTATCACCAACAGGTCAATCAGCAATCACACATATTCTTGACTCAAAAATGGTTAAAGAAGATGTCTGTGAATTAGAATTGAAATTAGATACAGGTCGTACTCACCAAATTCGTGTTCATTTAGCTGAAATTGGACATCCAGTTATAGGTGATCCATTATATGGAAACTCTACATTGAGACAACTTCAATTAAATAGTTATAAAATTGAATTCATCCATCCGCTGACCCAAGCACAAATTTCTGTCAGTCTAGATGATGAAGTCTAACCTAGCAGTAAAGTTTTAAAATTTTAAAATTACAACGTTAGTAGTTTTAAGTATTAGTTATGTTTTAGACATAACCATGTAGTTTATTACTATTCACATGTTTAAAACTTACGTAGTATCGTTTCTAAAAAATTTAAAGACATCATAATATAAAGTTACAGAGACTAACTTTATATTGTGGTGTCTTATTTACCAATTACATTTATACTATCATATCAAACTGATGCTTATACTCCATAATAATAAATTAAAACACACTATCATATAAATGACAGTGTGTTTATTAATAAAGAATACAACTTCAGATAAATTTATGAATACTATTTAAATTATATCTACAATTACTTATTTACGTTTTATTTATTTTGGTTCAACCATATCTTCTGGTTTAATCCATTGTTCAAACTGTTCTTCTGTTACATGTCCTGATTGAATTGCAGATTCTTTTAAAGTTAAGCCTTCTTTGTGCGCTTTTTTAGCAATACTTGCTGCTTTCTCATAACCGATGTGTGGGTTTAAAGCAGTAACTAGCATAAGCGATTGGTTTAAGTAATTATCAATGTTTTCAGGAATTGGCTCTATTCCAACAGCACAATTACTATTAAATGTATCCATACCATCTGCTAATAAATATATAGATTGTAATGTATTTAATAAAATAACAGGTTTGTATACATTTAATTCAAAATTTCCTTGTGAGCTACCAATTCCTACTGCTGTATCATTCCCCATCACTTGGACAGCAACCATTGTTAACATTTCACATTGTGTAGGATTAACTTTACCCGGCATAATTGATGAACCTGGTTCATTTTCAGGTATTGAGATTTCTGCTAATCCGGCACGTGGGCCTGAAGCTAACCATCTTACATCGTTTGCAATCTTCATTAAGTCTGTCGCAAGTGCTTTTAAAGTACCATGTAATTGTACTACCTCATCATGTGCAGTTAATGCATGGAATTTATTTTCAGAAGATACAAATGGATGGCCTGTATTTTCTGCTATGAACTTAGCGACTTTATCTCCAAATTCAGGGTGTGCATTAATGCCAGTACCAACCGCAGTTCCACCTATTGCTAAATTTAAAATATGCGCTTTTGATTCATTTAATAGTGTTTCACATTTATCTAGCATATAACGCCAACCACTAATTTCTTGACCTAAACGAATCGGTGTAGCATCTTGCAAATGTGTACGCCCTATTTTAATAATATCGTTATATTGTTCTTCTTTTTGTTTAAATGTATCTCTTAAAGATTTTAATGCAGGTTCTAGTTTCGTTTCCACTTCGTTGTATAAGGCAACATGCATTGCTGTAGGGAACGTATCATTAGAACTTTGTGATTTATTGACATCATCATTAGGATGAATAGATTCATCGCTACCTTGCTCTTTTAAGTAATTGTTTGCCACAAAGCTTACAACTTCATTAACATTCATATTACTTTGGGTACCACTACCTGTTTGCCATACTACTAATGGAAAATGTTCATCTAATTCTTTATTTAATACACGGTCACATGCATAAACAATTGCATCTTTCTTGGCATCTGATAATTTTCCTAATTCGTGGTTAGCTAAAGCAGCACCTCTTTTTAATTGAGCAAATCCATAAACAACTTCAATTGGCATACGTTCTTTACCAACAGGGAAGTTACGTTTACTTCTTTCTGTTTGAGCACCCCAGTATTTGTCTGCTGGTACTTCTATTTCACCGAATGTATCATGTTCAATTCTAACTGACATTTATAAATCTCCCCTTCATTAATCTTAGTTCGCTTTAAGTATAGCATTAATCATTTTAAACGGGCAATCGTATTATATAGCGTTTTCATAATAAATTCATATTTCTCAAATTACAAATATTTATTTACTCTTTCTACTTTACTTTCAATAACATAACTATTTATATATAAAAAGAAAATCCCGAATATTTCCAGGATTTTCTTCTTAAAAGTTATTGGACACTATAATTATTTTGTAATATTTACATTTTTAAACTGTTCTTTAGCAGATTGAATAATACCTATAGCAGTTAAAATTAACAATATAGCACCAATTACCATAGTTACAGGACTTATTGTGATAAGTAATCCTAAAAAGCCATCTAAATTACTATAAAAATCTCCTAACGGCTTAAACAATAAAACAGTTACAATTATGCAGCATAAAACGCTTATAATAATACCTGTTTGATTACCCTTAACAAATGTTGAAGCATTAACCTGATCCACAAGACCACGTGATAAATTAATTTGCAATTTAACAATTTTAAATAATACTGGTAAATAGATAGCACCAATTGCCATTGGGAAACCTTTAATTGATAATAGGTTAACAATTACTGCAGCTATCATAATATATTTCCATTGCTTACTTAACATATATAAATCTCCTTAAATCAATAATGTTTTAATCATACCACATTAACTTTTAACATGGCATTTCTTTTTGTAACATACACTACATTTAAATTGCAGTTATTTTATCTAATCAGAAATAGGTCAACCCTATTATAAGATTCGTGATTTTTGTTCTATTTTTCCTTTTATAGCTAAGTATATTATCGTGTGATAACTACTATTAGCTAAAATATGTAAAATGGATTTTGAAATTGTAAAATGCTGTGCAATAACATATAAAAAACCCGAAACATTAATTAATGTTTCGGGTAGCTATTTATTAGTCATTTAGGTCAGAACGTACTTCAGAATCATGTGATTTATCTAATTTATCTTCATCATTTTCTTCTGAAATTTGTTCCATCTCTTTGCCTAATTCAACAACATCGTCAAAATCATCGACCATTTCATTCTCAGGTTCTAATGTATCATTTTGTTGATCATTTGAATTCTTATTTTTTGTCATTTGAATCACCTCACATTTGATTATGCAAAACGTGCTGTGAAATAATGTCTCACATCTTCAGGTAAACCTTCTGCAGCCGCTTCATCTAAAATTACATTTACCATGCGGTGAGCTTTTAAATCTGAAGGTTCAAAACTTGTTTTACCATTTTCTTCATAAAGTTTATGAACAACTTCTTTTTTCTCACTACCTGTAATTATTAAAATTACTTCGCGAGCTGAAAAGAGACCTTGGTTAATACTTACATCTAAATTACCTTTTGTATCAATAGAAAGTACTTGTGTAACTAACTTGCCTTTATTTTCTTTAGTTTTGATTTTATCTTTAATAAATGACTCAGTATCTTCACTAAATGATACATTATATATTTGACCTTCTGGTACGCCTAATGCTTCAAAATAAGATTTCTTATCATCATAATCTAATATATTTATTTGACTGAAATCTACCGCATTTTTATCTACATTTTTCTTCAATTCATCCAATACAGGAGCATTGTCACTAGCAAGATGTACACCTGCAATAGTTGTTGGATTATTGTTAAATTGTTTTCTTAAAATATCTGCAGCATATTCAGCTACAACTTTTTCGTTTTCTAAAACTTTAAAGTTCATTGCCATAGTAATTACACTCCTCTTTTTCTATTAAGACGGTTCTAGCATTATTTTTATTAATACCCTACATAATGTTTCTATAAACCACTACTTTATTAAACTAAATGATGATTCGTACAAATAGTTAATATAAGACTTATTATCATTATACAAAGCTTTTAATATATTTTCATTCATTTTGGTAAGTATTAATGTAACTCTGGAAAATTTTGCTGTCTCAAAGCTTCATAAATTAGTAATGAAGCAGTATTTGAAAGATTAAGCGATCTAATATTATCATTCATAGGTATGCGAAGCGCAGTAGCTGCATATTTTTCTTTTACCCAGTCAGGTAATCCTGTTGTTTCACGTCCAAATATGAAAAAGTGATCATGCTCAGTATTTGTAAAATCAAAATCTGAATATGTTTTTTCTCCGAATTTTGTTAACAAATAATATGTACCTTCAGTAGCTTCAAAAAATTCCTCTATACTTTCATGATACATAATATTAACAGTTTCCCAGTAATCTAGTCCTGCACGCTTTAACATTTTATCATCCGTACTAAAGCCTAGTGGTTTAATTAAATGTAAATTAGTATATGTTCCTGCACAAGTTCTTGCAATACTACCTGTATTACCTGGTATTTGCGGTTGAAATAATACGATATGGTTTGTCATGCTATTGTTCTCTCCTCATTTCTAATCCTTTTAACATTTCTTGTTGAACTTCTTCTAGTTCGTTATGATATTGCTGCTCAATAAAGTTTCTAGCATCTTCGCCCTGTATTTGTCCAATTGCCCAATACGCAGTGCCTCTAATCATTGGACGAGGATCATTTAATGCAACATCTTGTAATTCAGGAATAGCACTCTCTTCTTTAAAATGTGCTAATGCTACTATTGCATTACGTTGAATTGGCTTTTTACCTCTCCAAGCACCTGCTAAATGTCCATACGTATTTTTAAATTCTTTATTGCTCATTTTTAATAATGGTACTAATCTTGGTTTTAAAATTTCAGGTTCTAAGACAATATCATCATGCTGGGTGTTAATACCTTTATTTCTTGGACACACTTGCTGACAAGTATCGCAGCCATAAAGCCGATTCCCTATTTTATAACGGTATTCATCTGCTAAATAACCTTTTGTTTGTGTTAAAAAGCTAATACATTTTTGGCTATTTAACTGCCCATCTCCAACAAGCGCACCAGTTGGACAACGGTCAACACAAATGGTACAGTCCCCACAACTATCCAATAACGGGTCATCTGGCGGAAAAGGGACACTTACGAGCATTTCACCCAAATAAGTCCAAGTCCCTAGTTCGGGATTGATAACAAAACCATTTCTACCAACATAACCTAAACCAGCACGTTCTGCCACAGCCCTATCTGATAAAGCTCCTGTATCTACCATTGACTGGATTTCAACGCCATCTACTCTATCTCTCAAATAATCAGCTAGTTTATCCAACCTTTTTCTCATAATAGAGTGATAATCTTGTCCCCATGAAGCACGCGCAAACATACCTCTTCTATCTCCTCTGGTACTCTTAGGTGCACCTTTTAATTTATTGGGATAACCTACCGCAATCGCTATAATAGACCGTGCTGTTGGTAGTGTTAATGTCGGTTCGGTCCTCAATGCTATATCTGATTCTTCAAAACCTGATGCATAACCTTTAGCATGATAGTCTACTAATTTTTGTTTCATTTCATCAAATGGGTCGGCAGTAGTAAATCCGATACTATCGATACCTATCGTATGTGCATAGTCAATGACATCTTGTTTTAATTGCTTTAAATCCATTTATTCTTACACCCCACATTAAAAACATACATCCTACAGTTTAACACACTATTTCGTATTTAGAGTATGTGCAAATCCAATTTTTATCATCAAAAATAAAAAACCAAGCAGATAAGTAATTGTATTAGCATAATTACTTTATCCACCTGGCTTTAATAAAATTTATAATACTCTACTTAAGAAGTTTTTAGTTCTTTCATGCTGTTGTTGATCAAATATTGCTGCCGGAGTACCTGATTCAACGATAACGCCATCTGCCATAAATACTACTTTATCACTCACATCTCTAGCAAAATTCATTTCATGAGTAACAACAACCATTGTCATACCTTCTTTAGCAAGATCTTTCATAACTTTCAGAACATCTCCGACTACTTCAGGATCTAACGCTGACGTAGGTTCGTCAAAAAGTAAAACTTCTGGATTCATGGCTAAGGCTCTAGCAATAGCAACCCTCTGTTTTTGTCCACCTGATAATTGTGAGGGATAAGCATCTGCTTTATCACTTAATCCTACTTTATCTAATAATTCTTGGGCTTGATTCTTTAAATTACCTTGCTTGTCTTTTTTTAATAGACTTGGCGCTAAAATAATATTATCAATTACTTTTTTATGTGGGAATAAGTTGAAATTTTGAAATACCATACCCATTTGTTGACGTAATTTTTCTAACTCTGTATTTTTACTTGTTAAACTATTTTCTTTAAATATAACCTCACCGCTTGTAGGTGTTTCTAATAGATTCATACAACGCAGTAATGTACTTTTTCCACTACCAGAAGGGCCAATGATAGCTACAACTTCTCCCTGATTCACTGTCATATCAATACCTTTTAAAACTTCATTTTTCCCAAAAGTTTTATATAAATTTTTAATATTAATCACTAACTTTCATTCTCCCTTCAAAGAAATACATTACTCTAGATAATGTGAATGTAAGTATAAAGTATAATACTGCTGCCACTAATAATGGCGTGAATGGGTCAAATGAAGCACCCTGGACTACTTGTGCATTAAACATGATTTCACTTACACCTATTACAGAAACAATTGATGATTCTTTAATTACAGTTACAAATTCATTACCTAAAGCTGGTAATATTTTTTTAATTGCCTGAGGTAATATAACTGTTTTCATAGTTTGGCCACAAGTAAGCCCTAGACTGCGCGCAGCTTCCGTTTGACCTTTATCTACCGCATTAATACCTGCTCTAATTATTTCGGCAATATACGCTGAACAGTTAATTACAAGTGCAATCATACCGCATATTAAAGCTGAAATATCTAAACCAAGCATTGCAGTGGTACCGAAATAAACTAAAAATACTTGTACTAATAATGGCGTGCCTCTTAGGAATTCAATATAAGCTGAAGCTATCCATCTAAACACTCTTATCTTACTTAATTTTATTAATGCTATAATAGCTCCAAATACAGTCCCTAATAACACACCAACAATTGAAATTAAAATAGTATTTTGTATCCCTTTTAAGAAAAAGCTACTGTATTTACTAAAGAAGTTACCATCATCTTTTTTCATTGCTTCAGCAGCTGAATCTTTATAATCTTCAATCAAGTTTTTATCCTTAACTTCTTTAATACTAGCATTTAATTTTTCCATTAATTTAGGAGCATTTTTTGGTGCAGCGATTGCTGTGCTTTTAGTTCCTTCATTAAACTTTACTCCATCAGCAAAAGTTAAATCTTTATTTTGTTTTAAATAGGCTTCTGCAACAGGGCCTTCAATAACCATACCGCTTACTTTTCCACTTTTTAAAGACATGATTACTTCTGGAACTCTAGTCAAAGATTGAATTTGAGCATTTTCAATATCCGATTGAGCGATTTTTTCTTGCTGTGTTTGTTTTTGAACACCTATCTTTTTGTTAGCAAAATCATCGATAGTTTTTAAATTATCAGCGTCAGATTTTTTTATAATCATTTTTTGCTGAACTGTCATATATGGATTAGAAAAGTCTACTTCCTTTTTACGTTCTGGCGTAGGTGTCATACCAGAAATAATTAAATCTACTTTCCCAGTTTTAATAGCTCCCAGTAAACTATCAAATTGCATATTTACAATTTTTAATTTTAAATCATTGTCCTTTGCCACTTTCTTTGCTAATTCAATATCTATTCCAGCGTATTCGGTCTTACCGTTAACATTATGCTCAAACTCATAAGGCGCATAATCAGCCGACAACCCGACTCTTAACTCACCACGTTCTTTTATTTTTTCCCATTGTTCGTCTTGCGATTGTGCATGAGCTGTAGGGTTTATATAATTCACTATGGCACAAAATATAATTATACATGCCATGAAGCCTTTTAATATGTGTTTCATCTTCGTATCCCCTCTCTATAATATTAATTATTATACACATTAACGCAATATTATTCAATAACAAAATTTAAAATTATTGTTATATCGCTCTTTCTTTAATGAAAATAAATTATTATGCAATACTTATGTATAAAAAAAGAGCGGATAGAAATCAAAATTTAAGTTTTGATTTCTTAAACCGCTCTATTAAGCGCTTAAAAAGATGCTATAACATGAACCTAGGTTTTGTATATGCCCAAATTCAAATTTGTTGATTGTTATACAGTTAGATAAGTATGAATCCACTATTGTCTTGGTATCTCGAATCTATAAATTTCATCAGAATATTTACCAATAAATTTTTTACATAATTCATGTACGAAAAACGCTGAGACAAAAGGTATAACAAAGTAACCAAATACAAGTAAAATAATATCCGTCATTGGGTCTCCTTCCATACGATTAAAAGCATTTATTGGTCCTACAAGCCCTGTATATCCAAATCCCGCAGACATAGGTGTACCTTGGATACCTATGAAATAAGCAATTAAACCACCAATTATACCGTTTATAGTTAATGGAACTGCAATAATTAAATGCTTAAAATAAACTGGTATCATCATTTTTGCAGCACCAATTATTAGCACAAGGTTCACACCGGCGCTATTGACTCTAATTGAACCAAATAAGAATGTTACACAGGCAGCAACTATACCCATATTTGCAGCACCACTACCTAATCCTGATAAACCAATAGCAGTTGCAATAGCTACAACAGATATTGGTGTTACCATTAACAATGAGTATGTAATACAAATTAATATCGACATCAACATTGGATTTAGTTCTGTAAATGAACTAACTACATGTCCTAAACCTTTAGTTACATTCGATACATAACTTAATGTATATAAGCCAATTACTCCACTTATCACTGGTATTAATACTGGTAGAATAATCATTTCTAATGAACCGAGTTTATCACGTAATAATAAATAAAAAAAACATGCAACAATTACCACAAGGATAGTATTAATAATATCGCCGATACCATTTAACATAAATCCCCCGTCTGTAATTTTAACAGCACCACTACCTAACATAGCTGAAACACCAACCATAGCTGCACCTGCACCATTAAATTTAAATTGGTGCGCTGCTAAAACACCAATTATAAAGGCCATAAATGACTGAATTAACACAACAAGTTGGTATATTGATTCCAGTAATTGATTGCCTTCTTTAAAGAACTTTAATAATTCTCCTAATAATGCATTTGGTAATAATGCTATTACTACACCAGCACCGACAGCTTGTAAAATATTACTAAAAAATTGTTTCCAGCTTGAATCTGAACTTTTAGATTTAACCATAAAATTATGTCCTCCAAATATAACATTAGACTAATAATATTACACATTGTATTAAACTACAATATCAACTTGCTCTAGTAATAATTAATTTTTAAAGAGTTTATAAGTATAAAACTAAAATAAGATACTTCTTTTTAGTAAAATAACAACAAATTTTAAAATGAAATGTTCAATCTAACAATCCAATTCTATATAAACGAAAAGAAAATATAAAAAAAGAAACATCATTAAATGATGTTTCTAAAATGTTAGTTATTTTATTAGTACCGGCGGTCGGGATCGAACCGACACTCCAAAAAGGAACGGGATTTTGAGTCCCGCGCGTCTGCCAATTCCGCCACGCCGGCTCAATAGCTCAAAAGAGACTATATATTTATTATCGTTTATAGCTGCAAATATTTTACAATTTCTAAACGGCATAAGTTTATTATATAACTAACTACATTTGTCGTCAATAGATTTCTTAAATAAAGCCGTAATTAGTAGGTTTAGCAACTATTTTTTAAAATGTAAATTGTAAATTTTGTCACTGTTCAAATCCAAAACTTCAAGTATAATACCACATATAAATTTAACAAATTGAATCAACAGTGAAAACTTCTAAAAAAATTTAAGTTTTTTAAATATAAAGGATCTTCAATGATTAAACTCTAAGTATAAAGTGAAATATAATGATTGACTCTAAACAACAAAATAATAATAATTAATCCGTAATTACTCTACTTTCAACCTCATGTATCATTTGTGTAATCTGGTTATATTCATCTAAAACAGCAACTTTTGGAACGTGCGTAGAAAGTTCATCTTCGTTCAGTTGAACATAAGTCATAATAATCACCACATCATCGACTTCAACTAGTCTAGATGCTGCGCCATTTAAGCAAATCTTACCACTGCCCCGTTCACCTTCAATCACATATGTTTCAAATCTTGCTCCATTATTATTATTTACAATAGCAACCTTTTCATTAGGCAATATATCAACTGCTTCTAATAAATTTTTATCTATAGTAATACTACCTACGTAGTTTAAATTTGATTCGGTAACTCTCGCTCTATGAATTTTTCCATTCATAATTGTTCTAATCATTATATACAATCTCCTACCATAAAGTATTTATAATAATGTATGCTATTTAAATTAATGGTACAAAACACTATTATAATTATTTATATTACCATATTATATAGATATTGCTACAAATATTGGAATTTAAAATATTGATACACGTTAAGACAAAAAAAGATATAAAAAAAACTTCCCATGAGGAAGAATAAATGGAGCGGAAGATAGGACTTACACCTATACCTCATTCCGGGAAGGAATGTGTTCTGAGAGTTGAACTACTCCCGCTTAATTATTAAATTATGGAGCGGAGGATAGGACTTACACCTACACCACGTTCCGGGAAGGAACGTATTCTGAAAGTTGAAATACCCCCGCTTAATTATTAAATTATGGAGCGGAAGATAGGACTTACACCTATACCTCATTCCGGGAAGGAATGTGTTCTGAGAGTTGAACTACTCCCGCT
>NZ_JAGEVL010000020.1 GCF_017583065.1 Staphylococcus shinii | reverse complement strand
TCGGCTTAATAGCTCACGCTATGCCGACATTCGTCTGCAAGTTTAGTTAAGGGTTCTTCTCAACATCAATAAATTTTCTCGGCATAAATGCATGCTTTAATTATGTTATAATTAAGCAAATTGAGTAGGAAAAATATAGTACTCAAAAATTAAATTAATTAGCTTTTCTATTATTTGTGTTATTGCTAAGTACAACTTTTTTATTGTTGCACTTAGCATTTTTTATTTTTAAATTTTCAAAGATACCAAATTTTAAATACCTTTATTTTGAATTCTAAGGGGGCATTTTAAAGATTTAAGGGTAAATCATATAGTTTTATACCTAAAAACCTACACAAGCTTTTAAAACGCAAATATGAGCCAAATAAATATATTCTAATTCCACAAACAAAAATTTGAGCAAAACCAGTGACTAATTTTTTAGACACTGCCCAGTTACATGCAAATTTAAAAATTGGCATAAAAACTGGTCAACCATACAGGTTGAACGATATAGTTCCCGCAGGGGCAAAAAAGCATAAAAAAAACGCTAGCTTTTAAGCTAACGTTTCAAATCTTTTAAGTAATAATTTTGTTTTTCAAAATTCCAAATTGCCGTAATTGAGTGTGCTTTTTCTTCTTCGTCTGTTGTTTTATCTTCGTCACTTGTATTAATCAAATTGCCATCTTCGGCATCGTCTAAATTTAAAATTTTATGTTTTTGTTTAAGCAATCCACCATAACTCAACATACGTTTTCGGTATAAACCTTTTTCCAAATCATTCACGATTTCTTGATTTCTTTCATCATCATCAGTTAAAAAATCAGATGACTTAACCGAGTATTTTGAAGTCTCTTTGATAGCTGCTTGAATATCTTTATCGCCTTTTTGATTCGGTTTGATCGCTTTGATATTTGCGACTGGTCGATAATCAACTTGCAATGCTTTTTGCCATAAATCGACCCACTCACTTTGTTTTATATACTGACCTTGCTTTTTAAAATACGCACTTTCAACACATAATAAAACATGCATATGTTGATTATAACTACCGTCATTTTTATTAACCGTTACTTCGGTTGAACGTAAAAATCCAATTAAATTCTTTTTAACTTTTGTATACATTTTTAATTTATTAAAAGCCTTAGACATATGTTTTAAACTTTGTTCTAAATGGTCACCATCTATTGCATTTCGTGTTGATAATGTGAGAAATAACCAACGTGCTTTCGGCTTTTCTTTTACCACTTCTTCAATCACTCTTTGAGCTTGATAACTATTTTTCATAGCACGCCTCCAATTACAAACTGGACATAATTTTGACTTACAAAACCATGTCTTATGTAATTTTAAATAACCTTCATCAGTTGGCTTGAACTCTAAGACGTTACCACATTGTTTTACATTAAAAGCTTTTTTAATTTTTAAGATTTCTAGTATATCTGCATAACTTACATTATCAATTTTCTTCTCTCTCCATGGGCGTTGTTTCCCACTTTTCGTCATATCTTTTAATGTTTCGTTATCTTGATTTTCGTCTATACATCTAGTAGTATAAGAATGCATATAAAAACCTCCAGTATTTGATTTTATCTCGACAATTTAATCTTATTACTGGAGTTTTTTTATGTCAAATTTTATTTTCCACGTTAAAAATAGCTAAAAACGCTGTAATATCAAAATTCAAACGACTTTTTATATCTTTGAATTATTTCTATATAGTATCAAGACAAGAAGAAACTCGTTTTCAACTCGTTTTAAAATACAAATCTTAAAAATTTTTCTTTCACTTAATATAAGTTAAAATATAAGCTATCAAATAGAAATTAAAGGAGAAGCTTAATGCATTATTTATATTTATTTATCTCAATTGCAACAGAAATAATCGGAACTAGTTTTTTAAAAACATCAGAGGGTTTCACAAAGTTATGGCCAACATTAGGTACACTACTTTCGTTTGGAATTTGCTTTTATTTTTTAAGTTTAACAATAAAATTTTTGCCCTTAAATATAACTTATGCAACATGGGCAGGTCTAGGATTAGTATTAACAACAATAATCTCAGTTATCGTTTTTAAAGAAAATGTTAATTTAATTAGTATAATTTCTATTGGCTTAATTGTTATAGGTGTAGTGCTCTTAAATGTATTTGGAGAAAGCCATTGATTATTTTATTCCAATTGCTTTATTGACGTTGAGCCTCGGAACCCTTAACAATCCCAAAACTTGTCGAATGATCGGCTTAATAGCTCACGCTATGCCGACATTCGTCTGCAAGTTTAGTTAAGGGTTCTTCTCAACATCAATAAATTTT
>NZ_JAGEVL010000019.1 GCF_017583065.1 Staphylococcus shinii | reverse complement strand
TTAAGCCGACCATTCGACAAGTTTTGGGATTGTTAAGGGTTCCGAGGCTCAACGTCAATAAAGCAATTGGAATAAAGCAATTATGTTATTGATTTTAAATTTTTTATATCAAAATGGTCTGTTTCTGTTAAATCATAACCAGAATGAAAAAGAAGTTGAGCTTCTTTTGAAATACATGGTATTTTTCGATCTTTGTAATTAGTTTCTGAAAACCAGTCATTTTGGAAAACATAATTACCACCTTCTGGGTTTGCTTGGGTAATTGATCCATCATCATTTAGATTTATAGGATGAATATCTAAATACCCATATTCTTCATGCTTAAGTTCCATACGTGAAGGCATCCAATCAACTTCTATTTTGTATCCTATATCTTTTAATTTTTGTATAACTTTTTGAGTGTGTTGAGCGTCAAAATCTATATCTATATCTCTGTGTTCTCTTTGTTGTTTTCCAGTTAATACATCTACCCCCCAGCCACCATCTAACCAATAAGTTACTTTCATGTGTTCAAATAAATCTAAAATATAAAATAATTCTTTTTCTGTTACATTATTATTTTTCATTTTATCCCTCCTAACTTGGGAATTTGAAACGAGTTGAAAACGAGTTTCTTCTTGTCTTGATACTATATAGAAATAACTGTCTTTTATGAAATGTGTTTAAAACCTTGATATATAAGGATTTTAGGTTGTTTTTATGCGTGAAAGAAAATTTGACATTAAAAAGCCCCAGGTATAAGATTTAATTGTCGAGAAAAAATCTAACTGGGGGTCTTTTTATATGCAAGATAATCATACAAAATTTATAAATGAAAATCAAGATAATGAAACATTAAAAGATTTAACGAAAACGGGTAAAGTACGTCCGTGGAAAGAAAAGAAAATTGATAATGTGAGCTATTCAGAGATACTCGACATTTTAAAAGTGAAAAAAGCTCATAACGTAAAACAATGTGGTAGCGTCTTAGAATTTAAACCAACAGAAGAGGGCTATTTAAAGCTTTATAAAACATGGTTTTGTAAATCGAAGTTGTGTCCTGTTTGTAATTGGAGGCGTGCTATGAAAAATAGTTATCAAGCTCAAAGAGTGATTGAAGAAGTGGTTAAAGAAAAGCCGACAGCACGTTGGTTGTTTTTAACTCTTTCAACGAGAAATGCGATAGATGGCGAAACTTTAGAACAAAGTTTAAAAGACTTAACTAAATCGTTTCATAAGTTGTTTAGATATAAAAAAGTTTCTAAAAATTTAATTGGTTTTATGCGTTCAACGGAAGTTACGGTTAATCAAAATGATGGTAGTTATAACCAACATATGCACGTTTTATTATGCGTTGAAAATGCGTATTTTAGAAAAAAAGAAAATTATATAACTCAAAATGAATGGGTTGATTTATGGCAAAAAGCACTTCGGGTTAATTATCGACCGGTGGCAAATATTAAAGCGATTAAACCAAACCGAAAAGGCGATAAAGATATTCAAGCAGCAATTAAAGAAACCTCAAAATATTCGGTTAAGTCATCTGATTTTTTAACTGATGATGACGAAAGAAATCAAGAAATTGTTAGAGATTTAGAACATGGTTTATACCGAAAACGTATGTTGAGTTATGGTGGTTTGCTTAAACAAAAACATAAAATTTTAAATTTAGATGATGCTGAAGAAGGTAATTTGATTAATACAAGTGACGAAGAAAAAACGACAGACGAAGAAGAAAAAGCAAATTCAATTACTGCAATTTGGAATTTTGAAAAACAAAATTATTATTTAAAAAATGTGAAACGTTAGCTAAAAAGCTAGCGTTTTTTTTATGTTTTTAGCCCCTGCGGGAACTATAGCGTTTAACCAGCATGGTTAC
This sequence comes from Staphylococcus shinii, assembly GCF_017583065.1. GTDB lineage: Bacteria > Bacillota > Bacilli > Staphylococcales > Staphylococcaceae > Staphylococcus > Staphylococcus shinii. Next base: position 792 of record NZ_JAGEVL010000019.1, on the reverse strand, counting down.
CCACTTTTCATGCCAATTTTTAAATTTGCATGTAACTGGGCAGTGTCTAAAAAATAGTCACTGGTTTTGCTCAAATTTTTGTTTTTGGAAATAGCATATATTTATTTTGCTCATATTTGCATTTTAAGAGCTTATATAAGTTTTTAGGTATAAAACTATATGAATTACCCCTAAATCTTTAAAATGCCCCATTAAAATTCAAAATAAAGGTATTTAAAATTTTAAAAATAAAAAAGCTACTAGCAAAAAACTAGTAGCTTAAATCTTAGTTAAATTTTGATGTAGTATTAATTTTTATATCTACGCTACAACGTCGATTCAAATTCGTGCAGTATTAATTTTTGTATCTGCGCCACAACGCCGATTACTAATAATGCAGTATTAATTTTTATATCTGTGCTGCAACACCGATTACTTAAAACTAAGATTAAAAAAATCGACGAAGGTCGATTATGGTTTTTGCACCGTTTGGAACAAACGTATAAGTGCGCCCTTACGGGATTTAACTAGATTATAACGATGAAAAATAGACCTGTAAAGCGATAACTATTGTGATAAAGTTTGCTAAAAAGGAGTGATTCTATGGCTGCTATGTGGTTATCGATTATAGGTATGTGGTTTTGTATTGGAATGGCATTTTTTGCTATCAAGGTTATTAAAAATAAAAATTAGACCACGCATTTATGCCGAGAAAATTTATTTATGTTGAGAAGAACCCTTAACTAAACTTGCAGACGAATGTCGGCATAGCGTGAGCTATTAAGCCGACCATTCGACAAGTTTTGGGATTGT
>NZ_JAGEVL010000002.1 GCF_017583065.1 Staphylococcus shinii | reverse complement strand
AGTGTACAGAAAATAACCATTTTCTGTACACTCTCTTTTTATGCCGAAATAAGTGAGTAATACATATATTTTCGTGTTCAAAAACCCAACAAAAAATCTATGTTCACAAAAGACCTTGAAATTAAGTTATGGTACACTGTATATGTATATAGGAGGTTTGTATTTTGAAAATAGGTTATGCAAGAGTTTCAACTGGATTACAAAATCTGAATTTACAGGAGGACCGATTAAACGCATATGGTTGTGAAAAGATATTTAGCGACCATATTAGTGGTTCAAAAAGTAAAAGACCTGGATTAGATAAAGCAATTGAATTTGCGAGATCAGGAGATACGATTGTTGTTTGGAGACTCGACAGACTAGGACGTAATATGGAGGATTTAATCACATTAGTTAATGAGCTTAACGAACGAGGTGTAAGTTTCCATAGTTTAGAAGAAAATATAACGATGGATAAATCAAGTTCTACAGGACAATTATTATTTCATTTATTCGCAGCGTTTGCAGAATTTGAACGAAATTTAATTTTAGAACGTTCTTCAGCTGGCCGAATTGCAGCACGTGCTAGAGGACGCTATGGAGGTAGACCCGAAAAATTAAATCAAAAAGATTTAAACTTACTTAAGACACTTTATGATAATGGCACGCCAATTAAGACAATTGCAGAGCAGTGGCAAGTTTCACGTACAACGATTTATCGTTACCTCAATAAATTGGAGGAAAAGGAAGATGAAAAACAAGGAGAAGTATCTAACTAATTTTTCTGAAGCCAAACGTAAAGAAGCTACTCAAAAGTACAATATTATAAAACCTTTTATCTTGGGCAAGCAATCTTTATCAAGCATTTCTAAAAGCAAAGGTATTGCGTTAAGTACACTTTATAGGTGGAATAAATTATATAAGGAACAAGGTCTTACTGGTCTAATTCATAATACAAGAGTTGATAAAGGTGAGCATAAATTAAAACAAAACATAATAGACGAGATTAAACGCCTTGCACTCAAGAATAAAAGAAATAGTATTGCTACGATTCATAGGAAAATCGCTAATTATTGTATAGAGAATAATTTTTATAAACCAAGTTATAAACAAGTTTATAGTATTATTAAAGCAATGCCTAAGTCTGTTATTGATTTCTCTCACCAAGGTGAAAAATACTATCAAAATAAGTACGATTTAATACAAATAAGAGAATCCTCAAGACCCAATGAAATATGGCAAGCCGACCATACTTTGCTAGATATTTATATATTAGATCAAAAAGGTAATATCAATAGACCATGGCTAACCATTATTATGGATGACTATAGTCGTGCAATTGCAGGCTACTTTATAAGTTTTGATGCTCCTAATGCTCAAAACACAGCATTAACACTACACCAAGCAATATGGAATAAGAATAATACCAATTGGCCAGTATGTGGTATACCCGAAAAATTCTACACAGATCACGGGAGTGACTTTACCTCGCACCACATGGAACAAGTCGCTATTGATTTGAAAATTAACTTGATGTTTTCAAAAGTTGGTGTCCCTCGTGGTCGCGGGAAAATAGAACGGTTTTTTCAGACAGTTAACCAAACTTTCTTAGAACAACTTCCTGGATATATAAACAATAATGATACTTCTAGCGATTTAATAGATTTTCAAAATTTCGAAGAAAAATTACGATACTTTTTAATTGAAGATTATAATCAAAAAGAGCACAGTGCTATCCAGAGCACTCCTATCAATCGGTGGAACAGTAATCATTTTTTTCCTAATATGCCAAGCAGTTTAGAACAACTTGATTTATTATTATTAGAAATACCTAAATCTAGAAAAATTCATTCAGATGGTATTCATTTTCAAGGCTTTAGATACAGTAATACAAACCTAACTGCTTATGTAGGTGAGTATGTATTAATTCGTTACAATCCCAATGATATGGCTGAAATACGCGTTTTTTATAGAGATGAATTTCTTTGTACAGCAATATCCCCTGATTTAGCTGATTATTCAATTGATATAAAAGAGATACAACACGCACGTAGTCAGAGAAGAAAACACTTAAAACAAAACATTGCTAGTCCAAGCACCACTGATTTAATTAAGGAAGAAAAAAGTTATGGTTACTCACCTCAAGAAACGACCAAAAACGTCAAAAAATTAAAGAGGTATCGTAATGACTAAAAATCAGAATTTCATTGAAACGAAAGAGTATAAACGATTTGCTGAATTTTGCGATGCTTGTATCAAATATCAATATATTGGGATCTGCTATGGTCAACCTGGTGTCGGAAAAACTTTATCTTCTAGGTATTACACAAATTGGAATACTATTGAAAAGCAAGTTAATCATAGAGGGTGGGAAGATCTAGCTAGTAAAACGACTGATGATATATTATCGGTGAATAAGATATTTTATACTGCACCGGCTGAAAAACAAACAAGATTAAGTAATGATCTATATAGTATTAGTGCAAGTATTGATTTGGGTCAAAAATTACACATCGTAAATAAGTATGGTCATGATCATAGTAAACATTATAGTGATATGTTTAAATATATTGATTTAATTATAGTAGATGAGATTGATCGCCTTAAAGTGCAACATTTAGAGCAATTAAGAGCTATTTATGATGAACATAATTTAGCAATGATATTTATTGGTATGCCAGGTATAGAGAAAAAACTATCTCGTTATCCTCAACTATATTCGCGTATAGGTTTTGCACATGAATTTGATAATCTAAGTAAAGACGAGACGCATCATATATTAGAATATAAGTGGCAAGATTTAGGATTTGATCTAAAACTCGAAGATTTTACTGATTATGAGGCAATAACGACGATTATTAAAATTACAAAAGGGAATTTTAGGCTGATTCATCGTTTATTTGCGCAGATAGATAGAATTATGGATATAAATGGCTTAGATAAAATCAGTACAGAAGTTGTAGAAACAGCTAGAGATAGTTTAGTCATAGGTATTCGTTAATAGAAAAAGCAATGTACTTTAATATAGGACATTGCTTTTCTCATTTACTAGGTAAAATCATTCTCATATATCAAGTAAAGTAACAC
>NZ_JAGEVL010000018.1 GCF_017583065.1 Staphylococcus shinii | reverse complement strand
TTAATCCCAAGAAAGTACCAACTCAACAACACATAAAGCCCTGTAGGTTCCGACCAATAAGGAAATTGGAATAAAGCCCTGTAGGTTCCGACCAATAAGGAAATTGGAATAAAGCAATAAAAGGAGTTGAAGAAATGAAATTCAGAGAAGCCTTTGAGAATTTTATAACAAGTAAGTATGTACTTGGTGTTTTAGTAGTTTTAACTGTTTACCAGATAATACAAATGCTTAAATAAAAAAAGACTTGATCTGATTAGACCAAGTCTTTTGATAGTGTTATATTAATAACAAAATAAAAAGGAGTCGCTCACGCCCTGACCAAAGTTTGTGAACGACATCATTCAAAGAAAAAAACACTGAGTTGTTTTTATAATCTTGTATATTTAGATATTAAACGATATTTAAATATACATCAAGATATATATTTGGGTGAGCGATTCCTTAAACGAAATTGAGATTAAGGAGTCGATTTTTTATGTATAAAAACAATCATGCAAATCATTCAAATCATTTGGAAAATCACGATTTAGACAATTTTTCTAAAACCGGCTACTCTAATAGCCGGTTAGATGGTCAAACTTTGGGAAAATCTCAACCCGAATTAAGTTTTGATGCTATGACAATTGTTGGAAATTTAAACAAAACTAACGCTAAAAAGCTATCTGATTTTATGAGTACTGAGCCACAAATAAGACTTTGGGATATGCTTCAAACTAAATTTAAAGCTAAAGCACTTCAAGAAAAAGTTTATATCGAATACGACAAAGTAAAAGCAGATAGTTGGGATAGACGTAATATGCGTGTTGAATTTAATCCAAATAAACTTACACATGACGAAATGCTTTGGTTAAAACAAAATATTATCGACTACATGGAAGATGACGGATTTACAAGACTAGACTTAGCTTTTGATTTTGAAGATGATTTGAGCGATTACTATGCAATGACTGATAAAGCAGTTAAGAAAACAGTATTTTACGGAATGAACGGAATGCCAGAAACCAAATATTTTGGTGTTCGTGACAGTAATAGATTTATTAGAATTTATAACAAGAAAAAAGAGCGTAAAGATAACGCCGATGTTGAAGTTATGTCTGAACATTTATGGCGTGTAGAAATTGAATTAAAAAGAGATATGGTTGATTACTGGAATGATTGCTTTAATGATTTACACATCTTGAAACCTGCGTGGGCAACTTTAGAAAAAATTAATGAGCAAGCTATGGTTTATACTTTGTTGCATGAAGAAAGTATGTGGGGAAAGCTAAGTAAGAATACTAAGACTAAATTTAAAAAATTGATTAGAGAAATATCTCCAATTGATTTAACGGAATTAATGAAATCGACTTTAAAAGCTAACGAAAAACAATTGCAAAAGCAGATTGAATTTTGGCAGCGTGAATTTAGATTTTGGAAGTGAATTTAATTTTATACACGTAAGTGATCATAAAATTTATGAACGTATAGCAACCACATTTTTGGTTGCATAGGTTTTGATTTTGAATTTGGTTTTGAACTATGAGTGGCTAGTATTTAGCCACTCATTTTTTGCGTTAGCAAAAACATAAAGGGTATGGGATATAATCCCATCAAGTACGGCGTGCTAGAACGAAGTGGATAGCAAAGCCAGTGCTTGCCAAACCACATTATTACTTGATATTTTGTTGATTATCATATAATCTACAAACATAGATAGTAATAAATTTCGAAGAAACGTGGTGGGATTGAATGAGTGAACATGATAATAATTTGGCTAGCGATTTGTCTGTTGGGGAAAACCGTAAACCCAACCGCAAAGAGCCAAAACAAATTAGTTTCAGAGTGAACGAAGGCGAATATGAAAAGTTAAGGTCATCTGCCGAAACTTTGAATATGAGTGTGCCTAATTTCGTAAAGAAAAAGGCACAAGGCAGTCGATTGGTAGCGCCCAAATTAGATAAAGAGACGCGACAATCGATTGTTAAAGATTTAGGAACTATGGGGGCAAATGTAAATCAGATTGCGAAATGGTTTAATCAACATAAAGAACAAGCAGTAAATTTACCTGAACAAAAATATGATGATTTAATTAACCAATTTGATGACTTTAAAAAGGAGTTGCATGAGATATGGCAACAACTAAAATAAGCTCAACAAAATCAACATCAAGGGCTATTAATTACGCAGAGAAACGGGCAGAAGAAAAAAGCGCTTTGAATTGCGATATAGATTATGCAAAAAGCAGTTTTAAAGCAACACGTGAAATGTATGGCAAAACAGATGGCAACGAAGGACATGTGGTTATTCAGTCTTTTAAACCTAACGAAGTAACGCCAGAACAATGTAATCAATTAGGCTTAGAATTAGCCGAAAAGATAGCACCTAATCATCAAGTTGCCGTATATACCCATAACGACACAGACCATGTTCATAATCATATTGTGATTAATTCAATTGATTTAGAAACGGGGAAGAAATTTAATAATAATAAAAAAGCACTGCATGATATTCGACAAGCGAATGACGAAGTTTGCCAATCGCATAATCTATCAATACCCGAAGAAAAAGCGAAATTACGTTATACACAAGCAGAATATAGCGTATTGAATAAAGGGAAAACATCTTGGAAAGATGAGATAAGGCATGCCATAGATCAATCGCAAGCAGCGTCTTATGAAGAATTGGGTAATGATTTACAACAAAATGGCATAAAAATTGAACGTATTACAGACAAAACAATTACTTATCGACATTTGGAAGAAGATAAAAAAGTGCGTGGGAAGAAATTAGGCGAAGATTACGACAAAGGGGGCTTAGAAATTGGCTTTAACAGACAAAATGAACAACGAGAAGAACAAGCAAGACAGAGAGAACTTGAACAGGCAAGACGAGAGAAAATCAAGCGAGATAAAGAGCGAGAGAAAGAGTGGGCTCGATTTAATAGAAGTACGCAAGCAATTAGACAGAATAGAGAGCGTAGCGAACGAGAAGAACGAGAACGAGAGCGAAAAGCTAGAGAACTTGAAGAACAGAATAGAAGAGCTAGAGAAGAGCGAGCAAGACAGGAACGAGAGAACAAACATACTCATGAAAAGACTAGAGGCTTCGACCTCGAACTTTAATAATAAGTTAGATATTTTTGAAGAAAAGACTAAGCATGCAAGATTAAACTTTGAAACAACTGCAAAGCACTATATTAAACGACTTGATGAAGATAATTTGAAATTAGATTTTCAACAAGCTATTCAAGATGAATTAAGCGATACTAAAGACGAAATACGTGAAGTGACGAAACAAGCGAGAGAAGAAACAAAAGAGTATAAAGAAATCTTGGAAAGTAAAATAAAAGACCATAACAAAGTGGTTGATAAATCGAATACAGCGCTAAAAGTGATGACAAAAGGCGTTACAAATATATTTTTTGTGCTAATTATTTTTGTACTTGTAATGCTTGTGACAGGTCCGATAGGTCATTTCTTTGGTATTGAACATTTATATAGCTTTATTAATGGTTTTATTGATGACCACGAAAGTGCATGGCGATATTTGATGTTGATACTTTATGCAGTACCCTATGTATTCTTTGCTATCATTCTGGGGCTCATAGCATTGCTTTTTAGAGTATCTAATGACCTTTAGGTAGATTTATATATAAAAAGGGCTAAATACGCAAAATACCCCCTTAAAATGCAAAATAAATGCAAATAAGGGGGTAACTCCTTATGAAAAAACAACTAATAGTATTATAACACGTTTTTATGCCGAGAAAACTTATTGGTTGGAATGGGCTATGTGTTAGCTAACTTGTTAGCGAGTTGGTTGGACTTGAATTGGGATTAATCCCAAGAAAGTACCAACTCAACAACACATAAAGCCCTGTAGGTTCCGACCAATAAGGAAATTGGAATAAAGC
>NZ_JAGEVL010000017.1 GCF_017583065.1 Staphylococcus shinii | reverse complement strand
TCAAAAGCCAAATCTAATCTTGTAAAACCGTCATCTTCCATGTAGTCGATAATGTTTTGTTTTAACCAAAGCATTTCTTCATGTGTGAGTTTATTAGGATTAAATTCAACACGCATATTACGTCTATCCCACGCATCTGCTTTTACTTTATCATATTCGATATAAACTTTTTCGTTAAGTGCTTTAGCTTTAAACTTTGTTTGAAGTATATCCCAAAGTCTTATTTGTGGCTCAATACTCATAAAATCAGACAGCTTTTTAGCATTGGCTTTGTTCAAATTCCCAACGATTGTCATAGCATCAAAACTTAATTCTGGTTGAGGGGTGGTAAAAAAATTACCACTTAACCGGCTATTAGAGTAGCCGGTTTTAGAAAAATTGTCTGAATCGTGATTTTCTAAGTGATTTGAATGATTTGTATAATTATTTTTACTCATAAAAAATCGACTCCTTAATTTAATTTAAGAAGTCGCTCACCCGAATATATATCTTGAAGAATAAACTAATATCGTTTAATATCTAGATATACAAATTAAGAACAAAAACATCAACTGTTTTTCTTTAAGGTAAGTCGCTATCACAAACTTTGGCGAGGGAGTGAGCGACTTCTTTTTATTTTGTTATTAATATAACACTATCAAAAGACTTGGTCTAATTAGATCAAGTCTTTTTTAGTACCAAAACTTATTACATAATCAAAACTTAATTCTCTTTAGATAATTTATATTGCTGGTAAGTATAATAAACTATCAATGATTGCACTACTACTTGTGAAAAAGCTAATGATACTCGAATGATTTTCTTCGTTTTCTCACTCATTTTACTCAACTCCTTTCGTTGCTTTATTCCAATTTCCTTATTGGTCGGAACCAACAATTCCATGTGATGTTAAGTTGGTACTTTCTTGGGATTAATCCCAATTCAAGTCCCACCAACTCGCTAACAAGTTAGCTATCACATTTCATTATTCCAACCAATAAGTTTTCTCGGCATAAATGCGTGTTCTTGTTATATTAAAGTGAGTAAAGAAGGAATTAGCCCATTTAACCTATTATCTAGATAGGGTTTAAAAGTTCACCTATAATTCGTTTTTATTGCAATATATGTTAATTTATATAAAGAATATATAAATTATTAATACAAAAAGGAGAGTCGAAATATGAAAAAATTAACACTATTATTATCTATTTCATTATTTTTAACATGCATAAACATAACAGGTAAAAGTGAAACTCAAGCAATCTCAAATAATCACTCGCATCAACAAAATTACTCACATAATCAAGAAGTGAAAAATCTGAGTGAATACCCAATACTTAATAAACATTTTGATGTAAATAATTATAAAACACAAACAGTCACAGATAACTCTTACAAACGCATTATTCTTTTCAAAAATAACAAAGGAAATGTAAAATTCAAGAGCATATATATAAAAAATACAGACAGATTAAAAGTTATAAGCACAAACAAAGGACTTATTTATAACGGCATTATCAAATAAAATTATCATTCAAATCCCTTAAAGTTGCATAAGCTAGTAGGTCGTTAAAATCAACGATCTACTAGCTTATACTTTCTATAATGTGAAACCGTCATCTCTATCATTTTCAAAAATAATTTCTGGCTCTTGTACTTTATGTTTTTTCTTAAAGAATAAATCATCATTGTTATCTACTGTCATAACTTCTCTCATTTTCGGACTCTCTAATCGATTATCAATATGATCTATCAATCTATGATAAACATCTTCTTTCACAACATTTTTAATTATTTTAAATACACTCTGAAATAGTCTGAATGAATCACTCAATTCTTTATCTTTCTTCTGATTTTCATCTAACAATTGGTTATAACGTTGTGCTAAATCATTAAACTCATTAACTAAATTTTCATTTTCTATTTTTGATTCCGTCAATTCATCATCTAAATCTCTATATTTTTGTTCAGCATTTTTCAATACTTGACCACTTTTAACAAATTGATAATCTTCCGAAATATCTTGAGCAGCTTTTATCTGTTTCTGAAATTCATTGAAATCTTCTTGGCTTATTACAACATTTCCAGTTTCTTGTATTTCTTTGCTAAATAAACCACCTACTTTTTCAGTTTCTTGCTCATATGGAACATTTATAGGCTTTTTAAGCGTATTTAACGATTTTTGGTACTCTTGTATCAATTTATCGTTCTTTTGCTTTATATGGTCTGTTTTTTGGCTCTCACGTTCATATTCTTGCTTATGGTATTCTGTTTTTTGTTTATACTGGCTCATTTGCTCATGTTTCGCATTCGTAACTTGTCTTGATTGACCACGCTCTAAGTCATATCCTCGTTGTTTAACATACTCATTAAATCTATCTTGAAATTCCGTTAAGGCTTTTTTATTACCTACAACCTCTTTAGCACTTAAACGACCGTCATCAGTAATCGGAACAACTCCATAATGCATATGTGGTGTTTTCTCGTCCATATGCACCGTTGCATATAATAAATTATCTTTACCGTATTCTTGTTCTAAAAACTGTTTAGCTTGTTCAAAAAAACGCTTTGTATCTTCTGATGTTTGATTATTAAAAAATTCATTGTCTGATGTAATTAACCCATCAATATGTTTAACTGCGTCTGTTCTAATTTTTCTTTTATTTGTATAATTCTGCTCTATTTTTTCCTCAATCAAGTTATTAAAGTTTTGTTTATTATCGTTTACTAAATCATAATTTAAATATGTTTTACTATGATCTATATCTTCGTTTTCATAGTTATTATTTTCTCTTTGAACATGTTTTTGAATACCTGTTGTATTTGTTCCAGATTTAACTTTTGAAACTCTAACAATCGAATATGACATATAAAAATTCCTCCTCTGCACAAAGGGTTTTCGTGTATTTAATACTTTAAGTCTAACATACTAGACTTATTTTATAATAAGTCGTTAAACCGTATGCTCTGCGAGGCTAAAACATGTTTTTGTGCCTGCACAAAAAATGGACTGAATAAATCAGTCCATAAGTTCAAAACCAAATTCAAAATCAAAACATCAGCAACCAAAAATAGTGGTTGTTAAACATAAAGATCAAAACTAAAACAACATATTCAACTACTTACTTTCTTTTTCAAAATTTAAGGAATACTGGATATTGTAAATATTACAAAAGCTATTATCATAATTTATAATTCAAATAAGCATAAAGTTTTTTAATGACACTCTTAACAGGAAAAAGTTCCCAATCAACGCTATTACCATTTTTATAACTAGAAATAGCTAAACTTATTAAATTATTTTCTTCAATTGCTAAATTTTCTATTATCATACTGCCAGCTAAATCTTTTGAATAAAACTTACCTGTTTCATAAGTTACGATCATACGACAAAGGGTTAAAATAACATTTGTTTCATCACCATAAAAATCTTTTATCAATTCTTTAGAACTTTCCTTTATAGCTTTTTGTAAATCAATAAATGGAACATCAGGAATTAAGTTATTAATATTATTTTCGCCATAAATTGATATTGAAGAAAGCTTGGCTTGATATAATAATATTGTTAAATCAATGTTATTATTCTTTTCTGGAATAAAATAATTTAAATAATCTCCTCTAAGCCATTCCCCATAGATAAACTCTTCAATAGGTGGATAAGACCAATTTTCATTTTCATGATAATTAAGCACAGTTAATTCTATATATTTTAAACTTGTATCTTCACCAATTTCTTTAGAGATAGGCATAATTTTCGAAATTAATATTCTTTTTTCTTCTTTAGTCATATCTCTATTTATTATCACTAGAAAATCAACATCACTATCTTTTTTTAAACCCCCTTTAACATAAGAACCATATAAATAGACTCCTAATAAATCTTTTGAAAACAATCGTTTCAATTCTATTAAAACATTATCAATTTGCTTATTTGGTTCCTCCATTATTGACTCCTCTCATCTTTAAATATTATTTCCAAAATCTAAATTCACGTTGCCAAAAATCAATCTGCTTTTGCAATTGTTTTTCGTTAGCTTTTAAAGTCGATTTCATTAATTCAGTTAAATCAATTGGAGATATTTCTTTAATTAATTGCTTGTATTTATATTTAGCATGCCTTTCAAGTTTTCCCCATGTGCCTTCTTCATTCAGTAACAAATAAATCATTGCTTGCTCTTTTACTTTTTCTAAACTAGACCAATCTGGTTTCAAAATATGTAAATCATTAAAACAATCGTTCCAATAATCAACCATATCTCTTTTTAATTCAATTTCTACACGCCATAAGTGTTCAGACATAACTTCAATGTCTGCATTATCCTTACGTTCTTGTTTTTTATTATAAATTCTAATAAATCTATCACTGTCACGAACACCAAAATATTTTGTTTCTGGTTTACCGTTACGACCATAAAAAATAGTTTTCTTAACTGCTTTATCAGTCATCGCATAATAATCGCTCAAATCGTCTTCAAAATCAAAAGCCAAATCTAATCTTGTAAAACCGTCATCTTCCATGTAGTCGATAATGTTTTGTTTTAACCAAAGCATTTC
>NZ_JAGEVL010000016.1 GCF_017583065.1 Staphylococcus shinii | reverse complement strand
ATTTCGAAGAAACGTGGTGGGATTGAATGAGTGAACATGATAATAATTTGGCTAGCGATTTGTCTGTTGGAGAAAACCAAAAACCCAACCGCAAAGAGCCAAAACAAATTAGTTTCAGAGTGAGCGAATACGAATATGAAAAGTTAAGGTCATCGGCCGAAACTTTGAATATGAGTGTGCCGAATTTCGTTAAGAAAAAGGCACATGGTAGTCGATTGGTAGCGCCCAAATTTGATAAAGAGACGCGACAATCGATTGCCAAAGATTTAAGTAAGTTGGGGGCGAATGTGAATCAGATTGCTAAATATTGCAATCAACATCAACATGACGCACCAAATTATGAAGGCTTGGAATATAATATAAATGCAGTACGTGAAAGGTTGGATGAAATATGGCAAAACCTAAATTAAGACTCTATTTTAATATTGTTGTTGCTATTGTGTTTATCAGTTATTTAGGATTAATAATTTTCACTGATTTTCCAGATGCCAAATGGTCTTTTTGTTTTATAGTCTTAATAACAATTATTTATATTATTAGAGATATATTAGCTCCCAAACAAAAAAGAAGTGATGATAATGGCAACAACTAAATTAGGTAATACCAAATCGGCAAGTCGAGCAATCAATTACGCAGAGAAACGTGCAGAAGAAAAAAGTGGTTTGAATTGCGATGTAGATTATGCAAAATCGGCTTTCAAACAAACAAGAGCTTTGTATGGCAAAGAAGATGGAATTCAAGCACATACAGTTATTCAGTCTTTTAAACCTGGCGAAGTAACTCCAGAACAATGTAATCAACTCGGCTTAGAACTTGCAAAAAAGATAGCACCTAATCATCAAGTAGCTGTTTATACGCATACAGATAAAGACCATTATCATAATCATATTGTGATTAATTCAGTTGATCTAGAAACTGGAAAGAAATATCAAAGTAATAAAAAACAACGTGATTTAGTCAAAAAAGAAAATGATAATGTCTGTCGTGAACATGGTTTGAGTGTGACAGAACGTGGCACTGCCAAAATGAGATACACGCAAGCAGAAAAGGGCATTGTGTTTGATAGAGAAGAATATTCTTGGAAAGATGAATTACGTGAATTGATTGAAAATGCAAAAGAACATACAAGCAATTTAGAGACGTTTTCAGAGCATTTAGAAGAAAAAGGGGTAGAAGTTAAGCTTCGTGGCGAAACAATCTCATATAAGCCTGAAAATGCAAATAAATGGGTGCGTGGAAGAACGCTAGGTTCAGATTATGAAAAAGGGGCGATTGACTATGAGCATGAAAGACATCAAGAACAACAAAGAGAGCCAGAATACGCAGACGGATTCAAGGTCAATTTGGACGCAGTCGAGCAACACACAGAACAACTTAAACAACGAAGAGTTGAACGAGCTCAAGAGACAAAACAAGCTAATCGTAAAATATCTAGCAGAGATACAAGAGAATCAGAAAATCAGAGAGAAAGAACACAAAGAAACAACGTCCGAATTGAAAGAGGCAACGAAGGAATTTCGAGATAAAAGCTTAAAGATTCGTAATGATTTTGTAGATGTACTTCAAGAAAAATTAAAACATGTTGATACAGAAGAATTAAAAGATATATTAGGCAGAGATATTTACAGAGTACGAGAAGAAAATGACCGTATGTTGCAAGAAGTAAGAGCGTCACATGAACACTATAAAAAAAGACAAAAGCAATTATTTACAGGTATTGGGGCAATGTTGTTAGTCTTTATGCTATTTGCTTTAATTATGACCATAGGCAGTGACTTTATGAGTTTCTTGCATGTAGATATATTACAGAAAGCCATAGCGAGCAAAATAAGAGCGTCTGAGGGCTTTATGACATTTGTTTGGTATATTGCTTATGGTTTACCTTATATATTTGCTATAGGACTATTTATTGGCTTGTATGAATGGATTAGAGCAAAGTTCCGTGATTAAAAAATAGAACACGCATTTATGCCGAGAAAATCTATTTGCCGATGAGAGCCCTTAATTAGACTTAAAGCGCCAGCGGTCAATAGCGTCAGCTATTAAATCGACCGATGGACAGCTTTAGGATTATTAAGGAGCGCAGCATCGTCGGCAAATAGAGGAATTGGAATAAAGCAAAATTGGTTTATAGTTATTAATATTATATAAGGAGGTAAGAGTTCAAGCATTTTAAACAATGTTTTAGGCTCTTATTTTTGTTGTGTATCAATGGTAACGAATGAGTGTAGCGATTGAGTATGAGAAGTTTTTGATATTACTTTTTTAAAAAAGTAATGGGTTAGATCTTTAAAATAAATATAAATTCTGAACGAATTTATTCATTTTTGAAGTGGTTTTGAAATGGGGTGAAATTGTCTCGAACTTTATATAATCTTTTTAAAACTTTTTAAACCCTTTTTAGATACCATTTTAACCTTACTGCGAGAAAGAGTTCCAGACCTTAAAGGCATGCTTTTGCCACATTAAAGGCATGCTTTTGCCACATTAAAGGCATGCTTTTGCCACATTAAAGGCATGCTTTTGCCACAAATATGGCATATATTTTTATTTAACATGCCTTTAGTTTAATGTTACTATTATTACAACATTTTAAAGCATAAAAAAATAGTACTAAAGGAATTGTCTTAGGAAAACCTTCCTTTAGTACTATAATACATAATATGTAGGAGTGATTATAACATGTCTGGAGAGACTGTTGTATATAGAAATGAAATGAATCTAATCCCATTAAGAAAATTCACGAGTGTAGAAATTAATTTATTTTTTGCTATGTGTAATAAATTAAAAGAACAAGATACAAACACTTTAACTTTATCTTTTGATGAATTAAAAGAATTAAGTAATTATAGCCCAGAAACTAGAAATATAAATCGTTTTGTTGATGATTTACAGAGAGTATACGATAAAATGCTAGAAATCAGATATACAATTCGTACAGAAACAAAAATTAAAAAATTCGTACTTTTTCATAGATATGAAATTGACCTAACTGAGAAATACTTAGAAATCGCTACTTCGCCAGATTTAAAGCATATATTAAATGAAATTACTTCAGATTTTACAAAGTTTGAACTACAGGAAATGACTCATTTAAAATCAACATATGCTAAAAATATGTTTAGAATACTAAAACAATACAAACATACAGGTTATTTAAAAATGAGTATTGAAGATTTTAGAGAGCGTTTGGATATTCCTAATTCCTATCGTATGACAAATATAAACCAATACGTATTATCTCCTATAATCAAAGAACTCGGTTTTATATTTAAAGATCTTACGATTAATAAAATCAAAGCTAAGAAAAGCCGTAAAATTGAGTGGTTAGAATTTACTTTTGAACCTGAGAAACGCATTTATTCAAAGCGACAACCTAAAATGGCGAATATAGGTAAGAAGACACAAAATATAAATCGTGAGATGACGCCAAAATGGTTAGAACAGAAAAAATATGAACCCATCAAACCCAAAACAACTGAATTTACAGAACAACAACGACAGGCATTTTTAGAGAAAATGAATAAACGTGAAAAATTATGAGCATATAAATAAAGTGGGACGTGTTATTTGATGAAAACAGTAAAAGAAGTCTCTGAAATTTTAAATGTTTCCAAACAAACAATTCACTACCATCTAAAAACCTTACCCGAGGATTTAAAAGTTAAAAAAACAGGTAATAAGACCTTAATAGATGATAGTATAATCGCTTATTTAGAATCGGTTTTGAATAAAAGGTCATCAAGTAAATCAACAAAAAATTCGTCAATCTTTGATGAAAAAATGACAAAAGAATCGACAAACAAAGAAGGACCTATGAAGGCAAGTTATGACAGATATATTGATAAATATATCTCACATTTAGAATCAGAAATCCGACAAAAGAATCGACAAATTGACGATTTAACAATTGCCTTAAAACAAGAACAATCATTAAACTTAAATAGCCAAAATATATTAAGTCATAATGAGTCTATAGCGTCCGATGATTTAAATACAAAAGAAGATGTTTTTGTATCAGAAACACCAGATCAAAATCAACAAAAACAGTCTATTCTCTCTAAACTGTTTCAAAAAAAGTAACATATATCCTAATTAAAAAAGAATAAGCATTATTTTAAATAATTCGAATTATAAATTCCTTCATGACAGTATTATTCCTTATTAATGATCTGAATTATAACAAGAATCAACACCTATAACCCTTGTCATATCAATAGTTATATATATTCCCTAAAATGGAACTCAGTTCACTTTTTTAGACTACTATGTTATTATATGAGTAACAAAAAGTGTGATGTTCTTTGTACATCAAAAACCCCCACAGCCGTCCAAAGCTTTGTGGGGGTTTTCTTTTATCATTTGAATTTATCATAGAGATAATTTGAGATTATCCCTGTAATAATAGGACAAATGACTATCGTAAGAACAAAAAGTGCAATATTCATTTGTACATCGCACCCCCTTTCCGCACAGGAAGTGCCTTTCTATTGTAACAAAAATAATCAATTTAAAACGATACTTTGTAACATGAAATTTTGAATGAATATACAAAGTATCGTTTTATGAAAAATCATGAAAACTTGTCAAAAGAACAATGTATAAAATATGTATAAATAGCGATAAACGATAAAAGCCCAAAATACTGATTTAACAGTATTTTGAGCTTTTTGTTTGGTTAACATAATAAAGTCTTATAGGTAGTAAAAACGTATATACTATACATGAACATAAAGACGAGCTTCTCAATGGATTTATTAATCCATTTATATTCGGTGATTTTCGTAATGAAGATTAAAAACATTTTAAATTGTATTGTTTAAATAAATGATTCGTAGTAAATTGTGCAAAGAGGTGTTTTAATGATTACCGCTATATTAAGCGTATTATTTATAATTTCATTTGTTACTATATTGTTAGTACTTCAATTGTTTGTAGGTAATACACAACAAAAAGTAAAAAAACTGTCAGATAAAGAAGTAAAGATTGATAAAAAAAGTTTATGGAGATCTTTTTTTTTATATTTAATTTTAGCAATATTAATAGTAATAGTCCATGTATTTAAATAAATACATGGACTATTACTTTATTTATGACCTGTTTCTTTATTTCCATTTGGATAAGTTGTGGAAGTTACCCATTTTGCTGTTCCTATTTTTTTAGTTTTAGCTTTATTTTTATATAATTTTGCATGATGTTCTATTTGTCCCACTTTATTAATATATTCTTTATCTGTAATATATATAGTTTTTAACTTACCTACATTTTCTGTTAAATGTCCAGTAGCTGTCCCTGCTGCCACCGCACCTATTCCTCCACCGGCTGCCGCTCCTATAGCTCCAGCCGTTGCATACCCAATTGATTTAGTTGCAAAATCACTTGCAGCCGTAGACGTATTAACTGTAGTGAAATATTTAAATCCTTTAGTTGCAGCTTGTGCTTCATGATGAGATGAAGTTATAGAATTTATTGATGTTTCTGGTGCGGTAATTGCTATTGAAGATAGCAAAGCCAAAGATATTGTTGTCGTTCCTATTTTTCTTATTAAACTATTCATTTTTTCACTCCTATAATATATTCTTGTGAGAGTTTAACAAAAAATATATTACTTTCAATAATCAAAATAATAAAGGAGAATTTTATGACTTATGAAAAAATGACTAAAATAGCATTAATTATCTATATAATAATAGCTTTTATTAGCTTCTTGGCTGGATTAAATTGGTTAGCTTATATATGTTTAGGTGTTCTATTTATATTTTTATTCTTTGTTGCTTATAAAAAGAGAAGTAAGAAAGATTTTATTATATTAATTGTGGCTATAATTATTCTTTCTGTTTTGTTAATGATTATTTAATCAGTTTTTATATCTGAGATCTGATTTTATTTAGATTGGGTTTTTTTATGTTTTTAAATTATAGGTTTTGTAGAGAAATCTTTAGGTACATATATGGATAAAATGGGATAAAACATTTAAGCACTAAATCCCAATGTTCCTTTTTAAGTTCCTTGTCATCACTGGGCTTTTAATATTTTGATTTTATTACAAGTATTGTAATTTTAAAAAACAAAAAAGACTTAATCTTATTAGACCAAGTCTTTCGATAGTGTTATATTAATACACAAATAAAAAAGAAGTCGCTCACCCCAAACCGACCAAAGTTTTTGTGAACGACAATTCAAAATAAAATATAAAGGATTATGTTTTATTATTTTTTGTATATCTAGATATTAAACGATATAGGTTTATTCTTCAAGATATATATTTGGGTTAGCGACTTCTTAAATAAAAATAAGGAGCCGATTTTTTTATGAGTAAAAAAGAACAAGAAATCTATTCAAAACAAGGTGCAGAATGCAAAAATTTAAATTTTTCTAAAACCGCTACTCTAATAGCCGGTTAAACCGACATACTATGTACACCCCCGAACCAAAATTAAGTTTTGACGCTATGACTATTGTTGGAAATCTTAATAAAAACAATGCTCAAAAACTATCTGAATTTATGAGTATTGAGCCACAAATAAGACTTTGGGATATACTTCAAACTAAATTTAAAGCTAAGGCGCTACAAGAAAAAGTTTATATTGAATATGACAAAGTAAAAGCAGATACGTGGGATAGACGTAATATGCGTGTTGAATTTAATCCAAATAAACTTACGCATGAAGAAATGCTTTGGTTAAAACAAAATATTATCGATTACATGGAAGATGACGGTTTTACAAGATTAGATTTAGCTTTTGATTTTGAAAATGATTTAAGTGATTATTATGCAATGACTGATAAATCAGTTAAGAAAACTATTTTTTATGGTCGTAATGGTAAACCAGAAACGAAATATTTTGGTGTTCGTGACAGTGATAGGTTTATTAGAATTTATAATAAAAAACAGGAACGTAAGGATAATGCAGATATTGAAGTTGTTTCAGAACATCTATGGCGTGTAGAAATTGAATTAAAAAGAGGTATGGTTGATTATTGGAACGATTGTTTTAATGATGTACATATATTACAACCAGATTGGAAAACTATCGAACGTACTTCTGATAGAGCAATGGTTTTTATGTTGTTGAATGACGAAGAAGAATGGGGAAAATTAGAAAGACGTACTAAGAATAAATATAAAAAATTAATCAAAGAAATATCTCCAATTGATTTAACTGATTTAATGAAATCGACTTTAAAAGCGAACGAAAAACAATTGCAAAAGCAGATTGATTTTTGGCAGCGTGAATTTAAATTTTGGAAGTGAATTAAATTTTATACACATAAGTGATCATAAAATTTATGAACGTATAGCAACCACCATTTTTGGTTGCTGGTGTTTTGATTTTGAATTTGATTTTGAACTATGAGTGGCTAGCAATTTGCCACTCATTTTTTGCGTAAGCAAAAACATAAAGGGTATGGGAATATTCCCATCAAGCCGGTATATTCAGAACGAAGTGGCTAGAATATACGACGCTTGCCAAACCACATTATGACTTGAAATTTTGTTGATTATCATATAATCTACAAATATAGAAAGTCATATATTTCGAAGAAACGTGGTGGGATTGAATGAGTGAACATGATAATAATTTGGCTAGCGATTTGTCTGTTGGAGAAAAC
>NZ_JAGEVL010000004.1 GCF_017583065.1 Staphylococcus shinii | reverse complement strand
CTTCGATGAGTTGTTCTAATTCGGCTTTTTCTTCTGGATTTACTAAGCTATCCGATGTGATTTCAGTTAACTTGTTATCTGCTGCTTTCTTAGCTTCTTCCACTGCTTCAATTGCTTCTTCTGCCTCTGATAATTGTTCAGTGTCTAAAACTCCATTACTATCTCGATCATTTACTTTTGGTGCTGTCACTGAGTCAATTTGTTCTAAGCGACTTTGTAGTGTATCTTTGCCTGTCGTACCGTTTGGTACACTGCTCAATTTCGTCGAAGCATCTGCCTTAGCTGTTTCTAATGCATCGATGAGTTGTTCTAACTTAGCTTTCTCCTCTGGGTTTACTAATCCATCAGATGTGATTTCTGCTAACTTATCGTCTGCAACTTGCTTAGCTTCTTCCACTGCTTCAATTGCTTGTTCCGCCTCAGACAGTTGGTCTGTGTCTAACACGCCATTACTATCTCTATCATTTACTTTTGGTGCTGTTACTGAGTCAATTTGATCTAGGCGTGTTTGTAGTGAATCTTTGCCTGTTACACCATCTGGTACATTGTTTAATTTCGTCAAAGCTTCTACTTTAGCTGTTTCTAACGTTTCGATGAGTTGTTCTAATTCGGCTTTTTCTTCTGGATTTACTAATCCATCAGATGTGATTTCAGACAACTTATTATCTGCAGCTTGTTTAGCTTGCTCTACTGCTTCAATTGCTTGTACTGCCTCAGATAATTGTTCAGTGTCTAAAACACCGTTACTATCTCGATCATTCACTTCTGGCGCTGTCACTGAGCCAATTTCATCTAAACGTGTTTGTAACCCATCTTTTCCTGGTGTACCGTTTGGTACACTACTCAATTTCGTCGAAGCATCTGCCTTAGCTGTTTCTAACGCTCCGATAAGTTGATCTAACTCAGCTTTTTCACTTGGATTTACTAAGTTATCAGACGTAATCTCAGACAACTTGTTAGCTGCTGCTTTTTTAGCTTCTTCCACTGCTTCAATTGCTTGTGCTGCCTCTGATAACTGTTCTGTATCTTTAACCCCATTACTATCTCGGTCATTTACTTCCGGTGTTGTCACTGAACCAATTTGGTTTAAGCGTGTTTGTAAATCCGCTTTGCCCGGTGTCCCATTAGGCACACTATTTAACTTCTCTAATGCAGTTGATTTAGCTGTTTCTAATACTTGATTTAGCCTATCTATTTCTGCCTTTTCATTTGGATTAACTAAGTTGTCATTAGTCACTTCCGCTACCTTTTGAGCCACATTTCGTCTGGCTTGTTCTGCTGCTTGGATGGCCTGTTCCGCTTGTAGTAATTGTTCCGTATCCAAGACTCCGTTACTATCTCTATCATTTACTTCTGGTGAAGTTACTGTGACAATTCGACCTAAGCGTGTTTGTAACTCACCTTTACCTGTCATACTATTTGGTACGTTGTTGATTTTCTCTGCAGCTGTGCTTTTAGCTATCTGTAAATCATTATTTAATTTATCTACTAGGGCTTTTTCACTTGGTGTAATTAACCTATCTTTTGTTACTTCTTCCAGTTTTTGATTTACATCACGTTTAGCTTGTTCTGCTGCTTGGACAGCTTGACTGGCTTGTGACAGTTGTTCTGTATCAAGAACTCCATTACTATCTACATCATTTACTTCTGGTAATGTCACTGTGTCAATTTTCTCTAATTTTTTCTGAAGTTTAATTTTATCTTTAATACCATTTGGTAAGTTATTTACTTTTTCACTAGCTGTAATCTTAGCCACTTTTAGTGCTTTATTTAAGCGGTTTATTTCGTTCTTCTCGTTTGGATTTATCAAACCATCTCTTGTTACTTCTACCAGCTTTTGGTCTACAGTTTGTTTTGCTTGTTCAGCCTTTTGAACAGCTTGGGCCGCTTCTGATAATTGAATATCATCTGCTACACCATTACTATCTAAAGCATTTACTTCAGGTGAAGTTACTGCGCTGATTTGGTCTAGCCTACCTTGTAACTGATTTTTACCTGCTGTGCCACTTAACACGCTATTTAATTTAGTTATAGCTATTTGTTTTGCTTTTTCTAGGGCGCTGTTTGCTTCATCTACTTTTCGCTTCTCTGCAGGACTTACAGCTCCATCTGCTAATACTTTTGACAATTGTTGCTCAGCATATTGTTTTGCTTGTTCCGCTGTTTGTATTGCTTCTTCAGCCTTTTTTTTCTTAGATTTAGTTAAAGCTTTATTAATCCTTGTAGCTACATCATCGATATCAACAGACTGGTTTGTTATATTCACGCCTCTAAACACATTAGGGTCTATTGTATCACTAAGTATATAACCAAATAGTTTATCTTTCTTAACATCTATATAATGGTTAGCATCAAACGATATATAGAATTTAACTGTACCACCAGACCCGCCACCAGTATTTGGGTTACCGTTAGAACCACTATGAGGACGTGTATATGAATAGTAGCCTAAATGGTCTTGTTCTAACATCACTCTTTGTCTACCTTCATATTCAGCAAAAACTTTTTTGATTTTTTTATTTAAACTTTCATTTGGTCTTATAGCATAATTTTCAAACCGGTATGTACCTCTACCTTTTTCTTTTGATAAAACCATAGTCGCAATGAGCACATCACCATCGTCATAAAAAATATCATCTTGAACTATACCAAAATGATTTTTTGTCACGTCAGATTGGTTCGTAAATGTATAAACAGCGCGATAATCATCATTATCTCTGTTCAAAGTCAGGTCTTTCATTTTATACAATAATTGATTGATATTATTGGCTTGGTATACGTTAATCTTTTTATTAGTAGCTATTCCATAATTACCGTTAAAAATAGCATCGTAAGAAAATTTATTGTTTTTAAGTATGGTTTGCCTAATGATATTTCTTAAAAATAACTTTCTTTCTTCTTCAGTTAACTCATTTCTATTTTTTTCAACCTCTCTTATAGCTGTTGTAATAAAATCACCTGCTTGTACAGAGGTGTAATTCAACTTAGGATTGTAGCCTATTTTTCGTATATTGTTAAAGTGTAATAATCTATCCAAACTCCTTGCCATTCGAGTTTTAGGTCTTCTTATTTCTTTTTGTTTTATTTCATTGTTTAAATCAACTACATTTAAATTATTATTTTGATTATTATCACTATTACTTTCTATTTTTTGTGAAACTACATTTACTTTGTTTTGTTTCTCATCAACATAACGCTTCTCTTCTATGTTGTTATCTATAATTTGAGTGATTTTTTTATCTTTCTCTTCTTTAAAAGATTGTTCGCCTACTAAAGCTGTAGAATTATTATTATCCAAATTTACTTGAGATGATGAATCAGATGATTCACCATTTTTATTATTTTGTTCATTTATTTTATTTTCGCTATTCTTTGTTTGTTCTTTTTCAAAATTATTATTTTTTATATCATCTACTTTATCAATATTTGAAATTTCATTTTGCTTTTGTTCATTTTCTTCTTTTTCTTTATTATTACTAATATTTTGTTCAACTTCTTGTGGTTGTTGATTTATTTCTTCATTTTTCGGTGATTTTTGTGGCACAACCTCGGAATCATTTTCTACAAATTGCTCTTCTTCCTGACTCTTTTCTACTACCTTCTCTATATCAGATTTACTTGTTTTCGATCTATCTTGCGTCGCAATGTCATTATATAATTCGGTTGTTTCTTTATCGTTTACCATATGTGCTTCTGCTTCACTATTCTGATTGATAAATAGTATTGATCCTAATAGCACTGAGGCTGTTCCAATAGTAAATTTTCGAATAGAGTACCTGTTGTTTCTTCTAGCAATATATTCTGCGAGTGCTCTCATGACTGTCTACTTCTCCTTTGTTGAAATTATAAATACCATTTATAATTATATTTTTTTGTATAAGGAGTAGTAGTAGCTTTATATATTGAGTAAAAAAGTGTTTCTTCATAGTAAAATTTTTAACTGTAACGAAAAAAAGCGCCTTTCAATTTAAGCGAAAGGCGTTCAACCATTTATAACATTTGTTAGTTCAAGGAGTTTGTTATTAAACCTGAAACTGGTTCAAATATCGTTAAATCTTTTTTATTTAATAAAGTCTCAGTGAGTTGTAATTCTGTAACCTGATTTGAGTCGTACCATTTAATATACATTGTGCGAGTCGTTAAATTTAGTACTGTTTGATACAAAGTATAATGTAATGCCGCTTCTTCGTCACGAACTGCACCTTTGGGTATACTTATAATTTCTAAAAGCTTAAATGCATTGAGTATATCTTCTTCTGCATTACTTGTTTCTTCTAAATTATTTTTTAAGTAGGCCATACGCACGAAACGTTCTGCTGAAGTGTATCCACCAGGTAATCCGTATGTTCCACCTTCATTTCCCAGAGTTGGAAAAGTAGTATTCATGATTTTGCTTGCTTGAGGTCGTTGCGGTGTAATATTAATATAATTCCTTAAATTTTCATAATGCCAATTCAAATCTGGGTTGTTAGTTAAGACTCCGACTGGATTTTCATTTACTATCATACTGCCATCTTTAAAAGTAAGCTCAATCGTTCTACCTGAATCATCAGTAATATGATAATGCAGTGGAGGAACTTCAGCTATATCATTAAGCGTATGTGCGACAACATTGACTGCTTTAGCATTTTCTATTAAATCTTCTATATTTTTATTATAGCCTAGCACCCATGTAATCACTTCACTTTGAGCAATGTTCATATACCCCTCTCGTACATCTGCGGCATAGGTTGCATATCCTCTAAAATACTGTATTGAAGCTCCGAGGCCATGTTCATTGACGCCGTCTGCAAATAAGAAACCTTCCATATCACTACCAGAACCAACAAAACCATATTTGGTTTTACCTTTATAAGCTACACGAGACTCCCAATAAAAATTACGGGGTTGTACAGCAGGATTGCCTTTTAATTGATATACAAAATCCATTGTACGCCCTAATATTACTTGGCTACTTTTCGATAAATATGAAAAACCAGTGCACATGATTGATTCGCTCCTTTTCCATCTTCACTATGTCAAAAATTAATTTATATTTTTTATCAATATTTATTTTAGTTAATTATGTTCTATATTAATAGTATTTCGCTTGTGATATACATGTACTTATTAAAAAGCTAATGTCTTTAACAAGCTTTTACCATATAACGACCTATATAAAAAAGAAAATAGAGACAGGACAGAAATCATCTTTAAAAAAGTGATTGTGTTGCCCTATCCCTATAAAAATTACTATTAATGAAAATTCGACTTATCTTTACTCTAATGCTACTTTAATGGCTGATATTCTCGCTATGGTAATAATAGTTTATTTAGTTAATATCATAATCTTGATTGAGCCTTTACTTACTTTGAACTTGTTACGACATTTTTATGTTAATTGTAATTCTCGTACATGCATTTGTGATAAAGATGTTTTTACGTCAATTACTCGCTGATTTAAAGAACCTTTATAAGGAAGATTAGGTTGGTATAAATGGTTAATAAAAGGACCATCGACAAGCACGTCAATATAATTAAGTAATTCATTTCTTTCCCCGTTATCTTCCATTAAGTATTCAAATAAAAAACCTGTCCAAACCCACAATGTCTTTGAATGACCAAATCTCTCCCTAAATGCTTGAGCGCACTTTAATGTTATGTCCAAATTACAAAATGGCTCTCCACCTAGGATACTTAATCCAGAAATATAATCAGGTTCACAGTTTTTTAATATTTCTTCCAAGATTAAATCGTCAAACTTTTCACCGTATCTAAAATTTTGCGCTACTTTGTTATAACAATTTACACAGGCAAATGGGCACCCTGAGACATATAAACTGCACCTGACACCTTCTCCATCAACAAAACTTTGTGACTCAATTTTGGCAATGTAACCTTGTCCTCTTTTAATATCTAATATTGTCATATTGCTTGGTCTTTCAAGTGTTTCACTCGCGCACACATTTCTTTATGTCGTCCTTCAATCGTAGGTCGTTGAACAGGATTACCAAGATAGCCACATGTACGTTTTACTACATCAACTGTAGTAGGATCATCATTACCACATTCAGGACATTGATAGCCCGTTGCTGTCGTTTTAAAATCACCTCTAAAATCACATTCTCTACAATGATCAATCGGGATATTCGTACCTAAATAACTGACCTTATCGTATGAATAGTCCCATACCGCTTCCAACGCTTTTAAATTATGATTTAACTTCGGATATTCACAGTAATGGATATAACCACCACTTGCATAAAACGGATATTCTTTTTCAAAATCAATTTTCTCAAATGGCGTAATATCTTTTCTCACATCATAATGAAATGAATTTTGGTAATATCCCTTGTCAGTGATGTGTGGTATTTCACCATATTTTTCCCTATCAAGCCTACAAAAACGATCAGTTAGAGACTCACTTGGTGTACTATAAATGCTGAACCAAATATCATATTGTTCAGTCCATTTCAATTGGTAAACTTTCATCGCTTTTAATATATCTAGCGTAAATTTTTTAGCTATGGATTGCGTTTCCCAATTAGGACCATAAAATAATGTAGCTGCTTCATACAAACCTATATATCCCATGGATAATGTAGCTCGTTTGCCTTTTAACAACGTCGTAATATCTTCTTCATCAGTTAATCGATGTTTAAACGCACCATTTTTATATAAAATAGGCGCATTATCAGGTGTTACTTCAGAAATGCGTTGAATTCGATATACTAGCGCATCATGCATTACTGTCATTCGTTCATGGAATATCTTCCAAAACATTTCAATGTCACCATTAGATTCAATTGCCATTCTAGGTACATTTAGTGTCACAACACCTAGATTACATCTTCCATTATTCTCAAATTCTCCATCTTCGTTCTTCCATGCTGGTAAAAATGAACGACAGCCCATTGGAGCTTTAAAATCACCTAATATTTCTACCGTTTTATCATAATTTAAAATATCAGGATACATTCTTTTCGTAGAACATTCTAATGCCAATTGTTTTATGTCATAATTTGGATCTTTTGAACTAAAATTCACGCCTTTTTTAATTGAAAATACAAGTTTTGGAAAAATGGCAGTAATACGATCTTTGCCCAAACCTTTGATTCTAGTGTTAAGAATTGCTTGTTGAATTTTACGGCTATATGTATCTGTTCCTAAGCCAAAGCCTAATGTTACGAATGGTGTTTGACCATTAGATGTATACAATGTGTTGATTTCATATTCCAAACTTTCTATTGCATCGCCAATATCTTGTGAAACTTGATAATCAACGTAAGTTTCTATGTCTTGTGGTTGTACAAATTTGTTAGCCAATTCACGATGCTTAGCTTCATTATATTGAACGTAATGGCTCAGTAATTCATCAACCCGATCGATTGTACACCCTCCGTATTGGCTACTAGAAACATTGGCAATAATTTGTACGAGTTGGGCAGAAGCTGTTTGAATTGATTTAGGTGAAGTGACTGCTGCATTACCAATTTGAAAACCATTTTTGAGCATACTTTCTGCATCTATTAAACAACAATTAGTAAGTGGTTGAAATGGATGATAATCTAAATCATGAAAATGTATATCCCCTTCTTTATGAGCTGTTGCAACATGTTCTGGTAATAAGTAATTTAGCGCATATGATTTAGATACTACTCCTGCTGTTAAATCTCTCATCGTTGAAAATGTGGCGCTATCCTTATTGGCGTTTTCATTTATTACTGTAGGATCTTTGGTTATTAAATTCTTTAAATCTTGTTCGAGTTTATTCATTTTATCCCCTCATTTCTATATATTGTATCTACTTTTAATCTATAACACAATATATAGTGTTTCAATGAGTGGGTTAGCCGTTCACAAATTCGTAAAATCATTTTGAAGTTTTTGTGAACTTTGATTGCGTTTTCAAAATATATATATTAACAAACTAATAACACGCAAAACACTGCTAAACAATAGCTCATCAATCTATTGTTTAGTCAGTGTTTAAATTATTTTATATTCAACTCAAACTCTTTCCAATTTCTCTATAAAGCTTCTCAGCTTCCCCTTCGTTTTCAACTCCATAGACATGCATTCTTCCGTCTTTGAACAGTGTAATTTCATAAGGCTGATAGGACAATAGTTTCACAAAATTATTAGCTTTTTTTACCGTAACAGGTAAATAATCAGTATGGTTAAAAATATCGGCATTAAAGCGTAATAAGAACATGTCTCCACATTGTTTCTCTATCTTGTTGTCGTATTTATCGTTTAACAATGCATACTCATGTTTCTTACAAACATTACAATCACTTTGTTTTAAAGCACTAATATCCATCGACTTATATTGCATATTAAAACAATCTATAGTTATAAGTTTCTTTGAAAATGCTTCGCCAGAGACCCATCTCATTAGCTCGGAAACTTGCATACTAGCTACTTGATAAATCACTGGTGGCAGCACACCATTTATTGCACAACTTTCACCAGTACTTGGCATTGTTTCAAGTAGACATTTCAAACATGGGCCTTGATCATCGATACCATAAACAGTACCTTTACTACCAACTGCAGCACCGTAAATCCAAGGTATATTTTGCTTGTTACAAGATTCATTAATTAAATATCTTATTTTAAAATGATCCATACCATCTATAACAATATCCGGATGATATGTCGATAATAGATTTTCAATATTTAAATTTGTTATTTCACGATCAATTGCTGTTACTTGTACGTTACTATTTATTTGATTCAACTTATGCTTTAATGCTTCAACTTTAGGTAACATCTTTTCTGCATCCAACTCATCATATAACGCTTGTCTATGTAAATTGGATAATTCAACAATATCCATATCTATTACAGTAAGTGAGCCTACCCCCATCCTTACTAACATTTCTGCGCTGTGACTACCAAGTGCACCTGCACCCATAATCATGACGTGAGTTTTTTGAAGTTGGCTTTGACCGTACTCACCAAACTGATGATATCTTACTTGTCGATTGTAGCGCTCTATCATAAGAACCCAATTCCTTCAGTTGGACTCGATGCTTGTGCTGTATACTTCACAGGTATTCTTCCTGCTTCATAACTCAATCTTCCGGCACTAATCCCTTTATTCATTGCTTCTGCCATTTTCACAGGATCCGCTGCACTTGATATTGCCGTATTAAGTAAAATACCATCAGCACCTAATTCCATCGCATGACAAGCATCCTTAGGTGAGCCAATACCTGCATCTACGATTACTGGTACATTGACACGTTCAATAATATAGCGCAAATTTAATGGATTATTGATTCCTCTCCCCGTACCAATAGGAGAGGCAAGTGGCATAATTGCATGAACGCCTAACTCTTCTAAGCGTTTCGCTAAGACAACATCATTAGATATATATGGACAGACTGTGTAACCTTTTTCCAGTAACACTTTGCATGCTTCATATGTTTCTAATGGGTCTGGCAGTAATGTTTCGTCATCACCAATGACTTCTACCTTAATCATGTCACAAACACCTGCATGATTAGCAATTTCTGCTATACGAACTGCTTCTTTAGCTGTCTTAGCTCCAGCTGTATTTGGAAATGTGATGAATTTCGATAAATCAACTTTTGCTAATGGATTTGGTAAATCTTTGTCATATAAATTCATGCGTCTCACTGCAAAAGTTAATACTTCTGTTTCTGCTGCTGCAATAGCCTGAGTTTGTATCTCTTCATTATCAAATTTTCCTGTACCTAATAATAATCTTGAATTTAATGTAAAGTTGCCTATTTTAAACATATTAACCGCCTCCTACAAATTCTAATAATTCTAAGTTATCTTCATCATTGACTATGCGAGATGTAAATTGTTCTCGCTTAATTAATGTTTCATTATGCTCTACAATAATACGTGTTTCATCCAGTCCCAATGATTGAATTATTTCTTGTATATTAATTGGTTGTTCAAAGTTAAATACGTCACCATTAATCTTACATTTCATTTCGTTCACCTCTCCTAATCTGAAAATCATACAATTGTTTTGGCCTATGCCCACTGATAATCCATTGACTCATCAACTCACCTATTAAAGGCGAAAGTAAAATTCCATTGCGATAATGGCCAGCAATGACAAATAAGTCTTTATCCACTTCATCCATAATAGGCTGTTCGTTTTGACAATAAGGCCGTATACCTGACCATTGGTTTATGATTTTTCCATTTTTCAAATCTGGTATATAGTGCAAAGCTTGTGATTTAAGCCATGATTTACCAGAATTAGACACCCCAACTGAATAATCATTAAAGTAACTTGTTGCACCGATTAAATATCTATTTTTTAATTTTGGAATGACGTAACAACCATTAGTCAGAAACATGGTAATATTCAAGTTTAAATCAGGTTGTTCTACCAATAGTGCTTCTCCTTTTACCCCAATAACCGCTTCACAAGGTAAATATTGCTGTAAAAGTTTTCCTGTCCAAGCGCCTCCTGTGACAATTAACTTTTCAGTATAATAAGATCCATTTCGTGTTTCCACACGGTACCCATCTTTTATGGATTCAATATGGGTTACAGTTGTTTGGTATATTCTATCTATATGTCTATTTGATAATGACTTCAACAACCCTTTAGTATAGCGGTTTGCATTGATTTGATTATCTTCAGGCATATAAATACCATTTGTATGTTTTGAAGTTATAGCACCGTTGGACATGTGTTGAACATCAGTAGGACTAAGACGTTCTACAGATGCAAAATGTTGTCTTAAAAATTGATATTGCTGTTCAATCTTTTTATTATCATAATGGTTCGTAGCCAATTTTATTAATCCACTATTTAAATACTCAATATCCACGCCAACCTCTTCCAACAAACTATCTCTTAGAGGTTTGAACATCTTTTGAGAAGTTGTTGCCAAACTAAACAAAGCACTATTTTTAGTGAATTCATTTTGCGCGCCTAACATCCCACCTGCTTTATAAGATGCATGCTTACCTGCTTCATCTCTATCTATCACAGCTATATTCGCAAAAGACTGACTTAACCCACGTGCGATTGACATGCCCATGACTCCCGATCCAATAATAATGACATCATACATGTCCATCCCACACTTCCTTCATGTTTATAAGTTTTTCTTTCGAATATTGATTAAAAATAGAAATACCGGCTATTCCTGAAAATCCATTAGGTAAAGAAGATAAAGTATGTTGATTAATACCTCCAATTGCAATAATCGGAATATCAATTTGTAGCGCTTCTTCAACCTCCGACTTTGCTCTAGGTGTTTGCTGAGGTTTAGATGACGTCTCGAATACGTGTCCAAATAATACAAAATCTAGCCCTAAATATTTAGCGTTAGCAATAGCATCTTTATGGTGCGTAGACATACTCACTTGTATATCGGGATAACTAGCTTGTACCTCCTCAATATAAGGGTCATTTTCCCTAAAATGAATTGACGACAAGTCACATTGTATGATTACGTTGATATCGCTATGAATAATAATCTTATCCTTAGGAAACTCATTTTTTATTAATTCATGAACCCACTGAATGACTTCTTCAGTATTCATTGGCACTCTTATTAATAAGTAATCGATAACGCCTTCGATTTCACAGTAATGCTTAATATGTGATTTAGACAAATCTTGATATGGTGTAATAGCAATAAACAATATTTTCACCCCAAATAAAAAAACGTTACTTTTCCTGGTGGAAAAATAACGTTGTATGATTACATTTATCATAGAAAACGCCACTTTCCTACGCCAGTGCGAACTGGATCAGGTTCTAGGAATCCCTCAGTTATTACTTCGGTCTCAGCCTTTATCAAAGGCACTTCCAGTGGTTTCTATCTATTAAATTTTCGTTTCATAATGTTTTAGTGATTACTTACAATCTAACTTATAATCATTTACTTTTCAAGTCTCACTTCAACTTTGACAACATGTATCCTAAAGTCAGCTGGCTTAATCGTGCATAATCACGCTTATAGAGATAACTCTAACAACCGTGCTGTTATCGGTCGTGTCTGACGATAGACTTCTTGATATATTTCAAAGTATTTAGCATAGCGTTCATGATGCGCTTCATTCGGCAGAAAAGTTCTATCATAGACGATAAATTGATCAACTACATCTGCTAGGCTTTCATACCAACTCAAACCGACAATAGCTAGCATTGCCGCCCCCATACAAGGCCCTTCTTCATATTTCAATTTACTGACTTTTGCATTAAATATATCTGCTTGCAATTGTAACCAAAAATCATTTTTTGCACCGCCACCGATTGATGTAATATGCGTTATGTCCTTCCCTTGTTCACGTAAATGTACCAAAGTTTCATATAATGAATAAGTAATACCTTCAATTACTGATCTCGCTATGTCTGCATTTGTATGTAAAGTGCTTAGCCCTATAAAGCTACCTCTAATTTGCGAATCACCATGTGGTGTACGTTCACCTGATAGGTATGGGGCAAATAACAAGCCTTCACTACCAATTGTAGAGTTACTTGCTAAGCTTAAA
Organism: Staphylococcus shinii; assembly: GCF_017583065.1. GTDB lineage: Bacteria > Bacillota > Bacilli > Staphylococcales > Staphylococcaceae > Staphylococcus > Staphylococcus shinii. Next base: position 7,849 of record NZ_JAGEVL010000004.1, on the reverse strand, counting down.
ATTTGGTTAAAAGTTAAACCGGGAAACACATGTTTTTTTAACCAATTCAAACTATCTCCAGCAGCAAGCGTCACGCCCATTACATATGATTTATCTTCTACAACATGATTGAAATAGTGCAAATTATGACGATACGTCTTTCCTTCACCTGATTCACAAGTTAATAACGTACCAGAAGTACCAATACTGCATAATGTATCGTTGGATTTGATAACACCTGCACCAAGTGCACCACATGCATTATCGCCACCACCAGCAAAAACAGCTACCTCACCTGTTAATCCTAATGATTTAGCTAGGCTGCTTTCTACATATCCAATAAAATCTCCAGATGATACAAGTGAGGGATAAATGTCGTGAATGCGAAATTGTGAGCCGGTTGTCTTTGACCAACTTTTTTGTTTTGGGTCCAATAATAATGTGCTCGAAGCATCTGAATATTCCATATTTATTTTACCAGTTAGCTTAAACCTCACGTAATCTTTAGGTAATAGGAACGTTGCTATCTTGTTCCAATTATTAGGTTCATTATCTTTTATCCAAAGCAATTTCGTTAATGTAAAACCTTCTAATACTGGGTTTGATAATATATAATCACCAAATTGTTGTTCGATTGTTGTGCATTGATGGGTCGAACGAGTATCATTCCATAAAATTGCATTTCGAAGCGGTTTATTAGTACTATCTAATACCACTAAACTATGCATTTGACCAGATAACGATAAGCCTCTAATATAAATGTCGCTTAACGCGCTAGCACTTAATATTTGTCTAATACATGACTTGGTTGCCTCAAACCATTCGTCTGGTTGTTGCTCATTGCACCCAGATTGAAGTTGTATTATATCAAGTCCTTCACTAACTTTAGCTAGCACTTCTCCTTCTTTACTTACGGCTATAACTTTAACTGAACTTGTACCTATATCTATGCCTAACACTGCTTCATTCAATATCATCGATTCCTTTTGTTAGATTTTAAATATTCAACAACTGTATCATATTGAAATGCCTTATAAATTTCCAATAATATGATATTATAATGAATCACGATTTAGAATAATATTTTCGAAAAATAAATAACGATTACTACTGTGATCGCACTCAGTAATGTTGATAAAAAGACTAATTCCGCCGCAAGTTCAGGATGATTATCATATTCCTGTGCAATGACTGAACTATTAACTGATGTCGGCATAGCTGAAGTAATAAATAACGCTTGTGCTATGATACCTTCAAGCCCCATTAGTTTGATAATGCCTAGAGCTATCATCGGTCCAACAATTAATCGCACAAATATAAACACATATGAACTTGACCACTTAAAACTAAATTTAATATTAGCAATTTGTGCGCCTAATAATATTAATGCAATTGCTATCATTGCATCCGCAATATAGTTTGCCGGCGTCCATATAAATTTAGGTATACCGACATTACCATAATTCAAAATAATGGCGAATACCAAAGCATATAAAACAGGCATTTTAAAGTAACCTAATAATGCTTTAAGCTTCCCAATATGCACGGCTTGTATTGAAAATATACCATATGAAAAAGTAAATATATTTTGTAAAGAAAGCACAATGACTTGAACAGACATCGCCAAAGGGTCACCTTTAAATACTAAATCATTTACTGGGACACCATAATTGCCTGAATTAAAAAATAATACGCTATTCGTTAATGTCGTAGCTTCCCCCTTATCTTTTGTGCCAAAATGAGATAATAGCTTACCAATTCCATAAAGAATGATTATGTATATAATAAAGAATAATACGATATACAATAATAACTTGATTTCAAAATTCGTCTTATAGAATTTCACAAATATGAATCCAGGCACAAATATGTATATGTTTAACTTCGCCAATGTTTTCAAGTCTAATGTGAATTTTTTCTGCAATATATATCCTATTAAAATCATAATGAAAATAGGCAATAATACAGTTTCTAATATAACTAACATTTCGTGCATTGTAAATTTGCCCCCTTTGTCTAATTCCTGTAATTTTTTATACTTATGAAATTATAAGAAATTTACATAAGCCCCCTTAAAAATCAATAATGCTTATTGCATGTTAAAACTATCAATACGATTTATACTATGAAATTCTGTACATACCAAACACTAGTAATGTATGTTTCACGTTAAACGACGTTGTCTTGGCATTGGCTAATCAAATTTTACTTATTAATTTATAGTAATAACCTTATTTTTTCTTGCCTTTTTTCTTATTGTTTTTCTTTTCTTCTAAAATTGACATTACTATAAAACCTACAAGTAATATGGGCGTAAGAACTGCAACCATTATTAACATTTATTTCACCTCATTATTTGATATTTTGAAAAATAAATTTTAAGAATAGATAACAAATCAAATAGTATTCTTAATTATTAATTTACACCTTTTAAACATCTTCCTCAATAAAACAATTTAGTTTAATCCATATGTTTTATTTAAGGAACATTAAAAATACAAGCGTAAGGTTATAGAAAAATGTTTCTTTACAAGTGAAGATGATTTACATAATTTGAAATACATTTATATGAACTGCTATCTTACTGACTTAACCTTGAATCTATAAAGCGATGGCACTTTGCAACTCCTCCATTCTCAATATGTATAAATAAGGAAACCCAGGATATTAATATATCCTGGGTCTGTAAAACAATTTCGAATAACTTAATTTACTATAATAGACCTTGTTAAGTATTACTTAGTCTCATTTGTATTTTCTTTTTTACGACTTCTCCAAATCATTAGTGAACCTAGAGAAGCTAATAAAGTTCCAAATAGCGTCGTATTTTGAGTAGTTTCTTCACCAGTATTAGGTAAAACTTTAGAATCAACTTCTTTAGTTTTCTTAGTATCATAAACTTTACTTGGTGATAAAACTTTAGCATTATTATCTTTAACGCGCTTAGTATTATTACTATTAACACTAACGCTATTAGTATTGATAGTATGACTATTTGCAGTAGTAATATGAGTATGTTTCGATTCATTTGATGTATCATCTTTACTATTTAATGATTTTTGAGAATCATTATTCAAATCGGATAACTTCTGCAATATATCTTTAACTTTAGTTTCATCATCTTTACCTTGCGTATTATGTGAACTAGATGACTGACTATTTTGGTTATTCATGCTAATAGATGGAATTATAATATCCTCTAATTTATTCAGACGGCTTTGCAATACCTCTTTAACATTATCTGATAAAGCATTAACTAATTTTTGGGCTTCTACTTTCTTACTTTTTGCTGTTGATATTAAGTTCTCCAAGTTCGCTTTTTCTACTGCTGTAATCAAACCATCCTGTTGATATTCAGATAATTTTGTTTTAGCTACTTGATACGCTACTTCTGCTTCAGTTACTTTACTTTCTGCTTGGGCTTTTGCTTGATCTACTTCATCTGCGATGCCATTGCCATCAGTGTCGTTTACTGCCGGGACTTGTATGCCTGTAAGATTATTTAGGCGTGTTGGTAAATCACCTTTCACTGCATCTGGTAATTTATTTACTAAATCTTGCGCTTCTACTTTCTTGTTTTGAGCTGTTGTTGACAAGTTTTCTAAGTCTGTTTTTTCTGATGCCGTAATTACTCCATCTTGTTGATACTCTGCTAATTTTGTTTTCGCTGCTTGATCTGCTGCTTCGGCCTCTGCTACTTTACTTTCGGCTTGGGACTTAGCTTGATCTACTTCATCTGCGATACCATTGCCATCGGCATCATTCACTTCTGGTATTTGGATACCTGTTAAATTATCTAGACGTTCTGGTAAGTCGCCTTTCAACGCATCTGGTAATTTATTTACTAAGTCTTGCGCTGTTGCTTTTGTATTTTGCGCTGTTGTTGACAATTTATTTAATTCCGCTACTTCTGTTGGGGTGATCACACCATCTTGTTGATACTCTGCTAATTTTGTTTTTGCTGCTTGATCTGCTGCTTCGGCTTCTGCTACTTTACTTTCGGCTTGGGACTTAGCTTGATCTACTTCATCTGCGATACCATTGCCATCGGCATCATTCACTTCTGGTACTTGTATGCCTGTTAAATTATTTAGACGGGCTGGTAAGTCGCCTTTCACTGCGTCTGGTAATTTATTTACTAAATCTTGGGCTTCTGCTTTCTTACTTTGTGCTGTTGACTGTAAATTTTCTAAGTCCGTTTTCTCTGTTGATGTGATTAATCCATCTTGTTGGTACTCTGTTAATTTTGTTTTCGCTGCTTGGTCCGTTGCTTCGGCCTCTGCTACTTTACTTTCGGCTTGGGCCTTAGCTTGATCTACGTCATCTGCGATGCCGTTGCCATCGGCATCGTTCACTGCTGGGACTTGTATTCCTGTTAATTTGTTCAAACGCGTTGGTAAATCTCCTTTCCACACGTCTGGTAATGCATCTACAAAATCTTGTGCTTCTGCTTTAGTATTTTGTGCTATTTTTGCCAAATTATCTAATTCTGCTTTTTCTGTTGGTGTTATCAATCCATTTTGTTGATATTCTGAAAGCTTATCTTTTACTGCTTGGTCTAGATATTCTGCTTGAGCAACTCTACTTTCAGCCTGTACTTTCTCTGGCTCTGAATTATCCATTATACCGTTATCATTGAAATCATTTATTTCTGGTACTTGAATATCTAATAAGTTGTTTAATCTATTTTGTAAGTCACCTTTCATTGCGTCCGGAAGCTTAACTACTAATTCTTGTGCTTTTGCTTTGATATTTTGTGCTTCTGTAACTAACTTATCTAATTCTGCTTTTTCTGTAGGCGAAATCAAATCATCTTGTTGATATTCTAACAGTTTATTTTTCGCAATTTGGTGCGCAGCTTCTGCTTCTTGTATTTTTATTTCTGCAAGCGCTATTGCTTGGTCTACATCATCTGCTATACCATTATTATTCTTATCATTTATTTCTGGTATTGATATATTTTCTAATTTATTTAATCTGTTTAAGAATTCCCCTTGTTGTTCCTTAGGTAATCCCTCCACTAAAGCAAATGCACGTACTTTTCTACTAAATACTTCATGAGTTAAGTTAATCATGTCATTTTTCTCCCACTGATTAATTAATCCATCTCGTGTATACTCAGTTAACTTGGATGTCGCATTTTGATGTGCAACTTCTGCTTCTTGTACTTTTATTTCTATCAATGCTTTTAATTGATTTATATCGTCTTTCTTACCATCATTATCAGCGTCATTTACTTTTGGTATTTCAATACCTGTTAAATTATTCAAACGTAATGGTAGATTACCTTTAAATTCATTTGGTAATGCATCTACAAGACCTTGTGCTTCTGTTTTGGACTTTTGAGCTTTTGTCAGTAAGTTTATCAGTTCTCTTTTCTCATTCGTTGAAATTAACCCATCTTTTTGATATTCCCCTAGTTTAGCTTTAACAGCTTTGTCTGTTTCTTCTGCATTTATCACACTTTTTTCTGCATTCAATATTAATCGATCAGTTTCATCGTTGATGCCATTTCCGTTGTAATCATTTATATTCGGTAATTGTATATCTTTTAATTGACTTAAGCGTTCTGGTAAATCCGCTTTCAACATATCTGGTAATGTATCTACTAATTCTTGCGCTTTTGCTTTCTTACTTTGCGCTGTTGCCCGTAAGTTTTCTAATTCTACTAATTCTGTTGGGGTAATCAGACTATCTTCTTGGTACTCTGCTAGCTTATCTTTTACTATTGCGCTTGCTTGCTCTGCATCAATCACTTTACTTTCTGCTAAGTCTTTTCTATCGTCTATATCATCTTTAAAACCATTACCATCATAGTCATTTACCTCTGGTATTTGGATACCTGTTAAATTATCTAGACGTTCTGGTAAGTCGTCTTTCAACGCATCTGGTAATGCATCCACTAATCCTTGGGCTTCTGCTTTCTTACTTTGTGCTGTTACCTGTAAATTATCTAAGTCCGTTTTCTCTGTTGGAGTAATCAGACCATCTTCTTGATACTCTGCTAATTTTGTTTTCGCTGCTTGATATGCTGCTTCGGCTTCTGCTACTTTACTTTCGGCTTGGGACTTAGCTTGATCTACTTCATCTGCGATGCCATTGCCATCGGCATCATTTACCTCTGGTATTTGGATACCTGTTAAATTATCTACACGTGCTGGTAAGTCGCCTTTCAACGCATCTGGTAATGCATCCACTAATCCTTGCGCTTCTGCTTTTGTATTTTGCGCTGTTGTTGATAATTTATTTAATTCCGTTACTTCTGTTGGGGTGATCAGACCATCTTGTTGGTACTCTGCTAATTTTGTTTTCGCTGCTTGGTCCGCTGCTTCGGCCTCTGCTACTTTACTTTCGGCTTGGGGCTTAGCTTGATCTACGTCGTCTGCGATGCCATTGCCATCGGCATCATTTACTTCTGGTATTTGAATACCTGTAAGATTATTTAGACGTGTTGGTAAGTCACCTTTCAACGCATCTGGTAATTTATTTACTAAATCTTGCGCTTCTGCTTTTGTATTTTGCGCTGTTGACTGTAAATTCTCTAAGTCCGTTTTCTCTGTTGATGTGATTAATCCATCTTGTTGGTACTCTGCTAATTTTGTTTTCGCTGCTTGGTCCGCTGCTTCGGCCTCTGCTACTTTACTTTCGGCTTGGGACTTAGCTTGATCTACGTCATCTGCGATACCATTGCCATCGGCATCATTTACCTCTGGTATTTGGATACCTGTAAGATTATTTAGACGTGTTGGCAAGTCGCCTTTCAACGCATCTGGTAATGCATCCACTAATCCTTGCGCTTCTGCTTTTGTATTTTGCGCTGTTGACTGTAAATTTTCTAAGTCCGTTTTCTCTGTTGGGGTAATCAGACCATCTTGTTGATACTCTGCTAATTTTGTTTTCGCTGCTTGATCCGCTGCTTCGGCTTCTGCTACTTTACTTTCGGCTTGGGCCTTAGCTTGATCTACGTCGTCTGCGATGCCATTGCCATCGGCATCATTTACTTCTGGTATTTGGATACCTGTAAGATTATTTAAACGTGTTGGTAAGTCACCTTTCAACGCATCTGGTAATTTATTTACTAAATCTTGCGCTTCTGCTTTTGTATTTTGCGCTGTTGCCAACAAGTTTTCTAAGTCCGTTTTCTCTGTTGATGTAATTAATCCATCTTGTTGGTACTCTGTTAATTTTGTTTTCGCTGCTTGATCTGCTGCTTCGGCCTCTGCTACTTTACTTTCGGCTTGGGCCTTAGCTTGATCTACTTCATCTGCGATACCATTGCCATCGGCATCATTCACTTCTGGTACTTGTATGCCTGTTAAATTATTTAGACGGGCTGGTAAGTCGCCTTTCACTGCGTCTGGTAATTTATTTACTAAATCTTGGGCTTCTGCTTTCTTACTTTGTGCTGTTGACTGTAAATTTTCTAAGTCCGTTTTCTCTGTTGATGTGATTAATCCATCTTGTTGGTACTCTGCTAATTTTGTTTTCGCTGCTTGATCTGCTGCTTCGGCTTCTGCTACTTTGTTTTCTGCTTGGGACTTAGCTTGATCTACTTCATCTGCGATACCATTGCCATCGGCATCATTTACTTCTGGTATTTGGATACCTGTAAGATTATTTAGACGTGTTGGTAAGTCACCTTTCAACGCATCTGGTAATGCATCCACTAATCCTTGGGCTTCTGCTTTCTTACTTTGTGCTGTTGCCTGTAAATTTTCTAAGTCTGCTACTTCTGTTGGGGTGATCAAATCATCTTGTTGATACTCTGCTAATTTTGTTTTCGCTGCTTGATCTGCTGCTTCGGCTTCTGCTACTTTACTTTCGGCTTGGGACTTAGCTTGATCTACGTCATCTGCGATACCATTGCCAT
>NZ_JAGEVL010000015.1 GCF_017583065.1 Staphylococcus shinii | reverse complement strand
ACACGAAAATATATGTATTACTCACTTATTTCGGCATAAAAAGAGAGTGTACAGAAAATGGTTATTTTCTGTACACTCTCATCTTTAATAATATATTTTAAATGTTATTAACAAAACTAATTTAATAAGAGTCAAGCATAGTTTACATATGTATTATGTTTGAAACATATCTCTAATTACTTTTTACTAATATCATTTAAAATGTCTCGCAATTCTTCAATTTCTTTGTTATTTAATTCTTCATTTTTCGCAAAATTCAGCACTAAACTTTTCATGTCCCCTCCATACAGTTTATTAAGAAAGGTTTTAGCAGTTTTCATTTTAATATCGTCTTCTTTAATATTTGATGAGTAAAAATAAATATTCTCTGATTTGTATCGTTTTATAATCTCTTTTTTATATAGTCTTGTGATTAATGTTCTAATCGTTTTATCGCTAACTTCTTTATATTTTTGAATTTCAACTACAATTTCATTAGCTGATACTGATTTTTTACCCCATATTATATTCATAACATCCCATTCAGCCATAGATATTTCAACTTGCTTATTGGCCATTTAAAACACCCATTTCTTTTAATATTTTTTCACTGATTAATTCAGCATTTTTCCCAGATGGCTTTCCATCTGATAAATGTGTAGCAAAATAATACTTATCATGATTTGTAATTACGTAACCTACAAACCACCCATTATTATACTTCCCGTTTACTATACCTGTACCTGTTTTCCCATACAGTTCATACTTTTCATTTTTCTTAATCAATAATGAAGAAGATAATTGATTCTTTGCTTTTTTACTAAAATGGTTATTTTGTTCCATCATATTTTTAAAAACTATTACTTGTTCAAGATTAGATATTTTCAAACTATCTTCCATCCAATAGCTTTTATAACTTCCCAAATTTTTATTACCATAATTTAATTGCTTGAGTTGAGTCGCAGTATAGTTCTTTGGTATTTGATCGCTAATACGTTCGAAGTACCAATTAACTGAATTTTGCATTGCTGTATTTAAATCTTGTTCCTTATTCCAAGCATCAAAAGGGTAATGCTTATGATTCCATGACATACGTGAATTTTCATCATTTATAATATGTCGGTCAAGTCCAAACATAGCTAAATAAATTTTATAAGTTGAATTAGGAGAATACCTTTTTCTACTTTCTTTTTCGTTATAAATATAGTATTTGTCTTTCTTCATGCTGTACATGACGAAAGATCCACTATTTGAACCAAAAATTTTACTTTTATCTAAAATTTGGTAATCGTTGTGTAAGGGCTTTTTATAATTATAATCAGTTATGGATTGCCCCATCAAAAACTGGCTTTGAATTACCATGAGCAAAAAAGTAAAAATACAAATAAAAATTAGAATTAATTTGGACTGTTTTTTCAGATTGGCTTCTTTTATATTAATTAATCTTCTTTTGAGTAATGACTTTTTACCATTAAATGAATGGCTTAATATATTTTTATTAAAAAATGGAACATTTAATACGGAGTCCATAATAGATTCCGCATAAGTTTTAAATTCATTTTTGTTAATATTATTAAGGACAAATCTATCGGCTTCTACTTCATTGTCATGAATTATCTTTCTTTTTACAATATGTACTAATGGATTGTAACTCATAATAATAGAGAAGATATTAAAGATAATTAAATGTAAAGTATCTCTATTTTTAGCATGAGCATATTCATGCAATATTATATATTTTAGTCTTTTGTCAATTACACTTTTAAAATATGAACTAGGAATCAAAATAATATATTTCCCATACCAAAAAGTTATTGGAGATTGAATAGTCTCTGCTTTTCGAATCACAATATTTTTTTTATATTGATGGTTGAAAAGTATCGTATCTATTTTATTTTTTTCATTTTCGTTTAGATAAAGTGACTGTTTCTTTAAATATTTAAGATATAATAAGGCTTTCAAAAATTTAAAACTTAAAATAATAACTAAAACTATCCAAATAACTGTGCAGATATTATCAATTGAATCCCAATTAAACTTATGGATATCTGTTGCGAACTCTTGAATAGGTTTGGTGGTATTTATGTTATGGTTCAAGTCGTGTGACTTACTTTCAACTGTGGGCGCTTGATTATTCACATTATTAAATTTAAAAAGAGAGAATTTAATAGGAATGAAAGGAATTAATCCTGCAAGAAGAGTTAGATACCAAACTTTATAATTTAACATATAATTAAAATAGCGTTTTAATATGTACCTAAAAAATAATAACAATAGAAATATAAAACAAAAGCTTACTATGCTCATTATTAATAACTTAGCCATTTCAACACCTTCTTTCAAATATTTATAATAAACTATTGACACCGATATTACAATTGTAATATTATTGATTTATAAAAATTACAACTGTAATATCGGAGGGTTTATTTTGAAAAAGTTAATATTTTTAATTGTAATTGCTTTAGTTTTAAGTGCATGTAATTCAAACAGTTCACATGCCAAAGAGTTAAATGATTTAGAAAAAAAATATAATGCTCATATTGGTGTTTATGCTTTAGATACTAAAAGTGGTAAGGAAGTAAAATTTAATTCAGATAAGAGATTTGCCTATGCTTCAACTTCAAAAGCGATAAATAGTGCTATTTTGTTAGAACAAGTACCTTATAATAAGTTAAATAAAAAAGTACATATTAACAAAGATGATATAGTTGCTTATTCTCCTATTTTAGAAAAATATGTAGGAAAAGATATCACTTTAAAAGCACTTATTGAGGCTTCAATGACATATAGTGATAATACAGCAAACAATAAAATTATAAAAGAAATCGGTGGAATCAAAAAAGTTAAACAACGTCTAAAAGAACTAGGAGATAAAGTAACAAATCCAGTTAGATATGAGATAGAATTAAATTACTATTCACCAAAGAGCAAAAAAGATACTTCAACACCTGCTGCTTTCGGTAAGACTTTAAATAAACTTATCGCAAATGGAAAATTAAGCAAAGAAAACAAAAAATTCTTACTTGATTTAATGTTAAATAATAAAAGCGGAGATACTTTAATTAAAGACGGTGTTCCAAAAGACTATAAGGTTGCTGATAAAAGTGGTCAAGCAATAACATATGCTTCTAGAAATGATGTTGCTTTTGTTTATCCTAAGGGCCAATCTGAACCTATTGTTTTAGTCATTTTTACGAATAAAGACAATAAAAGTGATAAGCCAAATGATAAGTTGATAAGTGAAACCGCCAAGAGTGTAATGAAGGAATTTTAATATTCTAAATGCATAATAAATACTGATAACATCTTATATTTTGTATTATATTTTGTATTATCGTTGACATGTATAATTTTGATATCAAAAACTGATTTTCCCTCTATTATTTTCGAGATTTATTTTCTTAATTCTCTTTAACAAACTAGAAATATTGTATATACAAAAAATTATAAATAATAGATGAATAGTTTAATTATAGGTGTTCATCAATCGAAAAAGCAACGTATCTTATTTAAAGTGCGTTGCTTTTTTCTCATTTATAAGGTTAAATAATTCTCATATATCAAGCAAAGTGACATAAGAGGTTTTTCTTGGATATTTAAGTCTATAAACTTGTGTTATAATCAATGTATCATAATTCTCGAAAATTATGAGTTTTCAGACGATGAGAGACGCGCTTATTTGCATCGAGAATTAGATTTCGTTAATAAGTACCCATAAAACGATTAAAAGAGGTGGTATTTAAATGGCTAAAATTGGTTATGCACGTGTATCAACACAAGATCAAAGTCTTGATGGACAGATTGATACACTTGAGGAATATGGTTGTGAACGTATCTTCAGAGAGAAAGCGAGTGGTCGCAAAACGAAAAGAACGGAACTTGATAAGTGTTTGGATTATTTACGAGAAGGAGATATTCTAGTTATCTATAAACTAGATCGTCTTGGACGTACAACGAAACAATTAATTGAGTTATCTCAATGGTTCGATGAAAACAGCATTGATTTACATATTATTGATATGAATGTATCGACCAAAGATGCAATGGGTAAAATGTTCTTTACCATGATGAGTGCATTTGCTGAACTTGAAGCTAACTTATTAAGTGAACGTACGAAAAAAGGATTAGAAGCAGCACGAGCAAGAGGGCGAAAAGGCGGGAGGCCTTCATTACCTGACCATAAGAAAAGAGAAATTAAGTTTCTATACGATGAACAAAAACTTACAGGAGAAGAAATTGCTAAGCAAACTGGTGTAAGTCGTTCAACGGTATACAGAATAATAAAAAATAATTAGTTTAAACAACTGGTAACGTGAAGAAATAATAAAAACTTTAATAAATTCTCTTTTTTAGAAGAACAAGAATTTATTTTATTTAATTCTGATTTCTGTTTAAACCATAAAATCAAAAATACATGTAGAAATTATGGCTTTAATCCTAATATGATTTTTAAAACCACTCAATGGAGCTTCACAGAAGAAATATTATTAAATAATCTAGGGATATGTATATTACCCGAAGGAATACTAGACTTATTAGATAATAATTTACAAGTCATCGATATTAATAAACCTTCCATGAAATGGGAACTTACTATTATTTGGAGAAAAGATATTATAGTTGATTCTTTAACAAAAAATTGGATTAAATTTCTCCAAGAAAAATTCTTAATTAACTATTAAATATAAAAGCATTTGAGAAATTTATAGCTATATAAAAAAAGGATATTTTATATTTATACACTCTCGCTCTATAATTAGAACGTAAAACATTATAGAAACGGGAGTTTTTTATGGAAAATTATAAATTTCCTAGTGATAGTAAAATTGTCAGTACGGACCAAGTATTAATTAATGATTTAAACAATTATAATACACTATTTGGGGGGGTGTTAATGAAAAAAATTGATAATAACGCCACACTATCAGCTAGAAGACATGCAAGAGTTAAAGAATGTGTTACAGCTTCTACAGATTCAGTAGAATTTTTATATCCAATCACCCAATCTGATTCAGTTTGTATAGAATCTTATGTAGTTTATACAGGAGAAAAATCTATGGAAATATTTTGTAAAGTCATTTCAGAAGATATGATTACTGCAGAAAGAAAAATTGCTGCTGTAGCTTTTCTTACTTTTGTAGCTTTGGATGAAAAGAAAAAACCAATTAAAATACCCAAAATCTCTCCTCAGTCCAAAGAAGAAAAATTATTATTTATGGATGGCGAAGCAAGAGCTAAAATGCGAAAAATTAAAAGATCACAAACTAAAAATATAATTGACTCTCTTGATATCAATAAGCCATGGGAATTGGAGTAGTGATAAAATGATTAATGAAATGGAAGAATTAAACCAAATTAAGTTAGATTTGAAAAAACTAAGAAACGAATTTCCTAGTATGTATGAAAAGTTAGAATATATAGCTAGTTTGACAAGACAATTAAGTATCCATTATAAATATTTAGGAGCACTTATGTTTTCAGATAACCGTGAAAATATTCAAAATGAGAGACCAATTTTAATAAGAGAATCTGTTTTAAAATTATATGAACAAGAAGTAGCAAAAGTTAAAAAAGATAGTGATTTTGTGTTTTTTAAAGATATGATGTTAAAATTCCAAAATGTGGACTACTCACAAATATTTCTTATCATTTTAGGTGCTGAACCTGGTTTTGTATTTAATAATACAATTATTAAATAATAAGTTCATTAAGAATGCTTAGATTAACAAATTATAAAAATTTAAAAATCACTTGACTAAATAAAACTATATTTTAGCTAATAAAAGAGCCACTCTGATTTAGATTGGCTCTTTTATTAGCTTTTATAACTTAACGAGAATTTTTGCTTGTGATTTATCGTTTACAAGTTGTTTAAATCCTGACTCCACAATATCATCTAACTCTATCTCATCAGTAACGACATCTTTAACTTTTAAATTACCTTCGTTAATTAAATCTATTGTTTGTTGAAATGTAGTAGGTGTATAAGCAATTGTCGAAGTGAGCTTTACACCTGTATTTGTTAATTGCATTGGATTCCATTCAATAGGATGACCAAATATAGACACTATAACGACAGTACCTCTTGCTTTAGTAACGTCTATAGCAGATTTAAGTGTTGGCGCTACACCAGCTACCTCAAATGCTACATCAACGCCATTATCAGTGTATTTACTAATAATATCACTTGGGTTTGATTCACCAGAATTTATCGTATGAGTAGCACCTACTGATTTAGCTTTATTAAGTCGCTCTTCCGATAAATCGAAAACAAATATTTTGCTAGCACCAGCTGCTTTGGCTGCTATAGTTGTTAATAAACCGATTGGCCCTGCTCCAAAAATAGCAACAGTATCGCCAAATAGAACTTCGCCTTCTTTAATTGCTTGAACTGCAACAGCCGTCGGTTCTACAAGGGCGCCTTCTTTATCAGAAACATTATCTGGTAATTTATAAACATTCTCTTCTGGGGCGTTTGTAAATTCTGCAAATCCACCATCAGAACCTAAGCCTATAAATGAATAACCATCATAAAGGTCAATATTTTCTTCTTTTTCACGATTTGAAACTGTAGGATTAATAACAACACGATCGCCTTTGTTAAATTTTGTAACCTTAGAACCAATATCATCTACTACGCCTGCAAATTCGTGGCCTAATGTAACGGGCGCTTTTTGGCCAAGGAACGGGTCTGGTTTGTCTGTTGAAATAAATATAGGGCCTTCTAAGTATTCATGTAGATCTGTACCACAAATGCCAGCCCAAGACACTTTAACTTTAACCTCATTATCTTGTAACTCTTTAGATTTTCGATCTTCAACTCGTACATCCTTTTGACCATACCAAACTGCTGCTTTCATTGATAAAACCTCCTTGTTTTAGTTAATTTAATAGTATGCCTTTTAAAAATTACTTTCAAGTAAACTAACCTTTTAATATAGTGTTTCTAAATTATTATATGATTAGAGTGTACCCTAATCATGTAAAATATTGAATTAGTTTACTATTTCAACATTTTATTACGAATATCTTGTTTATCATTTTCATTTAATTCTGCTAAACAATGATAAAGATACTCGAAATGTAGCAATAATATTACTGCATTTTGTTTTGTTCCATACTGATTATCATAACCATGCATAATAGAATGTCTATTAATTTCATTCATCCTTTTTTCACCAAATTCAAAATTTCGTTTTAATTTAAATTTATAATATTCTTTGATTTTGACGTAATCAGCATCAACATAATAATCATGCTTAGATTTGTACTTGTTTATCGTTTCCTCAATTACAATATTAAAGAGTCGATAATTAGTTCTTCCTTTATAATTCACTGAATTGAATATCATACCTTCTAATCTTGCTAATAATGCAGGTATTATAAGATAATAATATTCATGCTTATATCCATCTAAAATCTCTTTTAATATAGTAATATCTTCTTGAGGTAGTTTGTAAGTGGTTACTTGGCTTTTTAAATGATTAAAATGAATTTCATCAAAATACCTTGTCATTATCAAATTAATATTTTCTTTAGTTACCTCCTGATGATTTGAATTCATTTCAACATAATTAATAACTTCATTTATATCTACATAATCTATTGGCGGATAATCATAGTTAATAAAAATTGAATTTACTGTAGTTGTATTATCAATAAAACTATCTAAAGCATCTTTAAATTCATCTAAGTTAGGTATACTTTTAGCTAAAACTTCTATTGATTCAGATATTTTCTTACTGTATTTAGAATTTATATCTTTTATTGCTTCGGATATTTTCTTGCTAAATATAGAATTTATATCTTCTATATTTTTATGCATTCTATTAAAATTTAATTTATCTAGTATGATATGTTTACTAAAATTATTCTTCATTTTAATTTCCCTTCTTAATTTACATAATGACCGTTATCGTTAACTTTTTTATTTTAAATTATTGTTTATCAATATTTATAAAAGCTATAGAATCAGTATTTATAAATAAGAAATCGCCGCCATCCGGAATTTTTATAGAAATGCTATTTGTTTTATCTTTGACTACTCCTTCTATATCTTCAATGAGCCTATTATAAGCATTTTCACCTAATACACTTTTTATAATCGCATATTGCTGGTCACTATAATTTAACACCTATTGTTATTCTTTCTTCTTCATATGTACTCACAGCTTACCTACCTCCAATTTTGGATTTTTTTAATATAGTATACTCTTCTGCTAATTTAATCACTTTGCATTCCTACCAATTATGATGTTATAATGCACTTAACAAAGTTATTAAGCATAATACACCAATCCCCTCACTATCGGAAGTAGTGAGGGGATTTTTTAGGTGTTGGCTAAAGGTCGCCTATTTTTTCTTATCGTTGCGATTGCGTAGCCAATGCGCAAATAACGCTACGATACAACCACTCGCTGCCGTGGTCGTGATGTGAACAAAGTTATCAAGCATAATTACACCTCCTCTCTACGTCAACTTGACGCCTGAGAGATAGGCGACTCTATAATTATATCATCTGTAAACATGTAAGCATATATACTTCCGATAAGTTGAACTATGTTAATTAAAACTCCAAACTAATAATACAAATTGCTAATATAAAAAGTTTGAAAATCATAATTATAATTTAATATTTAATTACAAATCTCGTTTTTAGATTTGAAAATTTCGAATTAAGTTATTTAAAATTAACGTTAATAAAAAATATCAAGATTGAAAAGATACAAAAAATTGCTATAAAAAGGAATCTTTTGGGATTCCTCCGGGATTCTAAAGATTCCCATCCCCTATAAATACCTTTACAACAGCTTTTATAGAAAATCGTGAACAGTTTCATAATGCCAGTTAATGACACTTTACTTTTTCGATTTATTTTTGTCCTTAATTTACTATAAGTGTTGTCATAGTAGTATTTATGGAACTTAAAATTAAGTATTCAAAACCCTAGCTATGCTAGGTGCCATGTAAATGGCATTGTTCACCCTTATCCTGTTGTCTAGGAATCCCAAAAGATTCCCCTACACTTTAATGGTTCATAAACATAAGTTAGTTTGTACCTTTAAGTTCTATTTTATTAAGTTATTTATGTCACTGAAATCAAAATAAGTGTATGCAAATATGACACTAATCAAAAATATTAAAGGGAGTTTAAAACAATAATATATAAGCAACCAAAATGATGGTTGCTATAATTACTTAGTGCTAAAATTCTTAATTTCTTTATAAAAATGGATTCCCATATTTCTCACAATAATTATAAAAACCATGCCTGTTTATAAACATCGTTTTTTCAATATTTTCAGGAGCGTCAAATTCAATTAGTTTTAAAACTAATTCAGTAAATTCAAGTGGAGCTGTACCATTTGCAGTAACTGTTTTCCCATCTTTCACTGCTTGCTTTTCTATAAATTTATTCGCCGATGTATAACAATCATAATCACTCCATAAACAAATAGAATTTCCAGTGTGTTTATAATTATTCAAAAATCCATTTTTTGCTAGGTAATCAACAGCACCACATATAGCGCCTACTGGAATCCCTTTATTAAAAGTTTCTTGGACAAATCTTAAAAGGTCATCACTACTGTTATCCCAAGAATTACCACCAATCATTATCAAAAGATCATAATCTTTAGGTTCAGAACCAATAACGTAATCAACCAAAACTGAAAAACCGCCTAAAGAAACAACTTTTTCTTCAACTGAAATAGTTTTAACTGACCAAGATTCGCTCTGGTTTAAAGTCGAAGATAAATAAGAACCTTCCCAATCTGCAAACTCATCTAACAAAAGAAATAAAGCATTTTTCATAATAAAACTCCTTTTTATTTAAACTTTTGAATTGTTGTTTTATTAAATCCAATTGCATATTCAAGACCCTTTTCGACAGTTCGATTCATACTAATATGAGCTAACCAAATCAATCCAATTTCTAATAAAAAAGCTTAAAGATATTTTAAAATTACTCCACTTGGGATAATAAATTCTTATGTTTTCCTTTATACTTTATTGAAATTATTAAAGAAAAAATTCCAAATAAACATATATGTAATCCACTCGTTGATTGATGCAAATAATACTATTTTCTTGTTTTTACTATGTTGCACAATGTGTGCAACAACACCATATATAGGTACAACATGATGTGCAACAACACTATATATTGGTGCAACAACCTGTGCAACAAAGAAAAAAAGTGATGGCACTGGGTTAATCTTTAAACCCTTGATATGTCTGGCTTCGCCAGACCCACCACAAAAAGTGGTGGCATATATCCCTTATGCTCTTTACTCGTGTGCAACAGCCTGTGCAACATAATATCCCTCATACTTACTTTCGAATTAATTTTGCATCATAAATTTCTATTGATTATATAGTCTTTTTTGGACTAAATAATCAATAAAAGATAATAGTTTTACTAATTAAAAAGACAAAGTCTTTTTAATTTTCGTTTTATAGATTTGACTATTTTCAATTACTTTTTAGCATTATCCTCTAAAATATTCACAGATATTTTAGCTACTATATCGATACATATTACTAATCCAATAAAGTGAAAAACCAATAAAGTGAAAGCAATTATTTGAGGTCTATTAAAATTTTTAAAAGTAAAATTAAGTGTTAATAATACAATATTCAATAAAATTATCAGTGTAGATATTATTATTAAGCGAGGTATCTTTTTTGATAAAAGTAACTTAAGGCGTTTAAAATCATCTTTATAATATGTACAGTTAATTTCCGTAAATAATTTTCCTTATTTTTGGGAATCAACAGTGTATTTTGTGTTGTTAAGTTGGTCGTAGTAGCCCCCAACGTTTCCCAAATTTGTAAAATCTAATCCCAAAACTTAAACAAAAAATAGACCCAATCTAAATAAGATTAGGTCTTCACTTTAATATCTTTGAGTTATTTCTATATAGTATCAAGACAAGAAAAAACAAAAAATCATCTAAATTTAGAACGAAATTCATCAATAGTATCATTTACTAAAGTAATATGATTTTTAAGTAATTTTTTTTATATTTACACTTTGGACATTTGTATTTATAACGCCCAAAATAAGTTCTAGTAACTTTCATCTCTCTCTTATCATCAGGACAATACGGTCCCTTAACATCACATATTTCAACTTCTTCCAAATCTTCAAATTTACATTTTTGTAAATCAAGATTCTTCCAATTTTCGGAAAGAAAATTAAAAAGAACAGTCCAAGTAAAGCCCAAATAATCAGTTTTTACAAACCATTTATTATATGAAGCCATAACTATTCTAGGTATATCATCCTGCAATCTATCTATGTATTTTTTTATAAAAAAACGTATTACTAAAACAAACAAAAATAATACAAACCAATAAAAGTAAAATTTATATTTGATTAAAAAATCAAAACTTATAGATTTCAAACTAAAAAAATATACTGAAAAATTAATGATTAACGTAACTAAAAATGAAATAAATAAATCATATAAAAAAACCTTAAACTTCGAATTCATAAAAACCTCCTTAACTCTTATTTTACTACAATCTATACAACCTTTTTAGTTTTCTCTTAAGAAAAAACTTTATTCCAATTGCTTTATTGACGTTGAGCCTCGGAACCCTTAACAATCCCAAAACTTGTCGAATGGTCGGCTTAATAGCTCACGCTATGCCGACATTCGTCTGCAAGTTTAGTTAAGGGCTCTTCTCAACATAAATGCGGGTTCTACTTTTTATTTTTACTGACCTTAATAGCAAAAAAAGCCATACCAATACAAAACCACATACCTATAATTGACAACCACATAGCAGTCATAAAACCACTCCTTTTCACCAAACTTCATCACAAGACTTATTAAATTATTAAATGCCTTTATTTCGAATTTTAAGGGGTTATTTTAAAGATCTAGGTATAACCCCTATGCTTTTATACCTAAAAGCATACATAAGCTCTTAAAACGCAAATATGAGCAAAATAAATATGTTTTAATTTCACAAACATTTTTTGGTCTAAACCAGTGGCAAATTTTTTAGACATTGCCCAGTTACATGCAAATCTAAAAATTAACATGAAAATTGGGCAACCATGCCGGTTGAACGCTATAGTTCCCGCAGGGGCAAAAAGACATCAAAAAACGTTGCTTTTTAAGCTAGGGTTTATCAAAAAACGCTTTTAAAAAATCGAATTATTAACTTGAAAATATTAGGAATAAATACAAATATCTGAAATACAATGTCTGAAATAATCTCAATAAAAGCTGACTTAGTTCTCTTGTATTTTGTACTCATAAATCAAACTCCTAACCTTTTTTAAGTAATGATTTTGCTTTTTAAAAATTTCAAATTTCAATAACTAAATGTGCTTCTCTTTCTTCCTCACTTGTATAAACATTAACGCTTAGTATTCACTTCTCAAAAGACCATAGATCAATGTGTCTCTATATTCATCTTGCACTAATTTATCTTTTCTCAACATGCCCTCTCGTTTCATACCTAACTTTTCCAACACAATTCCGGAAGCTATATTGTTTGAATCAATGGCTGCCCCTATTCTATTGAGTTTCAGTACTTTAAAGGCATATTTGATGATTGTTTTCGCGATATCCGTCGCAACGCCGTCGCCCCAATAATTTGGATGGACAATAAAGTTAATTTCAGCACTTTGGTTCACTTCATCTATGGCTAATTGTATCGCCCCTATGACTTTATCTGTATCAGGATCAACGAGGACATTGTAAATCCAATTGGATTCTTTATCTAACACCACATTAATGAACTGCTGAGTCTCTTCATAACTTTGAGGACCCCAAGTTTGATACTGAGTCACTTCTGGTAAAGCATATAATTCATTTAAATATCTATATCTGTGTGCTTTAAGTCTCTAGAATAGAACGCCATACGCGCCCTCCTAAAATAGTTTGCTCCTATGTAACCCTTTATTTACTAGCTACATATAATATAAAGGGTGTTCTCTTAATTTAAATGTGAAAGCACGCCACATCTACTGATTAAAGATATTATGTTGTTTCATGTTTTGACGTCGCATATAAAGTGCATGTGTTTCTTCGAATTCAGCTTTAATAGATTGCATTAAATACCCTTGCATCGCTTCAACGGTTTCATTCTTTTGTAGCAGCATCGCTTTAAAACGTTTCAACACACTTACAATTTCAAACTCAACATCTTCTAAACGGTAATACGTATCATGTGCATTATTAAATGATTTTTTACCTTTGAGTAATACACTTTTAATAATCCGAATTTCTCTAATTTCAAATTTACTTAAATAGTCTTGAAGTTGTTGAGGCAATTCTTCGAGGACTTGGAACTTAAGCGCATCATTATTAAATTCGGTTTGTTGATGATTTGTATGATCCGAATGATTATTGTTTATTGGATTGTTGTATGTATCATTCAAGTCATTCGTATCATTATTCTCAGTCTCTATATAATCAGTATTACTTAAGTCAGTATCATTAGAGTCTAAGTTTTGGGATTCTGGGCTCCCATTGTTTGGGATTCTGGGCTCCCATTGTTTGGGATTCTGGACTCCCATTATTTGGGATTCCTTGCTATCACTTGATTCGTCATTGTTTGAAGTGCTATTTTGTATTTCTTTTTCAATATTTATATTTGTTTCAATTTCATGAAGGTATAGTTTGTTTGGTCGATTAAATCCAGTTTTAACTTGTTCTAATAAACCCACTTCTTGTAATTCTTTTTTAATTTTGGTTATTGTATTTTTACTTTTATCTAACACTTCTTGAAGATTTTCATTTGTGAAAATAAAATATATATCTCCATTTTGATCTATCCAATTATTTTTAATAGATAAACTTACTCTATCATTAAGAATTGCATAGGTAACTTTTGCACTATCACTTAACTTTTTATATTTTTCATTGATAAATAATACTTTATGTAGCATATAGAAATTTTGACTGGCCTGATTTTTTATGTTTTTTCTAGACATAATAAAAACCCCTTTCCTATTCAAATTTTGGATAGAGGTAATAAAACATTACAAGAACACATAAATTTTTTGCTTGCACTTTGATGATATAGTTGTATATAATACAGATATCAAAATATTTATAAACGTGCTGCAACGTTTTATTACCAAACCCCGACTATTACCAGTAGTTGGGGTTTTTGTTGTATTAAGGTTATTATAGCACTTTGAATAAGCTTATAAAAGGGAAAATGTAGTGTTGTCAAGGGTTGATAAAGGGTTTGCAAACCCTTGACAACTACCGTCAACCCTTTACAAATACTTGATAAAAGGGTTGACGGTTTTATATTTTCGACTTATCAATCACTTTATTATTAAGCGTGATAAGCTTATAATATGTTATAAAGGGTTGATAAACATTTTATAAAGGGTTGATGATATGAAAAGCGTGAAAATGTTGAGTGAAGAATTAGGGGTTAGTAAGCAAACGATTTTTAATAACATTAAACGATTGAATATAGAGACAATAAAACAGGAAAACACTTCGTTTATTAAAGAAGATACCGATATAGAAAAAATCATTCAAAGAGTAAATGAAAATAAAAAGAAATATGGTTTTGAAAGTGCTACTGAAGACAAACAAAAAAAAGAGTCAGATAATATTAATGTTGAATCCAAAAGTGATACTCAAATAGTAGAAATCCTTAAAAATCAGATTGATACTTTGAATGATCAAATTGAAAAACAAGAAAGTCGTCATGAAACAACAATTGAATTCTACAGAAAAGAGTTGCAGGAAAGATCAAAATTGCTTGAGAATCAGCAAGTTCTGGCATTAGAGAGTAATAAAAAAATTCAAAAGTTAGAGAATCAATTAGAGGAAGAGAGACACCTTAATTATTCCTTTGATACATCTACTAACGATAGACAAAACGTTGATGCACAAGAAGCAACATATACTACTGATTCTGTAAATATTAATCAACACCAGGAAGAAGAAAAAGAAGCAGAGATTCAACATAAGGATATAGATGAAAGTAAAAGCGATGAAAGTACGCGATATGAAGAAACACAACCTAAAAAAGGCTTCTGGAGTCGTTTGTTTGGTGGCTAATAATAGTTTTAAAAGACCATATTCATTAAATAAGCGCTACAAGTCGAATAACTTGTAGCGCTTATTTATATCATCGGAACTTCTGATAATCATCGATTATGTAAAAAATTGACTACTTTGGTCATATGATGTAAACTCCAAATGACCGAAGTAGTCATTTTGAATGAAAAGGAGGCATTTTTATTAACACTATATTTAATAACTTGAAAACGAACAAACAAAAAATGATTATTAACTCATCAATCAAAGAATTTGTGAAAAATGGTTTTGACAAGGCATCTACAAATGAAATTGTTAAAAAAGCGAATATTTCCAAGGGATCATTATTTAATTATTTTAATAGTAAAAAAGACCTCTATATTTATTTAATTAATTATAGTACACAAATTTTAGAGAATATGTATAGAGAAATTGATTTAAGTGAGAAGGATTTATTTAATAGGATTGAGAATATTGGTTTACAAAAATTATATGTTCAACAAAAGCATCCTGAAATATTTGATTTTCTAAAACATTCTATTCAAGAAGAATCATTAGAAGTAAAAGCTATTATTGAGAAAAAAGTTGACCATATATATGAAAATGGACGACAAAAAATATTTGCTAACATCGACTATTCTAAATTTCGTGATGATATTGATATCGAAAAAGCAATTGAAATTCTTAATTGGACAATGTCCGGTTTTGGAGAAAAGGGACTTCAACAAATAAAATCTTTTGAAAATATTTCCGATTTTGGTAATCAGTATCTCAAAGAGTGGCATGATTACGCTCAAATATTAAAGAATAGTTTTTATAAGTAAAAGGAAGTATTAAAAAAAGAAACGAGTACTACAAAAGGGGGCTTCACTATTATGAGGGAAGTTGTGAAAATTACAGGATTACAAAAGAACTTTGGTGATTTCAAGGCTTTAAATGATGTGTCTTTTACAGTTAATAAAGGTGAAGTTTTAGGATTTATTGGTCCTAATGGTGCAGGAAAATCTACTACTTTGCGTACACTATTAGGAGTTATTAAACGAGATGCAGGTGAGGTAGAAATATTCGGAAAAGATGTATGGAAAGAAAGTCTTAAAATTCATAAAAGAATATCTTATGTTCCAGGGGATATTGCATTATGGGGTAATTTGACGGGTGGAGAAATTATCGATTTATTCATGAAATTACATGGTAGTGGAGACACAGAAAAACGAGATGAGTTAATTAAACGTTTTGAACTAGATCCTAAGAAAAAGTCTAAAGGATATTCAAAAGGTAACCGTCAAAAAGTTGGTTTGATTGCAGCATTATCAGTTGATTCCGACTTATACATCTTTGATGAACCGACCTCTGGCCTTGATCCATTAATGGAAGTAACATTTCAAGAAGAAGTTGAAAAAATTAAAGCAACTGGAAAATCTATTTTGCTATCCTCACATATTTTAAGTGAGGTGGAACGTCTAGCAGATAGAGTTGCTATTATTAGACAAGGAGAAATCGTAGAAACTGGAACACTCGATGAATTACGTCATTTAACTCGTTCAACGCTGATGATCGAAACAGAAGAAGATGTAGCTAAATTATCAGAAATACAAGGCGTATTTGATTTTAAACAAAGCAATAATCAAGCGACATTTTCTGCTGATAATAAACA
Organism: Staphylococcus shinii; assembly: GCF_017583065.1. Classification (GTDB taxonomy): domain Bacteria; phylum Bacillota; class Bacilli; order Staphylococcales; family Staphylococcaceae; genus Staphylococcus; species Staphylococcus shinii. Next base: position 8,975 of record NZ_JAGEVL010000015.1, on the reverse strand, counting down.
CCTTAATTCTATTCTAAGCGAAGCAGTTAAATTGGGTGTTAAAAAACTTGAATCTACACCACCTACACTTGAAGATTTATTTATACGTCATTATGAAGGCTAAATAATGGAAAGGAGGTTGAGTTCATATGCATGAAAAATTTTCTGGTTGGAACACACTGTTTTTGCATTATCTAAAGCTTGATTGGAAAAAAATGATTATATGGATTTTAAGTATTGGTTTGTTTTCAGCAGGATTTGTTCCAGCTTTTAAAGAGATAGCACAAGGGAAAGGGTTAATTGGTATGTTTGAAACATTACAAAACCCTGCAATGATTTCTATGGTAGGTCCCACACCAATTGAGACAGCAACAGATTATACTTTAGGCGCCATGTATGCACATGAAATGTTATTATTTTGTGGACTTTTTGCGATGATAGTCTCTATATTGCATATAATTGGACATACACGTAAGGAAGAAGAATTGGGGCTTACAGAATTAGTACGCTCGTTTCAAATAGGTCGACAAGCAAATTCACTTGCTACAATAATAGAAATAGTGTTAATTAATGGCTTAATAGCGATGTTTATTTCTGCAGTAATGGTGAGTTTTAATGCAGAAACGATTTCTCTTCAAGGTGCCCTGCTTTTTGGAATAACAATTGGAATGGCAGGAGTAATGGGTGCAAGCATTGCTCTCGTTGTCTCTCAAATCATGCCAACCTCATCATCTGCCATTGGATTGTCTCTTGGTATTGTAGGTTTGCTATATATTATCCGTGCTGGCACAGATGTATCCAACATTGAGTTGTCTATTTTTAATCCTCTTGGTTGGACATATCTCACTTACCCTTTTACAGATAATAATTGGCTTCCGATTGCCATTGCTTTTATATTTAGTATCATAGTAGTTATTATTGCATTTATGCTTGAAGGCGCACGCGATATGGGAGATAGCTATATTCCTGAAAAAAAAGGAAAGAGGAATGCCAAAAAGTCATTATTATCTATCCGTGGTTTATTATGCAAAATTAATCAAAGTATTATCATCAGTTGGTTAGTTGCATTTATGGTTATGGGCATTGCTTATGGATCAATTTATGGAGACATGCAGACTTTCTTAGAAAGTAACGAAATGATGAAACAAATGTTTTCTACTTCAAATGTTTCTATTGAAACATCATTTACGAGCACGATTATGGTGGTTATGGTTAGTTTAGTTGCTATATTGCCGATTGTAATTGTTAACAAATTATTTTCAGAAGAAAATAAACTTCATCTTAGCCAAATATACCCTACTAAAGTGACGCGTAGTAGAATATATTGGACTAATATTGGTTTAGCATTTTTTAGTAGCGTATTAGGTGTTTTAGTGGCTTCACTTAGCCTAGGTGTGACAGCAATAAACGTGATGGAAGGTCATGGGGAAATGCAGCTTATTGATTTCCTTGCAGCTGGATATAATTTTTTACCTGCTATATTATTTTTCACTAGTCTTGCTACTCTTGCATTCGGGTGGGCACCCAAACTTGGAAAAATAGCTTATGCTTATCTTGGATATACTTTTGCACTCAATTATTTTGGAGGTACTTTAGACTTACCTGAATGGCTTTCAAAAACAGCTATATTGAATTGGCTCCCACAAATGCCAAAAGAAAATTTTGATATCTTCAGTTTTGTCATTCTATCTATGATTAGCATTGTATTTATAATTTTAGGCTATATTGGATATAAAAAACGAGATTTAATTGGGTGAAATTAAGGTTCGTTATTAAGATGAAATTTGATTATGTAAATAAGAGGCTAATCACTATATAAAATGATTAGCCTCTTTATATAACCTATTTCTTATAAATGCAAAGAGATAAATGATATTAATTAGAATAATAAGATAAATTCAAATTAATTGTTAATTATGATTTACTTTCTTTTTGGGTGGCCATAAAAAATATGAAATACAAATGATTAAGTCAATAATAATGACAATTGTCCAAACATGAATAACATTATCTATAGCTTCTGTACGACTTTTATCATTAATTAAAAAAACAATCAAATGCAAAATACCTGTTCCTATAATGTAAGAAAGTAAATGTTTCAACCAACTTTTAGCATAGTTTTTAGCGTAAGCTAACCCTACAGCTTTATAAGGTTTAGATCCTTGTTTCATCACATAATATCTAAATCTATCATCTGCCCAATTTATCATGCTTTTCCCAAAGACAAGAGATACTGAAATATAGACCGCAGCTATAGCATGAGGGATTTCAGCTGTTGCTCCATTCATGAGGTCTATACTTGTTGTTATAAGTATTATTAAATCTATAACTGGTGTAAGTGCTAGGAATAGTAGACCTAGTGTTTTTTGTTTTAAGATATATCTTGTTACCAACCCGAGTAATATAACAACCCAAAAGGCTACTTCACAAAAAATAATGAGCCATACTATAAAGTTCATGGGTTACCCTCCTTTATTGCGTTAGCCTAGTTATTTCTTCATCTACAATTGATTGAATATCTTCATTTGAAGTTTGATTTGGATTAAGTAATTTATGAAGAGCTAAACCATCAATTAATGCGTGTAATTTCATAGAATGAAGGTGGATGTTTAAATTATCTTTCAATAAATGATCATTGCTTAATAAAGTTAAAACACTATGACATAATTGGTCTAACCCATCGTCAAGCGTACTTTGACCATACTCATGTATGTCATAGCGAAACGCCATCCAAACTTCCATATCAGCTAATCTTTCTTGATCTAATGGTAATACTGTTAGCAAGCTTACTTTTGCTTTGTCAATTGCATTAAGGTCTTCGGATGTAAATATTACTTCAATTTTCCTTCTTACTTTTAGTTCTATTGCAGACATAACAGCATTTAGTAACTCTGAATGATTCGGAAAATAGTATCTAATTTGTCCAGGCGTCATCTTAGCTAGTTTCGCAATTTGTCTTACAGTAGATCCTTTGGCACCATTTTCTACAATTGAATCAAAAGCATATTGAATTATTTGTTTTTTCTTTTCTTTGTGATTAATTATTTTTGGCATATTTAAAGTTTAACATTTTTTAATACGACTGTGTTAAATAAAAATAGTGGGCTCAATTTGTATTTTTAGAGCCTACCTTTGTTAAACATTTAAAGATTCTTGTAAAAAAACCAATAAAATGTTATATTAACATTACTATTTTATCGATGAAGGAGGATTAAAATGACAGCTTCTATGAGACTCAAATAAACCTTTTTGAATACAAAATTAAATTAATTCAAAAAGGCTTGTCCGCAATACACACTCATAGGATGACTTATGTCATTTTTTATCCTTCGATAGGAATAATAAACGCTTTCAAATACTAAAACATCGTAATAATTCTTTAAGTGTTTGAAAGTGTAATGTGAATGAGACGGGAGTAGCCTGTCTCATTTTTTGCGTACACGTCCTTTAAATATACAAGGAGTGTATAAATATGGAACAATATACAATTAAATTTAACCAAATCAATCATAAATTGACAGATTTACGATCACTTAACATCGGTCATCTTTATGCTTACCAATTTGAAAAAATAGCACTTATTGGGGGTAATGGTACTGGCAAAACCACATTACTAAATATGATTGCTCAAAAAACAAAACCAGAATCTGGAACAGTTGAAACGGATGGCGAAATTCAATATTTTGAACAGCTTAACATGGATGTGGAAAATGATTTTAACACGTTAGACGGTAGTTTAATGAGTGAACTCCATATACCTATGCATACAATCGACAGTATGAGTGGTGGTGAAAAAGCAAAATATAAATTAGCTAATGTCATATCAAATTATAGTCCGATATTACTTTTAGATGAACCTACAAATCACTTGGATAAAATTGGTAAAGATTATCTGAATAATATTTTAAAATATTACTATGGTACTTTAATTATAGTAAGTCATGATAGAGCACTTATAGACCAAATTGCTGACACAATTTGGGATATACAAGAAGATGGCACAATAAGAGTGTTTAAAGGTAATTACACACAGTATCAAAATCAATATGAACAAGAACAGTTAGAACAACAACGTCAATATGAACAGTATATAAGTGAAAAACAAAGATTGTCCCAAGCCAGTAAAGCTAAACGAAATCAAGCGCAACAAATGGCACAAGCATCATCAAAACAAAAAAATAAAAGTATAGCACCAGATCGTTTAAGTGCATCAAAACAAAAAGGCACGGTTGAGAAGGCTGCTCAAAAACAAGCTAAGCATATTGAAAAAAGAATGGAACATTTGGAAGAAGTTGAAAAACCACAAAGTTATCATGAATTCAATTTTCCACAAAATAAAATTTATGATATCCATAATAATTATCCAATCATTGCACAAAATCTAACATTGGTTAAAGGAAGTCAAAAACTGCTAACACAAGTACGTTTCCAAATACCATATGGCAAAAATATAGCACTCGTAGGTGCAAATGGTGTAGGTAAGACAACTTTACTTGAAGCTATTTACCACCAAATAGAGGGAATTGATTGTTCTCCTAAAGTGCAAATGGCATACTATCGTCAACTTGCTTATGAAGACATGCGTGACGTTTCATTATTGCAATATTTAATGGATGAAACGGATTCATCAGAATCATTCAGTAGAGCTATTTTAAATAACTTGGGTTTAAATGAAGCACTTGAGCGTTCTTGTAATGTTTTGAGTGGTGGGGAAAGAACGAAATTATCGTTAGCAGTATTATTTTCAACGAAAGCGAATATGTTAATTTTGGATGAACCAACTAATTTTTTAGATATTAAAACATTAGAAGCATTAGAAATGTTTATGAATAAATATCCTGGAATCATTTTGTTTACATCACATGATACAAGGTTTGTTAAACATGTATCAGATAAAAAATGGGAATTAACAGGACAATCTATTCATGATATAACTTAAAAACTATACACTAATTTATATTAAATATTTCTTTAAAGTATTATAATAAAGTAAATAACAATAGTAACATAACCGATGATTTATAAATTTTTTGTGATTTAAAAGTGTATAATTTTAATGTCTTCGGTATAAAAACAACGTGTTCATAACGCTCAGGAACTGCAATCATTAATAAACAACCATTCCCAGCACTATCAATTAAGAAGTATTATTATTTATAATATTAGAACATAAATTACTTTCATACACTATATCCCGAAGTCTTGAAGATTAGGTTCATTTATATCAATATAAAAAATACGTTCACAAGAAAAATATAATAGAAATAAGGAGCCAATAAAATGACTCGACATAATGAAATTATTAAATGTGCAGAAAAATATCAATTACACATCCAACCTCAAACAATCTCATTGAATGAATCGGGACTTGATTTCCAAGTTGCATTTGGAAAAGATAAACATGGAGTAGAATGGGTTTTGAGACTACCAAGAAGACCTGACGTTTATAAACGAACAAAACCCGAAAAACAAACGGTAGACTTCTTACAGAAGAATGTTTCATTTGAAATACCGAAGTGGAAAGTACATGCAAAAGACCTTATTGCTTACCCAAAACTTACAGGTAAACCCGCAGCCACAATAGATCCAGAAATACAAAATTATGTATGGGAAATTGAACACAAACCATTACCAGAAAACTTTATTAACACATTAGCTGAAACACTCGTAGATTTACACAACATACCAGAAGAAAACATTAACGTTCAGCATATAAATATCAAAACCATACAAGAAATAAAAAATGACTTTCAAAGAAGAATGAATAAAGTTAAAGAAACTTATGGCGTATCAGATGAATTATGGAACAGATGGAAACAATGGTTAGAAAACGACGAACTATGGCCTCGACATGCGACCATGATACATGGGGACTTACATCCAGGACATATAATGGTAGATAACCAAGCAAACGTCACAGGTCTCATAGACTGGACTGAAGCAACCCACTCCGACCCATCAATGGACTTTATAGGACACCATCGTGTATTCGACGACGAAGGATTAGAGCAACTTATAACAGCATACGGTAAAGCTGGAGGTGAAATATGGCCACGAATGAAAGAGCATATAATAGAACTCAATGCAGTATTCCCAATGTTTATCGCTGAGTTTGCTATGGAATCAGGAGAATCGGCGTATGAAACGATGGCATTGAAAGAGTTAGGTATGAAAGAGTAGAACTTATATTAAAAGAGGCCCCTTTTAAAGACGAAGGCAATCCTGATGAAATTTTAAAACGGCGTTTAATTAGTGATGGTCTTTGGTTTTCTATAATGTATTGAATATCTCGACATGGAACAAATGCAACAAATGGAAAGAATCGTTTTCGAAATTTCTAACTCCTTAAATCAGGAGGATAAATAAACGGTCATTTTCATTGAAAGCACTTATATAAATTTCATCAATTTTAATACCTACCGTAAATACATTTCATAAGTATTAAACAGATGATTAAAATTTTTAGTTAATTTAAATATTTATGATAGAGAGGGCCTTAAAATGAACAATAATAAGCACCAAAAATATGAGTATCTAGCGGATGATCCAAATTTTAAAACATTACCCATTATATTGTCGCTAATTATTGGAGCTTTTTTTGCTATATTAAATGAAACATTATTAAATATTGCCCTTACATCTTTGATGAAAGAATTCGATATCACTTTACCAACTGTACAATGGATGACGACAGGGTTTATGTTGATTATGGGAATCGTAGCACCGATTTCTGCGTTGTTGTTGCAGTGGTTTACTACAAGACAGTTATTTTTAAGTACTATGACCATTTTTACTCTTGGAACAGTAATTTGTGCGGCGGCACCAGCCTTTCCTATACTTCTTATTGGACGGTTCATTCAAGCAATCGGGACCGGGATGCTTTTGCCTATTATATTCAATGTATTTTTGCTGATTTACCCCCCCTTTAAACGTGGAAAAATCATGGGAATCGTTGGGTTTGTTATCATGTTTGCGCCAACTATTGGCCCAACGCTATCTGGAGTGATTGTTGAATATCTAGGTTGGCGTTCTTTATTTATTATGGTAATCCCATTTTCAATATTCTCAATTGCATTTGCGTCTAAGTTTTTAATTAATGTATCAGAAGTTACTAAACCTAAAATCGATTATTTATCATTAGTTTTTTCAACTATAGGTTTTGGGGCTGTTATATATGGCTTTAGTAGCGCTGGAAAAAGTGAATCAGGGTTTTTAAGTATCAATGTATTAATTCCAATAATTGTTGGAATCATTGGAATTGTCTTATTTTCAATAAGACAATTAAATTTAAAAGAACCTCTAATAGATTTAAGAGTATTTAAATATCCTATGTATACACACGCTATTTTAATGTTTTTAATAATCATCATGACGATGTTTGCTTCAGAAATAATTTTACCTATCTATATGCAAGGACCATTGGCTTTAACTGCAGCTACTGCGGGGTTAATTTTACTGCCGGGCAGTTTACTTAATGGGGCAATGTCGCCGTTTATGGGATATCTATTTGATAAATTTGGCCCGCGTGTTTTGATGATTCCTGCATCAATTGTGCTAAGTGGGGCAATGTATGTGATGAGTAGATTGAATGTGGATACGCCTTTGTGGATCGTTATTCTTAGTTATATCTTGTTGATGCTATCTGTTTCAGCAATTATGATGCCTGCTGAAACCAATGGGTTAAATCAACTTCCAAAACATTTATATCCACATGGGACTGCAGTGATGACAACTTTACAACCAGTTGCTGGAGCAATTGGTGTTGCAGTATTTGTTAGTATTATGAATGCAAGACAGCTTCAATTTTTACAAAATTCAGGGAAACCACAAGATCCTGACACAATAAATCAGGCAATGGTTGCAGGAGTTGAACTCGTTTATTTTATTAGCTTTTCTATATCCATTATTGCCGTTATCTTATCGTTTATTGTTTACCGAGCGACGCCGAAAAAAACAGATTAATTATTTAACAAATAATTATACATTTTAAAAGTATGACTTAACAATAAGACATAGAAATTCAACAAGAAAAAATGAAATTAAAAACGATCCTTATTAAGATGGAATTTGTTTTTGAAACGATTAAGAGGCACCTTGGTTGACCAAGGTGCCTCTTTGATATGAATTCTAATAATAATCATCTATGTAAACGATACCAAGAATGTCATTTATTAAACCCTCAATAAATTATTAGTGAGCAGAGTTATTGTTATTTTAAATATGTATTATTACACTGTGTGTAATGGGCATATAAGGGGGATAGTCATGGTTAACTCTGATAAAAAAGAAATAGAAATAAGCAAAACAAATGAAACACGATCTAATGAAATATCGAAAATGATTGAAGAGGGTGGTTTGGGCGCTGACCAGTATTACACTATAGACAAACAGCAACCCAATCAAAAAATTTTAATAGAAAATATTGATCAATTCAAAGACGAAATAAGTCAAAAAGATAATGACGATTTAATTGATCTATTAATACTAAATGCTCAGGAAAACATCAACTCAAAAGGTAACCATGCTTTGATTATTATAAAAAAAGAACTGCTTAGCCGAATGTAATAAAAATGAAATTAAAAAAACTGAGACACCTAAATCTTTAGGTGTCTTTGTTGTTCTAATAATAAGGAGAAAAAATTTATGAAAGTAAAAGACCAACAACCCTATATCTTAGATAATGAGCAAGGCTCAAGAGAAGAAGTTGAAGTACGCGAGCAAAGAATTAAAGAATTAGAAGAAGATGATGAGCAAGAAGATAAAAATCAAAATAATAAAATTATTATTTTTACAACTATACTGATATTTATTTTAACCATAATTTTATCTGTTATTATACAGACGAATAAAAAATAGATAAAATCTTTAAAGTTAAAAACGTTCGTTTTTGACACAAAACCTCTTAACTTAATATTAAGAGTGTTACTTTACTTGATATATGAGAATGATTTTACCTAGTAAATGAGAAAAGCAATGTCCTATATTAAAGTACATTG
>NZ_JAGEVL010000013.1 GCF_017583065.1 Staphylococcus shinii | reverse complement strand
CCGAACACAGAAGTTAAGCTCTTTAGCGCCGATGGTAGTCGGACTTACGTTCCGCAAGAGTAGGACGTTGCCAGGCAGCATTATAGGATGCGATGAGAGCCGAGACCGAAAGGTCTCTTTTTTTATGTATAAAGAGAGCTTAACTTCAACGTAAAACAATTGTCGTGAGAAAGCGTTTGAAGCTGACGAACTAAACGTATGACGAAACGAGCTTACGAGTGGTAAGTGAGTAAGGAAAGCGTGCAAGTGAGAAAAGATGCGAGCGCTTGTCTTACGGCAAGAAAGCTCTTTAGCGCCGAAGGTAGCAGACTTACGTTCCACAAGAGTAGTAAAGGGGAATACATGAGCAAAGCTCATGCATAAGTCCCACTAATACAATGAAATATAATCTGATATGAGAGTCACAATTCTATCTTAATAAATTTAGAACTTAGGATTTAAAAGTGGGACTTTACAGGCAGCATTATAGGATGCGATGAGCCGAGACCGAGAGGTCTCTTTTTTTATGCGCGAAGAGCTTAACTTCAATAGAGAGTAATGGTCGGTTGCAACGGAATACATGAGCAGAAGCTCATGCATAAGTGGTGACTAACTCCCGCTAACTCAATAAATTGAAAATGGTCCTTAAAAGGCCGAGACATATAAAATTTACGTCTCGGCCATAATATACATATAATTATTGTTAAGAAGATTCCTTTAACATACATAATTAAATGAGTAGGGAATAAAGCATTTTATTTTCATTAATATAAATATTAGAATTATCAAACTCGTCTACATTTGCTTTTAAGTTATCTAAATCTTTGTGGTTATTTAATTGGATACCTATGATTACTGTACCTGTATTTTGAGAAGATTTTTTAAGATACTCAAATTTAGTTATATCATCTTTAGGTCCAAGGACTTCATTAACAAACTCTCTTAGTGCACCAGGACGTTGTGGGAAATTTAAAATAAAATAATGTTTCATTTCTTCGAATAATAAAGAACGTTCTTCAATCTCTTTCATTCGATTAATATCATTATTACCACCGCTGACTACACATACAACTGTTTTGCCTTTGATTTCTGATTGATATTGATCAAGTGCTGCGACGCTTAAGGCACCAGCAGGTTCTGCAATAATAGCTTGTTTTGAGTACATATCTAAAATAGTTGAACAAACAGCACCTTCATGTACTTGAACGTAGTCATCAACTACATTTCTACAAATATCAAATGTGATTTGACCTACACGCGCTACAGATGCGCCATCAACAAATTTATCTATATCAGGTAATGTGACAATTTGTTTTTCTAAAACTACTGAAGCATACATACTGCTTGCACCAGCAGGTTCTACACCAATAATCGAAGTTTCAGGAGCATGTTCTTTAAAGTAAGTGCCTACACCTGAAATTAAACCGCCACCACCGATTGCAGCAAATAAATAATCAAATTGAATATCATCTTCTTGTGATTGTTCAATTATTTCTTTTGCTAGTGTCCCTTGTCCAGCAATTGTAAAAATATTATTGAAAGGATCAATAAAGTTCATTTTATTTTCTTCTGTATATACAAGGGCTTCTTTTAAGCAATCATCAAATGTATCTCCAGTTAAAACTACTTCAGTATTACTGCCACCAAAGAATTTCACTTGATTGATTTTTTGTAATGGGGTAGTTACTGGCATAAAAATCACTGCATTTAAATTCAACTTACTAGCAGTATATGCTACACCTTGAGCGTGGTTACCAGCACTAGCACATGTAATGCCGTTTTGGCGATCAATATCATTTAGTGCAATAATTGCATTATATGCACCTCTAAGTTTAAATGATCTTACCCATTGTAAATCTTCACGCTTGAGATAAACATTACAATCATATTTATGAGATAAATAATGATCTTTTTGTAAGGGCGTCTCTTTAGCAATATCTTTTAATTGTAAATAAGCTTCATCGATATCTTTAGAAGACACAGTAGTTTTTACAGTCATATGATTTCACACCTTTATTTATTAATTTAGTAATTAGTTAATACGTTTTTGCTGATTCATAAGATTTTATTGCATCTTCGTATTGTAAAGTCAATGCAATATCATCAAGCCCGTTAACGAGTTTATTCTTCCAAGTTTCATCAATTTCAAAATCAAAAGATTTATCTAATGTAGAAACTGTTTGATTTGGTAAGTCTACAGTAATTTCACCTGCTTGTGCAAGATATTTTCTTACATCTTCATCTAATACTATTGGTAACATCGCATTTTTAGTACAATTCATATAAAAGATATCACTATAACTACCAGCGATAATAATATCAAAACCGTAGTCTTTAAGGGCCCAAGCTGCGTGTTCACGGCTTGAACCACAACCAAAGTTTTCACCAGTAATTAATATCGTAGCATCTTTATATTCAGGTTTATTTGGGTTGAAGTCTGGATTATCTGATCCATCATCTAGATAGCGCCACTCATCAAATGCAAAAGGGCCAAAACCTGATTTTGATATGCGTTTCAAATGTACTTTGGGTATAATTTGATCGGTATCAATATTATCATGGAATAAGGGAACTACTTTACTTGTATAAGTAGTAATAGGTTTAATTTCCATATTAGACAACCACCTTTCTTACGTCTACAAACTTCCCGTTAATTGCTGCAGCTGCTGCCATTGCAGGAGAAACTAGGTGAGTCCGTGCACCTTTACCTTGTCGACCTTCAAAGTTTCGGTTGCTAGTTGATGCACAATGTACGCCATCAGGTACTTGGTCAGGGTTCATACCTAGACACATTGAGCAACCAGGTTCACGCCAATCAAATCCTGCTTCTTTGAAAATTTTATCAAGACCCATTTTTTCAGCCTCGATTTTCACAGTACGCGATCCAGGTACCACAATAGCTGTAATATTTGGATGAACTTTATTTCCTTTTATGATATGACTAGCTTCAACCAAATCAGAGAGACGAGCATTTGTACATGATCCTAAGAATACATATCCTAGGTTAATATCTTCAGCTTTTTGACCAGGTTGCAGACCCATATAATTATAAGCACGCTCATCGTTAACATTTTCTATTTCAGGGAAAGGTGTATGGAAACTTACGCCCATTTCTGGACTTGTCCCCCATGTTACTTGAGGCTCTAAATCAGATACATCCATTTCAATGACTCTATCAAATTCAGCGTCTTCATCTGTATAGAGTTCACGCCACGCATCAATATCATATTCAAAGTTAGTGGCATAAGGACGGCCCTTAACATAATCAAATGTAGTATCATCAGGAGCCATCATACCGTATTTTGCACCTGCTTCAATAGCCATGTTACAAATAGTCATTCTTGCTTCCATAGATAGGTTTTGAATTGTTTCACCAGCAAATTCCAATGCATAACCTGTACCAAAATCAACACCATATTGGTTAATTAAATATAGAATAATATCTTTTGCATAAACACCAGTAGGCAATTGACCAGTGACTTCAATTTTTAGATTCTTAGGTTTAGTTTGCCAAAGTGATTGTGTCGCAAAAACATGTTCAACTTCACTTGTACCAATACCGAAAGCAATTGCACCAAACGCACCATGTGTTGCAGTGTGTGAATCTCCACATACTATAGTTTTTCCTGGCTGTGTTAAACCAGTTTCAGGACCAACCATGTGGACAATCCCTTGTTCATCAGAGCCCATATCAAAGATATGAACACCAAATGCTTTAGCATTATTTTGCAAAGTCGTAATTTGTTTATTTGCAATTTCATCTTTAATATTAAAAATATCTACTGTTGGTACATTATGGTCAAGCGTAGCATAAGTCAAGTCTGGTCTGCGTAGTTGTCTATTATTAAGTCTTAATCCTTCAAAAGCTTGAGGAGATGTGACTTCATGTATAAGATGCAAATCTATATATAATAACTGCGGGTCACCTTCTTTACCAGTTAGTACATGTTTGTTCCAAACTTTATCAAATAGTGTTTTACCCATATGACATCTCCTCCTTTTTAAAGATTTTTCTTAACGTAATTAAAAATATCAGATGTATTATAATCTCCATTGAGATCGCGTGTTGTTTTGCCTTCTTTAATTAATTGATAAATAACTGATTCTAATTTATCAGCTGCGTTATTTTGGTTTAAACTTTCTCTAAGACACATCACAACAGATAGTAGCATACCAAATGGATTTGCAATATCTTGGTTAGCAATATCTGGTGCAGAGCCATGTATAGGTTCATAAAGTCTAGGACCCCGTTCACTAAAGCTTGCAGAAGGTGATAAACCTAGAGAACCTGGGATTACAGATGCTTCATCGCTTAAAATATCGCCGAATAAATTTTCTGTAACAATGACATCGAATTGTGCTGGATTAGTGATTAAGTGCATCGCACAAGCATCAACAAGTAAATGGTTCACTTCAACTTCAGGGTACTCATGGGCGACATCATTAATCACTTGACGCCATAATTTACTGGAAGATAATACATTTTCTTTATCAACTGAAGTTAATTTTTTATGACGCTTTTGAGCTAAATCAAAGCCAACTCTAGCAATTCTTTCAATTTCAGTTCTAGTATAAGTTAATGAATCGAGTGCGTCGTTATCATTTAATTGTTTTGGCTCACCGAAATAGATACCACCGGTTAGCTCTCTTACTATAATGAAATCTGTACCTGCAACACGTTCTTCTTTAATAGGGGATAAATGGCTAGTGCCATTCGTAACTGTAGTAGGGCGTATATTTGCAAACAGACCTAAAGCTTTACGAATACCTAATAAACCTTGTTCTGGTCTATTATTAGGATCTGTCCAATTAGGTCCCCCCACAGCACCTAATAGAATTGCGTCTGCATTTTTACAAGCATTTAATGTTGATTCTGGAAGTGGTTCACCGTGATTATCAATGGCAATGCCACCAAAATCATGTGTTTCTATATCATAATCAAAATTAAAGGATTTACTGAGTTGTTGTAATACTTCTAATGAACCATTCAATATTTCAGGTCCAATTCCATCTCCTGGAAGGGCTACAATCTTATGGCTCATGAGTGAATACCTTCTTCCTCATGAGTATTTGCTACATATTTGGCATGCGCTTCAACATATGATTTACAAGAAGCTAATAAGATATCATGGTCAATACCTACACCAGTAACAATTTGATCATCTATCTTAATTTGTACATGTACTTCTGCTTGAGCGTCTGTACCTTCAGTTACTGAATCTATGCGATACTCAATAAGTTCTGTATTGCGATCAAAAATACGATCAACAGCGTTATATACGGAAACAATTGATCCAGTACCAATACTTGAATCTTGATAGGTGTTTCCATCTTTATCTTTAATAACGACAACTGCACTTTGTAGACCATTAGATACAAATTGGAGCTGTAATGTTTCTACTTTATAGATTGCATTTTGTTCATGCTCTGTACCTTGAATTAATGCATGAATGTCACGATCTGTGACTGATTTCTTCTTATCTGCAATCGTTTTAAACTGTTTAAATAATGCTTTTTGATCTTCTGGTTCTACATCGTAACCTAAAGCTACTAGTTTTTCTGCAAAGGCATGCTTACCTGATAGTTTTCCAAGGGGTAGTTCAGTAGTTTTTACACCAACTAGTTGCGGCGTCATAATTTCATATGTTTCTGGGTTTTTCAGTACGCCGTCCTGATGAATACCAGATTCATGACTGAATGCATTTTGTCCGACTATTGCCTTATTTCTAGGAACTCGGATACCTGCAAATCTAGCAATTAAATCTGAAGTTTGTTTGGTTTCTTGTAGATTGATTTTTGTTTGATTATTGTAATGATCTTGTCGAACGTAAAGGCCGAGAGCAACTTCCTCGAGGGCTGTATTACCTGCACGTTCCCCAATACCATTTAATGTACCTTCGATGCGTTTCGCACCATTTTCAATTGCTGCCATACTATTTGCTACAGCTAGTCCAAGGTCATCATGACAATGCGCACTATAAATTACTTCATGGTTAGTTGTTATTGATTCTTGCAGTGTTTTGAAAATTTGGCCATATTCTTTAGGATAACTGAATCCTACAGTATCAGGTATATTGATAACACTGGCTCCGGCGTCTACAGCTGTTTGAACACATTCGATTAAAAATGATGGTTCTGTTCTTGTAGCGTCTTCAGGTGAAAATTGAACGACATCAAAGTATTGTTTCGCATAAGCTACATGCTCTTTAATTGAAGCTAATACTTCTTCTTTAGACATCATTAATTTTGAATCTCGGTGTATTGGACTAGTCGCTATAAAAACATGAATTCTCGGTTTTGCAGCTTCTTTTGTAGCTTCATATACAGCATCTATATCTTTCTTTACACAACGTGCTAATCCACAAACTGCAGTTGTAGTTAATGCTCTAGATATTGCTTCAACAGATTTGAAACTACCAGTACTTGATGCAGGAAAACCCGCTTCTATGATATCGACGCCCCATTTTTCCAGTTGTCTTGCTATCTTCAATCTTTCATCGAATGAAAAGTTTACTCCAGGTGTTTGTTCACCGTCTCTAAGTGTTGTATCAAAAATTTGAATATGGCTACTCATTTTCAACATCTCCTATTTCTAAATTTTAGACACAATTGGTAAGTCGTAAGTATTAAAGAATCTCAAAGAGGGGACAAAATTAAGCGTGATTATACCTAATGAGATTCTTCTTACTACGAGTTAACAAATATAGTGTCTATTTATTTTTCAATACTTTTAGATTTAATGAATGGCATCATTTCACGAAGATCTCTACCAACTGCTTCGATTTGATGTCCATGTTGTTCTTCACGTAGTTTGTGGAATTCTTCAAAGTTATTTTCATTATCTTTAATAAAGCGATCACTGAAGTTTCCTTTTTGAATATCTTCTAGTACAGCTTTCATATTATCTTTTACATCTGGTGTGATAACACGTGGACCAGAAACATAGTCGCCAAACTCTGCTGTATTAGAAATTGAATAACGCATGTTTTCCATTCCGCCTTCATACATTAAATCAACGATAAGTTTCATTTCATGTAATACTTCGAAGTAAGCAATTTCAGGTTGATAACCCGCTTCTACTAACGTTTCGAAACCAGATTGGATTAATTTAGTAGTACCACCACATAATACTGCTTGTTCACCAAATAAATCAGTCTCAGTTTCTTCTTTAAATGAAGTTTCTAATACACCTGCACGAGTTGCTCCGATACCTTTTGCATAGCTTAATGCTAAATCAGTAGCTTCACCACTAGCATCTTGCTCAACAGCAAATAGGGCAGGGACTGCACTACCTTCAGCGAATGTACGACGTACTAAATGTCCTGGTCCTTTTGGTGCAACTAGGAATACATCTACGTCTTCTGGTGGTTGAATTACACCGAAATGAATATTAAATCCATGTGCAAATACTAATGCATTATTAGGTTCTAAATTAGGTGCAACTTCTTCTTTATATACTTGTCCTTGGATTTCATCTGGTAAAAGTACCATGATAACATCAGCTTGTTTTGCTGCTTCATTTACAGGGTATACTTCGAAGCCATCATCTTTTGCTTTATCAAAAGAACGTCCATGTCTGATACCGATAATTACGTCATAACCGTTGTCTTTTAAATTTTGAGCGTGGGCGTGTCCTTGAGATCCATAGCCTAAGACTGCTACTTTTTTACCTTGTAAAGCGTCTTTCGTTACTGATTGGTCATAATAAACTGTTGTCATAATAAAATCCTCCATGTTTTTTAAAATTTAGTTATTGTTGTTTCAAAACTATACTAAAGCTGCTGAACCGGTTCTTGAAACTTGTTCAATTTGATATGATGATAGATCATCTAATAAATTATCCATCGTATATTGTGGACCTGAAGCTTGAAGGTAAGTATACTCATCTTCATTTTTCAATATAGAGACTAGCGCATCATAAGGTTTGATTACTTTTTGTAAGTCTTGTTGATTTATTGGTTTTTGTAATTTCACCAATACCAATTCTCTATTGTAAGTATTGGTTTCTGTAATATCTTCAACGTCTATGATATTAATTTGTTTTTCAAGTTGTTGTAATAAATTACGTAATACATCTGTATCTGGTACTTCTGCTACAAACGTTATATCAGATATACCTTCCTCTAATGTAGGTGTCGCAGAGAGTGTAACGATGTTAAATTGTCTACGAACGAAAATACTCGTTAATCTATTTAATGTACCAGCTTTATCTCTTACCTTAGTTCTAAATGTCCTTCTCATAATAGTCCCTCCATCTCATGGTTGGCTTTACCACTTGGTACCATAGGAGTTACTGGTTCGATTGGTGAAATACGAACGTCGATTAGTGCTGGTCCATCGTGTTGGAAAGCCGCATCAATTTGTTGTTCTAATTGTGCAGGATCATCAACGATATATCCTTTGACATTATATGCTTCAGCGATTTTTAAAAAGTCTGGTTGACCATTAAATACTGAATGTGAGAAACGTTTATTGAAAAACTTATCTTGCCATTGTTTAACCATACCTAGGGTACCGTTATTAACAATTACAATTTTTATATCAAGGTTGTATTCTTCTAAAATTGCCATTTCTTGATTGGTCATTTGGAAACCACCGTCGCCTACAAAGCAAATAACTGTTTTATCAGGTTCTGCAAGTTTTGCTCCAATAGCAGCAGGGATACCAAATCCCATTGTTCCTAAACCACCACTTGTTACAATTTGCCCGTGGTCTTTGAATGGGTAGTACTGAGCAACCCACATTTGATGTTGACCCACATCGGTTGTTACGATTGCATCTCCATTTGTGATTTCGCCTATATACTCAATTGTACGTTGTGGCTTGGAGAAAACACCTTGCTCATCTTCTTGATAGGCAAAAGGTTGATTTACTTTGTTTTCATTACAAGTTTCTAACCATGCTTCATGTTTAATTGAATAGCTATCAAAATCTAATAGTGCCTCTAATGTAGCTTTACAATCTGCAACAATGCCCAAATCTACTTTGATTATTTTATTAATTTCTGATGGATCGATGTCTACGTGAACAATCTTAGCGTTTGGCGCAAATTCATCTGGATTACTAGCTAAACGGTCATCAAAACGACTACCAAAGTTGATGAGTAAATCACATTCAGTTAATGCCATATTACTGGCGTATGATCCATGCATACCGCCCATACCCAAGAAATAGGGGTTTTCATATGGTATTGCACCAAGCCCAAGTAATGTACTAACTACTGGTAATTGATGTCTATTTATAAATTCAGTAAATACATCATTCGCTTTTGCATGGTTAATGCCTGCACCAGAAAGAACAACGGGTTTTTTAGAGCTTTTTAAATAATCACGAAGCTTTTGTATGTCTTCCTTTGCTGGTTGATTTGGCACTGTATAACCTGGTAATTCAATTTCGTTTGTGATTTGAGCGTTGGTCGATAAGATTCCCATATCTTTAGGGAAATCGATAACCACAGGACCTTTTCTACCACTATTAGCGATATAGAAAGCTTCATGGATTATTTTAGGAATATCACTAACATTTTTAACTTGGTAGTTATGTTTTGTTATTGGTGTTGTCATAGAAAGTAAATCTGCTTCTTGAAAGGCATCTTTACCTATGCCTGGTGTTGCTACTTGTCCAGTGATCACTACCAAAGGTAACGAATCACTATAAGCATCAGCGATACCAGTGATAGCATTTGTTGCCCCTGGACCACTCGTGACAACAACTACACCAGTATTGCCTGATACACGTGCATAACCCTCTGCTGCATGAGTAGCACCTTGTTCATGTCTTGCTAGAATATGCTTGATTTTACCTTCATAAAAAGTGTCATAAAGCGGAAGAACCGCGCCACCAGGATATCCAAATATAAAATCTACTTTTTCATTTGCAAGAGATTCAACGAGCAATTCTGAACCAGATTTCATTTCATCTATTGTTTCTTGTTCTAATTCAACTTCAGGTTCAACAGTTTCAGCGGCTTCTAAATAATCAAAATTTTCTGACATTTCTTGTTCAAGCGTTTCAGTTTGTCTAGACATAGTGCTCACTCCTTAAATTAGATTTTCTGGTACTTGCATGATGCCACCTGTATTAGCGCTTGTTACTAAAGCAGTGTAACGTGCAAGATAACCTGTTTTTACTTTTGCTTTAAATGGTTTTAAATCTTGTTTTCTAGCTTCTAATGTTTCGGTTGATACTTCAACGTCTAAAGTTCTGTTTGTTAAATCAATTGTAATTTCATCACCGTCCTTGATGAGACCAATTGGGCCACCTGAAGCTGCTTCTGGAGATACATGGCCTACTGCGATACCACGTGTTGCGCCTGAGAAACGGCCATCTGTTATTAAAGCTACATCTTTACCTAATCCTCTACCTACAATTGAGGAAGTAGGGGCCAACATTTCTGGCATTCCAGGACCACCTTTAGGACCTTCGTATCTAATAACTACTACGTGACCTTCACGAACAATATGGTTATCAATTGCTTCAACTGCTTCATCGTGTGAATCAAAACAAATTGCTTTACCTTTAAATACTTTAATAGATGGGTCAACGCCACCAACTTTTATAACTGCACCTTTTGGCGCTATGTTACCGTATAAAATGGATAAACCACCTTGTTTATCATAAGGGTTATCAAGATGCCTAATAACATCATTGTTTAAAATTGCTTTGTCTTCATTATTTTCTCGTAATGTTTTGCCTGTAGCTGTTATTCTGTCTGGATGAAGTGTACCTTCTTTTTTGAACAATTCATTGATGATTGCAGGAACACCACCAGCTTCATGTACATCATGCATTGAATATGAAGAGCTAGGTGCAATTTTTGAAAGATAAGGTGTCTTTTTGGCAATTTCATTGATTCGTGTTAAATCATAATCAATACCCGCTTCGTTAGCAATTGCTAGTGTGTGTAATACAGTATTTGTTGAACCACCCATTGCCATGTCTAAAGCGAATGCGTCATCAATTGCTTCTCGTGTTACGATATCTTTTGGTTTTAAATCGTTTTTAATGTTATCTACTAATTTAAATGCTGCTTCTCTAATCATTTCTCTGCGTTGGTCACTCACTGCTAATGCTGTACCATTGTATGGAAGGGCAAGTCCTAATACTTCCATTAAACAGTTCATTGAATTGGCTGTGAACATTCCAGAACACGAACCACAAGTAGGACACGCATTTTGTTCCATATCTAAGAATTCTTCTTTCGAAATTGAACCATCTTTAAAGGCTCCTACAGCTTCAAACATTGATGATAATGTTAAAGCTTTTCCTTCAGAAGATAGTCCTGCTTTCATAGGGCCGCCCGAACAAAAGATTGCAGGGACGTTTGTTCTTACTGCAGCTAATAACATACCAGGTGTTATTTTGTCACAGTTTGGAATGTAAAATACGCCATCAAACCAGTGTGCATTAATTACAGTTTCTGCAGCGTCTGCGATGATTTCTCTAGAGGGTAGGGAGTATCTCATTCCAATATGACCCATTGCGATACCATCATCAACGCCGATTGTGTCAAATTCAAAGGGAATTGCGCCTGCTTCACGAATTGCTTCTTTGGCAATATCTGCTAATTCTCTCAGATGTACATGTCCAGGGACAATGTCGATATACGAATTACAAATTGCCACGAAGGGCTTGTTCATATCTGTTGGTTTTTCTAATGCACCAGTAGCGTGCAAAAGACTTCTTGCTGGAGCTTGCTGATCTCCTTTTTTGATCATATCGCTTCTCATATCTAATTCCCCCATAAAATTGAAAATAAAAAAGCGTCCCAATAAATAATTGGGACGCTTTTAAGTCCCATTCAACTAGAATAAGGACTTAAACGTTTAGTAGTTTCTTTACTAAAGTTCCAGTCCTATGAGCATAATAAAATGACTAAAATATTTGAAGTTGTTGGTTGATATTGCATTGTATTTTTGGTCATTTTATTATACTCCTCTCGATAGAATGGTTTATTTTTTTGATTTGTTTGAAATGTCTAAAAATTTGATAAATTAAATTTACTACATCATATTGCCTATGTCAACAACTTTTTGTAATTTTCTATCAATTCAAACTATTCTAATTTGGTAAGAACTTGTTTCACTTTGAAGTAATATTGGAAAAAATTTGTTAAACTATAATAGTTAATTTTATGTAGATAAAAAGTTATAAGAATGTATACACTCAAAATTTATATTTAAGCTTTCCAAAGTTTATTGCACAACAGTGGCTGCTAATGCATAAGCGACACTAATCCAAATAAATTTGGAAGTGTCGCTAAAAAAGAGGGAGAGGAATATGATAAAAATTAATAATATAAATGACATGTCACGTTTTGGTGAGGTGTTAACTAAACATCTATCTGCCGGTGATTTAATTTTACTGAATGGAGACTTAGGTGCTGGAAAGACAACTTTAAGCCAGTTTATTGGAAAGTCATTAGGCGTAAATCGCAACATTAATTCTCCAACATTTAATATTATAAAGTCATACCAAGGTACGGATTTAAAATTACATCATATGGATTGTTATAGATTAGAAGATTCAGAAGAAGATTTAGGTTTTGATGAATATTTTGAAGATGAGGCTGTAATTCTAATTGAATGGAGTCAATTTATAGCAGAATTTTTACCCGAGCATTATTTATCTGTTAATATTCAAACAGAAAATGATGCCGAGCGCACAATAACAATAAATGCTCAAGGAGAGCATTATCTTAGAATTAAGGAGGACGTTGAACGTGAACTATCTGCTAATTGATACATCTAATCAGCCCTTATCAGTTGCTGTAATGCAAGATGATAAAGTGCTAAACGAGATAAATACTAACGAAAAAACAAATCATTCAGTACAATTAATGCCAGCTATTTCCAAAGTGATTACTGACAGTCAATTAGCAAAAGAAGATATAGATTCCATTGTAGTAGCCGAGGGACCAGGGTCGTATACTGGTCTAAGAATTGGCGTTACTGTAGCTAAAACATTAGCCTATGCCTTAAATGCTAAACTTTATGGCGTATCTTCACTAAAAGCACTCGCTGCAACAGCAATTGAAGAAACTGGTTTAATCGTACCAATATTTGACGCTCGACGTGAAGCGGTTTATACAGGCGTTTATAAAAATGAAAATGGGCGATTAAAGCAAATTATAAAAGATCAATATATATCAATTAAAGCATTGTTAGATTTATTACACGAACTAGCTGAACCATATAAATTTATTGGGATAGATAGCGAAAAGTTAGAGGCGTTATTAGATAATTCTTGTATTCCAAACTTACCACAAGCCAAGTATATGCAAGCACTCATAGATCAACCAACCGAAGTACATCAATTTAAACCAAACTATATTAAAGTATCTGAGGCTGAAAGAAATTGGTTAAACCAACAGAACAAGAGTTAAATATTCGGTTAATGAATTTGGGGGACGTCCCTCAAGTATTTGATATAGAAAGAAATAGTTTTAATGATAGTAGTTGGTCAATTGATGCATTTTATCATGAAGTAGAAAAAAATGAATTTGCACATTACTTTATTATAGAATTTAATGAAAAAATAATTGGCTATATAGGTGTTTGGATTGTTATAGATCAAGCACAAATAACTACGGTTGCGATAGATGAATCTTATAGAGGCTATGGTTTAGGACAATTATTACTCAAATATGCAATGAATTATGTCCAAACTAAATGTGAAATAATGAGTTTAGAAGTGCGCGTAGATAATGAAATCGCGCAACATGTTTATACAAACTTAGGTTTTCAATATGGTGGTAAGCGAAAAAATTATTACGGTGAAGGTGAGGATGCAATAGTTATGTGGGTGAATTTAAATGAATGAAGCAACAATAATATTAGCAATTGAATCCAGTTGTGATGAAACAAGTGTCAGTGTTATTAAAGATGGGACAGAGATATTAAGTAATATTGTTCTAAGTCAAATTGAAAGTCATAAAAGATTTGGTGGCGTCGTACCAGAAGTAGCGAGTAGACATCATGTTGAAGGTATTACAGCTACTATTGATGAGGCGTTGAATACTGCTGATGTAACAATGAAGCAAGTTGACGCAGTAGCAGTCACACAAGGTCCAGGCTTGATAGGGGCATTGCTAGTAGGTATAAATGCTGCGAAAGCACTGGCATTTGCGTATGACAAACCGTTAATCCCAGTACATCATATAGCAGGTCATATATACGCAAACCATTTAGAAAAGCCACTCCAGTTTCCAGTTATGTCCTTAATCGTTTCGGGCGGACATACAGAATTAATTTATATGAAAAATCATTTGAACTTCGAGGTGATTGGTGAAACTAGAGATGATGCCGTAGGTGAAGCATATGACAAGGTAGCTAGAACCATTGGTCTTAGTTATCCAGGTGGGCCACAAGTTGATAAATTAGCAGTTCAGGGTCAAGATAGCTATGATTTTCCAAGAGTATGGTTAGATAAAGATAGTTATGATTTTAGTTTTAGTGGATTAAAAAGTGCAGTAATAAACAAACTTCATAACGTTCGACAAAAAGGTTTAGAAATTAACGAAGCGGATGTTGCCACAAGTTTTCAAAATAGTGTTGTTGAAGTATTAGTTGGTAAATCCATAGCAGCATGTGAAGCTTATAATGTAAACCAACTTATTGTTGCAGGTGGTGTAGCGAGTAATAAAGGTTTAAGATCTGCATTATCTGAAGCTTGTGAAAGTCACAATATCACACTCTCAATACCAAGCCCTAAACTATGTACAGATAATGCTGCTATGATTGGTGCAGCGGCTCACTATTTATATCATGCAGGCATAACAGCAGATATGACATTGAACGGTGTTAACAGTTTAGATATTGAAGCATTTACAGTTAAATAATTAGTGAAAATTACTAACTTAATATTAGGTAGTTACTTTCAAAAAAGTCCTGGACATCAATAAATGTCTTGGACTTTTTCATGTTTATCAGACTTATGGATATTGAATAAATTGGTTGCTGTTCTTTAAGTTTTTAACTATTTAAGGTTGTCGCGCAAAAAATTAAAATTCCAAACTTTATAACAACAGAATATGGGTATAGGTAGTTTATAGAGAGTTAAATAATTGATTTAATATGTGTTGATGTTTAACACAATAAGGAGGATGTTAATAATGAAAGCAGTTCAATACTTTAATTTTCAAAATAGTTTAGCCGCGTTAAACTTTTATGAAGAGTATTTTGGCGCGACGGATATACAACGTGTAGGTGGAGACCATGAAATGTTCGCAGATATGCCTGAAGAATATCAAGTGGATGCAGATTTTACAATGAACGCCTCATTTAATATACTTGGCGAAACATTTTATTGCAGTGACACGTGGAAAAATAAAAAAATAGATAATAGTGGTGCGATTGTTACATTTACATTTGATGGCTCGAATGAATCTGAAAAAGAAACAGCGAAAGCGTTTTTTGATAAAGCAGTAGCAGCAGGGTGCGAAGTAACGATGCCATTAGGTAAAACAGAATGGTCAGATCTTTATGGCATGTTTAATGATCCATTTGGCGTTACTTGGATGATTAACGCAGAATAAAGCATGAATTTAAGTCGAATCTTTATAACAAATAAACTGAATTATACAAATCGAGAGGTTGGATTATATCACCATCCTCTCGATTGTGGTTATAGGTCACAACAAACAAAATGAAATACATTTTTGCGATTAGTTTTTGTGGTTTGCGGTTGACTTTGCACGATTATAAATTTGGTTTGGAAACGACATAATCCTAAGTAGTTCTATTGCATTGCGAGTGTCAGCTTTACCAGGCTTAATCTTAAAGTCGAATGAAATATTATCTTCAGTTATAGATTCGTTAAAATGATAGTTTGAATACATATTGTCTAATAAAGTTGAGAGTTCAATATCGTGTGTAGCAGCTATAACAGTATAACCCTTGGGTTGGTCGAGATAACTCAAGACAGACTCTGAGGCAGCAATGCGCTCTGTTGTATTTGTGCCTTTAAAAATTTCATCAATGAAGCAATAAACTTTTGTAGTCGTTGTGATTTCAAATAGACGTTTAATAGACTTGATTTCGGTCATGAAGTAACTATCTCCTGTCAAGATATCATCTTGGTTGACCATTGAGGTATAAATCATACCAGGTTTATACACAAATTTCTCAGCTGTAGCAGTATTAATGGTTTGCGATAATATTAGATTAAGCGCAACAGCTTTCATAAATGTAGATTTACCTGATGCGTTTGAACCAGTTAGTAAAATATGATTGTCTATTGCTAAATCGTTTGGAACTGCGTCATTAATCAATGGATGTGTTAATTGTTCAAAATGAATAACATCTTTTTCTACAACCTGAGGAACTGTATAATGATTTAGAGTTTCTCTCCATAAGGCCACGGCGTAGTGATTATCAATATTAGCGATGTATTCATAGCATGCCATTACTTCATCTTCGTACTTTTTAAAACTGTTTTGAATTAAATGAAATAGATGGTAATCCATCATAAAGATTAATTTGAATAATAACGAAAACACAGATGTTTCGTCGTTTGAGTTCACACGACCTAATAAGCCACTAAATTTGCGTGCAGTAACAAAATGTTTAAAGTCAATATCTAGATCGGGTGCAAGCTCATGTTGTTGGATAGCATACGCTTTTTTAATAACGGTTGAAGTGTAGAACATTGAATTTAAATCTTGTTCATAGGTCTTTTTTAAAAATCCACTTAATATCATATTAAAGATAGCTGAAAAAATAGTTAAAGTTATGCCAATGCTAGGCGTAAAAATGGATATTATTATAAAAATTAATGGTAGGTAAGTACAAAGCATAAAAAAATTATTGCGTTTAATCGATGAAATTTGGTCTGGAAAAGTAGGATAGATTGCTTTTCCAATTTGTGCTAAATGTAGAGATACTTTATTTCTGAAACCCGTGTTGATTTTAAAATCAGAAATAAGTTTAGCATCTGTTACTTGAAACATATTTTTTAAAGTTGCAAAGAGTCTCATTTCACCAATAGCTGTAAAGTTAAAATTCATATTATGAAATACGCTATCAAGGTTTAAATCTGACCATGTTTTTTCATCTATCAATGTTTCACTGTTATATTTGTGTTTATATGTATCAAATTGATAACGATAAGTATGATTCGGTCGAATGAAGGTTTCTAATGGACGTTTATTCGACCATAATGGCTTGATATCATGCATGAGTTTTTTGTTGGCGACAATGGGTGAGAAAACCATCAATGCCGTACCCAATAAAAGAAAAGCTATGAAGAACCAAAAAATTGCTGGCATGTTTTATTACTCCCTTATTTAATATGTAAATGACTGTGTGATAATTATGCCATTATCATCAAAATTTAACAAACTGAGGTGATTATTTTAATGTCAATAGAGAACATGCGTACTTATCAACAAATAGTGCACAAACTGTGGATAAGTTTGGGCAAAATGTGTGGATACATACCGTTATCTGAATTTTATACGCAATAAAAAATTACTTTTTACTTGTGGGTAACTAGGATAACTTTGTGGATAGCCTTTATTGTAGGGTGAAGGTTGTGAATAGTTATTGTGTATTTCAAGACAAGAAAAAAAGGTAAAGTAGAAAATTCTACTTTACCTTTTGATTTGAATAAGCGTTTATATTAATTTTTCTTGTAATTCTGCCCATTCGGCCATGACTTGTTCTAGTTTTTGTTCGATTTCTGATTTTGAAATCGCTAGAGAATTGGCTTTTTCAGGGTCAGAGTATATATCTGGCAATGTAAGTTGATGGTTAATCTCATTTATTTCTTCTTCGTAGGTTTCGATATTTAATTCACATGTTTCAATTTGACGTTCAATTTGACGTTGCTCACGTTTTTGTTGTTTTTGATCAATATATGAGTCATTTTGTTTGATAACCGTATCATTTACTGTTGGATTTTCTAATTCTTCTTTGGCTTTTAATGCAGCTTTTTCTTCTGTTTTTTCAATATAATATTGATAATTTCCTAAATACATTGTGCCACCGTCATAATCTAAATCATAAACTTTATTGGCTAATTCATTAATAAAATAACGATCATGAGATACAAACAGTATTGTGCCTTTAAAGTTTGCTAAAGCTTGTTCTAACATTTCTTTTGAATCTATATCTAAATGGTTTGTAGGTTCATCTAAAATGAGGACATTGTTTCGCTCAAGCATTAATAAGGCAAGCTGTAAACGAGCTTTCTCGCCACCCGATAGATCGTTAATTATTTTTTTAACGTCTTCTTGTACAAATAGAAAACGACCTAAAACAGCACGAATGTCTTTTTCATTCATAGTAGGGTATTGGTCCCATAAGTAATCAAGTATTGTTTTATTTGATTTGAATTCGGCTTGTTTCTGATCATAATAACCAATTTTTAAGTTAGCACCGGTAGTGATTGATCCATTTAATGCATTTTGTATATTGGCAATGGTTTTTATTAAAGTTGATTTCCCAATACCATTAGGACCGATAATTGCAATATGATCTCCTTTTGTTACTTCAAAAGTAATCCCTTTAGTAATTGGAGACTCATAGCCAATCTCTAAATTTTTTATATGGAATACATCATTACCAGTATTACGATCAAATTCAAATTGAATGTTGGCACTTTTAGCATCAATCATAGGTTTATTAATGCGTTCAATTTTTTCTAACATTTTCCTACGGCTCTTAGCCATACCTGTAGTTGAAGCACGAGCAATATTTTTATCGACAAAAGTCTCTAATCGTTTAATTTCAGCTTGTTGACTTTCATATTCTTGCATACGTTTTTCATAATATTTGTCTCTTTGATCAATAAACTGAGCATAATTGCCTACATAATGTTGAACGTCACCGAGTGCTACGTCATAAATTTGAGTCACAATTTTATCTAAGAAGTACCTATCATGACTGATAATTACAATGGCACCTTTAAAGTAATTTAAATAACTTTCTAACCATTGAGTCGTTTCCATGTCTAAATGGTTGGTGGGTTCGTCCAAAAGTAATAAATCAGGCTCGCTTAATAACATTTGTGCCAAAGATAACCTTGTTTTTTGACCACCGCTAAAGTCATTGATAGGTCGATCAAAATCCGCTTCACTAAAATTTAGTCCATGTAAGACTGTTTTAATTTTGCTTTCATATTGATAGCCATCTTGTTGTTCAAATTGATTGGATAATGCTTCGTAGCGATCGATATGAGATTTATATGTCTCAGTATCGTATTCAGTGGCATGTTGTGCTAACCAATCTGTTTCCAATTTCATTTCTTGTTCTAAATTTTTCATTGCTTCAAACGGTTTAGACATTTCTTCAAATACAGTTTGGTCTGTATTTAATGTCATTTGCTGTGTTAAATAACCAAGTTTTAAATTTTTACTCTTAGAAATATGACCACTATCATAATCTTCAACGCCAGCAATTATTTTCATTAATGTAGATTTTCCGGCGCCATTACGGCCTACAATACCAATGCGTTCACCAGTTTTAACTTCAAAATCCACATTATTAAAAATATCTTCACCGTCAAATGATTTAGTTAAATCATTGAGTTGTAATAATATCATCTGATTTTGCACCTCTCTATTCATTATCATTCTACAGTATTCAGCGTGTTGTTAAAACTATCATTGTTTATTTTTATTATTCAGTCATGTATAATGTTGTAGTGATTATAAAATTAATGAATAACAGATAATGAAATAGGGGGACATGATCTTGGCTAATCAAAGCGAAAAGATTCCTCGTGCCACATTGAAACGTTTACCGTTATATTATAGATTCGTCAATACATTAAAATCTAAAGGCATTGATAGAGTTAATTCTAAAGCCATCAGTGAAGGCTTAAATATTGATTCTGCAACGATTCGAAGAGATTTTTCTTATTTTGGTGAGTTAGGCAAGAAAGGCTATGGCTATAATATTGATAGTTTATTACATTTCTTTAAAAATGAAATAAGCGAAAATGACGAGATTAAAATTGCAATTGTAGGTGTAGGGAACTTAGGTAAAGCATTATTGACATATAACTTTTCAATACATGATGAAATGACTATAACTGAAGCATTTGATATTCGCGAAGAAATTATTGGGAAACAAATAGGTAAAGTGACAGTGAGCCCATTTGATAAAATAAAAGAAATATTATCACAAGAAGATATCGATGTAGTGATATTGACTACACCTGAAGAAGCAGCTCAAAATGTAGCTGATGTGTTAGTAGATTCAGGTGTTAAAGGGATACTTAATTTTACACCAAGTCGTGTACTAACACCTTCAGATGTTCAAGTGCATCATATTGACTTAGGTATCGAATTACAGTCTTTATTATTCTTTATGAAAAATTATAGTAATAAATAAGAAATAATTTAGTTAGTTTTTTATAGATACAGTAATACACTTTGTGTGCTGTGTTTATAAAAAACTATTTTTTTATGAATTTTTAATTAGAATTTCAACATACTCTACTTATTAAGTTAGTTGAAGTTTAAAAAATTTATGAGTTACAAGGTTGAAATTTTATACGATTTCTAATATTATTAATCTTATTGATTTTATCGGAAAAGAGGTTATTAATATGACTTGGTTAATAATCAGCGGCATTATTGTGGGCAGTCTTTTAGGCTTTGTTATGCAAAGGACACGGTTTTGTCTAGCTGGCGGTTTTAGAGATATGTATATTCAAAAGAGTAACAAAATGTTTTATGCATTACTTATAGCAATTTCAGTACAAAGTATAGGGTTATTAATTTTAACTTCTACTGGTTTAGTACAAATACCTGAATCGACTTATCCTGTTATTGGAACGGTAATAGGTTCGTTTATTTTTGGTTTAGGTATTATATTAGCTGGTGGATGTGCGACTGGTACATGGTATAGAGCTGGTGAAGGTTTAATTGGTAGTTGGATGGCACTTATTGCTTATGCATTTACATCGGCAGCTACAAAATATGGTTTGTTGTTACCGTTAATGGATGGTGTTAATAAGCCTACCAATGTTAATACGAGTATGTCACAAACTACTGGGATACCGACATGGGTTTGGGTACTATTGCTTACAGCTATAACAGTATTTTTCGTAGTCAAAACATTACGTAAACCGAAACCTAAATTCGCTGTTCCTAAATTAAAACAGAAATTTACGGGCGTACGTCACTATTTATTTGAAAAGAAATACCATCCATTCGTTGCTGCAATAGCAGTAGGCATCATTGCATTAATTGCATGGCCTGTAAGTGAATCGACAGGAAGAATGTATGGGCTTGGAATTACTACTCCATCTGCCAATCTAGTACAATTTTTTGTAACTGGTGATTTGAAATTATTAGACTGGGGTGTGTTCTTAGTCCTTGGAATATTCCTAGGATCTTATATTGCCGCTAAAGGCGCAAGAGAGTTTAAATGGAGATTACCAGACAAGAAAACTATCCGTAATAGTATCATCGGTGGTGTGTTTATGGGATTCGGTGCTTCAGTGGCAGGTGGTTGTTCAATCGGTAATGGACTAGTAGAAACAGCAACGATGTCGTGGAAGGGTTGGGTTGCACTCGCTTCAATGATATTAGGCGCTTGGACAATGAGTTATTTTGTATTTATTAGACCTATGAAAAAAGCACAAAAGCAAACTTCTAATGAAACGGCAACGTCACAAACACAAACACAAACAATATAATTAATATAGGAGGCACAAATATTGGTACATGAATTAGGTACAGTAGGAATGGTATGTCCATTCCCATTAATAGAAGCACAAAAGAAAATGAATACGCTAGATAATGGTGAAGAATTAAAAATAGATTTTGATTGTACTCAAGCAACTGAAGCATTACCAAATTGGGCGGCTGAGCAAGGCTATCCAGTTACAAATTATGAACAGTTAGATGATGCATCATGGACAATCACAATTCAAAAAGCTTAATTAAGAGTAATAGTTGAGATTGACATTACAAGTGAACTTCACTTATTCAATTAGACAACATGATAATTAAAATAAAAATGGTCGAATTCCTAGCTATGCTTTGAGTTCGATCATTTTTATTTATTTATATATTTTTTAGTCAGAATTTTGTTTTTTAATATTTGAATTAATACATAGATTCCAATTATTAACATTATTATTGGTAGTATCATGACCAAATAAATAAAAAACCTTCAAAGATATTAATAGTTAACGCTAACATTAAAACAATGAGTAAAAATAAATTTAATAGATTTAACCTTACAGTTCTTGTCATGTTTTCCCTCCATTAAACTAAATAAGTATATAATCAATAACCCTGTTAATCTTTATCATTATTATTGTCTTTAGCTTTAAAGATAGAGGCAATAATTAATATAATTATAGGAAGAAAAGCTGAAAAAATGGCTGAGTAACTACCATTTTTAAGTGAAAATGGTAAACAAATAACGATCACTATTATGCAAATACTTAATGTTATAAAGGTGTACAGTTTCCCTTTATCCATGACATATCTCTCCTTAAAGTTGTTATTTCCACAACTATATCATATTGAAAACTCAACTTATATGTTACTTATTTAGAGACACTAATAGTAAGTTTTAACCTTTCTATAAACGTAGATTTAAATAGTATTTAAAGCGATTGCATTATGATAAAATAAGTATTGTTTATAATAGCTAATTAATGAGAGTGAGAAAATATGAAGAACATTGCTGATATAGCTAAAATTGCTGGCGTTTCAAAAAGCACAGTGTCGAGATACTTAAATAATGGTTCGGTAAGTTTAAAAACAAAACAAAAGCTAGATAAGATCATTCGAGAAAATGATTATCAACCTAATCAATTTGCGCAAAGTTTACGAGCACATAGAACTAATATGATAGGGGCAATTATACCTAGAATGAACTCTTTTGCTGTCGACGAAACAGTTAAAGGAGTCAAAACGATTTGTGATCAATTGAATTATAGTTTGCTACTAAATTACACAAATCTTAATACTCAATTAGAAATTGATGCGCTTGAAACATTTTATAGAAGTAAAGTAGATGGTATTGTCTTTATGGCAACAGAAATCACAGAGCAACATTTAGAAGTTATTAATAAAATAAATGTTCCTGTGATTATTGTTGGTCAAGCACATGATGAGTTACATTGTATCATTCATAATGATTACCAAGCGGGATACTTGGTTGGCGATATGTTAGGTCAACAAGGTTATAAAGATATTAAGTTTTTCGGTGTGACAGAAAGTGATATTGCTGTAGGTGTTCAACGTAAAAATGGGCTAGTTGCAGGTTTAGAAAAATATGGTATAAAACCACACATTTCACTTACATCTTTTAATTATCAAGAGGCGATGATAGATGTTGTAGAAGCATTACAAGCTTATCCCTATTATGATGCAATAGTTGGAGCTACAGATTCAATTGCCTTAGCTATACATAAATATAATTCAGAACATGTGCCGCATATGCACGAGAAATATATTGTAGGATTTGGTGGAGACCCAGTAACTGAAATCGTGTCACCGTCTATTCATACTGTGAATTACAATTTTGAATATGCAGGCAGTGTTGCTATGGACAAACTAAACCAGATGATACAACAGCAAGAAGTTGAACAACGCATCATTATTGATGTTCAACATACATTTAAAAACTAACTCAAAAGTGTTATGATTAAAAAGTATATTATGGAACCGGTACCATTTTAATGTAATTATTTTTAAAATAGGAGGATACGCACTATGACGGAGTGGACAAAAGAGCAACGTTATCAAAGATATGAAGATGTTGACCAACAAACGATTGAAACATTAACTGAACAAGTCAATCAGTCAAAATATAGACAAATTTTTCATATACAACCCAAAATAGGATTGTTAAATGATCCTAATGGGCTTATCTATTTCAAGGGAAATTATTATGTCTCACATCAGTGGTTCCCGCTAGGTCCTGTACATGGACTGAAATATTGGTATACATATCAAAGTAAGGATCTTGTAGAATTTGAAGCTATTGGGCCAACGATTAAACCAGATACGAAAGATGATAGTCATGGTGTATATAGTGGCAGCGCATTTGAATATCATGACCATTTATATTATATGTATACTGCTAATCATCGTGACAGCGACTGGAATAGAATTTCCACACAACATATAGCAAAAATGGCTAAAGATGGCTCGATTAATAAATTTCCTAAAGCAGTAATATCTGAACCACCGTTTGGCTACACGCAACATTTTAGGGATCCTAAGGTACATGTTCAAAATGGAGTTTATTACGCGATGATAGCTGCACAAAACATAAAAAAACAAGGTAGAATTTTGCAATATCGTTCAACAGATATCGTAAATTGGGAGTTTCAAGGAGAAATACAAACGAATCTAGACGATTTTGGTTATATGTGGGAATGCCCAGACTATTTTAATTTAAACGGCTATGACATGTTACTGTTTTGCCCTCAAGGTATTGATTCAGAAGGAGAACGTTTTAAGAATATTTATCAATCTGGCTATATTATGGGGCAGTATGATATCAATAATTTAACTATGAATCATGGGGATTTTCATGAATTAGATTATGGTTTTGATTTTTACGCTCCACAGACATTTTTAGATGAAAATAATCAACGCATATTAATTGGTTGGATGGGTCTACCAGAAATTAACTATCCTTCAGATGCCGATGGTTGGGCACATTGTTTAACTATTCCACGTGTGTTGACAATTGAGTCAGGTAATTTAAAACAACGTCCGATTAAAGCACTTGAAAAACTTCGGACAAATGAAGAAACAGCACTAGGTTACGCTAATAAATTTACTAGACAATTACATCCATATGAAGGTAAACAGTTTGAATTAATTATCGATATTTTAGAAAATGAAGCGACAGAAGTTTATTTTGAAGTACGTACGTCTAAGACTGAATCAACTTTAATTACGTATAATAAAAGGGAGCAGAAATTAACATTAGACCGTAGTGAAAGTGGTCAATTACCTGGACCTGTTGAAGGGACGACGAGAAGTACTTATTTAGATACTCCGTTATCAAAACTACAGTTATTTGTAGATACTTCTAGCGTGGAAATTTTCTGCAATGATGGGGAACTTGTGATGACGACAAGGATATTTACAGATGAAAATGCGACAGGCATTAAAACATCTACTGAATCAGGCCAAACCTACCTAAAATTCACAAAATATGATTTGAAAGGTGACATTAAATGAAACGTCTACTAGCAATTGGAGAGGCTTTAATTGACTTTATACCAAGTACTACAGATTCTAAATTAAAAGATGTAGAAATGTTTTCTCGTCAAGTTGGAGGAGCACCGTGTAATGTGGCTTGTACAGCAACAAAACTAGGCGGAAATGCTGAAATGATTACACAATTAGGACAAGATGCTTTTGGTGATTTAATTGTGGAAACTCTAGATAACCTAGGTGTAGGTACTCAATACTTAAAACGTACTAACGAAGCCAATACAGCTTTAGCGTTTGTGAGTTTAACTAAAGAGGGGGAAAGAGACTTTTCTTTTTATAGGAAGCCATCCGCTGACATGTTATACAGTATAGATGCAGTAAGCGCCATCGATGTAAATGAAAATGATGTATTACATTTCTGTTCAGTTGATTTAGTGGAAAGTCCTATGAAATATGCACATAAGAAATTGATTGAGAAAGTGACACATGTAGGAGGAACAATTGTATTTGATCCTAATGTAAGGTTGCCGTTATGGAAAAATGAAGCGGATTGTAAATCAGCAATCCATGAATTTATTCCATTAGCACATATCGTCAAAATATCTGATGAAGAATTAGAGTTTGTAACAGGAATTACAGATGAAAACCAGGCTATACAGTGGTTGTTCCAAGGTAACGTTGATGCAGTAATTTATACCAAAGGTGCCGATGGTGCGACCGTATATTTTAAAGACGGAAATGAAATATCTCAACAAGGATTTAAAGTTAAAGCCATTGATACTACAGGTGCGGGTGACGCATTTATAGGTGCTTTAATTAGTAAATTATTAATTTCTGATTCTACAGATTTGATAGCAGTATTAAAAAATGAAGGTAAAGCCATACTTGAATTTAGTAATTATGTAGCTGCAACGGTTACTACGAAATATGGAGCGATATCAAGTATTCCAACTTTAGAAGAAGTGAATAAAGCAATAAAAAGCTGAGCATGTAATTAAACATGCCCAGCTTTTTATGTATTATATCTTTTTAACATTTCTTACAGACGCATAACAATGTTCATTGTTTTTGAAATAGACTATGCGCGATTTAGAGTCGATGGACTCGATATTGTGTCTATTAACTACGAAACTATTATGACACCTAAAGAAACGTTTATCTAACTGATCGATTTCTTTAAGATTTCCATAGAATTCGATTTGACGATTATCTAGATGTGCAATTAAACGATGGGACTTGCTAGATGATTCAAAGAACATCACATCGTCGTATTGTACATAAATAGAATTGCTACCACGTTTTAATTCTATTGTTTCAACACTGCTTTCTTTTGAGAGTAGTTTTAAACGTGACTCAGAAGTTTCTATGCAATCAATCACTCTTGATTTTAATTCGTCTGGATCATCTTTGAAAATAAAGTCCATTGCAGCAACCTTGTAGACAAATGTTAAGTAAGTCAGCTCACTGTGACTTGTAACAAAAATGATATTGCCAACCGGGTCATGCTTGCGTATTTCACTTGCAAGCTTGATACCATTGATATCAGCTTCTAATTGGATATCTAAAAAGTAACATCCTATATCATTAATGTTCTTTGATCGTTCTAAAATGTCATAAGGATCAGCTGTCGCAACTTCAATTTCCATTGGCTTTTCTTCAATCATAATATAATTATTAATAATTGATACCATATGTTCACGTTGTCTTTCGTCGTCTTCACAAATGAATATTTTCATAGTTACACATCCTTATGAATCAGAATTTAAGATTTCCACTTTTTGAATAAAGTAGTTGTTATCAATAGTTGTATCTAATAAAACATTTGTTGTTGAATCAGTCAATTCTTTTAACGTGGATAACCCAAGTCCACGGTTTTTCCCTTTAGTAGAAAAGTTTTCTTGGAAAAGAGTATGTACTTTAGGCATATCTGGTTCACACTTGTTCATAACGATAAATGTGACGGATGTGTCTTCATTTTTAATAAAAGCAATACGAATAAGTGGGTCTTCAGTAATCTTTTCAGAAGCTTCAATTGCGTTATCAAGTAATATACCGATTACTCTACTTAAATTTATAATAGGCATATCAATTTTTTCAATTGGTTCTGGTACTTCAATGCTGATGCGAATATTTTTTTCTTGGGCTTGAAGTATTTTAGTAGTTAACAAACCTTTAATTTCGCGAACATGCAAGTTTTCAATACCATTGATTTTAATTGCATTCATTTGCATACTATCTTGCATTGGTAATATTTCAGAATGAAAGTAATCTCTTAGACCTTCCATATCTTCTTCCCTGATAAAATCTGAGAGGGTAGATAAAATATTGACATAATCATGTCTAAATTTACGCATTTCATGATTGATTTTTTCAATTTGTAACGTGTATTTATAATAATTTTCGATTTCTTGCATATTACGCTTATATTGAATTTGACGAATAACGCTAAAAGAAATTGTAATTATAAGAATAGCGATTGTAATGATAAATACAGAAAATATTAAAGATAAAAATTTAACGTCTTTAAAAGAAACTGTACTCTTAGGTAAATAAATATTCAATAATAAAATTGCAGTTATTAAAAATAATGAAACAGTGATTAAGTACACTTTATTAAAAGACAGAACAGATTTATTAAGTCTAGTTAAAAAGTAGTGAATAATATACATAGAAATAATATAAATAATAACAAAAGTTCCAGCATAGTATAATTGAAATGTAACCGAAGAAGTATTGTAATCTAAAATTGTAATTATTAACCAAATAGTAACAAAATTAGATATATACAAAATAAAACAACTACCTAGTACTGTAAGAATACCCAAAATTTTGTTTTTTACATATGCCCAAATAGATACTATTATTAATAGTATTAATAATGTTTGAGAGCCCCAAACTTGTAACAAAACAACATTAAGGATAATAACCACTAATAAAATGGTTACATCCTTAATTGTAAAATATATCTTATTAAAAAATTTAATTGAAAAAATTAATAATAAAATTTGAATTATAGGTAAAACATAAAGATTCAAAAATGCCATTTTATACACACTTTCTATACTAACAATTATTCATACAAGTCGGTGATTTCTTTTGGAACTTCAATTTCATCAGCAAAGCCAATACATACATGACCACCTGATGCAACGCCTATTACTGTGAAAAACTTAGCGATAATTTTGAAAATAGAATCTAATAAAAACATATTTAAACATCCTCCTTTAGTAAAATTGTGGGCAATTGATAACACGACACAATAACAATTCCTATTAATATAAATTGCTGGTATGGTGTCTCAAAAAACAAGGATAAAAGTAATAACAAGGCTGTACTTATTATTGTTTTAATTTTCTTGCTTTTTTTCAATCGTTCAGGAATCGGTTGTTTTTTTGTAGCTGTCGGAGCAAATGTTGCTAGGATAATAAATCCAATAATTGCTAATGGATATAGTAATACTGATGATACTTGATAATACCCAATAATAGCAGGCAATAAAACAAATATTACTAAACTTTGAATATAACAAAATAATGAGCTTGTAGCATGTGCTCCATGAGCAGAGACACGAATTAGAAGAAATGATAAATGAACAGTTAGTGTGTATAAGAATAAATGGCAAAGGATTGAAACACCATAAATGACAGTTGTTTTAAAGAAATTATTTACTACAACTTGCATGCCTAAACGCATCTTTAAATATTCGATATGATCTAAATTGTTGCGTAATTGTAGACTTTTAGCAAAGTTGTCTATTTTAGTATCAATTAATTTACTCATTGGCTTTTCTCTCCTCACTCGTATTATACAATTTTAATTAAGTTTTATGCGTCTTATTGCTTAACTGTATATTTTTAATTCCTAACTGTTTAAAATATTTATCTGACTAATTTTATCATATTTATGCTTACATTTAGGAATAAAATTTAACGAGTTAGGGATTTTTTTACATTAATTTGAATAATCATGGTTAAATGTACTTGTATCACAAAGAAGTGATTACATTTTACAAATCATTTAATCAAAATTTTGTTTGAATTTTTGTTTGAATGATAACGTTGATTAGACTTTTGAGCAGGGGTCTGATTAACACACTGATATTGTAACTGTACTTTCTTCGTATAGTTGTTATAGTTACAAGTTAAGTTCTCGTTTTTCAATTAATTGATTACAAACAAGAGGAGGCTGATGTAGTGACAAACCATTTCTCAGCAATGATTAGTGATTTCGTAAAATAATACTTTCAGGTACACAACGCGCTTAATTTTATTAAGCAATCCCAAAATTTGGATTCGTAGAACATTCCCAGTCTCAATTCAAATATCATTTTAACATTGCCTATAACAGAGGCGATTTAAAGTAAAACATGTAAGCTATCGTAAACATCATTCAATTTATCATTTTAATCGGTAAATTCACTAAATTTTTTCATAATTAATAACATCCCCAAAAATAGATAGAGAAATAACTGTAAAAAACATTCCCTTAATAATAAGTTACAAAAACCGTGAGTCCCTCCCAAGCTCACGGTTTTTTTGTATTCATCTATATAGATGAGGGCGAAGATTTTTGAAAACTGGGATATTTTCTCTTTGATTACTAACCTCATCCAAGTTGATATCGCATGAAATATGGTCTGGCTTATCTTCTAATTGGGCGACTATTTCTCCATTTGGATTGATTACGATAGAATGTCCAGCATATTCTGTTTGTCCGTCATCTCCACACGCATTACATCCTACAACAAACATATCATTTTCAATAGCGCGTGCTTTTAAAAGTGCTATCCAATGACTAACTCTTGCTTGAGGCCATTGTGCTACATAGAAGGCTATCTCTGCATCTTTCCGAGCAGGATAGCGTAATAATTCAGGGAAACGTAAATCATAACAAATAATTTGTGTAGCTTTAACGCCATTAGTTAAGTTAAACGCCTCAGGTACAGCATTGCCAGCAGTTAAGAATGAAGGCTCGTCTAACATAGGAACTAAATGAACTTTGTCATAACTATTGATTAAATAACCATTTTTTGAAACTGCAAATGCTGTATTATACACATCCTCTTTCATAGAATTTGAAACAGAACCAGCGATAATATCAACGTCGTATTGAATTGCCAACTTTGATATAAATTCATAGCTACGCGAAAGTTGAGTATCAGCAAGTTCTTTTAATTGGGGTAAAGCGTACCCATTATTCCACATTTCTGGTAATACAACGACATCAGTTTCTGAGGTTACAAATTTAGAAAACCAATTAACTATGTTTTCTTCATTTAATGAAACATTTGCCGGTTCGATTTTAAATTGAAAAACTTCTATATTCATTTTTATCGCCCCTTAAATTATTGTTAGCATCAATATACTAAAAATATTCTGATAATTCAAAATTAGTAAATGTTTGATATCAATAATTATATAAAGGTAAACAGTTTTAGAAACTAAGGGAAATGCTTATTCGTATTTTATTTAACAAAAGTTGGAGGAGGGGTAAATATTATAAGTGTAAATCTATGCGTAGGATAATGTACTTATTAGTTTGATAGATATAAGATATAAATTTACTTAATTTAAAGTAAATGTGATAAATCATTTAAAATCATAAGAGGTCGAGACAGTTATATACGCTCGACCTCTTATTTTATAAAAGACTACAACAAATTAAGTGAATGTGATTATTTTCTAACTAAAAAACGTTTACTTGTATCATGGAACTCTTTGTCTCCAGCTTCATCGCGAATATTACCGAATGGCATTTGTGCAACAAGTTTCCATGTTTTAGGTATTTCAAAAGCTTCAGAAACGGCAACATCCACAAGTGGATTGTAGTGTTGTAAAGAAGCACCAATGCCAACAGTACTTAAAGCTGTCCAAATTGAAAATTGATGCATTGCGTTTGTTTGGCTAGACCACACGGCAAAGTTTTCTGCATAGTTAGGCATTTGATTTTGTAATCCTTCGATAACATCTTGGTCTTCAAAGAAAAGAATTGTACCATGAGAATGTTTGAAATTGTCTACTTTGTCAGAAGTTGCTTGGAAATCACGGTCTGGACCCATAGCATTTTTAAGTTCTTGTTTAGTGATTTCCCAGAATTTATTATGATTATCATTTAAAAGTAATACAATACGTGTAGATTGAGAATTGAATGATGATGGAACATGTTTGATAGCATGCTCGATAATATCTTCTACTTCATTATCAGAGATTGAAATATCCTGATCTAAACTATATATAGTACGTCTTTTTTCTATTGCGTTTTGAAAAGTTTCTAAAGTTGAGTCTTTTTTACTGAATAATCCCATTGTGAAAGCTCCTTTATATCAATTTATTTTATATATTAAGTATAATAATTATATCAGAGTTTGTAAATAGGGGTTTACATAAAATTTCAAAAGGATTAATATTTGTTTTCAATAAATTAGTTTTGATGAAAAATAGGTCTTTTTCTTATATACTATATATGAATATAAAAAATATGAATTTTGGAGGTGAATCTATGAAGTGGTATTTTTCGCATAAATTTGTGATTTCCAGCTTTGCTCTCGCTTTAAGTACGACATTAGTTTCTAGTCAAACTCACGCTGCTGAACAACAAATTGATGAAAAATTAACAAATAATAACACAAATCAATCAGATAAAAGGCCAATTCATTCTAATCCTGCAAATCATATAAAAAGTCCAACCACAGTAGAGGATACGGCACAAAGTGATAATACAACTAATCAAGAGTCAGATAACGATTTAGGTGAAACTGTTCAAGATAATGAAAAAATACAAAATGATTGGGATAAGCAAAATACTAATAATGATGGATTAAGCGATGTTCAAGGACAACAAGACAACAGTAACTTAACTGAACAAAATCAATCTAATAACGATAATAGCAATGAGATGAATGAACAACCAAATCCAGATGAATCGAATAATGGAGATGGAACAGACGAGCAGCCAAATCCAAATGAACCAAATAATGGAGATGGAACAGACGAGCAACCAAATCCAGATGAATCGAATAATGGAGATGGAACAGACGAGCAGCCAAATCCAAATGAACCAAATAATGGAGA
>NZ_JAGEVL010000012.1 GCF_017583065.1 Staphylococcus shinii | reverse complement strand
GTGAGTGAGGAAAGCATGCAAGTGAGAAAAGATGCGAGCGCTTGTCTCACGACAAGAAAGGTCTTTAGCGCCGAAGGTAGCAGACTTACGTTCCGCAAGAGTAGGACGTTGCCAGGCAATCAAAGACCCAATAGGGTCTTTTTTTTATGCACGAAGAGCTTAACTGCAACGTAAAACAATTGTCAGTCGCAACGGAATACATGAGCAGAAGCTCATGCATAAGTCCCACTAATACAATGAAATATAAAACGAAATATAATCTGATAAGAGAGCAACAAGTTTTATCTAAATAAATTAGAAGTTAGAATGTAAAAGTGGGACTTTAGAAGCTGACGAACTAAACGAACTCTAAAACCAAGAAGTTTAAATGAACTTATGACTAGTTCTTTAAATATGTTAAAATATAATGAAAATTAAAGTTTAAAAAGTGGGTGTTATATGTCACTACCATTAAATAAGAAGTTTGATGAGTTATTAAAAAGGAAACCTATTTCTATGCATGTCCCGGGACATAAAAATATGACAATAGGCTATCTTAATAAAATGAATTTTGAGATGGATATGACAGAAATAACAGGTTTAGACGATTTGCACCATGCTGAAGATGTTATAGCACAAAGTATGAGCAATGTTAAAAAACATCCTGATTATGATGCTTATTATTTGGTTAACGGTACAACATCAGGTATCTTATCAGTAATCCAAGGTTTTTCAAATGTACAAGGTGAATATGTTATTGCAAGAAATGCTCATAAGTCTGTGTTTCATGCTTTAGATTTAGTTCATACATCTTGCCGTTTATTGGGGATGGATATGAGCATAAAAACAAAACAGTATTTAGGCCCTAGTCTAAACGGACTACTCCAGCAATTGAAAGATTCGAAGTTGTTAGTTCTTACATACCCTAACTATTATGGGGAATGTTTTGATATTGAAGAAACACTAAAATATACAAAGATTCATCAAACACCTACGTTAATAGACGAAGCACATGGTGCACACTTTGATTTAGCAGGTTTTCCAAAGTCTTCATTGAGTATGGGGGCAGATTATGTTGTACAGTCATATCATAAGACATTACCGTCACTGACAATGAGTTCAATTATTTTCATTCATAAAAATGCACCACAGCGTGAAAAGGTATTAAAGTATTTAGCGTACTTTCAATCTTCAAGCCCGTCGTATCTTCTTATGAACAGTTTAGAATTAGCACATGATTTTTATGAAAAATATGATAGTAATTTGTTTTTTGAAAAAAGAAGGAAATGCATTCAAGCTATTGAGTCTATAGGTATGCGTATAGTTGAAGTGAATGATCCATTGAAGTTGAATATACAATGTACAGGTTACTCAGGTATTGAACTACAACAGCTTTTCGAAAACAAAGATATTTATGTAGAATTAGCAGATGAATATCAAGTTCTTTTCGTTTTACCATTGTGGCATAAAGGCGATTATTATCCATTTCAAGAATTAATTGACAGAATAAAGCAAATAGAAGTGGAAAAAAGATCTAATAACATAGATTATAAGATTCCTGATTATGAATTGTGTGGTCTGTATCAGCCAGTTGAAATATCAAGAGTTAAAAGTATAGATATCAATGAAGCTGAAAATCAAATTTTAGCAGTAAATATTGTACCTTACCCACCAGGTATACCAATAATGCTAAAAGGAGAACTCATAACAAAAAATATGATAAAATTAATGAATTATTGGTGTGAACAACACATAAGAGTCGAAGGAATTAAAAAACATAAAATTGAAATTAAGGATGAATAAAATGTCAGCTTTTATAACTTTTGAAGGCCCTGAGGGTTCAGGCAAAACTACTGTCATACAACAAGTAGCACAAAAATTAGAAAATAAATTTGAAGTTGTACTTACCAGAGAACCAGGTGGTGTGAAGACTGGAGAACAAATTCGTGAAGTATTGCTTGAAGGCGATGATATGGATGATCGGACAGAAGCACTATTATTTGCAGCATCTAGGCGTGAACATCTTGTAGGTAAAGTGATTCCATCGTTAGAGAGTGGTAAGTTAGTATTATGTGATAGATATATCGATAGTTCTTTAGCATATCAAGGCTATGCTCGGGGAATAGGAATAGAAGAAGTGAAATCTATTAATGAATTTGCCATCAATGGTCTGTATCCTGATATTACGATATATCTTGATGTTAGCGTAGAAGTTGGAAGAGAAAGAATCTTAAAGAATCAGCGCAATCAAAATCGTTTAGATCAAGAAAATGTAAAATTTCATGAAAAAGTAGTTGAAGGTTATAAAAAAATTATTCATAATGAGTCTGAACGCTTTATGGTAATAGATGCAGATCAGAGTGTAGAAGATGTAGTTAATGCAACGTATGAATCTATCATCAAATACTTAGAAAAATTATGATATAATACTGGGAAGAGGTGTTTAATATGAAAATGATTATAGCAATCGTACAAGATCAGGATAGTCAAGAACTTTCAGATAAACTTGTTAAACATAACTTTAGAGCAACGAAACTTGCAACAACTGGTGGTTTTTTAAGAGCAGGTAATACAACGTTTTTATCTGGTGTAGAAGATGACCGAGTTGATGAAATGCTAAAAGTTATTAATGACACTTGTGGTAATAGAGAGCAACTTGTATCACCTATAACACCAATGGGTGGCAGTGCAGATTCTTATATTCCATATCCGGTTGAAGTAGAGGTTGGAGGAGCAACGGTATTTGTAATGCCAGTTGAGGCTTTCCATCAATTTTAGAATCATGGTTGCTATATATAGTGACCTTTCAAATTACATTTCCACTTAAGACTAAACTGTTATGAACTTAAGTAATGTGCTTTGTAAGGTTACTATGTATAAGCAGCCTTTTTATATAAAGGAGTAACTTTATGGTGGATGAACTAGACAGACTGACGAAAGCGTATCAATCAAATAAACTCTCGCATGCTTATTTATTTGAGGGCGATGATGGACAAACTATGCAACAAGTCGCAATTGATTTTACGAAATTAATCCTATGTGGCCAAGAGAACCAATGTCAGTTAAAAGTAGAAACATTTAATCATCCAGATTTTATGTATATATCTTCTGAAGAAACTACGATTAAAAAAGACCAAGTAGAACAATTAGTACATCATATGAATCAACTACCTATCGAGGGTGACTATAAAGTATATATTATTGAATCTTTTGAAAAATTAACCATCCAAGGTGAAAATAGTATTTTGAAATTTTTAGAAGAACCACCTGAAAATACGATAGCCATCTTATTAACAACAAAACCAGAACAAATTTTAGATACTATTCACTCTAGATGCCAACATGTATATTTTAAACCAATAGATAAGTCTTTGTTTATAGAAAGACTAATTGAACGCGAAATTTCATGTCCTGTAGCAGAATTGTTAAGTACATATACAACACAAATTGAAAGTGCAGTTGCGTTAAATGAAGAAGCAGATCTGATGGCATTGCGTAAAAGTATTATAAAATGGTGCCAATTGTTGTTAACAAATCGTTCAATGGCGTTAATAGCCATTGTCGATTTATTAAAGCAGGCTAAAAATCGTCGCTTACAGTTAGTTACGTTAGGGGCAGTTAATGGTTTCTTTGAGGATGTTATGCATGCTAAGGTAGGAATGGATGATGATATCATATATCATGATTTATATGAAGAAGTAAAAGCATTTTCTAAAAAGTTAACATATAATCAAATTATTTTGATATAT
The DNA here is from genome assembly GCF_017583065.1 of Staphylococcus shinii. Taxonomy (GTDB): domain Bacteria; phylum Bacillota; class Bacilli; order Staphylococcales; family Staphylococcaceae; genus Staphylococcus; species Staphylococcus shinii. The sequence goes on along the minus strand of NZ_JAGEVL010000012.1, from coordinate 33,516 downwards.
GATCAAATAACAGAAGCACATAAAAAATTAAATCAAAATGTTAATCCGACATTAGTATTTGAACAGATTGTGATAAAAGGGGTGAGTTAATCATGCAAAATGTAGTAGGAATTGATTTTCAAAAATCAGGGAAAATGGAATACTATTCACCAAAAAAATTCGATTTAAATGTAGGCGATTGGGTGGTAGTTGAATCTAAAAGAGGATTAGAGATGGGCCGTGTAAAATATGCTCCATTAGATGTTGCTGATGAAGATGTAACATTACCTTTAAAAGAAATTGTCCGTCATGCAACAGATGAGGATTTAAATCAATATGAGCAAAATGAAAAAGATGCCGAAGAGGCAATGACATTATGCAAAAATACAATTCAACAGCAGAGTTTAGAGATGAGACTAGTAAATTGCGAATTTACATTAGATAAATCAAAAGTGATTTTTAATTTTACATCGGATGAGCGCGTTGATTTTAGAAAATTAGTGAAAGTTCTAGCACAAAAACTAAAAACACGTATTGAATTAAGGCAAATAGGCGTTAGAGATGAAGCGAAATTGCTTGGTGGTATTGGTCCATGTGGACGCTCTTTATGCTGTGCTACGTTCCTAGGTGACTTTGAACCAGTATCTATAAAAATGGCAAAAGATCAGAATTTATCACTCAATCCCACTAAAATTTCAGGGGCTTGTGGTCGTCTAATGTGTTGCCTTAAATATGAAAATGATTATTATGAAGAAGCACGTGCGCAATTACCTGATGTAGGAGAAGCTATTAAAACACCAGAAGGCAATGGTAAAGTGATTGGCCTAAATATCTTAGATATTTCTATGCAAGTAAAAGTGGATGGTCTTGAACAGCCGCTTGAATATAAAATGGAAGAATTAGAGACATTAAATTAGGAGGCCAAAATAACATTGAATCGTAGCGACATATTTGAAAAATTGGCGAATTTAGAATCAAATATTAATCAAATCAACAGTGATATGGTTAATTTGAAGAATCTTACGGTTGAATTGATTGAAGAAAATGTCGCCTTACAAATCGAGAATGAGAATCTAAAAACATTAATAGACAAAGAAGAACAATCTAAAAGTATAGAACAAGGTAAAAAAACGCCTGTTAAACAACCACTTCGCAGTAAAGACAATTTGGCTATGCTTTATAAAGAAGGTTTTCATATTTGTAATGGTGAATTGTTTGGGAAACATAGAAAAGGCGATGATTGCTTATTCTGTCTTGAAGTATTAACTGAATAAAAGTTGATATGGACCAAAACCCATAGTAATCATATGTAATTGAGGATGAGCAGTGACGATAGGCTTGATTATTAAGCATCGTTACCTTATCCTTTTTTTTGGAGGTTAGAAAGATGCTTTTAGCAGATGAAAGATTGGATTATTTAACAAAAGAAAACTTAAGAATTATACAAAATGATGAAGTGTTTTCTTTTTCTACTGATGCACTATTACTCGCGCATTTTACAAAAATTAAAAAGCAAGATACGATTATGGATTTGTGTTCGGGGAATGGGGTTATTCCTCTGTTGCTTTCGGATAAAGGGAAACAAAATATAGATGGTATTGAGATTCAGCAACAACTAGTTGATATGGCACAAAGAAGCGTTGTATATAATCAATTAGACGATAGAATCCACATGTATCATATGGATTTGAAAAAAGTACAACAACAGTTTAAACCCTCACAATATAGCCTTGTCACTTGTAATCCACCTTACTTTAAAGTCAATCAACAACATCAACATCAAAAAAATGCGCATAAAATAGCTAGACATGAGATAATGTGTACATTAGAAGATTGTTGTTTAGCAGCCAGACATTTATTAAAACAAGGTGGGCGCATGGCCATGGTTCATAGAGCAGAACGTCTTATGGATGTCTTAAGCTATATGAGAGCATATCAAATTGAACCTAAAAAACTTTATTTTGTATATAGTAAACAAGACAAAGTATCGCAAACAATAGTTGTGGAAGGTAGAAAAGGTGGTAACCAAGGTTTAGACATACAGCCACCATTTTATATTTATAATAATGATGGCACTTACACCGAGGAAATGAGAGAAATATATTATGGATAAACATTATATTTATATAGTTAAATGTAAGGATGGTAGTTTATATACGGGGTACGCAAAAGATATTACACAAAGAGTAACTAAACATAATAATGGTCAAGGTGCTAAATACACGAAAATAAGACGCCCGGTACAACTCGTTTATCAAGAAGTGTTCGATACAAAGTCTGAAGCAATGAAACGTGAGTATGAAATTAAGACATATACACGTCAACAAAAATTAGAATTAATAAGTGGGGGTTAGGTTATGTCGACATTATATTTAGTAGGAACGCCTATTGGTAACTTGGCGGATATTACATATCGTGCTGTTGATACATTAAGAAATGTAGATTTGATTGCTTGTGAAGATACACGAGTGACAAAAAAATTATGTGTACATTATGAAATACAAGCACCGCTCAAGTCTTACCATGACCATAATAAAGAACAGCAAACAGATTATCTTATTGAACAATTGCAACAAGGTAATAACATCGCATTAGTATCAGATGCAGGTTTACCATTAATTAGCGACCCTGGTTATGAACTAGTTGTTGCTGCTAGAGATAATGGTATCAGAGTAGAGACTATACCAGGACCAAACGCAGGTTTAACTGCATTAATGGCAAGTGGATTACCTTCTTTTACTTATACATTTTTAGGCTTTTTACCGCGAAAAGATAAACAAAAACAATCATACCTAGAACAACGTATGTATGAAAATAGCACTTTAATTATTTATGAGTCACCACATCGAGTAAAAGATACGATTAAAACGATTCAAAAGATTGATAGAGATCGTAAAGTTTCTTTAGGTAGAGAGCTAACAAAGAAATTTGAGCAAATTGTTACTGATTATGTAGGCAATATACTAGACCGTCTTAATGATGAAAGTATTCCAACTAAAGGTGAATTTGTAGTACTTATTGAAGGCGCCGAAGCAGTAGAAGATACAGCTTGGTTTGAAGATATGTCAATTAAAGAACACGTTGATTATCATATAAATCAAAATATGAAACCGAAAATAGCGATTAAACAGGTGGCAGAATTACGCCAAATGAAAACGAGTGAAGTTTATGACATTTATCATGAAGTTTGAGTGAGGAAGAAAAAATAAATTATGGCTTAGTAAATTTATAAAATAATAAATTTAAGTAAAAGGACATACCACAAATTCGAATTTAATCAAGAAAAAAGAGTTGAAAAACTCCCATAACATGCGCGATTTATGGTAATGTAGATAAGATAGAGATTATTAATCATATTTAAATTATAGCAAAATAAAAACTTAAAAATGCTGGATATGACTAGTATGCTATCCAAAGAATTTTTATGATGGTTAACATATAAATCGGAATAGAAATACATATCTGCTTCATTGAAAAGAAAAATGAATTTAGATATATTTATAGTGTAAGAATCGAGGAGGAACATTAATGGCGAAAGAAACTTTTTATATCACTACACCAATATATTATCCAAGTGGGAATTTACATATCGGTCATGCTTATACAACAACAGCTGGTGATGTAATCGCACGTTATAAAAGAATGCAAGGCTATGATGTTCGTTATTTAACAGGTACGGATGAACATGGACAAAAAATACAAGAAAAAGCACACAAAGCTGGAAAATCAGAATTAGAATATTTGGATGAAATGATTGCTGGTATTAAAGATTTATGGCAAAAATTAGAAATCTCAAATGATGATTTTATACGTACGACAGAAGCGCGACACAAAGAAGTTGTGCAACAAATTTTTGAACGTTTATTAGCTCAAAATGATATTTATCTTGGTGAATATGAAGGTTGGTATTCAGTACCGGACGAAACATACTACACAGAAACACAGTTAGTTGACCCAGTTTTCGAAAATGGAGAAATCGTCGGTGGTAAGAGTCCAGATTCTGGTCATGAAGTAGAGTTAGTTAAGGAAGAAAGCTACTTCTTTAATTTATCTAAATATACAGACCGTTTATTGGAATTTTACGATGAAAACCCTGAGTTTATTCAACCGCCTTCACGTAAAAATGAAATGATTAATAACTTTATTAAACCGGGACTCGAAGATTTAGCGGTGTCACGTACGTCATTTGATTGGGGTATTCATGTTAAATCAAACCCAAAACACGTTGTTTACGTTTGGATTGATGCGCTTGTAAACTATATTTCTTCATTAGGTTATTTATCTGATGACGATAGTTTATTTAAAAAGTATTGGCCGGCAGATATTCATATAATGGCTAAGGAAATCGTGCGTTTCCACTCTATTATATGGCCAATTCTATTAATGGCGTTAGATATACCGCTTCCTAAGAAAGTATTTGCACATGGCTGGATACTCATGAAAGACGGTAAAATGAGTAAATCTAAAGGTAATGTTGTAGATCCTAATGTACTTATTGACCGCTATGGTTTAGATGCTACACGTTATTACTTAATGCGTGAATTACCATTTGGTTCTGACGGCGTATTTACTCCTGAAGGATTTGTGGAACGTACAAATTATGATTTAGCAAATGATTTAGGAAACTTAGTGAATCGTACCATTTCAATGATTAATAAATACTTTGATGGTGAATTACCTGCATATCAAGGACCTAAACATGATTTAGATAAAGATATGGAGCAAATGGCACTAGATACTGTGAAGACATTCCATGAAAATATGAATGATTTACAATTTTCAGTAGCACTTTCAACAGTTTGGAAATTTATTAGTCGTACGAATAAATATATTGATGAAACTTCACCTTGGGTATTAGCTAAAGATGAAGAACAACAAGAAATGCTTGGCAATGTGATGGCTCACTTAGTAGAAAATATTCGTATTATAGCAGTGTTATTAAGACCATTCCTTACACATGCACCAAAACAAATCTTTACACAGTTGAATATCAACTCTCCAGAGTTGTTTGAGCTTGATAGTATTGAAACATATGGTGCTTTAACTGAACCTATAATGGTAAGTGAAAAACCACAACCTATCTTCCCACGTCTAGATAGTACGGTTGAAATTGACTATATTAAACAATCAATGCAACCTGAAAAGAAAGAGGAAGAAAATTCAGTAGAAGAAGTGCCAACTAAAGCACAAATTGATATTAAAGATTTTGACAAAGTAGAAATTAAAGCTGCAACAATTATAGATGCTGAACAAGTGAAGAAATCTGATAAGTTATTAAAAATCCAAGTAGATTTAGATAACGAACAGCGCCAGATTGTTTCGGGTATTGCACAATATTACCAACCTGAAGATATTATTGGTAAGAAGGTTGCTGTTGTGACTAACTTAAAACCTGCTAAATTAATGGGTAGAAAATCAGAAGGTATGATTTTATCAGCTGAAAAAGATGGCGTACTAACACTTGTTAGCTTACCAAGTGCGATTTCAAATGGCTCAGTAATTAAATAATCACAAATTAAGGGAGCGGTTAAAAGATGCTAATCGATACACATGTTCATTTAAATGCAGACCAATACGATGAAGATTTAGAAGCGGTTATTGAACGCGCTAGAGAAAATGGGGTAGATCGCATGTTTGTAGTTGGTTTTGATACACCTACAGTTGAGCGTACGATGGAACTCATTGACCAATATGAATTTATCTATGGAATCATTGGATGGCACCCTGTAGATGCGATAGATTGTACAGAGGAACGTCTAGAATGGATTGAGGCACTTGCGGCGCATCCTAAAGTGATTGGTATCGGCGAAACAGGACTGGATTATCATTGGGATAAATCACCTAAAGATATCCAACAAGCATTATTTAGAAAACAAATAGCTTTGGCGAAGCGCGTTAACCTGCCAATTATCATTCATAATAGAGAAGCAACTCAAGATTGTATAGATATTTTGAAAGAAGAACATGCTGAAGAAATTGGCGGTATTATGCATAGCTTTAGTGCTTCTCCTGAAATTGCCGATGATGTTATTAATAAATTGAATTTTTATGTTTCTTTAGGTGGTCCAGTAACATTTAAGAATGCCAAACAACCTAAAGAAGTTGCAAAACATGTACCATTTGATAGATTATTAGTTGAAACGGATGCACCATTTTTATCACCACATCCTTATAGAGGTAAACGTAATGAACCAGCACGTGTAACGCTAGTTGCTGAAGAAATTGCTGAATTACGAGGTGTGAGTTATGAAGAAGTGTGTAAACAAACAACTGAAAACGCAGAACGATTGTTTAAATTAAAAGCATAAAACATTACAAAAGGTATCGGTCTGAGATAAGGCTTAGTTGATAAAATATAGGCTAAGTAGTCATCATAATTTACGCCGATACCTTTTTTATTTTTATCTAAAATCGAAGTGAGTAATGAAAGGTGTAACAATAAATGAAGATAAATGAATTTATTGTAGTTGAAGGCAGAGACGATACTGAGCGTGTAAAAAGAGCGGTTGAATGTGATACGATTGAGACAAATGGAAGCGCTATTAATCAAGCGACTTTAGAGATTATTGCGCGCGCATTTGAGACAAGAGGTGTCATTGTACTTACCGATCCAGATTTCCCAGGTGATAAAATAAGAAATACGATTCAAAAATATATCCCCGGTGTTAAACATGCCTATATTGATCGACATAAGGCTAAAAATAAACGCGGTAAAATAGGTGTTGAACATGCTGATATTGGAGATATTAAAGAAGCGTTAATGAACGTAAGCACACCCTTTGAAGAAGGACACGAATCAATAAGTAAAGGCGTGTTGATTGATTTAGGCTTACTCGTTGGTAAAGATGCACGTAAAAAAAGGGAACTATTAGGCCGTAAGTTACATATTGGTCATTCTAATGGTAAACAATTGTTGAATAAGCTAAATGCATTTGGTTATACAGAAAGAGATGTTAGAAATGCATTAAGCGAAAATGAGGGAAGTGAAAGTTAAATGGAATACAAAGATATTGCAACACCAACCCGTACCAAAGCATTACTTAATCAATATGGATTTAATTTCAAAAAGAGTTTAGGACAAAACTTTTTAATTGATGTGAATATTATTCACAATATCATTGAGGCCAGTGATATCAACGAGCATACGGGCGTGATAGAAATTGGTCCAGGTATGGGTTCGTTAACTGAACAATTAGCTAAAAACGCTAAAAAGGTGGTTGCCTTTGAAATTGACCAACGCCTGATACCTGTACTTGAAGATACGATGGAGCCATATGATAATGTAACTGTGATAAATGAAGATATACTTAAAGCAGATATTGCGCATTATGTTGCTGAACATTTTTCAGAATGTGAGAAAATAATGGTGGTAGCAAACTTGCCGTATTACATTACAACGCCTATTTTATTAAATTTAATGCAACAATCATTACCGATTGATGGTTATGTAGTTATGATGCAAAAAGAAGTGGGAGAACGTCTGAACGCACAAGTCGGCACAAAGGCATACGGTTCATTATCAATTGTAGCGCAATATTATACTGAAACAAGCAAAGTGCTAACTGTGCCTAAAGCTGTATTCTTACCACCACCGAATGTAGATTCTATTGTAGTTAAATTAATGAAGCGCTCGACACCGATTGTAACTGTAGATGATGAAAATAAATTTTTCAAAATGACAAAAGCAGCATTTGGCCAAAGACGTAAAACGATTAACAATAATTATCAAAGTTTATTTTTAAATGGTAAAGCTAATAAGCAAATGATACTTGAATGGTTAGAAGCCAGTGGTATAGATCCGAGACGACGCGGAGAAACACTTTCAATAAAAGAATTTGCACATTTATACAATGAATTGAAAAATTTCCCGGAATTAGAATTTTAAATTATTGACAAGCGCGCTTTACCTTGCTAAAATTGATATTTTATTTGACAAAAAACCTCAAAATGTGTTATTATACAACTTGTAGCGAGGTGGAGCAATATGCCAAAATCTATTGGAGACATCAAAAATTCACTTGATTGTCAATTAGGGAACAGAATTGTACTTAAAGCGAATGGTGGACGTAAGAAAACAATTGAACGTAGTGGTGTTTTAAAAGAAACATACCCTTCTGTTTTTATTGTTGAACTAGATCAAGATATATATAATTTTGAGCGTGTATCCTATACATACACTGACGTTTTGACTGAAAACGTACAAGTTTCTTTCGAAGGTGATAATCATCAAGAAGCAATTGCACACTAATTAAAACGAATTTAAATTAAGTTTGGCAAATTATGGCGCCTTACTTGTCAATTTAAACTTTAATATGAGAATGAATTTAAATAAAAGGTATGTTGGTGTAATGACGCTAACATACCTTTTTTGTTATATTAATATTATTGCATAAAAGAGTAGATAATAGTTTTATCAACAATAAACAATATTGTAAAATAGTAAATTAAGAAAGATGCTTTTTATTTTTAGCCTACACCATTTGATAGTCTTTAAATAATAAAGTGGCAATAGAAATGACTAAGTTTTAAAAAACTAACAACGCAATGTTAACAATATGTTAAAATCATTTTATTACCATATCGAATTGGAAGAGGGTGGGGATATGATTTATGAAACGGCACCAGCGAAAATAAATTTAACGTTGGACACACTCTTTAAACGAGATGATGGTTTTCATGAAGTCGAAATGATAATGACGACAATTGATTTAAATGATAGATTGTCATTTGAACTACGTAAAGACAGAAAAATAATTGTTGACGTAGAACAATCCTATGTTCCCTCCGATAACAAAAATTTAGCGTACAAGGCTGCAGAATTAATGAAAAAGACCTATAATTTAAAGCAAGGTATAACTATTACTATAGATAAAAATATTCCTGTCTCAGCTGGTTTGGCAGGTGGGTCTACCGATGCTGCAGCAACAATGAGAGGGATGAATCGATTATATAATTTAAATCGACCGCTTGAAGAGTTGTGTGAGCTGGGTATACAAATTGGAACAGATATTCCATTTTGTATTTTAGGGAAAACTGCATTATGTAAAGGTAAAGGGGAAATCATTAAATTTTTAGATAAACCACCTTCCGCATGGGTTGTAGTTGCTAAACCTGATTTAGGTATATCTTCACCTGATATATTTAAAAAATTAGATTTAAAACAGTCCTATAATGTCCATACTGACGCATGTGAAGCGGCCTTAATTTCAGAGGATTATGACCTATTATGTAAAAGTCTGTCAAACCGATTGGAACCTGTCTCGGGAAAGATGTATACAGAAATTTTAAAAATAAAGGCCAATATGCTAGAAAATGGAGCAGATGGCGCTGTTATGAGTGGTAGTGGTCCTACTGTTTATGGGTTAACACGAAAAGAAAGACAAGCAAAGCACGTATACAATGCTGTTAACGGTTGTTGTAACGAAGTGCACATTGTAAGACTATTAGGCTAATTGAGAAGGGATGAATCGAATGCGCTATAAAAGAAGTGAACGAATTGTTTATATGACTCAATATTTAATGAACAATCCGAATAAATTAATACCGTTAACGTATTTTGTACAAAAGTTTAAGCAAGCGAAGTCTTCCATTAGTGAAGATGTTCAAATTATTAAAACAACTTTCCAAAAGGAAAAGCTAGGAACAGTGATTACTACTGCAGGTGCTAGCGGCGGTGTTACTTATAAACCAGAGATGAGCAAAGCAGAAGCAACAGAAGTTATTGATGAAGTGATAGAACATTTACAAGAAAAAGAACGGTTACTGCCAGGTGGTTATTTATTTTTATCTGATTTAATGGGTAATCCAACTTTATTGAATCGAGTTGGTAAATTAATAGCAACACTATATATGGATGAAGAATTGGATGCTATTGTAACGATTGCCACTAAGGGTATCTCTCTAGCAAATTCAGTTGCAAATGTATTGAATTTACCTGTAGTAGTTATTCGTAAAGATAATAAAGTGACTGAAGGTTCTACTGTTTCTATAAATTACGTGTCTGGCTCTTCTAGAAAAATCGAGACAATGGTACTATCAAAGAGAACATTACCCGAAAATTCCAATGTACTTGTGGTCGACGATTTCATGCGTGCTGGTGGTTCAATAAATGGTGTGATGAATTTGATGAATGAGTTTAAAGCACATGTTAAAGGGGTATCGGTACTAGTAGAATCAAAAGAAGTTAAGCAAAGATTAATTGAAGATTATACTTCCTTAGTTAGATTATCTGATGTAGATGAGTACAATCAGGAATTTAAGGTGGAACAAGGCAACAGTTTAACTAAATTTTCTTAAAGGAGCGATTTCGACATCATGAAAGTTATTAATACGGAAAAGGCGCCCGAAGCGTTAGGGCCATACTCGCATGCAACAGAAATAAATGGACTTGTATTCACTTCAGGACAAATTCCATTAAATTTAAATGGAGAAATTGTCAGTGAAGATGTAAAAGAACAAACGACACAAGTTCTAGAAAATTTAAAAGTCGTGTTAGACCAAGCTGGATCAGATTTAGATTCAGTGATTAAAGCTACTATTTTCATTGCTGATATGAATGAATTTCAAAATATAAATGAAGTTTATGGCAAATACTTTAATGAACATCAACCAGCTAGAAGTTGTGTTGAAGTGGCAAGATTGCCGAAAGATGTTAAAGTTGAAATCGAATTAATAGCGAAAGTGAAATAAGGGTTTATAATTTTTAATGAAATTGTTAAGCTTCTAAACAAAGAGATACTAGGGGGGCTCACTACATGAAAGTGACAGATGTAAGACTTAGAAAAATACAAACAGATGGAAGAATGAAAGCGCTTGTTTCAATTACCTTAGATGAATCATTCGTAGTACATGATTTACGAGTGATTGAAGGCAACACAGGTCTATTCGTCGCAATGCCAAGTAAACGTACACCAGACGGTGAATTCCGAGATATCGCGCATCCTATAAATTCTGAAATGAGACAAGAAATACAAGATGCAGTGATGAAAGTGTATGAAGAGACTGATGAGGTCATCCCTGACAGAAATGCACAGTCATCAGATAATTCTGAAGAAGAAGCTTAAATTAAAAAACTTATTAAAAAAGATTGGATTTCTCCACAAACAGAAATCCAATCTTTTTTATTTTTGTAAAGTCAACCCGAAACAAAAAATAAAATTAATTGTTAAATTGTAAAGGTGACAAAAAATATATTATTTATAATTATAAATAATATGTACTTTTTACTGCATCATAAATCAGAACATTAGTATTGAAAAAAGGATGCATGTGTATGATAACAACTAAATGAGAATACAGTATTTGTATTACATATTCATATATCGTTCTATAATTCGATAATATAAAAGCGGTTACTTGATTGAACAAAGATGACAAATCTATGCCTAGATATTTCTAATATTTTTAATGAAAATATTTCCATTATATAACATTGGTGTTTTGAGCCTTGAAAGTGTGACTAGCGTTAAATTATAATAAGTAAGAAGTGTATATTTTAATGGAGGGTTAACATACATGCAAAGACATGCAATAGTACTTGCAGCTGGCAAAGGTACGCGTATGAAATCAAAGAAATACAAAGTACTACATGATGTAGCAGGCAAATCAATGATTGAACATGTCATTGACAACGTTAAGCAATCAGGCGTAGAACAACTTGTTACAATTGTTGGGCATGGCGCACAAAATGTCAAAGACACATTGGGCGATGCATCACTTTATAGTTTTCAAGAAGAACAATTAGGCACTGCACATGCTGTTAAGATGGCAAGTGAGCATTTGAAAGATAAACAAGGCACAACGTTAGTAGTATGTGGAGACACACCGTTAATCACTGCGACAACATTGAAATCAATGATAGAACACCATGAGAACAAAAAAGCACAAGCTACTGTTTTATCAGCAACAGCATCTAATCCATTTGGTTATGGACGTATCCTGCGCGACTCGTCACAACAGTTGACTAAAATTGTTGAGCAAAAAGATGCAACAGAAACAGAGCGACAAATTAATGAAATTAGTTCAGGTATTTTCGCATTCGACAACCAAGTTTTATTTGAAAAATTGGAGTTAGTGAAAAATGAAAATGCGCAAAAGGAATATTATTTGCCTGATGTACTTTCATTAATTTTAGAAGATAAAGGCGTCGTTGAAATCTATCACACAGATGATTTTGAAGAGATTATGGGTGTTAATGATAGAGTGATGTTAAGTGAAGCTGAAAAAGCTTTTAAGAAACGCACTAATGAACAACATATGAGAAACGGTGTAACCATTGTTGACCCAGCAACTACATATATAGGAGCTGACGTTATCATTGGAGAAGATACAGTTGTTGAACCAGGGGTGAAACTTGCCGGACACACAGTAATCGGTGAAGATACAATTGTTGGACAATATACTGAAATAACGAACAGTAAAGTAGGTTCCAATGTCACAATTAAACAATCTGTCATCAATGAAGCAGTTATTGGTGATCAAGCTAATATTGGGCCGTTTGCACAACTTCGTCCTGGTGCAGACCTAGGCGAAAAAGTTAAAGTAGGTAACTTTGTTGAAGTTAAAAAATCTGTTGTTAAAACAGGTGCTAAATTACCTCACTTAAGTTATATAGGCGATGCTGAAATTGGCGAAAGAACAAATGTTGGTTGTGGCTCAATTACAGTGAACTATGATGGTATCAATAAATTCAAAACGATTATTGGTAATGATTCATTTATTGGTTGTAATACGAACCTTGTTGCCCCAATAACATTAGGAGACCGTTCGTTTATAGCGGCAGGTTCCACAATCACGGATAATGTCCCAGAAGACAGTTTGGCATTAGCTAGGGCTAGACAAACAACCAAAGAAGGTTATTTGAAAAAATAAAGGCATATATTTAGACAAGCGTACTTAAACTGTTAAAATCAATGTAATTGTATGAAAAGTTAACAAGAGTATGTGATTATGTTGCTGAACGATTTAAGCTTTGTTTTGTCTACAAAGGAAAACGAATTGAAAGAATTAATTGGAGGACTATAAATGTTAAACAATGAGTATAAGAATTCTGCTTTGAAAATATTTTCTTTAAAGGGTAATGAACCATTAGCCCAAGAAGTTGCAGACCAAGTTGGAATTGAGTTAGGTAAATGTTCGGTAAAACGTTTCAGCGATGGAGAAATTCAAATTAATATAGAAGAAAGTATCCGTGGTTGTGATGTGTTTATTATTCAACCAACATCAAATCCAGTGAATTTACATTTAATGGAATTGTTGATCATGATTGATGCTTGTAGACGTGCGTCAGCAGCGAATATTAATATAGTTGTTCCATATTATGGCTATGCACGCCAAGATAGAAAAGCACGTAGCCGTGAACCAATTACAGCAAAACTTGTAGCAAACTTAATTGAAACAGCAGGCGCAGATCGTATGATTGCACTTGATTTACATGCGCCACAAATACAAGGATTCTTCGATATGCCAATTGACCACTTAATGGGCGTTCCAATCTTAGCAGAATATTTCAATAATCAAACAGATATTGACCTTGAAGAATGTGTTGTCGTTTCACCTGACCATGGCGGTGTAACAAGAGCACGTAAACTTGCGGACATATTAAAAACGCCAATTGCCATTATAGACAAGCGTCGTCCAAAACCTAATGTTGCTGAAGTGATGAATATTGTAGGTGAAATTGATGGACGTACAGCAATTATTATAGATGATATTATTGATACAGCTGGTACCATTACTTTAGCTGCACAAGCTTTAAAAGATAAAGGTGCTAAAGATGTTTATGCATGTTGTACACACCCTGTTTTATCAGGTCCAGCAAAAGAACGCATTGAAAATTCAGCAATAAAAGAACTTGTAGTTACGAACTCAATTCAATTAGATGAAAGCCGCAAACCATCTAACACGAAAGAATTATCTGTAGCTGGTTTACTAGCACAAGCAATTATCCGTGTATATGAACGCGAATCTGTCAGTGTACTATTTGACTAATTAGTAAAATAGATATATAATTATTTCGTTCGTGATTTCACGACTTAATAAACACTTGCAAGCAACATGACGTTGATGGGTAAGTGAAGGGGTTCTTATTTATGAAAGATAAGAACAAAATATGAAAGGTGGAAATAATATGGCTGCATTAAAGTCAATTATTCGTCAAGGTAAACAAACTCGTTCAGACCTTAAAAAATTAAGAAATATTGGTAAAGTACCTGCAATTGTATATGGTTATGGTACTAAAAATACTTCAGTTAAAGTAGACGAAGTAGAATTTATCAAAGTTATTCGTGAAGTTGGACGTAACGGTGTTATCGAATTAGGCGTAGGTTCTAAAACTATCAAAGTAATGGTTTCAGACTACCAATTCGACCCGCTTAAAAACCAAATCACTCACATTGATTTCTTAGCTATCAACATGACTGAAGAACGTACTGTTGAAGTACCAGTTCAATTAGTTGGTGAAGCTGTAGGAGCTAAAGAAGGCGGCGTTGTTGAACAACCATTATTCGACTTGGAAGTTACTGCTACTCCAGACAACATTCCTGAAGTAATCGAAGTAGATATCAGTGAATTAGAAATTAACGATACGCTTTCAGTAGAAGACATCAAAGTTTCAGGTGATTACACTATCGAAAATGAAGCAACTGATTCAATTGTAACAGTAGTTCCTCCAACAGAAGAACCTACTGAAGAAGAAATCGAAGCAATGGAAGGCGATTCAGAAACTGAAGAACCAGCTGTTGTTGGCGAAGAAGATGATGAAAGTGATGAAGAAAAATAATAAGTAATAATGCTTATCATTGCTTTATCATCATGTGCTGATTAAATCAGCGTTATCATATCTTATAAAAAGCACCGTGCTTAATACGTTAAGCAGGTGCTTTTTTATGTTATTATAGTGAATGATACGACAAAAAATGATAAGAAAAATAATTAATAGAACTCAAATGTAAATTAGATAAAGAGACAACTATTGGAGGTAACATAATGAAGTGTATTGTAGGTTTAGGCAATATTGGTAAACGCTTCGAACAAACAAAACATAATATTGGATTTGAAGTTATTGACTATATGTTAGAGCAAAATAAATTCGCTTTAGACAAACAAAAATTTAAAGGTGCATACACGATAGAACGGTTTGCAGGCGAAAAAGTCATGTTTATTGAACCGATGACGATGATGAATTTATCTGGAGAGGCAGTAGGCCCTTTAATGAAATACTACGACATAGATATTGATGATTTAGTCGTTTTATATGATGATTTAGACTTACCACAAGGTGAAATCCGTTTAAGACAAAAAGGAAGCGCTGGTGGGCATAATGGTATGAAATCTATTATCCAAGTGTTGGGTACAGATCAATTTAAACGTATTAGAATTGGTGTAGATAGACCTTCAAATGGTATGTCTATCGTAGATTATGTATTGCAAAAGTTCTCAAAACATGAAATGGAAACAATGAATAAAGTAATAGAACATTCTGCACGTGCAATTGAAGCCTACATAGAAAGTGATAGGTTTGATCGCGTGATGAATGAATATAATGGTGAAATCAATTGAAATCAATAATTACAGAGTATATAAATGAAGACAAACGTTATCAAGAATTAAACGAAATATTTGGTAAAGAGCAAGTGTTGGTTACTGGGCTATCAGGGGCTGCTAAAGCAACGATTATCGCCGAAAAATATTTGAATAGTTCTAAACAATTATTAATTGTAACAAACAACCTTTATCAAGCAGATAAATTGGAAAGTGATTTAACACAGTTTGTTGAAGAACAAGATATTTACAAGTATCCAATGCAAGATATTATGACAGAAGAATTTTCAACACAAAGCCCTCAATTTATGAGTGAACGTGTACGTACATTAACGGCGTTGGCCCAAGAAAAAAGAGGTTTGTTTATCGTTCCGCTAAATGGGCTAAAAAAATGGCTAACACCAGTAGAAATGTGGAAATCGCATCAGTTAACACTAAATGTAGGTGATGACATAGACATCGATGACTTCCTAAATAAGCTAGTTAATATGGGTTATCGTAGAGAAAGTGTTGTTTCGCATATAGGTGAGTTTTCCTTACGGGGTGGTATTATTGATATTTATCCACTAATTGGTAACCCGATTAGAATTGAACTTTTTGATACAGAAGTTGATTCAATTCGAGATTTCGACGTAGAAACCCAAAGGTCAGAGGAGAATGTTGAAGAAGTAAACATCACTACTGCAAGCGATTATATAATTACAGAAGATGTGCTTAAGCACACAAAACAAAAACTTAAAGAAGCATACGAGTATACAAGACCAAAAATTGATAAATCCGTCCGCAATGAATTAAAAGAAACGTATGAGAGTTTCCAGTTGTTCGAATCATCTATGTTCGATCATCAAGTATTACGTCGTCTTGTGGCTTTTATGTATCAACAGCCAACAACAATTATCGATTACTTTAAAGATGACGCAATTGTAGCAGTAGATGAATATAACAGAATTAAAGAAACTGAAACGGCCCTTATTACAGAAGCGGATGAGTTTATGCAAAATTTGATTGAAAGTGGTAAAGGGTTTATTGATCAAAGTTTCTTGCAATATGATGCTTTTGAAAATCAACTAAAACCCTATCCAGTGACATATTTCACATTATTCACAGCGACAATGTCTGTTGAATTAAATGAAATTATAAAATTTTCATGTAAGCCTGTGCAACAGTTTTATGGACAATATGATATTATGCGATCAGAATTTCAAAGATTCATCCAAAATGATTATACGGTTGTTGTACTTGCTGAAACAGAAGTTAAAAAAGAACGTATACAATCAATGCTTAATGAAATGCATATCCCAACATTTATTGATACACCTACGCATCGTAATGAAGGTGGCAACGCCATTATTACTGAAGGCAGTTTGTCAGAAGGTTTTGAACTACCATATATGCAATTAGTAGTTGTCACGGAAAGAGAATTATTTAAATCAAAACAAAAGAAAAAACCAAAGCAACAAAAAACATTAACAAATGCCGAAAAGATTAAATCATACCAAGATTTAAAAGTAGGTGACTATATTGTACATGTCCATCATGGTGTGGGGAGATATCTGGGTGTTGAAACGCTAGAAGTGGGTGGTGTACATAAAGATTACATCAAACTCCAATATAAAGGAACAGACCAATTATTCGTACCTGTTGATCAAATGGATCAAGTGCAAAAATATGTTGCATCAGAAGATAAAACGCCTAGGTTAAATAAACTTGGTGGGACAGAGTGGAAAAAGACAAAAGCGAAGGTTCAACAAAGTGTTGAAGACATGGCAGATGAACTAATAGAGTTATATAAATCACGCGAAATGTCTGTTGGTTATCAATTTGGTCCAGACACAGCTGAACAAAATGATTTTGAAATTGACTTTCCTTATGAGCTAACACCCGATCAAAGTAAATCGATTGAAGAAATTAAAAAGGATATGGAAATTGAACGCCCTATGGACAGATTGCTGTGTGGAGATGTTGGTTATGGTAAGACTGAAGTTGCCGTAAGAGCAGCTTTTAAAGCAGTAATGGAAGGTAAGCAGGTTGCCTTTTTAGTGCCGACGACCATATTAGCACAACAGCATTACGAAACATTAATCGAACGAATGCAAGACTTCCCAATAGAAGTACAACTGATTAGTAGATTTAGAACAGCAAAAGAAATTAAAGAAACTAAAGAAGGTTTGAAATCTGGTTTTGTTGATATCATTGTAGGAACACATAAATTACTGGGTAAAGATATTCACTATAAAGATTTAGGGTTACTTATTGTCGATGAAGAACAACGATTTGGTGTACGACATAAAGAGCGTATTAAATCTTTAAAAAATAATGTGGATGTTCTGACACTAACAGCTACACCTATTCCACGTACTCTACACATGAGTATGTTAGGTGTCCGCGATTTATCTGTCATTGAAACACCGCCAGAGAATCGTTTCCCAGTACAAACTTACGTATTAGAACAGAATACTAATTTTATAAAAGAAGCGCTAGAAAGAGAATTATCAAGAGATGGCCAGGTGTTTTATTTATATAATAAAGTGCAATCTATTTATGAAAAAAGAGAGCAATTACAAATGCTTATGCCGGACGCCAATATAGGTGTTGCACATGGGCAAATGAACGAAAGAGACTTAGAAGAAACGATGTTGAGTTTTATCAATCATGAATATGATATTATTGTAACTACGACTATTATTGAAACGGGCGTCGATGTTCCTAATGCGAATACTTTAATTATAGAAGACGCTGATCGTTTCGGACTAAGTCAACTTTACCAATTAAGAGGGCGCGTAGGTCGTTCAAGCCGTATTGGATACGCATACTTCTTGCACCCTACAAATAAAGTGCTCTCAGAAACTGCTGAAGACCGTCTACAAGCAATTAAAGAATTTACTGAATTAGGTTCAGGTTTCAAAATTGCGATGCGCGATTTGAATATTCGTGGTGCAGGTAATTTATTAGGTAAACAACAACATGGCTTTATAGATTCAGTTGGGTTTGATTTATATTCTCAAATGTTAGAAGAAGCAGTGAATGAAAAACGTGGTGTGAAAGATGAAAAGCAAGATGCACCAGAAGTTGAGATTGAACTTAATATTGATGCATACTTGCCAGCAGAGTATATTCAAAACGAGCAGGCTAAAATAGAAATTTATAAGAAATTACGTAAAATTGAGACGGAAGCACAATTAATGGATGTTAAAGACGAGTTAATTGACCGTTTTAATGATTATCCGGTTGAAGTTGAAAGACTTTTAGAAATGATGGAAATTAAAATACATGCATTGAATGCTGGTGTAACCTTAATCAAGGATATAGGTAAAAAAGTTGAAATTTATCTATCTGAAAAGGGTACAACAGATATTAATGGCGAAACATTATTTAAACAAACACAGCCACTGGGACGTACAATGAAAGTAGGCGTTCAAGATGGTAAAATGAAAGTGACTTTAAACAAAACAAATAATTGGTTTGATAATTTGAAATTCCTGGCAAAATGTTTAGAAGAAAGTATGGTTATCTCTGATGAAAGCTAAGATTGACAAGTCGACTGCTTTTAATGGAGTAGTCGTGTTAACTTTGGCGCTTTTAGTAGTCAAAGTATTAAGTGCAGTTTACCGCGTACCTTATCAAAATATCTTGGGTGATGAAGGGTTATATGCATACCAACAAGTTTATCCAATCGTAGCTTTGGGTGTTATTTTAACGATGAATGCGATACCTAGTGCGGTTACTCAGGTATTTGGTTCAGAAGGAGATTTTAAACAATACACTCGCGTAATGATACGCATACAAAGCATAAGTGCAATATTCTTTCTGATTCTGCTGTTTTGTGCGAAGTGGGTTGCGTTATTAATGGGTGATATTAACCTGACACCTATGCTTAGAGCAGCAAGCTTTAGCTTCTTATTCATCGGCATTTTAGGTGTGTTTAGAGGTTACTATCAAGCACAAAGAGATATGAATGTGCCCGCTATTTCCCAGGTAATTGAACAATTTGTTCGTGTTGGAATTATTATTAGTGCGATTATTTTATTTATGATAGAGCATTGGTCAATATACGCTGCGGGAACGTTAGCAATTATAGGTTCAGCATTTGGATTTCTAGCATCGAGCCTCTTTCTAATATTACGGAAACCTTTTAAGCATTCGCAGAAGAAGTCTTACGAATTTGCACAAAAACCATTTACAGAATGGCGCAAACTCGCCTTAGCTATACTAATTTTTGCGGTAAGCCAACTCATAGTTATCGTCTGGCAAGTAGTTGATAGTTTTACAGTACTTCATATGCTGCAAAGTACAGGCTTGGATTTTCAACAAGCGACTTCTCAAAAAGGCGTTTATGACCGTGGTGCGTCATTTATTCAAATGGGCTTAATCGTAACAACAACGTTTTGTTTTGTACTGATTCCTCTATTAACAGATGCAATAAAAGCTAAAAATAAAGTGCTTACCAATAGATACGCTAACGCATCTATTAAAATCACAATCTTGTTTAGTGTGTCAGCAGGTGTTGGTTTAATTAATTTAATGCCTATTATGAATAGCGTATTTTTTAAAACTAATAGTCAAACGTTAACGCTAGCTGTGTATATGCTAACCGTTATTTGTGTATCACTCATTATGATGGATATTGCACTATTACAAGTGAAAAATAAAGTACGTCCTGTGTTATTAGCGTTTAGTATAGGAGTTGTAAGCAAAACGGTACTAAATATAGCGTTGATACCACAATTATTAATGTTAGGCGGTAGTATAAGCACTGTTTTATCACTCATTTTATTTACAATTGTATTACACAAACATGTGTTAAAATATTATCTTTTCCAAAGTATGCGTAAATACGTGATTAAGTTAATCGTTACAATGTTTATTCTGTCGATAGTAGTTCAAATCACAATGTGGCTTATTCCTGAACATGGACGAATAATTGGCCTAATAGAATTAGTAATGGCTGCAGGTATTGGTGTCATTGTAATTGTTATTGCTATTGTGCGCACTAACTTGTTAAGTTACAGAGAATTAAAGCATCTACCATTTGGAGATAAGTTATACCATATGAAGAGAGGGGAAAGATAATGACAGGTAAGATAACAATTGTTGGATTAGGCAACTACGGCATTGATGATTTACCATTAGGTATATACAAATTTTTGAAAAATAAAGCTATAACGTACACAAGAACTATAGAGCATCCAGTAGTTGAAGCATTGACTGAAGAAGGTATGAAATTCCAAAGTTTTGACCATGTTTACGAAGAAAATCAAGCATTTGATGACGTATACCAAACAATTATGACACAATTAATTGAAGCAGCACGACAAGATGATATCGTCTACACAGTGCCTGGTCACCCTCGTGTAGCTGAAACGACAACTATAAAATTAGAGACATATGCACAACAACATGATGATATACAAGTTGAAGTATTAGGGGGGAAAAGTTTTATAGATGATGTGTTTGAAGCGGTAAAAGTAGACCCTAATGACGGTTTCACTTTACTTGATGCTACCTCGCTTACAAGCCAACAATTAAATATACGTACACACACACTAATTACACAAGTGTATAGCCCGATGACAGCTGGAGATTTAAAAGTGACATTAATGGAGCGCTATGATGATGAACAACTTGTATATATTGTGGATGGCGCTAGAAGTAGCGGAGCAAATGTTATTGAAACCCCATTATATGAATTAGATCATCACGCTATGATATTCAGTAATGTAACAAGCGTATTTATTAAAAAAGTTGAGCATGAGTTAACTTTTTATAGTGACTTTTATTATGCTACGAGTATTATCGATCAACTGGTTGACGATGAAAATGGTTGCCCGTGGGATAAAGTGCAAACACACCATACGTTAAAAAGATATTTATTAGAAGAGTCATTTGAATTATTTGAAGCTATAGATAATGAAGATGATTGGCATATTATAGAAGAACTAGGAGATATACTGTTACAAGTGTTGTTGCATACTAGTATTGGTAAAAAAGAAGGTTTTTTTGATATAAATGAAGTAGTACAAAACTTAACGAGTAAGATGATACACAGGCATCCACATATATTTGGAGAAGCACAAGCAGAGTCAGAAGAAGATTTAAAACACATATGGGCAAACGCTAAAGCTGAAGAAGGTAAAGTACAACGTGTGAAATTCGAAAAAGTGTTTGCAGAGCATTTTATGAAGTTGTATGATATAACCAAAAATATGTCATTAGACGAAACTGCTTTAAAACAATTTTTAGAGCAAGGAGGAGATAAATCATGAGACTTGATAAATATCTTAAAGTATCAAGATTGGTAAAACGCCGCACATTAGCAAAAGAGATTAGCGATCAAGGAAGAATTACAGTGAATGGTACAGTTGCTAAAGCTGGCACAGACGTTAAAGTTACAGATGAACTTGTAATTCGTTTTGGTCAAAAAATTATAACGATAAATGTGACCGGTTTAAGTGAACATGCAACAAAAGAAAATGCTAAAGGCATGTATGAAATTGTAAAAGAAGAAAAAATTGGTGAAGCTTAATAATAGAGGAGGTGACAAGCGTTGAGTAAAAAAGTAGAAAATATAGGTAATACATTTACTTCTTCAGAAAACAAGAAGAAACAGAAACAAAAAATGAGAAGACGCGTAGTCCGTAGACGTATTACTTTATTTGGTGGCATTTTACTCGCTATTATTATTATTTTATGCATAATGCTTGTCACTCAAAAACAAAGTAACCAAGAAGACGCCGTAGAACGCCAACAAAAAGAACAAAAATACCAAAAACAACAAGATGAAGAACTAGCATTAAAAGAACAACTTAATAATCTTAATGACAAAAGTTATATAGAGAAAGTAGCCAGAGACGATTATTATTTAAGTAACGATGGAGAAGTGATTTTCAAGTTGCCAGGAGACAAGTCTGAATCCAAATCGAAATCATCGAAAGAGGATAAATAACGAAAAAAATTTTTTTGCATCATAATACCATTGTTAATTTATGCAAACAGGCATATAATAAAGTTAAAATCGAAACAAATCGGGAGGATTTATTTACAATATGTCAATCGAAGTAGGAAACAAGCTTAAAGGTAAAGTCACTGGAATTAAAAAGTTTGGCGCTTTTGTCGAACTTCCAGAAGGAAAGAGTGGCTTAGTTCACATAAGTGAAGTTGCAGATAATTACGTGGAAAACGTAGAAGACCATTTATCTGTTGGAGATGAAGTTGAAGTTAAAGTACTTTCAATTGCTGATGATGGAAAAATTAGCTTATCTATTAAAAAAGCAAAAGATCGTCCGCGTAGACCGCAAAGTAAACCTAATCATAAACAACCTCAACCAAAAGGTGAAGACTTTGAAAAGAAATTGACAAATTTCTTGAAAGATAGCGAAGATAAATTAACTTCCATCAAACGTCAAACAGAATCTAGACGTGGCGGAAAAGGCGCAAGACGCTAAAAATATATAATGAGACTGTTCCGCAAATAACCTAACTTGATTCATTGAGGACAAAGTGAAATCATTTATTCCAATATTAAGTTTGATCGTAACAATCTAAGACTGTTTTCTTACTTGAGGAAACAGTCTCTTTTTTGTTAAAAAATTAGCACATTATAATTTTAAACTATTGTGCCTAATGAATGTCTACAAGTAAGGAGGTGGTTTGCATGGAAGTGAATACGGACGGTTGGTCCTCAGATAAGCACATTGTATTGGCTGTATCAACTGGTATTGATAGTATGGTATTGTTACACCAACTTATTACAAACTTGCAAGATACATACGCACAATTAACCTGTTTGCATGTAAATCATAATATTAGACCAATTGCTGATGAAGAAGAATTATTTCTGAAGCAATATTGTATTGACCATAATATTGCATTACATGTTAAACATTTAGATTTATCTACAATTGTTGAAAAAGGTAATAGTATTGAAAATGAGGCTAGACTTGAACGTTATCGTTGGTTTGACTTAATAATGAAAGATTTAAATGCAGATGTACTGCTCACAGCACATCATCAAGATGATCAGCTAGAAACTATTTTTTACAGATTGATGACAGGCCGTTCTACTAGAAGTAGTCTCGGTATGTCTTATTTGACAACGCGAGGAAGCTACGATTTATGTAAGCCACTTTTAACAACAACTAAAATAGAAATTCAGAACTATCAACATGCTTATGATGTCCCTTTTTATGAAGATGCAACTAATGCAGAAAACTATTATGTGAGAAATGATATTCGCAATCGCATTTTACCTGAAATAGAGCAAAATAAACAATTAGAGACCAAGCAGTTATTAAAACTAAAAGAGTGGCATGACGAACAGCGGGTAGTTATAGAGAATGAGGCTAACGCTTTTGTAGAGAGTGATGTCGAAATTAGTAGCACTCAATACCGTTTTTCTAGAAAACAATTTTTACAATTACGACATAGCGTGAAAATGACCGTATTAGATAAATTGTTTGCTAACATACTAACACGCGATCCTTTAACAGAAAAAACATACAATGAATGGTTTCAAATCATGGGTGAAAATATAGCGCAATCTACATTATATACAACAGATAAATGGATAATTTATATCGCTTATGATAAATTTATAATAATGGCAAATGATGACGTAAAACTTTCTCCGGCTAAGATAGATCAATCAGGGACATACAACTTCAGTCACTATAGTATTGACATTAATAACGATCTTCCTACATTTGAATTTCCACTACTAGTACGTACAAGAAACGATGGTGACAAATTTGAATTAAACGGAATGAAAGGGCACAAAAAGGTCAGTAGATTGTTGATTGATAATAAAATTGAGCAACAAAAACGTGGCCAAATACCAATCATAGTTAATGCTAATAATGAAATTATTGCTGTTGGAACATTATTTTTAAAACGTAAATACAAAGACTTAATTTGTATACGAGATATGGGAGAGGAAAAAAATGAGAGATGATTTAAAGGATGTATTGTTATCAGAGGAAGATATTCATCAAATATGTAAAGATTTAGGTGAAGAAATTACAGCAGCTTATAAAGGGAAACCGCTTGTTTGTATTGGCATATTAAAAGGATCTGTAATGTTTATGGCAGATTTAATTAAATATATCGATACACATTTAGCGATAGACTTCATGGATGTTTCAAGTTATCACGGAGGAACGGAATCTACAGGAGAAGTTCAGATTTTAAAAGATTTAAGTTCTTCAATTGAAAATAAAGACATCTTGATTATAGAAGATATCTTGGAAACTGGAACAACTTTAAAATCAATTACTGATTTATTAGAATCACGTCGTGTAAATTCACTTGAAATAGTAACATTACTTGATAAGCCTAACCGTCGTAAAGCCAATATTGAAGCAAAATATGTTGGTAAGAAAATTCCTGATGAATTTGTGGTTGGCTATGGTTTGGACTACGCTGAAAACTATAGAAATTTACCATATATCGGTACACTTAAACCAGAAATTTATTCAAAATAAGCAATACAATTTATCCGAATAGAAAATTATTATATAATATAAGTCTAAGTCGTTTTATGTGAATAAATACAATAGACTTTAATTACATAAACTCTTGTAAGTATTGAATACATAAATTTATGGTGGCTTGTTAATATGTAATACATTTTAAGTATCATTAAAAAGTAAAGAAAAAATAAAAATTAAGATAAAGCACCTGAAATTGTAAACATAATACAAAAGTTGAAATACTAGCCTTGAACTTATGTGTTATGTTACAATTTTTGTTAGTTTTATTATTGAAGTAGGAGGAAACGACGCATGCAGAAAGCCTTTCGTAACGTGCTAGTTATCGCAATCATTGGCGTTATTATTTTTGGTCTGTTTTCATTTTTAAATGGGAATGGGAATATGCCAAAACAACTTACATATAACCAATTTGTGAAACAGCTAGAAAAAGGTGATTTGAAATCACTCGAAATACAGCCTGAGCAAAATGTATATATGGTAAGTGGTAAAACAAAAAATGATGAAGACTATTCTTCAACAATTTTATATAACAACGATAAAGAGCTTGAAAAAATAACAAATGCAGCACAAGAACAAGATGGATTAAAATTTACAGTTAAAGAAGAAGAGAAACAAAGCGTATTTGTAAGTATATTAACAACATTAATTCCAGTATTAATTATTGCGTTATTATTTATTTTCTTCCTAAGCCAAGCACAAGGCGGCGGCGGTGGCGGCGGTCGTATGATGAACTTTGGTAAATCCAAAGCGAAAATGTACGATAGCCAGAAGAAACGTGTTCGCTTCTCAGATGTAGCTGGTGCAGACGAAGAAAAACAAGAATTAATCGAAATTGTCGATTTCTTAAAAGACAATAAACAATTTAAACAAATGGGCTCTAGAATACCTAAAGGTGTCCTATTAGTAGGCCCTCCAGGTACAGGTAAAACATTACTTGCACGTGCGGTTGCTGGTGAAGCTGGCACACCATTCTTCTCAATTAGTGGTTCTGACTTCGTTGAGATGTTTGTTGGTGTCGGTGCAAGTCGTGTTCGTGATTTATTTGAAAATGCTAAGAAAAATGCGCCTTGTATCATTTTTATTGATGAAATTGATGCAGTAGGACGTCAACGTGGTGCTGGTGTCGGTGGTGGCCATGATGAACGTGAGCAAACGTTAAACCAATTATTAGTTGAAATGGATGGATTTGGCGAAAACGAAGGTATCATTATGATAGCAGCTACTAACCGTCCTGACATTTTAGACCCAGCGTTATTACGTCCAGGTCGTTTCGATAGACAAATTCAAGTAGGTCGTCCAGATGTTAAGGGTCGTGAAGCGATATTACATGTGCATGCTAAAAATAAACCGCTTGACGAAACAGTTGACTTGAAAGCAGTGTCTCAAAGAACGCCAGGGTTCTCAGGTGCAGATTTAGAAAACTTACTAAACGAGGCATCACTTGTTGCTGTACGTGAAGGCAAGAAGAAAATCGATATGCGCGATATAGAAGAAGCTACAGACCGTGTTATTGCTGGTCCAGCTAAAAAATCTCGTGTTATTTCTGATAAAGAACGTAACATTGTCGCACATCACGAAGCTGGTCACACGATTATAGGTATGGTACTTGATGAAGCTGAAGTGGTTCACAAAGTTACCATTGTCCCTCGTGGTCAAGCTGGTGGTTACGCAATGATGTTACCAAAACAAGATCGATTCTTAATGACTGAACCAGAATTACTAGATAAAATTTGTGGTTTACTCGGCGGACGTGTTTCAGAAGATATTAACTTTAATGAAGTATCGACTGGTGCGTCTAACGACTTTGAACGTGCAACGCAAATTGCACGCCAAATGGTTACTGAGTATGGTATGAGTAAAAAACTTGGTACGGTCCAATTCTCAAGTAGTAGTAATGGACAAGTGTTCTTAGGTAAAGATATGCAAGGTGATCCAGAATATTCAGGTCAAATTGCTTACGAAATTGATAAAGAAGTACAACGTATAATTAAAGAACAATATGAGCGTTGTAAAGATATCTTGTTAGAACACAAATCTCAACTGATTTTAATTGCTGAATCATTATTAACAGAAGAAACATTAGTTGCTGAACAAATACGTTCATTATTCTATGACGGTGTATTACCTGAAGTCGATTACGATGGCGCAAAAGTTGTTGAAAACGAAGATAGTGATTTTGAAAAAGGTAAATACGGTAAATCATACGATGAAGTTCGTGAAGAGCAATCAGAAAAAAATAACAACGATCAACAAGAACAAGAAGATGAAGACAGAGAAAATACAGGTCACGAACAGTCACCAAATATTGATAAACCAAGCAATCCAAGTGATCCTAACGATCCAAGCAATAGAAACTAAGAAATTAAACTAAAACTTCTTTCTGCTATTAACATGAATAGCAGAAAGAAGTTTTTTATTTATAGAATTTTAATTTATAATTTAAATAGCACTTTAAGCAATTATTATTTTATGACAGATATTTAGCCGAACAAATAGTTAGTAATTTTCACCAAGAAATATTAAAATAAGTTGCGTTAATAGAAGAGAAATTGACAAAATAAGCAATTATATGACGAAAAATAATTAAAATTAAAGGAGAAATCTTAAAAATGACGAATGATTATATAGTTAAAGCTTTAGCTTTTGGAGGGCAAATCCGTGCATACAGCGCTTTAACAACTGAAAGTGTTCAAGAAGCACAGACAAGACATTATACTTGGCCAACTGCATCAGCTGCGCTTGGTCGTACAATGACAGCAACATTAATGATGGGTGCAATGTTGAAAGGCGAACAAAAGTTAACAGTAACAGTAGATGGTCAAGGGCCAATAGGTAAAATTATCGCTGATGCTGATGCAAAAGGAAATGTAAGAGGTTATGTCACTAATCCTCAAACACACTTCCCACTAAATGATAGTGGGAAATTAGATGTTAGCAGAGCTGTTGGAACAAATGGCTCATTAACTGTAGTTAAAGACGTTGGGCTAAAAGATTATTTCTCAGGATCAAGTCCAATAGTGTCAGGCGAGTTAGGTGACGATTTCACATACTATTTTGCTAAAAGTGAACAAGTTCCTTCATCAGTAGGTCTCGGTGTACTCGTAAATCCTGATAATTCAATTAAAGCGTCAGGCGGATTTTTAATCCAAGTAATGCCAGGCGCAGAAGATGAAACAATTAATAAATTAGAAAATGCTATTAATAATATGACGCCAGTATCTAAACTAATAGATCGAGGTTTATCACCGGAAGAACTTTTATTTGAAATTCTTGGTGAAGATAATGTACAAATACTAGAAAACCTTCCAGCTCAATTTGAATGTAATTGTGGGCACGATAAATTCTTAAATGCAATTAAAGGTTTAGGAGAGGCAGAAATTCAAAATATGATTGATGTGGATCATGGCGCAGAAGCTGAATGTCATTTTTGTAGAAGTAAGTACAAGTATTCAGAAGAAGAACTACAGGAATTATTAGAAAATATTAAGTAAAAAGGTTAATATTGATATTGTAATGTCTTGGAATTTAAATAAATAAGGTTTTATTGTTGTATTTACAGAAAAATCTGATAAAATTAAATTATATCCGAGAGAAAAAGTAGGGTTTGAAACTTTTTAACGAAAAGGAGCAATACTTATGTCAAATAAACCAGTAGACAATATCGTACAAGTGATTGGAAATACACCTGTAGTTAAATTAAATAACGTTGTAGAGGAAGGTGCTGCAGACGTTTACGTAAAACTTGAATATCAAAATCCAGGCGGTTCTGTAAAAGATCGTATTGCACTAGCAATGATTGAAGAAGCTGAAAAAGAAGGCAAAATTAAGCCTGGTGATACAATTGTTGAACCAACGAGCGGAAACACTGGTATCGGCTTAGCGTTTGTTTGTGCAGCTAAAGGTTATAAAGCCGTATTTACAATGCCTGAAACAATGAGCCAAGAACGTCGTAACTTATTAAAAGCATACGGCGCAGAACTAGTATTAACTCCTGGTTCAGAAGCTATGAAAGGCGCAATTAAAAAAGCAAAAGAATTGAAAGAAGAATTTGGTTACTTTGAACCACAACAATTCGAAAACCCAGCTAACCCTCGTGTACACGAATTAACAACTGGGCCAGAATTGGTTGAACAATTTGAAGGTAAGACAATTGATTCATTCTTAGCTGGCGTCGGTACAGGTGGTACATTAAGTGGTGCAGGTAAAGTGTTAAAAGAGAAGTATCCAGATATCAATCTTGTAGCAATCGAACCAGAAGACTCTCCAGTATTAAGTGGTGGCGAACCTGGTCCTCATAAACTACAAGGTTTAGGTGCAGGATTTATTCCTGATACTTTAGATGAAAATATCTATGATGAAATTATTCAAGTAGGCAATGAAACAGCTATGGAAATGGCACGTAAAGTTGCTAAAGAAGAAGGAATCTTATGTGGTATTTCTTCAGGTGCAGCGATTCATGCAGCCATTGAAAAGGCTAAAAACCTAGGTGCAGGTAAAACAGTTGTCACTGTATTACCAAGTAATGGTGAACGTTACTTATCAACACCATTATTCGCATTTGACGATTAATCATTGAAGTATATTGCTAACCGGTCACATAATTATGTGTGCCGGTTTTTTAATGTTATGACTAGATTTAATAAATCATTTCAAATGCAGACTTGTTTTGATTCATTAAAATTTGCAATTCATTCAAGTACTTGTTACTGAAAAAAATAAAAAATAACGTTATTATAGAAATATGATAATAAATTGATAGGAAAATCATTTTAGAGGTGAAAGGAAGCAAAATGATTATGACGCATACAAAAATTATGGGAATATTAAACATTACACCGGACTCATTCTCTGACGGAGGAAAATATAATTCAGTTGAAAAGGCTGTTGAACGCGCAGAGAAAATGATAGAAGAGGGCGTTGATATCATAGATATTGGTGGCGTATCTACGAGACCAGGTTATGAAGAAGTGAGCGTTGAAGAAGAACTTGATCGTGTCGTACCTGTGGTAGAAGCTTTGACTCGTTTAGGTATTCAATTATCAGTTGATACATACAGAAGTGAAGTAGCAGAAGCGGCCATGAAATTAGGTGTTACGATGATTAATGACCAATGGGCTGGCCACCATGATCCGCGTATATTTGAAATTGTTGCGAAATATGAAGGTGAAATTGTGTTAATGCACAACGGAGACGGGCATAGAGAAGAATCAGTTGTCGATGAGATGTTGTTGTATCTTTTAAAACAAGCAAATAAAGCTGAAATGGCGAGGATACCACAACATAAAGTGTGGATTGATCCAGGTATTGGTTTTGCCAAAACAAGAGACGAGGAAAAGGAAGTTATGTCTCGATTAGATGAACTCGTAGCAACTGGATACCCCGTGCTGTTAGCAACAAGCAGAAAAAGATTTATTAAGGAAATGATTGGTGTAGACACAACTCCAACTGAACGAGATGAAGCAACTGCTGGTACAACAGCATATGGTATTACTAAAGGTATTAAGGGCGTAAGAGTACATAACGTTGCATTAAACGCTCGGATAGCACAAAGTATGGATTATTTAAAGGAGAATGATAATGCGCGACGCAATATTTCTTAATGGTATGAGATTTTATAGTTATCATGGCGCGTTACCAGCCGAAAATGAGATTGGACAAATATTTATTGTTGATGTCACGATGAAAGTTGATCTTAGTACAGCAGGTAAAACTGATAAAGTTACAGATACTGTACATTATGGAGAAGTATTTGAAGAAGTGAAAGCGATTATGGAAGGTGAACCAGTAAATTTATTAGAGCATCTGGCTGAACGTATTGCAAAACGTATAAATTCACACTATAATCGTGTAGTGGAAACGAAAGTCAGAATCACTAAAGAAAATCCACCTATACCTGGACATTATAATGGAGTAGGTGTTGAAATAGTGAGGGAGAATCACTAATGACATATGCGTATTTAGGATTAGGTAGTAATGTTGGAGAAAGAGAGACGCAACTTGATGAAGCAGTGCGCATTTTAAATAA
Source organism: Staphylococcus shinii (assembly GCF_017583065.1). Lineage (GTDB taxonomy): Bacteria > Bacillota > Bacilli > Staphylococcales > Staphylococcaceae > Staphylococcus > Staphylococcus shinii. The sequence continues at coordinate 2,487 of NZ_JAGEVL010000012.1, read as the reverse complement.
CAAAAATGGTATTGAAGTCACGAAAGTTTCGCCAATATATGAAACAGAGCCAGTAGGTTACGTTGATCAACCACAATTTTTAAATCAATGTATTGAAATTCATACATTATTGAAGCCAAAAGATTTGTTAAAGGCATGTATGGAAACAGAACAACAATTGCATCGCGTTAGAGATGTACGTTGGGGGCCAAGAACTTTAGATGTAGATATTTTATTGTATGGAAATCAAATTATTGAAAAAGAAGATTTGATTGTTCCACATCCAAGAATGTTAGAACGTTCATTTGTTCTGATTCCATTAAATGATATAGCATCTGATTTTATTGAACCGCATTCTAATGAAAAAATTGGTAATATAGTGATGACAGACGATTCAGTGAAAAAGTATAAAGATTGAAAAGCATAAAGGAGAGAAAGTTATGTCAGAAGAAATGAACGACCAAATGCAGGTTCGCCGTCAAAAATTACAAGAATTATACGATTTAGGAATTGACCCATTTGGACAAAAATTCGATCGTAGTTCAATGGCTAGCCCATTACACGAAGATTGGAATCAATTTTCTAAAGAAGAATTACAAGAAAAAGAAGAAGAAAGTCATGTAAGTATAGCAGGGCGTTTAATGACTAAACGTGGTAAAGGTAAAGCAGGCTTTGCTCATGTACAAGATTTAAGTGGCCAAATACAGATTTATGTCAGAAAAGATCAAGTAGGTGACGACCAATTTGAAATTTGGAATTCTTCGGATTTAGGGGACATAGTTGGTGTTAAAGGTGTTATGTTTAAAACGAACACAGGAGAACTTTCAGTTAAAGCAAAATCGTTCACGCTTTTAACAAAAGCATTACGCCCATTACCAGATAAGTTCCATGGTTTACAAGATATCGAACAACGTTATCGTCAACGTTATCTTGATTTAATTACAAACCAAGATAGTACTAAGACATTTATTAACCGCAGTAAAATCTTACAAGAGATGCGTAACTATTTAAATTCTCAAGGATTCTTAGAGGTAGAAACACCAATGATGCATCAAATAGCAGGTGGCGCTGCAGCACGTCCATTTGTTACACACCATAATGCATTAGATGCCACATTATATATGAGAATTGCAATTGAATTACATTTGAAACGTCTTATCGTTGGCGGCCTAGAAAAAGTATATGAAATTGGTCGCGTGTTTAGAAATGAAGGTGTGTCTACAAGACATAACCCAGAATTTACAATGATTGAATTATATGAAGCGTACGCTGACTATCACGATATCATGGATATTACTGAAAACATGATTAGACATATTTCAGAAAAAGTATTAGGCACTGCTAAAGTATCATATGGTGAAGAAACAATTGATTTAGCATCTAACTGGAAACGAATCCATATGGCTGACGCCGTTAAAGAAGCGACAGGTGTAGATTTCTTCAACATCCAAAGTGATGATGAAGCTAAAACAGCCGCTAAAGAACATGGTGTAGAAATCACAAGTAATATGAAATACGGTCATATCTTAAATGAATTCTTTGAACAAAAAGTTGAAGAAACATTAATTCAACCTACATTTGTTTATGGGCACCCAATAGAGATTTCTCCATTAGCTAAGAAAAATCCTGAAGATCCTAGGTTTACAGACCGCTTTGAATTATTCATTGTAGGTAGAGAGCATGGTAATGCATTTACTGAGTTGAATGACCCTATTGATCAAAGAACAAGATTTGAAGCTCAATTAGTAGAAAAAGAACAAGGGAACGATGAAGCTCATGAAATGGATGAAGACTTTATCGAAGCATTAGAATACGGTATGCCACCGACTGGCGGTTTAGGTATAGGTATTGATAGATTAGTAATGTTACTTACTGACTCAGCATCAATACGTGACGTATTACTATTCCCGTATATGAGACAAAAATAATATAAGGGATTGTATACTTAAATATCCTAACTTATAATAGAACGAATATCATGTTGTCACAAAGACATGTTATGATATTCGTTTTTTATTTAAGGAAGAAGTGGATAACTTATGATGAAAAAAGGAAGTATGTTTTAGAGGCACTTTTAATAAATAAATTAAGTAATAAGATACAATTATGCATAATTATGCTATAAAAATATAAAAATATACTATAAAAGGTATGGTAAATACTGTTTTCATGTGGTAAGATTATTCAAGTCGAGTTAAGCAAGTGAGCGAGACATGACATAGAAAATGCTATAACAAAGCTTTTGAGAAAAAGTTTGAAAAACTATTGACTCAAAAGAAAAAACATAGTATTATGTAAAAGTCGTCAAAAACGAATGAATACATAAAGAAACAACTTAAGTAAATGTTGTTTAAAGATTTTTTGAAGATAGTGTAAAATTGACTATTGCAATTAATTAACAAAGAATGTATTATTAATAAAGTAAGTTATTTTGTCTGGTGACAATGGCAAAGAGGTCACACCTGTTCCCATGCCGAACACAGAAGTTAAGCTCTTTAGCGCCGATGG